>CP129480.1:0-2400000 GCA_030583885.1 Anaerolineales bacterium | reverse complement strand
AGCGCATTGTTCTACAGCAAGGAATTTGATTCGATCCGAGATCAGGCTTTATTCCTCCCCAATATCAACCTTCATTCGCCTTTGCATCCCGACGATCATAATGAGGAAGGGTATGAGACCTTGAAAAGATTCGTGGAAGTGCGAATGAGCCCGAACCTTATCGATGCGGATGCGCTTGAGGATGCCGTTGCATACAGCGGAGGGGTGTTTCGCGAAATGGCTCGAATTATGCGGACGACTATCGGCAGGGCGCGCAGAAGAGGTGTAGGCAGAATAGAAAAAGAAGATGTTGAATGGTCGGCCACCGAAATCCGGAATGAGTATCGCCGAATTCTTGATAAGGAAGATCTCAAGCTGTTAAAAAAAGTGCATGAAAACAATCGGCTGGAATACAGCGACCGTATGCGACCTTTATTACAGCTGTTGGCGATCCTGGAATATCGCAACGGCGAAAACTGGTGTGACGTACACCCTGTCTTAAGGAAACTACTACATGGCTGAGACAACAATTCAATTCACGCCTAAAACTATTGCCGACATGGATGAACGCCTGGAAATCATCCTTCGGGAATTCGAATTATCCATACGATGGCAGCGTCCCTGCATCCTCTTTGCGGTGTACAGCTCCGAATATGTTCGCGCCGATATCCAAAACGAACTTGAAAATTATCTATTTGATTATGGGCAGAAAATCGTAAATATTCGCGTTAAAGAACGCCAAAATCAGGACCTGATACAGATCATAGATAAACATGAACCATCCGCCAAGCATATATTTATTATTGAAGGTTTGCGATGGGGTTTGGATGAGCGCGAAAATTTGTACGAAGCGCTGAACAATCAGCACGATTATTTTTCGGAAAACAATATTAGGCTTTTATTCTGGCTGACCCAAAACGAAATCATCAGCCTTGCCCGTTATGCCCCTGATCTCTGGGGTCAGCGCCACCAGGTCGTTGAGTTTTCCGAATCGCCCAAAGGCGGCTATGTCCTGCAACAAAAACTTGAATCAGAGTGGCAGGGAACTGGCGAATATGACGGTCAGTTCGACGACACGGACGAAAAAATCTCCATGCGGGAGACAATGTTAACCGATATACCCCAGGAGGTTGAGTCCAGTTCGATACGCGCCAACCTATTGCTGACCCTTGGCATTCTCCACTGGCGAAAAGGAGATTTTGAAAAAGCAGATCAATTGCTTGATGAAGCAATGAACCTTGCAATCAAAATCGAGGACAATTGGTTTGAGGCAGAATGCCTGAATGCACGAGCCCTGGTTTACACCAGTTTGGAGAGAATTGACGAGGCAATTGATTCCTATAAGCAGGCAATTCATCTATTGCCGGGACAGATCTTTGCCTGGAACAATCTCGGAAATTTATGCACCAGAATCGGCAGAAATGATGAGGCAATTGTTACTTTTCTTAAAGCGGTCGAATGCAATCCGGAAGATTCAATTGCCTGGAACGGATTAGGGAATGTATACAAAAAAATTGGATACTACGATGATGCCATTGCCGCCTACCGCAAGTCAATTCAGTTCATGTCATCTTTTGCACACCCGTGGAACGGACTGGGTGATGTCTATTTCTCCATGGGCAGATTCAATGAAGCCATCAAAACCTATGAACAGGCGATTCAACTCAACAAGAGTTATCTGGCCCCATGGCTCGGCCTCGGAAATTTATACAACAAACAGGAGCGGCACCGTGATGCTGTCAAGGCTTTCCAACGCGCGCTCGCCATTGACGGAAGAAATTGCGAGATATGGAATGAACTTGGAACCGCTCAGATTAATTGTTCGGACTTTGACAGTGCAGAGAGGTCTTTTCTAAAAGCCATTGAAATTGATCGAGGGGTAGGCAACGCATACAGCAATCTTGGACTGACCTATGCCCATCAGGGAAAATTCCAGGAGGGAATCTCTATACTCCTCCGGAGTATAGAGATTCTGAACACACACTCCGACAAAGCTGTTTCGTGGAACCGGCTTGGAGACATCTACCGACAATTGAATGAATATGATCTTGCCATGCAGGCGTATCAAAATGCAGACGAGGGCAAACGGATTGAGCAGGATGCTCAATCCAGTTCCAAGAGCGCAAGCCGGCAGATATTCGAAAATATAAAACACGAAAAAACTCCTGAGTCAGCACAGGAAACTTCTATGAAGAATAAAAATACTCCAGGCCGTCCTGACATTGTGAAGTTGGATACCGTGGATTCGGGAGAAGTTATTAATATCTGGACAGATACACCGCCATTAATTAAGAAAGTAGATAATCCACCAAGCTGGTTAATCAGGCGGGAAGAAACCACGGGCTTGAATCAAGAAGCCGAATTAACGACTTTACTAAATACGCAAGGAGAAAACAACATGTCTCTAAAATCCGAGGAACTATTTCGAGATATTCAAGGTGAACAAAAAAACCAACCAACAAGCGACGGGGCAAACTCAGTCACAAGTGCAATTGCTTGGAATGAAATGGGAAACGAAAATTTCCATCAGGGGAATTACACAGAGGCTCTTGTCTCGTACAACAAATCCGTGCAACTGGATCCAAATTTTGGCTGGCCTTATGCAAATATGGGGTTAATCGGAATCATGCAGGGCCGGTATCTGGAGGCGGTTTTGTTGTACCGCAAAAGCATAGAGCTGTTGAATGCCGACAAAGATAAATCCATTGCCTACAATGGGCTTGGGAATGCGTATCGCGGGTTGGGGGAGTACGACAACGCAGTAGATGCTTTTCGCAAGGCCGCAGAACTCGATCCGGAAAATGCCGGCGTGCATGACAGCATCAATGTCTTTCAATTCGATGCATCCCCCCAAAATGGCGATTTTTGGAATGAACTGGGGAATGCTTTTCTTCAGAATGGGTCATATCATGAAGCAGTCACCGCTTATCAAAAAGCCGCCGAGATGAACCCGCAGGACGGGTGGGCTCACAGTAACCTTGGACGCGCACTGGCATCCATGGGAAAGCACAAGGAGGCAATTCCAGCATATATGAAAAGTATCGAGCTCTTTGAGGACAACAAGGATAAAGCCGTATCCTGGAATCGGCTTGGGAATACTCATCGAAAGTTAAATGATTACGACAATGCCATAAAAGCCTTTCAGGAGGCTGTGCTCTTGAATGACGAAGGCGTGAATCTTGTAACACGCACTCGTTTTAGCCTGCTTAGCAACTGCTACGCAGAGTAAAAATAATGGAGGTAGAAATGAGTAGCTTTGAATTTTGGGATGAGTTGAACAAGATATTTAATGCTGTTGTTGCATATCAGGAAAAATCTATCGAGTTCAACAATCGCTTCATCACTCCGTGGGTCCGCCTGGGCAATGTCTTCGATAAACAGGATCGTACCCGCGAAGCAATTGAGGCCTACAAGAAGTCGCTTGAGATCCAGCCAACAAACGCCCAATGTTGGTTTGACCTGGGAAATTCATACTTCAAAATAGGGGAACATGATGAGGCAGTTCTGTCGTTTCAACGCGCTATCGAATTGGAACCAGGTTTGGGCTGGGCATACAGCAATCTTGCGCTTGTAAATGTCACCCGAGGCAATCCGGAAAACGCGGTGCTGCTATACCAGAAAAGCATTGAACTGCTGAAGGATGACAAGGACAAGGCGGTTTCCTGGAATCGATTGGGCAATTTATATCGAAAGATGAATGAGTATGAGTTGGCGCTGGCTGCCTTTCAATGTGCTGATGAATTGGACAATGAAAACGGCGGCTCCAAAGATGCGCTTGCGCAGCCTTTGTCTGAGGAAACTGATAGATTGGAACAGCAGCGAAATGAGACCATCCCCAGTCCCATCAGTTTACTTATCAACAATGAACTTGATCCATTAAGGGATTCGTCGGAGTTGGTTTCTGATCAGCCGGAAATGGAAATAAAGGATGCCGTACTGGATTCGCAAGAGTTTGATGCCAGTCTCAGTGAAACAGAAACCGGCAGTCAGAATGCCGCAGAGATGGTATCAGATGAAACGAACAGCGATTTGGATGAGAAAATTGAAGTTCCAGAATCTTCTGAAAACAGTGAACCGGTTGTGGAAGTCAATATAGAGGCCACGCCTCCTGAAACAGATGTTCAACTTGAAGACAGCGAAGAAGAGGCGCAGCCTGAAGTGGACGCAACCTTGCCAGAGGAGACAGGATTTCAACTTGTAACAGAAGAACCTATCATCGCAAACCAGCTGCCTGAAGAAACATTGAATCCTTCACTGCCTGTTATGGTTGAGACCATGACAGATACTATGCTTGTACTTGGGACCACGACTGAAACAACCGAGATCCCAACGATCGAGCAAACGCAACAGGCGGCGGACGCTGAAGATAAGACGGCGGAATATTTCGTTCCTGTATCCGCTCCGGAAGAAACGAGCGAAGAAAGTGTTGTGCCTCAGGAAGCAAAACTGGAGGAGGCTGAATCTGGAGAGTCTGGTGACAACAAGGATGATTTTGTTGCCGTAGCAGCTCCGGAAGAAACAAATGAAGAAAATATTGAACTTCAGAAAGTAAATCTTAAGGGGGCTGGAGCTGGAGAATCTGAAGCCAACGAGGAGAAAATCGAAAACGAATCGGCGACCCGTGGTTTCTATGAAGAGTTTCTAAGAGACGACAATAAAATAATCGAGGCTCTTCCTGAAGAAGGAAAAACATCGGGTGAATTCGCAAGCACAGCATCCAATGCATCCGCCCAGATCGACCCGGTCACAGAGATTGATTCTCTGGGTGAAGTAAAAATGGAAATCGATGTCAATAACGCCAGGGTCTGGAACGAACTGGGTAATGTGTATTACAACAACGGCGCCGCCGATGACGCGATTATCGCGTACAGCAAGGCAATCGAATTGGATCGCACCTTTGCCTGGCCCTATAGCAATCTTGCGCTGACATATACCCAAAAGAATCGTCTGGCGGAGGCCGTCCTGTTGTACCAGCGTTCCATTGAATTGTTTGACAATGAAAAGGACAAGGCAATCGTATGGAATCGCCTGGGCAATGTATATCGCCGCATGTTCGATTATGCAAGTGCAATATCATCCTACCAGCGAGCGGACGAACTCGATCCTGACAACTCATCCCTTTCGATGCAGTCACGATACAGCCTGCTTGGATCATTGAGCGCGCCACAACTTGCTGTTCAGGAACAGGGGTAGCCTAAGGTGAAACCATGAGCGAACACGAATTATGGAATGAACTTGGCAACCTGTACTTCATCTCCGGCATGTTCGATCAGGCGGCGTATGCATACAATCGTTCAATAAAGATTGAGGAACGGTTTGGCATGCCCTACAGTAATCTTGCCTTCGCATACGCACAAAAAGGCCGCTTTTCCGAAGCAGCAGACCTGTTCCAAAAAAGTATTGAGCTGCTGTCACACGAACGTGACAGGGCGATCTCCTGGTACCGCCTGGGTGATGTGTATCGCCACTTGAAGAACTACAGGGATGCCATAATGGCCTATCAACAGGCGGACCTGCTGTACCCGGAGGCCGGAAAAATTATAGAGGGCAACACTGCTTTCCTATACGGGCCCTCGAACATTTCAGAAGAGTCCATGCTTCCGTCGGCGCAGACAGGGATGAGTGATGATGCCGAAATTGCGCACGCGTGCTATCCTGACAAGGCACGGGATGAAGCTGAAACCAATCTAAACACATCATCAGTTCAGAATGATCCCGTGCAGGATATTGAAGAACTTTCCAAGCTATCAGAGCATGGAATGTCCACAGGGTACATTGGAGATGAATCCCTCTCCGTCACGGTCGTTAGTGAGGCAGACAAATTTGATACAGATGCCGTGGACTACCTGTTCGAGAGCCTTGAAGGAAGTGAAACAGTGTCCGATGGTTTGGTAAGCAGTCCCGATGTTTCAAGCACCCTGGATGAATTTCAGGATGTGGCAGTCCATCTGGCGGCTGACGAACCCATGGATAGTTGGGAGGAGACTGTTGAGTCAGGTTATACAGAAACTGCCAATACTGAATTGCGTCATCCTGGCCCTACCCTGTCTGCAGATTTAAGAACAAATGGTGTCATGCTTGCAGCACAGGAGACGGTAGTTGAGGTAATCGACAAAAGGGCGGTTTTCATTGTGCCTGACGATGTCCTGGAGGATGATTCGAAACCGCCGGGCGTTTCGAATGAAGTAGGTGCGGATCTGGTTAATTCGCCCGAATTGCGTTCGAATGAATCCCTGGCGGAAAAAGAAAAAAATGAGCCATCCATTGATCATGAGATCGCAAGATTGGAACAGATCATTCAAGGCAACCCGCGCAACGCATCCAAGTGGGATGAATTGGGAGCCTTGTATAAATCCGCAAATCGCTATAAGGATGCCGTCCTTGCCTATCAGCAGGCCGTCCTGCTTGACTCGAATTGCGCGGAGTATCATCACAGCCTTGGAGTTGTGTATGCTGTGGAAGGACGTCATGAAGATGCCATTAATTGCCTGAAAAAAGTGATTGCGATCAAGCCGGACCACGGCTTGGCACACGCCACGCTCGGCGGGTACTTGCGAAAAATGGGTTTAGAAGAATTAGCAAATCAACATATAGGAATTGCCGTGAAAAACTTCATTGACGATGGAAATGAATACAACCGGGCATGCCTCGAGGCATTGTGTGGAAATGTGGAGCAAGCTGTGGAATACCTGCGGATCGCGCTCGACACCAGGCAGACACTTGTCGAGTGGATCCTGCGCGATCCGGATCTGGATGGTATCCGCTTCACACCACAGTTCAAGCAATTGATTGCCGAGTATGTACAATAGCAACGGTCAGGCGAAATTCCCGCCCGATCAACGTCCACCCCACAAGCTCTTCAAGAATTCTACGAATGCATCAATAAATTTATCCAGCAAAGAACTCGGCGGTGGAGCGATTGATGGCTCGGTTGGTCTTGGAACGATGGGAGTTGCAGATGCCGTGCTGGCAGCAGTTTCTGCGACTATCGCCGTCGGTGATATCTCCATGGTTTCGGTTGGTTGAGGCTGGCGTATGATACGCGGTGCGATCCACATGGCGATATCGTCATCGGATGGCCCAAGCGAGGACACTTCAAGTCTCAGTCGTACCGGCATGCCTGACAAGTAGGATAGATCGATCGTGTGATCCGACAACTGTCCGTCATGGAACTCCCCAATTGTCCAGATGGGGTTTTGCTGGCCAGTGCTGTCCAAATAGGAAATACTGAACAGGACGGAACACTTAAACGCGTCTTGCGCGCATCCAGTGCCCAGGATCAAACGGTCACCATTCTGGATGAGCACTTCAGGGAATATTGCCGAAATACTTGTTTCCGTATCCGAAAGGGGTAATTGCACTATAAGCGCTTGTCCAACCATCTGGTTGGTTTCTGAATAGGCCTGTGCCTGCTGGAATATCGCAGCGGTTTGCTGGCCAGATTCGACACCCTGACACGGTATCGGCAAGTCATCTACAAACCAGGCTGCATCACAGTACTGGCTGTATAAGTCAAGGACAAATTCTCCGGATTCGGGCGAAGGGGCAATGACCGCTGTGGGCAGCCCGGTTGGGGGAGTAGTTGCCGGTTCTGGTGTGAATGCGGAGGGGGAAGGTTCAATATTTACCTTTACCCATAATGGGGACGTGCCATCCACGCCAACCCCAAACCGCTCTCCATTCTCGGCTTCAATTTGCCAGAAGGTTTGGAGCGAACCGATCCTGTTCGGAATGGTGATGGCAATGGAGATATTTGCCATCGCGCCAGGCGGGACATTTTGATCAAATATCATATAAGCGGATGCACCCATCGCTTCACCATCGACCAGGACCAGATTGTACAAGGGGGTCCATGTGCATGTGCCTGCGTTTCTTATCTGCCAGGTTTTGACTAATTGATCCCCTGCATTCACGATCGAGTCGTCCGGAAGGCTTACATCGCCAACAAATAATGCCTTGTTACATTGCGGATCGAAGGTTGCAGTCGGTGTCTTGGAGGGCGTGAAGGTCAGCGTCGGTGTCTTCGACGGCGTGAAGGTCAGCGTGGGGGTATTGGACGGCGTGAAGGTCGCGGTCGGTGTCTTCGATGGCGTGAACGTCGCAGTCGGTGTGTTGGACGGCGTGAAGGTCGCGGTCGGTGTATTCGATGGCGTGAACGTCGCAGTCGGTGTATTCGACGGCGTGAAGGTCGCGGTCGGTGTCTTCGATGGCGTGAACGTCGCAGTCGGTGTGTTGGACGGCGTGAAGGTCGCGGTCGGTGTATTCGATGGCGTGAACGTCGCGGTCGGTGTCTTCGACGGCGTGAAGGTCGCGGTCGGTGTCTTCGACGGCGTGAAGGTCAGCGTGGGGGTATTGGACGGCGTGAAGGTCGCGGTCGGTGTCTTCGATGGCGTGAACGTCGCAGTCGGTGTGTTGGACGGCGTGAAGGTCGCGGTCGGTGTATTCGATGGCGTGAACGTCGCGGTCGGTGTCTTCGATGGCGTGAACGTCGCAGTCGGTGTGTTGGACGGCGTGAAGGTCGCGGTCGGTGTATTCGATGGCGTGAACGTCGCAGTCGGTGTGTTGGACGGCGTGAAGGTCGCGGTCGGTGTATTCGATGGCGTGAAGGTCGCGGTCGGTGTATTCGATGGCGTGAACGTCGCGGTCGGTGTATTCGATGGCGTGAACGTCGCGGTCGGTGTCTTCGACGGCGTGAAGGTCGCGGTCGGTGTCTTCGACGGCGTGAAGGTCGCGGTCGGTGTATTCGATGGCGTGAACGTCGCGGTCGGTGTCTTCGATGGCGTGAACGTCGCAGTCGGTGTGTTGGACGGCGTGAAGGTCGCGGTCGGTGTATTCGATGGCGTGAACGTCGCGGTCGGTGTATTCGATGGCGTGAACGTCGCGGTCGGTGTCTTCGACGGGGTGAAGGTCGCGGTCGGTGTCTTCGACGGCGTGAAGGTCGCCGTGGGGGTGTTGGACGGCGTGAAGGTCAGCGTGGGGGTATTGGACGGCGTGAAGGTCAGCGTCGGTGTCTTCGACGGCGTGAAGGTCAGCGTGGGGGTATTGGACGGCGTGAAGGTCAGCGTCGGTGTCTTCGATGGCGTGAAGGTCAGCGTCGGTGTCTTCGATGGCGTGAAGGTCGCGGTCGGTGTCTTCGATGGCGTGAACGTCGCGGTCGGTGTCTTCGACGGGGTGAAGGTCAGCGTCGGTGTCTTCGATGGCGTGAAGGTCGCGGTCGGTGTGTTGGACGGGGTGAAGGTCGCCGTGGGGGTATTCGACGGCGTGAAGGTCAGCGTCGGTGTCTTCGATGGTGTGAACGTCGCAGTCGGTGTGTTGGACGGCGTGAAGGTCGCGGTCGGTGTCTTCGATGGCGTGAACGTCGCAGTCGGTGTCTTCGATGGCGTGAACGTCGCGGTCGGTGTGTTGGACGGCGTGAAGGTCAGCGTCGGTGTCTTCGACGGCGTGAAGGTCAGCGTCGGTGTCTTCGACGGCGTGAAGGTCAGCGTCGGTGTCTTCGATGGCGTGAAGGTCAGCGTCGGTGTCTTCGATGGCGTGAAGGTCGCGGTCGGTGTCTTCGATGGCGTGAACGTCGCGGTCGGTGTCTTCGACGGGGTGAAGGTCAGCGTCGGTGTCTTCGATGGCGTGAAGGTCGCGGTCGGTGTGTTGGACGGGGTGAAGGTCGCCGTGGGGGTATTCGACGGCGTGAAGGTCAGCGTCGGTGTCTTCGATGGCGTGAACGTCGCAGTCGGTGTGTTGGACGGCGTGAAGGTCGCGGTCGGTGTCTTCGATGGCGTGAACGTCGCAGTCGGTGTCTTCGATGGCGTGAACGTCGCGGTCGGTGTCTTCGACGGCGTGAAGGTCAGCGTGGGGGTATTGGACGGCGTGAAGGTCGCGGTCGGTGTCTTCGATGGCGTGAACGTCGCAGTCGGTGTCTTCGATGGCGTGAACGTCGCGGTCGGTGTCTTCGACGGCGTGAAGGTCGCGGTCGGTGTCTTCGACGGCGTGAAGGTCAGCGTCGGTGTCTTCGATGGCGTGAAGGTCAGCGTCGGTGTCTTCGATGGCGTGAAGGTCGCGGTCGGTGTGTTGGACGGGGTGAAGGTCGCCGTGGGGGTATTCGACGGCGTGAAGGTCGCGGTCGGTGTCTTCGATGGCGTGAACGTCGCAGTCGGTGTGTTGGACGGCGTGAAGGTCGCGGTCGGTGTCTTCGATGGCGTGAACGTCGCGGTGGGGGTGTTGGACGGCGTGAAGGTCAGCGTCGGTGTCTTCGACGGCGTGAAGGTCAGCGTGGGGGTATTGGACGGCGTGAAGGTCGCGGTCGGTGTCTTCGATGGCGTGAAGGTCGCAGTCGGTGTATTCGACGGCGTGAAGGTCGCCGTGGGGGTATTGGACGGGGTGAAGGTCAGCGTCGGTGTCTTCGATGGCGTGAAGGTCAGCGTAAAAGTTGCCGTGGCTGTACTTAACGGGGTAATAGTTGCACTTGGGGTTTTGGACGGTGTAAAAGTTGCGGTTGGTGTATTGGAGGGGGTAAGGGTCGCCCTCGGCGTGCTGGATGGGGCGAAAGTTGAAGTGGGTGTAAAAGTTGCTGTCGATGTATTGGATGGCGTGATGGTTGCGGTTGGCGTATTGGATGGCGTACGTGTTACTGTCAGTGTTGCTGTCGGGGTTGGAATCACACACACAGGAATGGAATCCGAGCCGTCACGAGGATTCTGTGTTCTTCCATATTCATCATAAAATTTTACATACCGTACCCCGCTGAACTGCCTGAGGGTTTTACCCAACGGATCGGCAAAACTGTAAAAATCCGATTGAGCCTGGCAGTATCCAATCAGGTACACCTTTAATGTGCCGTCGATTGCCAGCTCATATTTTTTATATCCCAAAAACCCATTCCATGTGGCCGAAAGCCCGCGCCGCGCCTCCTGGGCGTTCGGACCGGTAAAGTACGCATCCAGCGCACCTTTTATCGGATCGGTTGTAAGAATTTCACGCCGGACTGCCTGATCGTACGGCTCGACCTTTTGTTCAAGGTTAGCGTTGTTCGTAAAATAAATGTTGACGACGATGGTGACCGGGGTGCTGGTGGCTGGCGGGGTGGGGGAGGGGGGGACAGGGTTTTCCGTGAACGCCTCTGGCGTCGGGGAGTCTGGCAACTGGAACGTGGCGGTGGCCAGGCTGACGGATGTTGGCGTCGCATCCACGGATGATGCGCCCACAGTGGGGGATGCGGGCGCATCGATAGCTGAAAAAAGGCCTGGAAGCGGTGGAAGTTCAAATACGGGTGTACCTGAAAATGCATACAGTGCGAGCGCGGTGGATGAGATTAATAAAATACCCCCAAGCAGATAGGCGTTTCGAGCGCTTGCCCTAAATTTTCCCCGAACCTGATAATTTGCCAAACCACGGCTGTTTTGCATGGCACGCATGCCAGCCCACAGGCCAAGTATCCCCAGGGTCAGCAGGATCCCTGCTCCAACGATGATGATTCCAAACGCCATTTGTGGAATTATATCATTGGAGCAGGGTGCCCTCAGTCATGCGTGGATAAAACACCTTTTTCACGGCATATCCGCATACGCTATAAGTCGGGAATGTAAGCGATCGAACAGCTGGCGAATACGAAAAAGATTAATTACCACGTTCAAAAAGACGGGTTAGCATCAATCGGGCAAGGTTGTGAATGCGTGTTTGGTCTTCTGGTGGATCCTCCAGCCAAAAACTGAGGTGCAGGTTTAAGTAGCTGTAGTGGATGAACACTTCAGATTCCATCGGGCTGGTCATGCAGTCGTATCTGACAGGGCCAAGTTCACCTATGCCACCGCCGCTGGGCTGGCAGTCTGTTTTTCAAAAAGGATGGGGATTCTCGAGGGGAAGCGTATCAAGTATCGTCGTGGGAGAGGCGCTGACTGGTCATTCGCCGGACTGATCTGATTGTCTTTTCTCGAAGACCTCGTAGTAGGCCTTGTCCAGCTCATCGTTCGAAAGATGGGTATATCGTTGTGTAACTTGAATATTTTTGTGCCGTGCAAGTTCCTGCGCAATCCTTAAATTTCCAGTACCGCGCAGCACGGACGTGACAAAATAATGGCGGAAGGAGTGCGGGGTGATCTTGCCGGCCATCTCCCTGCCTAAAAATTGCAGCACTCGTTCCTTGACGATGTTGCGGCCGGTGGCAGGCGTGATTGGCTTGACCTTTTTGCCGGCGCCTTTATCGTGGCGGGCAAAGAGAGGCAGGGAGCTCAATTGCCTGCCTGAATTTCCATCGAGTGCGGCGCGTTGGGCGAGATACTCCTGGATGGCTTGCAGGGAACGCGATGTAAAGCGGACCACAGCCTGCTTGTCGCCTTTACCAATAATGAGGGCGCGCTGTTCGTTCCAGTCGATATCGCCGCGCCGAAGGTTGCAGGCTTCATGGACACGAAAGCCTGTATCTGCCAGAGTAAGCAAAAAGGCACGGTCGCGGTATGCGCGTAGCTTAACGTTTATGAACTCATCCACGTCACTGGCGTTCATGAGCAGGTTTTCAACGCGTTTAGCCTTCCCTAACAGCGTATCAATGTCCTCTGCGGGGAACTGTGGATAGCGTATTCCGGGGCGGCGTGAGCGTTGCCTGATAAGCACCGTCACACGCGATTGGTTGATATTTGCCAGACGCTCAGAATCCACATACAGCAGGAACCCCTTGACAGCCTGCAAATAGAGTTGCTCGGTGGCGGGGGCGAAGACTTTTAGATAGTCCGCCATGGGCGAGATCAGGTCTTCTGTGAGTTTTTGGATGGGTGTGGAGTCGGGCTCCAGCGACTTTTCCACCAACACTTGGTGGAAGATGCGCATGGCATTCTTGTACGCAAGCATGGTATGTTTGCTGCGGGAGCGTTCCACCATGTCCAGATAATTCCTTATCACAGCAGAAATGGTGATGGAAATGTTGGATGTATCTGTCATGGGGATGATTATACGAATTTCCGCCGATCTGTCAATGTTTTTGATAATAATACTTATCGAAAACATAAGATATATTTTTGAAGTTGATGGGAATTTTGCGAACCTTCATTCCCCCATTACCGTATTTGACCGTGGACGATGGACGGCAGACGTTGAATTGTTTTTTGATGAAAGGATGGTGATCAACATTCATGCATCACGAAGTACGCATCACGCGCCGCGTCTCACGAACTCCCCTACCCCACCCGCCTCAGCGCCCAGAAGACGAAGCCAAAGCCGATGCCCAGCAGTGCGAACCAGACCACACAGCGCAAGGATTCGGGCAGCGCGGATGCCGCCAGCATCGCCAGCGGAAAGCCGAGCGTCAGCACGGCCAGCACGCCGACCACGCGGCGCGATCTCTGCTGTTGTTGGATGACGAGATCGTCTTCGATGGGATTGGCGGGTTCGATGTATGAATCCGCTTCGGCTTCGGTGCCGATGACTTCGGCAGAGAGGATGACCGGCATGGGACCAGGGAGAAAGTACAGGCGGTAGGACTCCCCCACTCGAAACGAGTCCAACTGTCCCTGCGTGATGAGGCGGATCTTCGTCCTGCCGATCTTGATCTCAAAGTTGGCAGAGTCCGCGCGGATTTTGCCATGCGCCGCCTCCCCTTCCGCTTTTTGGATCTGTCTCCCACGCGCTGCGGCGAGATGCTTTTGACTGGCAAACAGCGAGACGACGAGGACGAGCGCGAACACGCCGATCAGAACGCCCGTGGTGACCATCGTATCGAAGGACGATGCGCCTGCGTTCGCGCCCGAGGCGGAGGAGATGATGAAGAAGACACCGAGCGAGCCGAGCATGACCACGACGAAGAAGGCGATGCCGACTTTGAGGCTCGTCCCCAGCGCGGACTGGCGGGCCTGTTGACGTTCGGAGAGTTTGCCGGCGCGGTTGGCGAGCAGGTCGTGCGAGGAGAAGTGGAAGGTGTCACGGAGGTTGCGGTTGAGTGGGTTCATGCTCGTGATTATATTTGAATTGTCTGTAAAAAAGCCAGCCCCTTAATCATCACTGACTGAGGGGCCGGCTTGTCCATTACTTCTTCGTCTCCTTCGGCTTCACTTTCTTTTTCTTCTTCTTCTCCTTGTTCTTTCCCTTTTGTTCCTTGTTCGCCATGATTCAACTCCTTTCGATATTAACAGACAAACGGGCTTGTCAATGCACATTATACATCAGTGACGGCGAATCACCACAGCCCGACTGCCTCCGCCACACTTTCCCGCGGGGAGAGCGTGATCGCATCCTTGCTGCAACTTGCGCGGCACACTCCGCACCCATAACACACCGCCGGGTCGATTGTCACCTTTTTATTGTTCGACGAATAACGGATCGCCCCATACTGACACTGGCGCATACACAGCCGGCAGCCGTTGCACACCTCGGGCGCGACCTCCGCGATCCACTCGGCACGGAACATGACCGGGTAATCTCTGCGTGCGTGTGTGATGCGGTATGCCATGCAGTCCTGGTCGCAGTTGCACAAACCGCCGATGAAGGGAGTCTTGAAGGTCCACACCGAATGGACCAGTCCTTCCTTGTCCAATTTGCGAATGGACTCCAGGGCTTCTTCTTTCGATAACGTCTCCAGATTGAACGAGTCGTCCAGCGCGTCGTACATCTGCTTGTCCATCGTCAAGCCGTAGCAGTAGCGCGCGTTCATATTCCCTGTCGTCACGCGCCGGCACACGCACGGCAGGCGCACCGCTCCCTGTACCATTGCCTCGAAGATTTTTTCCACATCCTCCAATGGCACCACCTGCCCGTAATGATCCTGCTTCTGGTGATGCGTCAGCACGGGCTTTGCCAATTTCATCAACGGCGTCTTGCGGATCACGTCCAACTGCTTAATGCTTTTCGGCACGCGCTTATGGAATCCGTTCAGGAAGTCCGCCGCATACTCCCGCCGCCGATTCTGGTCCAGCAGGTCTTTGGAATAATTTTCCATCGTCAGGTACCACTTCTCCCCTTCCCCGTGCTGCGTGCAAAATTCACACATCTAAGCCTCCTGAGAAATGTCGTTGCGAGAAGGAGTGGCATGAGACGCGCCACGACGACGAGGTTGGGGCGTCCGAGCATGGCTTCGGTGCAAGTGTACGCCCTGCGGGCTACTCAACCGACGGCAGTTCGCAATGACATGATTTCCATCAGTATATCCACCCCATCCACTGCGCCCAAGTGACAAATTTCCCCCATTTTGCCTGAATTTTCCCTCTTGAATATTCAGAACATTTATTCTATAATGGATGGATGAACTCGCTGGAAACGCTCAAAGAGTTATCCTCCCAAATGCAATTCGAAGCGGATGGAGAGCCTTCCGCGTCTCTTCACGCTCCAGCCTGCTACTCCCCTAAAGAAAATAACCACGCCTTCACACATCCCGCCCAACTCCCCAACGGGCAGAAAATCGTCCTGCTCAAAACCCTGCTCTCCTCCGCCTGCGAGCGTGATTGCCATTACTGCCCCTTCCGCGCAGGACGCGATTTCCGACGCGCCACGTTCAAGCCAGATGAATTTGCAGGGTTGTTCAGTAAAATGAATCGGGTTGGAATGGCGGAAGGTGTATTCCTCAGCTCCGGGCTGGCGGGAGGCGGAGTCCGTACAATGGACAAGCTTCTTGACACGGCGGAACTTCTGCGAAAGAAGCATCAATTTCGCGGGTATGTCCATCTCAAGATCATGCCCGGCGCGGAGAAGGACCAGGTCTATCGCGCCATGCAGTTGGCAGACCGCATTTCCGTCAACCTCGAAGCGCCCAGCACCGAACGGTTGGCGCGGCTGGCTCCGCACAAGATTTTCTTTGAAGAATTGCTGCGTTCGCTCAAGTGGGTGGAGGAGATCAGACGTACGGTGCCTGCATATAAATTCTGGAACGGTAAATACCCATCCAGCGTCACCCAGTTCGTGGCCGGTGGTTCGGATGAAAGCGACCTCGAACTGCTCAATACCACGCAATGGTTGATGAAGAACGTTCACCTAAAACGCGCCTATTTCTCCGCCTTTCATCCCGTCCGCGATACACCTCTCGAGAACAAGCCGGCCGTGGACCCCATGCGCGAACACCGTTTGTATCAGGCATCTTTCCTTCTGCGCGATTATGGTTTCGACCTCGAAGACCTGCCTTTCACGGCGGATGAAAACCTGCCGCTGCATGCCGACCCCAAACTTGCCTGGGCGCAAATGAACTTGATCCACACCCCCATCGAGATCAACACGGCGGACAAACACCAGTTGATCAGGATCCCCGGCATTGGCATCAAAGGCGCGGATGCAATTCTACATGCAAGAAGGATCAAGCGCCTGCGTGACCTTGCCTCATTGAAAAGACTTGGCATCATCGCCGAACGTGCCGCACCATACGTTCTGCTGGATGGGCGCATGCCCGGCGCGCAGCTCCATTTGTTCTAATCCGGCTCACAGCACCGCAGTGTCCACTTTTAATGCGCCGCCGATAACTTGGCGGTGAATATTTTTTACCAATGTTGCAACCTTAAAATATTTCAACAGGTCTTATTAACCCTTGTAATTAAACCCATAATGACTATACTAAAACAGATGATTTAATATTATTTGTAAAAGGAGAAAATATAAATGATCACAACAATGGAAACAGTAAGTGTCAAAACAGAAAATAAATTTAGAACCTTAATCACCAAACAAGCCTATAAGAAGGGCGAGGTGATCTGCTCCATGCCCAGCGAGAACATCATGGACAAGCCCAACCGCTTCACCGTCCAGATCGCGCGCGAGCGGCACACCCACGTCGGCAAACTTGCCGCGTTGAACCACTCCTGTGACCCGAACGTGATCCTCGACACTGACAAAATGCTGATGATCGCGCGCCGTGACATCGATAAAGGCGAGGAACTCTCATTCTTCTACCCATCCACGGAATGGGAAATGCAGGCACCCTTCATCTGCCTGTGCGGAGCCGCAAATTGCATCCACGTGGTTGCCGGCGCACGTTTCCTGCCGCTCTCCACACTGGAAAACCACTATCTCAATCCGCACATCCGTGATCTAATGATCGAACTGCTCAAGAATACAAAACTACATCTGAAAAATTTACAGGAAAAGTAGGACAAGAAAAAATCCGGGCCGAAAACGGCCCGGATTTTTTAATTACACGCACGATATAATGAGAAATGCTTAAAACAAAAAAGTGGTTCACGATTGTTGGATCTATAATGGCGGCCGCCTGGATGCTTTTTTCAATCTCATTTAATTTCAATGTGGTCTCCTCCTCCCGTAACGAACTGGCGGACTTCGGGTCATTTATCGCATCGGGCATTGAATTAAAAGCGGGGAATAATCCATACGGCACTTCCTCCCCACTGATTTTCGAAGCCTACTTCCCTCGTGTGCAAAGCGGCGGAAAACTACCCAACTTAAACCCGCCCATAACCCTGTTGGTATTTGAATCACTGGCCGACAGCGATCCGCTCCGGGCAATCAATCTATGGAGAATATTATCATCGCTTGTCTACGCCATATCAGTGCTGGTATTGTCAAACCAATACAAACCGTCTGCCCTGCGCATCCTCTGGGCATTTTCGCTTGCGGGTTTTTGGCATACGACAGGGTTGGGACAAATATACACCCCGCTACTCCTGCTCGTGTCTCTGATTTGGATCAATTCACTCCGGAAAAACCAACTCTATGCGGGTATATTCCTGGGGTTGTTGATCAGCATCAAGCCCAATTTCGCCATCTGGCTGCTGTTGCTCGCCATTGCAGGGAACTGGGCCGCATTAAAGGCTTCGGTCGCTACAATTGCCATCACCGGACTTATCCCGTTGACCCGAATGCCGCCCACGGTTTATCTGCAATGGCTGGAGGCGGCAAATGTGGACAACAAGATATTGTCCATGCCCGGGAACAGCTCTCTAATCGGGCTGACAAGCAGAATCGGTCACCCGGAAATCGGCATGGGTCTGGCTGTCCTGCTCATCCTGATCACCATTTTTCTCATCCACCGTGCCCGCATTAACAAACAGGAAATCCCATCCGAGGTTGTGAATTCCGCGGGTGTTTTGTTGTGCCTGCTCGCCTCTCCCATTTCATGGGCAGGGTATACGATCCTTGCGCTCCCCATCTTTTTCTCGCTAAAAAAATGGGGATTGTCCACAAGCATTGCGGCGGCAATGCTGACCGTCCCCTTCAATTTCATCATGCACTTTTATTATTTGGGTTCGATTAATTTTATATTCTGGGGGTGGTGGTACGGGCTGGCATTGACGATCTGCATGACTTATGTTTTACAAGGTTTATTGCACAGTGACCGCATCGCCGTCAAACGGTCTTGATACAAGAATATAAACCATGACGAACACCATCCACACAAAGTAATCCACTTCCATTAAGAAACTGTACGCCAAATTCCCTGCAAAAACATACAATAAGGCAAGGACCATCAAGATGTACATCCATGACCGCGTTGAACGCAAGTGCTTCAACGCGCGTAAACCTGCAAAACCAAACATGATCAAAAATGAAATCAGACCCACCACACCCAAATTCAAAAGAATGTCAAGAAAACCATTATCGGCGAAATATATCGGGTGACCCCAACCCTGCCGGTTCTGCATGAAAACCCGAAAACTCTCCTGCATCCATATTGCACCGAAGCCGTGCCCAAGGATCGGTCTTGCAGGAAAAACATTAACAAGGAGATCTTCCCAAAGCGGTGTCCGCCCTGTCATGGTGGACGACCGTCCCAAAAGCCCAAAGAAGAAACCCAGGTTTGCAACAAAAATCATAAACCCCGAAAATACTGTAAAGAAAAATGAATAATAATGCCATGGTTTTAACTTCTCACGAAAGGAAATCCATCCAAAGGCAATCAAGGTCGAGAAATTCAGAAAAATAAAAACCAGTATTCCAGCGGCAGAGCGGCTTTTGAACACGTGGATTGCGGTTAAAACATAGAATAATCCAAAAAATAGTCTACGGGGAAATCCTTGTTTATCCATTAGCAAGCGCACAAGGAATAACATATTAAAAAAAGCCATCAAACTGCCTGCATGGTTTCGATGCCAGAACATGCCATCCCATGAACCTGTAAACGGTTGATTCGGCATCACGCCATATGGAGTAAATAGCGCAAGCGCAAAACCAGCCACTGTGGCAGCTACCGCAGTCCAGGTCAAAATATTGATCACCCCTAATAGCCGGTAGTGGAGGGCAAAGTAGGCAGCCGCAAAGGTGGAAAAGAAGAGGAAGGAAAGTTCGTACAATGTGGCTTGCAGAGAAACCGTCCACGATAACGACAACAAAGCAAGGAACAAAAAAAACAGCAGGGGCCGGCTATTTGACAGCACGGAAATAAAATCCCGATGCAAGCCGTGTCCGATCAAAAGCAAACCAACGACCAGGGTGCCATAAAAACAGCCAAGCGCGGTTTGCCAGGCTTCCCCGCCAAACGAATCAATGTTCGGGAACTGGTTCGACCCAAACGCCGAATAATTACTCAAGAGGAATGCCAATAACAAAAGCAGACCGTCTCCAAAACCCGTTAAGTAACTTATGGACTTTGCACGTATAACTGCATTCATCCTAGTAGGATCCCTTCCCCATCAGTACCACCCAAACCGTCCGCAACAGGATCTGGATGTCCAAAAATATCGAGTAGTTCTGAATATAATACATGTCGTCCTCTGTATGCAGGTGCATGGGTTTGTCGCTTCGTCCGCTCACCTGCCACCAGCCGGTAATGCCCGGCGGGATCGCAAAACGCTTTCTTTGCCAGGGTTGATACTTTTCAACCAAATACGGAAGTTCGGGGCGCGGCCCGACGAGACTCATATCGCCGCGTAAAACATTGAATATTTGCGGCAGCTCATCCAAACTAAAGCGGCGCAGGAATCGCCCAACGCGCGTGACGCGCGGATCTTCCTTTGATTTATGCAGGATGTTCCCGTCTGCATCCCGCTTCTCCACCTGGCTTTTCAACTGCTCGGCATTTCTGACCATGGTCCTGAATTTGAGCATTTCGAACAGGCGTCCATTTTCACCAACACGTTGCTGCCGAAATAATATCGGGGAACCGCCTTCAACATAGATGACCAGCGCAGAGAAAGCCATGAGCGGCAGGGCGGGTATCAACGCGGCAAGACCGATGGAAAAGTCAAAGGTACGCTTCATCATCCGCTGATAATCGTCAATGGCGGAAGCCCTCAGATCCAGCATGGGGATGCCCGCAAAATCTTCGATGGCCGTCTTATATAATGCAAGGTCAAAAAAGCCGAGCGCCACCCACACCTGCACAGGGACGCGTTCAAGTTTTTGGACAATGTCACTCATTTGGTGGTATTCCGAATGCGGCAGGGCGATCACGACATCGGATATCTTATGGTCTTGAACAATCGCGTCAATCCCATCGTTTGTGCCCAATAAGGAAAGCGGTTTTGTTTTTAATTGCCCGCCGTGATCCGTAAAGCCAATAAACTCCAGGTTGGGAAGCTCAGAGTCAAGCATTTGCTCGCGGACCCTTTGCCCCAGCGAACCGGCGCCCACCACCAGAACACGGCGAAGACGGTCGGGGAAATTATTCTGGGTGCGGAAGTAGAGACGGACAAAGGCGCGCCACAACAAACCAAGGATGTACACAAGGACAATAAAGAACAGGACAAGCGCGCGGGACACCTGTCGATACGAAAAATACAAAACACCCGCTGCGGAAACAGATGCAATCAACATCGCCAGTGATAACGCGGCAAATTCATCCACGACCCGTATGTATTTTCTGCCGTCATAGATGGAGAGGGCTGAATATATGAGAATCCAAATCAATGGAAATATGACATAGAGCGGGGCAGGCGTGGCCACAGGTGACGAAACAAGTTCAATTCCGGGAAATCGACTTAACTGTGGGCGCAACGCTGTGGCGAGCCACAGGGAGAGTGCAACCAGGAGTCCATCCAGCAGCATGGACAGGAGCGCGAAGTTGACCGAAAAGCGTCTGAGCATTGTATTATTCTAACGAAGAAATCCCAACAGATCGGCAATTGCAAGGAATATAAAACGCGAGTTGTGATAAAGGTAACGTCTCCACAGTCTGCGTGGCTCGGTCAAAAGCCGGAACAACCATTCCAAGCCGATGTTCTGTGTCCATAAAGGAGCCTGTGGTTTGAATCCGGAATGAAAATCAAATGCCGCGCCAACGCCGAGCATGACCGCATTGATCCGTCCACGATGCCTTGCCATCCAGATTTCCTGCCTGGGACAGCCAAGCCCTATAAACAATATCCGCGCGCCGGATTGATCGATGCTCAGCACAATTTCATCCTCCTCCCGCTGACTTAATTCCCGAAACGGCGGGCTATATGAATACACGACGTCCAAGCCCGTGCAACGCGCCTTCATCCGCACCACAAGAGCATTCAGTACTTCAGGCGTTCCTCCATAAAAACCGACAGGGATGTTCTCCCGCGCAGCGGACTCCAATACTTGCAGCATCAGGGTTGGTCCATATACCCGCTGTTGGCTCCTTGCGCCTTTAAGGCGCATCATCCAGACGAGGGGCATGCCGTCGGGAAGGACCAAGTCAGCGCCATTTATTATTTTTGAAAAATCGGACGAGTCATATGCTTCCATAAGCACATGGACATTGGCGAAGCAGGCGTAATAACTTCCTCCTGCCTGCGCCCAATCTACGACCTGTGCAACAAACTCACCGGATGTTACTTTGTTTATCTTAAGATTCAATATCATTGGCTGATAAAAGGGTCATAATGTTTATTGCGAGGAACATGGCAAAAGGTATGTAGTAATCCGGGGATAGAATCGATTCAAGCGTGCCCGCAAAAACAATGTATATCAATGCCAGCCTCATTCCCTTATAAAAACCAGAGTTATCTTTTTCAATCAGGGTATATAACCTTCCGGCGGTTTTGTAGAATAGGAAAAGTGTCCCTATTACCCCGATATAACCTATTTCAGTAATAATTTGCAGCCATATGTTATGAGAGGACGCAAACCGCCTGTATACAAAACTTAGAAATATACACGAGAGGTCTTCCGAGATTCCTGCATCTACTTGGCCACGGTATCCATAACCCACCAAATGCACGAATCTCGGGTGTTTGAATTCGTCTAGAGCAACTGCCCAAATTATTGGACGGTTGCTCAATGGCCCGGCCAATGGTTTAACCTTATCGGCGCAAAATTCTTCCTCCAAAACCATGCGCTGTTTTTCCGTCAAATTTCCGGGTGGGCGGGTAAATCCATACTCAAAGTTAAGTAGAGCTGGAAAAAATAGCGCTACCAGCAAAGGAAGAAATGATACGAACACAGATAACCAGATAAGATGCTTCGAAATTCTCCCCGGCAGAAGGTACAGAAAACCAGCAATCCAGGCAAAGAGAATCGCCCCGCGGGAATCCGTCATCACCATTACCGCAATGGAAGATAGGGAAAAGAACATACTCGTTAATTTGATTAAAGTATCCTTGGTAGAGAAAAGTATGGGAATGAAAAGCACTAAGACGGCGCCGGCTGAAACCCCGAATGAATTTATTCCGTCAGCCAAGGGAAACAGTATACGATTCCCTTGGCTGCCAAGCATGGATAATAATTGTGATGGATATGACGTGAGATAGATACTGGAATCAGGCATCACCCCAACCGAAAAAGCAAGCAGGTTTAATCCCACGTAAAAACCGAACCCCCAAAAAACGAATAATAATACATATCCCATCGAGTTCCGACTACCCCTCTGATTTTGAATTACCATGAAGAGATAGGTTGCATAGACTAGCCAAAAAATCAGGTTACAGAGGGCAACCAGGGCATTAAACAAGTCAAATTGCAGTAGATCTCCGATTATTCTCCGTACGAAGGCGATCAACCAGATTGATCCAAACACCACGGTCCCAAGGTAGTGTAAATCTAAACTAGATCCCGACCAAATTGACGGAAATATACAGGAGGAATTTAGGGACAATCGAAAAAAGAAACCAACCAAAAAAATAGACAGCAAGATAACTTGAAATAACCAATAGAGCTCCAAACCAACACCCCGGAGCAGTTTCCAATACACCAGGACGGTCAAAAGCCATAAAAAATCAAAGATCAATAGTTGCGGTTTAGTAACAACAGATCTGAATTTTACTTTCATGTAAGAGAACCTGATTAAAAAAGTTTATCATACTCCACGCGTTGAAATACCGGACATTTCCCCCCCAAGGTTGCATCCCTAACAAGCCTGCCATTCGCTCTGTAAAAGTTGTCTGCAATTTTATAGGCAAGTTCGGAGCGCCTTAAATCAGGCAACTGCCATTTTACCCCCTTCGGAAAATAGTCGGGATGAAAGTGATTATTGTCTACATCGCTTTTTTGAGTTACAGTCGCGTTTGGGACGCCCTTGTCTTGGAAAGAATGGTCCAGACCAACAAGAATGACTTCGGAAAAGCCCATCGAATAGGCGATCTGGAGTGCCACGTAAGTCACTGTTCCTCCAGAATATAGTGGTTTCCTGATATCTGATTGAAATCCATCACGCAGGGTGAGTAACAAACGCACAAAGCCCACACTCGGGTCGTTTAGATCAAACACATGCCTGCTGCCCCAGTTTAGAAATTTCGGCATAGACAAACCCGATATCTCCCTTGAAAACTGAGCAAGAACAAGTTCATTGACACATACGTAATAGGTTGGCAGAAATTCCAGCCTGTCGAACAAAAGATAAATTCTATTAAGCCCAAAGGTAATTTCATTCCTTAATGGAGAAAGATCCATGCGTGACAGGCTGGGTCCATTCGCAAGGATAAAACACCGCTGCGCAGTGTGAACATCAGAGTAATTGGACAGGTATTTCCGATTGCGATTAGCAATAAAAGGATTATTCCATGCGACTGAATGGGACAAATCACGAACACGGCGAACAGCCCCGCCAAACAATCGCATTATTGACATTTCATGTAGTGTAAATCTCTTCATTGCAATTTGCTCCTGATAAAATTCCCTGCATGCGCAAGGGAATTTCGGTATTGCTCGTCGAGTCCTATAATAGACCTCTTGCATAAGTGTGCCATAATAGGCACATGAACTATAAGACAATCGCACATCTCAAAGGTAGTGACTTCAAACGGCTAACTGGCGTCCCGCGCGAAACCTTCGAGCAGATGCTCACAGTCATTGAGAAAGGGCTGCGAGACTTCGGGAGACCGCCAAAACTGAGCCGAGCCGATCAGTTGTTGATGACCTTGATGTACTGGCGAGAATATCGCACAGAATTTCATATTGCGCAATCCTATGGTGTCAGTGAAGCAACCGTTTGCCGCACCATTCGCAAGGTAGAGGAGGCCTTAGTCCGTTCAAAAAAGTTTCGTTTGCCTGGCAAAAAGGCACTCCAAGCCAGTGACACGGTGTTCGAGGTAGTGCTGGTTGATGTCAGCGAACAGCCAGTGGAACGTCCAAAAAAAGCCAAAAACGGCATTACAGTGGCAAAAAGAAGCGTCACACCCAAAAAGCGCAGGTGATGGCTGATCGAAAAAGTACCCAAATCATAACCACCGCCTTTAGTCATGGAAGCAAACACGACTTCCAACTGTTCAAAGACGATGCCTGTGAGTTCTCTGAACATCTGCGTATTCTGGCAGATGCGGGCTATCAAGGATTGATGGAGTTTCATCAGAACAGTCAAACACCCTTCAAGAAATCCAAATACCATGCTCTGACGAAACGAGAGAAACAGAGCAATCGAAGCTTGGCACGGAAACGGATTGTGATTGAGCATATATTCCGTAAGTTGAAAGTGTTTCGCATTTTGAGCGAGAGGTATCGCAATCGTAGAAAGAGATTTGCTTTGCGCTTCAACCTGATTGCTGCTATTTACAACCTTGAACTCAACTCAATTTGACTTTTGCAAGAGGTCTAATTAATAATACACAATACACAAGGCGTATATTAATAATATTCCCAATTTCAAAGGCGAGATATCCATTTGAGCGAGGCCGGGTTCGCTCGCCATAACAAAGCACCTCTACCTGGGCCCCGGTAGTCTGCGATAAAGAGCGGCAATGGCCCCTGCTAAAAAAAGCCCGGGGTAACCCAATTCTCTTCGCACAGCAACACCAATTCATCAGGGTAATTATAAATGCAAAAAGATTGCTAACCATGATTTAATAAGTTATAGTTTGCAGTATAGTAAACACCTGATCAAGGAGCATTACCGTCGTGGAAAGCAGAATCGAACTCATTTCTACAAAAATCCTCACTCATTTCCCAGATCTATCATCAGAATTAATGAGGATGGGGAAGACATTGGCATTGTCTAGTGGCTGGCATTACGCCTTGGACTGGACATGGGTAACCAACAATATTGGAGAAGCAAACGGCAAAACCATCCTTGACGCCGGGGCGGGAATAGGATTAATGCAATGGTATTTTTCAAGCAAGGGTGCAAATATCATAAGCGTGGATCGCTCAGATCGAGTCTGTATCCCTTTTCACCTTTTGAACAAGTTTAATGTGACAGGATACAGGACGGAAGACAATCCGCTTAATATCAAGGATGTGGTAGACATCACAAACGGTAGAGTCGGGATTCTGAAACGTATCACATCTTTGATCCGCGGGACCATTGGCAGTGCCACGCTGTCAGGCAGGAGCTACATCGACAGAGGCTCCATACGGTTCCTTAACAAAGATTTGCGAGACTTGTCAGAAATCCATGACAACAGCGTAGATATTGTGGTCTCGATATCTGCTCTTGAGCACAACGAACAAATTTCGAATATCAAGGAGATCATACGGGAACTGGAAAGAGTGCTTGTTCCGGGCGGAATGATGCTTGTCACCCTGCCTGCATCTGCTGAAAAGGACTGGTTCTTCTCTCCAGCATATTCTTGGTGCTTAACGGAATCCACCTTGCGGGATCTTTTTGATTTAGACAAAGATACTTCTTCAAACTTTCAAAATTACGAGGAAATCCATAGGGAATTGAAACGATCTGAAATCCTGAAGAAAAATATCTCGCTCCGCTACTATTTCCAACCAAAAAGCGGCATGCCCTGGGGAAGGTGGGATCCAAAATACATCCCTGTGGGCATCCTAAAAATCAAGCAGGCCTAATATAGACAATAAATTCACCCCCCATCAACAAAACCTGATTACCATATCTGGTATAGCAACAATGGGACGGGTTCTAGGTAGAGGAATAGGCTATCTTGCCCAGATCATGTTTGCACGCGTCCTGGCTCCGGAAAGTTTTGGGTTGTTTGCAATTGGCTGGACTCTTCTTCGTCTGTTTTCGATTGCAGGCCATTTTGGAATGGATTCCGGTGTTATCAAGTTCGGAGGTCAATACTGGCAAAAAAATGCTTTGAAATTAAGAAGTGTTGTGCTTGTTTCTTTGACCAGCGCGTTTTTGTCCGGCGCGATAATGGGGATGCTTTTATATGTATCCGCCCCCTGGCTCGCCGAGGTTTTTTTTAGAAAACCCGCCTTGGTCCCCATATTTCGCGGTTTTGCGATCATTTTTCCTTTTGCCACGATCTTGCGAGTGGCGGCGGCAACCAGCAGCCTTTCTGGAAAAATGCTGTGCGGAGCAATCTCAGAAGATATCGCCCAGCCAATTCTTCAAATAGGATTGTTCCTTGTTCTCTTCAACATGGGAATGGGCTTGAACGCTGCCATCCTATCCATTGGTGTATCGTATGGAATATCTGTCATTATTGGCTTGGTTTGTGTAGCAAGATCAATTCCCGGCATCATTGGTCTCGGCAGAATCCTGTCAGACGACCTTGTACCTATCCTGAGATTCTCTTTTCCGGCGATTGTAGGAGTAACACTTGGGGCTTTCAATTTATGGGGAGATCGCCTCCTAGTCGGTTATTTCAGCACCGAAGCCAGCACCGGAATCTACCAATCCGTATCGGTTCTTACGATGTTCACTACGATCATATTAAGTGGATTCAAAATTTCCATTGCACCGGCAATAGCGCACCTGTACTATCGCGGGGAGCATGAGGCCGTAAAAACTCTTGTCAGATCGGTTATCCGCTGGGCGCTTTATATTTCGCTACCCATTCTCATATTTGTTTTTGTTAATGCCAACGGTTTAATAATCGGTTTATTTGGACTGAAATACCAAAGCGGGACAGTTCCCCTGCTCATACTGACCATTGGTCAAGTTTTTTATGTGGCGTTCGGCATCGCGGATCAAATTTTTCTGATGAGTGGGAGGCAAAAGGAGTGGGTAAAAATCTCCGCATCTATTTTTGCCTTGACCATTGTTTTAGATGCAATTCTGATACCCCGCACAAATTTAATCGGCGCAAGCGTTGTATCCAGCGTCATGATGTTGCTGCTTGGGGCCGTGGCGACAATGAGGTTGAAACATCACCTGAAATTTTGGCTCTTCGATAATTATCATGCAAAAATCATTGTGGCCTCAGTGATTACTACACTAATAACTCATCCAATAGCAACCAATCTGCCTTTCGGGTTCGCGGCAAATGCACTCGTAACAATCTTGATTATATGTGCGTTGTTCATGACGATTGTATGGGCTTACGGAATGGAAACAGGCGACAGGGCTATCATTCATCAAATCATAAGAAAAAAAACGCCCCGCCAATAATTGGCAGGGCGTGAATGTCAATGCAGCAAGCCCGTTACATCTTCCCTACCTCCCCAGCAGCATCACCAACAAGCCCTGACCATTGCCGAACGCCACGATCAAACCGGCAAAGACCACCGAGACCATGGACATGAGTTTGATCAGAATGTTGAGCGAGGGGCCGGAGGTGTCCTTGAACGGGTCGCCGACGGTGTCGCCAACGACAGCGGCTTTGTGGGCATTCGAGCCTTTGCCGCCATATGCGCCGCTTTCGATGTACTTCTTGGCGTTGTCCCAGGCGCCGCCCGCATTGG
Source organism: Anaerolineales bacterium (assembly GCA_030583885.1). Taxonomy (NCBI): domain Bacteria; kingdom Bacillati; phylum Chloroflexota; class Anaerolineae; order Anaerolineales; species Anaerolineales bacterium. The sequence goes on along the minus strand of CP129480.1, from coordinate 2,372,178 downwards.
ACATCATGATCGCCAGCGAGAAACCTGCGCCCAATCCGCCGACCAGCAAACCAAGCACGCCCGCCACACCGAATACAACGCCGATCAACACAGGCACGATAATCGCCAGAATGGAGGGGGCGACCATTTCACGCTGTGCAGCCAGAGTGCTGATCTCCACGCAACGGGCGTAGTCAGGCTTGCCTTTGCCGGTCAGGATGCCTTTGATCTCGCGGAACTGGCGGCGGACTTCCTCCACCATGCCGCCCGCGGCGCGTCCGACCGCGCTCATGGTCAGCGCAGAAAAGAAGAAGGCAGTCGCAACACCGCTGAACAGACCCACCAACACGGCCGGGTTGAACAGGTTGACGTTGTAATAAGTTACGAAGTTCTGTACCGTGAGTTCGGAAAGCGGGATTGTCACGCCATCCACCGCCAGAGAAGTCACGCCGCGCAATTCTCCCAACACAAGACGGATCTCCTCGAGATAGGCGGCGAGCAGAGCCATGGCGGTCAATGCGGCGGAGCCGATGGCAAAGCCCTTGCCGATGGCGGCAGTGGTGTTGCCGACCGCATCCAACTGGTCGGTTCGATGACGGACCTCAGGCTTGAGCCCGGCCATCTGAGCATTACCGCCCGCGTTATCCGCAATCGGGCCGTAGGCATCGGTGGCAAGCGTGAAGCCGAGTGTCGAGAGCATGCTGACCGCGGCAAGACCCACGCCATACAAGCCCATCAGGATGCTGGCCGCGCCGCCAGCCACGTAGAAGCTGATTACGATTCCAATCAAAATGGAAACGAGCGGAAGACCTGTTGAACGCATACCGAGTGCAAGCCCTTCGATCATCGCGGTGGCGGTGCTGGTATTCGCCTGCAAGGCAATCTCGCGGGTGGGGGCAAACGCATGGGAGGTGTAGTATTCGGTTAGTTTGCCGACAGCTATCCCGACGCCCAGACCCGTCAGCACAACGATCCAGAGTGCGAGCCAGTTCTCAAGTCCCATGAAATAGAAGGCGGGCAATGACAGGACGGCAATTCCAGCCGAACTGACATACAAACCGCGGCTGAGCGCGTTGATCAGGTCGCCCTGAGTCGCATCCTCATCCGAGCGGACGACATACAGCGCGACAATCGAAAGAACGATCCCCAGCGCCGCGAGCACAATCGGCACAGAGATGTAAAGCATGCTTTCGGCAATGTCGGCGCCTTTCAACCCGACCGCGGCAACACCGAGTGCGGAAGTCGCCAGAATGGAGCCCGCATAGGATTCGTACAAGTCAGCACCCATGCCAGCCACGTCGCCGACATTATCACCGACGTTATCTGCGATCGTGGCGGGATTGCGCGGATCATCCTCAGGGATGTTTGCTTCGACCTTTCCGACCAGGTCTGCACCGACATCAGCAGCCTTGGTATAGATGCCGCCGCCGACACGGGCGAACAACGCCTGTGTGGAAGCACCCATGCCGAAACTGAGCATGACCGCTGTGATTTGCGGCAATGGATTTTCGGCAACGCTGATGAAGTTGGTGGGGAAAATTTTGGGGAAAACTTCATAGAGCAGGTAGAACCAGGCGGTGATATCGAGCAGGGCAAAACCGACCACCACAAGTCCCATCACTGCGCCGGCACGCAGGGCGACCTGCAAGGCACTGTTCAGGCTTTTCGTCGCGGCGTAGGTGGTGCGCGCCGAGGCGTTGGTCGCCGTCTTCATACCGATGAAACCGCACAAGCCCGAGAACAGACCGCCCGTCAAAAAGGCGTAGGGCACGATTGGGTTCTGCAAATGGAACCATGAAAGGACAAGAAACAGGGCGAACAACACGGCAAAGACAATGGCGACCACACGGTACTGGCTTTTCAAGTACGCCATGGCGCCTTCACGAACCGCCTGGGCAATTCCCACCATCTTCTTGTTGCCTTCACTTAACTTCATCAGCTGGCGATACAAGAAAAAGGCAAACACAAGCGCAATCAAAGCCGCTATGGGACCAAGCCACCATAGCATGGGCAGGGGCGGTCTCGCTGCCGGGGTTAACAACAAATCAAACTGCATAACAATCCTCCACATTTGGATTAATGAACTGCGGAGAAGGAAATTCTCCGTTTTCAGGCCGGGACGAGGCGGCAAGCCGCCTCCAGAGCAGTCGGATTTTACAAGCGCAATTGGAATGTGTCAAGAAACACGGGTGGAATCATCCCCAGGCCGCCCGGGCAAGTTGACAATGCCCATCAAATCTGATAAGATTTGGCGAAATTAGTCATACCTACAAGGAGAAAAAAATATGCTCCAGGAAATCGATACCCAACTTTTTACACTTACACCCGCCGCAAGCCAGGCTGTTAAGGATATTCTCGAGCAACGCAACCTTGAGGGCTACGCTCTGCGCGTGTACGTGGCGGGAGGCGGTTGCTGCGGGGTGAACTTTGGAATGGCGCTGGATAATAATTTCCGCGATGTGGATACCACGTTCGAAGCGAACGGTGTGAAAGTCGTTGTGGACGAAGTCTCCATTGACTATCTCCGCGATGCCACGGTTGATTTTGTAAACGACCCCCAGCACGGGCAGGGATTTGCAGTCAACAGCCCGAATGTAAAGAGCGGGCATTCTCATGGCGAAGGTGGGTGCGCCTGCGGAAGCAACGAAAGCGGCAGCGGCTCATCTGGCTGTGGCGGCGGTTCCTGCGGCTGCAACAACTAAATCGTACAAGTAATATAAAAATGACCGGGAAACCCGGTCATTTTTTGCTTAAACTACTGTCCGCGCAGGAAGGATATCAGCGCGCCGAACGCCCCAATGAAGCCAAGCCCGAAGATCAACAGACCCATCGGAACCCTGTTGATGGTTGTTTCATCAGCGAGGAAGGTGGAGATCACCAGCGGCGCTGGCGGAGTGAAGGTTGGCATGCGGGTGGGCGTTACGGGGGTGACGAATGCCGCCGCAAGGGTCGGGTTGATGGTGGGTGTGGAAGCCGGGGTCGGCGTGGCCGGCGCGCTCACCATGGGCAACTGACCCGTTTTTACAATTCTGACGTAAGGTCCATAGACCCATGCAACCGAACCCGAAACGCCGGGATAATAAACCTGTATCCAATTCCTATCCTCGGAGATGCCCAATGCGGGCACTTCCTGTCCTTTCAAAAGCAGTCCAATCGCGGGATAAAGATATGAACTTGGACCCGAATATACAGCCACGGTGTCAATATCCAGATTTACCGCAACGATCATTCCAGAAGGTGTGCCGGTTACGGTTGGAACGGAACCGGTGGGCTGTTGTGCGTGGACAGGGAAGGAATCGGGCCCGGAAAGCAAAATCCCCGCTCCCACGAATATTAAAGTAATCACAATAATGAATCTAAATTTATTATATAACATCATTTATCGACGGATCAACGAGAGCAGAAAACCGACCAATCCCAAAATCGCGAACGCAATTATGATCGTGGCGAGCGGTACCGAGGCGGCGGTATTTTTCACGGGGACTTCCGTGTATGTATATGCGGTCAATGCTGGCGGCGGCGTAAAAGTCGGCATGCGCGTATTGGTGGGAAGGATGCTGAACTGCGCAGCCAGGGTAGGGTCGATTGTGGCAGTTGGCGGCGGGACCGGAGTGGGCGGCGGCTCGGCAACCTGCAATGTGCCGGGGGATAATTGAACAAGCGGGGAATAGACCCAGCCCATTCCGCCGGGAGCAGACGGGAATTCGATCTGGATCCAATCCCCGCCCTGGGATCTCCCCAGGGCGGGGGCGGTCGCGCCCGATGGGAGGGTACCAACCACCGGATAAATGGCTGAATTTGGTCCCAGGCGGACGTTTATCTGTGGTTCGTCAAATAATACAGTAATAAAAATCCCCGTCGAGGAGGTCGGCGTGTCCGCCGGTTGTTGAGCCAGCACGTCGGCCGGGACGGATGCGAAGAATGTCCCGAACAAAAAAAAGGATGTGAGCAGAAAAATGAGAATGGGGTGAAACCGGGTTTGCATCATTTCGTAGGACTCTTAAAGGAGAATCGCAAAGGCGATTATAATCTACTTCATGGAACGGAAAATCTTTCACGGGAACATCAAGCCGGTGGACATCGCGCAGGCCTTGCTTGGCGAGTTCAATCGGGGCAATCTGCGGGCACAGACGCTGGGACAGAGCGAAAAGATGGTCGTACAGGTTGGCACCCGGCCTGACGCCATGTCCGGCGGGCAGACAGCCATGACGGTCACGATCCAAAAACTGGACGACGGCGTGATCGTCGAACTGGGACAGCAGGCGTGGTTGGGAGTGGCGGCGAGCCTGGGAGTGAGCGCGTTATCAGCTCTTAAAAACCCCTTCAGCCTGCTTGGCCGGCTGGATGATATTGCCCAGGATATCGAGAACCTGACGCTGAGCGAACGCATCTGGCAGGTGATCGCAAAAACTGCGCGCGCGGCAAACGCCTCCACGGATCTCTCGGAGAAGCTCAGGCGCCTGACCTGTGAATACTGTCATGCGGCAAACCCGGTTGGGGAGCCCTCCTGTGTTGCCTGCGGTGCACCGCTTGGAAAGGTACAACCAAACACATGCGGGTATTGCGGCTATGTGGTGAAAATAACCGACAAATCCTGTCCAAATTGCAAACAAATATTAGGAATTTTCAGGGACGGTTAAGGCGCCGGCCGGTTTTGACATTAACCTTGCAGAAAAGCCAGCCTCATTCTATAATGGATAACACTTATATATGCAGGGAAAAGTATGGTTAAATTATGAACCTGAAAGAACTTGAAACCCGTCTCCAAACGTTGATCGAAGTGGATCTTTTGAACGTGCTCCCTGGGAAAAAAGTGGAGGATATGATCGTTCAGAAACTAGCAACGGCGATCCAGCATAACAGCATTACCATGGAGGACGGCTCGGTCATCTCGCCGGATGTGTACACCCTTTTGATGCACCCCGAAACTTCGGCGAAATGGAACGACCAGCAGCTGCTGGCCATTATCCTGCATTCGGTTGTCACGGTTGTCCAGGAGGCGGGATTTCGGTTTACGATGTCACCAACGATCACCATATCGACCGATGAAAAAATCCCCTTAAATGATGCTGAAATCGTAACATCCCACCGCATCGAGTCCATGGCGGACACGAACGCAACCCCGCTCGAGACGGGACCTCTTGAAGACAGCAGCAAAATGCCTGAAAATGCATTTCTGATCGTGGAAGGCGTAAAGGTCTATCCGCTGCTTGTGCCGGTTGTGAACATTGGCCGAAGGCTCGATAATCAGCTGGTCATCGACGATCCTCGTGTATCCCGCAACCATGCGCAGCTGCGCACGATCAAGGGGCGTTTTGTAGTATTCGATTTGAATTCAACCGGGGGCACATTTGTGAATGGACAGCGCACCAGTCAGAGCGTGCTCTATCCCGGTGATGTGATTTCCCTGGCAGGAGTGGCGCTTATTTTTGGGCAGGACAACCCGCCGCCCCGCCCGGACCTGAAGGATACCAGCCCGTTCCAGCAAAGTGCCGAGCGTCCCACGGCAATTTTAAAAGACTACTACACCTCAAAACTGAAGAAAAAATGAGCGGCTCGATTGTATTGGCGCTGCGGGTCATCACAGCGCTGGCATTGTATGGCTTTCTTGGGTGGGTATTGATCTTTCTTTACCGTGAAATACAAAGACAAAGCTTTTCACTGGCAAACCGCCGCGTCCCGGGCATCAATATCCTCATCCGGCAGGGACACGGTTCGCCTGTTCTCAAACATTTTTCCCAGCCGGAGATCATATTGGGACGCGACCCTGGCTGCGACATCCCCCTGACCGACGACACCGTATCCACCCGCCACGCCCAATTGACCTATCACCACGGGCAATGGTGGCTGGAGGATCTGGCCTCCACAAATGGCACGATGCTTAATAAATCACAGGTGAACATGCCGACGGTGATCACTTCCGGCGATGAAATCAAATGCGGCGCCGCGCGTTTGATCATCAGCATGGCCGAAAATGTGGTCATAGAACCTACGCAGAAAATTGGAAAAAGAGATGACAAATAAAGCGACGATCGCGATCATTGGCGGGTCCGGCCTGTACCATATGAGCGGGCTTGAACACACCGAGGAACTGGTCGTGGATACCCCCTTTGGGAAACCCAGCGCGCCCATCACCATCGGCACGTTGGAGGGTACGCGCGTCGCCTTCCTCACGCGGCACGGCATCGGCCACCATATCACGCCGTCGGAGGTCCCATATCGCGCCAATATCCATGCGCTGAAATCGCTGGGCGTGGAGCGTGTGATCAGCATCAGCGCCTGCGGGTCGCTGCGGGAGGACTTCGCACCGGGACACATCGTCATCCCCGACAATATCTTCGACCACACAAAAGACCGCGCCCGCTCCTTCTTCGGCGAGGGGCTGGTCGCCCACATCAGCGTTGCCGACCCGTTTTGCAAGGACCTTTCCAACCAGTTGGAATCAGCCGTCCGCACGACGGAAGCGCGTGTGCATCGCGGAGGGAATTTCATCACCATTGAAGGTCCGCGCTTTTCCACGAAAGCTGAATCCAATGTCTACCGCGCCTGGGGCATGTCCATCATTGGAATGACCGCCGCGCCGGAGGCATTTCTTGCGCGTGAAGCGGAATTGTGCTATGCGACCATGGCGCACGTCACGGACTATGACGTCTGGCACGAGAGCAAATCACCGGTGACCGTTGAGATGGTCATTCAAACCTTGAACAAAAACACCGAAATCGCGCAGGAAGCCATCCGCAGCCTGGTGCGCGAACTGAAGACCCAACGCGACTGCACCTGCGGGCAGGCTCTGGCCAGCGCCTTGATAACCAATCCCAAGGTGATTCCCTCAAAGACCCGCAAAAAGCTGGGTGTACTGGTCAACAAATACTTGTAATAGCATCTTCACAAAAGCCCGCGTTTTTCAAAAATGATGTACCATATAATACATGCATGACCTGGCACAGAGCCGCCTGCTGCGTTGGGCGACTCTCTTTCTCTTTATTCAATCGATCATCCTGACACTCTCCCCGGCGGTGCGCGAACGATCCTGGGCCGTGGAGTACAGGCTGTCCCACTGGGCGGGTTTTGTAATCTGGGTTTTGCTCATGACCGCAGCCCACCGCGCTGCAATTCGGTATCTCCCGGAACGGGATCCCTATCTGCTTCCAGCAGCAGCACTGCTCAGCGGCTGGGGCCTGCTTACCGTCTGGCGGCTGGACTCCGTTTTCGGCATCCGGCAAACGATCTGGCTGACCGTAAGTGTTTTCGCCTTCATCCTCGGGATGGTTTACCTGAAAAAACTTTCGCTGATTCGGCGCTACAAATATGTCATCCTGAGCAGCGGCCTGCTCATCACCGCACTGACCCTGCTTTTTGGCACGAATCCCCTTGGCTTTGGCCCGCATTTATGGCTGGGGTGCTGCGGCGTCTATTTCCAGCCCTCCGAGCCGCTCAAATTACTGCTGGTCATTTACCTGGCTGCATATCTGGCGGACCGCGCCAGCATTCGATTATTTTCCCTGCCGCTGCTCATCCCCACCCTGGCTGTCACCGGACTTGCCCTGCTCCTGCTTATCGTCCAGCGCGACCTCGGGACGGCATCCATATTCATTGCCATTTTTACCATGATCATCTTCCTGGCGACGGGCAGGCGGCGCGTATTATTAAGCGCGGTCATCTTCCTCGTCCTCGCCCTGCTGCTCGGTTATTTCTTTATCGACATTATCCACATCCGCGTGGTCGGCTGGATCAACCCCTGGATGGACCCGTCGGGAAATTCATATCAGATCGTGCAGTCCGTCCTTGCGGTGGCGAACGGCGGAACGATCGGCAGGGGGATCGGGATTGGCAGTCCACTGCTCGTGCCGGTTGCCATCTCCGATTTTATCTATGCGGCGATCGCGGAGGAAACGGGTCTGGTCGGGACGATGGGTCTGCTGGCCGCCATCTGGGTGATTCTCGCCCGGGGCATGATCGCCTCCCTGCGTGCAACGGACAGGTTTCGCCGCTATCTCGCGGCCGGCTTGGTCACGTACTTTGGTGTCCAGAGCCTGCTGATCATTGGCGGCAACGTCAGGCTGCTCCCGCTCACGGGAGTCACCCTGCCGTTTGTTTCCTACGGCGGCTCCTCCCTGCTGACATCCTACATCGCCCTCTTTCTTATGATGGTGATCAGTAACGTGGAAGACGGCGAACCTGCCGTGCTGCATGACCCAAAACCTTATTCCATGCTGGCGGGCGCGCTTGCGCTGGGACTCGCTGCATGCGCACTGGCGACCGCCTGGTGGGCAATCGTCCGCGGACCAGATCTGCTGCTCCGCACCGACAACCCCCGCCGCACCATCGCGGACCGCTATGTCCCGCGTGGAGACCTCGTGGATAGAAATAACCTGCCCATCAGCATCACCGAAGGGCAGAGCGGTTCCTATTTGCGAAACTATATATATCCTGACCTCGCTCCCGTTATTGGCTACACGCAATCTATTTACGGCCAGGCCGGCCTTGAAGCCGCCCTGGACAGTTATCTGCGCGGGCTGCAGGGAAACCCAATGAGCCGCATCCTGTGGGACCAATTGATCTACGGCACTCCCCCTCCCGGGCTGGATGTGCGCCTGAGCATCGACCTTGTCCTGCAATCCACGGCGGATGAACTGCTGGGGGTTCATCGCGGCGCCGTCGTCCTGATGAACGCAGAAACGGGCGAGATCCTTGTCATGGCCTCCCACCCAACCTATGACCCCAATACGTTGAGTGAGCAGGCCGAATCGCTCTCACGCGATCCGGCCGCGCCCCTGCTCAACCGCGGATCGCAGGGTCTGTATCCAATTGGAAATGCCCTGCTGCCATTGATCCGCGCGGAGTTTGGAGAGAGACAGCCGGCGAATGCCGAATTACAGGCGTTCCATGAGAGGCTTGGCCTGTACCGGGCGCCGGTATTGAACATGCCGGTTGCATTTGATGCAGGCAATAACAGCGTATTGAACCTGCAGGCGAGTCCTTTGCAAATGAGTCTCGCCGCAGCTGTTCTGAGTTATAAGGGGATTGCGCCGGCGCCGAGGATGGCAACTGCGGTCAATACGCCCGAGCAGGGATGGGTGGTATTACCCGCCCTGGGCGAGGCGGTTGAGGTGATGCCGGCCGAGGCGGCGAATGAGGCGGCTCTATCCTTCATCAAGCAGGGCAAAGCCTACTGGAGCCATAGTGGGCAGGGAGGCACAGAAGAAAACATCGTCACCTGGCTATTGGCGGGGACGCTGCCGGATTGGCGCGGTACGCCGCTGGTGCTGGTGGTCGCGCTGGAGGAAAATAACATCACCCTGGCGGAGCGCATCGGCGAAAGGCTGTTGGATGCCGGCTTAAGCCAGTAAAAGGGAAATAAAAAAGGTCAGGCGCGCGCCTGACCTTTTTATCTGTTTACATGCCGTCGTCACTGTCCTTGGCGGAGTAACCGGGGCCGCCCTGGAAGAAATCGTAATTGGGTTTGATATCGGGGGTGAGATCCACCACCTCACCGGCTGCAAGCTGCCGGGTGGTCTCCAAAACGACCGGCTTGCCGTGATGATTGGTGGCTTCATAATGACCGCTAAGCCCAACCTTGCTGATGTACTCGCCGCCCTTGGCAGTGTACGCCGCAGGGACCTCATCTTCGGGGAAGATGGCGGCAAACGGGCACTCCGGAACGCACGCGCCGCAGTCAATGCAGGTGTCGGGATCGATATAGATCCAGGGCCATTCCGCCACGGGCTGGCCGGGGATCATACACTCCACGGGGCATACTTCGATGCAGCCGCGGTCACGAACGCATAAACTGGTGATAATGTGGGTCATGTTTTTTACTCCTTGTGGGATTATGGACAAATCGAATACGGCTATTATATCGTTGTTTATTTTTGTGACAAGGTGTAAAAGTCTGGTTCGATCAGGCGGATCCGGTCTACATAAAAAAGGGCCTCATGGATCCGTACATGCAGACCCGCGAGGCCCTTTCTGACAGAACCAACACATTCGATGAATCGAACTACTTCGCGGCGAATTTCTCCGCAACTGCATCCCAGTTGATCACATTCCAGAAGGCGGCGATGTAATCGGGGCGGCGGTTCTGATAGTTCAGGTAATAGGCATGTTCCCACACGTCGATGCCGAGGATGGGGGTCATGCCCTCCGAAAGCGGACTGTCCTGATTGGCGGTGGAGACAACAGCCAGGCCGCTGCCCTTTTTGACAAGCCAGGCCCAACCGGAACCGAAGCGGGTGGTGGCGGAGGTCGTGAATTCCGCCTTGAAATCGTCGAAGGATTTAAAGGACGCATCAATGGCCTTGGCCAAATCGCCCTTGGGCGCGCCGCCGGCCTTGGGTCCCATGATCTCCCAGAACAGGTTGTGGTTGTGCGTGCCGCCGCCGTGATTACGGACCACGCCGCGCACACCTTCAGGGACGGTATTCAAATCGCTGAGCAATTCCACGACGGTCTTGCCAGCCAGTTCGGGTGTCTTTTCGACCGCACCGTTCAAATTGGTGATATAGGTCTGGTGATGTTTGGTGTGGTGGATCTCCATCGTGCGCGCGTCGATGTGCGGCTCGAGGGCGTCGTATGCATATGCGAGTTTGGGAAGGTCAAAAGCCATTATTCTCTCCTTGGTTGGGATTATTTTTTTCGTTCGTAGCGTATAATTCGATTTTACCCTCGAACCAGCCAGCCCGCAAGAATTTAGACAATTTTTATACAAAAATCATATAAATTGATGGATTTTTTCCTGTGACCGAATCCCGCGCGCGTCTTTTTCTGCCATTTGCCATACTGCTCGCCATCCTCGCGGTTTCAGCCGCGAGCGTTTTTATCCGCTATGCTCAAAACGACGGCGCGCCTTCGCTGGTGATCGCCGCCCTGAGATTGACCTTTGCGACACTCCTGCTCGCCCCCGTCGCATTGACCCGCCACCTGGACGAGATAAAACGCTTCACGCGGACCGAGATCCTGCTCGGCGGTTTCTCGGGCATTTTCCTCGCCGTGCACTTCGCCACGTGGATATCGTCGCTCGAATACACCAGCGTCGCCAGTTCGGTCGTGTTCGTCAGCACGGGTCCGCTGTGGGTGGCGCTGCTCTCCCCTCTTCTGCTGAAAGAGCATCTCTCGCGGACAGCCATGTTCGGGCTGGGACTCGCTTTGGTCGGCGGGACAATCATCGGGTTGTCTGATGCGTGCGTTTGGGACGCTGGTCTCACCTGCCCCGCGCTGGCAGACGCCCTGCAAGGTCGCGCCATCTGGGGCAACTTCCTCGCGCTAGCCGGCGCGTGGACGGTGACGGGCTATCTCATCATCGGGAGGAAACTGCGTCCGCAGATGTCGTTGATCGCGTATATTTTTCTGGTGTATGGCATGGCGGCGATGGCTCTGTTGGTCTTCATGTTCGCGGCGGGACAATCGCCGTTTGGATACTCACCCAAAATCTACGGTTGGATCTTCCTGCTGGCGGCGGTTCCGCAATTACTCGGACATTCAACATATAATTGGTTATTGAAATACCTGTCCGCGACGCTGGTGGCGGTGGTGACGTTGGCAGAACCCATCGGCTCGGCGATGCTCGCGTTTTTCTTCTTGAATGAAACGCCGACGCTTGGGGTCATCGCGGGCGGCGCGTTGATCCTGCTTGGGATTTATCTGGCATCAAGACAGCGGTAGTTTCATTTTTTTCACCGCGAAGGGACGAAGGACGCGAAGAAAGTCTTTTAAGAACTTTGCGACCTTCGCTTTTTCGCGGTTCAAACAGGACGAGATCATGGAGAACAAATGACGCTGACGTTGACTCAAAAAGACCGCGCCATGCTGGACGGCGAACACGGACCTGCCACAAAAATGGCGATGTCCATTCTCGTGCGCATGGCGGAGGTGACAGGCGTGGACGAGCTGCTCGATATTACAGGCGCGCACATCGACAGCACGGTCTATATCGGCGATGCGGGGCTGGAATTTGCCGAGCGGCTGGCGAACCTCGGCGCGAAAGTTGCCGTGCCGACTTCGCTGAACGTCAGCGGCGTGGACGAGCATCACTGGCAGGAATGGTCGGTTCCCTCGGAGTGGGCAGCGAAGGCGCATCGGCAGATGGTGGCATACCAAAGCATGGGGACCGTCCCAACCTGGACGTGCGCGCCCTACCAGACGGAGTTGAAGCCGCAGTTCGGTCAGCAGATCGCGTGGGGAGAATCGAACGCCATCGTGTTCGCCAACTCGGTCATCGGCGCGCGGACGGAACGCTATCCAGATTTGTTCGATATCTGCTGTGCTATCACGGGACGCGCGCCGGCAATGGGACTGCACCTGACCGGAAACCGCAAGGGACAAATCTTGTTCCGTCTCGTCGGCATTTCGGAAGACCTGCAACGCAGGGATGACTTTTATCCGGTGCTGGGCAACCTGATCGGCAAAATGACGCTGGATAAAATCCCCGTCATCGAAGGCATGATTTTCACGCCTGATGAAGACCAGTTGAAAGCCTTCGGCGCGGCGACGGCGTCCTCGGGCGGCGTGGCGTTGTTTCACATGGTCGGGGTCACACCCGAAGCGCTCACGCTGGAGGCGGCATTTCAGGGAAGCGCACCGCAACAAATCATCGAAGTTGACATGGAAAAATTACGCCAATCCCGCCGCGAGTTGACCCACACCGATAACGACGAATTGCATCTGGTCGTGCTGGGAAGTCCGCACTTTTCGCTGGCGGAGTACAAACGGCTGGCGGGATTGGTGGCGGGGAAAATAAAACATCCGCAGGTCAAGTTCCTCGTCACCTCAAGCCGAGCGATGACACAACTGGCAGAGAAGGCGGGCTTCCTCGCATCCGCGCTGGAGTTCGGAGCGCAGGTCACGGTGGATACCTGCATCCTGACTTCGCCCATGCTGCCCGATGAGATCCAGAATTTGATGACGAATTCGGCGAAGTTCGCGTATTATTCGCCCGGGCTGTTGAAGAAGAAGATCGCGTTTGGCAGTTTGGAGGATTGTGTGGACTCGGCGGTGGCGGGGAAGGTTGTGAGGGATGAGTCGTTGTGGAGCTAAATTCAAAATCGTTGACCGCAGAGACGCGGAGTTCGCAGAGTTGAAAAATTGTACCCGGTGGTTGAGTAGCCCGAAGGGCGTATCGAAACCAACGGGGTTGCCAGTGACGGAGTATGATAGAAAACATGACTGAATTAACCTTGCAAGGCAAAACCATCATCCCAGGCGAGGCGCGGGGGGTGGCGCTGGTCAGCCGTGAGCCGCTTTCGTTCTGGGGCGGGTATGATTGGCAGACCGGCGAGATCATTGACCGCCGCCATTCGCTTTCGGGGCACATTGCGAAGGGACGCATCCTTGCCGTGCCGTTTACGCGCGGATCGTCCACGACGACGGCGGTTCTGCTGGAAGCCATCCGCGCGGGGACGGCTCCCGCCGCGATCATCACCACGGATACGGATTTCTTCTTCGCGCTGGCGTCGGTGGTGGCGGATGAGTTGTATGCGTCGCCGATTCCGTTGGCGGCGTTGGGAGAAGCGGATTTTGCGAGGTTGGAGACGGGGGATGAGGTGCGGGTGATGAGCGATGGGCGGGTGGTTGTGAAAAAGCAGGAGAGCGCCTGAAAACGCTCACGCCGCCGTCCCCGGCGGCGGTTTCCGAAAAAATCTTGCGCCGAGGACGGCGCAAGGAGCATGTCGGGCAGGGCTGTTGTGCAAAAGTAGGAGATTGATTACCACTTCGTGGCACACGTCGTCGGGCTGCGCCTCCTCGCAATGACATGAAATTATGAAAATCATCATCATGGGTGTATCGGGGTCGGGGAAGACGACGGTTGGGGAGTTGCTGGCGCGGGAATTGGGCTGGCGGTTCTTCGATGCGGACGATTTCCATTCGGAGGCGAACCGCGCGAAGATGTCGCGGGGGATTCCGCTGACGGACGAAGACCGCGCGGATTGGCTGGCGGCGCTGAAAACCGTCCTGAGGGAAAATGCCGATTGCGTGCTGGCATGTTCGGCGTTGAAAGAGGCGTATCGCGGCGTCCTGCGGGTGGATGAGTCGGTCCGCTTCGTCCATTTGAAAGGGACGTTCGAGCAGGTACAATCCCGCCTGGAAAAACGCAAAGGACATTACATGCCCGTCGGGCTGTTGCAGAGCCAGTTCGAGACGCTGGAGGAGCCCGCCGATGCCGTCGTCGTGGAGGTCGCATCCGCGCCCGAAGCGCTCGTCCCGATCATCCGCAAAGGACTCGACCTATGAAACTCCCCGCTCATCTGCATCTCGAAAAACAGGACCTCCCCTACGAGGCACGCAGTTTTCCGCCCGAGACCGAAAAGGGCGCGGCGAACGTGGCGCACGCGTTGGGTTTCCCGGAACGGCAGGCGGTGAAGACGCTGATCTTCCGCGTGGCGGATACGGGCGAGTGCGCCCTGGTGATGCTGGGCGGCGACCAGAACGCCATTTCGGGGAATTTGAAACGCGCGATCGGTTCGCGCAACATCCAGATGGCGCCGCCAGAAGTGGTGAAGGAGGTGACGGGATACGTCATCGGCTCGATCCCCGCCTTTGGCTGGCAGCCCGTCGGATTCCGATCCTTCCTCGAAGCGACTCTGATGAACGAACCCGTCCTCGGCACGGGCGCAGGTCAATGGGGCGAGGAGATCATGATCACGCCCGAAAATCTGGTGAAGGCGAGCAATGCGATCGTGGTCAATTTGACGGTGCGGGAGGGGGAGTAATTCGTTGACCTTTCCCCCGCGCGCACGTATAATTTGCGCATCTGGGTTTAATCTGTCGCCGTCCCCGCCTGACCGACTGAGTCCCGTTTAGAGTGAAAATCGGGCGCTGGATCAGCTATCCACCTCGCGTTCTGGCTGAAAATATGGTTTTTCGACAGTCTCGTTGGAAGGTCTAGATTCGCGGGGCTTACTTACACAGAACAAAGACGCTATAATTTGCCTCCATTAATGTCAAGGAGTCAAAAATGGCTGAGATGAAAACGAAGGTGAACGAGGCGAGCGTCGAGGGGTTTTTGAGTAAAGTCGAAGACGAGCAGAAGCGCAAGGATAGCCTTGAGATCGTAAAGATCATGCAGCAGGTGACGAAGCAAGAGCCAAAAATGTGGGGACCTGCCATTATCGGTTTTGGCTCATATCATTACAAGTATGAAAGCGGGCGGGAAGGCGATATGCCGCAGATCGCATTCTCCCCCCGCAAACAGAACATCACGCTCTATATTGGGGTAGGCGACAACTCTGACAACCCACTGCTCAAGAAACTTGGTAAATATACAACGGCCAAGGTTTGCTTGTATATTAAGAAACTGGCAGATGTGGACAGGAACGTTTTGCAGGAACTGATCGCGGACTCATTCAAAAGGGCTCTTTGATCTGGGTACGCTTTAAGTCATCTCATATATGTCGTCCCGAGCAGATTGATGAGTGGTTGCAAAGGTTTATCGCCGCAATCACGAACCGCCAATACAGCGTGCAGCAACTGTCTTGATTGTCAAGAGCAAAAACCACTTTAAAGGGAAAAACCAGTCCGTCTCAGGCTGTCACCGTCTGCCTGAATGGGACGCGATCTCGCATCATCGCGTTCAGGATGGTTAAGAACTTTCGCATACAGGCTGTCAGCGCTACCTTCTTGACCTTGCCCCGTCTCAATAATTCCTGATACTGTGCTTTGACCATCGGGTTGTACCTCGTCGCCACCAAGGTCGACATGTACAACACACTGCGCACTTCGATCCTGCCTCCCTTCGTCTTCCGATAGCCGCGTTTCTTCCCGCTATCCGAGTTCATCGGTGCCAAGCCCACTAAAGCCGCGATCTTCTTGCGGTCCAGTTTTCCCAACTCAGGCAGTTCCGCCAGCAGGGTGGCCGCGGTTACCCGTCCCACACCCTTGGCACTGCACAGGATCTGCTCCTGTTGTTGCCAGTCTTCATGTTCTTTCATGAACCTGTCCAACTCCCCTTCCAAGCGCTTGATCTCTTCCTTCAAGACCTTGATCATCCGCTCCAACGAGCCGCGCATATCCGCATGCACCGTCCGTACACGGCTTTTTTCCGCCTTCAGCATCTCTTCCACCTGTCTGCGCCTCACCAAAAGGGCGGATACATAGCGTCCTGCCTCACTTTTGGCCTCAAACCACCTCGGTCTCACCTGTTTCCCGAACTCTGCCAGGTTGAAGGCGTCCAATTTGTCGGTCTTGGCAAGCAGCCCGCAGGCTCGCGCGTATTGTCTCACCCGCGATGGGTTGACCACTGCCACGGGCAATCCTGCCTCATACAATCCCAAGACCACGGCTCGTTGGTAGCCGCCCGTCGCTTCCACCACGATCAGTTCTGGTCCTAGCGTTTGCATTTTCTTGATCAGGCTGGCGATCCCTTTTTCATCGTTTGTGACCTGGCTTGCTTTCGTTTCCCCCAACACGGCAATGTCTAACTTCTCTTTGGCAACGGCGATCCCTACGAACTTTCCGCTACTAGTTGTCATTCCTGCCTCCGTTTTGTATAATAGACCTCTTGCATAAGTGTGCCATAATAGGCACATGAACTATAAGACAATCGCACATCTCAAAGGTAGTGACTTCAAACGGCTAACTGGCGTCCAGCGCGAAACCTTCGAGCAGATGCTCACAGTCATTGAGAAAGGGCTGCGAGACTTCGGGAGACCGCCAAAACTGAGCCGAGCCGATCAGTTGTTGATGACCTTGATGTACTGGCGAGAATATCGCACAGAATTTCATATTGCGCAATCCTATGGTGTCAGTGAAGCAACCGTTTGCCGCACCATTCGCAAGGTAGAGGAGGCCTTAGTCCGTTCAAAAAAGTTTCGTTTGCCTGGCAAAAAGGCACTTCAAGCCAGTGACACGGTGTTCGAGGTAGTGCTGGTTGATGTCAGCGAACAGCCAGTGGAACGTCCAAAAAAAGCCAAAAACGGCATTACAGTGGCAAAAAGAAGCGTCACACCCAAAAAGCGCAGGTGATGGCTGATCGAAAAAGTACCCAAATCATAACCACCGCCTTTAGTCATGGAAGCAAACACGACTTCCAACTGTTCAAAGACGATGCCTGTGAGTTCTCTGAACATCTGCGTATTCTGGCAGATGCGGGCTATCAAGGATTGATGGAGTTTCATCAGAACAGTCAAACACCCTTCAAGAAATCCAAATACCATGCTCTGACGAAACGAGAGAAACAGAGCAATCGAAGCTTGGCACGGAAACGGATTGTGATTGAGCATATATTCCGTAAGTTGAAAGTGTTTCGCATTTTGAGCGAGAGGTATCGCAATCGTAGAAAGAGATTTGCTTTGCGCTTCAACCTGATTGCTGCTATTTACAACCTTGAACTCAACTCAATTTGACTTTTGCAAGAGGTCTAATGGAGTTGAGCCCACGCTAGTATTCGGTCTTTATGACCTTGCAACTGTTCGGGCTCTACTGGCGAAACGGACATGGCGATCCTGCTGCACGACGGTCTGCTACGACCTACCCGACATCGATCTGCCATGTCCGCTTTTCATGATACTAGCCCGTCTTCGCGGGGCGAACGGCCTGACGCTGGGAACTGCCGCTGCGCGGCGTATGCACATCCCAGGCAGTTTTCTACGCCTTATCATTTTTCTGGCTGGACGGCTTCGCCGTCCCTGCCCCAGCGCAGTGCTTCGCGATCCCACTCGCGGAGTTTATCCTGAGCGAAGCCGAAGGGCTCGGGGACGATGGCGCAAACCGTTGGGCGCAACCTTGCGCAATCAAATCAAAAGGAGAGAGGATCATGGAAAAATCAATTCAATCTGTATTTCTTGCGTTTGTCTTGCTAACGGTTTTGTTGAGTGGATGCGCTCCTGCTTCTACGCCTATTCCGCCCGCCCCTACATCACCCATTGCACCTACCATACAACCTACAATTGAAACGCCCATTTCTACGCCAACGATTTTCAACGAAACTGTTACTCCTTCTTTCTTCATTCAACAACCTTACCCAACTCGCACAAAATTCACACCAGCTGAAATCTATAAACCCGAAAAGCTTGTATGGGCGATATATTATGGTTGGTATATGGATATGTTCTACCCGCGTACCTGGTCCAGTGATATTTGGACAGACCGCCCCTTGATACCCTACGAATCGGATGATCCAGACGGGATTCGGCAACATATTTTATGGGCAAAATCTGCTGGCATTGACGGGTTTCTATACGAGTGGTGCGGGGATGGGCTTGCCGGAGACGACGCTCGCACAATGGATTCCGTGTTCGAACTTGTTCTTGACATTGCCTATCACATGGACTTCAAAATAGCGGTGTATTATGACCAGTTATGCATGAACCCATTCGAAACAAAACAGGTACAGTCACAAATGGAATACCTCCTCAGGTATCGGGCTGTTCATCCAGCCTACTATTGGACGAATGGTAAGCCAGTCGTCGTTATATACTATACGACTGATCTGGAGTTGTCCGAGTGGAAAATCATTTTTGACAATCTGGAAACCGATGGGTTGCAAGCAATATACATTGGAGAGAGTTATGATCCGAATGAATTGAATGTCTTTAACGGTCTCCACCAGTACATAAATTTACCCATGAAAGATCTCCCCCAAACATATTCGGATCTCTCGCGGCAAGTACAAGCGCTTAATCGGCAAAAACCAGGCAGGGAGCATCTCTGGATCGCGACAGTCTCGCCTGGGTTTGACAACACGCCACTTGTCAACAGAAGTGATGCGGAAGAAGGCAGCATCCCGACGATTATTGATCGCCTTAATGGACAAACATATAGCACATCCTGGGATAAGGCACTTAATAGCGGTGCAGATTGGATAATTATAACTAGTTGGAACGAATGGCAAGAAAATACACATATTGAACCCAGTCAAATTTATGGCGACACTTATTTACGAATCACCAAGCAATACACTATGCAATGGAAGAGACCATAAGGAAAAAATGATATTCGCGTAGCGCCTAACACAGCGTCCACTTGACGGGGTTGTCGCCCCGCGGGTACGGTGCGCGATTTGGGAGAAATGGCGCGATAATATCGACTAGGTTTGCCAATCCGCCCCACCAGTGGCGCAAACCGTTGAGACTGTCGAAAAAGTCTCGTTCGGCGTTTCCTTGTGGAATTTGTGTAAACGCTTTTTTGATGAAACTTTTTTGATTTAATAACCGTCATAAATCACAAGGAGATTAGAAAAATGAAAAACAAGCTGATGGCTATTTCATTATTGGTATTTGTTCTTGTAGCATGTGGCACTCAACCAACACCTACTATTGAACAAACTATTTCACCTGCTTCTGTAGTTACAGCGCCGATGTCAGAGCGGATTGTTTATTACTACTTTGTGACAACAGCCGAAAATCTCCGCCCTGAAGGGAGTGTAGTAATAATGCCAGACACATACATCCTTGCGCCAACGACAACTGACTTAATATATAGCCCTGATCCAGCCGCTAACTTACGACTCGCCCTAGAAGCAGTTCTAAGTGACAGCAGGAACGGCTGGACAAGCAATAATCTGGAAATTAGCGGTGTCACTTTTAAAGACAGTCACGCAAATGTGGTATTACAAGGCGAATATTTTGGAGTAAGTGATGTCACGCTTATCGCTGCCAAAATGCAGATTCTTATGACCGTATTTGCAAATGCTTCTGTGCAGACTGCCACCATCACACTCAACGGAGATACAATTAGCAATATGGGTATCTCCATTAGCATAAATGCTAAACCTGCCGATTATGTTTTCACTCGCGCTGAAATCGAGACATTTATTAGTGAACATGCTTATGCGTCACCTTGATGTCAAACAGAATTGGTGTTCGTGACCAAGAAAAACGCCCACCGAGGTATGCAACATGTTTCTCATCGATCTTTTCAACGACTTGTTTGTATAACCACCCACAAGGAGCATCATCATGGAAGAAAGATCAGGCGCACAGATCAGCCGGAAGGCATTCCTTCAATCCGTTCTCATCCTGCTGGCATTGATCATCGTCTCAGGGATCCTCACGCTGGTCATCCCCGCGGGCGAGTACCAACGCATCGATGTGGACGGGCGCGAGACCATCCTGCCTGATTCATTCGCGATCACCGCGCGCCCCGATTACCCCATCTGGCGCTGGTTCACCGCCCCGCTCGAAGTGCTGTCAGGCCCAGACAGCCTGACCATCATCGTCATCACCGTGTTCATTCTCATGGTCGGCGTGGCGTTCGCAGTCATGGACAAAAGCGGAATTCTCAAATCCGCGCTGGCCCGCATCGTCAAACGCTTCGAGAATCAGAAGTACATACTTCTGCTCATCATCACATTTTTCTTCATGGCGCTCGGCGCGTTCTTCGGAATCTTTGAAGAAGTCGTGCCGCTCGTGCCGTTGATGATCGCGCTCGCCTACTCCCTCGGCTGGGATACGCTGACGGGCCTGGGTATGTCCATCCTCGCCACCAACATGGGCTTCTCCGCCGCCATCACCAATCCCTTCACCATCGGCGTGGCACAGGGCATTGCCAGACTGCCCGCCTTTTCGGGTTCGGGCTACCGCATCATTGTATTCATCTTCTTTTACATTCTCCTGGCAGTCTTTCTTACCCGCCACGCCCGCAAAGTGGAGGCGAACGCCAAAGCCTCGCCTGTTTATGAGGAAGAGCAAGCCACCCGCGCAAAATACAGCCATTTCACCACAAAGTCCATCGCGGATGAAAATCCGCGCACCACGCCTGCCATCATTTTCCTGCTCGTCTGCGTCGTGTTGATCTTCGCCGCGTTGTTCGCAGGTCCGTTCGTGCCCGTCATCGGCGACCTCGCGCTGCCCATCGTCGGGTTGCTGTTCCTCGTCGCAGGCATCGGGTCGGGACTGATTGCGGGCATCGGCAAAAACGCCTGGAAAGCCGCATGGGACGGACTGACGGGCATCGCGCCAGCCATTCCGCTGATTCTCATGGCGGCAAGCGTCAAATACATCATCGCTTCGGGCGGCATCCTCGATACCATTTTATTCAACGCGGCAAACGCTTTTCAAGGCACAACCCCCGTCGCCGCCGCACTGCTGATCTACGTCCTCACGCTCATCATCGAGTTCTTCGTCTCCAGCGGCTCGGCGAAAGCCTTCCTGCTCATGCCCATCATGATTCCGCTCGCGGACCTGGTCGGCGTCACACGCCAGACCACCGTGCTCGCCTACGTCTTCGGCGACGGCTTCTCCAACCTCGCCTACCCCACCAACCCCGTCCTGCTCATCTGCCTCGGCCTGACCGCCGTCACCTACACCAAATGGATACGCTGGGTGATGGGCTTGTGGATCTGGGTCATCCTGGCCTCGCTGGGGTTCCTTGCCATTGCCGTGATGATTCAATACGGACCGTTCTAAATGCTGGACATCCCCGCAACCTACGAATCCTCGCGCGAGAGATTCCGCTCCCTGCCCGCCTCTTTCCCGGACCATTGGCCTGATTCTCGATTAACCAGCATTCCTCTCGCTGACGATTCTGACTTAACCATCGACGTCATCCGCGCAGACGCAACACGCGAAAAACAAAGGTTGTTTATCCTGACCACTGGCTTGCATGGCATTGAAGGCTACGTCGGCGCGGGCGTGATACAGCTCTTCATCGAAGAATATCTGCCGCACTTCGACTCGGGAACGACGGGCGTCGTGATCGTCCATCCCATCAATGCATACGGGATGAAACACCGCATGCGCGTCAACAAAAACAACGTGGATTTGAACCGCAGTTTCAATGAAGATTATGGCGGTCTAAAATCGATCAACCCCGATTACGAATCATTAAATTTTCTGCTCAACCCCGCGCGCCCGCTCAAGAGTCCATTTTATGAAAAAGCCGCGTTCTTATGGAATGTGTTAAAGGCACTGCCCAAAGGTGTCCGCCACATCCGTGAGACGGCATTGATGGGACAATACCGCGTCCATGATGGGATGTCTTTCGGTGGTTTTGAGTTACAGGAAGAAACCAAAGCCATGCTGGGGCTTCTCGAAACCGCCGTGAGTGGCTATGCGCAAATCCTTTTTCTGGATGTTCACACGGGCTACGGTCCGCGCTGGCAGATGACGCTGCTGAATCCTCCGACAGAGAGGATGACTGCCGCAGAAACAGAGAGCAGGTTCAAAGTCCCGCTCGTGGCGGGGGTAAATCCAGAGGAGTTTTATTCCATTAATGGGGATATGCTCGAATATTTCTGTAATATGATTAAGGCGAATTATCCTGAAAAAACGTATTACGCGGGCGCGTTCGAGTTTGGGACGTATGGCGATTCACTCTGGCAGGGCATACACAGCCTGCGGACTACGGTGCTGGAGAATGCACTGCGCTGGTTCGGCGGCAGCGATGCGGCACGCGCATGGATGAAACGCGAGTATGACGAGTTGTTTTTGCCCTCGGAACCGAAGTGGCGCGAGAAGGCCTCACATAATGCACGGGTCGCGTTCGATGGGATCTTCGGCGCAGAGGGCTTTCTCGAACATTCAACATAAACGGTTACTCATAATTTCATATCATGCGTGGATTATAATCACCACATGCAGGGCAAAAATCTGGGTGCGATTCGTTCCGTGCGCGGCAGTGAGGTGGGTATGTTCTTCCCAAAGCGCCTGCCGGACATCTACTCCAGGCTGGTCACGGGGAATGACTCTCCTACAGATCGTACGCACTGAAAGATTTGGCGAATTGCGAGGCGAAGAAAATGGCCATCGGTCAGCGGGCAGGCTCGAGGTTGGAAGAGGCGGGCAGTTCCTTTGAAAGTTTATTCCCTGTCCCCAGTTCAGTGGATGGAATCAATCCAGCAGTGCGGTCGCTTTTATTGGAAATTTACACCTTGCGCGAACGCGATGCAGTGGATAAGGTTATTTTGTATTACAACCATCCAATCTCAGGTTCGGCATATCGATCGGTGTGCAAGCAGTTGGTGCCGGTGGACATGAGCCTGTTTAGCACGCCCGTGCGGGAAATCAGCCCATCCAGAAGCCTGCCGATGTACACAATGGATCGGGAACGGTTAT
This sequence comes from Anaerolineales bacterium, assembly GCA_030583885.1. NCBI lineage: Bacteria > Bacillati > Chloroflexota > Anaerolineae > Anaerolineales > Anaerolineales bacterium. Next base: position 2,349,214 of record CP129480.1, on the reverse strand, counting down.
TGTCTCGGCTGGTCAGCCAGTATCTGTTTGCACAGCTGTACCGCGCATATGCTGAATCATTGGCAAGCGAAAACGCCAGCATCGTCTAATGACGATGCAAGCCGCGGAGAAAAATATCGAGGAGCGGTCGGACGAATTGAACGCTGTTTATCATGGACAACGACAGGACGCGATTACCAGCGAACTGCTGGATATCGTCTCCGGGGTGGAGGCACTGGGGGATTAGGATACAGCTTTCACAAGCAATCTCCTCAAAACCTGTTCAGACAATGTCAAAATTCTATTTTGCTATCCGTAGTTTTTGCCTGACAAAGGCCGCCTGAAACATGCGGTCAAAGAAGACCTTGTAGCCGCCCGGGTCGTACAGGATCATGTAATCTGCAGGACCATATTCCTCCGGCTTGAACATGATGCCACCGTTCGGGTTGATCTCCAAAATATATAATTCGCCTTTTTCGTTCATGCGGATGTCGCAACGGCCATAGCCCACACCGTCCATGGCCAGGTACATCCTGCCGGCGATATCCTGCAGACGCGATACCAGTTCGGGGTCGGTGACCTGTTTGAAATCGAATGGAACGTCATAGTTCCATTTCACGTCCACGTGCCAGAATTCTTCGCCGGGGGGGAAGACCAGTTCCGCCGGCGGGTACGCAATGGGTTTGCCAAGATCATCGGGGTTATCCATCACCAGCACATTATATTCCTTGCCGACAATGAATTCCTCCATGCGCGCCGCACCAAATTCGGAGCAGATCCGCTCCACTTGAATCAATAACTGTTCGGGGGTATCCACCCGCGATTCTTTTATCATCCCCGTGCTGCCGTAGCTTTTTGGATGTTTTATCATGATCGGATAACGCAAATTCCCGACCAGTGACCCGGCCTGATCCACGCTCTTGACACGATAACCTTTTGCGAAACTGATCCCATTTGCATCAGCCGCCGCCTGCATTTCCTCGCGGGTGGGGTCAAAGAATTTTGAATCCGCACCAGTGAAAGGCAGGTTGAGGAACTCCAGCGCCTTGACAACATCCACGCCTTCGTAGCCGTGCTCATCACTGTAGTCATTATCATATCCCTCGCACAGGTTCAGGTACACATCGAACTCCCTGCGCGCCTCCAGCGAACGGAGCACATCCATCAACGGCTCAGACATGGTCACCATTTCCCAGTCATAACCATCCATGAATGGGGCCGGGTTGAAATCGGAGAGTTCTTCATCTGAAAGAATGCAAATACGCATAGGGTCACCTCTTTTATAACAGGCATTATCATATAAAAGCAGTTTTCATACAATACTTTTTGGGAGGAAAAAATTCAGCGTGTCGTCGTCACCTTGCGGATACTACGGGGATGCTCCGGGTTATATCCCTTTGCCTGGGTGAGATGGTAGGCAAACAACTGTGCCGGGAGAATACACACCAGGGGTGACAGCCATTCAGGCACATCTGCGGGAATGGGCAGCGGAACCTGTGCCAGCCCCAGCGCACGCTTGTCGTTCGAGATCACGACCAATTCAGCTGCAATATCCGAACGCAGGCGCGTGAGCATCTCCAGCATCGAAATGAACACCTGCCCCCTTGGAGAGACCGCAAAGACAGGATATCCACTCTCCATCATTGCAATTGGTCCATGCGCAAAGTCAGCGGACGAATACGGCTCGGCAATGATATAGGTCAGTTCTTTTAGTTTCAACGCCCATTCGAATGCAGTCGAATAGTTATAGCCGCGCCCCAGCACAACGGTCTGGTCCATGTAGCGGTAACGCTGGGCGGTGTCCTCAATGAAGGGATCCTGCTTCAATGCGGTTTTCATCCAGCGCGGCACCTCGCTCAGATCCTCCCATAGTGATTTGCCTCCGTTCAATGCGGCAGAAAGCATGGCAATCGACATCAACTGGGTAGTATAGGTTTTGGTCGCGGCAACTGCCCGCTCAGGACCCGCCTGAATATCCAGAACAAAGTCCGAGGTCCGTGCAAGCGGCGAACGGGGTTCGTTCGTGATGGAAAGCGTCAGACATCCCTGCCTTCTGCCCTCCTCCAATACGCTGACAATGTCGGGCGATTTGCCCGATTGCGAAACGCCTATCACCAGAGCATTTTTCAATTTCGGCGGACGCTTGTAAAACGTGAATAGCGAAGGCGTCGCCAGCGCAAGCGGAAGTCGGTTCAATGCTCCAAGCAGATAATTGGCATATCGTCCCGCATTGTCAGAAGTCCCGCGCGCAGCAAGAAACACATATTGAATATCGCGCTTTTGGATCTCAGACGCAATCCGTTCAACGGTTTTCCGATGGGAGGATAATAGATGTTTGATTCTTTCAGGCTGTTCAAATATTTCAGAATAAAGGGTCATGATTTCTTTAACTATACCATCTGGGATGAATAACCCGCTTCATACAGGCCCGGAATTGATACCGGCAAATGACCAGCCATCTCCCCGTGACCAAAAAGTGCCCGCGCCGCCGCCCGCATGGACGGTTCCAAAATGCTGTACACACAAACAAATGTGGAAGCCTCGGGAAAGGCCATTAAATCATAAGGCAGACGCATGGAAACCACAATGGTCGGAATGCCAGTTTGTAATACACTGCGGACGAACTCCGCCTGTTTTTCCTCGGCATAGGCATTGATCGTGCCAATTACGATCAAATCGTATTCCTGCGCCTGATTGATAATGGATGCCTGTTCCTGCTCATTTGTTGATAGAGAAATAACGAATTCATCCACACGAGGATGATAGGCGTGGATGGAGTCTGCAAGTTTTGGCATCACGTATGAGGAAGTGTCCGCTGGCGTGAGGTCTTGCGGCGCCGGGATAACCACCGCGATCCTTTTATCAGATTCAAGCCTGATCGGCAGCAACCTAGAGTGATCGCGCACCAGGGTAATGGACTTTTCAGCGATCTCATCTGCAATTTTCTTATGCACTGCACTTTGAATCACATCCAACTCCGGCGCGGGAGGCTGCCCACACAACCATTTTTTCAACTGCGCTATTCGGGCAATAGAGGCATTCAATTCGTCCATGCCAAATTTACCTGTCTGTACGGCATTCAGCAAGGATTCGTACACTCGTGTTTGATCCAATGGATCGCTGGTGACGAGCAGAAGGTCGGCGCCTGCTTTTGCAGCGCGGAGCGCATCCTCGCGAAGCAACTCTCCCTGGTGGATGGCGCGCATGTCCAATGCATCTGTGATGACAACGCCGGAAAAACCAAGTTCGCGGCGCAATAATCCATTAATGATATTGGGAGATAAAGTGGCTGGAGGAGCGCCGGGACCATCCACAGAAAGGATGCCGAGGTGTGCGGTCATCACCAGTTTGACATCCGCTTTCAGGGCGGCAATGAACGGGGGCAATTCCACAACGCCGAGTCTTTCCATCGAGTGCGGAACAGTTGCCAGTCCGAGATGTGAATCGCTGGCAGTATCCCCATGACCGGGAAAATGCTTGACGGTCGCCGCGACGCCCTGGGATTGAATCCCTTCGATCATGGCGGCAGCCAGTTCCCCAACCAGAATCGGGTCTTCGCCAAAGGACCGCGTGCCAACAACCGGATTTTGCGGATTGACGTTCACATCGGCACAGGGCGCGTAATTGACATTGATCCCCAAGGCGGACATCTCGCGCCCCAAGACTTCGCCAGCTTTGCGTGCCAGTCCCTTGGAGCGCGCTGCGCCGAGCGCCATGTTGCCGGGAAGCTGCGTGCCATCACCAACCGCCATCAATTGTCCACCTTCCTGATCAGTGGCGATGATCAATGGAGGCAGGTCGAATTCACGAGCGAGACGTTGAAGCGATGCATTCAACTCCCTGATCTGGGGAAGAGTCCCCATGTTCAGACTTCGAAAAAGTGAAACCCCACCCGGATGATATTTTTTAAATGCGTTTACGATCTCAGGCGAAGGTTTCTCCCTGCCATGGAATGCAAATAAAAGTTTTTGTCCTATTGAACGTTCGATATCCACATTAACCTTTTAACCCTGAAACCACAACACTTTCAAGAATGAAGCGTTGGGCAAAAAAGAACACGACGATCAAGGGCACGGTGGTTAACACGGCGGCAGTCATGATGGTGGGCCATTGCTGAACCGTGCTATTGATGTTGTAAAGTGTGGACACATAAACAGGCAGGGTATATAAGTCGACAGTTTGCAGATACATCAATGGGGTGAGCAGGCTATTCCACAAGCCTACAAAAAGAAAAGTGGCAACAGTAGCAAGGGGGGCTTTCACAAGCGGCAGGACGATCTCCCACCATATCTGGATATGATTCGCCCCATCCACAAAAGCAGATTCATCCAATTCCTTTGGGATTTGCGCCATAGCCTGCCGCAGGAGAAAGATCATTGCCGCGCCGCCGGCAAAATAGCCGGGAATGATCAGAGGATTAAAAGTGCCGATCCATTTTAGTTTATTGAAGAAAACATATTGAGGGACGATCAAGGCCTGCGGAGGAATCATCATGGTGGAAAGCATGAGGAAGAATACGATATTCCGCCCCGGCCATTCAATCCGGCTGAAAGCGTAGGATACCGCCGCAATGGAAATGAGAGTCCCTGCCAGTGCCAGAGTGACGTAAAAAACAGAATTAAAATAAGCACGCAGGAAATTCTGGTTTTGGAAAATTCCGATGTACGCCTCCCAGGTGGGATTATTTGGAATCCAGACGATGCCGGGAGAATTCGTCTCCTGTAATGTTTTCAGGGAGGATGAGATCATCCAAAACAGCGGAAAGGACATCAATACCGTCGCGCCTGTGAGGAGGACGTAAAGGATTGTACTTTTAAGCATGGATGTGTGTCGTTTCATTTTGCCTTTCCTAATAAATCTCATAGGTCACCCAGCGATCCTGTACCCTGAACTGGACCACCGTAACGATAAAAATGATCACAAGAATTACCCAGGAGATGGCGGATCCATAGCCTATTTCAAAATGACTGAAACTCTTTTGCCATAAATAGTAGACCATTGATATTGTCGATGAAACAATCGGCTGATTATCACGATAGAGGACAAAGATCGGTTCGAAAATTTGAAGCGAACTGATCAATCCCACAATAAGGTTATAAAAAATATATGGGGACAGGAGCGGGAAGGAAACTTTCCAGAAGCGTTGCCAGGCTGAGGCACCGTCCACTTCGGCGGCTTCGTGCAGTTCCCTGGGGATATTATTCAAACCAGCCAGGAAGATCAACATCATGGTACCGCACCCCCAGATCATCAACAAAATCACGGACATCTTTGTCCATAACGGGCTTTGCACCCAGAGAGGTACACGGTTTTCGACAGGAAAGCCTGCTTCAAGTACCTTGATCATTAAATTGAATTTTCCCGTATTGATCCCAAGGAAGAAGGACGTGATGATCTCCTGTACGAAAATCAGCGCGCGGGTCACGTAGCCAAACGGCGGAAAGGAAGACGAAAGCGCACGAATAATCTGGTTGATAATACCCGTGCCCGTATTCAGCATCAAACGCCAGCATAGAAGTACGGCAGTATTGAAACCAAGAATGACAGGCAGGTAAAACGCCATGCGAAAGATGCGTTCGCCGCGCATCTTTTGGTTGAGCATGACCGCCAGAAATAACGCAACTCCCATCTGCAGAGGCAGTCCGATCACGGTCAAATAAAGCGTGTTCACAATGGAGGCGCGGAAGCCTGCATCTTTAAATAGGATATTGTAATAATTTTCAATTCCCACCCAGTTCGCGGGATCACGTGATGTGACCCGATAATCGGTAAAACTCCAATAAAGGGAAAAAAACAGAGGGATGATGACAAAGATCGCAAAACCCACGATCCAGGGAGCGGCAAACAGATACCCTGCAAAGGTATCTTCCTGATAACTACGGGGCGCGCCGCGTAATTTTACGATAAAGCGGGCAAGGAAACCCAATCCATAGCTGCTTGTGATAATAAAGATGACCGTCAAAAAGACAGTGACCAGCACATTAAGATATGGATTGCCAGGCATCGCTTGCTCCTCCAAATCACAAAGAAAGGGTTGGGCAGGAAGATCCCTGCCCAACCCTGACATAATGGGGTCTACTGACCGAGAGCAGTCGCATATTCCGACTGAATCCGGGCAATTACTTCTTCTGGAGTGAGTTCTTCGGTGATCAATTTACCGAGAGCATCCTGCATGATGGTGGAAAGCTTGGCGGCTTCCTTGATGCCGGCAAAGCCAACACCATATTCAGCGGCTAATTCAGCTTCGCGTTGGAGCTGTGGGGAATCTGTTACGTACCCATATTGTGCATCATTGCGGGCAGGGATCAAGCCCATGGTCTCGTTCCATTTATGATTGGCTTCCTTGCTGAATGCCATCTTCAACCATTCAGCGGCAAGTTCCTTGTTCGGGCTGTAGTCAGCAACCGCCAGCCAGTCATTGAAGGCAAGCACAACTGGGCGGCTGTTGGGGAAGTTGGCGGGATCGCCATAGAAAGGCTCAATGGTGATTTTATCCCAGATCGGGCGGTCAAAAGCGGGGGCAGCCCAGCCTGAGTGAGCGAGACATACAGCGCCGTTATCGTTACCAGTGGCATCGTCGACGTCTATAACAGAACCCTGTCCAGTGGGGAGAGAGCCAACCGCATTTGCAGCATCACCATAGGTAGCCTGGCGCATATCAAACAGGAATTGGGTCGCCGCCAGAGCTTCAGGGGAATCGAAGTTGGGGGAGCCATCCGCTTTGTAGAGTTCGCCGCCGAGAGAGTAGTACACCAGCAGCCACCATTGCCAATCTGCCATCGAACCAGCATCCACAGGGACGAGCGCCTGTTGAGTTAATGAATTGGTGGCGGGATCGATCACAGAAGCCTGCGAGGCGAAGGAGGTCCAGTCTGCAAAGTTCTTGGGTGTGCCGGCAGTCCAACCAGCCGCTTCCATCAAGTCAGTACGGCAGAACACGTAACGCGGAGCGGTGAAGATCGGAAGACCGCGCAATTTGCCTTCAAACTTGGCATTTTCGAGAGCGGGACCAAAATTGGAAATTTCATCCCATGCGCCTTCGCCAAGATAGGGATCCATGTCCGCAAGGCTTTCACCATAGAGGGTGTTCATTTCAGAACCGAGATTGATGATATCAGGGCCTTCGCCAGCGGCAAAGAAACCGCTGAAGGTGGTATCCCATCCGGACCATGAGCCTTCTGTAATCTCAACCTTCACCCCAGGATTAGCCGCTTCAAAAGCCGGGTTAATTTCACTATTGAGCCATGCAATCGTATCCGGAGTGTAATCGAGCAGATAGATCTTCAAGGTTGTGGATTGACCTGAGGTGGAAGGTGCTGAAGTGGCCGCGGCGGATGCATCACCAGCTGCAGGCGCTTCGGTGGCAGGAGCCGGGGAGCCGCAGGCAGTCAAAACAAGGCTGGCCAAAACCAAAACAGACAACAAACCTAACAGTTTCTTATTCATCTTTCTTCTCCTTATTGTATTTTGAGAACAGGTATCCAAACTCATATCTCGATACAGGAATGTCTTGTCTCCTCATCCTCCTTTCTTTCGGATGATTGAAATATTCCCAGGAAATGTTTAGCTCATCCGCTTGATACGTTCACCTACATCCTGTGCAAAGCGCTGGATAAACTCCTGTGTAAATTGCGCGGGGTCTTTTTGAGCATCGTTCATCAAGGAAGTCATATCCATCGCATAGGACAACCCGGTCGTTATATCCACGCCGTGCGATTCGAAATAGGTCGCATTGGCACGGCGGCGCCCCATCGAAGCGAGGTCGTAACGCTTTCCCCCGGCGATCTGCGAATCGAAGACGCCCAGCAGGGCAAGTTGCAGATTTTCATGATCGGACAGATTCATCAAGACCTTGTCCGCATCCACCATCCAGTCCAATGCGCGCCAGACCTCACAGCCGACGACTCGTTCCGGACGTTCAGCCTGCCCCAGCCTCCGAACGGCTTCGATCACCCGCAGAGCGACCGCCACATGCGTATCGTGTTTGTCCGCAAGATTGTGGGTGTACACAAAGTGCGGTCTTGCCGCGCGCAGGATTCTGACCATATCCTCGACGGGCTCGCTTCTGGAACCCTCCTTGACGATTTTGCTTGGATAATCCAGCATCGCCAGCGCGGAGAACTCGCCCACATATGCAGCCTTGCGCTGTTCCTTGAAACGCGTCAGGCGCATTTCATCATCGCTGTACTCATCATAGATACCCTTGCGCGGAGAGCCGCGTCCGTCCGTGACGACCACGCCCGTAAACCACTTATCCCTCCGTTGAAAGCACTCAAATATTGGCTGCGCAGCCATGATCTCGATATCATCCTGATGGGCGGAAAAGCACAAATGCGTGGTGCGTGAAAGCGCTGTTTTGGTATTTTCGCCATCCGGCATGTAAATTTCAGCAGTGTCGAGGTGAAGCTTCATTCATCAATTCCTATTCGATTACCGGCAAACTCGCCGCAGCGACAGACTGTCCCACACGGCGGATCTTTTCATCGGGCAGGTGCAGTTTGATTTCCTTTAATAATTCGTGGAATTCAACTTCAAGAACCTTCTTCGCACCTTCGATCAAAAGCTCCCCGCCGCGCCCCGACGTGCAACGCCCCAGGATCAGGACATGCTTGAGATCGTAGAAATCCGCATAATGAACAATGCCATACCCAAGATAAATGCCCATGGTTTGCCAGATGTTTGCCGCGCCTTCGTGCCCTGCATCCAATTTTTCCTGCGCAAATTTCAGTCTCTCGGCATCCGGTGCGTCTGAGGGGATTTCAATGCCTGCCTTCTCCGCAAGCCTGAATACACATTGTTGCGAGAAGTATGAAGCTCCGCAACCCTTATCGCCAGACCACTCTTCCACAGGGGCATTCGGGCTGTAATCAATGGGGGCAAAAGCCAGTTCGTTCAACCAGCCCGTAATATGCCCGTCCATGTTCACATATCCCGCAGCTTCACTTGAACCGAGCGCTATTCCCAAAATCCCGTTATCTTCAATGGACATGGAGCCGGCCAATGCAGTGACATCGCCATCATTGATGACATCCAGCGGCACGCCCATCTCATTACGAATTCGCAGAAACATGTCCCGAATCTCGCCAAATCGTTCCTGCGGGATTCCACGGAACAGCGAAGCAACCATTGGGCGGTTGTCAATGTAAATGCCCGCGGAACTTCCGCCGATTGCATCCACACGCGGCATTTTGCTTGCGGCGGTTTTCAACGCGGTCATAATTTCACGGTAGTGATATTGAGGGTCGAAATTTTTGCGCGGCTCCCAGACCACTTCCTCGCTGAAGATCGGTGTCCCATCCACAACAGCGCTTACCTTGCGATCGGAAGCTCCCAGGTCAAACCCAATGCGATGACCCTGTAAATTACGACCGAGCAGTTTCCCCGTCTCGCGCGAGGCGGGCACTTCCTCCGCTTTGCAGGAAACAACTGAAAACTCTCTTTCGTACACTTGTTCTCCCATAAAGTGGTAATCGAATTTTCGTGCGCCATCCTTGTTATATATTTTCTTCAAATATTCAGCTATTTTTGGAGAATTGCCAACATATAGTGTATGACCGCCGCGCTGCCAAAGCAAAAACTTAACGATGCGCTCGACATATCGATAATTGGAGTCGAAATTCGCATGGCCTTCAGGATAGATGGTTAACTCACAGCGGGACACATCACTGCCGCTTCGTTCCAGGCCGATCACGATACGCTCCCCAACCAGCTGGACAACACGCTGAAAGTTTCGATTCGCCAAAACTGCCGGACGGAAATTCTTATCCAACGGAGGTATTACTCGCGGCCCGATCAACTGCATGGACATTAATTTTCCTGTGTGAATAACAGCGAATAATCATCGAGCAATAAAAATGCGGAAGCACCGAGAATACAGGCGCGATAATCCAATGCGCCCAATTCAAGGCGGGTGCCTTCAGACATGCGGGACAACGCCGCGCCCTGCATGGAGGAATTTACTGCATCCAGCCATGCGTTGCCAAAACGGGTCATATCGCCCGTGATCACAATCTTTTGAATGTTTAAAGTGCCGATCAAATTCCCAAGGGACTTCCCCAAAAAATGTCCCGCTGTCATAACGACCCGATTGGCTTCCGCGTCCCCGGCCTCAAAAGCCGACTGTGCCTGATCAAGTGACCTCGCCTTTAATTGTTGAATCACAGCCCGCGCACTGGAAATTGTTTCCAGACAGCCGCGTTTTCCACAGCGGCAAAGCTCGCCATTCTCCTGCACCACTACGTGACCAATTTCCCCCGCACCGCCGCCATCTCCCTGAAACAATCGACCACTGATCAGGATGCCTGCGCCAATGCCGTGTTTCACATTTACAACGATAAGGTTTTCATCGGCGGCATGTTGCCCGCCATAGACGTATTCACCAATGGCGGTTGCCTGGCTGTCATTCAAAACCGAAACAGGGAGTTTGTATTTCTTCTTAAGCAATTGACCCAGTGGAAGGTCCTGCCACTGTAAATTAACGGCATCGATCACAACGCCTTCGCGCGTATTAATGAGACCTGGCGCACCCACGCCAATACCTACGATCGGCTTTAATCTCTTTCGGAGCAGCTGGTCAATGATCTGGTATACAAGTTCGAGCGCATTCCGCCCATTGTCATCATGGACTGGCGCTTCGACCATTTCCTTGATATCGCCACGCAGATTCACAATTGCGCCAATGAATTTATCCTGTGCCAGATTTAATCCGATCAAATAACGCGAGTCTGCAACCACGCTCATCAAGATCGGAGATTTTCCCCCGATCGATTCACCCCTGCCTACTTCCTCCACCAATCCTTCAGTGAGCAGCCCACTCACCACCTCGGAGACAGTCGTTCGCGTGAGATTAGTGACGCGCGCCACTTCCGCGCGGCTGACCGATTCGTTTGCAAAGATGGTTCGCAAAACGAGGTCACGGTTGTGCTGCTTGGTTTGCTGGTGAGTAGCCTTTTTCATGGGAAGTTCCTGATGCCTACACGAAAAGACGTAAGCCGGTCTGACCACTTTGTAAATTCATTGTACTAACAAACTTATTGTACAGATTCTCCCACTAAAAGTCAAGTCTCGACCTTGACAAAATATTTAGTTTAGCCTAAAATATATTTAGCCGAACCTAATTTTCAAAAACCATGAAAAACAGAACATCCACCCAATCTGTTCAGGATTACCTGAAACGCATCTACGAACTGACCGAAAACGATTCGCCCGCCAGCACCAACGATCTGGCGCGCGAACTCAATGTCAAACCCGCCTCCGTCACGGGCATGATGCAAAAACTAGCAGCTGAAAAGCCTGCCATGGTCGAGTATCAAAAACATCAGGGCGTTACCCTCACCCCCGCGGGGAAACGCGCCGCGCTCGAGGTCATTCGTCACCATCGTCTGCTCGAAACCTGGCTGGCACAAACACTCGGATATTCGTGGGATGAAGTGCATGAGGAGGCGGAACGGCTGGAACATGTCATCTCGGAGGATTTCGAGCGGCGCATCGCTGCCGCACTCGGCAACCCCACCCGCGACCCGCATGGTGAACTCATCCCCACAGAAAATTTGAAAATGCCCGTCGAGGATACGACGCCCCTATCTTCTCTACGTCCCAATCAGACTGCGACGATATTACGCGTCGTGGCCACGGACCCGAACCTGCTTCGCCATCTTGACAGTTTGGGACTCACCCCAGGCATTCAGATCGAGGTGACAGAATACTCCGCGTTTGACAACAACCTGACAGTGAAAGTCGGCAGGAAAATCAATGTGCTTGGCTTGAACATCACTACAAAAATATTTGTTGAAACCACAAACTAAACGTTATCAATAGAAAGGCTTTTCTGATATGAACGAAACAATCTTTAGAATTCTCGCCGCCCTTATCCTTTTCACAGGAGCAGGCATCTCCATTTACTTCCGCATGAAAGCAGACCGCGACTCGGGCGAAAGACTTTCCCGCAGCGCAGACGGCACGCCGATGATGCTTGTCATTCGCATTGGCGGTTTGATGTTGTGGCTCAGCCCCATCGTGTACCTGCTCAACCCGCAGTGGATGGCATGGTCGAAGATCGGGCTGCCCGAATGGGTACGCTGGTTCGGATTCGGGTTTGGCATCATCGTGGTCGGGCTGATCTACTGGCTGTTCATCAGCATTCAAGGCGGCATTACGCCTGTCAGCGCCACGCGCACGAATCACAAACTTGTGACTCACGGAATTTACCGCTGGGTACGTCATCCACTTTACACAGTTGGGTCATCGCTTTACATCGCCTTTGCATTGATGGCAGACAACTGGTTCATTATTCTGCTGGCAACACTGGCATTCATCGCCATGGCGATCCGCACGCCAAAAGAGGAAGCCAATCTCATTGAGAAATTCGGAGATGAGTACCGAGAGTACCTGAAGCACACAGGCAAGTTTCTACCGAAGTTTTTCTAGCCACAGGAGGTGACAGTCACTTTACCCACTCTGCTTTGCTGCGGGATGCTTCGCAAAAGTGACTGTCACCTACGTGAGAAAACCATGTTCCTCGAAATCTTTTTCAAGATCGCATTCTTTATCATCTTTTTCAGTTTCGCGCATGTAATGACCGCTTACTCAAAAAAGGCAAAAGCTGGCAAGGAAGATAAAGCCACACGCGTGAAAATGCACAATGAAAACGAAATTCCGCTTTTATTGAATCTGCGCACCATTTTCGGCGTTCCCTTTTACCTTGGTGTGCTAGTATGGACGTTCGCCCCTTCATTCATGAAATGGTCGTACATCCCCTTTCCCGTTTGGGTGCGCTGGGCTGGATTGGCGCTTGGTCTCTTTGCCATCGTTATCAATGCCTGGGGCCATAAAACGCTCAGCCAAAAGCTCAGCGCGGACTTTGACCCTGCGCTGCGTTTGATGAAAGTCCCTGCCTTGGTGACAGAAGGTCCCTATACGCGGATGCGTCACCCGATCTACTTTGCCTTCCTGCTGATGCAGATCGCGGTTCTTTTCCTGACCTCGAACTGGTTCATCGGCTTTTGCGGACTCGCCATCATTATTTCTGTCATCGCCATTCGTGTGCCTGAAGAGGAGAGACTTCTCATCGAACAATTCGGCGACGAATACCGTAATTACATTAGACACACGGGAAGTTTATTTCCCAAACTCAGATAATTGGAGAAAGACTTATGAAGAAAATCGTTTTAGTCGTATTGACCCTATCCCTGCTCCTCAGCGCGTGTGCAACGGAGACGGGCGGTAATTCAAATGGCAAGCTCAATATTGTCACCACCACAGGCATGATCGCAGACATTGCCAAAAATGTAGGCGGGGAATACGTGGAAGTCACCGCCCTGATGGGACCAGGCGTAGACCCTCACTTGTACAAAGCCAGCGAAGGCGACATCCGCCGCTTACAGGAAGCCAATCTTATTTTTTATAACGGCTTACATCTTGAAGCACAACTGGGTGAAGTGTTGGAGAAGATGAATGATTTCAACATTACGACTGTCGCTGTGGCAGATGAAATCGACCCAACTGCATTGCTTGCTCACCCCGAATACGAAAATTCCTACGATCCGCACATTTGGTTCGATGTGACTTTGTGGATGCAGGCTGTCCGTCGGGTGCAGGACACGCTTTCAGAAACTGATCCAGCCCACAAGTCCGCGTATGGGGCGAACGCGACAGCGTATCTCGCTCAACTCGAAGAATTGCATCAGTATGTTTTGAGTCAAGCAGAAACCATCCCCGCTGAAAAGCGCGTCATCATCACCGCACATGATGCGTTCAGTTATTTTGGCAGGGCATACGGCTTTGAAGTGCGCGGCTTGCAAGGCATCAGCACCGAGTCGCAGGCGGGCACAGCGGACGTGCAAGCGCTGGCAGGTTTTATTGTTGAGCAACAAATTCCCGCCATCTTTGTCGAGTCTTCGGTGCCGCAGCGCAATGTGGAAGCGGTGCAGGCGGCTGTGCAATCACAAGGCTTTGATGTGCAAATTGGCGGCTCGCTTTTTTCGGATGCGATGGGCAGTGAAGGCACGCCTGAGGGAACCTATATCGGCATGGTGCGGTACAACATCGATACCATCGTTGCCGCGCTGAAAGGTGAATAAGATGGCTGTCAATGCAATTGATGTGACCGATCTTACGATCGCCTACAAGGACAAACCCGTGTTATGGGACGTGGATATGGAAGTGCCATCGGGTACGTTGATGGCGATTGTGGGACCGAATGGCGCGGGCAAGACCACGATGATCAAATCCATTTTGGGGTTGATCAAACCCGCCGCGGGACAAGTGCTTGTGTATGGCAAGCCGTATGCAGAGCAGCGTCATCTCGTTGGCTATGTGCCCCAACGCGGCAGCGTGGATTGGGACTTCCCCACCAGTGTCTTGGATGTGGTCATGATGGGACGCTATGGCGCACTCGGCTGGCTCAAACGACCAGGCGCTTCAGAACGCGCCGCAGCGTTGGATGCCCTCGATAAAGTTGGGATGAAGTCCTTTGCCGAGCGGCAGATCAGCCAACTCTCTGGCGGACAGCAGCAGCGTGTCTTTTTGGCGCGCGCGCTCGTACAGGATGCGCAACTGTATTTTATGGATGAACCCTTCCAAGGCGTGGATGCCACTACTGAACGCGCCATCGTCACTTTGTTGCAGGAATTGCGCTCGGCTGGAAAAACCGTAGTCGTCGTTCACCACGACTTGCAGACCGTGCCCGAATACTTCGACTGGGTCACCATGCTCAACGTCCGCCGCATTGCCTGCGGACCTGTGGGCGAAGTCTTCACCGATCAGAATCTGCGCAAGGCATATGGCGGCAAGGTCGCCTTCTTGAGCGCGGATGACGCTGTGAAGAATGGAAAGCATTAATACCATCCGCAGATTGAACAGATTTCGCCGATTTTTTTTTAATCTGCCTAATCGGCGAAATCTGTGGATAAAAATCTTATGGACATCTCTCAACTTTTTTACGATCTCTTCTTTGATTACACCCTGCGCACCGTGGCGTTAGGCTCGGCGATTCTGGGAATCGTCAGCGGGGCGCTTGGGTCGTTCGCAGTGCTGCGCAAGCAAAGCCTGCTCGGGGACGCAATTTCCCACGCAGCATTGCCGGGCATCGTGATCGCCTTTTTGCTCACCCGCAGCCGTGAGCCTGTCATCCTCATGTTCGGCGCGTCAATCGCGGGCTGGCTGGCGACGCTCTTCATGCTCAATATCATCCGCACCACACGCATCAAAGACGATAGCGCGCTGGGGCTGGTGCTCTCAGTCTTCTTCGGCTTCGGCTTGATGCTGCTGACCTTCACCCAACGTCTGCCCGATGCCACGCAAGCGGGCTTGGACAAGTTCCTCTTTGGTCAAGCCGCCACCTTGTTACAACGTGACGTGGTAACGATGGCGATCATCGGCACGCTGGCGATCATTCTGCTGATCGCCTTCTGGAAGGAATTCAAACTCATCACATTCGATACCGAATACGCAGCAAGCCTTGGCTACCCTGTCCGTTTTTTGGATGTATTGCTCACCACCCTGCTGGTCATCGCCATTGTGCTTGGCTTGCAAACCGTGGGCGTGGTGCTGATGTCCGCGATGATCGTGGCGCCAGCCGCGGCGGCGCGTCAGTGGACGGACAAACTCAAGAACATGGTCGTCCTCGGCGGGCTGTTCGGCGCGATTGCGGGAGTCAGTGGAACGCTCATCAGCGGTTCGGCGGAAAAGATTCCAACGGGTCCAGTGATTGTCTTATGTATGAGCGCCATCGTCCTGTTCTCGATGCTGTTCGCCACCAACCGCGGACTGGTCTGGAACTGGTTCCGTAATTTGCAGAACCGACGTCACCTGCGCGCACAGGCAGTACTGGGCGATCTCAACACACTTGCCATGCAGCATCCCAACGAAGAACGCGGACATTCCTCCGCGGTGCTGCGGGCGATGAGCACCAATCCCGATGGCGTTTCGTTAGCGTTACAGCAACTCAAAGAACAAGGCTATGCTCAGGAGCTCGGCAAAGATGCCTGGGCGTTGACTCAGTCTGGGTTGGATGAAGCAGGTAAATCTCAAGAGAAGGAAGCGTAAGTATGTCATCCGCACAAATTGAAATTCAGATCATCGCTTCCATCGTTGCAGTCGCGTGCGCATTGCCTGGTGTCTTCCTTGTGCTGCGCCGCATGGCAATGATGAGCGACGCCATCAGTCACACGGTTTTGCTTGGCATCGTCATCGCGTTCTTCATTACAAAGAGTCTCAACTCGCCGTTGCTGCTTGTTGGCGCGGCGTTAATGGGTGTCATCACCGTCGTCCTCGTGGAATTGCTCAACCGCACGCAACTGGTGCGCGAAGACGCTGCCATTGGTTTGGTCTTCCCCGCCATCTTCAGCATCGCGGTCATTCTCATCACGCGCTTTGCGGGCGACGTGCATCTCGATACCGATGCCGTCCTGCTCGGCGAACTGGTCTTTGCGCCGTTCAACCGCCTCAAACTTTTCGGCATGGATATTGGACCCGAAGCGCTGTACACCACCGGCGGCATTCTGCTGCTCAACCTGGTCTTTGTGCTCGTCTTTTACAAGGAACTCAAACTCGCCACCTTCGACCCCGCCCTTGCCGCCGCGCTTGGCTTCGCGCCCACCCTCATTCACTACGCACTGATGACGTTGGTTTCACTCACTGCCGTCGGTTCCTTCGACGCCGTCGGCTCGGTGCTGGTGGTCGCGTTCATGATCGCGCCGCCCGCCGCCGCATACTTATTGACCGACCGCCTCTCGCGCATGTTGATCTATTCCGCGCTGATCGGGATATTCTCCGCCGTGAGCGGATACTGGCTCGCCTATCTTTTGGATGCCTCCATCGCGGGCTCGATGGCGACGATGACAGGCGTTTCTTTCTTAATCTCGTACCTGTTCGCCCCCGAGCGCGGACTCCTCGCCCATGCACGGCGCCGCCAAAACCAGCGCATCGAGTTCGCACTGACCATGCTCACCATGCACATCGCCAATCACACCGCCGCACATGAAGCAGAAATCGAGAACGAAGTTGTTCATCTCAACGAGCATCTCAAATGGACGCCGCAATTCGCGATGGAAGTCGTCGGCATCGCCGAACGCAACGGCTTGATCCAACAAAGGAACGGTCTGCTTACACTGACAGACAGCGGACTGAAAAGATCACAACAGGAATTCAGTTCGTGAAAGATACGAGAACGAATCGATAATGCATACCTTCCCACTGGTTTGGAAAAAAATCCGGGCCAGTGGGATAATTTTTGAAAGGAGAGTATTTCCATGAACTTGGTCTGGCTACTCATATTTACTGTCACCATCTGGGTCATCTTTCGCCCCGAGCAAGGCGCTTTCTGGCGCTGGCAGCGCGCACAAAAACTGACCACAAAAGTGTTTCAGGAAGATGCGCTCAAGCACATCCACCAATGTGAGATCGACGGTGACAAACCATCGATCAAGAGTTTGGCAGGCGCGCTCAACACCAGCCCGGATGAGATCGCAAAAATTCTCGACACCCTTGCATCTCATGAACTTCTGGAATTCCAAGGCACAGAATTTCATCTCACATCCGCCGGGCGGGATTATGCGCTGCGAATCATCCGCGCGCATCGTCTTTACGAACGCTACCTCGCGGATGAGACCGGCTACAACGAGACCGACTGGCACGACCGAGCTGAGCGCTTCGAACACATGCTGACTACTGACGAAGCCAACGCGCTTTCCGCCCGCCTTGGCAACCCGACCCACGACCCGCACGGCGATCCCATCCCCACCGCCAGCGGACAGATTTTCCAGGTCGAACACACCCCATTGACGAATATGGCGATCAATAAACCTGCCCGCATCGTCCATTTGGAGGATGAACCTGAAGTGGTCTATGCCCAACTCGTGGCGGAGGGACTGCACGTCGGGCAGGTGGTGCGGCTGCTCGAATCTTCGCCGCAGCGTGTGCGCTTCTGGGCTGGCGGAGACGAGCACCTGCTCGCCCCGGTCGTCGCGGCAAATATCGCAGTAACGCCAATGCCTGAGATGGCGCAGCAGGTCGAGGTTAAGGGAGAGGCGCTTTCCAGCCTCAAACCCGGGCAGACTGCGCGTGTCGCACAACTTTCGTATCGCATCCGCGGCGCAGAACGTCGCCGCTTGTTGGATCTCGGCGTTTTACCCGGCACAAAAATATCGAACGAAATGAGCAGCGCATCCGGCGATCCATCCGCATACTGCATCCGTGATGCGGTGATCGCTTTGCGCAAATCACAAGCTGATCTGATCTTTATCAATAAACAGGATGAGGATACACAATGACCGCTCAAACCCCAACTCAAGAGACAACCGCCGCATGTGAGGCTTGTCCGGTTCATAATGCCGCCGCGCTGAAAAAACTCGGCGTGGATATGACCAACTTCGATTTCGTGGTCGCATTGGCGGGCAACCCCAATACTGGCAAAAGCACGGTCTTCAACGCCCTGACCGGTTTGCGTCAACACACGGGCAACTGGCCCGGCAAGACCGTCACACGCGCAGAGGGTGGCTTCGAATACGGTGAAAACAAATACAAACTGGTGGACCTGCCCGGCACGTATTCACTGCTGGCAACCAGCCTGGATGAAGAAGTGGCGCGCGATTTCATCCTGTTCGGTCAGCCCGACGTGACCATCGTTGTGGTGGATGCCACGCGCCTCGAACGCAACCTGAACCTTGTGCTGCAAGTGATGGAAATTACCAACCGCGTGGTGGTGGCTTTGAATTTGATGGATGAAGCGAAACGCCACGGGCTTCAAGTTGACGAAAGACGCCTCGCGCGCGACTTGGGCGTGCCCGTCGTCCCCATGTCTGCCCGCCAGGGACAGGGGATCGCGGAACTCTTAAAAGCAGTCAGTGAAGTTGCAAAAGGCGAAGTGGTCGGCACACCGTATCGCGTCAAGTATGTTTCCCCCGAACTCAAGAAAGCCGTTGACGAATTGACGGCCCAGATCGATACTGCCTTCCCCGACCTGCCCAATGCCCGTTGGGTGGCGTTGCGCCTGCTCGACGGCGATGAACGCATCGCCGAAGCCCTGCGCAAAGGTGAATTGGGCGACCTGACCCACGGCAGCATCGAACAACGCGCAGCCCAGCTGCAAGTGATCGGGAATCAATGATCTATTCGCTTCGCTCAGAATGACATCACGAAGTTAATCTTATGACAACCTACTTAAAAAATCCCGAAGACATCATCAACAACGCGCAATCCCTGCGCTGGCAGATCGGCGTGGATTTCCACGAGAAATTGATGGAATCCATCTACACCGATGCGGCTCAGATCGCAGACCGTGCCGTCATCCGCCCCGACAAAAAACCGCGCTTCGACCTCGACCGGACGATTGACAAACTGGTCACCAGCCGCACTTGGGGCTTCCCCATGATGCTGGTTTTGCTGACACTCGTCTTCTGGTTGACGATCGCAGGCGCGAACATGCCTTCAACCATGCTTGCTACCCTGCTGTTGGACATAATTCATCCCTTCTTGAAAAGCGTCTCCGCGAGCATCGGCATCCCGTGGTTCATCGACGGATTGCTGCTGGATGGCATGTATCTCGCCACAGCCTGGGTCATTAGCGTGATGCTCCCGCCGATGGCGATCTTCTTCCCGCTCTTCACTTTGCTGGAAGATTTCGGTTATCTGCCGCGTGTGGCATTCAATCTGGATAACCTGTTCCGAAAGGCAGGCGCGCACGGCAAACAAGCCTTGAGCATGACGATGGGCTTTGGCTGCAATGCGGCAGGCGTGGTCGCCACGCGTATCATTGACAGTCCGCGCGAGCGCATGATCGCAATCCTCACAAATAACTTCGCGCTCTGCAACGGACGCTGGCCCACACAAATCTTGATCGCCTCTCTTTTTATCGGCGCGTTAGCCCCTGCCTACTTGGGAGGCTTGATCTCGGCATTGGCGGTGGTGGGGATCGCGGCATTAGGTGTATTGCTGACGTTTGTGTCATCCTGGGCGCTCTCGCGTACCGTGCTAAAGGGCGAAGTCTCCACCTTTAGTTTGGAACTCCCCCCCTACCGCCCGCCAAGAATTTGGCAGACCATTTACACATCCTTCATTGACCGCACCCTGATCGTCCTCTGGCGCGCGGTAGTTTTCGCGATGCCCGCAGGTGCAGTGATCTGGCTGGCATCCAATATCAACATCGCCGGAGAAAGTATTGCCGCCCATTTGATTAATTTCCTGAATCCGGTGGGTTTGCTGATCGGTTTGAACGGCGTGATCCTTCTGGCATATGTCGTTGCCATCCCCGCCAATGAGATCGTCATCCCGACCATCCTGATGTTGACCGTCCTTGTCACCGGAACGACTGATGTTGGCGCCGGCGCGGGCGTAATGTTCGAACTCGAATCAGATACCCAGACGCTGGCACTTTTCCACGCAGGCGGCTGGACCCTGCTGACGGCGGTCAACCTGATGCTATTCAGCCTGATCCACAACCCATGCAGTACGACCATCTACACGATCTACAAGGAAACCGTCAGCAAAAAATGGACGATGGTTGCCGCCCTTATGCCGGTGGTGATGGGCTTTATCGTCACCTTCGTTGTGGCGCTGGTCTGGCGGTTTATTGAAAGCCTTTTGTGAGCACAAAAGACAGGGTATTTGATGCGCCTGTCTTTTTTCTTGACATCTTTTTCCTCCTCGGATAATATATGAATATTTGCTCATATATTCAACCATGAAACTTACCGAACTAAAAGCCATCCAGTTAGCCGAACTCTTCAGCTCCCTCAGCGACGCGAGCCGTATCCGCATCATTGCCAAACTCATGGGCGGGGAAATGAGCGTCCGCACCCTCGCGGATGGACTCGGCATGACCGAATCCGCCGTCTCCCATCAACTGCGCGGATTACGTCAAATGCACCTCGTCCGCACGCGGAAATCTGGCAGGCAAGTCTTCTATTCACTGGACGACGAGCATGTCTCGCGCCTGTTCACCTTGGGATTGGACCATGTCCAACATGGATAATTTTATGATCGACAACACTTTATAAAGGAACTTAACATGCCAAAAAAGAAGAAAAACAGCAAGAACTCCTCTTTCCCAACCATCCTGTTCGTTGGCGGTGGTATCGCATTGATCGCTGCGGCGTTTATGCTTTTCAGCCAGAACAGCAACCCTGCGCCGGTTGCCGAAGCGCCCATCGAAGAGGAAATTCCGTATCCTGAAATTTCCAGAGTCTCTCTTACTGAAGCCAAGGCGGCGTTGGATTCTGGGTCTGCAATCCTTCTGGATGTACGTTCAGCCGAAGCGTTTGCAGGGCAGCATATTACAGGCGCCGTCAACATCCCAGTCAACGATCTGGAAGCGCGCCTCGGCGAACTCGACCCAAATCAGTGGATCATCCCCTACTGCACCTGACCAAGCGAAGAATTGAGCGCCCGTGCGGCGTCCATCTTGCTTGAAAACGGTTTCTCCAATGTCACCCCCATGCTCGGCGGTTTTGCAGCCTGGATCGATGCAGGGTATCCAACAGCACCTTAATTGAAAAAAAATATGTTCAACAAAATTCGTTTCGTAAATATCCTATTGCTCATGGCGTTCCTGCTCGCTGCCTGCCAAACTGCCCAAGAACCACAGGTCGGCATCGAAGCAGACATGGGTGGATACAAGTACCGCGTCATTTCTGTGCCTGAAGCGCAGACCATGCTGGAGAACAAAGACTTCGTCATGCTCAACGTCTACACCCCGTGGGAGAAGGACATTCCGCAGACCGATCTGCGCATCGGCTACGACGTGCTCGCAGAAAACATGGACCAACTCCCAGCAGAGAAAGATGCGAAGATCGTCGTCTATTGCTTAAGCGGGGGCATGTCCAAGAAAGCCGTTGCCACACTGGTCACCAAGGGCTATACCAACATCTGGATGCTGGATGGCGGAATCTCCACGTGGGAGGCGGCAGGCTTGCCAACAGAAAAATAAAATGCACGATCATTCTCACATCGGCGACCTCACCCAGCAAACCACCAAACGCCTCGCGCTTTCACTGACCCTCACTGCCCTCTTCGTGCTGGTTGAAGTGGCGGCAGGCATTTGGGGCAACAGCCTCGCGCTGCTCACCGATGCCGCGCACAACTTCACGGATGTCATCGCTCTCGGCTTGAGCTGGTATGCCTTGCGCATCACCGCCAAACCCGCCAACGCCGGCAAGACCTTCGGCTATCATCGTGTGGGGATTCTCGTGGCGCTGGTCAACTCGACGACATTGATCCTGATCGCGCTGGGCATTTTCTACGAGGCCTGGCGTCGGTTCATCTCCCCGGCTGAGGTCAATGCGCCAGTTCTGATCGGCGTCGGCATCGCGGCGTTCATCATCAACCTTGTCACCGCCCTGCTCGTCAAAAAGGGAAGTGAGAACGACCTCAACCTGCGGAGCGCCTTCCTGCACCTGATGGGAGATGTCCTGTCTACACTGGGGGCGGTCATCGCGGGTGTGCTGATCTTCTTCACGAACTGGAACTGGCTCGATCCGCTTGTCAGTGTATTGATCGGCGTGTTCATCCTGTGGAGCGCGTGGGGCATTTTGCGCCAATCCATTCACATCCTGCTCGAAAGCACCCCCGCAAATATCGACGTCCCAAAAATGCTGAAAGATATTTGTGCCGTCGAAGGTGTGCTTGGCATCCACGACCTGCATGTATGGAGCATCAACGAAAATCTGCGGCTGCTCTCCGCGCATGTGGTGACGGACAATATCCCGGTCAGTGAAGGGACATCCATCCAACAGACCATCTACGAAATACTTGCTACCAGCTATAACATCCAGCATACGACGCTGCAACTGGAATGCGAAGGCTGTCATGAAAATCTTTTGTATTGCCATATCCTGACGGAACGTTATGAAGCATAAAAGGAGGCGGTCACTGAGAAGTGCCGCCTCCTTTTATATTTAAATTTGGCCCCTTACGGGTTTGTTTGTCCGTTCCCGCGTCCCATCATTCCATTCCCGCGACCGCCCTGGGGACCGGTCCCATCGCAAGTGCCATTCCCCATCCCGCCGCGTCCGAAACCGCGGGACTTCATCCAGTCCGCCTGCTCCTGCGTGATGACATTGGCTTTCACCGCCGCATCCAGTGCATTTGCACGAACTTCCTGAAGCACGGCAGGGAATTCTTCAGCAGTCACGCCCGCGGAAAGGGCGATGTCCCGTAGGGTTTCTCCAGCCGCGAGGCGGGTATTGACGTCATTCACGTTGAGTTTCAACTCCTTGGCGAATTCCGTCACCATGAAGGTGTGCAGAGGGCCCTGCCCATTGTGCATTCCACGTCCACCATACGGCGGTGTGCCATCCTGGGCGTATGCAACACCCGCCCCCGCCACTGCCAGCGCAATTACAACAAGCGCTACGATCAAAATTGTCTTTTTCATAATTTTCTCCTTTCGTCGAAAAAGCGTTTTTTCTTACAGCTACAGTCTACAGCGGGGATGTGAAGGTTCTGTAAAGATTTCGTGGAGATTGGACGAAGAATCCCGGGTAGGATTCGGTAAAATTCAACCATGCCCATCTCCCCCACCTACACAAAGACCGTCACGATTCGCAAATCCGCCATTGACGGGAACGGACATGTCAACAACGTCGCCTATGTACAATGGATGCAGGACATTGCCCTCGAGCATTACAACTCCATCGGCGGCATCGCAGCACAGGGACCTGATTCCACGTGGGTCATCCGCGAACATCGCATCGAATATCTGCTCCCCGCGTTTGAAGGCGAGGAGATCGAAATCCGCACCTGGGTGGAGAATATCCGCAAGGTGCGCTCACTGCGAAAGTATGAATTTGTGCGGAAGAGCGATGGGAAAGTGTTGGTGAAGGGCGAAACGGACTGGGTCTTTGTAGATGTGAAAACAGGAAATCCGAAGGCGATACCAATGGAAGTGGGGAATGTGTTTACCTCCACACAGCCTCCCCCAAATCCGCAATAAAATTATCGGGAATTATGTGAAACTTTCATGCGGATTTGGGGGGCAGCCTGCCTTTCTTTGGGTAGGTGCCGAAGGCGGAGGGGTCCAATAGTCTTTCATACACCTTCCCCAACTTTTTCTGCGACTCGTGCCATGTAAACTTTGTCAGCACGCGCTGGGAGGCGGATTCGGCAAGGCGTTGGGATAGCTTAAAATCGTTCAGCAGCGCCAGCGCCTGACGCGCAAGGTCGTTGGGGTCGTTCGGGGAGAAGAGCAGACCATCCACATCTTCACGGATGAGTTCACGCACGATGGGCATATTGGATGCCAGCAGGGGGCGTCCCGCCGCCATGTATTCCAGCAGCTTGATGGGACAGGCTCCCTGCGTCACATTGCGGTCATTCAAGCCAAGCGGAGCCACGCAAATATCCGCGCTGGCAATGAGATTTGGGATTTCGTGATGCGGCACGGCAGGCTGGACGGTCACATGCTCGTCCAAGCCGAGTTTGCGGATCTGCCTGGCTAGCATCTTGCGCTGACGGGAACGTCCGCGCCCGACGATATGGAGTCGAACAACTTGTTGTTCGAGAATTTTCGGCAAAGCCTTGATGACGATATCCAAGCCCTGCCAATCGGCAAGGGTGCCGATATAGAGCAGGACAGGCTCACGTCCTTCGCGGCTGGGCAACGGGGTGGCGGAAAAATCTGAAGGGCTGACCCCGTTTGGGATGACAGTCACCAATTGTCGGTTAATTCCGAGCGAGGCGATGAAGTCGCGAGTCACCCGTGAGGGACAAATAATCGTGTCACTCAGGTGCAGGGTGGCAATCTCCTGCTCCTTGATCTTGGCAAGCAACTCCAAATCCAGGCCGGGGTAATGATATTTGAGTTCTATCGAAGACAGTCCGTTCACCTCGAAGAGTGTCTTGCAGCCGAACTTCCTTTTATTTTGCGTAATGTGAAAGCCGTCCCAAATATTGCGAAAGTGAACAACGTCATATTCGGGGCGCAGCGCAAGATGCGACAGCACAGACCTGCCAAAATGCACGGCGCGGGCGAGAAAATTCTGCGAAAGGTCCTGCGGGATGCGGGTGACGCGCGCGCCTTCAATAGTATCTTCGGGGGGGAGCAAACCATCGTTGGGCGTGATAAGATGGACATCATATTGGCAATTGACCAGTCCGCGAATATTATGCAAAATATGCGTTGACGCCCCCTTGGGGCTTGGTACAATATCGAAGGCTGTATAAAGTATTTTCGGCATCACTGAATTATACCCAGCGCCGTCATTTTAAAAAGGTACCCGGAGGAGTGAATGGTTGTTTTTTGCGGAATTCTCGTTGTCATCGTAATCCTGTTCTTTTATCTGTTGAACACGGCACGCAAAAAAGTGACGTACCCAAACACAGGGACAAAACAATTTACGCCCGTGTACGTCTCGATCGCCGACAAGCCCGATTCAATCATGCGCGGCATGGATGCCTTTCTAGCGAAAGTGCAAAAAACCGAATCGGCTGGTGATAAATGGCGCTGGGTCCCGCTGATGATCTTTTTCGTCGGCGTGGGCCTGGTTGCCGTGGACGCGCTCCTGACCCTGTTCGGCTATTTCTCGATCATCTTTTCGGTTGGCGCATTTGCGTTGTGGCTGGCGGCGTTCATCCTGGCACGGAGTTTGCGGAAGAGCGACTCGCACGACTTTTCGCCGCGCTATTACGGGACGAAGGAAATCCTGCACACGCTTCGCGACGACCTTAAACCCGATTCCACATTCCTTGGGCATCTCGACCTGACAGGACCCCTGCTCCCCACCAAAGTTGCGCGTGAAACGCAGGATACGCAAAACCGTACCACCCAATATTTCAGCGACCAATGGCTTTCACTAAAAGCCAAGCTGTATGACGGCAATGTCCTGCGCGTGGCCGCCATTCAAAAAACCAAGAAACGGAAAAGCTACTACAAGCGCAGCCGCATCAGCGGAAAGATGAAATCGAAACCCGAGAAACTCAAGGGTTCGGAACAGGAATTGAAAGTCCGCATCGTGGTCAATCCACAGGTCTATGACATCAAACCATCGCCCAAATTCTCACGCGGACAGAACGTCGGCAAGTACACCGTAGCCGAGTTGAACACCGAGGGCGGCATGATCAACATCCTCGCCAAATCACCTTTTGAGGAAGTGGAAAAGGAACACATCCTCAGCTTTTTAAAATCCGCATATTCTCTTTTACAACGAAAGGCTGCATAAATGAGTCGCAAAATCATTCCCTTCATTGTTGCATTCGTGCTTTCCTGCCTCGTCATGGTCGTGGCAGGCGTGTTCGCCTTCAGCGGTGCAGTCACCGCCGAAAAATTCGGCAGCGACGTGATTTGGACGAAACCCTATGCCACCGCCGAAAGCATGAAGGTCATCGACCTGACGGGCGATAAGCAGGACGATCTCTTCATTCAAAACACCAGCGATGTCTCGGTCTATGACGGGAACGGAAACGCCCTTTTTAGTTTCCCCTATTCCTCTGCAAAATCAACGCTCGCTGATGTGAACGGCGACGGCGTGGAGGATATCGTCGTCTTTCACAATGGCAGGGGCATGTCTGTGGATGTGATCTCAAAGGGACGCGTGACGACTCTGGTGGAGGGCCTCAGCATCGGCTTGCCTTCACGTGTGGCGGTCATCCGCTTCGCCTCCGGACCTCAGATTGTGCTCGGCGATACGAGCGGTAAAATCCTTGCCCTGGGCCTGGACGGAAACCCGCTCTGGGAAGCCCGGGTCGGGTCGAACGAGATCCGCGGCATGGACGATGCCCGCATTGGCGGACAGTTCCATGTGGCAGTTGCCACCAATGACGGCTCCATCGCCGTGTACAACGCGCAAGGCAGGGAAGTCTGGCGAACATCACAGGAACAACTGCGCCGTATGCGCGCCTTCGACCTGAACGGCGACGGGGACAGCGAGATCATCACCGGCGGCGAATACGGCGCGTTCAGAATCTACAACGCTGCCGATGGAACCATCCTCTTTGAAAAATCACTTGGACAAGCCGTCAGCGAAGTCCGCGAAGTGGAATTGGACGGCGACCCATCCTCACGCGAGATCATCGCCGGCGGAAAAGACGGCGGCGTGTGGGCATTCTCATTTGACGGAGCAACTGCCACCCAAATGTGGAGCGGTTCGTTATCCGATAAAGTGACCGAGATCTCAGGCCTGGACATTGACGAAGACGGCAAGCAGGAAGCGGTCATCGGCGATGACTCGGGCGTTGTGGCGATCTTCACCGACAGCGGCGGCCGCAACAACCTGCCCAAACATTCGAGCGGCATCACCCGCATTGATATCGGCAGGCTCGGCAGCGACCGCCATGTGGTCATTGCGGACTATGACGAAGTGCGGGTCAACAAGATCAATTTCAGTTCAATTCCCGGCTTCCAATACACGCCATTGATCGTCGGGTTGCTGGTCTCTGCGATCATTCTGGTCATCGCTGCGATCCTGGCGTCCATCCCGCCGAAACCTGAGATGAAAGTCTCCTTCAAGGATAAAAGCCGCGAAAGCCTGGACGCCGAACGGCGCATGCTGAAGGAACACATCGCGGACGTGGAACGCCTGCGCAAATCCGGTGAGATGAGCGGTGACGCCTATCTCGCCCGCCTCAAACGCCTGCGCGGCGACCTCGCGGAGAATGAAGCCGCATTCAGGGAGGCCGGCTTCCAGGTCAAAGTCGAGACCTTTAACTGCCCGAACTGCGGCGGCACGCTGGAACTTGGCATGGATAAATGTGAATATTGCGGGCAGGTGCTGTTGTCGTAGACAGACAATATCGTTTTAAGAAAAATGAAAGACGGAGTCGGGATTTACCGACTCCGTCTTTCATCGCTTGGAAGGCGGGCGTCTACCGTCCGCCGCCCGTAATGTAATGTTCCAACTGCGAGATCATGAATTTCTGCACATCCACCACTTCCTTTAGTACATCGCGCACAGAGATCAAGCCCAGCAATTCCTTGCCGTCAAAGACAGGCAGGTGGCGGATATTCTTGTCGATCATCAATGCCATGCATTCCTCCAACTCCTGCCCCGCCTCCACATAGATCACTTTCGTCGTCATGATCTCACTGACCTGTATGGTTTTGGCAGTCTTGCCTTCCAGGTCCACCTTGCGCACACAATCCCGCTCGGAAAGGATGCCCTCCACTTTATTACCCCTTACCACCATCAAGGCGCCGGTATTATGTTTCGCCATGACGGCCAGCGCATCATAAACGCTTGCATCGGGGAGGATGGAAAAAACCTCGCCTCCCTTTTTACGGATCATATCGCGTACTGTGGGCATGGCATGTCTCCTGAACTGGATTTCGGCAAAGTATAGACAATAAATGGAATAATGACAAGCGCGGAATTTACCCGTTGACCATGTACCGCTTCCCCTTCACCGCCAGCAATTGACAGTTGGATTCCAACCCGCACGCTGCACAAACCCTCCCATCCGGGCCGACCTCCACCAGCCTGCCCTTCCGCACCAGCAACTCCAACATGGATTGCACCGCCGTGGGCTGGGCCTTCACCAGACGGCTGATCTCAAACAGACTCAAGCCGTCGGATTTGCCTTCAAGAAGGAAAAGCAATTGTGTCAGCATTTATCCAAACCCCAAAAGCCGCCCAGCCTGATATAGCAGGAATGCCGCCAGCCACGCCACCGCAGTCTGATACACAGCCGAAGTCACCGCCCAGGATGCCCCAAATTCATGCTTGATCACGCCCAGCGTGGCGACGCACGGCACATACAAGAGGACAAAGACCAGCAGGGCAGTTGCGCTCAACGGTGTGAAGTGGTTGCGCAGGGCGCGGCTCAGGGTGGTATCCTGTGTTTCGGCTTCCTCATCCACCATATTCACGCCGGGGATGATGCTCAGCAGAATCTTGCCTGAATTCACGGTCGCGTCCACAAAGCCCAAACCGATGCCCACCAGGTCTTCACCAAAAGTAGTCGGCTCGGGGACTTCTTCGCCAACATCTGCGTTGATATAGATCTGGCTCAACGTACTGACCACGATCTCCTTCGCCATGAAACCCGTCACCAATGCACCGCTGGTCTGCCAGTCGCCAAATCCGAGCGGAGTAAAAACAGGTGCAATCGCGCCGCTCACCTGTCCAAAGTATGAATCGCGTTTGTCCTCCACACCCGAGGGGAAGTTAAGCAGAATCCACAATACCAGGGACGCCGCCAGGATCACCGTCCCTGCCTTGCGGACGAATTCACGCGTGTTCTCCCACATGTGGATCAGCACGCTCCTCAAGGCGGGCTGGCGGTATGGCGGTAATTCCAGCACAAAAGCAGAAGACGAATCGGGCTTCAGAATTGTTCGTGTGAAGACCATGCCCGCCAGCATCGCCACGACGATGCCCAGCGCGTACATCGCCCAGATGACCGTCCCTGCGCGCGCGCCGAAGAAGGCAAGGCCAAAGACCACGTACACGGGCAGACGCGCCGAACATGACATGAGCGGAACGAGCAGTGCTGTCAGCACGCGGTCACGCCAGCTGGCAATCGTCCGCGTTGCGTAGATGGCAGGGACAGCGCACCCAAAACCGAGAATCATCGGGATGAACGATTTACCGTGCAACCCTACCACGCGCATGAAGCGGTCCATCACGAAAGCTGCGCGGGACATGTAGCCCGAATCCTCGAGCAGGGCAAGGAAAAAGTACAGGATCAGCAAACCCGGGACAAAAACAAGTACGCCTCCGACTCCGCCGATGATTGCCTCCACGACGAGGGAATGCATCCACGCGGGAGCAGATAAAAGGACGAGAAGATGCGAGAACCATCCCGCAATCGGACCGGTGATGACTGAGTCCGTCCAGTCCAAAAACGGCGCAGAGACGTCGATCACGAGTCGGAACATCACATACATCATGGCGAAGAAGATCGGCAGGCCCAGCCACTTGTGCGTGACGATGTCGTCGATGCGGTCGGTCAGCGTGATGCGGTCCATGTGCGGGCGGTGCAGGGACTGGCGCACGATGCCGTTGATGAAGCCGTAGCGGCGGTCCGCGATCAGGATGTCCACATCATCGCCCAGCATGGATTTGAGTTTCTCCGCGCTTCCTTCGGCAAGCGAAATGACCTTTCCGCCGTTCGGCATCCTGCGCAGGATATCCAGCACTTCGGCGTCGGCTTCCAGCAGTTTTAGCGCCAGCCAGCGTTGGGGATAACGTGCAGTATCGATTTGAAATTCGGAAAACGATTCGATGATGTGCGTGATCTCGCGTTCGAGCTTGCCGCCGTAATCAAGCCGAAAGAGGGTTGTTGCCATCGTCATTGCTCTGCCGCCCTGACCGCTTTGGACATCAATTCACGAATCCCCATGTCGCGGTTCGCCGTTGTGGATACGATGGGAATGTCGCCAAGGAATCGCGAGAGATGATCGAGATTGATTTTCGAGCCATCCCTTTGCAGTTCATCGGTCATGTTGAGCGCCATCACCACAGGGACATCCAGTTCGAGCAATTGCACGGTGAGATACAAGTTGCGTTCGAGATTGGTCGCATCCACCACGTTGATGACCACATCGGGGCGGCCCTCGATGATGAAATCGCGCGCGATGATCTCTTCGGGGGAATACGCGGTCAGGCTGTACGTGCCGGGCAGGTCCACGACGTTGACGAACATTTCCCCGACCTTGATCCTGCCCTCCTTTTTTTCGACCGTTTTGCCGGGCCAGTTCCCCGTATGCTGGGATAACCCTGTCAGCGCATTGAAGATGGTGGTCTTGCCGGCGTTCGGATTGCCAGCCAGCGCGATGGTCAAATCAGTCACCGGCGCCCTCGTGCAAAAGGACTTCGATATGGGCGGCTTCCTCCCTGCGCAATGCAAGATGATAGCCTTTGATGAAATACGCCACCGGATCGCCCAGCGGAGCGTCGCGCTCGATCAGAATGGTCTCACCTTTGACGATGCCCATTTCCACGAAGCGGCGGCGCAGCGCCTTCGCGCCGTTAACTTTCGAGATCGTCCCGCGCTGGCCGGGTCGCAGCAGGTGAAGTAGAATTGATTCAGCCATTATGTTTTCCTTGTTATTTTTTGGGTTTCACAATCACAAATTCAGCCAGTGACAGCCCCAATGCCACTTCCTTCCCCGCCACCTTTAATGTCAACGGACCTTGCATCGGCGCGGCTTCCATCACCTCGATTTCGCGCTCAGGCAGGATGTCCCGCTCCTGCAAATATTTCAGCACGTCCGTTGCCGTGGCGTTGACCGCCAATACGCGCACCGTCGCGCCGACTTCCACTTCGTTCAGCGTAATTCCGTCCAGCGGCTCGAACGATCCATCCGCGGCGGGGATCGGGTTTCCACGCGGGCAGGTCTGAGGGTGATCCAGAAACGCTGCCAGCGCCTCGGTCACATCCGGCGCAGTGGCATGTTCCAGCGAACATGCAAATTCATACACCTGCGCCCACTCGATGTTCAATTGGTCGTACAAAAAACGCTCCCACAACCTTTGCCTGCGCAGCACATTCCCCGCAACCCCGCGCCCCTTCTTCGTCAAGGTCACGCCTTTGTATGGCTTGTGCAAAACCAATCCCTGCTCCCCCAGCCGCTGCATCATCTCATTTGCGGAAACAGGCGTCACGCTCAAACGCTCGGCAAGGCGCGCGATCGCCACCGCATCGCGGTCGCCCAGCTCCACAATGGCTTTGAGATACATCTCCGTGCTTTCGCTCATTGGCTTGGAATTCATAAGGCTTGCCTTTCAAAAATTGTTATGGTCAACCTTATTATTTCAGATGTTCTCGCTTTTCGCCATGGATGGAAATCACGGTTTTTTGTGAATTAAGTCACAACGCTTCATGCCCACCCCATTGCCTGATTCTCTTAAACAAACAGACCCTGCGCCTCGGCAGAGTCTGCAAACGTTGCGCCAGCAAGCCGGCTGTGCTCGTATTCAAACCGCAACTGCGTAATTGACCAGGCTGTCCCAAATCTCCGAATTCAACTGCCCGCGGCGGGACTGTGCAAAATCCCAGAACAGGGACTGCGCCCGCGTGAAGGGATGGTGCAAATTACGGGCGATATACACCGTGCGGCGCAAGTCGAGTCCCTGCAATTCCACTTTCTTGATGCGCCCGAAGGCAAGTCCGCGCGCCGCCACCATTTCCGAGACGAAAGCAATCCCCACGCCGCGTTCCACAGCCATTTCGATGGCTTCGGGGTTGCCGAGTTCCATCGTCACGTTGAGCATGTCGGGGGTGATGTCGAAATTCTTCAAACTTTGCTGTACGGTTTCACAGGTGCCGGACATTTCCTCGCGCATGATGATGTGCTGGTCCAGCAGGTCGTCCGGGGTGGCTTGCCCATATTCCGCCCAGGGATGATCCGAAGGCACGATCAGGTAAATACGGTCATCGAACAGCGGCAGGCATTCCAGGTCTCGATGCTCGAAGAATTTACTGGAGACCCCCATGGGAATACTCTGGTCCAGCAGGCGCTCATACACACCGTCCCGCCCGATTACCCGCACCCGCGGATGTACGGCGGGATACTCATGTTGAAAATCCGAGAGCAGGACGGGCAATAGATACTTCCCCGCCGATGTGGAACAGCCGATCAGCAACTCCCCGCCGACCTGGTGATGGATCTCTTGAAAGCCGTCCTCCATCATGCGCGCGGCGCGCAGGACCTCCCGCGCCATCGGCAGGATGGACTGCCCCGCCTCGCTCAACTCCACCGAACGTCCGCGGCGGATGAACAACTCCACGCCGTACGCCTTCTCCATGGACTGGATGTTCTGGCTGACGGCAGATTGCGATATGTGCAACCGCTTTGCCGCATGGCTAAAATTCTTTTCCTCCGCAGCGGCGAGAAAGACCCGCAAAGTGGATAACTCAACCATCTTTTTCTCCATGTCCAATAAGTGACGGTGATGATTTCTTTGCATAAGAATAAGCCTTTCTCATAAGTCCGACCAGTGACAATCGTCAAATTCTGAACATGACGGTGCGCCAGCTGTTTTAAATCAATCTGCCTGCAAGTCCTCCTCGCAGGCAGATTCTGTTTTTAGGCAGGAGCAGGCTCCCGCTTCTTTACTTGACGATCGGCAGTTCAGCCCCAATCCAGCCGTTCATGCCGCCGTTCAGGTTGCGGACATTGGTGTAGCCCAATTCCTGCAAGTACATCTGGGCGGGCGTGCCGCGGTGACCGGTCGCGCAGATGACCACAATTGCAGCGTCCTTGTCAGCGGGCAATTGATCGAGGCTGGCGGGCAGGCTGTTGAGCGGAACCAGCACCGCGCCGTCAATGTAGCCGTTCTCGTCCCATTCCGCCTGGCGGCGGACATCGAGCAGGAAGAGTTCCTTGCCTTCCACCAGTTCGGTGTTCAATCCATCGTTCTTGACGGAGCCAAAACCGGCGGCCGGGTCGAGATTGCTCAGGTACTTGTCGAAGTACGCGAGGCGGATGGCGTCCACATCCGGCGTGCTGATGGATGCGGCGGCTTCGGGCATGCCTTCCACCACGGCGAATTCGGCTTTTTTCCATGCACCCATGCCGCCGTTCAGGTTGAAGACGTCGGTGTAACCAAGCAGGCGCAGGGCAACCATGGCATAACCGCCGCGGTGACCGGACGCACACACCACCACGATCTTCGCATCCTTGCCGGGCAGTTTGTCCAGGTTCTTCAGCAGTTCGCGGATCTCCACATGGATCGAACCTTCGATGTAGCCATTCGCTTCGAGTTCGGATGCCTGGCGCACATCCACGATGAAGGGCGCATTCTCTGCCAGCATCTGGTTCAGGTCGGCGGCGGTCACCGAGTAGAATTTCTGTTCGGCGGGCAGGTTCGTGATGAAGTCAGAAAAGACGGCGGGCCAGTCAACAACACCGACGACCGGGAAGCCGGCGCCTTTCCAGCCGTTCATACCGCCGTTCAGGTTGCGGACATTGGTGTAGCCCAATTCCTGCAAGTACATCTGGGCGGGCGTGCCGCGGTGACCGGTCGCACAGATGACCACAATTGCAGCGTCCTTGTCAGCGGGCAATTGATCGAGGCTGGCGGGCAGGCTGTTGAGCGGAACCAGCACCGCGCCGTCAATGTAGCCGTTCTCGTCCCATTCCGCCTGGCGGCGGACATCGAGCAGGAAGAGTTCCTTGCCTTCCACCAGTTCGGTGTTCAATCCATCGTTCTTGACGGAGCCAAAACCGGCGGCCGGGTCGAGATTGCTCAGGTACTTGTCGAAGTAGGCGAGGCGGATGGCGTCCACATCCGGCGTGCTGATGGATGCGGCGGCTTCGGGCATGCCTTCCACCACGGCGAATTCGGCTTTTTTCCATGCACCCATGCCGCCGTTCAGGTTGAAGACGTCGGTGTAACCAAGCAGGCGCAGGGCAACCATGGCATAACCGCCGCGGTGACCGGACGCACACACCACCACGATCTTCGCATCCTTGCCGGGCAGTTTGTCCAGGTTCTTCAGCAGTTCGCGGATCTCCACATGGATCGAACCTTCGATGTAGCCATTCGCTTCGAGTTCGGATGCCTGGCGCACATCCACGATGAAGGGCGCATTCTCTGCCAGCATCTGGTTCAGGTCGGCGGCGGTCACCGAGTAGAATTTCTGTTCGGCGGGCAGGTTCGTGATGAAGCCGGCGAACATCTGCGCCATGCCCATTTCAGGCTCCTCAACGACCGGGGCTGCGGGTTCTTCCACCGGCGCTTCCACAATGGGTTCGGCAACCGGGGCGGGCGCACCACATGCACTCAGGATCAGGCTGAGCGCAAGGAATAGTGCGAGGGGTAATTGGAACTTCTTGAACATTGTTTCTCCTTGTTTGAAATAACGTTTTAGTGATTATCAAGCGCCGTCAGGGCAGCTTGTGACATCCAGAACAACTATCGTTGTTGAATTCCACATGGTTCTGCGGGAACACAGGGGCGTTCCGTATGCCGTCGGCATGACAAGCCATGCACGCGGTTGAGGCGAGGTCGGCATGATCGGCGGGCTGGGGCATGGCGGCAAAGATCAGGTCCAGCCGGGCGGGTAGAGCCTGCACGATCACTTTCAAATTCGCGGACAACTCGGATTCCTTCACTTTGTCGGCGGTGAGGAAAATGTCCGGGTTGCCGTGGCAGGCTTCGCAGGAGGCGTTCTGAGGCGTGTTCCGCTGGATGTTATGCGGCGTGGCATACACCCAGGTCGGCAGGGCGTCGAAGTTCGACAGCAGGTTCTCGCCGTAGAACTGATAACTGGTCGGCGCGATCGGCACATGGCGGACAGGGACATACCGATACGGTCGGTCTTCGCTTTGGATCGGATTCTTCCCGATGAAGAACGTCATGTAGGTCGCCTGCGTCTCGAAGAAGGGATTGCCCGTTTTCTCGCTGATCGCCACGTGACAGCCGTCGCAACTGGTGTAACTGATCGAGTGGCAGACCTGGCAGGAAATCGTCGTGCCATCGCCGTGATAGGTATGCATCTCGATCCCATCCGCACCGCTCGCTGCATCCGCATGGCAGTCGCTGCATTTCGGGTCTTCCGCGCCGCTCAAGCGGTGATCGGGTGCAATGGACGGGTCGCCGTGCAGAGCCTCACCCGTGTGGCACTTCACGCAGTTCATACGCGCCTCGCGGAAATGCACATCGCCGGGGAAGCCTTCGTTCTTCCCAAGATACTCATTGCCCACGCGGCTGCCATGACAAGCCGTGCACGAGCGCGTCATTGGCGGGGTCTTCTCGAACACATGACCGCTGAACAAACCGCCGCCCACGTTCTTCGGCTGGCTGACGTGGCACTCGCCGCAACTCGTATGACACGAAGCGCAGTGATTTCCAAACATTTCGTTCAATGCGGGGTGGTCTTCCGGCACATTGCCGTTGCGGGCATTGATCGTCGTCCAATAACCAGTCTGGGTATTGTGCAGGGCATTCGGGTACACGGCAACCTGCTCTTCATGGCACTCCGCACAATAAATGTCGGATTGTTCGCTTGGGGCGGCAATTAAGTCCACATGCGCCTCGTCCTTGACGGATACATTCACGCCGGCATGGCATTCGATGCACGTCATTTTGCCGTGTTCAGTCTGCAGGAATTTCTCCGCATCGACAATGGCTTTCTCCCATGGCTCCAACGGAGCCACATCGCCCCCTCAGCCAACCCCCTTTGACTCAGCCTCGTGATCCGCCTCCTCAGGCTTGGCCGTATCCATGAGACGCTGCATATCCGTGTGACAGGCCAGACACTCGCCTGACTCCGGCGCGGCCACGACAGCAGCCTGTGTTTCCGCGGGGACAGCCGTCTCGGACGGCGTTCCTGCCGAACAGGAAGCCAGGAACAGCCCCAATAGAATCAAAGTACCTGCAAACGTCTTTTTGATCATCGCATCTCCATTTGTGACTTTATTCACAATATGGATTGTATACCAATCCACCATGCGAGTAAGTGATAAAGGTAACATTCCACTATTAGATTCACTAATGGATATGTATAATCGGCGCAAGTAGGTCGGATTACCTGAAAATCGCGTTCCAAATTGCTTTAACATCCTGCCAAATGATGACATCCTACACTTGCCCCCCAAACAAGGGACGTTAAAATTCATCCGGAATGTACCAGGATAATAATGCCGTCTCCGCCGTTGGAATGGAGGCCCGCTCTGCACTTGAAAGGCTGTCCCCTTTCCATGGGATGGCTTTTTTTACAGACAAGGAGAACCCCGTGAAAAAATTCCGCGTCCTGCTGAACATGCTCATGCTTGCCAGCATCCTGATGGTTTCCCCCGCCCGGGCGCAAACGACAAACGCCGTGGTGCACGCCGTATTCTTCTACTCCCCCAGCTGCGGGCATTGTCATTACGTGATCGAGAATACCTTTCCGCCGTTATTCGAAAGATACGGCAACCAGCTGGAGATCGTCGGCGTGGACGTCACCACGCCCGAGGGGCAGACCCTCTTCCTCGCGGCGCTGCAAAAATTCGGTCTGGATCGAAGCGGGGTGCCCTTCCTCGTCGTCGGAAATATTTATCTGATCGGCTCTGCCGAAATCCCCGAACAATTCCCGATCCTGATCGAGACCTATCTGGCGCAGGGCGGTATGGACTGGCCCGACATCCCGGGACTGCGCGAAACGCTGGGACTTTCCCCGACCGCCGCGCCTCCAACCGACCTTGAACCTGCCGCCACACCCCAAACCGTTTCCCCCGGCCTGACCTTGACGGACGACGCGACCTGGCAGGAAAAATTTGCCCGCGACCCGGCCGGCAACTCGCTGGCAGTGATCGTGCTGGTTTTCATGCTGGCGGCAATCGCCTGGGCCATGAACGAATTCCGAAAACAACCGCGGAAAAAAGGCGGCGCCAAACATCCCGTTTCGTGGACATGGCACATCCCCGCCTTGTGCCTGCTCGGGTTTGGCGTGGCCGGCTATCTCGCGTATGTGGAGACCGCCCACGTGACCGCCGTGTGCGGACCGGTGGGAGACTGCAACACCGTGCAACAGAGCGCGTACGCACGCCTGTTCGGGGTGCTGCCCATCGGCGTGCTGGGAGTGATTGGCTACATCGCCATCGCCCTCGCCTGGCTGGCCGCCCGCTACGCAAAAGGGACTGTATCCAACTGGTCTGCCGTCTCCCTGCTTGCCCTGAGCGGCGGCGGGACGCTCTTCTCGGTCTACCTGACCTTCCTTGAGCCCTTCGTCATCGGCGCCACCTGCGCATGGTGCATCACTTCCGCGATATTGATCACCATGGTCATGCTGTTATCCATCCGCCCGGCCAGGGCCGCGATGGAATCCCTGCGTTGGATATAAGCTCTTCATTACCTGGTAAGCGTCAAGCCCAAAATGCCTATACGCAAAACAAATCAGTGACGGGTAAAAATCCTGTCAAGGGAGGATTTAAATCGTGTCCAGAGAGGATTGCAAACGAGTCTAGACTCGTTTTAAAAACTTTTCGATGTTTTGGAAAAAACTTCTAAATGTTTTTGGGAAAACTTCTAAATGTTTTGCCAAAGACTTCTAAATGTTTTTCTCCCCCCAAAAATAACCCGTTTTTCGCCGAAAATTGACGTTTTTCAGCCAAAAGCAGACATCGGAAATCTCAGAGACTTCCGATGTCTGCTGAACTAGTACCGAATTCCCTGCCCCACCCCCACCCGTCCTACCACTCGCATTCGCTCGGATACGCGTCCCCCAAATGCGACGGTATTTCTGTCCCATTTGGGGGACGTGCCGCGTTAGTCCCCGTAGGGGGAAGGCGGAGGGGTTTAATCCCTGGGGTAAAATCGCCAAATGCCAGCCCGCAGAACCACACCCAAAGGTTATCAACGCGCCCGCGAACTGCGAAAGGAGCCCACACCCGACGAAGCCAAACTGTGGGCGTACCTCCGCAATGGCCAATTAGGGGTGAATTTCAGAAGGCAACACGCTATTGGCAATTACATCCCTGATTTCTGCTGTATCAAAAAGAAACTCATCATTGAGTTGGATGGAAGCCAACACCTTGACCAAGCTAAGTATGATGCTGAAAGAACAAAATACTTTGAGTCTTTGGGTTATAAGGTGATTCGATTCTGGAACAACGATGTGATGAATGATATCAACGGGGTGATACGAGCGATTCAGTTTGCGCTGGAAAACTACCCCCACCCGTCCTCCCCCAAATCCGACAACTGAAATTTTAGGAATTATGATCTTGTCCTAAAAAAGTGGACACAAAAAATGTCTGGATCCAGTAGACTTGGAAAACAGGAGCAGGATCATGGACGAAAAGAAAACAAGGTATCGGAAGTACACCGAAGAGTTCAAATTAGAGGCTCTGGAACTTTTGAAGAGCAGCGGAAAGAGTGCCGGGCAAATTGAACGCGATTTGGGGATCACGCCCGGACTGCTGGTGAAATGGCGCGATCGATACCAAGTGATATCCCAAGGGACAAACCCAATGCACTTGGAAGTTAGTGACTTTGAAGCTGCCAAGCGTGAGATCAAACGCTTGCAACGACGGTTGGCAGAAGTGGAAGAAGAGCGCGAGATCCTAAAAAAAACAATCAACATTTTCTCCCGGGAAAACCAATGAGATACAAATTCATTCGGGAGCATTGCCAGGAGTATAGCGTCAAGCGGATGTGCCAGGTATTGGGTGTGACGCGAAGTGGGTACTATGCCTGGCAGCCAGAAGCAGTCGGTCCGCGAGAGGTGGAGAATCGGATTCTGGTGGAGCAGATCCGGGCAGAATACAAACTGAGTCGCGAGACCTATGGCAGTCCGCGCATCCAGGCGGGTCTACAACGCAGAGGGTTCGCCTGTGGACGACATCGAGTCGCACGTTTGATGCGGAGAGAAGGAATTCGCCCTCAAAAACGAAGGCGCTGGCGTCCCATAACTACGCAGCGCCAGCCAGGTGTGATCCCAGCACCGAATTATCTGAACCAGGATTTTTCTGCCAGCGCGGCAAACCAGAAATGGGTGAGCGATTTCACCTACATTGATACCGCGGAAGGTTGGTTATATTTAGCAGTGGTTCTGGATTTGTTTTCACGAAAAGTAGTAGGCTGGGCGATGGCTGCACAAATGGATGCAACCCTTGTCGAGGCAGCCCTGGACATGG
Source organism: Anaerolineales bacterium (assembly GCA_030583885.1). Classification (NCBI taxonomy): domain Bacteria; kingdom Bacillati; phylum Chloroflexota; class Anaerolineae; order Anaerolineales; species Anaerolineales bacterium. The sequence continues at coordinate 2,309,742 of CP129480.1, read as the reverse complement.
CTTTACAAGGACGACAACCGCAGGCAAGCCTGTTACATCATTCCGATCAAGGCAGTCAATATACCAGTGCCGCTTATCAAAGCAGTTTAGCAGATGCACATATTCAGGCGAGTATGAGCCGAGTTGGAAATTGTTATGACAATGCGGTGGCAGAAAGTTTCTTTGCTACCCTCAAGGTGGAGTGTGTGACCTCTCAATTTGCAACGCAAGCAGTAGCTCGAACAACGATTTTTGAATACATTGAGGTTTGGTACAATCGCCAACGCTTGCACTCTTCACTTGGCTACCTCAGCCCGGTTGAGTTTGAGCAACAATCTGGACTTTAATTGTGTCTATTAAACCGGGGCAAGATCATGTCCCCAAGTCCGAATGGAGGAGATAAAAGACTAATGCAAATGTCTTAATTCGGACTTGGGGAGGGTGTCACGCAGTGACGGGTGGGGCTGGCGGGAGGGACTATTCCTCCATCAGCACCCAACCCGCCGCCTGGAGCACGCACTCAAATGCCTATACGCAAAACATCAAGAAAAGGAAGAATCCTGTCAAGGGAGGATCGAAAACCTCTCTTGAGAGGATCGGAATCCTCCCTAGAGAGAATTTAAAACCTCCCTAGAGAGGTTTGGAAACCTCTCTAGGCAGGTTTTTAAAAAACTGCTAGCAGTTTTGGAGAAAACTCCGAACAGTTTTTGAAAAACACCTAGCAGTTTTAAGAAAAACTCCTAACAGTTTTTTTCGCCCAAAAAGCCCGTTTTTTGCCGAAAATTGACGTTTTTCAGCCCAACAGCAGACCTCCGAGCCTGTGTACGGAGGTCTGGTCATTTATTTTCTACTTTCTAATGCTCTGCTCTTCCCTACTCCCCCGTCGGCACCCAGATGTTCTTGACCTGAGTCGCCTCATGCAGGAACTCGTGACCTTCGCCTTGTTCGCGGGACAGCCAATCGCGGGGCAGACCGTAGCTTGTCCACGTGCGCTTCATATTCGCCGCAGACTCGTTCTCGACGTGGTAACTGCCATCCGCGGGTCCGAAGTACCAGACCGAATCAACGTCTTCGTGCTGGACGAGCGTCTTGGTCAAATGGTCACGGTCGCCTGTGACGATGTTGACCACGCCGCCAGGCACGTCGGAGGTGTCGAGCACCTGATAAAAGTCCGTGGCGGAGAGCGGATATTTCTGGCTGGGGATCATCACCACGCCGTTGCCGCGTGCAATCGCAGGCGCCATGAGCGAGATGAATCCAAGCAAAGGCATTTCATCGGGGCAGGCAATGCCGATCACACCGACAGGTTCATTGACCGCGACGGTGATTCCGCGCAGGGTGGTCTCTTGCACGGTGCCGCCGTATTTGTCTGCCCATGCGGCGTAGGTGAATAATCTTTCAACAGAAGCGTCCACTTCGGCTTGCGCGGACTTCTGCGTGCGTCCCGTCATTTCGACAATGCGTTTGACGAACTCTGCGTTGCGGGCATCCAAGTTCTCAGCGATGAAATATAAAATTTGCGAACGGTTGTATCCGTGGCGCATCGCCCAGCCTGATGTCCGCGCTTTATGAGCGGCTTCGACTGCATCACGAATATCTTTGCGATTCCCGTCACCGACCTGCCCGACAATTTTTCCCTTGGCGTTCAACACCGTTGTGGTGTACGCGCCATCAGGACGAACTTGTTTGCCGCCGATGTACATCTTCGGGGTGCGGTCAACGGGAGGTAAATGTCCATTTGTTCGAGCAGTTGTCGGCTGAGAAGGAAGCGTAGGCACGTGTTCGCCCCACTTCTTCTTTTCATCCAGTACAAACTCAGGGCGTGGACGATCCATCCATGTCGGTCTTAAATATTCAAACAGACCTTCACGTCCGCCTTCGCGTCCGTAGCCCGACTCGCGATAGCCGCCGAAGCCCGAAGCGCCGTCGAATTGATTGGTGCAATTGACCCACACCGAGCCCGCCTTGATCTTGCTCGCCACATCGAGCGCGAGGTTGATGTTATCGCTCCACACACTCGCCGCGAGACCATAGCGCGTGTTGTTCGCAAGTTCGATGGCTTCGCTCGGCGTGCGGAACGTGAGCGAGACCAGCACGGGTCCGAAAATTTCTTCCTGCACGGTTGCGGCGGCGGGGTCAAGCCCCGTAATAAGCGTCGGTTTATAGAACAGTCCCTTTTCGGGCAGCGCGATATTCGGCTGAAAACATTCGCCGCCTTCGGCAATGCCCGTCTTCACCCAACCATCGATCGTATCCCATTGGCTTTGGTCAACGATCGCGCCCATGTCAATCGACTTATCAAGCGGGTCACCCACGCGCATGTGCTCCATGCGAGCCTTTAATTTTTGGATGAACTTCGCTGCGACATTTTCCTGCACAATGAGCCTGGACCCTGCGCAACAAACCTGACCCTGATTAAACCAGATCGCATCGACCACGCCTTCAACTGCTCCATCCAAATCGGCATCGTCAAACACGACGAATGGACTCTTGCCACCGAGTTCAAGCGAGAGTTTTTTTCCAGAGCCAGCGGTCTGCCTGCGGAGAATGCGACCAACATCCGTCGAACCCGTGAAGGCGATCTTATCCACATCGGGATGTTCAACAATCATCGAGCCAGCGCTGCTGCTTCCAGTAATTACATTTACAACGCCAGCAGGAAGTCCCGCCTCGGCGACGATTTCAGCGAACAACAATGCCGTGAGTCTTGTGTACGATGCAGGCTTCAACACCACCGTGTTGCCCATTGCAATCGCAGGCGCGATCTTCCACGCCAGCATCAACAGCGGGAAGTTCCACGGGATGATCTGCCCGACCACACCGACAGATTGATAGTCACGCAGTTCGGTTTCCATCAACTGCGCCCAACCCGCATAATAGTAAAAGTGACGCGCCAACAAAGGCACATCAATATCTCTTGATTCACGAATTGGCTTGCCGTTGTCCATGCTTTCGAGCACTGCCAGCAAGCGTGAATGTTTCTGAAGGTTGCGGGCAATGGCATATAGATACCGCGCACGAGTCACGCCTGGGGTTTTGCTCCAGGTTTTGAGCGCCTCACGCGCCGCGCCTACCGCCGCATCAACTTCTTTTTGTCCAGCCTGTGTGGTCTCGGCTAATAACTCGCCATTCGCAGGGTTGTACGAAGGATAGAACTTCGCACCCTTCGGCGTCACCCATTCATTGTTGATGAACAAGCCGAACTTACGTCCGTGCTCATCCAGCCACGCCTTGACGGCATCAGGCGCCTCGGGCACAGGTCCGTATTCCATGGTGTTGAAGATTTCAAGTATTTTTGACATAATATTTCCTCAAGTGACAGTCACCTTGAAGGTGACTGTCACTTAATTAAACTTTCCGAATGCGAACTGCCCTCTCAGTAATCACACTGAATGCCGAAAGAAGTTCACTTCCATGTTGAGATATTGCTAAAGAAACAATTTCTGCTTTCTCTTGAGAAGAAAGCCCTGCGAGCCGATACAGAACAACGCCGCGTTTGACATAACCCTGGCGAAAGATCAATTCGCCAAAATCCTTATCAGCAGTCAATAACAAGGTATCTTCTTCACTAGCCAACACCAAGACTTCTTCATCCATAATACCTGGGGACATTTCAGCGACATAGCCACAATCATGTCCATCACGTCTTAACCGCAGGACGATTTCGTTATCCACACTTTCGTCAGCGAGTATTTTCATTAGACAGACTCAGAAATGGGATAAATGACATCCGCACGCAGGGCTTCACGGGCAAATTGTAAGGCGGCTTGAATCCCTTCTTTCGTCAAGCGTGGGTGCGCCTTTAATAACTGGTCAAAAGATTCACCTGCTGAAAGCCCTTCAAGAATTAGGTCAACGGTAATGCGGGTTCCTGAAACAACGGGCTGTCCCATCATGATTTTTGGATTCGAAATAATGATTTGCGTTTCCATTTCAATTTTCCTTTCTTTGCGTTCTTTGCGGTTAATAAGCCTTTATCCCATCGGCATGTGATGTTTTGCCGCGTAGTGACCTGTGATATAGTGATACAACTGCCGCTCGATATCGGTCAACAAACTGCTCGCGCCAATGCGGAACAGGTCATTCTTCAGCCATTCATCGCTGAGTTCTTCCTTCATCAACGACTGCCACGCCATCGCCTGCTTCGCGGAGCTGATTCCGCCCGCGGGCTTGAATCCCACTTTATAGCCGAAGCGGTCGAGATAATCACGCAGGGCGCGGATCATCACTAGGCTCACTTCCAGAGTAGCATTGGTTGATTCTTTTCCTGTGGAGGTCTTGATAAAGTCTGAGCCTGCCATCATTGCCACGAGGCTGGCTTGATAAACCTGCTTGAGCGTGCCGAGATCGCCCGTGGCAAGGATGGTCTTCATGTGCGCCGCATCACCGCAGGCTTTACGGAATTGCTGCAGTTCGTCGTACATGGCAGCCCAATCACCAGTGAGAACATAATTGCGGGCGATGACCACGTCAATTTCTTTTGCGCCTGCTTCCACGGCTTGCTCGATCTCTTGGATTCTTTGTGGCAGAGGAGTCTGCCCCGCAGGAAAACCTGTCGCGACAGAGGCAACTGGAATGTTAGAGCCTTGAAGCGCGTGAACTGCATCTTTCACCCGATTTGGATACACGCACACCGCGCCAACGGTGATCCGCTCGCCATTGAGTCCGAGGCGTTCCAGCATATCGGGGCGCAGGGGTTGTTTCGCCTTGGCACACAAACGATGGACGCGCCCGGGCGTATCGTCGCCTGCGAGGGTGGTCAGGTCAATGCAGGTGACGGCGCGCAAAAGCCACGCCGCCTGCCAGTCTTTTTTGATGGTGCGGCGTTTAGGGAGGGATTCAACGCGCCGCTCCACCGCGCTTTTGTTGACGCGCGCGCCCATTACCCAATCGAGATCGAGAGGCGCGCCGGGATTGCGAGTGTGCTTACTGGTCATAAAAACCTCATTTTTATCAGGCATCTTTAAATTAAATATATCATATTGTGGGCAGATAAACACCTACGCTATAATTATGAGATGAAATTACTCACTCCCCCGACCACCGAAGAATACGCCGCTTTTTATACAGATTACATCCAGCGCGCCAGGGCTTGCCGGAATGTGCTTGACGCCCTGCGCGGGCAAATTGGGGAAATCCAATCCACACTTGGGCATTTGACGGATCCACAAGCGCGCTTTCGCAACGGACCCGGGGAATGGTCAATCAAGGAAATCGTCAGTCACCTGATCGATGGGGAGCGCGTCTTCTCCTATCGTTTACTGCGCATCTCCCGCAAGGACAAGACTCCCCTGCCCGCCTTCGAGCAGGAGGATTTTGTCCGCGAATCCGGCGCGGATGAGGTTGCGCTCGGGGACCTGCTAAACGAGTTCGTGCATCTTCGCCGCGCGAATGCGATTGCCATACAAAACATGAGCGAAGAGTCTGCATCACAGGTGGGGACAGCCGGCGGCGCGGCAGTAAGCGCACGGGCATTGATCTTCATGCTCGTGGGTCATGTCGAACATCACATGGCAAGCCTGCGTGAAAAGTATCTCCCCAATATTTCATAGGAAAACATGACGGCATATCCAATCCCACCCAAACGAGAATTCAGCATCACCCAACACGGCGTCACACGCCGGGACGAGTATTATTGGATGCGTGAACGCGAAGACCCGCAGGTCTACAAATATTTGCAGGAGGAAAATGAATATCTGGAGAATGTCCTCCGTCCCATCAAACCGCTTCAGGAACAACTCTTCCAGGAAATGAAAGGCCGTGTGCAGGAGGTGGACAGCAGTGTCCCTGAAAAGGTCGGAGCGTATTTCTACTACACACGCACGGAGGCTGGGAAACAATATCCCATCTTCTGCCGCAAAAAAGATTCCATCGATTCACCGGAGGAAATCCTGCTCGATCAAAACCTGCTGGCCGAGGGTCATGGGTTTTGCAGTGTCAGCGCGTTCAGCGTCAGCCCCGATCATTCCAAACTTGCCTATTCCATCGATCTGGAAGGCGCGGAAATATACACCGTCCAGATCAAGGATCTGGCCAGCGGTGAGCTCTACCCTGAACGGATCGGACGGGTTTACGGCAGCGTCTATCATCACACCGGGGTGGAATGGGCGGAGGATAGCCAGACTCTATTCTATATCACCCTTGATGAATATCACCGCGCAGACAAGCTCCACCGCCATAAACTCAACACAGACCCGAACCAGGACGTCCTGCTATTTCACGAAACGGATGACACCTTCTCGCTCTCCCTCTACAAGACACGCAGCAGGGCATTTCTGATGCTCCACCATTACAATACGATCTCGCAGGAGATGCGCTTCCTGCCGACCGACCAACCTGATTCCGAACCCCGGCTGATCCAGCCCCGCGAGCCCAAACTGGAATACCATGCCGGGCATCACGGAGATTTCTTCTATATCCTCACGAACAAGGGTGCCCGTAACTACAAGCTGGTCAAAGCGCCGATCTCTGCGTCTGGCATGGAAAACTGGCAGGAGGTCGTCCCTCACCGCGAGGATGTGATGCTCGAACACTTTGAGTTGTTTGAAAATCATCTCATCCTGCTTGAGCGCAGGGATGGACTCCACCAGCTGCGTATCAGCCAGGTGGATGGAGCGAGTGGCGAACATTATGTTAAATTTCCCGATCCAACCTACGAGGTCACGATCGCGACAAATCCCGAATTCAAGTCGGATGTCATCCGGATTCGGTATTCATCGCTGATCACGCCAGGCTCCATCGTAAACATCCGTCTGGACACAGGAAAATGGGAGCTTTTGAAGGAGGATCAGATCCCAAGCGGATATGACAAGACGCGGTATGTCACGGAATTCATATTTGCGGGGGCGAAGGATGGAAAAAAGATCCCGCTTTCCATTGCCTACAAAAAAGGTTTGAAGCGGGATGGGCAAAACCCAACCCTGATCTATGGCTACGGTGCATACGGCGGATCAGGTGAAGCACATTTCAACTCCAATATTATCAGCATCCTGGAACGCGGGTTTGTTTTTGTCATTGCCCATGTCCGCGGCGGTTCGGAGATGGGGCATGACTGGTATGAAGATGGCAGGTTGTTGAAAAAGAGGAACTCCTTTACAGACCTCATCGCCTGTGCCGAGCATTTGGTGGAGGAAGGATTCACCTCCCCTGAAAAACTCGCCATCACCGGCAGTTCCGCGGGCGGATTGCTGGTCAGCGCCAGCATGATCCTGCGCCCCGATCTGTTCAAGGTGGTTATTTGCAAGGTCCCGTTTTTGGACGTGGTCACCAGTATGAGCGATCCGACCATTCCGTTAACGACGCTCGAATATGATCAGTGGGGCAATCCTGAGGAGAGCAGGGAGGCTTTTGATTACATGCTTACCTATTCACCTTATGACAATATCCAGTCCGTTGAATATCCGCACCTGCTGTTGACCACGGGATACAATGATCCGCGAGTGGCATATTGGGAACCTGCAAAATTTCTGGCACGGTTGCGGGATAAAAAGAAGGGTGGCAGCCTTGCCCTGCTCCAGACCAACTTCAGCGCAGGCCATGCAGGTGCAAGCGGACGGTATGATTTTCTCAGGGAAAACGCCCTGGATTTTGCGTTTCTGATCGACAGGCTGACCCAAACTGGTGATTGAAAATCAAATCAAGAAGTTCTATAATCTCCTTAAATTTTAGAGTTAAACAAGGAGTTGACATGGAACGCTTTGTGATCGAGTCGCCCCATTCGGAGGAAAATTGCGACCAGGTGGTACGGGACCTGCATGCGGCGGGCTACCTGCACCAATTCGAATGGGGGTGCAAGGATAATCACCACACGGCCTGGGCTATAGTGGATGCGGAAAACCGTGAACATGCCAGACAGATCGTCCCCTGGTATGTGAGGGATAAGGTTCGGGTCGTCAGGCTGGTCAAATTTGAAATTGCGGACGAAGAACACCATAAAACGGACAACGTGTAAATAGAAAAAATCCCGAAGCCATTTGACCTCGGGAATTTTTTTATTCGCCTACGAAGGTTGTGCCGTTCTTGCGACCATATCCTCAAGCATCTTTGTCGTCAGCGATTTAGGCCGCTCAATAGGCATGCCAAGCGCGCGCGACCAGACATAATTCGGGGTCACGCCAAGTGCGCGCCCCACGCCGAATAGCACCGTATAGAAATCGAAGTCACGCACGCCGTAGTAATGCTGTAATGTGCCGCTGATGGCATCCACGTTCGGGGCGGGATTCTTGGCTTTGCCTTGTTCACGCAAGACCTGCGGAACCACGTCGAAGACCATATCTGCCAGGCGCACCAATTCATCATCGGGGAAACGCTTCTTGGCGAATTCCATCTGCGCAGTGAAGCGCGGATCGGGCACGCGCAAAACGGCATGACCGTAGCCAGGGATGACATGTCCGCTGTTGAGCGTATCCCATGCGAATTGATACAACTGCTCGCGTGTCGGCACGCCGCCGAACTTCTCCTTTACTTCAATTAACCAGCCGAGACACTCCTGATTTGCCAGACCATGCAAAGGTCCAGCCAGACCGTTGAGTGCGGCGGAAAAGGAAAGATATGGGTCAGACAGTGCCGATCCTACAAGATGCATCGTATGAGCAGAAACATTTCCAGACTCGTGATCGCTGTGCAGAATGAAGTACAGGCGGGCAAGTTCGGCATACCCCTTCTTATCCGAAACCTTCATCATGCGCGCAAAGTTCATTCCGTAATCCTGCCCGGGGTTATATTTGGGCTTGGTTTTTTCGCCATAATATTTCATGCGATAGATATACGCCGCGATGACGGGAAGTTTCGCGGTCAGGTCCAGGCTGTCTTCCAATGCCGCTTCCCAATATTGATCTTTTTTCATCTCGCGATATTTCTTCGCAAAGACCGAGTCGTTTTGCATAGCCAGCACCGCCTGTGAGAAGAGCGTCATCGGGTGCGTCTCTTTCGGCATGGACTTGAGCATCTTAAAAACATAATCAGGGATGCTGGCACGCTTCGCCCATTCATTCTCAACAGCCTGCGCCTCCTCCTTGGTCGGTACTGCCCCGATCATCAGGAGATAATACAAGCCGCCCACAAGAGGCATCTTGCCGCCGCGCGCTTTGGGCAATGCCTTGAGTACTTCGGGGATGGACATACCCCGGAACCGAATCCCCTCTGCAGGGTCCACATATGAGACGTCGGTCATCAGGGATTTGATATCACGCATTCCGCCGATCACCTGGCCGACCGTGACCTTATCCACAACCACTTCACCATGTTCCTTCGCAAGGGATTTGATGCGTTCGCGCCATGCAGGCAATTGAACAGAGATTTTTTCATGCAAGATCATGAGAGACTCCTATATTTTCCAAGTCAAAATCAAAGGTCGAAAGTCCTCAATCTGACCTCGACCTTTGAAAAATTTACAAGCTCACCAAACTCTTCAACGCCTGATGCGTCTCTTTTACCGACGCGGCGGACTTTTCGAACATGGCCTTCTCTTCATCATCGAATTTGTATTCGATGATCTTTTCCATGCCGCCTGCGCCGAGCATGACGGGCACACCAAAGTACATATCCTTCAAGCCGTACTCGCCGTTCATATATGCAGCGCAGGGGACGATCAATTTCTTGTCTTTAAGAATTGCCTCTGCCATTTGCACGCAAGCCATGGATGGCGCATAATAAGCAGAACCCGTCTTGAGCAGGTTCACGATCTCGCCGCCGCCCTTGCGCGTACGGTTGACGATGGCTTCTAGCTTATCGGCAGGCAGATACTCCTTCAATGGGATGCCGGCGACATTGGAATGGCGGGTCAGGGGGACCATCTCATCACCATGTCCACCAAGAACATAACACTGGATGTTCTCCACGCTCACGCCGGTTTCCATGGCAACGAAGGCACGCATGCGGGCGGAGTCCAGAATGCCAGCCTGACCGATCACGCGCTCACGCGGAAGCTTGGTCGCTTTCATTGTCAGATATGCCATTGTATCGAGCGGGTTGGTCAACACAATAAAGATCGCATTGGGCGAATGTTTTAACGTCTCCGTTGCAGCTTTGCCGACAATATCCGCATTGGTCTTGAGCAGGTCGTCGCGGCTCATGCCGGGTTTGCGCGCAATGCCCGCCGTAATGATAATGATGTCCGAATTCTTCGTGTCCGCATAATCGTTCGTGCCAAGCACATGCGAATCCTTGCCGATAATCGGCATTGCCTCGAGCAGGTCGAGACTTTTGCCCTGGGGCATCCCCTCCACCACGTCCAGTAAAACAATATCGGCAAGTTCACGTTCGGCGAGCCAATGCGCGGCGGTTGCGCCTGTATTGCCCGCGCCGATGATCGAGATTTTTTTCATCATTCCTCCAGTTTGAATCGGCTTCAAAAGCCGTTATTTTGAATTATTCTAGCCGAAAGTGCGGCGGGCTATAAGTACAAAATGTCACGTTTTTACGGGTGGGCAAAAAGAAGGACTCCGCTTACCGCTTCGGTAAAGGAGTCCTTGCCCGCTTCTTTTTTTATCCCTAATCTGATTCTGCTTCGAGAAACCTTGTCGCCTGGATTGCCGCCGCCGCCCCCATCCCCGCGGACGTGATGACCTGCCTGAAGTGAGGGTCGGCCACTTCACCCGCCGCATATACACCGGGGATATTGGTCTCCATTTTGTCATTGACCTCGATGTAGCCAAGGTCGCTCATGTTCAGTTTGTCCTTGAACATCTGTGTGTTCGGTGTATGACCAATGAAAATGAACAGCCCGTCGGCTTCAAAGACCGTCTCTTCGCCGCTTTTTACGTTCTTCAACTTCAATCCCTCGAGTTTTTCCGAGCCCAACACTTCGGTCGCCACGGTATCCCAGATAAAGTTCATCTTTGGGTGGTCCTTGGCGCGTTTTTGCAAAATTGGGCTGGCACGCAATTCGTCGCGGCGATGGATCACGGTCACGCTGGATGCGTAGCGCGTAATGAAGAGCCCCTCTTCGAGAGCGGAATCCCCGCCGCCGACGATCACAACTTTCTTGTCCTTGAAAAACCAGCCGTCACAGGTGGCACAATATGAAACTCCGCGCCCGGTCAATTCCACTTCGCCGGGAATGTTGAGGTGATTCGGACTGGCCCCTGTGGTGACGATGAGTGTATCGGCCGTATATTCGCCGCTATCCGCAGTCACCCTGTATGGACGTTGTGAAAAATCCACCTCGTGCGCCATGTCGAATTCGACCCTCGCACCAAAATGCTCAGCCTGCTTTTGGAACAATTCGCCCAGCTGTGCTCCGCCGACACCTTCCGGAAAACCAGGATAGTTTTCGATGGCGTGGGTCAGCGCAGCTTGACCGCCCAATTGCATGCCTGTCAACACCACGGGAGCCAGCTCTGCACGCGCGGCATATAATGCCGCCGACAGCCCCGCCGGCCCGGACCCCAGGATCAATACTTTTGCGTGTTTCTCATTTCCATTGTTGGACATTGCGTTTTCCTTAAGGCATTTTCCGCCTGAAATTTATTTTCATTCATACTCAGGACGCTTCTTCGCGCCTTGTTATTACCGCCCGCATTGTATCAGATGCTTACAGGCGTGAAAAGTTAACATTCATCATATACAAACCTCCACAATCCCTGACCGTCTCATCCATAATTCATCCACAATGGGTTGATATATTTGAAGCATGCAACCATCCAAGGAGAGAGCAACCCATGAAAGCCGCTGTTTTCAAAACGTACGGTCCGCCTGAGGTGTTGAAGATCGAGGAGATCGAAAAGCCCGTCCCGAAAGATGACGAGGTCCTGGTCAAGGTTCGCGCCACGTCGGTGAACCCGGCCGAATGGTATGGAATGACCGGTCTATTCCTCGCCCGCATCGGCAACGGACTCCTCAAACCCAGGGACACCCGCCTCGGCGTTGACTTTTCCGGCATCGTCGAAGCCGTCGGCAAAGACGTGACCCAATTCAAGCCCGGAGACGAGGTCTATGGCGCACGAAACGGAGCCTTTGCCGAGTACGTGTGTGTCAAAAGTCATGTCTATCCGAAACCAGCGAACATCACCTTCGAACAGGCTGGGAGCGTCGGCGTCGCCGCGATGACCGCCTTGCAGGGATTGCGCGACCATGGCGGACTGCAAGCCGGGCAGACAGTCATCGTCAACGGCGCATCAGGCGGCGTGGGCACGTTCGCCGTGCAGATCGCCAAAGCCATCGGTGCGGAAGTGACCGCGGTCTGCAGTTCCGGCAACGTGGAGTTGATCCGTTCGCTCGGTGCTGACCACGTCATTGACTACATCAAAGATGATTTCACCCGCAATGGCAAACGCTACGACATCTTCCTCGACATCGCCGGGAGCCGTTCGTGGCGCGAGTGCAGTCGTGTGCTCAAACCCAACTCGAAATTCGTCATCGTCGGCGCGCCCAAGGGAAATAAAGTGATCGGTCCGCTCGCCCACATCATCAAATTGCGCGTGTCGGCGCTGGGCGCGAGCCAGAAACTTGTCTTCTTCGTGGCGAAGTTCAACCGCGAAGACTTCCTGCTCCTGAACGACATGTTCACGCGCGGACAGGTCAAGCCGGTCGTGGAAAAATCCTATCCGTTCGAGAAAACCTCCGAAGCCATGCAACATCTCGGCACGGGTCACGCCAAAGGGAAGATCGTTGTCACGATGAGATAATCGAAGACTGAGAGCGGCAACACCTTCTTCAGAACAACGTGTACTAGAATCAAACAACGGCACTCGTAGAGGCAATCAAATGGAAATCAAATATTTCGAATTCTTGAAATATCTCATTCGTTTCAACCGGCAGGTTTATCTTGACCATAATGCAACGACGCCTGTCAGCAGTCACGTCCAGAGCAAGATGAATCGGGCTTTGAAATATCAGTACGGCAATCCATCGTCCTTTTATGGCAGTGGCAGGAAATCAGCCGGGTTGGTGGAACAAGCTCGGAAACATGTCGCAAATGCCATTCACGTTGACCCATCTGAGATTATTTTTACCGCTTGCGCGACCGAATCGAATAACGCCGTGCTCAAATCGGTCAGCGCCAATTTTAATCCCAAAAAGAAAAAGATCGTTTCCACGCCGATCGAACATCCTTCCGTGTTGAACGCACTGGCATATCTGCAAACCCAGGGAATGGTTGTCGAATATTGTCCGGTGGACGACAAAGGACGCGTGCTGCTTGCTGAACTGGAAAAGCGGGTGGATGAGGATACCTTTCTGGTCTGTTGCATCCTCGCGAACAATGAGACCGGGGTCATCCAAAATATCCGTGCTGTCACGAACATCGCCAGACAACAAGGCGCGCTGGTGCTGACGGATTGTGTGCAGGCGCTGGGCAAGATACCAGTGGATGTCCACGCCTGGGGTGTTGATTACGCCACTTTCTCAGCGCACAAACTCTACGGGCCGAAAGGCATTGGCGCATTGTACGTCAAGCAAGGTCGCCCATTTACTTCGTTCCTGCATGGCGGACATCAGGAAAGCGGACTGCGGGCCGGCACGGAAAGCGTCCACAACATCGTCGGGTTCGGCGCGGCATGTCAGGATGTGGACAAACTCCTGGCGGATGCCGGACGGATCCGGGCATTGAAACGGCAATTGATCCAGCGACTCAAGGAGATCAAACCGGATTGCGTGATCAATTCTCCGGAAACGGACTGTCTGCCGAACACGCTCAGCATCACCTTCCCCGGCGTGGACAATGCCGGGCTGATGGGGATGCTGGATTATCGCGGCATCTCGGTCTCGGCCGGGTCGGCGTGCAGCACCGGGGAGGACGCCCCCTCGCACGTCTTGAAAGCGATCGGCGTGTCCGACCAGGCCGCGCGCGAAACGATTCGAATCAGCCTCGGACATGGAACCTCCGCGCGGGACATCCGCTATGTGACGCGGGTGGTTCGGGATTATATTGAAGGGCGAATCTCTTTTGTCAACATGCTTGCCCCCGCCCAATTGAACGAAACCATTCTGTTCGACGAGAACACATTCATCCTCGATGTGCGTCCGCCGGTGGATCGGAAACAATCCAAGGGATTACCGAACGCTCACGAAGTCAACCCACTCCAGGTTGAACAATACTTGAAACAACTGCCGCGCGACAAGCAAATCCTGGTGTATTGCCCGGGCGGCGGACTTTCCGTCATGATCTCGTATTATCTGAAAGCACAAGGCTTTAAAAAAATCACCAACCTGCGCGGCGGACTCGACGCCTGGAGAAAGCGGCGCGGCGACCTGTATGAAAAATACGCGGGGCAAAACGTCACCGTCCTTGAACCGGATAAGGTGGATTCATGAAAGCCATTCGTTACGACACGTTCGGTCCGCCCGAGGCTTTGCAACTCAAAGAAATCGCGAAGCCTGTCCCCCAGCCTCATCAGGTACTCGTAAAAGTCTGCGCCGCGTCCATCAACGCAAAGGAGTGGAGGCGCTACGAGATGCCCTCGCTCCTGGTACGCTTGCTGACTGGCGGATGGCGCAAACCGAAAGACCCCGTCATCGGCACCGATGTTGCCGGTATCGTGGAGGCGGTAGGCGAAACCGTCACGAGGTTCAAACCAGGCGACGAAGTGTTTGGATGCGCTCACGGCTCCCTGGCCGAGTACGTCCTTGCGCGCGAAGCCTTCCTGACGGTGAAACCTGCCAACTGCTCATTCGAAGAGGCTGCTGCCATGCCACTCGCCGCGCTGACGGCGATACAGGCCGTGCGCTACGCAGGAGGGATTCACGCCGGGCAACAGGTGTTGATTCAAGGCGCCTCGGGCGGAATTGGGACATTTGCTCTTCAACTGGTAAAAGCCTCCGGCGCAAAAGTGACCGCCGTATGCAGCGCGCGGAACGTGAGCCTGGCGCGTTCCCTCGGCGCAGATCACGTGATTGACTATGCCAAAGAAGATTTCACAAAAAGGGGCAAACACTATGATTTGATTTTTGCGATCAACGGCTATCGCTCGTTGTGGGCGTATCGGCGCGCGCTGAAACCGACAGGGTTATACGTCTTCGTGGGCGGCGCTGTTCGGCAAATATTGGAAGTCCTTCTGTTTGGAAAATGGCTCTCCCAAAAAGGCGGCAGAACGATGGGCAATATGGGCGTCACGAAAATCAACCAAGACGATTTGACACAGATCAGCGAACTCTTCAAAGACGGCAAGCTCATCCCAATCATTGACTGCAGTTACCCGCTCAGCCAAACCGCCGACGCCATGCACTACCTCGTTGACCAACACGCGCAGGGCAAAGTCGTAATTCAGGTTTCAAAAGGATAAACCCATTCTCCGCAAAATGCGTTTTTGGCTCATCTACAGGAAGTATGATTGTTGTTGCGAGGGCGGTGAACTTCCGCCCGAAGCAACCCTCTCGATGTGGTGTGGACTGCCTCGTCGGAAAGATCACCCTCCTCGCACATCGTCCCGATGTCCTTCGGGAGAGACAAGTATCATTCTATTTACACATCAGCCACGTTTTTGCTCCCTTCTTTTCTTCATAATTCCACCTTCATCCTTTATACTCACCCCATGTCCTCCCTCATCCTCGTCGTGGACGACGAACCCAAGGTCGCCCGCCTCGCCCGAGACTATCTGGAGAAGAACGGGTTCCGCGTCCTCACCGCCGCAGACGGTCAATCTGCGCTGACGCTTGCCCGCCGCGAAAGACCCGACCTCGTCATCCTCGACCTGATGCTCCCCGTCATTGATGGGCGCGAGGTCTGCCGCATCCTGCGCCGCGAAAGCGATGTACCCATCATCATGCTCACCGCGCTCTCCGAGGAAATTGACCAGGTCACGGGTCTGGAAATCGGCGCGGACGATTACATCACCAAGCCTTTCTCTGTCCGTGCCTTGGTGGCACGGGCGCGCGCGCTCCTCCGCCGCACGCGTGGGGAAGTCAAAGCGCCGGGGATTGTTCGCGTCGGTGGGCTTGAAATTGACTCGGAAAAATATTCAGTCATGTTCAACGATAACCCAATCAAACTCACACCCAACGAATTCAAACTGCTCCACCTCCTCGCCAGCCGTGCAGGTCAAACCTTCACGCGCGAACAACTGCTCGAAACCCTGCATGGCGCTGCCTCCAGTTTTGACCGCAGTGTGGACTCGCACATCAAGAACCTGCGCAAGAAACTAGAAGCCGCATCCGGCCAATCCGTGATCGAAACCGTCTACGGTATTGGCTATCGCTTTATTGAACCGAACTCCTGACCTTCATCGCTTATCCTTTCCCATGTCAGCCTCCCCTACTCCCAAAAAACGACGCATTGGCCGCATGTTGGCGTTCGCGCTGTTCTTCATCATTTCCGCCCTGCTTTTCGTTGGCGGCGCGGCGGCGCTGCTCTACTTCCTCTTTTCGGAATACACAGGGGTCCGCAACATCTGGCTTCTCGCCTGCGGCGCGCCTGTGGTTGTGATTGCGCTCATCATCCTCGTTGTCTTCAACCTCTACCTCCGCTTCGGCAAGCCGATGGAAAATCTCTTCGATGCCATCAACGCCATCGAGGAGGGCGACCTGTCGGTGCGCGTGAAGGAAAACAAAGACGACATGTTCAGCGACCTGTTCAAGCGCTTCAACAAAATGGTCGGCGAACTCGAGCGCGCCGACCAGCAGCGCCGCAACCTCACCGCCGACATCGCCCACGAACTGCGCACGCCGCTCCACATCATTCAAGGAAACCTCGAGGGCGTCATCGACGGTGTCTATCAGCCAACCACCGAACACATCAAGGACACGTTGGACGAGACCCGCCTGCTCACCCGCCTCGTGAACGACCTGCAAACCCTGTCCCTCGCCGAAACGGGACAACTTCCGCTTCACCCCACCCGCTTCCTGCTTGCCGACCTGATCCAGGATCTCACTTCGAGCTTTGCCTCCCAAGCCGCCTCCCTCGGCATTGACCTGCAAACGCACCTCGCCGACACAAATCAACAAGTCACTGCCGATTACGACAGGCTCAATCAAGTGCTGTCCAATTTGATCTCAAACGCCCTGCGCCACACGCCTCGAGGCGGGACAATTTTCCTCGAAACGGAATCAGGTTCGAACGAGGAAAGAAGCGTGCGGATCATGGTCAAAGATACGGGTGCGGGGATCGCATCCGAAGATCTGCCCTTCATCTTCGACCGTTTCTGGCGCGGCGACAGGTCGCGCAGTGACCGCCTACACAGCGGGCTGGGATTGGCAATCACAAAACAACTAATCCAGGCGCATGACGGGGAGATCTCCGTGCAGAGCGAGGTCGGCAGGCGAACGACCTTTACGATTGAATTGCCGGAACAAATTTCATAATTTTCGCAACAAGCGGTAGAATTGCCGCCAATGGAAATATCGGAGAAAATTCAAGGCATTCTTGCCACACTGCCCGCCAAACCGGGTTGTTATATCTACCGCAATGCCGAGGGTACGATCATTTACATTGGCAAAGCCATCAACCTCAAGAACCGCGTGCGGTCCTATTTTCATGCTGATTTAAGTCACGATGGAAAAACCCGGCGCCTCGTGCGTGAGATCGAGGATATCGAGTGGATCATCGTCGGGTCGGAGCTCGAGGCGCTCATCCTTGAGATGAACCTGATCAAGAAGCACCGCCCGAAATACAACATCCGCCTGAAGGATGATAAGCGGTACCCGTACATCAAAATCCACTGGAATGAGCCATTCCCCAAAGTGACCGTCACCCGCCAAATGGCGGAGGATGGGGCGCGCTATTTCGGTCCGTACACCTCGGCGTGGGCGGTGTATCAAACGCTTGAAGTCCTGCGGAAGATTTTTCCATATCTGACCTGTGACCGCGAAATTACAGGCAACGATCCGCGTGCGTGCCTGTACCACGACATCAAATTGTGCACTGCGCCTTGCATCGGGGCCATCTCACAGGAAGGTTACCGCCGGGTGATCTCCGACCTGATGGATTTCCTGAGCGGACACAGCGAAGGCATCGTCCAACGACTGCAAAACGAGATGCAAAAAGCATCGGACGAGGTGCGCTTTGAAAAAGCCGCCGCCTTGCGTGACCAGTTGAAAGCCATCCAGTCCATCATCGAGCGGCAGAAGATTGTCTTTGCGACCGACTATCAGGATTCGGATGTGCTTGCCATGGCACGCACGGACGGAGAAGCCTGCGTGCAGATTTTCTTCATCCGTGGCGGAAAATTGATCGGGCGCGAGTATTTCATCCTCGAAGGCACGGAGGATACCGCCGATACCGAGGTGATGGCGGAATTTGTCAAGCAGTTTTACACCGAAGCGGCGAACATTCCTGAGCAGGTGATGCTGCCGCAGGAGATCGAGGAAAGGATTATCATCTCGCAATGGCTGCGCTCCAAACGAGGCGGCAATAAAGTAGAATTAGTTGTGCCGCGGGAGGGTCAGCCGCATGAATTGGTACAAATGGCGGCCGAAAATGCGTCTGAAACCCTGCAAGCCTTGCGCGCCCAATGGCAGGCGGATGCGCACAAGCAGGAACAGGCGCTCGGTGAATTACAATCTGCTTTGAATCTGTCTGCGCCGCCGAACCGCATCGAATGTTATGATGTCAGTCACACGCAGGGTGTGGCAACTGTCGGTGCAATGGTGGTCTTTGAGCAGGGTGTGCCGGCCAAGAGGCTGTATCGCAAATTCAATATCGAAAGCACGAGCATCGGTGCGCCCGATGACTTCGCTTCGATGGAGGAAATGCTCACGCGCCGCTTCCGGCGCTGGAAAGGTTCGCAGGAAACCGAATCCAAGCCCGGGTCCAGGCCGGATGCGTCCTTTTCCTTCCTGCCTGATCTGATCATCATTGACGGCGGCAAGGGTCAGCTGGGCCGTGTGGTCACAGTCCTGGAGCAATTTGACCTGTTTGGCAAAGTGCCGGTGGTGGGACTGGCAAAACAGGAGGAGGAAGTTTTCTTCCCTCATAAGCGCGAACCCCTGGTCCTCCCCCGTCATTCGCAGGGATTGTACCTTGTGCAGCGCATTCGCGACGAGGCGCATCGCTATGGGATCACAGCCCACCGAAAAAAACGCTCGAAGCTGGGCCTTGCCTCCCAGCTGGATTCCATCCCCGGCATTGGTCCCACGAGAAGAAAAGCCCTCTTGAAACATTTCGGTTCTATGGATAAGATTAGGGTAGCGACCCTGGCAGAGTTAGCCGCAGTGAAGGGCATGAACGCATCTGCGGCGGAAAGCATTAAGGTATACCTCGAATGAAGGAAGTTTGGATCGTTGACGACGACGACGAAATGGGCAGGGCGATCAGTTTGATGCTTCAGCTGCTGGAGTGTCATACAAAAATTTTCAACAACCCGCGCCCTGCCGCGCAGGCGTTGCTGGCCGGCGGGAGACCCGACCTCCTGGTGCTGGATATCAACATGCCCGAGGTGTCCGGTCTGGATATGCTGGAATTCCTGCGCCGTCGAAATGAATGGAAAGACCTGCCTGTCATCATGCTTTCCTCCGAGGCGGCGGATGTGATGGTGGAAAAAGCCATGCAAATGGGTGCGGACGGGTATGTGATGAAGCCTGTTACGCTCGATGAGCTGGAAAAGGCGATGTCGCAGGCATTTTACAAACGCATGAAGAAGTGAGTGAACGATGGCTGGAAAAAATACAAAGAACAAAAAACAGACTAAATCCGTGGATACGAACCCAACAGGCCAGAACAGGGCGGCTCAAATTCTTTTTATCATGTTCGCCGTGTTGATCATCCTTTCCATGGTGCTTTCGGCAACAACAAGTTACTAGCGCCGGTCCGAATGGTATAATCCTGTCCGCGCGGCTTTCTCAGCCGCGCTTTATTACGTGAACATGTCATTACGAGCAACGCGCAGCAAAACCTAAAACCGGGAAGATTGCCTGGTCGGCCCGAAGCCCGTCTCGCAACGACACGAGGAAACCCTATGCTCGACAAATTAAAGGCAATTGAAGAAAAATACGAACAGCTTGGCAACGAGTTCCTGGAAGTGGGGAATAACTATCAGCGCGCCGCCGAGATCAACAAGGAGCGTGTGGACCTGGAGCCCATTGTCAACAAGGCGCGGGAATACCGTCAGGCAATGAAAAGCATCGAGGAGGCCAGGGCGATGATCGTGTCCGAGAGTGATGCGGAATTGATCGCCCTGGCCAAGGCGGATGTGGATGACCTGACCCCGAAGATCGAAGTCCTCGAAAAGCAGATCAAGAGTCTGCTCATCCCCAAGGATCCGCGTGACGACAGGAATGTCATCGTGGAAATCCGCGCAGGCGCCGGCGGTGATGAAGCCGCCATCTTCGCCGCGGATCTATTCCGCATGTACACACGCTATGCCGAAGAAAAAAAATGGAAACCCGGCATCCTGTCTGAGAGCGTGATCGGTGTGGGCGGCTACAAAGAGGTCATCTTTGAGGTCAAGGGGAATGGCGCGTATTCGAAATTGAAGTATGAATCGGGCGTGCATCGTGTGCAGCGCGTGCCGGCCACCGAAGCCCAGGGGCGCATCCACACCTCCACCGCCACTGTCGCGGTGATGGCGGAAGTGGACGAAGTCGAAGTGGACATCCCCGAAAGTGACATCGAATTTGAAGTTTTCCGTTCCTCCGGTGCAGGCGGGCAGAACGTGCAAAAGAATTCGACGGCAGTGCGTTTGACGCATAAGCCGTCGGGCATTGTCATCACCTGTCAGGATGAACGCTCGCAGTTGCAAAATAAACTGCGTGCCTTGAGCATTTTGCGTGCGCGCCTGTATGAAATGGAAGAGGCAAAACGACACGCGGAGGAGGAAGCCAACCGCCGCTCACAGGTCGGCTCCGGTGACCGCTCGGAGAAAATCCGCACGTATAATTATCCACAGAATCGCGTCACCGACCACCGCGTGGGATATTCAAGCTACAACCTGCCCGCCGTGATGGATGGAGACATTGACCAATTCATTGATGAACTATCGACCCGGGACGAGGCCGGCAAACTCGCTGCCTCTGGTGTAGATGACGACGAGTAATTTAGGGAGAGGCGCGGCAACGCGCCTTTTATGAGTAATGAATAAAAAAATCATCTTTCGTGTTCTCGCAGTTATTCTCGTTGCTGCCCTCGCGTGGACATTACGTCTGCGCGCCGTGAACATGCTCCCCATTGACTTCGACGAAGATGATTACCTGCGTGCGGGGCAGGAATACGCGCATCTTATCCGCGCTTCGGACTGGTCCGGTTTTCTGGAAACGAACTACCGTCCCGAGCATCCTCAGCTGGCAAAGATCGCCATGGGACTCAGTTTGCTCTCCGCACCTGAAAGGGATTTGACTCCCGATGCATCCACAACAGAGGGACCAAACACATCCCTGCCGCTCGAACTCGTAACACCAGCGCGAACCATCAATGCCGTCTTTGGGGTAATTACCGTGTTCCTGCTGGCACTGGTCAATCCACTGGCAGGGTTATTGCTTGCGACACATACCTTTACCATCAAATATGTCTCGCAGATCATGCTGGAGGCATTACCCGCGCTGACCAGCCTGGCCATGGTGCTTGCTTACCTGCAATTCAAAAAGAAACAAAAAATTGGCTGGCTCATCCTCTCCACCCTGTTTCTTGGTCTGACCGCGGCTTCCAAATATATCTACTGTCTCGTCGCAATCGCCATTCTCATTGATTGGTTTCTGGAAGAAAAACAAAATCTCGCACGGTTTTATCAACACGCCCTGCTCTGGGGAATAGTTGCAGTCGTTATCTTTTTTGCGGCAGACCCATTTCTCTGGCCAGATCCAATTGGAAGGTTGAAAGAATCGGTCTTCTATCATGCCGCCTATTCCAGCGGTGCCAGCGAAGTTCAAAGCGCGAATTTCCCGATCTGGCAGCCTTTCGTCTGGATCACGATGTCCCCTGCGCTCTGGCATCCGGATGTATTTGTGATCGCCACCGATCTTTTTATCGCGATTTTTGCCTGTTTTGGCGTCGCTCGTTTGTGGAAAAAGGAAAGAGTATACGCACTCTGGCTTGGCATTGCCATTTTCTTCCTGCTCCTCTGGCCAACAAAATGGCCTCAATACATCCTCGTACTGACCGTTCCTCTCTCCCTTTCCGCCAGTGAAGGTATCTCACAATTATGGCAAAACATTATCGAATGGTGGAAAGATCGAAAAACGCGCGAGAAAATCATTTACAAACCGCAGGAGACCCGCCAGGCAATTCCCTGGCTCGTGCCGGGACTGTTCGCCTTCGCCCTGCTAACCCTGTTTCCTTTCATCTTTCAAATTGTCGTCTCACTGACAGACTTTAACAGCGCATCCATTCGTGACGGGTTTCAGGGTGGCATCTGGCGCGAATTTATTGGAGGCATCACCGGGCAGGTCGCCCCTGCTGACGTTGAATTCCCATTCCGCTCAAATCAGGTTCAGTATACAGGTTTCTCCAATTACTCCCTCATGCTGCATTTTATAACCAGCAACGGGATCCTCATCTTCAATATTCTCTGGGCAGGTATTTCCATCATTCTGCAAACCCTGCTCGGCCTGGGGCTCGCACTCCTGCTCCACCAAAAAGGAGTCCGTTTCGGAAAAATCTGGCAGGTGGTTTTTATCCTGCCCTGGGCGATCCCGGAGATGATCGGCGCGTTGCTCTGGCTGAACATCTTCGTTCCTGAAATTGGATTCCTCTACCTGGCCGCGCAAAAATATGGCGAGAGCTTCCCGCTCAATTTTTTGATCGGCTGGCATACCACGCCGAGCCTATGGTTCCTCGTATTAATGCTCCCGGCATTATGGTATGGTTTTCCGTTAATCATGCTCGCTTCCAGTGCAGGATTGAAAATCATTCCCAAGGATGTATTCGAAGCCGCTGCCCTCGACGGCGCGAACATCTGGCAAACGTTCAGGCACATCACCCTGCCGCTCCTCACACCTCTGCTCCTGCCAGCCATCATCATCCGCGCCATCTTTGCCTTCAATCAGTTTTACCTGTTTCAGGCATTCCTGTTCCAGCAAAGCACACTGGCCACCTTTTCCTATAACCTGTTCAACCCCTCCGGCTTTTTCAGCATCACCGGACAATTCTCCGCATCCGCCATCATCAACATCATAACCGTCATCATTCTGGCTGGGTTTGTGGTGTTATTCAACCGCGAAACCAGATCGAGGGAGGAGATGAAACATGCGTAAAATCCCATTGCTCAGGCAGATCGTCACCCAGGGGATATTTATCCTTATCGCATCCTTCATCCTGATTCCGATCTGGGGAGCTGTACGCCTCGCATTTGACGGGTCACTGCGCGGCAGACCGACGGAATTCAGTTTTCTGCCAAAGGAATTCTCATTCGCCCCCTTCCTCAAAGTGCTGGATCGGCCCTATCAATCCGTTGAATTCGAGGTCCTGCTTAGGAACAGCCTGATCGTCTCGCTTGCAGCGGCGGCACTCGCCCTTATTTTGGGGGCAAGCCTCGCCTACGCTTTTGCGCGTTTCCGATTCCCCGGCCAGGAACCTGGTCAATTCACTCTGCTGCTGGCCGCCATCCTTCCGCCCATCGCTTTTGCAACGCCTCTTTACATCATCCTAAGCCTGCTTGGGATCCGCGCAACATTGGTCGGCCTGATCATCGTCTACGCCGCCTTCGCCATGCCCTTCGGCATTTGGAACCTGCGCGCCGCATTTCAAGCCGTCCCCAAGGAGGTGGAGGAAGCTGCCTATCTCGACGGTGCGGGTCACTTTCAAACCTTCTATCTCATCAGCCTGCCAATTTCCCTGCCAGCCATATCTGTCACCGTGCTGATCGCATTCCTGATGGGCTACACCGAATTCGCGATCGGCTGGCTCTTCGTGGATAAAGCCGACAACGTGACACTCTCCATGGCAATCTATGCGCTGGTCAACGGACAATTCTCCGGCGCGCAGCCTTGGAGCGACCTCGGGGCGCTTTCCATCATCATGTCCATCCCGGTCATCATCATCTTCATCATCTTCCAGCGCACGCTCATGGAGCGCATGCTCTTCGAAGAAACCTAACCATGGCGATGACCATCGACGAACTCGTTGGAACGTATGCATCGCAAAACGCAAGTGAATTTCAACAACTCGATGCACAGCTGATCCTTGCCCATATCCTGAACAAACCCCGCACATGGGTTGTAACTCATGGCGACGCATCTCTGACTCCGCCGCAAATTGAATCTGCTCAAAAAGCATTCGCCCGTTTAACAGCGTGTGAACCGCTCCCCTACATCCTTGGTCACTGGGAATTCTACGGACTCGATCTCGATATCACGCCGGGTGTACTCATCCCACGCCCCGAAACTGAGATTCTGGTGGAAAAAGCCGTCAGATGGCTGGGCAACTCCCCCGAAAGAAGAACCGTGGCGGATGTTGGCACAGGTTCCGGGGCGATCGCCATCGCCGTCGCCATGCACATCCCGGGTGTGCGCATCCTTGCTACGGATATTTCCCACGCGGCGCTGAAGGTCGCCAAGCGCAACGCGGAAAAATTCCATGTCCATCACAGGATTGATTTTCTGCAATGTGACCTGCTCCCTCAGCATATCGATCCGCTCCCCACCGACAGTCACTTCGACCTGATCTGCGCCAACCTGCCCTACATCCCAACTCAAACACTGCACGATCTTCCAATCTTCGGGCGCGAACCAACCCTTGCCCTCGACGGCGGAGTTGATGGACTTGACGTGTATCGCCGCCTGTTCAAACTCGCCCCCGACTGGCTCGCGCCGAACGGCATGATGCTTTTTGAGATCGAGTCATCACAAGGCACGCAAGCTCTCAGCCTCGCCTATGACTCATTCGAAGACATGAGCATCCAATTGCACCAGGACCTCGCCGGTCACAACCGCCTGCTTGAAATACAATTGCATGAAAACTGAAACCATCCCTGCCTCAGAAATCGAAACCGCATTGACCATCCTGCAAACCGGCAGCATCGTCGCCTTCCCCACCGACACCGTGTACGGTCTTGGCACACTCGCCTTTGATAACGCGGCCATCGAAAGCATTTACACAGCGAAGGACCGCCCGGTCGAAAAAGCAATTCCCATTTTGATCGGGGATTTGAGCGATCTCGACAAAATTACGGATACCATCCCCGACATGGCTCTCCGTTTTGCCGCCCGCTTCTGGCCTGGACCTCTCACCTGCATCGTCCCCAAAAAGCGGACTCTCCCCCCTGCGGTTTCCGCCACTTCCACCGTCGCAGTCCGCATCCCGGATCATCACGACGCGCTTGCTTTGCTCCGCGCCGCAGGACCCATGGCAGTCACCTCCGCGAACATCTCCGGCAAGCAAAGCCCCACCACGGCACAGGAAGTGCATGAGCAGCTCCACGGGCGCATCTCTTTGATATTGGATGGCGGCAAAACGCCCGGCGGAATTCCCTCCACGCTGGTGGATTGCACGGGCGGACAACCCATCATCCTGCGTGAGGGTCCAATCTCAATGGATGAATTGCTGGCTGCCATCCGTTAAATTTTCTTATCCACCTCTTAATCAAGGTTCAGACTTCTCTTATCTCCCCACATATAATCAAGGTTACATTCTCCTGATTACTCCCCCGTCTGGCTTGGGCAAGCCGCAGGGGAGTGATTTTTTTAATTACGAGAGGGGCCAGGTCGGAAGCACGTCAATATCCAATTCAGAGACATGTCCCAGTGCATAACGATAATATCCAGCCGCCGCGATCATGGCGGCGTTGTCGGTGCATAACGAAAGCGGAGGAATATGCACAGGGAACTCAGTCTGTGACCTGAACACCTGCCGCAATGGGCGGTTCGCCGAGACGCCGCCCGCCACAAGAATTTCCCTGGCACCGAATTCACGCGCCGCGTTCATCGTTTTCTTGAACAGCACATCGATCACAGCCTGCTGGAAGGATGCGGCAAGGTCGGGGATTGGCAGGGCATTGTACTTCTTTTTTAATTCCCGCACTTCATAAAGTACGGATGTCTTTATCCCGCTGAATGAAAAGTCATGGGTTCCGTCCAGCCAGGCGCGCGGGAAGTTGAAGCGGTTCGGGTCGCCCTCCTCCGCTGATTTCTGGATGGAGGGTCCGCCGGGGTAGGGAAGCTCAAGCAGGCGGGCAACTTTGTCGAACGCCTCACCGGCCGCATCGTCGAGGGTGGAGCCGAGTCGTTGATACGTCAAATGATCGGTCATGAGGTTTAGTTCAGTGTGTCCGCCGGAAACAAGCAAAGCCATCAGCGGGAATTGAGGTTGCGGCGGGACGGGGTCGCCCGCGTTGCCCCGCTGTGCGGGACCATCGTATACCCAGGCTGAATAGAGATGCCCCTCCAAATGATTGACGCCGATCAGCGGTTTTTCCGCGCCAAGGGCAATGCCTTTTGCCATGTTCATGCCAACTACGAGCGAACCCGCAAGTCCAGGTCCCTGGGTAACGGCGACGGCGTCAATATCGTGGAGTGTGAGGTGTGCCTGTGCGAGCGCCTCTTCCACAACCGGAATAATACTGAGGACATGCTGGCGCGACGCGACCTCCGGGAAGACACCGCCATACCGTGCATGGATCTCCATTTGCGAGGCAACCACAGATGAAAGCAATGCGCGTCCGTTTTCAAGGACGGCACACGCGGTCTCGTCGCAGGAGGTCTCGATGGCCAGGATTCGGGCGGGCTTAAGTTCGGGCATGAAATTATAAATGCATTAAAAATGATTCGGGATTGGCAAGAAAATCCCGTGTCAGATTGACATGTTCGAGTTCATTATATTTCACTTCACGGATCGCGCCATCCTGAAAGAGAAGGACCTGCGCATTGGGAAATGCGAGGAGGATCGGCGAGTGCGTGGCAATGATGAACTGCGAATCCTCCGCGATCATCTGTTTCAACGCGGAGAGAAAGC
This sequence comes from Anaerolineales bacterium, assembly GCA_030583885.1. NCBI lineage: Bacteria > Bacillati > Chloroflexota > Anaerolineae > Anaerolineales > Anaerolineales bacterium. The sequence continues at coordinate 2,283,014 of CP129480.1, read as the reverse complement.
TCAACTGCCGTGTTGGGGACAATGCCGCTTCGGGCTCGTCCATCAGATACAAGCCGCCGGGCACAAACCGCGCCTGGAATAATGTCAGGAATGCCTCGCCGTGGGAATAATTATCGAGGTCCTTGCCATAGCGATTTTGCATTGCGGATAACTGCCCGGCGTACGCCGAACGCGCCAGGTCCGCCGCGTATTTCGAGCGTCCCTTGTACTCGCTTTCCACATTGTTGTATTCCCCCTCCAGGTCCTCCCGCGTTTCGCGCATGGATCGGGCATAGCCGAAGAAATCCTCGGCGCGCATGAAAAATCCCTTGCGAGTGCGTTTCGTCCATGTCAACTTGAAATATTTAGCCAGCCTGCGGATGAGCGCAAGGGTCTTGTCTGTTTTCACGCTTTCACTGCCCACCGTGATGGACTCTACTGCGCAGGCAATAGCCTCCATGATTGTGGATTTACCCGACCCGTTCTCTCCAACAAAAAATGTCACAGGCGCGGTAAATTTGAGCTTGGAAAGGGAGCGGATGACAGGAACAGTGAACGGGAATTCATCTGCTTCGCTTTCCAAGAAGGGGCGAGATATGAGGGATTGGAGGTGAATCATATATGAACGATGGACAAAGGACGATAGACCGCGGTCAGCGGTCTATCGTCCAAAGCCCTATTTCTTCCACTTCTTCATCGGCAGAACAAAATCGTACGGATAATCCGCAAGTTTTTCAAGCGTTCCCGCAGGATTGATCCAAAGCGTATCCTCGATACGAAAGCCCATCCCTCTTTCAGGATAGTACAGACCCGGCTCCGAGGTGATGACCGCGCCCGGCACAAGCCGCTGGTCGTCTCCGGAAGTTAAGCTGCTGAACGGCCGCTCATGGATATTCAGCCCCACGCCATGCCCCAGGCTGTGGACGTATCCCTCCACCGGCGCCTTGGTATTGAGGGGAGTCTGGTGGCCTTTGGATTCAAAATATTCGCAGGTCATTTTATGATAATGTTTGAAGGGTGTATTCAAATCGAAATTATCCATCAATTTGTCATAAATATCCCTGACCTGCTCATAGAGTTCCTGCGCTTGCGGCGTGGCATAGCCCAGGCTCCAGGTACGCGTGAAGTCGTAATAATAGCCGCCGCCGGCCTCAGCCGGATAGATATCGAAGACAATGGTCTGACCGAGTTTCATCAAGTCTGCCGGGTTGCCCGCGGAATGGGGCACGCCTGCATCGCGTCCGATGGCAAAGATGAAACCGGAAGGCAGTTCCGCGCCGTGTTCCGAAACCCATAAACGGATCCTGGAATGTACGTCTCCCACGCTTAACGGTGTTCCGTCCTCCTTCAGCAAGACCTCATCGTTACGCACATCACAGGAAGTGAGATACTCGCGGACCCTATCCACGACGCTGACTGTCACCCTGCCCATTTTACGGATGCGTGCCACCTCATCTTCGTCCTTGGTTTCCATTGCGCGCATAAAGATCGAATCTTCGCGAGGCTCGCCCACGAATTCAATTTCAGGCAGCAGTTTTTGCAAATGATTTAATTGTCCAAACACCGCACTTAAATCATAATTGCCGTACACTCCTGCGCGTCCCCTTGTCACACCCACTTCCGCAAACATCATCTGGCTGCGCAGGGCGCCGGCCAGTAAGAGATCGCCATCCGCTTTTTTCAAAAGCGCTTCGTAGTCATATGTACTGTAGGGGATCAGTTTCAATCCGCTTTTGGCGGCTTCATCGCGTTCCATGTCATTGTGGAAATACACCGCCTGCTCGCCGCGCCTTTTTATGATCGTGGCGTGGCTGACATGTCCACCGCCCGTCAGATAATACATGGGCGGGTTGTGTTCGGCATTCCCAAATACGACGATCGCATCCAGATCGCGGGAGTGCATGAGGGCGTCCAAGTCTGATTTCATATGCTTTCCTTCTTCAATAGATTTTTCAGCCCGACCAGCAGTGCGCCTTCCTGTTCCGGCAATACCGTGCGCGGGTCGAGCAGGACCTTGTCATTTTCTGTGCGGGCGATGATGGGCGGGTTATTCTTCCGCAAGGCATGCAGGAATTTTTCGGCGGATTTGACGTTCAACTCAAGCAAAAAGGTCGGGATGGATTCACCGGGCAGCGAACCGCCGCCCACTGTGGATTCGCCTTTCACCACCGCGCCTTGTTCCAACTCCGCCCGCCACGCTTCGGCCCGTCCTTGAACCTGCTTCAATGTCAGGGACATCATCCTCAAAATGGGCACTTCCCGCTCCGCTTCATCCTTAAGGTAGTGCAGCAATGTGGCAGATAGGCCGGCAAGGCACGCCTTGTCCGCACGGACGGCTCTCGCGAGGGGATGTCTTTTAACTTTATCCAATAAAGGCTTTTTTCCGATGATAATGCCCGCTTGTGGCCCCCCCAGCAGTTTATCGCCCGAAAACAGGATCACATCCGCGCCGGCCTGCATGGACTCCCGCACCGTCGGTTCGTGGGCGAGACCATATTTTACCGTATCGTACAATGCACCGGAACCGAGGTCATCCACAACAGGAACACCTGCCTTGTGCGCAATATTCGCGATATCGTTGAGTTCAGGTTCTTCGGTGAAGCCGACCAGCTTAAAATTGGAACGATGCGCGCGCATGACGAGTCCCGTCGATTCGGTCAGTGCTTCTTGATAATCCGAAAGGTGGATTTTATTGGTTGTACCCACCTCCACCAGCTTTGCGCCTGATTGTTTCATCACATCCGGCACGCGGAAGCCGCCGCCGATCTCGACCAGTTGCGAGCGGGCAATGACCGCGCGTTTTTTATTTGCAAGCGCCGAAAGAACAAGCAAAACCGCTGAAGCGCAGTTATTAACAACCAGTGCCGCTTCCGCACCCGTTAATTTTTGCAGAAGCGATTCGGCATGCAGCAGCCGTGAGCCGCGCTTGCCTGACCCAAGATCGAATTCAAGGTTGGAATATCCGCGCGAGATAACATCCATGGCGCGGATGGTTGCAGTGCTCAGCGGCGCGCGCCCCAAATTTGTGTGCAGGATGACCCCTGTTGCGTTGACAACCGGGATGAGAGTCGAGGCTGTCCACGTGGTGAGGATGGATTCTGCCCGGGTGATGATCAGATCCAAGGAGGGCAGGGCAGGTTTCGGGTCATGATTGAAGCGCTCGCGGACTTCCTCCAATGTGGTTCGAATCGCATCCAGCATCAAAGGCCTTCCGAATCTCGCAATGAGATGTACAGCGGCTTCTGTTTGCAGGATTCGTTCCACAGAGGGGATGTTACGAAGTATCGTCATCATCGGAAACCACGGGCGCAGGGCGGTTTGCCTTCTCGCGCAGGCGAATGAAATACTCTGCAGCGATCAGCCCGCCTGCCAGCCCCAGAATTACATAGAGGGTCACGAGACGCCCAAGTTGAAGCCATGCAAGCGTGACGCCGTACACGCCCACCCAGAGTGACTGACGTAAAATGACATTCGACTCAACAGGCTGCTCGCTCGGAAAGCGTTGATGGAGGAAATATACAATGGGAAGGGCCATGCCGGTGAGCGCCATTAAGGCAAAGACGAAAAACGCCCAGCGCGACCAGACAAAGGGAAGTGAAAAAAAGAGGATTGAAAACAACCCGCCCCAGCCAATCACGATGAGGGTGACGGCAGATGGCAGAACCCTGCGGAATGTGATTATACGTGAATCCATTGCAGGAATTATACCCGCAGAAGGATTCGGCCACTGGAGGGCGAAATATCCTCAGGATGTGAAGCTCATATATACCGACCTGCGCGACGATTGTTATTGCAATGGATTCCAGATGATCGAAAGCACAATGGCAAGCATGACCAGCAGGGCCGCCACCGCCGCGCACATGGCGCTGATCTCTGTTGTTGCGGTGACGGTGATCCATTGCGTGGGCAGGTTTTCGTACACCTCGCGTAATTCCGTTGAGCTTTCAGCCAGATGATAGGCCCCGCCGGTCATGTCGGCAACCTGCGTGAGGGTTGCCTCGTCGATCTCCCTGCGGAAGCCGCCGCCCCCGCCACCATTCAGATCTTGATTCCGATTCGCTCATGCACCTTTCCTTTGGGAAGTAACGGCTGTGTGCTTCGGGGTCGATCAGTGAACCTGCCAAACCAGAATGGCTGTCATCCCTATAATTTGCGGATGAGAAGGAAAGATGAGAATAATTCTCCGTTTCTTACAATCCAAGCGGATGTATATCAACTCTCAGGAAACTCACACAAATTGATCGCAATCCATGTATACTTTTGTGACTGTCATGTCATCGCGAGCCGTCAGTGCTTGTCTGACAGCGTGGCGATCTCAAAAAAAGCGGGAGATTGCTCCGTCGGGTTGGTCTCGATATGTTGCTTCGCAACTACTCGACCAACGTCCTTCCTCGCAACGACATGTAGAAGGAGAAACCATGAACGTATCCGATGCCATTCGATTGAAACGTGCTGTACGGAAGTTTCAAGACACGCCCCTGCCCGATGACGTAATCCATGCCATTCTCAATGCAGGGAGGCGCTCACAGTCATCAAAAAATATTCAGGCGTGGCAGTTCATTGCCATGCGGGACAAATCCATTTTGAAGGTACTTTCGGCATGCGGCGAGTGGGCGGGACATCTGGCGGGCGCGGCGTTGGGCGTCGCCATCCTGACCCCCGACCCAAGCGAGAAATTTCAGACGATGTTCGATGCGGGACAAGCCGCGGCGTTCATGCAGCTCGCCGCATGGGATTTGGGAGTCGGCTCCGTCCCTGCTTCGATCTATGAGCACGAGAAGGCACGCAAAATTTTAGGCTTCCCCGCAGAGTGGCACTTACGCATCGCACTCTCGTTCGGCTACCCGCTGGAGGAGCAGAAATTGTCCGCGCCGCCAAAGAAGGGCGGGCGGGCGGCGTTCGAGGATGTGGTGCATTGGGATCGGTGGTAGCCGAAATTATTAGCAATATTTGCAATGATGCGTCCCGGTTCGTAACAGATTTTTAGGACGGGAGGCAAAATATGCACTCGCACATGGACAGGCTACGGTCTGCCCCGCGATTGGATAGATCGCGAGCAGGGCGAGGGTCATGAGTTCCCGCACGAGGCAACGCAAGTCAAGAATATCTGGGTGCCGACAGGGGAGTAGGGGAAGCCAAATAATTGGAATAAGCAGTGCTTCGAGAATAGTCTCGAAGCACTTATTGTTTAATTCGAATAAAACCGTTGACTTTTACGTTAAGATAATGGCAGGAGAAAAGGAAGCCAAACGGTGGTGACTGTCTACACAACCAATGAAACCCAACTAGTGACCCAGGCGCAAAACGGCGACCGCAACGCGTTCAGCGAATTGGTCCGCCTGCATGCGCAGGGTGTGTTGAACGTCATCCATCGCATGTGCGGGGACGCACAGCTGGCGGAAGACGCCGCGCAGGAGACCTTCATCCGGGCCTGGCAGAACCTTTCCTCCTATCGCCCGGGGACGCCGCTCCGCAACTGGCTGTACCGCATCGCCGTCAACGCCGGGACGGATATGCTCCGCAAGGAGAAGCGCATCCTGCCCGACGCCATTGAAGACCTGCATCTGACGGATGGACGACCCGGACTCGAGTCGCTTGTCTCACAGCAGGAGAGGACAGCCTTGGTGCAGGAAGCGATCCTGTCCCTGCCGGATGCGAGCCGCGCTGTGCTGGTGCTGAGAGAATACGAAGGACTTTCCTATCAGGAAATCTCTTCCACATTGGATATACCAGTCGGAACTGTGATGTCGCGTTTGAATTATGCACGCAATTTATTGAAAGCAAAACTGGAACCGCATTTGTCTTTACTGGAGGTTGAACATGTCTAACCACGTCAGTGAATGGTTGAACGCCTACCTCGATGGCGAGTTGACGGGCGGAAGGCTTCAGCAAGTGGAGGCGCATCTTGCCGGATGTGAAGCCTGCCAGACAGGGTTGGAATCATTGCAGGCATTGTCGGCATTGCTGCATGAAGTCCCTACGGCGGAGTTTACTTCGAATGAACGCTTCGTCTCACAGGTGAACCTGCTTCTGCCTCAAAAGCAGACAGCCGCCCCGAGGCGTCAACTGCTCGAAGTCGGCTGGTGGCTGATCCCAGTCGGGCTGCTGATGGCATGGATATTTGTTGGTACGACCATCCTCGTCAGCGATATGGTCTCTGCGGCGCATAATTTTGGGCTGCTGGACAGCGGCACAACTTTATTGGTCTCCGACCCATCCACCGGCATGTATTGGACCTCGATGCTGGGACAAATCGGACTACTCGAAGGTGACAGCCTGCACTGGGCTGGGAGGACCGAGAGGTACACAAGGAACGTAGTACCGCAATACATCTGGCAGGTATCGGTTGCATTACTTTACCTGACATGGATCGCGATCTGGTGGGCACGCCACAGGCGTCAGGGGCAGGTACCGCTCCTCGGAGGCTGAGGCAGGCTCACTGTCTGGAAAAGAAGCGAAAGAGAACGTTCGTAAACAAGGAGAAAAACAATGGATCCCGTCAAAATCTTAAAACGTGCATGGCACATCCTGTGGAGTTATCGTGCTCTGTGGGTATTTGGCTTGATATTGGCGCTTGCCACCGCTGGTTCAACCGGCGGCGGTTCGAACAGCGGATCGCGTTATTCCGTGGACAGTGAAAGCCAGCAGATGCCGCTCCCAAAGAACATCCAACAGGGGATGGAAGAATTCACGAGGGAAATGGAGCGACTCTTCGATGAGGGTCCGCGAAATGTGGACATCCCGCGTGAAGAACTGACCGCCCTGCTCTGGATCGCCGTTGCCTTCACACTGGTCATGATCGTGCTGGGCGTCATCGTGGCGGTCGGGCGCTATGTGTCCGAGACCGCCGTCATCCGCATGGTGGACGAATATGAAAGCACGGATACCAAAATGACCGTGCGCCAGGGTTTCCGTATCGGCTGGTCGCGCACATCGTGGCGGTTGTTCCTGATCAATTTGATCGTCAGCCTGCCCGCCATTCTGCTGGCATTGGTTTTGCTCTTCATGGGCATTGGCGTGTTCTTTGCGGTTGAAAATGGAAACCTGACCTTCACGGCATTCAGCGTCATCGCCATGATCGGTGTGGTGTTCCTGCTTGTCTTCGCAGTCGCCATTTTAAGCATCCTCCTGCGCCTGCTTCGAAATTTCTTCTGGCGCGTCTGCGTCCTCGAAGGCGTTGGTGTGCAGGAGGCGCTTCTCCGCGGCTGGATGCTGGTGCGTGAGAACTGGAAGAACGTCGGCCTGATGTGGCTGGTGATGATCGGTCTGGGGATCGCATGGGCGGTTGCCTCCATCCTGCTCATGATCGTCACCATCCCGGTTGTGATCGTCACGCTCATCATCGCAGTCTTAATCGCTGCCATCCCTGCGCTGCTGCTGGTCGGTCTGTTCAGCCTGTTTCTGGGCAACGTGCTGGCCTGGGTGCTCGGCATCGTCTTCACCCTGCCGTTATTCTTCACGATCGCCTTCTCGCCCTGGCTGCTGTTTAGCAGCTGGCAGGCGGTCTTCACTTCAACGGTCTGGACGTTGACCTACCGTGAGATCAAAGCCCTGCCCGCCGAACTCACAGTGGATGAACCCGCCGTGAGTTGACCCGCGTCTCATTACGAACAAAGACCCCGCCTTGAGCGGGGTCTTTGTCATTTAACCTTCGAAGTCGGAGGCATTCTTGTTATCAAATGAAGTTTCAGGCAAAACTATATCAGCGCGATAAACTCTTCGCGTGACAGGGTCTCTTGTCCGAGCAGGGCTTGCGTCACCCGCTCAACCGCATCCTGTTGTTCGCTGACGATGCGTTTCGCTTCCTGATAACACTCGTCCAGAATCTCGTTGATCGCTTTATCGAGCGCTTCAAATGTTTTTTGACCAGTCTGTGGCGTCAAACCTTCCACACCTTCAGGTCGTTTGAAAACCCGCAAACCGCTGACGCTCATCCCGAGGCGCATGACCATGTCCTCAGCCAGTTGCGTGGCAACCTGGAGGTCGTTGGAGGCGCCGCTGGTAATGTCAGTGCAGAATATTTCCTCTGCCACACGCCCGCCCATCAGACCGATAATCCGCGCCATGATCTGGTTGCGGAACATGAGGATGCTGTCCTGTTCGGGGAGCGCCATGGTAAAGCCGCCTGACCCTCCGCGTGGGATGATCGTGATTTTGTAGACAGGGTCGGAGTGTGGCGTGGCGTGCATCACGACCGCATGACCCGCTTCATGATACGCAATGGTGCGTCGCTCGCCTTCGCTGATGACTCGGCTCTTTTGCTGGACGCCGCCGATCAAGGATTTTTCGACAGCCTCCTGAAAATCGAGCACGGAGATCGTCTCATGTCCGCCGCGTACGGCTATGATTGCCGCTTCATTGACAATATTCGCCAGGTCCGCTCCGACCAGCCCCGGCGTGGATTTGGCAATATCCATGAGGTTTACATCTTCTGCCAGTTTCCGATCTTTGACATGCACTTCCAGAATGGACACGCGCCCCTTCACGTCAGGACGGGATATATTCACGTGGCGGTCAAAACGACCGGCGCGGATTAATGCCGGGTCGAGCACATCCACACGATTGGTGGCGGCAAGGACGACCACACCATCAGTGGCGGAAAAACCATCCATTTCGACGAGCAGCTGGTTTAGAGTCTGATCCGCTTCCATTTCTCCGCCTCCACCGCCGCCGGCATGACGCTTCCGTCCCACTGCGTCGATCTCGTCAATGAAAATAATGCAGGGGGCTTTGGAGCGGGCTTTCTTAAATAGCGAACGTACGCGGCCCGCACCCACACCCACAAAGACCTCCACAAATTCAGAACCAGATGTACTGAAGAACGGCACGCCAGCTTCCCCGGCGATTGCCTTCGCAAGCAGCGTTTTGCCCGTTCCAGGGTCGCCTGCCAAAAGCACGCCGTGCGGCATGCGCGCACCCATGCGCTCGTAAAGTTGGTTATCTTTCAGGAAGGCGACGATGTCCACCAATTCCTCGCGGTTCTCATCCATGCCGGCGACATCCTTGAAGGTGACATTCGGGATTATCCCTTCCGCATATTTTTTACGGCCGATCATGCCGCCTGAAAACCGCATCAGGACAAAGCCCATCATGCCGAGCATTGCCAGGCTTATCACGGTGCTGATGACTTTATCGCTGGATGCCAAACTCGACACCACGACCTCATATTCCAGCTTCGATATCTCGCTCCTGCTTACGCCAAGGAACTGCATTTGCTCCAGAAAGGAAGTGGATTGGTCTCGCCGCGTTTTGTCCTGCGACCCGTCCTTGTAATGGATGATCAGGATATCCCCGCCCTGAATTTCCTCGATTCGTACCACCTGCCCGGCTGAGATGGCTGTTGCCACATTGCTCAACGCAACTGGTTTTTCCTGCATCATGGAGCGAATCAATAATCCACTAACGGTGACCAACCCAAGAATTAATAGGATCAGGCTTATCCTGCCGTATTTGTGTTTTCTAAAGAACTCTAATATTTGATTTACAGATTGTTTCATGTCTCCTCGGTGTTGGTAAAGATCCAATACAGATTGCATTAAGTACCCCTTTATCTTATCCCGTTATGGATGTCTATCCATTAACAGCTTCGATAGAAGCGTGTACGAATTTGGTAAGAAAGCCTCGGTTATACAGGTAAGATTCCAGTCTGGTCAGCCACTTTACCCCACTTTGATTAATGATTGCTAATAATGCTTCTCGATCCCGCCGAACCCGAACACTTTATTCTTTTCCGACATCTCGATGAAATGCTTTAATCGCTTCTCGAATCCTTCGGGACGCTTGCGTGCCCCTTCAACAAAAGCGACTCGTATCCGAATATAGGAATCGGAGAACTGTTGGAAGTTCTTCCAGGCTTCCTTGTTGGCTTGGATGGCTTTCAAAATATCGGATGGGATGACGAATTCCGCGTTCAGAACATCCTCCAGGGTATTTGCCACTTCCTTGATGACTTTCTTTCGCGCCGCCAATGTCCGCAGGCGCTCGATGTTGGCTTGCGAATATTTGGCTTTTGGCTTTCTCGGCGAAAAGCGCTGGACAGTATGGTCATCGTCGAGTTTCTTGATGATCGAGTCGATCCAGCCGAAGCACAGGGCTTCCTCCACTGCGCCGTTGTATACGATGCGCGGTTCCCCCGTCGCTTTTTTAGGGTAGACCAGCCAGATCTCAGGCTGGGTTTTGTAATTCTTTTTCAGCCAATTCCGCCAGTCCTTGCGGTTTGTGACGTAAAGGGTTTGAGAGATTTCCATGGTTACCTAGAAAACCTTGTATTTATTCTGCACAAACCCATTCTTGAATGATTCGGATTTCAGTAATTCCAATATTATATCCCCTTCCAATTTTCCGAACAACGACAGACCTTCGCCGATGAGGATGGGAATGGTGGTGATGGTCATTTCATTTACAAGACCTTCGCGCAAGAAGCGTTGGATGGTCACACCGCCATCGAGATAGATGTGTCGGCTGTTGCGTCCTTCGAGTTCACGAATCAACCCACGGGGAGGTAAATGAAGCGCTTCGGCTTTGCCGGTCAGTTCGGGCGCGAGAGTCAAATCCCTGCTGGTGAGCACAATCACCTTTTTCTGGTAATGCCAGCCGCCGAAGGTCAGCACTTTTTCGAATGTGTTGCGTCCCATCACAACATGGTCAATATCGGACATGAATTCCGCGTAGCCGTACTCTTCACTGCTCCCGCCGCCTGTGAGCCAGTCAATATCTCCATTCCGGCGGGCGATGAAGCCATCCAGGCTGACGGCAATGTACACTGAAACCTTAATAGGCATGAGGTTTCTCCTTGAGCCATTATATAATAGGAGCTGAGTTTATCGTCCTTTTCGCCAAGGAGTGACAGATGAATAAAATACGATCCGGGTTGAATGTGGTGATTCTTCTGGCTGTTGCATTGTCATCCTGCAACATGCCGCTGGATACAGCGGAAGACGGCGCTAAAGCAACGCCTTTTGATGATCAAACGAACAATCCGCAGCAACAGGCGGAACACCGCATTGGAGTACGGCAGGTGGATGGCACGGGGGAGTTTTACGACAAACAGACGGGCGAAACCTTCATTCCGCGCGGGGCGAATTATGTCTTCGTCCCTGCTGGGAACGGAATCACAAACCTGTTGCTGCGCGTGAATACCTACGACCCGCTGCGAACACGAGATGATTTCTCCCGCCTTGCGGGACTCGGTTATAACACCGCCCGCGTTTTTCTCGATCAATGCAGCCGCGGACCGGGTTGTATCGCCAACGCGGATTCGGCGGGTTTGAATCCGCAGTATCTCGATAACATCGCGGATATGACCCTTGCCGCAAAAGAAGCGGGGATTTACATCCTGTTCACGTCCAACGACCTGCCCGATGACGGCGGCTATGCGGAGGAGGCCAACTTCGGTTCGGGCGGCGACTTTGCAGGCTACCGCAACTCCTTCTATTTGCGCCCCCAGGCAGTTTCCGCCACCCGCCGCTACTGGCGCGACATCCTGACTGGATTGGCCGAGCGGAACGCCGCATTCAATGCCGTGCTGGGCTGGCAATTGCTCAACGAGCAGTGGATGTTTATTGACCAGCCGCCGCTGTCCCTGACGAGCGGAAGCGTGGAGACCGCCACAGGCACATACGAGATGGGTGATCCCGAACAAAAGAAACAAATGGTCAGTGATGGTCTTGTCCATTATATTGCCCAAATGAAGGAGGAGATTCTTTTCCACGATCCAACGGCACTGGTCACAATGGGCTTCTTCGCGCCTGAGATCGCCGCGCCGGGTTGGTATGTGGAGACTGCGTCCCTGCTCGAAAATTCAAATCTGGATTTCTTTGACTTCCATGCCTATTCGGGTCCATTGGGCTTGCAGGCATATGTTGAAGCCTTTGGCATGATCGGTTATGATGCCAAGCCGATCATCCTTGGGGAATACGGTCCATTCCGCCATACGTATGCGGACATTGAATCCGCCGCGCGCGTGACCTCGAACTGGGTTGCCGAGTCCTGTGAATACGGTTTCGATGGCTGGCTGTATTGGACATATTATCCGGCCGCCGCAACCACCCATGACCGCACCTGGGGACTGACGGATGAAGATGGATACCTGCTGGAATTATTTGCGCCGCTCAACCAGCCTGACCCGTGCGCGGCGGTTGATATCCCGAACGATAATATCGCTTACGGAAAACCCGTCCGCGCATCGAATAGCCTGACCAATGAACCCGCGTCAAACGCAGTGGATGATAATTCTGCCACCCAGTGGGGTGCGGGCGCACCCCCTCCGCAGTGGCTCGAAGTCGATTTGCAGGGCGTGTACCGCATCACGGAGATCCGCCTGCAGGTGGCGCAATACCCGGTCGGGAACACAGTTCATCGAGTACAGGTGCGTTTTTCGAATGCCGATGCATTCATAACAGTCCACGAGTTCAGCGGCTACACGCAGGACAACGAATGGCTGACTTTTACTCCGGATGTCCCGCTTGAGAATGTCACCCAGATTCGCATCCAGACCGCCAGCAGTTCCTCGTGGGTGGCCTGGAAGGAAATTCAGGTGTTCAGCGAAAGCCGGTAGAAATATCTGGAATGGCAGTTTATTCTGATTCGCCCGGTTTTATGATCTCGTTCAGGAATATCTCCACAACTTGCGGATCGAAGTGCATCCCGCTGTTTTCACGAATATAGTCGATGGCTTTTAAGTGAGGCCAGGCTAGCCGGTAAGGACGGTCGCTGGTCAGTGCATCCCACACATCCGCTATCGCAAAGATGCGCGCCGCCAGCGGAATTTGCTCGCCCTTCAATCCGCGCGGGTAGCCTGTGCCATCCCATTTTTCGTGATGGCAGAACGGGATGTCCAGCGCCGGTTGTAGATATGGAATTGGGGTGAGCAGGTCATATGCCAGCTGCGGATGGCGCTGCATGATCTCCCATTCATCCGCGGTGAGAGGGCCGGGCTTGAGCAGGATGTTATCCGGCACGCCCATCTTGCCGATATCATGCAATAACGAACCCCGCCGCACATGCACGATCTGGCTGTCCGTGATACCCATCAGGCGGGCAAGTTTTATGGTCGCTTCTGTAACGCGCTGGGTGTGCCCCTCAGTCTCCTTGTCACGCAGGTCGAGCGCATGAGACCAGCCTTCGATGGTCGCATTGTATGCCATCTCGAGGTCAAAGTTGGAGCGCTGGATCTTTTCAAATAACAGGGCGTTGTCAATCGCGATGGCGGTCTGCCAGCTTAGTGAATCGAGGAAATCCAGCCAATCCATGTCCACATGCAGGGGGGAGCGGTTGAAGATCTCGAGAATGCCTTTCACCTCCCCTTTTGCGGTCAATGGAACACCGAAATAGGTGACGAATTCCTCGTCTGATAGTAGGTCACGGCGCGAGAATTCTACGCTGCTTTCTTTCAAGTCTTTAACATGCACGATCTTTTTTTCCAGCACGGCTTGTCCGGCCAGGCCTTCCCCGAGGCGGAGGCTGGTGGAGGTAATTGCCCGGGTGCGGAATCCTCTTCCGGCGGCGTATTCGAGGCGGTTTATGTCCGCATGCATCAACAAGACGCTGGCGGCATCCACTTCCAGTTGCGAAACAACCTGTTCGAGCACCGTGTTGAGCGCGATACGCATGTCCAGACTGTTGCTAATCGCAAGGTCGATTGTCCGCAGACTGCTCAAGCGGTCGATCTGCTTAATGCTTTGTTCGAGGAGTCTCATGCGATGGATGGCATTGCCGCCGATCTCAGCAAGGGCATTAAGAATGTGTACTTCATCCGTTGTTAACTCACGCGGCAGGCGGATGTTGATGAACATGACGCCCACGATATTCTCGGCGTCATGAAGTGGAATGCAGGCCCCGCCAATTCCTTCCGGCAGAATATCGCGATCCTCCTTTGCGATGTTGGCGTCGGTCTGGAATTCCCTTGTAATGATGAATTTTCCGTTTTGTAAAACCAAACCCGGAATCCCCTCGCCACGCCGTACCGATGTTTTTTTACCGGTTTCCCAATTCCGCTGGGTTTCGAGGTGGATCAGATCTGTAGCGGGGCTATACAGCCAGATACTGCCCGCATCCGCCTTGATCAAATTGATCGCTTCGTCCAACAGGCGGTTCAATAATTCCTTGAGAGATTTTCCCGTACGCAGCACCTTGCTGAGGAATGCAATCGCCTCCAATTCACGCTCGTGCTGTTTGCGATCGGTAATGTCCACAAGGGAAACCAGGACTCGTGAAAATGTTTTTTCATGCCCCGGCGCAACCGCCCAGCTTAGTTTTGCATACAGGCGCCGTCCATCCAGTGTTTTTACCACCACGTCCGCGTCCAATTGCTGCAGTCCTTTGGAAATGGCGAGGAGTTCCTGTATAAAACTATTGGTGCTTTCCGTTTCAAATGTTGATTCGAGACTCGCAAGCAGTTCGTCCTTGTTCTTTGCGCCGAGCAATCTTAAGGATGACTGGTTGACATCAATGATCTTGACCAGACTCATACATTCCACCAGCGCCCGGGGGTGATCGGAAAAATATTCCTCCAGGTCCATGGATTCGTTTTTGATCATCAGGTTGTCGAGGTAGGATTTTACATGCGAGAAATCCTCCTCCCAAATGGATACAGGAATATTTTCAAACAGGCCGTGGAAGCGCGCATTGCTTTCACGCAGGGCCTCATCGGCATCCCTCTGCCTGCGGCGGGTTTCTGCATTCTTTAGTTCCCGCTGGATGGCGGGAATGAGCCTCGACAGGTTGCCTTTGATGATGAAGTCATCCGCGCCAGCGACCAACGCTTCAACGGCGGTCTCCTCCCCAATTGTCCCCGAGACGATGATGAATGGCAGGTCGTAGCCGCCAGTCTGCAGGACGGATAATGCGCGAGGGGCGTCGAATTTTGGCAGCGAATAGTCGCAGATGACCAGGTCCCATGCCTGGCGCTCCAGCGCCGACCGCATTGTTTTTTTAGTTTCGACCCGTTCATATTCCACCAGATAGCCTGCGCGCTGGATCTCGCGGGAAAGCAATTTGGCGTCATCGTCAGAGTCTTCAACCAAAAGAATCTTTAAGAGTTTATTCAGCAGGTACCTCTATTTCGGCGGCGGCTCATTCAACACCAGCCAATATAGCCCAAGCTGGCGGACTGCCTCTACAAACTGAATGAAATCCACTGGTTTGCGGACATAGGAGTTCGCCCCCAGACTGTAGCCCATGATCAAATCCTGTTCCTCCTTTGATGAGGTAAGGATGACAACCGGGAGCAGGCGGGTGCTCTCGGTTTCACGGATGCGGCGAAGCACTTCCAGCCCACCCACTTTGGGCAGGTTTAGGTCCAACAGGACAACCTGGGGCAGGTTTTGAAATTCGCGAGTGGCATGCGCCCCTGTTCCGAACAGGAAGTCCAACGCTTCAGCGCCGTCTCGCACCACCACCAGGTTGTTGCCGATATTGTTTTTCTTCAACGCGCGCACGGTCAGCGCTTCGTCGTCGGGGTTGTCCTCCACAAGCAGAATGAGCTTGTCTTCCATTCTTGTCTCCTTTATAACCTGAAGTAAAACGTCGCGCCTCTTCCCTCTTCGCCCTCGGCCCAGATACTGCCGCCATGCATTTTTATAATGCGTCGAACGGTGGCGAGGCCCACACCGGTGCCGGGAAATTCAGCTGTCGAATGAAGGCGTTGAAAGACCCCAAACAATTTGTTCACATACGCCATGTCGAATCCCGTGCCGTTATCGCGGACAAAGAAGGTCCGTTCTTCCACCGTGTTTTGCTGCCCAAATTCGATGAGCGCCTGCTCTTTTTTCGCCGTGAATTTCCATGCATTACCCAGGAGGTTTTCAAGAGCAATATGCATCAGGCTGGGGTCGCCATTGATCCGCAAATCCGGCGTGATCGTGAAGGTGATGTTGCGTTCGGGGCTGTCCTCTCTGAGAGTGCCTGCAATGTCTTCCGCCATTTCGCTGAGGTTGATCAAGGTTGGTTGCAGGGGAGACCTTGTCACGCGCGCGAGGTTCAAGAGATCGTCGATCAATCTCCCCATGCGTTGAGCGGCGGCGCGCACACGTTCCAGGTAGGCGCGTCCTTCCGCGGGGATTTTGTCGCTATAATCCTCAAGCAGGATCTGGCTGAATCCGTCAATTCCGCGAAGGGGTGCGCGCAGATCGTGAGATACAGAATAACTAAAGGCTTCCAATTCCTGATTGGCGGCTTCCAATTGCGCGGCGCGCTGCCTTAAGTCCTGGTTCAATTTTTGGACGTCTGCCTCCGCCCGTTTGCGCTCCGTGATATCGCGGATGGCGGCAATGACCAGAAGGTCCTCTTCCGAATCCAGCGGACTGAGACTGATCTCGATCGGGAATTCGCTTCCATTCTTTCGCATGCCGAAGAGGTCGAGACCGATCCCCATGGGCCGCACAGGATGCTCGACATAATAGCCGTTACGGTGACTGACGTGTTTTTTTCGAAAGCGCTTCGGCACCAAGACCTCAATCGGGTGTCCAATCATTTCGGCCCGCACATAGCCGAACATTTTCTCTGTTTGTGAATTGACCAATTGAATGACCCCGGCCCGATCCACTACGATGATCCCATCCGGGGCGGATTCCAAAAGCCCGCGGAATTTTTTTTCGGCGTGCTGGCGTTCTGTCATATCGCGGATGGCGGCAATGGCAAATATGCCCTCCTCTGTTTCCAGCGGGCTGAGGCTGATCTCAACCGGAATTTCGCTGCCATCCTGCCGCAAGCCGAATAATTCCAAACCGTTGCCCATCGGTCTTACACGCATGTCGGAGAAATATCCAGCGCGATGTGTCTCATGGTTGCGGTGATATCGAATGGGAATAAAGGTTTCGATGGGTTGTCCCTGTATCTCATTGCGAGACCATCCAAACAATTTCTCGAATTGGGTATTAACCAGCATAATATTCCCTCTGCCATCCACAATGACCATTGCATCAGGCGCTGCCTCCAGCAGGTGGAGGAATTTTCGATCTCTGAACACGGATTTCATGCCTTTCGTCAGTATATAATGGCACACTCTACGAGGAAGCTTTGAAATTGATAAAATTAGATAGTTTTTATCCAATTTTATCCGACTATACAACAGTATCCAAAGAAAATCAAGTAACCAAAAGTAATGGTTGGTACCCATATCCCGTTGTTTGTTTAATGGCCGCGCAAACGTAGATCGAAAAAAGTCAGGGCCGGGAAAAGGGTTCTGAGGATTACCGACAAGTTTTTCGAATCGCTTTCCATGGGAGCAATACAGGCGGCGGGTGCCGAAGTCATCCTGCCGACGGCTGCGCTTCCAACGCCCTTCAAACTGCCTCCGACCCAAACGAATGTCCATCCAACCCGACGCATATTCAGGTCGGGATGACTGTCCGCTTGCTGGATTTGTTGAACTTCCGCGCCGCTCCCGGGCTTGGGAAAACGATCTAACAGACCTGGTATACAGATGAAAGTGGTCGGCGGACCCTTTTGCACACAACAGGGTGGAAATCCGCCCTGAGCCTATTGGTGGTGAAACTTCCACATGCAAGACAGACGCAAAAGCTGGCCTGCTGAAGCACCGCTGGTTTCACGAATTTTTTTTGAGCCTGTTCGGTAATAAAAATCCCCCGCCTCATTGTGGGAGATTTTTATTTTGCACTTTGCTCATCGCATATTCCGCCAGCGCGGTGATCGTCAGCGATGGGTTCACACCCGGATTGGCGGGCATGATCGAGCCGTCGATGATATATAAACCGTCGAAATTGTGGATGGCAAAGTCTTCATCGACAACCCCTTCATCGGCATTCTGTCCAATCGGCGCGCCACCCAAAATATGAGCGGTGGTGGGCAGCCCTAAAATATTCTCACCAACCGACCCAAGCGCGACACCGTTCGTACGCTTTGCGAATTCACGCGTGATCTCGTGCGAGCCTTCCACCTGCGCGTTGATGGTATAGCCGGGTTCCTCCTCCGCCACCAGGCCCGTGCGGAAAAGCGTGAACAAACTGCGCCCAACCTTGAAGCGCATACGGTTATCCGCGTGCTGCATCACAAGCAAAATGGTCACGTTGTGCGCCCAGCCCGGCAGGATGAGCGCCCTGGCAAAGTCAACCGGGTGCGTGAGCGCCCAGATCAGAAAATTGAGAATGCGGCGCGGAACGCTGAAATTCTTGTCAATGAGCGGCGTGGCGAGGAAACGCATCAGCGACGACCCATCGGGGTAGCGCACGGGTTCGATGCGCGTCATCTCATCGTGATTATAGATGGACGAAATGGATACGCCTTCCGAGTAATTTATATCGGACGTTCGCGCCACGCTTCCGAGCAGGCCCTCGGAGTTGGTCCTGACCATCGTGCCGAGTCTTCGGGATAGTTTTGGCAGTGATTTCTTCACATCGCGCAGGTTCAACAGCAGTTTCATCGTCCCCATCACCCCCGCCGAGAAAATGACGTTGTTGGCATGGACAGTTTGTGCCCGCTTGAAGAGTTTGGTGGAATCGCGGAAGGTGATTTCGTAACGAGCATCAGACGGTAGGCCGTTGACCGTCGGCCGTCCACCGTTCATGGTCAAAGGTCTAACATCGGTCACCTCAACCTCTGCTTTCACCTTCGCCCCGTTCTTTTCTGCAAAATACAAATAATTCTTCGGTATTGTGTTCTTGGCGTTGTGACGGCATCCCACCATACAGCCGCCGCAATGTTTACAACCCGCGCGCGCAGGTCCCTCTCCACCGAAGTACGGGTCTGGGACGGTGGCACCAGCCTCCCCGAAGTATGCGCCGACATCCGTCGCGCGGAAGGTGTCTCCCATGCCGATTTCTTCTGCCATCTCTTTTAGGATCAAATCTGCCTTCCATAATTTTGGATTGCGCGAAACGCCGAGCATTCTCTTTGCAGTTTCATAATGAGGTTTCAATACGTCGCCCCATTTGACATTTTGATTCCATGCTGGAGTTGAAAATGTTTCATCGGCTGGAACTTCCAACACATTGGCATAACCCAAACTTCCACCGCCGACTCCTGCTCCGTGTAAAACCATCACGCCTTTGAGAATGCTGATTTGCAAGATCCCATGCGCGCGGATGGCTGGCATCCAGAGATATTTCCAATACTGCCAGTTGGTCTTGGCGAAGTCCTTGTCTTCAAAGCGCATGCCTTTTTCAAGCACGAGAACGGAATAGCCTTTTTCCGTCAGCCGCATGGCGGAAACGCTTCCCCCAAACCCCGAACCAATGATGACGTAATCATATACCTGGGACATCTGTGGACCCTCCGCGTTGAATTGGTGTGATTATAGCATTGCCTCTTGATTTATTTTTTATGTGGAATCTGATGGGAGCAAGGAAATCTTTCTCATGAACCTTGAAACCATCATCCGTTGGCTGGGCGGCCTGACTGCCTTCTTAACACTTGTCGTTTTGGTTTATGGAATCTGGCGCGGGACTCAACAAAAAGCAGGACGCGTCACAGGCGGCGCGGATCGCTTTCTGCGTTCGTCGTTGTTCTATTTTCTTGCCTCGGCATTTTTCTTTGGATTGGCTTATGTCGGGTGGAAACCCATCCCTTGGGGCATCTCTTCGCAAGCCCGCGTGTGGATGCTTGTAATCGGTTCGCTCTTATACTTCCCCGGCATGGCATTCCTGCTTTGGGCGCGGCTGACTCTTGGAAAATATTACTTCGTCTCCACTGGGTTGGGCGCGCAACTGTTCGCAGACCATCAACTGGTGAGGACAGGTCCGTATGCCATTATGCGCCACCCCATGTATGTGGGACTCGCCTTCGCTGCATGCGGTGCGCTGTTGATCTACTTCACATGGACGACGGTCTATTTTGCCGTCTTCGCACCCATGCTTGCCCTCCGCGCACTTCGAGAGGAGCGAGCACTTGCGGCAGAATTCGGTGAGCGGTGGCGGGAGTATTGCACGCAGGTTCCTGCATTCGTTCTGAGATTGAGAAAGTGATTGTAGAAAAGAAAGCAAACGAACTCCCCGTCAAATGACGGGGAGTTCGTTCAATTAGTTACGGGTTCTTACCACCCGAACCGCTTCCACCAGATCCATTCCCCCCCGAGCCGTCGTTGCCCGATCCGGGCGTTGTGCTCGGTCCGCCAGGCTCAAGGTTTGGACCTGAACCGCCTCCAATGTCGTTGCCGCCGGGTTGAGGTTCGCCTTCACCATTCTGCTGGCCGTTTCCATTTTGTGCAGGCGGTGTCTGGTCTTCTTCCTGCCCATACTGGAATTCGTTGCGGACCGTGTTGCGGAACTTTTCAGAGTCTATCAGCCCGCCATCCACCAGTTGCAGGCGGAGTTGCAGCATTTCACGTGTGCGTTCGAGAATGGGCTGCGCATCCTGTGTTGCATGGATCTGCAGCTGCTGCATAATGCGGTCCTGTTCCTGCAAGCGGTCGCGGATTTGCAGAAGCGTCTGGCCGAGCGTCGCATCATCGAGGGTGCTGCAAATCTGAAGCGCCTGATGGATGTGCTGTTCAAGCCGCAGTGCAACCTGATCGGGCGGAGTCTGGCTGTCCTCCGTTAACTGGGTCATTTCCTGAATGCGGATCTCCGCCAGTTCCATTAAACGATCCACTTTTAATTGCGGGTCATTCTGGAATTGCAGGCTGATATCCTCGCTCCATGTTTTCAATGCATAGAGCGGTTCATTTGGCAGGTTATCCTGCGCTGCGTTCACGGTCGCCCCGCCGCCGAACAACAGACCTGCGATCACAAGGATTGATACTAACATGTTCATGGCAAACTGTTCCTTTCTGAATATGAACTTCCACCCTGTACGACGCGGGAACTCGCTTGCAGATACTGCTTGGTTTAAAAATAATGCGCGTCCGCGCGCGGCAAGCTGTGGGTCGCGTTCGGGAACCGCCTTGATCTCGTCAAGCCGCGCCTCGATCATCTTCTTGACTTCGTGATTATCTTTCATCGTCAACTCTTTTCTTCCAACAATCTTTGCAGGCTTTTCAATGCGCGGTGCTGAATGGACTTGACCGCGCCAACCGGCTTTTTCAACGCGCGCGCAATCTCTTCGTTGCTCCATTCTTCCAAATACTTCAACGAGATGACCTGTTGCTGGTCGGGCGTCAACTCACGGATTGCCTTGCGCACCTGCGTTTGGCGGATATGCTTCGCCGCCTCTTCCTCAGGGACATCTGCTTCGCTCCGAATTGCATCGCTCAACTCTGACGTCTCTTCCTGCTTGCGATAGAAGTCCGCGATCCAGTTATGAGCGATGCGATACAGATAGGCCTGCAAATGTTCACGCGGACCGTGCCGCTCCTGCAGAGATTTCAAAAAGCGCGCGAACGTTTCCGAAACACAGTCTTCTGCCAGCGACATGTCGCCGATCAGACGCATGGAATAGCGATACACGCCCGGGCTGTAGGTATCGTAAATTTCCGCCAGGGCTTTGGTATCAAACCGGGATGCGCGCCGCAACAGTTCCTGCTCTTCAGGCACGAGTACTCTCACTTCTTATGACGTTGATTTGACGTTTTGGATACTCCCCATCAATCATAGCAAGGAAATGTAATGATTTTGTGAAGATTTGATATTTTCTCAAAAATGATTTCAAGTGATTGGATAATCCGTTTACTTTTGTTACAATCCAAACATGACCAACACTACTTTCACCTCCCGTCGTTCGCCCGTGTACAGCCGCCGCGGAATTGTTGCCACGTCTCAGCCGCTGGCAACGGCTGCGGGTATTGAAGTCCTTTCCAAAGGGGGCAATGCCGCGGATGCCGCCGTTGCCGCCGCCGCCGCACTGAATGTCACCGAGCCAACCTCCACGGGCATTGGCGGGGATATGTTCGCTTTATATTATGACGCGGGGAATCGGCAGGTGACCGCCTTAAATGGCTCGGGGCGCGCCTCGTCCGCGCTGACGCTTGATCGGCTAAAGCGTGAGGGACTCCTCGCTGAAAGTTTGCCGCCTTTCCACCCGCATACGGTCACTGTTCCCGGGGCATGTGCAGGCTGGTGTGACTTGATCGAGAAGCACGGCTCACTCGGCCTGACTGAAATCCTCGCGCCTGCGATTCGACTCGCGGCTGAAGGCTTTCCCGTCGCGCCGCTCACATCTTATTTTTGGGCGCGCAGTGCTGACAGGCAATTGAAGTCCGCGTTGAATGGGCATGAGATGACCATCAACGGGCGTGCGCCAAAGGCTGGCGAAATTTTCCGCAACCCGGGGCTGGCGAAAACATTCCAGGTTGTTGCCGAGAAAAAAGCCGAGGGGTTTTACCAGGATCTCATTGCTGAATCTATTGTCGCCGTGATCAAAGAGGCGGGCGGATGTATGTCACCTGAAGACCTCGCCTCGCATGTGTCTACGTGGGAGAGTCCCATCTCCGTTGATTATCGTGGTCTGCACGTGTACGAATGCCCACCCAACGGGCAGGGCATTACAGCGCTCATCGCGTTGAACATCCTCGAAGGGTTTGACCTCGCGGGGCTGGAGACACTCTCGACCGAAAAGATGCACCTGATGATCGAAGCCATGCACCTCGCCTTTGCGGATGCAAAATGGTATGTGTCTGACCCCGCGTTTTCAAAGATACCGATAGATGAGTTGCTGTCGAAAGGCTATGCGAAGGAACGCGGCAAGTTGATCGACCTGAAACGCGCAACGATAGATTCGCGGCGCGGCGCGCCTGTGGCGTCTTCGTCCACGGTGTATTTGAGCGTGGTGGATGGGATGGGCAATGCGTGTTCGTTCATCAATAGCAATTACATGGGCTTCGGCACGGGCATTGTGCCGAAGGGCTGGGGCTTCAGCCTCCAAAACCGCGGACATAACTTCAACCTCGACCCAAATCATCCCAACGTGCTCGCGCCCGGCAAGCGACCGTATCACACGATCATCCCGGCGATGGTGACATACGCTTCAGATAATTCGTTGTATGCGTCGTATGGCGTGATGGGCGGATTCATGCAGCCACAGGGACATGTGCAAGTCTTGTCCGCATTGAAGGATGCAGGGGTTGACCCACAGTCCGCGTTGGATCTTCCGCGTTTCTGCATTGACGTGGAAGATTCAGGCGGGCGGGTTGCAATTGAAGAGGGTATGCCGAAAGAAACAACGGACGCCCTGCAAAAGATGGGACATCCGTTGTATGGAGTTGGCGGATATGAACGCGCGTTGTTCGGGCGTGGTCAGGTGATTCTGCGTGATGCTGAATCGGGTGTGCTATGCGGCGGGAGTGACCCGAGAGCAGATGGAGTTGCCGGGACACTGGCATAATCAATGCGAGCCGCTTGATTCAACAAAAGACACAATTGTTCCTCTTCCTAACAGTCACCTCCACATTGATCAGAAAGCAGCAACAGCCTCATCCACAGAAGGATGGGCTTCCAGTATTTGCATCACTCCAACGGTTTGCAGGACTTCATCCACGAGTGCGGGGACGCGCGCCAGTTTGACACCGCCGCCTGATCTTTGCGCGGTCTGCAGTGCCCTCATAATGGCGCGCACGCCTGCAGACGATAAATATGCCATGTCCTTAAGGTCAAGCACCAGTTTTTTGTTCTCCTGCACAATCTTTGCCAATTCCGCATCCAAGGTCGCCGCAGTGAAAGAGTCCACCCTGCCGGCAACGGTAACAACTGCCACGTCCCCGCTTATTATGCGTGATATGGAAAAATCATCCATCCTTCTCTCCTTTAGGTTATTTTCTTCCTTAGCGGCGGTTGGGTATTGATAAAATTTCATTTTCGAAGCAGCGCATGTTGTGCTTCTCCAATGACCTGCGATAGCCGCCTCTTTCGAGGTCGTTAGTTCAATTCAGATCGGAGAACTGCTTTTCGATCTGCTCAAGGTACGCGACCAGTTCCGCCTTGTCCGCACCGCGATTAATAGTCTCGATCATGTATGTCAACGTTAGGCGGAAAAACTCATTGACACGTTCCTCCCTGCGTTTTTTATGATCCAGATCATTGTAGGCGCTCTGCAGCTGTTCCTCGGCCCGCTTCATTTCGACAAGCTGCTGACTGATCACATTATAGGCGTTGTGTATCTTTTCCTCAGCCTGCTGCTGCTCGACCAGTTGCCACCTGATGATATTATCCGCCCGCCTTACGAACAGGAACAAGGCGATAAACAGGAGGGTCAATACCAGCGTCACCCAGATGATAATATTCCTCTGTGCGATCGAAATACTCTGCAGCAAGGGGGTTACATCGTCGTACACCTCAAATATCCCCTCCACACCGGAATTCCCGCGCCGAATCGGAATGTAACTCGAGATCACATCACGATCCTCGATCTCAGCCTCAAAGGCGCTGAAGGTGTCGCGGTGGGTCAACTCGCTGGCAAAACCGCCGTCAAGTGCGCTGAGGAATCCGGCATTATTGCTTTTATCCTCGCCGATCTGGCTCTCCTGCGTGGAAAAGACCGTGTTCCCTTCGAGATTATAAATCTTGATCTTGACAATCGAGAGGCCCCGCATTTGATCGAAGATGGCCTGCCGCAACCGTGCAGTTTCAGGATGGGCGCGAATCTCCTCCGCGCCCACGCCTGATAAAGAACTGAGAAATGGCGCAAATTCCGGCCAGATTGAATTTGAGAAAGTCTGGGTTAAAGCCACATTTTTAGATTCCCCGATCGCAATCAGATCGTTGATGGCGATGCGCCGATAAAAGGTGACCAGTAAAAACTCGACCAGCACAAAGGCGATCAGGCTGGTGATGGTGAAATACCGCAGAAGAGGGAAGGGCGTGCTTTTGGCCACGCTTTCTTTGTTATCCATAGATTGTTGGCTAAATCCTCCAAATCAACGGGCGGGTTCCTTGCGGATTATTATACCGAAAAAGGTCTTAATAGGGGAAATCCAACACCGTGAAAAATCCCCCTATGACATTTAGCCTGCCACTCCTGCCTTCCTGTCAAACCCGTCCCATGCCATTGAAAACAGAAACGATCTCTTCGCGGGGACGGCTTCCACACGTTTGAGCCACTCGGTTTCGGCGGCGCGGGATTCGGCGAGACATTGTTTCGAGAATGCTTCGCGTTCCCTGGCGGAAGCGGACTGTAACTTCAATGCACCTTCGATGAACTCCTTTTCCAGCGCGTCACGGTCGGCGGCGTAGGTTTGGATGCGTTCGGGATAGTTGAGCAGCGTGGCGCGGTGCAGGCGTTCGTGAGTCCAATACAGGGAATTGGAGTCCGCCTGGGAGGTTGGAACAGGCTCATCGTCAAGGAAGGAAGCGGCACGCGAAGCGATCCAGAAGGGTTTGAAGATGCTTGTGCACGGGGCGGATGTGCCGGTGGCGAAAATGATCGGATTGGCTTTATCCAGATAGGTGACCATCGAGGCGGTGCTTTGGCTGATGCGGATCGGACCGAAGCCCGCGTGCATGCAAACGTTGACCTCGGCAATGCCGCCCTGGGGATCGAAATTCTCGTTGTTGTGATGACGCAAGGTTGCCATCATCGTCTCAATGCCGACTTTTCCTTTTTGCGCGTCGAGCGTGGTGATGGTTGTCTCGCGACGGATGCGCCCCCTGCCGAAGTTGGTGTAGAGAAAGTCGGAATAATCGTGTGCGAATTTGAACTGGCTTCTGGATTTGGTCATGCCTTTTTGGATGGCGAGGTCCACCAAGCCTTCGGACGCGAGATCGTATTGCGCCCCGATGGTCAGACAGTTCGAGATGGTGTACACGTCCTTGATCTGGCGCGCCGCCCATTGCTTGTCCACGGTTTCAAGCACCCACGCGTCTTCGGCGTTGGCGATCAGGAAACTGTTGTGATAGTACATCTCGTTGCCGTGCGAGAGACAGTTGCCGCCCTGACCGAATTCTTCGAGCAGTGCCACGATGACGTCGATCGCTTCGCGCGGTGTGATGGCGCGCTCGAGTGCGGCGCGCAGCATATCCATGCCGAGTAGGGCAGGCTCCTTGTTGGCGGGGATCTTGGAATAAACCGCCTCGTTACCGATGACCAGGCCGTGTTCGTTGACTCCCATTTCCGCACCCCACATCCAGAATGGTTTGGAGAGCAGAACGGCATGAGTCTTTTCCGCCTGGGGAATTTCGATATACGTGCATTTGACCTTGCTTCCAGCGGGGTATTTTTCCGCAGGGAAACACACCATGGACTGCCCTTCGTTGGGCGGGCGGTCTGAGTTTTTTCCGAAGACGGCGACTCCGTCTGCTGTGGTTAACCTGGTTGCAATAAGAGTGTCACACATAAAAATTTCCTCGCTGGTGTTCTTGTTTTGGAAAGTATAGCATACAAAATTGCCCGCCCATTTTTCTTTTTTGGAAAATGGGCGGGTTTTAATTCAAAGATGAACAGGGTACCCTAGGGCCAGGTACGGCTTAGTGCTGCAGCGTTATCCGCAGCCACCTGGGATTTAACGGCCGGCGTTACGCATATACGGTCACCCGAAAACGCCTCGCGCCATACATACCCTGAGATGCAGTCATCCGCACCCGCCACACGCGAACTTGCGGCGGCATTATCCGCTGCTGTCTGGGTCCGTACATCCGGGGTGACACAGACCACGTCACCAGCCGTGGCCTCGCGCCAAACGTACCCCACGATGCAGCTATTGGGACCGTATGCCCCGCCGGGATCCACTCGTGAAGCGGCCGCGGCATTATCCGCCTGTGCCTGGGAGCGGGTGGCTGGTGTGACACAGACTTTATCACCGGAATATGCTTCGCGCCAGACAAATCCATCCTTGCAGGCGCCTGCGCCGTATACCGTGACCAGTTTACGCGAAGCTGCCGCCGCGTTATCCGCATCCGCCTGGGCTTTGGATGCCGGCGGTACGCAGGTTTTGTCGCTCGAGTTTATCAACCTGTGAACAAATCCATCCCTGCATGTGCCGCTGGCCGGCAGGGGTGTGGGCGGAGCTGCGATGATTGCCACGGAGGCGGGAATACAGGATGATGTTACCGTGCTCCCCGCAATCCAGCCATGACCTCCCGATGCGGCCGGATACACGATGTACCACCATGTGCTTTCGGCATTTTTTCCTGCCACGGTGGCGGTCTGCCCAAGCAGGAGTGCGCCAACCTGCGGATACACCGTACCCGGACCGGAGCGAACATTGGCGTTCACATTGGCAGTCACGCTCGGATTGCACGATGTTGGCGTGAAGGCGACAAGTTCAGTCGTTTGCGGCGCAATGCCGGTAAAAGTGGGGGTGACCTCCCCAAAGGACGACGACGCGAGCGCGGTCATTGTACCTGCCACAGCCTCCTGAACAGGGTCATTCGTCGGCGTCGCCTGCGGATTCGTTCCGCCGGGTAAATTGCACCCGGCAATTACCAGTAAAGATGCAATGACTGTGAAAAACGATCTATTTTTTGCCATGCCTCTCTCCTTTCCTTCATATTATTTACCCTTAAATGCAAAAATACAATAGGTATTTCGGTGGATGATCCCATTGTAGTTCTGTATGTTTGTCCCATTTTTCGCCTCGCCCGCCTATCCACATCGTTCGAAAGCGAAAATTTTTTCCACGCATTATCACTTCTAACAGTGGAAATATAAAATCCCGGAGCGCCTTGATCCGGGATTTTATAAAGTGGCATTGAAATGGTTAATAAAATTATACTGACTAAGGAAATGGAAATACCGGGAATAAGAATATTGGTGTTGGTGTCGGTGAATTGATTGGGAACAACGGGAGGGGAAAAATGAATATCAGGGGGGTTGACGTGACAGAAGGTGCTACCGCAACAACGGTATTTGACGGTAAGGCAGTTGGGACAACTGGTGTGGGCGGCGCGGCAATGGATGCGAGTGTGCTGGGAATACAATCCGCAGTGGTTACACTTGCGGCAATCCACGCATGGCCGCCTTCACCGCCTGAAAAATCAATGTACCACCAGGTTCCGTCGTAGTTTTTTCCCGCCACCGTGGCCGTTCCGCCCAACGGAAGGGAACCGATGATCGCATACACCTGCCCAGGCCCATTGCGGACATTGGCAACCGTGTTGGCGGTTACCTTGGGCGTACACGCCTCAACAATCGGGGTGGGTGTTTCAGATGCAGTAGGCGTTGCAGTATCCTCCACCGTTGGAGTTTCAGTGGGCGGTGCGCCTCCGGGCAGGTTGCAGGCAAGCACTGCCAGGGCGACCAGTAAGACTGACAGAACAGTTTTTATCTTTTTCGCAAACATGGGATTTTCCTCCGAAAAATAGAACAGCAACCCGATTATAGGTGTTCTCTGTTGAAATTCAACCCCACCATTTGTCCCATAACGTGATCAGCATTTTGACACGCACCCGCACGCGCGCATCCGTTCCCGCGGAAACCCACAGAGTACCCGTCTTTCGGTAGACGCTCTCCTCCAATTTCTCGAAATCCTCCCACTCGCTTTCCATGAACGCCTTCATTTCCGAAGGCGTGTCCCAATAATAGAAGAAGTCGAATTCCCTTTCTTTCTCCTTGACGTACCACCCGTTGGACTCTGCCTCCCGCATGGCCTTGAACGCTGCTTCATCATCGTCCACCGCAGCCGGCAGATCACTCACCCTGCCCGACACCTGCCAGCCCGCCGACGAAACCACCTCCACCGACCAATTTGCCTCCACAGGACGCAGGTCGATCAGGATGCCTTTTGGCTTCAGTACTCTTCGAATTTCATCCAGAGCATGCACCATGCTCGCATGCTCCACTCATCAGAGGGACCAGGCGAGTATTGCAATGTCAAATATCTCTTTTTGAAAGGGGATGTGTTTTGCGCTCGCCCCCGTAAAATGGACATGTCTGTCCAAATCCACAGGGCAGTCCGCGCGGGCGACGCGCAGGGAGTCGTGATCGGGATCGAATGCCACAACCCGTTTCGCAGACCCCGCATACTTGAATGTCAAACGTCCCTCGCCGCATCCGATTTCAAGCACGCGCTTATCCTTAAAATCAGTGAATGCATGCAGGATTGTCTGCTCAATGCCTTCGGGATCTTTTTGTACGGTCATGTTTTTTCTTTGGCCGGCAGGCACTTCGAGATGTGCCTGCCGGCCGTATGTTACTTTGCCGATTGCTTCATGGCCTTTACCGATTCGCTCACCAGTTCCTCCAAAACCTGCCTGTCGACATCTGCGAGCCTCTTGATGTACAGGCAGGAGACACCGGTGGAGTGTTTGCCGAGTTTTTTCAACAGGTCATTATAGCGTTCAAATCCGGACATAATGTAAAGGGTCAGGTTTTGCTTGCGTGGTGAAAAGCCCGCCAGGAACCAGTCATTTTCACGCCCACTCGCATATTTGTAATGGTATTCGCCAAACCCGACAATGCTCGTTCCCCACATTTTCGGCTCGGCTTTTGTGGCTTGCTTCATGATTTCGAGAATCGCGAAGCAGTCCTTCCTGGTTTCCACATCGTTGATCGCATTTAGAAAATCAACAACGCTCGCTTCGTTTTTTTTGGTTATCAGCTCAGCCATGGTTTTCTCCTTCGAGTACAGTAAATTGGAGAGATTTTAGCACGTTTGTTCTGTTTTTGCAATTTACCCGAGGATTTTAAAGTACACCTGCGGCGCTTTGCGTTCCACCGCCTGCTCGGCTGCAAGTGCCATGCGAAGTAGATTTGCCTCGTCCCATGCCCTGCCAATCACTTGCAAGCCAATCGGCAATCCCTTTTGGCTGTAGCCGACTGGGAATGTGATCGCAGGCAGACCGGTCATGTTCGCGGCGGTGACGAAGCGCATGATCTCGATCGTGGTTGTCAAATCGGATTCGCCGTCGGGCAGTGCGCCTTTCTTGATCTGGGGCGCGGGGATCCCTGTTGCAGGTGTCAGGATCATGTCCACTTTCCAAAATGCGTTCTTGAAGTGATTCATCATCCGCGTGCGGATACGCTGCGCGGTGACATAATCCGTTCCGGCGAGCTGGCGCGCCATCGCAAGGTTGATGCGGACGTCGAGCGCATGTTCCTTGTGATGCCTGTCGTAGGTGGCGTTCATGGCCTGCGCCATTTCACTGAGGATGGTGACGCTGTGCGCAACACGGTTGGCTTCAAGGTTCGGGATGACGATCTCCACGATCTGGCAGCCCATCTTTTCGTATTCTTCGAGCATGGCTTCACACGCAGCGACGATCTCGGCATCCGCGTGACGGAACCAGTCCCGGTACACGCCGAGTTTAAGTCCTTTGAGATTCAGATCGTCCCAGCCTTTCAAGGATGGCAAGGGCTGGTGCAGTGAGATTGGGTCTTTCGGGTCGGGGCCAGCAATCAGGGCGTAGGTTAATGCCGCATCGGTGGCAGAGCCAGCCAGCGGTCCGACATGAGCGATGCTCCAATCCAGTGGAAACGTGCCGTGTCCGCTGATTCTTCCGTAAGTAGCCTTCAATCCGACCAAGCCGCAAAACGCGGCAGGGATACGGATCGAGCCGCCGCCGTCCGCTCCGATGGATATGGGAGTGAGTCCAGCCGAAACCGCAGTTGCCGAGCCGCTCGAACTTCCGCCCGTGAAGTGATTCGGGTTATATGGATTGCGCGTCGTGCCATGTACGGGATTCAAACCGAAGACATTGATGCCGATCTCGTGCATGTTGGTTTTACCGGCCAGCAATGCGCCCGCGCTTCGCAGACGTGCGACAACGGTGGCATCTTCCTTCGCGGGAATTATTCCAAGAAACGCCGTGCCAACCGTGGTTGGATAGGGCACCATATCCATTTCATCCTTGATCGCAACAGGTACGCCGTCGAACATGCTGAGCGGCCTGCCTTCTTTAATTCTTTGTGCAGCCTCGCGAGCCTGCCGCATCACATCCTCACCATTGACAGAAATAAATGCCCTCAGGGGTTTATCGCCCGCATCGCTGGCCTGGATGGCGGCCAAAACTTTTCCGGCAACTTCTTCGGGCGTGGTTATTCCGTTTCGATAGGCATCTGCAAAATCGAATGCGCTGGCGAACTGAAACCCCCTGGTCTTGCCCGCTTCGCGAGGCATTTCATTTGGAGGAACCGCCGACGCTTCCTTTTGTAATTCGCCAGTGAAGTGAATAGGTTGATACGTTGGATTTTCGTCAAAATGTTGTTTGCGCAGCCAGTTGATGCCGGCGCTTTGGAACAGGCTCGGCGTGAGCAATCCGCGCAGGGGACCTTCGACCAGCGACGCGAACAGTTTCAACATGCCACCAGCGAGATATGGCAGTTTCACAGATTTTAGATCATATTCATTTTTCATGTTCTGCCTCTTTACATAGAAAGATCAAACTTTGAATATCAAATCCAGGTACTTTTTCAACATGTCGCTCACCAGTCCGCGCATGGGCATGCTGGCGGCCATGCCATATATGGGAGCCATGCTCCCTTTTTCCTCGGGGTGATTCTTTACGTGCGCCACGGCAGACTTGAGGTCGGAGATGAAGCGCTCCTTCACGCCGGGCTGTGTATGACGCAATGTTACGCAGATGTGCATGCAGGGTGGTTTGTGTAACCCGTTTAGGCTCCATCTTTTATGAGTCATGGAGTCCAGCACCTTGTAAATATCGAGCGAGTCGGATGCGAATGCGATCACAAACAAGGGATCGCCTATCAGGCGCAGTTCGGGGACCTGCCGGATTTCGTTTTTGATGTACTCGGCGGTTGCGAGAATCTTTTTGGTCGCTTCCATGTAACCCTGTTCGCCCATGGATGTAAGCGCTGCCCAGCATGCCGCGCTCAATGCGCCGGGGCGGCTGCCTGCAAAGGTGGGTGAAAAATACAAGCCGCCCGGCCACTCGGTGGTTGTGTAGTATTGATAATGACGCAGTTCCTCGTTGCGATACAAAATGACTGAGGTTCCTTTCGCGGCGTACCCGAATTTATGCGTATCCACTGAAATGGACGTGACGCCGGGCAGACGAAAATTGAAAGGCGGGATGTTATAACCAAGTTTTTCCGCCCATGGCAAAACGAATCCACCGAGGCACGCATCCGTGTGAAAGCCGGCATTGTGACGGCGCGCAAGTCCGGATAATTCTTCGATCGGGTCGATCGCTCCGTGCGGGAACGATGGCGCTGATCCCACAATGACAACCGTGTTGCGGTTGATAGCCTTGCTTGCCGCGTTCACGTCGGCGCGTGAGTCCGCATCCACAGGGATCTTGACCATTTTAATCCCGAAATACTGGCTGGCTTTATCGAATGCGGCGTGCGCGGTGACCGGTGCAATCATCTCAGGTCTGGTGATGCCCTTCGTCTCGCGCGCCCGATCGCGGTAGGTCTTCATCGCCAGCATAATGCTTTCCGTACCGCCTGATGAGACTGTCCCGCACACACCCTGACCCGCGCCTCCAAGCATCTCCGCGGTCATGGATACGATCTCCGCTTCGAACTTGGTCGTGCTGGGCCATACATCCGCGTGCAGCGGATTACTCTGTGAGTTGATCGCGTACACCTGATTCAAAAATTCGATGTGTTCCTCGTCGCCGTGATAGACCGCGCCGGAGACGAAGCCGTCCTTCCAGTGCGCTTCCTCCTGTTCGTGCAAGGATTCCATATCGCGCAAAATTTCCTCGCGGCTGCGTCCTGTCTCAGGCAGTTTCGCAAATGTTTGGAATTTGTCCTTGTATGGTTTCAGGGACGCCTCAAGCCCGCCCATCATTTCATCGTATTCCTTCTCGATCTTGCGGCTGATGGATGGAATTTTCTTGAGCCGCTTTTCGATCCACGCCACCATTGGCGCTGGCAGTTTGCCGATATGTTTCATCAAAAAGTCTTCGAGGTTCATATTTCTCCAATGTCGTTGCGAGGGCGCTCTTGTTCTTAGCCTGAGGCAATCCCATCGCAACAGGAGATTGCCTCGCCTCCAAATCCAGGAGGCGGTTTGCAATGACAAATTAACTTTTATTCAACCTTGCATACATCTTTTTATTGTTTTCATAGATCGCCAGGAACTCATGGAATAGTTCGTCGTGCACCTTGCGATGGTCAGGGCTTGGGGTGTACGTCTTCGCTACAGGCACGCGCGAAGCGATGTCATCATAACGGATGTGGCCTAATGCCGCGCCCGCCAGCAATGCCGCCCCGCGCACGTTGACCTCGATCGGGTCCTTCATCTGGCGGATGGGACGGTTCAGCACATCCGCATGGATCTGGCACCAGACATCCGACTTTGCCCCGCCGCCAACCATGTTGATCGCCTCGACTGGCTTTTTGATGAAGCGCTCGATGTATTTCAGCAGCCAGCGCGCGTTGTATGCCACGCCTTCGAACACAGCCCGCACCATGTGTTCCCGCGTGGTGTGCAAGGACAGGTTGAAAAATCCCCCGCGCACGAAACGGTCCTCGACGGGAGTCCGCTCGCCGTACAGCCAGGGAGTGAAGATCAGCTTGCCGCTTCCTGCAGGTGTCCGCTCGGCGATCTGGTCGAAAAGTTTATAGGTATTTTCAGGCTTTGTGGTTGTCAATTCATCCTGATGGAAGAAGATGTTATCCCGCAGGTATTGCAGGTTCATGCCGGCGCAATCCTGTTCATTGGTGAGGAGATACCTGCCCGGAATGGATGATGGGAGCGCGGCGAGACTATGGAGTACATCCGTTTTCTTGGCTGGCATGTGGCAGGTCATCCAGGCGGATGTGCCAATGTAGAGATGCGTTTCGTAATCCGCCACCGCCCCCGAACCGACCGCCGCGGAATGCACATCCGGCGAGCCCATAATGACCTTCACATCTTCACTCAGCCCCCATTCCTTTGTGGTGGATGGCAGTAGGGGACCAAGCACATCATTTGGAGGATATAAGTCAGGGAGTTTGTCCCGCTCAATTCTTGAAAGCCTGATCAGGCTTTCATCGTAGGCGATGTTGTTGATGTCCCTGTTATCGGTTATCCAATGCAAAACAATCGAGTTGATGGAAGCGGCAAATTTGCCCGTCAATAACAAGCCGATGTAATCGATCGGCTCCAGGAATTTGTACGTGCGTTGGTAGATTTCAGGGTGGATATATTTAAAATATAAAATATGCGCAATCGGATCTTTTCCCGCATAGCCCGGGACTCCGCCCGTGACCTGGATCCATTTCAAAAGTTTTCCAAGGGCATAACCCTCCACTTTGATTGCGCCATTCATGATTTCACGCACGTAAGGCTCGCCGCGCGAATCCATCCAGATGATTGCGTTCGACAGTGCGTTGCCATCTTTGTCCACCGCCACCGTGCCGGACCATTGACCCGTGATTCCAATTGCAACGATATCATCGTTGGAAACCAGTCTTCTGCCGAGTAATCGTTTGACAGCTGTGTTGATCGCATCCCACCACTCGGCTGGGGATTGTTCCGCGCCACCGTCAGGCAGAAGTAGAACGCGGTTCTCCTGAAACTCACTGCCGATCAATTCCCCCTGCAATGAAAATAGTGCAACCTTTGGTCCCGATGTCCCCAGATCAATCGCAAGGATATATTTTTCAGATGACATGCCCTCTCCTCAGTTGATGGTTAATACTTTCGCTCCGCGAATTTTTCCCTGCTTCATTTCGAACAGTGCCTGGTTGGCGTTTTTTAATTCGTATTCCTGAAATTCAGGTTTGATATTTGCTGACGCCGCAATCTGTAAAAACTCGCGCACGTCCACGCGCGTCACATTCGCAACCGATTTGGTTTCCTTCTCCATCCACAACTGTGACGGGTAATCCAGTTGGAGCAGGACATCCTTGTCCTTTTCCTCTTTACGGATCGCGTTGATGACCAGCCGTCCGCCTGCCCTCAAGCATTTCAACGCTTCCATATCTGGACTCCAAACTGGGGTGGTATCAATGACCGCATCCAACGCCTCAGGCGGAATCTCATTAATCGCTCCCGCCCAAGCTGCGCCAAGTGAGAGGGCGAACTCACGTTCTTCGGGATTTCTGCTGAAGACAAAAACTTTTGAATTTTGGAATTTGTGCATTGCCAGCTTCAACACCAAATGATTCGACCCGCCGAAACCCATCAATCCCAGAGATTGGCCGTCCTGCAAATTGCTCAATCGCAGTGACCGGTATCCGATCGCGCCCGCGCACAATAACGGTGCGGCTTCGGAGTCGGAGAGTGTTTCGGGGATGGGATGCACGAATTCCGCGCGGACTTTCATATACTCGGCATAGCCGCCATCCACGTCGCGCCCCGTCGCTTTGAATTGCGGACAGAGATTCTCACGCCCCGTTTTGCAGAAGTCACACTCGCCGCACGCCGACGCGCTGACCGATTTGGAGTCTGACCTCTTGCCGTTGAGTTCGCGACAGCAAGCTGTCTGACTCCATAACTACTCCCACCACCTGATGCCCCAAAATGACAGGCAAACGCGGTGGGGGTGTCCGCCCTTCGATCTCGTCCAGTTCCGTGTGGCAGACTCCACAGCGTGTCACTTTGAGCAGCACTTCGCCCGGGGCGAGAGTCGGCTCGGGATGTTGAACCAGCTTCAAGGGAGGATGAAGCGGATCCACATCCCCAAGCGATTCGAGCAGCATCGCTTTCATTTATCCTGTGCCGAACTGCCTGTCTCCTGCGTCGCCCAGACCAGGAACAATGTAAGCGCGGTCGTTAAGATGATCGTCAATCGCGGCGAGGTAAATATCGATATCGGGATGCGCGGTTTGCATGGCATTGATGCCTTCTGGTGCGGCGATCAAACCGACATATTTTATTTTTCTCACGCCCCAGCGTTTGAGAATATCCGCTGTAGCGGTGGCAGAACCGCCCGTGGCAAGCATCGGGTCCAGGATGAGGCAGACCGAAACACGCGGGTCGACGGGGAGTTTGTTGTAGTATTCCACGGGCTGGAGGGTCTTTTCGTCGCGGTACAAGCCGATGTGCCAGACCTCGGCGCTTGGCATAAGTTCCCAGATGCCTTCGACCATGCCCAGTCCTGCGCGCAGGATCGGCACAAGCCCGATCTTCTCTTTGAGTTCCTGTGCCTTCATTTTTTGGAGCGGGGTTTCGATCTCTACTTCCATGGTTTGCAGGTCGGCAGTGGCTTCGTATGCGAGAAGTCCCGCAATTTCTCTGACGAGTTCGCGGAACTTCTTGGGTTCGGTGTTTTTATCGCGCAGGCGCGCAAGTTTGTGTGCCACCAGCGGGTGTTTGGATTCGTGAACAGTGGACATGATGCCTCCGAAGAATTTTGATTGATTATAGCCGTGAAGGTGGTGTTTTTTTGTTTTTTGTTAAACGTCCAAGGCATTGTTGCGAACGACTTCTGCAAACCAGCGCCCGCTGTCCTTGATGATGCGCTTCTGCGTTTTGAAATCCACGTGGATCAAACCGAAACGCTGACAATATCCATGTGACCATTCGAAATTGTCCATCAGCGACCAATGCAGGTAGCCCTTTACAGGGATGCCACCCTGCATGGCACGATGCACCTGCGCAATGTGGTTTTGCAAATAACGGATGCGCCGTTCGTCCCGCACGCGCCCGTCGAAGTCCACGCCATCCGGTACAGGCACGCCGTTCTCTGTGACCATTAATTCACACACGGGGTTGTAATCCCAAACAAGTTTTAAAGTCTCATACATGCCTTCGGGATAAATTTCCCACATGCCCGAATATTCGCTTCCTTCTGGGTGTACCTGTTCCACATTCACGACCGGGACCTTGCTGGAATGTTTCATCACGGCGCGCGAGTAGTAGTTGACACCCAGGATGTCCAGTTGGTGAATCTTCTCCAAGTCGCCATCCTGAATGATGCGCCTCGTCAGCAATTTGGCAATTGTGGATTCCTGGATCGGCGATGTTCCTTTCAGCAGCGGGTCGAGTACGATGCGGTTCATGAACATGTCCACGCGTTCGGCAGCTTTGTGGTCTTTCTTCGAGTCCGTGGCGGGGTGGACGGGGTTGAGGTTGAGTGTCACACCGATTTTGAGGGGCTGTTTGGCTGCGACCCGCATTGCTTCTGTTGCCAAACCGTGTGAAAGCAAAAGATAATGCAGGGATTTTACCGCCGCGCCGATGTCCTTTTTACCCGGCGCGTGGTCGCCGAGAAAATGACCAACAAAGGCAGTGACCCAGGGTTCGTTGTGCGTAAACCACACGCGCACGCGGTCGCTCAATCGTTCGGTTACGATGCGGGCATACTCTGCAAAATGGGCGGTAGTATCACGGTTTGTCCATCCGCCCTTGTCTTGTAGTGTCTGCGGCAGGTCCCAATGATACAAACAGACATACGGTTCGATTCCTCGTTTGAGCAGGTCATCCACAAGCCGGTCGTAGAAATCCAATCCTTTTTTGTTGACCCGGCCCCTTCCTTCGGGCAGGATGCGTGGCCATGCTGTCGAGAAGCGATATGCCTTGACTCCCAATTCCGACAACAGCGCGAAATCCTCCTTCCAGCGGTGATAGTGATCCGCAGCAATGTCGCCATTCTCATTATTGGTCACTTTGCCGGGCGCATGGCTGAACGTATCCCAAATGGATGTGCTGCGCCCGTCTTCGTTCCATGCGCCTTCGATCTGGTATGCCGACGTGGAAACGCCCCAAATAAAACCGTTCGGAAAATTTATTTTTGTCATTGCAGTCTTCCTTGAACTATCGGAACAGATTCAAAATGAACGGCAGCGCGCCCAGCGCGATGCACAAAAGGAAAAACAGGACAAGAATGATCAAACAAGCTGGGACAAGACGCCGAAGCCATGTCCACGCGGCGAACAGATTCCACGCGCCGATGGCAACAGGCTGCGCCTTGCGAAGCAGGTCAGCCGCATCGATCTCTGGACTTGGAACTGGTCTTGTCTTCGTCGGCATTTCCTCCGCTGAGACTTTGGGCATTGCCCGCAAATGCTCGGGAATGGTCAGGTTCGCGCCGCAATATACACATGAAATGCGAATCGCTCCCATTTGAGGTTCGTTCGGTGCTCCGCAGGCGGGACAGGCAAAGGTTTGTGTCATGAAATGATATTCTCTAATTCATGCCAATTATAAAAGCAAGATGCGATAGAATCAGGATGAATCCAATCCTGAGGAGAGAGTCCATGGCGGAGCAATTTACATTTGGCGGAGACATTGTCTGGCGTCCAACGCCTGAGCATATCGAACACGCGAACCTGACGAAATTCATGCGCCTGCATGGAATCACAGATTTCAACGAACTTATGCAAAAATCCACGGGGGACGTAGCGTGGTTCACGGACGCCGTGCTGAAATTTCTCGATATTCAATTCTACGAACCCTATTCAAACGTGGTTGATCTTTCCGAAGGGATTCAATTCCCGAAATGGTGCGTGGACGGGAGGATGAATATCGTCCATAATTGCGTGGATAAATGGGTGGTGGACGGTGGACGGCAGACGGCGGTAAGTTTCGAAGGGGAAGAGGGGGGGACACGCACGCTCTCGTATGAAGAACTATATAAAGAGGTAAACAAAGCTGCCAACGCCTTGTGCTCGTTGGGGTTGGGCAAGGGCGATGCAATTGGCATCTTCATGCCGATGACGCCTGAAATTGTCATTGCCTTGCTGGCGATTGCCAAGATCGGCGGGATCATCCTGCCGTTGTTCTCGGGCTACGGCACGGGAGCCATCGTCTCGCGCATGGTCGATGCGGAAGCCAAAGCCCTCTTTGCAGCGGATGGTGCATTTCGGCGCGGCAAGCCCGTCGAGATGAAGTCCTTTGCAGATGAGGCGGCGGAGGGTATCCCGACGTTGAAGCACATAATCGTTCTAAAGCGCACAGGGCAGGAAATAAAAATGCAAGATGGCAGAGACCACTGGTGGCATGAATTGGTGGAAGCACAAAGCGATGTGTGTGAAACCGAAAAAACATCTGCCGAAGACCCGCTGATGATCATTTACACCTCCGGAACAACGGGCAAACCGAAGGGCGCGCTCCACACACATTGCGGATTCCCCGTCAAAGCTGCGCAGGATATGGCGTTTGGGACCGACGTTCATCACGGCGATGTCATTTATTGGATGACCGACATGGGCTGGATGATGGGTCCGTGGCTGGTGTTCGGCGGACTTTTGCTCGGCGCGACGGTTTTTCTTTATGATGGCGCGCCTGATTTCCCGTCACCGAGCCGTTTGTGGGAGTTGGTGGAAAAGCACAAAATCAATCAAATGGGCGTCTCGCCGACGTTGATTCGTGCGTTGATCCCGCACGGGGATGAGCATTTCAAGAAGCATGATTTGTCTTCATTGAAATGCTTT
This sequence comes from Anaerolineales bacterium, assembly GCA_030583885.1. Classification (NCBI taxonomy): domain Bacteria; kingdom Bacillati; phylum Chloroflexota; class Anaerolineae; order Anaerolineales; species Anaerolineales bacterium. The sequence continues at coordinate 2,244,008 of CP129480.1, read as the reverse complement.
GCCTCCACCGGTGAGCCGTGGAACCCCGACCCGTGGATGTGGCTGTTCGAGAAGGTGGGCGAAGGGAAACGCCCGATCATCAACTATTCAGGCGGGACGGAAATCTCAGGCGGCATTGTGATGGGCAATCCGCTCTTGCCCCTCAAGCCGTGCGCTTTTTCCGCTCCGTGTCCCGGCATGGATGCGGATGTGGTGGATGAGAATGGAAATCCTGTACGCAATGCAGTGGGGGAACTGGTCATCAAGGCACCGTGGATCGGGATGACACGCGGCTTTTGGAAGGACAAACAGCGTTATCTGGACGCCTACTGGTCACGCTGGGAGAATGTCTGGGTACACGGCGATTTCGCTGCGATTGACAAGGACGGCTTGTGGTACATCCTTGGACGTTCGGACGATACGATCAAGATCGCAGGTAAACGGCTGGGACCCGCTGAAGTGGAGTCCATCCTCGTCCGCCACGAATCGATTGTAGAGGCGGCCGCAATCGGCGTGCCGCACGATGTCAAAGGGAGTGAACTGGTCCTTTTTGCAGTGACCAAGCCCGGGGTCGAGCGGAGCGATGCACTCCGTCGGCAATTGCACGAGATGGTCGTTGCAGAGATGGGCAAGCCACTCGCACCGAAAGCCATCCTGTTCGTGAGCGACCTGCCGAAGACGCGCAATGCCAAGGTTATGCGGCGTATGATCCGCGCGGCATATCTGGGCCTGGAGTTGGGCGACACCTCGTCGCTGGTGAACCCGGCGGCGGTGGACGAAGTAAAGTTGCTGAAGAACCAGGCTATCATCAAATGATTTTTTTCGCGGATCGATCCGCTGCATTGAAACGCCTGCGAAACCTGATTCCCTCGGGCGGACGGTTCGCACTTGCCAATTGGCAGGAGATCGAAAAGCACGACCTGTCCAACGAGTCTGCAGTGGTCGAATCCCGCCATCTTGCGCCTCGCGGCGTGAGTTATGACGACCTGGTCGCCCGAACGCTGCGGACCGCATCCGCGATCTATTGGAAGAGGCGGCATTCTCCGCCTACTTGAAAGCGGTCGAAGAGGAGATGCGCGACATCTTGACACGCTTCACACAGGGCGACTTCGTGGTCTGCCCAATGACAGCCAACCTCGCCGTTGCCTGTGTAAGTTGGAAATCGTAACAGGATAAATCATGGCTAACTCAATCGAATACGAGAAAACAATAACGCTCAACGGCGATCCATTCCAGTTCAAACAGGAATACCTTTCCGCCGAAGAATACATTGACTTCCTGAAAAAGTCTGACCTCGGACAGCAATATCCCAAAGAGGACTTCGTCAACCGCATCAACATGCTCGTGGGAAATGTGCAGATCAGCCTCGTGGTCAGAAACGCCGAGAACAATATCATCGGCGTCTGTTTCGGCTTGACCGATTTTGCCTACTGGCTGCTCCTGACCGACCTCGGCGTTAACAGGGCCTATGGACGCAAAGGCATCGGCAAACTCCTCGTCGAAACCGCGCACGAACTCGCGGGCGGGGAAAAGAATATCGTTCTGTGCGCCTACGTCAACGACAAGGCGATTCCGTTTTACGAAAAGTTGGGGATGAAAAAGTCAGGTGATGTGATGGAGAAGGCAGATATTGACTGGACGCCGTTTGAGGTTGGGCAAGACGACTGACGATAGTGATTCACACATGGCTGGATGGTACAATCGGCGCCATAAATTTTATTTTCCACACTTGAACTGGAGGATATTATGTCAACTCGCACACGCTGGCTTTTGGTCGTTACATTGGGGCTGATGGCGCATTTGTTCGGGGTCAGCATAGTCGTTGCCAAACTCAGCCCTTTCTACAACTTACCTACCTACACAACCGGGCTACCCCCCTATGGTCAGGTAAACTACCAAACTGCCGAATCGATTGCCTTTATCGTCCAACTCGTGGTGGTTGTCTTTTGGCTGGCATTAGCCGTCTCCCTGCTGCGGGATAAGCCCCAATAAGGCTCCCCCAAGCGAAAAGCAGATCATAGCCGAGCTCTTTTCAGACAAGTAATATCCACATTCCCCACCTCATCTATACGCACATGAATAACCGAACCATCTCCCACATTATCGAACCCCAACTCGTGATCGAAGGTGCAGGCGTTTTACTGCGGCGCTCCTTCGGTCCGCACGCCAGCAACAAATTCGACCCCTTCCTGCTCTTCGACCACTTCGCCTTCAACAACCCGCTCGAAGGTCCCATCAAGGGCTTCCCCACCCACCCGCACCGCGGCATCGAAACCGTCACCTACATGCTCGAAGGCACCGTCCGCCACCGCGACAGCCTCGGCAACCAGGGCATCATCGCCGAAGGCGATGTCCAATGGATGACCAGCGGGCGCGGCATCCTGCACGAGGAAATGCCCCGCCGCAGCGAGAACGGCAACATCTACGGCTTCCAATTGTGGGTCAACCTGCCCGCCGCGCAAAAGATGGGCGAACCCCGCTATCAGGAAGTTGCAACAGGCGAGATCCCCGTCGTCGAAAAGGACGGCGTGACCACGCGCCTCGTCGCAGGGACACTGGACGGCGTCACTGGACCCGTCGGTGAAATTGCTGCTGCGCCTCTTTACATGGACGTGAAGCTGGATCCTGGTTCCCGATTCATTCTCCCCATCCCCAGCGGACACACGACGCTCGCGTACGTCTTTGAGGGCGTGGGCGAGTTTTCGGGTCAGGCAGTCGAATCCGTCAGCATGGTGGTATTCGCCGACGATGGCGAGCAGGTCGAGGTTAAGAGCGAAGCGGGAGTCCGCTTTATGCTCATGGCAGGCGCACCGTTCAAGGAACCCATCGTGCCTTACGGTCCTTTCGTGATGAATACTCGCGAAGAGATCGAAGAGACCATCCGCGACTTGCGGAATGGGACATTCATCAAACCATAATTCTCCTCTCCCGTTTTGGGAGAGGAGTTAGGGGTGAGGGAAAATGACACAAATCATCTACGGACCCCGCCTAGGTAAAGAAGGTGAATTGCGCGTGGGATGCAGCGCAACCATCTTCGATGAAAATCGCGAAAAAGTACTGCTCACCCAACGCACCGACAACGGTCACTGGTGCCTGCCGGGCGGCCACATGGAATCAGGCGAAAGCGCCGCCGAAGCCTGCGAACGTGAAGTGCTGGAAGAAACGGGCTTGAAAGTGCGCACCACGCGCCTGCTTGGCGTGTACAGCAATCCCGACCAGTTGGTGATCTACAAAGACGGCAACAAGGCATTTTTTGTGGTGCTGAATTTTGAGGCAGAGATACTGGAAGGCGAATTGGGCTTGAGTGATGAAACCACCGCCTTTGGCTGGTTTTCGCTCAAGGAAATGGAATCCATGCCGGTCCACGCCAATCACCAGCAACGGGTGGAAGACGCCCTGCGCGGCGGGGATGTGGTCATGAAATAATCCTAAAAGCCGTAATGAACGAATTCAAGGAACAATCACCAACAACAAATAAAACACGGGTGCGGCAAAGATCAAGCCGTCGAAGCGATCCAACACGCCGCCCTGCGCGCCGAGCAGGCCGCTGTAATTTTTAATCCCCAGAACGCGTTTCCATATGGAGGCGGTGAGGTCGCCAGTCAGACCTGCCAACCCCAGAACCAATCCAAAAAATCCGCCTGTGAGATACGTCAGGCCGGTTGACTGGCTCAATGCGATTCCCATACCAGACGCGAACAAGACGCCGCCCAGCGCGCCTGCGACTGTCTTTGCAGGGCTGATCTGCGGAGTCAACTTCCGCCGCCCGAACAATTCTCCGGTAATCTGTGCCAGCGCGTCGTTTGTTGCAATAACGAGATATAAAAACACGGCCCGAAAGCCCGATGGGTCGCTTTGCTGAACGGAAAGATACGCGGCGAGACAAAGGGGAATGTATACGACACATCCAGTCAATGCAAACGCATGCCGGGGGTAATCGTCAGGCTTTCCCACCCATGTCGCAACAGCGCCGGCAGACAGGAAAACCGCAAGCCAAATCTTCAACCAGGAGGTCATATCCAAAATTCCCGCAATGAGTATCAATAAAAAAGCTGCAACAGGGAGAAGAAACATCCGCGGGGATTGAACCAATACCCGCGCCAGTTCCCATGCTGCCAGCGCGCCCAACAGCGCGAGCAGAAACGTCAACAAATGGAATTCAGGCGGCGACCAGCACGCGGCAATAAAAACAAGATTGATGAAAATATACGCGGGGTATTTACGCCAGACGCTTTCACCACGCCCGCCGGGTTCCAGCCAGCGGCGCATCAGTGCAAGCAACGTGGCAGCCGCCGAAAAACCAGCATAAATCAGCAGAACATTCCAATGCGCAGATGTCATGGGGATAAGCGCACTGTGCCGCGCGCTCCATCCATTTCCACCCTGTCGCCGGATTTCATACGCGCCGTAAGCTGCGGAATATTCACAATGATGGGCTTTCCCATCTCGCGCGCGACAATGGCGGAATGAGATAACGGGCTCCCCCGCTCGACCAAAATCCCGGAAGCGGATGGATAAAGGAACACCCAGCCCGGGTCGGTCCGTTCAGCGACAAGGATTTCTCCTCCCAGGTCGTTGACTCCATCCACGCTTCGCACCACCCGAACCCTGCCGCGTACAACACCGGAACAACAGCCTGTCCCTAGCAGGGTGTTTGCATCGGACGATAAATCCGCCAGCAAATCGCGCGGCGTATCGAGATAGGGGATCCCGAATGTCTCAAAGCGGTCTGGCAATGGCATGGAACTGGTCTTATGTTTTTCGAAGTCCGCGCGGCGCAATTCCACGAGCCCCTTCAAGTTCTGGGTCACGGCGGTGCCTTCCACAAAATCCCAGATCTCGTTCACGGTCAGATAATAAATATCCTTTGGCTCGTTCAAAACATTCGCAGCAGTCCATTGAATTCCCAGAGGGTTGAAAATGCCGCGCAGCAAACCGAACAGCCGCGAACGCGCGAACCGTAAATTCTCACGGTTGCGGACGTAACGCCGCGCGTGTTTCATCACCCAGCGGAAGAGAATCCGCTTGAAGAACGGCAGGCCGGCAACCCGCGCTTCCGCCGCCGAGCGGACATGAGATGCGCCCGTCATCTCGACCGGGTTTTTCACCGCGCCTGCTATCATGCGCACTAATGGAGTTGGGTCGTCCCGCAGGTTCGGCTCTTCGAGTTTGAGTTCGTTCATGCAACGGTCGCCGAAGCGATGCAGGTAATCCTCCAATTCAGCGCGGAAGGACGCAAACTCGTTCTGAGTTCGGATACGCCGGATCATTTCACCCGGCTGCAGTTCAAAGACTTCCATCAATCTTGTATCACCGCGCACATGTCCCGCCAGCCTCTGTACCCACCGTGCTGGTTCAATGGATTCGATCGCGCCATCGCCTGCCAGCAGATCGTTGTGGAGCGAACCGCCGGGGTCGAGCCAGCGTTCGCTCAACCGGCGCAGGATGCCGAAGAAAATCATGGCAAGGAAATCCGTCAGGATCGGAGCTCGCCAGTTGCCAAGCACGCGTGACTCAAGGTCGAGGTATGCCTCATGTAATCGATGCGGAGACATTGTCACGAAATCCTTCGCCTGATACTCCGCCAAGACCGCATTGAAATGTGCAAGAAAATCACGAGCTCGTTTTTCACTGGTGCGATGCAAGCCGATCATCCGCAGGACCCAGCCAAGCAACGCCAGCTTTCCTCCCGTCTGTCGCGCGGCCTTCTGCCCTGCCGACTGCTTGACACCCATCATCTGTTCCAGAAAGTGCCTGTTCTGTTCGAACGCAGGTAGCCAACCCAATGCCCGATACCAATTCAACAACTGATAATAGACCTGCCCGTTATAAAATCCGAGCAAATTCCGCAGAACCGATTCGTCCATGCGCTCCACACCCATCAGCGTCAAAAACTGCCGATATACGTTCGCATACGAACCGCGAATCACCGAGAACGTCAGCGGCGAGGTCACACCCGAATAACTCTCGGTGATGTTCGAATTGTCCCATAGCATGTGCTCGGTAAAGATCGGCGTGGTGATCGGACGCGTCTGCAAAATGAATAATTCGTCATCCGCAATTGCAAACTCGATATCCTGCGGCAGACCGAAAAGCGACTCGATCTTTTCCGCAACGGATTTCAACTCCTGAATATGAGCCCGCTTCATCACTTCACCATCCGCCTGAATCTCACCATCCAGGCGATTGACACGGATGGTTTCTCCCGCCACCTGCCCCTGCACGAGCGCCTCCCCCAACCCCTCCGAGGCGGAAATCATCATCCAGCGCGGGTCGCGGGCGACGGGGTCAGCGGTGAAAATAACGCCCGAGATTTGCGCAGGCACCATCACCTGCACAATGACTTCCATCGCTACATGGTCGTCGGATAGATTATTTTCCCTGCGATACACCATCGTCCGTTCACCATACGCGGACGCCCAACATGCCCTGACGGCATCAAGAACATTGTCAGTGCCGCGAATGTTCAGATACGACTCCAACTGCCCGGCGAAGGAATGACGCGCAGAGTCTTCATTCGCCATCGAGGAGCGGATCGCCAGGTCGGACTCCAACAGCGGGCGGACAATATCCAGGATTTGTTTTGAGAGTGAATCTGACAGTGGCGCGCGCAAAATCGCCTGTGCACTCACAGGTTCGGATAATTCCCCGCAAAATTCATTAAATATCCCTGCGGGAACAACGACAAAATGCGGAACGTTGAATTTTGCCTCGCGGAGTTTTTGCAGGTTCGATGCCTTGCTCATGCCAGCCTCAATCCATGCAGGCGGACAAGTTCGACCGCCAGTAAAATATCGAATGCAAAAATAAACATGCCCGCGTAGATTTGCAGATTGGCAGCGGTGGCAGTCGTGGTGCGAAAGCGGAAATGAAGCACGCCGAACGCCACCATCAACAACAGCACAGCGACGACCGAATGATACCACCACGCGAAATGCAGCAACACACCCACAAGCGCGCTGATAATGCCCGAAAAAGACAACGCCAGCAACACCCCCCACGCAGGCGGGTACGCGCCCATCACACTTGAATAGGTGATCAAACCAGGGCGCTCGTCCGCCGGCGCGCACGTTTTGCGCGCCAGTTCAAACGCGAAACCCACCCCATAACTGACCCAGGCGTACAACAAAACCGGCAATGGCGCCTGCCAGGGAAATTCACGGGCGACCACGCTGAATACGTACAAACCATATGCGGGCATGATGAGCAGGTGGATGAACGCGTTTGCCAGCAGGTGCTTTTCCAGGAATTCAGCAATATGGAATTCCCTGTAGATCAGCCACGAGAGCGCCAGCACCGCAAGACACATAAAAAAAGCCGGCATGCCAAAAAGATAACTAAGGATCAACTCAACCGCAACGGCAGACAGTCCGACAACACGCAGCTGCTTTAAGGTCACCAACCCGCGCGAAAGAACGCGCCCGGGGTGGACGATGCGGTCCCGTTCAAAATCCTTGTGCTCGTCAATCACGCGCATGTGAAAAAACATGAACAAAAGAACGATACACCCGGCTGGAAACCGCCACGAGATTTCCAGTGGTTGGCCGTTTTGCAAGGTTGCACCGCGCGCCAGCACATAGTTTGCGGTGAAGTAGGACGCAATCAAAACACCGTTCGATTGCAGCGGAAATCGTTCATGCAGGTAAGCCCAGAAATGTTTCATGGAATTTCCCTGCCTTTGGTTATCTCCCAGAGGGGGATGGGATTCCGCCGCCTCGAGAAAAATTCTTTCAGCTTTTGATAATCGATGCGCGCGTTGTGCCGCACATCCACAGGCAGTTTTCGTATCGGGCGAATCTCATCCGCAACACATCCGCGCTCGGAAAGCAGCGATTGAATGATCGTCCGCCAATTTTCCGGCAATGAAACATCCTTCGAAAATTCCACAAATAACACTGTGCGCTCGCCCAGAATTCTATCCGCTGCACCGACCAGCGCTGCGCGCCGGACGAACGCCAGGGTCTCAACGATGGTCTCGGCAGGGATGGGATGGATCGGTTCTCCATCACGCATGATCACCGTGTTGACGCGCCCAACCAGCCACAGGCATCCATCCGCATCCATGCAGCCGACGTCACCCATGCAATGCCAGAGTTTGCCGTCTGCGCTGAGGTATTTATTCACAGCATCCGCCTTGGGGTTTGAAAAATAACCGCGCGCCACATGCCCGCCGCTGACCCATATCTCACCAACCTGATTTACCGGCCGTTCAGCCCGATTCTCATCCAGGATGCGGACACAAGCCTCGGGGACGCTTCTTCCCAACGGGATGCCTGATCCTCTTTCGATGCGTCCTGTCACTTCATCGGACACATCTTCAAGCCGCAATACTGCAACGGGCTCAGCTTCCGTACTGCCATACAGGTTCAAAACTTCGGCGTTTGGTGCGATACAGCTCAACTGTTTCATCAAATTTGGAGAGGTCGGCGCACCGCCCATGACAATCCGCCGCAGAGGCAATTTCACTTTATTACGCAAACAAAACTTGACGATTGCTGACCAGTATGCAGGCGAGCCTGATGCAGTTGTAATTCCCTGTCGGTGAATTTGCCTCAGAATCTTATCAGGCTGAACGGCAGCAGGCTGGCGAAATGGAAAATCGGGAATCACGCTGGGTATTCCCGAGGCGAGGTTGTGCAGCGTTGCTACAGGGAACGCAGGCATATCCACGTCATTCTCCTGCACAGGCAGTATTCTGCTCAGAGCATGATGCTGCTCGATAAGAAGACGATGCGTCCTCAATACGCCGCGCGGGGATGAGTCGGTCCCCCCGCCGGTAAATGTAATCAGCGCAGGATGCTCGTCCTCCACATCCGCGATTTCCGTCCGCGGAGAAAATGTCAACGCCAGACGGCGAAGCGAGCGCGCGCCATTGCCTTCCGTTATGAATTTAACCTCGATGCGCCGCAAAGCAGGAAACACAGCTCCAAGCCACATTGTCCGGCGTGTGCCTATAATAGCGCGGGCATCCGCCAGTTCCACGGCACGATTCAACTGCCTGAATCCCGTCTGTGGATCAAGGAAGACGGCGGTGATCCCCAACTTGAACAATGCAATCAGTCCGGCATATAACATGGGAGAAATGGGAGCCAGCACAATGACGCGTTCCCCCGCCCGCAAACCCGCCGCATCCATCCCCGCCGCCAAACGGGAGGACAAATCATCCAGCCCGCGAAAGGTGAGCATGGATTCATTCGTACCCGAAAAGATTATGGCTGGGCGGTCCGGGTCGTTTACTGCCGCAAGGAGCGAGGCGATGTTCATCATGAGACTGAACGGGCAAACAGGGTATAGGTACGGGTGATTTTTCCAAGCCCGCCATCGAAATTATCAGCGCGGTTGCCGGCGCTCATCAGGCAATGATTGACCCGGGCAAACCCCCGTGCTTGAAATCGTGAGTACATCTCATAGGCAAACCCCGCCCCCACCCCTTCATTTCGAAATTGAGGCAGGATACCAAAGGTCTTTAGATTAACCGTCCCTGACCGGCGGTGATCAGCAAGGCTGAAACACAATCCGGCGGGTTTGCCGCATGGATCAAGTAAAAATAAAAACAGTGCGGGGTCGAGGTTTCCCGCTGCGCCCGCGTACAACGCGCGGAACTCGGCCTCTGAAATATCGGTAAAAAACAGGTTCTCGCGGAATATGCTGAGTGACAAACGATAAATCAAGGACATCTCCTGAGTGACTGCACCGAGGTTGAATGAACGAACGGAGTATCCCTTTGACAGCATATCATTACGATACGATTCCCAGAATGCAAGCAGAGGCGAAAGCTCATGAACAGTTTTTGTAATGTACTGGGACGCAGGTGTAAATCCCAGATCCGCAAACAAGGTTGAATAATACGATGGATTGTACGGCTCCATAAAAAAGGTTGGCTCGTCGAATCCCATGGTGCGAAGGCGATAGGAGTGCCAGGTGTCGAAGTTCATCGGGGCAAGGAGTTTTCCTTGTGCGGGAAGGTCAGCGCGCAGCCAGTCAACAGCAGCATCAACCAGCAACTGCGCCGTGGACAGGTCGTCCACACATTCAAAGAATCCGAGTTGCCCGCAGGGGTGGTTGGTTTCATCATGCAAACGCGGATTGATGATGGCAGTTACACGCCCGCAGACTTCATCCCCGTCCAGGGCAAGAAAGTTACGCCAGCGAATCGAGCGGGAATTGCCCCCGGTAAGCAATTGCCTTTCGGCGGGGTCGGGCATCCAGTTCGGGTCCGAGGCGTAGTGTCGTCCTGGAAAATCCAGGAATTTTTCCAGAAGTACAGAATCAAAATCAAATCCAACGATCTTCATGGGACGTGGATGCCCAAAACGTAAAGGGCAAAATATAGTGCCGCGACAGACAGAATGATGGCGGTTTGAAGCCTGTACCAGATTGGTTTTGGGAATTTCAGGTTTCGGATCATGAAGAAACTCATCCCAAACAGGAGCACGATCAAAGGATAACGCGCCAACGCACCCAGCCACATCCAAAGGGGGAACGCCAGCACAACCAGCAGTTGACTCCAGATGACCTGCAAGCCGATATGGTACGCGACGCCGCGCTCCTCCACCATGCCGACGATGTTAAAGCGCGAAAGCCGCAAAATACCGCTGACAAGGAAAACGAAAAGCGCGGAGAGAGAAAGCCAATCCCGCATCCCAAATTGATAAAGGATGAACAGCGGCAGAAGAAGATAGGTGAGCATATCGCAGAAACCATCGAGCTGGCGCCCGAACTCGCTTTCGAGGTTCATGCGGCGCGCAAGGAAACCATCAAGCATGTCCACGAACATGGCAAGCAGCATCAGGCTGATCGCAAGCGTGAGTCTTCCATGAAACGCAGAATACAAACCGAGACTCGCAAGGAGCAGACTCCCGAGGGTCAACCAATCCACCCAGGTCGGCGATACGATGAAATATGTTTTATCTTTCATGCCACACACTGAAGTTTACGAGGCAGAATCTCAAAGTGGACTTCACTCACGTCCTCCCACAATTCCCCGTCAATCATCAACCGTTGAGGAAAAGATACTGCCAGGCGAATTTTACGCGCTGTAATTTCGGCGGCGGTTTGATAAAAATAGGTCTTGCTTAACACCGCCAGATTGTGCAGGAACTGTTTCCCAAAGCCTGCCCGCGCCATGAGCACCTCCATCAATCCATCGCCCAAATCGGAAGTGCGGAACGCGCTGAAGTTTCCGGCATGACGCGTGTTGTTGACCATGATGTTGCTCAATTGCCGCTCGACGGATTCGCCATCATCCACTGACACGCTCGATGAAAACGCCCTTTGCCGCACCGCCTGCAACGTGGCTGACAACGGATAACACCAGCCGCCCAGTCTCTTGAAATAACGATTTGCCAGCACCACCACTTCGGCGGCATACCCCACAGAGGCAGTGCTGATCGCCAGGCGCGAGTGCAATTGAGCATTCGTTCGAAAAGTTACATTGACAAGGTCAAGCAACTGCAAACGCTCCATGTGCGCCGCGGAGATCGCCATATTCAGTGAGGTAAGCCCCAGGTCGCGCGCCAGCCCGTTGCCTGTCCCGCCGGCAAGAAGCAGCAACCGCTGGCGATTGAGGTCCATGCCATTGACAACATCGGCAATGGTGCCGTCGCCGCCAAAGACCGCCAGCCCATCCTTGTTTGATGAATGAGCCAGCTCTGCTGCATGCCCGGGATATTGGGTAAAGACGACCTCCGCGTCCAACTCACGGCGAAGCTGTTCTGAAAAGGAACGCCGCCAGTCTGCCGAACGCGAATACCCCGCAATTGGATTAACAATCGCCAGCCAGTGTACGCCCATAAAATTTGTGCTGTGCCGGAGAGGTACAGAAATCCGGCTAGGCCGTTACGGAAATCTCTTCACGCCATTCGACATACCAGCGCGCCAATTTCACCCAATCGGAAAGTTTGCCGGAGGCATCCGCGGCCAGAACCCGTCGCTGGAAGTCCAGCAGCTGGGCGGACGTAAACGCCACCCGTCGTTTGGGTTTGCCGTATAAACCGGGGATCACCAGCCACTGTTTATTAACATGAACGATCGTTACCTGCACATCCTCCCTGCCGTCAGGGTCAAGGAGTGTTTCCTGCCAGTGTGTATCCACCTTGACGATCTTGTGGAGTGTGGGATTGTTCAGGATCGGCATTTCTAATGCGGCACGCAGGCAGGGAATGAGCATGAATTTCACGATCCTATATTCCTCCTGCGCATCGATCGTATCATCGGAAAAAGCATGGGTCAGTCCGTTAATGCTTTCGCTTGCCAGTGGAATGACAAAATTGGGCTTTTTGGCTTGAAACCCCGCGACGATCTCCGCCCGGTCACCGTGATGGAGGATCGTAAACTTTTCTCCCGTATCCGTAATTTCCAAATGTGCCTCCGAGAACAACCCTTTGAACCATTCAACTGCCGATTTCTTATTTGCCAATTGTTCCAAGTGCTGTTGATTTGCGCTCATACGATCCTCCTTTGGATTTAAACTTGAAATGCAAATTATGACACATTTCAGGCAAAAATCAAGAGCCGCTCATCTGTTTCCACCACACCCCCGTACATTCGGGCAGGATCATCCAGCCATTCTCCCGCACTTTATCGCCCAACTCATCGCCGAAGAAAAAACGGGACAGCCCCTCCGCCTCCTCGAGGGATGCAAATTTGTAATCCGTGCGGATCCATTTGTTTTGGAATCCCGCTTCATCGAGCCAGGGATAATAACCCTTGAGATGCTCCAAATGGATCGGCGACTCATTCCCCGTGCCCAGTGATTCAAACAGGACGATGTGGCTGTTCGGTTTTAATACACGTTTCATTTCACCCAGCCATTTCTCCAACTCAGCCCGCCATGAGGCGGGATTCCACACCGCAAGGTAACTCACGCTCCAGCCGGAGACGACGAGGTCAGCCGAGTGATCGGGAATTGGCAATGAGCGGTGGTCGGCGACTTCCACTTTCCAGTTGGACAGTCCGCCGGCTTCGAGACGAGTTCGGCAGACACGCAACATTTCCTTCGAGGCGTCGAACGCCCGCATGGACTTCGCCCGCGGCGCAAGCATCATAGCCAGCCGCCCCGTCCCTGCGCCGAGGTCGAGGATGTCCAAGCCGTCAGGGTTGACAATGTCTTCCAGCATTTTCAGGATATTGCCTTGATAATCCTCGCGCGCAATCAGGGCTTCGTAGCGGTCGCCGTCGGTTTGATAGATTTTTCGTTGTTGGTCGCTCATCCATTCTCCTGTATACTGTTTACGAAGGGATTCTACCTGGTCAATATGAAATCGGAAATGGAACGAGTGCCTCGTCCAAAGTATAAAGCGCGTGAAAGCTACAACATCATGTCCCGCTGGTACGACTTGTTCACAAGCAGTGAGAAGCGATTTACCGATATTGGTATCCAAATGCTTGATGCGCAATCAAATGAGTCCATTTTGGAGATCGGCTGCGGGACAGGTTATGCACTGGTGGAGTTTGCGAGGAAAGGTGGAAGGGTCGTTGCAATCGACTTGTCCGAGAACATGCTTCAAGTTGCACGCAGAAAAGTTAGAAGCACATGCATAGGGCTGTGTCAGGCGGACGGATTGTCCATCCCATTCCCTGATAACAGTTTTGATGCCATTTTCATATCCTTCACTCTTGAATTATTCGACACACCAGAAATACCGAATGCGCTGAAAGAATATCATCGAACCCTAAAACCCGATGGTCGCATCGGCATTGTCTCACTTGCCAAACAGGAGACAGCGGCTGTCCGCATTTACGAATGGTTCCATCGAAAGATGCCAACGTTCATAGATTGCCGCCCGATCTATCTGCAACGTATTTTGAAGGAAGCAGGGTTTCAAGTCCGAGAGTCCACGATCAAAAAGATGTGGGGATTGCCTGTTGAAATTGTAATTGCAAAAAAAGGCGAGAATGCTTCGAGCGAAAAAACACCGCTCCCGCCATGACAGAATACAATATAATTACCGAATGTCAACACTCTCCCCCTCCGCACAAAAGATACAAAATTTATTGAACTCGCTCGGCTACTCGTACACCATAATCGAGCACGCCGAGTCCACGCGCACGGCGCAGGAAGCCGCCGACCGCGCGGGCTGTGAACTGGGACAGATCGTCAAGTCGCTGATCTTCAAAGGCAAAGAGTCGGGCAAGCCGATCCTGGTGCTGACCAGCGGACCGAACCGCGCGAACGAGAAGCGCATCAGCGAATATGCGGGTGAATCCATCGGCAAAGCCGACGCCGATTTCGTCCGCGCTGTGACGGGCTTTGCGATCGGCGGCGTGCCGCCGCTTGGTCACATCGAAAAAATGGAAACCTACATCGACGAGGATTTTTTGCAATATCCCACCATCTGGGCGGCGGCTGGCACGCCGAACGCGATCTTCGAGTTGAAGACCGAGGATCTGCAAAAGATGACGGGCGGGACGGTCGCGAAGATCAAGCAGTAGAGGAATGGAAACATGGAAAAATACTTTTCGCTGGTCTATGCAGGCCCGGCGTTTCAACTTTTTGGCGTAAACCATTTAATTGCAATCGGGCTCATTACCCTGTTTTGTCTTTCCTTTCTCTATTTCCGTAAAATATGGGGCGAAAAGGAAAGGAAGATCGTCCGCTGGACGCTTGCCATCGTGCTGGTCATGAACGAGTTGTCATTGCACGTCTGGTCGGCGTATTGGGGCATCTGGGATGTGAAGACCCTGCTCCCGCTTCATTTGTGCAGCATCATCCTGTGGCTGACGCCCATCATGCTGGTCACAAAAAATTACACGATCTATGAATTCCTGTATTTCCTTGGGATTGGGGGAGCGATGCAGGCAGTGTTGACTCCCGCCGACGCAGCGAATTACAACTTCCCGCACTTCCGCATCATGCAAACCTTCATTGCACATGGATTATTGATCGCCATCGCCATTTACATGACTGTGGTCGAGGGACTCCGTCCCACACTGCGGTCTTTCTTGCGCGTCATCCTCTGGACGAATATCTACATGGTTCCCGTCTTTTTCATCAACCAATGGCTTGGGAGCAACTATCTCTTCGTCGCGGGCAAACCAGATTTCCCGACACTGCTCGATGCGCTCGGCCCCTGGCCATGGTACATTCTGCAACTGGAACTGGTCGGGTTCGCCATCTTGTTCCTGCTCTACCTGCCATTCATCATCCAGGATAGATTTACAAATAAATCCGGCGGGCTGTCTGTATAAGCCCCTACCAGAGTTCCAGTGACAATATCGGATATTTAACATAAAATTAGTGAAAATCCATAGGAGGCTGAAATGAAGTTTAAAAATAAGAATTATCTGATACTGCCCCTGTTTATGATCCTTTCCATGGCTTGTGGTTTATCGGCTGCTCCCGCTGCAGAAGCGCCAACAGCGGAAGTCATCACAGTGGTGGTCACGGCTACGGAATCTGCCGTTGAGGAGGCATCCACTGACAGTGCCACCGCAACTCTCAATCAGGATCTTAATGTACGCGGCGGGCCTGGAACCGCCTACCCCATCGTGACCGCACTTACAGGAGGCGCAACAGTAGACATCATCGGCAAAAACGCGGACGGAAGCTGGTGGCTCGTTTCGCTTGAGGGTGGAAAGACGGGATGGATTTCTGCTCCGTTCACAACAAGCAATAATACTGAAAGTGTTCCGGTTGTGGATGTACCTCCCCCGCCACAGCAAAGTTCATCCGGTGGAAGTTCCGGGGGAAGCTCCGGCGGAAGCGGTTCAGGCGGCAGCGGTGGTTCGGGCGGTGGCAGTTCCGGCGGTAGCGGCTCCGGAGGACAAACTGCTCCTTCAGATAGCGATATTAAAATTAATATTAATGTCAAAAATGGCAGTGCTAATCAGTCCGATGCTGTTTCCTATCCCAACGGCGATACCACCGACAAAATCTTTGTAACCGTAAATGGATTCGACAGCGTGAAAACATCGGGATTTATCACCTATACATTGACATGTTCAGGCGGCACTCCCAATGTCAAGGCGGTCGGAGGCGCAGTGACTGGATCGGTTGGCTGTAACAAAACATGGAAGGTCTTTTACACCAATGTGAGTTACAAGGAAACCATAACCATCACTCAGGGTTCGGATGGTTATACCAACTGGACGCTGATTGCCAGCGCAGGCGGCTAAACAAACATCATGCCCGGTCAATTGGCCGGGCATGATGTTTGTATTATTATTGCGTCCATACCCGCTTTATCGTACAATCACCAAAGCCAGCCAAAGGAGAGACTATGGTCACAAAAGAAAAACCCGAAACCCGCCCCATGACCGAGGAAGCCGACTTCCTCCAGATCAAATCCGTTGACCACGTGCATTTCTACGTCGGCAACGCCAAGCATGCCATGTATTATTGGTGGAAGGCATTTGGATTTAAGCCCGTGGCATATTCCGGGCTCGAAACCGGCAACCGCGAATTTGCCTCGTATGTCCTTGAATCGGGGCAGGCGCGCCTGGTCGTTTCTGCTGCCTACTCACCCTCCAGCCCGCTCGCCTCACATCACTTGGTGCATGGTGACGGCGTCAAGGTCATCGCTCTTGAAGTGGACAACGCGGAAAAAGCCTGGCTGGCAACCACCTCGCGCGGCGGAAAGTCCGCGTGGGCGCCGCGCGAGGAGAAGGATGACTTCGGCATCTACCGCACCTCCGCCATCTACACCTACGGCGAGACCCTGCACGTCTTTGTGGACAGAGGCGATTACAAAGGCGTCTTTGCTCCTACCTATAAACCCATTCAATACGAAACCGAATCGACCGGACTAGCCGCCATCGACCACATCGTAGGCAACGTGCAACTCGGCAAGATGAACCACTGGGTGAATTTCTATCACCAAGTGATGGGCTTCCGCCAGTTGATGCACTTCGACGACAAGGACATCTCCACTGAATATTCCGCGCTCATGTCCAAGGTGATGCAAAATGGAAACGGACGCGTCAAATTCCCGATCAACGAACCAGCTGAAGGCAAACGCAAAAGCCAGATCGAGGAATATCTCGATTACTACATGTCGCCCGGCGCGCAACACCTCGCCATCATCACCGGCAACATCCTCGACACTGTAGACAAACTCCGCAAAAACGGCGTTGAATTCCTGCGCGTGCCAGACACCTACTACGAATTACTGCCCGACCGCATTGGCAGCATCAAGGAAGATTACAAAGCCATTCAGGAACTCGGCATCCTGGTGGATAAGGACGACGAAGGCTACCTCCTGCAGATCTTCACACGCCCCATTCAAGACCGCCCGACCATGTTCATCGAGGTCATCCAGCGCCACGGCGCGCAGGGATTTGGAAAGGGCAACTTCAAAGCCCTGTTCGAATCGCTCGAACTCGAACAACAGCGCCGCGGCAATCTATAGAAAAAGAAGGAAGCAATGAAAAGGCAAGGGATCGCTCTTGCAGTTCTGTTGTCTCTCTCGCTCGCGTGCGGATTGGTCGCCCCAGCCGCCGCGCCCGAAGCAACAGATACGGAGTCAATTGTCTCGGCTACACTGACCGCCATTGCCGCGGAGATCGAATCCACACCTGCTCCTCCAACTCAAACAGGAGGCGTCGCTGTCGGTTTTTCCGGTAATGACTTCGTCATTCCACAAGGATTGGCAACAAGCGCGACACCTTCCACTATCCCCGCATCCCTCGACTCGCAGGCGCCGTATTGGGATATATACCCATCCTACGTGGAATTCGCGCTGGATGGGTATATCCTGCAGGGAACGTTCCACGAACCGCGCATCCGCATTTATCCCGTTGCTGAATTTGAAGCCGCCAACGAAGGCGCAGTGCAGATCATCGAAGAACTGCGGACATTGCTTGCCGCGCAGGGCGCACCTTTACCAGCCAACCTGCCTTTTCTGCCCCTCTTCAATGCAGGGCAGATGTTCCACGCGCAGGAACAATTCATTACGTTTCAGAATGGAGCGGGCATCCGCTACCTGACACAATATGGGCAGGACATATCCCCGGTAAACAACCACGCCATGTTCTATACCCTCCAGGGGCTGACCAGCGACGGAAGATATTACGTCTCAGCCATCCTTCCATCCAATGCGCCTTTCCTTTCGGAATTTCCATCGCCGCAATTTCCCGTCCCCTTGGATGGTATTCCCTTCGACTGGGAAAACTGGGAAAATGCGCAGACATACATGGATGCCGTCACGCAAAAGTTGAACGAAACCGACGCGGCAACATTTATGCCGTCCCTTGCCTCACTGGACACAATGATGCAATCCCTGCTTGTTACCGAGATCCCTTAAACGACCAAGGAGAAAAAAATGCCTTTTTACCACAAACTTGGAACGATCCCCCACAAACGCCACACACAATTCAAAAAACCCGACGGCAAACTCTACCGTGAAGAACTGATGGGGCTGGAGGGTTTCTCATCCCTGCAATCCATCCTCTACCATCATTTCCTGCCGCCGCGCATAAAAAAGATGGCGGATATCGGACCCGCCAAACCCGAGTATGTGGATTTTGGCCCCATCCGCCACCGCGCATTTGCCACGGCTCCCACCCCGCTCGGGGCTGATCCTGTCGCCGGGCGGATTCCCCTCCTCGGCAACAATGACGTCATCCTCGGCATTTCCCGCGCCCCCAGGGGAAGGATGGACTACTTCTACCGCAACTCGCAGGCGTATGAAACCTGGTGGGTTCACGAAGGGAGCGGCACGCTCAAGAGCCAGTTCGGTAATCTGCCCTTCCGCAAGGGGGATTACATCGTCATCCCCTTTGGATCCACATGGCAGATGGAACTGGACGAGGAGTGTAAATTCTTCACCATCGAAAACCCGAGTCAGATCGAGCCGCCCAAACGCTACCGCAACCCTTATGGACAACTGCTTGAACATGCGCCCTACTGCGAGCGTGACATCCGGGTACCTGAAGGGCTGGAAACGCACACCGAACGAGGTGAGTTCGAGGTCCGCGTAAAAGTGCGTGATCGTATCTCCCAGCACATCCTCGACTATCATCCCCACGATGTCATCGGCTGGGACGGCTATCTCTACCCGTGGATATTCAACATCGAAGACTTCGAGCCAATCACGGGTCGCGTCCACCAACCGCCGCCGGTGCACCAGACCTTCGAAGGCTGGAACTTCGTCGTCTGCTCCTTCGTCCCGCGCCTGTTCGACTATCATCCCGAAGGCATCCCCGCGCCCTACAACCACTCCAACATCCAATCGGACGAGGTCATTTATTACGCCGAAGGGAACTTCATGAGCCGCAAAGGCATCGACCGCTCCGACGTCAGCCTGCATCCGTTCGGTCTGCCACACGGGCCGCAGCCCGGCATGACCGAGGCCAGCATTGGCAAGACCGAAACCCGCGAACTCGCCGTAATGGTGGACACCTTCCATCCCCTGCACCTGACCAAACAGGCAACGGAAATGGAAAAGCCCTACATGGAAACCTGGTTCGAAGGCGATGGCGAATAGCAAGACCACTCAACCTGCAACAATATAAACAAACACTGGAGAAAAGAAACACATGAAGAGGATCGCCTTTCCTGCAGTTATGGCAGCCATCATGCTCTCAGCCTGCAACCTGCCCGGCGCAAGTCCGATAGATCCGCAACTGGCCACTTTCGCCGCATTGACTGTGGAAGCCGCGCTCAACGCAACCCCGCTTGCCGATGCCATATCGGTCACGCAGGCCGATATAGAGGCAACAGCCACGTTTTCCCAACCTCTGGCGAGTGTGGGCGATGTCACCAACTGCCGCACCGGGCCGGGGGTAAATTATCAACGGATCACTCAGATCTTGCCGGATGACCCTGTCGAAATTATCGGCTTCTTCCCGCCAAACTATTGGATCGTATCCACGACGGCGGGTACCTGTTGGGTATCCGGCGAATTCGTTACCCCATCGGGAAGTTTCGCCGCCGTGCCAACAGTCACCGCGCCGCCCACACCTTTTGGCGGAGATCCGGATGCTCCATCGTTCGCAAAAACGGACGGCTGGAGTTACTTCTGCTATAGCGGCCTGGCAGACATCACCTTGAAATGGGTTGACAAATCCACAAGTGAAACGGGATACCGGGTCTTAAGGAACGGCGAGGTTGCCGCCGAGCTCCCAGCAAATTCAAGCACCTACTCTGAAACCATTAGCCTGCTTTCAGGGCAAAGCGTGGGCTATCAGATTCAGGCATTTAACGCCGCCGGTCAAGCCACAAGCAGTGTGGCAACCATGACCTGCCCGTAGGGTTCCCGGCATCAATGAGCGATGGCCGTAGTAGCCATCGCTCATTGATGCCGGGGATTGTCCTTCTGCTATGCTTCCCCAAGCTGTTCCTTCACTTTTTTAGTTTGCTTGCCACGCTCATCCGTGGACAGGACGCGCTTGCGAATACGGAAACTTTCAGGGGTCACCTCAAGCAACTCGTCATCAGAGAGGTATTCAACTGCCTCGTCGAGTGACATTTGCCGGGGCGGAGTGAGGCGGATTTCCATGTCTCCACCGGATGCGCGCATATTGGTCAGATGCTTCTTTTTACAAACATTGATCGGCAAATCACTCCCCCGCGCATTTTCGCCAATAACCATGCCCTCATAAACCGTTTCACCCGGGCCCACAAACAACTGTCCGCGTTCCTCTGCGCTCTTGAGTGCATAGGCAGTGGTCACGCCTGCCTCCCATGCAACGATGGACCCCCTCGTACGCGATGCAATCGGGCCGGCCATTTCATCATAGCCACTAAAGATGGTATGCATGACGCCGGCTCCGCGGGTGGATGTTAGAAATTGATAACGGAAGCCAAGCAATCCGCGGGTTGGGACGAGGTAAACAATGCGCGTCATTCCCTGACCTGCATCCTGCATGTCCATCATTTTGCCGCGCCTGCTCCCGAGCATTTCCACGACAACGCCGACCGTTTCAGCGCTGGTCTCGATATGCACCTCTTCAAACGGTTCGAGTAATGCACCGTCTTCGGCTTTATGAAAAATAACCTCAGGCCGGGAAACCTGGAACTCATATCCCTCACGGCGCATTGTTTCGATCAAAATACCCAAATGCAGTTCGCCGCGCCCGGAGACCAGAAAGTTTTCAGCGGAATCAGTTTCTTCCACGCGTAAAGAAACATTGGTGCGGAGTTCATCAAACAACCGTTCACGCAGTTTTCGCGAAGTACCCCACTTCCCCTCCTTGCCTGTAAGCGGGGATGTATTCACGCCAAATGTCATTCGGACGGTCGGTTCCTCCACCTTAATGGTCGGCAGGGCGACCGGGTTGGCAAGGTCAGCGAGGGTTTCACCGATGGCGATCCCTTCCAACCCAGCCAGCGAGATAATATCGCCTGCCTTAACCTCGTCAATTTCGATCTTGGTCAAACCTTTGAAGGTATAAAGGTAACGCGCACTTTCGGGCAGGATTGTTCCATCCAGCTTGATACGAGCCATCTTTTGGCCAGCCTTGATCGTGCCTGCAAAAACACGTCCAATGGCGGTCACGCCGCGGTAATCGTCATAGCCAAGCGCTGTGACGAGCATTTGCAAAGGCGCGTTGGGATTGACCTTAGGGGCAGGGATATGCTTGAGGATCACGTCAAACAAAGGCTGGAGATCGGGTCCAAGGTCCGCGGAGAGACCCGCTTTGCCGGCCGTTGCCTGGGCGTAGACAACCGGGAAGTCCGCCTGCTCTTCCGTTGCGCCCAATTCAATGAACAAGTCGAATGTTTCATTCAATACACGGGAAGGCTCGGCATCCTTGCGATCCACTTTGTTAATCACAACAATGGCTTTGTGTCCCATTCCGAGCGCTTTCTTCAACACAAAGCGCGTTTGCGGCATGGGGCCTTCCGCAGCATCCACAAGCAGGAGGACACCGTCGACCATGTTCATGACGCGCTCCACCTCACCCCCAAAATCGGCGTGACCTGGCGTATCCACAATATTGATCTTGACAGGCAGCTTGGTTGACGGGTCAGCCAGCGAGATGGCCGTATTCTTGGCAAGGATGGTAATCCCGCGCTCACGTTCCAGGTCGTTTGAATCCATCATGCGCTCTTCCACGTGCTGGTGCTCGCGGAAGGTGTGGGATTGTTTCAGCAGTTCATCCACAAGCGTGGTCTTGCCATGGTCAACGTGCGCGATAATGGCGATGTTACGAAGGTCGGTTCGTTCGATTATCATACATTTCCTTAAGCAGGCACACAACATGCAACTCTCTGGCACGCTGTCGCGCGTTGCAATATTTTTACACACAAAAGCCCCCGACGGGGAGGCCGAGGGCTTGAAGTCAGTGGTTCGGCGTGCGGAAGGTATTTTATCAGAGAGACGGGGTTTGGGGAAGGGAATTAAGAATTGCAATACCATGTTTTCAGCAGTAAAAAGCGGGATTATAACCTCGCCAGCCTGCCCGCCTTTTTCAAACCACGATAATTCCACCTGACCTGCCAGACGCGAAGGGCGGCCTCCAGCTGGATCTTGAGAGACATCTTGGATTTTCCCCAGCGACGGTCCGCAAAATAGATTGGCGATTCACCGATCTTGAATTCAAGGCAATGCGCCAGGTATATCATTTCCACAAGAAAAACATAGCCGCTCGATTGAATTCGCTCGAACGGAATCCGCTTCAACGATTCGCTCCGCCACATGCGATATCCCGTGGTGACATCATGTAAAGGCAGACCCAAAATATTACGCGCATAAAAATTCCCGAACGCAGAGAGACTCTTCCGCCAGAAGGGCCATTCGCGGTCCACGGAACCGCCTCGTATATAACGTGACCCCAGAACGACATCGAACTCTTCAAGGAGCTTTGACATCCCCGCAAGTGCGTATGGATCGTGAGAGAAATCCGCATCCATCTGGACGACTGCCTGGGCGCCGCCGTCCAGTATTTTTTGAAATCCGTTCAAATACGCCGAGCGCAAACCCATTTTCCCCGGACGATGGAGAACCTCGATAAGGCCAGGAAATTTCAGAGCCAGTTCATCAGCAACCTGACCCGTTCCATCGGGACTGTTATCATCCACGACCAGCAAATGCAAGTCCAGCGGAAGCGAAAATAAAGCGGAGACCAGCTTGGGAAGGTTCTCCGCTTCGTTATACGTGGGGGTGATGGCTGTGATACGCAAACCGGCCTCTTATTCCTTAAGTCGCATCAATTCCGCTATTATCTGCTCAACGTTTCTAGGCTTGTTTTTCAGGGACGCAATTACCGCCAATTTTACGCCAAGGCGATCTGTCTGTTTCGAAAATCGATCACGATCCTTGATAGGATAAAAATATTCCATGGACTGATCCAGGCGGGCACGCAGTTTCTCGGCTAGTGCGGCAAGGTTTGATGGCGGAAGAACAAGCAGGAAATCCGTGGCGCTGACATGGCCCAGGAAATCCTCAGGGCGGCTGACCTCGCGCATGGTGGTGACGATCATTAAACTGGTCGCACGCAACACATCGTCCGAAGCGACGAACCCATATGCCTCACGGAAAGCGCCCATGTTCTCCAGCGAAATAAACAATAACGCCGCACCATCGTCACCAAGCACTTCAGAGAGTTTTTCATCCACCAGCGCACCTTCGGGCAATCCGGTCACAGGGTTGGTCAATGACTCTTGGTTGACACGTTTAAGGGCATTTTGCACCCGCAGCCGTAATTCCTGCACATCGAAAGGTTTGGTAATGTAATCGTCGGCTCCAATCTCCAACCCCTGGAGGCGGTCAGAGCGATCCCGTTTTTCGGTCAGGAAAATAATCGGGATATCCACAGTGCGCCGGTCGGCGCGCAACCGCCGGGCTACTTCGTATCCATCAATATCGGGAAGACGGATATCGAGAATGACCAGGTCGGGATGAAATTGCTGCGATGAACGAACTCCATCCTCCCCCCAATTAACAGTGAACACCTCATAACCCTGCACGCTGAAATACGCATTCAACATTTCAGCCACATCAAGATCATCTTCAATGATGAGTATTTTTGGCTTGGTGTCCGCCACGCCAGACCTTTTCGCTAGGAGATGGGTTCTTTTTGGACAATGAATTCGCAGACATTGTCACCAATTGCAACGCACTTGGACTCGTTCACGCGAAATTCATTACCGCCCGAGACCCACTTAAGGCTTTCCTGCAACAACCCCGTTGCAATGAAACAAACGGGTTTATCTGCGCCAGTGCGTCCCCAGCAACACGGACATTTATGGATTGTCCATATCCATTCCGTGTCTTTCTCCTCGACCGTTGTCTGCTGGTCGCTTAATTGGGAGAAGATCTTTGCAAAGGCCGGCAGACCAATCCTCAGCTTGGATTGAAGCGGGAGGACGACAAACGCCAGGTCCGCGGCGCCTGCCAGTGCCCCGAAATTCCTCAAGGCGTCTGAAAAGGTTGCGCGTCCCGCGCGAAGCGCGAGTCCGCGTCCGCCACGCGGTCCATACATTTCCTCCAGGGCGGAGCCAATTGCAGAAAGTTCAACAAAATCAAAGCCTTTATCGAGGTTATCGGGAGGATAATTTTCGATGTAGTGATTCATGCCGGCAAGATTCAAGATCGCGTTCAAGCCGTTCTTACCCATCACTTCTTCGAGGGACTTGATGGTGATCAGGCCAAATTTATTGGGATAATACAAACCGCTTTTTTCAATAGGGCTCATAACAACTCCACTAGATCAACTTCGCCAGATCTTCGGCGGCTCGACGCATATCAAGGAAGATCAGGCCAAGTTTGGCCTGTTCGCGTGCCAAGGCGGTGAGGACTGCCTCTTCGCCAACCGACATTAAAACAACGTACCCTTTCAAGCCCTTAATGTAAACCTGCTCAAGAGAGCCACGTCCAAGCTCGCCAGCGATACGTTCACCCAGCGAAAGCATCGCCGCAGACATGGCTGAAACACGATCTTCCTCCACGCCTTGAGGGAGAGCCGAGGCAATGCTAAGCCCATCAACACTGACGACCGCCGATGCTTCAATATCTGGTGAGGATGCCTGCAATTCACGCAGGCGATCCACCATTTGTTGTGTACGGTTTTTGGTCAAGCCGGCCCTCCTGGGGAAATTTCTCTCGCCCGGATAATATCCCAGACGCCAATCTCATTTTCGTGCAACTATTTTAGAACATGGCATGCATTGTGTCAAGTTCGGCTATTAAAAGTTTGCAGATTCGCAATCTGCGGTACGATTGCACCACCCTTTACAAAGGTGGATTTTTTCCTTCAGCATGCTGCCGAATACGCTCTTCAACCTGCCTTTTAAGAGCGAACACCCGCTCTTCTGATGAGGCAGCGATGATATAGCCAAAGCGGTTTTTTATAAGGGGGGTCGTAATCGTTATAACGATCCCCAAGGGTTCGTTTCCAGGCATTGGGAACAAGAAGTCCTTTAACACATCCAATAATACCTTTGCATCTGTGATTGTCCCTGAACTCGCCGCTTCAAAGCTCAACAGGGAAGTTGTTTTGATGTAATCATCGCCTATGGCGTGTTTTGCGAATTCATGGACATGCGTGCCGCCTGTGCGACGCGAGTTGATCTCGAGCAAATAGATTTCATTCTCATTGCTCACAATACAATCCAAATCAAAATGCCCGACATATCCCATCGCCTGCAGGTTATGCGCCAGTTCCAAAGTGCATCTTTCAAGGTCTGGGTACCAGGGCTGGCTGTAGATGGATCGGTCCACTTGGACTCCACAAAAATCACCAAAACCCAGAAACAATTGATTGGATATATAAGTAATATGGGGATTGCCCTCGCCGAGTTTCGGTACTTTCATCTCAATGGACGGTGAAAACCCATTGGCGGATGGGATATAACTTTCCACAACTATCAATTCATCTGCATAAAACGGATCTGATTGCAGCCGGCTCAAGATTCTCTCCACGGTCAAATCCGGCTCCGTCATAATTATGGTTGTTCCGATTCCGCTCTCGCCGGTATCCGCCTTTACAATACATGATTTGCCATGGCTGGAAAACCAGTGGGCAGTTACCGCAGCCTGTTTTAAATCCCGACAGACAAACCCAAACGGAATAAATTTGTTTGCATCCGGCAACCAGTGAGATGCCAGGGATCTGTAGCCTGTTTTTGTGTCAACATAATCGCGGATCCAAAGATGATCCGATTCAGGGCTTTCGGGCGTTAATACCCGCAGGTTGAAATCCCCGCGTAATTTATCCACCAGCTGCAAAAACTCCCTAGTAGTCGCATAAGGGATCATTTGCACCGTGCGGTCTGCACCTGAGTACTCAACAATACTCTCCAGCAAATGCTTTTCACGTAAAATATCCAGACATAAATAATGCGTCGGCTCCCTGGGCGCAACGTGAGAGGTGTTTGGGTAGTTTAATCGCGTAGCATTGAAATCCGCGTGGGCAATGGGATAACTGACAATGACCAATTTTGGGTCACCAGCCCACAAAATTATGCGATCCCCATGGTAATCCTCGCCATTGATTAAATCATCCCGCTCTGCCGGCTTGTCACTGCGACTCAAAAAATCGATATGTGCTTCGGCAAAATTGCCCACCAGGACCGTGGGAATCTCATTGAGAATCGGCATGGGAAGATACAACCTTATTTCGATTCATCGTCATGATTTTTTGTGCTGCTGCTTGCGCATCTGCTGCGCCTTTTCCTTCAGCTCCTGGAAAAACTCCGATTCGACAATATCCTCCACCTGCTTGCGGCGCTTGGATTCATCAATGACGATCTTTAATTCTTCCACCTGTTTTCGCAGCACCTGCTCGCGCTGATAGACCTTGTCAACCATGCCTCTAAAGACCCGTTCCATCGTCTCGATTTCATCGGGGAAATTGTCGGAAAGATTAAGTTCTCCCAAATATTTCACCCCGACCTCATAATTACCATCGCCGATCTGCTCTATGGCGCGGGTAAACCCCACCAGCGGACGGGTGAAAAATTGAGAAACAAAATACACCAATGCCAGCAGGATGACATATGTAATAGAGAAGGCGATGTAAATATTTCTTAATATCTGCGCCCTCACCTCATTTACATACGTCGAGGTAAAGTCAATGCCAAGCGCTGCGATGGCTTCTCCCTTCGAATTCTTTATGGGCGCAAAAGCGGAGACCCATGAACCAAAACCATCCGAGTAAATATGCGGGGTGCAATTTTTATCAACATATGCGCACCAGCCCGTTTCGGTCTGGAAAACAACCTGATCAAGCCCTGCCAGGTTGGGACCAACATTGACATCATATGACAGACGAAAACTTGCAAATTCATCCCAATCAGGATCCTGCAAACATGCCCCCCAGCTTCCAATAAAGACAATTTCGTCCGGTGCATCGCCTTTGATGTAGGTATATGGACTGGCGCGAGGCTCTAGGCGCTTGATCTCACACAGCACCCTGACCTGATCCCAATAACGTGGATCGTCCGACGTGAATCCATCCTTTCCCACCTGCCCTTCGCCAATCAACCCCTCCATCGAGTCACCATCAATAATCTGGACGCGGTCCCCATCTTCAAGGATACCGGTTTCGGTCGCGCCAATGATTGTGTCGTACAGGCCTTCCTTTATTTGATCCATGGCCTCCCTCTGGGCGAAATCATAAAACCAGTAATAAGTGGATGCAAATACCAGCGTAAATATCAGGGTAAAACCGATGATCAACTTAGTTTGCAGGCTGACAAATCTCCTGCGTAATCTACCGGATGGGACACCATTTGATTGCCGAGTCATAATTTTTCTCTCCTATTCGAGGATATCCTGGAGCATCTTCCGCACCAGCCAGTGTTCGTCGGGTAAATGATAATGATCCTTTAACAGCGTAAAAAGAATGGATTTAAGAACACCCGGGTCTTCCGGATTGAAGGGATGACCGGGGATTTGAAATGCGCCCAGATACATTCTCTCATAGTCCATTTTATCAAGGTTTTCCGTCACATAGGATGCTTCCCTCAGTTCCGGTGTCGTTGGAGGCTCAAAATATTCAAACGGGAGGACCACAAAACCATACTCCACATATCTCCAAACCAGATGGTCGTATTCCACCTCCGCGATCATACAAAGGGGGGCGGTGCGCCCCCGCTCTTGAGCATCCAAAATAAGCTGCTGCATGGCAAGGTTTAAACAAAAATGCGCCAGCCTCTTGCCTTTATGACAGATCCTGCGCGCATGCGGCCTGATGGCAAAATCGAGTAAAACACCAGTGTTCCTCTTGCTGTTGTAAAGAAAGCCGACAATACCGACGGGCTCATCCCTAATCATGAGCAGCCATTGGTGCCATGTTTCATTCGCGGATCTATCCGTGGGGGTTTCTGCGCGCTGGCGCATTATCGGAACATAGCGGGAATATTGAGGGAACAGCTCATGATAGATCCTGATATAGTCATCAATGTAAGAGACATTACCTCCTATCAAATCATGAACAACCAGATGTATTCCCAAAACCCTACGCACAGGCTTAATTTTAGAACTCAATCCCATCCAGCATGCTCTTTCGTTTTGATCTTGCCAATCGGTAATTTAACATGCTGGTATCAAAGGACCTCCACAGGTATACGCTGGTAACTATTCCGGAAATTGAAGCACCCACTGCGATGCCCAGATAGATCCATCTGACAACCTGCCTGGTGATCAAACCTGCAGACTCCAGACCCAACAGGGAAACCAGCAAAATACACCCCAAAACGGTAGCCGTCGTGATGAAATAACTGTCCATAAAGGCGGAGATTCGCCCGCGTCGCTCATCAGGAACAAGACCTTGCAGGGCTTTTCTCGATGGATCATCCCAGGCAGTGTAAACCGTGCGCGCGACAAAACGGGCGGATGCAGCACCGATCATCGTTGAAACGCCCAACGCCAACCCGCTGGCAATGAACATGGCAGAGGGCAAAACCGCAAACGCCTTCTTTAATTGTATTTTTGCAAGCAGGCGGCTGGTGACAAGCCATTGAAACATCAGCAACCCGCTTGTTTGGACAGCTTTATAATAGCCAAGAAATCTTTGAAACTCAAGGTCGCTGCCAACAGCAACATCAATTGCAAAAAGAAAGTTGAACTCTATCAATGTCAATATAAAACCTGTGAGCAGCATCAAAATGCCCACCGCTTTAAATGCAGGGATGTTTAGAAAGTAATCCAAGCCGATTCTAATCGTGTCGCGCAGGCCGGCGTCTTCCTCCCGCGACTGCCGCGTTTTTATCGTGGTCTTGAGAAATGTAAACTGCAAAAACGCGGCGCTCAGGATTAACACCACGGCAATCGCAGTAAATATCTGGGAAAGACCGAATGAGTATTTCTCGGCAAGGTATGTCACCCATGCCGCCGTACCATTTCCGATCAATCCGCCGATCACGGCGCCGGAAGCAATAAATGGGAAAATCCGTTTCGACTCGGACACTGCATAAACATCGTTCGCCAAAGCCCAAAACGCAAGAGGCATGATCATGAATTGCTGGTCTGCCAACAGATAGAGGACGGGATAGGTGATCCAATCAGCCACCTGAAAAGCGAACATGAACTGGAGCAACAAATAAAGGGCAGCCAGCCCGATTAACAACCATGAAACCAATTGCAAGCGCGGATAACGGTCGATCACCACCAAGTAACCGCCGACAGCAAACATGGTCAACAGGGTCGTCCCGATCCAAAGCAGTGGGACCTTATCGACACCAAGATTACTGACAAACCCGGCTGTTGCCACCACATCTGACAACTCCAGTACCAGTGTATTAATGGCAATTAAGAGCCATAACGAGAACGCCAGCTTCAACTCCCCGGATTTAAGATTAAGAAATCTGCTCATTTTTTTTCCTTCATACAAACCTGACAGTAAAAACAGCGAGGGTGCGTTCCCGGAAGCAAAACATCCCGGCATTTTATCAGTTGCCGGCACCAGAAGTAAAGGGTCGAGGCTGCTTTCATAGTTTCGATATGGGTGTGTAAGGTGGCCCTATTTTAAAGTTTCGGCGCAAATTCAATTATTAATAGGTATAATCATTATATGACAGACGAACAGATAAAACCCCTCGCCCGAAACAAGATTGCCATGCTGATCGACGGCGACAATGCCCAGGCCGGCCTGCTCTCCCAAATGCTCGTGGAAGCCGGCCGCTACGGGCAGGTGACCGTCCGCCGCATTTACGGGGATTGGACCACAACCAGCATGAATTCATGGAAGGACACGCTCAACTTCCATGCCTTCCAGCCCATTCAGCAGTTCCGCTATACCATTGGAAAGAACGCAACGGACAGCGCCATGATCATTGACGCAATGGACATCCTGCATTCCGGGGTGGTGGACGGCTTTTGCCTCGTGTCCAGCGACAGTGATTATACACGTCTGGCTACACGCATCCGTGAGACGGGGGTCTTTGTAATGGGTATGGGTGAAAAGAAAACGCCAAAACCCTTTGTAAACGCGTGCGATGTTTTTGTTTATACCGAAAACCTGATCTCAACAAAAAAAATGACAGCCCAGCCCCGTGCGCAAAGGGGCGGCACAAAAAAGAAGGAAGAAGCCGATCCCATGCCTGTCTTAATTCAGGCTTTTGAAATGGCGGTTCAACAGGACGGATGGGCATCTTTGGCAAACATGGGCAATGCACTTTATCAGGTAGACCCGAGTTTTGATCCCCGCACGTACGGTCATAAACAACTCTCGAAGATGATCAGCAAATTAAGCGACCGTTTTGAAATGCGCGCACAGGAAAACGGCGGACCGATCATTTTTTACGTAAAAATGAAGGAATAGAAACCACGGCAGATTGCCAAAGAAAATCAGGCAATCTGCTTTTTATTTATGGCTTCCTTGTATACATCGATGATCTGGGAGGTAATTTTCCCCCACGCGTAATCAGCGGCGTACTCCGCAGCACGATGCCCCATTTCATGACGCAAATCCGCATTCCCCAAAAGCATGGAAAGCTTTTCGCACAACGCTTGAGGGTCGCTGTCGGGAATCGTATAGCCTGTGAGTCCGTTCTGCACCAGATACCCAAGCCCGCCCACTTCCGAAGCCACGACGGGCACGCCGCAGGCCATTGCCTCAAGCGCCACCATCCCAAACGATTCGTACAGCGACGGCATTACAACCACCTCCGCCGCCGAATAATAATAAGGCAGGGTATCCTGTCCGCGTTTCCCCAGAAAGACAACCATCCCGCCCATGCACAAATCATCGCACAGGTTTTGCAGGCGCGTCATTTCATCAGACATATCATCAGGACTGACGTTCACATCACCACCAATGATCGCAAGGTGAACCGGACGGTGCACACCCTGCAGATCAAGGCAGGACATCGCCTGGATCAAGGTGTCCACACCCTTCAACGGTTCGATCCGCCCCACAAAAAGCACCATACGGTTCTCAGGTCTTAAGCCGATATACTGTTTTGCCTCATCCGCAGGGATGGGATAAAAATGACTCGTATCCACACCGGGCGGTATGATGACCATTTTGTCGGCGTCCGCTTTATATAGAAAACGCAATTGGGTCAGCTCCGCCATCGTGGCGACGACGATCCGATCAGCCCTGCGCAGCACTTGCCTCTCACCATTGAGGCGATCCTCGCCTGCGCGTTCAGCCTCCGATCGCGCCACTCGATTCTTCATCTCCCCCAATGTATGGAACATGTGCATAACGGGAATGCCGCCCCAGGCATCGCTCAACGCCTCCGCAGCCAGTCCGGACATCCAATAATGGCTGTGGATGGCATCATATTTAATTCCTTTGTCAGCCGCAAACTGCCTGATCCCAGCCACAAATTCAGGAACATATCCTGCAATAGCACTTTTGCTTTTCGGCTCCTCGGGTCCTGCAGGGATATGCACCACGCGGTTGCCGTATCCCAGATCGTGCAGTACATGTGGCACATGCTCATCCTGTGAGCGCGTGAATACATCCACGTGGACGCCCATCCGCCCCAACTCCCGCGTCAGATCACGGACGTACACGTTCATTCCGCCGGTATCCTTGCCCCCAAGCGTCGCCAGCGGACAGGTATGGTAGGAAAGCATTGCAATTCGAAGCATGTCGGTTCTCCAACACCTAGACGACATGAAATCATAAAAACTTGCGGGTTTAATCCAAATCCTTTATAATCCTGCCCGCTCAAGCCACCATAGCTCAGCTGGTAGAGCAAACGATTCGTAATCGTTAGGTCGTGGGTTCAATTCCCACTGGTGGCTCAAAAAGGAACCCGGGCAGATCTGCCCGGGTTCTGGCTATTAATCCGCCTTATGTGCAGAATAAGCGCATCGGAATAGTTCCTATTCCTGGGATTCACAATTTTTTTGTCCAAATACCTGTAAATCCTACTGAACCCGCCCCGGATTTGGAGACGGAAAAAAATTGTGATCACGCCGGGTGTCGTATTCCTGATATCACTCGGGCTGGTGATTGGTCTTCAAACTCACATCCAAAAACCTGAGGCCTGCAAGCGTTGAAAAGTGAGTTGATAAAACAGGAGGTCCAGATTGGAGAAGATGGCGTTGATCTGGAGCCTTCCCGGCTTTCGTTCTGGAAACTTGATTTATGTTTATCAAGACTAGCCATCAACCTACAAGTTGATCTATCATTCCGAATAAATTACAAAAATCACCTTGACCATTCACAGTCTCCGTAGTAAAATACGATTAATCGGATTAATAAAACAATATGCTGCGTGAACGCGTTTCCCCCAATATTTCTGAATTTTTTAGCTATCTGGCATCACACCCGGAGGCGGAGAACAAATTGCCGCCATTGACCGAACTCAGCCGCGAGCTGGGTGTGGGTGTGGCGGCACTGCGGGAACAACTCGAAGTGGCGCGCGCGCTCGGGCTGGTGGAAGTCAAGCCAAGGACGGGAATGAGGCGCAAGCCCTACACCTTCGCGCCGGCTGTTATGCAAAGTCTCGAGTATGCCATCGCGCTCAACAAGGACCATTTCATCGCCTTTGCCGACCTGCGCCAGCACATCGAGACCGCCTATTGGCATCAGGCCGTAAGGTCATTGACGCCGGAAGACCACAGCGCTTTGCTGGAACTTGTTGCACGCGCCTGGGGAAAACTGCGCGGATCGCCCATCGAAATCCCCCACCCCGAACATCGCGAATTACATCTCACCATTTACCGCCGCCTGAACAACCCGTTTGTTTCAGGCTTGCTGCAATCCTATTGGGATGCGTACGAAACCGTCGGTCTGAACTTCTTCACCGATTACAACTACCTCACCGAGGTCTGGAATTACCATCAACAAATGGTCGATGCCATTTGCGCAAACGATATGGAGGCGGGCTACAAAGCCCTCTCCGAACATACCGACCTGATCCACCAAATCATTTCATCGTCTGAATGACGAAAACGTTACGAGGAGTTCCATGAACAGAAAAGTGAACGATTTTTCGATCACCGTTGGCACCAAGAACGGCTCCGGCAGTTCCACCGCCAACAACACCATCCTGCGTTCGATCTTCAAGATGGGCATCCCGGTTTCGGGCAAGAACCTTTTCCCATCCAACATCCAGGGTCTGCCGACGTGGTACACCATCCGCGTCAACAAGGACGGGTTCATCGCGCGGCATGAAGCCAACGATATCGTGATCGCGATGAACCCCGATTCGTTCGCACGGGACCTGGTATCTGTCTCTCCGGGCGGGGCGTTTTTCTACGCCGATGATATCCGCCAGCCCATCACCCGCGCGGATATTACCATCCACCCGATGCCGATCAAGACCATCGTCAGGAACGACCCGAACGTGCCCACGGATTTTCGCGACCTCGTCGGCAACATGGTCTATGTGGGCATCCTCGCCCAGATGATCGGCATCGACATGGAAAAGATCCTTGCCGCTCTGACCTTCCATTTCAAGGGCAAGCAGAAGCCGGTCGATATGAACTTCAACGCCCTGAAGGCCGGCGCGGAATGGGCAAAGGATAACCTCGAAAAGAAAGACCCGTTCCACCTCGAGTCCATGGACAAGACCGACGGGCTCATCATGGCGGACGGCAACACCGCCGCCGCCATTGGCTCTATTTTCGGCGGCGTGCAATTCGCGGGCTGGTATCCGATCACACCGGCCTCCTCGCTGGCAGAGTCGCTCAATGATTTCCTGCCCGTCCTGCGCAAGCGCGAAGACGGTAAGCACACCTACGCCGTCGTACAGGCGGAGGATGAACTCGCTGCACTCGGCATGGCGATCGGCGCCGGCTGGGCGGGCTTGCGCTCGATGACATCCACTTCCGGCCCCGGTCTTTCGCTGATGACCGAATTTGCAGGCCTGGCGTATTATGCCGAAGTGCCTGTGGTCATTTGGGATGTCCAGCGCATCGGTCCCAGCACCGGCCTGCCCACCCGCACGTCACAGGGCGACCTGACCTTTACGCATTTCATCGGCCACGGCGACTCGCACTCGGTCATCCTGCTGCCCGGCGATGTGGGCGAATGTTTCGATTTCGGCTGGCAGTCCTTTGATATTGCCGAACGCGCCCAAACCCCCGTCTTCGTCCTGAGCGACCTCGACATGGGCATGAACCAGTGGATGAGTAAGCCCTTCCAATATCCGGAAACCCCGATGGATCGCGGCAAGATCCTGACCGAACAGGACTTGGAGGGGCTCAAAGGCAATTGGGCGCGCTACCTCGACAAGGACGGCGACGGCATCCCCTACCGCACACTGCCCGGCAACAAGCATCCCATGAGCGCGTACTTCACCCGCGGCACAGGCCACGATGAAAACGCCAGATACACCGAGGAATCCGATGTGTACATCCGGAACATGGAGCGCCTCAAGGTGAAATACTATAATGCGGCAAACTACATGCCAAAACCCGTTACCCACCCGCTGAAGGGCGCGAAGGTCGGCATTCTTGCCTACGGCTCCACCGAAAATGCAATCCTCGAAGCACAGCATCAACTTGACATCGACCACGGCATCCAGGCGGATTTCATGCGCGTGCGCGCCATCCCCTTTACGGATGAAGTGACCAAATTCATCGAAAATTATGATCAGGTCTTCGTCGTGGAAATGAACCGCGACGGACAGATGCACCAGATCCTGCTGACGGAATATCCGCAGTTTGCGATGAAGTTCAAATCCGTGGCATATCATGACGGTCTGCCCGCGGCTGCCAAATGGGTACGCGAGGGCATCCTTGCCAAATACACAAGGACGGAAGGCGAAAAGCAGAAAAAGGCGTCAGCTGCAAAAACCGCCGTGAAGGCGAAGGCAGCTAAACCGTCGAAGAAAGCTGCGGTGAAGTCATCCACCAAGGCAAAGAAGCCTGTAACCAAATCGAGGACATCCGCGAAGGCGAAGAAGAAATAGGAGTACATGACAATGGCTGAAACTCTCCCCATGGCTGGCGCAACTGCGAATACAAACCTCGCCGGCCTCACCAAAAACGATTACCGCGGCAACCCGACCACGCTGTGCCAGGGCTGCGGCCATAACTCGATCTCGAACCAGATCGTGACTGCGTTGTATGAAATGAACACGGTGCCTGAAGCCGTGATGAAGTTCAGTGGCATCGGTTGTTCGTCCAAGTCGCCGACCTACTTCCTGAACCGCACCTTCGGCTTTAACAGCCTGCATGGACGCATGCCGTCCATTGCGACAGGCGCGTTGTTCGCCGATGCGCACATGAAAGGCATAGGTGTTTCCGGCGACGGCGACTCAGCCAGCATCGGCATGGGCCAGTTCAAACATGTCATGCGCCGCAATGTGAACATGGTGTACATTGTCGAAAATAATGGTGTGTATGGCCTCACCAAAGGCCAGTTCTCCGCCACCGCCGAAAAGGGTCTGCAACTCAAAAAGCAGGGCGAGAATCCCTACATGCCCGTGGACATCTGCATGGAAGCGCTGGTGTCGAATGCGACCTTCGTGGCGCGTTCCTTCGCCGGCAACCCCAAACAGGTCAAGGAGCTGCTCAAAGCCGCACTCGCTCATGATGGCATCGCCGTGTTGGACATCATCAGCCCATGCGTGACCTTTAACAACCAGGAAAATGCCTTCCATTCCTACGCCTGGGGCAAGGATCACGAAGAACCCTTGCACGAGATTTCCTACATCGCGCCGCGCAATGAGATCATCCTCGAGCGCGAGATGGAGGAAGGCGAGATTCGCGAAGTTGCCATGCACGACGGCTCGACGGTCATCCTGAAGAATCTCGAAAAGGGATACGATCCCAAGGACCGCTACGAAGCCCTGCGTGTGATGGAGGAAGCCCAGCGCAACAACTGGCTGGTGACAGGCCTGCTCTATATCAATACGACCAAGCCGACATTGACCAACATCTACAACCTTGTGGACACACCGCTCAACCGCCTTACCGAAGCGGACCTCAGGCCTGAGCGCTCGATGATCGATGAGGTCAACGCGTTGATGTTCTAATTAACCCAGCCTGCCCTCCCCCAAATCCAAAGGTTTGGGGGAGGGTTTGTTTTTGGAAAACATGACAACAGAAACCACAAACGAAAAACTCAATTTCAAACGCATCCTGCCCGTGCTTGTCATCGTGCTTGTGGACTTGATGGGACTGTCCATCATCATTCCGCTTTTGCCGTTGTACGCAGCACGCTTCGGTACGACGCCCCTGGTCATCGGCATTTTGCAAGCCACCTACCCGATGATGCAGTTCGTCGGCGCACCAATTCTGGGACGATTATCCGACCGCTTCGGGCGCAAACCTGTTCTGGTCGTCAGCCAGATCGGGACACTCAGCGGATTCATCCTGCTCGGCTTCGCAGATTCACTTCTCCTGCTGTTTATCTCCCGCATCATTGACGGTCTCTCCGGCGCGAACATCGCCACCGCCCAAGCCGCCATCGCAGACAGCACCACCGAGAAAACCCGTACACAAGGATTGGGCTTGATCGGCGCGGCATTCGGCGTGGGTTTCGTGCTGGGCCCGATCATCGCCTTCATTGTCCTTGCTGCAACGGGACAGAATTATCAGGCCGTGGCGTTCACCGCTGCGTTCTTCTCGTTCATTTCCATTTTACTGACTTCACTTTGGTTCAAGGAAACCGTTCAACAAGTTGAAAACCCCGAAGTGTCGCGCAAACGCCGTCCGTTCTCGTTCGAAGCCATGCGGAATGCACTTAGCCAGCCCGCCATCGGTTTCCTGCTTGCAATCATGTTCTTTTATCGCATCGCGTTCGGCGGATATGAACAACTCTTTTCATTGTTCACGCTCACCCGTCTCGGCATGGACGCACGAGACACATCCGGTCTGTTCGTCTTGGCAGGCATCACCATCATCGTCATTCAAGCCGGACTGATCGGCAGGTGGTCGCGCAAAAAAGGCGACCGCTGGCTGGTGTTTATGGGACTCGGCGCGCTTGCCATCGGCTTGATTGGAACCGCGCTCACCCCTGCCTCCCCCGTTCCTTGGTATGAAAAAGAAAAAGTGCTCGAAAGCATGGCGGGCAAGGGCGAACATCGCGTTTCAATCCAAAGCATCAACATCCAATTGCCCGAAGAAACCTCAAAAAGCTGGAGCGGCATCACATGGCTTCTGGTGGCAAGCATCCCTGCGGCAGTCGGCGGCGCGGTGCTTCATCCCGCCATCAACAGCCTGATCTCGAAGTCCGCAAATCCTGGTGAAGTTGGCGGCACATTGGGAGTCTCCGCGGCAGCCTTCAGCGCCGCCAATGCCATCGCGCCCCTGTTCTACGGAACGCTATTTCAAGTCTTCGGAGGGCCTGTGCCATTTTTCGTCGGCGGGTTGATGCTGGCAGGACTGCTGCTTTTTGCTCCGAGAATGGTAAAGGCGTAACTCAGAACACCCATTTCCATTTTGACCCGCACACTAAAATGTGATAGAACAAAAAAAGAAGATAAAATCGAATGGCGGACGGCAGGAAATTCACGGAGCCGATATGATAAAAGGAAAAACCCTGACAAAACGCGATGTATTCGACAAACCCGGTGGAAAGGTGACCGGCAGGTTGGATGCCAACGTCGAGATCCTCGCCAGTGAAAACAGATTTCAATGGCTTCGTTTGGCGAACGGCGGATGGGTGAACGCCGGCATCCTCCAGCAATACATTAAATGGCAGACAGTGCCTGACGCAGCCCCGCTGTCCCAGCCCCCCACTACAAGGCCTGGCACAGGCGCCAGCATCATAAAAGGCAGGACACTTGTAAAGCGCGACATACTCGACAAACCTGTCAACGGAAAAGCGATCGGCAGGCTGGACGCCAATGTCGAGATCCTTGCCAGCGAAAACAGGTTTCAATGGCTTCATTTGGTGAACGGCGGGTGGGTGAACGCCGGTCCAAGCCAGCAATACATTAAATGGCAGGCGACGCCAGCCGCAGCTACTCCCCCGCCCGCTGCACCCGGAGCCGACATCCCGCCGCCCCAACCCGATGTTCCCAGCCCGGTGACAGAAATAAAACGGATGGGCAGGATCGCAACCCTGCTGGTCGACTGGCAAAACCCGAAATGGGAATTTGCTCCCCGGAATGTGGGTCCACTCAATGCGTATCCCCAAACTGTCACCTTCAGCCACGTATGCGACCACAGAAAGGGTCCCCGCATTCCATTAACCGATGCGATACTGGAGTATGTCGGCAGGTTGAACGGGGAACGAATAAGGGAACAGATACTGATACCGGATGCGGGATGGATCAATAATCCAACGATCCCGCCAACCATTGAACGAATCACCTGGGCGGCAAATCATGTGATCGTCAAAGAGACGCGCATCGAGGACGGCGTGGTATATTGCAATGTTCACGCTTCCAGTTGTTACGCAACCGACCTGAGCGGAACGTTCTTCGACCTGGATATGCGTCTGGTCGTTCACAAATTCAACGCTTTTACGCAAAACAGAACCATGATCAAACTTGGAAATGGCATCAATTGCTATACGCCGTTCATCTCCGACCCCCATATCACAAACGGGGATATGTGGATCCGCTCCGATTATTTGGAAATGTGGCCCAGCCTGCCTTTCGTGCTCGCAGACGGAACAGTGGTCGCCGAGTACGAACTTCACGGGTATAGAATCTATGGACGGCAGGTGGATGGAAGCGCCGTCCTTCTGCGCGATCCCAGCGGGTTCAAAACAAACTGGAGAATCAATTCGCCGGAAGTGCCTGTTTGACGCGCTTTACTTATAAATTCGGGGAAATGAAAAAACTCGACGCTGAAATTATCCTCGAATACATCCGCGCTTCGGGACCGGGCGGGCAGAACGTGAACAAGGTTGCGACGGCGGTGCAACTGCGCTTCGACGTGCTCAACTCCCCGTCCCTCGCCTTGGACTTAAAGTCGCGCCTGATTCGAATTGCCGGAAAACGGGTCAACGCGGACGGAGTCTTCATCCTCGAAGCGAAGCGCTTCCGCACGCAGGAGAAAAACCGCGAGGATGCCATTCAGAAATTTTACGATTTGCTCAAAAAAGCAAGCGAGAAACCGAAAGTCCGCCGCAAAACCAGGCCGACAAAGGCATCCAAGGAGGAAAGGCTGAAAGCCAAGAAGAAACGCAGCGAGGTCAAGAAATTGAGGCGGGGAAAACCCGGTATTGAATGAACCAACAAAGGAGCCTTTAATGACAAGGAAAAAACTCCTGCATCAGATAAGTTCTTTCGCATGCTTGGCTGGCTGATCCTGATCGGGTTCGTCGCCAGCATTCTTTGGTCCATGTGGGTGGATACACTGCAACCGGTAATCCGGACTGGGGATACGCGCGCATTAATATTACATATGATCGGCCTGCCGGTCATCCTGCTGGGAGCGGGGATCTTCGTCTATGGCGGTTTGCTGTTTGTCCGCAGAACATTCAATGCAATGGGGGCCCCGCAAACCGCCGAAACCATGGCGCTCATGCGGGATGGGAAATTGCCCCCCGAAGAATTGAGGCGGGCGCGTATGCAAAATCTGAAGGCCCTCTGGGATGCATGGAAACATCCGCTGCTCTGGCTTGCATTTGGGTTTGCGTTGATCGCGCTTGGCGGATTTTTGATCAACCGCTAAAGGAGGAGTCTTCACATGAACGCAAACCGCATGGCAAAATAAGAATCGACCATCCGCATTGTCCTTGAAATCAATGAGGCGTTCAGCCGCCATGACGTCGCAGGCATGATGGCGCTCATGAGCGATAATAGCGAATTCGATATAATCAGGGACTATGCACAGCAAATTGCCAAAACATCACCCAATTGCAGGGTTGATCGCAGGTCTTACCGCCGCCTCCATTTGGGGCGGGATGTACGTCGTCAGCAAGGTGGTATTGGAGGTAATACCACCTTTTTCATTGCTCGCGTTACGCCTGGTGCTGGGCGCAATGACATTGGGTCTTGTCATTTCCCTTCGCAGCAAAAAAGCGGATGAAAAAATCTCCATCACAAAAGAATTCTTTTGGACGAGTTTTCTGGTTGGTTTTGTCGGTTACGGAGTTTCGCTCGGGTTTCAATTCGTCGGCACAAAACTCTCGACAGCCTCGAATGGCGCACTAGTCACATCCGCCACACCGGCATTCGTTTTGCTATTCGCGCCTTTTTTACTTGGTGAACGTGCCACACCGCGGCGCATCGTCGCATTGGTCATTTCCACGCTGGGCGTCCTCGCCGTGGTCGACCCGCGCAATGCCGAATTGTCCCCATCCCTGTTTTGGGGCAATATGAGCTTGCTGGCGGCGGCACTCACATGGGCATTGTATTCCGTGCTCGTGCGCAAAATCTCGAAATCCACAGACCTGCTCATTTCCAGCACGATCATGTTTTTAGGCGGCCTGCCTTCAAGCATTGCGTTTGGAATTTGGGAAATCAACACGCAGGGAATCGGCGGAATTACATTGGGAATCTTCGGCGGGATTCTATTTTTGGGGATCATCTCCACCGCGATCGCGATGTTCCTTTGGAACTATGCCTTCGCGGAATTGCCGGCCGCCCTCGCCTCGTTGACGTTCTTTGCCCAGCCGGTGGTTGGGTCGCTGCTCGGATGGTTTTTCCTCGCCGAGAAAATCACCCCTCTCTTCATTACAGGCGGGGTGCTGATCGGTGCCGGTATTCTGATCGCGACGAGGGATTGAGAAAACAGGACTAGTCATCCGTTAAAAAAGAAGCCGGTGCAATTCAGGAGGAAACTGCATCCACCGGGTAAATGAAGTTAGGGATGAAAATCCTACCTCTATTTTTTCAAGTTCTTTTCCGCCAGTTTACGCGCCAAACTCACGGTTGCATCGCTCCCCACCGTATGAAGCAATGCCATGTTGGGCGGACGTTGCTCTCCGATGGGATATCCACAAATCAGTACCAGCTGTTGCCCGGGCTGGATGCCGGATTTTAGCAGTGCCGCATCCACATCCGAAAGCATGTCGTCCATTGTGTTGGCATACTTTGCAAGATGAGGTTCGACACCCCACAAAAACGCAAGTTGATTGAATGTTTCAGCATCCGGCGTAAAGGCAAGGATCTGCTTCAACGGGCGCGCCTTGGACACCAGCCACGCAGAACGACCCTGCATCGTGAAGACCGCCACAGCGCGGACATCGGGATCTTTCGCCAACGCATTCGCTGCGCGCGCCATCGAAGCCGCATCGCTCTCACCCAAACCTGCCCGGCTATCCTGAC
This sequence comes from Anaerolineales bacterium, assembly GCA_030583885.1. Classification (NCBI taxonomy): domain Bacteria; kingdom Bacillati; phylum Chloroflexota; class Anaerolineae; order Anaerolineales; species Anaerolineales bacterium. Next base: position 2,202,565 of record CP129480.1, on the reverse strand, counting down.
GGCTCCCCCACTCGAAGAAATGCGACTCCGCTTCCACCACAATGCGCGACATCATGGCAACCGCTTCACTGGGGTATTCTCCCGAGGCTGTTTCAGCGGACAACATGACCGCATCCGTGCCGTCGAAAATGGCGTTGGCAACGTCAGATGCCTCCGCACGCGTGGGCAGCGGATTCTGGATCATGGACTCAAGCATCTGCGTGGCAGTGATGACCAGCTTTGCGCGGGCATTGGCAGCATGGATGATCAGCTTTTGCAGGGAGGGCACCCGTTCCGGTGGAAGCTCCACGCCAAGGTCACCGCGTGCCACCATCACGCCATCCACCACATCCAGGATGGCATCCAATTCATTCATGGCTTCGGGCTTTTCCAATTTGGCGATCAGCAAAGGCGTGCGCTTCCCTTTGGAAAACTCCTCAATGGCCTCCCGCACGGCCTTCACGTCATCCGCACTGCGGACAAAGGAAATCGCAACCGCATCCACGCCCTGCGAGATGCCAAAGGCAAGATCGGCCTTGTCTTTTTCGGTGAACCCGGTGATACGGAGTTTTACGCCTGGCAAATTAATTCCCTTGTGCGAAGAGAGCTCGCCACCAACCAAAACTCTGGCATGGATAAGCCGCCCCTGTGCAGAAACAACCTCTAGGGCAAGGCGACCATCATCGAGCAGAAGCCTGTCACCCGCCTGAACCGACTCGAAGAGTTCACGGAAGTCCACAGGCAGAAGTTGGTTATCCGTTTTCGGCGCTTCGTCCTGTGTGGCAAATAAACAGACTTGTTCGCCAGCTGATAGTTGAATAGGTGCCTCCAATTTGCCAACCCGGATTTTCGGTCCCTGCAAATCCTGTAAAATTCCGACGGGTGTACCAATTTTTTTTGCCACAATTCGTATCTTGGCTACACGCAAGGCATGTTGCTCGTGAGTTCCATGAGAAAAATTCAAACGGGCGACGTTCATCCCGGCTTTAACAAGTGACGCCAGTGCCTCTTCCGAATCAGAGGCCGGCCCGATGGTCGCTACGATCTTTGCTCTACGCATTAGAAGTTTTCCTATTCATATCCATGTATGATTTAATCTGAACGATAAAAAAATCCATCACAAATAATGTCAGAATCCAAAATCCCAAACGCAGCATGATTACATGATATATGGAATGGCGCGCAATATCGTTCGCGTCTGCATTCCATATTAAAACCGCCTGCGGGTACGAAAAGAGGATGAGCATCAACGGAATGGCCCACAGGGTGTTTCTGTATTGAATCGCAGGATAAAGCAGAGCCACAGCAAGAATATTTACAAGAAACGACGCCAGCAAACCAAAACGGGTCGGATAAAGCAGTTCGTTCAAGCGGGCATCCTTCAAAATGGGCCGATACCCAGTGGCGGCATAATAATACACATCGGGGTTAAAAACCAACTCCGCATCCCGCAGCGGATTTTGCAGAGTATCCGCCTTAAAGAACCACAGGAAGCGTACAAATTCACCACGCCCATGCTCCTTCGCCCACTGTCTGAATTCTTCGAGGTCAGGAGCATACAGCATGGCAACATCGTCAGCTTGAATTGGTTTGCCCGCCCTGTCCATTAACTCATCTGAAACGGGCATGCCGCGCGCCTCGAAATATGCCACATATTCCGAATTGGGAAGAATGCGCAACCCCATGGTCATCAAAAATGCTGTATACCAGTGAGCCCCCATTACCGACAGCGTATTCACTGCGAAAAAGATGGCAACGAATAAACCGAGAACCGCAAAGATACGCTTCCGTTGATGGGTGAAAAAAAACAAAACAAGTACGCATCCTCCCGCCATCAGAAGGAAATAAGCATAGGTGTCGCGGACAAATGCCAGCAAAACCGATGAAACAACGAACAGGACAAAACGGTAGCCATCCCATTTCGCCAGTAACCACAAGCCCGCCGCCAGAAATAACGCCAGCAGGGAAATTGACAGCGAATCACTAAGAATCAAAGCATCCCATAGAATCACATTCTGCACCAGGCTGAAAGCCAGTATGAGAACAAAGGCCGCGGGCTTAAGCCAGGAATTACGTATGACCGCAGCAAGAACAAGTGCCAAAACACCCCAGGCGAGGATGGACACCCACAACTGCGCGACGACAATCTTCGATACATCCAAGTCGAGCAGTCGAAAAAATAACGAAGTGACGGGGGGTTTGTTTGTGATCCAAAAAGTGGAGGATGTCAGTGGGCGGGATGCAAATTCCATGAACTCAGTTGTGTCGTAAAATTCGCGCGGCTCTTTAATTCGGAGGATATGCCGAACTCGCAGCCAAATATAGCCTGCATACGACAGTATCATAAAAAGAAACAAGGTTAAAGATCTATGCGATGGTTTTTGCATGCAACTCCTTATGCCGGGGCGCATTGATAATAGGTAAAAAACCGCATACTGTCAAGGCGGAAAAATTTATCAAGGATTAACGATATAAAAGGACGTGGAATGGCGTTCCCATCCACGTCCTTCCGTAGATTCTGCTACATGTAATTCAGTTCTTTTGCCTGCTTTTTCAACTCATCATGGAACTGCGGATGTGCAATCTTGATCAAGGCCTGCGCACGCTGGCGGATGGTCCTGCCATACAGATCAGCCACGCCATACTCGGTCACCACAAAGCGGACGTGATTGCGGCTTGTCACCACGCCGGCACCCTGCTTAAGCATGGCAGTGATCTTACTGATCTGGGTACCATCCCTCATGACGGCTGTACTTGGCAGGGCAATGACGGGCACCCCGCCTTTGGAACGTGATGCGCCATAAACAAAATCCAATTGCCCCCCGACTCCGCTGTACAGTTTCGGCCCGATGCTATCCGCACAGACCTGGCCGGTAAGGTCCACTTCAATGGCGGAATTAACCGCCACCATGCGGTCATTCTGTGCAATGACAAACGGGTCGTTCACATATTCAGTGCGGTGCAGTTCGATCAGAGGGTTATCATGCACCCATTCGTACAGCCGCTTCGTGCCAAGAATGAAGCCCGCCACGATCTTGCCCGGGTGCAGGGATTTACGAGCATTGGTCAGTACCCCGGCATCAACCAGATCAATCACGCCGTCAGAAAAGAGCTCGGTATGAATACCCAAATCTTTTTTGTCGGAGAGGAACTTCAAGACGGCATCGGGAATTGAACCAATCCCCAACTGCATGGTAGCGCCATCGGGGATCAGGGCGGCAACGTGCCCCGCGATCTTTTCAACGATATCTGTGCTGCCATCGGATGTCATTTTATGCTCGGGGATCGGATAATTAACCGGCACAATATGTGTCAGGCGGCTGACGTGAATGAACGAATCGCCGAGCGTGCGCGGCATCTTGTCGTTGACCTCAGCAATGATGATCTTCGCCGATTCGGCAGCGGATTTGGTCAAACCAACCTCCACACCAAGACTGCAAAAGCCGTGCTCATCCGGTGTAGAAACATGAATAATCGCCACATCCACAGGTAGTATCCCATTTTTGAACAGGAGGGGAAATTCGGAGAGCAGCACGGGGGTAAAATCTGCGCGCCCTTCCTGCACCGCCTTGCGGATATTGGCACTGATGAACATGGAGTTCACGCGCAGATGCCCCTCCATTGCAGGGCCCACATAATCCGCCGCACCAACTGTCAATGCCTGGCAGATCTCCACATCCTTCACATTGGGGGCATGGTTCACCAGCGCAGCCAATAGCGTTTGGGGGACGGATACATTTCCCGTAAGAAAGATGCGGTCTCCTGTCTTGATGACCTTGACCGCCTCTTCGGCAGTGGATACACGCTCCTGATAAATACCTGCCGCATTCATTTCGCTTCCTCCCTGGCGCTCAGGCGCAGTAGATGAAGCAGTTTACCGCCGTGGGCGTTGATGGCGGCTTCGATGTTTGGATGACTCTTCATCACCGCATCAATGCCCTGATTCGCAACCTCCCGAATGTATGGGATGGCCGCATTGACAAATACATGGCTGGCAGTACGGGCAACCACGCCAGGAATGTTCGGCACACAGTAATGCACCACATTATCTTCCAGATAAGTCGGGTTATCGTGCGTCGTCGGGCGCGATGTTTCCACACAGCCGCCCTGGTCAATGCTCACATCAATGATCACTGAGCGCGGCTTCATGGCCCGCACCATTTCGCGGGTCACCACGATGGGAGCACGCTGGCCGCTGACCAGCACGGCACCGATTACCACATCGGCATAGGCAGTGGCACGTTCGATATTGCGTTTGGTCGAGATCATGGTTACAACCCCGGAAAAACGCTCGGTAATTTTCTCCAAGGCCGGCATGCTCCTATCAATAATGGTCACATGTGCGCCGGTGCTGAGCAGGGTCTTGGTCGCAGATGTTCCCACCGTTCCGCCGCCGATGATGACAACCTCTGCAGGGGGCACGCCGGGCAAACCACTCAACAAAATCCCTTTGCCGCCGCGGTTGGTCTGCAGGAGCCGCGCCGCTATCTGCGATACCATTGTGCCGCAGATCATGCTGAACGGACGCAAAACAGAGAGACCGCCCGAAGCATCAGCAATCTGCTCATAGGCAAGTGCTGTGATCTTCTTTTCAAGCAACAAGTCAATCTGGTCCTGCGAACTTGAAGCGAGATGCAAAAAGCCCGCAAGGATCGCTCCTTCTTTCAACCATTCCAATTCCTGCTTCAATGGACGGGTTATTTTCAATAACAAATCCGCCCTGCCATAGACCTCCTCCGCAGAATACGCGATGCGCGCCCCGGCCTGTTCATATTCCTGGTCGCTGAATCCTGCCCCCATCCCCGCCTCATGCTCAATAAAAACCTGATGCCCGTGCTGGGACAGAATCTCCACCCCGGCCGGGGAAAGACCCACGCGATACTCGAAGGGTCTGCTTTCTTTTGGAATTCCAATATACATAATATGCCTCCATAAAAAGACCCTGAAGGTTACAAAACCTTCAGGGTCCGGTTTTGTTACGTCATGTTGAGCACTTCCCGAATGGACGGGAGCGCCCAGTCAATTGTCTCTCTATCAATGACAAGAGGAGGCGCAAAACGGATCACGTTATCATGGGTCTCCTTGGCAAGGATCCCCTTCGCCTTCAACGCCTCGCAAAAACGGCGCGCACCCTTTGCTTCAGACTTGAGCTCGACGCCAATCAACAATCCCTTGCCGCGTACTTCCTTTACATGCGGGCTGGGTATCTCGCTCAACTGTTCGATGAAATAGGTGCCCGACTGCGCGGAACGTTCCGCCAGTTTCTCTTCACGGATCACCCGCAGCGAAGCACGCGCCACCGCCGCCGCCAGCGGGTTGCCGCCAAACGTTGAACCATGTTCACCGGGCTGGAACAGGCCCAGCACGGACTTGTCTGCCAACACGGCAGAGACAGGGTAAAAACCACCCGAAAGCGCCTTGCCGACAATGGTGATGTCAGCGCGGACATCTTCATGATGGGCAGCAAACAGTTTCCCGGTCCTTGCGAGACCGGTTTGAATTTCATCCGCCATGAACAGCACATTGTTCTTCCTGCAGATTTCCGCAACCTTCTTCAAGTATCCAGCCGGCGGAATAATGACGCCTGCCTCACCTTGAATCGGTTCGAGCATGACTGCAGCCGTATTTGGTGTGAGCGCTTTTTCAAGCGCATCCGCATTGCCATATTCGACGACGACAAAACCCGGCGTGAACGGACCAAAATCATCGCGGTAGGACGGCTCGGTGGAGAATGAAACGATCGTCACAGTACGCCCGTGGAAGTTGTTGCCGGCAACGATGATCTCCGCCTGATGGCGCGGGACCTTCTTGACCTGGTACGCCCATTTGCGCGCCAGCTTGACAGCCGTCTCCACCGCCTCCGCGCCTGAGTTCATCGGCAGGGACATTTCGTACCCCGTCATCTCGGAGAGCTCTTTATAGAGTAACGGCAACTGGTCATTGCGGAAGGCGCGGGAAGTCAGCGTGACGCGCTTCGCCTGATCCAGCATTGCCTTCAAGATTTCAGGGTGAACATGTCCCTGATTGACCGCCGAATATGCGGAAAGACAATCGAGATACTTCTTTCCCTCGACATCGTGCACCCATACGCCTTCAGCCTTCTCGATCACCACATCCAACGGGTGATAGTTGTGCGCGCCGTATTGCTCTTCGATCTTGATAAAGTCTTGTGTGTCCATATTCACCTTTTACTATTATTGCGGTGGTTGAACAGCCGCGGAACGGCGTATTGAAACCATCCTGCCTATGGATTGCATTTCCGTAAACGGTCGTTTTCGATATGGGCCAACTACACCACACCAAACACGCGTGCCAGAATCGCCTTCTGCGCGTGCAAGCGATTATGCGCCTGCGGGAAGATCACTGAATGCGGGCCGTCGGCAACTTCATCCGTGAGTTCCTGCCCGCGATGTGCGGGCAGGCAGTGCATCACAATCACGTCCTTATCCGCCTCGCCCACCAGTTGCGCATTGACCTGATAGGGCGGGAAGATCTGCTCACGTTTTGCGGTCTCCTCCTCCTGCCCCATGCTGGTCCAGGTGTCAGTATAGATGACGTGCGCACCCTTCACGGCTTCATGGACATCACGCACGAAGGTCAATGTACTGCCTGTTTTCTTGGCAATATTTTGGGCGATCTCTACTGCTTTGGGGTTCATGTCATAGCCTTCAGGAGACCCGACGGTCACATTCCAGCCGAGCAGCGCGGAAACGTGCATCAGCGAAACCGTGACGTTGTTCCCATCCCCCACGTAACTGACATTCAAGCCTTTGGATTTTTTGCCGAACTTTTCGATAATGGTCAACGCGTCCGCCATGCCCTGACACGGATGGTTGTAATCGCTCAGGCCGTTTACAACGGGGATTTCCGACCATTTCGCCAGCTCCAGCACATGTTCATGTTCAAACACACGCGCCATTAATCCCTGCACGTAGCCCGACAACACACGCGCCACATCCGCAATGGATTCACGCTTGCCCAGACCGATCTCGTTCGGGGAAAGATACAGCGCATCACCGCCACAATGACGCATTGCCATGTCAAACGAAATGCGCGTGCGCAGGCTTGGCTTCTGGAAGATCATGCCCAGCACCCTGCCTTTGAAGATCTTCTTGTTGCCTTTTTTGAAATAATCCTTTTTCAGCTTAATGGCAAGGTCGAGCATATCCCGAATTTCGTTCGGCGAATAATCCGATATCGCGAGAAAGTCCTTCATAATTAACTCCTTGTATTGAAAGTATATCCTTCTTGTCCAGTTTTGCCATGTTTCAAGCATCACGCATTCCGCATGACAAATTACGCGCCTCCAAACTTCTTCCAATAGCGCATCAACCCGTCCGCGCTCATGGCAACGGGGTTCGCCAAAGAATAGGCACGGATCACATCCTGACTCAAATTCTTCACATGCCCCTGTTCCTGCATCCAAATGCTGAACGACTCGCGCAGCTCCTCAATGGACGGGTCATTCGCCATCACGATCTCCAGCCACGTTTCCACCTCAGCCAACGCCTTGTCCATCTCGTCCAACTGCCAGGCTGCATCCTCGAAAATTCCGAAATGGGTTGGCGCAATCCGTGAGAATTTTAATGACCTCAGCCGGGCTATGCTTTCATGCCAGCGCCCGAAATGCAATTCAGGCGGCGGCATCGGCGCGCGCAGATAAACATAACCCGGAATACGCACCCCGCCCACATCACCACAAAAACACAAATCTTCAAACAAATAGGAATAATGATGCTCCGCATGACCGGGCGTATTAACCGCCACAAATCGCAAATTGCCGATGACGATCTCTTCCGCATCCTGCGGGACTATGAGCTGGTTCTCTGCAACGGGTAGAATCTCACCCCAGAGCTGGTCCATCTTTTCGCCATAAATGCGCGTAGCGCTGGAAATGAGTTTTTCGGGGTTTATCAAATGCGGCGCACCGTTCGGGTGGACGTACACCTGCGAGCCCTGCTTCGCCAGCCAGCCTGCCGCACCAGCATGGTCGAGGTGAATGTGCGTGACGAGGACATGGGTAACATCACGGGAAGATAATCCTTCGTTTGCCAGACCAGCTTGCAGTGCGGGAAGAGTCGAGCCCGGGCCGGTTTCGATCAGGACCGCCCCGCCGGTATGTCGAATCAAATAGGACGCGATGGCTTGCGTCTTATTTTGATAATTCAAATCTATTGTGACAATGCGGGAGTTCGCCATGGACGCTTATCCTGTGAATTGAAGGTTGATGGGATTTTTGAAAGCGCTTGTGACAGGTCATCGTCACATCGAATGACGGTGACGGGCACACGCCGCTCGCGCAGGGAATTGATAAGGCTGACCGTACCGCGCGGTCCGCCGAAGGTTTCAATATCGAGCAGGACAACCAGCGGGTGCAGATAGCGCATTTGCAGGTCGTCCACGGCATGCAAAAGATCGGGCAGGACCGTCGGAGTGATGAGGATGACGCTGGAGCCCTGGGGAAGTTGCGAGGCTTGCGCCGCAACGAGAGCCGCAATCGAAAGTCTTCCATTCGCCTCAACGAAGGCAAGTGTTTCCAGAATTTTTGTCTCCTGCCTTTCGCTTCGTTCCGCAGGGTGGACGGTAAAGGTCTGCCCCGCACTGACATAGCCAACCGCCCGCCTTTGGCCGAGGAAATAATGTGCAAGCGATGCCGCGATGCTGACGGCATATTCAAGGGTGGAGGGCGGCAGTCTGAACTTCGGGCGCTTGACAAACATCATGGAATCCAGCGGTAATTCATCCTGCTGATGAGGCTTTTCGTAATGCACCGCCTTCTGGGAATCGAGATATAGCCAAATTTCAGCCTGTGGGTCCTGCTCAAATTCCTTGACCATCAAGTGATTGGAGCGTACGCTTGTGGGCCAGTGAATACGTTTCATGGCGTCGCCATGCACATATTCGCGAACACCCGAAGCATGAGGGGTAATATCGTGGGATTTGCGGCGAATGACCTGTCCGCCAGGCAGAAGCCCGGGCGGGAATAGAAACGAAGCGATTTCATGAATCACAGGGAATACAACAAGCGTTTCCAGAGAAGCGAAGACCTTGCCTGCACTGAACAGTCCAAACGGATCGCCCGTGGAGATCCGTGTGGGACCCAACTGAAAACTGCCGCGGCGGGTAAGCCATGTTCGCGCCAGATAGCTGCGTTTTTGACGCCCGAGCACAAAGGTAAACAACCGTGAACCGGCTGCAAATGGTAGCGCGGATCGATTCATGACCTCGATCCAGGGGGCAGGGATACGGCTGTTATTGGGGACTTCATAGCTCTCTTCGAAAACATCCCCCACATTGGCGCGCAGCACGCGTGCACTTCTTCTTAAACCCAAACCTCTTGCCGCCCAGCGCGTCCAAATCCAGCTAAAAACCGTCAACAAAACGCTGATATATAGAAAGCGCGAATAGATGGCGCCGCCGTTGACCAATGCTCCGAAAAGGCCGGTAACGAACAACAAGGCGAGAAAGATCCGCCCGGCTCTCATTTTGCCTTCTTCCTCACAAGCTCAGGCGCGAACGCGCTGCCAGGCACAGGCGCGGCAAGCACAATTTCCTGCACAATGCGGTCCGAACTCAAGTCCCGCAAACGCGCCGCCGGGCTGACGATGATACGGTGCGCCAAAACAGGTATCGCCAGCGCCTTGATATCATCCGGCAAAACGTGGTCGCGCCCATTCAAGGCGGCCCGCGCCTGACCTGCACGAGCCAGCGAAAGGCTGCCGCGCGGGCTTGCGCCGAGATACACGTCCGCACTCTGGCGCGTCCGCGTGGTTAATTCCACGATATATCTCTTGATCACCTGGGAGATATAAATACCCTTGACAGCATCAACCGCCTGCAGAATCTCCCGCAGCTTTACAACGGATTTCAATGACTCAAGCGGATGTTTCAACTGCTGGTCATCCATCACACGGACTTCATCTGCAATATTTGGATACCCGAGGCGCAGGCGGAGCAGGAAGCGGTCAAGCTGTGCTTCAGGGAGCGGAAAGGTGCCCTCGTATTCAATCGGGTTTTGTGTGGCAAGCACCATGAAAGGCTTGGGCAGGGCATGTGTCACACCGTCCACCGTCACCTGGCGCTCCTCCATTGCCTCCAACAGCGCGGCCTGCGTTTTGGGCGTGGCACGGTTGATCTCATCTGCAAGAATGATCTGCCCAATGATAGGGCCGGGGCGGAATTCAAATTTATTCTTCTGCTGGTTATAAATGGACACGCCGGTCACGTCGCTGGGGAGCATGTCCGGCGTAAACTGGATGCGGTTGAACACACAATCCAACGAACGCGCCAGACTGCGCGCCAGCATGGTCTTGCCGACGCCGGGCACATCCTCGATCAAAACGTGCCCCTGGCACAACAACCCGATCACGATCAACTCAATGGACTGCCGTTTCCCGACAATCACTTTCTCAAGGTTACCGATCACACGTTCACCAAATGCCTGTATATCTGCCATCAAACATCCTTTTGGAAGAGATACGTGATTCTAACACGCGGGTCGGCATGCATGCAAACCTCCGCTTGCCTTATATAAAACCAATGCGCAGGGCAAATCGTGTATAATTTTGCTCACGCCTCAGTAGCTCAATGGATAGAGCGCCTGACTTCGGATCAGTAGGTTGTGGGTTCGACTCCTGCCTGAGGCGCCTGTTTTATGCCAGCGGTTGTCCCCATTCAGGGGATGGGATGGGTTCGACTCCTGCCTGAGGCGCCTGTTTTATGCCAGCGGTTGTCCCCATTCAGGGGATGGGATGGGTTCGACTCCTGTCTGAGGCGCCTGTTTTATGCCAGCGGTTGTCCCCATTCAGGGGATGGGATGGGTTCGACTCCCGCCGGAGGCGCCTGTTTTTTTAATATGGATGAAGAACCGCTTCCCCTCCTCCGACTCCTGCTTGCCCGCCTTGAAAGAATCTCGGCTGATTCATACTGGGCACACCGTGCCAGCGGTGTACGCGGGTCACTGATGAGAATGCTGGAAATACTGGAGAACGGCGGGGCAGTTCCAGGGTCCGAATTGAAGCGAATGACCGATACGGGATTCGCAATGCTTGAATATGCCGCAAAAGAATCGGCCCGCTGATATAACACATCCCCAGACAAGGAGGCCCGGAGAATCCCCTTGAACCATCTCTACACCATGCACCCACCCCGGATCGTCATGTATACAACCGAATACTGCCCGGACTGCCATAGTGCAAAGGCGTTCTTTGAAGCGCATGATATTGAATACATACGGGTCGGGCTCGAGGAAAACCCGCAAGCGGCGGAATTCGTTATCAATCTCAACAAGGGCAACCGCAGTGTGCCGACCATCATCTTCCCGGACGGCTCTGTTCTGGTTGAGCCCAGTTGGGATGAACTTAAGAAGAAAACAATCACACAAAGCGTATAATGGATGTATGAAAAAGATTCCTGTTTTTCTTTTCCTCGCTTTTATCCTCGCCGCCTGTGACACATGGGGAATTCCGCCTCAACCATTCCCGGTGTGGACACCCATTCCATCCCGGACCCCCGGCATTGTAACAGCCACACCTCTGATCCTATTGCCGCCGTCCATTGATACTTTCACCCCCGGCGTCATTCCTGCTTCCCCAACAAACACAGACATCCCATCGCCGACCGAACCGCTCGAGCCGCCGTCTCCGACGCAAACTTTCACAGCGGTCTCTGCACCGGCGGTGGAACTGGACATCCTTGGATGCAATACAGGGCTGGATATCCTGCATGGCATGGGTGAGGTGACAAATGCCTACGTGAACATCAAGAATACGGGAAATGTTGACCTGCCCAATACCTGCGCCCTGCTGCGTGCCATCGACGAAGACCGCGAACATCCAGATAAAAAACGCTGCATCGACAACCTGCCCGCACAACATCAGGTGAAATTGAAATTAACGGTCGACTCGCAATACAAGGTGGATACGATCATTCAGGTGGAGGTTGCCTCCAGCGAAACGGTGTTATTACGGGTGGAACAACAATCCTGCAGAAATATCAGCCTCTTCGGAGGCACGCCATCGGATGTGAACGTGGTCAAGCCAATCGGACCATGATTTCTCTTTTTGCATGGAACTTTTCCCGCTTTTGAGCGTCTGTAAAACATCGGATTTATTTTTTTACAGATAGAGAGGTTCACCATGTTCAACAAAAATTTTCTACAAATCCTTTTACTCATCGCCGTGCTCTTCGCTTCGATGGGATTCACGGGCACAGCCTCCGCCTATTCGTGCGGAACCAGTTACACGGTCCAAAAAGGCGATACGCTGGGCTCCATTGCAACAGCATGCGGCACCTCCACCGCTGCGCTCAAGCTTGCCAACCCTGGTCTCGGTCAGTACATCTACGCAGGACAGGCGCTTGTTCTGCCCGGCGCATACTGGGATAACGGGAACGGCTATGGAACGTACGTCGTGGCCCGTGGTGACACACTGAAGGCACTGGCCAACCGCTTCGGCACCAGCATGGACGTGCTCGCCTCGCTCAACGACATCAACAACTACAACCTGATTTATGAAGGCCAGAGGCTCACAGTCCCGGGCGGCGCCGCAGTCCCCGTTCCTCCGCCCTCTTCACCGCCCCCTGTCAGCGGCAACGCCTACACCATCCAAAAGGGCGACACCCTGCGCAAGATCGCAGACCGAATTGGCGTGACCGTCAGAGACATCCTTGCTGTCAACCCCAAAATCACCAATGCAAACCTGATCTACGTTGGACAGGTCATCAACCTGCCGGCAAGCGCCTCACACCACACTGTGCAATCTGGTGACACGCTGAAGAAGATCGCAGCCCGCTACGGCACGACCCTGGACGCTCTCATCACGCTCAACCCGCAGATCAAGGACATCAACAGGATCTATGTCGGGCAGGTGGTACGGGTATGGTAATGAAAAAGCTGATAACAAAAATCCCGCGGAACAATTCCGCGGGATTTTTGTTATCAATGGAACGAGACTCACCGTCACTCACCGTCAAAAAAAATAAAATATGTGCAATAAAGTGGTTTTTGCAAATAATTAATGCTATAATGAATTCATGGCAACACCATTTCAACCACAACAGCCCGAAACTCCCCCAACACATACTCCTGAAGAACTCGCTGCCATGCGGGAGGCTGAACGCAAGCAAAAGATGGTCATTGCAGGCATCATTGCAGGGATCGTCATCATCCTTGCCCTGCTTGGATGGGCAATTTATGCCCTTTTACAGCCCAGTGCCCCCACAGACAGGATCCGTGACATCTTCATCATCGTCGTGGCATTGGAATCCCTGGTCATTGGCGTGGCGTTGATCGTGCTCATCGTCCAGCTCGCCAGCCTGATCAACCTGCTTAAGAACGAAGTACGCCCCATCCTGAACGCCACGAGCGAAACCGTCAACACCCTGCGAGGCACAGCGGAATTTTTGGGAGAGAATGTTGTGGAGCCCGTCATAAAGCTCAATGGCTATCTGGCCGGCTTGAAGCGTATGTTAGAATTATTAGGTGTCAAGCCCAAGTAATAACAGGCAAATGTCATAGCCTTTGCCTTCCTCAATCAAACTAAAAATAAAGGAGAAATACCATGACTGACCGTGATGAATTTGGAGCCTTTCTCGTAGGATTTGTCGTTGGCGGACTGACCGGCGCCGTCGTAGCCCTGCTTTTCGCCCCTCAATCCGGCGAAGAAACCCGCGCACTGATCAAGGATAAATCGATCGAACTGCGCGACCGCGCCGCACACACCGCCGAAGAGGCGCTCGCCCGCGCCGAAGCAGCCGCATCCGAAGCCCGCGCACGCGCAGAAGAACTCACCCGCGAAGCCCGCCGCCGCGCAGAAGAACTCACCAAGGAAGTTCGCGAACGCGGCACGGAATTTGCAAATGAAGTACGCGAACGCGGCAAGGGTGCCCTGGACGCCGTCCGTAGTAAGACAAAGAAAGACAGCGGCGAAACTCCCGCATAACCAGACACGCACATAAGGCAAGGGTTTGACGTGATCGTCAAACCCTTTTTTATTTATGAAACTCGTTCAACGCTTCATGCGATTTTTCTTCCACCTGCTGTACCATCCATTCGCCTTTGCCTACGACCTCGTGGCCGCCACCGTTTCTTTCGGCAGGTGGAACGACTGGGTCTCCAGCGTTTTTCCGCTTATCGAAGGGACCCGCATCCTTGAGCTGGGACATGGTCCCGGTCATTTGCAGCGCAGCCTGCTTGGCCGAGGTTTATTCACGGTTGCGATGGACGAATCCAGACAAATGGGCAGACTCGCGAAACGGCGCATCGGCACATCCCACAAGCTGACGCGCGGAATAGCCCAATCGCTGCCCTATCCACATGAAAGCTTTGACAGCGTCGTCGCCACATTTCCAAGCGAATACATATTTGACGCGCGCACTTTGTCAGAGACGCATAGAGTCCTTCGTAACGGCGGCAGGCTGATCGCCCTGCTTGCGGCGTGGCCCAAGAGTCCGCTGCTGGCCTGGCTGTTCAAAGTCACTGGTGAGAGCCCGGATGGCGCGCACGAATCCATAAAATTTAAAATCAAGGAACAGCTGGCGCATTCAGGGTTTGCAGTGGATGTTGACATAATTGAAGTAAAATCAAGTCACTTGCTGGTGATTAAAGCGCAGAAGGAATGAAAGGAATTTCAAATGTTAAAAAAATTGCGCGAACCCATTAACAGCCTGACCCACTGGGCCGGTGCGATCCTGGCGCTGGCAGGTCTGGTTGCCTTGCTGATCGTAGGGTGGGGAACGCCTGCCAAAGTCGTCTCGCTGGTTATTTACGGCGTAAGCCTGGTCTTTCTATTTTCGGCGAGCGCCACCTACCACATGGTGCGCGTGAAGGACAGGGCGCTGGAAATCTTCCGCAAAATTGACCACGCCGCGATCTACGTTTTAATCGCAGGGACATATACTCCGTTCTGCGTCAACGCCTTTGACGGGTTTTGGAAGTGGGGCATGCTGAGCATCATCTGGTCGCTGGCAGTCATCGGGATTGTTGTGAAGATCTTTCTGATCCGCGTGCCGCGCTGGCTGAACGCAGGCATTTACCTCATCATGGGCTGGCTGTGCGTTGCCGCAAGCGGGCAATTGCTTGCAGCGCTGCCCGCCTGGGTGCTGGCCTGGCTTATCATCGGCGGGATCGTTTATACGCTCGGCGCAGTCGTTTACATCACAAAGATATTCAACTTCGTACCGGGCGTATTCGGTTTTCATGAAGTCTGGCATATCTTCGTGCTGCTCGCCGCCGCCGCGCATTTTGTGGCAGTGGTCGGTCTGGCGATGTATTAGCGAGCCTTATTTTAGTATCTGGAATAGATTACTATAATCATCCGTCCACAAGTTTACGAACGTGGAATATCCATCGAAGGCAACTGCGCCCGACTTGATGCCGGGCAGTTCAAAGAAGGCCGGGCTGCGCGAGAGCAATATCCATTCCGAGGGGAATGTACTCCCCGCCGCAGCTGCAGGCCTGTTCACCTGAACGATCGCAAGCTGGTACTCCCGAGCCAATTGCCAGAAGACGGGATGGAGGTCCAGGTGGCGGTTCGAGATGTGCGCGGCAATGACACCGTCCGCTGCGAGGTGCTCCAGATAAAGGGCAAGCGCCTCCTTTGTGACCAGATGGACGGGGATCGAATCACTGCTGAACGTATCCAGGATCAGCACGTCAAAATTTTGTCCATCCCCTGCGGCAAGTTCCTGTTCAAGGGATATGCGCGCGTCCCCTGTAACGACGGTGATATCCGCCCTGCTGTCCTGCAAAAACGTAAATAAGCCGCCCTCCCCTTCCGCCAGCCGCACCACCACCGGGTTGATCTCATAAAAACGGTACGCGTCGCCGTCGGCGGCGTACGCGGCAACGGTTCCCACACCGAGGCCCAGCACGCCCACACGCAATCCGCTTCCGCGCAAGGGATGATTGAGCAGCACCAATCCCACGCCGCTATCCTCCACAAAATAGGTGGTTGGATCCAGCGAGCGGTCATCCGTATATTGAATCCCATGGACGGTCATGCCGTGGATCATCGCATTGGCATTCCCATCCCATTCCCGCACGCGGATGACACCGTAAAAATTCCGTTCGGCAAAAAACTCCCGCCGGTACGAGTTCAACCCGAGGGATAAAAGCGCAACTCCGAGAAGAAATGAAACGCTCATGGCGCGCGCCTGGGTCCCGATGTGCGTGGAGGAACGCGGCAGCAACATGACTACCAGCAGTGTGATCGCAAGCAGCCAGGCGAGATAAAACTCCCAATATCCCGTGAAAATAAAGGGCGCAACCAGGTTGACGAAAATCCCGCCCACAGCACCGCCGACAGATACCATCAAATAAAAGGAGGTCAAATGGTCGGCGTGCGGACGAAGGCGGTATAACTCGCCATGGCATATCATGCAGGCCAGGAACAGCAGGATGGTGTAGACGGCAATTTGCATGATCACATTCAGGGTGCCCGCTTGGGTCAACACCCAGAGCATGGCGAGGCTTGCCATGCTGAAAAGCAGGGCGTACAACCGCCTGTCATACCAGCGTGAATCGGAAAATGCCAGAATGAATGACAGGAGATAGACGGTTAATGGCACAATCCACAAAAATGGAATGACCGCCACCTCCTGCGAGATCTGATTGGTAACCGAGAGCAAAAACAGGGAGGCGGTTGCGCTGAGCACAATCCACATGACCCGCAACGATGCAGACGGCTTTTCGCTGACTACGGCGATGATCCTGCCCTGCTCAGCACGTGCGTGATAGCTTAAAACGCCAGCCACCAATACAAAGAGCGCCAGACCCGCCGTCCACGCCCAGCCCTGCTGCCGCAGGGTGAGGCTGGGTTCGAGCAGAACAGGATAGGCCAGCAAGCCAAGCAGTGAGCCGGCATTCGACAGCGCGTACAAGCGCGCATAGGACCGTTCGGGGAAAATGCGGCTGAACCATGCCTGCATTAAGGGACCATTCGCGGCGAGGACAAAGTAGGGCAGCCCGACGGAAGCCATCAGCAAAAAAAATATCTTGAATACAGGAAAACTCACGTCCACGGGGCGCATGTCAGCGGAGGGGGTGATCGGGGACGACCATGCAAACCCAAGCGCAGCAAGCAGCGCGGTCATGATCCCCAAAAGCGCCAAATGGATCCACCCCTGCCGCGGTCGTTTCACCAGCCAGTAGGCGTAGGCATAGCCGCCCGTCAACATGACCTGAAAGAATAACATTGCCGTGGACCAGACGGCCGGCGTCCCGCCAAACCACGGCAGAATAAATTTACCGACCATCGGCTGGATTTGAAACAAAAGAAATGCCGAAATAAAAATGCTCAGGATGAAAAACAACATTGTGCCTCCGCCAGCTATTTTATGCAAAATCATTTAAAATGACAGCCACAAATTTGAAAGGATGATCCATGCGTCCGTTTGAAATTACCATCTCACTACTGCTCGCCTTTTATCTGCTCTGGCGCCATCCGCGCCCGCTTGCGATACAGTTGCTTCCCGCCCTTGCACTGATCGCCAACCTGATCCATTTTTATGCCGAGGGATACCGCTGGCAGATGATCCCGCTCTATACACTGGCACCCATACTTGCCTGGAGCAGTTTGACCAGAATCTACAGCGCTTCGGATGGGAAACCCCGCGCTTCGTACCTGGCCGTGATCCTGCTCGCTGTTTCGACAGCCTTGCCCATCCTCCTGCCTGTCCCGCGCATCTCCGCGCCCGGCGGACCGTATCCGGTCGGCACAATGACCTACGAGTTGACGGATCCCTCCCGAACAGAATTGTACTCGGGCAGGGACGAACCGCGCCGCTTCATGGTCCAGGTTTGGTATCCGGCAGAGATCAGCACGGGGGATGAACAAGCGCCATGGATGTCAAATGCCGGAATTTACGCGCCTGCCATCGCAACCTACATCAACCTGCCTTCTTTTTTCCTCGATCATCTTGAGTTGGTGCACATCCCCGCATTTCAGGATGCGACCGTGGCAACCAGCAATGACGGGTTTCCTGTCATCCTCTTCTCACACGGCTGGAACGGATTCAACGCACAGAATTCGGGTCAGGCATTGGAGCTGGCGAGTCACGGGTTTGTCGTGATTGGAATTCAACACACTTATGGCGCGGTCGTCACTGTGTTTCCGGATGGGACCGCGGCTCCCAATCAACCCAATGCACTGCCTGAAAATACAGACGACCCCAAGTACGAAGTTGTGGCCCGCGTATTGGTCGATCAATGGGCGGGCGACATGTCCAATACACTGGATTTTTTCTCCATTCTCGTTATGGATATAAGAGGCCGATGGTGGGGAAGACTGGATTTGAACCGCGTCGGCGTATATGGACATTCGACAGGCGGCGGCGCGGCGATCCAATTCTGCGGCACAGACCCGCGTTGTCAAGCCGTACTGGGAATGGACCCATTCATGCGGCCGGTCTCCGCTGAAGTGATCGAAAACGGCGTAAGCCAGCCGTCTTTCTTCATGTTCAGCCAGGCATGGGCAGACATCCCCGACAGCAAGAACAATCGGCTCTTTGATCAGTTTTATCCAAATGTTTCGGACAGCAGGGGCATCATCAGCATTGAAGGGACCAAACATTTCGATTTCAGCGACCTGCCGCTGCTTTCGCCCATCGCCCCGCAACTTGGGTTGAAGGGTCCGCTAAACGGCGCGCGCGTGACCGAGATCGTCAATGCGTATTTGCTCGAGTTCTTCGAGGTGACGCTGAATGGGAACTCTGCCGTGCTCTTCGAAGGCGGTTTCGATGATTTTTCGGAGGTGCGGAAACTAAAATAAAACCTGCGTTCGGGTGGATGCAATTATTTTCCGGCGACAGCCATCGCCCCTACAGTCAATGCCGCGCCGACAGCTGCGGTCACGATGAATATCAAAAGGAAAATCCATTAGTTTTCTGGCTTCGGGTTTTTCCTGCTCCCGGCTATGTTTCAAATTATATTTCATGACAGCGTCCTCCCCCAACCTTGATCTTCGAACTATTTTCGAAACGCCTATCCACCAGTTCATCCCCTGGCTGGCTTCCGTGCTGATTGTTACCTGGGCCGGCTACCCCGCTGTCGTTTGCGTCACTCCGCTGGCGTGGCTGATCGCCCTGCGCGTCGGGAATATCTGCACGGCGCGTTCGAAGAACGAAAGTCCGCAACGCCGACTGACCGAGTCCGCGCTGGCTGGGGGCATCATCGGCCTTTAACAGGGTGTGCTGTTCATCATCATCGTCCCCTTGATGGGACCCATCCAGGCCAATGAACGAACAAATGCGGTCATCCTGTCCCTGCTCATGCTCATCTTTGGCATGTTTGCGGGGGCCGGGCTTTCGTTCTCCACCGCCTTCTTGAACGAGCAGCGAAAAAAGCGGGAGATGTCATAATCATCCCCACAGATCCTTCGCCACATCCTCCAAACCTAATTCGATTAATTTCTCGCGGGTTGGCTTGCCTGTTTCGTTATCCCAGCCGCGGGCTTGGTAATACGCAGACAACATCTCTTTGATGTCTGGCACGAAGCCTTCCGAGCCGCCTTCCTTCAAGGGTGCAAGCAGGGCTTTGGGGAGTTTGTCATTCGCGGCGGTCAATCCCATGCGATTGTTGATGGCGCGCTTGAGATTCCAGGCACGCTCGCCTGATTTCATCAGGTCGTGAATGGTCCACCCCAAACCAAATTGGGCGTTGAGCAAATCCACTTGTGTTTGCGGTGAGACGTTGGCAAAAATGCAGATCAGCATCGAATTGAAATGCGTGCGCCAATCCTGATGCTTTGCCACATTGGCGGCTTTCTCTGCGTGCGCCTGACGCTCGTAATAACCGATGCCTATTTCATCGTAGGTATGTCCAAAATCCACGAAGAAGTAATCGGACTGGTTGTGGCACGCGCCGCGCGGACTGGTGGCGTACGAGAGCGCCATACCTGAAACACCGCGCGGGTCGTGATAGGCAACTTCGAGGCCGTTCACCTGCACGGCTTCATCCTCCGCGCCAAATGCAGCACCGAATTGACGCGCACCGCGCGCCATGACGTCACCGATGCCCTCGCGCTTGGCGATCATGTGAATCAATTGTCGGGCGGCGAGAAAGCTTCCCCATTCAAGAGCCAGCCCGCCCGCATCCTGAAGCGTGATCCTCCCCAGTTCAAAAAGATGAAACGCAAGCCCGATCGTATTGGATGCGCTGATGCTGTCCAATCCGTATTTGTCGCACAGCTCGCCGAGGCGCACCACTTCCGTCAAATCATCGATCAACAGATTCGCGCCAAAGCCAGCAACGGTTTCGTATTCAGGTCCCTTGCGTTTTGTGCCGTCGCCGATATCCACCACACGTCCGCACGCGATCACACATCCCTGACATGCGCTCCTGCCAACCAGAATCGACTCAGTCATCCGCGCGCCCGAAATATTATCCACGCCCGCGAACCCGCCCTGGTGATAATACCTGGCGGGCATCGCGCCGAGATACTCGGCATAATTCGCCACACCCGCCGAACCAAGCTCGTGCATTACCTTGGCTTCGTTATCCTGCTTCAAGGTACGGTTCGCTTCAGAACGCAACCGCGCATACTCTTCCGTCACTTCGATTTTCTGCGTGCCATGCACCGCCACGGCTTTGAGATTTTTCGAACCCATCACCGCGCCCATGCCCGTGCGCCCCGCCATGCGCCCGTGGTCACAGCAAATGGAAGAATACAAAACGCCATGCTCGCCGGCCTGCCCGATCACTGCGACGCGCGCACTTTTGACTCCGAGTTCCGTTTTGACGATATCCTGCGCCTGATACACATCCCTGCCCCATGCATGCGCTGCGCTACGAACCTCGAACCTGCCATCTTCAACCCAGACGTATACAGGGCTGGGAGCTTTTCCTGTGATCCACAAGCCGTCGTAGCCAGCCCTACGGAGTTCAGGTCCCCAAAAGCCGCCGATGTTGGACTCCGCCCACAGATTCGTGGCGGGGCCTTTTCCACAGATCACGAAGCGTCCTGTAGTGGGACCATTCGTCCCAGCCAACGGACCGTTGATAAACAGCAAAGGAGACTCGGGTGAAAGCGGGTCAAGTTCTTTCGTGAGATAGGGATACAAAATCCGCGCAGCAAGAGATGCACCACCGAGAAAATCTCGTTCCCATTTCTTGGGAATGGTGAATTCTTCGGTGGTGCTATTCGTAAGGTTGATCTTTAGGATGGGGAGCATAATATCTTTTTTGTCATTGCAAGGGCCGGTGGTTGAGTAGGACGAAGTCCGTATCGAAACCAGGCCCTCGCAATGACAGGCTAGAGAATTTCCTTCGTCACTTCCTGTGCACAGCGGACGAAATCCAATACAGTCGGAACGTTGCGCATCATATACCCCATGCTGCCGCTGACCTTCAACTTCATCGTCATCATGGCAGTCATCGGGTTCAATTTCCCTGTCAGCACGGCGGTGATATTGTCATAGGTCGCATTCATCTTGAAAGCCGGGTTGGGATAGGCGGATGCATCGGGGTTGTAATCCACTGTTCGACACCTGCCATGCCATAGGTCCAGATAGAACGTGAGCGGCTTCTTCAAATTCCCCGCCGGCTCGATATTGAAAAACAGATCGCCCTCCCAGTCTTTTGCAATCTCGGCATACTGCTCATCGGAATTAAGTTTTTCCTCCAGCCCCTTAAGCCATTCTTCGCTTGGGAATATCACGGACATGAACCTGCCTCCAATTCATGGGATGATGCAATTTTACCATTATGAATACTGTAAAAGAATCCTTGCACAAATGCAGAAAATGGTCTATGCTTAAGGTGCGGGATGGCGGCATCTCGCGGCAATCCTAAAATTGCCAAATTTTTTATATCTCGTGGAGGAGATAATGAAAAAACTGCTTACATTTACAAGCCTGCTTGTCCTGGCCTCCCTTGTGCTTTCCGCGTGTGGCGGCGGCAGCGCCTCGCAAGCCAGCGACCTGCTCGGGGCGATCCAGGAACGCGGCTACATCCTCGTTTCCACAGACCCGAATTACGAACCCCAGTCGTTCCTCAACACAGCTGGCTCACGCCCGGCCGACACAAAATGCCCATCCGATGCCCTCACCTCAACTGAGATGCAAGGCTTCGATGTGGATGTTGCCAAAGCCATTGGGGCAGGTCTCGGCGTGGAAACCTGCTTTGCCACTCCGGATTGGGATATCATCACCGCCGGCAATTGGGCGGACAAATGGGACCTGAGCGTCGGTTCCATGACCATCACCACTGCCCGCCAGCAGGTTCTTAACTTCAGTGTTCCGTACTACTACACTCCCGCAGTCATCGCTGTCCGCGCTGATTCCGGACTTTCCTCCCTCGCCGACCTGGAGGGACAGGCGCTGTGCGTCGGATCCGCCACCACCTACGATCAGTGGCTGAACAATGACATTGAAGGGCTTGGCCTGCCTGCGTCATCGATCTATGCAACAGCCCCCAACGTGACAGTCGTCCCGCTTCCGACAGACCAGGAATGCGCCCAGGCAATTGCCGCGGGACGCCAGGATTTTGTTGGATACGTGACCTCTGAAACCGTTGTCAATGCCAATATTGCAGCCGGATTCCCGGTGGTTAAACTCGGCTCAGCAGTATACTCTGAAGACCTCGCCGCGGCGGTGGATAGCGGCTCGACCCTGTCTGCTGACAGCCTGCTTGCAGAAGTAAACAAGATCATCAACCAGATGCACAGCGACGGCGCGCTCTCCAGCCTCTCGAACAACTGGTTTGGTGAAGACCTGACCAAAGCCCCCAATTAACTTCCACAATATGTCCTGAAGGGAAGCGGTGAATGCCGCTTCCCTTCACTTTTCATTCATAAGGCATTTAATAATGAGTGCATTCACCAAGGAAGAACAAGGCGCAAGTAAAACCCAGGGTGATCTGTTGTTCGAAGCCCAGCAGCGGAAACAGCGCCAGTTCCAAAGGAACGTTTCCCTTTCATGGGGGGTATTTTTCCTCATTCTTGTCTACCTCTTCAGTGGACAAAGTTTTCTTGGCATAAAAACCATCAAGCTGAATTTTGATTTTATCGTCAATAACATTTCCTTCATCGCCGGTGGTTTATATCAAACGCTCCTCGTTTCGACCCTGTCCATTACGTTCGCGACAATTCTCGCCATCCTTGCCGCCCTGGGGCGCCTTTCACCGATCCCACCGCTGTATGCCCTCAGCACTTTTTATGTTTCCCTCATCCGCGGAACACCGCTTTACCTGCAAATCTTTTTCTTTTTCCTGGCGCTGCCCCAGCTAGGCATCATCCTCCCGGGCCTGTGGGCGGGCGTGATCGCCCTGGGACTTAACTATGGCGCATATATGAGCGAGATTTTCCGCGCGGGCTTGTCCTCTGTCGGCAAGGGTCAGCGCGAAGCCGCCGCCGCCATCGGCATGACCCCCGGACAGACCATGCAGCGCATTATTTTGCCCCAGGCGCTGCGTTTTGCCATTCCGCCCATGGGCAATGACTTTATCGCCATGACCAAAGACTCCGCACTGGTCGCGGCAACAGGGTTTGTACACGAGATCATGTGGCGTGCCACAAGAGTGGGACGCGCGCAATTCAACAACCTCGAAGCGCTCATTATGGCCGCAATGTTTTACTGGGTAATGACATTGATCCTCAGTTATTTCCAGAATATTATCGAAACCCGCCTTGCCAAGGGGGACCGATAACCATGAAAAAAAAGACTTCCATTCCGATCATAAAAGTATCCCACCTCGATAAATACTTTGGGCGGCTGCAGGTCCTCAAGGATGTCAACCTTCAAGTTCAGGAACGCGAAGTGGTCTGCCTGATCGGGCGCAGCGGATCAGGAAAAAGCACCCTTCTGCGGTGTATCAATTTTCTCGAGGAACCGTCCCATGGTACGATTGAAGTGGACGGTATCCGTGTGGAAGCGGAAGAGAAGGGAAGGCCTCGCCGCCAGCTGGTGCATGATGTGCGGCTGAAAACGGGCATGGTCTTTCAGGAGTTCAACCTCTTTCCTCATATGAGTGTTCTGGAAAATGTGACCGAAGGACCCATCACCGTCAAAGGCATGGACCGTAATAAGGCCATCGAGCTCGCCGAGCAAAATCTGGACACCGTCGGCTTGCTGTTCAAAAAGGACGAATATCCCAACCGCCTGAGCGGCGGTCAAAAACAACGTGTTGCCATCGCCCGCGCCCTCACCATGGAACCGCGCGTCATGCTCTTTGACGAACCCACATCAGCGCTTGACCCTGAGTTGATCGGCGAAGTTCTGAATGTGATGAAAAAAGTTGCCAAGGAGGGCATGACCATGATCGTCGTCACCCACGAAATGAGCTTTGCCCGTGAAGTGGCGGACCGCGTCATCGTCATGGCGGACGGCGAGCTAATCGAAGATAACAAACCGGAGAAGATCTTCAACGCCCCCAAAGACCCGCGCACAGAGGCTCTTATTATCCGCTATCGCACGGGCGGGGGCTAATGGTCGTTGCCATCACCCGCAAGGTCAGCCCGCGATTCAACGAATGTGAAATCACCCATATTGACCGCACTCCAATTAACCTGAAGACAGCCCGCATACAGCACCAGGCATATGTTCAGGCACTCGCCAGCGCTGGCTGCGAGGTTATCGAACTGACGGAAGAAGCGGATCTGCCCGACTCGGTTTTTGTGGAGGACACCGCATTCATTCTCCCCGAAGTCGCCGTCATCACCAGACCGGGAGCGGATTCCCGCAAGCCGGAGATTGAGTCCATCGCCAAGGCATTATCTCCCTACCGCCCGCTCGTGCATGTCACAGCTCCCGCCAGTGTCGACGGCGGCGATGTGCTTGTGCTTGGAAAGAATATTTACATTGGGTTATCCACACGCAGTAATTCGGATGCTGTCGCACAATTAAATGGATTGCTGGGCAGGCATGGATATACCGTCACCGCCCTTGAGCTTATGGATTGCCTTCACCTAAAAACAGCTGTCACCCGCGTGGACGACAGAACTCTGCTGATCAACAAAAACTGGGTGGACGTCTCCCACTTCCGCGGTTTTGACCTCATCGAAGTGGACGCCTCGGAACCCTTTGCCGCGAACTGCCTGCCCGTCAAAGGCAAGATCATCTACCCGACAACATTCCCAAAAACCCAGCGGGCTCTGGAAGAAAAAGGCTGTAGCGTGGTTAATGTTAATGTGGATGAACTGGCAAAGGCGGAGGGAGCTGTCACGTGTTGCAGCCTGATCATTCTGTGAATCAGGTCCGGGCACGGAACGAAGCGGGTATAATCTTCAGCCATGACAAATCAAAAATCCAAATCGGCAAAATATTGGGAAGACCATCTGCAAAGCTGGGAAGCCAGTGCCTATTATAAGGAGGGTCAGCAAAACGCGAATTGGTGGGATCGTCTTTCCACAATTTTTCGCGGCGATGCCATGTACGTGCGCATGAACACAGCGCTGGAATTGCTCGCGCCGCACATCAACGGCATGCGTGTTCTGGATGTCGGTTGTGCTTCAGGGCGCTTCGCCTTTCAAATGATTCAAGCGGGAGCGCAAAAAGTTTATGGAACGGACATTGCCAACGATGCACTGGAGCTAGCAAAAAAACGCAGCACGGAACTTGGGATTCAGGACAAGGTTGATTTTTCCATAATGGATGTCGTTCAACCCAATTCCCCGCTTCCGCACGTGGACCTGGTGACTGCCCTGGGTGTCATCGAGTACTTCAACACGGCTGATATGTCTGCCTTCCTCGGCAATTTGCGAACCAAATACTTCCTGCTTGATTTCCCCGACCACGCACGTAAAAGGGAATTCCCCACCTGGATACTGAGGCAGGTGTACATCCGTGTGAACCGCCTGCCCGGGGTATATCTGTATTCGCTGGACGAATTTAAGAAACTCGCAGAACCGTTTGGTTTTACAAACCTGCGTGTGATCAGGCGGAACAACTTCTACTATGTCACCAATCTGCCCGCATGAAGAAACTCGCCTGCATCACACTGGATATGGAGCCCGATTACGGCGACCCTGATAAGCATATCCGCCTGCTCGAAAACGCGCAGTTCCTTGAGCGGTATATAAAAATCATCAACAAATATAATGCGAAAGTGACCATGTTCACGGTCACGAATTTGTTCGAGAAGAAAGGGGATGATTTTGCCAAATTGGCCACACGCATTCCGCTCGAATTCTCCGTCCACTCCCATACCCATGATCCCCGTAACGCCTGTTCGCTGGATGAAGTACACGCTTCGCAGGATGCTTATAAAAAATTCACGGGCAACAATCCGCCCGGCTATCGCGCCCCAATCGGCATGATCGACAAACGCGGCCTGGGGCATTTGCTCGACCACGGCTTTGCATATGATGCCAGTGTGTACCCTTCCATCCGCCCCGGGGAGTTTGGATATTTCAATTTACACATGCCAAATGTCCCCTTCCGTGTATCGCGGGCGGACGGCAAATCATTGATCGAATTCCCCTTTACGGCGATTGAAGGGATTCGCATAGTTTTTGCTTTGAGCTATGCGAAGTTATTGGGATGGAAACTTTACTCGATCCTTCTAAAAATATTTGGATTGCCGGATGCCGCGCTATTGCTTTCACACCCGCACGATTTTTATTTTGCATCCATTCCAAACAACACCGTCAAAGGGCTGGAGCGCGCCGCGCTTTCAAGGAATTCATCCAGCGCATTTGATATCTTCGAGAAAATGATCGCAGATCTGCAATCGCGCGGATATGAATTCGCCTTTGTCAGTGAGTTATATCACCAGGTGCAGGATGCCGAACTCCAGCAGTTCACCTGGGAAAACTGGAAATAAAAAGACATCCCCGCATTAACGGGGATGTCTTGTGCGCTGGAGAGGACTTGAACCTCCACGCCTTGCGGCACATGGCCCTCAACCATGCCTGTCTGCGAGAAGAGAAAAATGAAGCGCCGGATGCCAAAACCGGCATCCGGCGCTTGTCGAAATAGTCTGCTTTATCCATTCCCGGATCATATTATTCAGGTCGTCAGCCAGGGAATATCTCTATTAACTGCCCTTTGAAAGCCGGGTAAGATGACGCAGCGGAGTATCCTACAAAAGGAGCGCGTCATGTAAGTTGTACCCTACCGCGATCTACGAAACGAGCCTTCCGCCCTGCGAAAAAACTGGCGAGCGAGGGAGAGGGGAGCACCCCAACCCCGCTCCCACAGGCTGGCAGGTGCGAAATTATACTTACTCTGCCACAGTGACCCGCCGCACTTCCCTCAACGATCCAAACCCAGGTACGGATACGATTTCACACGCCGTGTCATCAGTGAGCAGTGACCAGTCATCAGTGGGCAGTTATCAGTACGACGCGAACGGCAACATGACCTGCCGCATCGAGGACCCTTCGACAGGCTCAGGGCAAGCGGCGACCTACAAGCAGGTGTACAACGCCGAGAACAGGATCTCTTCCATTCAGAAACTCGCGGAGGGGACGTGTGACGATGCCATCAAGATCGCCATGCAATGGGACTTTGCCTATGACGGCGACGGGGTGCGTGTGACCACGCTGGCCACATCCTATGACGAGGGCGGCTCCCCGCAGACCCCCGAATTGACCTCCTATTTCTTCGGCGGCGCGTATGAGACCCGCTCCAGCGGCGGGACCATAAAATACTATGCCTTCGCGGGGCGGACCGTTGCCATGGATGATGGAACGGGATTACAATACTTCCTGTCCGACCATCTCGGCTCGGTCGTCGCGGTGACTGACAGCACTGGAACCTTAACATCCCAGCAGAGATATTTGCCGTTCGGAGGGGTGCGAAGCGATGTAAATGATATTACGCAAACGGACTACGGCTATACCGGCCAGCGTGCCTTGGATTCCGGCATGGGCGGTTTGATGGATTATCGCGCGCGTTTTTATTCGCCTTATCTTAACCGCTTTATCCAGCCGGATAGCATTATCCCCAGCCCGGCGAACCCGCAGAGCTTGAACCGCTTTTCGTACGTGTACAACAACCCGATCCGATATAATGACCCCAGCGGGCATATGTGTTCGGACCCTGAAAATACCGTTAATGGTTTCTGCGAAGGAAGTGCGCATGTGACAACATTGGTTGGAAATCGGGTTGTTGCAGGAAATGGAAAAAGTGGGGGTGCAAGTTGTGGCGGGTTTGGGCAACCGAAATGCCGCACCAACAAGCAGGCAGACGCGCCTCAGCTTAACCCAAGGAGCACTGCTACACCAACTGTAACGCCTAGCCCAACAAATACACCCTGTCCACAAGCATTTATCTGTGGTCTGCCTACAACAACAGTAACCCCCATTCCTTATAGCGAGCCAATTGCAACACAGCCTGTTAAGCCAGTACCACATTTTCAAATTAGCGGAGGAATTTATGTTGACTGGACGCAAGTAGATGGAATCGATCTCGCAATTGATGTGGCAGGAATTACCGGCGACATAGGCTATTGGACGGGTTATACCCCATACCATGCTATGACCCAAATTGCTGAGGGTGCAGGACTTGTAAAAGGGATTGTTGATTTGTTTTTTGGTGACCCGACTAACATAACTTATGACCAATTGATAACGTCTTTGATACAAAACGCCAAATTATATTGGAGATTAGGAAGTCTTGTACCCGGAATAGGTTTTATTGGAAACCTGGGCAGTATGAATATGAACCTTAAACCTAAATTTGAATTCTCAATAACATATCATTGATGGAGCAAAAATGACACTAACAATCCCGCTCTTAGATATTTTTGTATCTGCATTTCTTGGTTTCCTTTCCATCTTTGCTTTTTGTCAGGGATGGAGTATTAGCTTTGGAAAGAAAGCCACACCTTTATTCCCATATTTTTTTATATCGAAGCTCGCAGATCTAATTGGCAAGGGGGATGTTTATCGTGAGAGGATGTCTTATATGTACACTCTTGCGAACATTAAAAAGCAGGGGATATATGGTTTGATTGGCGGCGCTTTGGGATTTTGTGGTAGCGTATTGTTTTTTATCGATGCGGTATCACGTATCGAGTTTTATAGTGCCGCTTCAATAAACTTAGTATTCGTCTTGACTTAACCGCTTCCGCGGCATCGAACCCGCAGGGTAAGCACCCTTTCTGGGTGTTCCGTCGCGCATAGACCGCAGGCCTCAGCTAAGAGACTCCCAATTCAGGAGTCTCTTGGCTTTTCATCGAATGAAGGGATTATATCCAGCGCAGGGATTCCATTGCCACCTTCGCCGGGCGGATGGATAACAGCATGACGATGGTGATCATTATTGCCGAGGTGATGCGCCACGCGCAGGTGGCGCCGATGACGAAGGGTTCGAGGAAGGTCAGGTAGACCGAGAAGAGCGTGCCGCCGCCGCTCATCGCAAGCAGGGAGACGGCATGGAGGTCAGCCGAAGCGATCTATTGGGCCGGGCAGGTGTTTACAGGGGAAGAAAGATCACGTGATTCTCAACATCCTCTTTATCCCCGTTTTTAGCGATGATCTCGAGGTCCTGAATGCAAACCCCGATGGTCACACGCAATGCATGCCCGTAGATAACCCCCATAAAGGGAATTCCTCCACGCTGGCATTTTGCCGCCTCCTCCAGCAGGTCGTCGTCCTGCGTGAATAACACCCGTCCCAATTCGTGCGCGCGCCGCAATAATTGATCGTCTGCCAGTTGATCCGCCCCGTCTTCATGCGCGGTCAGCGCGTCAATGCCCCGCAGGCGCAGCCCGACGGTGATCGCTTTAGGGACATGATGGTCCATGTAGAGCGCAAGCGGCATTTAGAGGAGCCCCTTGTCCCTCAAGCGTTTGACCAGCGGCGGAACGGGCGCGGATTTACGCATCCGCTCGGTTTTCTGAATGCGGGATTCCATGTCGCTTTCCAGCTCCTCGCGGTGGTCCCAGTAATACGCCAGCGCCGAATGGATCTGCCCGAGCGAAAGATGCGGGAACTGAATATGAAGCTCCTCCGCGCTCCAGCCGTAGGCGGTCTGGGCGAGGACCAGTTCGATGACCTTCATGGTCGTTCCCGAAATAAAAGGGACGCGCGCTTCATTCAGGACGATGTGTTCGTATCGGGTTTCAGCAAGCATGGTCAGCCTCTTTGGCTTCGATTCTACCACCAGTCGGGAACCCGAATCCGCGCCTGCCCTTTGTTCTTCGCCGGACAGACGATTGCCGCGTGTGCCATTATGCCCAGCATGGGTACGAAGTGGTATTCGGTGGAGTGCGAAGCGATGTAAATGACATCACCCGCCATTCGATATATATTCTACTGCTCTAAAAATGCAGCAAACGCGGAGATTTCTGCGTGGAGTTGCGGGAACCCTTGCGAGGTTTCTTTGACCAGTTTTTCCAGCCGTTCGGGGTCGAGGTGATGGGTGTAGACGTTGCGGACGACATGACGAAACCTGCGAAGTTCATCGAGAAGTTCGCCTGTTTGGGTGGAGATAACGGCGGGGCGGATGCTGGCGAGCTCGTTTTTCATGCGCTCCAGCAGGAGTCTGTGCCAATCTTCGCCGCGCGGCAGGTCGCCATCTACGACCTCGGCGATCTGGGTGAAGATGCGCTCACAGCCTGAATAAAAGCCGTGCAGATTGAGGGCGATGCCGTCCAGATAGTAATCATCGTTCGAACGGCGGGAGCGGTCCCATCCTTCTTCAGCGCGTCCAAACACCCGTTGAAGTTCATCCAATTCCTGATGGATGCGGCGGACAAGCGTTGTGATTTCCGCGTCCTTCATAGCGCTCTGCCTTCTTCTTCTATACCTCTGCGCATCGCGGGCGGACACGTTTCCAACTCTACAAGGTCGATCTTGAATTCAGGCACGAGGTATAGGACGGTGTCCATTGCTTTGAGATAATCTGCCGCGCCGCGCACGGCAAGATCGATATCGGACCAGCGGTGGAAGCCCACCCGCCGCGCCAGGGACCCGAAGAGGATGACTTCGCTTGCGCCGAATTCGGTTTTGAGCAGTTTGGCGGCTTTACGGGCAGCAGACATGGCGCGTTTGCGGCGGGCGGAGATTTCCGCGCTGAATTTTGCCCTGCGTTTTTTGATGGCTTCGAGGGGACGATATTTCTTGAGCGCCTCAGGCGGGAGGTCGAGCGCAGTCATGGACATGGGTAAATTATACAACACCAGGCAGTTGAGATTTGATGTTTGCGCTATATGAATGTTGCCAAGACCAGCATGCCACAGTGACTGGAATGAATGGCTTCGCTCCGAAACCTTGGAAGCGTACATCCTAAGGAAGACATGAAGATACGAAAAATCTCTCAATGGTTTGGCCTGTTGCTTTTCATGCCAACCATTGGTGGAGACCCGCCTAACTTGATGCAATATGCCGGGCGTGATACACTACCGGAACCAAGAAAAGCGAGCGCCCCATGCAGATCTCATTTTCCCTACCCGAGAGTCAATTCATCGCCGACACCCCCGAAAAAGCGGTCAAAAAGATTCGCCTGTATGCCGCCCTCGGGCTTTATCAGGCGGGCGAGTTGTCCATCGGCGCGGCAAGCGAACTGGCCGGGTTGGATCGGTATGCCTTCCTTGAATTCTGCAAGCGGGAAGGCGTTCTTTTGCATACCCAGTCTCCTGAAGAACTGGAAAACGACCTTCGGAAGTACGGTAGCCAAAAATAAACATGCTCGTTGTCGCCGACAGTTCCGCCCTGATTGCCCTCGCAACCTGCGACGCCCTCCACCTCCTGCTTGAAGTGTACGATGACGTAAAAGTGCCCGAAGCGGTTTACATGGAAACCGTCTCCCCGGAAAAGCCCCAATCGGATATCCTCGCCTCCTTCCTGACCGGACGGGTGGTTCAGGTGGATACAAGCCGTTCGGTACTCGCTGCCGGCGGGCTCGGACGCGGCGAGATCGAAGCCATGACGCTGTACAAGCAGCTCTCCGCCGACCTCCTCCTCATCGACGACCAGCGCGCAAGGCTGATCGCAGAGCACAACCAAATCCAATGCATTGGCGCATTGGGCTTTCTGCTCATTGCGAAACAAAAGGGGAAATTGAATAAAGTCGCCCCCTATGTTCAAAAGCTTCGCAATTCCTCCCTGTATTATGGGGACACATTGTTGGACAAAGTTCTGGAACTTGCCGGGGAGTAATTCTTTCGATTTCAAAATATTATCGCACCTTAACAACTACTTTTGAAACGCGGGTTCGCCTTATCTTCTATCCTCGCTTAACACTTGCATGGATACCGTGCAAGTGTTATAATTCTATTATGGCAATTCACTCCTTTCGGGATGCAGCGACAGAAGATTTGTTTCATGGACGGATGACCTCACGTGTGCGCCGCTTTCCTCCTGATCTTATGAGAATTGCCTTGCGGAAATTGGATGTCTTGAATGGCGCCCATCGCTTGAATGATTTGAAGTCCCCGCCTGCCAATCGGCTCGAAGCGCTGAAAGGTGATTTAGCTGGCTTCCATAGTATCCGAGTCAATGATCAATGGCGCTTGGTATTTCGTTGGGATGAAGGTGTTCACGACGTTTCCCTGACGGATTATCACTAGAAGGAGAAAGATATGCTTCCCGAAAATCGTATTCCCACCCACCCCGGCGAGATACTGCTGGAGGAATTCCTGGTTCCCATGAATGTTTCACAGGTTGCCTTAGCGGCGCATCCCAACTAATCCGTGTGATATACGACAGCGAGTTAATGACCCATCCCGTAAAAACCATAGATGCGTTGAATCAAGAAACCTCGGTTGAGTATTTGTTCGGTTTGGGGGTGCCATATCAGACCACGGATCCAAACGGCTGGCTGACCACCACCACGTACGACGGCTTGGGGAGGACTCTGTCTGTTACGGCAGCCGGGCTGGGCCAGCCCGGTGTATATTACAACTATCCGCAGGTGGATGGGAACGGGAGAATTGCCGTCCCGTACCACGTCGAAATGCAGATCCTGGATACCATCGCAAACCAGTACCGCTCTGTGTGGGGATTCTATGACGGCGTTGGGCGGCTGATCCAGACGCAGGTGTATGACCAGGATAAGGGGCAGACGCTGGCCGCAGACACTTATTTCAATTCCCAGGGGCTGGCCTGGAAACAAAGCCTGCCGTATTACCGGAATTCTCCCGGCGGCTATTACCTTTCCCCGGCCGGTTCACAATTCAACGAAACCGCCTTTGACTTTTTGGGGCGTGCAACCAGTGTGACCCAACCGGGCGGAATCACCACGACGACATCGTATGATGGATTGACAGTCACTATCATTGACCCGGATGGCCGCAAGGTTTCCCGCACCACCGATGGACTCGGCAGGCTGGTGACCGTGGGGGAATACTCCGACAGCGAAACCGTATATGCGACGACAGCCTACACCTATGACGTTGGCGACCGCCTGATCCGCGTACTGGACGCAAATGGGAATGAAAGCACTATTCAATATGACTGGTTGGGCAGGAAAACCGGCATGCAGGACCCTGATATGGGTGTGTGGACCTATGCTTATAACCCTCAGGGCGGTTTAATACATCAGACGGATGCGCGTAACGAAACCTTGAATTTCACCTATGATCCCTTGGGACGCCTGCTCACGAAAACCGGCAATTCCGTCAATACCACGTTCACGTATGGCAATGAAGCCGGCAATATTGGCATGCGGACCGGCATGACGGATGCGAGCGGCGTCACGACCTGGTCCTATGGCAACTATGGACGTACTGTCACCGAAAACCGCCAGATCGGCGGCGTGACCGAGAGCATGACCACGGCAACCGACTGGCTCGGCAGGCCCATCTCCGTGACCTACCCGGACCAGGAGGTCCTCACCTATCATTATGATGCGCTTGGCCGGCCGCGCCAGCTGGACAGGGGCCAGGATTCCCTGGTCGACCTTGCCTATACTACCCTGGGGCAGATCGAACTGCAAACGCTTGGCAACGGCGTTGTGATCAGCAATCAGTACAATAACGCGAATCGTTTGGAGGCGCGCGCGGCACTCAAGGCGGGTATCGAACTGCTGGATTATGCGTACACCTATGATAACGCAGGGAACATCCGCCAGATCACGGACGGGATCCTGGGCGAAACGCACGTATATGAATACGATTTCCTCAGCCGACTGACCACCGCCGAGGCGTATACGAGCGCCAGCCCGACCGATTATAAATACCGCCAGCACTTCCTGTATGACCGGACAGGGAACATCCAGCAAATGAACGATTGGGTGATCCCCACCCCGCAGGCGTACCTCGAGCCCCAGCCTTTTGTTGACGAATTTATGTCCCTCGGCAGCGTCGAAGGAGGTATAGGCGCACCCAAACTGGCGGCGCTCGCTCAACAGGAGGCATTTACCGATACCCCCTCGCCCACCCCTTCTCCGACCGAAACCGCCACCCCTGCTTACACCGCAACTCCAACCTTTATTCCGACGAATACCAGCGGACCCTCGCCCACACCGACGGTAACCCCATGGTCCGGTGCGGATGCCTACACCTCGGCCATGCTACACATGAACGGAGCGCTCGGCTCGAAAACCTTCATCGATGAGACCGGCAAGATTTGGACCGCGGCCGGTGACGCGAAAATCGATACCGCGCAATCGAAATTCAGCGGAGCGTCTGGTCTATTTGATGGAACAGGGGACTACATACACACACCAGACAGTGACGACTGGAATTTTGGCCCAGGCGACTTTACCATTGATTTTTGGGTGCGCTTTAATGCTCTCCCGTCACCTGGCGGTTACATGATGTTATTCCAGCAGGTAGATAATACCTCAAACTATCATTATATCTATGTGAACAACAGCGGAGGGAATCTGACTTGGAAGGTGGATTTTAGAGATGGCGGAACTTCGCACATTTCCATTTCCGCGGCCACCACTCTTTCAACTAATACGTGGTATCACATCGCCGTTGTTAGAAATGGCGGGCGGATTGATATATACCAAGCTGGAACTGCTATCGGGAACGACACATCAATTTCAACAGTTGGAAATTTAGCAAGCACACTCCGGATTGGGTACGATGCATTCAACTCAACAGCGGGAGTAAATGGGTGGATTGACGAGTATCGTATTAGCAAAGGTATCGCGCGCTGGACCTCGAATTTCACCCCTCCCGAATTGCCCTATGGCGAGGATGGACCGGAGCCAACCCCAACCGTTACCTATACACCATCGAACACCCCAACCTCTACGATCACACCTACGCCTTCCATGACGCCCACGTCATCGAACACACCCACCTTAACAATGACACCGACACCCTATACCGTCACACCAACTCCGTCCAGAACGCCCACCTCATCCAATACGCCGACACCGACGCCTCACCTGGGTAATCTTCTCGCGTATTGGAACTTCGAAACCCTGAACGGCACAAAGGTCCCGGACGAGGCGCAGGGCGACGGAACGGATAATTTCGCGAACCTTTACAACGGCGTGGTCATCGAGACGACCGGCGTGGATGGAAAATCCGCCTTCTTCGACGGCGTGAACGATTATGCATCTGTTGCGCACCAGGCTGAAATTTCCACGACCGGCAGTTTCACCGTGTCTGCCTGGGTAAACCCCGCCTCCACCGTGACGAACCGCACGCAATACATCGTCAAGAAGGGCGGCTTGAGCCAGGACTACGGGTTGATCACCCTTTCCACACAGGGAACGCCCACCCCCGCGGGACCGGCAGCGGTGAATGCAAACGGAAGCATTGTCTTCCAGGCCGGGGGATTGACCCCCAGTCTGCTTGCGGGACCCATCCTGCCCGTCAACACATGGACACTGGTGGCCGGCGTGTATGATGCCGCTGCGAAGGAGATGCGCCTCTACCTTAACGGAGAATTGGTCGCCGCTCAAAGTGTGACAGGTACCTTAACTGCGGGCGCCAGTGTGCTGACCTTCAGTTCCAGCGCCGCCGCCAATGTGTATCACGGCCGGCTGGATGAGGTGCGCTTCTACAACCGCGCGCTGACATCGGCTGAAGTGCAAATTGTGCATGGGTTGTTTGTGCCGCCCGCGCCGTCCGCGACGGCAACCGTCACCCTCACGCCGACAGTGGGAGCAACCGCCACGCCCCTGCCGATGATCCAACAGCAATGGGGCACAGGGGCGGATGGCGATCTTGTGGTCAATGCGGGCAATTCATTTAACATCAATACCCAGGGGAGCAACGGCCGTACCTGTGCCGATGCCGTGACATACAATGTCACCCTGCTTGGTGATACTTCTGCCGTGTTGAGCGCATCGCCTGATGTGGGTTGTTTGAATCCCGGCGATGAGCTCATGTTAATCCAAATGACCGATACGGGAGCCGCCGGCTTTAACTCCGGCAGTTACGAGTTCCTGCGCCTGGCTTCGGCGTCCGGCAATACAGTCATTTTCACAGCTTCGAAAAAATACTGGTATGGCAACGGCTGGCGCAGCGATGCAAACATTGGTACGGGATCCGGTCAATTGCGCGTCATGCTGATACGCGTGCCGAATTATGAGGATGTGACGATCAACGGCACATTGACAGCATCCGCCTTCGATGGGAACAAAAACGGTCTGGTCGTCTTGCGGGTTGCCGGAAGTTTGAGCGGGACGGGGACGATCACGGTCAGCGGACTTGGTTTTTCCTCGGACAGTGGACCAGGCACGGGCATATGGACGGATGGGCAATGGGCGACCGGCGGCGGGGCCGGGTATGGGACCGCCGGCGTGGGGAGCCTGGGCGGGAGCATATACGGCAACCCGCAGTTGAACAAACTCTTCAATGGGTCGGGTGGCGGAACGGGCGGCACATATCCGGAGACCGGCTATTGGTGCGGGCCTGGCGGTACACAGCTGTGTACACAATTGTTTCCATCTGGTGCAAGCGGCGGGAGAGGCGGCGGGATGATCTTGATTGCAGGGGAGCAGATCGATTTTCAGGGGACCTTGACCGCCAACGGGTTGAATGGCAATTGGGCGAACCACATTTACGGCGGCGGTGGATCGGGCGGCAGCATCCGCATCGAAGGCGGTACGGTAGCCCTCAACACGGTCAATGCAGCCGGGGGGACCGCCAATGGATCCCCCTCTGCAGGTCAGGGCCGCATCGCCGTGTATTATTTCGATAACCTTTCATCTGTTGGCGGGTTTGTGCCCCAGCCCTACACGGCTTTGCTTGGTCAGCCTCCGACGCCCGTCCCTACCGCCACGTCTATCATCTTCGCCAATCCGCTTCCCTGGGGAACCGGACAGGATGGGGACCTTGATATTCCTTCCGGGACTACTTTCAATATCAATACAAGCACAAGCAGTAACCGAGCCTGTGCCGATGGAGTGGTATATAGTGTGGTTCAACTCGAAGATGCCTCGATAAAACTTTCGAGTGCGCCTTCATCGAATTGTCTACTTGCCGGGGACGAGATCCTCTTGATCCATATATCTGGATCAGGGGCAAATACCGGCAATTATGAGTATTTGAAGGTTGGAGGGATTATTGGAGATACTTTATATCCCACAACGCAGAAGAAGGAATGGTATGGAGCGAATGCGGGGGACGATACAAATGTAGGTACTGCTGCAGGACAGCAAAAGGTGATTATCCAACGCGTGCCGAATTATGAGGATGTGACGATCAACGGCACATTGACGGCATCCGCCTTCGATGGGAACAAAAACGGTCTGGTCGTCTTGCGGGTTGCCGGAAGTTTGAGCGGGACGGGGACGATCACGGTCAGCGGACTTGGTTTTGGCGCTGCCAGTGGGTACGGTGCCGGTCTGTCAACATCTGGGCAATGGGCGACCGGCGGTGGGGCTGGGTATGGGACCGCCGGCGTGGGGAGCTTGGGCGGGAGCGTATACGGCAACCCGCAGTTGAACAAATTCTTCAATGGGTCGGGTGGCGGAACGGGCGGCACATATCCGGATACCGGCTATTACTGCGGCCCTGGCGGTAAAAAGAAGTGTACCCTTTGGTATCCATCCGGTGCAAGCGGCGGGAGAGGCGGCGGGATGATCTTTATTGCGGGGGAGCAGATCGATTTTCAGGGGACCTTGACCGCCAACGGGTTGAATGGCAATTGGGCGAACCACATTTACGGCGGCGGTGGATCGGGCGGCAGCATCCGCATCGAAGGCGGTACGGTAGCCCTCAACACGGTCAATGCAGCCGGGGGGACCGCCAATGGATCCCCCTCTGCAGGTCAGGGCCGCATTGCCGTCTATTATTACAACTCCTTCACGGGCAACTTTACACCGGGTTACCTTGAACACGTAAACCCGAACGCCACGCCCTCGCCGACGCCGACAGGTTCGACAGCAACCCCCACCAGCACAGTGGAGGTGACTCCGCCTCCTGCCGGCTGGCAGGGGCGCGAATATAGCTATGATGCAGACCACCCGCATGCGGTCTCGTCGTTGACGCAGGACTCTGCAACGGTTGCCAGTTATCAGTACGACGCGAACGGCAATATGACCTGCCGCATCGAGGATGGCGCGACCTACAAGCAGGTGTACAACGCCGAGAATCGGATCTCTTCCATTCAGAAACTCGCGGAGGGGACGTGTGACGATGTCATCAAGATCGCCATGCAATGGGACTTTGCCTACGACGGCGACGGGGTGCGTGTGACCACGCTGGCCACATCCTATGACGAGGGCGGCTCCCCGCAGACCCCCGAATTGACCTCCTATTTCTTCGGTGGCGCGTATGAGACCCGCTCCAGCGGCGGAACCATAAAATACTATGCCTTCGCCGGGCAGACGATTGCCATGGACGACGGCACGGGATTACAATACTTCCTGTCCGACCATCTTGGCTCGGTCGTCGCGGTGACTGACAGCAGCGGAACTTTAACAAGCCAGCAGAGATATTTGCCGTTCGGAGGGGTGCGAAGCGATGTAAATGATATTACGCAAACGGACTACGGCTATACAGGCCAGCGTGCCTTGGATTCCGGCATTGGGTTAATGGATTATAAGGCGCGTTTTTATTCGCCTTATCTTAACCGCTTTATCCAGCCGGATACAATTGTTCCTGACCCGTCCAACCCGCAGGCATTCAACCGCTACAGTTACGTGTACGGGAATCCGTTGAGGTATATTGATCCGACCGGGCATGGCACAGAATGTGGCTTTGGTGAATCCTGTGTGGTCGACCCATATACAAACCCGATCCTTCCAATAAAAACGGTGAACAACACTGGCAACGGCAGTTCCAGCTCTTCAGGTGGTGGGCAGGCATGTTCCGGACAAAATCAAAGTATCATGTGCCCTTCTGTAGAAGACACACCATTTACACTTCCTAATAATCCCATGATACCGTTCCAAGATCTTTCCAATATGCCTATAACTCAACCAGATGCTCAAAATCCAGTTCCAAACGCAAATGAACTACTGCTGTATTGGGATTACATTTTGTCTCCATTGGAAGATGGGCTGGATATGCATGAAGCTTATGTACTTGCAAGTTCAAAATGGTACAAAACCGCTGTGTGGACTTTGCCAACCGGGCCAATTGAGGCCGGCATTGCAGGATATCGTCAGTATTACAAAGATTCTTGGTTCCCAAAAACATACACACCAGCTCAGCGTAGCGCAAGAGTCCTTGTAGTTTCAATGGAAGCTCTGGCAATCGATGGAATATCAAATGCACTTGGTACAATTGCAGCAGGAGGAGGAGGAAGCGCATTAGGACCAATAGGCGCGGCGGGCGGATATGGGGTGACTGCTTATGCAGCAAGCAAAGCAGGGCATAATCTTGCCGATAAGTTTAATACTTGGATATTCCCGATTGTTGGGTTAGGAGATTTTTAGAAATGAATAACAAAATCAAGTTATCTGTAAAAAACTTTTTCGAAAAAACTGAAATTGGAAAATTAACCTTGATAATCAGCGCAACGCCAATTTTAATTTTAATAGTGTGGGGAATCATCAGCGAACAGTTTCTGGACGGGGAAGCCCCACAATTGTTGAATATGATCATATTTGCAGCGTGCGGACTACTGATTGGATCTGCTGGGTTAATCCAAATAAGAAGACAGGAAGCGCCATGGCTTATGGGTAAGAAGATAAGCGGAGTAAAAGCTATTATATCCGGCGCATTATTACTCGGTATTTTTTGGGGATTAAGCGTCTTGATATTAATTTTCTATTTCTTAGAGACAATTGCCTTCTAAAGGACTATCAGAGGGGATATTTCCATAACCGACCCTCTACATTCTTCGTCAAATTCAAGGCATCGGTTTCACAGGTCAATACTCCTATATGGACGACACCACCACACAGAACGTCACCGAGGGCTTTGGGCTGATGTACTATAATGCCCGCATGTACGACCCTGCGTTAGGCAGATTCACTTCCGCGGATACGATCATCCCGCCCACGCAGGGAGTGCAGGCCTGGGATCGGTACGCTTATGTCAACAACTCGCCTGTGATGTACAGCGACCCAAGCGGGCATTGCATTGACGACGATCCCGCCAATTGTTGGGGCGGAGGTGGTGGCGCGGGCGGCGGAGGCAATAGCAATTCTGGCTCATCGGGCGGTGAAATTGTGTCATTGTTGCCAGAGGGCCCTGCCTGCACTGTTAATTACTGTGGCCAACCAAACAATCTGCCAGTGATCACTGTTCCCTCGTATGCTGGTTATTCTAATCCTGATCTTGATGCGATTTATTTCTTTTGGGAAGAATTTACAACCCCTATACATGGTCTGGTAAAAATGGATGACATTTACAGGATGTCCAGCAGAGGCGGTTGGAAAGCTGTACGATATTCACTGAATCTCGGGCTTTTTGAAGCCATTGTTCAGGGTAGCAGACAAGCCTATCGTGACAGTTGGTATCAGAATCTTACGCCTACACAGAGACTAGGGCGACCTTTGCTTGTTGGGGCAGAGGCTTTGGTAACAGATTTGATTGCAGAACGAGTTGGTAAGGGATTTAGAAATGCTGGCTTTGTAGTTGGCGGACCGTTAGGCGCTGCGGCTGGGCATATAGCGGGTCAAACTTATGCAACTAAAATAATGGATCGGATTTGGATGGAAAAAATAAATCCGATGATATCTCCCTGGTTAGGGGTATGGCCATGAAAAACAAAAATAAAATGCTCTTAAATATACTTAATTGGATTAGAAAAATTGATATATATTGGTTGGTGCTTAGCCCTAGTGTGCTAGCCATAATACTATTGATAGGATTGTTATACCTTGGCGATGAATTATATCGCGGAGAAATCCCAGAACCTTATTTTAGTCTTAGTTGGGTGGTTTTCCTATTGGTTGCAAGTCTCAGTGGATTCGCCCAGGTTATTCGACGTGAAGGGCCAGGTCCTTTTGGAGGCACGAGTTATGGTATGTGGCCAGTTATATCCGGGTATCTAATAATAATTATTACTTGGGCAGCAGCAATTGCTTTTCTGATTATGTCGATATGATTTTTCTTAACTTTAGCTTAAACAGTTAATTTCTCTTTCTTACCGAAACACGGCTTTGCTGTATCTTAACTTCCTTCGCGCCAGCACTATGAGCTACAAACAGCAAATACGGTGAGTGGCCACGCAGTCTTGAGAATCTTCTTCCTCTGCGTGAGACCCCGTCGCGCATGGACCGCAGGCCTCAGCCAAGAGACTCCCAATTCAGGAGTCTCTTGGCTTTTCATCGAATGAAGGGATTATATCCAGCGCAGGGATTCCATTGCCACCTTCGCCGGGCGGATGGATAACAGCATGACGATGGTGATCAATATTGCCGAGGTGATGCGCCACGCGCAGGTGGCGCCGATGACGAAGGGTTCGAGGAAGGTCAGGTAGACCGAGAAGAGCGTGCCGCCGCCGCTCATCGCAAGCAGGGAGACGGCATGGAGGTCAGCCGAAGCGATCTATTGGGCCGGGCAGGTGTTTACAGGGGAAGAAAGATCACGTGATTCTCAACATCCTCTTTATCCCCGTTTTTAGCGATGATCTCGAGGTCCTGAATGCAAACCCCGATGGTCACACGCAATGCATGCCCGTAGATAACCCCCATAAAGGGAATTCCTCCACGCTGGCATTTTGCCGCCTCCTCCAGCAGGTCGTCGTCCTGCGTGAATAACACCCGTCCCAATTCGTGCGCGCGCCGCAATAATTGATCGTCTGCCAGTTGATCCGCCCCGTCTTCATGCGCGGTCAGCGCGTCAATGCCCCGCAGGCGCAGTCCGACAGTGACTGCTTTTGGGACATGATGGTCCATGTAAAGCGCAAGCGGCATTTAGAGGAGCCCCTTGTCCCTCAAGCGTTTGACCAGTGGCGGAACGGGCGCGGATTTACGCATCCGCTCGGTTTTCTGAATGCGGGATTCCATGTCGCTTTCCAGCTCCTCGCGGTGGTCCCAGTAATACGCCAGCGCCGAATGGATCTGCCCGAGCGAAAGATGCGGGAACTGAATATGAAGCTCCTCCGCGCTCCAGCCGTAGGCGGTCTGGGCGAGGACTAGTTCGATGACCTTCATGGTCGTTCCCGAAATAAAAGGGACGCGCGCTTCATTCAGGACGATGTGTTCGTATCGGGTTTCAGCAAGCATGGTCAGCCTCTTTGGCTTCGATTCTACCACCAGTCGGGAACCCGAATCCGCGCCTGCCCTTTGTTCTTCGCCGGACAGACGATTGCCGCGTGTGCCATTATGCCCAGCATGGGTACGAAGTGGTATTCGGTGGAGTGCGAAGCGATGTAAATGACATCACCCGCCATTCGATATATATACTACTGCTCTAAAAATGCAGCAAACGCGGAGATTTCTGCGTGGAGTTGCGGGAACCCTTGCGAGGTTTCTTTGACCAGTTTTTCCAGCCGTTCGGGGTCGAGGTGATGGGTGTAGACGTTGCGGACGACATGACGAAACCTGCGAAGTTCATCGAGAAGTTCGCCTGTTTGGGTGGAGATAACGGCGGGGCGGATGCTGGCGAGCTCGTTTTTCATGCGCTCCAGCAGGAGTCTGTGCCAATCTTCGCCGCGCGGCAGGTCGCCATCTACGACCTCGGCGATCTGGGTGAAGATGCGCTCACAGCCTGAATAAAAGCCGTGCAGATTGAGGGCGATGCCGTCCAGATAGTAATCATCGTTCGAACGGCGGGAGCGGTCCCATCCTTCTTCAGCGCGTCCAAACACCCGTTGAAGTTCATCCAATTCCTGATGGATGCGGCGGACAAGCGTTGTGATTTCCGCGTCCTTCATAGCGCTTTGCCTTCTTCTTCTATACCTCTGCGCATCGCGGGCGGACACGTTTCCAACTCTACAAGGTCGATCTTGAATTCAGGCACGAGGTATAGGACGGTGTCCATTGCTTTGAGATAATCTGCCGCGCCGCGCACGGCAAGATCGATATCGGACCAGCGGTGGAAACCCACCCGCCGCGCCAGGGACCCGAAGAGGATGACTTCGCTTGCGCCGAATTCGGTTTTGAGCAGTTTGGCGGCTTTACGGGCAGCGGACATGGCGCGTTTGCGGCGGGCGGAGATTTCCGCGCTGAATTTTGCCCTGCGTTTTTTGATGGCTTCGAGGGGACGATATTTCTTGAGCGCCTCAGGCGGGAGGTCGAGCGCAGTCATGGACATGGGTAAATTATACAACACCAGGCAGTTGAGATTTGATGTTTGCGCTATATGAATGTTGCCAAGACCAGCATGCCACAGTGACTGGAATGAATGGCTTCGCTCCGAAACCTTGGAAGCGTACATCCTAAGGAAGACATGAAGATACGAAAAATCTCTCAATGGTTTGGCCTGTTGCTTTTCATGCCAACCATTGGTGGAGACCCGCCTAACTTGATGCAATATGCCGGGCGTGATACACTACCGGAACCAAGAAAAGCGAGCGCCCCATGCAGATCTCATTTTCCCTACCAGAGAGTCAATTCATCGCCGACACCCCCGAAAAAGCGGTCAAAAAAATACGCCTGTACGCCGCCCTCGGGCTTTATCAGGCGGGTGAGTTGTCCATCGGCGCGGCAAGCGAACTGGCTGGGCTGGATCGGTACGCCTTCCTGGAATTCTGCAAGCGTGAAGGCGTTCTTTTGCATACCCAGTCTCCTGAAGAGTTGGAGAACGACCTTCGGAAGCCAGACAATCAATAACAACTATGCTCATCGTCGCCGACAGCTCCGCCCTGATTGCCCTCGCAACCTGCGACGCCGCCCCCTGTTGCTTGAAGTGTACGATGACGTAATAGTTCCCGAAGCGGTTTACATGGAAACCGTCTCCCCGGAAAAGCCCCAATCGGATATCCTCGCCTCCTTCCTGACGGGGCGCGTGGTTCAAGTGGACACAAGCCGCTCGGTACTGGCTGCCGGCGGGCTCGGACGCGGCGAGATCGAAGCCATGACGCTGTACAAGCAACTCTCCGCCGACCTCCTCCTCATCGACGACCAGCGCGCAAGGCTGATCGCAGAGCACAACCAAATCCAATGCATTGGCGCATTGGGCTTTCTGCTCATTGCGAAACAAAAGGGGAAATTGAATAAAGTCGCCCCCTATGTTCAAAAGCTTCGCAATTCCTCCCTGTATTATGGGGACACATTGTTGGACAAAGTTCTGGAACTTGCCGGGGAGTAATTCTTTCGATTTCAAAATATTATCGCACCTTAACAACTACTTTTGAAACGCGGGTTCGCCTTATCTTCTATCCTCGCTTAACACTTGCATGGATACCGTGCAAGTGTTATAATTCTATTATGGCAATTCACTCCTTTCGGGATGCAGCGACAGAAGATTTGTTTCATGGACGGATGACCTCACGTGTGCGCCGCTTTCCTCCTGATCTTATGAGAATTGCCTTGCGGAAATTGGATGTCTTGAATGGCGCC
This sequence comes from Anaerolineales bacterium, assembly GCA_030583885.1. Lineage (NCBI taxonomy): Bacteria > Bacillati > Chloroflexota > Anaerolineae > Anaerolineales > Anaerolineales bacterium. Next base: position 2,157,895 of record CP129480.1, on the reverse strand, counting down.
CATCGCTTGAATGATTTGAAGTCCCCGCCTGCCAATCGGCTCGAAGCGCTGAAAGGTGATTTAGCTGGCTTCCATAGTATCCGAGTCAATGATCAATGGCGCTTGGTATTTCGTTGGGATGAAGGTGTTCACGACGTTTCCCTGACGGATTATCACTAGAAGGAGAAAGATATGCTTCCCGAAAATCGTATTCCCACCCACCCCGGCGAGATACTGCTGGAGGAATTCCTGGTTCCCATGAATGTTTCACAGGTTGCCTTAGCGGCACACATTGGGGTGCCGACCCAACGCGTCAATGAGATCGTGCGCGGCAAGCGCGGAGTCACGCCTGAAACCGCCTGGTTGTTTGCAGAAGCGCTTGGGACCTCGCCCGAATTCTGGCTGAATCTGCAATCGAACTATGACCTTGTCCGTTTCCGCCCCAAGCGTCAGGTTCAAAGAATATCAATGGCTGTTTAACACAAGACATCCGGGTTCTCGCTGAGCCCGGATGTCTTGTGTCGTAGTACTTCAGAACTTACCAATTTCCTTTTGTGTTTCTTGACAAACGCCGATTTCGCCTTATATATGGGGTCGAGGACTTGGAAACCAATTCCAGATCCTCGATCTTTTTTCATTTTCCATCTTCAATGATCTCCATCGCTTCCAGGTAATCCCTCATCACAGTGCGTTCCAGCGCCCGGGCATAGATCATGGTCGTGTTCAGACTCTTGTGTCCCAACAACTTCTGGATCGATGTTTCCCTGCAGCCAACGTTCAACAATTGAGTCGCAAAAGTGTGCCGCAAGCGGTGTGGCGATACATGCACATCTACCAGCCTGCCGATTATCCGCAGCCGCCGCCTGATATACTGCCTCCCGTCGGCCGGCAACTTCCAGGAACAGGTTCATGTCGCATTGGTAATCGCGCCAGGTCTTTGCCTGCGGATTTCGCATTCGAACCCACTGGATAAAGCGCTCCACTTCCTTTTTCATGATGCCGCCTCCTTCCGATGAATAAAACGGCATTATGCAGGGTAGGGCACGATAGAAGGTGTTCCAGCAATGTTCCAGTCAGGCTCCAAAAAAGCGGAACACGATGAACATCGTTCTCTGGAATTGGAGCAGCGGGCGAGATCAAAGCAAAACCCAGTTTGGCACGCTGTGGATGGCATTTGCGATTTGGGCGCCTACCCGTTTTGCATATTTGAATAATCTGCACGCTGGGCACCGATCTGGAGCGCTCAATACCGTCATGGCTTAAAACCATGTGCTGCTAAAATGGACGATGATTTTCCCCTCAAGTGGAAGATGCGAGCTCCGAAGATAGGGATGATCATCGGACGGAAATTGTGTTCTGAGCGCAGAAAGAGCCGCGTTCCCGAGGAATTCAAGCCGTACCATTATGTATTTTGGAGATGGCAGAAGTGGATATAATAAGACATCCCCGCATTAACGGGGATGTCTTGTGCGCTGGAGAGGACTTGAACCTCCACGCCTTGCGGCACATGGCCCTCAACCATGCCTGTCTGCGAGAAGAGAAAAATGAAGCGCCGGATGCCAAAACCGGCATCCGGTGCTTGTCGAAATTGTCCTGCCGCGAGTCGCTCGCTGCAGGACAAGGGTTTGAAATCCTATAAGTTATCCAATCCTGCGCAGCGTACCTGTTCACAAATCCCAATTCTCAACAGGGGATGCGCGATGATGCGCCCGATCTATATCGGTTTGAACGATATGAAGATAGCGTTTGACCATCTCCATCGTGGTGTGACCCAGCAATTTTTGAAGCGTGAATACGTCTCCCCCGTTACGCATATAGTTTATAGCAAAGGTATGGCGAAAACGATGAGGGTGAACATTCCGCACACCAGAGCGCAGCCCCAATCTAAAAACCACATCGGTCAGCGACCTCCGTTTGATGTTGAACGGTTTGCGGTCCGTACAATTATTCAAGTACTGAGCCAACACAGATGCAGTCTTGTTGCAAAATGGGAGTTTGCGATCCTTGTTCCCCTTTCCTTTCTTGACAATGATGCGATGATTTTCCATGTCGATCTCTCCCCGATCCAGAGATACAAGCTCGCTCGCCCGCAAACCAGTGTCCAGCAACAGGTAAATAATCGCGCGGTCGCGGTCAGGATTTCTCCTGACCTCATTGAGCAACACCCGAACTTCGCTCTCCGTTAAAGGTTCAATGATGATCTCAGGCGGCTTTGGTTTTTCCACCTGTCTGACGATATGATGACCAACAATATCGTTCTTCAACGCCCAAGTCCAAAAAGCGGCAAGTCCTATATGTCGATTGAGAACAGTTTTTTCTCCAACTCCTCGTCGTCTCACGCTTGCCAAAAATCCTGTAATCAGGTCGACTGTAATGTCTTGCATTGGTATGTCGCCGACGTAGGCGATAAACATGCGAATCGTTCTTGAGTAATCTTCAATGGTGTGCGCCGAAAGGGCGCGCGCTTCACACGCAACCAAAAAACCGGCGAAGGCTGTTTCGAGGAAAATAATCTTTTGAATCTTCTTTATATGATCGTGGCTGGATTGTAACTTTAGCGAGAAGTCCAGTAAACTGTTTCGACTGACGGTTGGATAGTATTTCATTTTTTTATCTCCTGATGTCATTTTTTCGGAGATAGTTCATCTCCTTTACCAAAATTATTCCATAATACTATACGCGCACTAGCCTTCCGCCTTCATCCTCTCCGGTTTTTCCAGATCACTCTCATCCGGATGTTTGTCTGCCCCAAACGCCAATCCAGCTTCCGTTTCAAAATCTTCTCCTAAAATTAAAAAACAAAACCTCGCACGGAGAAAACCCGGCGAGGTCTCATTATTCTTCAACCGACTGTTTATACTGGAATAACTACACTATAATAGGGGTCAGGCATCGCTGGCCAAAAACAACAATGCCTGACCGGTAGGTTGGACGCCGCTTGGACAACGGCGGTCATGCGTGCGTTATGCAGCAGACTGTATACATTGTATTAGATTTTCCTTCTTTGTCAAGTTGCGGACAAGCATCACCGGTCATCTCGACATGGAGCGTGACGTGTGATCAAGATAAAAGTGCCTGAATTGCTGAAGAAAAAAGGTCTGAATGCGACTGACCTCATGCGGAAGGGAAACATAGCCTACGGAACGGCTCACAGGCTGTCCAAAGGCGAGGGCGACGGGATCACATTTGAAGTATTGAGCTCCCTTTGCAAGTTGTTCAACGTTCAGGTCAAGGATATTTTAGATTACGTCCCAGATGATGAGTAGCGCAATTGGCGCTCGGATGACAGCGTGCGTATCAGAACTCATCCCATAAGAAGAGTGACTATGCCAAAACACCGCATTTTCACAACAAAATTTTCAGCGATCGTATCCTTGAAATAGTTCCCTGGGAGAATGGACCACATGGAATAAAGAGACAAACAGAAAGACAAAAATGATTTTCTAAAAGAAGTTTATCGCCTCCGCATCCATCTCTATGGCGAATTCTCAGGCAGAATGTGGTCTCGATTCAATTTCTTATTGACAGCAGAGATTGGCGTAGCAGGTTTCTTCTTTGCAAATTCGACCAACTCAGAATGGAATAATGCGTTATGGTTGTTTCCAGTAGTCGGGGGTTTAATATCGCTAATTTGGTATATTCTCGGCGCTCATGATCGTTATTATTTTGAAGGCTTTAGAATGCAAGTTCAGCACCTGGAAAACAAGATCACCAAGGAACTTGGGATTGAAGATGTGGGGATGTTCGCGTTTGGCAATCCAACCAATGTGAAGAAAGATCTCTTCACCTGGCGCTGGAGGTTCATCAGCCTGAGTCGTTTGGTGGCGGCGCTTCCATTCTTTGGTTTATGTAAAACTATAGTGGATAAGGAAATTTAGACACAAAAACGGGCATAATTAAGGTGCAGTTTCTGGAGAAAACCATGCCCAAAAGAAAACGCCTATCAGCTCTTCAAAAGGCACAAATCGTCTTGGAAGTCATCCGAGAAGACAAAAGTGTGGCACAGATCGCGACCGAAAACAGCGTTCATCCGAACCAAATCCACAAATGGAAAAGACAAGCGCTGGAAGACTTTGCCCAACTCTTTGAGGATGATCGCAAAGGCGAACGCGCTCGTGAAGCCGAACATGAAAAACAGATCAACGAACTGTATGCCGAGATTGGGCGATTGAGCGCTCAATTATCATGGCTGAAAAAAAAATCTGGCTTCAAATTTGAGTAGAGCAGAGCGACTGGAAATGTTGGAAAAAGACAACCCAGAAATGCCGCTGAAAACACAGGCAGATCTACTTGGGATCAGTTACTCAAGTCTGTTCTATGAGCCTGTGCCGCCTTCCGCGCGAGAGTTGGCAATCAAACGGCGCATCGATGAAATCTACACAGCTTGTCCATTCTACGGCTCACGCAAAATCGCCGTTCAGTTGCATCCTGAGTTTGGTGTTTCGCGCCCAACGGTGCAAGCCTATATGCGCGAAATGGGCATTTTTGCCCTGGTTCCAGGTCCGCACACAAGTACACCTGCCCCACAGCACCAGATTTATCCATACCTGCTGCGAAACGTGACCGCCGCGCGTCCCAATCACATCTGGGGCATCGACATTACCTACATCCGACTTCAGCATGGCTGGCTGTACCTCACGGCAGTGCTGGACTGGTATTCTCGCTATGTTCTGAGTTGGGCGCTCAGTCAGACCCTGGAGATGGAGTTCGTGCTAACCGCCGTGGACAATGCTTTATTCCAAGCCAAGCCTGAAATCTGGAATAGCGATCAAGGTAGCCACTTCACCAGCCCGAAATATTTGGAGCGCCTACAGCGTGAAGAAATCAAGATCAGCATGGATGGACGCGGACGCGCCGTGGATAACATTTTCACTGAAAGATTGTGGCGCACCATCAAGTACGAAGAAGTTTATCTGCATGAATACGCCAGCCCAAAGGAGGCTCATCGACAGCTCGCCAATTACATCCGTTTCTACAATTTTCAACGTCCCCACCAGGCGCTGGATTACCTGACGCCCGCGCAAGTGCATGGGGCTTGCAAGCCCCATGCACTTGCAGTAGACTCAACCTTAACAAATCACTCCACCTTAAACTAACCCTTTTTCAACTCTAAAGAGTCTTATCCACCTCAAACGCCGGGTGAAAATAGCGTCAACTATTTTGATGGCGACGGATCAAGGCGGTACGATGTCCGTGTTGTTGGGGCAAGCAGAGCAGGTGAGCGTCACCTGGGAAATTCATGGTTGGGAACAAGGAAATTCCCAAAAAAGGAAGGAAAATCCTTGCGTATTTCCCAAAATGGGATAAAATAAGAAATGCGCCTGATTTCAAGAACAAAACTGGTCGAATTCTGGACGAGGTACACAGACAGCAAAGAGCAACTCCAGGCATGGGCGACGGAAGTCAAACACGCCGAATGGAGAACGCCAAGTGACGTCAAAGCCCGTTACAGCACCGCCGATATTCTTCCGGGAGATCGGGTCGTGTTCAACATCAAAGGCAAAAAATACCGATTGATCGTGAAGATCCAATACAACATTCAGATCGTGTTCATACGTTTTATCGGCACCCATAAAGAATATGACCGGATAGACGCGGAGAAAATCTGATGAAACCGAAAGTGATCAAGACCGAAGCCGAATATGAAATGGCTCTGGCTCATCTCGAAACCCTCATGGAAGCCGAGCCGAACACCGCGCTCGAAGAGGAAATGGAACTGTTCGCCGTTCTCATCGAGGACTACGAGCGCGAGTATTTCCCCATCGAATTGCCCGATCCCATTGAGGCGATCCAGTTCCGCATGGAACAGCAGGGGCTTAAGCGCAAAGACTTGGAACAGTACATTGGCAGCCAGAGCAAAGTTTCTGAAGTGCTGAATCGCAAACGCCCGCTCAGCATAGCCATGATCCGCGCCTTGCATCAGGGCTTGGGCATCCCCGCCGAGGTCTTGTTGCAGGAGGAGGGGAAGGAGCTATCCGCACCAAAATACGATCTGAAGAAATATCCATTCAACGAAATGTTCAAAGAAGGCTATTTCAATTTCTTCAACGGTACGTTGCAGGAAGCAAAAGAGATGAAAGAGGAAATACTGGACCGCTTCTTCTCGGTGTTTCAAGGAATGACCTTTGAAAGAGCCATGCCGCGATCTTCCGATGCAGGCAAAATGGACGAATTTGCCCTCGAAGCCTGGCAGGCGCGTGCGCTGTCCCTAGCCGAAGAGCAGGAACTTCCGCCTTATACTCCCAACTCGCTGGATGACGAAGATCTGAAGCACCTTGTCAAACTCAGCGCTTTTGATGTGGGTCCAATTCTGGCGCGTGATTATCTCCAAAAGCGCGGTATCGCGTTTGTGATCCTTGAAAAATTACCGCAGACATATCTGGATGGCGCTTGTTTTAAATCACCGTCAGAACGCCCTGTAATTGGTCTTACCTTACGCCATGACCGTCTGGATAATTTTTGGTTTACCCTATTCCACGAATTGGGACATCTTAATCTGCATCTGAACCAGAATAACTTTGCCTTTTTTGATGATACGGAAACGCAGGATCAATCACACGACAAGCGCGAAAAGGAAGCCAACGATTTCGCATCAAAACACTTGGTCCCCGATGATAAATGGAGGCAATGGAGAAGGACGCAAAGCGACATTGTTCCAAAGGATGAGATTCACCTATTTGCAGATCGCTTGGGAATTTCTCCCGCAATCGTTGCCGGGCGGCTGCGCTGGGAGACAGGTGATTATGGCAAATACTCGACCATGCTTGGCAATAAGACAGTGAAAAGTATTTTTCAGCAAAGTTAGTAATACTTAGTAATACTACGAGACTTTGCGTTTACGGCATTCACGGATTCAAATCTCTCATCTATACTTAAGCAAGAAGCCCCACAGGACTGGCATCCTATGAGGCGAATGGACTACGCGATTCCGGCGCGTAACGGATAGGGTGATAATAGCGCAATCCCGACGCCTGCACGATTTACACAGACGTCATGTTCCGTTGACTCGTGAAATTGAAACGCAAGGGATGAATAAGGATAAGGAAAGAACAAAGGAAACGTTCCATTTCAAAAAATTCTCCTGAAAATCTGTAGCCAGAGTGTTGCAATACTTGCAACATGCCTCTCGTAAAGTGGACACATATCCACAATACGGAGGCAGAAATGGCGCGAAAAACCGATGAAAAGAGGCTGAAGGAAATTTACGAGAAGGTGGAAGAAAATCCAGGCAAGAAGGCGGGATTCATTGCGAGGTTGTTGGGCTTGAACCGTTCCGAGGTGACTCGTACCCTTCCCGCGTTGGACGACAAGGGATGGCTGATTTACGAGGACGAGCAAGGGGGGCTGTACCCCCTCAGGAAAAAGAAATCGCAAAATTCATGACAAAATGTTGCAGAATTCGGCAGGATGGCGTGCTACGCTGTTGCATATTTATTGCTTCAGTGATAATCGCGCGCCGTCCCGCAGGTAACTGCGGCAGGTTCCAGTTAGGGGAGCCTGCGGGACATTTTCATTAAGTTTGACGAGAACGTTGGGAGCATCCATGAGCGGAATGACGAAGGCAGAACGACTGGAAGAGATGAAGCGGCTGTACATCCAGCGCGCTTATGCGGATATTGAACTGGCAGACCGGCTGGGCGTGACGCGCGAAACCGTTTTTCGTGACCGAAGGGAGTTGACAACCCAATATCCCATCGAAAAGGATGACCAGGGGCGGTATCACATCCCACGCACAAAACTCATCTCAGAGATCAAACTGAATTTACACGAAGCGCTGACCCTGTACCTGGCGGGGCGTAAAACCTCGCGGCAGACGCGCTTTCACCAGCCGCATACCGTCAACGCAGTGGAGAAGCTCGCCGCCACCCTGCGCCAGCCCATGACCGAACGCCTGCTCAAATCGGCGGAGCAGTTGATGGGGCAGGAAAAGAACCCGGAGAAGATCAAGATCATCGAGACCGTGACTCAAGCCTGGGTCGAGCAAAGAAAGGTACGCATTGAATATCAAGCCTTGGGCAATGAAGGTCTCACCCGCCACACGATCAGCCCATACATCATCGAGCCGTCCATTTGGAGCGACAGCGTGTACGTGGTCGCCCGAAGCGATTTCAACGATAGGGTTTTCGCCTTCAAAATTGACCGCATTCTCTCCGCCGTCCTTTCCGGGGAGACATTCGAAATCCCCGATTCATTCAACGACGAGGAACTGCTCAAACACGCCTGGGGCATTTGGTACGCGGATAGGGACCCTGTCACTGTGAGGTTGCGCTTCTCCCCCGCTGTGACGCGCCGCGTAAAGGAAAGTATTTGGCATCCGTTGGAGAAAGTGGATGATTCCGAAGATGGCGGCTGTCTCTGGAGCGTGGAGATCGCCGAGTGGCGCGAGATGCTCCCGTGGGTGCGCGGCTGGGGCGCGGACGTGGAGGTGCTGGAACCGAAGGGTTTGAGGGAGCACCTCATCCGTGAGGCACAGGGGTTGGCGGAGTTGTATAAGGTGATGGAGATGAAAAAACAATTTGTTGCTCATATACGAAAGAAAGATAAAACCCCGCAATCGCTTGATGAACATCTGAGAGCGGTATCCAAACATGCGGGGGATTTTGCCAGCAAGATTGGTCTGAAAGAGACTGGCGACGTTCTTGGCTTGTTCCACGATTTTGGAAAAGCCAGCGAGAAATTCCAAAGGTATATTTTATCGGGCGAGGGCTCCATTCACCCAGACGCGGAAGAATATCTTGACCCCATCGCGCACAAGGGTAAGATAGACCACACCACCGCAGGCGCGCAGGTGATTTACGAGAATCTTTGGAACAAGGGACAAAAGGAAAAAATTGCCGCGCAGGTTTTAGCCTTGTGTATTGCTTCCCATCACTCTGGGTTGATTGATTGCCTTAAGCCAGATGGAGAAAATAATTTCAAGCGGCGCATGGACAAGGCAGACGAAAACACGCGCAAAGCCGAGGCGTTAACCAATTTGCAGGAGATTGTAAATTCGCTGGACGGTTTGCTCTCCGATAAAGTAGTGGCACAAATCTTTGACAAACTGCAAAGCCTGAAAGAGGAAGCGAACGAATCGCAAAACACACTGGCTTTCAAAGCAGGATTGCTTGTCCGTTTTTTGCTGAGTTGCCTGCTGGATGCGGACAGGTTGGACACGGCTGATTTTGAGTCACCAGGCAATGTCCATGTCCGAAATTACGGACAATATCATCCCTGGGAAATTTTGATTGAACGGCTGGAAAAGCAATTTCAGGAGTTCGAGCAGAAAACTTCCCAAATGGAGCTGGGTAAGGCGCTGGAAGTCAATCAGTTGCGAGCGCAAGTTGCACAAGCCTGCCTGGATACAGCGACCAAACCCAAAGGCATCTATCAATTGACCGTCCCGACAGGCGGTGGCAAGACGTTGGCAAGTTTGCGATTTGCGTTGAACCATGCAAAAGAACACTCGATGGAAAGAGTTTTTTATATCATCCCTTACACTTCCATCATTGACCAGAACGCCGATGAAATTAGAAAGATTTTGGAGGATAAAGACGAAGGCGGAAACTATCTCGATAAGGTGGTTCTCGAACATCACTCCAACTTGACGCCCGAAGAAGAAAGTTACAGGCAAAACCTGTTGGCGCAAAACTGGGACGCGCCTGTGGTGCTAACCACGCAGGTTCAATTTTTGGAAGCGTTGTTCGGCTATGGAACGCGAAGCGCACGGCGAATGCACCAGTTGGCAAATTCGGTGATTATCTTCGACGAAGTGCAGAGAATTCCAATCAACATGATTCACATGTTCAACCTTGCACTTCGTTTTCTCGTGCATACCTGCGGGGCGACGGTCGTGCTTTGTACTGCCACCCAGCCGCCGCTCGACAAAGTGGAAAACCCCTACCGCGCTTTGACCATCAAGCCAGAGCAACGCATTATCCAAAGCGAGGAAAAACTGTTCGAGCGCTTGAAACGAGTTGAAGTATTCGATAAGCGCAAAGTCGGCGGATGGAGCGCGGAGGAAGTGGCGGAATTGGCGGAAGGTCAGTTGCAGGAAAAAGGCAGTGTGCTAGTCGTCGTCAATACCAAAAAATCTGCCCGCGCGCTTTATCAAGCCATTGCCAACAGGAAAATTCCGTGCATTCACTTGTATCATCTCAGCACGAATATGTGTCCCGCCCATCGCCTGAAGATGTTGAACAAAATCAAAGGGAAACTGAAGTCCAAAACAGCAAAACCTGTGATTTGCGTCAGCACGCAACTCATCGAAGCGGGCGTGGATATTGACTTCGGCGCGGTCATCCGCTATCTGGCGGGGATGGATTCGATTGCCCAATCCGCAGGGCGTTGTAATCGTCACGGAGTCCGAGAGGGCTTGGGGAATGTTTGGATTGTCAATCCGCAAGGAGAGAATATTGATAGATTGAAAGATATCGTTATCGGCGCGGATAATGCCCAGCGCGTTTTGGACGACTTCAAAGGCAATCCCAATCTCATTGGGCTGGAGGCAATGGCGGCATATTTTAAGTATTACTACTATGTGCGGAAAGATGAAATGCGTTATAAAGTAGGCGTGAAAGAAATCGGCAGGGATGATGATTTGTTCAACTTGCTTTCCCTGAATACGCTTTCCGTAGGCGCGTATCAGGGAACTCATAAAACCGCTCCTGAGCTCGCGTTCCCGCAATCCTTTCAAAGCGCGGCAAAGGCTTTTCGTGTGATTGACTCACCGACGCGCGGCGTGGTTGTTCCGTATCAGGAAGGCGATGAGATCATCAAAGACCTGTGCCGTGCACCAGAACTCGAAAAAGAGTATAAACTGCTCAAAAGGGCGCAGCGATATTCGGTCAATTTGTTTCAGCGCGATTTCGATAATTTGTATAAAGCAGGAGCCATCTACGAGGTTCAGAAAGGAGCAGGAGTGTTTTATCTTGACAAACAATATTACAGCAAATATTTTGGCTGGAGCGAAGAGCCTGTCAATCCAATGGAAGTCCAAATCGTGTAAAGGAGGTCTCAATGCAATATCCAAATACCGTAGAGTTCAAGGTGTGGGGTAAGTATGCCCTGTTCACCGACCCGCTCACCAAGATTGGCGGCGAAAAATACTCGTACCAGATTCCCACTTATGAAGCCTTGAAAGGGATTCTGAGTTCGGTGTATTGGAAGCCAACTTTTGTCTGGGTAATTGACAAGGTCAGGGTGATGAAGCGCATCAAAACCCAGACGCGAAGCGCCAAGCCCATCAAGTATTACGGCGACAGCAACGATCTGGCAATCTACACCTATCTTTCTGATGTGGAATATCAGGTACAGGCGTATTTCGAGTGGAACAAAAACCGGGAAGATTTGAAGCAAGATCGCAATGAGAACAAGCACCATTGTGTTGCCAAACGCATGATCGAGCGCGGCGGCAGGCGTGATGTGTTTCTCGGCACACGCGAATGTCAGGGTTATGTGGAGGAGTGCAAGTTTGGCGACGGCGCGGGCGAGTATGACAACTACGGCGAACTTGACGCCTTTGGCTTGATGTTTCATGGCTTCGATTATCCCGATGAAGTCAAAAAAGATGAGTTTTACGCTCGCTTCTGGCGTCCAAAGATGATTGACGGCGTGATTAAATTCGTGCGTCCCGACGATCCCGATGACAAAGTTCTAATCCGCAAATTCGTGCGCAAAATGACGGCAAACCCGCCCGCCACGATTGGGCTCATGGAAGAAGGCTTGCTCGAAGGTTGTGAGGAAGGTTGTGAGGAAGGGAGTGTGTGAAATGTGGATGCAAAAACTGGCTGAGACCTACGATAATTCTAAGTCTGTGGTTGGAGTAGAAACAGACGACAACAAGACACCTCTTCTTCCAATTTGCCACACCACGCAGAAGACGCATATTGAAATCGCCATTGATAGCAACGGTGATTTTAGACGCGCTGAGGCTTCTCTAAAAAAGATATTTATCCCATGTACTGAAAGTTCAGCGGGCAGAACTAGCGGACCTGTGCCACATCCACTTTGCGATAAGTTACAGTATGTCGCGTTGGATTACGTTAAGCATGGTGGAGACAAGAAACCCCATGCCGCACTGTACATTTCACAACTCGAAAGATGGTGTGATTCCAATTTTTCGCACCCCAAAGCAATTGCCATATTGAAGTATGCCCAAAAAGGGAACATCATCGGCGACCTGATTGACCACAAGATTTTATTTGCTGAGGCAGACGGAAAACTTCTCAGGAAGTGGGATGGAGACAAGAAGGATAAGCCTGCTATCTTTATATTACTTCAGAATCAAGAGTGGCAGGGTGATATTTTTGTCCGATGGGTTGTGGAAAGTAAAGAATTGGAGTCTGCAACTTGGAAAGACGGAACATTGTGGAAAAGTTGGATTGAATACTATTTAGATGTCAAGAAGGAGAAAAAAGCCTTTTGCTTGATAAACGGAAAAGAATTAATTGTTGCCGACCAACATCCGAGAAGAATTAGAAATGAGGCTGATGGAGCAAAATTAATTTCATCTGGAAAAACGAGAGATAGCAAAGGAAAAGAAACGATAGACGATGGTTGCGGTTTTACCTTTCTTGGGCGTTTTTTATCTCCAGACCAAGCGTCAAGCGTAAGTTTGGATGCATCCCAAAAGGCTCATCTGGCATTGAAGTGGTTGATTGAACGTCAAGGATATAGAGACCAAGAAGGGCAAGCCATCGTTGCTTGGGCAACTTCGGGCAAACCCATCCCACAACCCACCGATGGCGGACAATCCCTGATATGGGGTGACATGCCTACTGAAGAAGACTCAAACTCCTACACCGCGCAGGAATTGGGCGTCAAACTCCGAAACAGGATTGCGGGCTATGGCAAAGAACTTGGTAACACAGACGAGGTCGTTGTCATGGCATTAGACTCCGCCACCACAGGGCGCATGGCAATCACCTATTACCGCGATTTGACAGGCTCAGATTATCTGAAACGGATAGACGATTGGCACGAGTCTTGTGCCTGGCGGCATACCTATTTCTATGTGCAGGAAAAGGATGATAAAGGAAAAACAAAGAACCGATATATTCCCTTTGTCGGCGCGCCTGCCCCCGCCGATATTGCCGAAGCCGCTTATGCGTCAAATCGTAACGGCAAGTTTGAAGTGGATAAAAAACTTCGTAAATCCACCATCGCGCGCCTGCTGCCCTGTATCGTGGACGGACAACCTATTCCACGCGACATCGTCGAGTCTGCGGTGAGACGAGCCTCAAATAGGATAGCACTGGAAAATTGGCAATGGAATAAAGTTCTTACCATTACCTGCTCACTATTCAGAAAATTCAAACAAGGAAAGGAGAAATACGAAATGTCACTCGATGAAACCCGAAAGACCAGAGACTATCTCTACGGCAGGCTGCTTGCCATTGCGGATGTTCTCGAAGAAAGGGCGCTTTTCAACGCAGAGAAAAACCGTCCGACCAACGCCGCCCGTTATATGCAGATATTTTCCCAGCGTCCCTTCCGCACCTGGCAGCAAATTCACGATTTGCTCACGCCGTACATCATGCGGCTTGGCGGCAAAGCCTATTTTTACAAAAACCTGATTGCGGAGGTCAAAGGGATGTTTGACCCCGATGAATTTATCCGCGACAAGCCGCTGACAGGCGAATATCTGCTCGGCTACTACTGCCAACGGCAGGAATTGGTCACAAAGAAAGATAAGCCATCGTCCGATGAAGACGAAGGCAATGACGAAAATTCAGAAGAATAAAACCACATCTTATTCAAAAGGAGAATAAACCATGACCACCCTTTCCAAGAAAATCGACTTTGCCGTGATCGTGACCGTCAACCATGCCAACCCCAACGGCGACCCATTGAGCGGCAACCGCCCGCGCGTAACGTATGACGGCTCTGGCGAAATGTCTGATGTTTCCATCAAACGCAAAATCCGCAATCGCCTGATGGAAATGGGGCAGTCCATCTTCGTTCAATCGGATGACAGCAAAATAGACGATTACCCTAGTCTACGGGCAAGAGCAGAAGGAGAATTGGGCAAAGATGTCTGGAAAGATAGAGATTTAGCAATTAAAGAATCGTGTAGCAAATGGATTGATGTGCGCACTTTTGGGCAGGTCTTTGCCTATAGCGAAGGCGCAAAAGGAGAGGGCGTTTCGATTGGCATTCGCGGACCTGTGTCGGTTCACCCAGCTTTTTCAGTCGCGCCAGTTTTAGACCGCACTTCAAGTATCCAAATTACAAAAAGCGTCAAAGGCGATGTTAAGGATAAGGCTTCTGACACCATGGGCATGAAGCATCGCGTGGATCACGGCGTTTATGTTTTCTACGGAAGCATGAATCCGCAACTCGCCACCAAAACGGGTTTCTCAGATGAAGATGCAGAAGCAATGAAGGAAGCAATAAAGACTCTGTTCCGCAATGACGCATCATCGGCGCGCCCCGAAGGAAGCATGGAAGTGTACAAGGTTTATTGGTGGGAACACAATAGCCCCAATGGACAATACTCTTCCGCGAAAGTTCACCGTCTGCTCAAAGTGGAAACCAAATCCGATGAACCCAAGAGCATCGAAGATTACGAAATCACACTGGGTCAATTAGATGGCTTGAAATGCGAGACGATTGACGGCGAATAATGACCGAATACACCCAAGACGACCTCCTGCCCCTCTCAGGCATTCAGCATTTTCTGTTTTGCCGCAGGCAGTGGGCGTTGATCCACATTGAGCAACAGTGGAAGGAAAACGCGCTCACCGCCGAGGGCAGGATCATGCACAAGCGAGTCGATGACCCTTTCTTCACCGAAACGAGGAACGGGGTCATCACCGCGCGTTCCGTGCCTGTGGCATCGTATCGGCTTGGGCTATCTGGTGTGTGTGACGTGGTCGAGTTCACACCCTCGCCTGATGGAATCAAACTGCCCAATCGTGATGAACTCTACCTGCCCGCGCCTGTCGAATACAAACGCGGCAAACCAAAACGCGAACCTGTGGATGAAGCCCAACTGTGCGCGCAAGCGATGTGTCTGGAGGAAATGCTTTCGACGGGTATCCCGCGCGGTTATTTGTACTACGGTCAAACCCGCCGCCGCGAAGAGGTCGAACTCACGCCTCAGTTGCGGACGCTGGTGAAAGAAATCTCCGAAGAAATGCATAACTACTTCCGCAGAGGCTATACACCGAAGGTCAAGACGCATAAAGGCTGCCGCTCGTGTTCGCTGGCTGATATTTGTCTGCCTGTGTTGCAGGAAAAAGTCATTGCGGCGTCGAGGTATATCAAACAACAAATAGAAAACGGTGGTTGAGCGCAGGCAGTCGAAACCACCAGTTCAAGGAAAACCCTTGTAACAGCTGTACTTTTAAAACTTGTTGGTTTCGATACGGCGGACGAACACCGTCTACTCAACCAACGGAGCAACATGTAAATGAAACATCTCGGAAACGTCCTCTACATCACTACGCCTGAAGCCTTTCTCTCCCTCGACGGTGAAAATGTCGTCGTCAAGAAGGAAGAGGGGGCATCCACCCGCCTGCCTTTGCACAACCTTGAAAACATCGTCTGCTTCACGTGGCAGGGAGCGAGTCCCGCGTTGATGGGTGCGTGCGCAGAGCGAAACATCGGGTTGACCTTCCTTACGCCGAATGGACGTTTTCAGGGGCGGGTCACGGGGCGGGTGAAGGGAAATGTCCTGTTGCGGAAGAAACAGTTTGAATGGTCGGAGAAAGAGGCGCAGAGCGTCCCTATCGCTCAATCCTTTTTGCTGGGAAAAATCTCCAACTGCCGCAAAGTCCTCGAACGAGCCATCCGAGACCATGCCATGCTGGTCGCAGAGCGTGTCGAATCGCTTTCCGGTGCATCGAACTTCATGAAGGAGACTCTCAAGGCGATACCGCTATGCACATCTACGGGCGACTTGATGGGGTTCGAGGGAAGCGCGGCGAAGATTTACTTTGGCGTGTTCGATCACTTGATCCTGCATCAACGCGACGATTTTTTCTTTCGGGAACGTTCGCGCCGTCCGCCCTTGGATAACATGAATGCCTTGCTCTCGTTCCTGTACACGCTCCTGACGAATGAAACCGCCTCAGCCTTGGAAACAGTTGGTCTTGACCCCTATGTCGGATTCCTGCACCGCGACCGCCCTGGGCGTCCATCGCTCGCGCTCGACCTGATGGAGGAGTTGCGCCCTGTGCTGGTGGATCGGTTGGCGTTGTCGCTGGTGAATCGCAAGCAGATTAATGGCAAGGGCTTCACGCAAAAAGAAAGTGGCGGCGTGTTGATGGATGACGACACGCGTAAAGCCGTGCTGGTTGCCTGGCAGGAACGCAAGAAAGAGGAACTCATTCACCCCTATCTCAAAGAGAAGATTCCATACGGGTTACTCCCTCATGTCCAAGTCATGCTGCTCGCCCGTCACCTGCGCGGCGATTTGGATGCGTATCCGCCGTTCTTCTGGAATTGAGAGTCGATTATGATGGTGCTCATCACGTATGATGTCAAAACCGAAACAAAAGCAGGGCAATCCCGTCTGCGGCGAGTCTCCAAGAAATGCAAGGACTACGGACAGCGCGTACAAAACTCCGTCTTTGAGTGTCTCATTGATCCCGCACAGTTAAAGCAATTGCAAGATGCGCTGAACAAGATCATTGACCCCGAAGTGGATAGTCTTCGTTATTACTATCTTGGCAACAATTGGAAAAGCCGCGTCGAACACATTGGCGCGAAGCCGAGCATTGATCTGGAAGGGACGATTATCGCCTAATGTCGTTGCGAGCCGCGTTGCGCTGAGTGGAGTGCAATGGAGACGAACCGTAAGCCACGAAGCAATCCATTTGCGAACCCAAAGCGCACATAGAATCTCGGTCAGGTTCGCAGGAAATTTTGCACCTTAACAACTGAATATCGCGATAAAAATGGCGTTTTTGTGAATTTTATAAGTAGAATAGAAACAGCAAGACCAATATCTGGCGGTAAGGATATTTTTTTACCCAGATGTTGCGGTCGCTCCCTTCATTGGGAGCGTGGATTGAAACCTGCTCGCGCAAAACACGCCGACGCGACTGTCCCGTCGCTCCCTTCATTGGGAGCGTGGATTGAAACAATACGGTTGATGATTGTGTCAGGATGGCATTTAGTCGCTCCCTTCATTGGGAGCGTGGATTGAAACAGTGTGACGTAAAACTCAGGGACTGGAACGGCTTGTCGCTCCCTTCATTGGGAGCGTGGATTGAAACCAAACGACAGAGGTGGTCAAGGTCAGCAGGTTAAGTCGCTCCCTTCATTGGGAGCGTGGATTGAAACATCAACCAGTGCTGGCGGTCTGCGGTCAGCTCCACGTCGCTCCCTTCATTGGGAGCGTGGATTGAAACCATCGCTGTTGAGATAACCAGTTTGACCATCAGGTCGCTCCCTTCATTGGGAGCGTGGATTGAAACGGGCATTTCGTAAAAGCCTCGCGCCAGCGGTCGGTCGCTCCCTTCATTGGGAGCGTGGATTGAAACGCAAGGTGATCAGCGACCAGCAGGTGAGCGGGATGTCGCTCCCTTCATTGGGAGCGTGGATTGAAACACCATATCCACATCCTTCACACGCAGGCGCAGGGTCGCTCCCTTCATTGGGAGCGTGGATTGAAACACCGCCCCCATGCCTGCCTTATCGCCACGTCCCTGTCGCTCCCTTCATTGGGAGCGTGGATTGAAACCTTATGTCCCATCAACTCCTGTATCGTTCGAATATGTCGCTCCCTTCATTGGGAGCGTGGATTGAAACTTCCAGCGGGGCGCGGAAGACGGGATGATCGAAGTCGCTCCCTTCATTGGGAGCGTGGATTGAAACCGGGAAAAGCAGAAGAACTTGTTACTCGTGCTCCAGTCGCTCCCTTCATTGGGAGCGTGGATTGAAACGATCTTGTGGCTTTGGCAACACGTGCGGCGGTGGGTCGCTCCCTTCATTGGGAGCGTGGATTGAAACCGTGTCAAGAACCTCAACCTGTGGGTGCATGGCAGTCGCTCCCTTCATTGGGAGCGTGGATTGAAACCCCCGCCTGGGGTCAGTGGCTGTTGTACGGCAGGGTCGCTCCCTTCATTGGGAGCGTGGATTGAAACACAGTAAAAGAGCGGGCAAAGTCTGCGTCTTTGGTCGCTCCCTTCATTGGGAGCGTGGATTGAAACGGGCTTTGATGTTGTATGAGCAGTCATCGGTGGAAGGTCGCTCCCTTCATTGGGAGCGTGGATTGAAACTCACATTGGGAGTTTATTTTTTGCACGATTACACGTCGCTCCCTTCATTGGGAGCGTGGATTGAAACATCCACAGGGCAAACCACGTCGCCAGTCCGCTGGAGTCGCTCCCTTCATTGGGAGCGTGGATTGAAACAACGAACAAAGACGCTGTCATGTATCTTGATAATGTCGCTCCCTTCATTGGGAGCGTGGATTGAAACTTACGGCGACAAGAAAGGTAATTATGGGGTAGCCTGTCGCTCCCTTCATTGGGAGCGTGGATTGAAACGCGTCCGTTCTTGGAGTTGATCATCAGGTGGGTGAGTCGCTCCCTTCATTGGGAGCGTGGATTGAAACGCGTCTATACACCGCCCCCATGCCTGCCTTATGTCGCTCCCTTCATTGGGAGCGTGGATTGAAACGGAAAAGAATTCGACTAATAAAATGCACCCCGTCAGTCGCTCCCTTCATTGGGAGCGTGGATTGAAACTGGATATTGGACGGAAACGCCGATCTCGTGGCTCGCGTCGCTCCCTTCATTGGGAGCGTGGATTGAAACACGCACAACGACCCCGAAAGCACAATTGCCAAAGTCGCTCCCTTCATTGGGAGCGTGGATTGAAACCAGCCGCGGCATTATTGCCGGTTTCAGCCGCGGGTCGCTCCCTTCATTGGGAGCGTGGATTGAAACACGTCGGTATATTCAACCGGGTTTCCATTGGCGTGTCGCTCCCTTCATTGGGAGCGTGGATTGAAACGTCGCTAGCTGTGGCGCATGACGGGCGGACGGGGTCGCTCCCTTCATTGGGAGCGTGGATTGAAACATCCCAGCTCGGTGCTCGAGGCGGCGGTTGCAGGTCGCTCCCTTCATTGGGAGCGTGGATTGAAACGGGACCGCATCAAGGCGCATAAGCTGGAGGATTTGTCGCTCCCTTCATTGGGAGCGTGGATTGAAACCTCCTTATCGTCCGCCAACCGCCGCGCACCGCGCGTCGCTCCCTTCATTGGGAGCGTGGATTGAAACGCAAATGGAAAATCAAGCGGCGGACGGCCGGGTGAGTCGCTCCCTTCATTGGGAGCGTGGATTGAAACTATGAGAAGTTGAAGGCGGACCGCGAACGGCTGGGTCGCTCCCTTCATTGGGAGCGTGGATTGAAACTGTATCTTTTTGGTGTGAGCGGCCGGGTGGTAAGTCGCTCCCTTCATTGGGAGCGTGGATTGAAACTTCTCCAGCGCAATATGCGCCAGCCAGGCCCAGGTCGCTCCCTTCATTGGGAGCGTGGATTGAAACGATGACTTGATGCGCCCAAGCCAGATTCGGCAAGTCGCTCCCTTCATTGGGAGCGTGGATTGAAACGTACCATTGCACGATCAGCATCCGCGCGCAGTTGTCGCTCCCTTCATTGGGAGCGTGGATTGAAACTGTGGGTTATTCCTGCACCTTGCCGCCGCGCTTGTCGCTCCCTTCATTGGGAGCGTGGATTGAAACAAGAAGACTGCCGTCAACTGGCTCATGTTCTGGGGTCGCTCCCTTCATTGGGAGCGTGGATTGAAACATCCACGAGACCTTTCAGGGCATCCACGTCGAAAGTCGCTCCCTTCATTGGGAGCGTGGATTGAAACAGGACGATGTCCTTGGCGGCGTAGATGGTCGGGAGTCGCTCCCTTCATTGGGAGCGTGGATTGAAACATCCACGTCGAAATACCCGAGCAATCCCACCATGTCGCTCCCTTCATTGGGAGCGTGGATTGAAACTGCCCGTTTGGGAAGGTGGTCTCGTAAACCATATGTCGCTCCCTTCATTGGGAGCGTGGATTGAAACTGTGTTAATATATCCACCAACGCGGCCGGTAATTCGTCGCTCCCTTCATTGGGAGCGTGGATTGAAACTTTTTTTACAAGCATGAAATAACTAGCCCCGGACCGTCGCTCCCTTCATTGGGAGCGTGGATTGAAACCATTATAGATCATTGTCCCGTCCTGGATCGAGATGTCGCTCCCTTCATTGGGAGCGTGGATTGAAACAAGAGCCGCGAGGATGCCGAGAGCGAGACGTAGTCGCTCCCTTCATTGGGAGCGTGGATTGAAACACATCACCCCATCCACAGCGGACTGGAGCTCCTCGTCGCTCCCTTCATTGGGAGCGTGGATTGAAACCTCATCGTGGTCGTTGCGCACATGGATCATCTGGTCGCTCCCTTCATTGGGAGCGTGGATTGAAACAATGGGACCGTGCGTTCCTTGCTTCCTTTCCCGTTGGTCGCTCCCTTCATTGGGAGCGTGGATTGAAACCCCATTGGAGAATTTCAAGTCGGTCGGGTTGTGGGTCGCTCCCTTCATTGGGAGCGTGGATTGAAACCAGTCACTATAGTGTTTGCAGTAGCCTCTGTCGTGGTCGCTCCCTTCATTGGGAGCGTGGATTGAAACCATGAGCAATTAGCTGTTGGCGATTGGTATAAAAGTCGCTCCCTTCATTGGGAGCGTGGATTGAAACAACAGCGCCTGCGGGAAACCGTCCCGTTTGAAAGTCGCTCCCTTCATTGGGAGCGTGGATTGAAACGCGATATCGTACGTCGGGTACGGACCCTTGATCGTCAAGTCGCTCCCTTCATTGGGAGCGTGGATTGAAACACGCAAGCCGACGCTGAGGATGAGGCGCAACAGCAACGTCGCTCCCTTCATTGGGAGCGTGGATTGAAACACCAAACTGCTGTTGGAACGCTTCGACGAGCTGTGTCGCTCCCTTCATTGGGAGCGTGGATTGAAACACATGCAACGCCTTCGGGTAATCCGATGTCGTGTCGCTCCCTTCATTGGGAGCGTGGATTGAAACATGCTAATCGTATCTCCCGCGGCATAGGGGACAGTCGCTCCCTTCATTGGGAGCGTGGATTGAAACGCATACAACGCGCCCAGGTCTGCATCCACCGTGCGTCGCTCCCTTCATTGGGAGCGTGGATTGAAACTTTGCAAGCCATGCGCATTATGTGGAGCATCTGGGTCGCTCCCTTCATTGGGAGCGTGGATTGAAACAATTCACTCACACGAAATATTTTTTCATCGCCTTGTCGCTCCCTTCATTGGGAGCGTGGATTGAAACCTGATGGAAGAATTGGTGGTGAACGAGTTGAGCCGTCGCTCCCTTCATTGGGAGCGTGGATTGAAACACAACCAGCTTTTGGAACGCCACACTCTCGAGTCGCTCCCTTCATTGGGAGCGTGGATTGAAACATCCGATATGTCATTGTCTGACGATGAGCGCAAGGTCGCTCCCTTCATTGGGAGCGTGGATTGAAACATGGCAACTGCCATTACTGGTTCGGGCAATCGCTCGTCGCTCCCTTCATTGGGAGCGTGGATTGAAACATGTCGTCGATGGATGCGTTTTGGAATTGGGAAGTCGCTCCCTTCATTGGGAGCGTGGATTGAAACCAGATAGTATAGCCAGGCGCGAGCGTCGAGCCAGGTCGCTCCCTTCATTGGGAGCGTGGATTGAAACACGATCGCGCCAACCCTTGTTGATCCATGCCAGCAGTCGCTCCCTTCATTGGGAGCGTGGATTGAAACGAGTCGCGCTTGGTCAAGTTGGAAAATCCCGAAGTCGCTCCCTTCATTGGGAGCGTGGATTGAAACAGGCAAACGCGGATAAAAATCCCAATCACGGCGTCGCTCCCTTCATTGGGAGCGTGGATTGAAACCATGCGTGGTGACAGGTGAAACCCCGGCCGAAGTCGCTCCCTTCATTGGGAGCGTGGATTGAAACCGCCCGGTGATTGTATCCCTGATAAAAAATTACGTCGCTCCCTTCATTGGGAGCGTGGATTGAAACGGTGCAGGTCAATATCTGGCTTGTCCCTACCTTGTCGCTCCCTTCATTGGGAGCGTGGATTGAAACTTTTATAGCCGTGAATTTTTGATGACTGATTTGTAAGTCGCTCCCTTCATTGGGAGCGTGGATTGAAACGCCTTGCGCCACATCACCTTATAGGTCACGCTCGCGTCGCTCCCTTCATTGGGAGCGTGGATTGAAACTTCCATTTTTTACAAAGTACGGCAATCAAGTCGCGTCGCTCCCTTCATTGGGAGCGTGGATTGAAACATTGCAAGCTGGAAAGTACCGCAGGAATGTAAGTCGCTCCCTTCATTGGGAGCGTGGATTGAAACGAACGGCGGGCGCATGAGGTGATCGAGTTGACGGCGTCGCTCCCTTCATTGGGAGCGTGGATTGAAACAAAATGACATCGAAACGCTGGACGGGCAGTTTATGTCGCTCCCTTCATTGGGAGCGTGGATTGAAACGGATTCAGGAAGCCCATTGATATGCTCCAAAAAGTCGCTCCCTTCATTGGGAGCGTGGATTGAAACTCTAATACGCAAGCCGAGATGCGCATATTGGCCGTCGCTCCCTTCATTGGGAGCGTGGATTGAAACAAGACGGCGGTGCTGATGGATGAAAAGCAATTCGTCGCTCCCTTCATTGGGAGCGTGGATTGAAACCTTGCAGGCGGAGGTAATCGAAAATGGATGTAGTCGCTCCCTTCATTGGGAGCGTGGATTGAAACTACGAGCCGACGTTCTACCTTGCGAACATCACGAAGTCGCTCCCTTCATTGGGAGCGTGGATTGAAACGTATTAATGGAGCGATGACTGCGGACGTTGTGAGTCGCTCCCTTCATTGGGAGCGTGGATTGAAACTTTGCAAGCGAGACGCCCATGGAGCTGCTGGGTCGCTCCCTTCATTGGGAGCGTGGATTGAAACCACACAAAGCGCTTTGTCGTGCTGTCCTCACAGTCGCTCCCTTCATTGGGAGCGTGGATTGAAACGGCGCACATCGAAGAAATATCCCGCCTGCCCGCGTCGCTCCCTTCATTGGGAGCGTGGATTGAAACAAATTGTGGATACAAAAGAAAATATTATGGTCTGTCGCTCCCTTCATTGGGAGCGTGGATTGAAACGGATGAGAAGTCGCGCACGTCGCGCGACATCTGGCGTCGCTCCCTTCATTGGGAGCGTGGATTGAAACTGAATGCAGATGAAGGCACTGGTCGCGGCGCGGCAGTCGCTCCCTTCATTGGGAGCGTGGATTGAAACACGCTTTGTTAGGCACGTTATGACATACTGACCAATGTCGCTCCCTTCATTGGGAGCGTGGATTGAAACTCGCCATGTTGGGCGATCAACGGAGCGGCAGAAAGTCGCTCCCTTCATTGGGAGCGTGGATTGAAACGAGAGGATGAAGGGAGTCCACAAAGAGGCTATGTCGCTCCCTTCATTGGGAGCGTGGATTGAAACACGTCAGAACAGGCCGAATGGTTTGCTGTGATTGTCGCTCCCTTCATTGGGAGCGTGGATTGAAACACCAAAAAGGGCATCAATCTGTCCGCGTATGTAAGTCGCTCCCTTCATTGGGAGCGTGGATTGAAACACCACTGCGCCTACTACGCAATGGGATTATCCCTCGCTCCCTTCATTGGGAGCGTGGATTGAAACGTATGATATAAAGCAGCCCGATGATACGCCTATCGCTCCCTTCATTGGGAGCGTGGATTGAAACGGCACATGGGCATTACATGGCGTGGGCAGAACCACGTCGCTCCCTTCATTGGGAGCGTGGATTGAAACACCATCAACTTTCGAGGCGATCCAGTTATCGGGTCGCTCCCTTCATTGGGAGCGTGGATTGAAACGATTGCTCGTCAGGATCGCTCGAATACATCTCGAGTCGCTCCCTTCATTGGGAGCGTGGATTGAAACAGGAATGGTAGACTCTGTGGATTGTATAATTATGTCGCTCCCTTCATTGGGAGCGTGGATTGAAACGGTTTGTCCTGTTCCGTGTGTGGCGGACAAGTAATCGCTCCCTTCATTGGGAGCGTGGATTGAAACTAAAAAGAGAATGGCATGGACGAAAAGGCGCAACTGTCGCTCCCTTCATTGGGAGCGTGGATTGAAACAGATTGTGATTCCACCAATTGGGCGGCGTTCTCGTCGCTCCCTTCATTGGGAGCGTGGATTGAAACACCGATGATTTCAATTTGCACATCACCGCGTTTGGTCGCTCCCTTCATTGGGAGCGTGGATTGAAACAGATAAGCGGATGGATACCGCCGGGAAATTACCGTCGCTCCCTTCATTGGGAGCGTGGATTGAAACTCCAGAAATGCACCATTGGCAGGTCGGAGCAGGTCGCTCCCTTCATTGGGAGCGTGGATTGAAACCCCTGGCAGGGGGATAATCGCATATTGGATGGGGTCGCTCCCTTCATTGGGAGCGTGGATTGAAACTATCTGTTGGAATCAAGCCTCCCGTCGAATGGCTGTCGCTCCCTTCATTGGGAGCGTGGATTGAAACTTCGACGGCATGACACCATTTATACGGAAAGCACGGTCGCTCCCTTCATTGGGAGCGTGGATTGAAACGTTTTGTGGAACGTATAAACCACAAAAGCCAACGCGTCGCTCCCTTCATTGGGAGCGTGGATTGAAACTTATCAGGACAACCTCGCCACGCCCAACAGGGTGTCGCTCCCTTCATTGGGAGCGTGGATTGAAACTTTGGTAAGCAGTGCGCGCATGGCTGAAATGATGTCGCTCCCTTCATTGGGAGCGTGGATTGAAACACCTACGATGCGCCAGGCTGTTACCGCTGGAGCTGCGTCGCTCCCTTCATTGGGAGCGTGGATTGAAACTGTTTTTTGGTGTAATCTATAATCAAATCAAGGGTCGCTCCCTTCATTGGGAGCGTGGATTGAAACATTTCATCCGGGACAAGTGCAGTGGGTATATAGGTCGCTCCCTTCATTGGGAGCGTGGATTGAAACCTTGCTTATTCCACAACCAGTTATCCACATGAGTCGCTCCCTTCATTGGGAGCGTGGATTGAAACTTTTGAGATAAGGACGGTAAATCTCCGATTTTTCGGTCGCTCCCTTCATTGGGAGCGTGGATTGAAACAAAGTCTATCGGACCGACATCAAAACAACTTGCTGTCGCTCCCTTCATTGGGAGCGTGGATTGAAACTCTGAAACGAATTTGACGTAATAGAGATACTGTCGCTCCCTTCATTGGGAGCGTGGATTGAAACCCGCTCAACATCGGCAGCATGTCGTGGAATCTTGTCGCTCCCTTCATTGGGAGCGTGGATTGAAACTGCCGACCTGACTGTAACCAGCGAGGGTATTTCAGTCGCTCCCTTCATTGGGAGCGTGGATTGAAACGTGGATTGCTCCATACGCCCGCAGGCAGTAGTCGCTCCCTTCATTGGGAGCGTGGATTGAAACCCCCTAAATCGCGCTCTCCGATTTGGGGGGACACGTCGCTCCCTTCATTGGGAGCGTGGATTGAAACGCCTGGTGTCCGCGCCATACCGATATGATCAGTCGCTCCCTTCATTGGGAGCGTGGATTGAAACACGTCTATGCGCGGGTCGGTGGTTTCGTGGTGGTGGTCGCTCCCTTCATTGGGAGCGTGGATTGAAACAAGTTGTATCCAACTGGCTGGACACGCGCTAGCCGTCGCTCCCTTCATTGGGAGCGTGGATTGAAACACAAATGTAATAGCCGTGCCGATGGGATATGGGAGTCGCTCCCTTCATTGGGAGCGTGGATTGAAACGAAGATTACGGCAGAGATCGCGAAGAAGTTGAGTCGCTCCCTTCATTGGGAGCGTGGATTGAAACTATCTGTTGGAATCAAGCCTCCCGTCGAATGGCTCGTCGCTCCCTTCATTGGGAGCGTGGATTGAAACCCCATGTGGATGTAAGCCATCCATCCAGTCACACCGTCGCTCCCTTCATTGGGAGCGTGGATTGAAACTTTTCCTAATGGCGGGCAAACGCGAGGGAGATAAGTCGCTCCCTTCATTGGGAGCGTGGATTGAAACGTGGCAGTTGTGCTTTGCGTGCCTCCAGACCCATGTCGCTCCCTTCATTGGGAGCGTGGATTGAAACGGGAAATCTGCAAAAGACAGGCGCGGCATGGGTCGCTCCCTTCATTGGGAGCGTGGATTGAAACGGTCCTAACAGTGTGTATCTGACTCTCCAGGAGTCGCTCCCTTCATTGGGAGCGTGGATTGAAACAAAGGCAGCGGTGTCGGCGTAAATCGCACGCTTGCGTCGCTCCCTTCATTGGGAGCGTGGATTGAAACTTTGCATACTGGGAGTTGGTTGCCCCATGTATCGTCGCTCCCTTCATTGGGAGCGTGGATTGAAACAAAGGCAGCGGTGTCGGCGTAAATCGCACGCTTGGTCGCTCCCTTCATTGGGAGCGTGGATTGAAACCTATGTTCTGGCTTGATCATTTGGAGACTTTCAGTCGCTCCCTTCATTGGGAGCGTGGATTGAAACAGCAGGTGTATATCAGCAGGCGGGTGACAAGTGGTCGCTCCCTTCATTGGGAGCGTGGATTGAAACTTTGTCCCAACCATGTCGGCGCGGTACTGGCTTGGTCGCTCCCTTCATTGGGAGCGTGGATTGAAACATACGGGTTTGACGCGGTTCGCCCGAACCTCAGTCGCTCCCTTCATTGGGAGCGTGGATTGAAACAAAACGTGCATGTAAATTCCATGCTCAACCATTGTCGTCGCTCCCTTCATTGGGAGCGTGGATTGAAACCCTCTCGCGATCAGCCCGAACAGGTCTGCATACGTCGCTCCCTTCATTGGGAGCGTGGATTGAAACAGCGCCGTGAAGAGCATCGCCAACAACAGCACCGTCGCTCCCTTCATTGGGAGCGTGGATTGAAACAATTTCAGGGCTATTTGTAGAAAGGTCTAAGATGTCGCTCCCTTCATTGGGAGCGTGGATTGAAACCTGTAAATTACAAGTAAACGTAACAAATCTGTCGTCGCTCCCTTCATTGGGAGCGTGGATTGAAACAGATGGTGCGGAAAAACGTCTGACCAACACCAAGTCGCTCCCTTCATTGGGAGCGTGGATTGAAACGCAGCTGGAGATACATTCGTCCTGGAGATCCGCAAGTCGCTCCCTTCATTGGGAGCGTGGATTGAAACTGTGACGGAGAGAGCGTTATTTACGGCAAATACCGTCGCTCCCTTCATTGGGAGCGTGGATTGAAACGCCTGGCTGGGGTTCGGTGCATACGTCAGCGCGACGTCGCTCCCTTCATTGGGAGCGTGGATTGAAACAGGTATTACAGTTCTGGACGTGGACAAGGATCAGTCGCTCCCTTCATTGGGAGCGTGAATTGAAACTAGTAAGCTGGATAATGTGACACAGGAGTCAATTAGTCGCTCCCTTCATTGGGAGCGTGGATTGAAACCCTCCCGTCATGGCTGGCAGGCCCAGATGCCCTGTCGCTCCCTTCATTGGGAGCTTGGATTAAAGCACCTTAAATACAAAAAAGCGAGGCGTTTCTGCCTCGCTTTTCGTTTTACTGTGCCAGCCGCGGGATCACCAGCGACCAGGCGGCGGCGATCTCGTCCAGTTTGTTGACATGGACGAACTTCTCCGCAAACTTGCAAACCGTGCCTTCCACCTGCTTCCTATCGTAATTGTCCACCTGCAACAGAATCGCAGAGGTGCGTTTCCGACATGCGGCAGGGATGACAGTGGGGGATAGCCCGTTGCCATCGGTAAGAAGGACGACGCGATAATCGGGGAATGTCTGCCACACCAACGGCAGCCATCCAAAGGACGTGCTGGTGCCGTTTGCGTTGGACAGGTCTTGTCCGCCGATGGTTCGGGAAAAGAAAACCTCGGCGTCAAAATCCTTGTCGTGCATCAGATACCCCTCGAACACTGCGCCGCGCACATCGCCGCCAGAGTTGCGGACAGCAATGGTCACGGCTTGGGCGGCTTTTCTGGTTTCCTGCCAGCGCCGACCCTGCATGGAACTCGAGAAATCCGCGATCAACACCACCTTTACCTTGGGCTGGGTGCGCCCGCGCGTGCCGGGTACTTCAAACGGGATCGGGTCGCCGCGCACCGCAGCAAGGCGGTTCATGCGTCCCGGACCCATCATAGTTCCGGCAGAACGCGGAACTTCCCAGCGCTTTTGGATGCTGCGACTCACCGCAAGGACATCCGCTTCAGGTGCGATGCGACCTTTCAACGCTCCAACATTGTGGTTGCAATTGTCGAAGCCGTCATAGATCACGACCGCAGATTTGAGCATTTCCGCCAACCCCTCGACGTTGCCGCTCGATACGGCGGAAGTCGGGTTCAAGTCGTCCATGCCGCCGAAGTTTCCATTGACGGGCGGCTGGCATAATTCGGGATATTCCTTCGCCAGCGAAGCGATCCTCGATGGCAGATCGGACGAGCGCAGCGACTTGAACTCATCGGCGGACTGGATGAACTTCATTACCCGCTCATCCGAGACATGATTGAGCATGATCGTGAAGGATTCGGATGTGTCGCCGCAAAAGCGTCCCACAAGCAGGGCATGGATCGCGGTGGAGAGGAAGTCCCCATCCTTATCCGCCTGCTTCAGTTCTTTCACGTAGGTTTGCTGGGACTCCCTTTTGACTGCCTCGCGCAGCCCTTGCAGGTTGGACGAGAACAGAGGGAAAATACGGACGACATTTTCCTCCAACTGGATGTCCAGCAGGAGGTTCGACACCTCGCGGTTGAAACCGGTCTGTTTCTCCACTTCCTGAATTTCGGTCAGGGGTTGGAGCCAGTGCCCCACTTCGTGGGCGAGAAGCGCCACGGCGTTCTCCATTTGATCCTTCAACGGCTGCCCTAGAAAATTCAAGGGCAATTTGACATAGGCTTTTCCGTCCGTGGACGCCGTGTCCTCGTCGGACAGGATCACGGTCGGGGATGCGAACCGGGCGATGCCGCCCATCAGGACGGACACCACCAGGTCAAGCACCTTTTGGATTTCGCTCACAGAGATCATGACGACCTCGCGCTTGTGTTGTTGAGCAGGGTGAGAAACCCCGTTGCCGCGGCAGGATCGAGCACCTGCAGGCGGGCGGCATAGCGGTCGAGGAACGAAATGTCATGCGGGTCAGTCGCGCGGGACAGCTCCCCGTACTCGATAGGGAGTGGGAGCGAGCCGTCCTTTACGCCCTTCCAACTGATCTCGATCGCGCTCTGAGCCTTTCCTTGAAACAGGGCAAGCACCGCTTCGCTGAAATCCACGCTGATGGGTTCGACGCGGCGCAGCAGGGCGCTGTCAGGAATATTGCCCCAGGGATTGGCGGCAAGCACGATCATGAGCTTTTCCGCGGGCGACCAGATTTCGCCCCAGAACGGGGCGGACGTGACCCGGATCGGTCCGTCATGGTCGATGCCCATTGCTTGTGCGATGTCCGCGTTCTTGGGGAGCAGGATGCGCATCATGCTTTCCTGCGCGCGAGGCGACAGGCGGAGAAACTCGTCGAGAAAGAGCAGGACGGGTTCCTCCATAAGTTGGACGTGCATCATGGCGGACCCGATCGGTCCGGGCAGGCGCGTGCCGTTGGGCATGATCACGCCCACCAGGTCCGAGTCCGTCCACGAATCCGCGCCAGCCATCTCGACAAAACGCGCCCCAAGAATAAGGGCCGCCTGGGAAACGGCGGATGTTTTTCCGCACCCGGTCGGTCCGACCAGGAACGGGACGCGCCCCTCCCTGACGACCGAGACCACGCGCCGCGAGAGGTCATTGACCGCATCCGCTATACGCGCGGAAAGGCGCTCGGCGAACGGCGCATTTCCATCCTGCTCCGCGGAATCCGCGCTGGGTGTGGATGTCGGAATGCTGGCGACAGGGTTCATCCCCAATACCGCAATATCCACCGTCTCCACCTCGACCCGCTTCATCAGCGCAATAAGGTGCTTGCACGGTTGGACAAGTCCATCCGCCAGCGCATACCGCTGGCGGTAGTCCTCGCAGGTGCAGGAAGCCTCGACTTTGCAATTGGGGTGGCGGTCATACGTAAGCTTGATGCTCAACTGATAGACCGCGGACACTGCTTTTACGATGCCTGTGGTCGAGGTGTCGGTCTTCCCGACGCGGACTTTCTCAGAGCGGTTTACACGCCCAATGTCGAAGCGAAATGACGTGTTCTGCGCCCTTTGGATCCAATCATAGATATACATGGGTACTCCTTGGAATTCATGGATTGACATGGTTTCCCATTCGGGAATTTGCCAGGGATGGGATCGAACCATCCTTCGCGCCTGCGCTCGGGCAATATGTCATACGGAGTCCCTTCTGTGTCGATTACACGATCTGCCAGTTTTGCGCGATCACCTCCGTGACGATCTGCCGCACCTTCATCTTTGCATATTTCTCGTCGACCTTGACGCCCTTGAGCATCGATGAAAGCGGTGTTTCCCGTTCCTCGGAGTGGATATACCCCTGGACGTGCATTTCCTGGTTGACTTGGACGGTCTGCCCTCGAAGAACGGCATCGGGCAGGACAACATTGACCAGGTCAGACAAGTTCCCGTCCTTCCGTTTGGGGTAAAAGATAGAGCGCGCCATTTGGATGCGGACAATGACGTTGTTGTCATACGTCCAGTGTTGAATGATCTTCCCCGTCAAAACGACGGAGTTGGCATGGCATGACATATTTTTTCCTTTCCTGTGAAAGATTGGGGAGGAGAGGTGTCCCTCCTCCCCATGTGATGTTGCTAGAATGGGATCGGTTCTTTGCCGAAATCCTCCAGCATGGACTCCATGATCCCGACAAGTCCAGGCGGGAGTTTGTCTGCGTGATACATGATCTCGTTGACGCGGGAATCCGGCTGTTCCTCGCGCTGCGCCTTGCAGACAGGGCATTCATCCGCGGTTACGGGATGAACATAGTTGTCGCCTTCGCACTCGCAATCCCAAAACAAGGAGCAGGTCGCAACGGGGTTTCCATTGCCGTCCATACTGAACTCAAACAAGGAACGCATGTTTGACCTCCAACGGGATTGGGGCGGGGGAGACTGCGATACGGGCAAGCCGCTCCGCTTCGCGGAGCAGTCTTTCCTTCAACGCGCCTTCGCGCACTTGTTGCGCGTACCGATAAGCATCCTGCGAGTCCTCGCAGCAGGCGATCAACCTGGTGACATAGGCAGCGCCGCCGATCTCCCGAAGGCGACCGGCTTTTTCAAGAGCGTCGATGATCTCGTTGTACTCCTTCGCGCCGCGCAGGATGACCTCGTAGATCCAGCGGTGACGGTGGATATAGAAATCCGTCGCTTCCAGTCTGACGTTCCAGATCTGATCGGGGTCGATGATGAGAGAGCCCAGCAATGACCGTTCGGCTTCGATGCGGGCGTCCAAAACTTGGGAAATGGCAGGTTTCATATCTGACCTTCCTTTCTAACTGTTTCGAAATCGCCCGCTGTGGGCGGTGGATTTTGTGGGGTGATGGCGCATCACATACCTCCATCAATCAAAAACGTCGCAGAAGGCAAATAACTCGTTGATCTGCTCCGTCTCGCCAAAGGGCGGGGGATCGCCATGATCCTCCACCAGCTCGCCGGGTTCGATCTCGACGTTGTCGTCTTCCGCCGGGAAAAACGCCGCATTGATTTCTTCCGCCAACGCGACAGTACCAGTTTGTTGTGTCATACGTACCTCCAAAAATGAAACATGAGCGCGGTCTTGCGACCGCGCTCATTTACTGTTTGGGCGGATAGACGGATACGGGTATCCCAATCTGGGACAGATATGTTTCCGTCAACCGCTTTACGTCATCCCACTTCAAGCCCCCCAAGCCGCACCCCAGCGCGGGGACAGCGAGGGATTGGAAGCCCGGC
This sequence comes from Anaerolineales bacterium, assembly GCA_030583885.1. Taxonomy (NCBI): domain Bacteria; kingdom Bacillati; phylum Chloroflexota; class Anaerolineae; order Anaerolineales; species Anaerolineales bacterium. The sequence goes on along the minus strand of CP129480.1, from coordinate 2,126,018 downwards.
GCGTATCGCTACAGGTCCTCCCTCCATGTATTCAGGCGAATAAACAACCCGCCTGCGTTGCCCGCGTCCGGAAGACACAGGCAGCGCAGGGAGGTTGTTCAAGGGGTACAGGGAGTCGGTGAGACTCCCTGTACGATTTACCCGAAAGTTATCCGGGTTTTTGGACGATTTTTCGCGCAAAGGCGATTAGTTCCTGATTGGACAGGTCTTTGCCTTCAGCGATAAGATGAGACTGCATTTCGTCGCACAGGTCAACGAAATCGTTGTGTTCAGCGCCTGGATCGCCAACTTCATGCAGAATGTCCGTCAAGGCGCGTCCAGCGCGGGCGGACAATTCCCATATGCCGGGAAACCCAGAGCATGTTTCTTCCAGCTCATAGTACTTATCTGAGCCGTCCATTTGCAGCAGGGCTGCGATCGCCGCAGACGCATGAGCAACATCGTGGCAGTAGTTCTGGTATAAGCGTGAGCGTACCTCAAAGCGTGCGGGCTCAGGATTGGGAGAGCGAACCTGTTCCACCATCACATCGACGCCAATCTTGATCACCTCGCCATCCTCAAGGGTGATGAGCCAGCCGCCGCCAAAGTTTGTTGCAGGCTCGACATTTACGGCGGTGCGGGATTTCAGATAAGACAGGTCCATGATTATCCTCCTGCCATCTTCCTGATGACTTCGAGGGTGGCAAAACAATCCCCGAGCGCGGAGTGGTCGCCGCCCGTCAGCATGGGCCAGCGGAAGTTCTGGTAATACTCGTTCCAGTCGCCAACAAAATCGGCATACCGCAGCATGGCGCATTCCCACCGCTGGGGCGTCAGGGGGATCGTGGTGCTGAAGCGGGCGATGGACTGCGCGATCATGCGCGTGTCATACGCCTTGTTGTAGATCACGAGGATCCTGCCTTCCACGATCCAGGCAAGTTCCTTGTAGCGCTCGAAGAAGTTCGGTGCACCTTTCACCATATCGTCGGTGATATGGTGAACTGCAGTCGCCTCGGGCGGGATACGCTTTGACGGAGCGCAAAACAGATTGTCCATCAATACCTTCCCGCCTCCGTCGATCGCGCCGATCTGGACGATCTCATCGTCCTGCCCAAGACCGGTCGTTTCCGTGTCCAGGATCAGCCAGTTTTCGCCGGGCGCTTCGAGCAAGCCCCGCGCCCATAGAATCGATTCCAGGCGGGCTTTCTCCGTATATTCCCGAAACTCAGGCGTGCCGGGGGACAGGCGTTTGGCGACAAAACTAGCCATGCCGCGCCTCCGACATATCCCGCAGCAGGTCTTCATTGTCCAGGCTTGCGGCGGCGTCCCACTTGTCGCGGTCCATGCCCGAACATTGCGCCAGGGCATCCTTGACGGCGGTGGTCAGGTCAAGCTCGCTCAAATAGGCAATCACGTTTTCCGTAATCGCTTCGGCGAGTTCCTGCGCTTCAATATCGTTCATGTCCGGGTCGATCTTCTCCAAACAGGCAAGAATATCCTCCGGGGAAAAACCGATGCAGATCGGCAGGTTTTCGAGAAGCGCAGCGCGTGTCGCGTCGTTCAATTGAATGGTGTTTGTCATAGCGACATACCTCCGTTGAGATTTGATGTGCATGCGGTCAAACGAACAGACCGCATCGTCTGTCATGGATGGTTCCAGAACAGATGACGCGGGCGGTACCTTGTTTGTCATGCATGCAGATCAGGATCAGGGAGGGCGTGTGTATAGCCCTCCCTCTTTGGAATTGAAAAAGGTAGGGGCGTGTCCGCCTCTGCCTTCTACCTCCAGGTACATTGTCGTTTATTTGGAATAGTGGTATCTCGCCTGTAGAAAATCGATCCGATCTTCACGCACGAGATATACAATGCGATGTTCCTGCGTCAGCCGCCTGGACCAACAGCCTGGCGCCATGTACTTCAACGGCTCAGGCTTGCCAATGCCGTCAAACGGATCGCGCAGGATTGCCTCGATCAAGTCGAGGACGCGCAACGCCAGCTTGCGGTCGGTCTCGACCCAGTGACGCACGTCTTCGATGAACTCTTCCTGAAAGACTGCTTCACGCTTTTTCTTCTTCAAGTCCCACCTCGCGGCGTAGGTCTTCGATGGATTGCGGTTTTCCCTTTTGCTTCAATGCCCGCGCCAGGGCGGAAAGAAGCCGGTCCGCGTTTTGAGGGGAACGCAGAAGGTAGGCGGTTTCGGTCAGGCTGGCCAGCTCATCCGCCGCGATCATGGCAACATCCTCGGCGCCGCGGCGCTGGATGATGACCACCTCGCGGTCCTCTGTCACGCGGTCGAGCAGGCTGGCAAACTGCTCACGCGCGCTGGTGTAGGTAAATTCAATCGTCATGGACGGTTCTCCGTTGTACAGGGTTACTGTACAACATTATACCTCCTTTCAATCGGTTTTATATGCGGGCAAGGCCCAGACTCCGCGCTCGACGTTCACGCAGGTTTCCTGTACCACGCGGCGCACGATCGCCCGCCAGTCAATGCCGCGCCGGGCGGCGGTTTTCACACGGGCATGATTCTGCACCGCTTCATACAGCTCAGCGAGGGGTGCGCGATTGCCGCGCTCGATGAGGGCGGTCCACACGATTCCCTGCCAGGTCTGCCCCGTGACGCCGTGCTGATCCACGTCCTCGGTCGAGGAGCGCCGCACCGTCACCATCCACGCCAAGGCATACTGCTTGGGCTTCTGCGTGACGATGACATACTCGTGCAGGATGCGCGGGTCGCGGAAATTACTGTAGGCGTGATTCTCGAACTTCGTGTTGTGCTGCAACTTGATCAGCATCTGGCGCGGTTCGCCGTACCAGCGGTAATCGCGCTGGAGCGGATACAACACGCCCTTGCGTTTCACGTCGCCAACCAGGATGACCAGATGCCCGCCGGGGCGCAGCGCCTGGTAGCCCGCGTAGTGTGCGATGTCCATCTTTTTGATGAACATCTCGTAATCGGGACAGCGGGACAGATCATCGGGGTGGGGTGACTTGCCCCACATATTCCCGGAATAGGGAATGATGTCATGGTAGGGATCGTGGAAAAAGACCAGGTCCGCCATGCCGGGGAATTCGCCGTTCAGGACGTTGAACCCGCTGTGCAGGTCGGACTGCCAGAAGGGGATGCCCATCCGTTTCGCCACGTCGCCGGTGGTGCCTGACCCGCACATGGGATCGAAGACCATCTTCGGCTTGAGCCACAGGAACAGGTCTTCGCTCAGACGGGGGGAATGATTCCCGCGCCATTTGGCGGAGCCGCCAACACCGCGATCAGGATAGGAGAGAACGGTCGAGGATGCGGTCATGCTGCGCCTCCCGCATACGCTTCCGGGCAGCAGACAAAGCAATGCGTCCCGTCTTCGTTCCAGCAGTTCTCGCACAGCCTCAATTCGCCGCGATCGCTTATCCAACCTCTGCGGACAGCGATCCCCACGATCCATTCGGGGGTGTTGGCGTAAAAGCGGTGATATCCGATTGCATGGTCGTGGTACTGCCAATTGTTGACCGCAGCGTGATCGCCAACATTCTCATAGTGACGTGCGGACGGCAAGCCGCCTCCATGTTTTCGTTGCCACTCCTGATCACGCCTTCTGCACGCTTGAATGTGCGCGGCGCGATCGGCAGGCGTCTTTATTCTTGCCATAAGGCATACCTCCAAAGATGTAGTGTCACCGCGTAAAGCGATGACGCGAACCCTCCCAACAAGAAGGACTCGTGTCATTGCTTTACAAAAAAGGAACAGGGAGGCGGGGTACGCCTCCCTGTTCGGGTTGTTACTTGCGGCGCTTCCGCTGCGGCTGGGGAGCTGCGGCGGCATCGCCAAAGAGCGACAGTTGTATGGTCGCCCCAAATTCGTACTGCGCTTGCAACCGTTTGATCTCCCTGGCAAGCGCTTCCAGCGACTCGGCATCGGCAGGCATGACCTGCGTTACCGCATCCGCCTCGACATCGTCGAAGCGGGACAGGACAGACGGTTCGCGCATCATCTCCTGCATCGAGAGGACGGCTTTGATCACCTCACGGGAGGCGATCCCGCGCAGGCGTTCCGAAATTGCTTTTGGCGCAGGATCGTTCATCAGGGACTGAACCGCCTCGATGATCTCCCGCTTTTCATCTTCCGGATTTGCCTGGCGCAACCTGGCAGCCGCGGCAGGCTGGCTTTCACCGCCGCCGTCCGCGCTCAATTCCTTTTCAAGTTCGGACAACTCCTCGCAGAGTCTGTTGAACTTCTCCTGGTGTTCCCAGGGCTGCGCGAGCGCTTCCTCATACGTGGAAATGTCGCGTTCCCATGCCTGAATGGTCGCCTCGGTTTCAGTAAGATGCTTATCCATTCTTTTGAGAGCATGGTCCAGGCTGCGGGTGATGCCCACATCGTCATTCCCCGCGAAGGGAATGGTCTTTCCATTCACATCGATGTAGGTGTACGGCTGCGGGTCCTTCGGGTCGATGCGGTTGTCGATCGAGCAAAACAACGTTTGACCGCGATACGTTCCAAGCGGAACGTCCCCGCCGCCGCGCAAACACTTTGCGACAGCCTGCGCCGCCAGCGCTTTGAGACGCTTGCCAGCGTCCTCGCGCCTGGCAAGCACATCCGTTTTGGAATGATCCCAGACATCATGCAACTCGATGCGAAACTCCTCCGCAGCGGATTCGTCCCGCATGCGGATCGCCTCGCGAAAGGCTTCCGCCAGTTTACGTTCCCCATCGATCCCGCCTTGTTTGAAGCGCAGGTCGTTTTTCAGGGAAAACTGCGAGCCATGCCAGGAATCGTACAACGCTTTCATACGCTGCCATTCCGCCTCCAGCGTGATCTTGCGCATGATCTTGGGGTTGCCCGAAGCCAGCGCCTTGATCTCGGAAAAGGTCAGAACGGTGTCTCCGATGTCATCCACCTCGCGGTCGGTCAAACTACCCGACATGATCTGAGCGATGAACGACGCTTTGTTTTCAAGAAGCTGCCAGGTGTATCCGTCGAAGGAGCCTGACAGCACATGCACGAATTGATACACCGTCGGGAAGAGATTCCCCTGACGGAGCATGCGTCCCAGCTGCTGTTCGAGGTCGCCAGGGCGCCAGGGCGGGGTCATGTGATGGACCGCAACCAGACGTTCCTGAACGTTCAATCCAGTCCCCATCTTCTCGTTCGAGCCGATCAGGATGCGGATCCTGCCCGCGTTCACAGCGTTGAACAGTTCGGCGCGCGCTTTTTCGTTCTTCGCATCGTGGATAAAGGCGATCTCCTCCGCTGGCACGCCGCAGCGAACCAAACGGTCGCGGATCACGCCGTACAGGTTTTCGGTCAGGCGGGCTTCCTGCTCTGTTTCGACAGGCGCATCGGACGACTCATCATCATCTTTCCTGACCGCCTTTGCTTTCGGCACGCCCAGGTCGCAGAAGATCAACTGCGTTCCCTTGACGGGATCGGTCGCCTCGCAGATCAATGCCGCGAGGGAGGTCAATCCATCCACCTTGGGCATCTCCGCGTCCGGGGACGCGGGAATGACGAGACTCAGATCGGCGGCAGCCTTGCGGCCGTCGCTGGTGATCATAAGCATGTTGTCTTCCTCGGGACGAACCCTGCCGCTGCGCACCTTCTCGGCGCGTTCCGCCAGCGTTTTCACAAAGTCGATCAATTCCTGACCGGCGAAGGAAACCGCCTTGACCGGCTTGCCGCCATGGAGGTCGGGACGCTGGATCTCGGCAGGGTCGACGCGGCGCATGTCCGCCGCCTGCAGCCAGAGCTGCATCAATTCCGTCATGTTGACGAACTTGCGGAAGCGGGTGTTCATGCGAAAACCCGAACCATCGGGGGTCATTTCCAGGCCGGGTTCCGCGAGGGCAAATTGACGCGCCCAGGCATCGAACTGGTGGAGTCCCATCGAACGCAGCGTATCCATCTGGAAGTACCGCTGCATGGTGAACATTTCCGCGATGGTGTTGGTGACAGGCGTGCCGGTCAGCCCGACAAACTTGCCTCCGTTCTTGATCAGCCACCTGGACTTTACGAACATGTCGAACGCCCGCTGGCTGTCCGTATTGGTCAGCCCCGCGATGCGGGTCATGCGGGTGTTGAAATACAGGTTCTTATATGCGTGAAACTCATCCACGATCAAAAGGTCAACACCCAGCTCCTCGAAGGCGAGGGTCTTTTCGCTGTCCTTGTCGAACAGGTCAAGGTCCTTCATCTTCTTCTCGAAGCGTTTCAAGGCTTTCTCGACCTCTTTTTGAGAACGGGATGATTTACCCTTATTCTGCGCCTTGATCTCCAACAGGTATTCCTCGAGTTCGGCGATCTGTTCCGTGAAGAACTCGCGCTTACTCTGCAAAGACACCGGCAGGAGTTTGAAGGACGAGAACGGGACCAGGATCAGGTCCCAATCGTTGGTCGCCACACGACTCAGGAATTCCGGGCGTTTCTCTTTCGAGAGGTCGTCGGGGGAGGGGATCAACAGGTTTGCGCCCGGGTAGGCCACCTGCATCGCCGCCTGCCAGTTGACCAGCGTGTGGTTCGGGACGACGATCAACGCCTTGGACGTAAACCCAAGGCGTTTGGACTCCATCGCCGCCACGATCGCGGTGAGCGTCTTGCCCATGCCCACTTCGTGACCGACAAGTGCCGTTTGATTCTGGATAATCCGCCAGGCGGCATCGCGCTGGTTGGAGCGCAGTTTGATCGAGGTTGCCAGCCCGGGCGTGGACAGATGCGATCCGTCATAACGGGGAGTACGCACGCTGTTGAATTTTTCGTTGTACAGTTCCGTCAGCCGCTTTGCACGGTCGCCGTCCTGCCACAGCCACTTCTCGAACTCATCCTTGATCTCAAGGAGTTTCGCCTGGGCTGCAACGGTTTCCGACTGGTTGACCGCGCGGTCCTCCCCGTAGCCGTCATAAATGACGACCTCGCGGGAGTTCAAACCGTGCTTGACCAGGTCCACCGTGTTGATGCGGGACGTGCCCCACTTCTGGTGGTACAACTGCCTGCTGACGTGATGGAGGCGCTCGGCCTCGACATCCCAGGTTGCAAGAGGCTCGATGTAGGACACGGTGAACACACCGCAATCGAGCAGGTGATACAGGAAATCAGCGATCACATCGGTTGGAATCCAACCTGCACCCAAAGGGGCGCGGATATCGCCAGCCTGCACCGTCAACGGCAGGGCGCTTTCCAGCGCCGCGACGTTCTCTTGAAATTTGGCGTCGTATTGCGCCGCGGCTTCCGCCTGGCGCAGTTTTTCGCGCACGTTCCCGGAAAGGTACTGTTCGGATGTCTGCCACTCCTGCGCCTGGGGATCGAGGTAAATCACGCCGCGCAATTGCTCGACGGCTTCCTGTTCCGTGATACCCGCAGAAGCGGCGATGAAATGCAAATCCACCTTGCCCGTGCGGTCGAGCGACAACAGGAGCGCGTCGGACGCGCTGACCTGTGCCGCGCTGCCAAAGGCGCGGACGGTGGACTGGAAAAAGATGCCCGCCTTGGAATACCCAAAATCGTCCTGGTTTTCCAGCGCCTTCAGGAACGGAGCTTCCGCGCCGTTCTTCAGGTGGCGGATGTTTTCCTTCTTGTTGATATATCCATGTTTTGCGACAAACGCATCGTACAGGCGGTTGAGTACATCGCGCAGCACGGCGGCGTTCGCGTCCCCGCGGGTTTCCGCGCGGATCAACCGCTTGGCCACGCCATGGATTTCCATGATCGCATTAGCGATCGGCGACTCGGACTGCTGCGAGGAAAGCACATTGTCGTCTGCGAATACGCTCAGCGGCTTTTTCGCCGCTTCTTCAGGCTGGGAAAACTCCAGGGGGGACAACCCGCCATAAATGCGGATCATCTCGGCGGGAATATCCCTGCCAGCCGTCAGGACGGTGTAGCCGTCCCCGTGATACATGCGGCCTTCCATTGCCGGTTCCCCGATAATGTGGTCGGGGTGGTCAACGTAGTACTGGTTGACGTTGACGGCGTAAGAGCCGATCCGCTGGGGCGTTGTATAAACCCAAGCCGCCTGTTTGGGGTCCTGCATGGTTTCCCGCTTGCGCAGGAGCAGGACATCCGTGATCACCTTCGTACCCGCGTTCTCGAGGAATGCGGTCTCAGGCAGGCGGATGGCGGACAACAGATCGAAACGCGCTGCCAGCCATTCACGGAATCGGGTTGCAACCTTGTCCATTGTATAGCGGGAGGTGATATAGAACATCACGCCGCCCGGCTTCAACAACGACCAGGTGTTCGCGAAGAAGAAGTCGTGGATGGGATCGGTCAGGCTGCGGGGGAGCTTCCTGCTGGAAACGCCGTAATCCCCGAAGGGAACGTTGGACATTGCCAGGTCGAAAAAACCGTCAGGCAGATTGGCGTCCTCGTACCCGCTGTTGATCACAACGGAGGAAGGGTGCAGCACCTTAAGGATCAGGCTGGTCAGCGAGTCAAGCTCGATCTCCGTCCAGCTGATCGCGTCCCGCAATCCTGCGGGGGCCATGGATTTGAAATGCCCGATCCCCGCCGAAGGGTCGATGACTTGCATGTGGCGCGAGCCGAAGCCCAGCGCCTGGACCGCCTTCCACATCGAGGCGATCACACCCAGCGACGTGTAGTGGGCGTTCAGGGAGGAGCTGCGCACGGAGCGCATTTCCTCCTCGGTAAGCAGGTCTTCGAGTTCATGCACGCGGTTGGCAAGACGCGAGTCTCCCCAGCCAACATACCGCGACAACACTCCCAATTCTTCGGAAATGGTGTCGCGCCCGGTCAAGGCGACATCCTTTGCGATCTGGATGGCTCTCCGGTTGTTCTCGAAGCGCGTGGATGGATTTCCCAGGTCAAGAGCATGACCGTCCGGGAAATAGAAAACGTTCCCCAAAGGGGATGCTATTTGCGCCATGATTGGCATACCTCCAAAAGAATTTCGGCAGTAAAGACCGCCCGCCCGATCACTCCACAGGAATGAGCAGGCGGGCAGCCTCAAGCGCAAAAACGACCTCTATTTCGCGCTGCTGCAAGCGGCAGCGCTGGATGTAGGCAAAAAATGTAGGGGGGAACTTTGACGCACAGGCTGGGGATCCCCAGCCTGTGCTTTTATTTAGAAGGCGTTACCTTCCAGAGAAATTCCAGTCACGCGGGGAGCCGCGCAGCCAGACCACATGCCCGTGTTCGTTCACAAGCACGCACTTCGTAATCTCGTAACCAGCCGTCTCGCGGTCTTGCAGCCAGGCTTCCGCCGCGCCCAAATCGTCCACAGGCATACAGCCGTCGTCCTCGATGTTTCTCTCATGATAGAGCGGATCTCGATGACGATAACCGATGCTGTAATGAGGCAGGGGAGCGTGGGGATGGTATGGATTGTCGCCTTCATTCGGGTCCAGGTAGTATCCGCAAACAAGGCAGTACCAGAAATTCTCCCCGTCATCCTGAGACATTTCAAAGGACTGGCAGCGCGGACAGAGATCCGCGATCTCGTCCATATCAAAGGAAACGGACTGATCCAAAGCCGCCTGAGCTGCATCGAAGACATCCTCCGGAATCATTTCGCCACCGCCTTTCTGAGCCATTCGGGAAGGAACGGATCGAGCAATTCAAGGAATCCGAATTCGCGGCTGTCATATTGCGACGGACAGTAGTCCCGCCAGACTTTCAGGCGGAACGATCCCCAGCGCTCGACAACCAGGTGAGGCGTCTCCATATGGTCGCCTTCCTCGAAGTTCTCCTCGTATCGCTCGTTCATCTGCTCAAGAGTCATCAATCCGAGCGGCGTTTCCGTCTCGCAGCAGCATAGTAGATTGTCGGGGGAGCCGCTGCAGCCACACGTTGCTTCCAGCCAGTACGCCTCCAAACCGAAGAGGAAGGTTTCGTACTGGTGCAGGTTGCGGTTCAGGATGTTGGCGATCTTCCAGGTGAACATATCCCAGAACAATCGAAGCAGCAGGGACCGATCGACCACAAATGCGGCGTGGGTGGGTTTGGTGGTCCACTCGTCGCAGTTGGTCAGGATGGTTACAAAAACGTTTTTGTCAGGTTTCATGACATACCTCGCTGTTAGAAAATCTGACCGCCGTTGAAGGACATTTCCCAGCCGGTATCCCCCGCTTCGCGCAGGATGATATGTGACGAGTAGATGGCTCCAGAAACGGTCAGGATGATTTGGTCAGGCGTCTCCTTCACGCCCATAATACGCAGCCAGCCGGGAAAGGTGATCCATTCCCTCCACAGCTTCGCGGGCGATCCGAGAAAGTTGCGCGTTTCCAGGCTGATCAACATGGCGCTTCCGTCTGAAAAACGGAACCTCGCAGCGCTTTGAGTAATGTACAACCCTGTCAATTCCCTCCCGCACATTTCATCGTGAAGCGTCGAAGGGCGGTTCGAGGGGAATATTTGTTTGATCCATGCGATCATTTCGTTTCTTTCTGGATGCGCATGAGCCGTTTACGCAGATCGAAAAGCGGCTTGATGTCCACTTCCACCATCCGTTTGAGTCCCCGCTTCAAGGAGCGGCGGATCTCAGAGTCGAAGGCGGATGATTCGCTGTCCATCTCCAGTGTTTTCTCGATGGTGTGAAAATCGTCGAGGTGGATCGCAACCAGCACAACCTTTCCGCGGTAGGCATAAAGCGCCGTCCATAACTCGTGCAGGACGGACAGAACCTCGGATACCAGACGGGGAAAAGAGGGAAGCACGCCCGCATTGTGGAGTTGTGTGCAACTTGCATGTTTTTTCTTCGACTTCCCAAGTTTCCCGATCAGGTCGGAGATATCCATCAACGGTTTGAGATTGAACAGACTTTCATCGTCACGCACAAACTCGATATGCACGAATTCGTGCCAGTCGTGTTCGCAGCCGTCGAGGATTTGCAAGCCAGCTTCAAGCGGAAAAAAGTGTCCATCTTCATCCAGTAAATTCTCGCGGATGGATCTCTCCGCTTTCGATTCGGTCAAGCCTTTTTTATTGGAAAGCAGAACCGTGTCGCGGGTTTTCCAGTTCCCATCATCGCGGTGCATGTACTGAAGGATGAACCATTCTTTGTCGTTCATGACATACCTCCAAGAAAGTTTCAGGGCAATCTTGCCTGCCCTCGTCTGTCTCCCGTCACAGACAAGGAAAGGCAAAAATACGCTGGAGGGGGGATGCCCCTCCAGCCTGTCTATGTAAAACCAAGTCCACGCTCTTTGAGAGATGCCCATCGACCATCACTGCCGATGACCAGGTGGTCCAGCAGCGTGATATCCATCACCTTGCAGGCCTGCACAAGCAGTCGGGTCACAGTGACATCCTCCGGCGAAGGCGTCGGATCGGTGGATGGGTGGTTATGCGCAATAATGATTTGCGGTGCATTGCGTCGTATTGCAGGCGCAAGAATTTCCGCCGGGCGAATGGAGATATTCCCCACGCATCCGATATAGACTTCCTCGATCGCGATGACATGGCTGCGTGTGGACATCAGCACCACACGGAAATGTTCCTTCTCCAGAATGGACATTTCAGGCATCAACAACGCCGCGGCGTCCGCCGGACTGTTGATCACGGTTTGGGCGGTTTTGGGACCCAACACAATGTTGAGCCGCGCTGCCGCCTTGATGCGCCTGGCAGCCTGCGCGCCCACGCCCTTGACTCTGGATAGTTCCTCCACGGTTGCCTGGTTGATTTCCGTCAGGCTTCCGCGGTAGAGGGACAACAGTTCCTCGGCAGCCTCTATTTGGCGTTGTCCGCCAATCAGGACAGCGAGGATATCGGCGGCGGTGCACGACTGTGTTTGATACGTTACGCGGTACGAGGGGGTGTCCTCCTCCCGCAGTATGGACATTCTTGTTTGCGTGTTCACGCTTACCTCCATAAGAAAACGGGATGGGGCGATGTGTCCCATCCCGATCCTTTCTACATCAGCGCAGGTTGTGCCTTCTTGAACGGTGATTCCTTCAAATCGCACACCAGCGGCATCGCCAGCGCGGTCGCCGCACCTTTGATCCGTAGGGGTTGCCTGTCATTTTCAGGAAATACAACGGACACCTTTCCGTTCGGAACGCAGGCTTTGGTCACATCCTTGAGGGTTGACAACTGGAAAGCCATCAAGGGACTCTCCGTTTCAGCGCCCACATCGAAGCTTTCGATGGCGCTGCCGGTGTTCTCATTCTTGATGAGATACCAGAACCGCCCGCCCGTCACCTGCAGGTAGACGTTGCCGTCCAGCGCCTTCATGCGCTTGATCATGCGCTCCAGTTCCGCGGTCGAAATCTCGACTTCGAGCGATACGGGGATGTTCAGGATTTGCTTGTAGTCCACGAACTGATTGTGGACTACGGGGATATGCACGGTCACATGTGCCGAGCCGCGCTGCGCGGAGACGGTCATGCCGCCTTTGTCGAAGCCAAGTTTGATCTCCTCGTCGTCCGCAGATTTCAGGGAGCGTTTGGCGCGATTGATTGCCGGGGCGGAATACACCGCGCCTGCCGCGTCCTTTGCATCCTGCGATTCGATGGACGTGTAGGAGAGAACAAACCCATCCGCCGCAGCCGTTTCCAATTCGCCCGCATGAGGCAGGACAAATACGCCTGCAAGCGTCGGACGCGCCTCGTCATCCGAGGCGGCCTCGGTGAGGGTGGCAAGCACGTTCAGATCCCTCCCTTTGATGGTCGCGCCGGGCTTTCCAAATTTCACGGCGGACGGCGCAGTCAAGTTGGGAACGCAGCGGAATTCCGCGCGGGAGTTCGGAAACACCAGCGCGATCGAGGACGTTTTCGAGTCGAAACTGACCTCGATCATTTGTCCATCCTCCACAAGCGCGACCATATCGCGCAGGTTGGGGCCATCCACCGCGAACCAATCGCGGCTTTTGGCTTTCTTACCGATCGGCGCGGATACCAGCACGCTGCCGCCTTCCACCCTGTCGGATGTGAACAGGTTGAGATTTCCATCCTGGATGGAAATGCACAACGGACGGTTCTTTGCCGAAAAGTAGGGCGAGACGAACGACAGCAGGGCCGCAAGTTCGGATTTTGCAATTTTGAATGTCATGGTTGACATACCTCCGTGGAAAATTTTTCGGGGTAAAAAAACATCCCCCTCCAAACCGTCTGCGGACAGGCGGGCAGGAGGGGAGTGTTTTTCTCTTATGCAACCATATTCATGGTTGCGAGCAAGGTCTGGTACGTATCAGACTCCGCCCGCCACCACTGTCACGCTTGGCGCGTAACTTCCTTGATGCGTTCATCGATTTTGTGCTCTTCCGAAAAAGAGTACAGGAGCGCGCGTCCGTACACAATGGCGCACACGAGGATAACGATCAAGAGAACGGTGGTCAGAGCAAACATGGTTACACCTCTCGGTTGAATTTTGGGGCAGGCGGATGGCCAGCCTCCCCTTGAGGGGACATCCATGCGATGTCAACCCAAAGGGAGGCGGCGAGTGGGTTCGATCCCACTCGCCACCTGCACCGAGAGATGCGAGCCGCGTTCACTCTTGGGCGAAGTTTGGTCTGAATAGCAGCAGACCTTGCTCGCAGGTCGCCCGCGCAGAATCGGACTGCGCACTACCCTGCCAGGGGGCGAAGATGGGAGCCTGTTGGTCAACAGGCTCCCGGTCGTGCTAGGCAGGTTCGCCTTCGAGTTCGGGTTCGTCCTCGATAGCGCCCTGTTCGTCAGCATCACCCCAGGAGAAGGGTTCGATGCTGTTAGCCCAGACGGAATAGCTGTGACGCTTGTTTCCGTCCTTGTCCGTCCATTCATCCATGCTCAGGTGACCCTTCACGGTGAAGTAATCGCCTTTCTGCAACTGACCGATCACGTCGATGATGGGCGTGATCTGATCGTCCTGAGCGACGTTCACCACGTCCAGCCAGAGCGGTTCGCGGTAGTTGCCGCTCGCGTCCTTTCCGGTGGAAAGCATCGCGGACACCTTGCCACGCGCCCTGCCGTTCTGGGTGAAATCGACCGCGCCGCCATCCTTGATGGCTTTCAGGGTCAGCATGACAAAACTGGAGGGTCTGTTGTTCGCGTCCTTCGGATCGAAAGCCTCGACGCTGGACGCGATGATCTCCAACTTTTCCTTTTCGACGCCGCTTTGGGAAACCCACTTGCGAAATCCCAGGCGTCCCTTGACCGTCACCTTGTCGCCCTTGGACAGGTCTGCGACCTGCTGGACGAGTTTGGAGACGGTATCGTCGAAGGAAAACGCCTTGACATCGAAGAACATGGAAGGCTTGGTCTGCTCTTCCTTGCGCTTGCCGGTATAGTTGTAGCCGCGGGCGGTGGCGAACGCCCTGCCCGTGCCGGTCAGGGTGTCGGAGAGCTCGCCTCCATCCCTGACGATGCCAAGGGTGAAGACAACGAAGTTGAACGGACGGTTGGACTTGCTGTTGGTAGTCATGATAGACATACCTCCTTTATGAAATATGATCGGGTTCCTTTCGGATGCCCTTGACGCGCCAGCGGGAATCGAACCCGCCCCAGGGCAGCCATGCCTGGGCGTGACAAAAAGAGATTGCCCTGACAGATGGGGTCAGGGCAATCCAGTGAAGACGTTTATGCGCCTTCTGGTTGAAGTTCCTGTTCGGCTTCGAGTTCGGATAACAGTCCGTCTTTCCCCACAGGACCGCCATGATGCTGTTCGCAAACCGTGCGGAGGGGGCAGTAGTCGCACCGCCACAATTCATCGACATCCTCGAGAACAGGCGGGAGATCGGGATCGATCAACGCGGCGAGCTTCTTTTTGAGAAGCGTCATTGCCTCATTCCGGTCCAATCCGACCTGGATGCGCACGGGTTTGTCGTCCGGGAAATAGACGATCTGGGCGCCAGCGAATTTCGCGGACGCCTGGGGGACTTTCGCCTTCAGCAAGGGCAGGTTTTTCTCCACCAGGAGGGCGTACAGGTTGACCTGCGCCACATGCGAGGAACGCGCCTGCGGGGGAACATACACGCGGGGAGCATGACGGTTCTTTACCTGCACGTTGCAGGGTTGGCAGAAAAAATCCCTGCCGTCCTTGTACACCTCGCCTGCGCAGTGCGGGCATTTGGGAACTTTGCGCCCGAAGGGAGCTTTGCCCGTCACCTTGTAGTCGGTGATATACCAGCCGTTCTGCGTCCATTCGACCAGGTCGGGCGTGCCAACCAACAGGATGGACCTGCCGCGATAGGTGAACTTCCACGTCAACGTTTGTTCGCTGATGCATCCGTTCCCGGCCGCGGCGGAAAGCAGGGCGTGATACCCCGTGCCGCGATTCATGCGGTAGAGGGACGACGGTTTTTCGTGATACGGATTTTCCACCTTCAAGCGCGTTTGGCGCGGGCAGTTCAAAAGTTCCGTGACGGAAAAGCCGATGTCTGCGCCAGCCTGAAAGGCAAGTTTGTCCGAATAGTTCGGATCTCGAAGCGAGTTGATGGCTGCCTGAATGACAGCCGGTACCATCGAACAGCCCGGAGCGCCCTTGATCGCGCAGTCCAGGCAGTCGTGGAATGGGATGGGTTGATCGGTGACTTCGCAGGTAAAACCGACCAAACCGTTCTGGTTGTTTGTCATGGGACATACCTCCAATTATTGATACGGCAAGAAAAACTTCTCTCGCCTCATAAACCCGCCATACCGGACTTACAAGGCGAGAGAAGCGGATGGCTTCTCTCGAGGCGAACTACCTATGGCCGCGTCTGATAACGAACCTGCGTTCATCCCTCCTCTGGGGGAAAAACCAAAAGACGCGAAGGAGCAGGACTGGCAGTCCAAGGAAAGGGTTGTGTCCGTTCCTGATCTGCCAGTGCATGACGAAAAGCCAGAGTACGAAAAGGCTTGCGTCAAGAAGTTTGAAGACGCCATAGGATGCTCCGATTTTGATCGGAGCAGGAGCGACGGCAATCGCGTGAGGGTTGACGGGAATCTCCTCGATGACAACCCCATCCACAATGCCGTCATTATCGTAGTCGCGCATGGCATACCTCCAAAAGAATTTCGGCGGGTGTTTCTCCCAACCCGTCAATCACGAAGCTGCCTTCGAGACTCAAGGGAAGAGAGAAGCGTCTATGGTCATGCAGAAACGATGAGGGATCTTTTGAGTCTCCCCGCTGATACCGAAACCCCCGGTGAGAATGCCGGTCGAGGGTTGGTGATATAATGGCGTAGCAAATATTGCTACGAAAGGAGATTCCCATGCAGTTCGTTCCCTACCGTGAATTACGCAACGAACCCTCAGCCCTGCGCAGGAAACTTGCCAGCGAGGGCGAGTTGATCGTGACGGTTGACAACAAGCCGTTCGCCGTGATGATCAGCCTGGGCGGCGAGAACGTCGAGGATGTATTGCTGATGGTTTCCCGCTTGCGTGCGCAGATGGCGGTACGGGCCATCCGAAGCGAGGCGCGTCAGAGAGGGCTGAACAAGATGACCCTGAAAGATGTCAACGCGTTGATCCGGAAAACCCGCGCGGATCGCCGCGCATCGAGGAAAAAGAGCAAATGATCACTGTCGTACTGGATACGAACGTGCTCATCAGCAGCCTGCTCAGCCGGAAAAGTTCACCGGCGAAGATACTCGACCTGATCCTGGAGAACCAAATCCTGGTGGCTTATGATGACCGCATCCTCGGAGAATACGAGGAGGTTTTATCGCGATCGGAATTGCACATCCCTCCGCCCAGAATGCTGGCAGTGATCGATCACATTGAACTGAACGGAAAACATATTGAACCCGCGACACTACCCACCTATGGGTACACGGACCCGGACGACATTATGTTTGCCGAAGTCTTCATCACATCCAGCGCCGACGCCCTGGTTACAGGCAACCTTCGACATTACAAACCATTGCTCGAGCAAGAGGCGCTTGTTCTAACTCCCGCCCAATTCCTGGCAAAGTTCTTCCCGGAGCGGGCTTGAGGTCTTGCGCACCAACACACCGCCGGGGAGGCATCGGCGACGTCATTTGTGACCCTCGTCATATTGGCAAGTCCAGGGGACCAATGGTCGTACAGGAACGAAAAGGAATATTTCGAGTCTCCCCGCTGATGCCGAAAACTGTGTCAAGGGTGGATCGAGTTATGTTATACTTTCTGCGAAAATGTATAACAAGGAGTTCGAGATGACTTTAACCGTTTCAAGTAAAGGCTGGATCGTCATCCCCGCTGAACTGAGAAAAAAGTATCACCTGACGCCTGGCACGGAGGTGGTTATTGTGGATTACGGCGGCGTTCTGTCCATCATCCCGGCCACGAAGGATCCCATCAAAGCAGGGCGCGGCTTATTGAAGGACCTTCCCTCACTGACCAAAGACCTGTTGGAAGAACGCAGGAAAGAACGCAAACGCGAAGAGGCGAGGATGAAATAAGCCAATGGACAATCCACCCACATTCATCCTGGACACGTTTGCCTTGCTCGCCTATTTACGGGATGAACCCGCCGCCTCACGCATTGAAAAGCTCCTGAAAGATGCCAAACAAGGAAAGTACCGTCTTTACCTCTCCATCATCAATCTTGGGGAACTGCTCTACATCACAGAACGAAGAGGCGCCACAGAGAAAGCGCAGGTTGCGCTGGCGCTGCTTCGACAACTGCCTGTCGAAATTCTTCCCGCTGATGAGCAAACCGTCTTTGCCGCCGCCCACGTCAAGGCGAATTACGCCATTTCGTATGCTGACGCTTTTGCCATTGCGGCCGCGCAGCATATGGGCGGCACGGTCATAACAGGCGATCCAGAATTCAATGCAGTTGAAGAGATTGTGCAGGTAGAGTGGCTGCCTGCTGCTGAGTGATGGCTTCTCGACAAGCTTATTGAAACGCCGCCGGTAAATCGGGGCGTTTTTCGATTAATCGAACTGCAAAATAATGATTTTATTGCACGAATGACTGCAAGCAATGCAAAAGAAGCTGCTCAACAGCTGGATCCCTTGCAGGGATGTGCTGAGTGTGCCCGAGCGGGAGCGGGGCCTGGTGGTGAAAGTGTCGATACCCTGGGTAGGAGAAGTAGTGTTGCCCGGGCCGGGAGGGAGTGATTTGACGACCGGTATGACCCAGGGGGACGTCGGGGCGCCTGCAGGACTTCATTTTGATCAGCAAGTGAGTGTGTTTATGCCCGAGAGTGACCTGCGGGTAGCTACTATGGAGAAACGCTATTTGGAAATGTAAGTAGCTGGTAAGAATTTCAGGGTGTCTTTTCCCATCTAGATTCCTTCAATTTGATTTCAGCTATAATCCCTGCAAAATCAAATTTAGGATTCGGCTAATGAAACATCTCCTACTTTCTTCTACTATTGCCTTGACCCTGCTCTCCGCTTGCGGACCTACCCAAGCGCTGCCTACCTCCACGCCAATGGCGACAGCAACCGCCGTACCGATAAGCACCTTCGCCCCGACCCTTGAACCGTGGATGGTGTCCCTGCCAGAGGACGTTGTTTCAGTTCAAGTGGAGGGGGATATGATCTTTGGTTTAGATGACCAGGGGAAACAAATAATGAGATTTAATGAAGTGAGTGGAGAGTGGGATTTGGTGGAAAAAGTGTATACGAGTTGTTTGAATCCCGAATTGCAGGCAGAGGTTGATGATGATTTTGAGGACCTGACGAAGGTGACGGTGGGAGAGGCGTTTGCAAAATTTGAAAACCGACCAGGGTTTACTCCAACAGTTTCGTTTCGCTCTGAAACTGGTCTTTTCCGATCATACATGATGTATGTGGGGGTGGAAACACTGTCTGTGGCACACCTGACGGGGAACGAGGCTGATTTTGCAGTGTGTGGATTTTTTGTGCAGTCTGCCTACCCGGATACTAGAGTGCCGATAGTGCTGGGTTTACAGTATAATGGAAACTATGAATCAATGATTGCGACTGTTGATTATACCTCAGGCCAGCCCGGTGAGCAGGGGTATTTTAAAAGCCGAGAGGAGTTGTTGAAATACTTGGAAAATAAAATACCTTTGGGAGCGGAGTTGGTCGTGGATACGCAGTCGTTTGTCAATGCAGTTGATGTTGATACCATAAATCCACAGCAGGTCCAAATGGTGAACTTGCCTGGATTGTATAACTTTTGGAAGCTGACCAAATCTGACTATCTTGAAAAGATGCGGGGAATACGAAACCCGCAGGACGTACTAAAGAAGCTGGATCCAACGGTCGATGTGGGGATGTATGGATATAGCTTGTACTTTGTTGATACTGCGTGGATGATGAGCGAGTAGTACGTCTCCAGTCTTTCATTGTGGAAGTGGATTTGGTATTCTAGTTTTATGATGAGAAAAAGCGGGTTAGTGTTACTTTTGGTCGTGTTGGTGTTGGTGGTGTTTGGGCTTGGGTACTGGTTGGTAGTAGGGGGTAATAGGAATAATTTTCCGGGGAGTGGTTTGGTGAGGAAATTTTCGGTACCCTTTTTTGGGGAAATAGTTTTGCCACTTAATGAACAGTTCGCTACAAATAAGACGAGTTTTGATGATGCTCAAAAACCAAGCGTGAGGTTTGATTTGCCTGTGACGGAGTTTTTGCCGGAGAGCATGCAAAAAGTCGATGCCATGGTGGTTTCGAGAGGGTATGGTGAAGACGAGATAGAGCGGGCGCTGTTGCGGGGAATAGTTACCACGATGGAGACACGCTATCTGGAAATGGAAGTAGCGGGCAAGAATTTCAAGGTGTATTTCCCGCGGGTGTTTGAGCAGATGTGCATACCCAGTACGATCACCGATACCAAGGGGGTAAAAGTGGAGACGAAAAAAGGTTTCATTGACCTGACAACGTATCGGACGGGTGTAGAGGAGCGGGGGATGGAGGAAGTGGGGGAAATACTTTCGGTAGGCGATGATACGTTAATATTGGCCCGGCATAAGGAGGGGGATTTTGTGGCGATAACTGTCGCGGGGTATGGGTGCGTACGCTAAAGCGAGTATTTGGTAGTTAGTATTTAGTATTGGGCAGTATGCAGAAGATAAAAACAGTAATTGCAGCCTTATTATTTTCAGTGGTGGGGTTGATGATGTTTTCGGCGGGGGAGGTGCAGGGGCAGTCGTGTAGTGGGGTGGTGGAGTATTGTCGGGCGCCGTGTGGAGAGTGGACAGTGAAGGATGCCCCGGATGGGTGTACCAAAACATGCCAGGCGTGTGCCTCTTGCGGATCATGTGACTGGTGTTCGTTTAGTGATTGTAGCAAACGGGTTTGTCAGTATGATGTATATGGGAAAGAAATTGATGGTTCGTGTGAGGATGTTAGGGATAACTCCATAGTAGTTTGTACGAGTTCTGATGATGCGCACCAATGTCCGGGATACGTAGACCCCTGCTATGGGGGGGACTGCGCGCCGACCGGCGGGGGCGGGGGTGGAGGAGGTGGGGGAGACGATGATCCGACGCATAGGGAGTGTATTGGGGCCAGCTGTGTGAGTGTACCCGGAGCGGGGGTGAATCAGTGTACGACCAATGCCGATTGCACCACTTCATACAATGTGACCGGGACGGTGCGCCTGGGGTCGGCGACTTGGGATGGAAGCGACTGTACGGCCGGGACGGGCGGGGGCATCCTGCCGGGAGTGGGATCGTATATCCGGCTGAATAGTACGGGCACAGTGGGTATCGGGGCGGATGGGACGTATGCCACGGCTACGGCACCGGGGGTAAATGTGTTTACCTTGTATCAAACCGACTTGAATTATCTGACCACCTGTCCGCCATCGGGCAGTTATAGCCGGAACATGACGGGCAATACGGCGGACTTGGATTTCTATATGACCACCCAGCAAATCCCCTGGTGGCAGACTCGGGGTGGGGATGTAGGGGCCAATGGCGGAAATATGGCTACCAATATCCCGGGCACCTGTGTGGGAGCCTGTAGTCCTTTTGTGACGCTATATGATAGGTTCGGCACGGCCGACAGCAGTGGGGTGGTGTGGATGAGTGCGATGACCGGCACCTTTGGGGTGGTGGGAAACAACGTGGCCGAGGGGACAGACTACAAACCATACAATACGGCGGTGCGCACCAGTACCAGACGCGAGGGATATGACTATTTCTACCGTTTGTTTGAAATGGGGCTCTCGCCTGCCGAAGATCCGGAACTCTCCGGCAACGAAGCCAATATGTACAAACCCATGGATGGGCCGGTCAATGGCCGGGCATATTGGGTGAGAGCCGGCGACGGAACGGGGACGGTGACGATAGGGACGACTTGGGATCTGGATCCGGGCGATAGTATGGTGGTGTTTGTGGAGTCAAATTTGACTAGTGGAGATGTTTTGAGGGTGAACGTGCAAACTTTTGGTCAGAATGATCGAACTCCTGAGGAGTGGAAAGTGCTGTGGGACGATCCAACTAAAAGTAACCTAGGTCTTGTTACCGATGAGGTATTGAGATTAATTGATTTGCAAAATAATGATTTTATGACGCGAATGGCCGGATCGGGTGCAAAAATGGTTGAGACACAACTGGATCCTACAAAAGGAGATATCGGTCTCTTTGCTTCGATGATGCGTTTTTTTTGAAGCAAAAGTAATAATCTATCACATCCAGGTTTGATTGTGTTTTTCTACATGAGTGATGAAGATTAGGCGGGAATTTTTTGAGTAGCTGGCAGGGGGCTTTTTGCTAAAGTGGGAATATGAAGAAATGGACATTGGTAGTGCTACTCGTGTTGCTTTTGATAGCGTCAGGTTGGCTAGGTTGGCGACTGACCAAGACTGGCGATGACCCCATGGTGCACACCATATCTCTGCCTTTTGGGTGGGGAGAGGTAGTGCTACCATTGGATAAAAATCTATCAACCGACACAACTTCTTTCCAAGATGCGGGTAAACCATTGGCTAACTTTTATAATCCGGTGACGGAATTCCTACCGGAGATGGGGATGAGGGTCGATGCCCTGGTGGTTTCGAGAGGGTATGGTAAAGATAGGATAGAGCGGGCGCTCCTGCGGGGGGTGGTAAGAAAATAGACAATTAATTCCTCCGAAAAGGTGGTAAAATATACTTCGTACAACTGGACTTGTACGAAGTATATTGATATTATCAGGCTCGAAATTGGGTCAAAAAGCCCGCCTAAGATTGAAAATTTACTTCGTTTAATACCGAAGAGAGAAACATGGACTACGACCAGAAACAAGTTGACGAGGAATTTAAAGCCCTGATTGCGAGAACAAGAGAGTCGGGACTTGCTGAGACGGCGGACCATTTCGCGAAAGCGCAAGGCATGGAACGAATCAACGCCATCCGTTTCTTGAGTGCAATGTTCATGGAACACGAAAAACAGCGCAGAATCAAAGCCGCATTGATCGCGGTCGTGTGGATCGCCGTGCTCATCGTATTTGCAATTGCGGAAGGCCGGATAAATGTCCAATGATCTGATGCAGCACTTCGAGCGTTATCTGACAGATAAGAATGGCGCAGTCTCAGTCAAAGGATACATGAGCGACGCGCGGAAATTCCTGGCGTGGACGAAGGATGAGAGAGGTGTGGAATTGACCATCCCCCTGCTCCAAACCGAACCGCACCTGCTCAACAAGGCGGTCATCGAGGCGTTTATCAAGAACCTGCACGCGGAGAAGTACGCCATCTCCACGATTGCCAGGCACGCGGCATCAATGCGCGTTTTCGGAAACTTCCTCGCCGCGCGCGGGATAACGCCAATCAATCCAGCCGAAAAGGTGAAGATCGAGAAACTGCCTCTCCCCGATCCAAGAGGGTTGACCGACGAGGAACGCGCGAAGCTGGAATATGTATTCCGCACTCCCTGGGAGCGGACAACGAATAAGACGAAACGAAAGCGTAAACTCGATCTCGCCCCCAAATTGATCGTCCGCGACCGCGCCATCATGCTGACGTTGATGTACGCCGGTCCTCGCGTGAGCGAGCTCGTTAATATCGACGTGCATGATGTCACATTGAAAGACCGTTCCGGCTGGATCCTGATCCGCAACGGGAAAGGCGGACAGCCCCGCAAGGTGGACATTCCCAAACAGGTGCGCGAAGCGTTGGCGGATTGGCTTGATGTGCGGCGGACCTTCCCTGCCAGGGACGATGCCCTGTTCATTGAATTGAAGCGATCATTTTCACGCCTCACCCAACGGACGATACAAAACATGCTCGTTGATGCATCCAAACGTTGCGGGGTGAATGTCACCCCCCACACGCTGCGGCATACCTACGCCTACATGCTGATGCACAGCGGCGTCCACCCCAAGACAGCTGCTGCTCTCATGGGTCATTCGCTCGAAATGGCGCTGCGATACGGTTCTTCCAAGGATGAGGATAAGCGGAATGCCGCTGAAAGCTTGGATAATAAATCTATTTTTTAGGCGGCTGATTCATGAGTTTGCAGGGCTGGTTTTGTTCCATGTTGACCTTGTGGAGAGAGGATTGTATAATCTGCTCACTCGACCTTAATCCTTTCCGGCAAAAGTCCCAATTGGATTTGGGAGTTTGGGCGGAAACCGCTCAAAAGTAATTAGGTTGGAAGGGGTTGTCATTTTACACCCCAACCGTTACCACCTGTTTTTACCCAAACCTTACCACACCTTTGGGGCGCTGATCTAAGCCCGCCCTGCCCCGTTTTGTCCCGGTCAGAGTGAAAATCGAGCGCTTGACCCGCCATCCGCCTCGCGCTCTGTCTGAAAATATGGTTTTTCGACAGTCTCGTTGGGCTGTTCCTTGCAAAGGATAGTTATCAATATGCAAAAAAAGATTCTCGGATTAAGTTTATCTCTGGCTGTCCCCGTAGTTTTCGTTTTGTTCATCAGCCCGATGTTTATCAAACCTAATGTCAATGAGCCACTTTCTACCTTGGTGGGCTTTGGTGTTTTTTGGGGACTGGCTTTTGCGGTGCTGGTTTTCACGCGAAAAACTGAGAACTTGCCATTGACCACAATTGGATGGAACTCTTTATCTTGGAAATCGGCACTGATGGCAATTGGGTTCGGTGTCTTGTTATCGCTGTTAGTACCCGTGCTTACTTTGTTGGTCAGCGCGATTTTCCCACCATCGAATTCAGGAACGGTAACACAAGTCGTGTCAAATTATTCTTGGTGGATATTATTCTTAAGTGTAATAACAGCGGGCATAACGGAAGAAATTTTGTTTCGTGGCTATTCTCTAGAGCGATTATTAGAAGTTACAGGCAATAAGTGGATAAGCGGGTTGATTAGTCTAGTATTTTTTGTGGCTGTTCACGCTACGGGATGGAATATTGCTCACATCGTTGGCGTGGTCGTTCCATTAGGAATGATTCTTACTGGTTTATACTTTTGGCAACGAAATGTATTCTTTGTGATAATCGTTCATGTGGTCATAGATTTGCCTTTGGTTATTATGGCGCTGTTAGCATAAAAACTGCCCAACACCGCGTCCTTATGGACGAATTAAATAAACATTGGATAAATGGCGGTATAGGCAGAGAAGGCGACCAGCGGCGCGAGGGTGAGTCCGGCGATGGTTAGTGTAAAACTTTGGGCAAGCCGCCAGTTGCGGTCTGCCGCGGCGGGGATTTTTAAGATGTGCATTGCCAGCAATCCCAATTCTACCGGCACGACGAACCATAAAACGGTTGGACCAAGCACAAACACCGCAGACCAGCGGATGACGCTGTCAAGGCTGCTGTTGACGTTGCCGTATATGCCCCCGCCGCGCGCGCCCAGGTCGGTGATGAGTAAGAAGTTCCAGCGGCTGAGCAGGACAATGAGCGCGATGACCAGCGGGAGCAGATGCCAGTTTTGCAGGATCAGGGTCCAATCGCTGACGCGCACCAGCCAGATCACAACTGCAATTGCCAGCGGCAGGCTAATCAGCGCACATAAAACGTCGTTGACCCGATTGATACGCGCTTCGGCGCGAAAGGTGGGAATATCGCGGCGGAAGGTGGACGCCAGGCGGGCGAAGGGGTCGAGGGGTTGGGTTTCAGGGTTATGATTCATTGTGGGGTTATTTCTTCTCGCTCTGGCGGTAATATTTTTTAATCCGGTTCGTCAGGATCAAGAGAAGGAGGTAAGAGCCAGCCGCAAAAAACCAGCGGTCATCCCGTATTTTTTGACCGTTACAGATGGGATAACCGCCATAGAGTCGTTATTGCTAATGGCAACAAACTTAAGCGGGGCCGACATTGCGCCAATGATACCCCCACGTTTTTTGCCCCATTCAAGTATTTCCTCATATACATGATCATGTCCGCCAACTTCACCGTAAGACAGATATTGCCCTGAACTGCGCCCGAACCAGAAACGGGCAAATGGCACTCCCGATGCCCAACTGGGGTCGGCAATTGTCCAGCCCTCGCTTGTGTGGATTTCCACCCAGGCGTGAGCGCCGCCGGGATGATTCCATGTGCTGGAAGTTGCCAGCCAGGGCGGTAAAAACAACGGCATTGACAGCCCGCTGATTGACTTTGCCGGAGTATTACAGGCGCGAGCCAGCGCAGTCATTAAGTTTGCAAATGCTCCGCACACGCCAACCTGCGAATCATAGGCGTCCAGGGCAGATGGTTCGCCGCCAATACAGGTTCCTTGCGGCAAGGAGAGATGGCTGGCAGTGAAAGAGAAGATCCGGTAAGGCCAATCGCCGTTTTGTTCAGTGCAAATGTTTTTCGCGGCGCGCGTCAGTTGGGATGCATCCGATTCGATGTATTTCTGTGCGCGTGTATGTTTTTCTTCAATCGGGGCTTGCCAAACCGTATGCCCCTGTAGCAAAGCGACATTATAGATGAGTTGAGCTTCAAAGGCTTCGGCATCGACCGAAACACGCTCAAAGAAGATTGTTTCAATTCCATCGTGTTGTTGATCAAAAACCTGTCCGCTCCATTGGATGTTGATATTTTCAATGCGCTGGTAAGCGTTGTTTTTCGGACGCATCGCTACCAACCAAACTTCATCCCCTGCTTGCTTTGGTAAAAAAGTGTAGGTTTCAACAACCTGATACTTTACCCAGGTCGGGTACAGGAAGAAGCCCCCCGATGGGAATGGCTGCAAACAAAAGAATGTAAATCAAGATTCGCAAGAGCCTGTTAATCATCGAGCACTCTCCTTTGTAAACAGATGCAAGACAACTGTCCGGGCTGCCAGGTCGTGCAGGCTTTGTCTCTCTTTGGTCAAAAATGTCAGGGCGATGTACACTGACACCAAGATGGGCGAGAGCAGGAAGGCAACCCGAAAGCCGGGGTCTGGGTCGTACCACATGGGCATGGGCAGGTTGTTGGCGAGGTGCGCCATTTCCCAGGGCAACAACTTGACCAGCGTCCGAGCCAGCGATTGGGGCAAGGTCATTTTGCCTTGCGACCCTTTTGTCACCGTTTTCAGGTTGAGCAGGCGTTTTCCAAGCGTTCCTCCCCGAGGAGAAATTTCAGATAACGCAAAATATAGCCAGGTTGGGAGCGACATGGTCAGCAGGGTGTAAGCCTGGGTGTTCCAGCCCGACCTGAACCAATCTTCCGAGCCGATAAGCAGGTGGCGCAAGGGGACAAAAACCAGCAGTTGCGCCGCCAGGACGAATACAAGAAAGGCAATCAGGCTGTCAATCAGGTAAGCCAGGATACGGCGGGAAATGGGGGCAGTTTTCATGCGATTCACTCAACTATGGTTCAAACAAAGCCTGTCCAAAAAACGAAACGATACGCGCTTCATAGGCTTCCGGCTGCGCAGCAGGGCCGCCGCAATGGGCTGCGCCTTCCACCACCCAGTATTCTTTGGGCTGGGCCGCCGCCCGGTAATAGCCTTCGCTGCGCCATTGTTCGTAGCCATCCTTCTCCGCCGCAATCAACAAGAGCGGACGCGGCGCGATTTGCGCGACGGCTTCTGTCAGCGAGAGAGGCGCGGATGCGCCGCTGCGCCATTCCATGAAGGTAATAAACAAGGGATAGACGGGCCAGCCCAGCCAATCTTTGAAATCATGCGGCGGCAAAGTGTCGCGGATGGATGTATACAGAAGACCGTCCGCAACGACCGCGCCAATCTCCTCGAACTGCGCCCCGGCCCCGACGGCGATTTCCGCGCCGGTGGAGCAGCCCATGATTCCGTACTGTGGAACGGTGACATCAGGACGGCTTCGCAGGAAGTCCAGGGCAGATTCCACGTCGGCGACATCGCGCCAACCCCAGGAAAGGGTTTCGCCCTGGCTCTCGCCGCTGGCGCGCTGGTCGTAGAGCAGGATGCCGAACCCGTGCCGGTGGAGCATTTCGGCATTGGTGAGCGAGCCGGTTCGGTCGCCGCCGTAGCCATGCAGCAGGATGATCGCCGCGCCGTTTTGGGAAGGAATGTACCAGCCGGATAGTTGAACGCCATCGGCTGTCATGAGTGTAACATCTTCATACGCCGCGCCAAAGCGTTCAGGCGTCTCGCAACAGACCGAATGATGGGCCGGTTTTATCATCTGGTCTGCGCCGATCCAGGAAAAGGCGAGGATGAAGAGAATATAAAACGCAAGCAGGCCAACTGTGAGCAGGCGAAGCCAGTATGTGAAGCGGTTTTTTCGGTTTGGCATTGATGGTGCCAAGTATCCTCCAGCGGATTTGTGTCCTAGCGTAACGGTTGCCCGCCGCGCTGCCCACGCAATATCTTTCTGAGCGCAGTCTTATTCATTAACCAAACTGCCAGAATAGCAATTGCACCCCAAACACTTGCAATGATTAGCCCATACGAAATTAACCCACCTGCGTCAAAAAAGAGAGCCGAGATTGTGATGACTAATATTGCCAGGGCAGTTGAAAGCAGATAGCGTTTTGACATTTTATGCACCTAGCGCAATCTCGAAGGATTGCGTTCTTAGAACGTCCTTTCCTGGGTCGTACGTAAGGTTATGTTATGTTGGTGAGTTTGTTTTGGCTTCCACCCGGGCTCTTTTAAGGTGAACCCATTTCAGCACAAAGGATAGTAGCAGGCTGGCAAGAAACAGGATGAAGGCAAAATAAACCATAAAACTGGCGAATTCTGTTTGCGGTTTTTGTGAATACCCCCAGGATGCAAACAAGTTGAATACCCCGCCGGTAATCATGATCGGAGTTGCGATTCGCAGAAATTATAAGCGTAAATCGGAACGCCAGAAAATGTAAAAACCAGCAAAAGCGATGCCGACAGGAAAAACAAGGAAAATTTCGCCAATCTTGTGCCACACGATGGGTTCCAGCAGGAATTGACGGATGGGTTGCAGGCTGACGGCTTGGATAGCTTTGCACGCATCCAGCAATATCCAGCCACCCATGACCGAAATGACAAAGATTTGGAATGCCCCCATGACGATAAAAAAGGTGCGTTGGTTTTTCGGCATGTTTCTCTATTCCTTTCAAAGAGAAGGAAGTTTATGAAGAAGATCTCCGTGTCTCTGTAGTAAGAAACGGGTCTTTTTATATTGGACTCGTCATGGACACTCGCGCGTGGCATCCAGTAAGACCTGATGGACAATTTGCTGTAAACTTGCCTCCCTGACAAACACTACAATAAGCGGGGGAAATTGGGCGTCGGAGTTTCTCCACCGGCAATGAGCCGCCAGGTAGATTTTAAAGCCGGGCCAGAACCGGGAATCGTGTTCGTTCTCTGTTCGATAAAAGAATTCTATCGGATGGGTTTCTGCATCAACGACAAGCCGATAGGATGTTCGATACGCATCCATAGCGCTCGTGGAAACGGGATATGGCTCAATATTAAGTACCTCGACAAGTGGATAGTCTTCCGGCAATTCCATGTATCGCGGCAGCCCGCGCACAAGAATGTCCTTGAGAATCGCGATGGCTTGTTCGGGGTCACGGTTCTCAAGGCAGAAAGTAAACCCATCTTGCGAGTAAAGTTTTTCATTGTCTTGTTTGCGCAAGTAAAAGTTGGCAAACAAGACGAGCAGCGATGTCACGAATAGCGCCGAAAGGGCATACATTACCTTCTTGTTCAGGTTCATGTCGTCACCGCCATATCAATGCGAGCGAAATTACCATGCCTGGAACACAAACTGCGGCATGAATCGAAAGGATATCCAAACGATACCTAAATTGTACGCGATATGGGCAAGCGCCGCCGGCCAAATCGATCGGCTGTATTTTGCCAGCAGCCCATACACCACCCCGGTGGCGAAGATGGAAAGGGGCCAGGACAGGCTGGTGAACGGATGCACCAGTGCAAACAGGCCGGATTGGAGCAGGATGGCCCACACCAAGCCGACTTTTTGTCTGTAAATCGATTGGGCGAAACCACGAAAGAGCGGTTCTTCCAAAAACGGGCTGGAGAGCCAGGCGAATGCCAGCAGCGCCCAGCGCGCCCAAAGCGGGGACTCGCTCCCTAGCAAATTAAACGACCAGCCCACTGCATGGGCCATATCGTAAAAAAGGTTCTGCTCCGTCCAGCCGAACAGCAGCCATAAAGCTGCCGCCGTCAACCCGACCATGAGCAGCCCAACGACGGGCGCGGCCAGCCACCAACCCCAATGGGCGGGCGCGCGCAGGCCAATCGTCCGCCGTCCCGTTTTTTGGAGCAGGAAAATGATGCACAGCCAGAGGACAACCAGCGCGATGGTACGCTCGACGAACATCAACGTGATATGAAGGAGCAGGATAAACGTGACAACCATCCAGTCCGTTTTGAATAATTTGGTCAGCCTTGCATGAAAAACAGGATTTTGTGCGGCTGAAATATCGTTTTACATGTTTCCACTCCCAATGTTACCGGAACGTCGCAATCTTGATGACCCAGTCACATATCTTCGATGTTGGACTTATTGCGTATCAGACAAGGTCGAGACCCACTCTGACGGTTTCGCGTCTTGCCCTTGTGGTTTTTCAGGTGAATCCTGTTGAAGCGCTTGATAAACTAACGTTGGAATCTTTGCTGCCCCCAATATATAAGTTTGGTAAAGTCGCCAAGCATAGCCAGCGCCTGCCCCCCCAACCACCACGCCGATCAGCAAGCCTTCCCATAAATTCGATGATAGGATGGCGATAACGACACCAAAGAAGGCAAACGCGTAAATTAGTAACGAGAAAACGAGGAATCCCCAGTCAAATTTTGAAAAGGGTTTCGATAATTGAAGCCGAAGTTGAATTGTCGTTCCTTTTTCTGATGGGTGAATTTGCCCGATCAACTTGAAGTAAACAAAAGCATGGCTCCTGAATCTTTCGGGGCTACATAAAATAAAAAGTTTGAAACCATCCTGGCTGGCTTTAATAGAATCAATTTTGACATGGAGAATAAAACTTCCTGATGAGAAATAAAAATGTCGCTTCTTGGCAAGTTTCTCTAACCGCTGCTTGCAATCTTGCGGGGATAAAGGCGATAGGAAAGTGAAAGGCTCTGTCATTTTTATCCAAAACATACTTGAAAATCACATTTTTAGCCGGATTCGCGGTTTCTTTGGATGCTTTGTTAGGTGGCTTTTTGCGATTGTAAACCTAAATCAAGAAGCACGCGAAACCCACAATCGTTAAGCTGTCCGCGAGGGGGATGACATCCGCGATCCTTTGAACGCAAATAATCTGGATTGCCAATATTCCATGCCCCTCCTTTGATAATTCGATACGTATATCCACCAATGTCAATGATTTCCTGGTTCCAACCTGTCAAACATCTCTCCCACAAGTTCCCTGTCATGTCCATAACACCAAATATACTTTTTCCCGCAGAATACTTGTCAACATTACTGGGTTGTCCAACATTATTGCCATAGTTTCCACGTGTCTCATCCAAAGTATTGCCCCAAGGATAACACCACCCAGTATCACCTATCGCCGCACGTTGCCATTCTTGTTCAGTGGGAAGACGAGTAATCCATGTGAATACATTATGAATATTCATTGGTTTATCATCATGCAATGTGTTCTTTAATTCTGCTGAAAGCCAAGAACAAAAAGCCATGCTATCAAACCAGCTGACACGCGTGCGAGGTAAATCAGAATCATTAAATGCAGGCGGCTTTGGATTTTTATGATCCTTCCGCCACTGCACTGCTTCGGAAGAAAATTTCCACCAATGGGTATTGGCAAAGCCATTTGAATTCTTGATAAATCTTTCATATTGTAAATTTGTAATTGGATATTTGGCAATTGCAAAGTCCTGGACTTGAAAAGTTCCACCTTTTGTGCCGCCATCCTTTGTCGCGTCCTGAAGAACCACAGAACCGCCATTCACATGACACCACTCAAATGGCGAGTGTAGTATAGCCTCTGTAATTTTTGACAACTTCTCGAGATATGAAGAAATGGACATGATTTAATCCTGCCGCCTAACGAGACTGTCGAAAGACCCTTTGTTTGAAAAATTTTCACAAAAATCTCCCACAATAGGCTATAAAATATCCAACTCTTACCAAAATGTTGTGTGGAGCACCAAATATCAGGCGTTTTTTGATGTTCCCTTCCCACTTTTCAAAAACAATTTTTGAAAAGGGACTTTTTCGACAGTCTAAACGGTTTGCGTCATCGTCCCCGAGCGAAGCGAGTGGGATACCCGCGCTGGGGCGGGATAGACTCTGACGCGGCTTTACCTCGGTTGAATTGCCGAAAATCGCATCGCTTACCTACGGGGCATAGCCCCGGCCAAGTGCAGCGTGGGTTAGGCGGCACCTTCGATATCATCCGCTACCTGAGTTTGTGACTTGAGTTGGCCGCTCAGGATTATCCACAAGCTCAATAATGCGAGTATTGGCAAACGATACCCTGCCCAGACTAGTGGCCAGGCTAATTGGGGTAACAGTGACGAGAGAAGTGGCGTGACCATCGTGTTTCCGGCTGCATGGGCAAGACTTACAGCCCAAATACTACCGGAACGCAATTGGAACCAGCCATACAACAGCGATGTAATTATCATATTGATGGGAAACAAGACCAAACCGAGTGGGTTCCCTGAGAATAAAAACCCCATCAGAATCATCGGAAAGTGCCAGATTGCCCAAATCAAGCCGGTGGCGATAGCTGCCTTTAATGGCTGATCTGCCAACAAGCGAACTTGCAGGTAGCCGCGCCAACCGAATTCTTCCCCCCATACAATGGGGGTAGAAATGATTGCGATGATTATCATTTGCGCCAGCGACGCCACTGTAAGATCGGAAAAATCTGGCTGTTCACCGCTTATGATCCTCGCCAAAATCAACGTCCCTGGTACTACAATTGCGGGATAAATTAGTGCAAACAAATAGTACTTCCATCCCTGGCGTAGATTCAGACTTAAACCGGCATCGGCAAAGCCTTCGCGCGTGATCCACTTACGAACTACGATCGCGCCAATTGCTGGCCCGAAGGAAGTTGGCAGGGTTAGTAGCAAAAAAACTACATAATCCCAGAAAGTTGCGTCTTCACTTGGACCACGCAAACCCAACATCCATTGAATTGTTAGTGGTATCCATGCAACACCAAAAGCAAGTAATAGATAAACTATTATTCCTTTAGTCTTGGATGTCATTTATCTCCTTCGTTTTTCATTTTCGAGTGAGCCGCCGAACTTCTATGGTCCAAAGAAATGTCTTAAGCTTTCGATTGATCCCCCGACCAGCATGACAAGGAAAAAACACATCAAGACCATGCCAGCGATCAAGGCAAGTCCCAGCGTGCGGATCGTCATCCATTTTTTGGCTTCCTGATAGGTTTCCATGGCTGCTTCCTTTCTAAATGGGATGGGAACTTTATTAAGCCCATCGGCTTTTGCCATTTCCTTGGCGGTCTCTGCCAGTTCTGGGTCGGTCTCAAGATATTTTTTGACCAGCGCGGCTGTCTCTGCACTGACCTCTCCAGCTAGATACAGAGGCAGGATATCCAAAATAACATCCCTGCTGATTTCTTTCATGCTGTCTCCTTTTTTGAATGAACGGCGAATAGTAACTTTCGCACGCGATGAACCTTGACCTTTACGGCGCCCTCAGAGAGTTGTAAGACGCGCGCAATTTCAGCATACGGCAGGTCATGTTGGACCCGCATCACAAAGGCAGACCGGTCGATTTCAGTCAGTGTAAGCAATGTGGCGCGGATTTGATCAAGCTCACTTTGTGTTTCCAGAACCGCCTCTATGGCGGGGTGCGGGTCTGGGTGGGCGTCGTTTAATGCTTCATGCTCTCGACGCTTCCTCAACGATTCCAGGAAAATATTGCGTGCGATCGTAAATAAATAAGCCTTCAAGGTCTCGGTTCTTATGATGTCGAAATTCATCCAGGCGCGGGTAAAGGTTTCGGCGGTAATATCCTCGGCATCGTCCGCATTGCCGGAAAGCCAGTTGGCAAAGCGATACACGTCTGGAGAATAGGATACGAATAATTCTTCGAAGCTAAGCATGAACGTCTCTATCTATAGTATGAGAGATTCCGTAAAAAGTTACAAATTCCAGTATACAATCAAAGGATGACGGACCTCGAACAACACAATCAACAAATCATCTCCTGCCGCAAATGTCCACGCCTGGTGGAATGGCGCGAGGAAGTGGCGCGGGTCAAGCGTAAGGCATATAAAGATCATGAATATTGGGGCAAGCCAGTGCCGGGTTTTGGCGATCCGCGTGCGCGCGTGCTGGTGGTGGGCTGGCTCCCGGTGCGCACGGCTCGAACCGCTTTCTGGAGTGCGGTCTCATCCATGGCGGCCAGCCCGTTTCGAGCAGGAAACATCCAGGTGGGATCGCGATGTGAGCGCCAATGATGACGTAACAGCATCAAGGTATGGTTGGGCAAAGGTACATAGCGGTCTTTGCCACCTTTTCCCTGAACCACATGGATCATCTTGCGGTCGCTTTCGATATCTTTCACGCGCAAGCAGGTCCCTTCCAGCAAGCGCAGTCCACACGCATAGATCGTCTTCAAGCAAACTTGATATTGAAAACGATGGACACAATCCAGTACCCGCTTCACTTCATCCAGACTGAAAACAACGGGCAGTTTTTTCTTCCGATCCGGACGGACAAGCTGCAGGGTATGCCAATCCTTCTTCAAGGTCTGCTCATAGAAGAACTTGATCCCGCATAAGGCAATGGAGAAAGTACTGTCAGCCACGCGTTCCTCATTTTTCAAGTACAAAAAGTAATCTCGAAGCTCCTCTTCATCAATACAATCGGGTGACTTCTTGCAGTGTCTGCTCAATTGCAGCACGGCATTTACATAGGCCTCCTGCGTTCGAACTGCCAGTCCCTTCAACTGCATATCTTCGATCATCTTTTGTCTTAACGCACCCATAGCTATATCTCCTTTTTGAATTTGGTTTCAAAGAGAAAATATAGCGCGAATATCTTTATTCGGTTAGATAATCTGTGGGAGTCTGCGCGAAGCGCAGTCCCAGATGTCAGGTGTGTGTGCACGTTTTGTTGGCACGCTTTTGACTTGCAATACTCACCTGCTTTTACAGACCATCAAACAATGATGGTTGGTAGAACCTAATTTTTTGCTAAACCAACTCTTGACAGAATCTGTGGCAAAAAAACGTTTTTTCTAATGTAGATTGCATCTTCTGCCAAAACCATGATTAGCGAAAACTACAGCATTAGCCACTTTTCTGAATTTTACCGGCAACAGTTACAAAATAAGGATGTAATTGTGCTGTTACTATTCCTTCTTTGATGGCAGGATCATTTTCTATGATTTCGCGCGCTTCTTCCAGATCTGATACAAACAACATACCCATTGCGCCGCTGTCGTCGGTAAACCCGCCGCCAAGAACAAGTTTTTCTTCCGCCTCAAGCCTGGTCATATATTGAAAATGACCTGCCAGCGGCTGATTAGCTATAGGTTGATTCGTCAGCCAATTTGGTCCGGGGAAATAGATAAATACATAGTAGTTGGTTTTCATCACATTACATAATCCTTTTCACGTGACCTGTATCGAGAAGGCATCTGCTTTTTATAACTTGGATATTCATTTATTTCAATACTCTCAAAGCCAATTTTATTATATAAAATTACTTTCACCAGGAGGAAAAATTTGAAAGAGACAAGCCGCACCGATATTGACAAATACTGCGGCCAACAAGGCAAGCCAAGCGCGTTTCGACGGCCACGCCAGCCCCAGCGACCGAGTTGGATAACGCAGGCCAATAAAGAGAATGAGTACAACGCTGTAGATTGCAACATAATAGAGCCAACGAGGAAGCGGTATCCAACCCGCATAAGCGTTCGCGACTAATCCGAGAGAGACTATCAAGCCAGTTGATAACCATCCTAGCTCAAGTGCAGGATAGCGAATAGGCTCCGATTCGGGCAAAGGCAGATCTCGAAGAATAGCCCTGCCTGCGAATACAAGATAATGCCCGAAGTGGCATAGCACAGCAGGATTACAGTAATGACCTCTTTGGTAAAACATGAGTGATTCGATTTCGCCATATTGTGTTTCCTTCTGTCTGCGACTCGGAATAGCAATAAGCCGCCCAACTATTTGATTCAGCCTCAGCCGGCAAACCGGCTTTGGCAGCCTAATTTCCCAATCCAGCCCGGATGCAAAAACCATGCCCGCAATTGCAATGCCCAGCTGTTGCTTTCAATGCGATATTGGCTTTTAAAGGCGCATCCACGCTTTGTTCGGTTAATTTGAGCTGCTGTATTCAAATAGTGCAAATATCTCACTGGCTAGCCCTACGCATTCCTTGCCGCAATCAATGAAATAGAGAACACGATTTGAAACAGGTGCTGTCGCCTTTTTCGCTTGTTTTGTGAGTCGCCATAGATTCTGCTGGAAACTCCATTTATTGGAGCGGGGCATTGTATCCAAACGTTCCTTTCCGATTCTTTCAGCGTACCAGCGTAAATCATCAACAATTGCAAACATTCGTTGCGCTTCACTATCGGAGGCTTGTTCGGTAGCAATCATCGCTTGGTAAGTACTCATTAATTCATCCAGCATGACTTCTACACTTGGGCGAGGCTCAGGTTCAATGATTTTCGTTACCCTGCCAAGAATCTCTTTTGGGCTTACCCAACCATTAACCTTGCCTAAACTATTGACAATAAGAAACTGCCCATCTTGAATTTCACCGACGATATGAAAAATATCGCTTTGATGCCATTTGACAAGTACGAAATCACCGACTTGAATTTCACTGGGATTTGCAATGGGTGACATTGTTAGCGTTTGTCCATGTTTTACTGCTTCACGCATTGAGGCTAAGTTGCCACCATCTGGAATTGTCCAGGTATAGGATTTTCCTTCTTTTAGCGCTTTAAGCAAAGGGTCAGTTTTTCGTTTAGACATTTACATTCTCTCGCATTTGTTGATTAGATTGTTGCGCAAGCCAGCCGTCGAACGGCTTGCGTTAGGCGGCATTTTTAATTACGAACTTTTTTGTTTTATGGAAGAAACTCAGCTAAAGCTGTGAAATCATAATCTTTGACATTGACTTCATCTTTACCAAATAATGATTGAAACGTTTGTTTGCTATCGCCAATCTTCCTACAGATACAAGCCTATCCGAAAACCGAAATCGTTCAGCCTGCCACGCGGTGGATGTCCATAGCGATCTGTCGCTTGCAAAAACACATTCTGCGCGTCGATATTCCACGCACCACCACGAACGTTTCGATAATCGTACCCGGTGACATCCTGCCCGTCTGTGCCCCACTTGGTCAGACACCACTCGGCGAGATTGCCGCTCATATCGAACACGCCGTAAGGGCTTGCGCCAGCGGGATGGCTATCGACATCTGTGGGTTGCTTAGCCCAATTGGCACAGTTTGCACGTGTTTCATCAACCGATGAATTTCCCCAAGGGTACGGGCCGGAAGTATCGCCAAGGGCGGCGCGTTGCCATTCCGGTTCACTTGGCAAACGAATCGGCCAAGTTGCGACATCATGGATCGAGAAACGAGATGCGCTCGCGACTACTTCTGAAAGCCAGGCACAAAAGGCCATACTGTCAAACCAACTGATGCGTGTGCGGGGTACCTTCGCGCCATCGAATGCGGTTCCCTGCGCTTTCTTATGCGTCTGTCTCCATTGCAGTGCCTGCGGAGAGTATTCCCACCAGCGGTGATTGGAATAACCGTTCGGGTCTTCGACGAATGGCTGGTATTGTGCATTTGTAATCAGATATTTGGCAATTGCAAAGTCCTGGACTTGAAAAGTTCCACCTTTTGTGCCGCCATCCTTTGTCGCGTCTTGAAGAACCACAGAACCGCCATTCACATGACACCACTCAAATGGCGAGTGTAGTATAGCCTCTGTAATTTTTGACAACTTCTCGAGATATGAAGAAATGGACATGATTTAATCCTGCCGCCTAACGTTCACCGAAGTTCATGTCATCATTGATTGATCTACAGGATATATTTGGAAACAATAAAAAGCAACTGGCGCAACGACAATAAGCCCGACTATACCAGTGGGACCTTCAAGAAACATGTTTATTTTATTTTCTTCCACCAAAAAGAGCATAACTGTAGTTCCAGTCCAATTGATAATTCCATGAGCTAAAGCGGCAGAGAAGATCGATCCGCTCGCTTGATAAATGAACTGAATAATAATTCCCCAAGAAACACAAAAAATGACCATAAACAGAATGCCCAACGTTGGATTTGTAGGGTAATTTAGCCCCATCAGAATCATCGGCAGGTGCCAGAGACCCCAGATAATTCCGCCAATAAGAAGTCCTGGCTTTTTGAATAATGCTAGTAAATTAGGGAAAAGAAATCCTCTCCAGCCGACTTCCTCGCCTAAAAACATTGGCAGATTGAGTATCGGCGCAAGTATTAAATTGAGAGCAAATATCATTAATATTGCTTGCATGGTTGACATATTACCCAGTGGAATATTGGCTCTCCCAATATTCTCAGCCAACGTATCTTTGTTTACCAACAATTCAGGGTTAAGAAGGAAAGTTACTGAATAAATCACGGCAAGGATACTTAAGCAAATTACTGGAGCTGCCAAAAGGTATACTGGCTTTCCAATCCTGAATCCTAGTTTGCCGCCCTTAAGAAGGGGTTCTTTTGCGATGAGTTTTTGAACAAAAAAAGCGCTAATCATGGGAATATACATGATAAACCCTTGTAAAGACGATTTTTCCAACCCGCCTTGCAAAAAGATGATTAATCCGAGTCCGTAGGTTAGGGTGAAACATATAACCAAGAACCAAGCAGTTTTCTTAATAATCGTTTTCTCCATGTTCTCTCCGCTTCACGGTTTATTGACCTAATTTTCGATTTTTTACCTTCATCAAATTGCGATTCGGCTTTTGCTGATTGCCCACCGAACAATCGCTTGGGCTGGCTGGATTTATGCAGCCCTCCGCAGGCAGATGGGGGTCTGGCCGGGAACACGCTCAATGATGCCGCGCGCTTCCAAATCCAATTGTACCGCTTTGGTATACCAGCGCACCGACCCCGGCTTGGGGAACAAGACCATCGAAACGTCTTGCTTGATTAGATAAGCGCGGACTTTTTCCTCCAACTCCGCGAAGGACATTCCGCTCTGCGGCAGGATAGCCAGAATGGCATCGCGGATGATGGCGTACTTTGTCTCGTTCAGGTTTTCCTGATATTCGGGGTGATTGACGTTACGAGCCTGGATGCTTGACATGTGAATTCTCCTCTTCAAAATTGCGTGCCAATATTGTGCAGTCATTATAGAGGCTGACCGAAGGGGCGGCTTGTCGAATCCTGCTCATTTTTCAAACTGTGCGCGATATTGCGCCGGGGAAAGCCCAAAGCGTTTGGAGAAGGCATGGATAAATGAACTCAGACTTCCATATCCCACACGGAGGGCGGTTTCCGTCACGGTATTTTCGGGCAGTACCAGCAGGCGGCGGGCTGCATCCAGCCTCGAATGGATGACGTGCTGGCGCGGCGAAACGTCAAAGGCGGTTCGGAACAGGCGCGCAAAGTGAAATTCCGAAAGCCCAACCTGTTCGGCGACATCCTTTGTTTTGAATTCCTCAGTGCAGCGGGCTTCGACAAATTGCCGCGCCAACAGCAGGCGGGGGAGCACATCGGCAACCGTACCGTCTTTGTGTTTTGTCATCCTTTGCAGGGCATCATGGCGCACGCGCATTAGCCGCAGGACTTCGCCAACGAC
Source organism: Anaerolineales bacterium (assembly GCA_030583885.1). Classification (NCBI taxonomy): domain Bacteria; kingdom Bacillati; phylum Chloroflexota; class Anaerolineae; order Anaerolineales; species Anaerolineales bacterium. The sequence goes on along the minus strand of CP129480.1, from coordinate 2,087,192 downwards.
TTCCAGGAACAAATCGTCGGCGGCGTCCAGGTCTGGGTCGGCGTGGCAGGCATGGGCAAGTTCTGAAGCGGCGGCGGAGACGGCATCTCCCTGCGGGAGGGGGTGTCCATGCAGAAGTTGTTGAATGTCATCGGGAATGCCGAGAAAGCGCGCCATGTCAGTCATGAACGGCGGGCTGAGAAACAAAACCAGCGCCTGGGGCGGCTCCGTTTTTGGACCGATGGCTTGCAGGCTCATCGACTGGCGGCTCGTTGTCGGCGCAAGAAAAATATACTGGGATGATTCGATTGTGACCCCCGCACAGGCAAACCGCGTTTCACCCAGCGGGAAGATGAGCAGAAGGTGTCCCATTTGCGGCAGTTCTGCAGGTTGGCGCAATTCGCCGCGCCATGCCGCATTCAATGGCGACAACGGACCTTCTACAGGCGTTGCGGATGGGATGTTACTTAAAAGGATAGGCACGTTTTTTCGTCTGTGAAGTGAGCCTTTCGTTACAGTTTCATTTGGAGTTGCTTAACCACTGCAGCCCGTCCGCAAGGGTAATGTACGCCTTTTCTTCGGGGATCAATAAAGAACTTGTTTTGATCGCATCCAACAATTCAGGGGTCAGAAAAACATTATGGCTATCCTGACCACCGAAACCTTTTCTGCTAATCGCATTCCGTTTCACCGTTATACCCAGCGCGGTCACAAATTGCGCTTTTTTGAGAACGGGGAAAGCGCAATTTGTACCCTTCGGGCATGATATGACCGTGGGCATTATATCCTTCTTACTTCTGCTCGAATGAAATGCCAAAAATGGTGAACACTGCCGTGGATTGTGTTCCATAGACCTGTGGCTTGCCCAGGGATAGCATCCAGCGGTCGTAAGCGCTTTTCCACAACCCATCCGCATTTTTATATCCAGCCTCGCTCGCCCGCTTTGCAAGCAGGTACGCAAGTTCATAATGCTCGCTCGCGGTTCCATGTTGGAGGATTGTGGCGGCATGATAAAGTTCCTCGGGGCGCGCGATGTTGCCCTGCTCGTGAAATTCAAGCACTCGCTCCAGGCGTTCCCAATCACGTTCGTTCAAATTTCTGAAGCGCAGCGCCAGCCGATCCTCCTGGTCTGTTTCGTACATATATCTCAACTGCTCGCCGATTGGAAACGTCGATGCGGGAAGAGCGGGAGGCGCATACAGATTCATGACCAGTATCCCCACGCTTCCTGTAATAAATAGCAGGAGTGGAAATCTCATCCCCCTTCCGAATCGAAAGGAGTATTTTAGAAGTCCCGCTTTTCGCAACGCGAAGACAATCACCCAGACAGCGGCGATGGCAATGGCGGACCAGACGCTAACAATGATCAACCCGTATGAGATCAACCCAGTGGCTTCAAAGAAAAAAGCCAGGATGGAGATAGCAGCCATTGACAGAGCGAGAATGAATGGATAGCGTCGTGACATTTTTACTTCATCCCCGAAAGGCTCATTCCTTTCTTTGCGACTCTCGTTTCCACCATAAAAAGCCAAAGACCGCGGAGAACAACATGCCAAAGAGCAAGGCTTGAATCCAATCTGCCTGGCCACGAGACAAATAAGCTACAAAAGCCATTGAAATGGTTGCCGTAATAGCAACAATGGTGATGAACCACGCTATTCTTGTATTCATAATTGTGTATTCCTTTCAAGTATTTAGCATGTCGCTGCGAGGGGAAGTATTCCTTTTTTCGTAAGGACGGGTAGATTGCTTCGGGGTGCTCGCAACAATGTTTTTAATGTCTACGAACAAACTTTATCCATGTTGCGTTTTTCACACCTTATATTCTGAGACGTGGTGTTGATTCGGTTTTTTAATTGCCATAAACAACAATGCGATCCCGATGCCAACCCCGATGACGAGCCATATTGCAGATATGACAATCATTGTCAGGAGTGTGGCGGTACTCGCTGGCATGGTTGCCGGGTCGATCAGCCCAATCTGCTCGGCAAGTTTTCCAAGCGGAAAAACAACAAGCAGCATGAGCGGAACGATCAGAAGCGGACTCACTGCCGCGCCGGACAATGCGCTGAAAAACACTCTCCGAAGGGCAATGTCGCTTTGTTTTCCCACAAACCCAACAGCCAACCCCAGCATGGGCAGGATGATCATCATTGGGATGAACGCATCCTGAAGCGTGGGGAAATTGCCAGTAACAATCCATATCAAAGCCCACAAAAGACCAGCCAGGAGGGCGGCAGATACTGCCACAAGCACATGTTTTGTATTGAACAGATTTTTCATTTTGAACTCCCTGCCGATGATAACAACGGCATCTTGTAAGGATTCAGCCCGCTTCATTCGTGACGCGAGCCTGTTCCCATTTTGGAAGTTTTTCCCCATCCCGTCAACTGTGGAATCCCACAGATGTCCGTTTACGCCGCCTGTGGAATTCACCAGTTTCAAGATCAACTCAACCCTGGAACGCACATTCAATTTGACATAGATACTTTTCAAGTGAAACTCAACCGTGCGGACGGCAATCCCAAGCGATAGGGCAATCTGCTTGTTGCTCTGTCCGCGCATAAGCAGTTTCAGGACATCTTTCTCGCGGTTGCTCAAAGGAGGATCGGGATTCATTTTACTGCTCCGTCAGTTACTGGATTGGATTTTGCAAAACCAATCTTAAAGTTGCTGTCTGCATCTATTTTAGTTTTCGTGCGTGTCTCCCGCTCAAATCACCACCCGGGCGCGGTTTTATGGAAACATGTTCAGCTTCCCATATAAGCGCAAAGGACGTTTGACAATATTCACAATGAACCTGCCGGGCGTCTTCATTAAACTTTGGAAACTGCCCGCCACATCGGGAACACAAAAGCGGCTGAATTTTCATGGCATTGCGCGAGTATTTCTCAATCTGCTGTGAGCCAATCCTGATACAAAGTGGAAGCCCCAAAAAATCGCTCATTTCTTCTGCAATTTCTGTGAGATGCCCTTCCCCATTATCAGATCCCAAATGAATGGCTTCCCCATCCTTAAGGTTTAATCCAAGTTCCGCCTGGTTTTCATTTTGGCTGATTCTCACGGATGCGATTGCGTCACACAAGTACTGCTCCCGACTCTCCCTCCACAAAATCCACATTACCCGCTTGGATAATGTAACACTCCTAGTTGATCTGTCGAAAACACATTGATCCACAGGATGATCCAGCGATTCGGACAACAAGAGGAGCCCCAGCAGCATGGACGACAATCCCGCCGTAAAAGCGATGATCCTGCCAGCAATTAAGACATACCCTCCCCAGCCTGCATCCGCTGAAAGCGCTCCCAATAGACCAAAAATGAGCCAGCCCGACAAACTTCCGAAAAAATACGGTCGAAGCCCAAGCATGGGACGTTCGACTTGTAACAATAGGAGAGTTTTGTTTGGCTTCGCAAGTTTCATTCAGTCTATTTTACTGCACTGCTGTTGTTATTCCTTTTGAAATTATCCACAACGCAGGGCAATCGCATCTAAAATGGTACCGAAATAGGGTAAAACAGTAAAACTGGCTATCTTGGAGGTAGCCATGCCGAAGAAGCCGTTGGAAGCAATTGAAGAACATTTCAGCAAAGTGACCGACCCACGCAAAGATCGGAGAAAAGACCACAAATTAATAGACATCATTGCAATTGCGATTTGTGCCATCATCTGCGGAGTTGAAGGGTGGAGATGTAAAGGGGCATATCTTTATGCCCTCCTGCAATTCACCCTTACCCAACGGTAGAGTTGTATTGATTTTAGGTCTAAACCGAGCAAAAGAAATCACAGCAACATCTGATGAAAATGGAAATTTTTATTTTGAAAATATTGAACCAAACACCTATTCTTTAGAAATATGGCGGGATGAACGTGGCTTCATGCAAACTGGTGACGATGTTGTTGTGCGAAAAGGGGAAATTACTACAATAAACATTGATACTTTTGGAATCATTGAAGGATTTAATGGACCTGATTTTGCAGCACCCGATTTAGTTTGCCTTAGCAAGCCTTAATAACAAGCCGCCGAACAAAGCGTGCACCTTGTTCGTTTTTCTTCCAGAGGGGTATACTCCTTTCAACGCTGGCATTTCCCTGCCAGCCAAAGGTCGGGCATGTTTCTTTTTTAGGGCCGCTGGATCACACACACACCTGACGCTGGGGACTCTGCGGTTATCCCAAGCAGTTTCCTACGCCTTAGCATTTTTCTGGCTGGACGGCTTCGCCGTCCCCGCCCTCACGCCGTGCTTCGCGATCCCACTTGCCGCGCTCGGGGACGGTGGCGCAAACCGTTGAAACTGTCGAAAAAGTCACTTTTCAAAAATTATTTTTGAAAAGTGGGACAAAAACGCTAAAAAGAGCCTGGTTTTTTGTATTACGAACAAGATTTTGGCGATTTTTGAGCCTGTTGTGGGAGATTTTTGTGAAAGTTTTTCAAACAAAGGGTTTTTCGACAGTCTCGTTGGGCGACACATTGAAAGGAGTTACAAATGACCGAAGGCAAAGATTTCGCTGGCTCCGTCCGAGAATCACTAAGCACTGTATTTCGACATATTCTTCCAGGAGTCATAATCCTTGCTGTCAGTTCTCTTTCTATTCCAGACTGGCTAAAATACATAGATATAACCAACACCATTTCAACGATCGTCTTGGCAGTGATAGCACTAGCAGTAGGCAATGCATGGTACGTGTTTCACCGATATTTTGTGTTGCAAGTCGTTGATTACCTTTTTTACCTGGCGGGCGCCAAGGGTCAGCCACGTAAGGAAGCAAGGAGCGATTATCGAGGGGATCTTGCCAAGCATGTTTCGAAATTTTTCTTAACTCTTCCAGAACAAATTGCCATGGGACGGCATATTCGAGATCGATTTTCCAGTTTTAATTTCATGTATGTCGTGTCTGAAGCCTTTATTATTTTTGCTTTTCTAGCAGATGATTTAACGTTTCTTGGAGAACACAAAACAACTGCTATTATTGGAGGTGTATTAGGCTTTTTGGCTGCAACTTGGCAATACAGCATTGTACGGTTAATTGACGAAAAATTCGTGGAGCTAAACTCATGAAAGAAAATCAAAGTCAACAAGAAATTGTAGCATGGCAGAGTTGTAGGCGTTCCAAGAAGATCTACTACTCCGAGTTTTGCCGCCCAACACAGCAAGCACCCCGTCTTCGCGGGGCGAACGGCCTGACGCTGGGGACTGCCAGTCGAAGGGACGGTGTGCGCAAATCCCAAGCAGTTTTCTACGCCTTGTCCTTTTTCTGGTTGGACGGCTTCGCCGTCCCCGCCCTGGTTGTCGAGCTTGCCGAGACATAGCGCAGGTATCCCCTAAAGGGGACGGTGGCGCAAACCGCTGGGCAGCTACCTATCATATTATGTCACTCAAAGATGATCTCCGACCAATTGGTAAAAACAGGGTTATCGACCTTGTGCAAGCCGCAGGTATTGACATATCAGATTGGGGTCGGTATGCGCGAGGCCCTGCAGAACAAGGATTTTTCAACCGCGACCAGATTGGCTCGCGTGTATAAACTCTCACCACTGGCCATGTAGATTTGGTAGATACAAATCCTCGGCGGGGCCAAGAGGCCCACGCCGATCGAGGTATGTGGTTGTCCCGTTGACTGAGGCTAGCCGGTGAAATGTTTTTCGGGCTATGTCGCCATCCATAAATGCAGGGGCAATTTGAAATGCATTTCTCCTGCTCTTATCTCTGCTCTTGTTAAAGTACACTCTTTCAATAGTTGAGCCAAGAAAATAGTATATCTGTGAAGGGGGTGAACAAGAAAATTATATTAGCAATCAAGCCAGCCAGAGTAATTACCCCATAAATTACAGCCTGTTTCCCTGTCGAATGATTTATTCGTCCTTTTGGACGAATTATGGAAATGCGATTTATTACCGAGCTGACGCCAATGTAGATCATTATAACAAGCGGCACAATCATGCCATATTTCGCGTTGTGGAATATGGTTCCAAAAAACAAAAGTGATGGAATAAACATTATAAGTGCGATGAAAAATGCAGCATACTGCCGTTTTATGATGGTCCTTTCGTCTATATCCATATATCCTCTTTCGCTGTAATGGATGGTGTTTGGCAAGTAAAATTGCTATGGATCTTTAATTTTTAATCCTATAATTTGCCCCTTATCCCCTAAGCACACTAACAATATATTGTTTACATTATCGCCCGTAATGAAATATCCACTACTGCTTTTACTCAAATTAAAAGGCGGTAAAAACTTAACCTTGATGATTTCACTGCCCGATTCTCGATTTATCACTACTAAATTGCTGTCGGAACTCAAAAAATACACCTTGTCGTTTGTTATATACAGATTACTTAAGGCATTATAGCTTTTTTTCCAGTTCACATTTCCGGTTAATTGGTCGATTGAATAGATGTCGGCAGGATTTACTTCAGTTCTCAAGAAAATCTCTCCCTTATCAAAAATTGGAGCATGAGTATACCTGGAATTTATATTTATTTTCCAAAGCTCATTTTTTGAAGCGAGGTTAACCGCTTTAATTGATAAAACATCTTCCATGTATGTGATGCCCTCCATCACTATGAACGATCGAAAATCCTCCTTGCTGTTACTTATTATTTCGCCATTATTGTTCAATTCAAATAATTCGTTATTTATTGTGAAAGCGAATACTTTATCCGCAAGTGGGTAAATATCTAGCACACTACGCGCCCGACCTAAACGATTTTGCCATAAAAACTCCCCAGTTTCCAAGTTGTAAGCTTGGAGATGAGCGGTTCCTGTAGTTCCCCTAAATAGAATATTGTTCAGTGTGACAATCTGTTCACCACCTACGCCGGGTAATTCCCATAAATCTTCCCCGTCGCTAGCGCCAATTCCAAAAATACTGCCACCTATATAATCAGTATTCCTAATCCCAAGTATCGCCACCGTTCCTGAACCACTAACAATATTTGGCCTGCGATTATTCTCACCAAGAAATATGTCTGATCGCCTCCATATTTCTTGAAACTCTGTATTGCTTTCTAGTTCGTGGTTAGATTGAGAATTAGGCTGTTCGATTGCAACAGCAGAACAAGATATTATTAGTATTGCGGGCAAGAAAAGTGTTATTGCTTTTAATAACTTAATCATTAGCGTAGTTCCTCGTATGCCTCAGCATATCTAAGTGCTTTATTGGCTGCAATTACTCTGGCTGCCCAGTCTAAATTTAGGTTCATACCTAATGGCAAGAAGGGGATAGTATGAGTTAGCCATCCGTTGTGCCTACCAAACAAGATGTCCAAGTAGAGTCTTGAGGTTTGTACGTCACCACCCACAACGTATGAGTCTACTCTATTATTTACTGCCTTCATGCTAAGAACCCCGATTCCAGCATCCACGTAGGGGATAAAATCTGCCCCGGCCCAAAATGAAACGTAAACACTATTACCTCGAATATATGGGGGATAAGGAGAAGCAAAAAGCGTGGTGCCAACTCCTACACCAACTCCAAGAGTATCATTAGCAAACGGAAGCCCGATTGATCCCCCAAAATATCCAGCAATTATTGGCCCAGGATAATCTTGGAGAATGCCGGTGTTGGTTAGGAAGCCATAGGCGTGCCCGGCATATTCGGCACCAACTATTCCAAAGACGAAATCGGACAACCCTATTCCAGGAAAACCAGTAATACCGGAGTTTTCATTAATAAACATACTCTGTTGCATTGTGGCAAAATCATAGACACTTTCAAAAGCAAATAACCAATTAGAAAACATTGGAAACGCCAATGTTACACTAGTTCCTTCAATATACCCCCCCGCACGGTATTCAGTAGGTCCACTATAACACCCTTGACTGCCGGTTACATGCTCGCCCATTTTTAAGGGATTCATTGGTTCGATTCCGTAGTGTAAATCGACGCATGCTTCATATAAACCTTTGTTTGGCATAGCTTGGCACCAGAATGGTGGAAAGTGACCAGAAGGGTCTGTAAGATTAATAGGATTTCCACCAACATACATCCACCGGTTCAGGGACAGGGGTCTATTCACATCCCCGCTCCACGTATCGCGGGAGGTGAAACGTCCATCGGCGGGACTGTAATACCTCGCGCGCAGGTAGAGCAACTGTGTGGAATCCCCATATTGTTCGCCCGTGAAGCCAAACTCCGTTTGGGATGCGCCGGTGGTATTGGTCACCACGCCGTATGGATCGTATTCGCGCGCGAAGGTGATCGTTCCCGCCTGATCCGTCATCTGGCGTACGGAGCCAAGGGCATCGCCGAGGAAGTATTCCGGCGTTTCCCCGGCTTGTTGGGAGATGCGTCCCAGCCCATAGGTGTAGGTGGTCGTGCCATCGGAGAGCACCTGGGTAAGTCCGGAATTCAGGTCAAGCGTGTGATTGACTCCATTTTGCGAGAGCCGGTCACCCAGCCCGTTGTACACGTACTGACTGGAGGTCGATGAACCAAGGACCGAGATCAGCCGATTGGCGGAATCATAGGTGTATGTGTTCACACCGTCACTGAGCAGGTTGCCGTTGTTGTCAAAAGTGTAGGTCACGCCGCCCGCGCTGGCGAGGCGATTGGCATTGTCGTAGGTGTAATTGACCACGGACGATTGACCATTGAGCATATTGTCCTGTGTGAGACGGTTACCCACGGGATCATAGGCATAATGGTAGAAATCGCCGTTCGAGTAGTCTGCTGCCGTCAGGCGGTAGAGCGGATCATAGACATAGTCAATCGTCACTTCGGCGGCTGCAAAACCACCGGGGATGATAACCATGACGCTTTCGCAACCGGGGATGGAACAGTCGGTCCCTGCCGAAGAATTACTCCAATATGGCACACCATGCAAGTCTGCGCGGAAACGGTACTCCCCTGCCGGCAATGTGAAAGTCACAAATCCATTCGCATCGGTGAGGCCGTGATAACCGCTGTACGTCGCGCCGCTAAAGGCGTAGACGGGTAAACCAGCGTACGGGGTGTTGCCTGCATTTGCAACCGTCACAAGCACCGGTTTGGTTACCGTGATGCCCGCTTCCCCGCAGCCAGCGCTCGTATCGCAGTGATTTTCCTCCCCGCTCCAGAACTGGGTGCCATTGAAATCCGCGCGGAAATGGTATTCCCCAAACGGCAGGGTAAAGACCGCCTGACCGTTTGCGTCCGTGACGGCATGGTAGCCGCTGTAGGTTCCGCCGTCAAAGGCGTAGACCTTCAAATTTCCCGCGGGAGTCGCATCCGTATCCAGCACGGTTACGGCGAGGGGATTGGCTACTGTGACAATTGCAGCTTCACAAGTGGTCACATCACAGTGGTTTTCCCCCGAACCCGCCTGCGGTGAGCCTGTCGAACCCGTCGAAGGATCGCTCCAGAACTGCGTGCCATTGTAGTCCGCGCGGAAGCGGTAACTGCCCAATGGCAGCGTCAGGCTCGCCTGGCCGTTCGCGTCGGTTGCGCTGTGGTACCCGGTATAGGTGGAACCATCGAAGGCATAGACGTTCACCCCCGCCTTGGGGGAGTCATCCATATCCTGCACGGTGATGGTGACAGGCTTTGTAACCGTGATCGCCACAGGATCACAGCCTGGCACGGCGCAGTGGTTTTGGGTATTGCTCCAGAACTGCGTGCCGTTGTAGTCCGCGCGGAAGCGGTAATTTCCATCCGGCAGGCTAAAGAGTACCTGTCCGTTTTCGCCGGTGGTACCGTTAAAGCCGGTATAGGTTGTCTCGTCGAAGACATATACGCGCAAGCCTCCCTTTGGATCATCGTCCGTATCCAGCACGGTAACGATTATATCGTTGGGCGGGGCGGATTGAGGTCCGGGCCGGGCGACGAGCAAGCGGGAGTTTCGGGCCATGCTCTTCGGCGCAGACACCATGATCAGGCTGGGTTGATATCCACTGCCAGACGGGGTTTCCGTCGCAGTCGGTTCAGGCGTGGGAGATGCTGTTTCAGTTGGCTCAGGCGTGGACGTGGGCGGAAGCGGGGTGTGTGTAGGTGTGTCAATAGCAGTGGCTGTTGATGTCGCCATGGCTGTGAACGTCGCGGTAGCCGTGGGTTGTGGTCCAACAATTACAGTAAGCGTTGTGCAACCGGGGATCGTACAGTGATTGCTCGCGTCGCTCCAATATTGTGTGCCATTGTAGTCCGCGCGGAAGCGGTAGCTGCCCAAAGGCAGGGTCAGGGTGGCCTGCCCGCTGGTGTCCGTCGTGGCGTTGTATCCGGTATAGGTTGTGCCGTTAAAGGCATACACCTTGATGCCGGATTGGAGTGTCTCATCTGCGGTCTGCACGGTGAGGGTCAGCGGGATGGAGACGATCACGCTGGCGTTTGCACAACCCGGCACCCCGCAGTGGTTGGCTGTTCCGCTCCAGAACTGCGTGCCGTTGAGATCGGCGCGGAAGCGGTAACTGCCTGCGGGCAGGGTGAACGTTACCTGCCCGCTGGCGTTCGTGGTGGCATTGTAGCCGGTGTAGGTCGCACCGTTGAAGGCATACACCTTCAAACCCGCTTTGGGCGCGCCGTCTGTATCGGTGACGGTGACCGACACGCCGTTTGTGACGGTCACGCCTGCCTGCGAACAACCCGGCACGTCGCAATGATTGCTCGTGCCGCTCCAGAATTGCGTGCCGTTGAGATCGGCACGGAAGCGGTAACTGCCTGCGGGCAGGGTGAACACCACCTGTCCACCGGCATCGGTGGTGGCATTATGACCCGTGTAGGTAGTGCCGTTGAAGGCATACACCTTCAAACCGGCCCTGGGCGCGCCGTCTGTATCGGTGACGGTGACGGTTGTGGTATTGGTCACGGTGACTTGTGCGCCCGTACAATCCGGCACATCGCAATGGTTGGATGTCCCGCTCCAGAACTGCGTGCCGTTCAAGTCTGCGCGGAAGCGGTAACTCCCGGCGGGCAGGGTGAAGTTCACACGCCCATCGACATCCGTTATACCGTTGAAACCAGTGTAGGTGGATTCATTAAAGGCGTAGACCGATATTCCCTGTTGTGGAGCCCCGCCGCCGTCCATGACGGTAACCACCAGGGGAAGAGTGACAGCGATTCCAGCCTCCCCGCAGGCTGGTACTGTGCAATGATTTTCGGCTCCGCTCCAGAACTGCGTGCCGTTGAAGTCCGCGCGGAAGCGGTATTCGCCATCCAGCAGGGTCAACTTCACCTGCCCGTTTTCATCGGTCGTGGCGTTTTTACCGGTATAGGTGTTTCCATCGAATGCGTACACTTCAACGCCCGCATGCGGCATTCCGATGTTATCCAGCACGGTCACGGTTAGCGGCTGGTTCACGGTAATGGAAATTTCCCAACAGCTCGGCACATTGCAAACTTCCGCGCTCCAGAATTGCCCTCCGCCAAAATCGGCGCGGATCGTGTACTCGCCCTGCCGAAGGCGCAGGGATAAATTCCCATCTTCATCGGTTGTGCCATGATGGTTGGCGTACTGGGTCCCGATGAACGCATACACAGGGACATCCGCCTGCGGGACGCCATTCGAATCGGAAACATGAACCAGGGTGGGCGCAGTGACCGTCACCAGCAGGTTGTCGCATTCCCCGATCGTACAGTGGTTTTCCGCGCCGCTCCAGAACTGCGTGCCGTCTACATCCACACGGAAGCGGTAGCTGCCCTGCGGCAGGGTGATCGCGACCTGCCCGTTCTCATCTGTCGTGGCGTGGTAGCCGCTATAGGTATCGCCGTCAAAGACATAGACCTCCCTGCCGGTCATCAACGCCCCCGTATTGTCCGCGACGGTCAGGTGCACGGTGGGTCCCGCCCCGGCATTCGTCACCCACTGCTCCGCCGCCTGCACACGGTTGCCCACGTTGTCGTATTGATATTGATAGGATGCCAATACGTCAGCGCCCGAGGAATGGACAATGTCCTGCAGCCAGCCATTGTTGTGGTAGTTGTAAAGGGTCTCGACGCCATTGGGCCTTTCCACGGCTTTGAGACGGCCTGCGGCGTCATATTCGTATTGAGTGATGCCGATGCTGCTGCTCGAAACGGCTTCCAATCGGTTGAGCCCGTTGTATTGGTAATTAACGACAGTGCTATCTGGGTACGTCAGCGCAGTGCGATTACCAAGCGGATCGTAGTCATAGGATACGCTGGCAGTAAACGGGTCGCTGATGGATTTCGGCAAGTTGAGGTTGTTGTACTCCCAGGAGGTATTCCCCACGCCATCCGTCATGGACACGCGGCGTCCGAGAGCGTCATATTCAAAACTGACATCCATACCTGTACCCGGATAATCGATCACCTCCAGGCGGTTCATCTCATTGTAGCCAAAGACCGTTGTATCCCCGTTGGCATCGAGGAGGGAGATGCGGTTCCCGATGACATTGTAAGCATGGGTTGTGACATTTCCCAACGCATCCACTTCCGTTTCCAACTGACCGAACGCGGAGTAAGTGAATGTTATGGGGTGAAGGCTGCCATCCAGAATGCTTAACCGATTTCCGGCGGCATCGTAGGTATATTCCGTGCGGACGTTCGTCTCGTGGTCCGGCGTAAAGCCTGGGCGATAATTTTCGATGACCGCCGTCAGGCGGTTGAGGCTATCATACTCGTACCGGGAGACTACTCCCTCTGCGTCCGTCATCGAAGCGCGGTTGCCATTGGCGTCATAACCGAAGCTGGTCGAGTGCAGAAGCGGGTCAAGAACGGTGATCAATCGCCCCAGCGGGTCGTATGTGTAGTCGGTTGTTTGTCCCATTTCATCGGTCACATAATCGACGCTGCCATTGCCCAGATATACAGTCTCTATGAGCAGGTTGCCTGTCGTGCTGGGCGGGTTGGCGCGCACCGGCGGGAATGGGAGCGATAGATCGTGCCCGAGCAAATTGCGCGCGACTGCGACGGGCCTTCCCAAGACATCGTAGTACGTGCGGGTGACCGCACTCTTCGTATCGGTGACCGCAATCTGGTTTCCTCGTATATCATAAGCAAATGAAGTAATGAGGTTATATTGATCTCCGGATGCAGCCTTGTAGTTCCGCGGCTGGCCAGCCAGGTAATTTTGAGTCCTACTTAATAAGCGCCCCAGGTCGTCATGTGAATTCAGGCTGACGCGCCCCAGGGTGTCTGTAGCCATTACCTGTCTGCCCAACACATCATAGGCATATTCCGTGACGATGTTTCGTTGATCCTGGTCGTTCTGTGGAATCCCCCCATTAACGTGGTTGGCCGTCACTTTTACCAACTGCCCGATTTCATTGTATTCATATTTTGTCACATGCCCGAGCGGGTCTGTGACCGTATCCCTGCGCCCGTTTTGGTCGTATGCAATATCGGTCCGCGCGTTTACAGTTGATTCTTCGCTTCCGCGCGGCGGGGGCGCTGTTGCGTAAATGTCTCCCACAAAGTTTTGCACCGTGGTCACCGGGCGGTTGGCGGAATCATAGTAGGTGCGCGTCACCATCCCGCGGGGATCGACGGTGGCGATCACATTCCCCGCCTGGTCGTAGTAGGTATCCGCGCGAATGTTGGCGTCTGTTGCGCCTGCGGGTGGAGGGGTCGAGGCTCCGATTGTCTGCCCGGTCAGATTTTGGACAACCGTGATCGGCCGGTTCATTGAATCGTAATAGGTGCGCGTGATAACACCTTTTGGGTCTGCCATTGCAATGACATTCCCGTTGGCATCGTAATACGTATCCGTGCGGATATTCGAACTGCTTCCACGGCCCGGGGGATTCGCCACGGAGATGTCCTGACCGGTTAAATGCTGGACGACTGTCACCGGACGATTGAGCGCGTCGTAATATGTGCGCGTGTAAATACCCAGTGTGTCTTTGGAAGCAATCAGGTTGTTGTTGAGATCGTAAAAATATTCCGTGCGAACATTTTGATCGGGAATAGCGGGATTGTAGGCCGGGGCTGTGGAAATGTTTCCATACAGGTCCGCCCCAGCCCAGTTTTGTATGATCAGTTTCGGTCTGTTGGCTTCATCGTAATAGGTGCGGGTGATAATTCCCGCAGGATCAGTCGTTGCGATCACATTTCCAGCGTCGTCATAGATCGTATCCGTGCGAATATTTTCATCCGTGATCCCGCTTCCCCGCGCGGGCGGAGAAGCCGATCCAATGGTCTGCCCCGTTAAATTCTGCACAACGGTCATGGGGCGGTTTGTGAGATCATACCAGGTGCGCGTGATAACCCCGATGGTGTCGATCACCGCGATCTGGTTGCCGCGCACGTCGTAGCGGTATTCGGTAACGATGTTGTATTTATCCTGATCGTTCTGTGGTACGCCTCCATTGAGGTAGTTTTGGATGACTTTGGTCAGGCGGTTTGCGTTATCATATTCATAGCGCGTTTTGAGACCCGATGGGTCCATTTGCTCAACCAGGTTGCCGCGGTTGTCATAAAGATTGCTGCTGGTCTGAGCCTCAGGCGTGCCATAAGCGCTGGTTACGGACTCGAACTGCCCGGAGGATGTGTATGTATAAAATGTCTGGTTTCCCAGGGCATCCGTCATCAATTTCAATTTTCCGGCGGGCTGCCCCTCGACATTGTTTGGCGCATAATACTGGTATGTAGTGCTGACAAAAGATGCTCCACCATTATAGGACAATGGGTATTCCACCTTTGTTGGCTGGGCTGGGAAATTGGCATCTTCGTAGAAATATTTGGTTTCATAATTCATCGGATCGATGATGCTGGTTGGGTTGTTGAGCGGTCCATAGGCGATATCCGTCTCTCCCAGCGCTGCATCGATGATCTTCGTCAGGTTGTTTCCATCACTGCTCCAGGTGAGGTTGGTGATGTTTTCGTTTCCATCGGTAATGGTCTTTGGACGGAAGTTATAGTCGTAGGCTTTCCCAACTTCTCCTCCGGCAGCGTTCTCGTTCGACACCAAGGTGCCGCGTCCGTCGTAGGTATGCGTCATCGAGTTGCCCAGCGCATCTGTGATCGTGGTCGTGCCGTCTGTGTTGTAGGTCAATTCGGCTGTCAGGTTGTCTTCGCCGTCGAATTGCTTCCAGGCTTTTCCGTCCGGGTAGAATTCCGTTCGCTCGACGGTTACATTGCCCGGCGCGGCGACGCGTGTGAGGAAATGTTCCAGGGTGGGATGATATTGGTATGTCCAGGTTTCGTTCGTTACATCATCGGCGGATGTGAGATTGCCATTGGCGTCATAGTGATATTCGACGAAGCGGTTTGTGTGGTCGCGGACCCGAGCGATACGCCCCTGGCCGTCATATTCCAGTTTCAAATAGTCTGCACCGCCATTTGAATAAATGTATTCCAGTTTTCCATTGGCGAGGTACGCATAGTTCCAGGCATGCCCCTCCGCGTCTGCATGGGAGAGGAGTTTCCCCGATGAGTCAAAGGTATAGGTCTTTTGTCCACCATCCTTGAGAATGTATCCACCTTGCATCTCCTCCAGGGTGGCGCATAATCCTGGAAAGGCAAAATATGTTCCATCACCGTTGATCGTGAACAGGTATTTATTGGCAGTATGCGCTTTGAATAATACGGTATCTGGCTGGCCTTCGGGATCGGATGGGAAGATCAGGCGGGTATCGTGATTGTGTGTCCATCCAGCTGAGAGCAGGGTGGGGTTATCAACACTGAGCGATGTGTATTCACGTTGGAAGGTGAGGCTGCCAGCAGAGGTGGGAATGGAGATGTCGCTGACGGTATAGTCGTACCCACCCGTGCGGGTGTTGATCGGGGCGGCCACAAATCCTGTTGCTGCCCTGTATGCATCAGCCATGCAAGAATCAACGGAACCATTTGAAATTAAATTAGGGAATACAAAATCCTGATTACTATAAAGATAAATATGCCCAACAACGGAATACCCCGTTATCGGCCAATCTACGTTTCCTCTGACAGAAAGGGTATTTGGATAATTTGCAGTGCCGCCAATATAACGCCAGGCATATACCTTATTAATAACTTGGACATTGTTACCAGGGCCGCTTGTGAAAGAAGCATAATCAACCCCAGCCGCGTCAAACGGTGAAATCCGTACCATAGAAAAGACTTTGTTTTGTGAATAATCCGATGTTTCAGAATGAAGAAAATTGGACATCATACCCATCTCGCCGCCGCTCGTGCTGCGCCTGTATTGCCCAATCGTTATGTTAAATGCAGTGGCCCCGCCAGTCAAGCCTGTAACTTTAATATTGATGCTGTAATCAAGATATGACCCATGATTGGTACAGGTCACACCAGCTGCAACACTACCACAAGTCAAAACCCCGGTGACCAACGCGGGTTCGGATGTGATAGGGACCGAAATTTGGGCCTGGTCGGTGATACCTATGCCTTGCTCGTCATTCAGTCCGCGTTCTGCTTCTCTTGGCTCAGGTTGTGCAAAAATTGGAAATGAACGTTTTTTTTGCTGAATGCTCTCATAACCTGTTTCTGTTGAAGCCGTGAATTCCTGCCTAGGCTGTGCGGCTACTGTAATTGGCGCAAACGCATTGAATAATACGGTTACAATCAATAAAATTCGAAAGACGACTCTTATCCGTGGCTTTATTGCAAACATTGTGCCTCCTGTATTGTTCGCAAACAGAAACCTACCCTGATTAAATTCGGGTGTCTTCTGGGCAGAGCTTTGTTCTCTTACCCCAGTCCCCTAGGCGGTGATATTAATCTTTTTCTAATGCTACCTTAACCTTCCTGGTTGTCAAGACAATTAGCCTTAAAATTTTATCGAAATGTATTGTTGTTTTATAACCCCTCTTGTGCGAATAAATTTGGTTGAAATTCGATCTATTGGACAGAACCAGGAGCCAATATACATACTTTGGTGGCAGAGATTCCTCAAGGACCTAATACTGCTAATTACAAAATAAAATCGTCGTCTGATAATACTTACACTGCTTTAGACATTTTAATGGATGATAGTGATTTGTTGGTAATAATAAATAACAAAACTCGACAATCTACAACACAAATTCAAATGCAACGGTTTGCTGTTTTTGTTTGGATAAAATAAATATGCCAGCACCCAACACAGTGTGAATCCCGTCTTTGCGGGGCGAACATCTCCCGTTTCACGCGGGAGGATATAGGCAAAATTGCCAGTGAACTGTTCACTGGCAAGGATGGGAAACGCGGTTAGCGTTTCCTGCTGGCAGAGACGTATCCCGTCACCGCGCCTTGAAGAATGACACGGGCGGCTTCGGTCAGATTAGACGTCGCGGGACGCTTCAAAAATTTCCTGACCTCACTCTGCACGCTCAACGGAAGTGTGGGCAGGACTTGCTGGACAACGAGTGCCGCCTGCTCCTCTGTAATCGCCTTGCGAGCACCGGGAATGCGGGTTTTGTCGCCTTGCCAGTTTGAAGAAATGAAAGCGGCCATGAGGATACCTCCTCGACCGAGGGGGCGGCACATGGCCGTTTTCATCCGCCACCCCGGTCTAACGTGGGATGACGAACACTACACAGGCGGATTGCCTGAAATAGCCGAAAAAAAGAACTTCCGCCGGGCCTCGAACCCGGTTGGGCGGCATTTACCGCGCGCGGAAGAAAGCAGCGCTTAGTAACCGATGGCTTTGATCATCTCCTTCTCGATGCGCCATTTTTGAATGATCTTTTCGGGTTTCGACCTGTCCTGGTTCACGCACACCTCGAGGGATTTCGTGACAGGTTTCTTGGGGTCGTTTATCCAGGCGTACAGGAAATAACATCCTTCCGGAACTTCGATGACCGTCTCGCTCCTCTTTTCGAGGTTCACGCTGGTCGAACCGCACGATCCCAGCGGCGTTTCATACAAGGTCGAGGAGAAGGTCACGGGCGCATGGGTCACGTTTTCGATCCGGATAAACACTTTGCGCCCCTTGGTGTCGGATGTCAGGCGGGAACACTTGCCGCCCGACGACGCGGATGACGATACAGATGCGGTTTCCTCCACAACGATGACCGGTTGCAACTCCGCGGATTGGTCAACAACAGATTCCTTTTCGATCACCGTTTCCACCACGACCACAGGTTCGGGCGTGGGTTCGGGAGTGTTCGTCGGGGGGATTTCCGTCGGGACGATTTGGGTCTGCGCCACCGCCGTCAACGCGGAAGACTGCGCGGTCGCCTGAATGTCCTCGAGGGAGATGCTGGGTTGGCTTTCTCCTCCAAGTGAACAGGAGGAGAGGAAGATCGCCGCCGCAGCGAGCAAGAAGAAAAACTTTCGATACATGTTGATACTTTGCTCCTTTAAGCATGGGATGAATATTTTGCGACAGGAGAGGCGGATAGCCCATCCTGAGTCGCAATCAAACCGGAACAGCGGCGGTTAGCCAATGTCGCAAAGGGAAGGATGGGGATTTGAATATAAATACGCTGGAAGAATGTGATCTGAAATACCGTGTGTAGATCAGTGGACAGTCTTCGGAAGCGCGTCCAGGGACACAAAACACACCTTCCCATTTTGTATGACCTCGCGAAAAGTCACGCAAAGTCATCCCGCCGGGGGACGATCCCGGCGCAGCGCAAGGCTGCATGGCCCTCCCCCGCCCCGCAGGGCGAAGGCGCTCAGGATGATGATGAGGAGACGGGATGCGCCTCCTCAAAGCCAGTGAATCATTCTCGCCGCCGATCTCGTCGGGCATTCGGCACACAGGGTGGAATTTGTCCATCACCCGTGTGTGCGCCCCAGGGCTGCTCGGCGAGACGTCACTGACTTCAACATCTCGCGCTCGCAGCCCGAAGCGCGTAACCCAGGGAGAAAGGAGGAGGAGAAACATGCTGGCCCATATCCTCTTGCGGGTCGTGAACCCGCAGGGCGCACTTATACAAGCCGCGCAAGAGGGATTGCGATATCACCGACTGTACAGAACCGCCGCGTCCGCCAGGACGTGCAGGCTTTCCTGCTGTGTCTTTATCGCGTGCAGTTTGTCCTTGTCGTAAACGTTCTGCAATAGATCGATCACCTTGCTGTCGCCCGTTCCCATCAGTAGTTCGTGGAAACTGACGGTGTTCCACTTGTCGCGCAACTCGCCGCGCACACGGATCCGTTGCCGCTTGTCGAGTCGCACCGGACGGTCCGCAGACAACGGCTTGCCTTCCGGGAACAAGACATTCACATAATGCGCGATTCGCCGCTTCCGCCCCCACTTGCCGTCCTTCGCGGTCTGCAGGGTGAACTCGTCGTACACGGCTACGCGGGCAAACACATCAGTCATCTCGTCCCGGCGAAAGGCCCAGGTCTCGGTGATCACACCCTCCAGATCGACGGTGTTTACCAGCTCCCCGATCTCCGCCAGAATCTTGATGCCAGTGGCTTCGACCAGGGCGTTCCGCCGCTTGAAACGGATATTGCGCCAGGCGGGTATATCGTCGGGGGGAACGTTCCGGTCGAGAAAATCGATCCTTCCAGCATCATCGAGGAAATTACGGATCGACTCCGTGAAGTTCGTTTGACGGACATACCCGGCGACCTGCAGCAGGTCGCCCTTCTGCAAGGTCACCAGGTTGCCGTCGAGCATCCCATTCGAGATGCATACATTTACTAAACAGTCCGATGCTGGCAGCGGAAGCTGCGGTTTAATCTGCAAACGGACGAACACGTCGCCGTTCCGACCCCACAGGCCAATTGCCTTGCCCGTGATCGAGACGGCGTTCAAGTCAAACATTTCTCCGGGCGTCTTGGACCCCGAAGATCGTGAAGCAATGGCATTTTTTGCCATAATGAACCTCCATGGAATGGAACGAAAGCCTTTCGGTCTTTTCGTTCAAACATAGTTAATAAGGCCTGCGTGAATACGAACAGCAATCCTCCCCCGCTGTCAATTTTCAGGCAAACCATTCTGTTTCTCGGTTGTTAAGGTGCGATCGGTTGAATACAGGCAAACGAACGCCTGAACACCTTCGGTTTGGGAGACATCGTGTGTCTCCCAAAAAGTCAGGCAGAGCCTTTATGCCGGGACCACGTTACCGTTCGAGCGAACCTTGAGGAGCTGCTGTGCCGCGTTCTTCAAGGCGATCTGCCCGTTGCCAACGGCAGCCATGTTCGCGTAATATGAGATGACATCCAGCGGCTGATCGCCCAGCGTCTGCCCCTTGCGCTTGCCCACGCCGATGACAAAGGCTTCACTGGAAGCCTCATCGAGAGCAGCAGGGGTGGCAGGCTCATCGTCGATGATCTCGTCATCGATAACGGGCGCCTGCTTCTTTGGCGCAGGTTTGGACAGCTTCGCCGCAGGTTTGGCGGGAGCGGACGGTTTCTCTGGTTTCGGTCCGGAATTGCCAACGGTCTTGTGGGAACGAAGCCCCAGATAGACCGACTTTTGGAAGCCGATGTTCGACACCGCCTTGCCGATCGCGTTGGTGATCGCGCCGGACAGCGCGTACCCCGCGTTATCGTTCAGGCTGCCGCCCGACGACGGCACTTCCAGGCGGTGTTCCCCGCCGTCACCGTCCACAAGCTTGAAACAGACGACCAGCTTCTTGAGGATCGCGCTGTTCGTCGTTCCCTGCCCGCGCTTGACGATCTCGTATTCCACATCGGCGACATCGTAGTGGTAGCCCCACCCGATCCCGCAAATGCCGAACAACCGATTGAGTTCGTCGCGCATGTAGCCCGGGTCGATGTCGGTCAGGTTCGCACCGCCAGGCACCGCTGAATAGGCATCGGCGGGCAGTTCGCGGTCCAGTTCGACCTCGATCTGCTTCAGGCTGAAACCGGTCAACGATTTGAGACTGGCATAGTCCATTTGAAATACCTCCATTGAGATGAAATAGCGCATCCCGGCGGTGATCCACCAGGACGCTTTGAACGTCTTGGTGAACCGCACGGAAATGCGCCGGAGGTATTTCCCCGGCATATTCACTTGGTAAGGTTCTGCCACAGGCCAGGTAGCCTGGGGAGACCGGTCTGCCTGGCAGACAAGCCTCCACGGAACACCCGGCTAGAATTCGGATGACCAGAGCGGGCTTTTGCCCTCCTCCACGTTGGCGTAACTTTCCTTGATGGTGGTTTCCAGTTCCATCGCCACGCCATGCAACCCAGCCACAACGCAGTCAGCAGCAATTCGTTCGCGCACGTCCGTAGTGGTCGCGGCAATCGCGACAACGCCGTTATTCAACGCCGAGAGTTTCTTCCAACGCTCCATTGTTGCGCGATCGCTTCCGTCATCAAGAAGCGCATACAGGGATTTATCCCCCCGCCCGACCCAGACATCCGGCTGGATGTCCGCCTCTTTGACCGGCGGCGAGACAAGCACATACCACCCGCGCCTGCGGGACTGGAGGGCAAAACTGGAAATCAGCGCAATCCTGGCGGCATCGTCACCGGCAAGGTCGAGGATGCGGCTGACCTCTCCTCTGAGGATGGGATGATCGGGGAACAATTTTTGGCAAAGCTCCCTCCCCTTTTCGGTCAGGATCGCCGCGTGTTGGGTGGTCGCGGGCGTCAGGGAACAATACTCAAACACTTCGACCAGTCCCGCTTTCTTCATATCGTCAAGTGTCCGTCTGCCCGCACCAGATCCCAGCGACGATCCGAACGGGCTGGACGTCAACAAATTCAATTCCATGTGGGACGTAATCCCGCGCGCGCCGATCAGATAAAGGACCAGCCATATCCGCTTCAGATGCTTGCGGGCGTCGCCGCCCGCGCGGTTTCCAACATACAGAGTCAGCGCTTCCGGATCCACGCCGCCCCTTGGATAGACGGTTTCCAGCATGAGTTTTGCGTCCGCCAGCAGAACTGACATCGGCGCGATGGCTTCCGCCGGAACCGCGGCAGGCGCGATTGCGGGAAAAGCGGTGCCTGGCAATACCGCCTGCCGCACGCTGGTCTTTAATCTATTGATCTGTTCTTCCAGATCCGCGACCATCGCGCGTGACGATTGCAGTTCGGCAGTCAATGTTTGGACCTCCGCGATCAGATCGGAAATACGGTGATCCTCCTTCGCGGACAAATTGCCGGTCAGCACTGCATCCCAGGTGGATTGAACGGGAATCGAATTCACGAACGACCGCCATTCTGCGACAGTCCAATTGCCGGGAGCGGATGGATCGCGGTGACGGATATCCTCCATACGCTTGCCGTCCAGGCGGACTGCCATATCCAACAAGACCTGTCGAAGATCGCGCACCGCCTGATCGCTGACAGCCCTCATCCGCCGTTCCGCGTTCAATATATCGCCCAGGGAACGCTGTCCCTGCAGGGAAAGGTCCATCGCTACAGTCACTTCAAGGCTCCAATGGCAAGTTCTGTCATCAGGATCGCCTCATCGCGGTCGAGCTGCCCGGTTGCCCAGCGCAGCGCGCCATCGGCAGCCATCAGGGTCGCACCTCGAGCCTCCGCAGTCGAAACCAGCCCGTTTTGCACGTCGCCATAAACGCGCCCGTACAGCACCTGCGCGGCGATGGGGTCGGGAGGAAGTTCCAACAGCATCGAAATCTCATCGATGTGGCCGCCTAGGACGACAATCTCCTTGTTGTGGGCGCGTTTGAGCTGCAATACCTGCCAGTCGTCCCACGTCATGACGCGCGGAACGCCCACCGCGGTCACGGGAGTCGCCTGCTGACCCATTCCTGCCAATCCAAGCAGGACGATAAGGACGACCAGTACCCCGCCAACCGCCATCAACCAGGACCGTTCGAGGTCGAGATCAATTTCCATACCGAACCCTCATTTCCGAGGTAGTCTCCACCCGCACTGTCATGCCGGGTGTGAAGGGAATGATGTTGCGGACCTGCGCCACAGCTGCGCAGTGGGCAAAACGCGGGCCTGGGAAATCCACAGTAAGCGATTCCACATACCGCACGGTTTCGGCATCTGTCAGGGTCCTTTGGAACACATCGCGGGCCTGCGCCCTGCCGCGATTGAAATCGATCCGCGCCTGGCCTGTCGAAAAGAAGTGGGCATGATCGAGAGGATCCACTGCCGCCTGACAAGCCGCGTCGGTCGCGGTATGCAGATGTCCGCGAATGTACATCATGCGCACGATGTCGATGCTCAGGCTTGCAAGCGGAATGCCAACGAACACCATCAGGGCCGCAACCCAGGCGTATATATCGCCACGACGGTCAAACAGCATTACCAGCCCTCCTGGCGAAAGACGCTTGTAGCTGTACCGGTGAAGTCCATATCCAGCCCGCCGCCGAACAACCCGGCGATCCCGCTGAGGAAATTGGGGACCGCCCAGGTGACGACGACATTGATCTGCGCTCCCGGAAAACCGCCTCCTGAAACGCTCACGGAATAGTCGCCAATGTTCGCATGGCTGATGGATTGCGCGGCGGCGGAGTACGCCGCGTGACCGGGCAGGCTTTGGGTGACGCTGCCAACACGCGCTCCATAATTGGCGGCATTGTTGGCATTCACGGAGGCAAACCCCGCCATCGTCAGGTTGAGAAATGCCAGGGTGATAAAAACAACCACAGGCAGGGCGATGGCGCTTTGCGCAAACTCATCCGCGCGCCTGGAGAATGGAAGTTTGCGGAGTCGGGACATGGCGATACCTTCTAAATGGCTCCCGCAGCGTCGGAGATCAGCCCGGCCACAGAGCTGCCAAACGCCTGGAACGCGGCAATGCCAAGCAGCACGACAAACACGATCACCACGGCCTTTTCACCAAACTCATCGGCGCGGCGTTCGGCGATCAAGCCCGCAATGCGGCGGGCAATACGATGAACGGACGAAACAACGAACATGGAAACTCTCCTTTTGATCAGATGAAATTAAACAAAAAAGCAACCTCTTCCCGGAGAGTTGCGCCTTAAAAAAAAGGCGCAATTCTCCCAGGGAGAAATTGCACGATGAACATTATATAAAGTTGCAGAAAAAATGTCAAGATGACAGCCGCCGCCATAACCGACAATTTTGGAAAGTCCGCGCGCGGACCGTGTTTGACCCAAACCCCAAGCCCCCAGACCCCCTCGACGATCACAGACACGACGCCCATGACAGGCCACAATCCGAACAACCCGCATTGCATCTTCCAGTCCGCGCCGCCCATCCAGCCGAGCATGGCGCAAATGGTGATGATGATCTGCGCGGCAAACACGTACCACATCGAAGGGTCATCATGGAATCTGTAGATGCCCATTCCAACGCCGACAAAAAAGAACGGGACGGTCACGGCATTGGATGCCTCGCGGCGCAGGAAATCCTGCCAGCCGGTCAATGCCAGCGCCGCCATGACCGCCATCTGCCCGGCAAGTTCGCTATTCCACGACATGGAAATACAACCTCGTCGGGTTATCCCAGTTCACGCCAAACTTTTTGCCAACCGCGTCCGCTTCGAGGTCAAAGAATTCGTCCGCCTGCGACATGGACTTCTCGACCGTTTTCACACCCCACCCCCAGCGGCTTTTGGTCAACAAGGGACGGTTCGCAAAATTTGCAATACGATCCGCAGCGCTCTTCTTTTTGTATGACCTGGTTCGGCGGTCATACAACACAATGTCCGATTTCGGACGGATGCTGACCACCACGCGGCGATTGTCATTCGTGCGCAGATCGACCGCATCGATTTCAACAACGGATCGGATCACCTCCACGACCTGCACAGGCTTGGGCAGCCCCGCGGACAGTTGATCGGACACCCACTCCATGGGATCGAGAGCGTCAAGCGCGCCTGCATACCCGCGGCGGGCGCTGCGCATTTGCATGGCATAGTAGTCCTGCGCCACGCGCTCGATCCCGCGCATGGATTCCGCCTGGCGGTGGTTATACACCGTCAGGATCAGGGAAAAGACGATCAACATGGCAACGACCAGAATTTCAAGGGACATGGTTTACTCCTTGTGGGACATGATATTTTTTCGCAAGGCGCGGGCCAGGGACCTGGCGGCGGATGGTCTTGGATCCCCGAGCGACTGCGAGGCGAACACGAACAGGAAAATCCCCGCAATCGCCAGCACAACGGATGAACGCGCTGCACCGGAAGACGCCATGGCATCAAAATTTCGTTTGGGTTCCTCCGGAAGCGGGATTGCAATTGCGGCGGCAGGCGGCGCTTCCATGAGTGGGACAGGCGTTGGTTCCTTTGGTTCGGACTGCGCGTATTGGAAGAAGGGAATGGTGACGACGCCTTTGGCGTTCGAGCAAACCCCGTGAACATCGCATGCGAGGACGACCACCGGGTAGTCGCCGTGCGGCATCAATTCCCCGTTCACCTTCCCGTTCCAGGAAACGACCTGCAACGGCGCGCCTGTGTAACTCCAAAGTATGTTTCCCTGCCGGTCATGGATGGAGATGGAAACGGTTGACACCTGGTAATAATTCGGCTGGACATTCAATTGCCCCGCCTCCGTAAATTGCCAGGCATCGGTCAACTCGACCAGCGGTCCCTGGTTGTTTACCAGGAGTTTGACCGATAGCGGCGGCATGACATTCCCGGCTTTGTCCGTGGCGCGAACCCATACGTCGTATTCCCCGTTTGGAAGATCGGATGTTTCAAAATGGTATGCCCAGGTCGATGCGTAGGACATCGGGAATGTGGAAAGCGACGCGAGTTTTGACGCCAGCAAAACCTTCTGCCAGCTGCCGCCCCCATTCATGCTGATCTCCAAAACATCCACGCCTGATGTTTCATCGAAGGACGTGCCGTGTACCCATACAGTCTTATCGACCACGGCGCCGCTGGATGGAGATGTGATGTCGATCACGGGGCCTATTGTGTCTACACGCAATGAGGATGGAATTGTGAACTCATTCCCCGCAGCGTCCACAGCCCGAAATTCCAGGTTGTACACGCCGTCATCGAGCGCGGGAATGGACGAGCCCGAGATCCATCCCGACCCGCTCATTCGGTATTCCACGCGCTCCACCCCGGATCCCGAATCGGACGCCGAAAGGTCGATGGTCACGGGCGAGACGTACCAATTGCCCAAGCCTTTATCGCCATTCGTCGAGAACGACAGCGTGGGTTTGATCGTATCAACCGAGATCGCGCGCGATTGAATGGTCTGGTTTCCCGCTGCATCCCGGGCGCGAATCAGAAGGGAATGCTCGCCGTCCGTAAAAGTTTGAGGGAAGGATTGCCAGGTCACCCCGCTGTTTCGCGATATTTCGAGTGAAGCAAGCCCGGAAAGCGCGTCAACGGCAGACGCGTTCACCTCCACGTCAGACAGCCACCAGCCATTCTCTCCAGGCAGACCGGTGCTGGTCGTCGTAATTTCGGGACCGATGGAGTCCACCTTGAATGTCATCGCCGTGGAGCGAACGTTTCCCGCGCGGTCCGTCACGGTTGCCAGAATGTCGTGCGTGCCATCCATCAGGGCGAACGGCGGAGTGCGCACAAAGCCATTATCCGTTACAAGCATGGATTGAATTCCAGATCCATCGTCCGAAGCGGACACGCTGATCACGGCACTGCGATACCAGCCGCCCTGCTGGTCGCCGGACGCATTCAGGACCACGTCAGGCCTGGCATTGTCGAATTTGAACGCGATCGTTTGATTGGAACTGGACAACCCGGATGCGGATGAGGTTGCGCGATAGGTGACCGTCCCCTCCCCCACCAGCATGTTCACATCGCACGGATTCCCGCATGAGAAACTCGTCGAGCTCGAGCCAACCGTCCTCGTGCCGCTGATCGTCACCACCCCGCCCGCAGGGTCGGAAGCCGTAATGCGAATCTTTCCGTTGTCGATGCACCACCCGGACGCGCCCGAAATCCCGCACACCAACGATGCTGACGCGGTGGGCGGGCTTGGAGGCGGAGGCGGAGGCGGGTCGCCGCATTCATCCTCGTCCAGACATCGGTATTCGACGCAGTTCCTGGGCCAGGCATTCGGATCCCATACCGTACAACGAATGCACGCGAACGGACAGGCATCCGCGCTCGACCCGACCACGTAGCGCAGCGACGGGGATTCGGACAAGACATCGGCATCGATCCTCCCGAGCCACAAGCTTGACAGCGCGAGAAACGCGGTCACCAACAAAAGGGCGGCAAACGCCTTGAATGGATCGATCCATGATAAAAAATGCTTTATTAACTTTTGCATAAATGCCTCCTTTGCATCAGCCAGAAAATTTCGCCCACGATCAACAAGCCCTCCTCGACCGCCTTCGGGGCGGATAGCGAGCCGAGCCAGTCCGCGCACTCCTCCATGGAGTTGATGCGCATCCCGCTGTGAGCGAACAGCCAGTCGAACAAACGCCTGGATTCGTCCCGCGTCAACGACCGGTCGTGAAAGGACAGATGCCCCATGATCACGACCAGGACCTCCTTCGGGCACTTCTGCAGATAGGCCGGACAGACGTGCCGCACATCGGTCGTCCAGCAGCCGCAGGAGGGACACTGCCAGCCTGCGCTGGTGGTCAGGCCTGTGCGTTGAAACAAACTACCAAACATAAGGGATCAGCCTCCATTGCACATTTTTCTTGTAGGGTTCGTACCCGGAAAGAACAGCTTCCTCCGCATGGATTCGCGCAAGGATCATCGCGGCGATCAGCCCCGTGACCCACAGGTTTCGCGGGCTGGGCTCCGCCAGGCACAGCCCAAGGAAGGACAGCATCTCGCCCGCGTACATCGGGTGGCGCACATACCGGTACGGTCCTTTTTCCACCAGTCCGCGGTCGTCCGGGGAGATCGAGAACGACCTGCCCAGCACGACCAGCGACCAGACCGACAAGGCAAGTCCGGGAACGACCATCCACAGCGCAGACCGCACATCTCCAGCCTGCAATAGAAAGGGCATGAACGCACAGACCCAGGCCTGGAGGTGTTGATGCCAGGGACCCGTTTTTCCCGCCGGACGGTGAATAAGGAGCAGGCTGGCGGCCAGCCCCGCCTGCGTGGCAAGCAGGACGGAGACCATCCCTCCCCCATGGGCGGCATCCTGCAGCCTGAGAAGGTACAGGAACACGAAGGCGGCTGCGCCGAAAATATTCAGGATCTCCATCGTTAGAAACTTTGAAAGATCGCCGCGCCCAGGGGAATGAAGATCGCAAGCATGAATGGAATGAAGATATAGAGGGTCATCGGCAACAATAATTTATTGCCCAGCTTTTCCGACTCGCTCTTGATCTCGGAGCGGTACTCGCGGGCGAGTCCGCGCGCAACCTCGCCCATCTGTTTCGGTCCTTCAGCACCCTTCTCCGCCACCAGGTCGATCTGACGGGCGAACGCTTCGATGTGGGTTATGCGGTATTTGGAAAAATGTTCCACCAGCACGCCGTCGATCAGGTCACGGGAAAAGATCAAGCGTCCCGACTGTTGCGCGATCGATACCGTATCCTTGATCAGCCTTCCGAGCGGACCCGGCAGGTTCGCGGCACGGGTGATGGCCGTCTCCGCGCTGCTGCCCGCACTCATTTCCGCCGCAATCAGGGCGGCGGCTTCGGGAAGCCCGCGCTTCACCGACTTGCGGACATCGTCCGCCCTGCTCTTCAATTTCATGTAGGGAAAATAAGCGGCGATGGCGACCGCGAGAAAGAAGGTGAGGCTGTATGCGTTGAACATCAGGATGTAGGCCATGCCGCCCAACAAATACAGGATCGAGGATCCCAGCACGCTGCCGACGGTCTTGCCGTCGTAGTATCCACCGAGCTGCGCCCACATCAACTCATATTCCCAGCCTTCGATGGTCAGACCGAAGCGATCCATCACCGTATCACCAAGGCGGTCCGCGACACCGCGGCGATCGGCCGTCGCAAAACGGTTCATGCGGGACGACGCCCCGCCGCCGAACGAGAATTCGACGCGCCTGAAATATCCATACCCGATCAGCGAGATCAGGAACGCCGCGATCAATGCAATCATGGTTTCCATTCAAAAGCCTCCTACACCACGTTCTCGATCAGGTCGCTGACCTGCGAGTGACCGTACACGATCAAAAAGGATATGACCGCGTATGCGATCTGGATCAATGGCGAGGACGACGCCTGCGCCAGCGCGTCCGAATTCAGCATGAAGCCGATCATGCCGAAGGTCATGACAGTCAGGATGTTGACGGTTCCCTGGGCTCCCCCGCCCTTTGCGCGCGCTTCCACGCGGGCATTCAGCACGCTCTCCAGGTTTTCCGCCGCGGCTTCAAACGCCTTCATGTACCCCTCCCCGCCCGTCTGCCACACGCGCCCGATCAGTTCCGCCGCAATCGACAGCGAAATGGAAATTCCAGCCGCATCCGCGCGGATTTCCTCGATCACGCCATATCCCTCCTTGTGCATCCGCGCCGCCGTCTCCTGCGCCCAGACCCGAAGCGGTCCGTTCGACTTCAAGGTTTCCGATACCATCTCCAGGGCGGAAGGTACATTCGGGGTGGTCTGCAGGACCGAAGAGAGCCGCAGCAGCAGGGACGGCAGTTCGCCTTCGATTTCCGTGCGAACCCTGCTCCAGGAGCGGGATACCCAGCCGTTGACAAACACCCGCCCGGCGATCAGTCCGACCAGCGAGGTCACAAACGGAAGCCCGATGAGCATCAGGGCGACGCTCATTGCGATACCGACGCCGATCGACGCCATGAACAAATAGGATTGCTCGTTCCCAGCGGCGTCCATATTGACCGTGCCAAAGGCGATCCGGATCTTATGCTCCTGGCTGCCAACATTTATGGGCACCGCCTTGCTGGTTTGCGCCTTGCCCAAAAATCCGTCCAGGCGGGTCCTGGAGCGCAGGCTGAAATTTATCGAGATCCCCTGACCAAAAACATATCCCGCCCATGCGACCGCGCCCGCTCCAAGGAACGGGATCACCATGGCCATGCTGAAAGGTAAATCAAAAATGGTAAGACTGTTCATAACTTCTCCCTTACACGCGCCGTTCGATTCCAACCGGCTGAAGTACGTCGTCGCCCGCTTTGTACAATTGACGGAATTGCACATTCCCGCCCTTGAGCGATTTTTCAACCTCCCACACGCCGATCATGGCGCGTTTCCCGTTCTGCCAGCCGACCTGCACGATCATGTCCACCGCCTGGCAGAACATTTCCTTGGCGGCTTCCGCGCGGATACCGACATCCGCCGCCAGCAGCAGGTTCAGGCGCATGACCGCAGTCTCCGGCCCTTCGGCGTGAAACGTGGACAGTCCCGGATGATCGGACATCTGGGCGCGAAACAATGCCGCCACCGCGTCGCCTCTGCGCATCTCCCCCACGATCAACCACTTCGGGGACATGCGCATGGCGTCGTCCACCGCCGAGGCAAGGGAGTACGGCGCAATGCTCGATCCCACCTGCGCAGGACGCGCTTCGAGGGTGACAACATGCGGATGGTTCAGCCAGATCTCCTCGGGGTCTTCGATTTTCACAACACGCGCATCGCGCGGAATGCCGTAACACAAGGCTGAGAGCAGCGTCGTTTTACCGGACGCGGTCCCACCGATCACAAGCACGCGCAGCCCCCGCCCAACCGCCTTGACCAAACCATCGATCACAGGCGCAGGGGCAACCTTCCATTCGATCAGTTTTTCAGGCGGAACCGGTTTCGGCTCGAACAGACGGATATTGATCGACGGGAACCCCAAGCCCGGCGCTACAACGGGATGAATGATCTTCACGCGGGCGCCGCCTGCCAGCCCCTCCTGGCGGGGAATCTTCGCATCGACCGAGGGCGAGGCTTCGGAGACAGACCTTCCCAGCGGCGCAAGCAATGTTTCGACCGCCCGCCACACCTCGGTGTCCTTCGGTTTGATGGGATGTTTCTCGAAATGTGGGGCGCCTTTCTTCAAGAGCCATACTTCCCCATTAGGGGTAACGGTAATTTCCGACAGACCCGAGTCGGTCCGCAGGAGCGGCTCGAGAAACCCGAGACCGCCGATCCTCGCCACCACTTCGCGGGCAATACCTTCGATATCCATGGTCCGCAAGCCAATCCTGTTCAAGGTTGTTTGGACCAGCGGCATCACACGCGCAAGCAGTTTTTCGCGGTCGCCCCGCATCTCGCTGAGCGACATCGCGCCCAACTGCCCGGACACGTCATCCACAATCCGCTTGCGATCCGCTTCGGTAATCTCTTCCAGAGCGGTGCTCCAGCCAGCGCTCATGTTATTTTGTCCTTATCTTGATCGGTCCCAGGCGAAGCACCTGACCCGATTCGCGCTTTCCCTGGGATATGGCATTCTCCGCCGTTGCACCGCCAAAAAGCATGTCCGCCAGGCGGTGGATTGGACGCGCGAATTCATCGGATGCATCCAGCGCCGGGCGGCCATTGTCCTGCGCAAGCCCAACCTCGGGGGAATATGGGATTGTGGCCACCACCGGCGGAAACCCAACCGCCAATCCCATTTTTCGGCAGGCGGAGTCTGCAGCGCGATGCCATTCATCCGCAGTCATCATGCCGTTCGTACGCTGGTTCAACACAACGAATATATTGCCGGGGATGATCCTGTGCTGCCCCGCCGAGCGCTGGGTGACCATGCGGAAGGCCTCGACCGAAGCCCAGGCGTCTGCAATTGTTGGGCGCGCGACCATCAGCCAGGTGTTGGCGGCGGAAATGGCGCGAGGCGCAAGCCCGGCAGACGGGGTATCGAGAACGATCGAGGCATACCCGCTGTACGCGGCGGAGGTGACCAATTCGGACAGGGAACCTTTTTGTTCGGCAGGGCGATCCCCGTGAGACTCGGAGATAATGTCGGGAAAGCCAGCAATCACATGCAAGTCGCCAAGCGGTTGGAGGCTGGCACGCAAGCCGTCATCCGATGGATTCGCGATCCAGTTTGTGATGTTCGGTTCGGGCTGCAACCCCATCACGAGCGGCAATACATCCGGGCTTCCCAGTCCGATCAGCAGGGATTTCAATTGTTTCCTTGCCACTGCCTGCGCCAATGCGCCTGCAATGGTGGTCTTGCCCGTCCCGCCGGATCGACTCCAGACGGTAATGATACGCAGTCCGCCAATCGCGCTGCCGCCGCTGCGTCCGCCCGCCCACGCTGTAGGCGCGACGGATGGGGCGGATCGCCGAAGAGCGCTTGCCTCGGCGTATGCGCGATTTTGAAAATCTGCCAGGTTGACATCGCCAACGAATACGTGCTTCACCGAGGGGATGGATTTGAAATCCGTTATCGCCTCCTCTTTTACCGATGGAGGAACGATCAGGTACACCGACCCGGCGATGGAAGTCAATGCCTCCACCAGCGGCTGCGGTCCATCGAAGATGGTGGCGTCCAGCAGGATCACCTCCGGGGAGGATGCAAGCTTGACCCGAAAATCCTGCGGGTCGGTTGCCATGTTGGTGATGCGGAATCTCGCGTCCACCTGCAGCCCCTGATACCAGGTCATGCTGTGTCCCATATCGCGGTGCGCAAGCAGGACGCTGACAGGCGCATCCTGCCCAACGCTATTGCCTTGCTGTTGAATGCCCCAGCCAGTCATGGTTCAACCTCCTTCTCTGTTCCCTACGGGCTGGGGGTGGCGGTGATATAAATCACGCCGCCCGGCTGTGTGGGCGAATGGGTGGGAGTTGGTTGCGGCGTTTTGACCAGGTCGGGAAGCCAAAGCCCTGGACTGGTAAATTGGACGGCGTTCTCGCCCGGCATCAGATACAACGTCACGGTGGCGCCCGGCATGGTGTTCAGCGCGGAGAGCAGTTCCAGGGCATTCACGGATTGGGTCTCGGATATGCCGCCGTTTGTGGAGAAATCGTAAAACACGGTTTTCATATTGACGTCAACCGCCAGGACAACCGATCCCTCCCGCGCGCGGTCGTTCGTGTTTACCCCTGTCAGCAGATTGCCGCCCGCCTGGGGCGTCGCATTGGATGGCACAACGTTCGCCTCCATGCTTGCGGAAAAACGCGGATCAATATACAGAACGCGCAGCCCCTCGATGGTTGCCTTGGAATACATGCCCGTATTATTCGCGTCGTCCTGCGGGATCGATGCCACAACGCCAACGAGCTGTCCGGGCGATAATACGCCGCTTACTCCTGTGGCGTCCGTAATGTAGAGGGACACCCCGCGCTCATAGGGTTCGAGGTTCAGCAGGGTTCCCAACTGGGAGGCGCGGATCACGTCGCCCTGACCGCGATCGATGCGCAGCGGCTGCCCGATGACCAGATCGGCATTCGGAATGGCGTCCGGGGGCAGCATGTCCGCCGAAACTGCGCGTACTTCGACGTCCCCTTGGAGAATCGTGTGTCCCGCCTTCAGGTCGCGGGTCGCCACGGCCACCCGCCTCGACGGTTCGGGAAGCAGGATAATATAGGCGACAAAAAACAACAGCCCCGCCATGAGTAGTGGAAATAGTTTTTTCATGGTTGTTCCTTGATATTCATGATTTATTCCTGGGTTGGCGCATTGGCGATGGCCAGGGATTTGACCGTGTGCTCATCCGCCAGTTCGACGTTTAGGACCTCGTCCCTTTCGTTCACTTTCACGATCAGTCCGAGTACCGGCAGGTTAATGCTCTGCGTCATCCGCCGCAAAATCGTCGCTGCATCGGGAGAATCCGCGCTTGTGAAAAAGAAGGTGCTGTTACGCTTTTTTGGTTGTGTTTTCATAAGCTCCTCTATGGTTCCTGGTTAATACGCTGTGGGTCGGGCGCGACATGGATCGGCGTGGGCATGGACGACCACCACCCAGTACCGGACAATGGCGTTTCGGGCGTCGCTGTGGTAAAGGAAATGTTTTTCATGTCGTTTGTGTCTCTAACGACTGAGTTGAAAAAGGAAAACAAAACAAACACCATCAACAGGATGCCCGTAGTGAGGATCAAGATAGATTTATTCGGCCTCATATTCGAATGCCTCCAAGTTTTTTTTCGATTTCCGCATCCGCGGGCTCCGGCACGTCCAGCATCAACGGACGGAACAAAAACGGTCTCTGTTTTGTGCGATCCTGTGTATACGGGAAACGCCCGATGGTCATGCCGATCGGAATGTCATCGATGAAACGCCGCCATTCCTCGTCGCGGAAGCCTTTTTCCGAACGAGCCAGCGCGGAAAGCACGATGTCCTTGTCCTTCGAGTCCTTGATGAAGTTGATCATCACGTTGGAACAGGAGGAGATAATATCGTCCGCGATCAGGTGCGGCGCCTGGGTGATCACATGCAGGCGGGCTTTGTACTTGCGGGCGTCGCGGAACATATCCGCAAAACGCTGGGTCGCGGAGACGCCGCCCGACTCGTCGCCTGCCCCGCTGTCCTTTACGAATATCTTGTTGGCTTCCTCGTAAAAAATTTGAAGGATCGGCTCATCCAGGTTCACCTCATGCACGCGGCGGGCAACCATGTCCATGTACAGATGCCAGCCTGTCCAGCCAAGCAGGAAGGCCTTGCCGAAGTCGTCCAGGAACATGCCGCCCTCGATGATGGTGATCCCCCACGGTTTGGACAGGTCTTCCACCGGAATGACGTCCGGTCCGGGCGCAAATTGCCGCTTGGCAGATCCCTGAACAAGCGGATTCAAACGAAAAATGATGCCTTCCAGAACGCCCTGCAGGGTGGTGTCGCGCGGGTTGGCTTTTGCCAGCTTGTTGCCAACCTCGTCGTACAGGTGGCTCAATCCGATTTTCGAGGACCGAAATACGGCAAGTTCCTGCTTTTGACGCGCAGGCAGGTCGCGGACACTCAGACCGGGCTTTACGCCAATTACGCTGGCTTCGCTGCGATCCACCACCGGCTTCTTATTATCCGGATCATCCACCAATACGCCTTCCCGCAGGTACACCGTGCGAAGCGCTTCGAGCAATTCCTGTTTCTGCCGCTTTACGCCGAGCTTTGCAATCCCGCCAAATACATCCGCGAACGCGCGCCATTGGGTTTCAGGGGAAATGTTTCGCCCGATTTGAAGCGGATTCCAACGCATGGGGCGGGCCGCGTCCGGCCACAATTGCAGGATGTTCACATGCCCTTCCAAACCCGGCGCATTGAGCAGCTGCCTCCAGCCTGCGCCAAAGTCGAGCACCACCGACCGCAATTTCCAGCGGAGAGTGGTTTCATACGCCATGCGGATCATGGCAACGGATTTGCCAAAGCCGGTGTCGCCCGCCGCCATGGTGTGCATCAAACTCTCCGGGGAAAGCCGCACCTGCGCAGTCGTCAATTCGCCCGTCTCCGGGGAGTATTGATGCCCGATGACCACATCTCCGAGCATCGCAGGATCGAATCCCATGCCCTTTGGGATCTCCGCCATGACCGTGCTGGCAATGCCTTCCTCGAACAGTCCGGGCGCGGTGTAAGCAGCAAGCTGGCTTGCGGTGATCAGCGTGGCGTACTTGGTCCACATCAAACCGCCAAAGGGATCTTCCTCGTCGATGGTCGTCCAGGGAGTGAAGGAAAAAGCGTGCGTTCGAAGCAAACCTTCATCCGACTCCTCCGGACGGATCGTCATCACCGGGGTTGGCACGCTCGTGCCGTGAAACGCCTGCGGCACAAGTGCGTCCGCCGCCTGCGAACCGACATCGGAATCCGTGAAGATCCAGGCGTTGGTCATGTAGCCGCCTTCGAGGGACGCCTGGTTGACGACCGATTCAAGCCGCCGCAATACTTCGGTCAACCGTTCAGCCACATCGTCTTCCGTAATGTAGGAGCGGTTGATCGATACGCCGGGAAGCAGCCCGGTGGACAACGCCCCAATCACGCCTTCCGCGGAGGAACGTCCGAAGGCGTCCGACACCGATCTCCCTTCGGAAAAACTTTTTCCCCAGCTCTCACTCTCGCCCCAATTCTCGCTTGTACCGCGGCTTACCGAATGCGAGTTGGATTCGGACTGCGTAATCGTGTGGGATTTTCCTTCACTGGTTCCCTTCGAGTTGGTTTCGCTTTCCATGGTGCCCCTGCTGACCGCATGTCCGTGGGACTCACCGCTTGTCGAGGAGGACATTGTCGTTGTGCCGTTTGAACTGAAACCCGACACGCCGTTCGCCTGACCCGCCCCGATCGAAACGCCCTGAACCAGGTTTCCAATCAATGGAATGTCTCCAATGATGGATTGCCCAAGATTTACGCTTCCGCTCACACTATCTGTTTGCGACCACCCGCCTCCCGCCATCTGAGTATTGCTTTTCCCTGATGTGCTGCTCGACATGGTGCTGTGCGATTCTGTCTCGGTGTGGGACGTGCCCTTCGAGTTCGCCACGCCTTGGTTCACGCCCTGGGTCTCGCCCCATGACTCCGACGAGCCCACCGTGTGGGTATTCGTCTCCGAAAATGATTCGCCTCGGTTGTGACTGTGCCCCCACCCATGCGACGCGCCCTCCGAGACGGATTGCGACTGTCCCTGTATGGCGCTGACCCCGGCGCTTTGAGACTGGCCCAAAGCCGCCATCAGCGGGATGCTGAGATTGAAGCCGAAACCGATCGTGCCTTTTCGCCGCGAGGCGACATTGGACGCGATTTCCGCAATCCTGACCAGCGCGCTCGACATGAGCGGGCGCTGGATGTGTTCGGCCAGGATTTGGTAGACGAAGTTCTGTGACAGCTTGGACAGGCCGCGAAAGAGAATCTCGTTCTGCTCGCTCGCCAGATCCGCATCACCATCGTCTGCCGAGGAGCCGTCCGCTCCCGAACCTTTATGTCCCTGGCGCGGGTCGGGATGACCGAGGATCGCCGCAATATATCTGCTTTTCAAGGTGACAAACTCCAAATACCAGCGCAGCCAGTCCGAATTGGGCAGCGCAAGTTTCGATTGGGGGAAGTTGGCAAGTACCGCCGTAACGGTGGACGCGCCCACCAGAGCCTTATCCGCGGCTTCCGCTTCGTCGTTCCCTTCGCCCGCGGCGCCGTAATATTGCACGATTCCCACGTGTTCGGGTTTGTATATGCCCATCGCGGTGTACACAAAATTCACGCCAGCGTTATGCAGCCCGCGCAATGCGCCCCATTGTTTGCCCAGAAGGTCGTACTTCTCGCGGTCCGTCACAGGGATGACCGCCAGCTCGCGCAGGGCGACACAGCGAAAGAAGGTCCTTGCGCCTTTCTGGACTTTGAACCATGCGTATCGAAAATTTCCGCCCGCATCGAAGGAAAGGCCGTTGTCGAGGATCTGTATCATTTGACTATCCCTTGCCCCTTGCGCGAACCTGGGTGATCAGGTCTTCCGGACTGGACGGAGACGGCGGATGCGCCCAGATCGATTGGGCAACCCACCCCATAAACCCGATGGGATACACGTACAGGGCGATCCCTGCCAGCATATTCAGATAGCCCAATCCCTGCGCCAGGGCGGGATCGCCCGTCAGCGGAGTCGAGCCAAGTCCCATCGCCTTCCACGCGGCATATCCCAGGGAAAGCAGGGCGTATAACGCCTGCCCCCTCACCGCCGTCCACCTCTGGGAAATTCGATTGAATTTCTCGATGTACAAAGCCCCCCAGCCCATTGCGGACATCACCAATAGGAACAATGGAGCGGGCGCAGGGGAGGACAGGCTGGCGATCACGCACAGGACCGATGCGGCTATGGTCCAGGTACGCTGCTCACGCGGCGCGGTCGATACGAAGAAAAGCGACGAGACCGCCAGCAGGATCGCGTACAAGTTCCCCGCCGCGGAGAACACGATGACGAGGAAACCATTGATCACCCAGATCAGGCGTTCGGTCAGAATGTCCATGTCGCAAACAAGGAGGGTTCCAAAAGGATAAGCAGGCTCATAACCATGCACATCATCAGGATGAAGATGATCATCGTCGAAGCCCCGTTTATGAGGATTCGATAGATCATCTTATGATCGCGGTCTCTTTCAGCCATACGTCGAATGTGTCCACATTGCCGCTGAAACTGCGCGGGGCGGATACGGACGTGCCGGAAGTGTTTCCGCGGACCACCAAATTCCAAGTTCCAGGATCGGCAGTTTGCACGTTATTCTCGGACGCTCTCCAAACACAGGAGCTGGCCGAAGAGAAACCAATATCCGGATTTTTCAAATGGGCGCCGGGATAACGATTCGATAATTCATGCAGGATCCAGTTGCGGGACTCCTGGGACAGCGATGCCGCGCCTCGCGCGGACGCGATGCATTCGGGAAATTCCTGACGGACTTCGCGGCAAGTCCAATCTACATGTTCCAATCGGTAATTCGCTCCACACCCGTTTGCCGCTGGAGACCCTAAACTGTAAACACAGTCATTCACCTCTTCCAATTCGTAAGAGATGTACACGGTGGGAGCGACGGATGCCGAGAATTGCAGGTCGACGCCCCGCTGGGTTGGATCCTGTCCAACCACCAATGGATAGTTTGGAGCGGTCTTAGAGCCGTTGAATGTGATCGCGCCCGGAATGACACGGGGCTCAGGGCATTGGATGGGCGGCGAAGGCGTTGCTCCAGGCGGAGGCGCCGAGGCTACAGGAGGGGGCGTCAACAGCAAGGCAAGCTGCTCTGCCGTACAGCCTGCGGGAGAGAGGGCGCACGAGCCGGGCGTGTAAAGCAGCATGTAGGTATATAGATTGAGGTCGTTCAATGATGGGTCAGCTAAACTGGAAAGGAAGTTGAACAGCCCATCAGGATTCAAACTCCAAATACTCGTCTGCCCGCTCGCCAGGGCGGAGAAAAATGATTCAGGGCTTGTCGCGCCGCTGTTTCCCGCCGCCGAAATCATTTGCATCATCTCGGCGCTGCCCTGGTTGCCAAGGAGCGCTCCAAAAACGGAACCTATACCAGCAATACCGGTCGGGGCATCCGCGCCCGCATTGGGTCCGCCGGTCCCCAGGGTCGAGGCGGCGGAAAGAAATCCAGACTCGGAGGGGTTCGACGCCATGAAAAACAACGTGGTGGCGCTGGGCATCAACACCTGGTTGCCCGTCGGGGTCGTGTACACATGGTATGTCGCCGGGATCGGCTGTCCGAGCACGGTGGGCATCCAGGTTTGCACCTGGGTGACAGTGCCGTTATCGGTCAGGTTGGCGTAATTGATCGAGCCGTCGGAGTTTACGACCTCGCTCCAGGCTCCCGAAGGAGGCTGGCTGTCCT
The DNA here is from genome assembly GCA_030583885.1 of Anaerolineales bacterium. Classification (NCBI taxonomy): domain Bacteria; kingdom Bacillati; phylum Chloroflexota; class Anaerolineae; order Anaerolineales; species Anaerolineales bacterium. Next base: position 2,048,468 of record CP129480.1, on the reverse strand, counting down.
GCGCCCCCACCTGCTGACCAATACTGAGCAGCGCAAAAAGAGCGACAAGCGCGGATACTTGAATGATCCAAATTACAGTTTGAAGGATGCTACGGCGTCGGGTTTGCATATTTCTCCGTCTCCTGATCGAACAAAACGCGAATCAAAACCCAGTCTCCCGATTCGTTTTGGGAGACATGGGCGTAAACGGGCATGGGGTTTCCGTCAGGCGGAACCACCTTGATCAGCCATACCTTTGTCCCGTCATCGAGTTCGTCCGCAACCTTCACAAAAGTCACAGAAACCCCTCCGCGCGGCATGTCAAAAAGCGGCTTGGCATAAATCGTCTTGAAGATCTGGCAGCCATCTTTGGTCATGTTGGCGCAAACAGATTCCTCCCATGCGGACTGGTCCGCGCCCGGTGCGAAGATCGCTTTCACCGCGGACAGGGCGGGTTCATCCTCGAACTCACCCGCATGGACGGCGGGCTGGAAGAGCGAAAACAATCCATCCATCGCACCGCCCCAGTTCACACGAAACGCAATCGCAGCCAGTCCAATGACGACCAGCAGGATGATCGACGCCTTTTGTAATTTTTCCTTCGGAAGCACAAGTTCCATCGCTATTCTTCAATTCCAGCCACCAGGCGTCCATCCACCATGACCACGCGGTCAATCCGGTGGGAATTGGATTCGACGGTGGCATAGACTTCAAGCGATTCCAAGCGGTCTGGCATGAGCAAAACCAGTTCGAGCCGCCACAATTCGAGTCCGCCATTTAGAACAACAATCCGCTCGACAAAACTGACGTTCATGCCGAGCGTTCCCGCCTCTTTAAGGATCGTCCACGCGGCAGCTGCTTCGTGTTCCCGGAAGTACAGGCATCCCCCCTCTGTCATCGAAGCGCAAACAGCGTCAGCCCAACGGCCTTGATCCTCCTGGAAAGGGACAAGAATGTCCCCCGTCGCGGCGTAGGCGGACGGCGCCGCAATAAGTGCGGATACTGCAACAAGAAACGCAAATGCAATGTGTTGTATTTTTTTCATGATCTCCTCTCGTGAAATTTGGAAACAAAAAAGCCCCTTCGGGCTGAAGGGGCTTATGCCAACTGGGTTATTCGATTCTGGAAATTGATACAATGATCCCATTCAGGAACTTGCATCACGCGCTCAATTTTATCTGTATGTCTTATTCTGTCAAGGATTTTCGGTGGTGTTTGCAGAAATGTAAATAACCATCTTTTCGTCCAATTCCGCCACGCGCTCCTTCAACGCGGCAATGGTTTCGTCGAACTCCTCCGCCGATGGAATGTTGTTCCTTGACCAGCATTCACGGGATGGTGTTGTTCCGTAGCGATCCAAATTGTGCCAGATCAGGGTCTCATACGCCTCCCACATTTTGGCGGGAAAGTTCGAATATGTGACCTCGGTGGGAAACGAGTGCGTCGGGGACGGAGGGATGCCGTTCAATCCAGCCAGAGCATAGTGAAACGATTGGACGGGACCATAACCGAACTTGATCGTCGTCTCTAGCCAGAAACAGGTGGAGTAGCCGTAGTCTAGCGGGCGTTCCTTGCCCAGCCGCTTCACAGGCTTGTGCGGATTTTGCAGGCGGTATTCCCGCGCCAGGCGCTGATAGTCCCACCAGCGCCATTCCAGGAGCTGGTAATAGGTTAGTTCCTTGAATTCGGGCTTGTCGAACGGAAATGCGCCGCGCGCGGCAAAGCCGAGCCAGGGCGAAAGCAGTGTAACGATCACAAGGATCGTGAGTGATTTGATTAGTTTTTTCATGGTTTTTAGGATAAGACGAAGGAAAAGTTAAGTCAATACCCCTGATTCATGGAGCGCCCCTCTGTCAATAATCGTAGGACAATTGCCCTCAACAATTTATACATTTGAAGATATCAGTAATTGGCTAAAACATAGCTTTACCCTTCGCCCACCCTCTCTACCACCTTCTTGACCTTCTCCGCATAAATCCGAACAACTCACGATTCCCCTCCACAATGGACCGCTCGCGCTCCCCCTGCGGGGACTTCGCGATGCGGGCGACGATTTCACGCCTGACATCCAGCGGCGGTAAGGAAATTTCATAAGTGGCATCTCTGAATTGCATAATTACCCCCAAACATGAGCTGATGCAGCATCGTAGAATATTACGGCCAGTGGCTTCTTGGGAGGTCTACCTGCAGCAATTGTGTTAGTTTTATGAATCATTGCTGCATTTGTTGGCGAATTAGGGTCTCCGTACACGCTTACTGCTAATGCGCTGAATTTCCCTTTTTCGATCGCTTTTGCAATATGGTTATCACTTTCCGAGAAAGATAATCCATAAGTGAATAAAACTCCTGTAGTACTGACTAGGCTTCTGAAACCTTTGGAAAGATATGCACTGTGTTGAATCTTTGTGTATTTTTTATCGCTATCCCCTTCGCTCACAAACAAAGGAAAATAGTTTTGTTCAAGGGCTTCTCGGATTTGCTGAATCAATGGTTTTCCCACGTTGACCCACGTGTATTTTTGGATTTCTGTGCCCGCATCAAACAAATGTAATGCGCCATGTAAATAATGGACATTTTGGTCATAGCCTTTCTCGGGCTCCCAGGCGACATAATCTGTTGGACCGTCTTCAGGTGTTCTGAAGCCATCATCACATCTTATTTGTGGTTCTATCTCAGATTGCATTAGTGTCCAATAAAGTAACAAGTCGTAGTTCGTGGTGAATAGGTGATTGAAATGTGACATAAACCTTTTGCAGCTTGCATATGCGTCTGATGAAATACTGGAAGGAAGGTCAGGATGATTTTGAGCAATGGTTGTAACCAACACTTCTTTCAAACCATCAGCGTCTCGCCGAAGCCTATTAGCAAGCCTACGATTAGTGCGTGAGTACAATTCAATTAGTAGCGCTGCATTGCGTAGTGTTTGTACAACAAATTCAAAATCAGTGGTTCCTAGCACATCAAAAGCCCGTCTTGCATTTCTTGATAAGCGACTGAAATCAGCGCTATTCAAAATAGCATCGTAGGAAAAAATATCATTTCGCAGAGCCCTACTGAAACCATTTCCCATCACTAGATTGATTCTTGTTGGGTCGCCAGCTAGTTGAAGAGCATTTTCAAAAGTTAGTATTTCTGGCATTGGTTCCTCCACTATTGTATTTCTATTACCCTTCCCACACTCTCTCGATCACCTTCTTGACCTTCTCCTCATACAAACGGGTCAACTCCCGATTGCCGTGGACAATGGTGCGCTCGGTCTCGATGCTGGTGTGGATTTTTTTTACCACAAAACATTCCTGGCTTCTTCGAGATTCATTTTTCCTCTACTATGTGATTTACAAGCTCAGGAACTATCTCTGCAATATCTATTATCTGAACGGTAGTTTTTCGATACTCATAATACTCACGCACTATAGTAAACCGATTACTATATCGTTTTTGAAAATCAGACCACAGCTTGATATTGCGGCTCATTACACTTGTTAAAGCCCGTCCACTATTGAAAAATTTCATGGGGTATTTTGTATCGATAACATACAAGTATCTTTTCTTTGTAGTTTCGTGCTCAGCCATTTGGTAGAAATCTTTAAAAAGCGAATTCTGCCGTATAACTTCAGCGCCTCCCTGCCAATTAATAAACTTGTATTCAGCAATACGTTGATTGGTTTCCAGATCGAATTTCTTGCCAGTGTTGCCCGCGCCAAGCGATAAAGTTTCAATGACTTCCCCTTCTTGCAAGATATGGGGCAGTGAAAGCAAGATGCCTGTCGCGTGGATTAAAACGTTTATCTGCCCTGCAACCCGCTTCAAGGAAATAGCAGCGTCCAACAAGTTGGGGTTTAATTCAAGAGCAGCATAAGCAGAATTGAAAGATTCAAAACTAGAACCCACAAGTGTATGTTCTATTTCCGAGACATGCTTAGTAAGCGAATCCTTCTCGAATTCTTGTAAAATCTTTGCGGCATCCAGAATCGATTTCATTAATCCTCAATTCATCCAATAAATCCACCAGAACTTCTTGTTGCCATCTTTACCCTTCCCATACCCTCTCTATCACCTTCTTGACCTTCTCCACGTACAAGCGGATCAACTCCCGATTGCCGTGGACAATGGCGCGCTCGGACTCGATGCGGGCGACGATTTCGCGCTGGATTTCCAGCGGCGGCAGAGGAATATCGAATTGACGTAATTGGTCTAAATTCAAGTTCTTGAATACTGCTCCAACAGATTGGCTATTATTTGTATCCAATTGACTCATCAAATAATGATAAGCATATTCAGTCAGTATCTTTTCTTGATTCATATTTCTAAAGCCAGCAAAACCGTCATGGATACATGCGTCAATTGCCAAAATTGCACAAACCCCAGGCTGACCACTTACTGCCATAACCAAATCACCTTTTTTCATTGGGCGACTTTGCTTTGCACCTTCTTCAGTCAGGGTGTCAATTGATGGAGTTACATACATACCATCTCTTGTGACATCAGCAACCATAAGTCTTGGAATACCTCCACCATAAAACTTCGGATTGCTTCTTGGTCTTGGAGAACTACCGCGCACAATTTCACACAAGTTGTCGAGTTTTGCCACTTCCCAATTTTCATCAAATTCAAGTTCAATATCAGGCTTCCAGTTTTCAATGACCTGTCGTGCGCCACCTATGATGCGGTGATGGGCGGCGATTTCATCCACGAGTTGACGCTGGACTTCGAGAGGCGGCAGGGGGATTTGGATTTTATAAGCATCGTTACGATTCAAGCCAGGAACGCCTGCTTGTGTATTTACACTTTGCAAATCAAGGCTTTTCAAAACATGAAATAAATAATCTAGGATTACTTTGTCTTCATTTTCTAATTTGACATAAAAAGTTGTGTCAATCGGGAAACCATTCTTGTTTGAATAATGAACTTCGCCAGCAGAGCCTTTTCTGCCAACAACAAGAAATGGAGCTTCGATTAAGTATTCATTGTGATAACCAACAATTCCATTTGAACCAAAAACAGGATATTCGCCTTCAATACGGTTCTCTGCTTTTAGTGGTTTGCCATATTCAAATGTGCAAATATCACCAATTGCAACCATTGGATGAGTCTGCTTTCCAACACGAATCACTTCACGGTAACGGTCAGCGCTCAGGTTGTAGTCGTTCTCCTCCAGTTTGGAAATTGAAACCAGTAAAGCAGAACCAGTTTCGGGGGCGAAAGATGCGAGTTTTCCATCCAGTATCGAAGCCCTAAATGACTTCAAGACCTTTAGGGTCTGTGGCAAGTCATTCTTTTCAATCGGATTGCGTTGCGCACCTAAACTAAATCCGTCGTTTTCGACTTTGACAAACAGAACTCTGTCAGTCTTTTTGGCGAGCGACTTATCCAACAACAGAATGGAAGTCTTGACGCCTGAGTATGGATTGAACGCACCCGCAGGCAGAGAGACCACCGCCCACAGGAAATTATGCTCGATCAGATATTTGCGTAATTGCTTGTACGCCCCAGCCGATTGAAAGATAATGCCCTCGGGCACGATGATGGCGGCGCGTCCGTTTGGCGTGAGATGCTCCGCCATGTAATCCACGAACAACACTTCACTGCGGTTCGATTGCACCGAAAACTTTTTGTGCGGCATGATGCCGCCCTTTGGCGACATGAACGGCGGGTTGGCAAGGATCACATCGGCGGTATCGTTCCAGCGTTCTTCGCTGGCAAGCGTGTCGTATTCGTGGATCTGCGGTTTGACGAAGCCGTGCAAATACATGTTGACGAGCGAGAGCCGCACCATATCGGGCGAGATGTCGTAACCTGTGAAATTTTCGTACAGCCTTTGCTTGTCCTGCGCGCTGAGTCCCCCTCTCCCTTCCCTCACCCCCAACCCCTCTCCCTGAGGGAGAGGGGTTGGGGTGAGGGCTTGATTGACGATGTGCTTGTATGCCGAAATCAGAAAGCCAGCCGTGCCACAGGCGGGATCAAGAACCGTCTCGTTTTTTTTCGGATCGACCACCTGCACCATGAAATCGATGATATGACGCGGCGTGCGGAATTGTCCCGCGTCTCCCTGCGAGCCGAGAACTGACAGCAGATATTCGAAAGCATCTCCCAACTTTTCAGAGTGGTCATACGTGAAGTCGTTGATGGTCTTGAGAAATAATTTCAGCGTTTCGGGGTCACGGTAGGGCAGGTAGGCATTCTTGAAGATATTCCGAAAGAGTTCGGGCAGGTTCGCATTCTGGCTCATGCGCGTGATGGCTTCGCCGTACAGATTCAACATCTCCACGCCGCCCAAACGCGGGTCAAAGATATTGCCCCAGCCATACTTCTTGAACTCACCCTTGAAGAAACTCGCCTTCCCGCCCAACTCAACGGACTGCCTGTCCATATCGTCCATGAACTTGTAGACCAGCGCAATGGTGATCTGCTCCACCTGGCTTTTCGGATCAGGCACTTTGCCCACGAGAATGTCGCGGGCAGAGTCAATACGGCGTTTGGTTTCGGAATCTAACATTATTCTCCCATCAGTTCATAGTGGCTTTATTGGATTTGAGCTAAACCATAGCTTCCATTTATTCATTTCTTCTTGAGAAATTGCATTTCTAACTTTCTCAACATGCTTTTCCATAATATACCCAAAAATTGATCCCCATTCATATAAGATATCATCACCGGTGTCAGTTCCTAATCTCCTTGCTTCAATCTTAATGTTAGTACTTGTACCATGTTTGGGATCAGCGACTCCGAAATTTTCTTCGGTTATCTTATCATTGAGGTGGATAAGACTCTTTAGAGTTGAAAAAGGGTTAGTTTAAGGTGGAGTGATTTGTTAAGGTTGAGTCTACTGCAAGTGCATGGGGCTTGCAAGCCCCATGCACTTGCGCGGGCGTCAGGTAATCCAGCGCCTGGTGGGGACGTTGAAAATTGTAGAAACGGATGTAATTGGCGAGCTGTCGATGAGCCTCCTTTGGGCTGGCGTATTCATGCAGATAAACTTCTTCGTACTTGATGGTGCGCCACAATCTTTCAGTGAAAATGTTATCCACGGCGCGTCCGCGTCCATCCATGCTGATCTTGATTTCTTCACGCTGTAGGCGCTCCAAATATTTCGGGCTGGTGAAGTGGCTACCTTGATCGCTATTCCAGATTTCAGGCTTGGCTTGGAATAAAGCATTGTCCACGGCGGTTAGCACGAACTCCATCTCCAGGGTCTGACTGAGCGCCCAACTCAGAACATAGCGAGAATACCAGTCCAGCACTGCCGTGAGGTACAGCCAGCCATGCTGAAGTCGGATGTAGGTAATGTCGATGCCCCAGATGTGATTGGGACGCGCGGCGGTCACGTTTCGCAGCAGGTATGGATAAATCTGGTGCTGTGGGGCAGGTGTACTTGTGTGCGGACCTGGAACCAGGGCAAAAATGCCCATTTCGCGCATATAGGCTTGCACCGTTGGGCGCGAAACACCAAACTCAGGATGCAACTGAACGGCGATTTTGCGTGAGCCGTAGAATGGACAAGCTGTGTAGATTTCATCGATGCGCCGTTTGATTGCCAACTCTCGCGCGGAAGGCGGCACAGGCTCATAGAACAGACTTGAGTAACTGATCCCAAGTAGATCTGCCTGTGTTTTCAGCGGCATTTCTGGGTTGTCTTTTTCCAACATTTCCAGTCGCTCTGCTCTACTCAAATTTGAAGCCAGATTTTTTTTTCAGCCATGATAATTGAGCGCTCAATCGCCCAATCTCGGCATACAGTTCGTTGATCTGTTTTTCATGTTCGGCTTCACGAGCGCGTTCGCCTTTGCGATCATCCTCAAAGAGTTGGGCAAAGTCTTCCAGCGCTTGTCTTTTCCATTTGTGGATTTGGTTCGGATGAACGCTGTTTTCGGTCGCGATCTGTGCCACACTTTTGTCTTCTCGGATGACTTCCAAGACGATTTGTGCCTTTTGAAGAGCTGATAGGCGTTTTCTTTTGGGCATGGTTTTCTCCAGAAACTGCACCTTAATTATGCCCGTTTTTGTGTCTAAATTTCCTTATCCACTATACATCCTCAATGTATAGTATCGGTGGTTTTATTGAAATTGCATCTGTGATTTGAATCATTAACATACTTGGAATCACCCATGAAAATCCTGCGACTATATATTGATCTAAGCGAGCAGACAATTTATCATTTGTATTGGCAGTAATGTTAGCTTTAACAGAATAGGGTAATTTAGGACTGTGACTTGTTAATTCAACTTTGAAGCCATACAAACCGTCTTTTCTATGCCAATCAATGGCGTAATCGTTAAAATATTCTTTTATTTCTTCTCTTCCTTGAACACCCACGTCAGGAGAGTTGATAGCATGTATCAAATTCTTAAATCCAGAATCGTAGTTATCTCTGAAATCCGCGTATCTTTTGTCTCTTAAAAACAAGGGTATTTCACAGTTATCTAACAGTACTGGAAGTACGATAGTTCTCTTCTCTTGTAACTGCCTAGTTAGTGCCGCTCGAAGTTCTTCTTGTACCCACACTGAAGCAACGGAAGTAGAAGAAAGCACAACTATAAGATAGGATGTGGTTGTTATACCAGCTTCAATCTTCTGAAGTAAAGAATCACCAACTTTAATTTCCCATTCATCCCACCACACAAGAATTTGATTTCGGGCTAAATCATGTGCCAGCTTTTCTACAAAGCCTCTATCTGCATGAGAATAACTAATAAACACCTTTGGAGGTAATTTGAATAAGTTAATTGATTCCATTGGATTATGTTCCTTTGGTTATACAAACTGATTGAATGATACATAATCTTTTATATACTCGATGATCTTATTTCGTAATTCTATCGTCAAATTCCGTAAAGACTCACCGCCAGCATGGCTTCCCATGAGGTAGGCAAAATCTCCTTCATTTACTTTACTGCGAAAATCAGGCTCAAGGACATAGGTCTTGAAGAAATTCCTGGCTGGCGTAAATTGCTTTTCATCAGGCATAAAACGGCTATCGAATTTGTCAAATTCTTCATCAAGCATTTCATCCCTGGTCTTGAAATAAGGTTTCAGCCCGAAGATGACTTCCACGATCTCGCGCAGAGTAACACGGCGGTCAATATTCAAAGACCTGCGTAGTTTTTCAAGGTTGAAGAACTCCTCAGGCTTATCGAAGATATTTTCCTCGATGTGCTTGATGATGGCTTCCAAGTCGCCTGCTTCGGCTTTTTGTACAGCAAAGTCATCCTGCTTGATCTGCTCCTCGAACTTCTGGAAGTACATCCTGTCCACGCGCATGCCTTCAGGTCCAATGGCGGTTTCCCGCACGGACTTGATGGCATCGGGCAATGTGCTTTCAAAACCTTCCACGACATAGGAAACTCCGCCTGCGCCTGCCTCGCCGCCCGTTCCTCCAGTTCTGCCCAGGCGCGGCAACTTCAAGACTTCGTTGTAATTGAAGTCTTCCTCAAAGTATTCACAGTTGGCGAAAAAGTCGAATAATTTGAACTTATCTTTTTGTTGTGTGCCAATGTTTTTCTTCCATAACGGGTCGGTGATCTGCTCGGTGAATTCATGCTTGCGCGTGCCGCGTCCCTTGATCTGGATGAAGTCGGTTGGTGAGAACACGGGGCGCATGAAAGCCAGATTGAGAATATCGGGGCAGTCGTAACCCGTGGTCATCATGCCGACAGTCACACAGATGCGTGCCTTGCTGGTTTTATAGCTCTCGATAAAGTTTGCCGATCCGCGCAGGTTGTTGTTCGAGAAGTTGATGGCAAACTGCTGGGCGTCGGGTATCCATGAAGTGACCTGAACGGCAAAATCGGATTGGTATTTGCCGGGGAACATCCTGTCCGCGATCTCATTCAGCAATTGGGTGATTTTTGAAGCATGGGTCTGGCTGACACAAAAGACGATGCCTTTCCCGATCTCATCGCTGAGGGGGTCATGCAGGGCATGTTGAAGAAAAGTCTCGCAGAAGACGCGATTGGTGTCATCGGAGAAAAACCTTTTCTCAAAGTCACTTCGGATGAAAGTTTCTTCAACCTCCTCGTTGTTTTCCTCGTTTTCGCCCTCTTCTTCCCTGGGAACAAGTACGGCATACCCTTCATCGGAAAGCATTTTGGCAGTGACATCGGTGCGTGCATCCACCACGACAGGGTTAATGAGAAAGCCTTCTATGACGCCATCCAACAACGAATACCGATAGGTTGGTATGCCATTTTCACAACCGAAGGTTTTATAGGTATCCATCAAAACACGCCGCTCCCATTCGCGCGGGTCGTTTTGGTTTTCAGGATCGAAGTTCTTCAAGTAATCCTTGGGTGTGGCGGTGAGACCGAGTTTGTAGCCGATGAAATACTCGAACACAGCGCGGCTGTTCCCGCCGATACTGCGGTGCGCTTCATCAGATACTACGAGATCGAAATCATCTGGCGAGAAAATACGCTTGTACTTATTCTTGGACATGAAAGACTGAATGGTTGAAACAACGATTTCAGCCTTGCGCCAGTCATCGCGGTTCTCCTTGTAAACGGCAGTTTGATAATCTGTTTTCAAATAGTCGACAAAGGCTTTCTTGGCTTGGTTTTCCAGTTCGAGCCTGTCCACCAAAAACAAGACCCGCCGCGCGTTGCCTGTCCGCAGGAACAGCTTGATGACTGCCGCAGAGACAAGTGTTTTTCCTGTCCCTGTTGCCATTTCGAACAGAAAGCGGTCTTTACCTTGTTTAACGCTTTCTTGAATTGCCTTAATGGCCTTGAGTTGATATTCACGAAGGAAGCGAAGCTTGGGGTCTGATTTCCAAGAAGGATTGGCTTTGTAATTGTGATCTTGTGTGAGGACAATATAATCACTTTCGACAACTTCCCGAATTAGGCTTTGCGGGTTGGGCGTGAACTTGGAATAGCTCTCAAAAGAATCAGGGGAGGGGAATTTTGTAATTGGCTGTGGGTTGCCGCGCTGCGTATCCCAAAAGTAATGCGAATTACCGTTGGACAGAATAATAAAACGGCAGTGCTGTGCCTGGGCATACTTCCGTGCCTGTTCCTTCCCCGCCAGCGCATGTTTATCCTCTGATTTTGCCTCCAGAACGATCAGCGGGAAACTTTTCTTATCCAACAGCAGAAAATCAACAAATCCGTTCTTCGCCTTTTCGAAATTCTCCCCAAGCGCATCGACGTGGCTCTCTGTAATCTTGACGTTGTTCTCAAGGACAATATTCGCCCTGCCTTCAGGCGCGTCAAAAAATCTCCACCCCGCCTCTTTGAGCAGTTCATTGATTTTGATTCTTGCCTTGGCTTCTTTGTTTCCCATAACTCCTCATGGTGCACAGGACGATCAAGTCAATAAAACAAAAAAGCCTGCGCATCAATTTGCGCGGGCGGTGGGATTGTGCTATTATCACCCTGTCCGCTACGCGCCGCAATCGCGTAGTTCATTCGCCTCGCGGGATGCCAGTCTCGCGGGGTTTCTTACTTAAGTATAGGCGAAAGCGACCGATTTGTCGAATATGAGACATGGCAATTTTGATGTAATAAAAACGCCTCGAACTTTGTTTAGATCAGCACCTTTTGGTTTGCGTTTCCACCAAAGAAGGCGAGGTTGGCGACTCCGCAGAGTCAGAGAAGGTTGCTACCGCACGGATTGGCATTAGCGCGCGTCGGTACAGTTCCATTTGCTGATAAGGGCTCGGTAGGGGATGGTCATGGATACCTGCTGATCTCGATGTTTTGCGGGTTGTAGAGAACGCCAGGGTCGGGTTCGTTGTTGTTCCAGATGTTGCTGCCGAAGCCGCAATTGAATCCCTCGCCAGCCCCCGGTCCCGCCCAGACGCGGAGGGTTTCGCCGGGCTGGATGATGCCGCTGAGAGTACAGGATTGGCTTCCCTTTTCGGAGACGAGACGCCAGCCTGCGAGATTGATCGGTTCGCTGGATTGGTTTTGAATGTCGGCGTATTCCGCCACTTTATTGACAAAGGTAATCACAAGCGTTTCTTCGGGTGCGGTTGCTTCGAAAGTCGCCTGCGCCTGCCACATGCCCATGCCTGTGGCACGTGCTTCGTTGTCCGCCTGTTCGAACACGGCCGCGCAGGATGTATCGGGTGGATAGCGGAATGCGGTCGCGTATCCCTGCCTGATCATTTCATGGTTGATGAATGTGTCACCCACGAAGACGAAGCGCAAGATGCGGTCAAAGGCATCCCGTTCGGAGACGTCGCGGTAGAGGATCACGTCCTTTCCGGCGACCAGTTCGCTGTTCGTCTGTGAGGCTTCGCTGCCAAATGGCTCATTTTTTTCGGGAGTATCCATGCCGATGTAGCGAAGCGGGATCACTTCCCCATCGAGCAGGACTCTGATAGTGTCGCCGTCTGTGATGCTGACAACCATGGCGTATTGGGGCTCCTGGGCGCGGATACAGGCGTGCGCTGAGGTCGGGTTCGAAGGCAAGTTCTGGGTTGGGGTTGCAAGAACCAGGAGTGTTTCGGTGGGAGGCGGTGTGAGAGTCGGCACAAGAGTGTTGGAAGGTTGGGGCTGGTTTGCCCTGGCGGTTTGGGTGATCAATGCCCAGGCGGTCTGCATGGCGTCATCCTGTGAGAGCGCCGCATTAGGCGTGTTTTCTGGACGAGCAGCTGTATTATCAGATGGTGACAAGGAGGATACGGACCAGCAAAAACAGCAGGAAAGAATGATAAACACCACCGCAATGGGAGGCGCGTATTTTTTGTGGAGAGGCATGAGGAAGGCTGCGATGGGAATGGAGACAGCGTGAACCAACATGCGAAAAAGTGTGTTGGGAATATCGAAAATCAGGTAAACGCAACCTTTTTGCTGTCGCTTTGACAAATAATTCTCCCTGAATAATATACGCTTTTTTGATGGGCAAGTCTGATTGGTTTGGTCGATGGGGTTATGTTGATAAGTATACAGGAAAAATGGTCTAAAGCGGTGAATTTGTCGGATGGGGCTTGGTGGGTATTTTGAAAAAAAGACAACTTTGACCTGTGTTGACGAAAGACTATTTATTTTGCAAAGCTGTGTGGGTACAACCCAATTGTTATAGGATACAACCTTTCTGTTAAAGATACAACTTGATTGTTGTTATCCAGCTGGAGGAGCTGAAGTTGACAGGGAAACTCCCTGAGTGAGTGCCATTTGCAAAATCCCCCGTCTGGAAGCATAGTTTTGCCAAAACGGCAAAACTATGGGTTAAGTTACAACAAGACAAATCGCGCTTTAAAGCGCAATGCCCAGGGTGAGGGGGGCACCCTGAACATTGCAACGCAAATATTACCATAATATTTTTTGGATTGCCACTCCCGTCAAGACTGTTTAATCGTCTTGTTCTTCCGTCACGCTGCCTGGTAAAAGATCTTTTGTCAGTCCCAAGAAATCGGGATAAATGAATAAACTCGACAGCATCCACTCCAGGGCTGACAAGTGATCTGCGGTCAAACCATGCGCACCCATGAAACCATCATATTGGTCGAAATTAACCTGGACCTTGTACCCCCCCTTCTTGTCCTCAAAATTCGGGACGATAAACCAGACATTCAACTGGTTGTCCCTGCCGATATAGAAATGCGACAGAAACACATTCTGGATCGCGGCGCTCATTTGGATCTTTTGCAGGGTGACCCCTTTGTTTGCCGCCTGTTTGAAAGCCTCCTGCAGCGCCGCGTACATCTCAAGGTTAGGCTCGCGCGTCAGGTAATACCGCAGCAGAAGCAGGGAGCGGACCGGGTCTTTGAACTTTTCTTTCCATGTTTTGCTATCCCCGCTGGCGTCGTAGATATACTTTGCCGCCCTCATCAGCATCGCCACGTTCGCACCCGGTTCGCTCATGTCTTCCTTGCCCAGATAATCCTCGTCGCGCAACTCGCGCTTGATCGCCATTTGATCCGCTAGGATGTCCTCCATGCCTTCCAACAGCGGGGCGATGATCGGATGAGGCTGCCATGAGGTCGAATGGACATTCCCCTTTTTGATGGGAGCTCTCGGCGCAAGTGTCATGGTAGATGTCTCGAGATCCTCCTGCAAGCTCTCCGTGCCGCGCAGGTTCGACATCAGAAGGTACGAGATGGGAAATTGAATCTCTCCACCTTTGTTCACCTTCCACAACGCCTCCATCCACATCTCCATTGTTTTGTCCCGGCTTCGCAGGTCGAGATTGAAAAACAACATCAGATGCGGCAGTTCCCCTGTAGCAACAGAATATTCATGCCAGTGTTCCAGTTTTTTTTGCGCGCGGGGCAATGTTGTCCTATTCAGTTTTTGCTCTATCTCCACGTATAAGGGACCGTTCGTCGTTTGAAGAACCACATCGCAGCGCAGGCTTCGATCCGTACCCCTCGCATCCCGATACGGAAGCACCTTTTCGATTTCCGCATCCCAGCCCTGCTTGCGGGCAAGGACATACACCTCCAATTGACAGTAGCGATGGCGCAGCGCAATGTCGGTCGGTTCGTCCAGATAACGCATCGTCAATTCAGGCGAAATCTTATTGAGAATTTCCAGCCCAAACTTCGTCAGGCGATACACTTTCTTGGGTCCGCCTGGCTGACCCGCGATTGTTTCAGTCGATTTTACGAGCAGTGGAGGAAAGCCACCGCTCGAACCCGCCAGACGATTCAAGGTGTTGTACGCGGTTCTTTCTGACGATTCCAAGCCCTTCGTTGAAAAATCCAGCCAGGTCAATTCGACCGTAGTGGCCCCGCACGTGGCACAAGAAAGAAGCGCGGTTTCAATCTTTTTATCCTTTGAAACCGCGATTAATGCCTTCTCTGCATCGCTCATTTTTCCATACGTCATAATGCATCAACTCCAAACAAGTTTTTCAAACAGCTGGCGCTGATTTATTCCTACTTGTCCCCAGATTTTTACGGGGTTCTTTTCTGGGGGACATTGATCGAAATTGGTCGATAGGTTATTCGCTCGATCCTAACCAAATTGGAGGGTTTCCAAGTCCTTATAATCTTTGAATTCGCCCGACACCATGCTGTCGTGCAATTTTTCGGCAAGGACGCGAACATCCCGAAAGGGAGTTCCCCATGCAATCTCATTGACAAAAAGTAATGCCGCCTCCCCCCTGGCCAGGATCGAAGCGGACACCGATACCGTGATGCGTGGATTTTCCATATCCAAAAAGGCAATTGCTTTTTTCCAAGCATACACTTCCAATGCAATCCGCCTGTCTGCAACGTAGATCGTCAGGGGCTGGGATTGCGGACCGGTCTTCATCTTAAATTTTGAGGCTACAAAGTCGGGCATGTTTTCATTCCACCCAACCTCCATTGTGTCGTGCAGGATAGTCCCGTGGATTGAAGCCAGGCAGTATTTGGCGTACATGCTTTATATGCTCCATTCCCATGTGTGAATAAGATTTTGCGGTAATTTGCCGTCCAAGGCGTCCATTTGTTAAGTAATTCTCCTTTTTAGAATTTTGTGGATTGTCACTCTTTCCTATTCAAATTTGGTAAGTTGTTTCACGAAGCTTGCGTTTGCGTCTCCTTTCTTACCGTTGCGATGTTTTGCGACGATCAACGTCTCTACGCTGTCTTCCTCGAAGGGGAAGATGACCACATCGGCATCCGCTTCGATGCTTCCGCTTTCGCGCAGGTCGGACAGGCGTGGGCGGCGTTCCTCCTTCTCGGATTCGCGGTTGAGTTGCGCTCCCACCAATACGGGGACGTTGAGGCGGCGGCTGACAGTCTTCAACCCACGTGAGATCGCGCTGACCTCCTCTGTGCGATTGGCGCTCCTGCCATCCATGCCCATGATCTGGAGGTAATCCACCACCACCAAGTCGAGCGGTCCATGCTGCATGATCAGGCGGCGGCAGCGGGCTTCGATCTGGGCGGGCGTGATCGCGGGGGTATCGTCCATAAAGATCGGCAGTTTCTCGAAGGTTTCTGCGGCGGCATTGACCTTCTCCCACTCCTCCTGCGTCAATTGCCCGCTCTGGATCCTGTCGAGCGGGATGCCGGTTTCGTTGGCGGTGAGGCGCTGGGTGATCTGTTCGTTGGGCATCTCCAGCGAAAAGACCGCCACACGATAACCCTGCATGGCTGCGTTTTTGGCGACGCTGAGTTTGAATGCGGTCTTGCCCTGCCCCGGCCGCCCAGCCACAACATACACGCCCACTTTCAGGTTCTTGAGCAATACGTCAAGGTTGCCGATGCAGGTCGGGATGCCGGGAACGATTCCCTTTTCGGAGGCGTCCGCCATTTGGTCGTACATCGCCGAAAACGGCACGGTCATGTGACGCAGCCCCGTTCCCATCGCATCGGTGACCGCTTTTTCCAGTTCCATGACTGCGCTGGAGGTTACATCCGTGATGGGGTCGCTGCTATATGCCAGCGACGCGATCATGTTGGCGGCGAATATCAACTTGCGGCGGGTGGAATGTTCCTGCACGATTCGTCCATAGGCTTCCGCGTTGAGCGAGGTCGGGACCTGGTTGATCAACGAAGTCAGGTAGGCAGACCCACCCACTTCCGCAAGTTTGCCGTCACGCTCCAGTTCGTCCGCGACAGTGAGCAGGTCCACAGGCTTGCGGGAGGCGTGCAGGCGGGCAAAAACCTCCCAGATAAAGCGGTGGCGGTGGATGTAAAAATCCTCAGCCTTCAAAAATACCGCGAGTTCAAAATAGGCATCCGGGTTGATCAACACCGAGCCGATCGCGGCTTCTTCGGCTTCCACGCTGTGAGGCATGACAGGGCTCGCAGAAACTGCTGTCTTGGGTGTGAGTGTAGTAGTTCGTTGAGCCATGTTGATTCTCCTGCGCGTGATTTCTATGCGTCATTTACGCAGCGACCGCAGGGGCAAGGCTTGCTGGCATCCTTGCCACGACTGTCTCGAATTTTTTTAATGTCGCTTCCGTGCATCCGATACTTCCACTGCCCAATGTTGATGACATTAAATTCTCCCTTTGTTACATAATCGTGGAGTTGTCCTCGGGTAATTCTTGAGTAATGCGCCGCTTTATTGAGCGTGTGCCACTCGTTAACTCCGTACTCCTCGAACCATTTTTCATCATTTTCATATTCCCACCCGGCGATCCAAGCTTTATCTTGTCCCGATCCTTCAGGATACGGGCTGATGCAAATCATTCCAATGCGATCTCTACTACGGGCTTCGCGCCCTTGGATAAATTCAGGTATATGGGTTGTCATGGTGATCTCCTTGTGTGATTGTGTTATCGGTTGTTATTCCACGACCTTGATCTTGCGGCGCGGCACTTTGAACGGCACAGACTTAGGAGATTCGTTGGTATCAGCGTTCATAGTGTCGATGACCAGCCGGGGCGCAGGAGAAGATTCAGGCGCGTCCTCGGCGAATAGGCGGTAATACAAGTCCTGCTTGCGGTGCAGGGGCAGTTTTTTCAGGTTCGCGCGGTAGATCATTTCCTCGGCAGTCTTTTCGCCCAACGTGTGGGCAAGATCGCCGTCAAAAAGTGCGCGGAGTTTTTCGGGACCAAGCCGTGCCAGGCGCATGAAAGCATTGCCCGGTCGTGTCCCGATGCTTGAAATCGCCAGCCCAACGCCGGTCTCGTCCTTGAGGGTTTTGCCTTTGGGCGAATGGGCGTGTAATATCCAGCCCACGAAGCGGAGAGCGCGTTCCTGCTCGTCCGGGACAGTCGCGACCATGACGGACACCTTCGAGGGGTGGATGTCGCTGGTCTGGGCAAGTCGAGAAAAATCCCAAACCGACTGACCGACCGCTTTTTGGGAGTCCGTCTGTTCGGCATCCCTGCCCCCCTCCCCGTTGGTTCCGCTGGCGGGCGGCGCGTCTGGACGAGCTTCATTTGCGTCAACCGCAGGAGTTGGTCGGTTAGTGTTTAAGAGTTGGTTTAAGAGCTTAAGAGCTTTTAACTGTGCAACTTTTTTCAAAATAAGCGCAAAGTCCGCCATGGCGTGTGTGCAATATGCGCCATCGCTAAGCGCAAAGTCCGCCATGCCGAGTGTGCAATTTCCGGATTGGGAAAAGTCCGCCATGCCGTGTGTGCAAAAATCGGATTGGAAGATTCCTGCGTAAGGACCCCGCCCTGTTACGACAACTTCGAGCAGATCCCGCGGGATTTCGTCCGTCAGGACGCGGAAGGTGCGCGGCTGATGCTCGAAATCCAACTCAGGCTCATCCTTGATCACCTCCGCCATGTACATCCGCGCGATCGCATTGCGGTATTTCCCCGCCTCCTTGTGGGATGCCGGGTATTTGGCATTCAGCCATTCCCAGGCGGTCTTGGCGCGGCGGTCGCCAGCCAAACCAAGTTTTGCGGCAATCTCGTCCCACCCACCCTGGAAGGTAACGATTGTGCGCGAAATTTCCTGATTGACGAAACATCGGTCGCGCATCAAAACAAGCAGGTAACCTGCCGATGGACCGAGCGCGGGCAGGATATATTCCAGGAAGAACAGCGGGATCCTGATGATGTCCCTGGGTCGGATGATGTGTCGATGCAAGTTTGACGCCAGGACGGCAAGCAGTTTCGGTTCGACCTGACTTCGAAATAGCGAAGACACAAGCTCAAGGACGGTCATGGCATCCTCAGCGGGTCCATCGCCATTTCCGATCAGATCGTCCATCGGCGTATCTGCGGCGGCGCGAAGCACGCCTTCCGGTCCACCGTACGCTTCGGCGTTTTCCAGAAGCCACCGGCGCAAATGCGCGGCATCGCTCGGGGTCAACGGCATGGTGGTAAAGACGCTGAACCGCCGCGCTGCCTGCCGGGGTTTACCGCCATCGCTGACCCAGGTCTTGGGATCGTCATGTTTGACCGCCAGTCCCTTGAGTTTTTTCCAAAATCCGTCATCGGACAGACGGTTCCAGTAGGTGCGGATGGAAATGCCCGCGCGCACGGCGATCTGCTGTGCGGAGAAACGGGCTGTATACATGGCGCCCTCCCCGCGCGATCCCGCCTCGTATGAAATCTGCTTGAGGGACGCAGCCATGAAGAACCCGTCCACGCCGATCTGCTGTTCCACCCATCGTTGGATATAGCCCGGCAGCGACAGGGCTCGATCAGGGCGCACGATTTCTTCGTAGATATCCTTGATCGGATCGTGCGTTACGATCACGGTCTCCCTGGCTGACAGGAACTGAACAGAGGCATTTACAAATCCCATGCCGTTCAGGATCTTTACGATCTCGCCTCCTATGGGGCGAACGCCACCTTGTCCCGCCACGCGGATCGAGAAGATGTTATCCTCGAAGGACGCGAACTCGGGAGAGCAGGCGGCACGCCATGCTTCATAGGCATCGACGCCCAAGGCTTCGCGAAGTCGTTTTGATACGGTGTTCCAGAGGGTGTTTTCAGCCATAAAAAACCTTCTTGTGATAATTTTCTCAAGCGGCGACAGGCAGCCCTGTAAGGGGGGCTTTTTTTGTACCCATATCGCAGGTCAAAATCGAAAATTGAGACGCCTCAAAATCGTTTCTGTTGGGTGCGGTTGAACAACGGCAGAACAAAAAATGAACACATAGTTGAACATTGGATGATCAGCGCTTGAACAATTTTGTTCAACCACCATTTTGCGTCCTCAAAAAATGGTCTGATTTTCCGAGAAAATCGAAAACTCGATTTTTGGGAATCGCCCCTTCTCCCCTATTTGGGACGCACTTTCTGCTACATGTTTGGTGGAGCAAAATGAAACTCATGTTTACGCCCACGCGTCCCTCTCTCTCTCTTCGGTATATACAGTCTGCCGCACATCGAGAGAGCGGGTCTTGAGGTTGAATTCCTGCGCCTTATACTTCTCGATCGCATATTGAAGCAAAACAACCAGCACTTCGCCTGCGGGCAGATGATTGTTCTTCGAGATGGCGTCGATCTGGGAAATGACATCCTTTGTGAAGCGGTACCCGGCAAATATCTTTTTCCGCGCGACCTTCCTGGGTTTTTCTGGAATGTCACGTTCAGAGGTCCATACTTCATTATTGGCATCTTCGATATAGACTTCCATTTTCCTGCGTGACGGGTTTGGTTTCCCGCCCACCCGCAGTTCTCCATTGCGAACCTTGCGCAATGCCCACTCTGTCAATTTCTCCGTCACGCCGTTCTCGGTCGCATTGTGCTGGTGTGCCAAACCGCCAATTGCAGTTTTTACGTCAAAGAACGCTTCATGCATGTAGGCGGGAATGAAATAGGTTTCCACCGGGTTTTGCTTGTCATATGCCCGCCGTTTTTCCCTTTGCTCTTCCCTGCGCTTCTCCCTGACTGTATCCTTCTTTACCTGCCGTGCGGACGGAATCAGCGACAATGCGCCGCCACCAGGGGAGGGGACAGGGACGCTGTTGTCTGCCACGAAACGATCAAGGGGATTGGTTCGAGTCATAACCATTTACTCCATCGTTTCTACCGAAAAGCTAAGCGCGGCGGATTCGAGAGTGCCCCATACCACCTCGCCCGGCTTGCCGTAGAAGTTGTGTTCTTTCCCATACACTGTGCGGATGTGACGACATTTTTGTTCGAGCTGACCCGCAATTTTTCCGTGCCAAGACGCAGTTTCTGCGTAGCGCTGGCGGCCGGATCCAGATCGATCAGGTCGCTTTGCTTATCGTCGTTCAACAGGATGAAACTTGTCTTCATATCGCCTCCGTGAAAAAATCCAATTGCAGCGGTTCCAGGGCGGGGACTTCCCAACGCACTCCGCACAGATGATGCTGATGGGTGTACGCCTGCACCCAGTCTTCCGCCATCTGCCGCGTATTCTCCACAGCCTGCCTCAATCCCGCGCCATGATTGCACCCGCCGCAAACACAATCGCAATGCGGCTCGTGGGCGTTGTAACAGCATGCATCACAGCGCCCTTCGCAGCCATCGCTGCCGTACGCGGTTATCAGAGTGGTCATGCCGCGCCGCCCTGCAGCAGCCACTGGAAAAAACCGGGGATTTCATGCAAGGGCAGCGCCCCGTTGCGCACATCGCGCAATACTCGTTTCCATTCCGAGAAAGTCATTTCGCACCCTCCGCTATATTCTCTTGATGATGTCGGTCAGAGTGAACTCGTATTCCTGCGAAGCGCGGCTGGCGGGGGCAAACTCGAAGATTGTCTTTCCTTCCGCCGCGCATTCGCGCAGGACAGTCGCGCGGTGGATGGGAGAGAGCAGGTCATCGCCAAAGCCCTGTTTCAGGTTTTCCATCGACTGCCTGCTCTCACTGGTGTTGTCGTCGTAGAAGGTCGGTAGCACGCCGAGCAGCGATCCCTTCCAATGATGCTGGCTGCGGAGTTTGCCTAGCATGTCCATCATCTGCGCCACGCCATCAAGGGAGAGGTATTCGGTGGCGGACGGGATCAGGACATGATCGGCGGCATACATGACCCGTTCCTGAATGCCGCCAACCGAGGGCGCGGTGTCAAAGAAGATGAAGTCGTATTCCTTGCGCAGGGGGGAGAAGAACGCCCAGATGAATTCGATGGAGGCGTTCTTTGCGCCGAGAACGATCTGAGCCGAAGCGGTATCCTGGTTGCCGGGCAACAAATCAAGGTTCGCGCGCCTCGTCTCTCGAATCCATTGGTGCAGGTCCTCCTCCGGGCGGAGGAGCACATTAAACAGCCCAGGCTCCGGGCGCATCCCAAGCGCGGTCGCGCATTGTCCCTGTGGATCGCAGTCCACCATCAGGACGCGGTATCCGCGCAGGGCGGCAGCGTGCGCCAGCGAGAGCGTGGTCGTGGTCTTGCCTGTGCCACCTTTGTGGTTTCCTGTTGAGATCATTTTCATGTTTTCTGTTTCCTTTTTATATGGATGGCTTCAAGAGCATCTTCGACGGTGATCAGCGCGCGGGAGTTGATTCAGCGGGTAAGGCAGATCTTTATCCACAGGCGCGTTGTAGACAAAAAGCGTATCTACAATCAAAACCATCCAGACGCCGATATGGGAAAAAAGCGCAAGCCATCCGTTTATTTCTCCAGCGAACGCGGCTTTGAGGATCGGGATTGCAATCAGGAATCCGACAAATCGAAGCGCCTGGCGGGGAAGGGATTGCTTTGTCGTCATATTGGCTTTCCTTTTCTCCAGTTTCCCTCCTCGTACCAGGGCAAGGGAACTGCGTTATTCTTCCGGTCCATCCAGGACGGTGTTGCCGTCCGCATCCTCTTCAAACTGCGCATTCTCAATGAATGCCAGGGCGATCGGTTTGCCGTCAATCTCTGCGTTGAGGGTCTTTACTCTTCCGCCGGACGAGCGGTCCAGGGCATTCATCGCGCCAACGATCATGTCGCGGGACTCCGAGGGCAACGCCGCACGTGAACGCCCCTTCCGCTGGACCTGGATCGCAAAGGGGCGTTTGATTCCCTTCAACATATCCAGGTCCAGGGAGAACATTCGACTCGCCGCCCGGCTTACAAAGGGGACGCGCTGTTTCCTGGCTTGCCGCCATTACCCGAAAAGGGCGGGGTTGCTTCGACCATCCTGTCATGAACAGCGAGACATTGCGGGCAGGTCGCATCCGTAACGAATAAGGTTGTTTGGGAGGGGGATTGCTCTCCGCAAAGCGCAAGCGAGCCATCGCCGCCTTCCTGGATGAAGTGGGTTTTCGCACCCGTAGGATACGCCAGCGACGCTTGCGTGTTCGGTCTGTATTGCGGCTCATGCTTGGAAGACGAATTGTCGCCGCCCAACCTTGCGAGGGTATCTTTCAGCGATTGCAGTTTTTGGGCAAGCCCATCGTTTATGCCTTCCGCTTTGCCGTATGCAGTGGTTTTTGCTGCATTGTGAATACCCACCAGGTCGTGCAGTTTTACGCGGGTGGCCTGTTCCAGCGCCGCCTGCGTAACCCGGATTTCCGCCAAAATGGTGGCTTTTTCCAGGGTTTCCTGTTTCGCCATGAGTAGACCTTCGGCGTACGCCAGGTCCCGCTGCTCCTTTCCGATTTCTTCCATCTTGCGGCGGTATTCAGCCACGGCACGGCGGGCGTCGCGCCGGGCGCTGGTGCTGGGAGCGGTCATGTGGTAGATGAAGCCCGCGACGACATTGGCGACCACGATCAGGGGGATGGCAGGGGCGGCGATCCCTTGCAACATTTCGGTCATTGCGTTGTTCGGATTGCTGAATGACAGGGAGTCGGTCAGGGAGGTGAGGACCACCCCTGTCATGTCGATCAGGAAGAACGACATCGCAATCCAGTCCTGGTACTTTTCGGTGGAGCCGAAGATCCACACCAGCGACCAGATAATCATCCCAATGTCCAGCCCCCACAGCCCGACCAGCGCCATGACCTGCATGTCGTCAGGGACAGAGCCGGACAGGAAGTGGTACGAGCGCCAGGCGGTATAGATGAACAGGACCGCATCGAGCAGCAGCACCGCCAGGTCGGTAAAGGCGAATCCGCCATGATCGGTCTGGATGCTATTGCCGGTCAGTTCATCGGTGAGAGAGACTTGTTGAGCCATGTTGTTTTACCTCCGGGTTATTTGCATAGGTGGCTGGCGCTGACCCAGCCGATGATGGGTGATTGGATAAACGTCCAGCGCACGTCATCTATAAGTTTGGTGAGCGGCTCGCCACGCTCTCCCAACGGGACGGTAACCGTTTCGCCTTCTGCCAGGTAGCCGCGCACGTCGCCTTTCAAGCCTGCCTCAAAACGGACGTGCAGTTTTGCGGCGTCGAATCCGCCAGCGCATACAGTCATGGTGATGGTTGTCTGTTCCGTATTGGCTGCGGTTGCTTTGCTGGTAAGCGGTACGCTCATATTCGTTTCCAGCGAAGCGGGACTGGTTTCCTGCAGGGAAAAATTGGGCGCCAACGCCCAGGCTGCATACAACATGCCTGGCACAAAAAAGAACGCCAGCGCCAACCGCGCGATCGGGAGGCTGTGTCTGGGTTTGGCAGCAGCGGGGGATGGACGGCGTTCGCGCCATTTGCGTTGCTCTTCGAGTCTCGCCATCAATTCATCCTTGTTCACGCTGATACCTCCGCGGCACTGGGTTCGCGCATCCCATGGGCGGACAATCGTCGCGCGCGTGTACGAATACTCAGGGTGATCATCCCAACTGCAAGCAGGACAGGGGGGAGGACACGAAAAAAGAGATCGGCATGCTGCCAGTTGATCGAAAGCCAGGTCATGCCACTGGAAACTCCCCAAAGCGTGAGCGCGCCTGCCGCCAGGACGCCCCAGACATGTTTGCCCGCCAGCATGCCTGCCATTGCCCACAGCAGGGCAAGCATGATCACGAGAAACTCCAGCGCCAGCATGGGGACTGCATCCGTGAAGGGGGAGTAGATGCGGCGGAGGGTGGTAAGGCAGAGGAAGGCGGCTGCCAGCCAGCCGAGAACCGTCGCAGCGCGAAGAAACCAAGGGATGATGTACAGGATCGCGACGAGAATGCCGAGCGCAAGTTCCAGCAAAAAACGAAACATAAATGCCGCGGCTTGAAGGAAGTAGTTAAGCATTGTCATTGCAGACTCCATTTCTTTTGCAATGCAGAACAAAATGGGTTTCCTGTTCGATCACAAGGCTGGATGAATAATGTGCCTGCAAGCCGTGCAGCCCCAGGTAGGCAGGGAGTAGTTCCAAGGAAACCGTCACGAACTGACCGTTTGACGGGGGAGGGAGCAGGCGGGCTATTTGCTCGCGGGTTTGTTTTTCCTCAGTCATTTTTAACGACTTTTTTCACGATCTCAAACCTTACGCCTACGTCGTTCCGAACGACCCACCAGGTTCCATCCACAAGCACTTCCCGCCTTCTGATGTTCTTTATGCGGATTTGCTCCACGATGCCCGTTTGGACATTCCACCTGGATCCGGTCCATTTCGAGACTCTGACAGTGTCGCCAACTTGAATATTGATTTTCATTGCGACCTCGGTATGCCATTGAGCAGCAAGCGGATTCGCTTTGTGTGTTCATCAACCGGCTTGATGATCTGGCAGCATCCTGCTTCGATGTCGGATTTGATCCTGTCGAAAGCAACGGAGCAGTTACTGCAAACTTTTTGGGTTTTCCCGTACATCTCTCGATCATGGAGAAACCTGGCGGGAACGCCGCAGTTTTGACATTCATTCAAAGCACACCTCCTTGTTTTATAAAAAACCTCGCTGGCAGGTCATGTCTGCCACCCGCGCCCTGGCTTCGGTCAGGTCGTTGTTCTTGATGGCGGGAGTTTAGCATAACTACCAATCTTAAGTCAAGAACATTGGTAGTTATTAGGAGTATGCAAAAATAAAAAGGCGGCATTTCTGCCGCCTTGCTTCTTTTCGTATGTGTTATCCAGCGATTGTTTTTTGTATCTGGCTGTACGGTGTTCCATCTTCCTTGAATATCCGTTTGCCTTTCCCCCCTGCCAGCCTGTAAATATGTACGCAATAGGCAACATCCTGTTCGTCCAGTAAAACTTTGTTCTTTCTTCGCCCCACGCGCATAATGAAGCCGCGGTTCGCCCAGTTTTGTAAAGTGGAAAAAGCCATGTCGTATTTACGCGCGGCTTCTGCTATGCCTATGCCTGCCCCTTTGAGGTTAGAAAACTTCCTATATTCCGGCAGGTCTTCCTTCCGGGTAGGCAGTGTATTTGCGTCCACTAACAATTCTCCATTCATCGTTCCACCGCCGATTTTACCAGCGTGCAACATGGAGCGTAAGGCTTTTTCAGATAGATGTGTTTTTCGAACCGCCTCTGTTATTGGAATGAATTTTGGGAGGGTGGGAGCAACCATTCTGGTACAATCCTTCCGTCTGACCTCCGGCGAAGTCAGATAAGTCGGCCTGCACAAGGCATATAAACCTTGTGCAGGTTCTGTTGCCAATCGGACGATTTGGTTTCTGGACACTTTGACCCGGCATTTGATGCTAGGTCAAAATGCTAAAGATAAATACAGTGCGCTGGAGAGGACTTGAACCTCCACGCCTTGCGGCACATGGCCCTCAACCATGCCTGTCTGCCAATTCCAGCACCAGCGCATAAGCAGGGCGTATTATAATCGGCTTGCTTTTCTTGTCAAGCACACAAACCACAGGAGAAAATCTTATGGCTCGAATCGTTGTAGATGCGATGGGAAGCGATAATTTCCCGGCACCGGATGTGGAGGGCGCGGTACAGGCGGCGCGTGAGTATGGGGCGGAGATCATTCTGGTCGGTGATGAAGGTCTCATTAAACCGGTGCTTGATGCCCAAAATACAGAGGGATTAAAGATACGTGTACTCCATGCCCCCGAAATACTCAGCATGGAGGATAAGGGAGAAAACCTTGTGCTGAAAGCGCGCAGCAGGGAAGCCAGGAATTCAATGGCTGTCGGCATTGATCTTGTGAAAAACGGCGAAGCGGATGCCTTTGTCAGCGCGGGCAACACAGGCGCAGGCATGGTGACTGCCCTGTTCAGGTTGGGACGCATCCGCGGTGTGGACCGCCCCGCTCTCGCACCGATCTTCCCCACCGCAACCGGCACATGTGTAGTTCTGGATATCGGCGCAAACCCCGATTGCAAACCAGAGAATTTACTACAGTTCGGGATTTTGGGAAGCATTTATGCTGAGAAGGTTCGCGGGGTAAAAAGCCCTAAAGTGGGTTTGATCTCCAACGGCGAGGAGGAAGGCAAGGGCAATGAACTGGTTAAGGCAGCCACGCCGTTGTTCAAATCGGCAAATCTGAATTATATTGGAAATGTGGAAGGCAAGGAGGTCATTGGTGGCAAGGTGGACGTGGCTGTCACAGATGGGTTTACAGGCAATGTCATGTTGAAGACATCCGAAGCGGTCGCCAAATTGATCACCGACAAGATCCGCGAGATCATCAGGAACGGAAGCATCGTCACCAAGCTCGGAGGACTATTGGTAAAGCCCGCCTTGGGTGCGATCAAAAAACTGCTCGACCCCGGCGAACAGGGAGCCGCTCCCATGCTCGGAGTGAACGGACTGGTTTTCATCGGTCATGGCCGCTCGGACGCATTCGCCATCAAGAACGCGGTGCGCGTGGCCAAACATGCAGTGGATGTAAATGTACTTGATGCAATGAAATCTGCGATTGAAGAGAGTTTAAAGAATTAAAATGAAAATCATCAAAAACGAAAAACTGATCAAACGGAACGGTATCATCGGCCAGTGGACCAGTCTCGGCGCATTGATCGTGCTTGGCGCGGGCATGTACATTTCATTCACGAAGCCTGAGTGGTTTACATACTCCGTCATTTGCCTTGTGGTCGGCTTTATCATGACCCAGATCGGCATGTATATGGGCAGCCGTTGGGGACGTTCCCCCCGGCCGGACGAGAAATTTGACGCGGGTCTAAAAGGATTGCACAGTGAATTTTCGATCTACCACTATTCATCACCTGTGTCACACTTGATGGTCGGGCCGGCAGGTGTATGGGTGCTGCTTCCATATCACCAGCGCGGAAAGATTTTCTTCGAGAAAAACCGCTGGAAGATGCGCGGCGGCGGATTCATGCAGGGATATATGCGCATCTTCGGGCAGGAAGGCATTGGACGCCCGGATATCGATGCGGAAAATGAAGTGCGCGCATTGGGGAAATTCCTTTCCAAAAAACTGGACGAGACAAACATCCCTGAGATCAAACCGGTGCTTGTATTTACCAATGACGATGTCGAATTGGATGCGGGCGATTCGCCGATCCCTGCCATGAAACTAAAACAACTGAAGGAATTCATGAGGCAGGGTACGAAAAACCGCGCACTTTCAAGCACGCAGATCAACCAGATTGACAAATTATTTTCAGAAGAATAAACAAGTGTCAAGACGCGGTGCTCTGCATTAATCGAAGAAGCGCCGCGCCTTTCATGGTACACTTGTTCTAATATGACCATCATCGTTTCATTGGACATCGAAACCACCGGGTTGGACGAAAACCGTGAAGCCATTATTGAGATCGCCGCAGTCAAATTCAACGGGCGGCGCATCGAAGGTGAATTCAACACCCTCATCAACCCAGGCAAACACATCCCCGATTTCATTACTGGTTTAACAGGCATCGACGATGCCATGGTGCGCCAGGCTCCGCGCCTGCGCGATATCGTTCATGAACTGACCGCCTTCGTCGGCGACGCACCCATCCTCGGGCACAACGTCAAGTTCGACATCGGCTTCCTGCGCAAGGCGGGGTTATTTGAATATCAACAAACGCTTGATACGTACGAACTCGCCTCTGTATTAATGCCAACCGCCAGCCGCTATAACCTGGGTTCGCTTGGCCAGCAATTAAACATCCCCCTCCCCGCCACCCACCGCGCCCTTGATGACGCCCGCGTCACTCATGCATGTTACGTGCGCCTGCTCGACCTTGCCGGCGAACTTCCGCTTGAAACCCTGCAGGAGATCGTGGAACTCGGAAACTTCGTGGACTGGGACGCAGGCTGGGCATTCGAACAAGCCCTGCATGCCCGGGCGAAGGAAGGCACCAAACCAAAACATACAAAAAAAAGCGCATCTTCCCGAAAACCGGCACCTGGCTCACCAGCTTTAAAAGATGGCCCGCCGATTCAGCGGACTGAAGAGCCGCTTCCGCTCGACCCAGAAGAAACCGCCTCCATTTTGGAATACAGCGGACCCTTCTCCCAATACTTTGAATCTTATGAACACCGCACCGAGCAGGTGGAGATGCTCAAAGCGGTGGCTCATGCCCTTTCAAACGGCGGCCATTTAATGGTCGAGGCGGGAACCGGGGTGGGAAAATCCTTTGCCTATCTTGTGCCGGCCGCTTTGTTCGCACATCAGAACAACACGCGTGTGGTCATCTCCACCAATACCATCAACCTGCAAGACCAGCTGATCAAAAAAGACATACCAGACCTGCAAGCCGCGCTCAGCCTTGACGTTCGCGCCTCGGTCATGAAAGGGCGCGTTAATTATCTCTGCCCGCGCAAACTTGGGACCATGCGCACACATGGTCCCTCCAATGCCAATGAGATGCGTGTGCTGGCGAAGATCATCGTATGGGAACTGGAAAACATCAGCGGAGACCGCAACGAACTGAATCTCACGGGACCCATCGAACGCGAAGTATGGTCGAGACTCTCAGCGGAGGACGATTCCTGTACAACGGAAACATGCCTGGGGCGCATGGGAGGCGCATGTGCCTTTTATCGCGCAAAGCAGGCCGCGCAAAGCGCACACTTGCTCATCGTCAACCATGCCCTTCTACTTTCGGATGTTTCCACGGGAAGCAGGGTACTGCCGGAATATGATTACGTCATTGTGGATGAAGCACATCACATCGAGTCCGCCGTTACCAACGCACTGTCCTTTCGCATGACCCAGAACGATCTGGATCGCATGTTAAAGGAATTGGGCGGATCATCCGCCGGAGTGCTCGGCAGACTGTTGACAGAGACTCGCGACTCGCTTCGCCCCTCCGACTTTGGCCTGCTCCAGCAAAGATCAAAACGTGCCACCGACCAGGCCTTTCGCCTCGAACAACTATCGAAGGAGTTTTTCAGCGTGCTTGGCGGGTTCATCGCCGCACAACGCGAGGGACAGCAGCAAAATAATTACTCCTGGCAGATGCGGATCACGTCAGCGGCGCGCACACTGCAGGGCTGGGATGACCTGGAGGTGTTATGGGGGCAGGTCAGCGACACGATGAGCCACCTGCTGAAAACGTTGGACGAAATCTACAAGGCGCTTGCCGACCTGTACAGCGAAGGACATGACAACGTGGAGGATGTGATGGGAAGCCTGAGCACCCTGATGCGCCGCATGACCGAAGCCGAAGCCGCGGCTTCCGGGTTGATGCACAAGCCGTCCAGCGAGCTCATCTATTGGATCGAAGTCAATCCGCGCGGCGAGAGACTATCGCTCAATGCCGCCCCGCTGCGCGCAGGTCCGCTGGTTCAAAAGCATTTATGGCACGAAAAGGCATGTGTCGTCATGGCATCTGCCACACTGACCACACATGGAGATTTTCAATATGTCCGCAGCACGCTTTCCGCCGATGAAGTGGACACGCTTTCGCTCGGTTCGCCGTTTGACTATGAAGCCAGCACGTTGCTTTACGTTGCCAACGACATGCCGGAGCCAAACTCTTTCAATTACCAACAGGCGCTCGATCGCGCCATCCTTTCCACCGCCAAAGCCACCGGCGGACGAATGCTGGTCCTCTTTACCTCCTACGCCGCACTGAAGAAGACCGCCCAAGCCATCACCGGCCCGCTGGCGCGCGAGGATATTTTCGTCTACGAACAGGGTGAGGGCGCATCGCCAAATGCCCTGCTCGAATCCTTTAAATCCACGGACCGCGCTGTTCTGCTGGGCACGCGTTCGTTTTGGGAAGGGGTGGATGTGCCCGGCGATTCGCTTTCCGTCGTAGTCATCACCAAACTGCCCTTCGGCGTCCCTTCCGATCCGATCATTGCGGCCCGCTCGGAACTGTACGAGGATTCATTCAATGAGTATTATCTTCCCGAGTCCATCCTCAAATTCCGCCAGGGATTTGGTCGCCTGATCCGCACTGCATCGGACCGGGGAATAGTTGCCATACTGGATCGCCGCGTGCTGACCAAGCAATACGGGCGGATGTTCCTTGAGTCCCTGCCACCGTGTACGGCGCGTCAGGGAGCCGTGGCGGGGTTGGCAAAGATGGCGGGTGATTGGCTGGGGATGTGAGGCGTTAAAAATGCTAGACAAATGGAAAAGAGAGATTGCTAAAAAAGCAAAAGATAATTTTCATCTAGCAAAACAAGCCGTAGAAGAAGGTCAAGATCAAATTATAACTGAGACTGCAATGAAAATTATCAATTGGTTAGAAGAGTTATTCGAAGAAAAATCCAAAAATAGCGGTTTGAAATCTCGCCTAGAACATTTTGAGCAATATTTCCGGACACCTCAATTACTTTCAAATGCACATCCACCAATACCTTCAAAGGCTCAACTTTACCGAATCCCCAAACCCCAACTCTGCCACCCTGCGCGCCCTTCAACTCGCGCACATGCGGAGCATCCCCTTTGAAAATCTGGACATCGGGCTGGGACGCAAGATAAACCTCGACCTGCCCAGTCTGTGGCAGAAGATCATCGTGGATGGGCGCGGGGGATTTTGCTACGAGTTGAACGGTCTCTTTGCATGGCTGTTGCAGGAGATCGGCTTCGAAGTGACCTGCCTCAACGCGCGCGATTACCACGAAGAGGCCGACAGTTTCGGCATTGATTTCGACCACCTGACCCTGCTGGTCAAAGCGCCGCATGAGTCCACGCGCTGGCTGGCGGATGTTGGCTGGGGCGACACCTTCTTCCAGCCGCTGGATATCGACAGCCCGAACGAACAGGTGCAGGGATTGCGCGGCTATTGGGTCAAACCGTTCAAGCAGGGCTACATCATTTGGCAAAGGAACTACGATGGCTCGCAGGAACGTCATTATTTCTTCGACCTCATCCCTCACCGCTTCCCCGACGAGTATCTGGATACCTGCGAATACCACCAGACATCGCCAAAATCCCCTTTCACGAAGAACCGCATCATCTCGCGCGTCACGGAGAGTGGACGAATCACGCTTGACAGTGATGGGCTACTTGTTACCGAAAATGGAAAGCGAACGATCACCGAAGTTTCAAAAGAACAGTGGAACTCCCTGCTCCAAGAGCATTTCAATATCGTGCTTTAAATACTGCAGGGGCGGCCCGCCGATTAAAGTAAGGATGGAGTTTCAAATCCTGACGGGCCGCCCCTGCTTGATGATGGCTACAACTTCGGCAGGACAATGGACTGCTGTTTCTGATATTTTCCCTTCTTGTCCGCGTAGGAAACTTCACATTCCTCGTCCGCTTCAAAGAAAAGCACCTGTGCCAGACCTTCGTTTGCATAAATCCTCGCAGGCAGAGGTGTGGTATTTGATATTTCAAGCGTCACGAACCCCTCCCATTCCGGCTCGAACGGTGTCACGTTGACGATGATCCCGCAGCGCGCATATGTGGATTTGCCCAGGCAGACCGTCAAGACCTTGCGCGGAATGCGGAAGTATTCCACCGTGCGCGCCAGCGCAAACGAATTGGGCGGCACCACACACACATCACCGGCAAAGTCCACCATCGACTTTGTATCGAAATTCTTGGGGTCAACCACGGCAGAATAGACATTCGTAAAGATCTTAAACTCATTGGCGACACGCACGTCGTACCCGTATGAGGAAACGCCGTATGAGATCACCCCGTTTCGAACCTGGCTGTCTACAAACG
Organism: Anaerolineales bacterium; assembly: GCA_030583885.1. Taxonomy (NCBI): domain Bacteria; kingdom Bacillati; phylum Chloroflexota; class Anaerolineae; order Anaerolineales; species Anaerolineales bacterium. The sequence goes on along the minus strand of CP129480.1, from coordinate 2,016,411 downwards.
GTTCGATCATTTTATTCTCCAGCGCCATTCTTCTAATCCAGTGATCCGGCTTCAATCCCATTTTATTCTCCTTGGTCCTTTTTTGTCTTTTGAAGCGCCATCATTTTATAACAAAAATGCAAATACGCAAATCGGATTTCCAGAATAGAATATGCTTATCTCTTCATCATGGGTATCGCAGTTTTTATAAAAGGAAGCGGTTTTTGAACTAGCCCGCTCCTTTTTGTTGGTATAATCCGCAATATGAGCTACGAAAAGACCATAACGGATTGGCGCAAGGAACGGGATAAAAACATCCGCCAGGAAAACGGCTGGCTTTCGCTGGCGGGTCTTTTCTGGTTGAAACCCGGAAAGAATCGGATCGGTTCCGACCCGTCATCAGAAATAATTCTTCCGGCGCGTTTTCCATCCAACATGGGCCACGTTGAATACAACGAGAAATCCGTTTCCCTGCATGTGGAGCCGAACGCAAAAGTAAAGGTCAACGATCAGGTCATCGAATCTGTCATCCTGCAACCCGATATTTCCGAAGCCCCAAGCTATATAAATCTACAGGATGTCCAGCTCGTCGTGATACAACGCGGCAACAGACTCGGCATGCGCATGTGGGACAACAAACGCGAGCAGCGGCGCTCCTTCCCCGCCCGCACCTGGTACGACATTGATAAAAATTTTCGCGTCCCTGCCACCTTTACCGCATACGAACGCCCGAAAATGGCCATCTTCGCAGACCTTGCCGGCGAAAAGGCGGAGTTTCCGGTCGAAGGCTATCTGTCCTTCGAATTTAATGGAAAACAATATAAACTTGATGTCAACAGGGAGGACGACAACAAGCTCTTCATCCGCTTTTGGGATCCCACCAGCGAAGACGAAACCTGTCCCAACGGACGCTATCTCGTTGCAGACAGCGATGCGGATGGCCGCATCTTCCTCGACTTCAATAAAGCCTATAACCCGCCCTGCGCCTTCACCGAGTACGCAACCTGCGTTTTTGCCCCCGAGCAGAACCACCTCGATTTCAGGGTAACGGCGGGTGAAACGTATAGAAGGCAAAAATAATAAATGGAAACCGCCGCGATGTGCGGCGGTTTCCATTTCGATAAACTATCCAACCAACAGGTTGGTGAAAAAGTCAGGCACGAAATAACCACCTATCCCAAAAACCCATTTTAAAACACAACAAGTGATGAAAATCGACACGCCGAGACCAAGGATAATATAATCCCAGCGGGCGTACGTCAAATTCTTCAGCCACGTCCGCCGGGCAGTGCCAAAGGCACGCAAATCCATCGCATCAATAACCTCCTCACCCGTTACAGTGGACTGCATCACGACCGGAATGATCAATGGTGCAAGTCGCTGAATTCGAGCCACTAATCCCCCTTTCAATTTGTCCATTTCATAGCCGCGGGCGCGCTGGGCATCCATGGTTATGATGAAGTCGCGCGCAAAGGTCGGCAGGAAGCGGAATGCCAAGTCCATCGTAAACGAAACCTTGTCCGAAGCGCCCATGCGCTTGAATGCCGTTCCATAAATATTCGGATCCACCGTATACGGGATGGGAATGGCAAGGATCGCCATGGTCAACATGCGCATCATTTGGTTGATGGCAAACCAGGCCTTGGAAACCGTGATCGGAACTTCCCAGCCAAATGAACTGAGAATTGGGACGTAGAACAAAACAGGGGAGGGAATGCTGGTCACCGAAGACGGACCGCCGCGACCCGAGAGCAAAGCGTTCAAGCCAATAATGAGGGTGAGGAATATGAAAATAAAGATCCAGACACGACGCACATCCTTCCACTCGATGCGGGCAAGCAGGTACAGGGTCAGCGAGACGAGGAACAGCGGAAGGATGATACGGAAATCCCAGATTTCAGGAATGGTCAGCCCAAAGATGATGCTGAACATAAAAATGAATCTGGTGCGAGGGTCCAGTCGTTGGATGAACGTATTGCGCGGACGGTACTTCCAGGTGACCAGCATACTGTCTAGCGGCCTCTGCGGGCTGCGACCGCGGCGAACGCGACCATCAGGATGGGCAGGAGGATCACAGTGACGACCGTGTTGCCAAGGAAGGCGGGCGTAAAGTATCCGAACAAAGCCGTATTGAGATCAATGCCGCCCACCCACATCTCGGTCAGCGATGCGAATAACATGCCCACCACAATGCCGGCAATACCCCAGCCGACCGCCTTCAGGATGTCGCTGCGGGCTTTGAAGTCGCTGATGCCAGCCATGGCCAGACCTGCAACAAGCCCGATCAAACCATTGCCCAGGCTCCAGTGCCAATAGAAGCCCCATCCGGTCAACCCGTCACCAAGTGTGTTACCGATGAAGCCAGCCAGCAAACCAACCCATGGACCATAGGCCACAGCAAAAAAGATCAGGACAGCGATCGCAGGGCGGAAGGTGACGTTGCCAGCCGCGGGCAGGGGGAAAATATTGGTCGCCCATGAAAAAACGCCGTACAGGGCAGCCCCGATTGCGCCGTATACAACTTGGCGGGTTCCAAATTCCCAGGTGCTTTTGTCGTTCATGACTTCTCTCCTTTTTAATAAGAATTGAATTGACACTGACCCTATATAGATAACCCTGTCAACGCACACGCGTTGCAGGGAAAATCACGAAGCGAAGCCCGCCAGTGATTCAGCCGGCAGGAATCCTCCCGTCTGCGGGAGCAATTCCAGGTTAAGGCGAAGAAGCGAAGTGGGCCGCACACGATATTTCAAAAGAACATCGATATCCTTCAGAACTTCTTCAGGTGCACCATCTGCAACAATATGTTTGTCACCAAAAAGCAAAACCCGGTTTGCATACGTGACCGCAAGGTCAAGGTCGTGCGTAATGAAGAGGGTCGAATCGAAATGCGCAGAGAGGATGGATTGCGCGCCGTTCGACGAACTGCACAATGCCTCCATGAAGCGTGTGTAGTTCGCAAAATCCTGCCCGGCGGTCGGCTCATCCATGATCAAGATCTTTGACCGCATGGCAAGGACTGCCGCAATGGTAGTACGTTTTTGCTGACCAAAAGACAATCCCAGAGGAGGATACTCTTCAAGTCCCTTCAGGTTTACGGTCGAAAGACTCTCATCTACAGATTTATCAATTTGTGAAAGTTCAAAGTTTAAATTTTTCGGGCCAAATTCAAGCTCTTCACGCACGGTCGGCGCATAAAGCATGTGTGTCGGGCTTTGGAAAACATAACCAAGCACGCGCGCAATCTGCGCAACGCTCATCTTACGGGTATCCTGCCCCTCGACAAGTACGCGACCACGCGTGGGCTTCAGCAAACCGATCGCATGTTTTACCAGTGTGGATTTTCCCGCACCGTTCGGACCCAGCAGGGCGATCAAATCACCACGATAAATCGTAAGATTCACATTTTGCAGGATCCAGGGATATTCCTCGCCGTAACGAAAATCCACATCTTCGAAAACGATCATTGACTCGTCTCTATCCGCTACCCGCTGCTTGGGAGCCGCCGAAGGAATCTCCATTGCTTTGACTCTCTGCACCACCCATGGGGCGGGCAACTTTACCTGCCGGTGGTCAATTGACCGAGGCAGATCGCGAATCGGACCGAGATACTTGATGCGCCCGTCTTCCATGTAAAGCAGGCGGTCTGGATTCGTTTCGAGCGCATCCTCCACGCGATGCTCCACCAAAATAACCGTCTTCCCCTCGTCCGCCAGACTTCGAAATACCTGCAGCGCCTCATGTGCCGAAGCGGGGTCTAGTGATGCAAGCGGCTCATCCAGCAGCAAAATGGATGGGTTCATGGTCAACACGCCCGCCAATGCCACCTTCTGTTTTTCGCCGCCCGATAAATTAAAAGTCTCCCGTTCGAGTAGATATTCGAGATTGAGGCGTTTCATCACCCTGTCCACGCGTTCAATGATCTCTTCACGCGGCATACCGAGATTTTCAGGACCGAATGCGATCTCATTGAAGACGTTGCTTGCCACAATCTGCCGTTCAGGATCCTGCAGGAGCGTCCCCACCATCTGCGCCATTTCTGCGATCTGCATTTCGGCAACATCCCTGCCATACAATAATGCTTTGCCCTTGCGCTCACCGCGATAACTTCGCGGGATCAACCCATTAATACAGCGCGCCAGTGTGGTCTTGCCACATCCGCTGGAACCGGCTATCAGCAACAACTCGCCCTGCTTGAGTTCGAAGGAAATGTCTTCGATTGCAAGTTCAGGGCGAGTGCGGTATTTGAAGGAAAGGTTTTCAATGACAAGGGGTAATGTTGACATTGCACCTATTTTACTCTGAAACCAGAACTTCCACCACGTCACCAATTTTGGCGTTCAGACGTTTCGCCGCACTGCCATTCACTTCCGCAAGTTCAATATAATCTTCACTATCCACCAAAGCGACAAGCTCGCCAACAGCGCGATGTCCATAGGATTCAACGATCCCGTGGATCACCACTCCTTGAAGGCGGAACAGGATATCCGTCCGCCCCTGAAACAGGTGGGCGGGCAGATCCGTGCTGAGGTTTCCAAAAATGTCCACCATCGTAACATGCGCCTTCCATCCAGTGGATGTCTTTTCAGGGTGCAGCATTTCAATACGGACGGGGTCGTCAATCGAAGAGCCGAGATCTTGCAATGGTGCACCATTTGCAAGATGTGCAGCAACGGGGGAAAAAATATCACGCCCATGAAACGTACGGCTGACTTTCGGCAGCCAGTATGTAGGCTTATCAAGATGTACGAACTCAACCGATCTCTTTGACTGCACGGCATCCTCCAACATAGGCGTGAGGAAACCGTTATCTGGACCAACAAAATAATATTCACCCAGACGTGCCGCAATGGCACGCCGCTTTGTCCCAACACCGGGATCCACCACATAAACATGTACCGTGTCTTTTGGGAAAAACGAATATGTACGCCAGAGCACCAATGCGCCCTCACGAACATCCTGCGCCGCGACAGCATGGCTCACGTCCACTATTGTTACATCCGGCGCAATGCCGTATATGACACCCTTAAGAACGCCAACAAATCCATTGCGAAGCCCAAAATCGGTGGTCAATGAAATTACGGACATGGATTAATTATCGGGGAAGGGAATTCAGAAGTCAAGTTAAATTTTCTTTTTCGAACTGCGGCCTTGCTGAATAAAAAACTGCGGATTAAACGCAGGCTTGAATCAATCCAAGATTACGCGTGGAAACGTGACAATGAATTCCGCGCCTTTCCCCGCTTCAGAGAGCTGGATATCGCCCTTTAGGGTGCTTGTCACAAGGTTGTGGACAATGGCAAGGCCCAGGCCCGTGCCCCCATTGGAACGCTTTGTGGTAAAGAATGGTTCAAAAATTCGAGGCTGGTTCTCTTTGGGAATCCCCTCGCCGTTATCACGCACGGTTAACACAAATTGCGTGTCATCCTTCAGATCAATCATGATCTCGGCAACTCCGCCTGCACCATTGGGGTATGCATGCCGTTCGATATTTGTCAACAAATTGATCAAAATTTGAGAAAGGATCCCGCGGTAGCCGGTCCAATCCTGCTGTTCGGACGGCAACCTGTTGTTAAAGTTGACCGATATCTGGCTGCGCCGCAGGTTGACCATCACCAGCTCAACCGTATCCTCGATTGCCGCCACAATATCAAACGACTCCTTTTCGTCCGCCAGCTGGCTGACCGAGATCTTCTTAAATTCCTGCACCAGACGATGAGCGCGCTCCACATTGCGGCGCATCACCTCAAGCGATTCGGCGATATCCGCCGCACGCTGTATCGTCATTTCCTGCGGCGAAGCCAGTTCGCGTGCCATGATGCTTACAGCCGTATTAATCACTCCCAGCGGCGTATTGATCTCATGCGCCACACCGGCCACCATCTGGGTAAGTGCGCGCTGTTTCTCAACTTCCATCTGCAGCGCAAGCGTCCGGTGCAACAACTCCAGCCTGGATTCGCGGTCCTGTGCCTGGCGTATCTGCTCGCTTAAAGCTGAGAGCACGGCAATTATCTCTTCGGGGGCTGATGTACGGATGATCCCCAGCAGCAGATCGCGGTCAATGACGAGGAACTCAGAATCCGCTGTTGTTCGTACAGTTACCCGCAGCGGCTCTCTGCTGAGCATGGCGATCTCACCAAAACTCTCATACCGGCACAAGTCCCCAACCGCGATGGTGCCCCCTTCCAGATCCTCGTACTCGACCTTCACAGCGCCTTCCAGAATCATATACATCGCCCCTGAATCTTCCCCCTGGCGAAAAACCACTGTATCCGCCGTAATAGAAAGGAGCAGAGCAGTCTCCGCAATCTTTCCAAGTTGATCCTCTGAAAATGGAGAAAAAAGGGGAAATTTTCTCAAAACGGCAGGGGCAAGCGTGGCATCGGTCTTTCCCTTCATAGTATTGATTTTACCGCCAAAAACCATACAAGGGTTAAGGAAATTTCAAACAATGCAGACGGTAATTTCGGGCTGGATTGTATTTCCTTCCTCCGCCTCCCCGCCTGCATTGCAATCCTCTTAACAGGCTCATTCAAGATAGGGTACTATCTGACTTCGATCAAAGCCGCCAAAGCCGCATAAACTGCCGGGGTAATTTTTAGGGATTGGAACGACTCGGTGATAATGGACGGATCCTTCATCCCATGCCCAGTGCAGACGACCACAACTCTCTTTCCTTTCGCCTCAAACTTACCGACGGCGGCTTCTGCCATCAAGCCAGCCAGCCCCGCAGCGGACGCCGGCTCCACCCACACCCCTTCCGATGCGAGGGTGCGTTGGGCATCTAGAATCTCCGCATCAGAAACGACGATGATTTTCCCGTTGGATTGTTGCGCCGCCTCCAAGGCCTGCTCCCCGCGCGCTGGCTTGCCTATGCGAATGGCAGTAGCGACCGTCTCTGGCTTCTCTACGGGATGTCCCAGCACCAGCGGAGCGGCTCCCGCCGCCTGTACGCCAAGTATTTGCGGAAGCCCCTTTTGGTATTGCTTGAATCCTGCCCAATACGAGGTGATATTCCCTGCGTTACCGACAGGCAGGCATAGCCAGTCAGGCGCCAGACCAAGCACATCACAGATCTCAAACGCAGAGGTCTTTTGCCCTTCGATGCGGTATGGATTGATGGAATTGACCAACGCGATCGGGGTCTTTTGAGTAATTTCCACAACGAGCGAAAGCGCATCATCGAACGAACCCTGGATTTGAATCACTTCCGCGCCATAGGCAATTGCGCCCGCAAGTTTACCAACCGCGACCTTGCCTTCGGGAATCAACACAATGGAGCGCAAGCCTGCCCGCGCGGCATACGCGGCGGCGGATGCCGCGGTGTTGCCCGTCGAAGCGCAGATGACAGTCTGCACGCCGCGCCCCGCTGCTTCACTGATGGCGGCGGTCATACCGCGGTCCTTGAACGAGCCCGTGGGATTCACACCTTCAAACTTAATAAATAACTCACAACTCAACTCTTTGCTCAATCGAGGCATGGGGATCAACGGCGTATTGCCTTCGAGCAGGGAAACAGTCTGGGTATGGGCGGGTAAGTCAAGATACCGCCCGTAGTGATGGATCAAGCCCTGATAGGTCATGGCAACTCCAAGTTAAGAATGCGAAGCGTTACGATGCGATTATAATGTCCCGCATGATAAAAATCCGAGTCCCGGCCACATCTGCAAATCTGGGTCCCGGCTTCGATTGCATGGGGCTTGCGCTGGATATCTGGAATGAAATCACCTTCGAGCCTGCGGAAAGAATCACATATCACGTCGAGGGCGAGGGCGCGCAGAAATTCAACAAAGGCTCGCGGAATCTATTGACGAAGGCTTTTCTCCGTCTGCATGAAGTGTGCGGGAAGCGGGCGGGCGGCGTTGACATTAAGTCCCGCAACGAAATATTCGTCAGCAGCGGACTCGGCTCGAGCGCGGCAGCGATCGTCGGCGGGTTGTTTGGTGCGAATGAAATACTGGGAAATCCGCTGGATGCGAATGAACTGCTGGTGATTGCAACAGAAATGGAGGGGCATCCCGATAACGCTGCGCCTGCCTTGTTTGGGGGATTGGTCGTTTCGATCGTGAAGCAGGCTCATATCATCACGCGCCGGTATGATGTTCCCGAAATGATGATTTTAATCGTCACACCGCAGGTGGAATGGCTGACAAAAACGGCACGTGCGGTTCTACCGAAATCTTTTTCACGCAGCGATGCGCTCTTCAATATCGGGCGTGCCGCACTGGTCGTGGATGCGCTCCGCAGCGGGGATTTGAACCTGCTCCAAAAGGTGATGGATGACCGCATTCACCAGCCGTACCGCTTGAAGCACATCAACGGCGGGACAGCGGCAATCAAGGCTGCCAGGCAGCTCGGCGCAGCAGCTCTTTCCGGAGCGGGTCCATCCATCATTGCATTCATCCCGCCTGAAAATGCAGAGCACGCAAGGACAGAGATATGCAATGGGTTTGAAGAACGCGGGGTTGAGACCAGATCCCTCACTACTAATCCAAGCAATTCAGGAACTCAGCGAATATAAATGGCAGACCGCCAATCGCGGCGGCCTGTTTTGGACAGCATTACTTTTTTGTCTTCGGTTTGGCTTTTGTCTTCCCTGCAGAAGCCGCCTTGACAGCAATACGCGCCAGTTTCTTTGCTTCGGACGTATATGGCACGCGCAAAGCAACAGGCTCTGCTGATTTGCCGCGTAGTCGCAGGTTGATCATTTCCACAAAAATAGAGAACCCCATTGCGAAATAAATATAGCCTTTGGGAATGTGCTGGTGCAACCCCTCGACCACGAGCGTAAAGCCGATCAGCAGGAGAAAACTTAAAGCGAGAATCTTAATGGTGGGATGCCGTTCGACAAAACTGCCGATGGGACCCGCCGTGAAGATCATCACCACCGCGGAAATCAAAACCGCCGCCACCATGATCTCGATGTGTTGAACCATTCCGACCGCAGTGATGACCGAATCCAGGGAGAAAACGACGTCCAGCAATAAGATCTGGATGATCACACTGCCGAATGTGGCGGCAACCTTTGCGGAGGCGTGTCCCTCGTGCCCTTCGAGTTTCTCGTGGATCTCATAAGTGCTTTTGCCCAAGAGGAATAACCCGCCTGCCAGCAAAATCAGGTCGCGTCCCGAGATCCCGACGTCGAACAGCGGCAGATGAAACAACGGTTCCTCGAGACTGATGATCCACGATATCGAAAAAAGCAGAACAATACGCATGATCACAGCGAGGCTGATGCCCGTGGTGCGCGCGCGCTGCTGCTGTTCCTGCGGAAGTTTGCCCGCGAGGATGGAGATGAAGATGACGTTATCCACGCCGAGCACCAGCTCCAGCGCGACAAGGGTGAGGAACGCAATCAGCGTTTCGGGGGTGAAAACCCAGCTAAAATCCATGGCTTATGCTCCTGAAAATGTGATCTGTATATATTCCATAATGATCTTTCAATAAGAATAATGAAAAAGCCCGCCATCGCAGGGATGACGGGCGAATTTTACACGAAACTTATTTGATTTTGAACATCTGGGTCAACTTCATCGCGAGATTCAGGTCACCTGCAAGCTTCAATTTGCCTTCCATGAACGCCTTCATCCCGTCGATCTCGCCTGTGAAAATCTTGACGTAATCGCTGGAATCGGCGGTCAGGGTCATTTTGGGTGTCGCGTGTTCGCCTTTCTCCACGGTCACTTTGCCATCCTTGATGACAGCGTACCACTCGCCCGCTTCTGTGCCAGTGAACTTGAACTGGATGACTGCATCCAAGCCTGCGGCTTTTTCGGGGATGAATGCGCCGGGCATTTTGGACATGAGGGTTTCGATTGTTAGAGCCATTTTTTCTCCTGGTTATTATTATGCCTTTGCGAGGGCACCAGCCCGAAGCAATCTCCTGGAAATTTGAGGATTGCTTCGTCGTCCTTCAGGCTCCTCGCAATGACATTAGTTTTGCAGATTTTCAAAGATCGCCGCTGCGCCCATGCCGCCGCCGATACACATGGTGACCATGCCATACTTGGATTTACGGCGGCCCATTTCGTAGATCAACTGCGTGGTGAGCTTGGAGCCTGTGCAGCCCAGCGGATGCCCAAGTGCGATGGCGCCGCCGTTGACGTTGATCTTGTCGGGATCCATTTCAAGCGTCTGGATAACCGCCAGTGACTGCGCGGCGAAGGCTTCATTCAATTCTATCAGGTCAATATCATTCATGGGCAAGCCCGCCAGTTTCAACGCTTTGGGAATCGCCGCTACAGGACCGATTCCCATCAACTCAGGCGGGACGCCTCCCACTGCAAAGGAAATGAATCGCACCAACGGACGCAATCCCAACTCTGATGCCTTCTCCGCGGACATGACCATTACCGCCGAAGCGCCATCGGACATTTGGGATGAATTGCCCGCTGTGACCGTGCCACCATCTTTGAAAGCGGGCTTGAGTTTGGCAAGCCCCTCAATGGTCGAGTCGCCGCGCGGACCTTCATCACGCTTGACGGTGAAATTCTTTTTGACGGTCCTGCCGTCGGCATATTCGGTCAGTTCGACGGCGATGGGTAAAAGTTCGGGGTCGAAGAGTCCGCTCTCTACGGCATGAGCAGCCTTCAGGTTGGAGCGAAGCGCGAATTCATCCTGCTGTTCGCGGGTGATGCCATACTTCGCCGCGACGTTTTCGGCGGTGAGTCCCATGTTGGTGTAGTAGTGCGGGAGTTCTTGCGCGAAGTGCGGATTGGGCGAAAACTTGTACCCCATCATCGGCACCATGGACATGGACTCAACGCCACCGCCGATTCCGATCTCGATTTGCCCCGCCTGAATTGCGTTGGCAATATGCGCGATGGACTGCACACCCGACGAGCAGTAGCGGTTGATGGTTTCGGCAGGGACGGTATCAGGCAGACCCGCGCGGATGGAAATGGTACGCGCGAAATTCATGCCCTGCTCGCCTTCGGGAAAGGCGCAGCCGAGCACGACATCTTCGATTTGAGCAGGGTCAAGATTCGGTGTGCGGTTCAGCAATTCTTTGAGGACCGCCGCGCCAAGTTCATCTGGACGAACCGTTGCAAGTCCGCCGCGTTTGGCTTTGCCAATGGGCGTACGGACTGCGCTTACGATCACGGCTTCTTTTGATGTCATAGATAATCTCCTTATCAGAGAGTCAAAGGTCGATGGTCAAGCGCCCTTTGACCTTTGACTAATTTCGCAACGGCTTCCCCGTCTGCAACAGCGACCACATTCTCGCCTGCGTCTTTTCCTCGCCACACAGCGACAGGAAGGCTTCGCGCTCAAGGTCGAGGATGTATTGCTCGCTCACCCACGTCGGCTTGGACAGTTCGCCGCCCGCGATGATATTCGCAAGTTTCGATGCAATGTGCGCATCATATTCGGTGATGTAGTGACCTTCCTTGAATGCCCACGCGCCGATCTTCATTGCGCCGAGCATGTCGCGTCCCGCCGCATAGATCAACTCAGGCGCGGGCGGACGATATCCAGACGCGACCATGTGCAAGACTTCTTTCTTGGCTGCGGTGAGTAGGTGTTCGCGGTTGACGACCACCCGGTCTTGCGGACCTAAGATCGCCATCCCTCGCGCCTCTTCCGCAGACGTGGCGACCTTCGCCTGCCCGATCTGCAGGAACGCCTTCTGGATGAACGGAAAGACTTCAGCGCCCTCCACTTTCATGGCGGGGTTGATGATGCGGCGCATGGTTTCCTTCGTACCTGCGCCCGCAGGGATGACACCTGCACCGAGTTCGACCAAACCGATATACGTCTCCGCAGCGGCGACCACGCGCGAGCCGTGCATGGTGATTTCACAGCCGCCGCCGAACGTGTACCCAACGGGCGCGATCACCACAGGCTTGGGCGAGTAACGCATGCGCATGTTCAGTCCCTGCAAACGGCGAATGGCTTGATCGAGCGTATCCCACATCCCTTGCTGCGCCGCAACCACCACCATGAACAGGTTCGCGCCCGCACTGAAATGCTCGCCTTCGTTGCCGACCACCAGACCGTCAAAGTCCGTATCAAGACGGTCAAGCGCTTCGTTTGCAATCGCAAAAATATCGTCATCGAGCGCGTTCATCTTGGTGTGAAATTCAACCAAACCCACACCATCACCAATATCAAAGAGCGATGCACCTGCATTCTTGCTGACTTCCTTTTTTGTGCCGCGCAAGTCTTTCAAGAACACGAAACCTTCAGGCTGCTTGAACTTGACGTACTTGCCCTTAGCAACGTCATACGCGCCGACCTTGTTATCACCCTTATATTGATAGAAGGTCTCGCAGCCGTTCTTCAACATTTCATCCACCCACTTCGCGGCAGGATACCCTTCCGCCTTCATGCGCTTGACCGTTTCCTTCACGCCGAGCATATCCCAAATCTCGAACGCGCCCGCTTCGTGCATAAAGCCCCAGCGGATGGCGTCATCAATCGGTTTGGCGGTATCCGCCACTTCGGGGATGATGGATGAGACGTACTGGAAACTTTGATACGTGAGCGCCTGAACGAGTTTCGCCGCCTTGTCGGCCAAAGGCGCTTCCAACATGACCTTGAGCCTGTCTCCCAGACCCTCGACATCTTTCGCCGCCTTGACCGAGTCGAAGCGCGGCTTGCCCGCAGGGACGTGCTCCAGCGTGTTCAAATCCAGCGAATGGAATTCCTTCTTGCCCTCTGTGTTTCGCACTTCCTTGTAGAAGCCGACTTTTGTTTTATTGCCAAGCCACTTGCGTTCGAGCAACGTATCCATCAATTTCTTCGGCTTTTCAGCGGCGAGATATTTCTGTCCGAGTTTGTCATGCGGAATCAACGGCGCAAGGTTCGCCCCGACGTGATGCCACACATCCACACCGACCAGATCGATCAGACGGAAGGTAGCGGTCTTTGGGCGCCCCATCAGCGGACCTGTGAGGGAATCCACTTCGTCAACGGTGTAGCCGTTCTCCATGATGAAATCCAGCGCGAACGCGCCCGTGCCGAACGCCACGCGGTTGCCGATGAAATTGGGCGTGTCCTTGCACAATACAATACCCTTGCCAAGACGATACTCGCCGAAATGTGATATGAAATCCACAACTTCCTTTGAGGTATCAGGCGTGGGGATGATCTCCAGCAATTTCAAATAGCGCGGTGGATTGAAGAAATGAGTGCCAAGAAAATGCTTCTTGAATTCCTTCGAACACCCTACCGCAATCGACGCAACGGGAATGCCCGACGTGTTCGTGGAAACGATGGCATTCGGCTTACGGATTTCGTCAATGCGCGCCATCAGATCCTGCTTGATCTTCAGGTTCTCGATGATGGCTTCGCAGACCCAGTCCGCTTCGGCGACGGCGCCGAAATCATCTTCAAGGTTGCCGAGCGTGACGAGCGTTTTCAATTCGCTTGACATCAAATTGGCAGGCTTCGACTTCAAACAGCGATCCCAGCCTTCCTTGACGATCTTGTTTTTATCTGGCGCATCCTTTGGGACAATATCGAGCAACGTGACAGGCACACCGATATTCGCCAAATGCGCCGCAATCGCCGCGCCCATTGTCCCCGAGCCGATGACTACGGCTTTGTGGATGTTGTATTTCATAATTCACTCCTTATCCCGCTGGTTGAGTAGTTCCGCGTGCAATTCGCGGGACGTATCGAAACCAGCAATTTCAAGGTTGCTCTTAATTGGTGGTTTCGATACGCCTTCGGATAGTGCCTCAGGCTACTCAACCACCAGAGTATTTACCTCAATTCCGCGCCCGAATACCCCAAAATCTGCCTTGCCACCACGAGGCGATTGATCTGCCCCGTGCCTTCATAAATGTCGGTGATCTTTGCATCGCGGAACCATTTCTCGAGCAGGGATTCACGGCTGTAGCCCAGCGGACCCAAAACTTCAACTGCCTTCTGCGTGATCTTCGTACCGACATCCCCCGCCCTCACTTTGCTCATCGAAGATTCAAGCGCATTCGGCTTTTTGTTATCCGCCATCCAGACCGCCTTCAACACCATCAGCCATGCGGACTTGAGCATGATCTCCATGTCAATGACTTCGCGTTCGATGTTGGTCAATTTCTGGCGCGGAAGCCCGTAGCGGATCTCGACCCCGTTTTCCTTGAGTTTTTCTTTCAGGAATTCGAGCGCGGCTCGCGCCACACCCAAACCGGATGCGGCCACGAGAGGCCTTGTCGCATCGAAGGTTGCCATCGCGCCTTTGAAACCTGTTGTAGATTTTTCCACCGTGGGGCTGCCGAGAATATTTTCGAAAGGTACACGCGCATCCGCAAGGGAGATGGAAGCAGTATCACTGGCACGGATGCCAAGTTTGTGTTCCAGCTTGGTGACTTTCACGCCCGGAGTACCGCTCTCGACAACAAAGGCGCGCATGCCTGCACGTCCCGCAGACGGGTCAATGCTCGCCCACACCACAACGAAACCTTTCCCGAATTTTTCATATTCGGTAAAGGATTTATCCCCTGCAGTGACGAAGATCTTTTCACCGTTGATGACCCACTCATTGGTCTTTTCATCCAATACAGCGCGCGCGCGAATCGCGGACGTGTCCGAACCCGCGCCGGGTTCGGTCATGCACATGGCGGCGAAGGTTGGCTTTTCGTCATTGAAACGAGCCAGAAATTTGGCTTTCTGTTCAGGCGTACCAGCAGCCTGTACCGCCGCCGCGCCAAGCCCGCCTCCAGGAGTAATGAGGTAATATCCCACATCGCCCCACGAAAGCATTTCAATTTGCGCGGCAAGTTTCTGATATCCAATTGGAGGGCGTTTTTCCACGCCTTCTTTTGGCTTGTCGTCTGTTACGGTCAATCCGCCGCCGCCGCCCATCGAGCGCATGGCAGTGTGCATAAATTCCACATAATCCCATGGGATGGCATGTTCATTCTCGTCGAATTCGCGAGACGTGGAACGCATCATATTTTCAGCAACTGATTGCAGCATGGTCTGCATCTGGGCGATCGGTTTGGGAGTTTCAAAGTCAATGGTCATGATTCACATCCTTTACACAATAACCAGGCCGAGTAGCGTCGCAAATCCACGGCCATTACGCAGGAGCAATTCAACGGGGTTTTCGCGGATGTAACCGTGACCGCCGTAGATCTGCACACCGCGATCTGTGACCATCATCACCATGTCGGCGGCGCCAGTTTGGGCGAAGTAGGCAGCGGTGTGAGCGTCCTCTTTATTGTTATCAAGTTTCCACGCGGCTTCCCATGTGAGCAGACGCATGGCTTCGATCTCGGTTGCCATTTCCGCCAGCATGAATGCAATGGCTTGTTTTTGCGCGATCTTCACACCAAAAGCTTCGCGTTCTTTTGCGTAGTTTTTGGAATACTCGAACGACGAGCGCGCGACACCCACGGCGGCTGAGGCGGAGGCAATACGCATCGCAGACAGGACCAGCCCAAAGTCATGACCGGAAGCGCCGCCGAGTCGGCTGGCGGATACATTCTCGAGTCTGACGCGGTACATGGGCAGTGCATTCAACCCCATCACCTTTTCGCGATCCTCAGAAACATACAAACCCGCGCTTCCCTTCGAGACGATGAAACCTTGCGTGACGCCATCGAGGTTGGCATACACCATTATGGCTTCGGCGTCTTTGGCGAATGGGACAAAAATCTTCTCGCCGTTGAGGGTGTAGTTGTCGCCATCAGCCTTGGCGGATGTTTTGAGTGCGTTGGGGTCGAAGTCGAAACTCATTTCCATAAGCGCGGCGGTGTAGGGAGCCCAGTCGCCGCCGACGATCTTGGGGAGATATCCCTGCTTCTGTTCCTCACTTCCGCCAAGCAAAATGGGCGTGGCGAAAAGTGATGGCGCAAGCACAGCCAGCGCGCCTGCCAGATCGCCGTAAGCCATCTCTTCGAGCGCCAGAACGCCAGTGACCGCACTGCGTTCACCAAATCCCCCGTAGGCTTCGGGGGTGGATGCCTGCAAAAAGCCAAGCTCCCAGCCTTTGCTGACAAGTTTCTTCTGCAGGTTACAGCTTTCTTCAGCGTCGTGCGCGGCGGGACGCAAATCATTTTCGGCGTACTTCCCCACTGCGTCGATCAACATCTGTTGTTCTTCATTGGGTTCGAATGAATACATTTGTCTTCTCCTTTCGCGTTTTTGAAACGCCGTTGGTCGAGCAGGGCAAAGCCCGCATCGAGACCACATATTTCATATATCCATGCAGTTGGTGGTTGTGTAGTCGCGCTTCGCGCGACTACACAACCACCGTCGTCTACTTCAACAATCCTTTCAAGAACAGGTCCGCATACTCATCGGCGATCTGCTCAATGGATTTGCCGCCATTGGGGCGATACCAGGTCAGAGTCCAGTTCATCACGCCCATCAGTGCGCGGACCGCCATGCCCGTGTCCTTGCAATTGAAAACCTTTTCGCGGACCCCCTCGTTAAGCACATCCCGCCACAGCACCTCAAATGTGTCACGGTGAGGAACATGGCGGACATGGGATTTTTTATCGAGGGAGCGATGCTCGAATAACAGGACGGCGGTCAGGTCGGCGTTTTCGGCGAGCACGGAAAGGTATCCACGGATCATCTGCCTGAGTTTTTCATCTGCGGGAATAGCTTGGGAGGAGATTGCGGCGATATGGTCAGTCAACATGCCAAGGGCGCGGTCAAGAAGCGCAAGCAATATCTCCTGCTTGGATGCAACATGGTGATACAAACTCGCTTTTTGCAGGTTGACCGCCTCTGCAATGTCAGACATGGATGCGCCATGAAACCCCTTCCGGCGTATCACCTGTGCTGCGGCGTCAAGGATGCTGTCTCTGGTCACATGCTCTCCTGCCCTACCGAACGGTAGGTAGGGACAGTGTACACTGATGACGGCAAAGAGTCAAGAGAGGCGCCCGGGCTTCTGATCACTTGGGTCCGCATCCGGCAATACCGAGCAGCTATTGGAATGCATTGCGGATTTTTTCGGCGTATTGACACCACTATACCCTCATGGTAAACTACCGTCCGCTTCGTTAGTTGGTCCCGTGGTGTAGCGGCCTAACATGCGGCCCTGTCAAGGCCGAGATCGCGGGTTCGAATCCCGTCGGGACCGCACCAAGTCATTTTGACAGCAGCGCCCTTGAATTAATATCAGGGCGCTGCTGTTTTTATGATTTCGAAGGTGCCTGTATTCAACGGTATAATAATTTATAGTAGAATTATATCCGCCGGGGCGATGGCGGAATCGGCAGACGCAACAGACTTAAAATCTGTCGTTGGCAACAACGTGAGGGTTCGACCCCCTCTCGCCCCATACATGGTCATTGCAGCACTCGCACAGGATGCCGCAATGATATTTTCATCATAAGGCAGAAATGTTTTTTACACGCCAACAACTTGAAGAGATCGAAGACAAAAGCCTTGCGCCCTATGGGATGCGGAGCAGGGACACGAGGGGACGCGCCTATCTGGACGGTGAGCCCGAATACCGCAGCTCCTTTCAACGCGACCGCGACCGCATCCTGCACACAACCGCATTTCGCAGACTGGAATACAAGACCCAGGTCTTTATCAACTTCGAAGGCGACCACTTCCGAACCCGCCTCACCCACACACTGGAGGTTGCCCAGATCGGCCGTACATTGGCCCGCGCCTTGGGCGGGAATGAGGACCTCGTCGAAGCCATTTGCCTCGCCCATGATCTTGGCCACTCCCCCTTTGGACATTCCGGTGAAATCGCGCTTGCGCGGCTGATGAAAGACTACGGCGGATTCGACCACAACAAACAATCCCTGCGCATCGTCACGGAACTGGAACAGCGCTACCCCGAGTTCCCGGGGTTAAACCTTACCTGGGAAGTGCGCGAGGGAATAGTCAAGCACGAATCAGAATACGACATTTCGGACGCACGGGATTACAGTCCCGATCTTCGCGGCAACCTCGAAACGCAGATCGCCAACGTTGCCGATGAACTTGCCTACACCACGCATGACCTTGATGATGGCCTGCGCTCTGGAATGATCAATCCGCAAATCCTCGAAGGCGTTGCCCTGTGGGAGGTCCTGCGCGAGACGTTCAACTGGCGCGGTGCAGTTCTGGGCGATATGGAACGGCATCGCATGATCCGTCACCTTGTCGGCACCATGGTCACTGACATGCTTCAGGCAACCAACGCCCGCATCAAGGATAGCAAGGTCAACACTGCATCAGATATCCAAAAACTAAAGCACAACATTATCGGCTATAGCGAAGAGATGCAGCGGCGAAACCGTGAGTTGAAAGACCTGCTTTACACCAAACTCTACCGCCACTACCGCGTGGTGAGGATGCAGGTCAAAGCCGAACATATCATTTCGGACCTGTTCCATGCCTACCGAACCGAACCGGCCATGCTTCCCGACCATGTTCAATTTTTCATCGAAAAACGCGGACTGGAGCGCACGATTTGCGACTACATCGCAGGCATGACAGATCGCTATGCCATCGAAGAACACCAAAAACTGTTTAATCCCTTCGAAAGACCCTAATGGGTTAATCTTTGAAAGGGGGCGCACATCATCCAACTGCCCACTTTCCCAATTACAAATGCTGTATCTGTCATTAAGTAGAAAGGAGCAAGCCATGCCTCAACCCAACTATCTGACCCCGGAGGGCGAAGCGAAGTTAAAAGCCGAACTGAAGGAACTAACGGGTCCACGCCGCGTGGATCTTGCCGCCAGGCTGCGCTCTGCCATCCAAATGGGTGATCTGTCAGAGAATGCCGACTACCATAAAGCCAAGGAAGACCAGAGTTTCCTGGAGGGCCGCATTCAGGAAATTGAATCCATTTTACGCAACTCGATCATCATTGAGAAAACTCAGAGCAAGGGAATTGTCTCCATTGGCTCGCATGTCACCATTCAAGAGGATGGCTTTGACCCCGAAACCTACCACCTTGTTGGTCCCGCAGAAGCAGATCCGCGTAATGGAAAAATATCGCACGAATCCCCCATTGGCATCGCGATCATGGACAAAAAGGTCGGGGAGACTGCGGAAGCGGAAACCCCCGGCGGAAGGATCAAATTCAAGATCGTAAAAGTTGAATAAATTAATGAAAAAATCCCGTCCGAAAAAGGACGGGATTTTTTCATTAACCCTGACGGGGCCAGATGGCCAGTTCAAGAGTGATGCGTTCGAAATAACTATCGCCCGGCAATGGGCCTCGGCCGTATTCCAGGTCAACCACTGTGGCAAGCAACTGAAGGGTCGCGGTTTCAAGTAATACCTGTCCCTGTTGTTCAACCATCACCAGTTCGCCCTTCGGCTCCAGGCGCGAACGGATGGCAGGGTCGCCGAAAGCATGACGGGACATCAGCACTTTCGTGGCTGTCTTAATGTCATTTTTGTCGAAGAGCCAGATCTCCAACGCAGTTACCTTCTTCGGTTCGCCAACCCCAATGGCTTCCGCAACGCCGACACCGTATTCGCCCATGAACTCACCCGCCGCCGTATCAATGCTGAAGGATTCATCATACAGATCGTCACCCAGCACATAGGTGGTCATGGTCTGCGTAATGGGAGGAGCAAGCCCCAGGTCTTCAAAATTGGTTTTTTCAGTGTTCCGGCTTATCTCCGATGCGTGCATCACAGCGGTCACTTCCCCGCTGCCGCGCCTGCCTAGCAGTCGGAAGAGATACATGCCGGTGGCGGCAACCACACCCAGCAGGAGAACAATGCCGATGGCGATAAAACCGGTTCGAGCCACCGATGAGTTGCCTGCACTGTCGACAGCCGGCTGTCCGCCTCCGGTGGAGAGAACGCCAGTGATCACATCCCCGTAAATCCTGATGACGTTCGGGTCCAAGCTTCCAGGATTGGCTTGAATGTTGCTATAGGCTTGTTGGGCACCTGAGCCAAGATTCACCCAACGCTGGACGGCAAGATTCGGGTCTGAATTGACGCGGAAGGAGTCAATCGCCATGCGCAGATAATCTTCCTGTAGATCTGCGCGCAGGTAGGCAGGGGTCGCATCCTTGAATTCCTTTGTCTGCCACCCAATCAACAACCCCGCCACCAACCCCAAAATTACCGCAAGGATGGCAGCAAAGGGCAGTTTTTTCAACAAGGCAACGATAAACTGCATACAAGACTCCTTTGCTCGATTACTTTAGCCCGATTATACATCCTAATTTTCATCCCAGTATGGCAGAATGGTTAACGCTTCTCGAGCATCCATCAACCCGCAGTCTCTGGGACGATCTCTTCCAGCAGGAAGGACTCGGAGCAGTTTAGGCATTGCGCTTCGCGCTTATTCGCGATGACGAGCAGGCCATTGCACTTTGGACAAGGTCTGGCGAGCGGCTTTTTCCAGGAAGTAAAATCGCAATTGGGGTAATTCACACAGCCAAAGAACGTGCGTCCCTTGCGGGTCTTTCTTTCGACAAGATCGCCACCATCCTTCGGGCAGGAGACGCCGATCTTCTCCAGCCATGGTTCGGTGTAACGGCAATTTGGGAAATTCGAGCAGGAAATAAATTTTCCGAAGCGCCCATAGCGAATAACGAGTTCGCCGCCGTCGTCCGGACAGATGCGCCCGATCGGTTCAGGTCCGGATTTGGTGATGGGCATCTCGGCTTGCGCTTTTTTCACGTCCGCAGAGAACGGCTCGTAAAATTCGCGTATCGCGTCCGTCCAGGTCATTTCGCCATCAGCAATCTTATCGAGGTCCTCCTCCATGTGGGCGGTAAAGTTCAAGTCCACCACCTCGGGGAAATATTGCACCATCAAGTCATTGACTTGAATGCCGGTATCCGTTGGGATCAGGCGTTTCTCCTCGCGCAGCACATAACCGCGCTGTTGAATGGTGGAAATGGTTGGCGCATAGGTGGATGGACGTCCGATACCGTTCTCCTCCAAGGCTTGCACCAGCGATGCCTCGGAATACCGCGGCGGCGGTTGCGTGAAATGCTGTTCAGGGATCAGGCGCACCAGTTCCTGCTTCTGACCTTCGGCGATGCCGGCGGGAATCTTTACATTCTCCTCCTCGTCCGTTTTTACGTCCTCGTTTTTGGCTTCCTCATATACAACCAAAAATCCGGGGAATTTCACCGCCGAACCGGAAGCCCGCAGGAGATATTCATGTCCGCTTGTTTTGCCCGTGACCTCCACTTGCAGTGTGTCATAAACTGCCGATTCCATTTGCGAGGCGACAAATCTCTGCCAGATCAAACGATACAACTTGAACATGGCCGGGTCAAGAAAATCCTTGACCTTCTCCGGATCGCGCATTGCGGAAGTCGGACGGATCGCCTCGTGCGCTTCCTGTGCGCTGGCAGATTTGGTCTTGTAAACAGGCGCATCGGCAGGAAGATATTCGCTGCCATATTTTTCTTTTACATATTCGCGTACTTCATTCTGGGCCAGCGGGGAAACGTTCATTGAGTCGGTTCGCATGTACGTGATCAAACCTGTCGTTCCGCCTTCACCCACATCCTGACCTTCATACAATCCCTGTGCCAGACCCATGGTCCGTTTGGCGGTAAAACCAAGTTTACGCGAAGCCTCCTGTTGTAAGGTGGAGGTCGTAAAAGGTCCGAGAGGTTTTCGTCTACGCTCACCGCGTTTGACCTTTGTCGTTGCAAAAGCGGCAGTTTCAAGGTCGATCAGAAGCGGTTTTACCGTCGCCTCGTCCGTTAATTCGGGTTCCCTGTCATCCACACGAACCAATTTGGCAAGGAAGGATGATTTCAAGGTTTCGGGCTTAAACTCGCCGTGAATGGACCAATACTCAATGGGATTAAAATCATCGATCTCCCGCTCGCGATCAACGATAAGTCGGAGAGCCACTGATTGCACCCGCCCGGCTGACAGACGCCCGCGTACC
The DNA here is from genome assembly GCA_030583885.1 of Anaerolineales bacterium. NCBI lineage: Bacteria > Bacillati > Chloroflexota > Anaerolineae > Anaerolineales > Anaerolineales bacterium. The sequence goes on along the minus strand of CP129480.1, from coordinate 1,994,642 downwards.
TTCTCCCACAAAATCGGGCTGATGCTGTAGCCAACGAGGCGGTCCAGCACGCGGCGCGCCTGCTGGGCATTGACCAGATTCATGTTGATATCGCGCGGGTGCGAAAAAGCCTCCGCCACAGCCGGTGCGGTGATCTCATGAAAGACCACGCGGCGGGTGCGGGCAGGGTCGATCTCCGCCGCTTCCATCAAATGCCATGAAATGGATTCGCCTTCGCGGTCCGGGTCGGTTGCAAGGAATATCTCATCGGCTTTCTTCGCGAGTTTCTTGAGTTCCTTGACAACCTCCTTTTTTTCATTCGGCACTCGATACTTCGGCTCGAAATTATTTTCCACATTCACCGAAAGCTGGGACTTCAACAGGTCGCGCACATGTCCAACGGATGCGCGCACGGTATATCCTTTACCAAGAAAACGCCCGACTGTTTTTGCCTTTGCCGGTGACTCAACGATCACCAGTTTTCCGTCACGCACTTCCACCTTCTCAGGTTTCGGCGGCGGGGTCAAATCCGCATGGGCTTCTGTTTTCCCCATGCGGTATAGTTTCGTTCCGCAAACGGGGCAGATCCCCGTTGTCACAGGGGAGCTCTTGGCATTGAACCCTGCAACGGGGTCCTTGACCTCCCGTTTTGCCTTGCATTTCATACAATATGCTTCCATCAATCCTCCAGCGCGGAAAACCCTTCCCTTGCACGTACTCTAAAGAAGCGACTTAAACATTTTCGCGCAATTTTATTTTGTCCATTTCGCAGATTTATATAACACAAATCTATCCCGTAAGGGTACGGGATAGGGCATCATTCTACGCAATTTTTACGAATCAGGCAAATGGTTCCCTACAGGTATTTTTCCTGCCGGTGCTTTTTCAGGTGTTCCACCACATCGCGCACCTTCTGAGTCTGATCCGTTTTGCAGACCATAAGCACATCCCCGCCGTCCACGATGACCATATCATCCACGCCGATGGTCACGATCAGGCGCTCTCCGTTGCCGCCATAAACCAGTGTGTTGTGCGTTTCGTGCGCAAGGTGCAGGATGCTGTTCGTGGCCACATTCCCATTCATATCCGGCAGAAGCACTTCGAACAGGGAAGACCACATCCCCACATCGCTCCAGCCCAATCCGCCTGCCGGCAGCACAGTGACCCGTTCCGCATGTTCCATAATGCCGTAATCCACTGTCTCATTCGTAAGGTCGTGCCATATGTCCCGCAAAACGGAATCCTGCTCCGCTGTTCCCCATACAGATGAGATCTTGTTCAACGCGTCATTCAGCGCGGACATTTGCTTCCCGATCTCGTTTAGAATCACATCCGCCCGCCAGATGAACATGCCGCTATTCCACGAATGATCGCCGCTGCGAAGCAACTGCTGTGCGGTCTGCTCGTCGGGCTTTTCCTTGAAGCGCACCACCGTATAAACGGGATACTTATAGCCGCCATCCACGGGTTTGCCTTGCTGGATATAGCCGTACGCCGTGGATGGAGCCGTCGGCGTAATCCCGAGCGTCACGAGATAGCCGTCCTGCGCAACTTCAAATGCGGCGTTGAGCAGATAATGGAACAGGTCCACGTTGCGGACGAAATGGTCCGAAGGCAGGATCGCCATCGAAGCATTGGGATCGCGTTTCAATAAAACAGCCGCCGCCAAACCAACCACGGATGCGGTCCCGCGCGGCGCAGGCTCGATCAAATAATTTTCTTCGGGGATTTCAAGCGCCTGCTGCTTCATCTCGCGAGCCTGTTCCTCCACCGTCACCACCAATATCCGTTCAGGCGGGAAGAGATTCTTTAACCGCGCAACCGTGCTTTGAAACAACGTCTCCTGCCCAAGCAGTGGCAGTAGCTGCTTGGGGCGTTCCTTTCGTGATATGGGCCAGAGGCGAGTCCCGCCTCCGCCCGCCATAATGACAGCATATGTGTTTTTCATAATAGATAACTCAGATATTATAGTCCGCCTGCGCTTCGCGCACCGCGACATAATTCATGCCGCCTACCTGACGCACCATGCCCTTCAATTCCATAAGCGCAAGCGTAGCAGAAATTTTTTCAATTGGCAAGTCGGCCATGCTGCGGATCTCGTCCACATGCAATGGCTCGCTCCCCAGCACATTAAAAACACGCGCCTCGATCTCGTCGGCGGGCAGGATCTTTCGCGCAGATTTTTGTGCGCCGATACGGGTTAGATCAAGCGCCTGCATCAGGTCAGCGGGGGTCAACAACGGCTGTGCGCCTTTTTGGATCAATCGGTTGGTACCTTTGGATTGCGGCGCAAGGATGCTTCCGGGCACAGCAAACACTTCGCGTCCCTGTTCGGCGGCGAACTCAGCCGTGATCAACGCACCGCTCGTTTCAGCCGCTTCGACCACCACCACCGCCAAGGACAATCCCGAAATGATGCGGTTACGCGGCGGAAAATTGGATGCGTCGGGCGGCGTGCCCACCGCGTAATCACTGATGATTGCACCGCGTTCCATCATTTGTTCGGCAAGCCTGCGATGTTCCGGCGGATAGATCTTATCCACTCCAGACCCGAGAATACCCATCGTCCGCCCGCCCGCTTTCAGCGCGGCCTGATGCGCGATGGCATCCACACCCCGCGCAAGCCCGCTGATCACCGTCATCCCATTCGCCGCAAGAAACAAGGCGATTTCCTCCGTCACCTGCCTGCCATACGGTGTGACCTTGCGTGTGCCAACGACCGCCACGGCAAAGAGGTCGTCGGGCAGATATTCGCCGCGGATGTATAACACTGGCGGCGGCTGGTCTATTTCCTTCAAGCGGGTTGGATATTCTTCATCATCCCATGTCAGGACTTTGATTCCCTGCGACTCGATCTTCTCCCAGACTTTATCGAGGTTGACAGTTTCCCGCGCCGCGAGGACTCTTTCGATCACTTTTGAGCCCAAACCTGCCTCAACCAGGGAATCAGGGTCGGCATCCCAGGCGGATTCGAGATTGCCAAAATAAGCGACCAGCCCCTGCATACGGACTGCGCCGATACCCTTGATTAAGTTAAAGCCGATCCAGTATTTTTTATCGTCCATGGTGTATTCGGGATATGCGATTGGGGAATTGTATCACTCCCCCGATTTACGAATCCCGATTCTCGATCAATCCGTCAAGCAGATGAACTTTCATCATGCGGCGGGTCATATCCACATTAAGAATGACCGAGGGAATGGCGGGCAGAAGAATTTCCCTGCCATTTTCATCCCGAACGACATAGACATCGTTCGCGCCGGTTTCCAGAATTTCGACCAGTCTGCCGAGGGGATTGCCGTTATCTTCCACCACGTCCAGGTCAACCAATTCATACTTGTAATATTGACCTTCGGGGAGCGGCGGCACTTCCTTTGACCGGACGTACACCCACTGGTTACGGAACCGCCCAACAGATTCAGGCGTGCCATATCCGCGGAATTTCACCAGCAGCCCATCCCCATGTTCGCGGACTGTGTCAAATGTGACGGCCTCATGCTTTTCACCGATGTAAATCTTCCGGCCGGATTTGATGCGCTGCGGGAAATCGGTATGCACGTCCATGATGATCTCACCGCCGACACCATGCGGGCGGCGGAGGAATCCTATCGCCAAATAATCAGGCCCGCCTGACGGCGGGCCTGATTGCTTTTGTGTGGTCATTAAGGTTCCGTCACATCCAGCGTGGCCTGCTTGCCCTGGCGTTCCGCCGCCACCCGCAACAATGCACGAATGGAGTTCGCCACCTTGCCGCCCTTGCCGATGACGCGCCCCATGTCATCCTTTGCAACGCTAAGCTCAATGCGCACGCGGTTGCCGCCGCTCTGTTTCACGTCAACATCTTCGGGATGTTCCACGAGGGATTTGGCGATGTATTCGATGAGGTCTTTCATTATCACCTCTTTATACGTCATTGTGAGCGCGGATGAATACTGCGCTCGCAATGACATGGCCAGATTAGTCCTTGCGGGTCCTGACGGGTGCGGCGCGCTTGGCTTCGGCTTCGGCGGCTTCAGCGACCAGTTTTTCAACCGATTCGCCCTTCCTAAAGCGTTCAAAGCGCTCCGTCAAGCCGGCGGTTTTGAAGATCTGCTCCACGGAATCCGTCGGCAGGGCGCCGTTCTTCATCCAATGATAGATGCGGTCTTCCTTTAAGTGGATTGTCGCAGGATCGGTCCGGGGGTTGTACACACCCAAAATTTCCAAAAAGCGACCATCGCGCGGGGACTCCTTGTCCGCAGCCACCAGGCGGTACGTGGGTTGGCCTTTAAGACCAATACGACGCAAACGAATACGAACCATCTTAAACTTACTCCTTTAGAATGTTTTACGTTCCAGGCAGGCACAAGAGCGGTGCGGGCTGAAATCGCGGTCTGTATTTTACCAGAGAAATCAAGATTGTCATGATTCGTTTCCCCCTAAAGTCGTATAATCGGGCCTGAAGAAAATTTAAGAAAAGCAGTCGACTTGCACAGCATCCAGCCAATTCGCATGATTCATAACTTTAAATAATAGGAGCACCCAATGAATGCCAAGCGGATTATACTGTTATGCCTTTTTACCATCACCGCCTGCAACCTTCCCCTCACAACGCGGGATCCGCAGCCCGCTCTAACAAAAGCCCCAACCTTGAGCATCCCTCTCATGGCAACCTCCATTCCTGTCCCGGAACACATCATTGGCGTACGCGTGGTGGACGGCATCGGCGAGTTCTATGACCGCAGGGTGGGGGAGAAATTCGTACCGCGCGGCGCAAACTATTTGTATATGGGCGAGATAAGAGAAGTTCACGGAGGCGGTAGTTACATCGAAAATGCCACCTTCGACACCAACCATTACGACCCGCAGCGAACCGAAACGGCATTGAGCGGCATGCGGGAACACGGTTACAACACTGTGCGCGTTTTCATCACGGACAGCACACATGGGGTCGTTGGGTTTTCGCGCCGCGTTGAGCATGAATACATGGACAACCTCGCCGATTTTCTAACGAGGGCAAAAGCGCATGATATTTTTGTGATCTTTACAATTGACTGGCTGCCCGGGGGAATCTACGGCGAGGTCATGAACCGCGATTGCTGCGACACGTTTGGATCCACAACCGTCCAGATGCTGACCAAGGGCGGTATCGAAGGGACCGCCCTGCTCTTCCAGGATGTGATCAAGGAGTTACACGCACGCGGCGCGCCGACCGAGCACATCCTTGCCTATCAATTGCGCAACGAAGCCTACTTCGACACCAACTCCCCGCCCTTCACATTGAACAGGGTCGTCACGACCGCCAACGGAAGAAGTTACGACCTGAGTTCAAAGGAAAACTGGACCCCGATGATCGATGAGGGAATCGTGCATTTCATCGATACAGTACGTGCGGAAATTCTAAAGGTTGACCCCACCGCCCTTGTAACCATCGGTTTCTTCGTTCCACAGGGACCCAATCCGGTGAACATTGGAGACCCGCGCCTGGTGGCGACTGAAAAGGCGATCTGGGAGTCCAGCGCAGACTTCATTGACCTTCACGCCTATCCCGGCTTCAATTTCAGCCTGAAAAAGACGGTTGAAAATTTCAAGATCAACGGGCTGGAGGAGAAACCCATCATCATGGGCGAATTCGGAGCCTTCAAATCACAGTTTGGGACGGCACGGACGGGTGCAAGGGCGCTTCAGGACTGGCAGGTTGAATCCTGCCAGTATGGTTTCGATGGCTGGCTGATATGGCACTGGGATACGGTTGACGCGAATATTTGGAATGCGCTGGATGCAGACGAACTGATCGCAAAAGCCCTCTCACCCGTGGATATGCCTAATCCATGCCAGAAATAAGATAAGCGCCATAAATGGGATCCCCTGCCGATGGCACATGGCACAATCAAACCAATGAATAGCCGCCATCCACGACGATTGTTTGCCCGGTCATGTATTCGTTCTTGATCAGAAATTCGAGGGCGGATGTGATCTCATCGAGCGCGGCGGCGCGTTTGAGGGGCAGCTTTTCGAGAAGCCCATTCCACTGCTCAGGCGTGACGACATCGGATGGAAGCACCAGCCCGGGTGCAATGGCGTTGACGCGGATGCCGGGCGCGAGAGCGCGGGCGAGCAATTTGGTAAGCGACTCCAACCCCGCCTTACTGACCGTGTAGGATGGATACCGGCTCCATGCTTTTTGCGCACCAATGTCGGAGATGTTGACGATCAGGCCGCCCTCCGTCATGCGTTTGGCGGCCTGCTGGGCGATGAGAAATGGTGCGCGCAGGTTGAGGTCGAGAGCGAAGTCCCACTCGTGGAAATCCATTTCACGCGGATTGCCGGCAGGCATGACCGCCGCTGAATTAACCACGACCTTAAGCGGCATGTGGAACTCATCCACCAGCGAGAAGAGGAAGTCAATCTTCTCAGGCACGGTCAAATCAGCGCGGATGGGCAGGCACTCCACGCCAAGGGCGTGGATTTCCTTGACGGTCCGCCCTGCTTCAGCCGCAGAGCCACGATAATGCAGAGCGATGGCATAACCCATGCGGGCAAGGCACAGGGCAAAGGCTTTGCCGAGCCGATGGGCAGAACCAGTCACGAGGGCGAGGGATGCATTGGACATGAGAAGTTAGTATAATTGGCTTGTCGAAATTTATCCAATGGCAACAGTAGGCAAAGAATAATTGCAATGATCCGAATTATCAGGACCCACTCGACCAATCAGGATTTTATCCAACTCGTACGATCTCTTGACGCAGATCTCGCGGAAAGAGATGGAAATGAGCACGTGTTTCATACTCAATTCAATAAAATTGACGGGATTAAACACGTGGTTGTGGCGTACGAAGGCAACCGCCCAATAAGTTGCGGAGCAATCAAGGAATATAAACCGAAGACGATGGAAGTCAAACGGATGTACACGGTCCCTACAAGCAGATGCAAGGGTATAGCGAGCCAGGTCCTTACCGAGTTGGAAAAATGGGCGGTTGAAATGTCGTATGAAAAAAGCATGTTGGAAACTGGGAAAAAAGCAGCCTGAAGCCATTGAGTTTTACAAGAAGAATGGATATAAAGTTATTCCGAATTACGGGCAGTATGCCGGGGTTGAAAACAGCATGTGCTTTGAAAAGAGCATCCCATGAAGATCGAATTACGGACACCAACAAGGTCAGACCGCAGCCTCATCCGTCGAATGCTGGAATTATATTTGTATGATTTCTCAGAATATGACGGTAGCGACCTGGATAATCACGCCTCCTTCGGCTATGGCGACCTCGACTACTTCTGGTTCGAGCCGACCCACGCCGCATTTCTGATCACCGTTGACGAGAAGCTGGCAGGTTTTGTGTTGGTGGACAATGAAGTAATGCTGGCAGGCAGCGAACGATCCATCAGCGAGTTCTTTGTCATGCGAAAGTACCGGCGGCATGGCGTGGGCAAACACTCCGCCTCGGAAGTCTTCACGCGGCACGAGTCCGAAGGGCGCTTGCACTGCGAGGTCATCGCTTACTTCTCCCCATCTGCTTCAGGGTTGGCGGAAATCTTCGAAGCGAAACCATGCCAAAGACCGTCCAGAAGTGGATTAGGTCTACTCGCGGGGAATGAAGATAGCTGGCCGTTGCTATACCCAGCGCGGTCACAAATTGCGCTTTTTTGAGAAAGCGGAAAGCGCAATTTGTGACCGTGGGCATTATATTCCCTGAATAATTCTTACGAAACAGATCCCGGAAATTTCCGGGATCTGTTTTTCAATTCATCCCTTAAAGAAATTGGATATAAAGAACCAGATGTTCGCAGGGCGTTCGGCCAGCCGCCTCATAAAATATGGATACCAATGCGTGCCAAACGGGACATACACGCGCACGGGATAGCCATCCTTTGCCAACCCCTCCTGCAAATCGCGGCGGATGCCATACAGCATTTGAAATTCCAATCCGTTCCTGGGCAAGCCGGCTTTTTCCGCGTAGCTTTTCGCAAAGGCGATCCGCTTTTCGTCCTGTGAGGCAATCGCGGGAATGGGCGGCACGCGCCCGTCCCCGCTGAGCACGGACTGATTGGCAAGGGAAGAGTCGATCAAAATTTTGGCAAGCAGGTCGAAGTTGGCATCCACATCGGCTTTTTTGGGAAAGGCCTTTTCCGGCGGTTCATTATATGCGCCCTTGACCAAACGGATGCGCGTGCCGTCCTGCGTCATGCGGCGCGTGTCGGCCTCGGCGCGGTACAAATAGGACTGCACCGCCATGCCGACGTTTTCATATCCCTTTTCACGCATGGCATAATACAGGTTAATGGTCTTGTCGGTATAGGGCGTGTCCTCAATATCGATGCGGATGAAGGTTTTGTTCTTTCTGGCGCGGGCGAGGATACGCTCAAGGTTTTCAGCACACAGGCTTTCATCCAGGCCCAGACCAATCTGGGTCAGCTTGATGGAGACGTTGCCCCGCAGGGCAGAGTCAGCTCCCAACGCGTCAAGAGTCGCAAAAATGTCATCGGTGGCTTGCTGCGCCTCTTCGGGGGTATTTGTATGCTCACCGAGGTGATCGAGCGTCGCATTGATCCCCTTTGCATTTAATGAATGGACTACACGCATCGCGTCCTCAAGTTTTGTCCCCGCTACAAAACGGGATGCCGTACGCCATGCAAATCCCCAGCTGGTGACAAGTTTTTGCGCCCAAGCGGCTTTGGAGAGGTAGATTAGGAGAGAGCGTAACATATCCGTCCTTCAACTTATCTAGGAGTGGAAATCTCCTGCGTTTAACGTATTCTAGCACAAGCGCCCTGCTTTGGTATGATATACTTTTTATGTGACTTTCATCATGTTCTGGAGGCAGTTTGAGAAACCGAAATACCAATACCATCCTTCGGGGTGTTTCCATTTTATTCCTGACAGGCGCGCTCGTATTAACCATCACTTCCTTAATTACCTACAGCCGACAAAGAAATAACTATCCCGTTGGCATGACGATTGGCGGCATCCCGGTCGGCGGTTTATCCCCGGCGCAGGCATCCCAAAGACTTCTCGAGGTGTACACCTCGCCCATCGAGGCGCAATACGACGAGGCGCTCATCCACATTGACCCTGGCGCGGTCGGGTTTCAGGTGGATGTTGAAACCATGCTTGCCGCGGCAGACCTCAGCCGCACCGGCGGTTCCTTCTGGGGCGGGTTTTGGGACTTCCTGTGGAATCGCACTCCGACTGAAACACAAATCCCGTTAAGCGCCTCTGTCTCGGAGGAACGCCTGCGCGAATATCTGCAAAACGAAATTGCGCAACGCTACGACCAGCCCCCCGCCCCCGCTCAGCCGATTCCAGGCGGGACCTCGTTCCTGCCCGGCGCGCCCGGACAGACTCTTGATCTTGACCGTGCCGTCCTGCTCATCACCGACGCGTTGAGATCGCCCTCCAACCGTTCCATTGCGCTCTCGTTCGTGCGCATCACAGCTGCGCGACCAACGATCGAAAATCTTGAAATCCTGCTCAAGCAAATCGTCAGTGTCTCCAGGTTTGACGGCTTGATCGGCTTCTATATGATGGATCTGCAAACCGGGCAGGAGATCCACTTCGCCATGAACAACAAGCAGGAAATTTCAGTGGAGCCGGATATTGCCTTCACAGCCTCCAGCACCATTAAAGTTCCGATTGTGGCGTCCTATTTAATCAACCGTGGAAGCGACCTCGACCCGGTCACAGCGGACATCATCCTGCGTGTATTGGGCAGGTCGGATAATTCCGCCACTGACCTTGTCCTCGAACGCATTGACCCCAACATTGGCCCCATTATTGTCACCCGCGACATGGAATCGATCGGGTTGGAAAGCACCTTCATCGGAGGCATGTTCTATCTTGGCGCGCCAAATCTATTGCCCGGACGTTTAACCCCGGGCAACCAAAGGACCGATATTTTTGGCGATCCCGACCCATATTCACAAACCACCTCATCCGAGATGGGCATCCTGCTTGCCGACCTGTACCAATGTGCCCAAAACGGCGGCGGCGCGTTGATCGCCGCCTTCCCGGATAAGGTCAGCCCGGATACCTGTCAACTGTTGATCGATTTTATGGCTCAGGACAAACTCGGGGCGTTGATCCAGGGCGGCGTACCGGATGGGACTCTCGTCCCCCACAAACACGGCTATGTTCTCTCCAGGGACGGAGTCTTGCACGACACAAGCGATGTCGGCATTGTCTACACCCCGGGCGGAAACTTCGTGCTGTCCATATATACGTACCATCCTGTCCAGAACATCTGGGATAACACAAATCCGTTATTTATCAATCTGGCACAGGCTGTCTATAACTACTTCAACATTACAACTCAATAATCAACGCGCCCGTTTTCATCCGAAAACGGGTCTTTTTTTCATACTTCGTATATAATTCAAGCATGAGCGCATCACTGGGACTTTTCCGCCTCCAGCAAGTGGACAGTCAGATAGACCGTGTCCGTATGCAACTGGATGCGATCCGCCAGACACTTGAGAATGACACGGAATTACGCGAAGCGCTCACCCGCGCTGAAACAGCGCAGGTTGAAAATCATCACGCCAGTCACGCGCTGAAAATTGCGGAAGCGGAAGTGGATGCACAGAGAATAAAAATCGAACAGGCCGAAGCCAGCTTGTACAGCGGAAACGTAAAAAATCCAAAAGAACTGCAGGACCTGCAAAAGGAAGTTGCTTCTTTAAAGAAATACATTACCACACTCGAGGAACGCCAGCTGGAAACCATGCTGAAGGCGGAGACTGCCGAGAACGACCTGCAACAGGCGCGAACGGAATTGGAAAAAATCAAGTCACGGCTTGGCAGTGAGCATGGAAAGTTGATCGAGGAACAGTCCACGCTCAACAAGCAATTGGAAAGACTTGCCGAGGAACGCGAAGCCTCCCTTGCCCCCATCGACATCAATCTGCTTGATGTGTACGAAGGGCTGCGCCAGCAAAAACGCGGCATGGCAGTGACAGAGATCGCTGACAACGCCTGTTCGGCCTGCGGAACAACATTGAACGCATCCGTTCAGCAGAACGCGCGCTCCCAAAAACTACTTGTGAACTGCCCCACCTGCGGGCGTATCCTATTCGCAAATTAATCATCCAATGTTTCAATTCGCTCTAGACCCCATTTCATTCTTTACTGGCTTCATCACCGCAACCATCTTCTGGCTGCTCGTATCCCGCGGACGCCCGGCGTGGAATGAAATGCGCACAAACTGGCGCGAACAGCGCGAAGCCGCCCGGGCCCGTAAAACAAATACGGTGGAGGAAAACCACCGCCGCATCACCCTGCGCCGCGCACAGGGAATGCACCTTGCCGCCCAGCTCTTCGCACTCGATGAGATCATCCAAGAGCCGCTGCTCATCGCCCCGCCCCCGCGCGTGGAACCCGGCCTGCCCCCCATATTCGAAGATGTCATCTCGCAGACCCTGCCTTATCTGCCCGCCTGGCCTGAGATCGCCGCAATCTATCAGCCTGCAACCCTGACCCTCCCACAGGTTTTATCGGGGGATTCAAACATTGTCATCATCGGTCAACCCGGCATCGGGAAGACTGTGGCTCTCGCGCACCTCGCATCTCTCGCTGCGAACCGAAGCGAAAAACTTGAGGCGCTGAAAAACCTGGTCCCGTTCCTTGTTCATGTCGCCGATCTACGGCTTCCCGTCAGCGACGCGAAAGATGCGCTGAATCCGCTTATTGAAGCGGCCTCTGAACATGCACCCATCTTTGATCTCCGGAAACTGCCGGATTTGTTCAAGAACACCTTCAAAAATGGAAACGCCCTCCTGCTCGTGGATGGTTTTGATGAAATCCCGCCCGAGCACCAAAAGATCGTCACGGAATATTTCAAGGTCATCATTCAGAATTTTCCAAAGGCACGCATTGTCACCAGCGGCGCCCCGGAATATCTGGACGGCCTGATTCCCCTTGGTTTCACGCCGCTGGTTTTGAGTGCCTGGTCCAAAGAGAAAAATGAAATATTCATGGAGAAGTGGGGACAACTTTGGTCTCAAACTGTTGCGATGGAAGCCTGGGCGCAAACAGGACCGGCCCAGGTGGACCCGCTCCTGCTAAACATTTGGCTGAGCGTTGACGACGTAAAGTTATCCCCCCTTGAGTTGACTCTCAAGGCATGGGGTGCATATGCCGGCGACAGCCTGGGTCCGCATGTACTGGAGATCATCGCCTCACACATCCGCCGCATCGCCCCCGACAATACACCGATCGCCGCGCTGGAAACCCTTGCCTTGCAGGTAATGTTGAACGCCCAACCGGTCTTCGACCCAAGAAAAGCCCGTGACTGGGTCAAGTCGTTTGAAGTGGCGGACGAAAAGGAAGATGACAAACCAGCGGAAACCTCTGCGGAAGATTCTGCAGAGGAGAGTAAACCTAGGAAGAAAAAGAAGGTTGAGAAGGTGGTCGCCAGGCCAACCTCCGGCCTGCTCGGAAAAATGGCAGCCAGCGGACTGCTCGCCAATTACCCCAACCATAAAATGCGTTTTACGCATCTTGTGTTTGCAGGCTATCTCGCAGGCCACGCACTTACGAATTACAATGCCGAAGAGAACATTCTGAACCAACCGGATTGGTCCGGCAAATATTTGACCATGCGCTATTTCGCCGCAAATGGCGATGCCAGTAAACTGGTCCAATCCATGATGGAATTTTCACGCCTGCCGATGCACCGTCCGCTTTTTGCGGCGGCGCGCTGGCTGAGGGATGCGCCCCGCAACGCCCCCTGGCGCGGCAATTTATTCGGTACGCTGGCTGCCATCATGCAAACGGACGGAATTCCTCTCAGCCTTCGTGGACAAGCCATGGCGGCCTTTGTTGCCAGCAATGACCCAAGCGTTCCGACATTATTCCGGCAGTTTGCCACCTCGCTGTCATTTGAACTGGTCCAGCTTGCCATATTGGGCACCGGTGCAGTGCGTGACATAAAAGCGGTCAAGACACTGGAAAACGCCCTCGAAGCCCCCAGCCTGTCAGTCCGCCGCGCTGCATGCATGGCGCTGGTCGCCATTGGCACAAATGAAGCCCTCGAAACTGTGGCCCGCACCCTGCTCAATGGAGATGAAGACATCCGCCGCGCCGCCGGTGAAGCGCTGGCAAATGACCGCAACGAGGGACATGCCATGCTGCGTGAGGGCATTACATTGGACGACATCATCCTGCGGCGCGCAGCAGCCTACGGACTTGGACGCATTGATGAGCCTTGGGCAATCGATGCTCTGAAGAAAATACAGATAGATGACAATCAATGGGTCGTTCGCAACGCCGCCACAGAGGTGCTGGATGCGCAGGTAAACATTAAGTCGCGCGCGCCGCACAGACTAAAAACCCCGTCAAGCTGCCCGTGGCTGATCGAATTTGCCGGCAAACACGGTATGGGAATTTCCCCCGGCGTGCCCGCAACAGACGTTCTCCTGCTCGCTCTAAAAGAAGGCGAGCCGGATATGCGCCTCGCAGCCCTGCCATACCTGAAATTTACGCCGAGCGAGGGTGTCATTACACAACTCTATCATGCCATGTACAAGGACGACCCCGAACTGCGCGAGGCTGCATACAACATGCTTTGGGAGGTCGGCGCATCAGGCGCAAAACTTCCCCACCCCAGCCAATATGGATTGGATTAACCATGTTAATTACAAATGCAAATATCATCACCTGGGAATCTCCCAATCGCATCCTGCAAAATCATGCCGTCTACGTGGAAGGCAGCCGCATCAAGGAGATCGGCACAACCAGGGTGTTGACCGCAAAATACCCAAAGGCAAAAACAACGGACGCGCACGGTCAATATGTGATGCCCGGCAATATCTGCGCGCACACCCATTTCTACGGTGCATTTGCGCGCGGCATGGCGATCCCCGGTCCCGCACCAAAGGACTTCCCCGAGATCCTGCAAAAGCTGTGGTGGCCCCTTGACCGTTCGCTGGACGCGGAGGCAGTCCGCTATTCTGCGCTCGTCTGCCTTGTGGATGCAGTCAAACATGGCACGACCACGCTTATTGACCATCATGCGTCACCGAATTTCATTGATGGTTCGCTGGACGTCATCGCCGAGGCTGTGGACAAAAGCGGACTGCGCGGTGTACTTTGCTATGAAGTGACCGACCGCGACGGGAACGAAAAAGCCAACGCAGGCATCAACGAGAACATTCGCTTCTTAAAACGACTCTCATCTGAACCCCATCCGCGTCTGGCCGCGACCTTTGGCCTGCACGCCAGCCTGACGCTTTCCGGCGCCACCCTGCAAGCCTGCCGCTCCGCCGCCCCCGATGGAAGCGGCTTCCACGTCCACACCGCCGAACATGAATCAGACGAATATGACAGCCTGACCAAGAGCGACATGCGTGTCATAGACCGATTGCAAAAGCACAATATTCTTGGGCCGAACACCATCACTGCGCATGGCGTCCATTTTGATGCGCGTGAGATGGAAATTTTGAATGAGACCAGGACCTGGCTCACCCATCAGCCGCGCTCCAACATGAACAACGGCGTTGGTGTTGCCCAGGTCGAATCCATGATGAGGCTGGGCATCAATGTCTGTCTGGGGAATGACGGGTTTTCGAATGCCATGTGGGAGGAATGGAAGACAGCCTACCTCCTGCACAAAGTCCATCACCGCGACCCGCGCCGCATGGGCGGATACGATGTGACACAAATGGCCGTCTATAACAATGCCGCGCTGGCCGGCATGTTCTTCCCCGCCACACCCATCGGACAGATCGTCCCCGGTGCAGCAGCAGACTTGATCTTCGTGGATTATCACCCCTACACTCCGCTGACAGACGGCAACCTGCCCTGGCACATCATCTTTGGTTTCCAGCAAAGCATGGTCACCTCAACCATGGTGGCGGGCAAATTTGCAATGAAGGACCGCAAACTGCTTACCCTGGACGAAGAGGAGATCGCCGCGCGAGCCAGGGAGATCGCACCGAGAATTTGGCAGAGATACGAAGAGGAAGTTGCGAAAATTTCAGCATAGTTTGGAGAATATATGAACGAAACACAACTCTTATTATCCATTGCGGTACTGGGCGGCACGGGCAAGGAGGGCAAGGGACTCGCCTATCGCTGGGCACGTGCGGGCTATCACGTATTCATCGGTTCACGCGCCGAGGAAAAAGCCATTGCCGCCGCAGGCGAACTCAGGGGCATGCTTGGGGAGGGAACCTCCGTCATTGGAATGAGCAACCCCAGGGCGGCGAAGGAGGCCAATATCATTGTGTTGAGCGTGCCGTATTCGGCACACCGCGATACGCTTGAATCTGTCAAATCCGAATTGCAGGGAAAAATCCTTGTGGATGTGACCGTGCCGCTCGTGCCGCCGAAAGTCAGCACCGTGCAAATGCCAGCCGCCGGGTCTGCTGCGCAGGAAGCGAGGGAGATTCTCGGCGAGAGCGTGCAGGTTTGTGCAGCATTCCAGAATATTGCTCACGAGCATTTGATGGATGATGGCGATGTGGCATGCGATGTGCTGGTGACAGGCACAAGCAAAACTGCGCGCGAGGAAGTGCTCAAACTGGTGGAAGCCGCCGGGCTGACAGGCTGGGATGCCGGCCCAATTGAAAACTCAGTGGTGGCCGAAGGGCTGACAAGTGTACTGATCGGAATCAATAAAAAATACGGCTCGACCCATGCGGGCATCAAGATCACGGGAGCAACAAAGTAAACCATGATGCATGAAGCGTAATTCGTTACGCATCATACATCATGCATACACCTGCCATGTCCCTCACACTCATTCCGCTAAAAAACATTCCTCTCATCCGCCGAGACGACAACTTGGCGGATATTCTTCTTAATTCATTACCAGAAACCGGCTTGGAATTGCGCGAGGATGACATCTTCGTCCTCGCGCAAAAGATCGTCAGCAAAGCCGAGGGACGCATGGTGCATCTCGGCACGGTGGATCCGTCCCAACGCGCACTCGAACTTGGCGGGCGGACTGAAAAAGATCCGCGTCTCGTGGAACTCATGCTGCGCGAAAGCAATGAAGTGGTGCGCTTTCGTAAAGGCGTTATCGTCGTGGAGCATAAACTTGGATTCATCTGCGCGAATGCAGGCATTGACCATTCCAACGTAATGACCGAGACCGGCGACAGGGATGATCTTGTTCTTCTTCTTCCGGAAAATCCCGATCGATCCGCAAAACTGATCCGCGAAGAGATCCGGCGGAAAACAAATAAAAACATCGGTATCATGATCATCGACTCGCATGGGCGCGCCTGGCGCAACGGCACGGTCGGCATTTGCATCGGCTTGAGCGGCATCCCGGCCGTGGTGGATGAACGCGGCTGGAAGGACCTCTTCGGCTACATCCTCAAAGCCACCATTGTCGGCGTGGCGGACGAACTCGCCGCCGCCGCATCCCTCGTTATGGGGCAGGCCGCTGAAGGCACGCCCGTGGTGCACGTGCGCGGGTTCCCGTATCCGCTTCGGGAGGGTTCGCTCGGAGAACTCACCCGCCCAAAAGATCAGGATATGTTCCGCTGAAACACTAACGAGATTCTTATGCGCCTTTGCTACACTCAAGTGGATGCAATAATAAAAGCCTTGGAGGATACATGACGTTCCCGGAAAAATACAGTGACCTGTTTAAAGATGAAACCAAAGCCATTCTTTTTCTTGCAACTGTTAACGCGAACGGCAGCCCGCAGCTCACGCCCGTCTGGTTCAGCACGGACGGTGAATACATTCTCGTCAATACCAACGAGGGGCGCCTTAAGGATCGCAACATGAAGGAACGTCCAGGTGTCGCAATGGTGCTTCAAGATCCGAACGATCCCTACCGTTATCTCGGGATGCGCGGCAGGGTTGTCTCCCACACCACGGAAGGTGCGGACAATCACATCGACCGCCTCTCGCACATCTACTACGGCAAACCGTGGACATACCGTGAGGGACAAAAGCGGATCATTTTCAAGATTCAGCCGACTCACTTTGACCAACACTAACCTGCATGACTTCCTGCGGACTCGCCGCTCGGTCCGCCGCTTCAAAACAGACCCGGTGCCTGACTCCATTTTAAGGAACCTTCTCCACACCGCCACATTCGCCCCGTCCGCGCACAACCGCCAGCCCTGGCGCTTCATCGTTCTCACAACTTCGCCTGCCAGGGAAAATCTCTCCAACGCCATGGCGGAGGAATTTCAGCGCGACCTCGAAAAAGATAACCTCGCGTCCGATGAAATTGCAAAACGCGTCAGCAAATCCCGCGAACGGATCGCAGGCGCACCGCTGGTCATTATCCTCTGCCTCGACATGAGTGAAATGGACGAATATCCCGACAGCCGCCGTAAAAAAGCGGAATACATCATTGCCACGCAATCCGTTGCAAATGCCGGCATGCAGCTACTGCTCGCCGCACATGCCGAGGGACTGGGCGGCGTTTGGGTGTGCAGTCCCGTGTTCGCGCAGGAGACTGTGCAGAACGCATTGAACATTTCCGAAACATGGGAACCGCAAGCCATGTTCTTACTCGGCTATCCAGCCGAGACGCCCGCCTTGCGGGATAGAAAAAAAATACAGGAAGTCGCTATTTTTCAATGAAAATCACAGCATTGGCTGGTGGCGTCGGCGGCGCAAAGCTGGCGCATGGACTTGCCCAAATATTGCAGCCTGAAGATTTAACGGTTATCGTCAACACAGGCGATGACTTTGAGCATCTCGGCTTGTATATTTGCCCCGACCTCGATACCGTCTGTTATACGCTGGCGGGTCTCGCCAACCCTGAAACAGGCTGGGGACGAACAAATGAAACATGGAACACGATCGCAAATGTGGAAAAACTCGGCGGTGCATCATGGTTTCGGCTTGGAGATCAGGACATCGCCACACATCTGGAACGGACACATCGATTGAAGGAGGGTCAATCGCTCTCACAGATTACGATGGATTTCTGCAAAGCGTGGGGAATTGAACATACCGTCCTGCCCATGTCCGATTCGCAGGTGCGGACGATGGTGGATACCGAGGAAGGCGAACTGGCATTTCAGGAATATTTTGTTCACAGGCGCTGTGAACCGCGGGTCAAAGGCTTTCGGTTTGACGGAGCCGAAGCTGCCCAACCAGCCCCCGGCGTGAAAGAAGCGCTTGAAGCAGCGGACGCAATTGTCATCTGCCCGTCCAATCCCTGGGTGAGCGTCGATCCGATCCTGCGCATCATCGGGAAAATAGAAAAAACCGTGGTTGCGGTATCCCCCATCATCGGCGGTAAAACGGTCAAGGGACCTGCCGCAAAGATGTACGCCGAGTTGGGCATGCAGCCTTCGACGGTGGCGGTGGCCAGACATTACCGCAACATTCTGACAGGTTTTGTGTTGGACAATACAGACTTAGCCATGGAATCTGATGTAAACAATTTAAACGTAAAAACATTGGTCACCGATACACTTATGAACCACCTTACAGATCGCACCCGGCTCGCAAAGGATGTGCTACACTTCATTGGGAGTTTATAAACAAATGACACTTTGGGCTATCGTGCCTGTTAAACCACTGCGGCGGGGAAAATCCCGCCTGGCTGGAACGCTGACGGAAGACGAAAGAACGGTATTAAATCAGGAGTTGTTGGAGCGTACCCTTAAGACGCTCTCTCCTTTAAAGGAACTGGACCAGATATTGGTGGTGAGCCGTGACCCGCATGCACTAACCATCGCGCGCAATCACGGCGCAAAGACCGTGCAGGAGGATGGGCAGCCGCATTTAAATACAGCCCTGGCGCGCGCGACCGTTGTGGCACAAGTCCATTCCACGCAGGGAGTTTTGATCCTGCCTGCCGACCTACCCCTCCTGACAGCCGATGATGTGCTGACCCTGATCGACCGCGCGGCAAAACCGCCAGTGGTGGTCATCGCGCCGGACCGTCACGGCAAGGGAACGAACGCGCTGTTGATGGTTCCCGCCGGGTTGATCGAGTACGATTTCGGTGAAAATTCGTTCCAGCGCCATTGCGAACGCGCAAAAAAGGCGGGGGCAAAACTGGAGATTGTCGAATTGCCGTCGCTCGGTCTGGACCTCGACCTGCCGGAAGACCTGGAGATGATACGCAAACTGGAAGCCGAAAAAGTATAGACATATCATTTGCCGCAGAAATGTAAACCCTATGAAGTTTACATTTTCTGTGGCAAAATTTTTTCATCCAACGATTGAAGGAGAATGTCATGACGAAAGAACGTGTTGCACTTTATTTGCAGGATTCTCACGACCTGCGTGACGGGCTGGAATATGCAAAGTACGCGGAAGAAAAAGGCTTTGAAGCCGTCTGGCAGGCCGAGTCACGCCTGGTGCGTGATGCAATTGTGCCGATGGCTGGGTACGCTGCAGTGACGAATCGCATCAAGGTCGGTTCCGGTGTGATCAACAACTGGACCCGCAACATCGGCCTGCTCGCCTCCACCTTCCTGACGCTTGACGATCTTGCCCCAAACCGAATCATCTGCGGCATCGGTGCCTGGTGGGATCCACTAGCCAAGAACGTGGGGATCGACCGCAAAAAGCCCCTGCTCGCCATGCGCGAAACGGTTGAGGTGATGCGCCGCTTGTTGAATATGGAACGCGTCACGTTTCACGGCGAGTTCCATCACGTGGATGGGATCGAACTGGACGTGGTGCATGGACGCCGCGAACCGCGCAACATTCCAATCATGATCGGTGCGACGGGCGACAAGATGATGGAATTGACGGGTGAGATCGCCGACGGCGCGGTGTTGAACTACTGCGTTGCCCCCGATTACAACGACAATGCCATGGAATTGCTTCACAACGGCTTGAAAAAATCGGGGCGTAAGATGGAGGATTTCGACCGTCCGCAATTGATCGTGTGCTCGGTGGATGAAGACCACGATAAGGCCATCGAATACACCAAGGAATTGCTTTGCCAATATCTCGCACAACAGCCGCATATCGCCAAGGCGTCCAACGTTTCGGATGATGTCATCCAGAATATTCAGTCCATTTTGGGATGGCCCGCCACGAAGGAACAGATCAACAAAGCCAAGCATTTCGTCCCGGATGAGTTAGTTCACAAGATCACCGCTTCAGGTACGCCCGTCGAAGCCAAAGCCAAGGTGAAGGAATACGAGAAACGCGGATGCACCTGTCCGATCCTCTACCCCGTTGGCGGAAATTTCAAACTGCTCATTGATACGTTCGCGCAAGCGTAACTTAAAAAGCATAAGGAAAGGCGTGAGCGGATTTACGTCCACGCCTTTTTTGTTGTCAAAATGAAATTACACACAGGAGTTCCAGAATATATGAAAATGCGAATCGCAACCATGGCTTTCGGGCTGGCGTTACTTTTGTCGGCCTGTGCCCCCGCCGCACCAACAGAAGTAGTGACGCTGAAGATCGCCGTCCTGCCGATCATTGATACGCTTCCCATGTACGTCGCGCAGCAGGAAGGTTTGTTCGAGAAACACGGCGTGAATGTGGAATTTGTCCCTGTTGCCTCCGCGCCTGAACGCGATCAAATTCTCGCCGCAGGTCAGGCGGATGGAACCATCAACGAAACGCTGGCGGTGATGCTGTTCAACAAAGAGGGCGTACAAATGCAGGCGGTGCGCTACGCACTGCGTCCCACCGAAAACAACGGTCACTTTTTCATCATCGCATCGGGCAAAAGCGGCATCACCGATGTAAACGGCTTGAAGGGCGTGGAGATTGGCGTATCGCAAGGCACGGTTATCGAATATGTCACCGAGCGCATCTTGCAAGCCGAAGGGTTCAGCGCGGATGAGATTCAAACCATCGCCGTGCCGCGCATCCCCGACCGCATGGCACTGCTGGGTTCGGGCGAATTGCAGGCGGGCGTGCTGCCCGATCCGCTCGCCGCGCTCGTGGTCGGTCAGGGCGGTGTGATCGTCGCAGATGATTCCAATTATCCCGAATACGGCTTCAGCATCATCTCGTTCCGCAAGGCGGCCATCGACGAGAACCCCGACGCGGTGCGGGCTTTCCTCGCCGCCATCGAAGAAGCCACGGACCTGCTCAATGCCGGCCCCGCCAAATACAAGAACGTGCTGAGCGAGCAAAACCTTGTGCCGCCGCCCCTTCTTGAAACCTATCGCGCGCCCGTCTTCCCCGCCGCTGATATACCCACCGAAGCGGAGTGGAACGATGCCCTGAATTGGTTGAAGGAAAAAGGCGCGTTGACCAAGGATATCTCCTACACAGACTCTGTGAACGGCTCGCTTCTTCCCTAAGGGGAAGGTTGCTTCCGTTATATAATGCCCACGGTCACAAATTGCGCTTTCCCGTTTCTAAAAAAGCGCAATTTGTGACCGCGCTGGGTATAATCAGGCGGCGGCTACCCTTGCGCGACTGCCGCTTTTTCCATGATAAACATTTCCTCCCTCGCGTTCCATTACCCTGAGCATACTCCGCTGTTCGAGAATTTCAACTTGCGCATCCAGCATGGGGAGACCTGGGCGATCCTTGGTCCATCGGGATGCGGCAAAACGACCCTGCTATATCTCTTGGCGGGTTTGCGCCTGCCTGACTGTGGACACATCGAAATTGATGGGGAAGTCCTCACCCGCCCCCGCCCGCGCAGTGGATTAATTTTGCAGGATTACGGCTTGCTCCCGTGGGAGACGGTTCGAGACAACGTGGAGCTTGGTTTGCGCGTCCGCAAATTTTACGGCGCAGACGGCAAACACTCCCCGCTGGATTTTCAGCCAGACAAGGGTATTCCCTATTGGCTGGAACGCTTGGGAATTGACAAGGTAGCCGATAAATACCCCGCTCAAATCTCGGGCGGACAACGTCAACGCGCCGCGATTGCCCGCACCCTGGTGCTCTCCCCCAACCTGCTGTTGATGGACGAGCCGTTCTCCTCGCTCGATGCTGTCACCCGTGAAGACTCGCAATCGCTGACTCTCGAACTGTGCAGGGAGCAGGGCATTACGCTGGTCATCGTCACCCACGCGATTGAAGAAGCAGCGATCATGGGACAAACAATCCTCCTGCTCGGTGCGCCGCCGAATCGCAAGCCGATGGTGTTTGAAAATCCACATGCGGGGAAGAAAGTTGTGCGAAACATCGCAGAATGGCGCGACCTGTGCGACCGCTTATGGCAGGAAATGCAAAGACAAGCCGCAACCATTCAACAACAGGCAGGTGACACGTGAAGCGGCACGATATCCTTTTTGCGGTGCTGGCGTTGGTTGCTATCTGGCAGGTGGCGGCGATGCTCGTCCGCCTGCCGATTCTGCCCGCCCCACTGACCGCGTTCGCCGTGCTGGCGCGCGAACTGCAACGCGACCTGCCCACCCATTTTGGAGTCAGTCTGTGGCGCGTCACTGTGGGGATGTTGATCTCGGTGATGATCGCGGCTCCCGCAG
Organism: Anaerolineales bacterium; assembly: GCA_030583885.1. Taxonomy (NCBI): domain Bacteria; kingdom Bacillati; phylum Chloroflexota; class Anaerolineae; order Anaerolineales; species Anaerolineales bacterium. The sequence goes on along the minus strand of CP129480.1, from coordinate 1,972,346 downwards.
GGCTGGCAATCGGCGGGTCGAAGCGCTTGAACCGCCTGTTCTCCCCCATTATTTATTTGCTATATCCAATTCCCAAAGTGGTCTTCGTGCCTGTGGTGATTCTCTTTCTCGGCATCGGAGATATCTCGAAGATCACCATCATGGTATTGATCCTGTTCTTCCAGATCGTGGTGCTCGTCCGCGACCAGGCGGCGGGGTTGGCACCGCAGTTGATCCAAAGCCTGCAAAGTTTGGGCGCGGGGCGGCGGGCACTCTTCCGCTACGTGTATTTGCCTGCCAGCCTGCCCGCCATTTTGACCGCGCTGCGCCAATCCATTGGGACGGCAGTGGCGGTGTTATACATCACGGAACTTTCCGCCACAAAATACGGACTGGGATATTACATCTACTACAACGGCAGCACGCTGTTGGATTATCCCGCCATGTACGCGGGCGTGATCGCCATGAGCGTGCTGGGACTTGGCATGTACTTCAGCGTGGATTGGCTGGAACGCAAATGGTGTGGGTGGAAGTTTGTGAGTTAGTCAAATAGTCAAGTAGCCAGGTGGTCGAGTAGTCGAATGGTCAAGTGGTTGCGCGATTAAATGGATTTCACTTTTGGAATAACATGCCCAGCCAGAAGAGCAGGCTGAAGAATAGCGCCGCTTGACCTGTGGAAGCGAGTGCGGAGTTGAGCGGGCGTCCTTTTTCGGTGAGGACGGTGCGCGTCGCTTGAATAGCAAAGGGGATTGAGAGCCATGCCAGCAGAGATGCCCACGGAATGATGGTCAGGTAGGCGGCAAGCGGCAGGGTCAGATACGCAAGAAGGATGCAAAGCACATATTGTATTTTTGTCGCGCCTTCGCCGAACTTCACCGCCAGTGTGTGCTTGCCCGCCTTGCGGTCATTCTCCAAATCGCGCAGGTTGTTCACCACCAAAATCGCGGTGACGAGCAACCCAGGCGGAATCGTCATCCACCACGCGGCGGGAGAGACAAAGCCCGCCTGTACATAATATGTCCCTGCCACCGAGGCAAGCCCAAAGAAGGTAAAGACAAAAATGTCGCCGAGCCCATAATAGCCAAGCGGAAACGGTCCGCCTGTGTAGGCAATCGCGGAGATGATCGCCGCGATGCCGATCAAAATGATGGGCAGCCCGCCGAGATACGCCAAATACAAACCGATCAACGCCGCGATGCCAAACACCACCCCCATGCCGAGTTTTACTTCACGCGGCGTGAGCAGTCCCGCCTGCGTCACGCGCGTCGGTCCCAGCCGCTCAGGCGTGTCGGTGCCGCGCTCGAAGTCGAACACATCGTTCGCAAGATTGCTGCCAATTTGCAGGAGCAACGCAGCCAGCAGACAGGCAAGCGAAGCGTCGAAGCGGAATAAGCCATCCCGCCATGCCAGCGCGCATCCCATCACGACGCCTGCCGCCGCGGCAGACAATGTCCGCGGGCGGATCGCCAAGCCCCATGCCCCCCAGTTGATCGTAGTCTCGCTCACAATAGTTCTCCCAAATAAAATTTAACCACGGCAGTATACCGTATATCATGCCCGCGCTGGGTATAATTGCGCAACTACCCCAGGCAACAGGAGCTTTCATGACCCAACTTACAGGACGGGATCGGGCGGCATATGTCCAGTCCATGTTTACGAGCATTGCAAAAAAATATGACCTGATGAACCGCCTGATGACGGGCGGGCAGGATGTCCGCTGGCGGAAGCAGGTCATCCAACTCGCACGGATATCGAACTCCGCCTCTTTACTGGACCTGGGAACGGGCACCGGCGATCTGGCCCGCGAGGCGCGGATGCAGTTCCCCCACGCCCGCGTCATCGCTTCGGACTTCACGTTGGAGATGATGCGCGTCGGGAAGCGGAACCGCACCCTCGATTTCTCCGCCGCCGATGCCCTGCGCCTGCCCTTCGAGGATGCCAGTTTCGACGCCGTCATCTCTGGCTTTTTGATGCGCAACGTCATCAATCTGAACGAAGCCATCCTGGAGCAGTACCGCATCCTCAAAAACGGCGGGCGCATCGTCATTCTCGACACCACCCGCCCGGGGAAGAACATCCTGTCGCCGTTCATCTGGCTTCACATGCATGTCATCATCCCCGTCCTCGGCAGGCTGATCACAGGCGCGAGCGACGCCTACCGCTACCTGCCCGAAACCACCGAGGGATTTGTCACCGCAGAAGACATGGCCTCACAGCTTACGCAAGCGGGATTTAAAAATGTGGGTTTCAAACGCTTGATGTTCGGGACGATCGCGATTCACTGGGGAGAGAAGTAAGCCTTGCCATTGCTTCGTCGCTCCGCTCCCCGCAATAACATCAACCATATACTTCAGGGTTCGCACTATTCGGCAAACGCTCGCCTTTTAGCCCTGCGATCAAATTCTCTGCCGCCAGTCTCGACATTTGGCCGCGCGTCCATTTGCTGGCACTGCCGAGATGCGGTACGATGATGCAGTTATCCAATTCCAGGAGCGGGGAGTTCATGGGCAAAGGCTCGGGATCGGTGACATCCAGCGCGGCGGCGAATATTTGTTTGGATTTCAGCACGTTGTATAACGCAGTTTGATCCACCACGCCGCCGCGCGTGGTATTGACGAGAATGGCATCCGGTTTCATCTTCGAGAGAAAGTCTGCGTTTACCAAATGTTTTGTTTCGTGTGTAAGCGGCACATGCAGGGAAACAAAATCCGATTCGCGTAAAAGGGTATCAAGGTCAACGAATTGCGCACCATAGGCGGGTTCAGCGGTCAGGTCGTAAAAAATGATGCGCATATCGAATCCCTGAGCACGTCTGGCAACGGCCTGACCAATGCGCCCAAAACCCACGATCCCAAGCGTCGCGCCGACCAGATCCGCGCCGAGCAGGAGCTGCGGGTGCCACGTGGTCCACTGCCCGCTGCGGATGTAATCCACGCCTTCCACCACGCGGCGCGCGGCGGCGAGCAATAATGCAAAGGCCTGGTCGGCGGTGGCATCGGTGAGAACGCCAGGTGTGTTGCCGACGGGAATTCCGCGTTTGGTGGCTTCGGCGACGTCAATGTGATCCACACCGACCGACATGCTGGAGATGGCCTTTAATTGTGGACCTGCGGCGTCCATTAATTCTGTATCCACGCGCTCGGTGAGCAGGCAGAGCAGACCGTCCACGCCGCGGACTTTTTCGAGCAATTGCTCACGGGTCGGGGGCAGGTCGTGAGTCCAAATGTCGGGGGAAGGGAAATGCTCCTTGACGAGATTCAACCCCAGGTCGGGGATGAGGCGGGTGATAAAAATTTTGGGTTGGGACATGTCCAGAGTATAATCGTCATCATGCAAAAAATAAAACAACCGAACTCGCGTCATTGCTTTATTTGCGGATTGGAAAACCCCGCAGGGTTGCATTTGCATATTTATGAAACCGGGCCCGGGGTTGTCGAAACGCAATACATTGCACCCGATCACTTTCAAGGGTACCCCGGTGTTTTGCATGGCGGCATCGTCGCCGCGCTCATCGATGAAATCAGCGGGCGGGCACACATGGGCAGCGATCCGAATAATCCGCGTTTCATGTTCACGGGCAAGCTCGAAGTAAAGTATCGCAAAAATGTTCCCATTGGAAAATTGTTGAGAATTGTCGGCAAGGTTGGAAAAAGCAAAGGGAAAATTGCCGAGGCTTGGGCGGGCATTTACGACGCCGAAACGAACGAACTGCTTGCCGAGGGTACGGGCATGCACGTCAACGTCCCGCAGGAGCAATTCGACATGTCGCGTTTGGACGAACTGGGCTGGAAGGTCTACCCCGACCCCGCCGCGTAATAATATAATCAGCATGGAGGCATCATGATCACAACCTATCACCGTCCACAGACTCTCGATGAAGCCCTGACTCTTCTGACCCAGCCAAGCACCGTCCCTCTTGGCGGCGGGACGCTTCTTTCCCAGCCGACGACTGACCCTGTTTCCGTCGTGGATCTTCAGCATCTCGGGCTGGATTCGATCCGCGTCAACGGCAATGAATTGAAAATCGGAGCGACTTGCACATTGCAGAGTTTGCTCGAATCCAAACATTGCTTTGAATCGTTAAAAAACGCGCTAAAACTTGAGGTACCCTTGAATTTGCGAAACATTGCCACGGTTGCAGGGACGATTGTCGCAAGCGACGGGCGTTCCACTTTCGTCACAATGCTGCTGGCGATGGATGCGAAAATCGAGATGACGATATTCGATACTTCGAAAACCGAATCTCGAACATCGAGTATCGGGGAATTCATTCTCACCCGCCCGAAGGGATTGATCACATCCATCAGCATCCCGCTCAATGTCAAAACCGCGTTTGAATTTGTCTCGAGGACTCCCGCCGACAAGCCGTTGGTCTGCGCAGCACTGGCACAATGGAATTCGGGCCGCACGCGCTTGACGCTCGGCGGATATGGAAAAAATCCGCTGTTGGCGATGGACGGCACCGAAGCGGACGGAATTCAGGAAGCTGCGAAAAACACCTATCACGAAGCGACGGATGAATGGGCATCCGCCGAATACCGCATGGATGTCGCTGCGATACTGGCAAAGCGCGCGCTGGAAGCCTTGAAATGAAGGATAAGGTCAAGCCGTTTGAAGAGATCGCGCGGATATTTCAGATCTCCAACGAAAGCGCCAAGTTTTTTCTGAACCGTGTGCAAAAAAGTTTCAAGGTCGAAAAACCGCCGCATAAACTCATCCTTGAGTTTATGGAAGCACAGAACTACGAATTCCAGCCCACGCCCTACGATGTGGCATCCGCGATGAAGGAAGGCGGTGTGTGGGATTATGATCTAAATTCCCCGCCGCCCATCCCGCTGGATGATGAGGATATTTACAAATAGTGAATATGGATTCAGGGAGCTATGTGCCGCATAGCGGTATGCTCCCGAATTGCGTCAGCAAGCTGACTGACTCCAAAAAGGAACCCTATGAAAGCCGCTGTATTTTACGAATGTGGAGACGCATCCAAAATTCAAATAGCCGAAGTGCCTGAGCCAAAGATCCGTGCGGGACAGGTATTGATCCGCGTGCATGCCAGCGCGTTCAATCACCTGGAGCTATGGTCATTGCATGGACCGGACGATGGGAGCTATAAATTCCCCATGTGGACGGGTTCGGATATTTCGGGCGTGGTTGCTGAGGTCGCACCGGATGTAAAAGATTGGAAGATCGGCGATGCCGTTGTAGTCAACCCGTCACTCTCGTGCGAAACGTGCGAATATTGCTTGAGAGGTGGCGTCACCCTGTGCAACGATTACGACATCCTTGGCTCAAACGGACACGGCGGCAATGCTGAATTCATCGCCGCGAACGCCGACAAACTCATGCGCATCCCCGCCGGCTTTGACTTCGTCACAGCGGCGGCGGCTCCGCTGGCGTATCAAACTGCATGGCGGGCATTGGTCACACGCGCGAAAGTGCAAAAGGGGGAAGATGTCCTGGTGCTGGGAGGAAGCGGCGGTGTGGCTGTGGCGGCGATCCAGATAAGCAAAATGATTGGGGCGCGCGTCTTCGTCATCACCAGTTCCGAAGAGAAGATGGAGAAAGCCCGTCTCGCAGGCGCGGACTTCGCCGTAAACCGCAAAGCCGGGAGTCCATTTGATGAAGTGAGAAGTCTCACCAATGGACGCGGCGTGGATCTTGTTGTGGAAAATGTTGGCGCAACGACCTGGCCCGACAGTCAGAGAATCCTGCGCAAGGGCGGGCGCATCGTCACCTACGGGCGCACGACGGGACGTGAAGCCACCACCAACCTATCCCTGCTGTTTTGGAACGAGCAAACGCATATCGGCTCGACGATGGGCAGTCTCAATGACTTCCGCGAGATGATGGAGCACGTTTTCAGCGGGAAGTTGACGCCGATCGTCGATTCGGTCTATCCGCTGGAACAGGCACGCGATGCGTACGCGAGATACGAACATGGCGAACAGTTTGGGAAAATTGTGTTGAAAATTAGATAATAGACCTCTTGCAAAAGTCAAATTGAGTTGAGTTCAAGGTTGTAAATAGCAGCAATCAGGTTGAAGCGCAAAGCAAATCTCTTTCTACGATTGCGATACCTCTCGCTCAAAATGCGAAACACTTTCAACTTACGGAATATATGCTCAATCACAATCCGTTTCCGTGCCAAGCTTCGATTGCTCTGTTTCTCTCGTTTCGTCAGAGCATGGTATTTGGATTTCTTGAAGGGTGTTTGACTGTTCTGATGAAACTCCATCAATCCTTGATAGCCCGCATCTGCCAGAATACGCAGATGTTCAGAGAACTCACAGGCATCGTCTTTGAACAGTTGGAAGTCGTGTTTGCTTCCATGACTAAAGGCGGTGGTTATGATTTGGGTACTTTTTCGATCAGCCATCACCTGCGCTTTTTGGGTGTGACGCTTCTTTTTGCCACTGTAATGCCGTTTTTGGCTTTTTTTGGACGTTCCACTGGCTGTTCGCTGACATCAACCAGCACTACCTCGAACACCGTGTCACTGGCTTGGAGTGCCTTTTTGCCAGGCAAACGAAACTTTTTTGAACGGACTAAGGCCTCCTCTACCTTGCGAATGGTGCGGCAAACGGTTGCTTCACTGACACCATAGGATTGCGCAATATGAAATTCTGTGCGATATTCTCGCCAGTACATCAAGGTCATCAACAACTGATCGGCTCGGCTCAGTTTTGGCGGTCTCCCGAAGTCTCGCAGCCCTTTCTCAATGACTGTGAGCATCTGCTCGAAGGTTTCGCGCTGGACGCCAGTTAGCCGTTTGAAGTCACTACCTTTGAGATGTGCGATTGTCTTATAGTTCATGTGCCTATTATGGCACACTTATGCAAGAGGTCTATTCAGATTTTTAAACGCTGAGCCACAATAAAAAAGGATACTAAAAAATAAAGCCAAGCGAGAAAAAATGGATATGTCAGGTTTTGCATTGACCATATACGTTTGCTGTGGGAGTCTCTGCATCCCCGCAATCCTCACAAGCTCAACTTACGCAATAATTTCATTTACACCCATACTGAAAAACAAAATCGCACAGACAGATGGGAAATTCGCAATAATTCTAATTAGCATATTTGTTGCGGCATTTATCTGCACGTGTGCTTTACTGCTATACATAACAAAAGACTTTCATGTCATGTAAATATTTTCGAGAAAACTTTTTCAAAAAATCACACGTTATCCGTCCAACTCTCCCCAGCGCTCGTAGGCTTGGGAGAGTTCTTTGTGAATCTGTTCCAGCCGCTCGACAGCCTGGGTGATGAGCGAACCTTCCTGTTGATAGAAGGAAGGAGATTCCATTTTTTGATTCAATTCATGTAATTCAGTTTCAAGCGCTTCGATGCGTTTGGGAAGTTTTTCGAGTTCGCGTTTTTCGTTGTAACTTAACTTGCGAGATTTCGCATCAGGCTTGGATTCGGTTTGGGTTATTGAGACAAGCTTAGTGTTAGGTATCCCCTGCAAAGCAGGGACGGGCGAGGCGAGGGCTTCATCCAATTGTCTTTGCCAGTCTTCGTATCCGCCAATAAATTCTTTTACATCGCCAGAGCCATCCAGAATCAACGTGCTGGTGACGATGTTATTGAGAAAGGCGCGGTCGTGGCTGACAAGCAGGAGCGTGCCTTCGTAATCGAGCAGCAGGTCTTCGAGGATCTCGAGCGTTTCGATGTCGAGGTCGTTGGTAGGCTCGTCGAGGATGATCAGATTGGCGGGCATGGCGAAAAGACGCGCAAGCAGAAGACGGTTACGCTCGCCGCCCGAAAGCGCAGTGATGGGCGCGCGGACGCGGTCGCGCGTGAAGAGGAAATCTTCGAGATAGCCCATCAGGTTGCGCGTGCGCCCGTTGATAGTGACGGTGTCGCGTCCCTGCCCGACGTTATCAAGCACGGATTTCGATTCGTCGAGTTGGGTGCGGAGTTGGTCGAAATACACGATGTCGAGGTTTGTGCCATGACGGACTTCGCCTGCCTGCGGTTGGAGTTGCCCCATGAGTAATTTAAGCAGCGTGGTCTTGCCCGAACCATTCGCACCGACGATACCGATCTTGTCGCCGCGCTGAATGGTGGTGGTGAAATCGCGGATGATGGGTTTCTCACTGTAGGCATAACTGACATTCTCGGCTTCAATGACCAGCCTGCCCGAACGCTTCTTGGAGCCGATCTGCATCTTTACCTTGCCGAGTAGCTCGCGCCGTTCTGTGCGCGCCTGACGCAAACGCTTCAAGGCGCGGACACGTCCCTCGTTGCGGGTACGGCGCGCTTCGATGCCCTTGCGAATCCATTGCTCTTCCTGCGCAAGTTTTTTATCGAAAACGGCGTTCCGGGTTTGCTCGGCATCAAGCATGGCTTCCTTGCGTTCGAGGAAAGTCGGGTAATCGCACGCCCAATCGTAAACCTTGCCACGATCCAGTTCGATGATACGGGTGGCGAGTTTCTGCAAAAAGACGCGGTCGTGCGTGACGAATAACAGTGTGCCGCCCCAGCGCTTGAGAAAATCTTCGAGCCAATCAATGGCTTGGATGTCGAGGTGGTTGGTGGGTTCGTCGAGCAGTAAAAAGTCTGGGTTGCAGACCAAGCCGCGGGCAAGAATGACGCGGCGCTTCATTCCAGCAGACAAAGTTTCAAAGCGGGCATCGCCGTCGAGTTCCATCAGCGAGATGGTTTTCTGCACTTGATTGTCGCGCTTCCAATGGTGTTCGTCTTCGGCGAAATCGGAATCGATCAAGCCCGAAGCAATAATGTCCGCGATGCGTCCTTCAAGGTTTAGAGGCACGTCCTGCGGGAGATAGGCAACGCGCGTATTTTGCTGACGGGCGATGACACCTGTGTGCGGCATGAAATCGTCGTTGAGCATCTTCAACAGCGTGGACTTGCCCATGCCGTTGCGCCCCAACAAGCCGACGCGTTCGCCGCGCTCGATCTGGAAACTGACATCCTCCAGGAGCTTCTGCCCGCCGAAGCCAATGCTGACCTCCTGCACGCTGATCAATGCCATGTAAAAAGCCTTGTGGATGATTTCATGAAGGCGAATTGTAGCCGATTAAAGGGGCTGTTGAGGAGAAGTCCGTGCCGGGTATAATTTGGGCTGTGAATAGTATCCCCTCCTCCCTAGCGCCTTTCTTTCAGGAGTATGATTTTTCCAAGTTAAATCCTGATATAGATGCTCATATCATCATCGAGAGAGTTTTACAGTTCGGAAATCGAGCGGAAATTAAGTGGCTATTTGGGGCATACGCTCAAGAGCAGGTTTCAGCATGGGTCAAGAAATTCGGGAAGGATAAACTTCCGCAGCCTCATCGTAGATTTTGGGAAATCGTGTTGGATATTCCTTCATGAAACAAATATTCTGGAACACCATATCCAACCCCATGCGGGAAGTGTTGGAAGGATTCATGCAATCTGATCTTGCCTCCAGTTTTTATCTTGCTGGCGGAACAGCTTTATCACTTCAAATCGGACATCGTTTATCAGTTGATCTTGACTTCTTTTCACCATCAGAAGATATTCCTTCCATTCGAAATGTCATCGAAAAGGCACTTACCCCATTTCAATTCAACTTAAGCGATTCATCATGGGGAAATCTTGTTTACCTCGTCAATGATGTACGCGTTGGTTTTTATGGATACGGGTATTCATTAGTTTCTCCGCTTATCACGGTTGGGAATGTTCGCCTCGCCAATATTGAAGATATTGCACTAATGAAGTTTGACGCCTTACTAGCACGCGCCTCCCGCAAAGATTTTTATGATCTGTATTTTATATGTCAACAAATCACTTTGCGAAAATTATTAGACTTATCCACCCAAAAATATCCTTCTGTTAGAGATTTTGAAGTTCAGGTCACAAAACGTTTTGTATTCTTCGATAATGCCGAAGAAGAAACAAATCCTGTTTTACTAAAATCTGTTGATTGGCAAACGGTCAAAACCTTCTTCATTAAGCAAGCAAAAACCATTGAGAAGGGATGGCTACTATGACCCTCCCCCTCAACCAGATCCTGCAAGGCGACTGCATCAAGATACTCAATTCCCTGCCCGAGAATTCGGTGGGTTTGGTATTTGCCGATCCGCCGTACAATCTGCAACTGCAAAATGACCTGTACCGCCCGAACAATACCAAAGTGGATGCGGTCAACAATCGCTGGGATAAGTTTTCGAGTTTTGCCGAGTATGATGAGTTTACGCTCAATTGGCTACGCGCTAGCCGAAGGGTATTGAAAGAGACGGGTACGATCTGGGTCATTGGCTCGTATCACAACATTTTCCGCGTCGGTGCGATCATGCAGGACTTGGGATTTTGGATTCTCAACGATGTCATCTGGCTGAAAACCAATCCCATGCCGAACTTCCGTGGCGTGCGTTTCACCAACGCGCACGAGACCATGCTGTGGGCGCAAAAGGAAAAAGGCGCGAAATACACCTTCAACCACAAGGCGATGAAAGCCCTGAACGATGACCTGCAAATGCGCAGTGATTGGGTCATCCCATTGGCAACGGGAAAGGAACGTCTCAAAACCAACGGGACGAAGGCCCACCCCACCCAGAAACCTGAAGCCCTTCTGTACAGAGTCATCCTCTCCAGCACCAACCCGGGCGACGTAGTGCTTGATCCATTCTTCGGGAGCGGTACGACGGGCGCGGTGGCAAAGAAACTTGGGCGGAATTTCATCGGCATCGAACGCGACAAAAAATATATCAAGATCGCAGAGAAACGGACCGCGGCGGTCAAGTCCGCGCCTGCTGAGGGGTTGGACCTGCCCGAGAAACGGAATCAGGTTCGGGTACCGTTCGGGGCGCTGGTCGAGAATGGATACCTAAAGGTGGGCGGGAAACTCGTCTTCGCAAAAGGCAAACGCGAAGCCATCATCCTCGCCAATGGACATATCAAATGCGGAAAACTCATCGGTTCGATCCACGCTGTGGCGAGGGAACTATCCAATGCGCCCGCCAATGGCTGGGAAATGTGGTTTTATTCAGAACGGGGTAAACTTAAGCCGATCAATGAGTTACGAGAAAAGTTTAGGAAAAATTTGAAGGTTCAAGGTTGAATGTTGTACGTTGAAAACCTTCGACCTTAACCTGAAACCAAAAGGAAACCCATGTCCAAATCATTCACCCTTATCAAGGAACAGCAGATTCCCGAGATCAACTCGCTGGTGCAGTTGTACGAGCACAAGCGCACGGGTGCACGGCTGTTATCGGTCATCAATGAAGATGAAAACAAAGTATTCAGCATCAACTTCCGCACCACGCCAAAAGATTCGACGGGCGTGGCGCACATCCTTGAGCACTCGGTGCTGGGCGGCTCGGAGAAGTACCCGGTCAAGGAACCGTTCGTGGAATTGCTGAAAGGTTCACTGGCGACCTTCGTCAACGCGTTCACATTCCCCGATAAAACCTGCTATCCCGTGGCGAGCCAGAACGAAAAAGATTTCTACAACCTGATCGACGTGTACATGGATGCTGTCCTGCATCCGCGCATCACCGAGCAGACCTTGATGCAGGAAGGCTGGCACTACGAGATCGCCGATCCCACCGAACCGCTGACCTACAAGGGCGTGGTCTTCAACGAAATGAAGGGTGCGTATTCGTCACCTGAAAACCTGCTGGCAAAAGTGGTCATCGAAACGCTGTTCCCCAGGCACATCTACGGCGTGGACTCGGGCGGCGACCCAGCGACCATCCCTGACCTGACCTACGAAACCTTCCGCGCGTTCTGGGAGAGTTATTACCATCCGTCCAACGCGTTCATTTTCTTCTATGGAAACGACGACCCCGAGGCGCGCCTCAAACTGATGGAAAGCTATCTCAAGCCGTACAAAAGGAAAAAGGTCAAATCGGCAGTGCCGCCTGCCAAGCCGTTCAAACGCCCGAAGAAGATCGAATATGCCTACGCCGCCAGTGAAGGCGAAGACCTTGATAAAAAACATTACTTCACGGTCAACTGGAAACTGCCCAACACCTCCGACCCCGTGTTGAACTTAAGTTTTCAGATCCTGGCACACGCGCTGATCGGCACGCCCGCGTCGCCGCTCAAAAAAGCGCTGACCGATTCGGGTCTTGGTGAAGACCTGGCGGGCATCGGCCTCGAAAGCGAACTGCGCGAGATGATCTTTTCGACGGGCTTGAAAGGGACACGCGCACGCCACGCGAGGAAGATCGAGAAGCTGATCTTCGACACCCTGCAAAAACTCGTCACCGGCGGGATCGACCCCGATACCCTCGCCGCATCCATCAACACCATCGAGTTCGCCCTGCGCGAAAATAACACGGGCGCGTTCCCGCGCGGCATCGCGCTCATGCTGCGTGCCCTGACCACCTGGCTGCACGACGACGACGCCTTCAAACTGCTCGCCTTCGAAGCGCCGCTCAGTGAATTGAAGACACGACTCGCGACCGATCCGCGCTATTTCGAAAAGATGATCCAGACTCATTTGCTGGATAACGTCCATCGGACGATCATCCGCTTCAAACCCGACCCCGAACTTGGTCAGCGTCTCGAAGAGCAGGAACAAACCCGACTCAAATCCGCACGCGAGACGATGAGCGAAGACGACCTCTGTAGGCACGTGAAAAATACGAAGCAGCTCAAAAAAATGCAGGAGACCCCCGACTCACCCGAAGCGCTGGCGAACATCCCCACGCTCGAGTTGAAGGATCTGGATAAACACGTCAGCACCATTCCCATCGAAGAGCTCCAGGTGCAGGATGCAAAAGTGCTGTTTCACGACATCTTCACCAACGGCATTTTTTACCTTGACCTTGCCTTCGACCTGCGCGCCATGCCGCAGGACTTGCTCCCGCTGACGGACATCTTCGCGCGCGCGCTGTTCGAGATGGGGACCGAAACCGAGGACTTCGTCAAACTGTCCCAGCGGATCGGGAAAAGCACGGGCGGAATCCACGGTTCCTCGGTCAGCCTGACAACCCAAACGTCGAGAGAGACGCGGGCGATGCTGATGATCCGCGGCAAGTCCACAGTGGGTCAGGCGAACGAGATGCTGGGAATTTTGCGGGACGTCCTGCTGACAACCAAATTCGACGACCGTGAACGCTTCAAGCAGATCGTGTTGGAGGAAAAAGCGGAACTGGAATCCGCGCTTGCGCCTGCGGGACACCGCTTTGCGAACATGCGCCTGCGCTCGCAGTTCGGCGGCGCGGGCTGGGTAACCGACCAAACGAAAGGCATCGGCTATCTCTTTGCGCTGCGCGAACTCGCGCATGACGTGGACAAGAATTGGAAGAAGGCGCTGGCAAAACTGGAAGCGATGCGCGAGGCGTTGATCAACTGCAAGACATTGACCGCCAACGTGACGCTCGACGCAGCGAACTGGAAGATCATTCAACCGCATGTTGAGAATTTCATCTTCGCCTTGCCCGTGAAAGATGCGGAACTTTCGCCACTCAACGTCCAACCTGAAACCAAAAAGGAAGGTTTGGCGATCCCCGCGCAGGTCAGTTATGTTGGCAAAGGCGCAAATTTATATGACCTGGGCTATGAATTCGACGGTTCTTCGCAGGTGGTCATCGGCTATCTGGGGATGACGCACCTGTGGGAAAAAATCCGTGTGCAGGGCGGCGCGTACGGCGCTTTCGCGCAATTCGACGACGCGACAGGCGTGTTCACCTACCTTTCGTACCGCGACCCGAACATCGCCGCCACCATCGAGAATTACGACAAAGCCGCCGCCTTCTTGAAAAAACTGGACGCAGCGCGTCTTTCGGACAACGAGTTGAAGAAAGCCGTGATTGCCGCCATCGGCGAACTGGACGCCTACCAACTACCCGACGCAAAGGGATACACATCACTGATGCGGTATTTAACAGGACGCAGTGACGAGATGCGCCAGAAGATCCGCAACCAGGTGCTTTCGACGAACGGCGAGGATTTCATCGCTTTCGGCGAGGTACTGGAAAAAGCCGCCAAGTCCGATGCGGTGGTGGTGCTTGGGTCACAGTCCGCGCTGGAGGGGGCGGACATCGGGTTAAATGTAAAGAAGGTTGCGTAAAAACATCAAGGTGACAGTCACTTTAAAAGTGACTGTCACCTGCTGAAAACAATGGAGGCGCAGGGAAGTTATGATTAAGATTATGTCGTTTTATCCATTACGAAATCTCGGAAAAGTTACACAAGAATTTTACGACGACAAAGCCGTTATAACCTCAAAATCACTAAACTACGAGGGGCAATCTGAATTTTCATATTCAGACGTTGGTGAAATCAACTACAACTTCCATTCCCATACAGAAGAAAGACTCTTTGGCTTCTTTACTATATTCCTCTCGAGCCTAATTTCTAGTCTGTTTTGGGAGTGGTTGTACAACCATACATTTTGGCTTAAGGTCGTACAGATTGCATTCCTGGGAGGCATGGTTATATATATTGTGAGCTATATCAAACACTGGTACGTTCGGATTATCAATAAGAACGGAGTATTTCTAACAGGCTTCTGGGAAAATCGGAGGAACAAAAATCTAATATTGGATGCAATTGAAAAAATAAAGGCTAAATCTGTGGACGTAGAGGAAACATCTTCTGCAGACCCATTTCCTACATCTTCTCCAGTATTCGAGCACAGCTACTTTACTTTTTCAAGCATCGAAAACACAGACGATAAGTTTTATGATGAGAAAATAATCGGCCTTCAAAAAGGTATTTATCGTGAACAATCCTACAAAATCAAATACGACGACTTAAGTGGGAAAATCCATCGCGGGAAAGAGAGCGACGGCTTTCAGTGGACGGCGTTTGAATGGTGCTTCTTAATATTGCTTACAATATCAACCCTTCGCCTCAGTTTTGGAGTGCAGTTTGGAGAAAGTAGACTCTATGTAATATACGCACTTGGAATTATAGTTGCAGCCTCCTGGTTATCAGCATTTATAAAAAGGGAAGTGTTTGGCTTTTATAATAAAAATGGGCAAATCGAATATTGGGCGTATGTAAATCGGCGCGATAAAGAGAAGGTTGAGAAAATTATCGAGTTCGTAAGATCAAGAATTCCTGCCGAGACAACAGCAGAAGAGCAATAATTGGTTATGAGGTTATTCGCTTTACAAACAACGACGTTCGATATAACATCAATGCGGTTGTAGATGCAATCGTGTGAGTTGTGGAAAAACGAATCAAAAAAAAATAAACTCCCCTCACCCCAGCGGGGAGAGGGGAGTCGGAGATAAACCCATGAACATCACACTACGAATCAACGGAATTGAACACATCATAGACGCCCCCGCATCCACCACGCTGCTCGCCGCCCTGCGCGGACTGGGCTTTCACGGTGTGAAGTTCGGCGATGAGGGCGGGCTTTCCGGCGCGGATACCGTCCTGCTGGATGGCAAGCCCGTCAACGCGGGCTCGATACTCGCGGCGCAGGCGGAAGGCCACGCTGTCGCCACCATCGAAGCGCTCGGCGAACATCCCGAACAGGGCTGGAGGAAGACCGACGGCTTGCATCCACTGCAGCGCGCGTTCGTCGAGTCCGGCGCGATCCAATGCGGCTACTGCACGCCCGCGCAAATTCTGGCAGCCAAGAGTCTGCTTGAGAAAAATCCGAACCCTTCCGAGGCGGAGGTCCGCGAGGCGATCGCCGGCGTCCTGTGCCGCTGCACCGGTTATCTCAAACCCGTCCAGGCGGTGATGAAGGCGGCGGCGGAAATGCGCGGCGATGAGCCGATTGACATTTCATCCATCAACTGGGATTTCGGAACGCCCCCGCCTGGTTCTCCCGCCAGTGACGCGCCGGCCTCTTCTCCGACGGGTGTGCTGGTGCGCCCCAAGGTGGTCCTCACACCTGAAAGCCAGACCTGGAAAACCGTCGGAAAGCCCGAGATTAAAGTGGATGCGATCAAGCTCGTGCAGGGAAAACCCGCCTTCACTGGTGATTTTGAAAAACGCGGCTTACTCCATGCGAAGGTCTTGCACTCGCCGCATGCGCACGCAAAGATCAAAAAGATAGATGCAACAAAAGCCAAAGCACTCGAAGGGGTTGCGGCTGTGTTGACCTGGCGGGACATCCCGCGGGTTGTGTATTCCACCGCCGGACAATCCGACCCGATCCCCGGGCCATTGGATACCTTCTCGCTGGATAACAAGGTCCGTTTCGTTGGTGACCGTGTAGCCTTTGTCGCCGCAGAGACAGAAGAAATTGCCGAGAAGGCTTTGTCGCTGATCGAGGTGGAATACGAGATTCTGCCGGTCATTTTGGACACACGCGAGGCGTTGGATAATCCCGTGAAAATTCACGACGAGCCAGAGTATGTCAACTTTGCAGATTCAAATCCCGATAAAAATCTCGCGGCGCACATCCGCATTGACATCGGCGACGTGGAAAAAGGCTTCGCCGAAGCGGATGAAATTTTCGAAGCCGAGTACGAAGTTCCAAAAGTCCAGCAGGCGCATATCGAACCACATGTGGCGGTTACCTATTGGGACGAGGATGATCGTCTGGTCATCCGCACCTCCACGCAGGTGCCTTTCCATGTGCGCAGGATGCTTGCGCCCGTGCTGGGTCTGCCCGTCAAGCGCATCCGCGTGATCAAGCCGCGCATTGGCGGCGGCTTTGGCGGCAAACAGGAAGTATTGATGGAGGACGTGGCGGCACATCTCACGATTGCCACAAAACGCCCTGTGATTTACGAATACACCCGCGAAGAGGAATTTATCGCAGCTCGTTCGCGACATCCCATGCGCGTGAAGATGAAAACGGGTGTGAAGAAGGATGGAACCATCACCGCCAATTCCATGTATGCCCTTTCGGACACGGGCGCGTACGGCTGTCATGCATTGACGGTCACCGGCAACACAGGCCACAAAGCCATGGCGTTGTATGTCGGCGACGGCGAATATCGCAAAGCCCCCAATATCCGCTTCTATGCAGATGTGGTCTACACCAACACCCCACCCGCTGGCGCATTCCGCGGCTATGGTGTGCCGCAGGGCTATTGGCCGCTCGACCGCCACATGGAGAAGATCGCGCGAAAGATGGGTTTCGACCCCATCGAGTTCCGCTTGAAGAATGCGATCCATCCCGGCGAATACCATCCCTTCTCGACGGCATGGAACGAGGGACGCAAGCCGCGCCCGGAGATCATCCACACGGTTGGGCTGGAGCAATGCGTCGTGCAGGGCAAGGCGGCGATTGGCTGGGATCAGAAGTTTGGAAACACTGAGTGGAAGAAGTCAACAGATGGTAGAAAACGAAAAGGTATCGGCGTGGCAATGGTCATGCAGGGAACTGCCATCCCCTACCTCGACATGGGCGGCGCGTCCATCAAGATGAACGACGATGGCTCGTTCAACCTTCTAGTTGGTGCCACAGACCTGGGAACCGGTTCTGACACCGTCCTTGCGCAGATGGCAGCGGAGGTGTTGGGCGTGCCAATTGAAGACATGATCACCTATTCATCGGATACCGATTTCACCCCCTTCGATAAAGGCGCATACGCGTCTTCGACCACGTACATTTCTGGCACCGCAGCGGTCAAAGCGGCTCAGATCGTGGCGGAGAGAATCAGGATCCGTGCGGCGACCATGCTCGGTGTGGACGACCCGAATTCAATCCAATTGCGAGACCGCCAGGCACACACACCAGACGGCAAATCCGTTTCCCTGGCTGAAGTCGCATTGGATACCCTGCATAAGAACAACCAGGAACAGATCATGGGCGTGGCGAGTTATGTCTCGCCCGTCTCGCCGCCGCCGTTCGCGGCACAATTCGCGGAAGTGACCGTGGATACGGAAACGGGTCAGGTCACTGTGGATAAGCTCGTCATGGCTGTGGACTCGGGCGTGATCATCAATCCGCTCACGGCTTCGGGGCAGATCGAAGGCGGGATGACTCAGGCGCTCGGCTATGCTGTCTGCGAAGAGATGCGCTACGACGAAAAAGGGAATGCCATTGAACGGGACTTCGACCGCTATCACCTCTTCCGCTCGGATGAGATGCCCGAACTGGAAACCATCTTCGTGGAGACGTTCGAGCCGAGCCATCCGTTCGGCGTGAAAGCCGTTGCCGAAATCCCGATGGACGGTGTCGCGCCGGCGGTTGGCAATGCCATTCTGGATGCCATCGGAGTCAATGTGGATGAGATCCCTGTCACGCCCGAAAAGGTCTGGAAGGCGATCAAGAATGCATAACCCATATCCGACTGAGGGCAAATAAGGTGCTGCTTGCACCCTGCCCAAAAAATATGCTCGGATGGCAATAAAAACTGGTTTCCAAAAGTGATATCTCCTTTTACCTCCTCGGGAGGTAAAATAACCGCACGGTTATGACTCAAAATCAGATTATCCATCTACTTTCTCATGTAATATCGCTTGCAATTTCAACCAGTGTGCTGGGTATCGTCTGGAAACGCAGGCGGTCTCCCGGCGCACTTGCTTTCAGCCTGTATATGCTGGGCCAGTCGCTCTGGATGGCCGCATTTATATTCGAACTGATCAGCACGGGGCTCCCAGGAAAAATCATTTGGAACGGGCATCAATGGCTGGCAGGCACGCTTTACGTTATTGCGCTGCCGGCGTTTGCGATCCAATTCACCGAATACAAACTGCGTAAACCGGGAATCTTCCTTCCGGGACTGCTGGTTGTGCCGATCCTTTTCCTATCCATACTTGTGACAGACTCCTATCACCATTGGATATATAAAAATACATACCTGGCGCCCGGCAATCCGTTTCCTCAATTGCATTATGACCCCAGCCCCATCGCATGGCTGTTTTCCCTGTACGCGTTCGCCATCCTGTCCTGGAGTCTTTACATCCTGCTTCGCCGTGTCGTTCAGTCTCACAACCTGTATCGAACGCAATTAAAATTAATTGCGCTTGGCATCATATTTCCCATTAGCGGTGCGCTGGTTGCCCGGCTGGGTGCCGGCATCATCCCTCCGCGTGAGGCGATCACGCTCACGGCCATCATCGGGAATTTGATCATTGCCTGGGGACTGATCCGTTTTCGTGTGTTTGAAGTCGCCTCCATTGGAAGGGATCAGGTCTTTGAAGCTCTGGAAGAACCCGTGGTAATTCTCGACAACAAAAACAATATCGTGGACATCAACTCGGCCATGCTTGTTCTGCTCAATAAGACCGCCGACGAAGTGATCGGCCAGCCGGCCAAGGTGGTTTTTGACGAGTTTCCGATCCCAATTAAGCAATATACCCATTCGACCTACGCCCGCACGGAGGCATCCTTTGACCTGGGAGGCATGAACATCCACTACGAATTGACAGTCTGGCCGCTCTACAATTCCCGCAAGGAAATGACGGGCCGCATTTATATTTCGCACGATATCACCGCGCTCAAACAGCTTGAAAATGAATTGCGCAAATTGAACACACAACTGGAGGACCGTGTGATGGCCCGCACACGTGAACTCGCCGAGGCCTATGACACAACCCTGGAAGGCTGGGCGCGCGCCCTGGAATTACGAGACAAGGAGACCGAAGGCCACACCCGCCGCGTCACGGATACAACCTTGAAAATCGCCTTAAAACTTGAATTCCCGGATGACATGATCGAACACATCCGCCGCGGCGCGATCCTGCATGATATCGGCAAAATGGGCATTCCAGATGAGATACTTCACAAACCTGACAAACTTAGCAAGGAAGAACGTGAGATCATAAGCAAGCACCCTGAAACAGCCTACAAACTTCTCAAGCCCATCCAGTATTTGGAACAGGCAATGGACATTCCCTACTGCCATCATGAAAAATGGGATGGAACAGGCTATCCGCGGGGGTTGAAGGGCAGGGAGATCCCCGTTGCCGCACGGATTTTTGCCATCGCCGATGTCTGGGATGCTCTTAGTTCTGAAAGGCCGTATAACAAGGCCTGGTCGCATGAAAAGATCATCGCCTTTTTCATCGAGCAATCAGGCAAACACTTCGACCCGCACATGGTAAATATATTTTTGGACATGCTTGAAAAAGGCGAAATATGACCGCGCAATCATCTTTAATTCCTTCCTCAGCGGAGAAATCCAGTTAAATGCCCGACCAGATTTATGTCGTAGGCCACATCAACCCCGACACCGACTCGATCGCGTCCGCCATGGGATACGCCTGGCTCCTGCGCGAACGGGACGGCGCAGATGCTGTTGCCGCACGCGCTGGTGCGCTCAACGTGCAAACGGCATGGGTGTTGAAAACGCTCAGCCTTGAAGCACCCATATTGCTCACCGACGCATCCCCGCGTTTCGGCTCGGTCATGCGGCGGCTGGATACCATCCGTCCCGATTCGCAGCTCGGCGCGGCATGGATCCTCGCCAGCAAAACAGGCGGCATTGCGCCCGTCGTCGGCGAGGATGGAATCCCGCACGGCATCATCAACGGCATGAGCCTTTTCAAATATTTTACGGAAACCCTCGGTCCGCGGCCCGGCGACACCACCGTCCGCGAGATGATGTCCGCCATGTGCAGGGATGCCACGGATACTACCGTCCCGAAGTTTGCAGCGAATGGTCACATCCGCGATTCGCTCAATAAATTATTGCGCGACGACCACAACGATTACTGGGTTGTGGACGAAAACGGTGTGTACATGGGCATCGCCCATCAGCGTGAAGTCATCAACCCGCCCAGGCTCAAGGTCATCCTCGTCGACCATAACGAACCGCGTCAGGCCATCGCCGCGCTGGATGAAGCCGAACTGCTGGAGATCCTCGATCATCACCGCCTTGGCAACCCGTACACCCACCAACCCATCCGATTCACGGTTGATATTGTCGGGTCTACTTCAACTCTGGTGACCGAACTGACCGCCGAGGCCGGTCTCTCCATGCCGCCGCCGCTGGCAGGCACGCTTCTCGCCGGGCTGTTATCTGATACCCTTATATTGGCATCTCCCACCACCACAACGCGCGACCATGTTGCCGCAGAGAAGCTGGCACGCTGGGCATTCGTCGGTGGAAGTCCGCTCAAAGGTGAGACGATCGAATCCTATGGCAACGCCATCCTTTCGGCAGGCGCCGGGCTCTCCAACCGCAAGCCCGAGGAGATCGTCAGCACGGACATCAAATCCTTCGAGGGAGGCGGATACAAATTCGCCGTGGCGCAAGTCGAAGTAACCGACATCCTGCAATTGACCGAGCATCTCGATCCGCTGCAACATGCGTTGAACGACCTGCGCGATAAGCGCGGCTTGGATTTCGCCATGCTCCTGGTCACAGACGTGGTTCGCGGAACCAGCCGCCTGCTCATCTCCTCCGAAGCGCCGACGGTGTTGAACGACCTTCCCTATCCGCCCATGCCCGACCGCACACGAGATGCGCAGGGCGTGGTTTCAAGGAAGAAACAATTGCTGCCTGCGGTGCTGGGACTGCTGGAGCGATAATCCGAAATAGTAGGGGCGAACGGTCGTTCGCCCCTACCAGAAAATCAAATGAAAAATTCCATTTATCAAGCTCTCTCTGATATCGAAAAGGATAATGGCTCTGCCGCCCTGTGCACGGTGACAAGGAGCGAAGGCTCCACGCCACGGCATGTGGGCAGCAAGATGCTCGTTTATCCCGACGGCACGTTCATTGGCACCGTCGGCGGCGGAGATTTGGAGCACCGCGTGCTCGATGAAGCCTGGATGGCGATCAGCGACGGCCAGGCGCGCTACTTAAAATACAATATGGCTGACCCCTCACGCGGTGACCCCGGTGTGTGCGGCGGTCAGGTGGAGGTGTTTGTGGAACCGATCCTTCCTCCCCCGCTGCTGGTCGTCATCGGCGCGGGACACGTGGGCAAGGCAGTTGTCCATTTGGCAAAGTGGCTGGGGTTTCGCGTGGCAGTCTGTGATGACCGCGCAGAATTTTGCACGCCCGAAGCCACGCCCGGCGCGGATGCCTACCATCCCGTGACAATGGATAAACTCATCGATCATATCCAGATCGACAAACGCACGAGTCTGATCCTGACGACTCGCGGCTCCAATGTGGACGCGGCAGGACTCGCCCCGCTTCTGGACTCCGCCGCAGGCTATATCGGCGTGATCGGCTCCAAGCGCCGCTGGGCCACCACCGTCAAAGCCTTGAAGGAGAAGGGCGTTTCCGAGGAAAGAATCGCCAAAGTCCATTCGCCGATGGGAATCGAACTGCAGGCCGAAACGCCGGAAGAGATCGCCGTCAGCATCCTGGCGGAGGTCATGATGGTCAGAGCCAAGGCGACAGGACTGTCCATGAAGGGGCGGCCGGCGAAGGCGCAGGGAGAGGTGTGAAACGAATCACAGTGGAATCCGTAGAGACAACAAGACAAACGGTTCTTGTTCCTGCCCGATAGATGGGCTATAATCAAGCCGTTATTCTTTCAAAAGGAGTGAGATATGGCTAGAATTTTTGATGTCATTGAATACCCGAACGAAATGGCGGACGAAATCGTCCACCGCTTTCCAGAGGAGGGCATTGGCGATTTCCGCATCGGTTCACAGGTGATCGTGCGCGAGAGCCAGAGCGCGGTGTTCTTCCGCGACGGCAATGCGCTGGATGTCTTCAAACCCGGGCGGCACACCATTGCCACCGCCAACATCCCGCTGTTGATCGATTTCATCGGCAAGGCCTTCAATGACCGTACGCCCTTCCCCGCGGAAGTGTATTTCGTTTCGCGCAAGGAGTTTGCGAATAAAAAATGGGGTACGCCGCAGCCGATCATCGTCCGCAATCCGGGCATGGGGCTGGGCGTGGCTCTGCTGCAGGGATTTGGATCGTATTCCTTCCAGGTGAAGGACCCGCAACAATTCGTGACCCAGATCGTGGGCGTGCAACATACCTACCGCACCTCCGACATCGAAGAGCGCCTGCGCACCATGCTGCTCTCCAAATTACAGGATGCGCTTGGTGAAACCGCCGCGAAGAATTCGGTACCGGAGATGATCGGCCTGACCGAGGAACTCGGCGCGGCTGTCCGTGCAAAGTCAGCACCTGATTTCGAAGCCATTGGTCTCACACTCAAGACCTTCTACATCGGCAACCTCAAGCCGAGCGAAAAATCGGCTCAGGAACTGCGCGATATGGGCATGCTCGATATGGCAACCTACACTCAACTGCAAGCCGCAGATGCGATGCGCGATGCGGCACAGAACGAAGGCGGCGGCGCCGGACTTACCGCTGGCATTGGTGCCGGCATGGGTATCGGCAACATCATGGGACAGGCATTGCAGGGCGGCTACCAACAGCCGCAACAGGGCCAATCTGGCGGGGGCGCACAAGGTGCCGGAGGCATTCCGGATGTCATGACCCCCTCGGAAGCAGCCGCAATCTTAAAGGTCTCTGAAGAGGACGTGCTTGCCGCGATCAAGGACAAGAGTCTGAAGGCGAAAAAAATGGGCAAAGCATACCGCATCAGCAAGGCGGCTTTGGAGGAGTTTTTGAAAGAGTAGTTTTAGCAGGCATTATTCAGGTTAACTGAAGTTGCCTAACAGAAAGACCGGCGGCATGAAAGAAGCCAAGAAGTAAGTCTGGTCGACGACGCAAGCGAGCAAAACCACGATCAAGCATTGAGCGAATCTCCTCTTTAGAAGTTGGACGAGCATTTCTGAGATGTTGTTTAACATTTCCGTGACAATACTCTTCCGGATTGAGCTGTGGAGCGTAAGCAGGTAACTCTTCAATCATGATCTCAGGATGCTGGCAGAGATAAGCTTTGGTGAGCTTGCTAAGATGAATACGGGCTCGATCCCAGATCAAGATGATTTTTCCAGGTACCTGCCTACGGAGGTGTTCAAGTGCCTCAATCAAGTTATCGCTTTTTATCGAACCTTCAAAACATTTCTTGTAGATCTTGCCTGTAAGTGTCAGCGCTACGGCTGTCGATAGCGCTCGACGATCTTTGGTTACCCGTCGAAAAACGGGTCTCTTGCCAGTCCGAGCCCACGTCGTAGCCAATATTTCTTGAAAGGAGAACCCAAATTCATCCCAAAATACGATTTTTGCTTTGAGACGATGTGACTTTTTTTATCCTTGGCCAATCTCCTAGCAACCAAGCTTCCACTAACTCTTTTTCCTGTTCAATAGCCTGTGGCATTGGCTTTTGTGGACTGAAACCTAGTTTGCGCAACAATCGATTGAGGTAATTCGGATGATAAGTGACATCAAATTCTCTTTTGATCAATTTTTGGACACGGTCCAATGTCCAGCGATCAGTTGGATATCCATTCGCCAAAGCCCCTCGTTCCAGCTTCCTCTTTAAGCTTTGCTTTTGTGGATTACTCAACTTCGGCTCGCTACCAGCCGCTTTTCTTTTTTGGAGTCCGCGCATACCTTTTGTTTCTATGATTCTGGCCCATTGGCCGACCGTGGCCCGGCTTACTCCGAGGTGTCTTGAGATTTCGGCTTTTGACATTTTTCCAGCTTTCAACAGCCGTCCACCTTCAAGCCGTCTTTCTTCCATTTGTTCTCGGGTTAGGTATGATGGTTTCCATGTCATACCGACTATTGTAAATCAATCTAAGTAAACCTGAATAGTTGGCAATAAGTGATTAGCAAAAGAGACTTTCCGTGAGGAGAGTCTCTTTTTTTTCGGATTATGTCACCCTCAGCTTTCGTATCGAAATCGCGAATACGTCATTCCAACTCCGCGATCACATCGGGGATGGCATCCAACACATCGCTTGCCAGCACCGAGGCGGTCGTGCCAAGAGATTCGGCAGCAAGCAATCCCGCCTGGGCGTGGATGAACGCACCGGCAATCGCAGCGTCGAAGGGAGCAAGTCCCTGCGCGAGCAGACCAACGATCAAGCCGGCCAGCACGTCACCGGTGCCGGCGCGGGCGAGGGCAGGTGTAGCCACCGGGATGATGGTGGTATGTCCATCCAGCGCGGCGATGACGGTAAATGCACCTTTCAAAACGACGATATGCCCCCATTCCCTCGCATACCTGCCGGCGATCGCTACACGGTCATTTTGAATTTCATCCTTTGATAACCCCGTCAATGCGGACATCTCGCCGGGATGCGGCGTCAGCACGGCAGGTGCTAATATTTTTTGATGCCAATTCTTGATGCGAGACATATGGCGCAATCCATCCGCATCCACGACCAGAGGGATTTGAATGGAGGGCAGCAAGCCTTCGATAAACGTCCCTGTTGACAAACTATCACCAAGGCCAGGTCCGACCAGCAAAGCGGTGGCGCGATCTAGATTTTGCAGAACCATGTCGGCGGCAGCTTGTGAAATAAATCCGTTTTCGTGAGGGAGCAAGACCCAGGTCGCTTCGGGCAGGTGACCGGCAAGCGCGGCGTGCAGCGGTTCGGGAATTGCCATCGTAACCAGACCTGCGCCAATGCGATAGGCGGCAGTCCCAGCCAGCAAAGCCGCACCAATATACGATGCCGAACCAGCCACCACGAAAGCCGTACCAAACGTCCCTTTGTGGGAGGCGGGACTTCGTTCCGGCAGAAGCGCAGAAACCATATCCCAATCCGCTGCTTCGATTTGGATCGCGTTCCACGCATCCATCTCATCGGGCAAGCCGATCCCGATTGTTTGCAGTTCACCTGTCAATTCATAGGCGGGCAGTTTCAACAGCCCCCGCTTGACCGCCGCCATTGTGATCGTAAGGTCGGCGGGGATGGTCTCATCGGCGGCCTCCCCCGTATCGCAATCCACACCGGAGGGACAATCCACTGCGACAATGAAAGGCGGTGGATCTATCGTGGAAATGCCAAGATTTATTTTTTCAAGGAGACGCGCCGCTTCTTTCTTAAGCGGAAGCTTGACCCCGGTCCCAAGCAATCCATCCAAAAGGACATCGGACTGCTCAAGAAGGGCATTGAGGATTTCGTCATTTTCATCGCCTTTGGATTCGCGCAGCCCGCCGCCCACAGACTGGTATTGTACGATCAGTTCATCGTCCAACGTGCGGTTAACCAGGTATGCGTGTGTGCGCCAACCTGCTTCCGCAAGCCACGCAAGCGCGACAAGCGTATCACCGCCATTATTGCCGGAACCGACGATACCCGTGACCTCATCCCAGCCGTTCTCCTGCCCCAACGCATGGACAACTTCCGCCAGCCCGCGCCCGGCGTTTTGCATCATTTGAGCATAGGAAACGCCGCTGGCGTCGGCTTCCTTTTCGATGGCGCGCATTTGAGTAACAGTAACCAGTTTCATATCAACAATTAAACCACAATTCAATCGTAAGGCTATTCATGACATGAACGCCTCTTGCGAGGCGTTTTTTATCTGTTCGACAACCAATTCAAATCCCGAAGTCCCGCCGCAAGGTCTCCATGCAGATCACCCTCCTTCATGCGCCATTCCCAGTTGCCGCCCAGTTTGCTGGGGAAGTTCATGCGCGCCTCGCCGCCAAGGCCGAGCAGATCCTGCATGGGCGTGATGGCAAGGACCGCCACGGATTTCCAGACCGCGCGGATCAAATCCCAGGCAAAGTCGTTACCGTCCACACCGAGATAGCGTTTGGCAAACTCGCGTTCGTGCTGCGGCGCCGCAGCGAACCAGCCAAAGGCAGTGTCGTTGTCATGTGTCCCGGTGTATGCCACACAATTGGGGACATAATTATGCGGCAGGAAGAGGTTATCGGGTCCTGAAAAAGCAAACTGCAGGACCTTCATGCCGGGCAGATCGAAGGCTTCGAGCAATTCGACCACATCCGGAGTTACTACGCCCAAATCCTCTGCAATAATGGGCAGACCGCTGCCGGGCGGGACCAAGCCATCGCTTAGATACACTTGCACGGCGCGGAAAAAGTCCCTGCCGGGGCCGGGCACCCAGCGTCCGTTCTCAGCAGTGGTATCTTCGGCTGGAATTTCGTAGTAGCCTGCAAAGCCGCGGAAGTGGTCGAAGCGCAGGACGTCCATAAATTTCAGGGATGCATGCACGCGCGAAAGCCACCAGGCATAGCCCTCTTTTTTGTGGATCTTCCAATTGTAAAGCGGATTGCCCCACAGTTGGCCTGTCGCCGAAAACGCATCCGGCGGGACGCCCGCCACAACGGTTGGATTGCTGTATTCATCGAGGAAGAATAATCCGGGATGCGCCCACACATCCGCCGAGTCATACGCGACGAAGATCGGGATATCCCCAATGATCTGAATCCCCTTTTCATTTGCATATGCACGGACCTTGTTCCACTGCCTGAAAAAGAGGAATTGATAAAAGGCATGCCGCATAATGCTTTCAGCCAGTTCCTGCCTGGCTTTGGTCAATGCCGATTTTTTCCTCGAACGCAGCGCTTCAGGCCACCCGTTCCATGCTCCTCCGCCATTGGCATCCTTCAACGCCATGAAGAGGGCAAAGTCGTCCAGCCAGGAGGCGTTTTCAGCACAGAAATCGTCGAATGAACCGCGCAAACTCTCAGGCGAGGCCTGGAAGCGGGTAAATGCCTTTTGCAAAAGGTCAAGTTTTTTGGGAATGATCAGGCCAAAGTCCACGAATGAGGCGGGCAGGTCCTTTAACGCATCCAAATCGTCATTAGTCAACAGTCCGTCCGCAAGCAGTTCATCCGGGCTTAATAAATAGGGATTCCCAGCAAACGCGGAAAAACATTGATACGGAGAATCGCCATAACCCGTGGGGCCCAGCGGCAGAATCTGCCAGAGCTTGCATCCGGCGGATGCAAGCCAGTCTATGAAACTGCGGCATTGCGGGCCGAGATCGCCGATGCCGTACGGGCCGGGCAGGCTGGATGGATGCAGAAGGATGCCGGAGGAACGTGTAAATGCCATTGATCATTTCACCAGGGACAAATAGAGTTTAAGATATTCGCGCGCCGAGTTTTCCCACGAAAAATCCTGCGCCATGCCCGCGCGCTGGATACTCCGCCATTTTTCCTTGTCGGCAAATATCTTGATTCCCGCCTTGACCGCACTCGCCAAAGACATGTGATGGGCCTTCTCGAAAACGAACCCGGTTTCGTTGTGCTTGACCGTGTCATTCAGGCCGCCGGCAGCACGCACGACAGGCACACATCCATACCGCATGGCGATCATTTGCGAAAGACCGCACGGTTCGTAGCGCGAGGGCATCAAGAGCATATCCGCAGCGGCGTAGATCTGGCGGGCAAGCCCGGCATCGTACCGCAGTTCAATTTTTATCTTATCAGGGAATAATTCATGCAGAGTACGTGCCGCCTCTTCGAGCTTCGGATCACCTGTCCCCAAAACCACCGCCTGAAAATTGACCTTCTTCATGCTTTTCAAGGCGGTGAAGGCAAGGTCGACGCCTTTTTGCACGTCCATGCGCGAAACAACCGCAAGCAGGGGAATCCCAGGATCGTGCGACAAGCCAAGCCTTTCCTGCAACAATCCCTTGTTTGCGGCACGCTTTTGGAGCGAGTCAATGTCAAAATTTACACCCAGGGCGGAGTCATCCGCAGGGTTGAAGGAGGCAACATCGATCCCATTCAACACACCGCTGATCGTTTCGCGTCGGGTCTGTAAAAATTCATCCAAGCCGCATCCAAATTCAGGCGTGAGGATCTCACGTCCATAGGTCGGCGAAACCGCCACGATCGCATCCGAGGCCCACAAGCCCAGCGGCAGGGGCATCACGCGCGCCCAATCAGGCAGGTCGGTCTGCGCGAGTTTTACTCCATAACTATCAAGGATCGCACTGACATCGGGACCCATGAACGGCAGGTTGTGCAGCGTGATCACACCGGCCACATGGCGCGCACCCTCCTCCCAGCGTTTGGTCAGGGATCCATAAAGGCTTGCGGCGGTGTGCCAATCATTCGCGTGGACAACGTCCGGCAGCCAGTTGACCTGCCTTGCCAATGCCAGTGCGGCAAGCGAGAAGAACGTATATTTTTCAGCATCCAGGGCTGCATCGAGGGAGTAAACGGAACCGCTTGTGCGGATCGGGTCGCCGTTGATGATATAAACGGGCATGCCGTCTAAAACGGATTCGAACGCCTCCACTGCGACCTCGGAATCGCCGCGCGAAATCGAGAACATTCCCAACGGCTTGAGATTATCCGCCTTTACGACCGGGTGATACGGCAGTACCAGCCGCACATCCAGTTTCAGGTCATCCGTGGAAAGAGCGCGCAAGGCACGCGGCAGGGAACCCGCCACATCCCCAAGTCCGCCGACCTTCACAAAGGGGTCGGCTTCCGCCGCAAGGAAAAGAACATTGATGGTTTTAGGCATGGATTGATTTTACTCGACCACAACGCCTTGGAGATTATCCTTCGGCTTGGGATAGTCCATTTTCAAGCCTTTCAATGTTTCCACCAAAATGGTCGAAATGACCAGGTCGCGGTACCATTTGCGGTTCGCAGGGACGACATACCACGGTGCATAGTCTGTGCTGTTCTTGTTGATGGCGTCCTCATAGGCTTGCTGGTAATCGTCCCACAGTTTGCGTTCCTCGAGGTCACCGAGGCTGAACTTCCAATGCTTGGTCGGGTCGTCGAGGCGGGCTTGCAGGCGTTCCTTTTGCTCGTCCTTGCTGATATGCAGGAAGAATTTCAGGATCGTCGTGCCGTTCTCCGCCAGCATCCGCTCGAAATCGTTGATCTGGTCGTAGCGCTTCGACCACACTTCCTTCGGCACGAGATTCCGCACACGCACCACCAACACGTCCTCGTAATGACTGCGGTTGAAGATCACCATCTCGCCGTTCGCGGGCATGACTTGGTGAATCCGCCACAAATAATCATGCGACAGTTCCTTCGCCGTTGGCACCTTGAAACTTGCCACCTTGACACCCTGCGGATTCACCCCCTCGAACACGCGGCGGATCGCGCCATCCTTGCCGCCCGTGTCCATCGCCTGCAAAACGACAAGCACTTTATGCTTGCCTTCCGCGTACAACAATTCCTGCAGCGACTGCAATTCTTCGTTTAACTTCTGAGCTTCCCTCAAGCCGCCCGTCTTGCCGCCCTTGAAATCCCCCGTGCCGCCCGGATCCTGCTCCGTAAGTTTGACTTTCCTGCCCGGTTCAACCAGATATTGTTTCATGAACCTCCGAAAGTTTAGAAAGACCCTAAAGGTTTTTGAAACCTTTAGGGTCGCATGGCAGGGAGCCTGATGGGTTTCGAACCCACAACATCCACATCCACAGTGTGGCGCTCTGCCATTGAGCTACAGGCTCCATATTGGAAGCGGACAAAATTTTACCACAAATTATCACAACCTCAATATCGCGACCGCCTCCCCTTCAACAACCTCTCCCGTCTCCACAAACCCCAAACTGGCATACAACGTTCGCGCACCTTCGTTTTCCGGTTCGTAACTTATACCAACCGCCTTAATCCGCCCGTCGGCGCGGAAAATTTCGAGCATCGCCTCCATCCCAAAGCGTCCATAGCCCCTGCCTTGAAATTTTTCATCGACCATCAAGCGCTGAACGAAAGCCTGATGCCGGGGATGTTTGAAATTAAGTGCGTACATTAAAAAACCAACCGGCCTGTCACCGTCATAGATCCCAAAAGGATGAAAATCCCAATGACCTTCATATTCATCGCCAAATTGAGATTGCGCAATGGAATACAAATTGGATGCAACAAAACCCTTCTGATCGTCCCGCACGTTCAGATCGATCAGGGTCACCCAATTCTCCTTGTTAACAGGACGAATCTCAGGCATTCATGATTGCCTTAATGGTATCCTCCACCGCTTCCCAGCGGACAATGACCTGTTCGCTGTTTATGAGATTTTTCACCGCCACAGAATTATCCGCCGCCTCATCAGGTCCAATTGTCAAGGCAATCTTGATTTTCATCCTGTCGGCAAACTTGAACTGCTTTTGCAGCCTGGCAGGTTCAGGATAGACCATCACGTCCAAGCCGGCATTCCGTAACTTCGCCGCCAGTTCAAATGACTTCATCCACATGGATTCGTCGAACACCGTCACCAGTGCCAGGGCAGGCGTTGGGATGAATTCAGGCACAAGATTGTTTTCCTGCAAAATGATGCCCGCCACCACATCACCCATGGCAAATCCGGTCGCCGGAAGAGCCTGGCCACCCACATCCGCCAGCAGGTTATCGTAGCGCCCGCCACCCAAAATCGCGCGCCGCACCGAACCACTGGTCTCAAAAGCTTCAAAAACCGTGCCCGTGTAATACATAAGTCCGCGCACAATGTTCGGGTCGAATTTGACATATTCCTTCACGCCCAGTGCTTCCAGGGCTGTGAAGAGGCGGATCAGATCATCGCTTTTCCTCCACAAATCAAAATTACCAAGAATGTCCTTCAAGCCATCCAATTGCGCCTGGGTCAAACCCAATTCGAGCGCGTACTCATCCCATTTGGCGGGCTCCATCTTGGAGCGCCGATCCACCAAATTCGAGATGTCAAGGCGTTTCCCCGCAGCAATCTGCAAGGCGTCGAATTCAGAATCCATCAGGCGTCGATTGTTGACAAAA
This sequence comes from Anaerolineales bacterium, assembly GCA_030583885.1. Taxonomy (NCBI): domain Bacteria; kingdom Bacillati; phylum Chloroflexota; class Anaerolineae; order Anaerolineales; species Anaerolineales bacterium. The sequence continues at coordinate 1,941,048 of CP129480.1, read as the reverse complement.
ATGGTGGCAAGCTGAGGGTTGAGGCCGACTGAGCGCAGGAATGTCGCCGCGACGGCGATGAGCTCCGCATCCGCCTCCGGCGAGTCAACTCCAAGCATGTCAATATTCCATTGGAAGAATTCACGCGAGCGCCCCTTTTGCGGCTGTTCGTAGCGCCAGAACGGACCGAACGACCACCAGCGCACGGGATAGGTCAACTCACCCTGTTTCGCCGCAATCATCCGCGCAAGGCTTGGTGTGAGTTCAGGCCGAAGTGTGACAAAATCCCCTCCGCGGTCTTGAAACGTGAATGACTGCTTCTTGACGAGTTCCTCGCCGGATTTCGCTGCGTACAGGTCGATCGGCTCAATGAAAGGACCGTCATACTCCTGATAGCCAAAAGCCCGCGATGCGGCCCTGACTTTTCCATACATGAAATTTCGCAGCGCCATCTGCTCGGGGTAAAATTCGCGTGTCCCTTTGACAGGGTTTATCTTGTTCGCCATATTGACTCCAGTGCGCGAATTTTATCATGGGTTGGATTTCAAAATTCAGCCATTGAATTTTGAAATAGTTTTGGTATAATCATCCATTATTCATCAAGGAGAAACCTATGGAAATTAATTATCAGGAAACCAGCCAGGACCTGCTCACCCGTATCGACATTCACGAAAAATACGGCTCCGCCAATATCGACGTCTGGACCACCGATCTGCTCAAACCGCAGGCGGGCATGAAGATTTTGGATGTTGGCTGTGGTGCAGGGAAACTCAGTTTCCTTTTCAACGAATATACCAAGGGCGGCGCGGATATCAGTGGCGGTGATTTCTCGGAGGAACTGCTGGACAAAGCCCGCACAAAGAACATGGAAATCGGCGCAAAAATTGACTTTCAGTTTTTGGATTTCAACAAGCCGTTCAACTTTGCAGACAATACCTTCCACCTGTGCACCAGCGCCTTCGCCATCTACTACGCCTCCGATCTGGACTTTACATTTGGCGAGGCCTACCGTGTGCTTGTCCCCGGCGGACGGCTTTTCGTCTCCGGCCCCTTGCCCGAGAACAAGCAGATGTTCTATGACATCATCAAGGAAGCCACAGGCGCGGAAATCCCACCCATGCCCGGTTCTTCACGCTTCAAGAGTGATATCTTTAAAACAATTGATGGTATCTTTGCCAGGACCGAACTGCACAAGTTCGAAAACCACCTCACCTTCCCCAAAGTCACGCCGTTCATTGACTATGTCCGCGCTTCACTGAGTGAAGACCGCAAACTGTGGACATCCATGTTCAACGGCAAGGATGAATATGAGGCCCTGATCGGCAGGATCCAGGCCGTTGCCCAAAAATGGTTCGACCGCGATAACAAATTGGTGATGACCAAGGTCGTCGGCGGAATTCTGGCAACGAAATAATTTTTTCATGAACTTCTTCGGCAAAAAAGTCCTCTTCCTCGGTGCGCACCCGGATGATATTGAGATCGGGTGCGGTGCCTTGATCCATCACATTGTCAAACAGACGGACATTCTGTGTGTGACGCTGTCTGACAACCAAAAAAATCCCGAACTGATACAGGTAAAGGGCGAGCACATCCGGTCCATGAAAGTACTCGGCCTGCCGGAAGAAAGGATTTTGTTCGGGCCGTTCAACACACGTGTCTTTCCCGACTCGCGGCAGGACATCCTTGAATATTTCCTTAAACTCCGCAGGGATTTCAAACCCGACCTGATCTTTGTGCATTCGAAGCAGGATGTGCATCAAGATCACAACACCATGACCGAGGAAGCCCTGCGCGCATTCCGCGGGATCACCGTGCTCGGCTTTGACGTGGTGCGCTCCTCTTATGGTTTCTTCCCGCATTTTCTTGTGGAAGTGACGGAAGAGGATGTGAGCAAGAAGATCGAAGCGCTTTCCGAGTATGAAACCTATAAAGACCGCTATTATTTCAACAGCGAGTTGACGCGCGCCATCATGGTGCGCCACGGCGCGCTGGCGGAGGTGCCGTTCGCAGAGGGATTTGATATATTGAGGATCGTCGGTAAATTCGGGAACTAGGAACCGGAGGCTGGCATGGAATTCCAGAGACTTTATGAGGAACTTACCCACAGCACGGAAATGATTCGGGCTTTGCTGGCAGGCGTCGGCGGGGAGGAGGCGCGGGTAAAGCCCAATCCCGATTCGTGGTCAATTCTCGAAGTCACCTGCCATCTGCACGACGAGGAGCGCGAGGATTTTCGTGAGCATTTGGATTGCATCCTGCATCGCCAGAACGAGGAGTGGCATTCCATAGACCCGCTGGGCTGGGTTGCTTCGAGAAAATATAACGAACAAAACTTTGGGGAAATGAAGGGAAAGTTTTTTATGGAGCGCGAAAAATCGCTGGATTGGCTCAAGACCTTATCCAAAACGGATTGGGAAACAACCTACACATCCCAATTCGGCTCGATGAAGGCGGGGGATATGTTCGCGGCCTGGTCGGCACATGACAACCTGCACATCCGCCAGCTGGTGGAATTACGACGAAGTTTGATCGAGAGAATCACCCAGCCTTACGACATCCATTATGCGGGTGATTGGTAGAGATCGAATAATACACTTACCATTCCTTCGGCACGCCCACAAAAAGGACACCGTCCTGCACCTGCACGGGATAAGCGGGGATGTCCACCACAGCAGGCATTTGGACCGCCTGCCCGGTGCGGATGTCGAACTCGGCTCCATGGCGGGGGCAGACGATGTTATTGCCTTCGAGCATCCCGTCCCCCAGCGGACCATCGTCATGCGTGCAGACATCACCAATGGCATAATATTTTCCCGCAATATTGAAAATAACTATCGGCTTGTCACCCAAGTCAATGAACAGACGCTCACCGTTGGGCAGTTCGGAAACAGGGGCGATCTCTAAGAATTCTGTTTTGGAGTCGTCAAGGGTTGTGTAATTGAACATACTTTTCCTCACCCTGCCCTCCCATGGGGGAGGGCAAAGCAATCATTCCACCAGATCGTCACTCGCCTCACCCAAACCATACACTCCTGCCTTCAATACTTTAAGTGAAAGCAAAGCGCATTTCAAGCGTACGGGGCCAAGGTCGATGCCGAGCAATTCAAGGATGGACTCCTTGTTGAGTTTCTTCACTTCGTCCAGCGGCTTGCCGATGATGGATTCCATCAGCAGATCCGCGGAGGCTTGCGAGATGGCGCAACCGTGGCCGTCGAACATGGCTTCGGTGACAATTCTATTTTTGTCTACACGCAGGTCAATTTGGATGTGGTCACCGCACAGCGGATTATTGTCCGCAAAGGAAATATCGTGCGGGTCAAGTTTCCCGCGATAGGATGGGTTTTTATAGTGTTCGATGATGACTTCACGATAGAGATCGTCCATGATTCTCCCAATACCGGTGGTTTCGACACGGCGGTGCTGGTTGAATGGTCCTGAAAGGACATATCGAAACCCGCCACCTGCTCAACCGCCGAGTTTATCCAAACAATTCCTTCACTTTATAAAGCCCGTTCACAAGCATATCCACTTCATCCTTCGTATTATACAAATAGAAGGAGGCACGGCTCGTGGCGGGGATGCCGAACTTTTCATGCAACGGCTGGGCGCAGTGATGTCCTGCGCGGACAGCGATGCCGTCCTTATCCAGGATCTGTGCCACATCATGCGGATGGACTCCGTCCAGCGTAAAGGCCGCGACGCCGCCCTTTTTATCCGCAGAGGGACCGAACAATTTTACGCCAGGAATTTCTTCCAAACGATCCAATGCATATCCCGTGACCTCATGCTCGTGTGCGGCGATTCCTTCCATACCGATGGCGGAGAGGTAATCCACAGCCGCGCCAAACCCGACGGCTTCCGCGATGGCGGGCGTCCCCGCTTCAAATTTATGCGGCAGGGAATTGGCGCGGAAAGATCGCAGTTTCACTTCCTTGATCATGTCCCCGCCACCGAGGAAGGGAGGCATGGCATCCAGCAAAGAGGCTTTGCCGTATAGAATACCAATGCCTGTAGGTCCGCACATTTTGTGCGCAGAGAAGGCGTAGAAATCGGCGTCGAGAGCCTGCACATCCACGCTCAAATGCGGCACGGATTGCGCACCATCTACAAGAGTGATCGCACCAGCCTCATGCGCCAGGCGGATGATCTCCCCTGCGGGGTTGATCGTGCCAAGGACATTGGACATGTGCGTAAACGAGACCAGCTTTGGGCGGCGTTCAAGAAGCGCTTTGTAGGTATCCAGATCAAGCAAACCGTCTTCCGTCACAGGGATGAAATCCAACTCAATACCGCGTTCCATCTGGAGCATGTGCCAGGGGACGAGATTGCTGTGATGTTCCATCTCGGTCAGGACGACAAGGTCGCCCGCCTTCAAATTCGTGCGTGCCCATGAATACGCAACCAGGTTGATCGACTCGGTCGTGTTGCGCGTATAAATGATTTGGCGCGAGGAGGCAGCGTTGATGAACTTCGCGATCTTCTCTCGCGCGCCTTCATACATGGACGTGGCTTCCTCCGCCAGCGTATGCACACCGCGATGGATGTTCGCATTCGACCGCCGGTAATAATCGTTCATCGCCTCGATGACCTGCACAGGTTTTTGCGAGGTGGCGGTGGAATCCAAATACACGACGCGAACACCCTCGCGGGTTTCGCGTTCGAGAATTGGAAAATCTTTGCGGATTTCTTCTACATTAAGGGACATGATTAATAATCAGGGATGAAATCCTTCTTCATGACCGGCTTCTTGCCCGGCACGGGACGGATATGTTCTGAATTCAGCGGATACCACAGGATGCGGTCAGGGACCATCCAGCCATCGGTGAGGTACACGTTGGAACGGAACTGCACCGCCACCATTTTATTATCCACCTGCACCACGATGCCCTTGATCCACCCGCGTACGCGTTCGCGGCTTTTTTCGTGGTCGCAAAATACTTCAACCGAGTCGCCGACTTCAAAGGCGTGTTCGAGTCCGGGTGCCTTCATGAAGGAAAACTGACTCACGCGCAGGGAGCGCTTGATCGGCCTGCGCCGTTCGACCAGCGGGGAGACCGTCCGCTTAACAACCGGCGCAACAGGCTTTACAACCGCAGTCGGGGCCAATCTCGCCAAGATGCCTTCCGTCATGGGTTTTGCATGCGGTTCAACGCGGGCAGCTGCTTTTGAAAGCGGCTTGTTCTTCACCAGAGCCTTCGTCTTGGCTTTCCTGACGATTTTGGAACTGGTCCTTGTTTTTGAAACAATTTTTTTCACTGGCGCTTTCTTGAGAACCTTCGCTTTGGCCTTCGTCTTCGCGGGAGTTTTCTTGACGATGGGTTTTGCCTTGGTTTTCACTTTGACTTTCGTCTTTATGGTGGATTTCTTTACGGGCTTTGTCTTTGCCGCCGCCTTTGATTTGACCGTTCTCTTCCCTTTTGCTTTTAGTGTGGACCTAGATTTTGATTTTGATTTCGTTTTCGCTTTTGATCTTACTGCCATGACTCACATCCTGTCTTGAACGATGGAGACGCCCTCCGCCTCCTGCTTACGGGACAACTGCTCAAACATCCGTCAGAGTGCCGGTCTGACATCCAAAGCCCAGCGGGGGTTTTGCCAACGTACCTGGGCTGATTTGCCTACGCCGACAATTTATCCTGAATTGCCTGCTGGAACCTCTCGCGCACACCTTCGAATGGAATGCGCTGCATGATCGGGTCGAAGAAACCTTCCACAACCAATTGTTCCGCTTCACGCTGCGGGATGCCGCGCGACTTCAAATAGAAGAGCGGTTCCATCTCCAGTTTTCCGACCGTCGCGCCGTGTGTACAGCGGACATCGTCTGCGAGAATCTCCAGGCCCGGGATCGAGTCTGCACGCGCCTGATCGTCGAGGACGAGGTTGCGGTTGGCCTGATAGCCATCGGTCTTCTGCGCGCCGGGGGCAACATAGATCATACCCTGCCACACGGAACGGCTCCTGCCCTTCAGCGCTCCCTTGAACAATAAGTCGCTGGTGCAGTGCGGAGCAAGGTGATTTTGCTGGGTATCGTGGTCGAGGTGCTGGGTCCCATCGGTAAAGTAAAAGCCAGACATACGTCCTTGCGCACCTTCGCCAGCCAGATCAAGGTCGGAGAAATTTTTGGTAAGGCGGGAACCAACAGCACCGAAAATCCAGTCCAGGTTGCCGCCGCGCTCCACGCGGGCGCGCTCGTGCGAGAAGTTCCAGACGTGGCGTCCCCAGGATTGCAGTTCCACAAAACGCAGGTTCGCATCCCTGCCGACGTAAATTTCCACAACACCGGCGTGCATCGCATGACCTGTTTCATTTGGAGATGCGGCTTCATGAACGTAGGTCACCGAAGCGCCGTCTTCCACATAAACGATGAGGTGGGAGAAATGTGCGAGATCCGAGCCGGGTCCCCAGAGGACGGAGTGAAGGGGATAATCCACCTGCACATTTTTCGGAACGTAGAGCAACACGCCATTTTCGGATAACGCTGAAGCCAAAGCGGCGAACTTGCCGTCATGCGGCTTAACGATCTGACCGATCAATTTCGCAAGAAGGTGGGCATGATCCTTTTCCGCGGTACGGAAATCAGTGAAGACAACACCCTTCTTGGCAAGGGCTTTATCCAATTGGATCTTGGAGCCGCCCGGCAGCAAAGTGATCTGTCCGCCATGTTGTTCGCCAGTCAATGGCTTGAGCAATTCCTCGGGAACGACGGGTAAATCTTCAAAGGCACCATCTTTTGGAAGTTTAAAATCATCGGCGGGCAGCAAGCGCAAGTCTGTGCGGCGCCAGGCTTCGTCCGTGGCCACGGGGAGGGAAAGTTTCTGGAATGTCTCCCAGGCGAAAGCGCGGAAAGAGGCGAGACCATCCCTTGATGCTGGAATATCCGCCTGTGTGAAAGTAAATTCCCTTGCGGCAGCTCCGCGTCGGGTTCGGCTTACCGATACTTTTGGTTTTTCCTGCATGTCAGCCAATCGATCCTTCCATCTGAAGTTGGATCAAGCGGTTCATTTCCACTGCGTATTCCATCGGCAGTTCCTTGACCAGCGGCTCGATGAAGCCGGAGACGACCATGGTGGTGGCTTCCTCTTCGCTGAGGCCGCGTGACATGAGGTAAAAGAGCTGTTCTTCGCCCACTTTGCTGACGGAGGCTTCGTGACCGATGGTGACATCGTCCTCGTCGATCTCGATGGTGGGGTATGTATCGGAGCGGGATTTGGGGTCGAGCAGGAGCGCGTCGCACACCACATTGGATTTGACGCCTTTGGAACCCTTGTAAACCTTGACCATGCCGCGATAGGATGCGCGGCCGCCGCCCTTGCTGATGGACTTGGAAACGATCTTGCTGGTGGTGTTGGGTGCAAAATGCATCATCTTTGAACCGGCGTCCTGGGTTTGACCGGGTCCTGCAAATGCCATGGAAAGCATTTCCCCGTGGGCACCCGATTCCATCAGGTAGCAGGACGGGTATTTCATGGTGAGCTTCGAGCCGAGGTTCGCGTCCACCCATTCGTGGGAGGCATTCGCGAAGACCTTGGCGCGCTGGGTGACGAGGTTGAAGACATTGGTCGACCAGTTCTGAATGGTGGAATAACGGGAGCGCGCGCCCTTCTTGACGATGATCTCGATCACGCCGCTGTGAAAGGAATTGGTGGTGTATTGCGGGGCAGTACAGCCCTCGACATAATGCACCGAAGCGCCTTCATCCACGATGATGAGGGTGCGCTCGAACTGGCCGACATTCGCGGTGTTCAGGCGGAAATAAGCCTGAAGAGGCAGGTCCACTGTAACTCCTTTAGGGATGTACACGAAGGAACCACCGGACCAGACCGCGGAATTGAGCGCAGCAAATTTGTTGTCTTCGATCGGAATGACCGTGCCGAAATATTCCTTGAACAGGTCGGGGTATTGCTTAAGGCCGTCTTCAATGGAAAGGAAGATGACACCCTGTTTTTCAAGATGTTCCAATATGGAGTGATAGACCATTTCAGATTCATATTGCGCACCCACACCCGCCAAAAACTTTTGCTCGGCTTCCGGGATGCCCAATTTATCGAAGGTATTCTTGATGTCATCGGGAACATCATCCCAATTCTTTTCACTTTTCTCGGTCGGCTTGACATAATAAAAAATATTGTCGAAGTCGATCTCATCGAGTGTGGGTCCCCAATTTGGCATGGGACGCGCCATGTAATGCTCAAACGCCTTGAGACGGAACTCAAGCATCCACTCTGGCTCACCCTTCATGCGGGAGATATTTTCAACGACCTCGCGGCTGAGCCCGCGCTCGGATTTGAACACGTAGTTATCGTCGCGGTCATGAAAACCGTATTTGTAATCCCCAATTTCTTCGAGAATGGTTTCGTCGGTCTTAGTTTCTTCAGTCATGTGAATCTCCTGGGTTTTTAACCACTAAGGCTTACACAGCGGATTCTTCCCCTTCAACCGCTTCTTCATACTTCTCGCGCACCCAGTCATAGCCCTGGTCTTCAAGATGCAGGGCAAGATCGGCTCCGCCCGATTCAACGATTCGGCCGTCCAGCATGATGTGGACGAAGTTCGGTTTGATGTAATTCAACAGGCGTTGATAATGTGTGATGACCAGCACGCCCAAGTCGGGTCCGGAAAGAGCGTTGACGCCCTCCGCAACGACGCGCAGCGCATCGATATCCAGGCCTGAATCGGTTTCATCCAGGATGGCGATCTCCGGCTTGAGGGTTGCCATTTGCAAAATTTCTGCGCGCTTCTTTTCGCCGCCGGAGAAACCGTCGTTCAGGTAGCGGCCTGCAAAAGCGTGATCCATCTTGAGCGTGTCCATTTTTTCCTTGAGCATCTTGCGGAATTCAGGGATGGGCATGCCTTTGTCTTCGGGGTTGACAGCGCGGCGGCGGGAATTGATGGCAGTGCGCAGGAAGTTGGCCACGGTCACGCCGGGTATGGCGACAGGGTATTGAAAAGCAAGAAAAATTCCCTCACGGGAACGTTCGTCGGGTTCGAGTTCGAGGACATTTTTGCCCTTGAAGAGGATCTCGCCCTCTGTGACGATGTAATTCGGATGCCCCATCAGGGTATAGGCAAGGGTGGACTTGCCCGTTCCGTTGGGTCCCATGATGGCGTGGATCTCACCCTGATTGATGGTGAGCGAAAGGCCCTTCAGGATTTCCTTATCTTCGATACTTACATGCAGATTCTTGATTTCGAGTTGCGACATTCTTATACCTAGCTCCTGGGAAATTACCGCTCTGGCGGTACTTTGTAAGCCATTGCTGGCGTTTTTTTTTACACTGAGACGGCATTATAGCAGGACTGGATGGATTTGTCAATATTTATGATATTTTTCTAGTATATTGACAAACTCAGGCAGGATTGTTATACTCCCGGCATGAAATCCACGCGAGACAAGATTCTACAGACCTTGTTAAGAAAGCCGCGCTCCACCATTAATGATCTGGCGGAAGCTGTTGGCATTAATCCCATTTCCGTGCGCCACCACATCACCAACCTACAGATGGAAGGCCTGGTGGAGGGCCAGGAGGAGCGCCATGGCGTGGGACGTCCGCGCCTGGCGTACATCCTTACCGATGAGGGCATGGAGCGATTTCCCACACGCTACATGCAATTGACCACCCGCCTGCTTTCGCAAATGAAGGAGACCATGCCGGGGCCGGTAGTTGCGAAATTATTCAATCAGATCGCAGAAGACCTCGCCAGCCAGTACGCCAGCGACATGAAAAACATGAGTGTGGAGGAACGTCTTGACTTCGTCAAGGATATGCTTGCGCAGGAAGGCTTTACCGTGGAATGGGAAAAGAAGGACGGTCAATACCAGATCCATGAAATTTCCTGCCCGTATTATCAAATTGGGATTGCCCACCCTGAAGTATGCACAGTTGACCAGACCCTGATCTCAAAAATGCTGGCCCTGCCGGCCAATAAAGTTCAGTGCATTTTGGATGGCGACTCGCATTGCACCTATGTCGTCCAGCCTGCGGAAGTGAAGGTCAAGTAAATTTCAGACAAGTAGAGGAGCCATGAGCGAAGAAATCAAAGAAATCCAGTGGAGCATCCACACCACCCACCCTGAGATCGTTCAACAGGCGCGTGCAAGCCTGTCTGAGGTGATCGATCCGGAAATTGGAATGAACATCATTCAATTGGGCTTGATTCGGGATGTTGAAATCGAGAACGGCATCGGCCGCGTGAAGATGATCCTCACGACGCCATTCTGCCCCTACGGTCCCGCCATGATCGAGATGACCAAGGCGAAGGCAACCGAAGGGCTGAACATGCCCGTCAATATCGAAATGGGCATGGAAATGTGGGATTTCTCCATGATGGAAGATCCCTCCGCATTGGATTGGGGAATGTACGCATAAGTGGTTGAAGAATCAAAAAAGACGCCGATGCTTCCCGCATCGGCGTCTTTTTTGATTCTCACTTTCTGTACTATTTTGCCCTCTTCATGTGCGTCACATGCGGCTGCTCCCCCTCGGCAAAACCGGAAATGATGATCAAGGCGGTAGTCACATTGCCGCTTGGGTTACGCCAGCGATGACGTAATTTTGAAGCAAACAACAGGCTGTCCCCCGCCCCCAAATGGAACAATTCCTTCTCCACATAATAATCCAACTGCCCACGCAGGCAGAAGACAAATTCATGCCCGGAATGGACAATGTCATGCGGACCGCAGGTGGCGCCACTCTCCGTCGTGAGCATGAACGGCTCCACCCGCCCTGAAAAATTTTCCCCGCCCAGCGCCTCGAACACCCCGCGCGTGAACGACACGCGTGTTCGTTCGTCCGCTTTCAAAAAGACGATTTGCTTCATCTCTGTCCCGGTATCAAAAAAAGCCGTGATCGATACGCCCAGCGCATCCGCAAGTTTATAGAGCGTGCTGACCGAAGGCGATGTTTTACCGCGTTCGATCATCGAAAGCGCATTGGCGGAGAGTCCGCTCCTGGTTGCGAGCGTGCGCATGGAAATATTTTGCCCCTCGCGCAATTCCCGCAGGCGGGACGCCACATTTACGGATGCTGCCTCACGAATAAATGATTCCATGGTACCTCCGGATTTCCAAAATCTTTAAATCTTCCCAAAATTATACCCCAACGAAAAGTGACATTAAACGAAAATTAATGTGACACACTGCACTATTGTACAAACTGTCACAATATTATGATGCATGTATAAATATTCGTTTATATACATATAGGCAGGTAGATCATGGTCAACCCCACTCTCCAGCAGGAAATCCTGCAGCTAGAAGCCAACTTCTGTGCGGCGCTTTCGGACCCAAGCCGCCTCCTCATTTTATATTCACTCAATGAAACGCCTCACAACGTCAACGAACTGGCAAACGAATTGGGCTTGAACCAGCCCACCACGTCGCGCCACCTCAAAGTCCTGCGCGAACGCGGGCTGGTGGACACTGTTCGCACAGGCACGACCATCACCTATCACCTTGCCGATCCCCGGCTCATTCAGGCACTTGACATCATGCGCAGCATCATGCGTGACCGACTCGCATATCAGGCAAGCCTGGTCAACGAAACCGCACAGGAGAATGTATGAAACAACGCCCTTCGACACGCTCAAGACTTCGCATCCCTTCATGGACTTTGGGTTTGCTCGGCATTTTGTTGCTGATTCTCGTCCCGGTCCTTTACTTCCTGCCCCGCGCCCAAAAAGCGAACGACCCTGCAGCATATCTCCCCGTCAAGCCCGTGCATGTGGATCATTCCGACATCGTCAACGGCGAATTCACCACAGGACAGGATGTAACCCGCGCCTGCCTCGAATGCCACGAAGATGCCGCCACAGCAGTCATGGCAACCACCCACTGGACATGGGAATCCAAGGAATTCGATGTTCCCTGGCGCGACGAACCCGTCACCATCGGCAAAGCCAATCAGATCAACAACTTCTGCATCAGCGCACAGGGGAATCAAAAGCGATGCATGACTTGCCATGTCGGCTACGGCTGGGAGGAATTCGGAGAATACGACTACACGAAGACGGAAAACGTGGACTGTCTCGCCTGCCACGCGGATATGGGGGCGTACGCCAAAGGCGAATACGGGGATCCGGCTGAAGGCGTTGACCTGCTCGCCGCAGCACGCTCCGTCCGCGCGCCCACCCGCGACAACTGTGGGACCTGTCATTTCGACGGCGGCGGCGGCAACGGCGTCAAACACGGCGACCTCGATGAAAGCCTGTACTTTCCCAGCGAATCGCTCGACATCCACATGGGCGGCGGGAACAACATGCTCTGCACCGACTGCCATTGGACGCAGGACCACCAGATCCTCGGGCGCATGTTGAGCGATAACTACACCATCGACCCCGCCGAACAAGTCTCCTGCGAGCAATGCCATGTGGACCAAAAACACGGCGACGAACGTATTGACGGTCATCTCGCTGCAGTCGCCTGCCAAACCTGCCACATCCCCGCGCTCGCGCTCGAAGACCCCACCAAAGTCTATTGGGACTGGTCAGAGGCGGCTCAGGAGGGACGCGAAGACAACCACTTCACCTACCTCAAGATCAAAGGTGAATTTGTATACGACAAGAACTTTGCCCCCGCCTATCTCTGGTTCAATGGAAACAATGAATACCGCTACATCCTCGGCGACCCGATCAACAAGGACGGCGTGACCTACATCAACAAACCCGCGGGCAGTATTGCAGACAAAACCGCGAAGATATTCCCCTTCAAACTGCACATCGCCAAACAGCCCTACGACACAACGTACAACTATCTGCTCGCCCCCATTACCGCCGGCGAAAACGGTTTCTGGACCACCTTCGATTGGGACAGCGGCTTCCAACTCGCCGAGGAACGCATGGGTCTGCCGTACAGCGGTCAATACGGCTTCACCGAAACCTACATGTACTGGCCCACCACCCACATGGTGCAGTCCGCCGACAAAGCATTGCAATGCGACTCGTGCCACAGCGAGAACGGGCGCATGGATTGGGAAGCGCTTGGCTACCTCGGCGACCCGATCAAATGGGGCGGAAGGAAATAACAATGAAACGATACATCCTCTTCACACTATTTGGACTCCTTCTCGTAGTCGCCGCGATCGGAATTGGAACGGTTCTTGCCGCGCCTGAACCTGCTCCTGCTCCCCAGGCTTCGGCATTACACCCGAACTTCCTCCTGCTCGATGCGGACGGCACGAACGTGCTCGAAAGCGATAAGACTGTCTCCACCATGCTCACCTGCGGACAATGCCACGACACGAATTTCATCGCCGCGCACGCCTTCCACTCCGACCTCGGCTTGAGCGATTACGACTCTGCCAGCGTCACCTTCGACACCAGCAATGGACTCTTCGGTCAGTGGAACCCGCTCACCTATCGCTATCTCTCCCCTGCGGGAGATGAAAACCTCGACCTCAGCACAGCCGAATGGCTGATGTTGAACGGCGCACGTGTCGTCGGCGGCGGACCAGGCACCACGTCCAGAGGAGGCGAAATGCTGACCGATCTCTCCGTCAGCAAAGCCGATCCCGAAACTGCCATCCTCAATGAGGATGGAACAATATCCACATGGGATTGGGAAGCATCGGGCACGATGGAAATGAACTGCTTCCTGTGCCATCTCGAAAGTCCGAATAATGAAGCGCGGATTTCCGCAATCCAATCGGGCGAGTTTGGGAATGCCAACACCGCCACCCTGCTCGGCTTGAATATCGTCACAAAAAGCGGCGACGATTGGACTTGGAACGCCGACGCCTTCAACGAACTCGGTGAAGTAAAAATCGAAACCCTGCGCATTCAAGACCCGACGAATTCGAATTGTGCGGCGTGCCATGGTGTAGTACACGCGGATGACACGCCTCTACTCATCAACGCCTGCGATCTGGATTACCAACAAACCGCCACTACAGGGCAGGTCATTTCCACGCAGCGCATCAATCAATCAGGCATAAATCAGGCTGGCAAGAACGACCTTACCCGCTCGTGGGACATCCACGCGCAGCGCCAGCTTCAATGCACCGACTGTCACTTCTCACCCAATAATCCTGCGCACGCACTCGAAATCCAGGGATCAAGTCCAAGCCATCTGCTGTACGATCCGCGCAAACTGAATATCAACGAGTATCTTGAGCGTCCCGACCATAACTTTGCACGCGGCGTCAGCGCCCAATTCAACCTCGCGCCTGAATCCAAAAGCACCATGCGCCGCTGCGAATCCTGTCATGACACCAACCAGTCCCATGCGGGCTGGCTTCCCTACAACGACCGTCACATGCAGGTGATCGCCTGCGAGACCTGCCACATCCCGCAGATGTACGCGCCAGCCCTTTCCACCATGGATTGGACCGTCATCCATCCGGATGGCTCCGCCCGTACGGAATGCCGCGGCATCGAAGGGTCGAACACCACCACCGACCTTGTCACCGGATATCAGCCTGTGTTGATGCAGCGCACTGACACCGTGGAAGGGAAAATTCTGTTCGCGCCCTACAATTTGATCACGTCCTTCTTCTGGGTTTATGAAGACGGGAACGGCAGCCTGCGCCCGGTTCGCAAAGCGGACCTGGAAGCTGCGTATCTCGACGATGGCGGCTATTCTGCTGATGTTCTTTCCGCCCTCGACGAAAACGGCGACGGCGAGCTGAGCGAGGTCGAACTTATTCTGGATACCGAAGCCAAACAGCAATTTATTGCAGGCAGGCTGGAAGCGCTGGGGCTGAGTAACGTGTACATCGCGGGACAGGTACAGCCCTACTCGATCAATCACAATGTTGTGGACAGCAAATCCGCAACGCGGGATTGCGAAACCTGCCACCACACGGATTCGCGCGTCACCACCCCGATCCTGCTGGCAGACTCGGCTCCCGCCGGCGTAACTCCCGAATTCGTGTTGGGCGTCAATGTGACGGCAACCGGAAGCATTATCAACGAAGATGGAGCCTTGTACTACAGCCCGGTTAATGAAAACGACCGAACCTACATCTTCGGGCACAACCGCGTCGCTTGGATCGACTGGGCCGGCGCACTGCTTTTCGTCGGTACCATCATGGGAGTGGCGGGACACGCCACCTTCCGGTTTGTCGCGGCGCGAAGGCGTGGCAGGCAGACAGTTGCAACAAAAACCGTCTACATGTATGAAGCGTACGAACGGTTCTGGCACTGGCTCCAGACCGTTGCAATTGTCGTCCTGTTGATGACGGGGCTCATCATCCATCGCCCTGATCTATTCAGCGCATTTTCCTTCCGAAACATCGTCACCATTCACAACGTACTGGCTGCGCTGCTTGCCATCAATGCACTCGTCTCGATCCTCTGGCATGTTATCAGCGGCGAAATCCAGCAATACATCCCACACCCCTACGGCTTCATCGACCAGATGATCGCGCAAGCCAAATACTATATCCAGGGCATCTTCAACCAGGAGCCCCACCCATTCCACAAGTCCAAGCAACGGAAGTTCAATCCTCTGCAAATGGTCACATACATTGGTCTGCTCGGTGTCCTGCTTCCACTTCAAGGGATTACCGGCATGATGATGTGGTTGGTGCAGAAAGTGCCGTCCATCCAAACATGGTTCGGGGGTTTGCCCTTCCTTGCCCCCATGCATACCCTGATGGCATGGCTCTTTGCCTCCTTCATCGTGGGGCATGTGTATCTGACCACCACCGGCGCCACTCCGCTCGAAGCGATGCGCGCCATGGTGACAGGATACGAAGAAGTGGAAGTACATGAAGAAAAGGATGAATAACCCTGCTGAAAGGTAAATACTAAATTTTGTGGTGTGGTTTCGCTACGGGCTCCGCCCTACTCAACCACCATATCGACAGAAGGAGTTTCTTAACATGACCGCTCAAACCAGAAAATCAATTTTAAACCGCCCCGAAAAGCCGTACGTGCATCCGTACGTTGGCGGTATCGTGCTGGGCATCGTCCTGTTCCTTGCCTTCTTCCTCACAGGCAATGGACTTGGTTCCTCGGGCGCAACCAGCCGCATTGACGCCGCGATCGTAGATGCCATCTCGTCCTCGCACGTGGATAACAACCCCTACCTTTTGAAAATGGCGGGCGGCGACAAAAATCCGCTGGATGACTGGATCGTGCCTGTCTTCTTTGGCGCGTTGTTCGGCGGCTTTGCCTCCGGTCTGTTCAATGGACGCTTAAAATTCATGACCACCAAAGGTCCGCACATCTCCGACCGCACCCGCTGGCTAATGGCATTCCTCGGCGGCGTGATCTTCCTCTACGGCGCACGCATGGCGCGAGGATGCACCTCCGGGCAGGCGCTTTCTGGCGGGGCAACTCTTTCCGCAGGATCGTGGGTTGTCATGTTCGCGATCTTCGGCGGGGCCTATGGACTTGCGTACTTCGTAAGAAAACTTTGGAACTAAGGACTGGAGATTTATCATGAACTTTCCCCTCCCTGAATTTACCGTAGTCAGCGCAAGCAACCCATGGACATACATCCTCTTCGGTGTGATCGGCTTTGCGTTCGGCTATGTGCTTGAAATGTCCGGGTTTGGCGATTCCCGCAAACTCGCCGCGCAGTTCTACTTCACCGAACTGACCGTGCTCAAGGTCATGTTCACCGCCATCGTCACTGCCATGGTGCTGACCTTTGGGGCAGTCGGTCTTGGCCTCCTGAACTTCAGCCAGGTATGGGTCAACCCGACTTATCTGTGGTCAGGCCTCGTTGGCGGGCTGATCATGGGCGTCGGTTTCATCATCGGCGGGTTCTGCCCCACCACATCCCTGGCTTCCGCCTCCACAGGCAAAATTGACGGCATGTTCTTCATGATCGGCGGTTTTGCCGGCGCGGCGCTCTTTGCCGAAACCGAAAGATTCTTCACACATTGGTACAACAACGCAGGCTATTACGGGAGAGTGACCCTTGACCAGGTTTTCAATTTACCCATAGGTATCGTTGTACTCCTCGTTGTACTGATGGCGCTATTCATGTTCTGGGGCGCGGAACAACTCGAACGTATATTCGGAAAAAAAGACCTGAGCCGGGAGCCCAAACTCCGCATTGCAGGCGCAGGCGCCTTGCTCGTGTTCGCGCTCGCGGTTGTCTTCATCGGCTCGCCTTCATTCGAAGAAAGATACAACAAACTGACATTCACACGCACCGAAACCATTCAGGTCGAAGGTCAGGAACCCATTGTCAACACAATTACCTATACCGCCGACCAAATGCTTATGAACCGCCTGGCTTTCATCACGCCCGCCGAAGCCTTCAAGGCAAAATACAACCAGGGTATGAAACCTGTCTATCTCGATGTGCGTTCCGAAGCCGATTACAACCTGTATCACATCGAAGATGCGGTCAACGTGCCGTTGGAGCGCATCGAAGAGATCGTCCCCCTCCTGCTCAGTGAGCCGCCCGCCAACACCGTCTTCCTCGTGATAAGCAACGACGAAACCGCTGCCGTGCAGGCGTGGAAGATTCTCGCAGCGGACAGCGTGCCAAACGTGTACATCCTCGAAGGCGGGGTCAACAACTGGATCGCGTTCTTTGGCACGGAGGAGGATGCGCTTCGACTCAACCCCAATGCTGGGGACGACGAATTGGGCTATCTCTTCCCTGCCGCGTTGGGCAGCCGCTATGAATCCTGTTCGCCCAGCCCCATTCAATATGAAAACCTGGAATTCGAAGAAAAGATTAAATTGCAGTTGAAGCGTGATAAAAGCGGTGGTGGCTGCGGGTAGAAAAATCCCAGAATCCAGTGACCGGTAATCAAGATGGTTCCTGAGGTGCATTTCAGGAGCCTTCTTGATATTCAATCACCATGGAAAAGTTCAGTGTATACTTGCATGAATGTTGTTTGGATGATTCAACCATCCGATGGAGATATTCATGAAAGCAAGTCACTATCGCATACTAATGAATACCCTTATCGCAAGTCTGCTCCTAGCTGCCTGCATTCCTCAGGCAGAACCAACTCCCACCATGGACGCCATTGGCACGCTCTCAGCAGAGCTGGCATCCATCATGTTGACCCAAACTGCGATTGCGTACTCGCCCACGCCGCCCCCCCCCACTTCCAGCCCAATCCCCGTCGAGACGGAGACCCCAACCCCCGAACCGGTGTCCGCGGAACCTGTTGCAACGAGTTTGCCCAAGGTCAAAGGACCGGCCCCTTGTTACACGGGGCCCGGTCCTAGCTATCCCCTGACCAGCAATATCAGCGACTTTAAAGATGTTGAATTGATCGGCATAGGCAGTGTACCAGGCTGGTATGTGATCGAGAATCCCTACTTCTGGTCCCCGTGCTGGATCGCCGAGGAGTATCTCACGATCTACGATGATATCGATCTTTCCGCTTATCCGGTAATCAGCCCATAGTCATTTTGTTATTACTGGTTACCAATTAATTGTGCAACCTAACTTTATTAAACACTCCTGTCGCTGGAATTCACGGATAGCCCGAATGGGTGAATGTCCATTCTCTGCCGCATGATAAAATCACCCACATTACAGGTGACTCATGACCACGATCCGCACCCCCGCAAAAATCATCCCCCGCGCATTTCCCGGCATCCGGCCGAACGAAGTGCAGGAGATCATTGTCAACAGCCATATCAAGACATATCCCCCCGATACCGTCTTATGCAGGGAGGATGCGGTTGAACAGACATTCTACATGGTACTCGAGGGGGAGTTCGAGGTCACAAAAACCATCAACAATACAGACAAGCGTCTACTGAAAACCCTGACTGCCGGGGATTTTTTCGGTGAGATGGCACTTATCCACAACGCACCCAGAGCCGCCACCGTCAAATCAATAACCAACGTCGTCGTGCTGGAATTGGATAAGGAGGGATTCAACCGCGTGCTGAAACACAGTCCCAGCGTGGCCATGGCAATGGTTGGGGAGATCAGCAGCCGGCTGCGGCAGAACGACCAGCTTGCCATCGAAGATCTGCGTTTGCGGGCCGCCGAACTGGCGGATGCCTATCAAAAACTCTCCGAGCAGGAACATGCGCGCAACGAATTCCTTTCCAGCGTCGCACACGAGTTGCGCACTCCATTAATGGCTGCGAGCGGATATTTGCACGCACTCAAAAAAGGGATGCTCAGCGGCGAACAGCTGGACACATCGCTGGACACCATCGCGCGTAACGTGGACCAGATCGTTACGCTCACAAATGACATTCTCTTCCTGCAGGAGATCGATCTGGTCATCCCGGATTTTCAGCCTGTCAATGTTGCCGATATCGTGAACAACGTTGTTAATAAATATGACGGCAAAGCGCGGGCAAGACGGGTTAAGGTGAAAATAAAAGGCGGCCACAATGTCCCCCATGTGCAGGGCGATGAAAAATCCCTTGAACGCGCGGTTATAGCGCTGGTGGACAATGCCATAAAATTCAGTCCGCCGAACGGTGTGGTGGAGATACGAATTTCAGAACAGGATAATCGTGTGAGCATCGCCGTCGAAGATCACGGCATCGGCATTGATCCGCAGATTCGTCCGCATATCTTTGACAGGTTTTTCCATCTGGATAAAAGCGACGATGAACTTTACAGCGGATTGGGCATCGGACTTTCCATCACGCGCCAGGTCATCCAACAGCATCGCGGCACGCTGGATGTTGAAAGCGTACCCGGCCAGGGAAGCACATTTACCATTTCCCTGCTGAAGTGGAAATAAATCCAGCGGACAAAAATAGCTCTCAAGTCGCTTTTTGGAGGTGCCTATGCAGTCTCGGAAAATAAATATTACATTCGGTCTCGCTGGTATTCTCATCCTACTGCTGGCATGTAATTTTGGTGCCGCATCCGAAGAAACCTCACCCGCCTCCAGCGGGGAGGACTTAACGACTGCCGAGCAACCCGGTATTCCAGCCGCGGATGGACCGTGCCATAACGAGTTGTATCCGGTCATACAGAGCGCCTCATGGACGTACTCCAATTCAGGCGGACCCTTCGGTGCATTTACCTACACGGATACCATCACCCAGATCCGCGCAGACGGATTCACCCTGACCTCCCAATTCCCCGACCTCGTCCGCACACAGGAATGGGCGTGCGAATCCGAAGGTTTGAAAGCCCTGCAGTTCGGCGGCGGTCCGACGGCAAATATCTCCACACAGGGCGTGAACGCCGATTTCAAAACGCTGGAGGTCAACGGCATCAGCCTGCCAAGGACGATCACCCCCGCGATGCAGTGGCAATACACCCTCAAGATGGAGGGGGTTGCCGCCATGCCTGGCAACCAGAACGCCCTATCGGAAGGAACGTTTTCGTCTGCCATGCAGGAGCTTGGCAGGGAAACCATCAGCGTGCCGGCAGGCACATTCGAGGCGATCAAGTTTCACTTTAACAACACAGTGAAGATCACGACGGATTTTCAGGGCCTTCAAGTCCCCATCGAGTTCAGTGGGAACGGTTTCGTCTGGTATGTGCCCGGCATCGGCCACGTCAAATCCATCGAAAACAGCAGCTTCGGGGATGAACCATCTACATACACCACCGAGCTGCAATCCTACAACATTCCATAAAATCTACTCCGCGAAGACGACTTTCAATTCCCCATTCTCATAATAAGACCGCGCTGAAAAGGGTGGATCGCCGCTCTTCATCTGATGAATCCGCTCCAGCAGGATCGGCAGATCCTCCACCACAGGAAGATGAAGCGCCGCCTCTTTCCTGACCCATTCAACTGCTCCTTCTTTGGAAGCCTTGACCTCCCCCCGTACATTCTCCCCACACACCACGAACAGACAGATTCCCACCTCCCCCGCATCCACGACCAGCGTGCCGCACAACCACAGGTCCGCCGCCACACCCGCCTCCTCCAGCAGCTCGCGCCGCGCCGCGGACAGGATATCCTCGCCGCACTCCACATGGCCGCCCAGTCCGTTGTATTTGCCGGCCCACAGCCGCTTCGTTGGCGCACCTTTGATGAGCAAGTATTCGTCCCCGCGGCGGGCAAAGATCGCCGTACGCGGAATAAGCATGTATCGGTCGTTGGTGACACCCTGGTCGGATTGAGGCATGGGATTGTTCCTCTGGTCATGCTATAATTTTTTCATCCGATTTTAACCCATGTCCGTCCATAGGCAGTTATATGGCAGGTGACCATCTCAGCCCCAGCGCCGTGTTCGCGATCCCCTTCGGGGACGATATCCCACTCGCGGAGTTTATCCTGAGCGAAGCCGAAGGGCTCGGGGACGGTAACGCACACCGTAAGGCGGTTGAGAATCATTTAGCTTGTCAAATTAAAGGAAGTAATGATGAACTACAAGATACAAATCACCTCAGGTTTTGTTATCACTGCTTTGGCGATGATTTCTTGCGGGATATTCGCCCCCCCGGCAACAACCCAGATGCCAATACCAACAGCGCCTTCAACCGAAGCGGGTACGGCCCCCGAAACTGTAACTCCAGAGCCATCCGCCACCCCCACGCTAACTTTGCTAGACCTGGAAATTGCCGAATGGTTTGAACACGCCATTCCCAACCTCGTTGACCCTTCAATTACAGATACGAACATCCAGGTTCTCGTACACAACCCCAATGACTTCCCTGTTTATGTGAATACCCGCGAAATGGAGTTCCGCTTGCTGAACGCGGCCGGGGAAGTTGTGTACACTGTTGGTTCCTCGTATTTCTCCCTTTGGGAAGGTTCATGGATGCTGGCTGGCGATTCGACCGGGTTCAAAATCTGCGCATGCTTTCAAACCAGCGGTTTGGAAACACAGGAGTGGGAATCCATTGAACTGTTTGCGCCTTTGGAACCCGCCACGGATGTCGTTTACACCACAGATATAGAAGTGACACTGGGCGAGCCATTTGACATCGCAGAAGCCCATCTTGGTGGCAGCGGCACGGGTATCCCAATCACCATGACGAATATCAGCGATCAGCCTTTAAAGAGCATTCCAATGCGCATAATCGCGCGCGATGCAAGCGGCAGATACATTGGCATGGCCGCCTTCGGGAATTCCGTGGTGAGCTTTACTGAAGATATCAGCATCCAACCTGGCGATTCCCTTTATGGCTCAAACGTTTCTGAAATTGATTACTTCGATGGACCCCTCACCTATGAAGCCGTCGCAATTGGAATCATCGCCCAGGCGGCCGCGGCGCAAGAATCTGTTTTGCCTTCAGGAACACCGCTCACTGAATGGGAAGGTATCCCGATCATGCCGGGCGTCATTAGCGGTGAAGCCACAGATGACGTTTATCAATTCACAATCCGCGCCACAGTTGATGAGATCACGAGTTACTACGAAACGGAACTCACCAACCTCGGCCATGAACTTCAGACGACTGAAGAAGGTACCGGATACTCGAGCTTGTACTTTTCTAACGGCTCGACGACTATCGTGCTTTTTATCGCACCGCTTGGCGATCTCACTGGGGTTGCCATCACCATAAGCAAGTGATGCCAGTTAACAAATAGATCAGTAATTCGTGAAGCAGTCGATTGGCAGAAGGAATAAACCCTGAAAGACTCACCAACTTCTCTTTCCTCGTTGTAGTGTTTTTGGTTGCCTGCAGCTCGCCCCTCGCTGTGCCGACTGAAACCGCAAGCGAAAAACGCCGCCCACCGATTACTGAAGTGTCAAGGGCTGAGCGTCCTCAATTTGAAAATTGATTCCCCAATGAAAAAAGCCCTCCGAAGTCTGCGAGACTTCGGAGGGCTTGGCTTTACTACGCCACCTTGATCTTCTTATCCAGATACACATCCTGAATGGTGTTCAGGATCTTCACACCCTCCTTCATTGGGCGTTGGAAGGCTTTGCGCCCGGAGATCAGCCCCTGCCCGCCGGCGCGCTTGTTGATGACGGCGGTCGCTGCGGCTTCGGCAAAATCGTTCTCACCCGAAGCGCCGCCGCTGTTGATCAGTCCCACACGCCCCATGTAACAGTTCGCCACCTGATAGCGGCACAGGTCGATCGGATGGTCGCTGGCGAGTTCGCTGTACATGCGTTTGTCCAGTTTGCCATAGGAACTGTCACCGGTGTTCAGGGCGAGGAAGCCGCCGTTGTTCTCGGGCAGTTTCTGTTTGATGATATCCGCCTGCATGGTCACACCGAGATGGTTTGCCTGCCCGGTCAAGTCCGCGGAGACGTGAAAATCCTTGTCCTTTTTGAAGGCGGGATTGCGCAGGTAGCACCACAGGATGGTTGCCATGCCGAGTTCGTGGGCGTTGGCGAAGGCTTCCGCGATCTCGATGATCTCACGATGCGAATCGTCCGAGCCGAAGTAGATCGTCGCACCGACCGCCGCCGCACCCATGTCGTATGCCTGCTCCACCGTGCCGAACAGGATCTGCTCGAAACTGTTGGGATAGGTCAACAGTTCGTTGTGATTGATCTTCACGATGAATGGGATTTTGTGCGCGTACTTGCGGGACATCAGCCCCAGCACGCCAAACGTGGATGCAACGGCATTGCACCCGCCCTCGATGGCAAGTTTGACGATGTTCTCCGGGTCGAAGTAATCGGGATTCTTGGCGAAACTCGCGCCGCCGGAATGCTCGATGCCCTGGTCCACGGGCAGGATGGACAGGTAGCCCGTCCCGGCGAGGCGGCCGTGGTTATACATCCATGCGAGGTTGTTCAGCACGCGGGGGTTTCTGTCAGACTGGAGGAAGATACGATCCATAAAGTCGGGACCGGGCAGATGGAGGCGTTCCCTGGGGATCTTGGGCGAGTCGAAACCAAGCAGGGATTCCGCTTTGGCTCCCAGCAGGGCTTGTATATCGGTTTTCATGGTTTTGCTCCTGATTAGAATAAGCAGGCGACCGCCGCCCTGGAAGCGGCCATCACCTTTGTGATGAAGGTTGAAACAAGGGATTTGTTTCGCTTGATTATAACCAGAAACTACGGCTATAATGGAGCGCAAGACTTATTTCCCCGAAAACCGTATATCATGCAGGAGGCTCCCATGAGTGATTTCTTTGAAAAAGTAAGCAGTCAGATAGATCCGTTCAAAAAACTGGTTTCGTACATCCCCGGTTTCAGCGGCTATGTGGAACGACAGAATCGCCGCGATGCAGACAAGCTCCTGCGCGAAACCGTGGCGCGCCGCTTTGAGGAACACTGGACCCGCACATCGAACTTGCAGGTCGAACTCGTCAACAACGGCATGATCAAATATGTGGACGACATGGAAAAAGCCGCGCTTGCCCTGCGCACCTTCATAGACAAGATCAGCACCGCCGCGCGCGGATACTCCGGGTTGTTCGACGCGGTAAAGATCAACGAGAAGGAACTGGAGGCGATCTATCAATTCGATGCCGCCTTCTTTGATCTCGGTGGCCAGGTCGGCAGCGCGCTGAACAACCTGGAAGCCAGCCTTGGCGATGAAGAGGCTTTGCCTGCCGCCATCCGCAACCTGACCACGCTCGCCCGCCTTGCTGTTGAAACCCTCGAGCGCCGCTCTGAGGTGGTCACCGGCAGCGGACAATAATTTCAATCATGCAGGGGCGCAGTCTGCTGCACCCCTGCAATAATGAATCCCATGTGGAACGAATATATCAACGCAACATCCACCGATGAAGTTATAAAAATCCTGGCAGATAAGCAGGAGCGTGCCCGCGTTGTCGCCGGCGGCACAGACCTTATCCTCGAACTCGAGCGCGGCATCCGCAAGGACGTGGACACGCTCATTGACGTTACACGCATCCCCACCCTGAAACAGATCTCCATGGACGAAGATGATGTCATTCATCTTGGCGCGCTCGTCACACATAACGATTGTGTCGCGTCAAAACTCATCCACGCGAAGGCCTATCCTCTGGCGCGCGCGGCGTGGGAAGTGGGAGCGCCGCAGATCCGCAACCGCGGCACCATTGCCGGCAATCTCATCACCGCCTCGCCCGCCAATGACACCATCACCCCGCTGATGGCGCTGGGGGCCAGCCTCACCTTGATTTCCACCCGCGGCGAACGGACCATTCCATTAATGGAATTTTATACAGGCGTCCGCAAGACCGTAATGAAACCCGATGAAATGCTGGCGGATATCTCCTTCCCTGCGATGACCAAAACCCAGCGCGGGGCATTCATCAAACTGGCACTGCGGCGCGCCCAGGCCATTTCCCTCGTGAACGTGGCGATCATCCTCGACCTCAAAGCGGATACCGTCAAATCGGCATCCATTACGCTGGGAGCAGTGACTCCCATCATCGCCCACGCGGAAAAGGCGGAGAAATTCCTCGTCAACAAAAAACTGACGGATAAGAACATCGCACAAGCCGCGGAACTTGCCGTGGAATCCGCCACCCCGATTGACGATGTACGCGGCTCTGCAAGGTACCGCCGTGAGATGGTGCGCGTCACCACCAAACGCGGGTTGACCACCATACGGGACGGGAATGAACAAGCTGGCATGCCAAAGAATCCTATTCTGCTGGTCGGTGAAAAGAGCGTGGATGACGGACAATGGCACAAGGGTACATTTCCCAAATCCCCGATCGGAACGACCATTAATGGAAAAAAATATTCCTTCCCAAGCGGACACAACAAAACATTACTGCGCCTGCTCCGCGAAGAAGGGATGTTAACGGGTACAAAGGAAGGTTGTGCCGAAGGTGAATGCGGCGCATGTACCGTCTTTCTCGATGGACAGGCGGTCATGTCCTGCCTTGTGCCGGCGCCGCGTGCGCATGGTGCACAGATCGTCACTGTGGAGGGTCTCGCGGACGGCGGCCAGCTCCATCCCGTGCAGGAAGCCTTCATCGAACACGGCGCAGTCCAGTGCGGATATTGCACGCCCGGCTTCATCATGTCCGGGGCGAAACTGCTGGAAGAAAAAAACAACCCGACCAAAAACGAGATCGAGCAGGCTATCACCGGCAACCTGTGCCGCTGCACCGGATATTACAAGATCGTGCAGGCCATTGAAGATGCCGCAAAATTAAAATCCTGAGGTACTCATGGGTAAATATCAAAGTTCAGTACATAAACGTATCAAGCCAAAGCCGCAGGGGCCTCACTTCATCTGGCGCGGCATTGGCTGCCTGATGCTGTTGATCGTTCCGATCATTTCCATCGCCGCCGGCATCGAAACCATACGCTATGGGCTTGAGAATGACTGGACGATCCCCTATCAATTATTGGGCCGGCCGCGCCTGCCCGACCTCTTCTACAAATCAACCGGCTTGATGACGATTTTCAGTCCCATCCTGGGCATTCAGCATTTCTATGCATATGCTGTCACAAGCATCGGGTACATGGTCCTGATCGGCGGTATTACCTCGGTCGCCTATGCGGCTGCGTATCGCATGGTCGGTCCGCCGCGCTATGGACCGCTGGACATGCCGCCTCCAAATATCAAGACCAAAAAATATACGCGCTAGGAAACCATGTCTGACCATTCTGTTGGAAAATCATACACCCGCATTGACGCGCGGGGCAAGGCAACCGGCGAAACACTTTACTCCGGCGACCTTGCCATGCCCGGCATGCTGCACATGAAAATCCTCTTTGCCGGGCGCCCGCATGCGCGCGTGAAAGACATCCGCACTGAAAAAGCCCTATCGGCAGCGGGCGTCGTGGCGGTCTACACCGCCAAGGATGTACCGGTCAACGAATACGGCTTGCAGATTCCCGATCAACCCGTCCTGTGCGGGCCCGGCTCCAGCAAGCCCTACACCGACATCGTCCGTTTCGTGGGAGATCAAATTGCAGTTGTCGTGGCAGAGACCGAGGTCCAGGCGGATGCGGCCGTGAAATTGATCGAAGTGGTTTACGAAGACCTCCCGCCTCTCCTGGACCCAAGGGCTGCGATGCGTCCCAATGCGCCACTACTGCACCCGGACCGGGGCGACTCGAACGTTTGCGTCCACTATAAGATCCGCAAGGGAAATGTGGACGAAGCCTTCGTCAAAGCGGACGTGATCGTGGAAGGCGAGTATCACACCCCGGTTCAGGAACATGCCTATCTCCAGCCCGAAGCAGGCCTGGCATATATTGACGGGCAGGGGCTCGTCACTGTCGAATGCGCCGGGCAGTGGACTCATGCAGACCGTGAAACCATCTCGCATGCATTGGGCCTTCCCAGCGAAAAGGTCCGTGTGATTTACCCCGCCATTGGCGGCGCATTCGGCGGACGGGAGGATATGTCCGTCCAGATCGTGCTGGCCCTGGCGGCCATGAAATTAAAAAGACCGATTAAGATCATCTGGTCACGCCGCGAATCGATCATCGGTCACGGCAAACGCCATGAGGCTTTCCTAAAAGCCAAATGGGGCGCAACCAGCGACGGAAAACTCGTCGCCGCAGAATCAGAATTGATCGGCGATGGCGGCGCGTACATGTACACGACCAATAAAGTGTTGGGCAACGCTGCTGTCACATCCACCGGGCCCTATTTCATCCCAAACGTAAAAGTGGACGTGTATGGTGTCTACACCAATAACCTGCCCGGCGCAGCCTTCCGCGGATTTGGCGCACCGCAAGCCCTGTTCATGGCCGAGTCACAGATGAACAAACTTGCCGAAAAGCTTGGCATGGACCCGGTCGAGTTCCGCCTGATCAATGCCCTGCGCGAAGGCGACAGCATGGGTGTCGGCACACCTGCGCCCAACCCGATCAGCATTGTGGAGTGTATTGAAGCCGCGCGGAACAAGTTCGAATGGAAGAAAAAACCTAAAACGAAAAAGACAGAGCCGCATATCGTCCGTGGCCGCGGCTTCGCGGCCGGTTTCAAGAACGTCGGCTTCTCGTTCGGCTATCAAGAAAACTGCTGGGCAAAGGTGGAAATTCACGGCAACGGCAAAATGGAACGCGTTGTCGTGCATCACGCCGGGGCTGAAGTCGGACAGGGCACACACACGGTCATGGTCCAAATGGCGGCGCAGGTATTGGGAGTTTCCGAATCCAGAGTGGAATTGCGGACTTCAGATTCCTCCACCCAGGGCAATCCCGGCTCCGCTTCCGCATCACGCCTGACCTTTATGGCCGGCAACTCGATCAAGGGAGCGGCGGAGGCGGCGCTGGAAAAATGGAAGGCCGAGGAACGCCCCGCCATTGCTGAGTTTAAATATCTTGCACCGCGTACGACACCCATGGATAAAGAGACCGGCTACTCCATGCCGAACTTCCAATATGCCTACGTTGCCCAGGCTGCCGAAGTGGAGGTGGATACTGAAACCGGACACGTGCGCGTGCTTCGCATCACCTCCGCCGATGACGTCGGCAAGGCGATCAACCCCGATCTGGTGGTCGGTCAAATTGAAGGTGCGGTCGTGCAGGCCCACGGGTATGCCGTCCTTGAGGATTACAAAACAAAAGACGGCAGGGTGCTGACCGACCAGCTCAGCACCTATCTGATTCCCACCATTTGGGATATCCCCGAAAAGGTGGAATCCGTTTTGGTGGAGGTGCCGGATCCAAACGGGCCCTGGGGAGCGCGCGGCATCGGAGAATTGCCCTACCTGCCCGTGGCACCCGTCATTGCGGCAGCCATCCATGACGCCACCGGCGTATGGATCAACGAGTTCCCATTCACACCGGAGCGCGTGCTGCGGGCTCTTGGAAAAATAGAATAATACCAGCAGGGACATGACGGATCGTGTCCCTGCGAACCATATGTCCTTCCCTTATCTGGATGAAACCAAAGAGTTGAATGAAACAGTCCGCAAAGAACTTGGCGGTTCGTTCATCACGCTTGCCGACGGTGTCACCCATTATGAACTCGGCGGAGCAAAGAACGGGATTCCCGTTGTGCTTGTACATGGATTTTCCGTACCATTCTTCATCTACGACCCGACCTTTGAGTTTTTGTCCAATGCAGGCTTTCGCGTCTTAAGATATGACCTCATCGGGCGCGGATATTCCGACAGACCCCGCCTCCGCTATGATATCCACCTGTTTGTGAAACAACTCAAGGATCTGTTGGACGCGCTTGAAATCCAAAAAGTGGATCTGGTTGGACTCTCCATGGGCGGGCCGGTCACTGCCGCCTTCATCGAAAAGTATCCGCGCTACATCCGCAAACACGTGCTGATCGACCCATCGGGCGCGAAAGCCATCGGGCTGACAAAACTGCTCAAAGCGGCCAAATTGCCGATTCTTGGCGAACTGCTCATCGGTCTGTTTGGAAGCGAAAATATGGTCAAAAGCATCGCCTCCGATTTTTTCGATCCCAAGCTTGTGGAAATTTTCCAGGTGAAATACAAAGCCCAGATGAAGTATAAGGGATTCAAACGCGCCATATTATCCACGCTGCGTAATGGAATGCTGGAATCGTTCCTTGGAATGTACGAAAAAGTCGGCAGGTTGAAAAAACCAACCCTGCTCTTTTGGGGCGAGAACGATGCCACCACGCCGTTTGCAGACCACCCGCTCATTTTGCAGGCTCTGCCTCATGCGGAATTCCATCCAATACAAAACTGCTCGCACATTCCGCATTATGAAAAGGCCGGGATCGTGAACCCGATCCTGCTGGAGTTCCTATCAAGATGAACACCCAGGCCATACAGCTGCTTTACAAATATAATTCATGGGCGAATGCCCGCATCCTGGACGCGGCTTCCATGGTGACCGAGGAGCAATTCCTCGCTGCGGCTTCCCATCCGCATGGCGGACTGAGGAGCACGCTCACACACATCCTCTTCGCCGAATGGATCTGGCGAAAACGCTGGCTGGACGAATCGCCCGGCGCGAGGTTCACGCCGGAAGACTTTCCCAACATTGCATCTCTGCGGGCACGCTGGCTGCAAGAGGAGGTGGAGTTGATGAGATTTACAGGCTCGCGCACGGATGAACAATTACAGCGGCCATTCCAATACACATCCACAGAGGGCGTGATGTATGAAAACATCCTTTGGGAGGCGATGGCGCATGTTGTGAACCATGGCACACAGCATCGCAGTGAAGCCGCCGCCATGCTCACGGAGTTTGGTCACTCGCCCGGCGACATCGATTTGATCCTGTTCCTGCGCAAAAAATTATGATGTATAAAAATCTGAAGCCCTTTATCCGCCAACACAGACACAGCCTCGCTGTATTTATTCTGCTGAACACCGCCTGCCTGGTCTGCATCCTGCTGGTTGCAGCCCGGGTGGCCTACACGGAATCATCACGGCACACCGGCCTGATCTGGAACCTCTTCCTCGCCTGGATCCCGTTCATGCTGGCATATTTCGCGCACGCAATTTCATGGAAACGCATCTGG
Organism: Anaerolineales bacterium; assembly: GCA_030583885.1. NCBI lineage: Bacteria > Bacillati > Chloroflexota > Anaerolineae > Anaerolineales > Anaerolineales bacterium. Next base: position 1,910,957 of record CP129480.1, on the reverse strand, counting down.
TTGTACCTGATCATCCCGTTCGTCGCGTTCATCTGGCTGATCTTCTTCCCCAATGCGCCCTATATGCTCACGGACCTGCAAGACCTTACACGCGGCTCAGGCGGAGCGCCTCTCTGGTATGATGTGATCATCGTTGTTTGGTGCTCATGGACAGGTACATTGCTCGGCGTGATCTCCCTCTATCTCATGCAGGATATTGTCGTACGGATGTTCGGGCGCGCGCTGGGCTGGGTCTTCGTCTTCGTCATTGCCGGTTTGAGCAGTTTTGGAATCTACATCGGGCGCTTCATGCGCCTGAATTCCTGGGATATCCTGCAAAATCCGGCGGAGACGGCAGTGGATATCCTCGGTCTCGTCATCGACCCAAGCATGCGTCTCGCCGCATTTACCCTGCTCTATACATTCTTCTTCCTGTTCATTTTCATCCTCCTGTATTCGTTCAGCCACATGTTGAGCGAACAGACCGAGAGAGCCGGGCGGGTCGAAGTAACACAACCATCCGATAGCAGCCGATCATAGAACCCCGCCAGCCTTACCCTGGAGACATTACCATGAAAATACCTTATCAACAAATACCACAAAAGCAATTGCCCAGAATGCCGCGGGAAGATCTATGATCCCTTTGATCATCATCCGCGGCGGCGGCGACCTTGCAAGCGGGATTGCGCTGCGTTTGTATCACGTCGGTTTTCAAGTCGCCATCCTCGAGCTGGATAAACCCCGCGCCGTCCGCAGGACTGTGTCTTTCTGTGAGGCGGTGTATGATGGCGCACAATCGGTCGAGGGCGTCACGGCACGCCTCGTTTCGGGCGATCAATTTCAGGTCGTGCTGGAGGCGGGTGAAATTCCCATCTTGATCGATCCAGATGCAAACGCGCTCCGCAACCAGTTCATCACCAGTCCCCGCTCCACGTTCGTTGTGGATGCGAGGCTGCTGAAAGAGGAACCTGAACTGTTGGCCGCGGATATCCCGCTTCACATCGGACTTGGTCCTGGCTTCCGCGCAGGAGAGAATTGCCACGCTGTGATAGAAACCCGCCGCAGTCATACCCTCGGCAGGGTCTTGTGGAGTGGCGAGACTCAACCCGACAGCGGCGTGCCCGAAGGCGACCCGCGCCGTGTGCTCCGCGCACCATCCGCTGGAAATGTGCAGGCACTCAAACAGATCGGCGATCACTGTGACGAAGGGGAAAATATTGCGATTGTGAAAGACAAGCCGCTGGTCAGTCCGTTTGAAGGTGTCCTGCGGGGGATCATCCACCCGAGCGTGGAAGTGACCGAGGGCATGAAGATCGGAGACGTGGATTCGCGCAACGACCCCGGCGTCTGCTCCCTGGTTTCAGACAAGGCGCTCGCAGTCGGCGGCGGCGTACTAGAAGCAGTACTCATCACGTTAAAGGGGATGGAATAACACATTTACCATGCCGAGGGACAACCCTGTAGTCTGGGCCTCTGAATCGGGCGACTTGCGAAAAACAGAGCGCAGGTCCGCCGAATTGTCCATATCACTGCCCCCTCATGAACAGACCGTCTACCTGCATCGTGACTCAAAGGGGCGCGGTGGAAAATCTGTTACCCTAGTAAAGAAACTTGTTTTGTCCGAAGAAGAAATGAAAGAGCTGGCGAAGAGACTCAAGCGGATCTGCGGAACCGGCGGGACAGTAAAAGACGGTGTCATTGAAATCCAGGGGGAACAGCGCGAGAAAATCGCCGAGACATTGAAAAGGCTGGGGTACAACGTGAAAATCGCCGGGGGATAATGTTCCCCGTGCAGACAACAAGCGTCGAGGACTGATTTAAATAGTTAACAAAAACGGATTCGCGATTGAAATTCCAACATAAACGTTGTATAGTTTGATAGATATAGTTTTGAAAGGAGTAAACATGGCTACGCTATATGGGATCACAGGCAGATCGGCTCGACAAATCAAGGACGCGGATCAAAAACGCGGTAACAAAGATAAAGTCAAGGAATTCGCCTCGAACATGACATCCCACATTCCGACCGAGGTAGTGGCGGTTTTTGCGCTTGGACTTGCTGGCGCACCGGATTACACAGGCTACTGGATGATCTTTTGCTGGGCTGGGGCGGTGGCGCTGCGCTGGTGGGCTACAGATGGAGATGGGAAAATAGGAAATATAATTTTGGCCGGCCTCGCCTTTCCCATCTGGGCATTTGCGCTGGGCGGGGACCTGCTGGGATGGAAACCCGATCCCCAGATCACAAACTTGTCTGTGCTTGGATTTTCAATCATCGGCGGCCTTCTATACAACAACAAATAGCCTTGTAAATATAAGGAAATTTACATTCACTTTTTTGGGGGGATGGGTTAATCTTGAAAAAGATCCGCCAAAAGAAGGGCAATGGGGGATGAGCTTTGCGCTCCTTTGGTTCCCTATGGTACTTTTGTAAAATTGATTTAAACCAGGCTGTCTGCTAGACTATTGCCATTCAAAGGAGAGCACCATGAATCGAAAATTATTTGTTGTATGTCTCTTGCCCATTTTAATAATGTCCGCCTGCAACCTCCCGAATGGCTCACAGGGACAAAGCGAAGGCCTGGTCTTCACACTCGCCGCACAAACAATCACTGCCGCCGCCCTGACGGGGGAGACCCCGACAACGACGGAGGAAACCCCCGCGCCGGCCTTAACCGCTACAAATACACCGCCCGGAGCAGCGACCGCTGCAAGCACAGCTGTGCCCTGCAATCTGGCCTCCTTCGTCTCGGATGTAACAATTCCAGATAACGCCAGCGTAACGGTCAACACGGCCTTTACAAAAACCTGGAGACTCAGAAATGCCGGCTCCTGCACCTGGACTTCAGGCTATCAGCTCGTCTTCGACTCTGGCGACCAAATGGGAGGTCCCGCCTCGCAACAACTGACAGCTGGCACTGTCGCACCGGGCCAGACGATTGATGTATCCGTGAACCTGACGGCCCCAGGCGCACCCGGCACTTACAAGGGCAACTGGAGATTGCGTGAACCGGGCGGCGCAGTATTTGGTCTCTCCACCGGACCGTTCTGGGTTCAGATCAAAGCCGCAGCCGTTGCCGCAAATACACCCGTCCCAAGCTGGCCCGTTTTCAAACAGGGGGACCAGGGCAATGAAGTGTACGCCATTCAATATCTGCTCAGAGCCAACGGACACAACCTGGCTCCGGATGGCATCTTCGGTCCACAGACCAAATCAAGGGTTGAGAACTTCCAGACCCAAAAGGGACTTGCAAAAGATGGCATCGTTGGGCCTGATACCTGGAGCGCTCTGATCATACAAGTCTCACAAGGCAGTAATGGGGATGCGGTCCGCGCTGTGCAAAAACTGCTCAGGGACAAATACGGCTATGCTGTCGAGGTGGATGGGGGTTTTGGACCCATTACGGCCAACGCCGTAAAAGCCTTCCAAACCGCCAAAGGTCTCGCCTCTGATGGAATTGTGGGACCCAACACCTGGAAAAGCCTGATCTCAAACTAGGGCGGCCGGCATTCAAAAGGATGAAACCACCTTCGGCGGTTTCATCCTTTTTGTTTCAACATTTCCCTGTCAAATATTGCAGGGCTGGCATACTGCCTTTCCCGAAGCAGCGTGCGCACACGATTAATATCGCTCAAGATCATTTGGATGTCCTCATATTCTCGATCACAGAGCAAAACTCCCAAATTCGCGCGCAACCCAAGTCCATGGTCATTCTGGTCGAAAAATTTTTTCATCGTATTCCGCACGCGGGCTGCAATCCGAAGCGGCGCTTCAGGGCTGGGAATGTTCTCGATCAGCGTAAGAAAAAATCCATCCTCCGCCGACCAGGCCATGGTATCGGTGGGCCGAAGCGCCATGCGGAATTGATCTGCCAGTTTGCGAAGAAAATGGTTGAACTCGTCTGAATGAATCTGCTTTTTGAGTTCCGCCAGTTGAGTCACATCCGCGAGCATAACCCCAAAACGGCGGAGTGAACTTTGTTTGATACGCTCGAGGGAAAATGCCAGCCGTACTGTAAAAAAACCGAATGCATACAAACCGGTCAGCGGGTCATGCGCTGGTTCATTCAATGCGCCCTGTGTGGCTTGCAGGCGTTGGACCAGACTGCTAAGCTGGTTGAGATCCACAGGTTTGAGCAAAAGCAGGTCCGGTTCCACAGGCAGGCTGTCTGCAAAGGGCGCATAAGCGGTAATGACCACCACCGGGACCTTCTCGAACTTATCATCCTCGCGCATCCGTTTCAGAATTTGCACCCCAGACACGTTCGGCAGCTGCAAATCGAGCAGGACGATATTGGGCAGCAGGGTTTCGAGACGTTCCATGGCTTCCCTGCCGTCCATCACGATCTCGGTCTGATACCCGGCCACATCCAGCACGTGACGGAACAAGGCGCCGACATCGCGGTCATCTTCAATGATCAATGCAACCGGCTTATCCATACACAATGCCCTTCGGCCTCCATAAACGGTTCTCGCATTCCATACCGTATCAATTATAAGGTTCTTTACAAAAAATCCAAAGACCTTTTCAGCACAACATTCAAATTATTTGACTTACAATACAGCCATGGACATTGCGCGCGCCCTTCGGCTTGACCTGCCCTCCGCTTCAAATCAGACTGTCAGCCTGGCCGGCGCAGGCGGAAAGACCACCGCCCTCTTTCAACTTGCCCGGCAACTCGGCTCACGAAACACTGGCAACCGAGCAATAATCATCACTGCAACATCTCATCTCGGCATTTGGCAAATCCCGCTTGCGGATCATCATATCATCGCAAACGATGTTAATGGCTTGACAAATATCCCGCCAGAAGGAGTGACGCTGGTGACTGGGGAAATTGAACGAGACAGGGCAAAACCAGTCAATGAAACCGTCCTAAATTGGCTACACGAAAGATCAAGACGGAGTAGCATTCCCCTGCTCATCGAAGCGGACGGCTCCCGTCAAAAGGCTCTCAAAGCCCCCGCGCCGCACGAACCGCCAATCCCAGGCTTCACCGAAACCGTCATCGTGGTCACAGGGCTGTCTGCCATTAATAAACTACTGACCGATGAGCATGTCCACCGCGCGGAGATCTTCTCGCAACTCAGCGGCCTGCAAATAGGCGAAAGCATCACACCGGGTGCTGTCATTTCCATGCTCACGCACCCGCAGGGCGGGCTGAAAAACATCCCACCCGCTGCGCAGCGCATTGTGCTGCTCAACCAGGCAGACACCCCCGAACTTCAATCCATCGGTGGAGGCATGGCCCGTGAACTGCTTCATCGCTTCGACTCGGTAATTGTCGGCTCGTTGAAAAAAAGGAATTTCCGCGCTTTCGAACCCACCGCAGGGATCATCCTGGCTGCAGGCCAATCGACCCGCTTTGGATCTCCAAAGCAATTGCTGGATTGGAAGGGCAAACCCTTTGTAAGACAGGTCGCCGAAACCGCGCTTCACGCTGGCCTTTCACCTGTTGTGGTCGTTACGGGCTTTCACGCCGCCCAGGTTGAATCTGCGCTAAAAGGCCTGGCGGTTATGGTTGTCAACAATTCGAACTACGCACAAGGTCAAAGCACATCCATCCGTGCTGGAGTAAAATCATTACCCTACAATGCGGGTGCGGCGGTCTTTCTATTGGCAGATCAACCCCAGATGCCCAGCGCAGTCATCCGCGCATTGACCGAATTGCACACACAGGAACTTGCCCCGATCATTGCGCCCCTCGTTCTCGAGGAACACCGCGCCAATCCTGTGTTGTTTGACCGCGCAACCTTCGCCGACCTCCTCCAACTGACAGGCGATATCGGCGGACGCGCAGTTTTCCCGAAATACAAAGTAAAATACATGCCTTGGCATGATGACATATTATTGCGGGATGTTGACAACCCCGAAGACTATCAAAGATTGATCGATATTGAAGAACCTAGAGGCAAACCGTGATTACAGCCATTATTCTAGCTGCAGGCGAATCCAAACGGATGGGCGAACCAAAAATGCTGATGCCCTGGGGCAAAAGTACGGTATTGCAAACTGTTATTTCCACATTCCAGGCAGCCGGCATCAAGGATATTCTCGTTGTAACCGGCGGAGCGCGGGGGCAGGTGGAAATGCTCGTCGGAAAAACCGTCCAAACCGTTTTCAATGAGGATTATAAAAAAGGCGAAATGCTAAGCTCCATTCAATTGGGCTTGAGCGTGAAAATGCGCGAGGCGAGTGCCGCGCTCATCTGCCTCGGCGACCAGCCCCAGGTCGAGGCAAGAAGCGTGCGGAGCATCTGCAATGCCTTTCTCGAAAGCAAAGCCCAGATCGTAGTCCCAAGCTATGACATGCGGCGCGGACATCCCTGGCTGGTCGCAAGGTCTCTCTGGGACGAATTGCAGGCCCTGAAACCACCGAGAACACCGCGCGACTTTTTGAAAAAACATGCCCGCAAGATCCATTACGTGATCATGGATACCTCCACCGTGATCGCAGACCTTGACACACCCGAAGAATACTTGAAATCCAAATCAAATACAGATTGACAACCAGCCTTACAAAAGATAAACTCGCCCCATTCTGAATTGGGAGCGGTATATGAAATATTTTGTCATTGTTAATCCTATATCGGGACGCGGGCTTGGGGGCAGGTCAATTCCGCAAATCGAATCCAGCCTGCGGGAGAATGGGCTGGATTTTAGGCTTGTACAGACCGAAAAAATGTGGCACGCCGCCGAACTTGCAGAGAGCGCGGTGCGCAATGGATATGACGTAATCGTGTGCGCCAGCGGCGACGGCACCGCCAATGAAGCCATCAACGGCATCATGCGCGCAAAGCAGGCTGGATACAACAGTTCCGCATTCGGTGTACTTGGCATCGGCACGGGCAATGATTTTGCAGGCGGCACAGGCATCCCGACCAATTTGAACGAAGGCTTGAAGGCATTGCTCGCAAACAAACGCAAAAAGATTGACATCGGTATTGTTAAGGGGGGGGATTTTCCCGAAGGAAGGTATTTCGGCAACGGCATCGGTGTCGGGTTCGATGCGGCGGTTGGCAATGAAGCCATCAAAGTCCGCTGGACACGCGGGTTGCCGGCCTACCTGATCGGCGTCATCAAAACTGTCTTCCTCTATTACAACCCCGCGCACGTTGAAATCACATTGGACGACACCGAAACCATCAAACAAACATCGTTGATGATCTCGGTCATGAACGGCAGGCGCATGGGCGGCGGCTTCCAGATGGCTCCCCACAGCCAGCCCGATGACGGTTACTTTGACCTGTGCATTGCCGAAACGGCAACAAAGGGGCGCATCCTGCAAATGATCCCTTATTTCATCAAAGGGACACAGGAGGCGCTTCCGGAAATCCAAATGAAACGCGCGCGCAAGGTCTCGATTAAATCATTGGACGTGACCTTCCCGGCCCACGCAGACGGGGAATTCATCTGCCTGAACGGTTCGCACTTAACCCTTGAATTGCTTCCTAAAGAACTGGAAATTATCTGCGTCTGAGAACAGCCGATGCATTGGTTAACTAATTTCATTGTCCGCATATACACGCGCGTTACCTGCCGCATTGACGGGGACGACTTGAAGAAATTTCCCCTGCAAGGACCCATGATTGCCATTGCCAATCACACGGGTCAGATCGAAGTGCCTCTGCTTTTCGCCCATTTGCAGCCACGAAAACTAACAGGCTGGGCAAAGGTGGAAACCTGGGACAACTGGTTCCTGAATTGGATTTTTGGCGTGTGGGGCATCATCCCCGTCCGCCGCGGCGAAGCGGATATGAACGCCCTCAAAAAAGCATTGAGGGCGCTGGAAAAGGGCTATATATTCGGGATCGCCCCGGAAGGCACGCGCAACAGGACGGGAAAACTGCGGCGCGCCATGCCAGGCACAGTCATCATTGCGCTGCACTCGGGCGCACCGATCGTCCCAATCGCACATTGGGGAGGCGAAGTCTATCTTAAAAATCTGAGGCGCCTGAAACGCACGGATTTTCACATCCGCATTGGCGAGCCGTTTAAGGTCAATGTGGACGGTGTAAAAGTGACGGGCGAGGTCCGTCAGCAGATTGTGGATGAGATGATGTACCGCCTGGCAAAATTGCTTCCGGAGGAATATCGCGGGGAATATTCGGACATGAGCAAATTCACGGAAAAATTCCTGGTCACTCTACAGCCATAGTACGTTGGTACTGGGTCGCTTACAGAAATAAAAGTGGGAACATGACAAATCTGGAATAGAATAAGAGTCGGAAAATAAATTGTATAGAAAGAAATAGAAAAGGAGCAAATAAAATGAAAAAAATATTTGCCAGCGCATTCCTTATGCTTGCCCTGCTTGCCATGACAACGGGAACTGCATTCGCACAGGAGACAACCCCAATCACTGGCACTATCCAAACCATTGCGTTTGAAACCGACCCAACCACAGGCGAGACGATTGTAGTCCTTGACCTGCTGGATGAAACCACAGGCGAAACACAGACCGTAATAGTCAGCTTTGAAAATGCCGAGTTGCTTGGGCTGGTTACAACAGATCCAATCACCGGCGAACCAACAGTGACAGAAGATGCGGTTGGAATGGAAGTCGAACTCGACCCCGCAGACGTCATTGAAGAAGGCGAGGAAGAAGACCGGGGTGAACAAGAACATCCCGTTGGTTCTGCATTATCAAATTTCTTCGGCGGGCTGTTCGGTGTGGACTATGACACGATCATGACCGTCCATGAAGACGGCTTTGGCTTTGGTGTGATCGCTCAAGCCTTGTGGCTGACCAATCAAATTGATGGCGACACTGCCACCTTCGAAGCCCTGCTCGAAGCCAAACAAAGCGGTAACTATGACGACATTGTACTTGCAGACGGCTCAACGCCCGATAATTGGGGCGATGTTGTAAAGTCACTAAAAAAAGGAGGTAATCTCGGCAGTGTTATGTCTGGCAAAGCTGAAAACGGTGAAGACACTGGCGACGATACTAATGAAGCGGCCATTGAAGCCGCCGGGAATGGAAGCAGCAATGGTAGTAATGGCAATGGGAACAGCAAGGACAAAGGTAACAACGGTGATGACACTGGCGACGATACTAATGAAGCGGCCATTGACGCCGCTGGGAATGGAAACAGCAGTGGTAGTAATGGGAACGGCAAGGACAAAGGCAACAACGGTGGTAAAGGCAAGGGTAAAAGTGGCGGCACGGGCGGTGGACGCCCCTAGTTGGCACCATTTTAATAGCATAAGGGCCGGCGGATCCGCCGGCCCTTATGCTATTAAAATTTAATTTGATACGCGTTCGTATCCCTTTTCGTAAAACCCACCCGCAAATACAATTTATTCGCGGCCATGCGCATGGGATTGGATGTGAGCGAGATATTGCCTGCGCTTTTTTCCCGGGCCAGTTCGATTGCCCGCACCAGCAAAGTTTCACCAATCCCCTGTCCGCGCGCGGAGATATCCACGATCACATCTTCGATCACGGAGCGGATTCCCGTCGGCACGCGATAGACCACAAGAGTCAATGCGCCAACGATCTGGTTATTATCATCCCGGGCCGTCAACAGTGTGGAGCTCGCATCTTGGACAAGGGCAGTCAAATCGTCCAGGGATGGAGGCGGATTATTATCAGTCAGTTGAGGGACAAGGCGTTTAAACGCATCGAGAAGTTCGTCATCCGCCCGTGTGACAATGTCAATCCGCATTTGCTTTTTTCTTGGGCGCCAGACTCAAGACAATATAATAGAACACATAGATAAACGAAACCCACAGAAACCAGCTGGGATGATTGGGATATTGAAGCAATCCCCAAATTCCGATCACGCCGTACAAGTAGGTCAGCGCGAGCGTCAACTGGCGCAGGTAGCTGTTACGGCTTGGGTAAATATATTTTATGGGGATGAAGACCATGATATTGAACAGCATCAGAAAGCCGAAATTCACCCAGGCAGGCAGGTTCATCAAAAGCATGTACAGCGCGGCGACGTTCCAATAGGACGGGAAACCTTTGAAATGATTGTCATCGGTCTTCGCATCCGTCTGTGTAAATTGATAGGCGGATGTAAGCAGAATCAGGCAGGCGGTGAAGAATTTGGCGGGCGCGGGCAGGTAATCCGTTGTGACAATGAAGAGGACGGGCACCAGCACGTAATTGAGATAGTCAATGATGTTGTCGAGCAGAGCGCCGTCCACCCCGCCCGCGAATTTTTTCACATCCGCCCAGCGCGCCAGCACACCGTCGAAGCCGTCCACCAGCATCGCAACGATCATCCACACGATCATCATGCGGTAATCGCCGTCGAAGATGGCGAGGATCGCCAGCAACCCCCACACCGCGCCCGTGGCGGTGAATAAATGCACGCCCCATGCAAGTACCACGCGCACAGGGTTTGGTTTGGTTTCCGATAGTGCAGAAGCTGTCATGATTCTTCCTTACTAAGGTGGTTACACCTATGAACTATGAACACACACGCGCAAAACAAGATGTCTTGAAATTATACAATTAAACAGGCTTCGGATGCCTTTCGACATCCGAAGCCCGCCATCCTGCAACTACGCCTTAACCAATCCAACCTTGACCTGCTCGCCCTCAAATTCATCCTCGACAATGGACGAATCCTGCGGCGGACTCGTGAAGGATAATTTTGTCGTCAGCGTTTCAACCGTGATGTACGACTCGTGCGCCTCGATCGCGGACCTCAAACCTGCTGAGGCTTCGATGAACAATTCCACACGATCGGCAACAGCCAAGTCGGCGGTCTTGCGCAGATCCTGCACGCGGCGGACAAATTCACGCGCCAAGCCTTCGGAAATCAGTTCAGGCGTCAGGTCGGTGACCAGCGCGGCAACATATGCGCCCTCCTCCGCAACCGCGAAGCCCTCCTTTGCCATCGCCTTCACCTCCACTTCATCGGAGAGAACCTCATACGTCCCGCCATCCGCTGTCACTTTCAGCGGACTGCCGGATTGCAAGGTCCTTGCCGCTTCTTCCGCATTCATGGCGAGGATCGCCTTTTGGATGGCGGGGAACTTGTTGCCGTATTTCTGTCCCAACTGCTTGGGCAATGGCTTGACCGTGTGCGAAACCGCCTCCGTGGCAGCGTCCAGCAAACGGACCTGCTTCACGTTCAACTCGTCCTGGATGACGTCGACGTTCTTCATCAGCGCTGTACGTTCCGCAGGATTCCCGACGGAAAAGGCGGCTTCTGCAAGCGGCTGGCGCACCTTGCGATTGGCTTTCTGCCGCGCAGAATGGCCGAGCGAAACCAGTTTCATCACCAATTCCATTTCACGGTTGAGTGTTTCGTCAATGAATTCGTTCATCACCGCCGGCCACTCTGCAAGATGAACGGATTCGGGCGCAGTCTCATCCACCGAGCGGACGAGGTTTTGGTACAACTCTTCGGCGAGGAATGGCATGGCGGGTGCGATTAATTTTGCGACCGTCACCAATGCGGTATACAGCGTGGAGTATGCGGCCTGTTTGTCGGCGCCTGATTCGTTCTTCCAGAAGCGGCGGCGCGAGCGGCGCACGTACCAGGTGGAGAGGTTCTCGACGAATTTTTCCACAGGACGGGTCGCATTCAAGACGTCATATTCATCGTACGCCTTCGTCACGTCACGGACGAGCACATTCAATTCGGAGAGCATCCAGCGGTCCAGGTCGTTGGTCGCTGCAGTGACGGTGAGTCCCTGCGGTTTGTCGAGGTTGGCATAGGTGATGAAGAACGAGTACACATTCCACAGCGTAAGCGTAAAGCTGCGGATGACATCTCCAACCAGGTCGGGGGAGAAGCGGCGTTCCTGGCCCGGCGGCGAAGCGGTGTAGAGATACCAGCGCAGTGCATCTGCACCGTGCACATTCAACACATCCCAGGGCTGGACGATATTACCCAGCGATTTGGACATCTTGCGTCCCTCACCGTCCTGTATATGACCGAGGCAGATGACATTCTTGAAGGAGATTTCATCATGGAGCAATGTGCTGATGGCATGCAGCGAATAGAACCAGCCGCGCGTCTGATCGACCGCCTCACAGATGTAATCGGCGGGGAATTGGGACTCGAACTTATCCTTGTTCTCAAACGGATAATGCCACTGCGCCACAGGCATCGCGCCCGAGTCGAACCATACGTCGATCAGGTCCTTGACGCGCGTCATTCTTCCACCGCACTCCATACACTTCCAGTGGACGTTGTCCACGTGCGGGCGGTGCAGATCGAGTTCGCCCAAGTCTTTGCCTGCTTTTTCAGAAAGTTCCTTTACCGAGCCGATGCACTCGCGATGCTTGCAATCGGGGTTTTCACACTCCCACACGGGAAGCGGCGTCCCCCAATACCGCTCGCGGCTGAGCGACCAGTCGATGTTATTTTCCAGCCAGTTGCCAAAACGTCCGTTCTTGATGTGGTCGGGAACCCAGTTGATGGTCTTGTTCAATTCCACGAGACGATCGCGCTTTGAACTCGTGCGGATGTACCACGACTCACGCGCATAATACAGGAGCGGCGTATGGCAGCGCCAGCAGAATGGATAGGTATGCACCAGCGTGCCGGCTCGGAACAAAAGACCACGCGCATCAAGGTCCTGGATGATTTGCGGGTCGGCATCCTTGACAAAGATTCCCCGCCAGGGCGTGATCTCGGGGATGAACGTGCCATCCGGCTGAACGGTCAACAAAATCGGCAGGTCGTGTTGTTTCGCCATCTCCATGTCTTCCGCGCCAAAAGCGGGCGCCTGATGCACAAGTCCGGAGCCGTCTTCTGTTGTGACGAAATCGCCCAGTACAACATAATAGGCAGGTTTGTCCACCGTCACAAATGTGAAGAGCGGCTTGTACTTAACGCCCTTCAGCTTCCTGCCCTTGTATGTATCCACCACCTTCACGTCCTCATCTTTGAAAATCGTTTCAACCAGATTTTTAGCAAGGATGAGGCGTTCCTTCGTGCCGTGATGATCACGCTCGACGGTCACATAATCAACCTCGGGGTGCGCTGCAACAGCGACGTTGGCCGGAAGGGTCCATGGGGTGGTCGTCCAGACAAGAAGGGAGGTATCCGGCTTTTCCACCAGCGGCAGGCGGACAAAGACCGAGGGGTCGGTTGCATCGTCGTAACCGAGGGCAACTTCATGGTCGGAGAGCGGCGTGCCGCAACGCGGGCAATACGGAACGATCTTGTAGCCCTTGAAGAGCAGGTCCTTTTCCCAGAAGTTCTTGAGGATCCACCAGACCGACTCGATGTATTCATTGGTATAGGTCACATAGGCCTCTTCGAGGTCGACCCAAAAGGCGATGCGGTCGGTGAGTCGCTCCCAATCCTGAATGTATGTAAACACGGATTTCTTGCAAAGCTCGTTGAATTTATCGATACCGTATTCCTCGATCTGCTGCTTGTTGTTGAATCCAAGTTGTTTTTCAACCTCGATCTCAACGGGCAGACCATGTGTGTCCCAACCGCCGCGGCGCGAGACGTGATACCCGCGCATGATCTTGTAGCGCGGGAACATATCCTTGAACGCGCGCGCCAACACATGATGCACACCGGGCTTTCCATTCGCAGTCGGCGGTCCTTCGTAAAAAACATACTCGGGGCCGCCCTTGCGCTGTTCAACGGTCTTCTTGAAGACATCCTGCTTCTTCCACATTTTGAGGACATTCTCTTCCAAAGAAGGCACATCGAGTTTTGAGTTAACTGGTTTAAACATTCAAGCCTCCAAAAAATAAAAACTCCCATCTCAGACAGAGACGAGAGCCATGCTCACGCGGTACCACTCTGGTTTCTGCACCCGCCCGATAAGGCTGGCAGACACTCATTGGATGACCAACATCATCCTGTTCCGATAACGAGGAACAATTTCGGATTCCCTACTCTCGACCCGTCTGACCCGTCCGATTTCAGTTCACAGCTCCGGGAGGATTTTCAACCGTCTCCGCGCATCCGCTTCACACCTGACCTCGGACTCGCTGGCCGTTTCGACAGATTTACTCTTTCCCATCGACGCTTTGTCCGCTGCCGCGGAATAATAGGATTGACGGATTATACTCACGGAAAACACAATCCGCAAGAGCGTGACCGGCCGGTTTAATGGATTACCAATTTCACGTTGACGGTTTCATGTCAGACAGGTATAATCCTTCTTCGGCATTATTTCAAACAGTAGGAGATTAACTATGGCAACACCTGATAATGCGCCCGCCGTAGCGCTCGAACCCAAAACCAAACTTAGCGGCAAAATTTTGAAGACCACACTCGCGGGGGCGCTCGTGGACATCGGTCAGAGTGTGCCCGGTGTCATCCATATCTCACAACTCCAGCAGGACGCGGTCAATAAAGTGGAGGATGTTGTGAAGGAAGGACAAACTGTGGAAGTTTGGGTGCGCCGTGTCAAAAAAGACCGCATCGAACTCACCATGATCGAACCGCTTGCTTATGAATGGAAGGAAATCCTGCCCGATCTGATCGTCAAAGGCAAGGTCGTTCGGCTTGAAACATATGGCGCATTTGTGGAATTCGGCGCAGAGCGCCCGGGTCTCATCCACGTGAGCGAGCTGACTCACGGCTATGTCAAGACCGCCAGCGAAGTCCTCAAGGAAGGCGAGGAGATCGAAGCAAAAGTCCTGGATGTGGACCGCCGTAAGCGGCAGATCCGCTTGAGCATGAAAGCCCTGCAAGCCGAAGTTGTTGAAGAACCCAGACCCGAACGCGAGGACCGCAAGGGCAAGGGCAAACGCAAGGGCAAAAAAGAGGACGAGTATATTATGGAAACCGAAGTTTCCAACGAACCTCAGTTCACAGCCATGCAGATCGCCTGGCAGCAGGCTCTCGAAAAATCAAAGGGCAAAAAAGTCCGCCGCAAGTCCTATAAGTCTGCTTCAGAGGAACAGGAACAACTCCTCAACAGCACCCTGGAAAAACGTCTCCCCACTGGCGGATAAATCCTGCCAATATGGGAGAGGTACAAAAAGAGCGGGTTGAAACCCGCTCTTTTGATTCTCCGTCTCTTAAACAGCCAGAGGAATCAATCTATCTGGAGCCGCTCTTCAAGTAGGCTTCCATAAAGCCATTAAGGTCGCCGTCCAAAACAGACTGCGCATTACCGGCCTGAAAATCCGTGCGGTGGTCTTTCACCATCTGGTACGGATGCAGCACATAGGAACGGATCTGACTCCCCCACTCTGCCTTGGTGTATTCGCCGCGTAAAACTGCGCGTTCCTCCTCCCGCTCTGCCTGGCGCAGTTCCAACAACCGCGCCCGCAGAATTCGCAGCGCAAATTCGCGGTTCTGCATTTGCGAGCGCTCATTTTGACATACCACCACGATCCCGGTTGGAAGATGGGTCAGGCGCACGGCGGTTGCATTCTTTTGCACGCTCTGCCCGCCCGCGCCGGACGAACGGAAGACATCCAGTTTTATATCACCGGGATTGATCTCAATATCCACCTCATCCATCGAAACCTGCGGCAGGACTTCAACCAGCGCGAACGAAGTATGCCTGCGATGTGCCGCGTCGAACGGGGAAAGCCTCACCAGCCGATGGACACCTTTTTCCGAGCGCAGATACCCAAAGGCATGTTTCCCGCCCACTGCAATGGTCACGCTTTTTATGCCCGCTTCTTCGCCGGGAGTGGTATCCACTATGTCGGCTGTGAACCCCTGGTCTTCCATCCAGCGCAAATACATGCGCTGCAACATCTCGGCCCAATCCTGCGAATCCGTCCCGCCCGCGCCTGCATGGATCGCCAGGATGGCATCGTCATGATCATAGGGACCGGATAACATCGCTGCAAAGGAACGTTTCTCAAGATCGACTTCGAGCCTTTTGATCTCGCCTTCCAAATCTGCGCGCAGGGATTCATCGTCAAGTTTCGCAAGTTCGGTCAGATCATGAACCTGCTGTTGTAAGGAATTCCAGGATCCCACCTCCTCCCGCAAACGGGATACGGTCTTCATCACACGCTGCGCGTTCGTGGAATCGCTCCAGAACTGCAGCCCTTCTATTTCCTTTTCAAGCTGTCCCAGTTGAATTTCTTTGCCCGCCAGGTCAAAGATGCACCATTAATTGTCGAGTCAGGTCATGCGCGGCCTGCAAGCGTTGAAGTAAATCCTGCATATTATCTCCTAGTCATTCGATAGTATTCCATCTACAAAATCGTCCGGGTCAAAGGGTACCAGGTCTTCAGGCTTCTCGCCCAGGCCGGCAAACAGGATGGGCAGGTGTAGTTCCCGTTGAATGGCAAAGGCCATACCGCCGCGTGCAGATGAATCCAGTTTGGATAAAATCACGCCGGTCACATTCACTGCATCTTTAAAGGAACGCGCCTGGTGCAGGGCGTTCTGACCTGTCGTTGCATCCAGTACCAGCCATACCTCATGCGGCGCACCATCGAACGCCTTGCCGACCACACGATTGACCTTCTTCAACTCTTCCATTAAGTTAAACCGTGTGTGCAGCCGGCCGGCCGTGTCGATCATGACGATATCCACCCTGCGGGCGACGCCGGCCTGAACAGCATTGAACGCCACTGCACCGGGATCGCTCTCCGGAGCGCCAACGATCACTTCCACCCCCAGCCTGTCAGCCCAGACCTGGAGCTGATCCATCGCCGCAGCGCGGAAGGTGTCCGCCGCGCCGAGCAAAACCTGTTTCCCTTCACCATGAAATCGCGAGGCGAGTTTCGCAATGGTCGTCGTCTTGCCCGAGCCATTGACGCCCACCACCAGAATGATTGTCGGTTTTTGCGTAAGGTTCAAGTCAGGCGGCGTTTCCAGGCGGGAGCGCAGTTCCCCTTTCAGGGCAGAGGCAAGCTCGTTGGCGCGGGTCAGGCCTTCGGTCCGTGTGAGGCGCTTGAGTGCATCCAGAACGGAGGTGGTGGTCTCGATGCCCAAATCCGCCTGAACGAGCAGCGCTTCAAGATCGTCCCATGTTTCGTTTGTGATCTCGGAAGCGCCAAGGATGGATGCGATCTGCCCAAATGCAGCCTTGCTTGTGCGCGAGAGTCCCTGCTGCCAGCGTGAGAGTAGGTTCGTCATTGAGCGCCGATTATATCAGGGAATTTATGTTATACTCCATCGGCTAAACGAGTAAACTAGGATTGAAAGGAATACATATAAAATGTCAGGAGAACCCATTCATATTACGGATGAATCCTTCGAAAAAGTGGTGATGCAATCCAGCCTGCCCGTGATCGTGGATTTTTGGGCGCCGTGGTGCAACCCATGCAAAATGATCGCGCCCGTGCTGGACAAGCTTGCCAGGGAAGAGGATGGCAAATTGCTCGTGGCGAAGATCAATACGGATGACCATGCGGAATGGATGCAGAAATTCGGTGTTCAGGGAATTCCCACACTGCTGTTCGTTTCCGGCGGCAAGGTGGTGCATCGCCAGGTTGGCGCACTGCCCGAACGCATGCTGAGGGAAGTGGTGGCGCAGTTCATGGAAGTCGTCAACCAAAACTAAAACCTGATCGCAAGGGAGTTGGCTGTGAAAAAAATGCTCATCCCGGTGATTTTGTTTGTACTGGTTCTCAGTTCATGTCTGCCAGCCCCGGCGCAACCTGAGGTGGTATTCCCAACCCCGTTATCCGTGGAAGACCTGCAAGCCACTGCGGAAATAATTTCGCAGCAAACCCTGCAGGCCTTCCCATCCGAGACCCCCCTGCCAAGTGAAACACCCGTCATCGTGACGGCCACAGAAACTCCCGAACTGAACACACCCACGGAAACAGAGAATCCCATATTGCTCACTTTAACGGCAACGTTGGGGACAGGTACACCCGGGCAAACCCTGGATGGACCGGGTGTCACCGGCACATTACCGCTCACAACAACTCCAGGCGCCACATTAATTTCAGTTAATAACCTCACCCCGACGAAAACACCTCATCCATTGTTTTATGGTACACTGCCACCGAAGCTGCCCTCTGGAGCCGTTTCATTGGTCAACAAGGCGAAGGTTGATGTATACATTTCTTTGAGATGTGTAACACCGGAAGGATATGTCACAATCCTTGAATATCCTGTAAAAAAACGTGTTGATGCAAGGGCTCCTTCGGGCACGTATACGTATGTCGCCTGGGTGGGCGGCAGACAGTTCACCGGCGCGTTTTCCCTGGCCAATGATCAGGAACTGCTGATCACCATCCTTAAAGATAAAATTACAATAAAATAGAAGCCCTCGATAAGAAAAGAAATGGAGAACAAATGATAAAAAGAATATTACCTGTCCTCTTGGCTGTTACCGTGCTATTAACAGCCTGTGGACCGCAGGGGACACCCACCATGTCCGCCGCAGAGGTGGAAGGCACCGCTGTTGCCGCCGCATGGACAATGGTTGCAATGACCCAGGAAGCGATTCCTACGAACACGCCCATTCCTCCTACGGAAACACCCAGCCCGACTCCGCTGCCAACATTTACTCCCCTGGCCGAGCCGACCCTGGAACTGATCATACCCACAGCAACCACAGCCTCCAGTTCCGGCGGCAACTGCCTTGGGCCGATCAACATGAGCCAGGCCGGACCCACCTCAAGAGTGAGAATCGAAAATGAGACCGGCGGCACATTCACAATATCCTTGAATTTGGTTGAAAGCGCCTTTGGCCAATGCGGAGCAATGTCCTACAATCTTGCCAAAAACGAGAAGTTGATCGTCAACCTGCCCAGAGGCAGCTGGTTTGCGTATGCTTGGATAACCATCGGCAGCACCAACAGCACTGCGGCGTGCAGTTTTGTGCTGCGCCCCGCGGATACCGATTTGATCAGATTAAAGGTCGAAAAGGGCTCCTGCAGAGACGTTGGAGCATAAGCCGTTTTCCAATCACAATCACCCATAAAGAGAAGCCGCCCCAATTGGGGCGGCTTCTCTTTATGGGAATCACTCCGAAGCGCGGCTTATTTTTGCACCGAGCATCCGCAGCTTCTCGTCCACCCGCTCATAGCCCCTTTCGATCTGAACCACATTCCGAATCATCGACGTACCTTTCGCCGCCAGCGCCGCCAATAACAATGCCATGCCGGCACGGATGTCCGGACTTTCCAGCTTCTCTCCATATAACTGCATGGGGCCCTGAATTAAACAACGATAGGGGTCGCATAAAATAATGCGCGCGCCCATCCCCACCAGCTTGTCCGTAAAATACATTCTTCCCGAAAACATCCAGTCGTGAAAAAGCACGGAGCCCGAGGACTGCGTCGCCACCGTGATCGCAATACTCATCAGGTCGGTTGGGAAGGCCGGCCAGACGTTGGTCTTGATTTCAGGGACGGCTCCGTCAAGGTCGGATATGATCGCAAGGGACTGGTCGGAGGGAACGATCAGATCATTCCCGTCCACCTGCCAGTGGACCCCCAAACGGCGAAATACCTGTCCTATCATTTCAAGGTGCTGAACACCGGCGTTGCGAATGCGAATACTGCCATGCGTTACAACCGCCGCGCCAATATAACTAACCACCTCCAGGAGGTCGGGACCAATTGTAAATTCCCCGCCATGCAAGCCGGACACACCGGTAATATGGAGTGTATTCGAACCGATCCCTTCGATCTGCGCACCCAGCAAATTCAGGAAACGGCATAACTCCTGTACGTGCGGTTCTGACGCCGCATTTCGGATCTTCGTGACGCCCCTGGCAAGCACGGCAGCCATCACGGCATTTTCCGTTGCAGTGACACTGGCTTCATCCAAAAGGATATCTGCGCCGTGGAGTTCAGCCGCCTCAATGTCAAAGATGCGGTCATAATTTACTTTTGCGCCCAATGCATGCAGGGCCAGGATATGTGTATCCAGGCGGCGGCGGCCGATCACATCCCCGCCCGGAGGAGGCAGGCGGATTCCACCCGCTCGCGCAAGGACCGGTCCGGCGATCAGGATCGAGGCGCGGATGCGGCGGCACAGGTCCGGGTCCAGATGGGAGGCGGTCAGTTCAGGTGTGGTAATGCGCCACGCATTCTCATCCAGTTCATCCACCTGGGCGCCCAGGCTTTCGATCAATTTCCGCATGGCAAGCACATCGCGGATCTGCGGAATGTTGCGAAGCACGACCGGCTCATCTGTCAACAAACATGCCGCCAGCAGGGGTAATGCGGCATTTTTATTCCCCGAAGGGGTTATTTCGCCATGCAGGGGAACCCCGCCTTCAATAACAAATTCTTCCATTTCATCTCCTTGAAAACCATCAAGATTGTAAGGCAGTTTTCAAAATTCCGCCAAGACATTGCAGTTGACTTACATCCAATGGCAGCTTTGCGCCGCATCCTAATTGGAATTATAATAATTCCAAATGTCAATCATGCTGTTCATCCCCATTCTCGTTGGATGGCTTGGCGGGATCATCATAAATTATCTTGCCGATGTCCTTCCCGTCACGAGACGTTTAAGCCCGCCCGCCTGTTTGCAATGCAATGAGCCGTTCACATGGAGTCACTATCTTCTTTTTCGACCCTGCCGGAACGGACACGCCCGCAAGGCACGGCCCTGGGTCGTTCAACTCGTGACCCTTGCAATCAGCATCTATATATGGAATCAACCTCCAGTGAAACTGGGATACTGGCTTGGACTCGTCCTGATCCTTTACTTTGCCGTCATCTTCGTGATTGACATGGAGCACCGCCTGATCCTGCACCCGACCAGCATCTTCGGCTCCCTGCTCGGACTGACAGTTGGTCTTGTTTCCCATGGCCTGAAACCAACCCTTTGGGGCGGACTGGGCGGCCTTGTCATCATGCTGGCGTTTTACTATCTCGGCGTACTCTTCTCCCGCGTACGCGCAAAACGCATGCGCGCAATGGGACAGGAAGCGGACGATGAGGAGGCGCTTGGCGCAGGCGACGTGATCCTGGTCACAATTCTTGGCTTGATGCTGGGCTGGCCCCTGATCTGGTTCAGTCTCCTGGTCGGCATCCTGCTCGGAGGTTTTATCAGCTTGATGCTCATCGTCGGGTTGATCGTCACCCGTAAATACGAAAAGAATGCATTAATGGTTTTTATTCCATATGGTCCCTATTTGATCACCAGTGCATTTCTGGTCATTTATTTCCCGGGTTTTATCAAAATGTTTTTACCGCAATAACCCGCCTACTCAATCCCCCATGCCATGAATACTTTTTTCAGCAGACAGCAAAAAAAGACCCGCGCGCAGGCAATGATCGAATTCATGCTCACCCTGCCGGTTTTGATTGTACTCATTTATGGAACGATCGAGGTCGCGCGGCTGATCTTCATTTTCTCTTCTGTAGCCAATGCGTCACGCCAGGCAGCGCGGTACGGAGCCGCCTCCGGTGAAATTGACGACACCCATTATTACCAGGATTGCGAGGGAATTCGCGACGTCGCCAACGAGTCGGCCTTCATCATCACCTTCGATGAGATCAAGATTACATATGACCGCGGCATTGCCCCTGACGGCACCCAGATCCCGATCGGCGATATTGACCCAAGCCCGGATATGGACACATGCCCGGTTGACGAGAATATCATCCGCAACGGTGACCGCATCATTGTTCAGGTCTCCGCAACCTATGAGCCGATCATTCCAATCCTCCCAATTGAGCCGTTGAAGGTCGTATCCGCAAGCGCGCGTACATTTTTGATCTCCGTCCCGATTGTCGGGTCGGCCCTTCCCTTCAGCTTTGCCGCGGAATCTCCCACGCCGTCCAAAATCCCAACCTCATCCTCATCCATTGACACGCCAACAGTTACACCCTTTTTTACATTCACACGAGTGCCTCCTTCCGGCGGAGGTACACCTTTCGGCGGAGTCAATCCAACAAGCACGATACCGCCCACATTGACATTTACGCCATCGAGAACCCCCCCGGCCAGCGTCACCCCGTCCATTACGCCCACGCCGATCAGCTGCACGGGACTCACAGGCGTCTGGCACGGGCCTCTCTTTATTCTGGACAACGTCATGGAAATGGAAATCATCAACGAAACCGGACATGTCCTCTCCGCCGCACAGGTCTACGTGGAGTGGAATCATGATACCGGGCACCAGTCCAGCAATGACCGAACTTTGCATCTCAAACAGGTCGTCCTTGCGTCACAGACGTGGAACGGCGACATCCATTCCCCCTCCGCCTATATTCCCGCCTATTATCCGTTCATCCCGACGGGCGTATCCAAGGTCCAGTTTATTTTCCATCAAAACTATAATTTGACGGACGGAACAGAGAGAATTATCATCACCATTGGCACACCCGGATGTGTAAATTATCCTGTCGACTCAAGAAATTAATATGCCAATTTCAACAAACAGAAACGAACGCGGTCAAAGCCTTGTGGAGCTGGCGGTCAGCCTGCCCGTGATGATTTTGCTTTTGCTTGGAACGATGGAATTCGGCATGGCGATCTTCTCCTATGCAATCATCAGGGATGCCGCGCAGGAAGGGGCTTTGTATGGCTCCTTTAACCCGACCAACAGGGAAGAGATAGAAAATCGCGCCCGCAACATTTCTCCGCGCGGAGAAGATGCGGTATTTTCATCGCCGGTGGAATTAAGGAACACGGACACGGTCAGGGTAAATATAGAAGCGCTCGGCAGGGCCTGCCAGGGAATAACAGGCGGCACGGCGAACAGCCTGCGGGTCAGCGTCTCCTATCAATACCCGATCCTTATGCCGTTCGCCGGAGACATCATAGGCTCAGACACAGTTTCGTTAACCGGCAGTGCCACCAACGTCATCCTTCAACCCCCGTGCCCATGAAAACATCTCCCGTAAAATTGACCAACCGCAAAAAGAGCGAGCAGGGACAGGCGCTGATCCTGATCGTATTCGCGATCATTGGGCTGATCGGCATGTCCGCCGTGGCGATTGACGGCGGAAACGCGTATGTGGACAACCGCAGGGCGGATACCGCCGCATCCGCCGCCGCGCTGACCGCCGCCATGACCCGCATCGACGGCGGAAACTGGCGGGCTGCCGCGCTTGCCACCGCAAAGGCAAATGGATATGACAACAACGGCATAACGAACACGGTGGAATTGAACACGCCTCCGATTGGCGGACCGTTTTCCGGGAATCCTGAATACATCGAGGTGATCATCACTTCACACCTCACGACCTATTTTGGTCCCGTGATCGGGGTTCCTCAGATTACAAATGTCGTCCAGGCGATATCCCAGTCGAAGCCTGCGGTCATTGGTGAAATGTTCGACGGGTACGCACTCGTCAGCCTTGCCCCGCACAGCAGGTGCGATAAACAACTATCGTTCTGGATCCACAGCGAAGCCACGATCAACCTCGAAGGCGGCGGCCTCTTCGTAAATTCCGACAATCCGGATTGCGCCTTTATCTCCTACGGAAGCGGCAGTGTGCGCATACAGGACACAAGCCCGATCACGGTGGTGGGCGGGGCACAGATACAAAAACCAAAACTCATCACCCCCTACCCCATCCAAACCGGCGCGCCGCCCATCCCGTACCCGCCGGCCTTCCAATTACCCAAAGTCGGTTGCGGCACCAAAATGGCGGAAGTGGACGAACTTGGAAAAACCATGTCTTCAGGCAACTGGGACGAGGACATCTTCCCCCCCGAAGGTGTTGTATTTTTGGAAAGCGGGGTCTATTGTATTGGAGGAGATTTCATCCTCGACGGCGCACAGAGCCTGGAAGGCAGTAGTGTGACAATCGTAGTTGACGGGAATATAAAAATTGGCGGGCTGGTCGAAATAAATTTGAACGCCCCCACACATGGTCAGAATCAGGGGTTGTTGCTCTATATGCCGCTTGGAAACAAGGGCATCATGACCCTGAATGGGAATCTCAATTCCAGCTATAGGGGCACGATCCTGGCTCCGTCTGCAGACGTCCGTATTAATGGATTGGATTCAACCAAAGGCGCCGCCTACCACAGCCAGATCATCGGGTACTACATCGAAGTGGATGGGGTCAGCAACATTAAGATCAAGTACAAAGATGAGGAAAATTATGACGCCATCAAGATGCCGGAAGTCACCCTCGTCAAGTAGAGGCGGGCATTCTACAAATGCCTGGCACGCAAAATGCCCGCGGATTCTTACAAATCTGTAAACATTACAGGTTGCCTACACAGCTTCACTCATCCATTTGGAATGGGATATAATTATGCAGGAACCATTCCAGCCTGACGCCCCCGTCACCCGCGTGTCCCCACTCCACCACAACCCATCGATCGGGGCTCACCAAGTACCTATGGCGGATACCTGCGTTTCACGTCTTGGAATAAAAAAGAGGCAGATTGCATGAAACTACTGCAAAAAATGGCATCACTTTTTAATGGAAAAGAACCCGGCCATAATAAAAGGAGGGGGCGCAAACGCAGGGGACAGAGCCTGGTGGAGTTTGCGATCGCGTTCCCCGTCATCATCCTCCTGTTTTCCGGCGTGGTGGAATATGGCTTTATCCTGAATTATTATCTTTCCCTGTTGGATGCCACCCGCGAGTCTGCCCGCTTTTACAGCAATTTAGATCCATTTAATGAGGACGGTACGGATAATATAGATTTTTACAGCGGCGCCGCCGCCATGGTTAGAGCCAGCCTGGATCCCCAGGTCGTAAACCCCTCCTATGTGGGTCGCCGCATCATTCTCGACCCCGCCACGGACGATGTCATCATCACCGTATATGGCGCAACCGCAGGCAGTGTTGTAAACTATCCCGTTGCCGGGCCGTTTCACATGTACAACAACCGGCCCCCGATCTTTACCAACGCAGACATCGAAGGCCGTCTGGTGAGCGGCTCGCCCAATGCAGGCATCCTGCTGGTGGAGGTGCATTACTCGTATGATCAGGTCTTGAAACTCCCCTGGCTGGCTCCTTTTGTGTCAGACCCTTTGATCCTGCGGTCCTATTCCATGATGCCCCTCAGCGCGGCCGAACCTGAAGATTAGAAACGATACGACCATGATGAAAAAACCATTAAGAAAAACCGAACGCGGACAAGCCATCATCCTGATTGCATTTGCAATGATCGGCTTGATCGGCATTGTCGGATTGATGACCGACGGCGGCATCCTGCTGATCGAATATGCGCGCCTCAAACGCGGGATCGACGCCGCCGCCATCGCCTCCGCCCAGCAGTTCCGGCGGGGCTTCGACGCCGCCGACCTGTACAGTGCCGCCGAGGGATTCCTGATCCTTAACCAATCAACTGCGGACAATATCGTTGTCTGGCGATGCAAGCAAAATCCCTCCGCCGTCGACGGGACCGAGCACGATCCGGAACTTTGCACCGTGCCGCTGCGCAAACTGGTGCGCGTGGACGCCGAACGCACAGTGGACTTTGGGTTCATGCGGGTGCTCGGTTTTAACAGCACGGTCATCCACGCCTCGTCGGTCAGCGAAGCGGCCTCATTGGACCTGGTGCTGGTCTTCGATACCTCCTCCTCCATGTCATTCGAGACCAATCCGGCCGGCGATCCGAACAGAGTCGATGCGGACGATGGCACTAATCCCAGCGAAAACCCTGCGGTTTGCAATTATTCCGGCACCGACCCGTGCCAGCCGATGCACGATATCATAGACGTGGCGCTGGCGTTCATTAATGGGACCATCTTCTTCCCCTATGACCGCATCGCGGTGGTTGCCACAACCAGCCAGACGGCGGGCGGAGCGTGGAATCCAATTCCGGTAACGACCCTCCCCTTTTCCGATGATGAGGCAGACGTGGTGGCAGCCATCACCTCGCTGCGGGTGCTTGAACCGCCAGCCTGTAACACAAACCCCGCCTACGGTTCATGCATTAACTATGACGGTGGTGGAAATTTCATTGGCTTCGATGCTCCGCACTTCCGAACCACAGGCGACCCAACCACCTTTCAATCCAGCAATATCGGCGGAGCGCTTTACCAGGCCGGCGTGGAGTTTTCCACCCCGCCCATCCGCGAGGATTCGTTCTGGGTGGTCATCCTGCTGGCGGGCGGACCGGCCAACGCCACGAATCCCGTGGCGGGTTACCCGCTCGGAATTTGCCCGGATTACACATGGCCCATCAATCAGGCCAGCCCCATCACCCATCCCCCGTGCCGCGATGCACTAGCCAGCACCCGGCACACGGATACAAATGTAAATTACGATGCTGACGATTACGCACGCGATGCGGCTGATTTTCTGGCAAACCCTGTCACCGGCATGGGCGTGACGGTATTCACCATCGGTCTGGGTGACCTGGTGGTATCGGCTCCATTGGGTGATGCAGATGCCGGGGAGAAACTTTTCGAATATATAGCAGAAACCGCCGGGGATGAATCCGGCGTCACCGTCAACCACGGCGCCTATTTCTTCGCGCCGGATACAAGCGGACTGGATGAAATTTTCAGCCTGATCGCCGACAATATCTTTACCAGGCTGACCAAATAATTAGGATTGGACACCGCCATATTTACGGCTGGATTTTTAAAGGACATGCGCATGAACATTTTTCACGCCACCCCCACTGGTTCACCGGGCAGGCCAAAAGCACAAGCCATGGTGGAATTTGCGCTCATCATCCCCCTGCTGCTGATGCTGCTGGTCGGGGTGATCGAGTTCTCACGCCTGATGTTCGCCTGGATCATCATCGAAAATTCCACCCGTTTCGGCATCCGGTATGCCACGACCGGCCAGTACAATGTCGATTATTGCATGGCCACGTACGGACGCGATTGCAGCAACGACGCCGAGGTGGACACAGCGCGCATCCCATCCATCGAGGATGAGACCCGCCGCATCATCATCGGTTTCTTCCTCGATGAAAGCGTGACCACTGCGGAGGATTACTACTTCAATGTGACGGTCTGCTCGGCCGAGGACGGGCGTGTGTTCACCCCGCCTTTAATGGCCCGCCCAGTATATGCAAGCTGCGCAGACACGGAACACCCCGGCTCACCCGGCAACCGCGTGGTCGTCGCTGCGGACTACAACTTTACCTTCATGGTCCTGCCGATCTTTGGCATCGAGCCGGCCATGATCCACCTCGCCTCCTACCGCGAAGGCATCGTGGAGCAATTCCGCGCCACACGCGCCATCAATACGCCCCTGCCGCTTAACATCCCCACTGTGGCTACCAACACGCCCATCCCCACCGAAACGCCCATCCCCACCAGCACCGAAACACCGACGCTGACGCCCAGCCCCACGTTGACGCCCAGCCCCACCAATACGCCGGTGCCTTCCTGCAGCAGCATACGAATCAACCGCACCCGCTTCAACGGGTCGAATCTGGAGGCGCGCGTCATTAACAACAACTTCTCGCCGGCCTACCTGATCAGTTCCACGCTCAGCTGGACCCCGTCCCCCTTAACGCCCGCCGGTAAATGGTTCGACTACGCCCAGTTTGGCTCGATCTACTACAACCCGCCCAACACGCCCAATATCGTGGATGCGCCGATCTTGACCTCTTCCACCCCGCCGAACCTGCCGATCAACGGCAGCGGCACCCAAGTCACCTGGCTGGCACGCTTCAACAACAGCACCTGGGAAGGGCTCTTTAACCTGAGCCTGACCTTCGAGTTCCCCGGCTGGGGCACCTGTACCCTGAATACGGCCATCAATAACTACACCCCCACGCCGACCAATACCCCGACCGTGACGCGCACACCGACCATCACGCGCACACCGACCCCCTCGCGCACACCGACCATCACGCGCACCCCCTCGCGCACACCGACCATCACGCGCACCCCGACCGCCTCGCGCACACCGACCGCCTCGCTCACACCGACCATCACACTCACACCGTCACGCACGCCGACGCGCACACCTGTCACACCGACGCTTACCCCGTCCCGCACACCAACGCGCACACCTGCCCCACCGACGAATACACCGTCCCGCACGCCGACAGCGGCACCTACCACGCCGTCCCCGACAAGAACGCCTACGCCGACCCAAACATTGTGCTTCGACTGCTAAAGCGGGTATAAGAAAAAACCCACAATACCGCCAGCCGTGACACGGCTGGCGGTATTTATTTCTACGGTATAATCCCGCCTGTTCACAAGGAGGTGCAGCCAATCATCAACCGGGAAAGACAGCGCATGGACTTTGACGGCCATAGACCGCCAAAGTTGACGAGGATGAGGGTTCTCCATTGCGAAATGGAGTTAACTGCCTTCCCCTCTCCTGCCGGGATAGGGCTGGGGTGAGGCAGGAAAATCGAACGATCAGCGGAAGCCCTCCGGGTCCGCCAGGCCCGTCAATCTTTCCCTCCAAGGATAAGCCTGCCAACAACACCGCACGGGCGACTGCGCGGACAAAAGGCAGGCAATGGCAGACCATCATCATGTCACTCCCCCGCCGGGGACGACGTGCGAGGCGCCGGGTTCGACAAGCGGCGCCCCTTGAACCAGGCTCTCTGCAAAAACAGGAGCGCCTGCAAAAAACGCGCCTTGCAATGACATCAACAAAATCACTGGAGGATCCCCCATTATGTGTGGAATCGTCGGATATGTCGGCGCGCGCGATGCGACGCCGATCATACTCAACGGCTTGAAACGACTTGAATACCGCGGCTACGACTCAGCCGGGGTCGCCGTGGTTAACGGCAGCCAGATCGAGGTCCGCAGGGATGCGGGCAAGCTGTCGCAATTGATCGACCTGGTGGCAAAATCCCCTCTCAAGGGCGCACCGGGCATCGGGCATACACGCTGGGCGACCCACGGCGCACCATCCGCGCGCAATGCCCATCCGCATGTCGGCAATTCGGGAAAGGTCGTTGTGGTTCATAACGGCATCGTGGAAAACTTTCTTGAGCTGAAGGATGAACTGATCAGTGAAGGGGTCACCTTTCAATCGGAAACCGACACCGAAACCATCGTCCACATCGCGGAGCACCACCAGGCATCGGGTATCACGTTTGAAGAAGCTGCGCGGCGCACATTTCAACAGATCGAGGGGGCAAACGTCGTCCTGCTCATGTCGGTGGACGAGCCGGACAAGATCGTGACCGCGCGCATCGGCAACGCCGGCGGCGTCGTCATCGGACTGGGCGAACATGAAAACTTCATCGCCTCCGATATCCCCGCCATTTTGGAGCACACCCGGAAGGTGATCTTTCTGGAATCGCGGCAAATGGCTGTGGTCACCCGCGAGAGTGTGCGCATTGAAACGCTGGACGGGCAGGCAGTGGTCCCTGAGGTCCACACGATCGCCTGGGACGCGGTTGCCGCTGAAAAGGGCGAGTACCGCCACTTCATGCAGAAGGAAATCCACGAACAGGTGCGCGCATTAACCGATACCCTGGCGGGGCGCGTGGACTTTCAGGAGGGGCGCATCCGCCTGCCCGAACTGAACCTGACAGCGGCACTGGCAAAACGCATTCAACGAATCTACATCACTGCCTGCGGGACAGCTGCATATGCCGGCATGGTGGGCAAATATATGATCGAGAAGATCGCGCGCATCCCGGTGGAGGTTGTCATTGGTTCTGAATTCCGTTACAGCGACCCCATCGTGGACGAAAATACGGTTGTGCTTGCCATATCACAGTCCGGCGAAACAGCCGACACGCTCGCCGCAATGGAGGAGGGCCGACGCAAGGGCGGAATTATCTGGAGTATCGTCAACGCCATTGGCTCGCAAGCCATGCGCGTTTCGGACGGCTATATTGCCATGCAAACAGGACCGGAGATCGGAGTGGCATCCACCAAGGCGTTCACGGCACCTCTGGTGGACCAATACATGCTTGCCATCCTGCTGGCAGACCTGCGCGGTACGATCGATGAAAAGACCCGCAGGGAATTGGTCGCCGACCTGCGCCTCGTCCCCGACCTGGCCGGGCGCGTGCTGGATACGGAAGCAGATATAGAAAAAGTTGCCTATGCGCTCAAGGATATTCGCGGCTGTCTCTACCTCGGGCGCGGCATCAACATGCCGATCGCCTATGAAGGCGCGCTGAAACTCAAGGAAATTTCCTATATCCACGCAGAGGGCTATCCCGCCGGCGAGATGAAACATGGTCCCATTGCATTGATCGACGAGGAAATGCCGGTGCTCTGCCTCGCCCCGAAGGATCCCTGGCACGAAAAAATGATCTCGCAGATCCAGCAGGCGAAGGCCCGCGGCGGCATGGTGATTGCTGTGGCGACCGAAGGGGATGAACTGGTCGAAGGAATGGCAGACCATGTGCTTTGGGTCCCGCAGGCACCGTGGATGCTCTCCCCGGTCATTACCGTCCTGCCCCTGCAGTTGCTTGCCTATCATATTGCCGCCATCCGCGGGTTGGATGTCGACCAGCCGCGAAATCTAGCAAAATCCGTGACTGTCGAATAAACAAAAAGGCCAGTTCGAACGAACTGGCCTTTTTGTTTATGGGTGGCCGCGCCTTCTATCCCATTGAAACTGCCATGACGTCATAGTAGGTGCCCGCGCCGAAGCCATCAAAAAGGATGTGATCTCCCGCCTTGATCTCCGGCAACTGACGCAGAAAGGCGATAATATTCGAAGCCGCGCTGACATTCCCAAAATCGCTCAACAACCAGGGCATGGGAAATTCGATCCCCAGCTTCGAAAGGTGTTTTGCCTTTAACGCATTGATCTTATAGTTGGCATGGTGGACGATCCCCATGCTGATGGACCTGCCCGATTGCCCAAGTTTTTCCATGAGAACCTGGTAATCCCTGTACACATCCTCCACCACCTGCACTCCGGTCCGTACGAACAATTTGACCATGCCCATCAAGCCAGCCATTTCAATGGAAGCACCGTCCTTTGGCTCATTCATCAGTCCGGCAATACGGATGTGGGCGGCATCTTCCTGGATCACATCCACAAGCGAACCGTCTGCAACCTGTGAGCGTGAATGGGGATAATACATCCGCACGGCCAGCAAACCTTCATCATCATAATTTTCGTAACTCCTGCCGACCAGGAACTTCATGTTGCCGCCCGGCACCACCCCGATCACCCCCATGCCGTTGCCAAACAACTGCAGGGCATTCTTATCCTTCGCGCCGCAGGTAAAACGGCTCAAACCTTCAATCCCGCCGACCAGCACCTTCTTCCCGCGCAAATGTTCCGCAATATTCAAGCCCCCCGGTTTCGAAAGTTCCGGGTTGAGGGACAAATGCAGGGCGCCCATCGACCCATCGCAGGCCTTGTGCACGCTGACCTTCAGCGTTGTTTCGGGAATGCCTGCCATGCGTGAAATTTCCGCGACATAATCACCGGAAACCGGCCCGCTCATCCCGATCAACACGCCATCCACTTCCGATGCCTCCCACCCGCAAACCCGTAGAGCCTTTCGAAGCAGGTGTGAACCGACCTCCAATTCCAACTCCAGGTGCTGGGCTTCGTCCAGGTCCGGGATGTGCTGCCGGTAATCAAACCCCAACTCAGACAGATTCAAGATATCCTCATCACCCAGGGACCTGCCCAGGCGGTGTTCCACAAAGGAAGGCAATTCGGAATTGCTGAAACTAGTGCCCCAGGAACCATATGCGCCGCCAATGCCAAGTTCATTGCTGAAAACGCTCTCGACCCCAACCGGTATTCCGCCGGCAATCGGGATATTCACTTTTTCGACCCCGTCCCTTTCATAAAAGGACAAAGAAGCGGCTGCTTTCGTGTTTAACATCTTATCTCCTTGAACATTTAAAACCTCAACAACTGTTTAAGGAAGTAACCCTGAAAAGAACGTATGGATACAGGCAAATTCAAGAGTAAAATAGCCGGACATCTTCCAAAGGAGAAACCAAATGCGCCCCGATTGGGACTCGTATTTCATGAAAATCGCCTATGCCGTCTCTGAAAGAAGCACCTGTGACCGCGCTCTTGTCGGCTGTGTGCTCGTACTGGAAAAGCGCATCCTGACCACAGGCTTCAACGGCTCCCCCGCAGGGCAGGAGCATTGTGACGAGATCGGCCACCTCATGGTGGACGGTCACTGCGTGCGGACCATTCATGCCGAAACCAACGCCATCATCCAGGCCGCCTTGCACGGTGTTTCCACCAAGGGCGCAACGTGCTATGTGACGCATTTGCCTTGCATCAACTGCACAAAAGCCCTCATCAATGCGGGCATCGCCCGCATTGTTTACAGCACCGCATATCGGACTGACGAAAACGCAATGAGCTTCATCAAAGCCGCCCACATCGAAGTCATGCAGGGGAGGTTTTCACCCGCCCCGTGACGGCGCTGTAGTACCCTCTGCTCCAACACGGCGCTTTACAACGTCCGATGAAACGCCAGTAAGGTATACGCGCCCGTCCAGGGCTTCCCCAGCCTGTGGTTATCGGAAACGACAATCCTGCCAAACTTCTGTGCGATCTGCGGCATCAGCGCGGCAATGGTCGCCCAGTCGTCTGAAAGCACGGCTTCCTTCATTTTTACGGCAACCTGTCCCGCCCACATCCATTCCATGCGGAATTTATCCGCCTTAACCCAGTAATCGCGTTTTTCCCATGCCGCCACAGAGACATCAATCCCATCCGCAATGGAGTGCAGGGCCAGTGCAATAAAGGCGGCAAGGTCCTTTGCCTCCGGCGTCACGCCGGCCTGCTTCGCCAGCTCGCGGATGCATAACACAATTGATTTTGTCAAACGGGTTCGTTCTTTTCCCACCGAATCGGGGTTGATCACACGGCTCAAGGCGCCTTCTCCAAAGATGGATTGAATTACAGAAGCGCGATTATACGCCACATTGGTGTTCTTCGGAGATTCCCATCTTGGGATAAAATAGAACCACCAGCATATGACCTCCCCGATCACCGCCATCATCTTCGACTTCGGAAATGTCCTTGTCAAATGGGACGTCCACAATCTATATAAACGCTTCTTTCCTGACCTCGAGACTGTTGACTCTTTCCTCGAGGAGATACGCTTTACGGACTGGAATGCCTGCCAGGATGCAGGCCGCCCCTTCGATGAGGGGGTCGCCGAGCTCACGGGGCGATTTCCACAATATACCGAACTCATCCAGGCCTATGACACCTGCTGGGAGGAAAGCATCACCGAAGCCGTTGATGAAACGATCGGGATCGCGCAATCGCTCAAAGATGCGGGATGGAGCCTGTATTTATTAAGTAATTTTTCAGCGGAAAAATTCATCCTTATGAAAGACCGTTACAACTTCCTGGGCATCTTTGACGATTTGATCATTTCCGGTGAGCATAAACTGGTCAAACCGGACCCGGCCATTTATGAACTCACATTAAAACGAATTAACCGTAAGGCACGGGAATGTCTTTTCATTGACGACTCGCTTCCAAACATCAACACCGCACGCAGTCTGGGATTTCATGTCATTCAATACCGATTTCCCGAACAGCTGCGGGCAGACCTCGGGAAATTATCCATACACGGGAAATAGAAGTATGACCTCAACCCTACAACAATCCATGCTTGAAGCCGTTGAAGAAGAATTAAAACGCCAGATCGCAAGGCTCGACCAGCCGCGCACCCAACCCTTCCACGAAATGCTTGCCTACCACATGGGCTGGAGCGGGGACGGCGCGGGTTCGTTTGTAACCGGGAAGCGAATTCGTCCCTTGTTAACGCTGCTAGCAACTGCAGCATCGTTAAGTACACAAGATGGGAAAAAGAAGCACAGCCCAGAATGGCTACACGCAGTAACCGCAGCGGCGGCAATTGAGCTGATCCATAATTTCTCCCTTGTCCATGACGATATTCAAGATAACTCGGAGCTGCGCAGAGGTAGAAAAACGGTCTGGGTGAAATGGGGCGCGCCCATGGCGATTAACGTTGGAGATGGTTTGTTTGTCATTGCCAATCAAGCCATCCTGGATTTGAAACAAAATTATCCTGCTGAAATTGTTGTCAAAGCCGCAGGAATTTTAAATGACAACTGCCTCGAATTGACGCGCGGCCAGTATTTGGATATGTCCTACGAGGAACGCACAGACCTCAATATGGAAGATTATTGGCCCATGATCGGCGGAAAAACCTCTGCCCTGCTTTCCGCTTGCACCCATATTGGTGCCATCCTAGGCTACGCGAATGATGGCAAACAAGACGCCTATCGCCTTTTCGGATATCATCTTGGGCTTGCAT
Organism: Anaerolineales bacterium; assembly: GCA_030583885.1. Lineage (NCBI taxonomy): Bacteria > Bacillati > Chloroflexota > Anaerolineae > Anaerolineales > Anaerolineales bacterium. Next base: position 1,877,049 of record CP129480.1, on the reverse strand, counting down.
TTCAGGTGCAGGATGACATCCTTGGTATTTGGGGCGACGAGGCGGTTACAGGCAAATCCGCCGCAAGCGATCTGGTGGAAGGAAAGAATTCATTGCCGGTGCTTTTCGGGCTTGAGAAAAATGGGGCGTTCGCGGAGCGCTGGAGACAGGGTCCTGTTACGGCGGATGAGGTTGGCAGGGTGTCCGCCATGCTTGAGCAGGAAGGCGGAAGGGAGTTTGCCGAGAAAATATCTGAGGCAGAGACCAAAAAGGCGTTGAGCTATTTGCATCAGGCAGATCCATGCGGCGAGGCGGGCAAGACACTGCTCGAGCTGGCGCATATGCTCCTTCGCCGCAAGCAGTGAGCGGGGCCGGGAAAGAGGCGGTTTTGTTCGCCCGGCTTGACATGCGTTTTCAGCGTAGCGTATAATCACGTCAGGGTTATCACGCGGGTGTAGTTCAGTGGTAGAACGCATGCTTCCCAAGCATGATATCGTGGGTTCGAATCCCATCACCCGCTCACATTGAAAAGTCGAGGTGTCGCCCTCGGCTTTTTGCTTTGTCCGCCATTTGTAAGGTAGCTGTCATGCATGAAAATTTGCCTTACAAGTAAAATTCAGTTCGGAGTTTCGTGCAAAATGATAGATTCTGAAAAAGGAACCGTACTGTATGTGGAGGACAACCCGGATAACAGGAGCCTGATCCGCAGGGTTTTAAATGCGGAAGGGTATTCCGTGATCGAGGCCCCCAACGCAGGACTAGCCATTGAGAGGCTCGAGGAAAGCCGGGTTGACCTGATCCTGATGGACATCAACATGCCGGATATGGACGGCTATACTTTAACCTCCAAAATTAAGGCCGTGCAAAGGTTTTCAAAAATCCCAATTATTGCGGTTACTGCAAATGTAATGCGCGGAGATCGCGAAAAATCGCTGGAAGCTGGCTGTGACGGCTATATCCAAAAGCCGATTGATATCGACACGCTTGCCCAGCAGATCGAGCGATTCATTACAAGGAGTACAGATGACTGACCAAAAGCAAACACCCGCTGTTTCTGACACACAGCCAATTCGAAAAGCGAATATTCCCAAGGATGCGGCTGTTTTGGTGGTTGAAGACAACGTGTCTAATTTTGTGTTGATTGCGCGAATGCTTGGGTATCTGGGTGTGCATTGCGAGTGGAAGACATCCGGATATGAGGTCGTGGAATATGCAGACACCCTGCCGCGCCTTGACCTGATCCTGATGGATATCCGTCTTCCCTACGAGGACGGGTATGGGGCATTAAAAAAAATCCGTGCCTCCGAGAGATTCAAATCCGTGCCGATTATTGCCGTGACTGCGGAAGCCAGCCAGGAACAAATGAAGAAAGCCCAGGAATCCGGCTTTGACGGCTTTTTGGGAAAGCCCCTTGATCCGGATCGTTTCCCGGACCAGATACGCCGCATCTTAAGCGGAGAGCCTGTTTGGGAGTTAAATTAATCCATAGATGGCAACGAATCCGACGACGCCCGTACCTGACACAAATCAAAGGAGTCAGGTTGACATCCAGGAACTTGAGCGCCTCTACCGTTCAGGCCGTCTTATCGCGGAGGCGGATGGCGAGTCTGAAATCCTGCAGGCCGGCGGGCAGATACTCAAAGGTTCGCCGCACCCCATCATCCTGTTCAAGGTCGAAAACAACCTGCTCAGCATCATCTCCCTGTCTGATTCAATGCAGGCCACAACAGTAATTGATGCGGAAAAGCACGCCCAATACAACATGGATGAGGTGGAAAAATATCTTTCATACGAACCGGTCATTGCCACATCAACCAGCAATGAAACACCGAAAGTGCTTCAAGAGATCCTGGGAAGCTGCGGACTTGCCAGCGCAGCAGTCATCCCAATAGGAAGACGAAACGCGCTGAAGGCAATCCTCATGATCGGAGCGAGGCAGAAAAACCTCTCCAGTGATTCGACCCGACTTTACACCGACTTCGCCGGCTTGATCTCAACCGCCCTTGAACGGGCAGACGCCATCCAGCAAATAAAGAACGAACTGCATGAGGCGGAGGCGCTCGTATCCATCAACGAGTTGACGGTCTCGGCAGCGGATATTCAAAGTTTCTTTCACAGCCTGCTCGCAAAGATCCAGCAAATCATCGGCGAGTACAACCTGATCGTTGCGCTGTATGACGAAAAGAGCAATTCGATCAGCGTCCCGTTCAGCTATGAAAACGGACAGATTCAATCCATTGAGTCTTTTCCCCTGGGTGAAGGGCTGACCTCCATCTTGATTCGCACGCGCAAACCATTAATGCTGGTGGAGGATACAGAACGAAGAGCTGCTGAACTCGGTGCAAAAGTGGTGGGCAAGCCCGCCAAATCATGGATGGGCGCCCCCATGCTCGTGCAAAACAACCCGATCGGCGCACTGATCATCCAAGACCTGGAAAACGAGCATACCTTTGACGAAACTGACTTGAAGTTTTTCACCACACTTGCGGGTCAGGTGGCTGGCGTGCTCCATAATGTTCACCTGCTTGACGAGAGCCAGCGCAAGGCAATCCAGCTTGAAACTGCATCAGAAATTGCCCGTGACATCAGCGGCTCCCTCAATCTAGACGAATTACTGGTCAAAGCAGTAAATTTTATCCGTGAGCGCTTCGACTTTTACCACGCTGCCGTGTTCCTGCATGATCTGCCCGGTGAATTTGCTGTAATCCGTGAGGCAACCGGTGATGCGGGCATACAAATGAAAAGGGCGGGACATAAAATCGGTGTGGGCTCAAAGTCAATTGTCGGTTTTGTGAGCGGACGCGGCGAATCGCTTGTCGTCAACGACACGACCAAGGATGCAACCTATTACGCAAATCCGCTTCTGCCAGACACACGGGCGGAGGCCGCCATCCCGTTAAAAGTCGGCGAACGCATCCTTGGGGTATTGGATGTGCAAAGCACGAAACCGTTTGCATTTTTTGAAGACAACCTGCGAAGTCTGCAAATTTTGGCGGACCAGCTGGCTGTCGCGGTTGTTAACACCGAACTGTTTGCCGAGACCCAAGAACATCTATCCCAGCACCGTCTTCTACACCATATCACCACAACCGCCGCATCCGGCTCTACGCTTGAAGAAGCATTGGAAAGCGCGGTTAATGGTTTACAGGTAACGCTCGGCGGGGACCGTGTTACGATCCTCATGGCAAACCGTGACAAAAAGGTGCTCGAGGTCAAGGCATCGATGGGGTATGCAGAAGACATTACAAAAATGCAGGTCGAATTCGGAAGCGGCATTACCGGCTGGGTCGCGGCACACAGACAACCGCTGCGGGTGAGGGACGTGAGCAAAGATTCCCGCTATATCCAGATCAGCTCAAATACGCGTTCCGAATTGGCAGTCCCGCTTGTTTTTCGCAACGAGCTGCTTGGAGTACTTAACGTCGAAAGCGAGCAGGTGGATGCGTACACAGAAAATGACGAGGAAATGCTCGGCACGCTCGGCGGAAGCCTTGCCGCCATTATTGCAAACGCGCGCCTCCTGGAGCAAATCCGTATACAGGCGGAACGGGAAAGACTGGTGTACGAAGTGACCAGCAAAATCCGCAGGTCAACCGATATACAATCCATTTTGATGACCACGGCAAGCGAGATAACCAGGCTGACCGGCGCCCGCTACACAAAGATACAGGTCAAACCTGCAAAAAACCCTGAAGAGAAAGATGCGCCCTAATGGAACGTATGTCTTCCAATAACCAGAGGATAAACCCGGAAGAGGCCACCCGCCGATTGTATAAAAACTGGCGGGAAGGGTTTGCCGTCCCGCTGCTGATCGGCGTGCTGATTTTTGGCGCCGCCGCGTTAATCCCTGCAGTCAGCGCATCCGGAAGCGCGGTGATCAACACGGTGTTCATCGCCACCTATGTGTTGACAGGGCTTGTTACCATTGTGCGCTTCGCGTACATCGTACGCATGAGCGTTTTTCTCACCAGCGTATATGTGATCGGTTTAAGCGAGTTGATCACACATGGGATCTTGGGCGACAGCCTGTTCTTCTTTTTAGCCCTGATTATATTTTCAACAATCCTGTTCTCGCCGCGCGCCGGTATCCTGATGATCGCGGCCAACATTCTCACATTTATTTTATTTGGCTGGCTGATATTGGGCGGGCAGGTCATGCCACTCAATCCAAACGCGCCGCCCGCCAGGGTCGAAGACTGGCTTAGCGCGAGCGCCGCAATCATCATGTTTGGGGCGGTGATCATCCTTGGCTTTCAACGCCTCGAAAAGGAATTCCTGGAAGCTCAAACACAAATTGATACAACTTTGAATACGCTGACGGAGGAACGCAATAACCTTGAAACCAAGGTGCTTGAACGCACGGACCAGCTTCGCAAGGTCAATGAGGTTGGGCGGGCTCTTGCCGCCATCCTCGACCCGAATGAATTGCTGCCGCGCGCCGCACGTCTGATCGAATCTGAGTTCGAGTGCTATTACACGGCATTCTTTTTTCTCGATGGTACGGGTCAATGGGCCGAACTCAAGGAAGCCAGCGGGGAAGCCGGCAAGGTATTGCGTGAAAATAAACACCACCTGGATGTAAATGGGAAAAGCATGGTTGCAAAAGCGATTCGCACAAAAAGGGGCCAGATTGCCCTCGAGAGCGACACCGAGCAGATGCGGCTCGACAACCCGCTACTGCCATATACCCGATCCCAAATTGCGCTTCCCCTGGTCCTGGGCGACAAAGTACGGGGTGTGCTGGAAATGCACTCAACGCGCGAGAACGCATTTGCGCCGCAGGATGTGGATGCATATCAAAACCTTGCAAATGAAATAGCCATTGCGCTGGAAAATTCACGTCTTTTCCAGGAAGCCCAGCAAAGCCTCCTCGAAATGCGCGCAACGCAACGACAATATCTACAAAGTGCATGGCAGTCGCTTTCATCAGAAAACCCCAATATGGAATATGCGCTCGGGGATCTGGATCCCATTAATGACCAGGAAATCGAATTTCCGCTTTCCTTGAGGGACCAGATTATTGGGCAGATCCACCTGGCGAATACGTCCGAGTGGACGGCTGAACAGAAAAACCTGATCGAAACCATTGCGACGCAAGCCACACTGGCGCTGGAAAACGCACGCCTAGTGGAGGAAAGTCAATTTGTTGCTGCGCGGGAAAGAATAGCCAACGAGATCATCGCGAAGATCTGGTCTTCCACCAGCACGGACAACATCCTCCAAACCGCAGTACGTGAACTGGGACGCACGCTCGAAGCCGCGGAAGTGGAAATTGAAGTTTCCATGGGTGATGAAAATGAATAATAACATTTCATCCGAACGATCAACTGCATCGGGCATTCCCCAGCCAACCGCCTTCAATTACACAGAGTGGCGCGAGCGATTTATCCTGACAACCCTGCGCATTGCGTGTGTGCTGGGTGTTGCTCTTATTGCAGTTTCCTTTTCCACATTGACGTTCGGGGAACTCATCCTCTTCGGCGTCTTGTATCTTGTTCTCTTGCTGGTCACGATCTTGCCGGTCCGTTATACGATTCGCGCCATTACACTTTTGTTCATAACCTTTGCAGTCGGTATTGATGGGATCCTCCTTTGGGGACCCTGGCAGGATGGGAACATCTTTCTGCTCACAGGCATCATCCTCTCCTCCCTGCTGTTTGACCGCCGCGTGGATTTCCTTGCATGGGGAACCGGTGTACTCGCCGCCACTACAATCGCAGTCCTGGAACAAACAGGTGCGTATCGACTCGCTGGCGCAAATGTACCCATCACCGCCCCCGATGATTGGACGGGCTATGTTGGTAATTTTGCCATACTAGGCGCACTTGCACTTGCCGCAATTGGACAGTTTAAGAACGTTTTAATCCAGACAACCATCCGTCTGGAAGAAACGAACAACATGCTATCGACAGAAAAGACGGACCTGCAACAAATAGTCCGCCAGCGAACAGACGAACTGGAAATGCGCACCACGCAACTCCGCACATCCAGCAATATCGCCAGAACCATTTCGGACATCCAGGCCATCACCGAATTATTGGATACCGCGACTCAACTCGTGTCAGAAAAGTTTGGGTATTATCATGTGGGGTTGTTCATCCTGGATGAGCAGGGGAAAACCGCCTTTCTCCAGGCTGCATCCTCTGGTACAGGCAAACAACTGATCCAACAGGGGTTCCGCGTGGAATCAGATAAAAAAAGCCCGCTCACGCATGTCGTCACCAATAACCAGCCAGTGATCGCATCAGACATTGATAATATGGATTTTGTTCGCGACATAAACTTTCCCATCACCCGCTCACGCATGATCCTGCCTCTCGCGGTTCGCGGCAGGGTGCTTGGGTTGCTGGATATGCACTCGGACCAAACCCGGGCATTCGATACACGGGATGCAGAAATACTGCAAACACTTGCCGACCTGGTGGCAATCTCCTTTGACAACGTCCGTCTGAGCAATGAGACCAAAAGCCTGTTGAATCAACTGGAAATCAGTACATCCATCCAAACACAGCGGACATGGTCAAAGCTCGCCGCTCGTCAAAAACCCGCCTACCAATATACGCCCGCGGGTGTGCGGCCCATCTTTTCCATCGATAAAAAAGAGGTCGGGTACGATGGGTTGCGCGTACCACTTGTCCTTCACGGACAGAATATCGGCACACTAAAGTTAAAGAGACAGGGTGGCGCAAGGGAATGGTCTGAGCGCGAACGCGTGCTCGTGGAAAAGATCGCCGACCAGGTTGCGCTTGCTCTTGAAAATAGCCGTCTTGTGGATGAGGCACAAAAAAGCGCCCTGAGGGACCAAATGATTGCAAACGTTTCAGCCCGAGTCCGCGAAACGCTGGACATCGAGTCGGTTATACGAACAGCCGCAACCGAATTACGAAGAGTGTTTGACCTAAAGGAGGCGGAGATCACCGTTGGCTCCCCACTTGCCCAAGCACCTTCTCCCAAAGGACAATCAGGCACTTGAGTCAAATATGATGAACCAACGATCAGAAAACATGGAACCCGAATACACAAAATGGCGCGCGGGGTTTATCCGCGGGACGCTGATCAGCGCATGCGTCTTCGGCCTGATTGCGGTGATTTTGGCGATTGTATCGAGCCCCATTCTCTTTGCGGCACTCTACCTGCTCGCCTATATCACCGTTGTGCTTATAACCCTGTTGCCGGCCTCCAACAACATGAAAGCAGGCACGCTTGTTTTCCTGTTGTACGGTCTGGCTGTGATCGGCTTTTTGGAAACGGGGATTTACGGAGACGCCCGCTCCTTCATGCTCGCAGCCATCACCATGGCATCCCTCCTATTCTCCTGGCGGATTGGATGGGTAATGACTGCGCTTGCCGCAATATCCTACCTGATTTTCGGCTGGGTAATCTTAAACGGACAGCTCCAGATCACAAGTCCGAATGTTACGGCCGGCACCTTGGAGTCTTGGTTGTCATCATCCGCCGGTGTTTTGCTCGCCGCTGTTCTCATCGTAACCGGCATCCGCCTCATGGAATCGCAATTCGAAAAATCTGAAAAAATATCGCAATCCCTGTTTGCCGAGCTGCGCGAAGAACAGGCAAACCTGGAAGAGCGTGTACGGGACCGCACCCGCTCACTCGACAAACGCACAGCCCAGCTAAGGGCTGTTGCCGATGTGGGCAAATCCATCACCTCCTTTAGAAATCTGGCGGAACTTTTACAGCAAACCACCACCCTGATCCACGAAAACTTTGGTTTTTACCACGTGGGCATCTTCCTGCTGGATGACCACAAGGAATATGCCGTACTCACCGCCGCCAACAGCGAAGGCGGACTGCGAATGCTCGAAATGAAACACAAGCTTAAAGTGGAGGAAACCAGCATCGTGGGATATGTCACGGCAAATGTACAGGCGCGCATCGCGCTGGACGTTGGAGCGGATGCTGTTTTCTTTGACAACCCCGACCTGCCCAACACGCGTTCTGAAATGGCGCTCCCGCTTGTCGCAACGGGTCAGGTGCTTGGGGCACTGGACGTGCAAAGTACTGAACCCCAGGCATTCAGCGAGGAAGACATAGCCACCCTGCAAATACTTGCAGAACAGATAGCAGTTGCAATCCAAAACGCAAACCTTTTTAGCGAAACGGAAAGAGCACTGGAAACGGCACGCACCCTTTCCGGCGAGGTAAGCCGCACTGCATGGAGCAAGATCCTGCGTCATCAACCACGCATTGGGTACATTGCCACGCCGCCGGCAACCGTACAGACATACGCTGAAACGCTCGAACCAACCATTGCCAGGGCATTTGAAACAGGTGACCTGATTCTTGGCAGTGACGGCTTGACGATCAGCATACCCATCAAAGTGCGCGGACAATCCATCGGAGCAATCCGCCTGAAAAAATCCGAAATCTCCGAAGGATGGACTCAGGAGGAAATCAACCTCACAATTGCATTATCAGACCAGTTGAGCGGCGCGCTGGAAAGCGCCCGCCTCTACCGGGAATCCCAGCAGCGTGCGGCGCGCGAGGCACTGGTATCGGATATTTCGACCCGCATCAGCGCCGTTTCTCATACGGACGCCATCCTGCGCGAAACGGTGCATGAACTTGGTCAGGCAATTGGAAATGCCTCGGTCACCTTCCAGCTGCTGGATCAACTTGATGGGCAGAATCAGGCGGAAGGTCCGCATAATGGAAGCGGAAATTCCAATCCCACACGGAAGGCGGTCGAATAAACATGTCGGCATCTCAAATTCCTTCCAAGAACCAGGGACTCTCCTTCATAAGCCGCGCAAGCCGGACATGGCGCAGATTTACCACGCCGCATCCATCTGTAAAAGCGATCGGCGATCGGCGCCGCGCCCAACTGCTTTCGATCCTCACATTAATCCTAAGCTTCCTTTTTGTAGGCGCCGTTATCTATGGACCAAGGAGCTACGGCGTTTTCCTGGCATTGAGCGGCATTACTTTAACTTCGTACGCTCTCAGCAGGACGGAATACTTCCGCATTGGAACGTATTTATTCACGTATGTATTCACGGCAATCGGATACTTAAGGATCTATCAGGGCGCGGCCGATTCCATGGAGGCGGCTGTAGTATCCACCGTGCATGTTTCACTTGTGCTTTCCAGCGTTTTACTCTCGCAAAGAGGGTTTCTGGCGCTTGTCGTTCTTTCAACCGCGGCTACTTTTGCAGCCCCATTTTATTCGAATGTGCCCGTTTCAGAGATGGATAATGTTGGGCGCGCCGGCGGGATCGTGCTTGTCATCGGCGCCATCCTTTACGGCATCAATATTTTCCGCACAAATCTGGACAAGGAACAACTTGAAGCGTTGGGCAATACAAACACCGAACTGGAAGATATAAAGGAAAGCCTTGAAAAACGCATTGCTGCGCGCACACTTGAATTGCAGGCAGCCAATCAGCAGACCCAGGACCGGGTCGCGCGGTTACAGATCGTCTCTGAATTGTCGCAGGAGATCTCCGCCAGTGTTGGGCTACGATCCAAAGAAATGCTCACGACCGTCACAAAAGCCATCAGTGAAAAACTCGGCTATTATCATGTAGGTATTTTCCTGCTGGATGAGAACCGCGAATACGCAATATTACGAGCCGCAAACAGCGAGGGCGGCCAACAAATGCTTTCGCGCACACATCAATTAAGGGTTGGCGGTACAGGCATTGTGGGATATGTCGCACAAAGCGGATACCCGCGCATCGCTCTGGACACCGGCACTGATGCGGTCTTTTTCAACAATCCCGACCTCCCTGAAACCCGTTCCGAAATGGCGCTGCCATTAAAGCACGGCGCATCCGTCATGGGTGTGTTGGACGTACAAAGTACCCTGCCATCCGCGTTCAACGACGAAGATGCCGGCACCTTGAGCACACTTGCAAACCAGCTCGCAATCGTGATCACGAACCTGCAAACACGCGACGAGGCAGATGTTGGTCCAACATCTGGAAGGATGAGGAGCCGTGGCAGGCAATTAAGTCGCGAGGAAAAATCCAGCGGATATTCCATTAACCCGGACGGGACGATTTCCAGTGTGCCGCCTAAAAATATTCCGTCACTTGACAAAGCGATCACCTCCGGGGAGACCGTGATACTGGCTCAACCGCCGACTGGTAGCTTCCCAAGCCTGGCGGTGCCCGTCAAATTTCGAGACCGGGTGGTCGGCATTATCCATGTCGAAGCGGCTGAACCAAACAGAAGGTGGAGTGACGACGAAGTGGCCATGGTGCAGGCCATATCCGACCGGGCTGCGTTCGCATTGGAAAATGCCCGCCTGTTTGAAGGCGCCACCCGTCGCGCAGACCAGGAAGAGACCATTGCCCGCGTTACAACACAGATCGGGTCATCCACAGACTTCACCCGCATCCTGCAAACCACCATCCAGGAGCTTGGTCAGGCGCTGGGCGCATCCCGCTCGTTCATTCAGATTGGGGCCCCATCCGAAAATGAGCGAAGCACAGATCCTGAACAATAACAGAAACTGAAAAGGTTGATATGAGTCAGAGTATTCAGGAAAAGCCGCAATATACCCAAGCCAATCGCACATCGATCCAAACGCGCCTGGTCCTGTTTGTGCTGTTCATATCCCTGGCCCCTCTAATCGCCATTTCGATTCGTGATATTCAACAAACCCAGCAGGCGCTCTTAAATGGAGCGGAGATTTCCCTGCGGTCAAGCGCGGAACAAACGGCAAATGGCCTGGATGCCTTTATCGAGGCGACAAAAAATTCGGTCCGCACAGAAGCGCAGCTTCCGGATTTCTCTGCCTACCTCCTGCTGTCTCCATCCGTGCGACGTGGAAGTACGGAGGAAATGCGCGCAATTGTTCTTCTGGAAAAACTGCGCGGCAAGGACATTGACAATATCATTTCCTACTCGCTTGTGGACATTAATGGAAATGTGGTCCTGGACACTGTGCGTGGAAATATTGGCAAAAACGAGGCAACCGAGGAGTATTTCACAAGAACCATCTTTTCAAGGCGTCCCGGTGTGACATCCGTCACTTATGCAGATAAATCAACAACCATCATGAGTTTCGCTGGCGTCGTTCCCAATACTTCCGGTGAGACACTCGGCGTTTTGCGCGTCACATACCATTCGGACATTCTTCAACAGGTCATCATAGAAAGTGTGGGCTCTTCCACTGAAAGTTCTGTGATTCTTCTGGATCAGTTCAATATTCGCATGGCGGACAGCCAGAACCCAGACCTTATCCTGAAATCCATCACCCCGCTTGGATTTGTGGATTACCTTCAGGCTGTGGACTCAAAACGCTTTCTTGATCTTCCGCGTGAAGAACAAGCCACCAATCTTGAGGAATTTGAAGCCGGGCTGAAAACTGCCAGAGAACAGCCTTTCTTCCGCGCAGATATCACGCCGAACAAGCCAGGAGACGATACGATTGCGGTGGCATTCCTAAAATCCCAACCCTGGGTTGTTGCCTACAGCCGCCCATCGTCCATTTTCCTTGCAGATGTGCAACGTCAAACGCAAACAAACGCCATACTCGTGACCAGCGCTTCCATTATTGTGGCGATCATCGCCACCTTTGCAGCGCGGGCATTGACGAACCCGATCATTGCGCTTACGAATGTGGCAAACTCGATCTCACAGGGTGATTTTAACGCACGCGCCAGAGTCGATTCACCAGATGAAATCGGATCACTGGCATCGGCTTTTAATTCCATGACGGATCAACTCCAGTCCACACTCGCCGGACTGGAACAACGCATCCAGGAACGGACAGCTGATCTGCAAAAAAATACGCTGGAATTGGAGACAATAGCAGATGTTGCCCGTGAAATTGCCATCATCCGCGACATGGATACCCTTCTTAATGTATCGGCAAACCTTATTCGCGAAAGATTACGATACTACCATGTTGGGATTTTTATTGTGGATGAACTTGGTGAGTATGCAGTTCTGCGCGCCGCAAGCAGCATCGCGGCGGAGCAATTGCTTGAAAAAAATTACAAATTAAGAGTGGGTCAGTCGGGGCTGATTGGAAGCGTAACAAGCACAGGACAGGCATATATTGCCCGTGATATTGACACGGACACCCTTCATCTTGATAACCCGTACCTGCCGGATACCGAATCTGAGATCACACTCCCCTTGCGAAGCCGCAGCCTCACGATTGGCGCGTTGGACATTCAGGCAAATACACCAAATGCGTTTGATGAGCGTGACGTCCAAACCCTGCAAATCCTGGCGGACCAACTCTCGGCCGCCTTTGAAAATGCCAAGCTTGTGCAAAGAGTGGAGGCGACACTTTCAGAACTTACCAGGGCCAACCGCGCGCAAACACAACAGACCTGGCAGTCTGCCATCAGCGAGAAGGGTCTCTCCGCTTATGAATACGATGGAATACAGGTAAGGGCTGTTCCGCAGAGCCTTTCACCTGATCTATTAAAACAAGTCGAAAGTGGACAGCCCGTCGTCGTAAAACAGCCCGGCAATCCTGAAGAAAATACCAGAACCAAAAACATTCTCATGCTTCCCCTGATGGTTCTAAATCAGGCCATCGGCGTGATCGGGTTGGAACAGGAAGATCCAACCCGTACGTGGACGGAGGATGAAATCAAAGTCGCCCAAGCGGCCGCAAACCGCGCAGCACTCACACTGGAAAATGCTAGGCTGCTTGATGAAAGTCAGCGGCTTGCCGCAAAAGAGCGCACCATCTCTGAATCAACCGCACGCATTGGCTCTGCCTTGAACATTGAAAATATTCTCCAGACAACTGCCGAGGAGATCGAACGGGTTTTGAGCGGTTCGGAAATCGTGATTCAATTCATGGATAACGAAAAGTCATGAGCACCATGGTTTATTCTATTCGAGGCAATTCATGTTAAGAAAATTCCTTGCGCCGCCTGTGTTCGCAGATAGCGAAAAAACCCGTGTTGCCGCACTGTTAAACAGCATCCTTTGGGCTGTCATCGCCATAGGCACCTTATATACACTGATGGCACCTTTTCTGCTTCAGCAATATACGTCAGCTGTCCTGACCGCCTCCATTGTTATCGTCGCCCTGCTCTCCCGGCAATTGATGATTAGGGGGCATATCCGCGCGGCGAACATAACCATTTTGATTGTTTTCCATATTGTATTGACCATATCCATTGTGGTCTCGGACGGAACCTTTGGCGCAAGCTACTTTAGCCTGGTCATGACAACCGTCATCGCAGGCATCCTGATCGGCGGGCGCGGCGCGTATGTCATGGCGGTGATCAACGCACTGACAGCATTGGGGATCACACTCGTGCAGGAGGCACTTCCTGCTCCGCTGATACCCCAGAACCCGATAACTTTCTGGTCGTCGCTGGTTGTTTACTTGTTCTTCATCGCTGCACTGCAGCAGGCATCCACAAACGGGTTCGACAAACTTCTTGAAAGTTTGCGGAAAACCCAAAACGAATTAATTCAAAAGAACCGTGAACTGCAGGAAAGCAGTGTCAATCTTGAGACCCGCGTTGCCGCGCGCACTGCCGAATTGGATGCTGCGAACCAGCGCAATGAACGTCGTGCAAGACAATTTGAGGCTATCTCGCAAGTCTCGCACGTGATCAACCAAACTCAAAATTTGGAAAACCTCCTGCCTCAAATTGCACAGGTAATCAGCCAGCAATTCGGGTTCTATCATGTAGGCATCTTTTTGATGGATGACAAAAATGAATATGCAATTCTTGCAGCCGCCAACAGCGAGGGCGGGCAAAGGATGCTAGCCAGGGACCACAAATTGAAGACCGCTGTCGGCATCGTTGGAAATGTGGCTGGAAGCGGGACACCCCGCATCGCGCTGAACACCGGGGTGGACGCGATTTACTTCGACAATCCCGATCTCCCGGAGACCTGCTCCGAAATGGCTCTTCCCCTCCTGCGTACCGGCCGCCAGATCATGGGTGTCCTCGACATACAAAGCAGGGAGCCGAATGCGTTCGGCCAGGAGGATATTCGGGTGCTCACCACTTTATCCGATCAGGTCACCATCGCAATTGACAATGCGCGCCTTTTTGAAGAAACAAGGAAATCCCTTCTGGAGGCTGATGCAGTGTACCGCCGTGATATCCAGGCGGGATGGACGCGATACACCCGCGCACAAAAACTTGCCGGCATCCGCAGATGGAGCATGAAATCCAGTTTCCTTGCGGATCCTCTGGACGTGCCGGGTGCGCAGGAGGCGATCCGCTCGGGAACTCTCTATAAAAAGAGGGCGGAAATCGACGATGGCACCACGCAATTCACCATGCCCATGAAATTACGCGGAGAAGTGGTGGGTGTGCTGAACGTGAAAGCGGATTCCAACCGCGAGTGGAGCACGGACGAAATGGACATCATCAGTGCCATCGTGGAACGTGCAGTGCTTGCCATTGAAAATGCGCGCCTGCTGGAAGAAAGCCGTAAGATCGCGGAAAAGGAACACGCCATCGGTGAGATTTCCGCAAAGATAGGCGCGGGAACGGAATTGGAGACGATCTTAAAAACCGCCGTCCGCGAGTTGGGTGCTCAAATCAGCGGCGCCCAGATTACGGTCGAGATCGGAGGCGCGTGAAATGACAAGAGCAGCTACGCAACAAACGTCATCACAACGCAGAGTCAGCTTCACATCGCTTTTCCAGAGACGCCTGTCTTTGCGCGCAAAATTTATTATTGCTTTTTCCGCGATCGCGGCTGTTGCATCCCTGACCACGGCGCTAGCTTTTTACACCACCTCACAGCGCCAGTTAATCGATGGCTTCCGCCGCCGCGTGCTTACCGCCGCGGCAATTAGCGGGCTGCAGCAGAATGGGGATGAATTCGAAACCATCGCTTCAGTAAACGACCCGCTTTATGAAAAGTTCCGGTTACAGAATCTTGAAATTCTAAAATCCGATCCAGATTTCGTTTTTGTTTACACCATGAGAATGGATTCTGATGGTATTTATTTCGTTGTGGACGGGAACGAGCTCGATGCTGACGGTTTTTCAGCCTATGGGGACAGGTATTTTGAACCATCCCCGTTGCTCTTGGAGAATTTCACATCAATGACCAGCCCCATTGTGGAGGCGGAAGTCTACACCGATGAATTCGGGTCATTCCTAAGCGCCTACGCCCCAATCGTATCTTCTGACGGACGGCAGGTGGGCGTTGTTGGTGTTGATATTACTGCAGATGCCATCATTCGAGAGCAACGGGAAAATGTCACCCAGTCCAGTGCGATCTTCTTCGCCATGCTGGTGCTTGGCATATTTCTCGGAAACCTTGCGGGTGGCACATTATCCAGGCCTTTATCAAGGCTGGCGCAGGGGGCCCGAGCCTTCGCCTCTGGGAAATTCGACCAACGAATCGAGATAGATAGCCAGGATGAAATCGGCGATCTGGTAATCACATTCAACAGCATGTCCGATGAGATCCAAAACCTTATCGGCTCCCTCGAGGGCCGGGTTGCAGAACGAACCGCCGACCTTGAGCATTCTCGGCAGCAAAGCGAAAGGCGCGCCAGAGAACTCCTTTCGATCGGCGAAATTTCAAAACTCATTGCCAGCGAACCAAAAATGGAAAACCTACTCACGTTGATCACACGCCTTGTGAGCGAGCGCTTCGATTTTTATCACGTCGGCATTTTCCTTTTGGATACACGCCGCGAATACGCCGTGCTCGTCGCTGCAAACAGCGAAGGCGGAAAAAGGATGCTTGAAAGGAATCACCGCCTGCGGGTTGGCGAGACAGGCATCGTGGGATTTGTGACCCAGGCCGGAAGCCCGCGCGTTGCGCTCGATGTTGGGCTGGATGCGGTTTTCTTCAACAATCCCGACCTCCCGGACACACACTCCGAAATCGCCCTGCCCCTGCGCATGGGCCCCGATGTCTTCGGCGCGCTGGACGTACAAAGCACGGAAACGAATGCCTTTGGGGAAGAGGATGTGAACATACTTTCCACACTGGCAGATCAGGTCAGCATTGCCATTCAAAACGCGCGCTCCTATCAGCAAAGCCGTGAAGCGCTGTCACAGGCGGAGGCCATTGCCGCGCAAATGGGCGAACAGCAGTGGAATCAATTCATCGCCCGCAAACCCGTCGAGGGATACTATTTCGACGGCGTGGACGTAAAACTGATAGAACCATCGAACAAAAAACGGCGGCACAGCCTCGCCATTCCGTTGACCTTGCGCGGTATGCGCATCGGGACGCTCAAACTCAGCACATCAGAATCAGGACGAACCTGGACGGAGGATGAAATTGCAATGGCGCAGGCCACTGCAGAACGCACTGCGCTCGCAATTGAAAATGCGCGCCTGCTGCAGGATGCGCAAAAAAGGGCTGCAAAGGAGCGCACCATCGGTCAGATCTCGGCAAGGATCGGCAGTCTGGTGAGCCTGGAGAACATACTTCAAACCACCATTCAGGAACTGGGCAACACCCTGCCGGACACGGATGTTGCCATTCAATTCACATCAGGCAGCCCCGAAAAAAAGTAGGCGTTCAGGAGAACGATATGATAGCAAGGATATTCGATTATTTTAGTGCCGAAGAAGATCAAGACCCGTCATTCATCCGATTGACGCGGAATATAGTCATCTTTGTTATCGCATCCAACATTGCCCTTTTGCCGCTGGTAACAGGCGCCATCGGGGAAGGCTCCCGCAACCCGGTTGCGTTTGTAACACTTTGCATCGCAATCATCCTTGAAGGCATCTCCCTGTATTATGTGCTTCAGGGAAGAATACACATGGCGAAAGTGGTTGTGCCGTTTGCGCTGATCGCTGCAGTTGTGATCGTTTCCCTTAACACGAACGGCCTTAAGAACACCTCCCTCGTCGGCCTGCCCATCATATTGGTCATCTCCGCCATCCTGCTTGGAAGACGTTCGCTCTTTTTGGCGGCTCCGCTTGCCGTCCTTGGCGTCATCGTCATTGCGGTGATGGACTTAAGCGGCAGAATTGAATTCGTACCCGCAGGACTGGATGACGCATTTATCATAGCCATCCTGCTGATTGTCTGCGCCGGCATCATCCAACTGTTGATCGGACGTTTGAATGAAAGCATACAGAGGACACGCCGCAGCGAAAAGATTCAGAAGGAAGAAAACCTGGAACTCAACGAACTGCGCACTACACTGGAGGAACGTGTAAATCAACGCACCGCTGAGTTGGAGACGGCAAACCGCTCCATCCTGCGGCGCGCCCGCCAGTTCGAAGCCGTCACACAGGTATTGCAGGCCGTCTCATCCATTCAAGACCTGGAAGCCCTCCTGCCGCGCATCACACAGGTTATCAGCGACCAGTTTCGCATTTACCACACCGGGGTATTCCTGCTCGACAGGGACCGCGAGTTCGCAGTCCTGCGCGCTGCAAACAGCGAGGGCGGTCAAAAAATGCTGATGCGCGGACATAAATTACAGGTCGGGCAGACCGGCATTGTCGGCTTTGTCACCGCCACGGGACAACCCCGCATCGCCCTGGACGTTGGCGCTGATGCTGTTTTCTTCGACAATCCAAACCTCCCAAACACCCGTTCCGAAATTGCCCTGCCGCTTCGTTACGCCGGGCAGATTATCGGCGCGCTGGATGTACAAAGCACCGAAGCCAACGCTTTTGTGCAGGACGACATAGAGGTTCTGATCGCCCTTGCCGACCAGGTGTCCATTGCCATCAACAATACGCTCGCGATTGAAGAAGCCCGCAAGTCCCTGACGGAAGCACAAAGCGCAATCGGAGAATCCACACGCGAATCATGGAAAGTCATGCGTCCAAAATCACTGGGGCTGGGAATTCAGTTAATAGATACAAACATTGCGCCCCTTCAAAAACCCCTTGAGGGCGACTACATCCGGGAGGCGGTTGAGAAAGGCGAGACAGTTCTATCGAACAAACCAAATGAGCCGTCGAAACTTGCAATCCCGATTCGTCTGCGCGGACAGGTCGTAGGCGTGATGAATCTGCGCGGGCGTGACAACCACACATTGACCGAAGATGCTGCCGATATTGCCGAAGCCGTCGCAGAGCGCCTTTCACTTGCCATTGAAACCGCAACCCTGCTTCAAGCAACGCAGCACCGCGCAGATATTGAGCGTGTCACCACGGAAATTACCAGCCGCATAAGTTCATCCACGCGCTTCGAAACCATTTTGCAAACCGCCGCCCAGGAATTAAGCCGCGCGCTGGGGGGTTCGGATGTTCTTGTTCAAATCGAACCCGTCGCCCTTGAATTAAATACCGGCGCAAAATAAAGAGACCCATATGACGAACGAGTTGCACCAAAAGCTGAACACCGTCACCCCGCATCCAGAGGATGCCCGCCAAAGAGCCAATGCTCTTCGGATATCCCTCGTAATGGCGGTTGTCCTGGCTCCGATCAACGTTTTGTATATATACCTGCTGGCACAAACCCAAAACTGGCAGATTTACACAATTGCAGGCATAACTCTTGCCTTGACGATTATCGCCGCCAATGCAAACCGCCTCAGCCGCCGTGGGCGTGTTGCTTCTGGAATGATCCAGTTAATAGTCGCAATTGCGACCATCGTCCCTGTTTCATCCGCAGTGCTAAAAGACCTCGGATTGGTTGTTGGAATGAGCGGGTTGGCAGCCATTACCCTGATCACGGGGTTGACACTGAAACCGCGATATGTAAGCTGGGCAATTGCACTTGGAGCTGTATCAGCTGTCACCGCAATCCTGATCGATTCCTACGCCCGGTATGAGCGTTTGGAATTGGCCCTCATACAAACTGTTGTACCCGCCGTCATTACAATCATACTGCTTGCCTACACCATCTTCATCCTGCAGGAATTTGCCAACTACCCACTG
This sequence comes from Anaerolineales bacterium, assembly GCA_030583885.1. Taxonomy (NCBI): domain Bacteria; kingdom Bacillati; phylum Chloroflexota; class Anaerolineae; order Anaerolineales; species Anaerolineales bacterium. Next base: position 1,858,291 of record CP129480.1, on the reverse strand, counting down.
CGCACCAAACTCGTCCTGGGATTTGTTCTAACAGCGATTATCTCGCTAGGCACGCTCGCGATCATTGTCAATCGCACAAACAACCAGCAATTGATTCAAAACTTTGGCGAAAGCATGACAGCTGAAACGGAGGCCCGCGCGCTGATCGTGGGGGAGACGCTGGCGAAACAGTTACAGGGCTTGCAGGCGCTAAGTTTGAACAAGGCTTTACAGGATTACGTTGAACTTGCAAATTTTTCACCCTACGCTGGAAAATCATCCACAACCATACAGGCTGAAATTCAGGCGCTGGACGAACAATGGCAGGCGGCTGACGCGGAAAATAATGACAACCTGCCGATCATCGACGGCGTGATCAATGACCCAACCGCTGTGGAGTTACGCAAATATCGAAATGCCTACCCTGAAAATGTGGAGATATTTGTGACAGACAGTTACGGCGCAAACATCAGTGCCACCAACCGAACATCGGACTACTATCAGGCCGACGAGCGCTGGTGGCAGGCGGCATTTAATGACGGGCGGGGGGCCGTCTTCATTGGCGAGCCGACATTCGACACAAGCAGCAATACCTACGCAATCATCATTGCCGTGCCGATCTATGCCCACGAATCAACAAAGATTGTCGGCATCCTTCGCACCACGATGGACGTGGAAATCGTCCTGAAAGTATTGGACGATGCAAAATTGCGCGGCACCGCGCAGATCAAACTCTATCTCGCAGACGGGAGAAGGGTGCCTGTTGGAGAGGGCGAAACCACCTTCGGCGACCTGAATGCCCTCCGCCTTCCGTTCAACGCCTCAAGTTACACAGACAACACATACGACAACGTTCCAAGCCTGATCAGCCGCGCCCCGGTAACCAGCACCGATGCAAGAACAGCGCCGATCATTAATCAACTCAGATGGAGCCTGGTATCCAACCAGGATCGCAGTGAAATTCTTCTGCAGGCAAGGGAGCAAACCAGAACGATCACCCTGATATCCTTGATCTTGCTTGGGCTTGTGGCTTTATCCGCCTTTTTAGCCTCGCAGGTCATTGCAAGACCGCTTCAGTCCCTTACTGCGGTTGCGGAACAGATCACGGCGGGCGATCTCAATGTGCGCGCTTCAGTTACCACACAGGACGAGATCGGTACGCTGGCAAATTCCTTCAACCGAATGACAGACAACTTGAGACAAAACCTGGTCGACCTCGAACAGCGCGTTGCAGAGCGAACTGCCGACCTCGAAATTGCCCGTCACCAAAGTGAAACGCGCGCCAGCGAGCTCCTGTCCATCGGTGAAATTTCAAAACTTATTACCAGCGAACAAAAACTGGACAACCTGCTTGCATTGATCACAAGTCTGGTGAGCGAGCGCTTCGGTTTCTATCATACAGGTATTTTCCTGCTGGATGAAACGAAGCAATACGCCGTCCTGCAAGCCTCAAACAGCGAAGGTGGAAGAAAAATGCTGGACCGGGCTCACAAGCTCGAGGTCGGCGGAAGCGGAATCGTGGGATATGTCGCCAAATTCGGAGTACCTCGCATCGCGCTTGATGTCGGGCTGGATGCAGTATTCTTCAACAATCCCGACCTCCCGAACACCCGCTCTGAAATGGCAATCCCCCTAAAGGTGCGCGAAGTGACCGTTGGTGCGTTGGACGTGCAAAGTGAAAAACCCGGCGCGTTCACCGAAGATGATGCATTTACGCTGAGCATTCTGGCGGACCAGATCGCCATCGCCATCGAAAACGCAAGGTTGTTCACACAGACCCGCCAATCTCTTAATGAATTACAAGTGCTTTATGGCCAAAACATCCAGGCGGGCTGGGCGGCTTTCAGCCGCGAAGAGGCGATGATTGGTTATCAGCAAAGCCTGACAGGCGGGCAGAAATTAACCCGGCCCGTCAGTACGGACGAAATTCAACAAGCGGTCAACCGCGGTGAATCGCTGGTCTTCCATGCGGATGGAATCGCAAAGGAACCCATCATTGTCGTGCCGATAAAACTGCGCGGACAAATCATCGGCTCCATGAATATTACAGCCCCCTCCAGGGAGCGCCAGTGGACCGCCAACGAAATCGGACTTGCCGAGGCCATCTCCGAGCGCCTTTCCCTTGCTCTTGAAAATGCGCGCCTGATCCAGGAATCCCAGCGCCAGGTAATCAAGGAGCAGACGATCAGTGAAGTGACCGGCAAGATCAGCGCGTCCATCAACCTTAAGAACGTTTTGCAAACTGCAGTGGAGGAACTGGGCCGTTCCATGCCGGGTTCCGAGGTCATCATCCAATTCCGAGACGAAGATATGGATAAAGACAGTGAATAAGGGAACGCGCCGATGATCAAGACTCTCCTTTCCATATTTGACATTCTGGAAAAAACACCTCTGGGTCGTTTGAACCTGCGAACAAAACTGACCCTGGGTAACATGGCCATTATATTTATTGCCATCTTCGGGATGGGATATTATGTGTATTTCCGCATTCAGGAATCGAACGCCACCCTGACTTCGCAGCTGGAGACAAATGTCCGCAGCAAGGCTGAAGACAGTTTGCTCACCACCAGCAAGGAACAAGCGGCTTTACTGAATAGTTTCTTCGCTTCCATGAGCAAGGATACCGCAACGCTCGGTTCGATACAGGAGGATATGTTTTCCAGGGAGACGCTCCTGAACAATGGCATGTACTGGGACGCAAGTACATCCCTCTTCCGCCTGTCGTCCGGGAACTGGGACAATGCCAACTCAGAGGTCGCGTCCATTTTCATGCCGGCCGACGTCCAGCTTACGGATGAACTTATATCAAAATTAAACGTGGTGAAACAAATCGAACTCATGCTTCCCTCGATCCTTGCCGGTAATCCCGATATCGTTGCGATTTATTTTGGAGGGGTATCGCGTGAGACCATCTATTATCCAAACATAGATCTGGCCGCCATCGTTCCTCCAGACTTTGATGTAACCGGACGCCCCTGGTTCGTTGATGCAGCTCCTGCACAGAATCCTGACCGGAATGTTGTCTGGTCAACGCCCTATCAGGACGCAGCGTTGAACGGGCTTGTCATCACAACCAGTGTGCCGGTTTTCGACTCAAGGGATGAACTGCAGGGTGTTGCCGCGATGGACATCCAGCTTATTCAAATCACAAACCTGGTTTCAAACATTCGTGTTGGTGAAAGCGGCTACGCGCTCCTCGTGGATGAAGAAAAACGTTTGATCGCATTGCCCGAATCCGCATATGGTGATTTTGGCGTAACTGCAGAGAACGTCCCGCTCGGCGAAATATTGAACCCGGAAAAACTTCCAAACGCGCCTGCCGATTTTTTTGACATCCTGAACAGGGTAACCGCCGGTGATGGAGACGTGTCCATCGCAACCCTGGGAGGCAGCGAACATTATATTGTCTACCAGAAAATACCCGAAGTGCAATACAGCCTTGCCATCATCGTTCCCTCGCAGGAACTGTTGAGGGAAGCCGCCATCGTGAGCAGTCAAATTGCCGAGGAGACGAGCAACACGATCAGGATAAGCATCCTGCTGGTCATCCTGGTATTTGCCGCAGCGTCCTTTGCCTCACTTGGAATCGGAACAAGGCTGACTGCTCCACTGAAATCCCTCACGCGTGTCGCAAACGAGATCATTGCCGGAAATTTTGACGCAAAAGCGGATTTTCAATCCCGCGATGAAATCGGCACGTTGTCTGAAACGCTGAATTTGATGACGTCTAATTTAAGGGATCTGATTCAATCCCTCGAAAAACGCGTGGCGGAACGCACATCGGAACTTGAAATGGAATTAAAAAAGGAAGAACGCCGGGAAAAACAATACCAAGCAATCGCAAAAGTGGCGCAGGCGATCAATACCACACAGAATTTGCAGGAACTACTCCCGCAAATTGCAGACGTGGTCAGCCGCCAATTCGGGTTTTATCATGTCGGTATTTTCCTGAACGATGCGAGCAATCACTACGCAGTGCTCGGCGCGGCGAACAGTGAAGGCGGCAAGCGAATGTTGAACCGCGGTCACCAGTTGAGGATCGGCGAACAAGGCATTGTCGGCTTCGTGACAGGCTCGGGCAATCCGCGCATCGCGCGTGATGTCGGGGAAGACGTCGTCTTCTTCAATAACCCGGATCTGCCCGATACTCATTCCGAAATGGCGCTGCCCTTGACAGTGTCCGGCAAAATCATTGGCGCGCTGGATGTTCAAAGCACTGAGGTTAATGCCTTTACATCCGACGATATCGAGGTGCTGTCCACACTTGCGGATCAGGTTGGCATTGCGATTCAAAACGCCCGTTTATATGACCAGACACAAAAATCCCTGGCCGAAGCGGAAGCGATCTACCGCAATTACTCCCGTGAAAGCTGGAGGCAATTGCCACAGGCTCGAAAAATAACCGGCTTTCGCTACACCGTCAGCGGCGCAACCCCCCTCGAAGAAAAAAACCTGCCAAACCAGGAAACAACCGAGGAACGACAGGTGATATCTACTCCGATCATTCTGCGCGGCGAGACCGTCGGCACATTATCTGTCATGGTCCCAAAACAGGAACCGATAAAAGCCGATCAAATGGACCTGATCAAGGCAGTTGCCGAACGCGTGGCGCTTTCCGCTGAAAACGCCCGTCTCTTCGAAGAAACAACCCGCCGTGCCGAGCAGGAACGCGTCATCTCGGATATCGCGGCAAAGATTGGAACATCCGTCCGCACAGAGAGCATTCTGAAAACAACCGCCCTGGAATTAAGCAGGTTCCTGGACGGCGCAGATATTCTGATCGAATTAAAGGCAAATAATGAAACAAAAGAAGGTCTTTAAACACAATATCCGAAGTTACGAATGCATAATTAATTGCAGATCGCGAAAAAGGTCGAGTAAGATATTTGAGTACTTTATAGGAAAGTAAAATTCAGGAAAAAACAAGATGGCAGAGTCTTCCGCATTCCAGGCCAATATCGCCAGTACCCTCAGCGAAGAACAAAGGGTCAAAAACGCCTTTAATATCAGCACTGTCACGGCAATGCTGCTTGGCGCGCTATTTATATTGACGGTCATCGCAAACAGGTCGTTCACAGCGGATCCGTCATCTCTTATCCCCCTGGGCGCGGGTGCTGTCGCATTCGGTTTGAGTGCGCGCCTAAGCCGCCTTGGAAAAAGCGATGTCGGCGTCATCCTTAGTAGCATTCTATTGACAATCATTGTTATTACCCGTGTATTCATACAACAAGGTCTTGCGCTTCAAATTGGGGTCGTCTATTTTATTCTGACTTCCACCATGGCGATCTATACACTTTCCTCAAAGTGGGTGGGGCGGGTTGTACTCATTGCATTCAGCGTGGCTGTCCTAACGATCATCATGGACCAGAACACCAGAGGAATTCCTCCTGCGGCTTCTCCCCAATATGTGACGTGGGCCGCTGCCCTGGTCAGCGTTGTATATGTATTTATCCTGGCAACACAGTTTCAAAGCCTTCCGCTTCGCGCCAAACTGATCATTGGTTTCCTCTTCCTGGCAATCACGCCGCTGCTCGTTTTAGGCTACCTTACCTACACAACCTCACAGACGATCTTGCAGGATCAGGTCAAAGCCAGCCTGCTCGAAAGCTCCGTCTCTGCCAGCGCAAACCTGAACGACTTTATTGAAAGCCAGCTCAACATCATCAGCACCGAGGCCCGCCTTTCAGACTTCGTAAATTATCTGATGCTTTCCCAGACCCTGCGGGGTAATTCAAGCGCTGAAAGACAAGCTCTTGAGACCCTGCAAACTCTCAGTGAAAAAAACTTCGTGGTATCCTATGCGCTCTTAACCAACCTCGGAGTCAATGTACTGGATACCGATCCATCCTATATTGGAACCAGCTATAATGAACAGGATTTCTTTAGGGCGGTCATTTCAGAACAGAGGCCATTCCTCTCGAGCAGCATCAGGTTCCAGCCAGATGAAGAAGCGGTCATCTACCTTGCAGCGCCGATCCTGTCAAGAGCCGGCGATACCATTGGAATTCTGCTTGTAAAATACAATGCAGACGTCCTGCAATCCATCATCCTGAATATTGCTGAGGGGCGGTCCACCGCATCGGAATATACCTACCTGCTGGATGAAAAATATTTCGTCCTGCTCGGACATTCATCCCGCCCGGATTACCTTTATAAAAGCCTGCTCGCCTTGAATGAGAGACAGCTCACAGATCTGCAACAATCCGAGGCACTGCGGTCGGGCGATGCCAATTCCCTGCTCCTGCCGCAACCTGAGGTAACAGGCGCTCTGCAAGGCATGAGAGGGCTTGTCACGTTTCAGTCGCCGTCCATGGAAAATGAAGGCAAACAAGCTGAAGTAACGGCAGTGCGTGTACCGAACACAGACTGGATTGTCGTATCTGCACAGCCGGTAGATGCCATTTCCACACTTACCCAGTCACAAACACGTGCAACCATACTTTCGAGCATTACCATTACCATCTTCGCCGCACTGATTGCTCTGATTGCATCCAACTTCTTCACGAACCCGATCATCCAATTAACGCGTGTGGCTGAAAGTATTTCATCAGGCGATTTTACAAAAAAGGCAAGCGTTCGCCAACAGGATGAGATTGGCACGCTGGCGCGGACATTCAACAAGATGACAGATCAGATCCAGGAGTTGGTCGGCACCCTGGAGCGGCGCGTGGAACAGCGAACTGCTGCCCTGGAGCAGGCAACCCACCAAAGTGAAAAACGTGCACGGGACCTTGAGACGATCACAGAAGTTTCACACACCGTTGCCACAGAAAAAGACCTCGAAAACCTATTGCCCTTCATCACGCGTGTCGTCAGTGAGCGTTTTGGCTTCTATCACGTTGGCATCTTCCTGCTGGACGAGAATCGAAAATACGCCGTGCTACGCGCCGCCAACAGTCCCGGCGGACAGGTCATGCTCGACAGGCAGCACAAACTTGAAGTCGGTCAGACGGGCATAGTCGGCGCGGTGACAGCCAGCGGCATACCCCGTGTTGCGCTTGATACAGGCACAGATGCGGTATATTTCAACAACCCGGATCTTCCCGAAACACGCTCGGAAATGGCACTTCCATTGATTGCCCGCGGAACGATTATTGGCGCATTGGATGTGCAAAGCACGTTTCCAAATGCCTTTACGGACGCGGATGTGTCCATTATCGGTTTGCTTACCGACCAAATCGCCATTGCCATTGACAATGCCCGCCTGCTCGAGGAAACCAAAACCCTGCTGGTTGAATCACAGGCTGTTTTCCGTGAATATCTTGCGGAGGCCTGGCAAAAGAGGTCAACCTCCTCGATCCAGGGGTATTATCAAACCCTTACCGGCGGAAAGGTTATTACTGCACAAGCAGACGATGAAATCGAGCCACACCAGGATGATAAAAACTCCACGTTATCCATTCCGATTTATGTCCGCGACCAAGTGATTGGCGCGTTGAATATCCGCCCGAATAGTGAAGAAAAAAAATGGGGCAATGACGAGATCAATGTTGTCAAGGCGGTTGCGGAACGTTTGGGGCTGGCCCTGGACAATGCCCGCCTCTTTGAAGAAACCTACACACGCGCGAAACGCGAGCGGCTCGTTACTGAGATTACAACGAAAATTCGTGCAACGAACGATCCCCAGAAAATGATCCAGCAGGCGGTTGAAGAATTGAAACGCGCGCTGGGTGTTACCCGGGTTGAGATTGTACCGCAAAAATTTTCACCTCCGGATAATTAAACTGGAACGAGGCAACCATGCTTAAGACGATAGCCATATCAAACGAAAAAGGCGGTGTGGCAAAAACCACAACCACACTCTCCCTGGGTGCCGCCCTTGCGGAGCTAGGCGATCGTGTTCTGCTGATCGATCTGGACGCACAAGCCAACCTGACACTCTCCCTCGGTCTCGAGCCGGGCGAGGCGGAGCATACCTCCAGCAATGTCATGCTGGATAATGCGCCTTTAATGAGCGCATCCCGAAAAACGGACGTCGAAAACCTCGACCTGATCCCCTCCAGTTCGCGCATCGAAACATCCGAGCAATTCCTGCCGGTCCGCACAAACTACACCACCATATTACAACGTGCCATCCGGACCATACCCAACCTGCCCTATGACTACATTATTCTTGACTGCCCCCCCGCACTCGGCGCAATTACCCAAAACGCGCTCGCCGCGTCAGATCTCCTGGTAATTCCAACCCAGGCGGAATATTTCTCAACCTACGCACTGCGCAACATGATGAGCCTCATCCGCCGCATCCGCGAAGAGGACAATCCCAGCCTTGCCTACCGCATCCTCGTCACCATGCTGGACAGGAGAAACCGCACACACCGCAACATTCACGAACAATTGCGCGCCACATTCGGGGACGGCGTGTTCGATACCGTCATTGAGATTGATACAAAATTACGTGAAAGCCCAATCGCAGGTTTACCGATCACACAATACAAGTCCGGTGCGCGCAGCTCGACGCAATACCGCGTCCTTGCCCAGGAGTTAATGGAATATGCCAAAGAAACCGAAGATAGACAAGCGACTTGACAAGCTCTTCCAGGACATTAAACCTGAGGAGAATGTCTCGAAGCCGAAACGCAAGCCGAAAGTCCAGGAGGAAGCGCCGCCTCCTTCTCTGGACCTGAAGCCTGTTGCACAAAATCCCGAGGCAAATATCTCCGCAAAAAGGGTGAAGCGTCACACTGCCACCCTGTTTCCACCGGATGCGATCGCGCCCACTCAACCATCATCGTCCTATTCCATAAACATCCAAACCGGAGACCAGGACTGGGCCACTTTGCGTTTGCTGGACGAAACACAACAGCGCCGGTGGACCGACGATGAGCAACTGCTGATCAAACAGGTCACGGATCAATTATCACTGGCGCTTGAAAATGCGCGCTTGTTTCAGGAAGCGCAAAAATTCAAGCTTGGGATCGATAGAACGGACAACGCGGTATTTATCACGGATCCAAACGGCATCATTCAATATGTTAATCCCGGTTTCGAAAAGGTGTATGGCTTCAAGGCGGAGGAGGCGCTGGGAAACACCCCGCGGATCTTGAAATCAGGCGTTATTCCGGATGAGCAATACAAACAATTTTGGGTCACCTTGTTAGGTGGCGGGACGATATCCGGTGAAATCGTCAATAAGGCTAAAGACGGCCGCCTCATTCCAATATCAGGGACAAACAGCCCTATTCTTGACGAAAACGGAAAGATCCTTGGTTTCCTTTCAGTACACCAGGATATCAGTGAACGTAAAAAATCAGAAGAAGCCCTGGAAAAATCAGAATCCGATTTGCGCGCGCTGTTCGCCGCGATGGAAGATGTGGTGCTGGTAATGGATAAAAACGGACGATACGACCGTATTGCACCGACCAATCCATCCCGTCTTGTCCGTCCGCCGGAGGAACTGCTCGGGAAACTCATGCACGAGGTTCTGCCGAAGGAGACCGCTGACCGTTTTGTTTCAGCCATTCAACAAACAATTAACACCTCCGAAAAAGTTCAACTGGAATACGAACTTCCTGTTGGTGATGAAACGTACTGGTTCCTCGCCAACCTCACAAAGCTTGATGAAGACCATGCCTTCTGGGTGGCCCGCGATATTACCGAGCGCAAGAAGGCGGAGGAAGCCATCCGCCGCAGGAATGAATACCTGGCGGTATCCGCCGAGATCGGAAAACTGGTCACATCCACCCTGGATTTGAACGCGATCTTTGCGAGAACAGTCAACTTGATCAACGAAAGGTTTAATTTCTATCACGCCGCGATTTACATTGTGGAGGAGACCGGTTTCAACGCAAATTTGCGCGAAGCAACAGGCGATGCCGGCGCCGAGATGAAAAAGCAGAAACACACCTATCGTGTAGATTCAAAGTCGACCGTCGGCAGGGTGGCATCGGACGGGGAGGCAGTGGTCGTTAATGACGTAAAAACCAATCCACTGCATGTGGGCAACCTCCTCTTGCCGAACACAAAAGCGGAGGCTGCAATTCCACTCCGCATTGGAAACCGCATCATTGGCGTGATTGACATTCAGGCGGATGAGGAAAATGCATTCACAGGGGATGAGATCGCGGTTCTGCAAACGCTTGCAGACCAGGTGGCTGTCGCAATCGACAATGCGCGTTCCTTCGAACTCTCCCAGCAAGCCGTCATGGAAATGCGCGAGATAGACCGCCTGAAAAGCCAGTTCCTCGCGAATATGAGCCACGAGTTACGCACACCGCTCAATTCGATCATCGGGTTTTCGCGCGTGATCCTAAAGGGCATCGATGGTCCGGTCACTGAATTACAACAACAAGACCTGACCGCCATCTATAACTCCGGTCAGCACCTGCTGGGGCTGATCAATGACATCCTCGACCTCGCCAAAATCGAAGCCGGCAAGATGGAACTGGCATTCGACGAAGTAAATATCGCAGATATTGCCAGCAGTGTACTTTCCACCATGAGCGGTTTGATCAAGGACAAACCGATCCAAATGAAGCGCATCATCGAGCCGGATCTGCCAACGGTCCGGGCAGATGCGATCCGCGTCCGCCAGGTGATGATCAACCTGCTCGCGAACGCTGCAAAATTCACAGACGAAGGCGATATCACTGTGGAGGTCGGGATCAAGCCCGGCCCAACGGGACGCAATGAAATTAGAGTAAGCGTGACAGATACAGGCCCGGGCATTTCGGAAGAGGATCAGGAAAAACTCTTCCAGGCCTTCTCGCAGGTGGACGATTCTCCCACCCGCAAGACGGGCGGCACGGGGCTTGGCTTATCCATTTCCCAGCAGCTTATCAACATGCATGGAGGAAAAATCTGGGTGGAAAGCGAAGTTGGCAAGGGAAGCACATTCCATTTCACCCTGCCACTTTTCCGCAAGGAAAGGGAGGGCGAAGGCGCTGCACGAGTCGACAACATCATCCTTGCCATTGATGACGATCTCCAGGTGATCGGGCTGTATGACCGCTATCTACAGCCACAAGGCTACCAGGTCATCCCATTGACCGATCCCTCGCGCGCGCTTGACCGCGTAAAACAATTGAAGCCCTTTGCCGTGACCCTGGATATTATGATGCCCGGCATTGACGGCTGGAAGGTTCTTGAGACCTTAAAAAGCGATCCCGGGACACGCAATGTTCCGGTCATCATATGCAGCATCGTTGAAGACCTTGAAAAAGGCTTCAACCTCGGCGCATCAGATTATCTGGTAAAGCCGATACTGGGGGAGGACCTGGCCAATGCGCTCGACCGCCTGAATACAGATGGTTCGATCCGGGAAGTGCTTGTCATTGACGACAACCGTGATGACCTGAGATTGATCGGGAAAATCCTGAATACCAACGGAAGATATAAAGCCATCCTCGCCGAAGGCGGACAAAGCGGCTGGAACATCATTTCATCCGGGAATCCGCCTCATGCAATCATCCTTGACCTGTTCATGCCCGACCTGGACGGCTTCAAGATCCTGGAGAACCTGCAGGCTGACAAAAAACTGCGGGACATTCCCACAATTGTCATCAGCGGCATGGATGTTTCGGATGAACAGAAAAAACAACTCAAGGAGTTCGGACGACGTCTTTTAACAAAAGGCTCCTTTAGTGAGAAGGAACTGCTTGCTTCCCTGCAAAGTGCATTGGAACGGATTCAGGTAAACAAATAACAGGAGTTCTCATTCAACGTGACTTTCATCATTAAATGCCTGGATTGCGGTCATCATGCCCCGTACTACCCCACCTCCACCACTTGCCCAAAGTGCAACAGCCAATGGCGGGAGGCGGAATATGACTACGAACTTGTCGGAAAATCACTGCCAGCCAAACTGCCGGCAAGGGCTTCCGACCTGTGGCGCTACCGCGAGTTGCTGCCGGTGCGGAATCCAAACATCAGCCTGTCGCTTGGGGAAGGCGGCACTCCGCTTATCCGTGCCGTGAATTTGGGCATGATGTTGGGATGCCCAAACATCTTCATAAAGGATGAGCGCCAGGGTCCGACCTCCTCATTCAAGGACAGGCAGGCCGCAGTTACGATCGCGGCGTTGAAGGAGGCGGGCATTACGGAAATGGTGGCGGCCTCCACCGGGAACGTTGCAATTTCCTATTCCGCCTACGCATCGCGCGCAGGGGTGAAACTATGGGCATTTGTCACCAGCCTTGTGCCCGCCGTCAAGATGCGGGAAATCGCGTTATATGGAAGTCAGGTCATCAAGATCACCGGCTCATACGACCAGTGCAAGCAGGTCGCATCCGAGTTTGCCCGCCAGCGACGTTTGTATCAAGACATGGGCGCGCGTACCATCACATCCGTTGAAGCGATGAAGACCATCGCCTTCGAGATCTCGGAACAATTGACCGCCATTCAAGGACCCGGCACAGATACTCCCTGGCGCACACCGGACTGGTACGTGCAGGCGATCAGCGGCGGCATGGGTCCGCTTGGTGTTTACAAGGGATTTCGGGAAATGAAACAAATGGGTTGGGTGGACAGTATCCCTGCCTTTGCCCCCATTCAAGCGGAAGGCTGTGCGCCCATGGTGGATGCCTGGAAAAGAGGCCTCCAAAAGGCGGAACCTGTCACCTCGCCCAAGACGCGCATTGAAACCCTGGCCACCGGCGACCCGGGACGTGCCTATGAATTCCTGCGTGAATATGTGAACTTGACCAATGGTGCGTTCGAAAGTGTCAGTGATGAGGACGCCTTCCGCGCCATGCATGTGCTCGCAAAAATGGAGGGGATTTCCGCGGAGCCCGCCGCGGCAGTTGCATTTGCCGGCCTATTCAAACTGGTCCGTGCAGGGATTATTAAACACAGTGAAACGGTTGTCGTTAATTGCACAGGCCATACCATGCCGGCCGAACCGAGTATTTTGGGCGATAACTGGTCACGTGACGTAAAATTCCCGACCCTTGAAGAGACACCACAGGAAGGTTTGCTTTCCGCGCTAACGCAGGTCGCGCCCGAACGCTTCCCGAAAATTGTCATCGTGGAAGATACCGCTGAAGCGCGCCGTCTCATCCGTCGAATTTTACAGTCACAGGGAAATTTCACCATACTGGAGGCCGTCAACGGGCGCGAAGGACTTGACCTGATCCAGCGCGAACTGCCTGATCTCATCATCCTCGACCTGATGATGCCGGAAATGGACGGTTTTGGGGTCATCGAAGCGCTGCGCGCCAAACCGGAAACCGCGACGATCCCGGTCATCGTTGCCACGGCAAAAGAACTTACCCCGGACGAAAAAAGCAGGCTGGGCGGACAGATCCAATCGCTCATGCAAAAGGGCGATTTCCTCAATGACGAGTTCCTTGAAGAAGTGAAGTCTTTAATAAAATAACATCCACTTTATCAGCAGTCACAAAGGCTGGCACCCTTGCCTAAAAAACAAACCATTGGGATTTTAGCGGCTTTCAGTTCGGCAGTATTTCTCGGTCTGGCGCCCGTATTTGGAAAACTTGCCATTACCCTGGGTTTCACGCCCTTTGCTGTCGTGGCATTGCGCACCGGTTTTGCGGCCGGCATTCTCCTGATGGCCATCTCGCTATTCTATCGCCAGTATCTTTACATCTTCCCCATCGGACTGGTCGGCTGTATCCTCGCCGGCACCATCAACGGATTCGGCTCCCTGCTGTATTACCTTGCCCTGCAAAGGCTTGACGCAAGCCTGGGGCAGCTCCTGTATTCGCTCTACCCATTCTTTGTGGCACTTTGGCTCATCCTTGACCATCAACCCCCAAGTCCACTCACATTCTTTCGCATCGCGCTTGCCACGATCGCAGTCCTGTTGCTCACCAGTGTTCCCGGCCGCTCCGTGGACAGGATCGGTGTGATGCTCATGATCGGCGCGGCAATTCTATATGCCATGCACCTGCCCATCAACCAACGCGTACTTTATGAAGTCCCAGCACCAACAGTCGCGCTCTACACGCTGTTATCCATGAGCGCCGTGGTAATTCCCGCTTATTTATTATTTGACCGCGCCTGGCCCGCGGCAAACATTCCCTGGCTGCCTGTTTTCGGCCTCACCTTTGTAACGGTCTTTTCGCGCATTGCGCTTTTTCTCGGCGTAAAAAAGATAGGGGGGATGCAGACGGCCTTATTGGGACTCGCCGAACTTTTAATCACGATCCTCTTCAGCAGTGTTTTACTGGGCGAGAGTCTCACCGCCCTGCAATGGCTGGGGGCGGTCGGACTCAGCGTCAGCCTGATCCTGGTCATGTACGAGCATCCGGCTCCCCCGATTCATAGCGGCAAAACCGGCTGGCTCTCATGGATCCGCGCGCCGGCTTTGCCCAAGGATATCTTTGGACCGTATGAATAAAAAAAGTACGGCTAAGATGCCGTACTTTTTTTATTCATTACTTATTCGCTTCGTACAAATAACCGGTCCCGCGAACGCTCACGACACGCTCACATAAGGAGGGGAACTGCTCCAGCTTATGCCGCAGACGGCTGACCAACGGACGTAATATCTCCGGCGCCTCTCGTTGGGAGGTATCATATCCCTGCACGAGCAGGACCAATTCGCGGTGAGAGAAGACCTTCCCTTCATTTTGGATCAATATACGCAGCAACCGCCCCTCTGCCGGGGTCAGGTGTTCCGTTTTATTCTTATACTTTACCTGGCGGCGGGAGAGGTCAACCGACGTACCGTCCTTCAGGGTATATACTTCCTGCCCGTCTTCCGTATCTGCGGAGACAATGGTATTCACGCGTGACCGCGCAGAATGGCGCGAGAGTCCCTTCTTGACGCTGGCAAGGATCTGGGTGGGTGAAGCGGGCTTTAATAGATAATCATGGATCCGCAGCCGCAGCGCCTGGATGGCAGTCTCTGTGGAGCCATGGGCAGTCAGTAGGATCACCTCGGTTTCCGGAGAGATCTGGTTAACCACCTGCACCACTTCCAGCCCATCCATGCCGGGCATTTTGAGATCCACAATCATCAGGTCCACGGTATGGGTACGGACATGTTCCACAGCCGCCTGCCCGTTGGGCGCAACGGCGACGCCATATCCCTCCAGTTTCAGGATATCGGAAAGGGATTGGCGTGCAACAGGCTCGTCATCTACAACAAGGATGTTTGATATCATGGCTTTCCTCCTGCAGGTAGGAATATACGGAAACAAGCACCGGGGCTCCGTTCAGGAAGCAGTTCCAGCACACCGCCGTGTGCGGTAATGATATTGTAACTTACGGTAAGTCCCAAACCCGTGCCTCCATCTTTTGTGCTGAAAAACGGCTCGAACATATTGGCTTGTTTTTCCTTTGACACGCCCTTGCCGCCATCCTGGAAAAGCAGTTCGACGCCATCCATAAAGGAACGAATGCTGATCTTCAGATCGCCGCCATGCGGCATTGCATCAGCGGCATTCAGGATCAGGTTGATGAATACCTGCTGGATCTGATTCCCCATCACATGAATGTGCGGGATATCCCCGGAGAAATCCACTGAAACATTGATCCTAGCCTCGTCAAGTTGTTTTGCCATTAACGTCAGGCTGTATTGCAGCATCTCGCCCAGGTCCACTTCCTCAAGGGAGGTCGTGCCGGGACGGTAGAAATCCAGCATGCGGCGGACGGTAAGCATTAACCGCTCCAGCTCGGTGCGGGCCAGGTCAAAATATTCCCTGCGTTTTTCCGCAGGCAGGTCTTCGCGCCCGGCAAGGTGCAGACAATTCTGCACAGCCTGCAACGGATTGTTGACCTCATGCGCGATGGACGCGCTTAAACGTCCTGCTGCCGCCATCTTCTCCGCCTGGATCAACGCCTTCTGGGACTCCTCCACCTGACGGACATAGTCCAACTGTTCGGCATATAAACGCGCGTTCTCCAATGCGGTGATCGCCTGACGCGCAAGGATCTGGAACATCTCAAGGTCTGATTCGCTGAAGGGAGGCTCGTTTACGGCACGGGCAGCGTATAACACCATGTGCAGGTTCTGGCGCGAGATTGGTGTCAGGATTACCGCACCAAGCTGCAGGTCGGAAAGAAGCGCCTTCAGGGAGGCATCCCCCGGCCCGCTCGCATTAATCACCATCGGATGTGCGGCGGCGTCCACGCTGGAGATCAAGGCAGAAAGATCACGGGATGGGGCAATACCGCGCGATGCCATGAGAGAAAAATCCTTCGACCCGGCATCCTGCTGATAACAGGCAGCCTGCGAGCATTGCATATGCCCGCAAATGGCATGGACGATCAGGTCGAGCAGGGGCTCGCGGCGGGTTTCAGAAAGCAGGGCTTCGGTAACAGAGAATAGCGGGCGAAGCGCCTGCGTGCGTGCCGCGTCCCGTTTTTTCTGGCTGTCGGCAAGGGCAAGTTTGACCGCTTCCACAAGCTCTCCACCTATGCCAAATGGCTTGAGCAAGAGCCCATCCACGCCCTGTCGCAGCGCGCGGATGGCGGTTTCAACTGTGCCGTGTCCGGTCATGATCAGAACGGCGGCATCGGGCTGTAACCGCTGGGCATGTTGAATAACCTCAAAGCCGTCCACTTCAGGCATGCGAATATCCACCAGCAAAATATTTATTATATTATCGTGGAGATATTCAATTGCTTTGCGTGGATTGGTTTCGGTGGCCACCATATACCCCGCGCGGGAGAGCAGGCGGTTGCACAGCATCGCAATGCCGGGTTCGTCGTCGACGATGAATACAAAGGGGGTATCCATGATGATATTAAACCGGCAGCCAGACCACAAACGTGGATCCGCTGCCCGCCTCGCTTGTGAGTTCTATGGTACCGCCGTGATCGGTGATAATGCCGTATGTAACGGACAACCCCAGCCCTGTACCGCCGCTGTCGCCCTTGGTGGTAAAAAAGGGCTGAAAGATGCGGGCCTGGTCTTCGGGGGGAATGCCAACACCGGTATCTTTTATGGACATGATAACCCATTTCCTTTCCTCGCGTTTTGCCCGGCAGGTTGCCACACGCAATTCCCCGCCGTTCTTCATGGCCTGCAGGGCATTATGGATCAGGTTCAAAAGCACCTGCTTCATCTGGTTCGTGTCAATCAAGATCCAGGGCAGGGTCTCATCGAGTTCAAGAGTCAGGGCAACGTTGTTGGAATGGATCAGATGCCGCGTTAACGCAATGACATCGCTGACCACTTCGTTCAAGTCTGCACTGGCGCGGAGCCGCTCGCCCTGGCGCGAAAAATCCAGCAGCCGGCGGACAACGTCACTGGCGCGGCGCGCCTCGTGCAAGACCATCTCCAGTTCGCTGCGATGCGGTGAATCCAGGGGCAGTTCATCCAACATCAGTTCGGAAAAACCCGTCACCGTTGTAAGCGGATTGTTCAACTCGTGTGCGATGCCCGCCGCCATCTCACCGACCGCGGCAAGTTTTGCGGCTTGTAGAAGCCTGTTTTCCGCGGAGCGCTGGGCTTCCATGCGCGCGTTCAATTCCACCTCGGTCAGTCGTAATTGACGGACGATTTCCTGCAAGGTTTGATACTGGTTCGCACTCGAGACAACAGCCGCAAGAATACCCGCCAACGATTCCATGGCGATCAGGTCGTTATGCAAGAAGGCGTTTTGCACACTGCTCTCCACATCGATGATGCCAAGGATCGCATCGCCGTCCTTCAACGCAACGCAGATCTCCGAGCGCGCCTCCCAACCCTCGATCGGCTTGTAGAGTTTATCCTGCACGGTGTCGTTGATCAGGATGCTCTCCCCCGTGCGGGAGACGTGACCGGTGACGCCATCCGGTTTGATGAATTCCTCGCGGGCAAGCGCCTCCCTCACGGACTCTGCGTGGGAACCACCAACGCCCTGAATGCTGAATTTTCCCTTCTTATCCACCAACAGGATGGTGGCAAGTTCATAACGGAAATATTGCGCCACAAGCTCCGCCGTAATGGATGCAACGGCCTTTTTATCGTTCAACCCGATCACCTGTTCCACCACCTCGTGGATCAATCCCAGACTGCGCGCCCGACCTTCCGCCTCCTCGCGCAGGCGGGTGTACTCGATCAAACCCGCCAGGTGACTGGTGATGACCACCATCAGATGCTCATCATATTGACTGAACGCCTCCGCGCGCGGGCTTTCAACGATCAACACACCAATACCCTGTCCACGGTATTTCAGCGGAACAATCAAGGTCGAGCGCGCACCGGGATGCACAGACTCAAACTCCTCGTTGACCGTATCCACAATTCGGCGCACGCGCCCCTCCTTGAGGATGGACTGGATTGGATGACCGGCCAGCGAAAGGCTGATCACGTTCAGTTTTCCCTCGAACATGCGATAGTCCCGCACGACACGCCCGTCACTGGAACGCAGGAAGAGCGCGATAAACTCAGTGCTGAAAGCGCGCGCAAGCAGGCCGAACATGCGCCGTGCGATCTGGTCCAGGTTTTGGGCGGAGGAGACTGTCAACACGAAGTCATTAAGCAAACCCAGCCTGCGCAGGTGGGCCGCCATTTCGGAAAACGTGATTACCACTTCCACAGACGGCGCCACGCGCGCAGCCAGCTCGCGCAACTGTCGCCACTCGGTTTGGGAAAATTCCTTCTGACGCCAAAGCGCTACCACCCCGATCAAACGCTGACCGATGACCAGCGGCAGACACACCCAAACGCTAGTGCCGGATTTCAGGGAGCCAAGGGGCAGGTTCTCCCAATTTGGCTGTCCGCGGGTGATGAGCACATCGGATAGGGAGCGATTCACACGGCGGAGCATAGGATTCTCGTCGATCAGCAGGGACACCCCCTTGGCCTTGGGCGCATTCCACTCCGCCTGAATATCAAGTGACTCCCCGCGTCGGATCGCCAGCCATGCACCTTGACAGGGAATCGCCTGCACGAACGCGCCCAACACCTTCTCGAGCGCAATGGGTAGTTCGAAAGCCAGACCAGATTGCAGGTCCGGCAGGAACGGCTGGCTGGGGGGGACGCCGCGTCCTGATAACAGCGAAGCGACCATTTTCCAGATGCGCTGGGCATTCGCGGACTGTTCATCTGCGCCTGTCAAAATTACTTGTGCCGTGCCGTTGATTGGAAATGCATAAAAGCGCCGCGCATTCAATTTACTTCCCTGCGGGATCGAAGCAGATCGTGCATAGCCCCCACTCAATGCGCCGCATAACCAGGCATCGATGGAGGGCATCGCCATCACGCCGGCCAGCTCATTTTGTGTGGATTTGTTCAGCCGATAGACCGAACGCAGCAACCACTCGCCGCCCACGCGCTCCGCAAGGACGGCCCATGCCGCCTCGGAGAGCTGCGCCGCATCCTTGAGTTGGGTTTCAATGCCGGTTTCGTTTTGCATGCTTTGTTAACAGGAATTATAACCCGATGCCCCCACCCTCCCACCCTAAAAACAGGGTTTTTTTACATCAATATTTTATGTTGGCAAAAAACTGCCCTGAGACTCCCGTCTGCATCGGGAGCGTCTTATGGAGGGCACGGGTCACCCGGAACGGCGCCCGGCGGACAAGGCGCTTCACACGTCAGCGCCCCTGTGGGATGGAGGACAGTGCAACCGGTTTTGGACGAAGGGGTCGGCGGGTCGTCCTCTTTTTCAGGTTTGATGGGCTGTGGCAGAGCCGGTGGAGTGAAGACCGGCAATTTTTCACAATCTCCATTCAACCAGCCAAACCTGGCAGTCGACGGAACGGTGCACACTCCGCTGATGTTGGGTCCGACAACATAAACAAATACCCCATCCGGGCTTTCCCCGACGACAACTGCGCTTTGTCCGGCGGTAAAACTGTCCACATCCGGGTAAAGCGAAGCGCCCGGACCTGACCGGCAAAACAGGTTGATGGCCGCCGTAAAGGTACAAGCCCGCGCTGTCGGAGTCTCCGTGGCTGCGATCAACGGGGCCGAGAGAGCCACGTACTCGAATGCACCAACATCACATTTTGATCCCTGCGGGCGGGTCACGCCGCGCTGGTCAGTGGGCAGGCACAGGCGTACGACCATATCAATGGCGATGCTGCCAGGTCGCAGAGCATGGGTTTTGGTTGCGCCACGGTTATCTGCCAGGGGAGCCAACTGCAGGACATTAATGGAAACAGGTATGCCGCCGCAGGATCCGTCCATGTCAAGGTTGGGATGGGTTGGGTGGACGATATTAGAACACGAGGATGTAAAGATCGAGTTGGAAGTGTACAGATTCCCGACAGAGCAGATTGCGCCGCTGTTATTGAAGGCAATGGTGACGTGGTTAAGCACAAGGGTACCCTCGTTGTCGATGCCGCAAGCGCTGTTCCTGCTGACCGTGCTATTGGTCATCTCGAGATTCCCGCTGTTGTAAATGCCGTCTGCGGGCTGGGGCTGGTCAAAGCCATTGCGGCTGATCGTGCTGTTCACGATGACCGCTGTCCCGTGGTTGTACAGGCCTGCGCCGCCCGGCAGCCCGAAGTAGTCCTGGTTGGAATCGACCGTGACATCCTTGAGTTTCATGCTGCCTGCGTTATAAATCCCCCCGCCCTCCCTCCCAAGGTTCTCCATGAGGATGCTTCTGAAAAGGGACAACCGCCTGCCGTTGTAGATTGCTCCACCCGAATTCGTCGGCACGTCATTGGGAAGCGCCGGGTTTATGGAATGTCCGCCGCGCAGGGTAAGGTTGTTTAGGGTCAGATCCCCCGCCCCGACGGGGGAAACATAGAACAGCCTGAATTTCTCTTGTGCGCCCGAATCGCGCTGGATGGTGGCACCGTTCCCGTTGATGATGATGGGAGATGTGATTGCAGGCAGTCCATTATTACCGCCCGTTGTATTATCCGCTTCATTCAACATGTAGACGCAGCCAGCCGGCAGGTCTATGATATCTGTGGTCAGCGGGGTGGAGTTGGCAGAATTTATCTCATAAATCAGGTAATCCGCTTCACAGGAGGTTGGCGGTGGAAATGTACAGCCGGATAAAATGATGATCCAGATACTTAGTCTAATGATCGGTTTTTGCATGGTAGATATGGGAAGCGGATGCAAGGGATATTCTCAACATCAGTATAGTGAATTGCCTCACAAATTACAAGCACGGCCATGATGTCCAGTGCGAAGTTGAATGGTGGTGCGGGAGGGAGATAGCTAACTGGTACAATACCCTTCGATGAAATCCCTCACTATCATTGGCGGTGGGCTGGCAGGAAGTGAAGCCGCCTGGCAGGCCGCCAAACATGGTCTCCATGTTCGGCTCTACGAAATGCGTCCGTCCCGCCCCACCGGCGCGCATCTTGGCGCGAACCTTGCAGAATTGGTCTGCTCCAACTCCCTCGGCTCCAACCTCCCCGACCGCGCCTCTGGCGTGCTCAAGAATGAGCTGCGCGCCCTCAACTCCATGCTCCTCGAATGTGCCGAGGCGACGGCCCTGCCTGCCGGCGCTGCCCTCGCCGTAGATCGCGAGTCCTTCGCGCGCATGGTCACACAGAAAATCGAAAGCGAACCGAATATCGAAGTCATCCGCGAGGAAGCAAAGGAAATTCCCGATACCCCCGTCATCGTCGCCAGCGGGCCGCTCACCTCTGAGGGCTTTTCCAGGTCAATTGCCTCGCTCAGCGGCGAGGAGCATCTCTTCTTCTTCGACGCCATCGCCCCCATCGTCCGCGCCGAAAGCATCAACATGGAGATCGCCTTCCGCGCCTCGCGCTATGACAAGGGCGAACAGGACGAAGGCGACTACATCAACTGTCCCTTCACCAAAGAGCAGTACTATGACTTCGTCAACGCGCTCAAAGCCGCCGAACGCATCGAACTGCGTTCGTTCGAAGAGGCCATCAAGAGCGGTGTCAAAGCAGGTCAGTTCTTCGAGGGCTGTCTGCCTGTCGAGATCCTCGCCGAACGCGGCGAGGATTCGCTGGCATTTGGACCTATGAGACCTGTCGGACTGAAAGACCCGCGCACCGGCAAACGTCCTTATGCAGTCGTCCAACTCCGCCAGGACAACCTCGCAGCCAGTCTTTACAATCTCGTCGGCTTCCAGACCAATCTCAAATTCCCGGAACAAGGCCGCGTCATGCGCATGATCCCCGGTCTTGAAAGCGCCGAGTTCGAGCGCTATGGGCAGATGCACCGCAACACCTTCATCGCCTCGCCCAAACTCCTGCGCCCCACGCTGCAACATATCACGCGCGACGATCTGTTCTTCGCCGGTCAGATTACCGGCGTGGAAGGCTACATGGGGAACATTGCCACAGGCTTGCTGGCAGGCGTCAATGCCGCGCGGTTGCTCACAGGTCAGCCGCTCCTCGATCTTCCACATGAAACCATGCTCGGAGCGCTCTGTCACTATGTAACCCACGCTGATCTTAAAGATTTCCAGCCCATGAAAGCCAACTTCGGAATTCTCCCCCCGCTTGAACTGGAAAATAAAAAACAAGGCAAACGCGAACGCGGTCAAGCCTACGCGGACCGCGCCGCACAAGCCTTACATTACTACCTAAGCCCGCTGGTTGAGTAGCCATCTCTTTATCATGTAATTGCGAGCGAAGCGAAGCAATCCTCCGACCAATATTGCGAGACTGCTTCGGCAAAAAACAAGAGCGCCTCGCAGCGACATGATCTAAACCCCATGCCCAAACGCACCGCATTTATTTACCTCTCTTTGATCTTCGCTCTTCTAGCTCTGGTGGCAGGCTGGTACATCGCCTCCTTCCTGACTGTTGGAGCTGCTTCACTTTCCTTTGACGGGGCCCGCGCTTATACAGACGTGCAATCGCAAGTCGCTTTCGGACCGCGCACACCCGGGTCGGCTGGACATGCCCAGGTCCGTGAATGGATGCGCATGGAGCTCGAATCCGCCGGCTGGATGGTAAAAGTCCATGAGACAACGAGAATGGGACATCGCATCTACAACGTCATCGCCAAACGTGGGGAAGCCCCGCCAGAGATCATCCTCGGAGCCCACTACGACACTCGTTTCTTCGCCGACCACGACCCCGATATCAAAAAACGCAGTGATCCCGTCCCCGGCGCGAACGACAGCGCCTCCGGCGTCGCAGTCCTGCTCGAACTTGCACGTACCCTGCCGGACGACACTGTCCCTGTCTGGCTGGTCTTCTTCGATGCCGAAGATAATGGACGAATCGAGGGTTGGGACTGGATTCTCGGCTCGCGCGCCTTCGTCGAAGAGAACCCCGTCCGCCCTCACGCGGTCGTCATCGTGGATATGATCGGTGATGCCGACTTGAACATTTATTTCGAAAAGAATTCGGACAAACTCATCCGCGCCGAAATCTGGGGTACCGCCGGGCGCTTGGGATATGGGGAAGTGTTCATTAATGAAGAGAAATATTCCATGCTGGACGACCATACACCCTTCCTTGAAGCTGGCATCCCCAGCGTCCTCATCATCGACTTCGACTACGATTACTGGCACACCACACAGGATACAGTGGACAGGGTATCACCAGAAAGTTTGCGCGCTGTTGGCGATACGCTCTGGCATTGGATTACGGGCCGATAACCATTCTCCGTCCCCGGCCCTCCGCCTCCCCCAAACATGGTCAAAACCACAATCTCGGCGTACACTTAAGGCATGACCTTGCAGGCGTCCCTGAAAAAGATACACGCCCCGTGGGTGGAACACATCTCTCGCGAATTGGCGAGCGGGGAAGGCGTGCGCGCCGGCTTTACGGAACAACTCGAACGATTTTACGAACTGCTCGAGCAGGCCATCATGACCGGCGACACCGCCTGGCTAGACCCCATCCTGTACGATTGGGGACGCGCACCCACCGAAACCAATCTGGACGAAGGCGATTATTATGTCTCCTTTGTCATCAACCGCATGACCGCCCTGACCATTGAGGTGGCACGCGAGAACCTCACCCCAAAAAACGCCCTCGAACTGCTGGCCAGAGTCATTCCAATTCTTACACACAGCCTGAGCGTTGCCGTACGCTACGAAATGGAAACGCGCGTTGCACACATCTCCAGCGAACTCGGCAAAACGCAGAAAAAGCTGCAGGCACTCGACCACAACAAATCCAGCTTCATCTCCGTTGCTGCACACGAATTGAAGACCCCGCTCACTCTCATCGAGGGCTACACGTCCATGATGGTGGACCTCGCCCAGTCGTCGAAACAGCCCCAAATGAATGAGTACCTAGAAGGAGTGAACAACGGGATTCACCGCCTGCGCCATATCATTGACGACATGATCGACGTCTCCCTGATCGACAATCATCTGCTCACGCTTAACATCCAGCCGCTATGGGTCAGTCACATGCTGAACCTGCTTCGCAACGAGTTTGAGAAAACCACCGCGGAACGCCGGCAGACGCTGACCATTAATGATTTTGAAGGCAGTGACTTGATGATCTACGGCGATTCGGAACGCCTGTATCAGGCGCTTCATAACGTCGTTTCAAATTCCATCAAATACACCCCGGATAATGGGACGATCTCTATCAGCGGACGCCTGCTGCCAGGCTTCTTTGAGATCATCATCTCGGATACAGGCATCGGCATTTCGCCCGAGCATCAGGCCACGATCTTTGAGAAGTTCGAGCAACTTGGCAGGGCAGACCTGCATTCCAGCGGCAAGACCAAGTTCAAAGGCGGCGGACCGGGTCTTGGTCTCCCAATTGCACGCGGCATTATCGAAGCGCATGGCGGCACGATATGGGTCGAATCGGACGGCTATGACGAGGAAAAATTGAACGGTTCCACCTTCCATATTTTATTACCTACACGCATGGAGCCAACAGACCCAAGCATGACCAAATTCTTCGGCCCATTTGAACAGCCGCAAGCAGGAACAGAATCGGAAACAGAAACCAGTGGCAAAGAAAATCCCCCAACCAACAACCCCGCCACGTGAGCGCGCTTTCCTTGTCGGCGTTGAAGTTCACGGCATAAAACAACTGCTCTCCCTTGAAGATTCACTAGCGGAACTTGCCCTGCTTGCAGATACCGCAGGCGTGGACGTGGTGGGCGAACTGACCCAACGCATGCAGCGGCCGAATGTGGAAACCTACATCGGTCCCGGCAAAGTGGAGGAATTGAAGGCACTCGCCGAGGAGACTCTCGCCGAAGTGGTCATCTTCGATGATGAACTCTCCCCTCGTCACCTGCGCGAACTGGAAAAAGCCCTCGGCCGGAATATTCGTGTGGTTGACCGTACCGCGCTTATCCTCGATATTTTCGCACAGCACGCCCATACAAAGGAAGGCATGCTGCAGGTGGAACTCGCCCAGTATGAATATAACCTGCCGCGCCTTACCCGCGCATGGACGCACCTTGAGCGGCAGGCGGGCGGCGGCGGCGGACGTGCCGGTTCCACGGGAGGTGTCGGGCTGCGCGGACCCGGTGAAACACAGCTTGAAGTAGATCGCCGCGGAATCCGTACACGCATTGCAACCATCAAGCGTGAGCTCGAAAAAGTGGAGGCACACCGCATGCGATACCGCGCCCAACGCAAGCGCTCGCGGATCCCGATCGTTGCACTGGTGGGCTATACCAACGCCGGCAAATCCACCCTGCTCAACCGCCTCTCCAAAGCGGACGTGTACGTAGCCGACCAATTGTTCGCCACGCTCGACCCCACCACTCGCCGCGTGCAGCTGCCCGGTGATGAACGCGCCCTGTTCACAGACACGGTCGGCTTTATTCAAAAACTCCCCACCTCGCTGGTTGCAGCCTTCCATGCGACACTGGAGGAGATTGCAGAAGCAGACCTGCTCCTGCATGTCGTGGACATATCCCACCTCAATGCGTTGGACCAATTCCAGGCAGTGCAGGAAACGCTGGAGGAAATTGATGCAGATCACATCCCCATGGTCACCGCCTTCAACAAGGCAGACCAATTGAACCGCCCTGAAAACGCTCGGGAGATATTGCAGGATTTTCCCAAAGCCGTTGCCATTTCCGCTCTGACAGGCACGGGCATTCCAGACCTGCTGCATCTGATCCGCGAGGAACTGTTTGAAGCCTATACTCCCATCCATGTGCGCCTGCCGTATAAGCAAGGCGCGCTCATCTCACTCTTTCACGAACTCGGGCAGGTGGAGCGTGTGGAACATGAACGCGGCGGCGTGGTCATGCAGGGACGCATTCCCGGCAGGCTTCTGGCACAATTTTCCCCCTGGCACATGGACGCAAAGCAGATCGAGGAAACTCCTGAAGATATTGAAGAAAGCGACCTGGAGGAAGTATGATCTCAAGACTATTGGATTTCCTGTCCGATTACCTGGCGCGCCGCAAGGGGCTGCTCCCTACCATCGGCCTGGTCCTCATCGTCGTGAACCTCATTGTACAATTCGTCTTTCCTTTCAGCCCGCTTGCCTTCAGCAATATTTTCCTGCACTTTGGGCTGATGATCGCCATTTTTGGTCTGATGCTGGCATGGGCATTGTGACCGCTACAGACAAAAATGTCTTCCTCCATTTCAGGAAAAACTCTTCTAAACCAATACCATGTTGAAGAATTTATCACACTCACGCCGCTTGGCAGGTTGTACCGCGCCATGGATGAACGCAACAACAGGCATCTTGCGCTCACACTGCTCTCAAAAAAGATCTCTGAGAACGCCGAAGCCGTCAGGGAACTCGAAACAAAGTCCACCAGGCTTCAAAATATCCTGAATCCAAACTTAACCAAATACCTGGGGGTATATCAAACACCAACGCTTGCCTTTCTGCTTGAAGAATGGGTGGACGGCCCATCCCTCTGGGATGTGCTTAAAAAAGCCCCCGTCAGCGTGGAGGAGGCTCTTGTCTACGCTAGGGCAATTTGCGGCGCGCTTGAAGCCCTTCACAATCAAAACCATGTGCATCACAACCTTGCACCTGAATGTATCCGCATCAACGAACGCGGCGGGATCCTCGTCGGTGGCATTGCAAACGCACAGCCCGTCGGTGCACAGCCTGCCCGCAAACTCAGCAAATATCCGCCGCTATATACATCCCCGGAACAGATCAAGGATCAGCCCCTCGCTGCGGCTGAAGATATCTACGCCAGCGCTGTCATTCTTTATCAGCTCATCTCGGGGGGTTGGGTCAACGGCAGACATCCGCCCAAAAGCATGGATGCCATTCGCAGAACGCATCTCCATCGAACGCCGCCCGCACCCATCTCCCTTAATAAAAACATCCCCGATCACTTCTCGCGCATGGTCCTTTGGGCGCTTCGCAAAAATCAGGAGGACCGACTTAAGACAACCACTGAATTACTTTCAGCACTTGCGCTTGCGGCGCGCATTTCTGTGGCTGACATTCCGCTTCGTGCCACACTGGAAACTGCGCCCGCCACAGCAGCAATTCTCAGCGAATGGCAATTCCTGCGGCCACCCAAGCCAAACCTCCTCAGCCAGGATGCACCGCCTCTCGAAGACCGGCTTGCGAGTCTTTCCGCACCCAAAAAGAAAAAATCACGCGTGGGAATTATCCCGCCGGCAATCGTAATTCTGCTCATGGGTTTTCTTTCATTATTCTGGTACGTGCGCCCTGCTGAAATTCCACTCGCTGTGCATGAAACAATCACCCCCTTCGCATTGGACCATACTCCGCCATCCACACGCTTCGCGACCCTTCTACCCAAACCCGCAGACCCGCACGGCGGACGCATCGCCTTCACCTGCACGCGCGGGAGCTACAACCAACTGTGCATGGTCAACCGCGATGGAACAGGCCTCATCCAACTGACAGACATGGAAGCCAGCAATTACTACCCCGCCTTCAACCCGGATGGCGGTTCGTTGTTATTTGCATCCAACCGCAACGGCTCGTTTGACCTTTATCTGCTTCTCTTCAGTGAAAAACAGTTATTCCAGGTGACCAAAAACGTGGGGAATGTGGTTTCACCTGATTATTCCCCCGACGGGCGCACTATCGTCTTTGCGAACCGCGCAGGGGATGGTCCCACCTCCATTTGGATGGTGAATGCAGATGGACTCAATCCGCGGCTGGTGTACGCGGGGCCAAATATGATCGTCGCAACGGCATGGTCGCCGGACGGGGAAAAGATCGTCTATGCCATGTCCCTTGGGATACCACAGGAATACGAGATCTTCAGCATGGATGCAAATGGAAGGAACCATCTGCGCATCTCACAGGGATTGCGGGGCATCGGCGGCAGCGTGGACTGGTCTCCCGATGGGAGTCATCTTTTGATCCATGCCGGTCCTTTCGGGAACAAGGATATATTCAGACTCGATGCAGCGTCGGGGAATTTCGTTCAATTGACCAAGGGTGGGAATAATGCCGGCGCTTCCTACTCACCAGACGGCCGCTATATTGTGTTCAATTCCCTCCGCAATGACGATCAGGCCGATCTTTACATCATGCGTGCGGATGGCTCAAACCAGGTGCAACTCACCAACCACCCTGAACCCGACTGGGGCGCACGCTGGGTGGATTAATCCATGGGACAAAATAAAAATTCAATGGTTGGAATCAGCTTCGGGCGGGAATGGATGCGGTTTTCATCCATTGATCAGGTATGCACATATTTTGCAGTCCAGCCGGATGCAAACACCTTTTTATGAATTATGAGGGGCATTCCAATAACAAATCATTATCAAAAATTACATAATTGATACGACTTAAAACCTTTACACGCTGAATATTTAATGTATTATTAAAACACCAATGGCGTTTTTCCCGGCTCGACCACCGGGGAGGGCGCTGTTCATCTTTAATTCATCTAGCGAAAGGAAGTTATATGAATGTCCAAGCAGCCAAGTTCCCATCTGTCTTCTAAGTTGGAAGGCCGCCCGAAAACCACTGGCAGTGGAAACGGCATCTACGCACTGAAACCCATTAAGAAGGGCGAACTCGTAGCCGTTTTCGGGGGCGTCGTCTATGAATGGGACGCCTTTATTCACCTTCCAGACCGTGAGCGCAGTTTGTGCATCCAGGTAGAAGACCGTCATTTCCTGGTGCCGCGCCCCATTGGCGAAGGAGATTATGTCAATCATTCCTGTAATCCGAATGCAGGTCTTTCGGGTCAGATCGGACTCGTTGCCATGCGAGACATCAAAACCGGCGAAGAAGTTTGCTTTGATTATGCCATGAGCGACACCATGCCCTACGATGAATTTGAGTGCGGGTGTGGGCAGCCCATTTGCCGCGGCAGGATCAGCGGCAATGACTGGCAGAAGCCCGAACTTCAAAAGCGCTATGCCGGATTTTTTGCGCCTCATGTCCAGCGCAAGATTGACACTCAACGCGCAGAGAAACGTGCTTTTGCCCGCGCCATGCGTACAACAAAGATGGCGGGTGTTACACCAGCCGTCCCAACACCAGTGTACGAGTAGAAGCAAAGCTAAGACCTCCGAACTCACGTACGGGGGTCTTTTTTATGCGACTATGAATTTTTACCAGACAGAGGGAACCAGTCGATATTTGACCTTCTGTTTGTATTCCCCATAGCCGGGCAGATCTTTTTCCAGCTTCACTTCTTCATCAAGAATGCGCGCGACGATAACAGGAATGATAAACACGGCAGGAATCACGGCCCACCAGGAACCCAGCGCAATTGGCGATGCGATATAAAGGACAATCATGCCAACATACATGGGGTGACGGACAATGCCGTACACATCTGTATCAATCACCTTTTGCCCGCCGACAACTTCGATCACTCGGGAGAGGTAACGATTGACCTGCATGGTGCGCAAAGTGAGTAAATATCCAAGAAAAACAACCGCAGCCGCGCTGATGGAAACTGCCGCGGGCATGTTCGACCAGCCAAACCGAATGTCAAACCCGGGAATTAAGTAGGCAAGAATGAAGACCAGATATGAAGCCTGAATGATGTTCCGCTGCTCCCTGCGCTCTTCGCGCATGCGCATCCTGCGTTCAAGCAGTTCGGGGTCCTTGTTGATCAGATACATCATCACAAACAGCATGGGAATGAATAACACGCCCATGTACATCCACCCCTGCCAGTACTTCCACGTCCCGGCCGGCAGGAAGAAAAACAACATAAATACCAGCACTGCCATCAACAGGCGGTATAGTACGAGCATCAATAACTTTGAGCGAGACATAAGATTCTCCTTTCATAAAACATCGGCTGTCCGGAGGCTTCCAATGTCAATTCGATTCAACTACACCTTTGGTCCTGCTGCATTCACTTCGGGCGGCGTGCCGTCGCTGAACTTGCCAAAATTTTGTACGAAGCGCATGGCAAGGTCTTTATAGCGCCTGTTGTACTCTTTCTTATCACCCCAGGAGGAGGACGGATCCAATACCTCATCAGGCACACCGGGGCACGTCCCCGGGACTTCAAATCCAAAGATGGGATCCTTTTTATATTTCACGTTGGCCAGAATTCCAGTCAATGCCGCGTTGAGCAGGGCACGTGTGTAGCGAATGGGGATCCGTTTCCCCACCCCATACGGTCCGCCCACCCAGCCCGTGTTGACCAGCCAGCAAGTCGCGCCATGTCGGTCGATCTTGTTCTTGAGCAATTCGGCATATCGATACGGATGATGTACCATGAACGGCCCGCCGAAGCAGGCACTAAAGGTGATCTCAGGCTCCTTCCCGAGTCCCACCTCCGTCCCGGCGATCTTGGATGTGTACCCTGAAATGAATTGATACAGCGCCTGATGGGGAGTCAGCCGCGCGATCGGAGGCATCACCCCGCTTGCATCACACGTAAGCAGGATGATGTTCTTTGGGTGTCCGGCCTTTTTCTCTGGGACGGCATTCGCAATGAATTCCAAAGGATAGGATGCGCGGGTATTTTCAGTAAGCGTATCATCATCCAAGTCTATCAGACGTGAAACCGGATCATAGGTGACGTTTTCCAGGATCGTGGCAAAACGTTTGGTCGTCGCGTAAATCTCGGGCTCGGCGGATTCCGAAAGACCGATGACCTTTGCGTAGCATCCGCCTTCAAAGTTGAAAACACCGTTGTCGCTCCAGCCATGTTCATCGTCCCCGATGAGGCGGCGCGTGGGATCCGCCGACAACGTGGTCTTCCCTGTTCCGCTTAATCCGAAGAACAGGGCCACATCGTCCGCATCATCCGGATTCACATTTGCGGAACAGTGCATGGACAGGACGCCTTCAAGCGGCAGCAGGTAGTTCAAAATCGTGAACACCGATTTCTTGATCTCGCCCGCATACGCCGTGTTGCCGATGATGGCAAGCTTCTTCTCAAAGGACAGGCAGATAAAGGTTTCGCTGTTCGTACCGTCCACGGCAGGCGCGCCTTTGAAGGACGGCATGGCAATGATCGTAAACTCCGGCACAAAGCGTTTGTATTCCTCAAGTGACTGCGGCAGGATGAACATGTTACGGACAAAATGACTGTGCCAGGCAAGCTCGGTCACGATGCGCACAGGCAGGCGATAGGCTTCCTCCGCACCCGCGTAGACATCCTGCACAAAGACATCACGCCCCTGCAGGAAACCCAGCACCCGACCATATAATGTCTCAAATTTATCCGCCGCAAACGGACGGTTGTACACACCCCACCAGATATTCCCCTCGGAGTCAGCTTCGCGGACCACAAATTTATCGTTGGCGCTTCGAGCCGTGTGTTTGCCGGTATTTGCAACGAACGGTCCGCCTGAAACCAGCGCCCCCTCATTCCGAAAGACCGCTTCCTCCACCAGGGCCTCGGTTGTCAAATTCCAGTATGCCTGCCGCAGGTTGCCCACACCCTGATTGGAAAGGTTGTACTCCGCCTTGCGGGTCTGGGCGACGGACTCAGCGGGGGATTTAATATTCAGTAAATTATTCATCGTATCTACCCTACATCCAATCTCGGATCATTTTCCTATCGCGGATATAAATTTCGTTGGGCGATGTCGCGTCAAGCGCCCACTTGATGCGGGCCATCCCTTCGGTAAGGTCCTTTACAGAACCCGCAAATGAAATGCGGATGTGGCCCTCCATGCCGAATTCCTTCCCGGGAACGGTCACCACCAATGCCTTCTTCAATAGGAACCTGGACAACTCCACCGAATTGGTGGAAAAGGCGCGCAAATCGGGAAGAGCGTAAAACGTCCCTTTTGGCTCGATCAGCCGCGCACCGTTGAATGTCCGCATTTCCTGCAAAACGATCTCGCAATTATTCTGGATCTGCAGTCGCAGCGCCTCCACTACGGACTGCAACCCATTCAAGGCACCCTCCGCAGCCGCCTGCGCAATGGGCGACACACACGAGGTCGTCTGCGCGAGGACATTTGTCATCACCCTCACCAATTGACGCGGTGCGATCACCCAGCCAATGCGGAAGCCTGTCATTCCATATAACTTCGCCACACCATTGACAACAAGGATATGCGAATCTTCAATCTCTTTTTTCGTAAATGAATAGGCAGGCGGAGCCACATGCCCGTCGAAGGTCAGCTTATGGTAGATATCATCACAGATCATGTAAACGCCCTTGCGTTCGCATAGCTCCACTATCCTTGCAAGTAAATCGGCGGGATAGATTGCTCCCGAGGGGTTGTTCGGGCTGTTGATGATGATCGCTCGCGTGGAGGAGGTCACTGCGCGTTCGATATCTTCAAAGCGCGGGATGAACGTCCCGTCTTCAGGTGTGACAATGACGGGAATCGCCATGCACATTTTTATCATCTCCGGGTATGAAACCCAATACGGTGCGATGACAAGCACTTCATCCTGTGGATTCAAAATGGAATAAAAAATATTGTAGAGCGACTGTTTTGCCCCGTTGGTGATGATCACGTTTTCAGGCGCGACGAGGCGGTCATAGTTCTCCTCCGTATAGCGAATGACCGCCTTTTTCATGGACGGCAAACCGTCCGGCGGGGTGTACTTCACATCCCCACTGGATAGTTTCGCCCCCGAGGAAAGAATCGCGGCAATCGGTGTTTTATTTTTCGGCTCACCGATCCCCAAATTGATGACCGCCTCGCCGCGTTCACGCAACAGACGCGCCTCTTCGTTCAAAGCCAGGGTGGGGGATTCCACGATTTCACTTGCAAGTTTACTTAGTCGCATGGTTCTCCTTGAAATACAGTCTGCTGTTCCACAAGCCCAGGATTCCACCGCATACCCATGGACGACAGACTGCAGTCATGTTAAAACAAAATCTGGTCAGGCAACCACCCCGACCAGATACACCCGCCCAACCGCAAAAAAGGCGGGGCTGACAATTTGATTGCCAGGCAGGACGTTCATGCGGTCATTATACTATACAGCCCAAAACGAGACCGGGAACGAAGATAACCATTTTTACAAATGAATGTAATGCCATAAAAGTGATTCAGGGGCAGGTAAAAACTCCTGCGCCAACATTCTGCGCCCGGCTCCAGATTTTTTCGAACTCCTGCAGATACAACGCGGCGATCCCGGCATTGTCCACAATGAGCACATTCTCTTCGTTCACCTCGTCCGCATTGGCGGAGAAATTCAACGAGCCCGTCACCACAATGCTGTTATCCACAACAATCACCTTATGATGCAGAAAACTCGCATTGCCGTCCTGTCGAACAGGCAGGCCCGCACACCAGAATGTCCGCAATTCTGAATTCGGGCTGTTGCTTCCAAAGGTCTCGAAGACACCCTTCACATCCACGCCTGCATTGGCGCGCTCGATCATCACCTGCGCGAGGGGGAAATCTGTAAAACTAAATGCCAGAAAACGAATGCTTGTGCGGGCATCCTTCACCAGGGCGATCAGGTTGCGCATCACGTTGTCTTCGGGTGAAAACAAAACCTGAACGGGCGTACCGTCAAGGATCGTCCATTGAGTATTTACCATGGACGGTGCGCGCGGGCCGAACTGCCCGCTCCACATCTCCTGAAATTCACGCTCATAAATGGATGCGACCTGCGGTGACCGGATGACAAGTACATTGTTGTTTTGTTTGTATACGCCGTTAACGGTAATGTTCGTGGAACCCGTCCATACGATCTGCTGATCGAATATCCAAAACTTATTGTGCATCAACGCTGAACGCGCATCATCCCTGACCTCGATACCTGCCCCGATCAGCAGGGAGAATTGTCCACGCCCGGGCTGGGTGTCGTAGTTCAAGCCGTTCTTATCGTCCGTCATCCATTTCACCTCCACACCGCGGTTCTTCGCGGCGATCAACGCCTCCGCTACAGGCGTGAGGTTGAATTCGAAGGACGCAATATGGATGCTTGTTTGCGCGTCGTTAATGAATTCGATCAATCTCCCCTGAACCGAATCGACAACAATAGCGGAATCGTTTGTGGTCAATGGGTCGGTAAAATGGACCTCCCACCACGTGTCCACAGGCATGAGGACTGGTGTCTCAATAGCGGTTGTCGGCTCGATAAATGCTGGCGTATCTGTGACAGGGATAATAAACGGCTCAGGCGTGTCTGACGCATAAAAAGGCAATGGAGTGACAGGTACATATACCTGCGGATCATCCAATGGCTCACAGGATGCAAGGAACATGGATAAGAGCAGGAAAAACGCGGGCGTTTTTTTCATTATTTGATATCCCAATGGCCAGCCATTGGATTCAACGAATTATTCCAAAGCCGCAAAATCCTGCGGATTGCCAAGCGGATACACCGTTGCCTCGCCCGTAATGCGTTTGACCAGCCCCCCCAATACCGTACCGGTGCCGGCCTCCACAAAGGCATTGATTCGATTGGATACCATAAACTGTACAGACTCCGTCCAGCGGACGCGGGATTGCATCTGTGCAATGATGTCCACGCGGGCGGAGGCTTCATCTAATGGGGCAGCATGAACATTGCCAATGACCTGTATTTGCAAGGGAAAAAATATAGCGCTGTTGACCACATCCATCCATTCCTCTTGCATGGAATTCATCAACGGTGAATGTGCGGCAATGGAAACCGCCAAAGGCAGGGCGCGTTTTGCGCCTGCGTTTTTTGCCCCCGCCATGGCACGTTCCACGGCGGGTTTTGCGCCGGAGATCACCACCTGCCCGGGGCAATTATCGTTTGCCACCTGCACAAGCTCATCGGGCGTGCTGGCTTCGGCACAAACTCTGTCCAGCGTGGGAATGTCCAAACCGAGGATTGCGGCCATGCCGCCGGGTGATTGTTGACCGGCGCGTTTCATCAATTCGCCGCGCTTGCGAACAAGACGGAGCCCGTCCTCGAAGGAGATTGCCCCAGACGCGGCCAGAGCGGATAATTCGCCAAGGGAATGTCCGGCCAGTAAAGCAGGTTTGAAGTCGGGATGCAGATGCGAAAAAGTCCGAAAGGCCGCGAGCGAATGGACATAGAGTGCGGGCTGGGTGTTGACCGTGTCGTTCACGTCCGTGTCAGGTCCATCCCACATAATTGTGGAGAGGGCAAAGCCAAGGATGGAATCGGCTTCCTCAAAAGTTTGCTTTGCAACAGGATACTGTTCGGCAAGGTCCTTTCCCATACCGACGGTTTGCGAGCCCTGACCGGGAAACACAAATGCTGTGGTGTGTGGATTGATCTTCATGCAGCCTCCGATGTAAGGATTAAAACACAAACGGGTCGTGGTAGTCACGACCCGTTGAGCATTACTCGGCTGATTTCTTTTCTTTTTTGACCTGAATGACTTCTCGGCCCTTGTAGTAGCCGCAATTGGGGCAAACGGTGTGAGGCAGGCGTTTGTTTCCGCAATTGGAGCAGGCCACGGTGTTTACTGCGGTCAGGGCATCCTGTGCACGGCGGCGGTCGCGGCGTCCCTTGGAATGTTTGCGCTTTGGATGTGGGGTCATGGAACTTTCTCCTTTATACATACATCAGACGGGCTTGTTGCGCCCGTCTGGATTGGTTTTTCAATGAAGCCCGTTGATTATATCGGCAGGAGACAGTGACGTCAAGGCAAATTCGATGTAAAATCCAACCATGGAAATCCAGATCGCAGTTGCCAAGATCAATAAATACGCGGTCTCCGAAAGCGGCGACACGCTCGAAGTGGTGGAACGCCCCACAGGCGGTCTCTCTGTCGTGCTGGCGGACGGACAGACCAGCGGACGGGGTGCAAAGGCAATTTCGATGCTGGTGGTGCGGAAGGTCATTGGCTTGATCGCCGAGGGCGTGCGGGACGGGGCGGCGGCGCGCGCCGCGTCCGATGCGCTGTTTGCCGACAAGGCAGGCAAGGTCACCTGCACGCTGAACATTGCTTCGGTGGATCTGCACAGCAGGACCATTGTGCTGACGAGAAACAACCCCGTGCCAATGTTCATCTGCCGCGGCGAGCAAATTGACGCGCACAACGAAGAAAGCGCCTCCTTGGGGACATCCCGCAATGTACGCCCGGTCATTACCGAACTGGGAATTGAACCCGGGCTAACGATTGTCATTTTCAGCGACGGTATCACCCATGCCGGCGAACGGCGCGGCCAGCCGATGAACATCAGCCAGGCGATCCGCTCGGTGCTGGAGGACCAGGACCCGCACCCCCAACAGCTCGCGGATACGCTCCTTGCTCAGGCAGTGCGGCTCGACGATAACCGTCCCGGTGATGACATCAGCGTGCTGGTCATGAAAGTTTCCACCCGCGATGGCAGTGACGATGTCAGGCGCATGAGCGTCAGGCTTCCCATCAATGCGTAGCAGAGCGGCAAAACAGCATTGGAGAAATTTCCAGGCATCCATCCGCGATACCGCCATTCTGTTCCGCGAATTCCGCTCGCCGCTTTTCTGGTTTTCGTTTGCAGTCATCGGCGGTGGACTGCTGTATGACTTCATCGCCAGAATCGTGGACGAACCGATCTACAGTATCGTCGAATCCATCTATATCGTACTGATCGCGGTATTCCTGCAACCACCCACTCGCGAATTCCCGCACCACATCGCACTACAATTATTTCACTTCTCCATGCCCATCGTTGGGCTGGTCGTGCTCGCGCAGGGACTGGCAGATTTCGGCAGCCTGCTCTTCAACCGCCGCGCGCGCAGCAAGGAATGGGAAATGGCAGTCGCATCCACCTTAAGGAAACATGTTGTCCTCGTCGGACTGGGGCATCTCGGCTACCGCGTCGCGCTTAAACTGCATGAACTGGGCGAACAGGTTGCGGTGATCGAAAACAATCCCAAAGCGGATAAAGTGAGCGATGCGCGCAATCTTGGCATCCCCGTCATCAACGATGATGCCACGCGCCAGTCCACGCTAGAAGGCGCAAACATCAAGGACGCGCGCACCATCATCCTCGCCAGCCAGAACGACTCCATGAATTTGCAGATTGCCTTGAAGGCCAGGAGCATGAACCCGAACCTAAAAGTCGTCATCCGCATATTCGATGACGAGTTCGCCCACGCTTTACAGGAACAATTCGGCTTCATTGCACTGAGCGCCACCGAAATGGCGGCTCCCGTCTTCGCCGCCGCCGCGGCAGGCGTGGATGTGACCAATCCGATCTCCATCGAAGGCCAATTGCTCAGCCTCGCGCGCCTGCCCATTTCGAAAGACGCGCCGTTTGCCGGTCAAACGGTCGGCTTTGTGGAAAATCATTATCACATCAACATCGTGCTATTGCGGCGCGGGAACGAATCGCAAATGCCGCCAAGAGATATCAGCCTGCTGCAGGCGGGAGATGTCATCGCCGCCCTCGGGGGACCCGAACAGTTGAACAAAATCCTTCACGACAATGAGCCGCGATGAAGGGAAAGCGCTCATCGGGGTGGTTGGACCCTGCGGGTCGGGGAAATCCACACTGATCGCAGGTCTTGAAAAACACGGCTACCGCTGCCGGCATATCGCCCAGGAACATTCCTACGTCAAACAGATGTGGCAGGTGATCACAAATCCCGATGTCCTCATTTTTCTCGACTGCTCGTTTGATAACTCCACGCTGCGCCGAAAGCTGAACTGGGCCATCGGCGATTATGAAGAACAGCAAAGAAGGCTTTCCCATGCCAGGGCAAACGCAGATCTCATCATTGACACAAACACGCTTGCAGTCGATGAAGTCCTCGCACGGGCATTGGACTATTTACGAAGTGCCGCAAAGCGGTAAAGGGATGGGAATTATGAAAACGTACTTTCAACTCACCCTTATCACACTTCTATTCCTGACCTCCTGCCTGCTCCTGACATCCCAGGCAGAATCCACGCCGGCGCCGCTTCCGTCCGAGGTTCCCCTGGCCTCGTCGGCAGACCGCTCAAAATTCAAAGTTGGACTCGTCCCTGAATATCACCATATTTTGGACGAACTGCCCTACACAAGTTCATATTCCATTCACTTATTAATCGCAGACAACCTGTATGAAATCACCGGCAGCGAAACGGTGGTCTACTTCAACGCCGAAGATGTACCGTTGAATGAAGTGAACTTTCGTTTGTTCCCCAACCTCCTCGGCGGAAAGATGAAAGCGGGGAACCTGTCTGTGGATGGAGAAGGCGTTACAGCGGCATACTCGCTCCATGACAGCCTGATGACCATTCCATTAAAGACCTCACTCCAACCCGGGCAGAGCATCACCCTCCGTATGGATTTTGAGATCAGTATCCCGCAAAGTGTGAGTCTGAATTATGGCGTACAAGCCTATTACGACAATGTCCTGGCACTGGCACATGCCTACCCCATGATCGCCGTCTATGATGACGAAGGCTGGAATGCGGAAATCCCGCCCCAATCTGGCGACGTGACCTACGCAGATATATCGTTTTTCACTGTCACTGTGGATGCGCCGAAGAATCTCGTAGTAGCCGGCACGGGAGTGGAGGTCAGCCGCCAGAATACCGGAAACAGACAAACCGTCCGTTATGAGGCGGGACCGGTGCGGGACTTCTATCTGGCGGCAAGTCCGGATTATCAGGTCTTCGTCAGAGAATCGAACGGCGTCACGATAAGATTTTATACGCGCGGAAATTTACAGGCAGGCGCAGAATTCGCATTAGATGTGGCGGTGCGAGCCGTTGAGATCTTCGAGAAGCGCTATGCACCCTATCCCTACACGGAGCTGGATTTTGTCTCCACGCCCACGCTTGCGCTGGGAATCGAGTATCCCGGGATAATTGCCATGACAGAATCGCTCATGGAGCCCGGGAATGCTTATCTCGAGGCCACCGTCGTACATGAAGTGGCCCACCAATGGTTTTACAACCTGGTCGGCAACGATCAACTGGACGATCCCTGGCTGGATGAGTCGCTTGCCCAATTTGCCACCCTGCAATATTACGTGGACGAGTATGGAGAGGCGGGGAAGGAGGCTTACCTGGAAGATATTGAAGGCCGCTGGGCGTATATTGTAAACGAACGCATTCCCGTGGGCCTGCCGGTGCGCGCCTACTCCTACGCGGAATATAGCGGCATTGTGTACGGCCGCGGCGCCTTGTTCTTCATTGCCCTGCGCGAGGAGATGGGGACCAGGAATTTCGATGACTTTTTAAGGGCCTATGTAAAAAACAACGCCTGGAACATCGGCACAACCGAGGTTTTGAAGGCCGAAGCAGAGGCGCAATGTGCCTGCGACCTGACCGTTTTATTTGATGAATGGGTATACCCATAAATCATTCAATGGGAGTATAATCGCTCCCGCGCCAGCCAGAGGCTGGCATTTTCGTGGATGGAGATATTTAACGCATGATCCGTAACCTGACCAACCGTATTATTCTCATTGTGGTTGTACTGGCTTTCTCGCTATGGGCGGACTTTAATAACGAGATTACCATCGTTAACCCTGTGACCGATGAGCCTCTCTTTACCCGCAACATTGTGCCGCGCCTCGGCCTGGACCTGCAAGGGGGGCTGCAAGTGCTTCTGGAAGCTGACATACCTGAAAATCAGACGCCTACAGCAGAGTCCATGGACATTGCCCGTGACATCGTCCAGCAGCGTACCGATGCGCTTGGCGTGAACGAAAACGTCATCCAGGTTGCCGGTGACCGACGCATTGTAGGCGAGTTTCCCGGGCTGGAAGATACTGAATCCGTGCTGGCAACCATCCAGCAGACGGGCTTGCTGGAATTTGTGGACACGGGTGACTATAGCCCGGAAGAGGGAAGCATTCTCGTCACGGATTACAGTCCCACCGGC
The DNA here is from genome assembly GCA_030583885.1 of Anaerolineales bacterium. Classification (NCBI taxonomy): domain Bacteria; kingdom Bacillati; phylum Chloroflexota; class Anaerolineae; order Anaerolineales; species Anaerolineales bacterium. The sequence continues at coordinate 1,818,485 of CP129480.1, read as the reverse complement.
GGACCGGTGGAACCTCCCGACAGCGGTGAAATCGTCTATCACACCATTATGACCGGTTCAGACCTTAGCTCTGTTGCCGTCTCGCAGAACGCACTCGGCAGCGGATATGCGATCAACTTTGTGCTAAAATCCGGCGGGTCGAGGGTGTTTGCAGAGCACACTTCCGTAAATGCGGGAAAATTCCTGACCATCCTTTTAGATAAACGGGTGATCTCCTCGCCCATCATTAACGAACCGATCACCGGAGGCGAAGGTTCGATCAGCGGGAATTTCAGCTACGAATCCGCAAACGCCTTTGCCATCCAGCTCCGCTACGGCTCCCTGCCCGTTGCATTGAAAATCGTCGAAACCCGCATCATCGGCCCCACACTCGGTGCAGACTCGCTAAATAAAAGTCTGATAGCGGGTTTGATCGGTATGACCATTGTTGCAATGTTCATGATCGTCTACTACCGCATGCCCGGCATTGTGGCTGTGCTCTCCATTTTGATCTATGCGGCGGTTGTTTTTGCCATATTCAAATGGTTCCACTTCACGCTGACCCTGCCCGGCATCGCCGGATTCATGCTCAGCACCGGCACCGCACTGGATTCAAACATCCTGATCTTTGAGCGCATGAAGGAGGAACTCCGCAACGGGAAGAGCCTGACACTGTCGATGGACCTGGGATGGACACGCGCATGGCCATCCATCCGCGATTCCAACCTTGCAGCGATCCTTACGTCGGCCATCCTGTTCTGGTTCGGCTCTTCGTTCGGCGCGACCATCGTAAAAGGCTTTTCATTGACCCTCGCGCTGGGTGTGATCATTTCGCTTTTTACAGCGATCTACGTCACCCGCACCCTGCTGGCCGTTTTCCTGAAAACCTTCAAGCCGAAAAATTTTGAACGCTGGTTCGGCATTTAAGGATATTGTTATGAACATTCTCGGTAAACGCTATTACTTTTTCGCTCTTTCCCTGCTGCTGATCCTGCCAGGGTTAATCCTGCTTGCAACCACCGGACTTCCGCTGTCCATAGATTTTACCGGTGGAAGCCTGTTCGAAGTCCAGCTTGAAAATGGGAAATCCCTTGATACCGCCGCCATCCACTCCATCTATGAAGACGCCGGCATTGATGATGCGCAGGTCACCACCACGGAAATAGGTTCGCTCATCATTCGCTCCTCCTTCCTGACAAACGAAGTCCGCGACGAAGTTCTGACAGCCATGGAGACAGTTTCGGGGTCCGATATATCTGTCATTCGCTTCGACAGTGTTGGGCCGAGCATCGGCAGGCAGGTCACACAACGTGCCGCAATTGCCATTGCAGTCGCATCCATTCTGGTTGTGTTGTTCATCATCTGGTCCTTCCGCAGGGTGGAAAACGCCTTCCGTTACGGCGTGTGCGCCATCCTGGCAATGATCCATGACATTGCCCTGATTTTCAGCATCACAGGCATTGGTAGTTACTTTTTCGGATGGCAGGTCGACTCGCTCTTCCTGACCGCCCTGCTGACCGTGATCGGCTTTTCCATGCAGGATACCATCGTGGTGTTCGACCGCATCCGCGAAAACTCCAATATCCTGCGCAGATTGGAATACGAGAAACTCGTCAACCACTCCATCGTACAGACGCTGCAACGCTCGATCAACACGCAGTTGATGACCGTGGAATTCCTCCTGCTCGCGCTGGCTTTGTTCGGTGGCGTGACTCTACAGGAATTTGCCATCATCCTGCTCGTCGGCTTGTTGAGCGGAACATACTCCTCCATTTTCGTTGCGGCTCCCATCCTCGTGCTGTGGGAAAAACGCGAATGGCAAACCTGGTTCAGGCGCGGAGCAAACGCCTGATGAATAATAAAAGGACACAGCCGGGCTGTGTCCTTTTATTATTGAACTGTGAGATGCGGTTATGAAAAGGGCTTTGGTTCTATCGATACTTGCGTTCTGCAATGCCTGCATGCGAATCGAGTCCGAGACAATGCCTGGCAACGAGACGGCTGATTCAAATGCCCCCAAAATGGAATTTCGAGGCCCGGAAGTCGGGGACACTTTACACATCCAATACAGCGGCAAAATTGACCTAAGCCTGCCCGTTGAGGTGTACAACCTCGACCTGATTGACACGGATCCTTCGGCCATCCGCCAACTCCATGACCGGGGGATATTCGTAATGTGCTACTTCAGTGCAGGTTCCTTCGAAAAATGGAGGATGGACGCCGCCGAATATCCCCAGGAAATACTTGGCAAGGAACTGGAAGGCTGGCCCGGTGAAAGATGGCTGGACATCCGTCAAACCGAAACCCTCCTGCCCATCATCGAAGCCAGACTGGATACAGCCGTCCAAAAAGGCTGTGACGGCGTTGACCCGGACAACGTGAATGGATACGAAAATGACACGGGGTTTCCACTGGGTTACGAGGATCAAATTACATTCAACACCCTGCTGGCAGAAACCGCGCACGAGCGCGGTTTGTCCATTGGTTTGAAAAACGACCTTGGACAAATCCCTGAACTGCTGCCGCACTTCGATTGGATCATCAACGAGGAATGCTTCTTTTACGATGAGTGCAATGTTTTGTCGTTGTTTATCGAAGCGGGCAAACCTGTTTTTGTCATCGAATACGAACTTGCGCCATCATCATTCTGTCAGCAGGCAATGGAACTGAAGTTTTTTACCGTCCAGAAGAACTGGGAATTAGACTCCTTTCAAGCCCCCTGTCCGCAACATGAGTGAACCACTTTCCATATTCCTGCGCGCTTTCATCATCGGCATTTCCATCGCCGCACCCGTCGGTCCCATTGGCGTGTTGTGCATCCGCCGTACGCTTGCGGATGGAAAACTGGCAGGTTTTCTATCCGGCATGGGCGCGGCAAGCGCGGACATAGTTTATGGCGCCATTGCGGCATTTGGTCTGGCTGCCGGTACCAGCCTGCTTGTGAATAACTTCATCTGGATGCGATTGATCGGCGGTGTTTTCCTTCTTTATCTCGGTCTCAAAACCTTCCGTGAAGAACCGACCGAACATACCGCGCAAACCAAACGGGTGAGCCTGTTGAGCATGTATTTGTCCACTTTTTTCCTGACCATCACCAACCCAATGACCATCCTTGCCTTTGCCGCCATCTTTGCGGGGACGATGCTCGGAGAAAAGATGGGCTCTCCGCTTGTGATCGTCGCCGGGGTGTTTGTTGGCTCCGCAGTCTGGTGGTTGACGCTCAGCCTCGGCGTCGGTACAATGCGCGAACGCCTGACCAAAACGCACATGGTTTGGATCAACCGCATCTCGGGAATTATCATTTTTGTGTTTGGGGTGTTTGCGCTGGCGGGATAATTGGAACCGAGGCATTTCCATTAATGGCGGTCCGGCATCGCCTTTCGGCTTTGGGCGTCATCAGGATAGTATGCTGGTGCGGCACTCCAAAACCGGGTTCCATGACGATCCACGATCTGCACTCTGCCGCTGGCTTCCAATTCCGCCAGGGCATCCCGCAACTGCTCACGTGACCAACGACACAGCGTCCGCTCGAGTTCGTCCTGCCGCATGGGATGACGCGTAATGATACTGATGACGGCTTCGGTCACATTTTCATATCCTGCCAGATCGAAACTTCCCTCTGCTGGATGTACCACCTCAGCCACATTGCCCAGAATGGAAATTGCGCGCATCAATCCTTCCTTGTCCGGCGGCTGGACCCAGGTTTCGGCGGGCGGGCGCGTTGGCAGATTGATATGTACCGCCTCCGGGCGAATTTTTTCCAAAATACCTGCGATCTTTTCAAGCTCATGAGCAGAGTCATTCATTCCAAGCACCAGCATCACTTCCACCCATAATCTTCCCCGGTAAACGGATCGAAATTCGATCAACCCGTTGACAGACCGCTCAAACGTGCAGCCGGGATGCGGGCGATTTAATTTTCGATACGTATCTGCCGTGCCGGCATCCAACGTCGGCAAAACAGCATCTGCGATCAGCAATTCTGTGCGGATTTCCGGACAATACAAAAGAGAGCCGTTCGTTATGACCGCCACGGGCAATTCCGTTATTGCTTTGACGTCATGCAGAAGTCGCCCCATGCTTGAATGCAATAAAGGCTCACCGGAACCAACAAACGTAACCCAATCGATCCTGCCGGGCGCGGTGGAATCCAAGACATCCCTGACTTCGGCAAGGATCTCCTCTGGCGGGAAATAGTCTCTGCGATCGTTGACCAACGGCTTGGTCCGCCCCAATTGACAATAGACACAATTCCAATTACACGTCTTTAGTGGAATCGTATCAATCCCCAATGATTGCCCCAGCCTTCGCGATGGTACCGGACCAAATACGTACTTCACAATCAATCCCCCACTTTATGCCATTGCGACATTCGCTTCTCTGCTAATGAAGTTTTTCAATATGGTCAACGATTTTTCCGCTCGCATAGGACAGGACAGCATCGTCAATATTGACAATATCCGTGATCACCGGGCGGATGTTGCGCGTTTTCATGTTTTCATACGCGCCCATTCCCATCCCGCGGCAAATCACCGCCTCGCAGTCAACAATCGTCTCTGCCATGCGCCCATGACGATGTTTGGCGGCCGGTCCATAGCCGTGAGGTTGCTTTGCATCATTATGATCCTCATGCGCTTCATCATGCAATTGTGCATGTCCAATCTTTCCGCGCAATTCATGATCAATGATTCTGCCATCCTGAACCGTAACCACCGAGTAATGGGTCGCGCGTCCAAAGTGCTGGCTGATGGTTGTTCCATCATCTGTAACTACCGCAATTTTCATCTTTATTGCTCCTTTTCATGACGATTAGCAAAATTCATCAACGGTTTGACCGAAATAATCCATGCAAAAAAACGCTTACGTACACTACTATTTTAGTGCGTTTCTTCACAAAATACAATTGTTCTGTCATTCGTCACCTGAATAGCAGGCTTTTCAACTATGGGTCCCCATTAAAAGGCAAAACACAGGAGCAGGTCATTGACATTTGTCCCGCTTGGGCCGGTCCTGATAAGATCTTCCAGCTTTTCAAAATACGAATGCGCATCATTCCTGGACAGATAATCTGCCGCGTCCAACCCGAGCGCTTCAGCCCTTTGAGCAGTTCCTCCCGTCACCACCGCACCTGCCGCATCGGTGGGACCATCCTCTCCATCGGTCGCAATCGAAATGAGCATGACATCCTGCAAGCCGGCCAATCCATCCACCGCGGATAGTGCAAGTTCCTGATTCCTGCCTCCTTTTCCATCTCCCCGCATAGACACTGTCGTCTCCCCGCCCGCCAGCAGGCAAAAGGGACGTTCCATTTGCCCAAGCTCATCTCTCAGCTGAAATGCAATCTCCTGTCCAACTTTGTGTGCTTCGCCTTGTAATTCCTTATTTATAATTTTTGATTGAATTCCTTCCCTCATTGATTGGCTACACGCAGATTCTAGGGCGGTTACATTGCTGCCAATCACAATATTCTGAATCCCTTGAAATAGCGGATCCCCCGATTTTGCTGTTTCCTGCAGGGCGGGGATGACCGAAACGGGAATATCATCTTGTATTCCATATTTTTCGATGATGGACAGGGCATCCTCACGCGTGGACGGGTCTGGAGCGGTGGGACCAGAGGCAATCGCCTCCAATGAATCACCGACCACGTCCGAAAGGAGCAGGCTGATAATTTGCGCGCCATTGGCATGTTGGACCAGCCCTCCACCTTTCAACACATCAAGATGGCGGCGCAGAGTGTTGGTCTCGTCAATGCGCGCACCGCATGCCAGCAAAATGGAGGTAAGCCTCTGCAAATCAGCCAGCGGGATCAGCGGCGCGGTCATCAACGCCGAGCCGCCGCCGGAGATCAGGCAAACCAGCAGATCATCTTTTTTTAATTGAGTGAGGAACTTGATCGCAGACTCTCCGGCGCGCAGGCTGGAGTCGCCGGGGATGGGATGATTGCCTTCGATAACAGTAACCGGCACAAAGGTCAGGGGGGAAGCGTGCTTTGTGATGACGAGCGAATCCGTCAGAAGAAAATCGTCCGCAAGTGCCTGGGTCATCGCGCAGGCAGCTTTTCCCAATCCTAAGGCAAATATCCTTCGCGCGGAGGGCAGGGATTTTCCCTCCAGATGTTTTTTAACCGCTGCGCCCGGCTCCACCGCATTGAACGCTGAGGCCAGCACGCGCATGATGGAATCACCGTGTGGATGTGTGGAAAATGTCGATGTGGAAAATCGCGCGGCATCAAATTTGCGCATCATCTTTACGACGGCGATGGTGTTCGCTTTTATATCGGTACATGGCGTCATCCGCAAGGCTGATGACCTTTTCAAGGCTGATACCCGGCCGGCTGGTGGCAGCACCACATGCAAGGCTTAATTCAGGTTCGCGATAATATTTGTTATTGAGTTCAACCAGTACGTGTAGATGCTTGATGAATTCAGCCGCATCCCCTTCATCGTCGTCCGGGAGAATGACCGCAAACTCATCCCCTCCAATGCGCGCAACCACCTGCCCGGCATCAAAGGCGGCGTTGAACACTTCGGCAGCGCGGCGGATCAAATTGTCACCCGCCTGATGCCCGTGCAGATCATTTACCTGTTTGAGGTAATTGAGATCAAGAATGATCATGCTGACCGGATCCTTGCGGTCAGCCTCCAGTTTCAAGAGTGTCTCTTCAAAATAGGCCCGGTTGTACAGTCCTGTCAACGCATCATGCGTGCCAAGATAGCGGAGATACTCCTCCGCCTTTTTCCGCGTGGTAATATCCTGAATGGCGACCATCACCCAGCCGAAATCGTGCTCGTGACCAAGCATGACGCGAAAGTCAAGCTGGATGCTGATCGGTTCGCCATTCAGGGAATAATTGATCCCTTCACGCGCATAGGACAGTTTGCCATTCCACAGGTCCGCCAGTTCCTTGGCAAAGTGGTTCCCCATTTCGTCTCGAAAAACCTGGTGCAAATTACCAAAAAGATGTTCCTTGGACGATGCACCAAACAATTCGAGTGTTTTCTGGTTAACATTCAAGACTTGAATTAAACCAGCGCAATGAAGCGCAGCTTCAGGGTGGTCATTCAAATAGGACTCGAAATCAACAATCCCTTGAGCGCGCAATGAGTCAAAATATGCCTTGATGGCACTGTAGTCCTCCTCCCACAGGGATATTGGCGAGGCTTCGAACAGGTTTTGAAAACGCCGCTCGGCTTTTTTACGCGCCGTGATATCCTCCAGCGTAACCAGAACATGCTCCCAGCTATTTTCATATTGCGGGAGAATACGCCAATGCAAAAGGATATCGAGCGCTTCGCCGTCCAACGCATAGTTGACCCCCTCACCCGACCAGCTGACATCCCCCCTCCAGAGTGCGAGCAGTTCCTCCCGAAAGTGATGACGCATCCCAGCACGGAAAACCTGATCGAGGTTTGCAAGCAGGGCGGCTTTCGAATCCGCTTTCAACATGGAGACGGTCTTCTGGTTGACATTCAGTACTTTAATGTTCCCCATACACTCGTCCACAAAGTGTGGATGTTCGTCGAGGTAGGCATCCAGGGATTCGACCCCCCGCCGCCTCAAATCGTCAAACAGGCTTTTGATGGAGCTGAAATCCTGCTCCCATAGTGAAATTGGCGCGTATTCGAACAAGGTATTTAGGTACTCCTCACTGGCAGAATCAAACATGGTTTGTCCTTTAAGCAGTTTGAGGTGGGACAGATGGGTTTGATTATACCCGCCGCACGGTTTGTACGAAGAAAAAACTCCCTCGCAAGAGGGAGTTAGCTGGGGGCAAAGGATTTGAACCTCTACTGGCTGATCCAGAGTCAGCTGTCCTGCCATTAGACGAGCCCCCAATGTTTATTCCAGCGGGCGCTATTTTATCATGGCAGCCCGCCATGGGCAAGTCTATTTTCGTACGGCGCGGCGGGCGCTTTCCTCCAGATCCATAAGGATCAGCGAGGCGTGTTCCACGAACTTCAGGCCGAAGAAATATACCAGCCCGGGTACGATCTGAAGCAGGTAGGGAGAAAAGTAGCCGAGAATATCAAAGATGGACATTCCCTTTTGGTAGAACACGCCAGTGGCAAATTGGATCATGAACTGCAGGAAGGAGTTCAGTGTGGTTAAAAGGTAGACTCCCAGAACGACCCAGGCGAGGATCCCAGCCCAGCGGGCGAACTTAAGCACGGCATCCTTGTCAAAAAATGTAGCGTAGAAATTTCCTTTTTTTTCTTCCATGGTTTACTCCGTTCGAATGTATTATAAAACAGTTTCACTTTGTTATAATGAGCAGTATATTTAAACGACTCCTGCGGCGGGTAAAATGTTCCCGAAACGCTGACCGGTATCCATTAAGAAAGAAGCGGTTTTTCATCCTCAAAAAATCCGATTGAAGGTTGTTCATCCATGAGTCCCGAAGAAGAAATTAAACCAACTGATTTCATCCGCGAAGCCGTTGCGGAAGACTTGAAAAACGGACGTTTCAACTATGTCCGCACACGCCTGCCCCCCGAACCGAATGGGTATTTACACATCGGGCACGTCAAGGCGTTCATGATCGATTATCTCGTTGCGAAGGAAAACAACGGCGAGTTGATCCTGCGCTTCGACGACACCAACCCGACCAAGGAAGAGACCGAGTTCGTGGAAGCCATTATGGACGATGCGCGCTGGCTCGGCATCCAGTGGGTCAAGGTGACATACGCATCCGATTACTTCGATTTGCTGTATGATTGGGCAAAGAAGCTAGTGCTGGATAGAAAAGCGTATGTGGACGATCAGACTCCTGAAGAAGTGAGTGCCAATCGCGGCACGCTGACCGAACCTGGAAAAAATTCCCCTTTCCGCGACCGCAACGCGGAAGAGAACATGGACCTGCTCGAACGCATGAGGAACGGCGAATTCCCCGACGGGTCGCGGGTGCTGCGCGCAAAAATCGACATGGCGCATCCCAACATCAACATGCGCGACCCCGTGATGTACCGTATCATCCATGAGCCACCGCACCACCGCACGAGCAGCAAATGGAAAATCTATCCGCTGTACGACTGGTCGCATGGACAGAACGACTCGATGGAAGGCATCACCCATTCGTTGTGTTCGCTCGAATACGAAAATCATCGTCCGTTATATGAATGGTTTTTGGAACAGCTGGAAGTTTTCAAACCGCGCCAGATCGAGTTCGCGCGCCTGAACATGACCTACACCGTGATGAGCAAGCGCAAGCTCAGGCGCTTGGTCGAGGAGGATCATGTCAACGGCTGGGATGATCCACGCATGCCCACATTGCGCGCAATGCGCCGTCGCGGTTATACGGCAGAAGCCATCCTGGATTTTATCCGCCGAGTGGGCGTTGCGAAGAATTACAGCATCAGCGATGTTTCGCTGCTCGAAGCATGCGTACGCGATGACCTGAACAAGACGGCCCTGCGCCGTATGGCGGTCATCCGCCCGTTGAAAGTGGTGATCGACAACTATCCCGACGATCTTGTCGAAGAGATGGATGCGGTCAACAACCCCGAAGACCCGTCGGCCGGCACGCGCAAAGTCCCGTTCTCGAAGGTCATTTACATCGAGCAGGACGATTTTCGTGAGAACCCGCCGCCGAAGTATTACCGCCTCTTCCCCGGCAATGAAGTCCGCCTGCGCTATGCGTATTTCATCAAATGCACGGATGTGGTCAAGGATAAAAACGGCAACGTCATCGAAGTCCACGCTACATATGACCCGTCCACCAAAGGCGGTGATGCGTCCGATGGACGCAAGGTCAAATCCACGATTCATTGGGTATCTGCGAAACACGCCAAAGAAGTGGAAGTCCGCATGTACGACCGTCTCTTCACGAAGGAAGACCCCGAAGAGGGAGATGAAGGATACCTTGCCTGTTTGAATCCAAACTCCCTGGAGATTCTCAACGGCTACGTGGAACCGCATCTTGCCTCGCCCGAAGTTGGTTCGCGCCTCCAGTTCGAGCGGCTCGGCTACTTCTGTGTGGACAAAGACTCCACACCCGAAAAGCCTGTGTTCAACCTGACGGTCAACTTGAAGGATACCTGGGCAAAATTGGAGAAGAAGACAAAGTAAATCCCTGGAGCAAAAAAATGAGATCATACCCTTTTCGCAACACCACGATCAGCCTTCTGATCGCAACCATCATTGCGGCCTGCGCGCCACAAGCCGCCACCCCACCTGTGGACATTGTCGGTACAAGAGCGGCCGAATTGGCTGTTGTCATGTTGACTCAAACTGCCGGCGCAGTTACGCCAACCCCGCTGCCGCCAACAGCGACAGAAACGCCAAGTTTTACTGAAACTCCCGCCGGCCCCCCCACGGAAAAACCCGTCCCCAAGCCGGCTGCCGTGATCGTGTTTGCAGGCTGCTGGACAGGCCCCGGCGAAAACTATACGTTAATCAGCAATGTTGACCCCGGAACACGGGGAAGACAAAATGTCGTCATCCTTGGTGTTGGAAGCGAACCGGGCTGGATCGTGATCAGGAATCCATATTTCAACAACCCATGCTGGATCAGGGTCGAAAACCTGGAGATAGACCCGATTATGGACATGTCCCAATTTCCGCCGATGACACCCGGGGCGCCGTAAATTCCATTGGTGCTATAATCAGGGAGGAACAAGGAGCGACCCATGAGCGAAGAAAAACGCAAATCCATGCGGGATAAACTTCCGCCCGAAGCGCTGGAACATATGAAGGCTGCAGGGCATGAAATGCGCAAGAGTATGGAGACCATCCTGCCGCCCGGCTTTTTGGAGCACCGCCGCGCTGCGCGCAAGGAAATGCTGCTGGCATTTCGCAGCCTGATCGATGCAGCCATCAAAAAGACGGAAGAAAAATCTTCATAAAAAAGAACCGCGACTTTCAGTTGCCGTTCTTTTTTGTACTACTGAAACGGACGTTTTCCCCGTGCGAGGAACAGAGCGTAAAACAGAGCGATACCCGCCCCTGCAAAAAGGCCCTGGGCCAGCAGGGTATGACCATCATACAAAATCGCGCCTGCGATCAGTAACCCAAGAAACACAATCCCACCCGTCAACCGATTCAAAGACCGCTCCAAATAACTGATCTGAAGATTAACCAGCGGCATTTGCACGCTCAAATCGCCGCGCTCGATGCGCCCAAGCACACGCTCTGTCCTGCCAGGGATGGCGATCAGCGTTTTGAAAAATTCACCCGCCTCATTCAGGAACACATCGAAGGTTGAACCATTTTCACCATCGGTCAACTTCCTAGCATACGGTGCAAGTTGCAACCAAAGATTGAAATCGGAATTCAAGCCCGTACACATGCCTGATAGAATTCCGATGGTCCTGCCAAGCAGTAAAAGGTTTTCAGGCAACTGGAACGGCATGCTCAGCATCAACTCGCGGAACTGCAGCCCGAACTTTACCATCTCGTCATGGCGGATGCTGCGCAGTTGGTTCATGCTCATGCCCCAGAATCGGTCGAACAATTGACCGCTGGCTTCCTCCAACAACTTGATATTCGCACTCGGAAGCAGTACGCCCAGGGTTTGATATGCCCTAATCAGACGCGGCGCATCCTGCAAACCGACCGAGATTACCGCCTCCCGCAACCCCTCCACCAAACGGTCTGGCATACGACCCACCATGCCAAAGTCAATGAATGTCAGGCGGAATTTTGTCGAGCCGTCTTCGTCCTTTTCAGGCAATGGCAGGATAAACAAATTTCCAGGGTGCGGGTCGGCATGGAAGAACCCATCCTCGAAGATCTGCTTTAAATACGTTGCCAGCAAACGATCCGCCACTTTAGCACGGTCAACACCTGCGGCAGTGATCGCTTCATAATCAGTGATCTTGATGGCAGTGACATCCTCCAGCGTGAGCACGCGGCGGGTCGTCCGATTCCACACCACACGCGGGACATGCAGGCCTCCATCGCCCTTGAAATTGGTCGCAAATGTTTCGGCATTCTTCCCCTCTGACAAATAGTCCAGTTCCGCTTGAAGGATCGCCGCGAACTCCTCGACGATCGCAGGCACATCGGCGCGGTCACTCACGGGGTGGTACCGTTTCAACCAGCCGCCCACTACCCGAATCGCGGTCATATCCACATCCACGATCTGCTCGATATTCGGTCGCAGTATCTTGACCACTACATGATCAAAACCCAGGCTCTCCGCCTCGTGTGGGAGCAATCGAGCGCAATGAACCTGCCCTAAAGATGCGGCAGCGACAGGTTCCTTGGCAAAGGCAAGAAAAACATCCTCGACAGCAGAACCAAGGTCGAGTTCGGTTTGGAGGCGGATGGATTCAAAATCCACTGGCGGCACCTCATCCTGTAATCCTGCCAGTTCATCGGTGACCTCGGGCGGAAGCACATCCAGCCGCGCAGAGAGGAACTGCCCGACCTTGATCATCACGCCACCGAGACGGATCGCCAGTCCGCGAAATCGAATTGCAATTTTCCGCAGCCGTTGTGGACGAGTGCCTTTCGCAAGGGTGCCAAGCCCGATGCGCCGTAAAAAAATATCCCAAAAGATGATGCTCGCTGCGACACGCGCAAAGAACAAAACGATACGCCAGTAACGCGCCTGCAAAATTATGGATCGCATGAAGCCTCCGTGCCATTCCATTGTAGCCCCAATATTCCTTATGTCACAATGACGAATTTCCACAAAACCCCATGAACCAATTCGAATGACAAAAATTCCTTGACACTCATCCCACTCTCATGTAAACTCACGCAGGTAACAAAAACGTACAGAAAGGAGCGCGCTTCAAAATGATCTATCGCCCCATCTTGCCCAACCAAAAATTGAACCTTTTTCGAAGTGCGCCTATTAACCGTCTCTAAACGGTTTTATCCTGTGTCTTTCAAAACACGGCGCACCTGCGTCGTGTTTTTTATTGTCAAAACGGAAAACCATTGTGAACCTCTCACTCAAAGCCTACTGGAACCTGCTCGCCGACCACATCCGCCCCCAGCGCGGACGGTTCATGCTGCTCGCCAGCATGCTGTTCGGCAGCATCAGCTTGCGCATCTTCGCCCCGCAGATCATGCGCCGTTTTATTGATTCCGCGCTGGCTGGCGAAGCCCTGCAAACCCTGACATGGACCGCCATCGCCTTTATCAGCGTGGCGTTGATCCAGCAGGGCGTCGCGATCGGCGTCACCTGGCTCGGCGAAAACGTCGCCTGGACAGCCACCAACGACCTGCGCGCCGAACTGGCGGAACGCGCCCTGCACCTCGACATGAAATTCCACAACGACCACGCGCCCGGCGAATTGATCGAACGCATCGACGGCGATGTGACCGAACTGGCGACCTTCTTCTCGCAGTTCGCGTTGAATCTCGTTGCCAATGGACTTTTACTCGTCGGCATTCTGATCGCACTATTCATCGAAGATTGGCGCGCGGGGCTGGCATTCACCGTTTATTCCATTCTCACGGTCGTCATTCTCAGCCGCCTGAGAAATATCGCTATTCCGCACCAGAAAGCACGGCGCGAAGCGGAGGCGCAATACTACGGCTTTATTGAAGAGCAGCTCGCAGGTACCGAAGATATCCGTGCCAGCGGCGCGGTGGATTTTTCCATCCGTGAACTCTTCCGCCACCAAAGTATCATCCTCGGTCACAACCGTCGGGCACACTTCAAACGCTGGATCATCGAGAACTCGATGGGGCTTGCGCTCACCACAGGCACACTGCTCGCCGTCACCAGCGGCTACTGGCTCTTCACTGCAGGCTTGATCACCATCGGCACTGTCTATCTCTTCGTGCATTACCTCAGCCTGCTCGAAGAACCCTTCTGGGCGATGACGCACGAGATCGAAAGTTTTCAGACCATCGGCGCGTGTGTGGAAAGATTGACCGAATTCCGCACACTCGAACCGGAAGACAAGACTGAAACAGGCTTTGAGATCGACTCGCGTCCGCTCGCATTGATGTTCAACGACGTGACGTTTGCGTACAACGGCGGTGAACCCGTCCTCTCCCGCCTCTCTCTGGACCTGAAGGCTGGTTCTGTTCTTGGACTGCTTGGTCGCACCGGAAGCGGAAAGACCACGCTTGGTCGTTTGGTCTTCCGCCTGTATGACGTGAAATCGGGCAGCATCAAGGTCAACAACACAGATTTGCAGGACATACAGCTCGACTCTCTGCGCCGCAATATCGCCATCGTCACACAGGACGTGCAATTATTCCGCGCGTCGATCCGTGACAACCTGGCCTTCTTCGACCGTTCGATCCCCGATGGGAGAATCATCAGCACCCTCGAAGAACTGGAGATGGGCGACTGGTTCCAAAACCTGCCCAAAGGCCTGGATACGGAACTCGAAACGGGATCAAGGTCGTTATCTGCGGGTGAAGCGCAATTGCTCGCCTTTACGCGCGTCTTTTTGCGAAATCCAGGTCTGGTGATTCTCGATGAAGCCTCATCGCGTCTCGATCCCGCCACCGAGCAAAAACTCGAACACGCGATAGACAAGTTATTGAAGGACCGCACTGCCATCATCATCGCCCACCGCCTGCATACCATCCACCGCGCGGACGAAATCATGATCCTGGAAAGAGGCAATGTCATCGAATACGGGAACCGCGGGCAACTTTCTGCAGACCCGAACTCGCGGCTTCACCAACTCCTGCAAACTGGCATGGAAGAAGTATTGGCGTAAACCGCAGGGGCAGAGCGGCGCTCCGCTCCTGCACACACGGAATTTATCATGACCGAAATGACATCCAACCAAAAAGAAATCAACATCCCCTCCCTGCCCGCGTGGAAGGTCATCCGTGAGATGATCCGCTTCCGACCTTGGCTGTGGTTCGTGGATATGATCAGCGTCGCACTCATCCGCTTTGTCTGGCAGATCGCGCCCGCGCTCATCCTCAAAGCCTTTTTTGATATGTTGACCGGCGGCATGCAACTGACCGGCGGCATTTGGGCGGTTATCGCCCTCTTCGTTTCGCTCTGGATCGGACGCGCACTGGCAAGTTATGGATTCTATTACGCCGACGTACCGATCTTCGCAGATATGTCCACACTGTTACGTAGAAATCTATTGCGCCACATCCTGAAACGACCGGGCGCATCACAGCTGCCCGACTCGGCGGGCGAAGCCGTCAGTCGCTTCAAAACGGATGTGAACGAGATTCCGCTTTTCGTCATCCTCGTCAACGACGTTCTGGTCGGGCTTGTTATCATCGCGGTCTCCATCGTGCTGATGACGCGCATCAACCCGTCCGTCACGGTGATGGCGCTCATCCCGCTCGTCATCGTCGGCATCATTGCCAACATCGCAACGGGCCGCATCGAATATTACCGCCGCGCCTCGCGTCAGGCAGGCGGCAAAGTGACGGGCTTCATCGGTGAGTTCTTCGGCGCAGTACAGGCGGTCAAAGTGGCGACGGCGGAGAAAAATGTCATTGGTCACTTCCACAAGATCAACGACGAAAGACGCGTGCTGACAATCCGTGAAAAACTGTTCGATGAAGTACTCGGCTCGCTATACCGCAACACCTCCACGCTTGGTACAGGCGTCATTCTCGTGCTGGTCGGTCAATCCATGCGCACGGGCAATTTCACGCTCGGCGATTTTTCGCTCTTCGTCTATCTGCTGCAAAGTATGGGCGATCTCACCACCTTTGGCGGCATGTTGTGGGCGCGTTACAAACAACTCGATGTCTCCGTCAAACGCATGTACCGCCTGATGGAAAACGCACCGCTGGACGCACTCGTCCAACACAACCCGATTAATTTGACAGGTCCTCTGCCCGACGTGACCTACCCGACGAAAACCGCCTCAGACCGGCTGACCGAACTGGTCGCTGAACGGTTGACCTTTCACTACCCTGATTCGAAAAACGGCATCGAAGACATTTCTCTGAAAGTCAAACGCGGCTCACTGACCGTCATCACAGGTCGCATCGGTTCCGGCAAGACGACGCTGCTCCGCACATTGCTTGGATTGTTGCCAATGGAATCGGGAGAGATACGCTGGAATGGAGGGATTGCCGCCAACCCTGCGGACTTTTTCATCCCGCCGCGCTGCGCCTACACCGCGCAAGTCCCGCGCCTGTTCAGCAACACCCTGCGGAACAACATCCTGCTCGGACTCGACCGCACCGATAAAGACATCTACCGCGCCGCCAAACTCGCCGTCATGGACCGCGACCTCGAACAACTCGATGACGACCTCGAAACGATGGTCGGCGCGCGCGGCGTCAAACTCTCTGGCGGGCAAGCACAGCGCAGCGCCGCGGCGCGCATGTTCATCCGTGAACCCGAACTGCTCGTCTTCGACGACCTCTCCAGCGCGCTGGACGTGGAGACCGAACGTCAACTCTGGGAACGTATCTTTGCCGATGGCAATGAAAAGACCTGTCTGGTCGTCTCCCACCGCCGCCCGCTCTTGAGGCGTGCTGACCACATCATCGTACTTAAGGATGGTAAGGTAGAATCAGAAGGGACGCTGGACAAACTTCTCACAACCAGCCCCGAGATGCGCGAGTTGTGGAAGTTGGAAGAAAACGGACGATAGACGACAGACCGTAGACCATGGTCCATGGTCAATCGTCAGGAGAAAGACATGGACATCCTCACAGGAAAGATCCTGAAACTCAACAACTGGACCGACGGAAAAATCATCGGTCTTGCAAAAGACGCGGGCAACAAACTCATCGAAAGCGGCATGGAGCGCGATGCGGTTCTCGCCAAAGTCGACGCTGTCCGCAAAGACCCTGGCAATTTCCTCGCCGATTCGCTCTTGGCTGATCTAGCCCGCGAGTGCATCCGCATAAGACAAAGGGAGGAAACCGTTCAACAACATGAATTGCGCGACCAGCCGTTGACCTATCCCATCTGGGGCAGGCAGCACATTGACAAAGGCTCGCTCGCCCAGATGGACAACGCCATGCGGCTCCCCGTCAGCGTGGCGGGCGCGTTGATGCCCGATGCCCACGTCGGCTACGGATTGCCCATCGGCGGCGTGCTGGCTACGGACAAGGCCGTCATCCCCTACGCCGTCGGCGTGGACATTGCCTGCCGCATGAGGCTCTCGCTCTATGAAGTCTCGCCAATTTTGCTGGGACAAAAGCCGTCACTCTTCGAGAACACCTTATGGGAACAGACCGCCTTCGGCATCGGCGCACAGTGGAAAGGAAACAAGCGCGCTGAGCATGAAGTGCTGGACGATTCTGCATGGGACGCGACCAGATTATTGAAAAGTCTGCAGGATAACGCCGCGCGTCAACTCGGTACGAGCGGCACGGGAAATCACTTCGTCGAGTGGGGTTCGTTCCGCCTGCATGAGCCGATGTTCGGCCTGAAGCCTGGCGAATATCTCGCCCTGCTTTCGCACAGCGGCTCACGCAGTGTCGGTTTCAAGATCGCGGACCGCTACAGCAAACTCGCCATGGATTTGCATCCCGACCTCGATAAGAGCCTGCGCCATCTCGCATGGTTGTCGCTCGATTCGGAGGAGGGGCTGGAATACTGGCATTCGATGGAACTAGCGGGTCGCTTTGCCTCCGCCAATCATTATATTATCCACAAACGGGTGGCGGCAGCAGTTGGGTTGAAGGAAACCGCCGTGGTCGAGAATCACCACAACTTCGCGTGGCGTGAGAAACTCCCCGATGGGCGCGAAGTCATTGTCCACCGCAAGGGAGCCACACCTGCAGGTGTGGGCGTTCTCGGTGTAATTCCAGGCTCGATGGGGGATGCAGGCTACGTCGTCCGCGGGAGAGGCGTGAGCGAGTCGCTTGAGTCCGCATCCCATGGCGCAGGCAGACAGATGAGTCGCAAAGCTGCGCTGAACTCCATCAGCAAACGCGAGCGGGACGAATATCTGAAAGAACGCGGCGTCACCTTGCTCGGCGGGGGCATTGATGAGTCGCCGCAGGCATATAAGCCAATCGATGAAGTCATCGCCGCGCAAGGCGACCTCGTGGAAATCCTCGGCAAGTTTACCCCGCGTATCGTCCGCATGGCGGATGAGACGGGGAAGTATTAGAAAAGACCCCGAAGGTTTTTGAGGCCTTCAGGGTCTTTTATTTTTACAACCGGATCAAAAAACCACAGAACTCACACTTGACCGTATCCTGCCCGCGCAAAATAACCTGATGAAGATGCCCGCCGCAACTCGGGCACTGACTCGGAGCGGATTTGACCTTCGCCGCCGCCGCCGCATCCACTTCCACCGCGCGGTCGGATTCGAAATCCCTTGCCTTTGCGCGGTTGATCAATCCCTGCCACTCCTCGCACGGCTGCCAGATGTGGAAGTGCGCCACGTTCATTGGCGCGCCTGATGCAAAACTGACCTTGATAAAGTCTTCATTTTTGAGCATTCCCTGTTTGCTGGTCTCCACCGACTTCACTAAGGCAACGGGCGTATCGATCAGTAGCTTTTGCCGTTTTTCCTTTTCGGTGGTGATGAACAACACCTTCTTTGTCGCCACCTCCTCCTTTTGCTCGAAAATGATGCGCTGGTCAGTCAGATACAACACGCCCTGTGGGTCATCTTTTTGCTCTTTCCCATTTTTCACCCAAACCGCCTTGACCGCCATCAGGCCTGCTTCGGTGGCAAGCAATGGAAACGCCGCCTGTGAGAGATTAGTCAGCATGTAGTCAATCCTGCGGATTTCATTACTGAATTTGTTGACCTCGCTCCGGACAGAATCATACATGCCGCTGATCTGCCTGCCGGCGGCATGGACCTGCGCCTCCAATGACTCGACCTGTGGTTTGACCTGCTCCAGCAAACCTTGCGCCTGCGTCTGATTTCCCGAAGCCGCCGCCAGTTGAGTCATGCGCGGCCGCAGGGGCGCTATTGCAGTTTGCAACTGTCCCGCCTGCTCTTCGATCTGTTTGTTGATGTTCGGCGCGAGCGCTTTCCATTTTTCCAGTAGGGTCGCGGCACGGGATTCAAAATTCATCCCAAACACATAACCCCGTGCGCGCAGCCCCGTCACCTTGTCCGCAAATCCCTCGATCGTGGTCTGCGTATCCTCCAGCGAGTCGCGCACGCTCGTCAGGCGGGTACTTTCTTCCAGTGTATTGAACTTCGTTCTCAGCAACTTGATATCGGAAGCAAGTTTTTTAACGGGGTCAGCGGCCATTATTATTTCTCCTGTTCACCTTTTACAATTACAACATTAACTCAAATAGGAAACCCAAGCCGGTCATCACCAAGGGAAATATCGTCGCGGCGAACACGCGATAAATGATCCAATTTTCAAAGGGCCAGATCGGCGCCTTCTCGGTCAATTCAAGTAATGCGCGGAGTGATTTGATTCGTTCCGATGAGAATTCCGCACCAACCCCGCAGGACACATCCGTCATTAATCGGTCATATTCATCCTGGAGCAGATCCGAGATCTGCCGGAGGGCGGTCATTCGCGCCGAACGCATGTTAACATGGGCCTGCCAAAAGGGAAGGAGGAAGGCAAGTGGCATCAGGATCAGGTACAGACCAAGATAAATCGCATCTTCCGGAAAAACAGGCGTCGAATAAAGATGGCGCATGGTAACAAAAAGTCCAAGTATCGCACCAAAGCCTGCAAAAACCATGCCGTAACTTGTAATTGCGTCAAACGCCGTACCGTATTTCGACTGTCCCATCAATACAGGCAGTTTTACATGATGGTAAACGCGATTCAAGTTGAAAGCAACCAGCAAATGACGAACAAAGACAACCACAATCATGTAAAACAAAAGGAAGCGTGAAACCTGCAGGATCGCCGCCATCAACCAATTAATTGAATACCAGCGCGCGCCCATATGCTCCAAAATAAAAATCACACCAAGGTACACAACAATCGCGCCTGATAAGACTCCCAGCACCCACCCGCGGGCTGTTTTATGGGAAATTCGCGCAGCCCGGGAAAGCCCATCAAGCATGGAGGATGGTGCGAGCGGCAATATAAGACTGTATAACCCAGCTATCGAGGCAGGCTGCCATACATAGAAAAACACGACAGCTGGATGAATGACCCAAAACCCAACCTGATTTACCCTGTCAACGATACTGCTCCGCTCCAATCCGTCCCGCGGAAACAGCACATCGAAGCAGGCAGGCAGAACCAGCATGTATACAAGAAAAAAAGAAAAACTCAACAGCGCTGCCTGCCAAGGCTTCAATTTGACCCATGCAAGGAAGCGGCCAAAAGGATCTTTGCCAACAATATCCCGGGCGGTAATTGTTAAATCCATTTCTCCTCCACGCTGCATAAAAACCGTTACAACTTTTTCAAAATTTCAATCGCATCCTTAATTCTTTGCAAACATTTTTCCCTGCCGATGATTTCCATCGACTCGAACAGCGGAGGGCTGACTTTTTGCCCCGTTATGGCTACCCGCAAAATACCAAACACTTGATTGACATTCAATCCACTTTCCTCGACATATGCCCGCAGAGGCGGCTCGCATCGTTCATGGCTGATATCCGGCTGCGCTTCCAGAATCTGATACACCCTGCGGGCAGTATCCGCGGACTGTTTCGCATCCAATCCCTTCGCGATCAAATCTTCAGGATTGAGAGTTATATTATCCTTGAAGAAAAATCCACCAAATGCAATACAATCATCCAATGTGACCAGCCGCTCACGAATGAGCGGGATGATTTTCAACAAAATACCATCGTCCATATTAAGTCCCTCACGGGTGAAATATGGCTTGAGGCGGGCTGCCAGTTCATCGGTCGTGAAAAGACGGATGTGAGTCGCGTTGAAGTGATCCAGTTTTTGGAAGTTGATCGCAGCGGGAGAGGCAGTCAAAGAGTCGACCGTAAAGCGGTCGATCATTTGTTCCACGCTCATCACATCATCTTCGGGGACACCCCACCCCATCAACGCAGACCAGTTCAAAACCCCTTCGGGAGTGAAGCCAAGTTCCTGCATATCCTTGATAAAAATGGAGTAGCCGTCTTTCATTGCAGTGGCAGCTTCGCGTTTGCTCATTTTGCCTTTGCCACTTGGCTTGAGGAAGACGGAGAGATGAATCCAGATCGGCTCCTCCCAGCCAAAGGCGCGGACGATATTGACATGCAAGGGGAATGTGCCCAGCCACTCCGAGCCGCGCATGACATGCGTGATCTGCATATCGTGGTCATCCACAATGGCGGCAAGATGATAGGTCGGCAAGCCGTCGGATTTCAAGAGGACGTAATCGTTGAGTTGTTTGTTTTCGGTGGTGATGTCGCCGCGCAGATGATCGCGTGCGATGGTAATGCCATCCTTTGGCATCTTGAAGCGGATGGTGTATTTCTCACCGCCCGCCATGCGTTTTGCGGCTTGGTCGGGATCAAGGACACGGCAGGTTCCGTCGTAATGTGGGTTTTCCTTGCGTTTCAGCTGCTCCTGTTTGACCTTTTCGAGTTGGTCTGCTGTGCAGAAGCAGGGATAGGCGCTGCCGTTGTCCACGAGGATTTTTGCGTGATGCTGGTAGATCTCGCGGCGTTCGGTCTGGCGGTAGGGACCGAATTTTCCGCCGACATCAGGGCCTTCATCATATTGCAAACCAAGCCAGCGCAAGCCGTCCATGATCTCCTGCTCCGCGCCGGGGACGGTGCGTTTGAGGTCGGTATCTTCAATGCGAAGAACAAACTGTCCGCCAGTCTTCCTTGCGAGCAGATAATCATACAGGGCGACGCGCGCCGTGCCGAGGTGCATGTGCCCGGTTGGGGAGGGGGCGATGCGGGTTCGTGCAGGTTTGATCGGCAAGATAAAGCCTCCTAGAATCAAAATTCCATTTGTTTGTGGCGCATGACGACGGATTCGACCAGCCCGATGCCGAGCATCAACGCAGTCAAACCGCTTCCGCCATAACTGATGAATGGGAGCGGCAGCCCGGAGACAGGCACAACGTTCAAGTTTACGCCAATATTGATCGCACCTTGAAAAAAGATCAAGATCGCCACGCCAAAGGCGATCATCGAGCCCGAGACATCCCGAGCCTTTTGTGCAGCGCGGATACAGCGCCAGACGATGAACGCCAGCGTGAGAATCACGATCACGCCGCCAATCATGCCAAATTCCTCCGAGATGGCGGAGAAGATAAAGTCGGTGTGACGCACCTTGAGAAAACGCAATTGTGTCTGCGTGCCGTGGCCATACCCCTGCCCAAAGAATCCGCCGGATCCAATGGCGATCAAGGCCTGTTGTACATTATACGTCGCTCCGTAGGTTGCATTTGGATCCGGGAAGATGAAGGTCAGCACACGTGCGCGTTGATATTCTTCAAGGAAGGGAAACGCCAGCGCTGCAAGCCCAATTCCGGATAGCCCCAGGGTAATCACCTGCCTGATCTGCAGCCCGTTGATCCACAACATGGACACGAAGACGACCGTCAACACAACCACATTACTTAAATTGGGTTGGAGCAGAATCAACACGATAATGCCAGACGCCCAAAGCAGGCCGCCAAAGGCCCATTTCCAATCGCGAGGCTGATTCTGGGCCGCCTCAAAGTAACGCGCGAGGACGATGATGGCAACGATCTTTGCAAATTCCGTCGGCTGGAGGAACAAAACCCCCACCTGGAACCAGCGCTGGGCGCCAAAAGCGGATTGACCAAAGCCGGTCAATGTCACCAGAAAGATCAAAATCCCAAAATAGATCGGCCGGTAGAGAGCCAGCCAGTACCGGTAATCTATGGATGCGACGATAAAAATAAGGACCACGCCGAGCAAGGCAAAATATATCTGGCGCGTAATCAGCGGCAAAAGCACTTCGTTCCCCGCAACAGCCGAGCGGATCATCACGGTACCAAACGAGGATGCCAGCACGATTGCGCCGAGAAGAAGAAAATCGAAATTACGCCAGGAAAGTCCACGAGTCATAATAAAAAAACACGGATGCAACCCATGATGCCATCAGGTTGATCCGTGCCTCCAGAATATTTAAAGGTCAACCCGCGCGATGGCGTGATACGTTCCGCAGGGGAATATCCGCCACCAGCCGCTGGGAACGGCCGTCGCGTTCCAATCCAATTTGCACAGCCTCCGGGTCAATGTCAATGTACTGCGAAATGGCTTTAAGCAAATCATCCTTTAATGCTTCCAATTGTACGGGGGTCAGGTCGGTGCGGTCATGCACCAGCACCAGCTGAAGGCGTTCCTTTGCGCTTTCAGCACTTTTTTTCCGCGTGAAAAAGTTCATGTCACTTCCTCCCCGCAAAGCGTTGAATGGTTTTCCACAATCCGCTTTGTTGATCGAGGTCCATGAATGGCACGTCGTGTCCCTGCAGGCGTTTGGCAATATTGCGGAAGGCCTGTCCCGCACGGCTTTTTACATCATTTACCACAGGCGCGCCACGGTTCGAGCCAATGATGACCGATTCATCCTCCGGCACGATACCGATCAGTTGAATGCCCAACAGGTCCAGCACATCCTCCGCAGAGAGCATGTCGTTGTTTTTGACCAACACAGAGTTTAACCGGTTTATGACCAGATACGGGCTCCCTTTTTCCTCCGCCTCCAGAATGCCCACCACCCGATCCGCATCCCGCACCGCGCTGATCTCCGGGTTGGTCACCACGATGACTCTGTCTGCTGCTGCAATGGCGTTTCGGAAGCCGCGCTCAATCCCCGCGGGCGAGTCGATGAGGACGAAATCAGCATCAGGCCGGAGGTCATTACAGATGCGTACCATGTCAGATGGAGAGACTGCAGTTTTGTCGCGAGTCTGCGCGGCCGGAATCAGGTACATCTCAGGGTAATGCTTGTCACGGATCATCGCCTGTTTTAATTTACAGCGTCCTTCGATCACATCCACAATATCATATACAATCCGGTTTTCAAGGCCCATCACCACATCCAGGTTGCGCAAGCCGATATCACCATCAACGCAAACGACTTTTTTTCCGTCCACGGCAAGCGCGGTGGCAAGGTTGGCAACGGCGGTGGTCTTGCCCACGCCGCCTTTTCCAGATGTAATCGTAATCACTTGAGCGGTCATATTAAGTCCTAAAAATGAATTAGCCTGCGTTCCACATTTCAGCTTGCAAACGGCCTTCGCTATTAATACTGGCAATCTCAGGCTTGGGGTCTTTTTGAGGTTTGAGCATGGCGGAGACTTCATCCGCAATACGCAGTTGATTGGCAGAAAGATCGAGCGCGCAGATAAACGCAGAACGATCCCCTTTGGAACCGGCGTGGATCATGCCGCGCACCCTTCCCCACACAATCACATTCCCTTCGGCAATGATCTCTGCGCCCGGGTTTATGTCACCAAACACAACAACGTGGCCGGGAAATTCAATGCGCGTTCCAGAGCGAAGTGTCTTGTTGACAAACAGTGCGGTGTCATCGGTGATGGTATCCGCAAACTGTCTTTGTTCCTCGGGTCGCGGTTTCGAGATGCGCGTGGCCAGGCCAAGCAATTGAGCGGTCTGTTCCGTGACCGGCGATTCGCTTACGACTGCCCATAAAACCACATTCCGTTCAGATAAATGGTCACGCAAATCCACGAGATCATTGACCTTTAGGATTTGCGTGCCGACATCCATGGCCAGGCGCGCACCGTGAAAGAAGGATGAACGCTCATCAATTTGAGTGAGCAAAGCTATACGCTGGTCTTCCCATGCAGCATCTGAAAATGTTGCAAGAAGTCCGTCGCGTATTCCTTTGATCTGAACCAGAGAGGTGATTTGTTCCATAGGACAAATTTGGGTAAATTTATTGGATGGAATTATACCTGATGAAAGCGCATCGTCTATTGGCCCGGGGCTGGATTCCCCTGCGCGATGTCAATCGCCTTGATCTCAAAATAGGATTTGATCATGCGCGCAACCATCGGTCCGGCCACGCTCGCACCTTCGCCGCCGTTGTAGGCAAACGCGATCACAATGATCTCCGGGTCTTCATAGGGAGCATAGGCAAGAGTCCATGAGTGCGTGGGCCATGCGCCAAACTGGCAGCGCTGGGCTTCACGCGCAACATCATCGCAATATTCCGCAGTGCCGGTCTTGCCCGCCACCGCGATGGGGAAGTCGCCAAAGAGATCGTTCAAGGTGCCAAACAGATTGGCGGTCACTGCCAGCCGCGTCCCCGCGCGCACCGCTTGAATGGATGAGGGCTGGATGATCTTCAAGTCGTCCTCATCCAAACTACAGTACGCACCGTCACAGGAATACCCCTGAATCATCGGGGTTACGGTAACATCCCATTTCAAGTTGGGGGTAAAAGGTGATATTTGATAACTGCCTGCCGTTTCAAAATTGGTGGCCGTGAAATCATTCGGATTGAACCACATTGGGACAACATTCCCATCGCCGTCGGTCACCTCGTGGACAACGGTTGGCTGCATCAGCCTTCCGTTGTTGGCGATCACCGCACCAGACATGAGTATTTGCAGGGGTGTGGAAAGCACATACCCCTGCCCCACGCTGGCAATATACGTATCGCCCGTGGACCAGTTCTCGCCGGTGTTGATGCGCTTCCACTGCGGGTCGGGGATCAACCCATCCTGCTCGCCCAGCAGCTGGATCCCCGAACGCTCATCAAATCCAAGCGCGCGGGCGTATTGCCGCAGGCGCTCAACACCAAGCCCCTGAACGATCTCATCCTCGTAGCCGCCGCCCAGTTTGTAAAAACAGACGTTACTTGAAAAGGCAATACACTGCAGAAAATTGACAGGGCCAAAACCTTCGGGTCTCTGTTCAAGAATGTGGTCAACAAAGGGGCGCGTATTTCGCTCCGTACAAATATCATTGGGATTAAATTTCTCGCATAACAACAGTTGTCCCGGCGCCTGGATAATGGTGGTCAAATCCACCACGCCTTCGTTGATCGCGCCTGTTGCGGTGGCTAATTTGAACACAGAACCAGGCGGAAACTCCGAAGAGATCGCGTTGTTCAACAGGGGCTTGCGCGGATCCTGACTTAGCTGCTCATAATAATAGGCGGGAATAAAACGCACAAAGCGGTTGTTCTCATAGGTCGGAAACGAGGTCATTGCCAGGATCTCGCCCGTCTTCGGGTTCATAGCAATAATGGCTCCGCTTGAAATGCGCACCGTTCCAAAATATGTATTCCAGAACCTGATCTCTTCCAAAAGAGTGGCTTCAGCGGCGGCCTGCAGGCGGGTATCGATCGTCAAATAGATATTATGTCCCGGCACTGGTGAGATGGGCGGTTCAAGATTGCGAAGTTCCTGCCCGGCCACATCCACCTGCACCACACGCAAACCGTTCCTGCCTGCAAGGATATCCTGCAACGAGGCCTCAACACCGGAATAACCAATCTTGTCACGATTGGGGATAAATCCCTGCGCGCGCAATTCCGCTTCCTGAGATGCCGGAATCGGCCCTAAAAAACCGACCAGATGGGCTGTCAACGACCCTGTTGGATAGTCACGAATCGGCTCCACCTCAACCTTTACGCCGGGCCAATCAACCGATCTCTCTTCCACGATGCGGGCAATTTCCTCCGAAATATTGCACTTTACTTTGACAGGGCTGTACGGCGCCAACGTATCCTGCAAAGCCACCAGCTGGGCAATGCCGGGTCCCTCCACGCACGCCGCAAACAACTTGGCTTCTTCCAAGGATTCTGCTGTCACAGGTCCGCCCACAGGAACTTCAATCAACATTGAGAGCTCACGGTAAATACGTTGAATATCCGAATCGTCGGCGGGCAGGCTCGCCGGCGTAATCACGACATTATAAGAGGCAAGGTTGCGTGCAAGGATGTTTCCGTTGCGGTCATAGATAATACCGCGTGGAGCGGGGATGCTGACTTCAAAGGTGTAATTGTCAATGGCGCGTGCCGTCCAGACTGATCCCTCGACCACCTGCAGGTTGATCAGCCTGAAAAGCAGGGCGATCAACGCCAAAAACACAACGATATAAACCGTGGCAAGCCGCCAGGGCTCAAAACGAACAGGGCGCAATACAGAACCAGAACTCATTCGTGCTCCTCTAGATGGTAAACCCACCGCGCCAGATCACGCATGAAAGCATAGATGGGTATTGAGAATAACATATTGAGCAATAAACTTGGCAGCGTGACTAAGCCCATTACATCGTCAAATAAAAACGGCGTGCCCAATATGCGCAATACAGAAAAGGATAATAAATGAATGAACATCGTGCCTATAAATGTAACACTAAACATTGCAAGCAACGGCGCCTGCCAGACCCGCCGCTGCAAACCCTGGGCAATAAAGACCACACCAAGATAGCCAACAAATAAAACCAGCCAGGGCATGCTGGAGACAAAGGCAAGCATCAGGCAAGCCATGACTGCCCAATGCCAGGCAGATTTGACGCGGTCCTGCAATGCCCAAGCGGCAAGCACGATCAATACAATATCGGCATAACCCGAGAGCAATTTGACCTGACTGACAACGGAGGATTGCAGGATGACCGCAAATCCCAGCAATGGAAACGCGATAAGATTTCGCATGTCTAATGATGATTACGGGGAGGGAACAGGCACAAGTGGAGAGATATCCACCGGGCGAAAGTTGGTGATGACCAGAACGATCTCAAGACGGGAGAAATCCACCGCAAGCTGGACTGTCGCCTGCTGGAACAGTTCAAATTCAAGGGCGCGGATGGTAACAACCTGTCCGATAATAAGGTCCGACGGATACCCGCCGCCCAGCCCCGAGGTCAGAATCAGATCACCTGATTCCACAATGGCGTTCTGCGAGATCATATCCAGATACGTGTCGCCGGTGACGGAACCGAATGCCACAGCATTGGTCTCAGCATTTTGCAGGTACACATTGACGGCGGATGCGGGGTCTGTGATCAACTGAACCCGCGCAGCGTCAGCAATCACCGCATCCACACGCCCAACCAGGCCCTGGTTTGTAACAACCGGCATGCCCCGCCGAATATCATCATTCGATCCGCGATTAATGATGATGTAATGCAAAAACGGGCTGGGATCACGACCGATCACAGCCGCTGCTTTATAGGTGCTTTCGGGGTTTGAACGGGAGAAGTTAACCAGAGCCGCAAGGATCTCGGTCTCATTGACGCGTTGTTGGAGTTCGATGACCTGCGCCTGCAGCTGTGAGACCTGGGACTCCAGTTCCAAATTGCGCGTGCGCAGGGAAACAATATCGCGGGGTGCGGTAATAAAATCCTGAAAACCAAGAAAACGCGACGAGACCCAACTTTGGACTTCGATCAACATACTACTGAACTGTCTTGAAGCGGAGCCAAAGAAACCGCCCAGCGAAAGGGCGAGAATACCCGCCACTACCAAGAAAATAATCGTTGTTTGTAAAGAACGGGAATTCATTGATGTTTCAGTCCCTGAACGAGACTGCCAAAATATTTACTATCCAAGGTGACGCGTGCTGCCGCGCTCCAGACCAACCAAATATCGCCCGAGTAAATCCAGGTCTTCGAACACCATCGCTGCGCCGCGCGCTACACAGGTAAGCGGGTCTTCCGCCACCCAGACGCGTAATTTCAATTCATCAGTCAGGCGTTCCGCGAGACCCTGCAATAACGCACCTCCGCCCGCGAGACAAATGCCTATATCCATCAGGTCGGATACGATTTCAGGCGGGATTTCATCCAACGCGTCCCGCACGGTGTCAATAATGACCTGCACGGAACCCGAGAGCGCCTCGCGAATCTCGACGGAGGAAACTTCAATGGTTTCGGGCAACCCGGTGACAAGATTACGCCCCCTCACTTCCATCGTCTTTTCGGGCTGCAAGGGATAGGCGGAACCGATCTGCCATTTAATCTGCTCGGCAATCCCTTCGCCGATCAACAAGTTGTATTTGTTGCGAAGATACTGCACAACGTCCTGATCCATCTCATCGCCGGCAACACGCAGGGAACGGGATGCAACCACGCCGCTCATGGACATAACCGCAACTTCCGTGGTTCCGCCGCCGATGTCAACCACCATCGAGCCGCGAACCTCCCCAATCGGCAGGCCAGCCCCGAGCGCGGCCGCGATCGGTTCCTCAATCAACAGCGCCTGACGCGCACCGGAGGCCATGACGGCGTCATAGACCGCGCGCTTCTCCACTTCGGTGACGCCTGTCGGCAAACCAATGATCACACGCGGGCGCGGCAGAGGAACCACGCTCTGTTCGTGGACTTTGCCGATGAAATATTCAAGCATGATCTGGGTGACATCAAACTCGGCGATCACACCGTCACGGATGGGGCGCACGACAACTATATTCCCCGGCGTGCGTCCAACCATTTCCTTGGCTTCGAGGCCAATTGCGAGGGGTTGCCGTAATTTCTTGTCAACAGTCACCCAGGATGGCTCATTGATAACAATGCCTTTATTACGAACATGGACAAGGGTGTTCGCAGTGCCAAGGTCAATGGCGATGTCCAGAGAAAAAAGGCCTAGCAGCCAGTTGATAGGGTTGAAGGCCAAAATAGGCTCCTAAGTGGGATTTTACCGAAATATAGTAATTACTTACATATTATACCATGAGGCTTAAAAACAGATTTTGCCACGGCACAATCCCCCAGAGGGGGTAAAATAGCGCCAACCAAACCCCACTGGAGGAAGATATGTCAAAAATTGCCATTGTCACAGACAGCACTTCGTTTTTACCTGAAGCATACGTCAGGAAATACAATATCACAGTTGCGCCGCAGGTTCTCATCTGGGGAGAGGAAACGTTTCGTGACGGGGTGGACATTCAGCCGGCGGAATTCTACACCCGCCTTAAGACGGCAAAAACCATGCCGTCCACTTCCCAGGTTTCACCCGCATCCATGCAGGCGATTTTTAAGCCGCTCGTGGAGCAGGGCTTCGAGGTGCTCGGTCTTTTTGTTTCGTCCAAATTATCGGGGACAATCCCGTCTGCCATGCAGGCCAGGGATGCCATGGAAACAGCAGGATCCAAAGTAACCATCGTGGACAGTCTGGCGACATCCATGGCGCTTTCCTTGATCGTGCTTGCCGCAGCACGTGCCGCTGAGCAGGGAGGGACTCTCAAAGAGTGCCTTGCCGCCGCAGAAAGTACCCGCAGCAACACAGGGCTGTTCTTTGCAGTCGACACCCTTGAGTTCCTGCATCGCGGCGGACGCATCGGAGGCGCCCAGCGCTTCATTGGTTCTGCGTTGAATCTAAAGCCGATTCTTGCCCTCAAAGACGGCCGTGTGGAAGGTGTCGAACGCATCCGTACGAAGTCCAAGGCGCATGACCGCGTGCTTGAACTGGTCGCTGAAAACGTACAGGGCAAATCAAATATCCGTATTGCTGCATTACACGCAAATGCAAGTGAAGATGCAAAAACCCTGCTGGATCGTGCGGCACAGCAAAGCAATCCTGTTGAGACGATTTTCGCAGAAGTGAGTCCCGTGGTCGGTACTCACACTGGACCCGGCACAATCGGCCTGGCATTTACATTTGACTAGGCAGCCATTTCAAATGACAACATATAATGCCCACGGTCACAAATTGCGCTTTCCCGCTTCTAAAAAAGCGCAATTTGTGACCGCGCTGGGTATAACTGACGACTTCAAAGATCCATGATTGACACATCGCAATTCAAGCGCATCGCCCAATCCCTGTCCATTCTCCAACAGGCCGGCGCATCGTTTGCACGCGAATTTCAACAATCGGCTTTTATGGCGAGTATCCCGGCCGGCAGGGATGTATTCCTCGAAGGTGATCGTGTGGAAGCAATCGCCCTGTTGATTTCAGGCGTGGTACGCGTCTACAAGAGCGGCGAGACGGGACGAGAAATCACGCTCTATCGGTTCGGCAGCGGGTCCTCCTGCATCCTGAGCGCAAACGCCATTCTGAGTCAGCGGACATTTCCTGCCATTGCGACGGTGGAGCAGGATGCGGAGGCCGTCATGATCCCCTCCGAAATATTCCGTGAGTGGGTGCAGCGCCACGATCTGTGGCGCGAGTTCGTCTTTGATTTGTTATCGCAGAGGCTCTTGACCGTGATGGCTGTCATTGACGAGGTGGCCTTCCAGCGCATGGACCGTCGGGTGGCATCTCTGTTGCTGGACCAGGGAAAAACACAGAACCCGATGCAAATCACCCATCAAGAGATCGCCGCTGAACTGGGCAGTTCCCGTGAGGTTATCAGTCGATTGCTTGAAGATTTCGTCAGTGATGGGAGCATTCGCTCCGGGCGCGGCGTGATCGAAATCCTGGATTTTGGGTTGCTTGAATCGCGTTCGCTTAAGTGACAATGTCACTGACAGAAACTTGCAAGTCTCCTATACTGGGCGTATCAATTCAACCAACCATAGGAGATTTTCAAATGAAACGTAATATGTCCAATACCGATCGTATCGTCCGTGTCGTGATCGCCGCCTTGTTCGCTTATTTATACTTTAGCGGCACCGTTGTTGGGACACTCGGAATCATACTGGTGGTACTCGGCGCAGTCTTCCTGTTCACATCCGTGGCTGCATTCTGCCCGCTGTATGCGCCTTTCAAGTTCAGCACATACAAGTAGTCGAATATTAATGGAGCGGGCGGAAAATCGTCCGCTCCAACCATTAATCATGAACAAAACAGAATTTCAGAAAAGAATCGAAGAAACAGAAAAACCTGTCATCGTGGATTTTTGGGCGCCATGGTGTGCGCCATGTATGAGGGCAAAACCCGTCCTCGATAAACTCGCAAAGGAATATGGCGATACGGTCGAATTTCTGCCCGTCAACGCGGATGATTCACGCGAAATCCTAGAACAATTCCGTGTGTTTGGAATCCCAACCATCATCACAATTCGCAATGGAGAAGAAGTTGGACGTGTCACCGGCGCGCAAAATGAAACAGGGTATCGCACCATGTTTGAAGCATTGGCCCGGGGGAAGGAGGTCAACGTACCGCTTACCCCGTTTGACCGTATGCTCAGGATGGGCGCAGGCGCATTGTTCATCATGGTCGGCATTTCCACAAGCAACTGGATCGTGACAGGCATTGGCGGCATTCTTGCCTTCATGGGGATTTATGATCGTTGTCCAATCTGGAGCGCGCTCACAGGCATGTTAAAGCGCGGATAAATGTCCTTCGATTGCAAAACGGCTCCAGGTCCGCCCGGAGCCGTTTTGATTCCTCGGCTATAATCGCAACATGAGTCAAAACATCCCCTTGGTCATTGGCATTGCGGGAGGGTCGGGGTCCGGAAAAACAACCGTTGCACAGGAGATTTTAAACAGAGTTGGTACAGACCGAATTGCCTATCTTCAACAGGATTCCTATTACAAAGACCTGACCAGACTGCCCCCCGCGCAGCATGCTGACATCAATTTCGACCATCCTCATTCGCTTGAAATTGAATTGCTGATCCAACACATCGCCTGCTTGCGGGACCTTCAACCTGTCGAGGTCCCGATCTACGATTTCGCCACCGACAGCCGCACCGCAGACACCTTCACCGTCCCACCTCGTAACGTGATTTTAGTGGAGGGTATTTTGATCTTCGTGGATGCCGACTTGCGGAAATTATTCGACGTGAAAATCTTTGTGGACACAGATTCCGACCTGCGCTTCATCCGCCGCCTGCACCGTGACATCACCGAACGCGGCCGCACAACAGAGTCGGTCATCCGGCAATATCTGTCCACCGTGCGCCCCATGCACCTGGAATTCGTGGAACCGTCCAAGCGCTATGCGGATGTGATCATCCCGGAAGGCGGTCACAATAAAGCTGCACTGGATATGGTCGTTGCAAGAATCGAAACCCTGCTCAGATAAGGAGAAACGTATGACAAAACAATGGAGCACCCCACCCGCAATACAGATCGATTCAAAGAAGCAATACAAAGCACACATGGAAACTGATAATGGCACGATGGTCATCGAACTGTTCGCGGACAAAACCCCGATCACTGTGAACAGCTTTGTCTTCCTCGCGCGTGAGGGATTTTATGACGGCGTGATCTTCCACCGTGTGATCGGAAACTTTATGGTGCAGGGCGGTGACCCGACAGGCACAGGCAGGGGCGGACCCGGCTATAAATTTCAGGATGAATTCCATCCCAGCCTGAAGCACGACAAGCGCGGAGTCCTTTCCATGGCAAACGCGGGGCCGGGCACGAACGGTTCGCAGTTCTTCATTACGCACGGACCCACCCCCCATTTGAACGGCAAGCACAGTGTCTTCGGCCAGGTGGTGGAGGGGGAGGATGTGCTGATGTCCATTCCGGAACGCGACCCGGGCAACGTCCATGCACCCGCAGTGAAGATTATCCGTGTCACTATCGAAGAAAGCTAAGTCGCCAAAGGGTTCGCTGGCTGCAGCGGTGAAAGAGTCTGCCCCGAGTTCATCGAAGGGTTCGAGGGTTGTTAAGAGCAAAGGCGTTAAAAGTAAAAAGGAAAAAGAAGGTTCGCCCAAGTCTGAACCACAATCTGAGAACCTTCAACCCTCAAAACCTGCAACTAGCATCACCACGAATATTCTGCGGGTATTGGCAATTCTCGCGGTGTTCGGCGTCACGGTTTACATTTACAGCATCCGTGAGCGCGTGGAAGAGTTTGCCGCGTACGGTTATCCCGGGATATTCCTTGTGGCCTTGATGGCAAATGCGACTGTCTTTTTGCCCGCACCGGGTGTGGCGGTCGTCTTTGCAATGGGAAGCATTTTTAACCCCATCGGCGTGGCACTTGCGGCAGGGACAGGCGGCGCAATCGGCGAACTCTCCGGCTACCTTGCGGGCTTCAGCGGCCAGGCAGTTGTCGAACGGACGGACGTGTATGAAAAAATCCACCCGTGGATCGACAAATATGGAGGTTGGGCAATTCTGGTCCTTTCCGCCATTCCCAATCCATTCTTTGATATTGCAGGCGTGGCGGCGGGCATGGCAAAGATGAAATTTTGGCGCTTCCTGCTCTTCTGCTGGATCGGTCAACTTATAAAAATGGCAATATTCGCCTACGCCGGAGCATATTCGATCGACTGGATCGCAAGTTTCTATAAGTAAGGGTGCCCTTGAGGATTCGCAGAAATACATTGCGCACACCGGGCGGGTCACCCCTACTGCATAAACAAGGAGAAAAAATGAGCAATTACGACAACCTGGATGCATACATTGATAAAAACCTTGATGCAAGCCTCGAAGAACTCAAACGCTATGTCGCCCAGCCCAGCATCAGCGCACAAAATTTTGGATTGAAGGAATGCGCCGCGCTGGTAAAAGAAATGCTGGAGAAACGCGGTTTTACCGCCGAGGTCATGGCAACGGATGGCGCACCGGTCGTCTTTGCAGAGCGGAAAGGCAAAAGCGGCAAGACCCTGCTCATCTACAATCACTATGATGTCCAGCCGCCGGAGCCGTTGGAGTTATGGGAAAGCCCGCCCTTTGAGCCCGAGATCCGCAACGGGAAAATGTACGGCCGCGGTGTGAGCGATGACAAGAGTCACCTCACCTCCCGTTTGCATGCGATTGACGCCATCCTTGCAGAACAGGGTGAATTGCCATGCAATATCAAATTCATCATCGAAGGCGAGGAGGAAACTGCCAGTGTCCATCTGCATGATTTCATCTCGAAGAATCTTGAAAAACTCAAAGCCGATGCCTGCATCTGGGAATTTGGTGCCGTGGATCATCGCGACAAGCCCATGCAATACCTCGGTTTGCGCGGTATATGCTATGTCGAACTGTCGGTCACGGCACTCGGCACGGATGTCCATTCGGGGTTGGGTGGCAGCATCCTGCCCAACGCGGCGTGGAGGCTCACCTGGGCGCTTGCCAGCCTGAAGGGAGTCGATGAGCACATCCGCATCCCCGGCTTTTACGATGATGTGCTTCCTCCATCCGCCCGCGACCGAGAATTGATGGATGCGCTTCCCGATGTGGCGGATGAATATAAAACCCGTTATGGCGCGAAGGAATTCATCAAAGGCCTGACAGGCGGCACCGACCTAAAAATGGAAGAGGTCTTCGTGCCAACCTGCACCATTTGCGGTCTGACCAGCGGGTATCAAGGTCCGGGTTCTAAAACCGTTCAGCCCGCGTTCGCGTCTGCCAAGGTGGATTTCCGCCTCGTACCGAATCAAAAACCCGCAGACATCCTGAAAAAACTTCGCACCCATCTTGATACCGAGGGATTCAGCGATGTTAAGATCGAATTCCTCGGAGGCGAACCCGCCGCACGCACAGACCCTGATGACCCCTTTGTGAAAATCGTGGTGGACACGGCCGAGGATGTGTATGATTCAAAAATGGAGCTTGTGCCAATGATCGGCGGATCGGGACCCAACTACCCGTTCGTGCATGACCTGGGCCTGCCCGTTGTGACGATGGGCCTGGGCTACCCAGACACAAAAGCCCATGCCCCCAACGAAAATATCCGCATTGACCTGTATCTTCAACACGCCAAACACATGGCAAGAGTGATCAGGGAATTTTCAATGTGACCTTGGTCACTCCGAATTCGTGACATACCGATTCTAAATTTTGCGTATAATGTTTTAATAAAGGCTCAAATCAAATTTTATACTATGCTTGGAGGTAAAAATGTTTGTCGGTGAAAGAATGTCGCATCCCGTGATTACCGTCTCGCCCGAAACCCCCGTCCACGACGCACTGGTAATGTTCAAAAAAGAACATATCCGCCGCGCACCAGTTGTCAAGGATGGAAAGATGATCGGCATCGTTTCAGAGGGCGATCTGTTGAACGCGTCCCCGTCCCCGGTCACCAGCCTTAGCGTGTGGGAAATGAACTACCTGATGAGCAAAGTGACCGTGAAACGCGTCATGAGCAAAAAGGTAAGGACCATTGACGTGAACACCCCCATTGAGGAGGCTGCACGCATCATGGCAGATTCAAAGATCGGTGGCATGCCCGTCATGCGCTCCGGCAAGCTCGTGGGCATGATCACGGAAACCGACCTGTTCAAGATCTTCTTTGAGCTGATGGGCGCGCGCACAAAGGCGCTGCGCGTCACTGCGCTGGTGGATGAAAAGCCCGGTCAACTGGCAAAGGTCACCAAAGCCATCGCGGATGCGGGCGGCAACTTCCTCTCCTTCGGCATGTTCGCCGGCCCGGATACCAGCTCGAGAATCATCACCTTCAAGGTGGACGGCCTGAAGAAGGAAGCCGTCACCAAGGCGCTTACCAACGTGGTCAAGAAGTTCTGGGATATTCGACAGAGCTAGTGAGCAAATTTATTGAAACAGCGCGCAGACATGTCCGCGCGCTGTTTTTATTTTGAATATGGTTAAATTAATACAATTATCATCTTACAGGCTTTCTGGATCTTACTCTCTCCGTAATCTTCAGGACTTTTTCACCCTTCAACTCACGAACTTCATCTTCCGTCAAAAACCGCCACTGGCGCGGCTTGAGACTCCCCAGCTTCAATGTCCCAATCCGCAGGCGGATGATCTTTACAACAGGCAAGCTCAGGAGTTTCCCCACCTCACGGATCTGGCGCTTCTTTCCTTCGCCCATCACCACACGAATCCAAGCACCCTTGCCGGAAGTGGACAGGAAATTAACCTCGGCGGGCGCGGTTCTATCACCGTCTGTCAACACCACGCCTCGCCGCCACGCTTCGAGTTGTTTTTCATCGGGGCGGCGCGCCACCAGCACACGATATTCCTTCTCGTGCCCATAACGCGGATGGGTCAATTTGTTGGTCAACTCACCGTCGTTGGTCATCAGGATCAGGCCTTCGGAGTCGAAATCCAGCCGCCCGACGGGATAAAGATGCCCTTCAATGGGAATCAAATCCCGCACGGTCTGGCGGTCATCAAATCCTTCTGCGGCGGAAAGCACGTTGCGCGGCTTGTACAAGGCAATATATGTCAGGGATTCGGGCTTTGCAAGGGGTTTTCCATCCATGGTCACTTTATCGACTGCCGGATCCGCTTTTTGGCCCAGAACAGCGACCTTGCCATTAACATGCACACGCCCTTCGGTGATGAACACCTCGCAGGCGCGGCGGGACCCATATCCCGCTTGAGCAAGTAATTTTTGAAGTCTTTCCTGCATTACAAATACTAGCCCTTCAACAACTCTGTGTGTTCCGTCTCTGCATCCGCCGGCGCGGCGAGCGGAGGCAGTTCCATTATTGAATTCAATCCAAAATGCTGCAAAAACTCAGGTGTGGTGGAGTACAAAATTGGACGCCCCGGACCATCCGTGCGGCCTGATTCCTGGATCAGTCCCTTGCTCAACAAACTTTTCAGCATTGCATCACTGTTCACGCCGCGGATCGAATCCACCTGCGGGCGCGTGACAGGCTGTTGATAGGCGATGATCGCCAGTGTTTCCAGCGCGGCGCGGCTGAGATGGGTAACCGCCTCAAGACCGAGAAATTTCTCCACCAGCGGAGCCAGTTCGGCGGATGTGGTCAATTGCACGCGTCCTGCATTGCGCTGGAGGCGCAAGCCGCGGGGTAGCAGAGAATCTTCAAGTTCCTTCAGTCCGCGTTCGACCACTGAAGGTGCCACATCCAGCGCCTGCGCCAGCTGACCA
Source organism: Anaerolineales bacterium (assembly GCA_030583885.1). NCBI lineage: Bacteria > Bacillati > Chloroflexota > Anaerolineae > Anaerolineales > Anaerolineales bacterium. The sequence goes on along the minus strand of CP129480.1, from coordinate 1,781,159 downwards.
AGCGGCACCGGCTCCGCAGAGACGAACAGCATCGCCTCGATCTTCGCTGCGAGGGATGCCTCGTTATTTGAAATGGTTTGAGAGTCGCTCATGCTATAATTACTCCGCTTAAAAGTATATTCCCAAAACAAGAAGATTCAAAACCATGAAAACAATAAACGCCAACCTTTGTCTTTTCGTCACATCCCTTGTCCTTGCATCCCTGGCGTGCTCCGTCTTCGTCGGTGGGCCGGAGTACCCCGCGCAGACCATTCCCGTTTCAACCAACGAAGTGCAAAGCATGCGCGACCAGCTCGAACAGGCGTTGCTTGCCGGGGCGGAAACCGGCATCGTTTCCTTGCAGATCACGGAAAGCCAGCTCACATCCTTCATGGCAGACAAAATGACGCAACGGGCCAATCCGCCCTTCACCGACCCGCAGGTACTACTGCGCAATGGTCAAATGCAAATTTACGGCAAGATCACGCGCGGCTGGCTGACTGCAAACATGCTCATCACCATGAACGTCGGCGTGGACGAGGCGACCAATCAACCCAGGATCGAAATTGCATCCGCGGATTTCGGCCCCTTCCCTGCACCAGAAGGCATCAACTCCGCCATGAGCGCAGTCATTGCCGAAGCTTTCACCGGCACCCTCGGTCCCGTTGCAGTTGGGTTTCGTCTGGAATCGATTGCCATAGCAGACGGCATCATGACGTTGACCGGACGAATCAAATAGGAATTGGATTATACCCGACATGCCCCGCCTCGGAATCCGCCTGTACCTGCTCGGCACACTACTCGCATTTGCCTCGCTGATGGTTTCCTGCCGCTCGCCGCAGATCAGAGAGGAGATCATTATCACTGTCACGGCAGACGGGGAAATCCGCGAAGTCGGCGTGACAGCCGGAAGCACGGTCTCACAAGCCCTGCAAGGCGCAGGCATTGTGCCTGGCAGCCTCGACCGCACCGAACCACCGTTTTACACCGTATTGAGTGCAGGCGATAATATTACGCTCACGCGTGTTGCGGAACAATTTGACACCGAGCAGGTCATTGTCCCATTTGCGCGGCAGATCGTCCGCAATGAAACATTGCCCGAAGGCGAGACCAGGCTTGTACAGGCCGGGGTGAATGGACTGGAGGAAGTCACCTATCGAAGGATTCTCGAAGATAATGTTGAGGTCAGCAAATCCGTGGTCAAGACGGTTGTGCTGAGCGAAGCGTTGCCCGAGATCGTCATGGTCGGCGCGCAATCCTCGTACGCACCGTTAAACATCCCCGGCACGCTGGCATACCTCTCTGGCGGCAACGCATGGATCATGGAAGGCTCTACAGCCAACCGCCGCGTCATCGTCAGCAGCGGTGATTTGGATGGGCGCATCTTTACGCTTTCACCGAACGGTGAATATCTGGTCTTCACCCGCAAATCCAACAAACCCGCCGCCGAGGAGATTAATACCCTCTGGGCGGTACGGACGAGGAACCTAGATCCCAAACTGATCTCCTTGCAGGCGAAAAACGTCGTTCATTTTGCGGCGTGGATTCCCGGCACGAACTCGGTGGCATACTCCACCGTTGAGCCGCGCGCCGCCGCGCCCGGCTGGCAGGCCAATAACGATCTATACCGTGTCAGCATTACGGGCGGAAGTCCGCGCAGGCTGTTGAGCGCAAACAGCGGCGGTGTGTATGGCTGGTGGGGCATGTCCTTTGCCTATTCGCCTGAAGGCATACTGGCATATACAAGACCCGACGGAATTGGACTGGTGGACCAGGATGGCGGTTACCTAAAACCGATATTGGATATCACTCCATTCAACACCCACAGCGATTGGGCATGGATTCCCCCAATCGTCTGGGGCGCGGATGGAAACAGCTTATACTTCGTTAGCCATGCGCCGGCGCCGTCACCCATCACCAGCGAGGAGTCGCCTTATTTTGACCTCTCAGCCGTCTCGTTCAGCGGAGAAGCGACAGTCTCCCTCGTCAACTCGACAGGCATGTTCTCGTATCCAGCTGTCTCTTCGATCCGAATCAGTGGCAGGGAAAAATCCTTTCAGGTGGCGTATCTGCAATCCATCTTCATCGAACAAAGCGACACCAGCCGATATCGCCTGATGGTCATGGACCGCGACGGCTCGAACAGCAAGCTGCTTTTTCCGCCCGCGGATGCGAACGGAATAGAACCGCAAGCCCCCGCCTGGGCGCCCGCATTAGTGGAAGGACAAGCGGGGGATTTTATTGCGGTGGTTTATCAAGGTAATCTCTGGCTGGTAGACAGTGGAAGCGGCGATGCGTATCAGGTCAGCGGCGATGGGCTGATCAGTGAAATTGATTGGAAATAAAATCGCGAGAGGAAAAGTAATGAGAATATTGATAACAGGTGCAGCCGGATTTCTTGGTTCCCATCTTTGCGACCATTTGCTTGCAGACGGGCATGAAATCATCGGCATGGATAATTTCATCACAGGCAGCCCGGACAATATCGCGCACCTTGCGGAGAATGAAAAGTTTTCATTTTACAAACGCGACATTTCCAATTATATTTTTGTGCCCGGCAAAGTGGATGCGATCCTGCACTTTGCCTCGCCTGCCAGCCCGAACCCGCAATCGAAATCAGGTTATTTCAACCTTCCCATTCAAACGATGAAGGCCGGCGCGCTTGGGACACACAACTGTCTCGGTATTGCGCGTGTAAACAATGCGAGATTTTTACTGGCATCAACCAGCGAGATCTACGGCGACCCCGAAGTGCATCCCCAGGTTGAAACATATCCCGGCAATGTAGATCCTGTCGGCGAACGGGCAGTATACGATGAGGCCAAACGCTTCGCCGAATCACTGACCATGGCCTATCACCGCTTCCACGGCGTGAACACCAGCATCGTCCGCATCTTCAATACCTACGGTCCACGCATGGACATGGAGGACGGGCGCGCCCTGCCAAACCTGCTCAAGCAAGCCCTGCTGGGTCAACCGCTCACGGTTTATGGTGATGGAAGCCAGACGCGTTCCTTCTGCTATGTGGACGATCTCGTGGACGGCATTATCAAACTGCTTTATTCCAGCGAACATTTGCCCGTAAATATTGGAAATCCGGTGGAAATGACCATCCTTCAATTCGCCGAAGCCATCAATAAAATAACCGGCAACAAGGCGGGCATTGTCTATCAGGCGGACTCACGAAGCGCGCGCGACCCGCAAAGGCGCCAGCCTGACATTACCCGCGCCAACAAGATCCTAAAATGGGAACCAAACGTGGACCTTGAGGAAGGCATCCGGCGTACGATTCCATTCTTTAAACAAAAATTAGGGTTGGAATGATTCTCACGGACACAAAGGAACGCAACCGATTTGTCAAGTTTGCCCTGGTGGGCACCCTTGGCGCATTCATAGATTTCGCTGTGATGAATATTCTTTCGCATTGGGCGGGCATGGCGCTTGTCTTGGCGGGAACAATCTCCTTCATCTGTGCGGTGATCAACAACTTCACCTGGAACCGAATTTGGACGTATCCCGAATCACGTTCGCGTCCGCTTTTTGGGCAGCTGGGCATGTTCTTTGTGGTGAACCTGGCTGGGGTTGCCATCCGCATCCCCACCCTTCATTTCCTGGAGCCTCCCTTGCTGCGTTTTGTGGAGGACGCGTTTCATACCACACACCTCACCGCGGAATTCTACGCAAAGAATCTCACACTCGCGGCGGCAGTCGGGATTGTAATGTTATGGAATTTTTTTGTTAACAGATATTGGACGTATAATGACATTGATAATATTTCATAAGGTGTTTCAATGACAAAAGCAGGATTAATCCCCATTTACACAACAAAAGGCGACGCGGAGGCATTTCTTTCGTACCCATATTTATTCAACCGCAACGGCGAATGGATCGGCTTCGTCACCCAAAAGCGGGAGGTCTATTCCGTACTTGGCGACTTCGTCGGCACATTAACCAATGACCCGCGTATCGTCCGCAAACGGGCGACTTCCACGCTCAAACCGCGCCTCAAACCGCCCGCACAACCCCCCAAAATTTACCCGCCCGCAACAGTGCCTCTCCCGCCCATGATGGCGGACCTCAGCCATTCCGTCATTGACGTTCTATTGGATACTCCGGAACGGCTGCATACGATCGACAGCGGCGAACAAAGGCAGGACCTGGATTAACATGACGGACACCCCATTCAAGAAAACTCCCCGCGCCTCGCGCATCAATATCGCACAATTAATGCAGCCGGAACATGCCAACAACCTCGGCAATGTACACGGCGGCTGGATCATGAAACTCGTGGATGAAGCCGGTGCGCTCGCCTGCATGCGCCACGCCCAAAGACGCGTTGTAACCGTGGCGGTGGATTCGCTCGTCTTCCGCGAACCAATCAAGATTGGCGATCTGGTCATTCTCAACGCGGAAGTGACGTACACAGGCCGCACCTCCATGGAAGCGGAAGTGCAGGTGAATGCAGAAAACCCCATTACCGGCATGCGCACACATACCAATACAGCCTACCTCGTTTACGTTGCGCTGGACGATGAAGGCCGCCCCATTACCGTGCCTGGGCTGATTGCAGAGACCGATGAAGAGAAACGGCGCATGGTACAGGCAAAAGAACGGCAGCAGCACCGCATTAGTCAAAAATAATATAAACGGACTTCCGACTTCGTGGAAACTCCCCTGCAAAAAATCCGACAATCCCCCGTTCTCATCGTACTCACCGTCAACATTTTAATCGGCTTGATGACCTTTCGCAATTACGGCTTATCCTGGGATGAGCCGCTCTTTTACGATTACGCGGATGCACTTCGATATGCCTACACCCCCAGGGAATGGTTCAGCGGCGACTTCGATTTACAGAATGCCTACGGCGCCAGCGGGACAGACCACGCCAACCGCGGACCTGCTTATATATTAATAGCACGTCCTTTTGTTTCACTGATCGAGGCGTTTGGCATGGATAATGCATCCTCCTGGCATCTTATAAACTTCCTGACATTCCAATTAGGCATTTATCTTTTCTATCGCTTCACAGTCAAGTGGATGAATAAACCAGCTGCGCTTGCCGCTTCCTTATTTTTTGCATGGCAGCCGCTTCTTTGGGGACACTCCTTCATCAACCCAAAAGATCCGCCTTTCCTTGTTTTTTTTATCGGGGCAATGTGCTTTGGCTTTGAAATGGTGGATGATGTCGCTGAAAATAAAAAGACTGAATTCACGAAAATCTTTACTGCGGCATTCTTTCTGGGAATTGCGACCTCCATTCGGGTACTCGGCCCCCTCGCGGCTGTGTTGACAGGGCTATATGCGATCAGCCAATTAAATAAAATAAAGCTCAGCGCGTTCTTAAAACACTATGCGGTTTACGCCGTTTTTGCGATTTTGATCACGTTCCTCGCCTGGCCCTACCTGTGGACAAGCCCGCTGCAAAAATTCATCGAAGTATTTGGGTTCATGTCTGATAACCCGACGCAATTAAATGTCCTTTTTTACGGGAGCCAGTATCAGGCGGGCAACCTGCCATTGCGCTACTTCCCTACCCTGCTTGGTTACACGCTTACTGAGCCTGTATGGATATTATTTATTACCGGCCTGATCCTGGGCTTTTGGAGGTCGAATAATAAGCAAAGACTTGCGCACATCCTGATCCTGCTCTGGTTTATCATCCCCTTTGCCTATGCCATGCTCCGCAGACCCGCCATGTATGACGGTTTTCGTCACTTTCTCTTCATCCTGCCGCCCATTTTCATTTTCGCAGGTTTTGCATTTGAAAAGATCGCCGAGCTTGCTAAAGGAAAATGGACAAGCATAACCACGACTGGATTGATCCTGGCATTCGGGATCGTTCCCTCGGTCAACCTGCACCCGTACGAATATGCCTATTACAATTCATTCACAGGCGGCACAGCCGGGGCATTCCGCACGTATGAGACGGAGTACTGGCTTACTTGTTATCGCGAAGCAGTTCTCAGGATCAACGAAGAGGCACCCGCAGGGTCACAGCTCTTCGTCAGGCGCGAGCCATACATTGCGGCATACTATGCCAGTTCAGACATCATCATCCGTGATTTCCGCACGGAACAGAAAGACATGCAGCCCGGTGATTTCTATCTTGCAAACACCCGCTCAAACGAGGACCTGAGATTCCTGCGGGATCAGCCCGCCTTCATCGAAGTTACCAGACAAGGCGCGACCTTCTGTATCATCAAACAAGTCCCCTAACATCCCTGCTATAATCTAACTCGATATGATCCCGTCCCCGCGCTTGTTGTTGACAATTGATTACGAATCCTGGTTCGCTCCCTCCCGCAGATATGATTTTCTTTTCCCCGAAGAACGCCTTGCACTGGACGAAGGCTTTGCCCGCAATGCCATTGACCCCATTCTCGAAATACTGGCGGATACAAAGGTAAGTTTCTACCTGGTCGGTGAATTGGTGGAATGGTACCCCGAACTCCCGCAAAAGATATTTGACGCGGGCCACGAAGTCGGCTTTCACTGCCAGGTACATCGCCCGCTTACCCTTCTCGCCGACATCGAGCACGACCTGCAAACTTCTGCGGGATGGCGAAAAAAATACAACGTACAGGGCTTCCGCGCGCCGATGATAAACACTGTCGAAGGTGTTTATCCCTTATTGGAACAAAACGGGTTTACCTACAGCTCGTCGCTTTACGCACCTACAGGAACGTTTCTCCGCAAGGGAAACATCTGGGAGGTACCGGTCAGCACCTTCCCGCTATTCAAAAAACCATCCTCGTTTATTGCGCCGCGCAGGATGAATCTCCCATTGGTTCTGGGCGGCGAGTTCCCGTATGGCTCAAGCATGATGAGCGGTCTCTTTACCAAAACCGTATATAAGATCATCGAGAAAGAATTAAGGGCGGGCTTAAGTCCAGCGATCTTCCTGCATCCATACGAGATCGTTTCGCCATCACGCTGGCCCCAGCGCTTTGCGCGCGACATGCTCCTCAACCCGCTGCTTTATCCATTTACCCTTAACAAATCATCATTCCTCAAGGACCTCCTGGAATCCTTCCCCATCTCGACCATTCAGCATTTTATAAACGAGAACACCCAATGAACCTGCAACGCGTTGACTCGCTTGATTATCCGCCACTCGAAAATGCACTAAGTTTCACAGGGCTGGATAGCTGGCTGGATTTTTTACATGATATTTATGGCTGCCAAACCCACCGCTTTGCAGTGACCGAGGATGCCCGTCCACTGGGCGCGCTGGCACTCGTTGAGATCAAACATCCCATTTTTGGTCACTATCTTGCCACTGCGCCCTTCGGAAGCTACGGCGGTTTCGCATTTGAAAATGCAACTGCCCGAGATCTATTGCTGGATGAAGTCCGCCGCCTTGCCGAGGATATCAAAGCCGAATACATTTCCATCCGTTTTAATGATGGCGCTTCGCCCTTGCCGGAGAGTTGGTCCCAAAATCCCGCATATTTTACCTACCTGATAGACCTGCCCTCCAACCCGGATGATTTGTTAAAATCATTCTCCCCCGACCACCGCAACCATGTCCGCAAATCCCTCAAAAAGGGGTTTTCGATCCGTTTTGGGCATCTTGAACTTTTGGACGATGCATATGAAGCACTGGCACGCAGCATGCATGAACTTGGCTCCCCCTATCACTCAAAGACCTACCTTCGCAAAATGGCGGAATATCTCGGCGACACCTTGGAATTTTCCGTGCTGTACAACGCACAGGGAAAAATATCCGGCGGCGGTGTGTTCATCCAGCAAGACGAAACTGTGTTCAACCTGCATGCCAATGTATTACGGCATGCGCGTTCATCATATGCTGGGGAATTCCTTTATTGGGCTGTCATCCAGCGCAACATCCAAAAAGGATTAAAAGCCTTCGACCTCGGCCGCAGTCTCGCCGGCTCCGGCAACGAAGTCTTCAAAATGAAATGGTCACCTCGCAAAAAATTACTCGCATATTGGCACTGGCTCGCCCCAGGACACGAACTGCCATCGCTCAACCAAAAGAACCCAAAATTCCAGCTCGCCATTGCCATTTGGAAAGGCCTGCCCGCCTTCATCGTCCGCCCGCTTGGACCGTATCTTATCCGCGGTCTGGCTTAAAAAAATGAACTACACCCTTTACCCTCTGAAAGACAATAACCCCGGTCTGCTGTCGCGGGTTGCCGAAATTCATATGGGAGACGCGGGGTTGCTTTCCAGGCTCGGTTACCCGTTCGTGTTTCGTTATTTCGAGAATGCGATTCAAGATAAGCGTACCTTTGGTTTTTATGCGCAGGATGACAAAACGGGCGAGATCATGGGTTTCAGCCTTGCCTCCCCAGAGCCGTCCGCGCTCACCTCAAAACTCACCAAAGACCGTCCGTGGTTCATTCGGAATATTCTCAAAGTCATCCTCACCCGCCCGCTGGCATTTTTACAAATGCTCATCTCCAGCATCACTATCCGCGGGCAGATGGTTGAACCGAACACCATCGAATGCGTATACTTCACGGTTGAGCCCGGGTTTCGCAGGCGCGGTTTGGGACGCGCCCTGCAAAAAGCGCTCATGAATGAAAGTCGTAAACAGGGGTATAAAAAAATGTATGCCAGCGTTGAAACATGGAATATCGCCAGCCTTAAGGCAACGCAGGCAAATGGTTTTACAATTGTCAAAACATTCCGTGAAGGAATGTATCACAGACACCGTTTGGAAAGCAAACTGTAAATGACCACCCATCGCGAACGTATTCAAGCCTGCCTGAAAGGCGAAGCAACCGACCGCACGCCCATCGCCCTCTGGCGCCACTTCCCCGAAGAGGATCAGAACCCCGAAAACCTCGCCGCTGCCACCCTCAAATTTCAGGAAACCTACGATTTTGACATTGTGAAAGTCACCCCATCCTCCTCCTTTGCTGTAAAAGATTGGGGCGTGGAGGACGAATGGAAACACAACCCTGAAGGCTCGCGGGAATACACGAAACGTGTCATTCATGAGCCGCAGGATTGGGAGACTCTCAAACCGCTTGACCCAACCTCCCCGCATCTCGCCGGACAACTGGCCTGTCTCCGTTTGATCAAGCGGAACCTCAGCCCCCACATACCCATCATCCAGACCATCTTCAATCCTCTTTCGCAGGCGAAGAACCTGGCCGGCAACGACCTGCTGCTGAAGCACATCCGAAATCATCCGCAAGCAGTGATGAAGGGATTGGAAACCATCACAAAAAGTTCGGCCAAATTTGTGGAAGCAGCCTGCGAAACAGGTGTGGACGGGATCTTCTATGCCGTACAGCACGCCCAGGCAAGCCTGCTCGATCTGGATGAATACAAAACCTTTGGCTTACCTTTTGACCAAAAAACGCTCGCACCCGCGGCCGACCTATGGTGTAACATGCTTCACCTGCATGGCAGGGATGTTTATTTTTCGTTACTGCGCTTTATGAATTTTCAAATTGTCAACTGGCATGACCGCGAAACCTACCCATCGCTGGCAGAGGCGAAGAGTCTCTTCAAGGGTGCGGTCTGCGGAGGCTTGAGACAGGATGCCCTCACATTGGAGAATCCAGACCGGGTCAGGGAGGAAGCGAAAGACGCAATTAAGCAAACGCAGGGCGGGCGTTTCATCCTCGGCACAGGCTGCGTGGTTCCCGTCACCGCATCCCACGAAAATTATACGGCTGTGAGAAAGATCATCGAATGACCCTGCGGGTAATTTCAGGAAGCGCAAAGGGGAGAAAATTAAAGTCTGTGCCGGGTGAGACCACCCGTCCCGTAATGGACCGTGTGAAGGAGGCACTCTTCAACATCCTTGCGGGGGATGTGATTGATTCAAAGTGGTGGGATCTGTTCGCAGGCACCGGCGCAATTGGCATCGAAGCCATCAGCCGCGGCGCATCTTTTGTGCGGTTCTCAGACTTGAACCGCGCACCGATTGAAACCATAAAAGACAATGTGGAACACTGCCGGTTTGGCGGACAGGCTGAGATCCGCCGGGGGGATGCGTTCAGCATGTTGAGCTCTCCAGCCGATAAACAATTCGAATATATCTATATTGCGCCGCCGCAGTATAAGAAGATGTGGTCAACCGCCTTGAAGCTGATTGACGATACTATCGGCTGGCTGACGGAGGACGGGACGGTCATCGTGCAGATTGATCCAGCGGAATATGAACTGCTTGAGCTGAAAAATCTCGTCGAAGGCGGGAGCAGAAAATACGGAAGCACGCTGCTTATTTTTTACGACCGCATGGAAAAGGAGAATCAATGAATATTCTTCAAATTTTACAATACAGCGGCTGTATTCTGACTGCGCTGGTGGGTGCGTACGCCATGGTCGCGCCAAAAAACACCGTCGGTTTTACAGGGCTTGCCCCGCAGGGCGGACGCGGCATTACGGAGATCCGCGTGGTGTTTGGGATGTTCTTCATCGTGCTCGGGCTTTTCCCCATCCTCGCCGGCAGTGCGGTTGCCTTTCAGATGCTCGGCTACGCCTATCTCTTCGTGGGCATCGCGCGATCCATCTCCATTTTTGCAGATAAATCAGGCACGCAATCGAACTGGTACAGCGTTATTTTTGAGATCGTGTTCGGCGTTATCCTGATTTTATAAATCAATCATCATCTTCATCCTCCTGGGGGCCATACGCACGCAGGAACGCCGCCTTCACTTCCTCATCGGTGTGTTTGTTACACGCCACCAGTGGCCGGCTTGGATTCGGTACATGTCTGCCGTCCGCACTCATAACCCTGCAATCCACAAATTTTCCCTGCGCGTCGCTGACGACGTACAACTGATACTGCGCCCCGCAGACAATACATCCATGCATTTCACTTTTGGTTTGTTTTTCGTCCATGCTCCTGCCTTCAGTATCCGGTCAACATCGGACATTTTGGATAAAACAGGTGAAGGTCACCTTGAGTGGCTGCACTCGAAGAATCTGGCTGCCAAAGTGACCCCCGCCTTGTTTCAGAAATAAACGGCTATTCTTCCGTGATGGTGATCGTTTTAATCACATCACCAGTGAAATTGGGGTTCAGGTTTGGGTCGCGGCGCGTGATACCGTTGACCACATCCATGCCTTCAATGACCTGGCCAAAGATGGTATAGCCGCCGTTCAATTGCGGCGTTGGACCGAACGTGATAAAAAACTGACTGCCGTTCGTGTCGCGTCCCGCGTTTGCCATGGCAACCACACCGGCCTTGTCAAACGTCAGGTCGCTATCTTCATTCAGAAATTGATAGCCCGGCCCGCCTCCGCCTGTGCCTGTCGGGTCGCCGCCCTGCGCCATGAAACCCTCCAGCACGCGGTGGAAGGTTACACCGTCAAAATATCCATCGCGGGCGAGGAATACAAAACTATTAACCGTAATCGGGGCTTTATCAGGGTACAACTCCACAACGAACACGCCACCCTTTTCCATTTCAATGGTTGCAACATACCTCGTATCCGTGTCAATCGTCATCGGCGGGGCGGAAGCATACTGCCTTGGTGTCACATCGCCTGGCGTGGACGATGCCCGCGGGGCCAGCCTCCCCACAAGTACGGCAACCGCAATCACTGCAACGGCAATCGCGGTGTACTGAATTGTCTTATCAGATTGTCTGGTTTGTGCTTTTTTTGCTCGTTTCTTTGGGGACATGCTGCATCTCTCCTTGGAATAATTTACCATCATTATAACAACCTTGCGCGGAGAATGTTTTTCTTGTATGCTTGCATGGGATGAAAAAATATCTCAAAAACCAGATCGCCCTGCCGCAGGACCACGGTTCATGGGTCTTTATCTTAAGCCCCTTACTGGTGGGCATCTTTGCGGGCAGGGGTTTCACCTACGCCACTCTCCACCTTATCATCGCGGCGATGTCTGCATTTTTGGTCCGCCAGCCGATGACAGTCGTCGTCAAGGCATACTCGGGCCGCCGCCCGAAGGCGGATCTTCCCGCCGCCCATTTCTGGGTGCTCATCTATGGCGGTATCGCCGCCCTGGCATTGCTCGGGCTTATCCTGGAGGGTTTTGGTTATGTCCTTTACCTTGCGGTGCCAGGGATTCCCGTCTTTGCATGGCACTTACGACTTGTAAGCAAACGTGCGGAGAGAAGGCAGGCGGGCGTGGAGGTCATCGCCACAGGGGTGCTGTCACTGGCTGCGCCGGCGGCGTACTGGGTCGGTATCCGCGAATATGACCTGCTTGGCTGGTGGCTGTGGGTGCTGACGTGGTTGCAATCTGCAGCGAGCATTGTGTACGCATACCTGAGGCTGGGTCAACGTGAACTGGAACAGAGTCAGGCATCGGCGAAAAGTCGAAGCGCTTGGTGGCGGATGGGAAACCGCGCTTTCCTGTATACTTCGTTTAACTTGGCCGCATCCAGCGTGTTGGGCCTTTCAAATCTTATCCCGCGTTTTATCTTCATCCCTTTTTTGGTGCAATGGCTGGAAACAATCTGGGGAATTACGAATCCCGCAATTGGCTGGAAACCCACACGGATCGGGATCCGCCAGTTGATGGTCAGCATACTATGGACGATCCTGTTCATCGTGTTTTGGAGGCAGACATGAACGATATGAAGTATGAATTGCTTGTTGAATTGAACAACCGCATGGAAGCGGACTTGCTCAAGAGTTACCTTGAATCGCAGGGTATCGACGTGGAGCTGTTTCAAGAATCCATTGGGCAGAGCGCCTACCCCGTTGGGATCACGGGGCTGGGGAGCGTGCAGGTGTTCGTGCCCAAGGAAAAGATCAAAAAGGCAAGCAAGGCACTGAAACTATTTCTGAATGAGGAAAAATAACATGTTGGATACCGTTGTCGTGATCAGGGAAAATGGGATGGGCCATTCAGAGGAGTCTCTGCAATTAAAATTGATGGGAAAGTACCTTGAACTGCTGGCTCAAAATGACGACCTGCCCGCCGTGTTGTGTTTTTACACCGAGGGCGTGAAACTGGTTTGTGAAGGTTCGCCTGTTCTCGAGCAATTACAGGCGCTGGAGGCAAAAGGGGTTCGTCTCATCCTGTGCTCAACCTGTCTGGATTTTTACAACCTGACCGACAGGGTAAAAATTGGCATCGTTGGCGGGATGCCCGATATTATCGAAGCGCAGATGAAAGCCGCGAAAGTGATCACACTATAATATGCCGTCATTTCAAAGACCGGACAGTATCCACCATGACCGGCACGGCAAAATATTAACCCGGGAGAAAAAATGGATTTCGATCTGAATGACGAGCAAAAGGCATGGAGGAGGATCGTTCATGATTTTGTGGCGAAGGTGGTAAGGCCCAAAGCGCATGAAGTGGACGAGAGGGGGGAATTCAACTGGGATGCAGTCCATCAGGGTGGACCGATCGGTTTGCTCGGCTTGAGCATCCCTGAAGCCTACGGCGGCTCGGACGTGGATGGGGTATCCCTCGTCATCGCCATGGAGGAGCTGGGCTGGGGCTGCGGCTCCACGGCGCTGGCGTTTGCCGCCCACAATGGACTTGGATCCGCCCCGATTGCCCGCTATGGAAGTGAAGAATTGAAAAAAAAGTGGCTTCCCATGGTTGCGGAAGGTAAAAATAAACTTGGCGCGCTGGCGCTCACGGAACCTGGAGCAGGCTCAGACCTTAAAGGCGGCGTAAGCACCAAGGCGGAAAAGGCCGGGAATGAATGGAGTATCAATGGCGCAAAGATGTGGTGCACGAATGCGAGCATTGCGGAATACATTCTTACGCTCGTCCGCACAGACCCAAAGGGCGGCTCGAAGTCATTGAGCATGATCCTCGTCCCAACAAATTCAAAGGGCTTGAGCATTGGACCCGCTGAAAAAAAGATGGGCATGCGCGGCTCCCCCACGCATGCAGTGACCTACGACAACGTGCGTGTACCTTTGGAGAATATGGTCGGTCCAGAGGGACATGGTCTGCAACAGACTTTGTCCACGCTGGATGCGGGACGCATCAGCATTGGTGCGATCTCAGTGGGACTGGCACGCGGGGCTATGGAGGAAGCGGTCAACTATGCACGCGAACGCAAGGCGTTTGGGCAGTCCATTTCAGGGTTTCAGGCAACCCAGTTCAAACTGTCAAACATGGAGATGGAAATTGAACTGGCCCGCACGTATCTATACAAAGCCGCATGGCTTAAAGACCTGGGACGTCCCTACAACAAGGAGGCGGCAATCGCAAAGCTCTATGCGACCGAAATGGCGGAACGGGTCATTTACGATGCCATTCAAATCCATGGCGGGTATGGATACAGCCGCGAATACAATGTGGAAAGAATGTACCGCGATGCGCGTTTGATGACCATCGGCGAGGGGACGAGCGAAATTCAACGAATGGTGATCGCAAGGCACGTGTTGTCGAGCGAGTAAACGGGAAAAATGCTCCGATCCTTAGCCGGGGCCTGCCGGAGCATTTTATTTTTCAATAATTACCCATGCCGTTCCATCTTCCGTCTTAATACGAGATTCCCCCATTCCAAATAATTTTACAATCTCCGCAGGCGCGAGGAAGTGACTCCGCATCCACAACATCTTTTCCGCAATTGCGATCAACTTCACACCAAATGTGCGGATATCGGGTTCTTCGATAACCAGCAGCCCCCCGGGTTTTACCACGCGGAACATCTCACGGGCGGTATCGGCATGGTCCAAAACATGGTGGAGCGCATCCACCATGATAACGCGCTCGAAGGAATTATCAGCGAAGGGCAATGATTCAGACCCTCCGCACACAGATTTGAGCGCAGCCCGAGGCGATTCTTTCAACATCCCGAAGGATACATCAGCAAGGATCACATCATCCACAAGATTACGGATCGCTGAGGCAACCCGTCCTGTACCGCCGCCCACATCCAGCAAAGTCCCGCGCACAGGCAGGGATGCAACCTCGCGCATCACATCCACTTTGGAATATGCGACACGTGCATAGAACGGGGCGATCAGGGCAAAATGGTCAAATGCGGGCATGGGAACATCAATTTACTGTGATCAGGTCTTTTATGTTTTCAAAGGTGGAGAGGCCGATGCCTGATACATCCATGATCTCCTCGATGGTGGAAAAGGCGCCATTTTCATTGCGATGGTCAATAATTCGCTGGGCAAGGGTGGGGCCGATGCCGGGCAGCGAGTCCAATTCCTGCAATGTGGCTGTGTTGATATTAATTAGTTTATTGTCCGAAGGCTCAGATGAAGACAGGTCTTCGGTTGTCGATGAGGATCCGTTCGCTCCCGACGAGCCGGGCAGTTCAAGCAAACCTGTATCATCCGATGGCTCGCTCCCTGATTTATAGGGAATATTCAACTGCTGGCCGTCGGTCAACAGAGCGGCGAGGTTGACTGCATTTACGTTGGCAGTTGCAAGCAGGCCGCCCGCTGCGTCGATCGCGTCCTGAACTCGTGCACCTTCAGAAAATTGATACAGACCCGGGCGCGGCACCGCACCGATCACATGCACGGCTATCGGAGCTTTGGTAGGCGCAGGCTGTAACACGACCGGCTGACCGGCCGGTGCGCGCGAAATGAATACCAACAACCCCGCAAGTGCAAAGCCCGCCATCACTCCAAGCAAAACATACAGCGCACTTCTCATAGCCTGGATTTTACTCCAACTTCATCACAAGCAATTCCTCCTCGCGCCGAATCATGTTCGCAATATCGAAGACCTTTTTGATGCGCTGATAATAGCGCGGCATTTCCTCGTATGCAATGGCTCGAAACCCAAACCGTTCATACATGGGGCCGTTGTGGGACATGCACATCAAATACAGCGGTCTCGGCGTTTTTTCCAGCAACACTTCAATGACCTTCCTCGCAATACCTTTTCCACGCTGCCCGGGCGGAATTGCAATCGAAGCCAGCTCAAGGATGTCTTTCCCGTGAGGCTTGATTTGTCCGCAGCCAATGACTTCGCCTTGTTCATTGACCGCCACGACAAACCGCTTCCAGTCCAGGCCTGTGGGGTTGATCCCAACCAAATGAATCAAGTCCTTGATTTGAGCCGATTCTGATTTTAGCGCAGGGCGAATCTCATACGTGAGCATCCGCTTACACCGTCCCCGCGGCCACAAGAATAATAAACGTGGAAATGAACCAGTGAATCAGAAAAGGCCAGACAAAGGATTTGGTACGCCATGCCACCCAGCCGAAGGCAAATCCGCCAAAGATGGTGGAAAGGGTCTCAATTTCAGGTTTGCCCATATGCGCCAGCGCGAACGGCACAGCCTGCAGCCACATGGCTTCCGGCCCAAATTTGCGGGCATATGCAAACAAAATCCAGCCTCTGAAAATAAATTCCCAGCCGATCAGATCGAGGAAGGTCGTCCATGGGAGACCGGGCAGGAAACGCCCGTAATACATTCTCATGGATTCGTCACCGTTTCCTAGATAATAAATGATCGGAGCCATGAAAAGAATCCCCAGCATGGTAAACACCAAACCAAGTTGCCAATCGCCAAACGATAAGCCGTACTCACGCGGATTCTCCCGAAACAGGACCAATGTGAGCAGGAGCGGAATGACGAGATATAGAATGACACGGTCCCAGTATTTGTACGGGGTCAGTTTATGATAGTGATCCACCATCAGCAATAACGTGCTGACGATCGTCACAGTAACGATCTTCCAGTCAAAATTCAGTTTTTCGCCAAGCAAATATTTCATCTTCTCCCTCAATAAGGAAAGTAGGTCTTGTTGCCGTCAAGCCCAAGCAGGGCGGTAATTTTATCCGCATCACGATGAAGTTCAAATCCCCAATTGAACAGAAGCAGAACCAAAGCAAAAAGGGCAAGGCTCACAGCCAGTTTTCCAGTCCCAGACTCGTGCCAGCGGGCAGACAGTGCCTGCGTGCCGCCTGACCAGCAATGCGCGGCAAGAATCGCAAAAAACGGGATCAACGCAAGGTGAAAACGGTCTTCTGAAAGAATCAAGACATGTGGTAAAACGTAGCAAAACAGCAATAAGATCAACAAAATCGTTTGCGGATTCCGCCTCAAAAAGGAAGATCCAAATACAGCTGAAGTTGAGACCAGCACAAACGGCAGGAGTAAAACTACAGAAATGGTCAGCAAGGCTGGTTTGGGAATGAAGCCAATAAGATTATTGGAATAAAAATACATCAGAACACGTTTTTCCAGTCCAAAGAAAAGCCCAAGCCTGCTCACGGCCAATGGGATAAGCCTTTCGGCCTGGGCTGTTATGAAACCCAAGGCTTTTTGCGTTCCAACCTTATCCCGTTCGGCATCATCCATGATGGTAAGCAGATCCAGCGATGGACCAAAGACGAACGAGCCATTCCCTTCGGGGTGATAGCCAAGGTACAGGTTGTATCCCATGGACGTTTCGATTCCCGTTAATTTATTGTGCAACAGTGAATTGCGGAGAATCCATGGGGCGATCACCAAAACAAAGGCAAATGCGCTCAATAAAGCCCGTCTACGATGGAGGTAATAAAGATAAAGAATGGCCAGGCCTGCAAAAGGAAGAATGACAGATCGAGTAAGTGTGGCCAAGGCAAGAAGGAGGCCGGAAAGCAGAAAGTGGACAGGTGATGGGGATTCAATGGATTTGAGCAGAAAAAGGAAGGAGGCAAGAAACAACACAAAGAATAGATTTTCAGTCCCCAGGCCGAGAGGATAGACGAGAAGCATGGGATAGCAGGCAACGATCCACGCAGAGATTTTCGCCGTTTTCTCAGAGTCAGAGAATAAACGACGGGAAACCAGATAGGTCAACGGGGCAAGCGGCGCGCCGAGAAAAACCGCCTGCGCCAAACGAACCGCAAAGAAACGGGAGACATCCAGCCCGCTGAAAAAATAAACTATTGCTAAAAACGTAGGATATAAAGGCGCACGGAAGGAGGTGTAAAGTCCATATTGCGGGTCATACTCTTTCGCTGTCGAGAGGTCAAAATCCACATACGGCTCGAGCAGCTTCAAGTCTTCTTGTGCATACCAGCGAAAGCCGTTACCGGAAGCCAAACTGCGCGCCAGCATATCATACTGGAACATGTCATCCAGGCCAATTCCCAGTCCGCGGGTAAGCAGGACGGGTATCAAACGCAACACAAGCGCGGCACAATAAATGCGGACCGGGAAGGAATTTTTCATGGACTATCGTAATGACTTGATTCTTCTCGCAAGATATGGCGAATAATATCCGTCGTATCTTTTCCAAAGCTGCGGCAGCTTCCAGTCATTGCCGCTTACCCTGCCGCGGCAGTTCAGTGAACCGCACGTACATTCAAATTCATCATATGGGCCGCCGTCAGACATGGCATAGTCAAAGGTTAACTCTTCGCCGGCTTCAATATCGCACATGGCAACCAGCCCGATCTGCCCGAAGAAACCCAAATTCGGTTCGCAGGAATGATTGAAACAATCATTGGGCTCTTTTTCCTCGGCGGTCAATAAATACAAGTCTTCGTCCAGTTGCAAAACACGCTGAGTGAAGCGCGGCATGGCCGGGTCTAGTTCATCCCTGCGGACTATCTTCCCTCCCCACAAGGAAACCAGTTCATCCTTCAAAACCATTTCGCGCGCAAAAACACCACACCCGCCTTTGACATGGCCGCGTGCTTCACATTTTGAGTTGAGATAGGAAAAGGTCATTGCACCTCGGTTGGCACACGCAACGCGTGAAGTAGATCGAAGAAGAACAAAAACGCACCCTGCACGATTATCCCCCAGCCCGTCCCCTGCCAAAAAGTCGCTGAATATGTCTGGAGGACCCAGAAGCCGCCAAGCATATAGAGGCCATCCAATCCGATATTGATCCATAACACCTTGCGGATGAAAAGCGCCTCTTCCTTCGGGTCAGCTGTGGACTTGCGTCGAGCGGCTTTCCTCGCCCCGACAACGGCGATGACAGCATCCAGAGCACCCCAAGCCACGCACTGAATGCCAAAGCCGCGCCCAAAGTCATTTGTGGCGGACCAGAGATACAGTCCGGCAAGAAGCGAAAAAACACCCCAGGCGAGAAGACGATTGGTCAAGTCCGCTTCAAACTTCCAGATGGGGGAACGCATAAGAGACTATTATACCCAGCGCGGTCACAAATCGCGCATTTACCGAATGGGGAGAGCGCAATTTACGACCGCGGGCATATAAACAAAAAAGAGCGACAAGGGTTAACCCTGCCGCTCCAATCGTCTGCAAAAAGCTATTTCGTTTCGCCTTCCGTGTCCGATGAGCCTGCCGAGATCTTTTGTGCGAGGAAGATCGGTATGAAAGTGATAAGAATGACGATAGTGGCCACGACGTTGGTCACAGGGCGGTCACGCGGACGGGAAAGCTGGCTGAAAATCCAGATCGGTAGCGTGGTCTGCTGACCCGCGGTAAATGTTGTCACAATGACTTCATCGAACGAAAGCGCAAACGCCAGCATGCCGCCAGCAAGGAGTGCGGTTGCAATATTGGGGAGTACAACATGGCGGAAAGTTTGGAAGGAGTTCGCGCCCAAATCCATGGAGGCTTCGATCATGGATGCGCTGGTACGGCGGAATCTGGCCAGCACGTTGTTGTAAACGACCACGACACAGAAGGTGGCGTGGCCAATGACGATTGTCCAAAAAGAAAAAGGGATGCTCAACCCGCCAATGGCAGTCCGCAGGGCAATGCCGGAGACGATGCCGGGCAAAGCGATTGGCAGAACAAGCAGGAAGGAAATCGCCTCACGTCCAAAGAATTTACTGCGATAGACTGCTGCTGCGGCGAGCGTACCCAATATCAATGCGGCGATGGTGGCGACTGTGGCAACTTGAAAGGAAAGAGTCAACGAACGCCACAGGTCTGCGCGCCCCAATGCAACGCCAAACCATTTGGTTGTAAAGCCCGGTAATGGAAATGTATAGGTGGTTTCGTCGGGCGTGAGTGTGTAGAGAAAAATGATCCACATAGGCACATGCAGAAAAAGCAGGGTGCCCAGCGCAGCGAACTTCAAACCCCAGGAGGCTCTGGGGCGGGTGTCGGATGATTTAGAGGGCATCGAACGCTCCAAGTTTACGGGCAATGAGCAGGTAGACGATCATAATGACAACCGGTCCCATCGTCATTGCAGCGGCAAGAGGGATGTTCCCGCCAGTTCCCTGATAGGAAAAGACGGCTTGTCCGATGAAAAATTTTGAATTGCCCAGCGTCAGCGGGACGATGAAGTCGCCCAGTGTCAGTGAAAAAGTGAAAATTGAACCGGCCACAACGCCGGGAAACGCCAATGGCAGGATCACCGTGCGGAAGGTTTGAAGCGGTTTTGCACCCAGGTCGCTGGAGGCTTCCAGCAGGGAGGCGGGCACACGTTCCAGGGCGGTCTGTATGGGAATGATCATGTACGGGAGCCAGATGTACACGAACACAATGAACATCCCGATCGGAGAGAGCGAAAGGGACGACCCCCCGATATTCGGCAAACCCAACAGCCAGTCAAGAGCGCCGCTTAAACCGAATATATTAATGAACCAGGAAAGGATGCCTTCCTTTGCCAGGATCAACTTCCAGGCATAGACACGCACAAGATAACTTGACCAGAGCGGAATTGTCACTGCGATGAGAAGCCAGGTCTTCAGCCTTGGCGAGGCGAATTTTGCGATGTAATATGCCAGCGGAAATGCGACCAGTGCATCCACAATGGTGACGATGGTTGCCATTGTGGCAGTACGCATGAAGATTTCCCGGTTGGCGGGGTTGAATATCTGTACATAGGTCTTAAGCGTAAACTCGCGGATGATGAGGCCGGTGAAATCGTCGATGGCGTAAAAACTATTGATCAACAGGGAGAATAACGAGCCGAGATACACCACCACCATGTAGAGCAATGGCGGAATGAGGAACAGGGCTAAAACCAGTTTTGGACGCCGGTAGAAAAATGTGGAGAGGCGGTTAATCATTTCAGCCTCCCATGCGGCTGATGTGATCCTTGTGCCAGGACAGCCTTACCTTTTGTCCCTTTGCAGAAAGCACATCCATCGAAGTGGTCTTGAGGTTTTGTTCAATAACCACCAAATCCGCTCCGCTTTCGATCTCAACCAGATAGCGGGTGTATAAGCCGAGATACACCACATCGCGGACCACGCCTTCCAGAGAGAGCATATCACCTGCGGGTTTGTCATGGACCGAACCGAGATGGATTTTTTCAGGACGGATGGAAAACGTCTGTTCGGAGCCTGTGGTGCGCCTTGCCACTTCCCCGCTGACAAGGTTCGATGTCCCGACAAAGCCCGCCACAAAAGCAGAGGCGGGTCTCTCATAAATATCAGAGGGTGAACCAACCTGCTCGATCTTGCCCTGATTAAAAACAGCAATGCGGTCACTCATGGTGATCGCCTCTTCCTGGTCGTGCGTGACAAAAATAAAGGTAATGCCAACCCGTTTTTGAATCCCTTTAAGTTCGATTTGCATCTGCTGGCGCAGTTTCAAGTCCAATGCGCCGAGCGGCTCATCGAGCAGGAGAACCTTGGGATGATTGATCAGTGCGCGGGCGAGCGCGACGCGCTGACGCTGTCCGCCGGATAGCTGTGAGGGTTTTCGTCCGGCATAACCGGTCAACTGCACCAGTTCCAGCATCTCTTCCATGCGTTTTAAGCGCTCTTCCCTGGCGACCTTTTTCACCATCAAACCATAGGCAATGTTATCCCCCACGTTCATGTGTGGAAATAATGCATAATCCTGAAATACCGTATTGACATCCCGATCATAAGGCGGCAGGCTGGAAACTTCCTGTCCATATAAATGGATAAATCCGGAAGTGGGCCTGTCAAACCCTGCAATCATGCGCAGGCAGGTGGTTTTCCCCGAGCCTGATGGACCAAGCATGGAAAAAAACTCGCCATCCTTAACCTCCAGGTCCACCTGGTCGACGGCTCTCACCTCCCCAAAATAACGGCTCACTTTATCAAAACGAATGGCGGGCGCGGAGGAATTATTCATGAGATTGGCAGCTCTTCATCAAATAATAGTGTATCAGGCGGGAATTACCCCGCCTGATACAAATGGTTTTTAATACTAACGGCCGCCGATAACGGCTACATAGTTTGTGACCCATTCATGATAGGGAACACATTCCATACGACCATCACCACAATCCGTGGTGGGAGTGCGCCACCACCAGATTTTATCGAAATCTTCGGAGCCGTTGTTCTTACAACCTTCTTCCCCGAGCAGGGGGTTGCCTTCGCAGGCATCCAGGCGGACGGGGACATTCTGGAACCAGGCAGCCAGATCGCCCTGTGCCTTGGGGTTGAGCGACCACTCCATCCATGCATAAGCGCAGTTGGGATGCTCGGAATCCACATGCAGCATGGTCGAGTCAGCCCAGCCCGTTGCACCTTCCACCGGAACAACCTTGTCAATCGGGGCGCCGCCACCCTTCAGCAGGTTCGCCTGGAAGGGCCAGGAACCCGAAGCGGCAACGCCTTCATTCGTGAAGTCGTCCATCTGAATGAACGCATCATGCCAGTAACGGTTGATCAACGTGCGCTGCTGGCGGAGCAGTTCGATCGCAGCATTGAATTGATCGCGGGTCAACTGGTAGGGATTGGCAATACCCAGTTCAGGATTGTTGTACATCAGGTACAGCGCGGCATCCGCGACATAGATGGGCCCGTCATACGCCTGAATGCGGCCCTTGTTGGACTGACCATCAGGCAGGGTCATCTCTTCGAAGACCACATCCCAGCTTGTGGGCGGTTGATCGCCAAACACATCGGTGTTGTACATCAGGACATTTTGCCCGGATGAATACGGCACGCCATAGTGGACGCCGTCCACAGTATGCCAAGGGGCATCCTGCAAACGCGGATCAATTTCGCTGTAGCTCGGGATTCGGGAAATATCAATCGCCTGAACCCTGCCGCCTGAGATTAGGCGGTTGGAGGCATCGCCGGAAGCAGTCACAAGATCAAAACCGCCCTCATTCATCAACGCTACCATTTCATCAGAAGTTGCGGCAGTTTTGACCTTCACCATACAACCGGTCTGGGCCTCGAATTCAGTCACCCAGTCAAAGTCTGGGCTGGTCTCGCCGCGCTCGACATATCCCGCCCAGGCAACAATGGAAACCTCACCTTCGAGTTCCATCGAGGGCGCTTCGGTTGCAGGCGCATCGGACGATGCAGGAGCCTGTGTGGCAGCAGGGGCAGGAGCATCTGTTGCAGGAGCCGCGCCTCCACAAGCCGCAAGCACGAAACTGGCAAATACAAACAGGACCAGCAGTTTAAAAGCAAACTTCTTCATTATTCTCTCTCCTTTTGAATTGTTAAACACGTCCAGACAATAAAATCAAATTTCAGCCCCGTCGCCACCTCCTTTCAGGTATGTATAATACACCTGCGCCACATGTTCGATGCGGCAGATTTAAGTTCATAATTATACGGAATGGGAAACGAAAGTCAATCATTAATTTCCGATTAGGCATCCGCCTCCGCCCGCGCTCAAACCTGCATCACCGAAACAGGCAGAATCCACTCCGACAAAGTCCCAAATCATCCCCACGCGGTATAATCCTAAAAAACAATTTGGAGACCAGCCAATGACAGACCTCCCCATCTTTCCGCTCACGGACGAACACAAAATGCTCCGCGATGCCGCGCGCGATTTTGCGCAAAAAGAAATCGCCCCCATTGCGGGGGAATTTGATGAAAGCGGAGAATTCCCTCATGCCACCATAAAAAAAATGGGTGAAATGGGATTCATGGGGATCGAGGTTCCCGAACAATATGGCGGTGCAGGCATGGACGCCCTCGCCTACGTTCTCGCGCTCGAAGAAATCTGCAAAGCGGATGCTTCGCACGGTGTCATCATGTCCGTCAATAATTCATTATATTGTCACGGCATTTTCAAATTTGGCACGGAGGAACAAAAGAAGAAATTCATCACACCGATCGCCTCTGGCAAGGCAATTGGCGCATATTCCCTCACTGAACCTCAAAGCGGCTCAGACGCAGGGACCATGAAAGGACGCGCCACGCGCGACGGCGACTTCTACGTATTGAATGGCCGCAAATCCTGGGTTACCAGCGGACCTGTTGCAGATTATTTCGTCGTCTTTATGATGACCGATCCGGATAAAAAGCAAAAAGGCGTTTCCGCATTTTTGGTTGAAGGCGGCATGCCCGGCCTCACCCGCGGAAAGAAGGAGCCAAAACTTGGCATCCGTGCCTCCGCAACCAGCGAGCTGATCTTTGAAGATTGTAAAATCCCTGTTGAGAACAGACTCGGCGGGGAAGGCGAAGGCTTTAAAATAGCAATGACCGTTCTTGATGCAGGACGCATCGGCATTGCCACCCAGGCGCTTGGGATTTCGGAAGCAGCCTACGAAGCAGCAAGGCAATATGCGGGTCAGCGAGAAGCGTTCGGTCAACCGATCGGAGCATTCCAGGGAACGGGGTTCAAAATCGCAGATATGAAGACGCGTATCGAGGCATCCCGTTTGTTAATATACAATGCTGCGATTGCAAAAGAAAAATCCAAACAGGGCGGCGGACGCTATTCGCTGGAGGCCTCCATGGCAAAATTATTTGCATCGGAAACCTCAATGTTCGTCACGCACCAGGCTGTTCAAATTCACGGTGGCATGGGCTACAGCAAGGAACTGCCCGTTGAACGCTATTTCCGCGATGCAAAGATTACCGAAATATACGAGGGCACGAGCGAAATTCAAAGGATTGTGATTTCACGTAGCGAGTTGGGGATTAAATAAATGGCATCATCGCAGCGCAATCTGGCGACATGCCTGCTGGCGGGTGGCAGTATGCTGGCAATCCTGGGCCAAATCGTTCAGGCGGCGCTGCCCCTTGGGCAGCGTACAGAATCAATGGTTTTATTGTTCTGCGGCCTGGTTTTCTACCTGCTCGGGATCTTGACAGCCAGGGATGAAAAGATCAGTGCACAAATTGAGCATATGCTAAAAAGACCCGGCATCTGGCTAAACCTTGAACCATGGCAGGTTGTCGCCATCTTTCTATCGATCTTTTATTCGATTCTTGCACATTTTGCGGCGGGCGATGGCGAAAAAATGATCAGCCCAATCGGGACGTGGGCAGCATGGCTGATCAGTATTGGTTTATATATGCTTGGCTGTTGGAAACCAAATGACCTAAACCTGCGGTCGAAATGGAAACCTTTCCTGTTTGCTTTGGGCTTTGCATTCCTGGCCCTGCCGTTCCGTGCCATTGCAACCAATTACATTCCAATCCTTCTGAATGGTGACGAGGCGTCCGCCGGGTTGCACGGCATTCGATTTATAGAGGGAGAATCCAACAATCCTTTTTCAGCCGGCTGGTATTCTTTTCCAGGGCTGTATTTTCTGGTTCCGTCCGCATCAATATCATTGTTTGGAAATACCACAGCCGCATTGCGAATCCCTTCAGCGATCGCCGGCGCATTGACGGTTGGGGGAATCTATCTGACGGGGCATGCAATGTTCGGCAAACGGACAGGGCTCATCGCCGCTCTTGCACTGACGGGTTTTCACTTCCATATGCACTTCAGCCGTATCGGATTAAACAATATCTGGGACGGGCTTTTTTTTGTGATCACTGTCGGCGCGGCATGGTATGCGTGGGAAAGGGAAAGCCGCAATGCCTTCCTGCTGGCCGGGCTTGGGCTTGGGCTGTCGCAATATTTTTACCCGAGCAGTCGCGCGTTGTTGATCGTCGTCTTTGGAGGTCTTATCTCCACCGCGATATTCAATCTTCCAAAATTAAAACGCTCGCTCGCAAATATGATTTTGATGACCCTTGGGATGATTGTCGTTTTCCTTCCCCTCGCATGGTATTACATCATATATCCCGAACAATATCTGGCGCCGCTTTCAAGGGTCAGCATTCTCGGATCCTGGCTGGAGAATGAGGTGGCGATCACGGGATTGCCCGCCTGGCGAATCCTTCTGAAACAGATTGGTCTTGGCGTCCTGGCTTTCACACATCTTCCCCTGCAACACTGGTACCGCCCTGAAACATCCTTTCTTCGACCGTTATACGCGGGGTTCTTCCTGTTGGGATCGGTCCATTTAATGACGCGCCCAAAAGACAGCCGCTCGATCTTCCTGCTCCTTTGGCTGGCGGTGTATGTCCTGCTGGGCGGTTTGAGCGAATCAACCCCGGCAGCGCAAAGATATGTGGCTGCCGCACCTGTCTGTATCCTTATCCTCGCACGTGGGCTGGATAAAATTGGCGATTTGGTCGAACGGCTCTGGCAAAGATCCGCCCGGGTGTTGACCATAGTGTTGATTGGGATCGCAGTTTTTCTGAGTGCGGATGATATAAATTTCTACTTTAACACATACACCCCTAAAACCGTCATTGATTTTGGAGGCGGAGCGAGCGTGATAGCCCAGCACCTGGCAAACGACTTGAAAGACAAGCCGCGAGGCACACAGGCTTTTTTCTTCACCACCGACATCATGGGATATTATTCCATTCCCAGCATTTCCTACCTTGCACCGCAAGTGCAAGGCTTTGATGTTCACCAACCCTGGGGCTCAGCTGAGAACCCGGTCCCTGAATCTGACCATTTGGTGTTTATATTCCTTCCAGAGGTCACGAGCTACCTTCCTGATGTGGAAACCGCATACCCCAATGGTGTTCTTCATGAAAGAAAGGACGTTGACCAGAAAATCCTGTACTGGCTTTACGAATATGAGAATACCCCATAAAATGGCACGTTTCATCTCAAAATGAAGGCAATCCTCTTCCACAAACACGGCGGGCCTGAAGTCCTTGAGTATACCGACTTCCCCACGCCTCAACCCGGGCCCGGCGAAGCGTTGATTCGACTGCATGCGGCTGCGCTCAACCGCATGGATGTAATGGTTCGCAATGGATGGCAGGGATTGAACCTGGAACTCCCCCACATCAACGGCGCAGACGGCGCCGGTGAAATATCCGCACTTGGGGAAGGCGTTAGCGGTCTTCAGGTTGGCGACCCTGTGGTCATCAACGCCAATTTGGGATGCGGCCAATGTGAATTTTGCGTGAACAAGCAGGATAACATGTGTCTCAAATGGCATTTGCTGGGGGAAACAGTCCGCGGCACATATGCTGAGTATGTATGCCTGCCAGTCCGACAGCTGTATAAACTCCCTGTCAATTTCGACGTTCACAAAGCCGCTGCCGCAGCTTTGGTTTATCAGACCACATGGCATTCGATGGTCAAACGCGGGGGAGTTAAAGCGGGGGAAACGGTGGCCATTGTCGGCGCAGGCGGCGGTGTGAATTCTGCCAGCATCCAGATCGCGAAATATCTTGGTGCGCAGGTCATTGTCATCGGATCCAATTCAAAGAAACTTGAGAAAGCCGAAGCGCTCGGCGCGGATATTTTGATTGATCGTTCAAATGAGGAAGACTGGTCGAAGGTAGTTTTTTTTGCGACGGGAAAGCGGGGGGCGGACGTTGTAATCGACAATGTCGGCGCCACCTTTCCCTTAAGTCTGCGCGCGCTTCGCAAAGGCGGACGATTGCTGACAGTTGGCAATAGCGGTGCGCCCCGCTTCGAAATTGACAACCGCTATATCTTCGCGAAACATCTTGCGATCATCGGCTCCACCATGAGCACACTTGCAGAATTTGCCGAGGTGATGGATCTGATCGCGGCGGGCACATTGAGCCCCGTGGTTGACCAGACCTTTCCGCTGCAGGAAGCGGCCGCCGCACAGGAAAGATTATGGCGCGGTGAGAATTTTGGCAAGATTACCCTTGCTATTGCATAGAACGCTTATAATGGGCATCCTTAATACCCATGAAAAAATGAATTTCCTTAAACGCTTCTCCCTCTTTGAAGTCCTGCTGATTATCATCATATTAAGCGTCCACCTTTATGCGGCGCTGGCGGATGCGTACACCTTCCCCAACATATGGTTCAAACGCGATGATGCTTATTATTATTTCAAGGTCGCGCAAAATATTGCCGAGGGGCATGGCAGCACCTTCGACGGCATTAACCCAACCAATGGGTATCATCCCTTGTGGATGGTTATCTGCATTCCGATCTTTGCGCTCGCCCGCTTTGACCTGATCCTGCCCTTGCGGATACTGCTGTTGGCCACCGCCGGCTTTCAGGCGGCAACCGCGGTGCTGATCTACAGGTTGATAAAAAACAACCTTTCCCAGGCGGCTGCAATTCCTGCCGCATGTTTTTGGGCTTTCAATTTTTATATCCATTTGAACGTTTACGAATACGGGTTGGAAACACCATTGGCGGCATTCTCAATTGTATATTTCGTCTATAAACTCTCATGTTTTGAAAATGAATGGCGCACAACAACAGTAAAACCCCGCCAGATTGCCGGGCTCGCGCTCATCGCAGTGATGGTCATGTTCAGCAGGCTGGACCTGGTCTTCCTCGCCGTCATTACAGGGACATGGATCATCTTTCGCGGCAAACCCCTCCGCCACCTGCTCCCGCTGGATATGGTCATCATTTTCGCATCCATGACAGGTTCAGTTGCACTGCGAACTGGCATTACACCCTACAACGATTTCTACGCATCCTCAGCAGTGGAAGCCGCCATTCTGGCAGTGATCGTCAAAACAATTGCGCTCTATTTCCTTGGTGCATATCAACATCCGCGTGCAAACCCGATCTGGAAAACGTTCGGCCAGACTTTTTTCGCAATGACTGCCAGCACGCTTATCGTTGCGATTCTCTATGCACTCCTTATTCAATTTGGATTTGGAAAAAACTTACCCCGCACCGCCCTTGTATTGGATTGGGGCATCAGCCTGTCGCTCCTCTTTGCGCTCAGACTCGCCGCGGCCTGGTTCGGCAAAGCAGGCATGCCATCCTCAGAATTACCCCACAGTGAATTCAAAGCAAATTGGAGGCAGTGGTTCTCCGAAGGCTCCACATACTATGGTATCGTCGGCGGATTCCTAGCGGCATATATGCTCTTCAACAAGGTCCTGTTTGGCACATCCAGCCCAGTCAGCGGGCAGGTGAAACGCTGGTGGGGAAGCATGCCAATCACCCTGTATGAAGGACCTGCCTCCAATTGGTTCTCCTTCCTCGGCATCGGCAGGGATCATTTCAATAGCTGGCAGCCCTTGTCTGAAATTTTTTATTGGGGTTCGGAAACCTTGCGTCCCTTGTATCCTGGCGCAGACAAAGTGGGGGATCGCTACTATATTGCAATGCTCCTGTTTTTTCTGCTGGCAATGCTTGTTTTGTTTATCAACAAACGCCACACTGCATTATCCATTTCAAGGATGGCGCTCCTGCCTCTCGCTGCTGGCTGCGGGATTCACATCCTTTCCTACACAACCACCTCCTACGGCGGTGCAAAGGAATGGTACTGGATAAGCCAGATGGTAATGATTACGCTGGCCGGCGGCCTGCTGACTGATCTGTTACTAAGACTCTTGCTAAAAATAACGTTCGTACATCAAACAGCAGTGATTGCGCTGCTCCTGTTCAGCACATATTCCGCCTACAATTTTAGCAAGGTTATTACTTCCATCATGCAACACAACTACTTCCCTGCAGACCGTCCCTACATGGAGGTACTGGAATATCTCGAAGAGCACACACCACCTGGCAGCGTCATCGGCATGACCGGCGGAGGCAACGTGGGCTACCTGATCCATGACCGCACGATCGTCAACATGGACGGGCTGATCAACAGTTACGAATATTTCCTGGCAGTGCAAAACGGGGAAGCGGCCCCGTATTTACGTGAACGCGGCATGACCATCGTTTTTGCAAACCCGCAACTTCTGCTCATGCCGCCATACCATGGTCAATTTGCGCCCTATCTTGTCCGGTTTGACTCGTACGGCGGGAAGGGATTATTGTATCTGCTTGAAGAACCGAAATATTAGGATGAAACGCACTTTCCCTGTAACCCTTGCGCTATGGCTGGTGTTAATCCTAACAATGTGGAATCTCCTGCGGGCGTGGACGGCGCTTGCCTGGAGCGGGGTACTGACCGAGTTCTCAGCCGGCCTCACACCAGCGCTCGGCGCGGTAATTGGCGGGCTTTGGGTAACCATCGGCATTGTGCTCTGCTGGGGAATGTGGCAGAAAAAGGCATGGTCGGTAAAACTGCTCCTCGGGACTGCAGCAGCTTATACGGTCTGGTATTGGAGCGAGAGGTTTCTTTTCCAATATCCGCGACCAAACTTGGTCTTTGCTGTTATAGTAAATCTGGGGCTGCTGGTCTTAATTTTCTTTGCCGTCAAATCAATGTCGAGAGAGGCGTATGAGCAAACAATCTAAAATCCAAAAACTGAATGACACGAGAATACAATCGCGACTTGGCGGAGGCCAGGCGCGGATTGACGCGCAGCATAAAAAGGGGCGCCTGACCGCGCGCGAACGCCTTGACTTATTGCTGGATAAAGGCTCGTTCCGCGAAGTGGACCCATTTGTAGTTCACCGCACGCATGATTTCGGGTTGAACGAACAAAAATTCATGAGCGACTCCGTCGTGACGGGCTGGGGCACTGTGGAAGGGCGGCTCGTGTATGTGTACTCGCAGGATTTTACCGTTTTTGGGGGGAGTCTTGGCGAAGTTCATGCCGAAAAGATATGCAAGATCATGGACATGGCCATGAAGAACGGTGCGCCGATCATCGGTTTGAACGATTCGGGCGGCGCGCGCATTCAGGAGGGCGTGGTTTCGCTTGCGGGTTATGCAGATATCTTCCTGCGCAACACCATGGCTTCAGGCGTCATTCCACAAATTTCCGCCATCATGGGGCCGTGCGCCGGCGGCGCCGTATACTCCCCTGCATTGACGGATTTTATTTTCATGACGCGCAATACCTCCTACATGTTCGTCACGGGACCGGATGTTGTAAAAACCGTGACTCATGAAGAGGTAACCCAGGAGGAGCTTGGCGGCGCGGGCGTGCATTCCGAAAAATCCGGGGTATGCCACATCGCCGCGGACAGTGAAGCGGATACGCTGTACCTCATCCGCAAACTGCTTGGGTATCTGCCTCAAAACAACATGGAAGACGCGCCATTTGTGCCGAGCGATGACCCCCTGCGCATGGATGAGGGTCTGAACGAGATTGTCCCTGATGATGCGAACAAACCATACGACATCAAGGAAGTCATCCGCATGATCGTGGATAGTGGACAATTCTTCGAGATCCACGAGAACTACGCCCAGAATGTCGTGGTTGGATTTGCACGCCTCGGCGGACACTCCGTCGGTATTGTCGCAAACCAGCCTGCGGTCCTGGCGGGCGTTTTGGATATTGATGCAAGTGAAAAAGCGGCCCGCTTCGTGCGTTTTTGCGATGCCTTCAATTTCCCGATCATCACGTTTGAAGATGTGCCCGGTTTCCTGCCGGGCACCTTCCAGGAACATCACGGCATTATTCGTTCCGGCGCCAAATTGCTTTATGCCTACTGCGAAGCAACGGTGCCGAAATTGACTGTCATCACCCGCAAGGCATACGGCGGTGCGTACTGCGTGATGTCGTCCAAGCACATCCGCGGTGACGTGAACCTTGCCTGGCCCACCGCCGAAATCGCGGTGATGGGACCGGACGGCGCGGTAAACATCATCTTCCGCAAGGAGCTTGATGCCGCAAAGGATCCCGTTAAAAGGAAGGCCGAATTGGTTGCGGAATATAAGGAAAAATTTGCCAATCCGTATGTTGCTGCACAACGGGGATATATTGATGATGTGATCGAGCCGAAGGAAACCCGCCCGCGTTTAATCAACGCGCTGGAAATGTTGAGCAACAAACGCGATGCAAATCCCGCCAAAAAGCACGGGAATATCCCGCTATAAGAGGGACGAGGAGAGCTCATGTTCAAAAAAGTCCTGATTGCAAACCGAGGCGAGATCGCAGTGCGCATCATCCGTGCCTGCCGTGAACTTGGCATTGACACCGTCGCTGTTTTTTCTGAAGCCGACCGCAATGCGCTTCACGTGCGTTATGCGGATGAAGCCTATTTGCTGGGCCCCGCGCCTTCACGGGAATCCTATCTGCGGGCGGATAAAATTCTGGACATTGCCAAACAGTCCGGCACAGATGCCATCCACCCCGGCTATGGGTTTCTGGCGGAACGTGAAGACTTCGCCGCAACCTGCGCAGAGTTGAAAATCAATTTTATCGGTCCAAAGCCATCCTCCATTGCGGCGATGGGCGATAAAGGCAAGGCACGCGCAACGGTGATCAAGGCCGGTGTGCCGGTTGTGCCCGGCACGGAGGCTGTTGGCAACATGACCGATGAAGACCTGCTGAAGACCGCACCAACAATTGGCTTTCCGTTGCTGATCAAAGCCACTGCCGGAGGCGGCGGAAAAGGCATGCGGGAGGTAAAAAGCCTGGAGGAAATGCCGACCCTGCTCCAGTCCGCAAGACGCGAGGCGGAATCCTCCTTCGGCGACGGGAATGTCTATCTGGAAAAACTGGTTGAAGGTGCACGCCATATCGAATTCCAGATCATGGCGGATTCACATGGCAACGTGATCCATCTCGGTGAGCGCGAATGTTCCATCCAGCGCCGCCATCAGAAACTTTTGGAAGAGGCGCCGTCCCCTTTCCTCGATGATGAGCTGCGTGAAAAAATGGGGAGCGTTGCCGTGAAAGCCGCACAGGCCGTGGATTATGTCAATGCCGGCACCATCGAATTTCTTGTGGATAAGGACCGTAATTTTTATTTCCTAGAGATGAATACGCGCCTGCAGGTGGAACATCCCGTGACCGAAATGGTGACCGGTGTGGATATCGTGGCGGAACAAATCCGCGTCGCACGGGGCCGGCAGCTGAGTTATACACAGGAACAGATCCAAACCAATGGGCATGCGATCGAGTGCCGCGTGAACGCCGAAGATCCGTTCAATGGCTTCATGCCGTCCACGGGGCGGATCACGCACAGCCTGCTGCCCACCGGACCCGGTGTACGCGTGGATACGGGCGTTTATCCAGGCTTCGAGATCACACCCTATTACGATCCCATGATCGCGAAATTGATCGTGTGGGGTGAGACACGCGCCCAAGCCATTTTGCGAATGCGCCGCGCGCTGGAGGAATACCGCATCGTCGGCGTACGGACGAACATCCCCTTCCATCAAACCCTGATGGATTCTCACCGCTTCATGGGCGGTCAGTTTGATACCCGTTTTGTGGAAGAACGATTCTCGATGGAGGGCTCTTCCGAAATCAAGAATTCGAGCGCCGAGATTGCCGCCATCCTTGCCACGCTGGTCGCTCACAAACAAACTGAGCGCTCGGCTCAAATCGTCCGCCGCAACGAGCGTGACACAAGCAACTGGAAATGGGTCGGCCGCTGGGAACGAATGCACCGCTAAAGGATGATCTATTATGAAATATGTTACTACCATTGACGACAGGGAATTTGAGATCGAGGTTGTGGATGAACGTCACATCCGCATTGGCGACCGCCTGCTTCAAGTGGACTTTGAATCCGTGAGCGGACAGCCTGTCTTCTCCCTGTTATTGGATGGCAAATCATACGAGTCTTTCGTCTATCAGGGAGATGAAGACTGGCAGGTGCTCTTGCGCGGACGCCAGTATCAGGTCAATGTTGAGGATGAACGGGAAAAGCGTCTTAAAGCAGCGGCAGGCGGAGGGGTCGCAGAGGGAGGTGAATTCCATCTCAAAGCGCCCATGCCCGGGCTTGTGGTAAGCGTCCTTGTGGAGGAAGGTCAGGAGATCCAAAAAGGACAGGTCATGCTGATCCTTGAATCCATGAAGATGCAGAATGAACTCAAAGCCCCGCGTGACGGGACCATGGGGCGCATTCGTGTGAAAGCTGGCGAAAGCGTGGAGCAAAAACAGACCCTGTTGAGTTTGCAATGACTGCCGAAAATGGGCGGGAAACCGAAGTCAAGTTTTATGTGCGGGATCTAAAAAAGATCGAAGTGCGCCTTCTTGAATTGAAGGCGCACTTGATTCAACCGCGCGTACATGAGATAAACCTGCGCTTTGACAATCCCAGCGGTGATCTGCGAAGGCAATTCAAAGTCCTGCGTTTGCGAAAAGATACAGAAGCGAAATTCACATTCAAAGGTCCCAGCGAGCAACGCGCGGACGGCGTGCTCTCCCGCAGGGAAATCGAGTTCATGGTCGGCGATTTCGAGGACGCAAAACAATTTCTCGAAATACTCGGTTTTGTTCCCGTGGTGTTTTATGAAAAATTCCGCGCCACGCACGAGTTGAACGGCGTTCACATCATGCTGGATGAACTACCCTATGGCGAGTTCGTCGAGATTGAAGGGGAGAACGTCAACTCACTACGGGCAGTCGCGCGACTGCTCGGCTTGAATTGGGAGGCAGCCATCCCGATCGGATATCACAGGCTGTTCGAGTCTGTCGCGGGAAAATACAACCTGGACGTATCGCAATTGAGTTTCGAAGCGGTGAAACCTGTCCGCGTCAGTGCGGAGGACCTAAACATCGTGCCTGCGGATTAAAAAAATTATCGTTTCACGCAAGAAATAATCCGATTCTCTTTCCAGAGTGGTATGATTCAAACACGAATTCCTAGATCCTAAATCCGGGAAGGATATAACAGTGCCTGCCATTGCAATCGAAAAACTCGGACGCATTTACACCACCACAACCGGCACCATCCGCCGCACCCGCAAGGATGTGACCGCGCTGGAAAACATAAACCTGGACGTGGAACCTGGCGAGTTATTCGGCTTGCTCGGTCCAAACGGGGCGGGAAAGACCACGCTCACCCGGATTCTTTCAACTGTCTTGCTGCCAACTACAGGGAGCGCACAGGTACTCGGCTTGGACGTGGTTCGCGACACAAAAAAACTACGCCCGCGGATTGGCATGGTCTATGGCGGGGAACGCGGGCTTTACTACAGATTATCCGGATACGACAATATCCGGTATTTTGCCGATCTTTATTTGGTGCCGCCGGAAATCTCACGAAAACGCATTCCGGAATTGCTTGAACTTGTGGGACTAAAAGACCGCGCAGACGAACGCGTGGAGGGGTATTCGCGCGGGATGAAGCAAAGGCTGCATATTGCACGCGGATTAATCAACAATCCCGATGTGCTGTTTTTGGATGAACCAACCATTGGCTTGGACCCAATTGCCGCCCGTGAGTTGAGGAATGTCATTGCAGACCTCCACCGAAATGGCACGACCATTTTCCTCACCTCGCACTATATGTATGAAGTGGATGCCCTTTGTCAGCGGGTTGCCGTTGTAAATAAGGGAAAAATCGTGATGACCGATACCCCCGCTGCGCTCAAGCGGTTGGTGGCAAACCTGGAGGTGGTGGAGATAGAATGCCTTGGAGTTTCCACTGAGGCGTTAAACGCGTTACGGGCACATCCACGAGTCGAAGCGGTCAATGTGAATAATCGTGATCAAGTCCAGGTTTTGCAGATTCAGTCCCCGGACGGCGTGGAATATGTACCGGATTTCCTGCGCATTCTTGATGGTGCGCGGGTGCAAAAAGTGGTCACCCGTCAACCAACGCTTGAGGACGCCTACGTAAAACTTTTGGGAAAGGAGGCGATTAACACATGATTTCCCACCTCTCAGGATTTCTGCGAGTAATAGCCTCCTCTTTTACCATGCAGGCCAAGGAGCGCGCCACCAACCAGTTTTTCATTGGCACATTATTCGTACTCCCGGTCATATTCACCCTTATCTCTGTCGGCACATACATCTATGGGGGCAAGAGCAATTTCGGCCTTTTTGCAGTGATCGGAGCAGGCATGATCGGGATCTGGAACGCAAATTTGTGGACATCCGGACGCATTCTGGAGGGTGAGCGTAGGGGCGGAACCCTGTCCATGTTGATCGCCGCCCCCACACCATTACCCATCATCCTTATCGGAAAAAGCCTGTCGAACGCGGCGGCATCCCTCTTATCAATGGCAGTGACAATGTTGACCGGGCTGGTGGCGTTTCGTCTTGAGTTGGACATCACCCAGCCGGTTGCTTTTCTCATCAGTCTGCTGCTGACACTGTTTGCCATGACATGCTTCGGGCTTGTGCTGGGTTCCTTCTTTGTCCTGACCAGAAACGCCGGGGCTTTTGTTGAAGCCGCAAACTACCCGATTTTCATTCTTTCCGGCTTGATGTTTCCACTTACCATCCTGCCGGCCTGGGTCAAACCACTCTCCGCATCCCTCGCTCCCATGTGGGGAAATATTGCGCTCGGGGCATCCGCCGGGTTAATTGACGGGAATCCGTGGAGCATAAATCTTTACCTCATCGGGCTTTCGCTGGCGTATCTCGTCATTGCCAGGATTTTATTCCGGTTGGTGGAGGAACGAGTTTGCAAAGACGGTTCTTTAGAGGTTTATTAATGAGCCGATTGCTGCAACTTTTTCTAGCTGGAACACGGGCAGGCTGGGCAAACCTATCGGTTGAAATAACGCCAGCCACGATATTCGGGTCCCGCATACCACGTACGATTTTTCAGGCAACCTTTTTTATTCTTGTCGCTTACGCTGCAGGAGGCAGCGAGTTGGCAAAATTCGCATTCATTGGAAATGTGATGCATGCCGCTGTCTTCCCCAGTATCATTTCAATGTCAGTTGTGATCGAATTGGAAAAATGGGTGGGAACTATCCCGTACATGATCGCATCCCCGGCAAAATGGTTTCCAGTGATCCTTGGTCGAAGTGTGGCAGACTATATTGATGGACTGTTACGAATATTGCTTGTATTATTCGTCCTGATGCCCTTTTTTGGGAAGGAGCTGACTGTTGCCGGTTTGCTGCACGCAGCGCCAATAGCAATTATCACAGTGGCTTCGGCCTCCTCGCTTGGCTGGTTGTCTGGAGCCATTATGCTGCCCACACGCTGGGGAATGCTTGTCTGCAATACGGTTGGTTATTTGTTGATGGTCACAGGCGGGGTGAATTTTCCAATCACAGCCCTGCCTCCCGTCGTCCAGGTTTTTGGACGCATGTTGCCGATGACGAACGGTTTGTTGGCAATCCGTGACATCATAGATGGCGCATCTTATACCCAGGTGTCTGGCTTAATATGGCTTGAAGTCATCATCGGGCTGGTCTATGGCGTCGTAGCCTTGAAGCTTTTCGCCCATCGGCTGAACGTTGCCCGTCAGACCGGGCACTTCGAACAGTTCTAACGCGGCTTTGCCCAATCTCCAGCCATGAAAAAATAATATGAACAAACAACGTCCCAATACCCTGCTGAAGGTCTTCTTCAAAATTCCATTGTTCGTTCACAAACTCGGCTTCGGCGGCTGGGAACGGTTGATCGGCGCGCAGTGGATGCTTATCACCACCATCGGCAGGAAGAGCGGCAAGCGCCGCCAGGCAATGGTGGACGTCCTGCTTCACGATGGACAGACCGATACCTACTACGTCCTCTCCGCCTACGGCTCGCACGCAGACTGGGTTCGCAACATCCAAACCAATCCGCGCTTCGAAGCACAGGTCAGGCGGAGAAAATTTACGGCACGCGCAACTACGCTTTCCAGCGAAAACGCGGGGGAGATGCTGGTCCAGTTTTACCGTCTCAAGCCCGCTTACACCCGCGCCGTGATGAACGCGGCGGGCATGAAGTTCAAGGATGAGGACGACCTGCGAACGCTTGGCGGGCGGCTTCTGCTGCTGGCGGTCAATCCGCAAACGGAAGATGCCGATCATCCATCCACGTGACGGCTTCGACTGCGGAGTCAATGCCCAGAAGCGTGGATAAAACCCGCTGGACAGAATCAACTTCCCCCGATGTAATGAAGCGGACATTTCCCTGATCCCCTTTTGGATTCAACATCCCGCCCGCCTCCAACAGACGTTTGGCCTGTTTCGCCACCGCGGGAGCGGGGTCTATCACCCGCACCTTTTCCCCTGCAATCCGCTCGATGAGCGGGATCACAAATGGATAGTGCGTACATCCCAGCACAACGGTATCGATGTTTTTCTCCAGCATCGGGAGCAGGGCATCTTCGAGAATTGCACGTGTTTGCGGGGAATCCAACTCACCGTTTTCAATTTGATCGACCAGCCCCGGACAGGTATTTTGAAACAACTCCACGCCGTTGGCAAAACGTTCCACCACGGAAGCATACAACGCGCCCTGGAACGTCGCGGGCGTTGCCAGCACGCCGACCCTGCCGGTGTGCGTCTTTTCTGCCGCAGGTTTAACGGCAGGCTCCATGCCCACGAATTGTACATCGGGGAAGGTTGCGCGCAGATGCTGCAACGCCGCCGCGGATGCCGTGTTGCAGGCAACTACGATTAATTTTGCATCGTGCTCAAGTAGATAACTGGTGATCCCCTCTGAAAAACTTTGGATCTGCTCCATCGAACGCGGACCATAGGGCACGTGTCCCTGATCGCCGAAGTAGATGACGTGCTCATACGGCATCAGCGCCTGAATCTCTCGCAGGACGGAAAGCCCGCCCACGCCGGAGTCAAATATGCCAATGGGGTGGTTTGCAGACATGGGATTCAAGGACAATTAAGATTTGTCTTTCCTGCGAACGTACAGCATTTTTTCCACACGAGCAATCACCTGTGCATGCTCGTCCAGGACATCCACGGAAAAGGTCGGCTCGATCTTTCCGTTCTGTTCCACATCCAAACGGATTTGTTCAACCCGCTCCGGCGGAACATGGAAACGCGCCTTAACTTTATCACGTCCGGGTTTTTTGAACTGGATGCTGGCGGCCTTGTCCCACACAATATAACCGGGACCGAGCAGGCGCATCAGGATCAACATAAACCACGGATCGCACATCACATACAACGAGCCGCCGAAATGCACACCGACGATGTTGCGATTAAAGACGGTCAGCTTCATTT
Organism: Anaerolineales bacterium; assembly: GCA_030583885.1. Lineage (NCBI taxonomy): Bacteria > Bacillati > Chloroflexota > Anaerolineae > Anaerolineales > Anaerolineales bacterium. The sequence goes on along the minus strand of CP129480.1, from coordinate 1,742,504 downwards.
CAACCTCGATCGTGTGCTCGTCGATGGAGCGGGATCGAATCCCCGCCCCGACAAGCGGCGGATAGAAGTTGATGAATTTTTCAAGCAGGCGTTGACGGAGTTTCATTTGCCAAGATGGGTTATTGATTCGATGCATCCACAAAGGATTTGAAGAGCCGGCGCATGACGGACTGGCCGGTCAGCCATTCGGGATGCCACTGCACACCGACCGCATAGGGATGATCGGGTATTTCGACAATTTCGACAATGCCATCGGGGGCATGTCCTGCAACCTTCAATGGAGGGGCAATATCTTTCAATCCCTGATGATGCAGACTATTGACATGCAGAAGCGTCTCACCGAAGATCTCTGCGGCGCGGGTGAACTCATCCACACTAACAGGGTGCACAATCGCAGTGAACAAGTCGCCGGGATAGTCGTGGTCAAGCGCGCCCTTCACCTGCTCGGCGATGTGCGTGTACAGTGTCCCGCCCAACGCCACATTCAACACCTGCACGCCGCGGCAAATTCCAAGCAGAGGCTTGCCATCCCGAACTGCTTTCCGTAACAGGGAAAATTCGGCGGCGTCGCGGATCTCGTCCACGCCTGAAATCCTCACATGACCGCTACCGTTGAAATACTCCGGTGAAATATCCCCGCCGCCCGTGAACATGATCCCCTGCAATCTCGAGTAAAGATCATGATAATCCTGTTCAGAAAGAATACACGGTATCAATACAGGCAGACCGCCCGCTTCGGTCACTGCCCGAATGTAGGTATGCTGCACCGCAGTAATCGGATTGTTGTTGGGACTTTTTCCATTGTACGTTGTAATGCCGATCAATGGTTTTGCCACCACGACCTCCAAAACAAAAGACCCTAAAGGTCTTGAAGACCTTTAGGGTCTTTCCAGAAACCCTGTTGGTTATACGAAGCGAGCCTAGTCGAATTTTTCTTTAAGACGTGCGCTCTTGCCTGTGCGCTCACGCATGAAGTACAACTGTGCGCGGCGGATCTTGCTGTGGCGTTCAACGACAATCTTATCAATCCGTGGGGAACGAAGAAGAAAAGTTCGCTCCACGCCAATGCCATTGGATGCCATGCGGCGGACGGTTACATTTCCATCGTTCCCGCTCTTCCGCAGACGGATCACAATACCCTTGAACTCCTGAATACGCTCGCGGTCACCTTCCCTGATCTTGACATGCACACTGACGGTATCGCCGGGTCGTAACTGCGGGATATTTTCATTAACTTTTGCCTCAACGGCTTTTACCAAGTCTGCCATTTTCGTTCTTCCTTACTTTTTGATGTAATTTCCAAGATGCGCGACTGCGGATTATAGCACGCAATTTCTCCCTTCACAAGCCTGATTTCAGCTGTATTTCCTGATCGCCAGCACCGCGTTATGCCCGCCAAAGCCGAAGGCATTACTGATGGCAAACGAGACATCCGTCTCGCGCGCCTTGTTCGGAATGTAATCCAGATCACATTCCGGGTCGGGGGTTTCATAATGAATGGTCGGCGGCAGAATCCCCTCACGCACGGCCTGCACGCAGAAGATGGCTTCCAATGCCCCTGTTGCGCCCATCATGTGCCCCGTCATGGATTTTGTGGAGGAAATGGGGAGTTTATACGCCAGATCGCCAAAGGCGGCCTTTATGGCACGTGTCTCGGCTTGGTCGTTTAGCAGGGTTCCGGTGCCATGCGCGTTGATATACCCAACCTCCTCGATATTCGCGTTTGCAGAGGACAAAGCCATCAGCATGGCGGCGGCGCCTCCCGCGCCATGGTCATGCGGCGCTGTAACATGGAAGGCATCTGCCGTGGCGCCGTAGCCCGCCAGCTCAGCGAAAATATTCGCGCGCCGCGCTCTCGCATCCGTTTCCCGCTCGAGAACCAATACAGCCGCGCCTTCCCCCATCACCAGACCATCGCGGTTTTTATCGAACGGCTGAGGCGTTCCATCGTTTTTGCGTGACATCGCACCCACGCGGTCAAATGCCGCCACACCGGTGGACGTGATGGTCGACTCGGATGCACCGGTCAGGGCGGCATCGATCATGCCGGTACGCAACATCATCAACGCCGTGCCAATTCCGTCTGAACCGGATGCGCAGGCGGAAGCCACCGAGAAGCACGGCCCCTTGATCCCAAATTCAATTGCCGCCATACCCGCACCGCCATTTGCCATCAGCATCGGGATTAAGAATGGACTGACACGCTTGGGGCCTTGCGTGTGATTCGTCAATATCGCTTCCTGCAATGAGTGCAGGCCGCCGATGGCGGAGGAAATAATTACGCCGATGCGTCCGGCATTTGAATCAGTGATTTCCAACCCGGATTGCAGCAGCGCCTCCCTTGCCGCTGCAATGGCAAACTGTTCAAAGCGGTCCCGCCTGCGGGCTTCTTTTGCGTCCATAAAGTTTTCCGGCTTGAATCCCTTTGCCTCCGCGGCAATATGAACCTGCAAAGGTGATGAATCGAATAATGTGATGGGCCCCACACCGGAGACGCCGGCAATTAAATTCTTCCAGGTTTCCTTTACAGTCAGACCGAGGGGATTAACCGCCCCCATCCCAGTAATAACGATACGATCCTGCATTTCTCCTCCAGCATATAATGTTATGATAGTGTGCAATATAGAACCCCATAAATTGGAAAGCGTCACGCGGGTTAAATTCCGCCTCCTTCTCCGCTGTGATCTGCCCCCGTCAGGAACATTAACCCCGCTGGAGTATTTTTATATCCTGCCAGCCATAGGCAATCTCAGGCAGTTCCCTTCCACCGATCTCGATCATCTTCTCACGCAGATAGCGGCCGCCAAGCCGCTCATAAAATCCACGCGCGGGGTTTTCACGCAATACCCATACCAGCATGGATGAAACCCCAAGGTCCAGCAGACCCTGCGCAATAGCGCTGACAAGCATTCCACCAACTCCGCGCTTGTGAACAGATTGCAACACGTAAATGGCAAACAACTCACCCTGATGGAGTGGATCCGATTCGCGTACAAATCCATAATTTGCAAACCCAACAATTTGACCGTCCAACTCGGCGACAAAAGCGCGGTGATACTCATCATCGAGATTGGACAATGAGTTCGTCCACTGGGCGGTGCGGCGCTCTAACGAGAGCTCATTCAGGAAATCATCGGGAACAATTCCATAATACGTCTCACGCCACGAAGCAATATGCACAGTTGCCACACCAACCGCATCTTCCAATTTTGCAGTTCGAACGTTGATTATCAACCTGCAATCCTCAATGCGCTCCGGGCGGCAAAACGCGCCTGCCATTCGCGCTCTAACAAACCATAGTGATACTCATCGGTGTAAGCGCCGTTTTCAAGGTAACTTTCAATAAAATGAGCCTCCCTGCGAAAGCCGAGTTTTTCAAGCAGACAACAGGACGCGGTATTCTCCGTATCACAATCCGCAACGACACGGTGCATGTTGAGATCATCGAACAGATATCCCAACCAGCAATGGATCGCTTCGAATGCGTATCCTTTTCTCCAAACCCCTGAATCAAGTCGATACCCGATCATAGCCTGCCTCGCATCCTCCTGTTTGACGAGACAGCCAATATCACCGATCAGCTTGTTGTTTCCCTTTAAGGCGACCGCAATTTGCATCCACTGTCCCTGCTTTGGCGCATGAATATCCCGTACTTCCCGGATGAACGCCTCCCCGCTTTCGCGTGGATATGGAATCGACCAGCCCTGATATTTCGCCACATAGGGGTCGTTGCGGTAGGCAAGAAAAGGCTCAAGGTCGGAATCGTTGAAAAGCCGCAGGATCAAGCGGGGTGTATGCAGCAGCATGATTATTCACCAGGCTTGGGAATGTACTCGCCTTCCACCCATTCCTGGCCATCAGATCCTACTTCCTTCTTCCAGACGGGCACAATTTCCTTGAGGCGGTCAATTCCATAGCGCGCCGCCTCGAATACACCGGTGTCACGATGTGCCGCAGTGCAGGCGATCAGCACCGTCGGCGTTTTGGGATATAACCTGCCAGTGCGCTGGACAATCGCGATCCCCTCGATGACGGGCCACTTTTCGCGAATCTCATCTGCGACCTGCTTCATTTTTGCTTCCGCCATGGGGACATAAGATTCGTATTCGAGATATTCCGTCTCATGGGCATCACCGCGCGAGGTGACGCCGCGCACCATGCCGGTGAAGATCGCCGCCGCACCCGTGCTGGTCAGCGTAATTTTTGCCAGCAGGTCGTTCAAGTCAATTTCGGATTCGGTAATGGAATAAATGGTTGGAAGGCTGGAAGGCTGCATGTTGGAATGTCATCCTCCGGAAACAGGCGGGAACAGCGCGATCTCCGCGTTGAGCGGGACAACGGCTTCGTCAAACGCATACTCGCGGTTGATCGTGATCAACACCGACTTCATGGAATCCTTCAGATTGGGATAATCGTTTGAAAGTTTATCCTTCAAACCCCGGATTGTCATATCCACAGGGATGTCCATCTCAAGGAATTTGGTCCCTGCGCGGTCACGGATGGTTGCAAAAAATAAAAGTTTAATATGGTTCATTTCTATATCCAGACATCCTTTGGGTCTGTCAGGGCGTTTTTCACATCGCCGGTGTTGACCGTGCCGGCGGGTTCGATCAAAAGGATATGGCATTCGTTTTCAGCAACAGGCTTATGCTCCACACCTTTTGGAACGACGAACATCTCACCTTCGTCCAATGAGACCTTACCGTCACGGAAGAGAATATCGAGATGGCCTTTGACGACGATGAAAACTTCATCCGTTTCGGGATGGTCGTGCCAGACAAACTCTCCCTGCACCTTTGCCAGTTTAAGGTGATAGTTGTTCAGTTGGGCGATGATTTTTGGCGACCAATGTTCGGAGAATTTTGAAAGTTTTTCCTGCAAGTTAATTGAGGAGTAATTCATAGGTTTACCATAATGTGTCACAAGCGACACGGGCACAGTTCACTCGTTGACAATATCACCAGATTGTCCACCGTGTTTTTCAACAAGACGGATATTTTGAATCTTCATCGTCTTTTCGGCGGCTTTTGCCATGTCGTAGACGGTAAGCGCGGCAACAGAGACGGCGGTCAACGCTTCCATTTCAACGCCGGTTTTGCCGGTCACGTTGACAGTGGCGGTGATGACAACGCCGGGCAGGGATTCGTCGAGGGCGAGGTCCACGTCAATTTTCGAGATGGGGAGGGGATGACATAACGGGATCAGGTCCGAGGTCCGCTTGGAGGCGCTGATGCCCGCGATCTGCGCCACGGTCAACACATCGCCCTTCTTGATTTGCCCGTCACGGATCAGATCCAGCGTCTCTTTCTTCATGTGGACTTCACCGCGTGCAACGGCCGTGCGCCCGGTATCAGGCTTGTGACCGACGTCCACCATTTTGGCGCGGCCGTTTTCGTCAAGGTGCGAAAGTTTCGACATGGGGAAGATTATAACCGCTCAACCCAGGGATTGCTTCACACGGTGGTTTCGACTACGTGCCTCTCAACCAACAGGGCTCGTAATGACATGAAATGATATAATTCGCCCGCTATGGACGGAATTCTGGGACATCAAATTGGCGGCTACAAAGTGCAGACTGCAGTGTACGAGGGTCCGCTTGATCTTTTGCTGAGCCTGATCGAGCGCGCCGAACTGGATATTACCGCCATTTCGCTCGCAACCGTGACGGATCAATATCTCTCCTATCTGCACGGGCTGGAACAGTTGATGCCTGATGAAATCTCGGCATTCCTTGTCATCGCGGCAAAACTGGTGCAGATCAAATCCGAGGCGCTGTTGCCGCGCCCTCCGGAACGGGAGCCTGGCGAGGAGGATCCTGGCACGGAACTCATTGACCAATTAAAACTGTACAAACGCTACAAGGAAATTGCGGGCTGGATGGTGGAACGTCAGGAGAATAACCTGCGCACCTATCTGCGCATCGCCCCGCCGCCCAAGGTGGAGCCGAAACTTGACCTTTCCAACCTGACCTTGGAGGGTTTGTTCGCCGCGGCCGAATCGGGGTTTGCAAGGGGCAGGGAGAAGGAACCGCTCGGCACAATCATCACCCCGCCGCGCGTGACCATCCGTGAAAAAATTGATTTCATCACCAATACCATGAAACACGTCCAGCGCATGACCTTCAGCGGACTGATCACCGACAAAGCCACCCGCGTGGAGATCGTGGTGACCTTTCTTGCCATGTTGGAGTTGATCAAACGCTATCACATTTCCGCCGTCCAAAATGAGCTGTTCGGAGAAATCGAATTCGTGCGCGCCGACGAGTGGAAGGATGACGCAGAGATCGAGATCGAGTTTGAGTAAGGATGGAAATAGAGTGTTCTGAATAGGGACGGGTGGGACACCCCTGTCCCATCCGGTTTTGTTTATATTTTTCCTGCTGCCGCGATGCCTGACAAATATGCCCCATGCACAGTTCCGGGATATTTCCTCGACGTCGCCTCACCCGCAAAGAACAGGACATTTTCCACGGGGGCAAAGAGCGCATCGTAATCGTCTCCGCTCGCAAAAGGCGGGATGTGCGAATACGCGCCGAAAGCAAACGGGTCCTTGCCCCAGCGCGTCACAAGCATCCTCTCAGGCTCAGGAATATTGTTCCCGAACATCACCCGCAACGTCGCCATCGCCTCTGCACGGATCTCGTCATCGCTCAGGTCTTCGAGCGCAAATCCCTTCTCTCCGCCGTGGAACGCCATCAGCACCGGCGCGCCGGTGAACGGCACAAAACTCATCCAGTCACACCACTCGCCCAGCCGCTCGCCCACATAACTGATCGTCTCCACATCCTCATCCCAAAACACTTCTGGGAATTTCAAATAGACCTTATTGAGGACTCCCATTCCGAGTCGCTCGATCGCATCTTGCTTTGACTCAGGTAGCGGCGGCTCGAACTTAATCGACGCCTGCTTCAACACCCCCAGCGGAAACGTCACCACAGCCTTATCTGCTGCAAAATCCCCCACTGACGTTTCGACCTTCACTCCAGCCTCCCCATATCTGACAGTTTTCACCACCGTCCCCAAGCGGATATCCAACCCGCGCGCGAGTCCGTCTGTGATCTGGTTGTATCCGCCGGGGAGGATGACTTCCTCGCCGCCGAACTCCTCATCCTGATCCCACTCCCAAAGCGACAAGTCTTTTGGGTCCGCGCCATATTCCAACGCCGTGGCAAGATGGGCGTAATAATTCAATCCGCGCAATTCTGCCGTTGAAAGATTACGCTGTGCAACAACGTGATCGAAGGCCTGCTGCAACGACATGTCGTCGTCTGTGTCCTCCTGCATTTCCGCCACTTCTTCATAGGTAGACTCGAACAACGCTTCAATTCTGCTCCATTCCATGTCCGACATTTCACTTCCATCCGCATTGAAAACCGCGCCATTCTCATCGTCCGTCCGCACGGTCTTTGCCCCAAACTGCTTCGCCAGCTCCGTAATGGGATTCCCGTTCACGCCATGGATCCACGACGCACCGAGGTCAAGCGGCAACCCCAGCGAAGAATCCGTCCACATGCGCCCGCCCACCCGATCCCGCGCTTCCAGGATAATGACGCGTAGTCCCTTATCATTTAACGCGCGGGCGGCAGCGAAGCCCGCAATCCCCGCGCCGAGCACCAGCACATCTGCGCTGGTGGAAATTGGAGTTGTCATATGCCCAGTCTCCTCATCTGGTATCATCACTCCGCATGAAAGGGCAAGTGCGGACGCCGTCCCTATGGATGCAACTTTCAGGAAATCCCGTCTATTGAATTTCTTTTTCATGCTTAATTCCCATCCTACTCCGGTGATCCTGATACGGACTTCGCTCTGATCGACCAGCGGGTATGTGTAAACAACGCGATCATAGCACCGAAATTATCAAAAACAAGAACGTCAGAAATGGAAGGGTTCCGCCCGGATACAAAGGACTGATGGAATTCATCCGTTGCGGAATACAAAAGGGCAAGCAGCCAAGCCAGTCTGTACTTCCGGCCTGGAAGTGCGTGGAGATACGAAAGCGCGAGCAGCCCATAGCCGATGGCATGGGCGCTTTTTTTATAAAATAATCCCAGCCTCCAAAGTTTGGAAGCTCGGCGCTGGCGCGTGAGGAAAAGGCGAAAATAACGAGCATCAGCAGAAGGGCGGGGAACCAGCGAGGTACAATTAAAAGGATATTTTTCATTTTGAGGCTGCTTTGATTGAAATCAACGAGGTTTTACTAAAACGAAACAAGGAATGGCTGCACTTTTTCCGTCCACATCAGGTCTTGCGGGCGGAGAGCCTGCGGGAGGTGCGGGATACTTTAAGGGAGGTTGACAACCTTGTCAATACAAACGGCTGGTATGCGGCGGGATTCGTCAGTTACGAAGCCGCGCCTGCATTTGACAATGCCCTGCATGTTCCACAGGGGGATGGTTTTCCATTGCTCTGGTTTGGGTTGTACCCGGAGCCCCTGGCCGTTGAGTTGCCAACCCCAAAGGAAAGCCCGTCCGTATTCAGCTGGAAGGCCAGCATTGATCGCGATGGATATCACACTGCCATCGAAAAAATAAAGGATGCAATCGCATCTGGAAACACATACCAGGTCAATTATACGATGCGCCTGCGAACCGATTTTGATGGGGATGAATGGGGGTTCTTTCTGCGTCTCGCACAAAATCAAAATAAATATGCTTCTTTTGTCAACACGGGCGACCATGTAATCTGCTCGGCCTCCCCCGAGTTGTTTTTTGAACTGGACGGCGAAACCATAACCAGCCGTCCCATGAAAGGAACGGCGAAACGTGGACGAACCACGGAGGAAGACAAAGCGCAAATGGAGTGGCTGCACCACTCAGCCAAAAACCGCGCTGAAAACGTGATGATCGTGGACATGATCCGCAACGACCTTGGGCGCATCGCAACTACCGGCAGCGTGCATGTCCCCGAGTTGTTTGGGATCGAAAAATACCCGACGCTTTTTCAAATGACCTCCACCGTGCAGGCGAAGACGGGGGCATCCATCACTGAAATTTTTTCCGCACTGTTCCCGTGCGCTTCGATCACAGGCGCGCCAAAGGTCAGCACGATGGACATTATTTCAAACTTGGAAACCACTCCGCGGAAAATATATACCGGAAGCATTGGATACATTGCGCCTGGCCGCATGGCGCAATTCAATGTTGCCATCCGCACAGCGTTTATTGACAGAGTAAAAAAAACGGCCGAATACGGTGTTGGTGGCGGTATCGTCTGGGACTCGACCAGCACAGATGAATACAGCGAAGCCCTGCTTAAAGCCCGCGTCTTGACGGAACATGGCCGGGAATTCTCCCTCTTTGAAACCATGTTGTGGACTCCAGACAACGGATACTTTCTGCTGGGAAAGCACATCGAGCGCATGGCGGATTCGGCTAATTATTTTGATTTTCCATTTTCGGAAGAGGAAATGGAAAATTCCCTTAAGCAGCCTGTCCACGGTGCCAATACACCCAGGCGGGTGAAAATATCCCTGGATTGCTATGGGAAATTTTCAGTCGAAGTCCGTGCTGTTCAGCCGGCAACGAAATCTTTTCGGGCCTGTCTGGCGGAAAACCCAGTTAATTCAAATGATCCATTTCTCTTCCACAAAACAACGCACCGCGAGATGTACGACCATGCGCTCGTCCAGGGTTATGATGATGTTTTACTCTTTAATGAAAACGATGAATTGACCGAATTCACCATCGGCAACCTCGTCGTCGAAATGGACGGTGAACTTCTAACGCCGCCCATCTCCTGCGGCTTGCTGGCCGGCACATTCAGATCGCATCTGCTCGGTGCAAACCAGGTCAAGGAACACATTCTCCATGCAGATGAATTGCAGAAATGCACGAAGATATACTTAATCAATTCCGTGCGGAAATGGGTGGGGGTTAATATCAGCAAAGAGCCAACCCTGTAAAGCTAGTCGGTTCTTTGCTGATACAGGCGAAGGTTCAGGGATTTGCGCTCAACGCGCAGCGAAAGCCAATGTCTTCGTACGCATCATCCAGTCCGTACCATAGGCGGTAGGCTCCACGCCCATAGCCGAACAGCATGCTCCACGATCCGCTGCGGACGACGCGGTAATCCGTGAGTTCAGGATCAACTCCCTGCGGATTTTCCCGAGGCGAGATGGCGTAATAATTCTGCACAGTGGTGGTCAGTGGGTCCACTTCTAGAAAGGCATCATGGACCCACTCCCACACGTTACCGCCCATGTCCAGCGCACCATAGGCACTTGCGCCGTCGGGGAAACTGCCGGTCGGCGCAGTGCGAACATATCCATCACAGCCTTCAGGTGTGTTCGGCATGATCGATGCGTCCAATTCGAGTTCGTCGTCGAAGTTGCCCATGCGGCAATCATATTCATTCCCCCACGGATAGACACGCTGTTCATTCATAACAGAATCCCAAATGGCGGCCTTCTCCCATTCGGCCTCGGTTGGCAGACGACGCCGCGCCCAGGTACAGTAATTTTTTGCATCCATCCATGAGACGAAAACCACAGGATGGTCCGCCAGTTCGGGGTGATCGAATTGGATTGTTGAATAAGGCGGTTTGCACCTTCCTTTTTTGACACATCCCCGATACATCGCGTTGGTGACTTCGGTCTGGTCGATCCAGTAGGCATCCAGATATACCTCATGCTGGGGCTGTTCGTCGGTGAGACCTTTTTCACTCCCCATTAGGAAATCCCCTGCCGGGACATAGACCATCATCATCCCGTCTCTCGGCGAGAATGATACGCCCGCCTTCTCCAGCAGGGGCGGAGTAGGCGGCTCAACCGTACAACCGACCAGCGCGACTGCAAATAATCCAAAGGCAAAAATCCCTTTGCCCTTTTTCACTACTATACATCCTCCAGGCGAATGTTCACATTCATGCTTCCATCACCCAGATCAACACCTTGAATGACAATGGCCTGACCGCTCTCATGACCGTCAAACACAAGGTTGAAGACTCCTCCAGTCACTGTGGTCAACAGTTCGCGCTCGGCCAACCCCTGTTTGCGGTAGGCATCACGGTAAAACGCCATCACTTCGTCCAGGCTGAGGGAGGTCTGGTAATTGACGGTGCCAGCCATATTGACAACATTCGCGGCATCCTCAGGCATCGGGAATTCGGCATCGCCGCCAAAGGAAAAATCGAAATCATCCGACGACTCGTCCGGCGGGCTGGTTGAAAAATTGTCTGTATTATCCGCAGGAGACAGATTATCCATTTCCTCAACGCCATTTCCGCCGCCCATGACCGCCTGGCAGGCAAGGGATGCGAAAATCAGCGCCGTGATCGCAAATAAGATATTGAACTTTTTCATTTTCTCTCCTTTTATTGACAATTGTTTTATTGATTATTATACCCACAAGCAGTTAAAAGTTAATCCGCATACAGTATAATTTGCCCACTTTATGAACAAATTATCGTTCTCCACATCCCCCTATCTCCTGCAGCATGCAAAAAACCCCGTAGACTGGCACCCATGGGGTGAAGAAGCGCTGGCAAAAGCCAACGCCGAAGACAAGCCCATTTTTCTCAGTATTGGTTACGCAGCATGTCACTGGTGTCACGTCATGGCGCACGAATCCTTTGAAGATAAAGAAACTGCTGCGCTGATGAACGCACATTTCATCAACATTAAAGTGGACCGCGAGGAACGCCCCGACATTGATGGCATCTACATGCAGGCTGTGGTCGCCATGACAGGCTCCGGTGGCTGGCCCATGTCCGTATTTTTAACGCCCGACCTCAAACCCTTTTACACCGGCACCTACTTCCCGCCAGTGCGCCGCTTTAATATGCCGGCCTTCAAGGATGTCTTGACTGGACTGGCCAACGCCTGGAAAAACGACCGCGCTGAAGTTGAAAAAACGGGGATGCAAGTCAATACCCATTTGCAGACAAAAATAAACCATCAAAACAAGGGTGCCCTCAGCCTCGAACATCTCAACGCAATCGCAAATGCCGTGCGGGACTCCTACGACTGGGGATACGGCGGCTGGGGCGACGCGCCCAAATTCCCGCAGACAATGGCGGTTGAATTTTTGCTCCATCATTCCGTTGCAAATAAAACCGAGGAATATCTAAACCTGATCAACCACTGCCTGCAAGCCATGGCTCGCGGCGGCATGTATGATGTCGTCGGCGGTGGCTTTGCACGCTACAGCACTGACAATCTATGGCGGGTGCCGCATTTTGAAAAAATGCTTTACGATAATGCCCTCCTCGTCCGCACCTATTTACACGCGTGGCAGGTTACTAAAATGCCGGCCTACAAGCGCATTGTGGAAGAAACGCTGGATTTCATCGCCCGCGAAATGACTCACGAAAACGGCGGCTTTTATTCCTCGCTGGACGCTGATTCGGAGGGTGAAGAAGGCAGGTTCTACGTGTGGACCCTTGATGAAATCCGCGAAGTGCTGAAAGATGATTCTGATTTTTTTGAAGTGGCCTACGGAATCATCCCAGATGGAAATTGGGAGGGCAGGACGGTGCTACACCGCCATGTGGATGATGCCTCCCTCGCCGCCCGCTTCAACCTTAACCTGGAGGCTGTTCCCGAAAAACTGGCAGAATCTCATTCCCGCCTTTTATCCGCCCGTGCTTCGCGCATCCGCCCCGCCACGGATGACAAAGTCCTTACCGCCTGGAACGGTCTCATGCTTTCGGCTTTTTCGGAGGCGGCGCGAGTTCTCAATGGCACAAACCCAAAATCCGTCTATTATCTTAACTTGGCTACGCGCAATGCCGAGTTTTTACTCTCGCAACTACGACCCAATGGAAGATTACGCCGCGCCTGGCGAAATGGACAGACCACCAACGAAGTCTTTCTCGAGGACTACGCCGCATTGACCCTGGGTCTGCTCGATTTATATCAAACAGATTTTAACAATAAATGGTTCACGTCTGCCAAGGAATTGGCAGATGAAATGATCGAACGCTTCAGCGACCCCGAAGGTGGCTTTTTCGATACCCCCGAGGATGGCGAGCAACTTCTCATCCGCCCCAAGGATGTACAGGACAATGCCACCCCTTCGGGAAATTCGATGGCGTGTGAAGCTCTGCTAAAACTGGCGGAATTCAGCGGCGAAGGAAACTATCGCGACATTGCAGAAAAATCCCTCACGTTGATCACCAGCCTTGTACTGCGCTATCCGCTTGGCTTTGCAAACTGGCTGTCAGCGGCGCAAAATTCCCTCGGTGGCATGAAACAGGTTGCCCTGTTGGGCGAAGCGCACGATGAAAACTTCCAGCGGATGCTCCACGTCCTCCGCGCAGAGTACAGGCCAAACGTGATAACTGCCGCTTCACCCCATCCAATAAAGGATGCTTCCCCTGCCCTGCTGAATGGCAGGACGATGATAGAAAATAAATGTACCGCTTATGTTTGCGAAGGATTTGTCTGCAACCAACCCACCAGCGAAATCCAGGCTTTGATCGAACAATTAAAATCCTGAAAGGGATAAACCATGGATTCAATTTTCATCGAAAACCTTATCAAGCTCGGCGCCGCCGTCGTGGTTGGCGGCATCGTCGGTGCAGAACGCGAATATCAGGACAAGGCGGCGGGATTCCGCACCATCATTTTGATCACACTGGGTTCAACCCTTTTCACAATCTTTTCCCTGAGCATAGATCCTGGCTTTACCCAAACACGTATTGCCGCAAACATTGTGACCGGCATTGGTTTTCTGGGGGCGGGTGCGATCATCCGTGATGGCGGACGGATTGCCGGGCTGACCACCGCAGCAACCATCTGGCTTTCCGCCGCGTTGGGTATGGGAATTGGCGCCGGAGAGTTATATTTCGTGTTCGCCGCCACGGTGATCACGCTGCTGGTCCTGCTTGTATTCCCGCACATTGAAGCCCGCATCGACAAAATCCGTGAGGCGCGCTCCTACCAAATTGTGTTGGGCGGAGGCGACCACAAGGCAATTGACAAGATCCAGAAAGCAATTGATGAATGCTCCCTGCAAGTATTCGAACATCACCAGACCAAGACCGAAAAGTCAATCATAAGTTCATGGAAGACGATCGGCTCGCCAAAGAGCCACGAGAAATTCGTCCTGATGATGTTGAAGGATAAATCTGTCAAGGGACTGGATTACTGATTCAAACAGAAGGCTCTCCGGTCAGAGAGCCTTCTGTTATGTATGCTGGTTATTTCTCTTCTTCGTTCTCAGTTTCATCAGTTTTCTCCACCTTGTTTCCTAATCCTTCGCGGAAGGACTTGATGCCGCGCCCAAGCTCGCCTGCAATCTTGCCAATCCGACCGGGCCCAAACAAGAGTATGACTATGAGGAGAATGATGATCCATTCCCAACCGCCTAATCGAAACATTTCTAGCTCCTTTTGTAGTATATGATTATCGTACCATCGATCCATAAGAAGGTGGTTAGAGTTCCCTGCGCGAGAGGAGGCCTTCGATAAAGCGGATGGCGCGGCGGACAATCGACCGCAGTCGCGCAAAGATGCGATATTGTTCGGGGTGGACTGTCCTCTTTGTTGGGATGGGACCCGTCCATTCGACGACCATTGCGCCCCACGTAAGTCCTGCGCCAAAGCCGACGAAAACGACCTTGTCACCCGGGGTTAATTGTTTCTTTTCAGCGGCTTCCACGGTTGCAATCGGGATCGAGGCGGTGGATGTATTGCCGTATCGATCCACATTGATGACGAATTTGTCCATCGGCATTTTCAGGTATTTTGCGGCGGTCTCGATAATGCGATAGTTTGCCTGGTGTGGAACGATCCATTGTACATCGGCGGTGGTCATCCCCGCCAGTTCCAATGCTTCCAATGCGGCGCGCCCCATGACACGCGTGGCGAAGCGGAAAACCTCCTTGCCGTCCATCTGTACAAAATGTTTTCCCTCATGAAGGGTCGTCTGTGTGGCCGGGTGGCGCGAGCCGCCGCCCAAAAGGGTCAGCGAATTTGCGCCGGAGCCATTCGAGTGCATGACAGCCGAAAGCACACCACCGGGTCTATCACTTGCCTGCAAAACAAATGCACCTGCCCCATCCCCAAACAGGATGCAGGTATTGCGGTCTTTCCAATTCACAAAGCGGGAGAGGGTTTCCGTACCGATGACCAGCGCGTTCTTGATCGATCCGCTTCGGATGGCTTGCGCCGCCATATTGGTGGCATAGATAAAACCCGAGCAGGCGGCGAGCAGGTCAAAGGCACCAGCCTTCGTGGCACCGATCTGGTCCTGAATAATACAAGCCGTTGCAGGAAAAATGTACTCAGGCGAAGATGTGGAGCAAATGATCAGGTCCAATTCGGTGGGTGCGAGATTTGCTACCCGCAAGGCCTTGATCGAAGCCTCGACTGCAAGGGTGGATGGAAACTCATTTTCCCTGGCGATATGCCGCTCCCGAATCCCGGTTCGATCACGGATCCACTCGTCGTTGGTGTCCACAAGCTTGGCAATGTCGTCGTTCGTAAGAACAGGCTCCGGGACATGCATGCCCCAGCCGGTAATATGCGCAAATGGCATTCTTGCTCCTTTATTTGTAACGGCTCAAGATCAGGGTCGCATTGTGGCCGCCAAATCCAAACGAGTTGGACATGACATGATTTACCACAGCCTCGCGCGGCTGATTTGGGACATAATCCAGGTCACAGACGGGATCAGGGGTCTCGTAATTGATCGTGGCCGGCAGGAAATTATTCAGGATCACCATCGCACTGACAACTGCCTCCAGTGCACCGGAAGCTCCCAGCAGGTGCCCGGTCATTGATTTGGTGGAGGATACAGGCGTTTTGTACGCCTGCCCGCCAAATACTGATTTGATGGCGGCGGTCTCGCTCTTATCATTCAAATACGTGGAGGTGCCATGCGCATTGATATAACCAATATCAGCAGGTTTCAGCCCTGCATTTTCAAGTGCGAGGCTCATAGACATTGCCGCACCCGTTCCGTTTTCGGCAGGTGCTGAAATATGGTGTGCATCATCCGTGGTGCCATACCCTGCAAACTCGCAAAGGATATTCGCGCCGCGTGTCTGGGCATATTCCAACGACTCAAGGATCAAAACAGCCGAGCCCTCCCCCATTAGAAATCCATCACGATCCTTATCAAATGGACGCGAGGCTCTCTGCGGATCATCATTGCGAGTGGACAAAGCAGTCATCACATTCATGCCCGCCATGGACACAGCCGTGATCGCCGCCTCGGATGCTCCAGCAATCATGATGTCCGCCGCGCCGCGCCGGATCATTTCGGCTGCCTCTCCCAGCGCATTGGTGCCGGAAGCGCAGGCTGTTGCAAGCGACATATTCGGTCCGCGTGCGCCAACACGGATGGCAAGATTCCCGGCGGCACTGTCTGCAATCATCATCGGAATGAGAAAAGGACTCACGCGCTCTGGCCCGCGCTCACGCATCACATCATACTGCTCGAGCAGGGTGATGATGCCGCCAATGCCTGTGCCGATCAAAATACCGACACAGTCACGATTCGAATCGTCAATTTTGAAATTTGCGTGTTCCATGGCTTCCAGCGTTGCCGCAGTGGCAAACTGGGCAAAGCGGTCCATCTTGCGTGCGTCACGCGCGCCAAACAAAGCCGCAGGGTCAAATCCCTTAACTTCGGCGGCAAATCTCGTCTTGTGGGCGCTCGCATCAAAAGCAGTGATGGGAGCCGCTCCCGATTTCCCGGCCAGCAGCGCGCTCCAGGTATCCTTTACGCTATTTCCCACAGGGCTGACACAACCCAGACCTGTGATAACGACACGTTTCCTCATTCTGATCTGCTCCTCAAACAATTTGCCTGCGTTTAATAAACAAGGGACAAGTCGGCCTTGTCCCTTGTTTGCAATAATAACACGAATGCATGCTGGAAGACACGCACAATATCTACGTTTTCTTCAGGATGGACCGCGTCTGCTGGATGTGCATGCGGTCGTGATCCGCAATAAAACTGACCACCTCGAGAAACTTTGTCGGGCCAAAAATGGCATGACGGGCTTTGCGTCCCCATCCCTCCACGGGCATATTCTTCAAAAAGATAATTGTTTCGCGCCTTGCATCGTTAAATTCCTTCAATGCCGATGCACCGTCCTCGTGCAAATAATCCCGCTGACTTGCCCACACCCCCGTATCCGGGCGCGGGATAAAAGGTTCATTTTGCTCGATGAAAAGCTTGATCTGCATGTGATGGATCTCGCGTTCCGTGTCGCGCAGGTGGCAGATCAATTCGGTCAATGACCAGTCGTGCGGGGTTGCTTTGCGGGACCAGAGATCCGTATCGAACCCGTGCAACAACCCATTTAGAACCGCGGGGGTTGCCAACAAAATCCCTAAAATAGAGTCGCTTGATTTAAAGGATGGCCACAGGGATTTGAGATCGGTGGACTCAAGCCAGGGACGCAGGTCGGATAACATACCGCGGGATCCCGTATCAGGTCCAAAACTGGAGGCGGGTTCTCCGTTCACGTGATAGGTCGCCAGCCCAAGCTTTCGTGCGGGGAGGATATCGCGTTCCATATCATTCCCCACCATCAGTACCGCACCCTCGGGCCAGCCCATGCGCCCGAGAACCTCGGCATAATAAGCGGGATGGGTTTTCGAAAAATGGAATTCCTCGTATGTGGACACGAGCTCGAATTGTTCGGGCTGAAGCCCCGCCCAGCGCAGGCGGTGATGCGTGGCTTTGCGCGGCAGGAGCGGGTCGGTGGCGATCGCAATACGATAGCCTTGAGAGAGCGCCCACTCGACAAACGGCTTTGCTTCAGGTATCTGCGAGGTTAACCCGCGTAGCGTGGGGAAAATGGTATCGTAAAAATTCTCAATGGCAGTTTCGAGATCACCGCGCTCGATATTCAGTTTTGGGTAGAATTCCACATCAAAGACCTCCCGCAGGGTGCGGGAAAAATCATCGCTTTCATTCATCAGCTGCGTGCCGGAAAGCAAGGCACGGAATATGAGCTCGGGGGCGATCTGCGGCGCAAGCTCGTTGGACAATGCCTGAAAATATGCGGGGAGAAAAGCCTGTGAATTTGTATCGAGAAGTGTGTCGTCAAGATCAAGCAGGAGTGTCAGCGTCATAATGATTGGACTCCCCCCGGAGTCTGGGGTTATTCTTTTACTTCAAATGTGAATGGCAGGGCATGGCATTCTCCGCACCCCACCTGCGGTTCAGGGACGCCCCGTTGTGTTTTATCGCAAAATGCGTCCGCTTGCACACGGCGCTGAAAGATGGCAGTGATCGGACGCGCCACCTCCACCTTCAACTTCATATGCTGACATGAATTGGCGCGCAAAATATCCGGCACAGGACAGGTCTTGCACAAGTCACGTGTCCACTGCTGGTTGTACAGCTTAAGCAGGCTGCATTCCTCCCTGTTTCTGCCGCGATAATAGTCGCCAAAAAAGTGTGGACATTCACGCCCGGCGGGTGTCTTCATAATTTATACGCGGGTAATATAGTCACCCGTGCGCGTATCTACGCGGATGGTATCGCCCACATTGACAAAATTGGGACACTGAACCACAACACCTGTCTCGGTGGTGACTTTCTTGGTGACGCCCGTGGCGGTATCGCCGCGGATCGCCATTTCGGCTTCGACAACCTTGAGGTCAACGGAGGTCGGCAATTCGACGTCAATGGCCTCGCCCTTGTAGAAGGTCAGTTTTACTTCCATGCCTTCACTAAGGTATTGGGCACTTTCACCAAGGGATTCCTTTTTAATGGCGGGTTGTTCAAAGGTCTGGTTGTCCATGAAATAGTACATGTCACCGTCATTATAAAGATACGAAACATTGGCGAAATCAAGGTTGACATCCTGCACGGACAGTCCCGAGTTGAAGGTGCGTTCGATGTTCGCACCGGTCAATAAATTACGGGCTTTCACACGGATGGTGGCGTTGCCGCGTCCCGTTTTATTGTGGCTGTAATCCACTACTTTATAGAGGTTGCCATCCAATTCAAATGTAACACCTTTGCGTAGCTCGTTTACATCTATCATGCTTAAACTTTCCTTGATTATTTGATTTTTTTAGGAGCGGGCGGATTATACCAATGAGTTTGAAGCACTGTCCAGTGAACGGTCATTAATGCGAATCCTCGGAGGCTGGATCGTCATTGAGCAATTGGACGGCGTGAGGCAAAACCGGAATTACGATTTGTAAATTTTCCACTGCGCCTTTGGGGCTGCCTGGCAGGTTGATGATGAGAGTCCGTCCGCGGATACCGGCCACGGCGCGCGAAAGCATGGCATGCGGGGTCTTCTTGAGGCTTTCCGCACGCATAACCTCCGCAAGTCCGGGCGCAGTCCGCTGGATGACGCGGGACGTGGCCTCAGGCGCCACGTCCCGCGGGGCGAAGCCTGTGCTGCCAGTCGTGAGAATTACGTCAACCTCGCCGCTGTCCGCCCATTCGATCAGGACAGAGCAGATGTCAGATTCTTCGTCAGGAAGTATGTGTTGTCTGGCGACGGACCAGTTTTGGGCGCGGATCAGCTGCGCGAGCGCGGGTCCCGAGGCGTCATCCCGTTCACCTTTGGAGGATCGGTCGGAGATGGTCAATATCCCGAATCGTATCGTCATTGGAACTCTTTCCCAAAAACGATGTCTTCCTTCTGTTCGCGCCATCCGAGGTTCCCATAAAATTGGACGGCTTCTGTATTATCGGCAAGGACATGCAGCAAACATTTGAGGCAGCCCTTGGCTTGCAGGCGCTTCTCCACTTCTCTAAGAAGCATTGCCCCAATTCCCTGCGCGCGAAATTCCTTCTGAACCGCCAGGTGATAGATCATGCCACGCCGCCCGTCAAATGCGCCGATCACCGAACCCACGATCTTTTTGTTCTTCACCTCGGCAACCAAAAACAGGTCAGGGTCGCGTTGAAGTTTTTTATGGATCTCTTCCGCTGTGTCGGAACGCCCGACCTTCAGCCCGGCTTCAATGCTTTCCCACAATTTCAGAACAGGGCCGTAATCATGTTCAAAGCAAAACTCACGTATGCTGGCCTGGGATGACATCACGCAGATCGAATGGTCCTTTTTAACATGGTGATGAGATCATCGGGCATATACGGTTTCAACAAAAACCCATCTGCGCCGTGACGCATACATTCTTCCTTCATGCTTGCACCGGAGGACATCACCACGCGCACGTTGGTCAGGTCATCCGAACTGCGCAGGTTATCCAGAATATCCAAACCACTCTGGCTTGAAAGATGCACGTCCAGCAACAGCACGTCGGGTTTTTCATTCCGCACAGCCGCCGGCACATCCGCGTCCGCGTGTAATGCCACCACTTCAAAGCCCTCCATTTTCAGCAGGGTTTTTAATAATGACACCATGGTTGCGTCATCTTCCGCGAGCAGTATTTTTTCTTTTGACATTCTTCCTTGCCTTTGTTGTTTTGGTTTTTTTCTTTGCGGGTGTCTTCACCGGTTTCTTTCCAGGCTTTGTTTTTTCGAGCGCGGCATTGATCACGTCGTCCACGGATTCGGCAAAAATGAATTTCATGGTATTCCTGATCTCATCCGGGACATCGTCGATATCCTGTTCGTTGTATTTGGGCAGGATCACCGTTGTGAGACCGTTGCGATGCGCTGCCAGCACCTTTTCTTTGACGCCACCAATGGCAAGCACCTGACCCCGCAATGTGATCTCGCCGGTCATGCCGACCTGGGGCCGGACCTTGCGCCCTGAGATCAGCGACACGAGGGAGGTCGCCATCGTTACCCCGGCGGAGGGTCCATCTTTGGGTTGTGCACCGGAGGGGATGTGCATATGTACATCATGTTTATCAAAAAATTCGTGCGGAATACTCAAGGACACCGCCCGTGAACGGACATACGATAACGCCGCGCGAGCGGATTCCTGCATGATGTTGCCAACCGAGCCGGTGACTTGAAAACCGCGTCCGCCGGGCATGGCGGTGGATTCAACAAACAGCACGTCTCCGCCAAAGGATGTCCACGCGAGGCCCGGCACAACGCCGGGAATGGACGTGCGTTTGTTCAGTTCCTCGGGTCCAAAAAAAGTGGGGTGGTCGAGAAATTCATCCACCAGTTTGGGCGTAATCGAAAATTTCTCCGCGCTTCCTTCGGCGATCCTTGTGCCAACCTTGCGGCACACCGCACCGATCTTTCGCTCCAGATTGCGCACACCCGCCTCCCGTGTATATTGGCGGATGATCATTTTTAAAGCGTCATCGGTAAAAGCGACTTCGCCCTCACGCAGGCTGTTCTCCCGCAGCTGGCGCGGGATGAGATAACCACGCGCGATGGCCAGCTTCTCGTTTTCAGTATAACCCGAAAGATAGATGATCTCCATGCGGTCACGCAATGCGCGCGGGATGGTCTCAAGTGTGTTGGCTGTTGTGATAAAGAACACTTGTGAAAGGTCATAGGAGACTTCAAGGTAATTATCGCGGAATTCTCCGTTCTGTTCGGGGTCCAGTACTTCGAGCAGCGCGGAGCCAGGGTCGCCATGAAAATCGTTGGTCAGTTTATCCACTTCATCAAGCATGAAGACCGGGTTTTTCGAATCGACACGCCGCAGGGATTGCAGAATTCGTCCCGGCATGGCACCGATGTAGGTGCGGCGATGACCACGGATCTCGGCTTCGTCGCGCACGCCGCCAAGCGAGGCACGGATGAATTTCCGCTCCATCGCGCGGGCAATGGACTGGCCAAGAGAGGTCTTCCCCACACCGGGCGGACCCACAAAACAAAGAATTACACCTTCACGCTCACGGCGGATTGCATCCGTCGATTCCTCTTTTTTATCATCCTTGCGGTCAATACGTAATTTTCGAATCGCAAGAAACTCAAGGATGCGGTCTTTTACATCTTCAAGTCCATAATGATCCTTATTCAGGATCTCGCGCGCATGGGCAATATCCAGATTATCCTCTGTGGATTTTGACCACGGGAGCGTGACCAGCCAGTCCAGGTAGGTGCGGATGACACCATACTCTGCCGAGGCGGACGGGAGGCGGGAGAGACGCTCCAACTCGCGTTTTGCCTGCTTCAATGCTTCTTCGGGCATTTTCGCATCTTCGATCTTTTTGCGGAATTCCTCCGCCTCCTCGGATTCCCCGTCCTTCTCGCCCAGCTCGCGCTGGATGGCTTTCATCTGTTCGCGCAGGAAATATTCACGCTGGACTTTCTCAATCTCGCCGCGCGCCTCATTCTGGATCTTCTGCCCGATCTGCAAGACCTCGGCTTCACGCACCAACAAGCCGATCAATTTTTTCAACTTGTCGTACACGGAATCCAATTCAAGGATTTCCTGCGCATCCTTCAGTTCAATGCGCTGGAAGTTGGCAATCGTATATGCAGTTTGAAGCGGGTCCTCAAGCGAGGTGATCGAACCCACCAACTCGTCTGGAAAGGACGGGATCATTTGCGTGATCTGCTGGAACTGGTCACGCGCATTGCGGGCCAGCGCATCCGTCTCAATATTTGTCTCATCGCTTTCCGGCACAAGGTGGATGTGGGCCTTTAGATAGGGTTCTTCCGCAACGAACTCACCAAGGCGAAAACGCTGCATGCCCTGCACCAGCAAACGGACGGTGCCGTCCGGGGCACGGAGCAGACGATGCACGGTTGCGATCGTGCCGACCTGGTAAAGCTCTTTTGGACCGGGCGTCTCCTGCTCCGGGTTGAGCGCGGCGACAAGTCCCACGAGTTTATCGCCGCTGACTACATCGTCCACCAGTTTGATGGAACGCGCCTGTCCAACCGTGAGCGGGACTGCGGTGTTGGGATAGACAACGACTCCGCGCAACGGCAGGATGGGGAGCACATCGGGGAATTTCTGCTCCCCATCTTTGTCCACATCCCGCGGGCTGGAGGAAGCGTCGTCCTTCCTTTGGAACTGCGAAAAAACCGACGACATGAACGTGTTCATTAATTCGTCGTCTGTTTCACCAACTGTCTGAAAGAATTCGTGGATACCGGAGTGCCATCGCTGTGCGGGCATTTTTCTACTCAACCTTGATCTGATTTGGTTTTGCTTTCGGAAGGGTAATGGTCAGGAAGCCGTCTTTATATTCCGCGCGCGCCTCGTCCATGTTGACAGGACCCGGCAGACCAACGGCGGTTGCAAATTTTCCAAATCTTATTTCCATTTGATGATAGGAACGCCGTTCGGAAGAATCGGGGCGCACACCCATAATTAAGAGCGTGTCATTTTCAAGCGAGACCTCAAAATCCTCTTCACGCATCCCCGCTATTTCCATGCGGATAATATACTCAGCCTCTGTTTCGTATTCGTCCGTCGGCGGGCTCCAGATATTGGATCCCACCTGCCAGTTCAATGTACGAAGGAGGTCACGCCTGAATTCGATGAGTGTTTCTCTCGATTTGCGAATAACAGTGGGCATGGTTTTTCTCCTTCTAATTCGCAATGACACCATTTTCAGCACCCCCGGCGGGATTCGAACCCACAACCTCCTGCTTAGAAGGCAGTTGCTCTGTCCATTGAGCTACGGGGGCAAATTACAATTTTACTCCGCCTCTTCGGAAACTGGCGAGGGGTTTTGGACCGGCCGCAAACCGCGATACACACGCGGACCGGAAATTGTCTTTAAGATCACGCTGGCGGGTCTGCCAAGCCTCTTGCCAAGTTCCTCGGCGGACATGGGAACATTACCATTCACCAAAAAGGTTCGGAAGATGGCTTCGACCATCGCCGTCCGCTCGCTTTTAAATTCCGGAAGCAGGGCGCAGTGACTCATCAGGGCATGTTGAACACCATCCACAGGCTTTACTTCCGCTGTTTCAGGGTCGATCCAGTCCATCATTCCGTCTTCCTCGATATTCGCGAAGGCTTCCTGGTGTTCGGTGCACAGCAGGGAAAGCATGAAGACATGCCAGTCGCGTTCATTCTTTTTCCACCACTCAAAGTCAATATGGAACGGCGTTGTTGCGCCGGGTTTTAGCAGGCTCATTCAGCCTCCTCAGCCAGACGGAAGTGTAAATCGCCCACGTGCTTAAAGGCAGGATTGTTCACCAGCAAAACGAACAAGGGCGCCGGCGGCACACGGCGGACAAGGTTCACTGCCGCGTAGAGTTCCTGCGCATGGACATGCCCCTGCGGGTTGGATTTTGTCAATTCCTTCATAACCAGCAACACCAACTCTTCAAACGGACGCTTCTTTTCCCAAACGGGATCCAATGTTTTAAAATCAGGCACATGGATGACCATGCGGTCGTTGAACTCGGCAGTAATGGATTGTTTCAACGTGGCGAATACAAAACCGCCGTCGGTGCCCACCATGACCGTGCGCACCCAGTCTTTCGAGGAGCGCTGGCTTTTCACCTCCACAATTACTTCGCCGGGCTCCTCGCCTCTGCGAACCTGCACGAGTGAGCCTGGAATTAGTTGATGCAATTTATACCATTCGCGCAAGCCAAACACATAACCGTGTTCGCGCACAACCCAGGCGGGGATGTGCTGTTTTGTCTTTCCGTCCACGAGGGTAAAGCGAACACGTGGCGATTCATAAGCCGTGGGAAACAACGTCCGCGCCCGCGCAGACATCGGCAGTGTCCCTGCGCGCAGATGAGGGTAGATGAGCGGGATCGTGATGGACGAGACATCCTCGCGAAAGTCCTTTTCTTCGGGCGGAGTTAATTCATCATCCAGTTGCGACTCGAGGTTCTTCATCTCCGTGCTCAGCTGGCTGCGGTCATGTTCAATCTCGGTATACTCAAGCGGCGGCGGGATTTCCCGCACGTAATCCGGTTCGAGACGGCGCAAACACCACAACACCTGCCCCGCGGGACCCACTTCATCAAAGCGGTTGTCATCCTGCAAGGCATGGTTCAAGGAAAATTCAGCCAGCTTCGGGTTTACGCCGGCAGGCAACTCAATATCCTTCATCAACGCTTCGGTGGGAAGCGGCTCCCCTGCGGACATATCCAAAATGGCTTCCGCAAGATTTAACTGGCCTTGATTTATATCGATCAAAAGCGCGCGCGGGAACCAGCGTCCCGCAATCTTGACAAGTCCATCATCCGCGCTGAATGCGTCTTCCAGTTTTTTCTCGATCAAGTCGCTGTGCTCGCTCAAAATAGCTGCGGAACTGACTTCGTCGCTTTCAGGGGTCGAAAGCGGAGCATCGTTCAAAAGATGCGACTCCAGCCTGGCGGCGAACATCCGCTTGCTCCGATCTTCCATTTCGACAGTCAACACGTCGAAATCCTTCACGGATGGATTCGTTCCGGGCCGTATATCGGTCACCTTTCCGCGTTTCCAGTCCAATGCGGAAAAGACAAGTTCGTCACCGATCTCATATTTATCCCTGGGAAGAAAATTTTTACCAGCCGTTTTCTGTTTGCTTTCCGCGGCATTCCGTTCGGCACGAATACGCGCCTCCACAAATTCAAAGGAAAGATCACGCGTCGTTAACGGCGTCTCACGCTCGAACAGAAAAGTGTGTAGGTTTTCAACGTCTTTCGGGGTGATCTGAATGGATAACCAATATTCTGTGGGTAGTGTAAATGCGCCTGCCATACTCAGCCTTGTAATGAATTTGCGCCTAACGCGCGGCGTACTGATTATACCTTACCTTGCGCAGACTTCCTATACTTTGCGAAAAAAAGCACTAAATACGCGGAAATCACGGGAAATCTTAATTATCTTCTCAAGTAGATATAGTAAATTTTTACGGCTTCACAGCGACATAATAACAACACGATTCGCCATACAAAGGACAAGAATGAAAAATCAGACGTTGCCCGTAATAACAATGCTCATTGCCATCGCAGTCTCTGCATGTGGTGCATGGGCAGCCTCCCCAACGGAAACGCTTCCTCCTGCGCCCTTACCTGCCACCCAGGCTGATGCATTGCCTCAGCCCATCCAGCCCCCGGCCTCCACAGACACCCCCGCCCCTCCTGAAGAGATGCCCGCCCTGAATGTCAGTTTTGCAAATGACGTGATGCCCATTTTCGAAGCGAAGTGCATAAAATGTCACGGCGTCGAGACAAAAAAAGAAGGCCTGGATATGCGGACGCATGACGACATCCTGAAAGGCTCGCGAAAAGGCGCCGTACTCGTCCCCGGTAACGCCAATGACAGCCTATTCATACAACTGATCATCGATGGCGAAATGCCCAACCGTGGAACAAAGGTCACCCCTGAGGAACTTCAACTCATCATGGATTGGGTCAATCAGGGTGCATTGAATAATTAACCCACCTCAATCATTACTGGAAAAGACCTCCGAAATCTTGAAGATCTCGGAGGTCTTCCTTATTCGATGCCATCAAACATATGATCGATCACATCATTACTGACATCGAAGACCGAGCCGTTTTCAGGAATGGCTTCGCGAGTCATCCATTCGGGCAGGCGATCATCCTTTGCAGTGAAGCCTGCGCGTTTGTTGAATTCACGCTCCAGTTTAATGGTCTCCTTGCCCAAGGCCTGCAAAATAGTATCGGGAACATCGTCCCAGCCGTAACGCGCCTTGAGCAGGCGTTTGACAACACCATCAGGCGTGGCGGCATAACCGAAACCTGCAAAGATGCACGCACCTATCGTATCGTAGCCAGCCATGTTCAATTGGGCGTTGAGCGAGACATCCTTTTGAGCATTTGGATCAAGATGATCGATCTGCGCGCGGATGGTCAACCCGCAGGTATGATCTGCACCCTGCGGTGTGGTGGCATAGGTCAAACCCGTACCTTTGATCGAGCGCGGCTCGTACGCAGACATGGCTTGATTTTTAACCACAGGCACGCGTTCGATATTATATTTTTTTCCAGTTGCCGCCGCACCATCGCCAAGCGTGCGTCCCAACTCCGTGCCGTTACGAATTTCATCGATCAATTTCAGGGCGTCTTCCTCGCTTCCCCACCTCATTAATCCCGCCTCGGCGGCAACACCAAGCGCCGCGCCAACTTCAATGGAGTCCAAGCCCAGATCGTTGACATGCCAGTTCAAACGTCCGATTGAATCGAGCGAGTCAATATCAAGGTTCGAGCCCATCAAACCGATGGTTTCATATTCGAGCGGTGAGACGATGATCTTTCCATCCTTTCCTCCGAAGACATTTGAGCATTTAATCGTACATCCCGCCATGCAGGCATGCGACGCATCCGACGGTTTTCCGCGCGTGAGCGTGAACTCGCGCAATTGCTCGCCGCTAATCGCCTCCATATTGTCAAATGTTCCACGCGAGAAATTATGCGCGGGAATCGCCGCAAAACGCTGGGTCATCTGCGCCATGGCGGCCGTACCGTAATCACGATAGGTAATGGACTGCGGGTGTTCCATGACCGCCTTGGTGTAATCCTTCTGCGCGGCTTTGAACGCCTCAGGATTCGCGATGGCTGGTTTATGCCCCCCGGCATGGTCAAAGACAATGGCTTTAAGCCCCTTTGAGCCCATGACTGCACCCAGTCCGCCGCGCGCGGCGATGCGGGCTGGGATTTTATCCTTGTCGATGTTTTGAATCCCCGCGGATTTCATGCGCATCTCGCCGCCGGGTCCAATCAGCGCAATGGCAACTTTATCGCCATATTTTTCGAGCAGTTTTGGCGCGGTCTCGTACACGCCCAAGCCAACGAGATCATCGGCACGTTCCCATTTTCCGCCGTCTTTCAGAGACAAGTGCAGAACCCAATAGCCATCGTTCTTGGGCATGTCTTCGATGATGAGCGCGTGGATACCCATGAACGCCATGTGATAGC
Organism: Anaerolineales bacterium; assembly: GCA_030583885.1. Taxonomy (NCBI): domain Bacteria; kingdom Bacillati; phylum Chloroflexota; class Anaerolineae; order Anaerolineales; species Anaerolineales bacterium. Next base: position 1,714,862 of record CP129480.1, on the reverse strand, counting down.
CCGTGCGTCCGCCTGCATTGGCTTCCTTGATGCCGCCCGTCAGCGGGGACTTGCCGCCTACCGAGATGCGGTCTGTGGACGAGAGGATATGTCCCACCAGCAATCCGGGTGTGAAGATAAGCTTATTGCCCGCACCAAGCGGATCACATTTCGCATCCACTTCATCGACCATGATGCGGGCTATCAGTCCACGCCCACCGAGGCGCTGCCAAGTTTCAGGGATAGGTTCGCATTTTAGTTCCTGCGTGCGGGTGTTGATGCGCCAGATCTGGGTTTTATGTTCGGTCATTTTCTACTCCTGTCGGCAGGATTATATTCTCACGGGTTTTCAAATAGTTTGCACGTTGTAGGGGCACAGCGCCGCTGTGCCCCTACAACATTATCCAAAATAAAGATTGTACTGCTTCTCGAAAGACCTTCGTGTGGTAATCCACATCTGCTTGCGTGGTTTCGGGCGAGATGAGCGCCATGTTGTGGAAGGGCGTCATCAGGATGCCGCGGTTGAGCGCGTAAAGATGCATGTAGCGGTCCAGTTCGGGATCGACGGCGGCATGGGCTTCTCCGCCATTTTTGGGAGGAGTGGGACGGAACCAATACTCGGAGCGATTGCCCAGACGCTTCACGATCCAGGGGAGGCTGAATTCTGCTATGACGCCTTCGACTCCCGCTGTGAATTGTTCCTGCAACTTCGTCGCCCTGGCATAGAACTCATCGGTCAGCACGTTTTGGAGCGTGGCTTTCATCGCCGCAATGGACAGGGCGTTGCCTGCCAGCGTCCCGCCGATGCCGCCCACATCCGCATCATCCACGGCGAGTTTGGCAGTGAAGGCTTGAGAGACTTCTTCGGTGAAGCCATAGATCGCGGCGGGAACGCCTCCAGCGAGGGGTTTGCCGAGGGTGAAAAAATCAGGCTCAAGTCCGAAGGAGGCGGTGTATCCGCCGGGTCCTGTGCAGATGGTGTGAGTCTCATCGATAATGAGATAGGTCCCGAATTTGCGGGTGATCTTGCGCAGGGCTTCGTGATAACCAGGGTCGGGGTGGATGATGCCGATGTTGGTCATGGCAGGTTCGGCGAGGACGGCGGCAACATCACGGGAGGAAAGCGCAATTTCGAGCGCACCGATGTCATTGAACTCGATGATTTTGGTCGTTTCACGAGGATCTATCTGCGGACCCATGTTGTTGGGACGCGAGATGGGTGTGCCTTCTTCGTCAAGCGTGACGAAGGTTTCGTCCACCGAGCCGTGATAGCAATAGTTGAAGACGAGAACTTTCGGGCGGCCTGTGATCATGCGCGCCATGCGCAGTGCAAAACGATTTGCATCGGTGGCGGTGAGGGCGAACTGCCAATATGGAAGTTTGAAGCGGCGTTGAAGTTCTTCACCCACCCAGATGACATCTTCATATGGAAGCATGAGCGTGATGCCTTTTTGAATTTGCTCGGTGATGGCTTTCACCGTGACATCGGGGCTGTGACCGGTCATCGCGCCCGTGTCGCCGAGGCAAAAATCGATGTAGTCGTTGCCGTCCACATCAGTGAAGTGCGCGCCTTTCGCCTCTTTGACAAACATAGGAAATAATCCCGCCCAGCGCATCATCCACAGCATCGGCACACCACCATGCAGCGATTTGCGTGCACGCTGATGGAGTTCGTAGGATTTGGGATGACTTTCATGGAAGAGTTCTTCTTCGGCTTTGAGGAGCTGTGTAAGTTTAGTACGGTCTAGTGTTGGGGACATGGTTGAAGGTTACAGGTTGGAAAGTTGACAAGTTTGAACGTTCTAACGTTTAAATGTTCAAATATTAGAACGCTAAACACTTTCCTTTAGCGTCTCGCTGAATATTTTCAACCCGTCATTGATTTGATCTGATGTCACGTTCAACGGGGGAATCCAGCGCAGGATGTTATCGTACGTCCCGCAGGAGAGCAGGAGCATGCCTTTCTCTTCAGCTTTATGGATAACGTCCTTGACCAATGGCTTGGCTTTTGCCTGACTACCTTCCATAACAAATTCGGTGCCGACCATCAAGCCCTTGCCGCGCACATCACCAATCTGCGGATATTCCTCCTGCAATTTGCGGAGTCCCGTCATCAATTGGATGCCTTTCTCTGCGGCATTTTCCAACATCTTCTCATCGCGCATCGCACATATGGTAGCGCTTCCCGCCGCACAGGCAATGGCGTTACCACCGTACGTCCCACCAATGGAGCCGACATCGAGTTTCTTCATGATGTCTGTACGGGTGAACACGCCGGAGAGCGGCATGCCCGAGGCGATGCCTTTTGCGGCAGTGATGATGTCAGGAACAACGCCGAAATGCTCGAGTGCAAACCATTTGCCCGTGCGTCCAAAACCCGATTGCACTTCGTCGAAGATGAGCATGATACCGTGCTTGTCGCAAATCTCACGCAAGCCTTTCATGAAAGATGCAGGCGGCACGATGTACCCGCCCTCACCCAGTACAGATTCGATCAGGATCGCGGCGGTGTCCTTCGGAGCGGTCTGTGACGCAAGGAGGTATTCCAGCTGTTCCAGCGCATACTGGCTGGCTTGCTCTTCCGTCATCTTCAGGTGGAATGCATACGGGAACGGCGTGACATATATCCCCGAAGGAAGAGGCGTAAAACCTGTGCGATAGATCGTCTTGGACGTGGTCAACGCCATCGTGGCGTGAGTCCGCCCGTGGAAGGAGCCGTTGAAGACGATCACATTCGGTCTGCCTGTGGCGGCTTTGGCGATCTTGACCGCGTTCTCCACCGCCTCCGCACCAGAGTTGGCGAAGAAGAAACTATCAATTGATGGAGGCACGATCTTTCGCAATTCTTCAATGAGTTGCAGCATCGGCTTGTGGATGACGATGTTCGCCTGCGCATGCAGGAACAAGCCCGCCTGCTCGCGGATCGCCTCCACGACCTTCGGGTGGCAGTGACCTGTGTTGGTGACTCCGATGCCGCTGGTGAAATCGAGCAGTTTTTTGCCATCATCCGTGTAGATGTATGCCCCTTCCGCACGATCGGCCACGAAATTGAAAATACGGCTCCACGCGGGAGTCATGTGGGAAAAGTTATCTTGATAGAGTTGGGTGGTCATGGATTTCCTAATTCTTCTTCAAACACGAAGGGCACGAAGTACACAAAGGGGAGGTCTTGCACCTACCCACTTTATTCCTTCGTGCCCTTTGTGTTTAATTGGCTACGCGGGCAGGTAATCAACCGCCCACTCGATATCGTGCTTCTTGAGCGTATCGGGCGTGGGGACGCCGTCGTTCGTCCAGCCTGCCATCTTGTAGTAGGTGTCGAGAGCGGTCTCAACTTCCTCATGGGTCAGGGAGAAGCCAGCGGTGGGACCCGTACCCTTCAATTCCTTGAAGAATTTCTTGGGCAGTTTGTCGTCCTTGCGGGTCAGCCCTTCGCGGGCGTTGAACACGCGGAAGAGGTCCAAACGGCGTTCGCCGACCGCCATCAACTCCTCAACGGTCACGTCCCAGCCCGTGACGGCACGCACCATCTCGACCGTCTCGGCGGGACCGTAAAGCGTCCACGCAGGACCAAAGACGAACTGGCAGACTTCAAGCGAGTCGACCATCGAATAGAAAACTTCGGTCAGGTAAGCAAAGCGGACTTTTTCGGGAGTGAGGCTGTAAGCAGGCTGCGGCTCGCCAAGTCCAAGCAGTTTGAGGCGGTCTAGGTTGAGGTCGGCAACGCCCTCTTCGTAATACGGATCATGCTCGGAGGACTGGTGATCCGCGCCGAAGGGATTGACCGCGTAGATCAAGCCGAGCGAACGCTTCGCCTGCGGCATGTGAGCAGGAGCCTCTGCGCCTTTGACGGTGATGAGGAATTCATCCGCGCCGCTGCCCCAGATCTTCGCGGCGCGTTCGGAGCCTTGCGAAAGCGCCTTACCAAAATCGCCCTCGGCGTTGACCATCATTTTCAATGCCTTGATCATCGCATCGGCATCGCCGAACTTGAGTTCAAGACCGCCCGTCTGCTCCTTCGTGATGACGCCATTCTCGAAACATTCCATCGCAAAAGCGATGGTCGCGCCCGCGGCAATAGTGTCCACCGCGTATTCGTTGCAGATCTGATTCGCAAGATTGACCGCCGCCAGGTCGCTGACTCCGCAGTACGAGCCGAACGTGCCGATGGTCTCATATTCGGCGCCGCCATAGCGGGGATCGACCTTGTACGCGCCTTCCTTGATCTCGACTACGCGCTTACAACGGACAACACAGGCATAGCAGGTATCCCGCCCCTTCAAAATCGTGGCGGACATCGTCTCGCCGCTGATGGCTTCAAAATGCTCAAACTGACCTTCGTTATAGTTGCGAGTCGGGAGTGTTCCAATCGTATTATTGAACGCCACCACTGTCGCGGTTCCGTCATTCGCCAGTCCGGGCATATCGGGGTTGTCGGGCAGTATCTTGGGACCCATCTTGTTGAGCGCGGTGAGCGCCTTGGAATCCGCAAGCGTGGGTTTCTTTTTACCGCGCACCACCACGGCTTTCAAATTCTTGGAAGCCATTACCAGGCCCATGCCCGTGCGTCCGTTGTGGCGGTTGGACATGGAAACCAAGGATGAGAACAGCACGCCATTTTCCGCGCCCATGCCATGCTGCAAGATTTCCGCTTTCGGGTCAACTTCCTTATGGATGATGTCATCCACCTCCCCCGATTTCTTCCCCATCAAATGCGCCGCGTCGCGCAGTTCATATTTACCTTCGATGATCGCCAGATACACAGGCTTCGAGGACTTCCCCTTAATTACAATTCCGTCAAACCCGGCAAACTTCAACTCGGCAGGGAAAAACCCGCCGCTCTGCGAGTCGCCGATACCGCCGCTGATGGGTGACTTGGCATTTGCATTCAAACGACTCTGACCAGAGATTGCCGCGCCCGTCGTCACACCTGCGAACAATGTCAGAACATTTTCAGGACCAAGCGGGTCGGCGCCCTTCGGCATCTCGCGCAGGATGTAGTGCATTCCCATCGCGCTCCCGCCCAGGTACTTGCGATAAAACGCCTCGTTCGGCTCCTCCACTCCAAGCGTGCCCTTTGTCAAATCAACGTGCAGGATCTTTCCGTTATATCCGTTTGGCATGGCATCCTCCGTATGAATTTTTCCACAATTATAACAACTGCCTTTGACTTTCTACAACTTGGCATTTCCGAAAGCGACAGGATGCGACCCAAGCCCAAACCTTTTCCTGCAGGCCTGTGACGCCTGCCTTCCCAACCGACGGCTGGTGAGGCGTCAAGAGGCTTTTTCTACTCTTTGAGTTTAATTATGGAGTCAGGCGGCTCATCGCCGTTCGGGAGCACACCACTGCGTGGCACTAAACTACCTGACTCCATAACGGATTCAATCGTCAGCGGCGGGGGAAGCGGAGGATTCGGGCAGGTCGTTCAGGTTGCCCCATCCAAGCGCGTTCTTCATGTCCACAGGTTTACCGTACACATCCTTCAAGATCTTCGGCGGGTCGATCTTGCCCGTCGCCAGCGATACGATGATGAAGGCGATGATCGAGATGATGAAGGCGGGCGTGGATGCGATATAAACGGCATCCCAAAACGAACAGTACAAGTCGCCTTCACAGAGGACGAAGGTCTGCTGGTAGTAATAAACCGAGAGAAAGCCCCACGATATCGAGCCAGAGAAGAATGATGTGAGCGCGCCGATGTGATTGGCTTTCTTCCAATACATGCCGATCACATAAGGCGCCACCATTCCGACCAGAATACAGGTATTCGCCAGTATTGCCAGCTCGTAGATGGTTTCCGCCCAGAGCGCGATGATGAGGCTTAAGATGCCGCTGACTGCGAGCGCAAGACGGGTGAGAAGTAATTGGGTTTTATCCGCGAGGTCGGGCTTGAAGGCCTTGACGATATTCTCCGTGAACATTGTCGCCCCAGCCAGCATGGAACTGTCGGAGGTGCTCATCAACGCCGAGGCAAGCGCCGCCACAAAGAGCGCCGTCAAAATTGGGTGCAGGTATTTCATCGCCATCGTGATGATGATAAATTGCGTTTCATCCGATGGAATATCGGGTCCGATGGCGGAATATGCTGCCATGCCGATGAACGGGGAAAGCACACCGAAGGTGATGTACAGGAACGCGGCAATATAGGTGGCTTTGACCGCCACGTTTTCGTTCTTTGCGGCGCAGGTGCGCTGGAGATAATCCTGCGCAGGAATGGAACCGAGGCCGATCGCCATCCACGCCGCGGCATAGTAGAACCATCCCAACGTGCCGCTATAGCCGAGATAGCCCTCCTCCTCTGTTGGCGCAAGCGCGAAGGGATAATCGGTGTACTGCGCGCCCGCCATGCCAAGGAAGGCATCGAGACCACCCACCGCCCATAAGATGCCGATGAAGATGACCAGCAAGCCGATGGTCGTCAGGAACATCTGCATGAAGTCGAGCGCGGTATCCGCCCATAGACCGCCTGCCATCGTGTAGATCGTCACCACGCCAGCCACCAGCACCATGCCCACGGACAAATCCCAGCCGAGCAGGGCTTGCAAAATTGCGCCGCCTGCCACGATCTGCGCCGCCGTCCAGCCGAAGTAGCCAATGATCTGTGCCACCGATCCCACCACCGACATGGTCGTGCCGTAACGCTGTTGGAAGAAATCCATGATCGTCACATATTGTGCGCGGCGCGCCAGGCGCACGATCAGGAAGGCGGACAACACGAGGCACAACGTCGCGCCAAACGGGTCGAAGATCACACCTTGCAAGCCATATTTATACGCCTCCGAACTCGACCCCATCAACGTCTCTGCGGCGAACCAGGTCGCCATGATGGACGGAGCCGCCATCCACAACGGCAGGCGGCGTCCCGCCAGCACATAATCCGTTGTCGTCTCCACTTTTTTAGACGCCCAATACCCAACCCCCAAACGGATTATCAAAATCACCACAATCCCCCCGATGATCAAACCTGAGTATTCGTACCCATCCATGGTGCCCTCCAAAAACGCGGACATCACTCCGCAAAAAATTAGCGGACAAACGCTCTCACGTTTGTCCGCTTTGTTTTTTCTATGCGGTCAGTTCCTTCATTCCATAAGGAAAGCCGTAATCTGTCATTTTTTCCATGAATGGATCAGGTGGGAAGGCCTCGGGTCCCAGTACACCTTTGCCTTTCCAGGCACCGTGCTTCAGCAAATCCATTGCGATTACCGCGGAGAAGGCGGTCTGCGCGACAACCGCCTGGCAGCCCCACGCCTTCATGCATTCTTCGTTATCCGCAACCTGATAGAGATAGACCGCCCGCTTCTTTCCATCCTTTGTGCCTGTTACATACGTCCCCGCGCAGGTCTTACCCTTCATCTTATCCCCCAGATGAGCAGGGTCTGGCAGACAGGCGGCAACCACATCTCGCGGCGCGACCTGTACACCTTTGACGTTTATCTTCTCCTTATTATCCAAGCCGAGCATGTGCAGGGTTTTCAAAACACTGATGAACTCATCGCCCAATCCATACTTGAACGTGACGCGCTTCGCCTTGACCCAGCGCGGCACAAGCAGTACCTCCTCATGTTCCACGTTAACGACTTCGACAGGTCCGATCTCAGGGAAGTCAAATATCTCAGGTTCGGAGAACGGCGGTGTGGTAAACCACTGCCCGTCCTGCCAGATCACTGGTGGATTCAGGCATTCTTCGATGGTTGTCCAGATGGAGAAGTTAGGAGCAAAGTCATAGCCTTCGATGGTGATATTCGCTCCGTCACGGACGCCAACTTCGTCAATCTCGTCGAAAAGATGATCCGCCGCATAGCGGGCGAAGACATCCGCCATGCCAGGCTCCACGCCGATACCAACGAGCGCGAGCAAACCTTTCTTTTCCCAGTCCTTGGCTTTTTCGAACTGGTAGTCGCCCAGTTTCACGCCGGGCTTGTTGAACGGGTCGGTGGGATGCGGTTCAGAGAGTGTCATCGCCATGTCCATGTAGGTCACGCCGACCTTATAGGCGGCATCGAAGATCTGCTTGTTGAAAATGGGATCCACCGAGTTCATGATGAGATCCACCCGGTATTTCTTGGCCAGTTCTTCGATGCTTTGCTGGTCCCCCGCGTCGATGAACTCGACGGGAAAGCGCTTGTTGTCCCCCAGTTTTTTCTGCACCTCTTCAGCGCGTTTGACATTGTAATCTGCCAGCACCATCAACTCCATCCACTTGCGCGGCCTGGCGATTGCGGCAATGGCCTCCCCCACTCCGCCCACTCCTACTAGCAATATTCTCATGACCTTTCCATTCTCCATAGGTTTTATAACCCGCGCATGAGCGAGTTAGAATACAAAACAATCTTTGAAAACGCTCAGAGGAGAGCGTGCGAAATGGTAAGAATAAGTTAACAGGCAGGCTGGATGCATTCGTTTCTAAAAATAGATCTCTTTGGTGATCTTCAGATACATGAAGGATTCCGTCTCGCGGACTCCATCCACCTTTGCAAGTTTTTCGGTCATGAATTTAAGCAGGTCCTCGTGGTCACTACAAAAGACTTCGACCATGATGTCGAACCTGCCGCTGACAACGACGATGTAAACAACCTCGTCGAATTTAATAAGCTTGTTTGCCACTTCCAGCATTTTGCGCCCATCCGTGCGGACGCCGATCATGGCCATGGTGCGCTTACCCATCATAAGCGGGTTGGTGACAGCGACGACTTTTAGGTAACCAAGTTTTACGAGGCGGTTGTAGCGCTGGCGGACCATGCCAGGCGAAACGCCGAGATTTTCAGCAATTTGAGCGAAGGCTTCCCTGCCGTCCCGCCGCATTGCATCGATAATATACATGTCTATCTTGTCCAGCCGCTCAGAGTGATTGCCAATTGCGCTGTCCATATTTAAATGTTATTCCTTTTCTGCAAAAATGTCAACTACATTATGATGAATAATCATAATTTACATCAATTTTGTGCTGATTCTACCATTAGGACGGCCTAATCATGACTTTATACAAACGCCTGCCGCTGCCAGCCATTAAAAAACGGCAGCCGCTCCGAATGCGACTGCCGTCTCAAATCAACTAGCTGCCAATGGAAGCTTTGAACTCCGTCCAGATGCGGTCGTACAACTGAAGAGCATCGCCCACATCCTCGATCCATTGCAATCGGGCTTCAACATCCGGGGGCGGATAGATGCCTTCGTCTGCAAGCATTTCGGGGTCAATGAATTCCTTGGAGGCTTCGTTTGGCGTTCCATAACCGACAAACTCCACGTTCTGCGCGGCAATCTCGGGGTAGTTGAGGTAGTTGATGAAGACCATCGCAGTATAAGCGTTCGGCGCATTCACGGGGATCGCGAGGTTATCCTGCCAGATGACGCAGCCTTCCTGCGGGATGACATAAATAATGCCATCGCGTCCGCCGTAATCGGGCAGTCCGGCGAGAATTGCATCACCCGTCCACATATGACCAAGGACGGTTTCGCCGGCAACGACCAGGTCATCATTGGTCTGGCTGTCATAGGCTTTTACGCACTTGGATTGCTCGATCAGCAGGTCCTTGGCTTCTTCGAGTTGGGCAGGATCGGTGGAATTTAGGGGATACCCAAGATACATGAGCGCAGCGCCAATGGTTTCACGCTGGTCGTCCAACATGCTGATCTGGCCGCAGTAGGGCGAATTCGGATCGAACATCATGCTCCAGGAATCTTCGTATTCGGTCACAACGTTTGTGTCCACGGCAAAACCAGAGGTTCCCCAGAAATAGGGAACGGTATATTTTTGTTCGGGATCGAAGTATTGGTTGACGTTCAGGTCGTCCATGTTGGAAATGTTGCTGATGAGGTTGAAATCGAGTTCCATCAACATACCTTCGGAAATCATAATCTGCACCATGTAATCCGAGGGGACGATAATGTCGTAGTCGGCGCCGCCAGCCTGGAGCGTGGCGAGAAGCGTTTCGTTCGAGTCGAAATTGGTCTCCACGACCTCCACGCCGCATTCCTCCATGAACATGTCCTTGATAGAGGGGTCGAAATACTCAACCCAGTTGTAGAAATAAATTCGTTCTGCGAGCGGCTGGCTGCCATCGCCGCAACGCTCGGACAGTTCCGCAGCGCCGCCTGCATCCGAGCCGTCGGCGGGCACGGCATCAGGGGCGGGCTGACACGCCGAAAGCACAAGAGCCACAAGCACAAACAGGTAAATCAAACTCTTTTTCATTTCTTCATCTCTCCTTTTTCTTTGTATCGGTCAACGGTCTCCGTCTAGGCGGATTTATAACTATGCGGATAGAACAGGGAACCACCTCCTTTCATTCATCAGGATAGTAACAGGAACATGGATAGGTATGCGGCGAAGGCGACGATAAAAACCGCAATCCATGCAAGCACCCTGCCGGGGTTGTTCGTCTCATGCAATTCTTCGCGGAAGCCTTTGAAGGAATTCCAAGCCCAGTAACAACCCGCCAGCAAGAGAAGCCGAATAATCAGGGACGCTGCCGTAAAATCGCCCGGCGCAAACACCGCAGGCAGGCTGGACAAGCCGTATGCACCAAGCCCCAGCCCGGCGCCAAAGGACATGGCGCGCGTGTAGAGCGCGCCGCCGCTTTGGGCTGTCAGGGAAAGCCCGACCAAGCCAATGGAACCAACGAGCAGTACCGTGGAGAGCGCGTTAATCTCCGGGGTGACGCCTTTGCGCACAAGCGAATAGATGTACAACGGCATGGTCTGATCCTGCACGCCCTTGGTAAAGACGGTGATCAGGTAGTCATCCAAAGACAGGGTGAACGCCATGAGAGCGCCGCCGATGATGCCGGGCATAAGCAGGGGCAGGGTCACCCGCTTGAAGGTATTCCACTCGTCCGCGCCAAGGTCTGCGGCGGCTTCCTCCAGCGTGCGGTCGAAGTCCGCCAGGCGGGCGCGCACGATGACATAGACAAAGGGGATGTCGAAGGCGATGTGCGCTAAAGTAATGGTGTGCAATCCGGTCGTCGCACGGATGCCAAACACGTTTTGCATAAACGGGAAAAGCGCCTGATTGAAGAACAACAGCAGGGCAATGCCCATGACGATCTCAGGAATAACAATCGGGAGATACAAATTGGCATCAAAGGTAGTCCGCAACTTGAAGCGGTAACGGTCCATTGCCAGGGCTGTCAACGTGCCGATGACAGTGGCGACAATGGTAGTAATCAAACCAACCAACAGGCTATTGCGAGCCGCTTCCAGAAGTTCGGTGTTTTGGGAGAGTTTCAAATACCATTCTGTCGAAAATCCTGTAAACACCGCTACCGAGCGGGTATCATTGAAGGAAAAGATGATCAAGATGATCACCGGCAGATAAAGGAAGCCAAACACCAAAGCCGCATTTGACCCGAGAAGCCAGCTGCCGATCCGTGTACCGAGGCGCACTTTTTGGCGGGGATACACAGGAAATGCACTCACATCGCCCTCCGCGTCTCTTCATTGCTGGAACGGAAGTAGGCGACCACCCCGATCAACACCAGCGTCATCAACACCAGCGACATTGCCGAACCAAAGGGCCAGTTGCGCGCCACGCCAAACTGACGGTTGATCAGCGTGCCGATCATCTCGACCTTCCCGCCGCCCATGATGTCGGGCGTGATGAAAGCCCCAACAACGGGAACAAATACGAGGATGAGCGCGGCGGCGACGCCGGGCAGGGTCATCGGCAGCATCACCCGCCAGAAGGCACGCTGTGGCGGCGCTCCCAAGTCCGCAGCGGCTTCCATAAGGGAGTGGTCGAACTTTTCGATGGACGCGTACATCGGCAGGACAGCGAAGGGCAGGTAGCCGTAGATCAAACCGACGACAACCGCAAACTCATTGAAGAGTAAATCCAAAGGGCCGCCAATCAGGCGCAAATTCATCAGGAATGTATTGAGCAGACCCTCTGTCGCAAGAACCGATTTGAGCGCGTACGTGCGGACGAGGAAATTCGTCCAGAATGGGATGATGACGAGAATCATCAACGCATCGCGCCAGACGGGTTTTTGCCTTGCAATAAAATAGGACAGCGGGTAGCCGATGACGATGCACCAGAATGTCACCACCAGCGCGATACGGACAGAATTCCCGAAAATCCCCATATAGAGAAAAGGATTGCAATTCACGCCTGCAAAATCGGAGGCGCAGGCGTTGAAGAACAATTCATAGTTGTTGAGCGTGTACACGGGCGGGAGCTTAATGCCGCCGGCGCGTCCGCGCTCGACAAAACTAATGAAAAGCATGATCAGGATCGGCAGGTTGAAAAAGAGAAATATCCATAGCGCCCCCGGACCCAGCAATCCTAAAAGTTGAAACCCTTTTTTACCGCGGAAGAATTTAAGCATAGTAATCCCCCGCCCTATTCTGTGAGAACGCGGGGCGAAGTAAAGGTAAAGGACATTGTCACTTCGTCACCGGTCTTCGCGATGGATTTTCGAGCAAGCGTAATATTCTGCTCGCGAACACGCGCCTTGTGACCGCCGGGGAATCGCACACCATAATGCGTATCGGTGCCAATGTAGATAACCTCCTCCACATGTCCTTTGAGGGTATTTCCATCTTTGCGATCGGAATTCAACGAGAGTTTTTCGGGACGCACCGCCACGGTTACCTGTTGTCCGTTCGTGAACGTTCGGCTCGATTCGACAAAGACGATCCCTGTTCCTGTCAGGTCAATTTCAACCTTTGAGCCGCTCTGTCCCTTCACAACACCGTCCAGGAAATTGGTCTCACCAATGAAGTCCGCAACGAACTTGGTGGCGGGGCGTTCATAGATCTCCTCCGGTACGCCGATCTGTAATGCGACCCCCTTGCTCATGACTGCGATGCGGTCACTCATGGTGAGCGCCTCCTCCTGGTCATGGGTGACATATATGAACGTAATCCCAACCTCGCGCTGGAGCGTTTTCAATTCCAATTGCATTTCCTTGCGCAGCTTCAGGTCAAGCGCACCAAGCGGTTCGTCGAGGAGAAGGACTTCAGGTTTGTTGATCAAGGCACGGGCAAGGGCGATGCGCTGTTGCTGTCCACCGGATAATTGTTTGGGACGGCGCATCTCCATGCCCGGCAAACGGACCATTTCCAGTGCTTCTGAAACCCGTTTGGAACGTTCGGTCCGGGAGACCCCTTTCATTTCCAGGCCAAACGCAATATTCTGTTCGACGGTCATATGCGGAAAGAGGGCATATTGTTGAAAGACCGTATTGACGGGCCGTTGAAAAGCAGGAACCTGGCTCATCTCCTTGCCATGAATCAGGATTTTACCTTCCGTCGGCAATTCAAAGCCAGCGATCATTCGCAGGGAGGTCGTCTTGCCGCAGCCGGATGGACCGAGCAGGGAAAAGAACTCGCCATCCTTGATCTGCATGGTGACATGATTGACCGCCGCCAAAATACCGCCCTCCGGTGTTACGAACTGCTTTAGAACATCCTGCATTTCAACTGCATACTCACTGGTCATCCATCTTCTCCTCTGAATAGTATGAAGTAAATTACATCGATTTGCTGATTTCCTTTAGCGCGTCGTCGAGACGATCAAGCAATGCATCCATCTGCTCCCGCATGACAACCAGCGGTGGCTCAATCCGGATCGTCTGCGCGTTTGTCAATGTCCCTGCCACCAAAACATTGCGCCTGAATAACGCGGAAGCCACTTTATAGCCTGTTTCGGGATTTTTGAAATGCATACCAATCAGAAGACCTTTGCCAGTTATTTTCTCATAAATTTGCGGATATTGTACAACGAATTTATCCAAATTTTCAATAAGATATTCGCCCTTCTCCGCAGCTTTTTCCCAAAGGCGCTCACGCAGAGTGATATGAATGGCAGCGATCGCGGCCGAACAGGCCAGCGCACCGCCGCCGGTGGTCGTGGTGTGCATGAAGGGGTTCGGGTACATCATCGGATGGAATATTTCCTCCGTGGTTGTCACCGCGCTGATGGGCATCACACCGCCGCCCAGTGACTTGGCAACCGTGATAACGTCGGGAGTAACATCCCAATGATCCACGCCCCATAGCTTTCCAGTCCTGCCCAATCCCGTCTGCACTTCATCTGCTATTAACAACACACCATGCTTCCTGGTTGCGGCGCGAATGCGGGGCCAGAAATCATCCGGCGGGACAATCGCCCCTGCCTCGCCCTGAATCGGTTCGAACACCACCGCTGCGACTCCAATGCCAACCTTATCGCAGATTTCGAGCTGCCGCTCCACCGCCTCTGCATCACCGAACGGGACATGATACACCTGCCCCCCATACATGGGGCCCACCGATGCACGAAAATCCGATTTCCCTATGAGTGAAAGCGAGCCCATCGTCTTGCCGTGGAAGGCTTTCACCGCCACAATGAAGGCGGTCTTCCCGGTGTACAGTTTCGCAATTTTCATGGCGGCTTCATTGGCTTCCGTACCGCTTGCGCCAAACCAGCTGTATTTCAAATCGCCGGGCAGGATGGATGCCAGCAATTTCGCCAGCACACCACGCAGCGGGTCAAGCAGCTCCTGCGATGGCATCGGCGAGCGGTCTAGTTGCGCGCGGACGGTCGCCACCACCTCGGGGTGACTCCAACCCAGGTCCATCATGCCGTAGCCGCCCAGGAAATCCAGATATTCGCGTCCCAGCACATCCTTGAAGACAGCGCCGGAACCGCTCCATTCCACCGCCGCCCAGTCGCCCGCCTCCGTCACAGATTTGCGGTACTCGAGCCAGTTGCGATTGTAATGTTCGGCAAAATTATATTTTGATTCATCAATGATCCACTTCCCCTCCTTTTCCGGAACATCCGCCTTGTGGATGATCTCGATCCATTTTTCAGCATACTCAATGGCACGATTAAGATCGCCTGACATGATCTCTCCTTATGAAATAATTCGGCAGGTCCCATCATCCGTTGACGGAACCCGCCGAATGAGGTGTAAAAAATCTATTTGTCGTATTCTTCGGGGCGCAACTTGCGGAGCGCGTCCCTGATGGGAATCAGACCAAGATAGTGAACAGGATTGGTATCCATCCGTTCGCCATCCACATCGGTGATCGGCTTGGGGGCATCCTTCTTCTGGGTCGCCAGCGAGACGACGATCATCATCGCAATGGAAGTAAGGAAGGCAGGGAGCGAGGCGATATAGGTCGCGTCCCAGAACGCGCAATCCGTGTCACCTTCACAAACGAGAAGGGTGGGGTCTCCGCCGATACCGACGTTGTAGGCGATCACAATGCCGATTGCCCACGCCAGAAACCCTCCAATGAAAGCCGCCGCCGCACCATATTGATTGGCTTTTTTCCAGTACATGCCGAATGCAAAGGGCGTGAACAAGCCGACCAGCAGGATGGACCAGGCCACCACGCCCAGTTCATAGATCACCGCCGCAGAGGCGGCAATGACGATGCCAATCGTGCCGTTGACGGCAACCATGATGCGTGTCCATTTGACTTCGCTGGCGGAATCGAGTTTTTTCCCGAATAACGGGAACAGGTTCTGGGTCACGACCGAAGCGCCCGCCAGCAGGGAGCTATCCGCTGTGCTCATCAGCGCTGAAGCGAGCGCCGCCATGAAGAGCGCCACGAGCACAGGCGGGACATAATTCAGCGCAGCCATGATCAACACCCCGTCAAAATTGACCACATTCGGGTCAAGTTTGAACATCATGATGCCGATCAAAGGAGACATGACGCCGAAGACCAGGTACAGTACACCCGCCAGATACGTTCCCCAAACCGCCGTCGATTCATTGCGAGCGGACATGGAACGCTGGAACAAGTCCTGCGTGGGAACCGAGCCGAGACCGATCGCCATCCACGCCGCCAGCCAGTAGATCCAGGCGGTCGCCTTGAAGTAGCCGAGATACCCAGCCCCGCCTTCCGTCATGTCCGGCAGAAGGGTGAACGGTTTCGGGTTGTATAGCGTTTCGCTGATGGCGGTCATGCCTTCCCAGCCGCCCACTTGATATAGCAGAAATGCAAAAATGAGGGTGACACCGCCCGCCGTGAAAAACATCTGAATGAAATCAAGCATGGTATCTGCCAGCATCCCGCCCAGCATGGTGTAGCCGACCACCCAGACGGTCACAAGCGCCATCCCGACCACGAGCGGCACATCCGGGAACAGGGCAACTACAATGGTGCCAGCGGCAACGATCTGCGCACCCGTCCAAACAAAATATGTCAAGAGTTGGGCCAGCGAAGCCAGAATGGTCATTCCCTTTCCGTAGCGGCGCTCAAAAAAGTCCACGACGGTCAGGTAGCGTGCACGGCGCATCAGGCGCGTAAAGAAAAACGCCGAAAGGAAGAGACATGCCGCCGCCCCGAACGGGTCGAACACCACCCCCTGAAATCCATATTGATATGCCGTCGAAGACGCCCCCAACAGTGTTTCAGCGGCGAACCAGGTTGCCATCACCGAGGCACCGACCATGTAGATCGGTAACCTGCGCCCGGCAACGATATAATCCGCGGCATTTGAAATTTTTCGCGAAGCCCAAATGCCGACACCCATGCGCACGGCAAAAAAGCCGACGATGAATGTCACGATCAACCAAACATGTGAATAGCCTTCCAGTTCCATTTCTTTGCAATCTCCTTTTTCCCGACCCAGCGGGTGAATTTATGCGGGCGCCCTCCCGGGGTGCCCGCGCATACCCAGAACTAGAATTTCCGGCTCCATTCCTTCGGCCAACGTTCGACCACAACTTTTTTCTGCGTGAAGAACTCCACCGCATCCGTGCCCTGCCCATGCATGTCGCCAAAGAAACTATCCTTCCAGCCGCTGAAAGGGAAGAATGCCATCGGCGCGGCAACACCAATATTGATGCCGATATTGCCCGCATCCACTTCGTAACGGAATCTCCGTGCCGCATTCCCGCTGGTAGTGAACAGGCTGGCTTGGTTGCCATACACGCCGCTGTTGGCAAGTTGGACGGCGTCATCAATGGTGTTGACGTGCATGAGACTGAGCACGGGACCAAAGATTTCCGTCTTCCAGATCTCGCTTCCAGGCTGGACGTCGGACAGGATCGTCGGGCGGACGAAGGATCCACCCTCGTAGCCTTTGATCTTCGTCCCGCGTCCATCCACGGGGACGCCTGCGCCTTCCTTTACACCGAGCGCGATCAACTGCTCCACGCGCTGCTGCGAGGCGGTGTTGATGACCGGTCCCATCTGCACGCCCGAGTCCATGCCGTAGCCGACGGTGCGCGAAGCGGCGGCGTCACAGATCAATTCGGTGAATTCGTTCTTGGCTTCGCCCACGGTCACAGCCAAAGAAACTGCCAAACAACGCTGACCAGCACACCCGAAGGCCGAATCGGCGATGATCTTCGTCGCCATTTCCATATCCGCATCAGGCAAAATGATGACGGGATTCTTCGCTCCGCCCTGCGCCTGCACGCGCTTGCCATGCGCCGCCGCAGTGGAGTAGATGTACCTCGCCACGTTGGTCGAGCCGACGAAGGTGATGGCGCGGATTGCGGGATGCTCAAGAATGCCATCCACCGCATCCTTCGCGCCGTTGACCATGTTGACCACGCCCTTGGGGAAGCCAACCTGCTCGACGAGTTTGAAAATATATTGCATCGTCATCGGAACTTTTTCGGAGGGTTTGATAACGTAGGTGTTGCCCGCCGCCAACGCATACGGCAGATACCAGAACGGAATCATGCCCGGGAAGTTGAACGGTGCGATGGTGGCACACACACCCACAGGCTGACGGATCATGATCTCGTCGATGCCGGGGGCGATATCCTCCACAAATTCGCCCTTGCCCATATGCGGCATCCCGCAGGCGACTTCGATATTTTCGTACGCGCGCACCATTTCTGCTTTTGCCTCTTCAAGGGTCTTGCCGCATTCATCCGTGATGAGCTGGGCAATTTCATCACCATGCTCGCGCATGATGTTGCGGAGTTTAAACAGGTACTGCACACGGTCATTGACGGGCGTTCTGCGCCAGCCGACAAACGCTTCACTTGCCGCTTTCGCCGCTGCAGCCACATCCGCTTTTGTGCTGAGCGGGGTCTTTGCAATCACCTTTCCCGTGGCAGGATTGATGACATCGAAATAGTCACTGACGTTAGGTTTTATCCATTCGCCGTTGATGTAATTTAGGATTTCCATATTTTCTCCGATGTAGGGGCGCAGCGACGCTGCGCCCCTACATATCATTAATTCGTCTGTGTATCCATCAATTCTGCCAGCCCCTCATCGATCATGTTCAAGCCTTCATCCAATTGTTCTTCGGTAATGATCAGCGGCGGCACGACGAAGAGGATGTTTTTGAAATTGAAGACATATACGCCATTGGAGATGAGGAAGTTCTTGAGCGCAGTGATGTCGAGCGGTTCTTTCGTCTCGCGGTTCTTCACCAATTCCAACGCGGAGAACATGCCGATGTAACGCACATCTCCCACGGACGGATGTTTGGTTTTCAATTCTTCCAAGCGCTTGCCGAGATATTTCCCCACCTTGCAGGCGTTCTCGAAGATATGATCTTCCTCATAGGCTTCGATGGTGGCAAGCGCGGCGGCGCAAGCAAGCGCGTGGCCGTTGTAGGTCAGTCCTGCTACAAGGACATGGTCATCGAAATGTTTGGCGATATGTTCGCGGACAATGACTGCGCCAAGCGGAACGTAGCCCGATGTAATTCCCTTCGCCGTGGTGATGATGTCGGGGGTGACCTCCCAGTTGTCCACGGCGAACCACTCGCCGGTGCGCCCCCAGCCGCTCATCACTTCGTCGGAAATGAGCAGGATGCCATACTTGTCGCAAATTTCGCGCATGCGGGGCCAGTATTCATCCGGCGGAATGATAAGACCGTTCGTGCCGGTCACGCCTTCGAGGATGATCGCCGCGATCTGGTCGGGACCTTCATGCTGGATGACTTCTTCCACGTGACTGATGCACTCGCGGTGACAGGTAGCCTTGGTCCAGCCAAAGGGACAGCGATAGCAATACGGGTCAAGGAAATGCACCACGCCTGAAATGGCAGGCTCCGCGGCGAGACGACGGTAGTCGCCAGTCAACGCAATCGCGCCATGCGTCGCGCCGTGATAGGAGCGATAGCGTGCCAAAATTTTGTGCCTGCCTGTGTACTGGCGGGCGATCTTGATGGCGTTCTCGTTTGCTTCCG
This sequence comes from Anaerolineales bacterium, assembly GCA_030583885.1. Lineage (NCBI taxonomy): Bacteria > Bacillati > Chloroflexota > Anaerolineae > Anaerolineales > Anaerolineales bacterium. The sequence continues at coordinate 1,695,778 of CP129480.1, read as the reverse complement.
CGCCGCCGAGGGTGAAGAAGGTCTTTTTCAAGTCTCCGGGGGTGATCTCCGCCAATTTCTTGCCGAGCAAGCCGCGCGGTTCGGTGGCAGCGCCGGGGCTGGCAAAGGTCAGCACGGCGGCTTGGTCTTGGATGGCTTTCACCACCTTGGGATGTTGATGTCCGACATTTGTATTTACCAACTGGGACGCAAAATCGAGATACCGCTTTCCATCGGCGCTGTAGAAGTACACCCCGTCCGCATGCGTCACAGGAATGGGGTTGACCGTTCCCTGCGCGCTCCATGAGAAGAAGGTGTATTCCTTATTCATATCAACAATTTCTTGAGCGGATAGTTTATTCGACATGAGTTCTCCAAAACAAAGTCAAAGGTCAACTGTCACAGATCGGTTTGACCTTCGACATTTGACCTTTGACGCTACTATTTCTTCACTTCCTTCACGATCTCGGCATAGACGTTCAGCGTCTCGTCGACGTCGGCATCGGAATGTTCGTAACACATGAACCAGGGTTCGCGGGCATCATGGTCGGGCATGACTCCGCGCGCAATGGCTTTATCAGCAAGCTCAAGATACAGCGCATGGTCACTCTGCGCCCAGTCCCGTTGACAGGTGACTGACTCGGTGTTCAACGAGAAGGAAAACATGGCGGGATAGCCCGTAAACACCGCAGGAATGTTGTTCTCTTCAAAGATTTCCTTCAGACCGTCCATCAGGCGTTGTCCGCGTTTTTCGATGGTCTTGAGGATGGGTTTGGTTTTGAGCAGGTTCAGCGTGGCATACGCGCCCGCCACGCCGGGCTTGTTGTTGGTGTATGTTCCACCCTGCGCCACGCCGTGACCAATGATGGACATGATTTCTTTTTTGCCGCCAAAGGCCGCTATCGGGTAGCCGTTGCCCAGGGCTTTGGCATACGTGACCAGGTCCGGTTTGAGGCGGTAGTATTCCTGCGCGCCGCCGTTGGCAATGCGGAAGCCCGTCTTCACTTCATCCAAAATAAAGACGCAGCCGTGTTCTTCCGTCTTCTTGCGGATGAGTTCGAGGAAGCCGTCCTGCGGGTTGATCGCGGCGCAGTTGCCCTGACACGGCTCGGTAATGACCGCGGCGATCTGGTCGCCGTAGGAACGCATGACGCGTTCAAAGCCTTCAAAGTCGTTGAAGGGCAGGGTGATGATAAATTCGCGCATGGACTTGGGGATGCCCGATGATGCAGGCACGGGGATGGGACTACGGCTATTGCCGTATGCTTCCACAGGCGCATAGGTTGACCAGAGCGTGTGATCATGGAAGCCGTGATAATTGCCTTCAAATTTCAGGATGATGTCGCGCCCTGTGAATGCGCGTGCCACGCGGATGCCGTGCATGGTGGCTTCGGTGCCTGAACAGGCAAGGCGCACCATATCGATCGCGGGGGACATTTCCACGATCATCTCCGCAACCTGGATTTCAAGTTCACCCGTCATGGCGAACAGGATGCCTCTTTGAATTTCCTCGATGACTTTTTGATCCACCTCATCATAGGCATGACCCAAAATAATGGGACCAAACGCCATGCGATAGTCAATATATTTTTTTCCATCCATGTCCCATAAATACGGGCCTTTTGCATTCTCCACATAGGGAGTGATGCCCTCCCCCCAGTATCGAAAATTTGAATTGACCCCCAACGGCACCACCTTTTGCGCGCGCTGTTGTAATGACTGCGTCTTCGAGCCGAACATGATGATCCATCTCCTTTATGAATTATGCGTTTCCGTTTTTGGTCTTTTCCTTCGCAATTCGTTCAGGGATTCTCCACTGATATACATCCTTGAGAATGATCGGCACGATGGAAGTCGTGGTCTTGCGGACTCCCGGCACCTTGCGTATCACTTCGGTCACAAAATAATAGACTTCCGACGTATCCTTTGCGACCACCTGGATGCTGATGTCGTTCTGACCGATGCCGCAAGCCACGTAGGTGACATTCTCGAATGCCGCAATTTTCTTCGCCACTTCAAGGATCAGATCCGACTCGACCTCCAGCCAGACATCCGCCTTGATGGTAAAGCCCAGCGACTCCGGACTGACCACGGCACTGATCTGAATGACGCCTTCCTCGATCATCCTGTCAATACGGTAACGGACAGCGCGCTCGGATATGCCTCCCATGCGGCGCGAAACCTCCGAGGCGGACATTCGCCCGTCTTCAAGGAGTAAATTGACAATTTTTATATCAATTGTGTCGAATTCATACATAATTGCACTATAACTCTTCCGAATACTACGCAAACAATATACATTATTGACTTTTAATTGTCAAGTCCCTTATTCGAATATATCCAAGAGCAAGACGGGCAGCGGAATTCCTGCCACCTTTTATTTCGTTTTCCAACTGCAAGTTGTCCATTACCCCACTATCCTGTACAATGTGCCAAATTTTTCGTGGAAAGAAAACTATGAAACTTGGACTCACCGGGATCAAAAAGCAGAATATTTTCAAGGCAAAGGAAATCAACGTTCAACTGGACACCACGCCTGTTCGATATTACCGGCATGGGTGGCAGTCGTGGTCGTTAAGCGCGTGGACGGACCTCTCGCCGCGCCCGATTCAAAAGCCATCCATCTATCATCCTCTGCAAACAGACCCCGTCTATGCCCGCGAGAAACATCCCCATGGATCGTGGGTGGGCGCAGTCGAATTCGCGGATGGGAACATCCTTCTGCTTGGCGCGCTTGCCACAGACGCGCATGTGTTTCTGGTCGGGGATCAACTCGCAGGTCGGAGCGAGGCGGGCGAGATCGAGTGGTTTATCGCGCATGGGGCGGAGAGTCAGGTCTTCGATGGCTACGTCAACGAGTTGGGAATCCGCTTTAGCAGGGCGGATAAGAATCATGTGCCGCGCGTGTGGTGCTCGTGGTACGGCCTGTACACCGCGATCGATGAAAAAATTCTGAACGAAACTTTTGACCAACTCGATGATTTACCATTTGAAGTTTTGCAAGTGGACGACGGCTGGCAGAAGGACATCGGCGATTGGGAGACGAACGAAAAATTTCCGTCGGGCATGGCGGCGCTGGCTGAGAAGATCAAGTCAACGGGTAGAAGAGCGGGGTTGTGGCTCGCGCCATTGATCGTCGCGAAGTCATCGAAGACCTATCGCGAACGTAAAGACTGGTTGCTGCGCGATGATAAGAGACGACTCGTCTCGGCTGGATTCAACTGGGGACAGCCGCTCTACGCGCTCGACACCACGCATCCCGACGTCCACTCATGGCTGGCTGCACTGATGGAGCAGGTGCGCCACTGGGGTTTTGACTACTACAAACTGGACTTTTTATATGCGGGTGCGTTGAAGGGGAAACGATATAACGACATGCCGCGTGAAGCTGCGTACCGTGAATGCCTTGGCTACATGCGCAAAGCGATGGGACACGGCGCATTCTTTTTGACATGCGGCACACCGATCATGCCCGCCCTCGGAATGTGTGACGCCATCCGCATCGGACCCGATGTTTCGCACGAGTGGGAAAATTACCGCAACGAGACCATCCTGCAAAATTTCACCACGCCCGGCACGAGGAACGCCATCCGCACGGTAGTTCATCGTTTGTGGCTGAAAGACTTGGTTCACATCGACCCCGATGTAACGTATTTTGAATCGCGGGAAAATGGTTTGAATCAAGCGCAAAAGGAACTGCTCAAAGACCTGGCGCTGATCTGTGATTTCAAAGCCACTTCCGACCTGCCGCAGTGGTTGACCCCCGCAGAACGCGAACAGGTGCGCGCGTTTTTACCGGCGCAGCCAAAGGTGGCACAGCTCAGCCGTTACGTGTACCAGCTCGACGACCGTATCGTGGATTTCTCCACCGCAGTGGAATTACCAAGTCCACCGCAGGGACTCGCCGCGCTCTGGGCGGAATTCCTCAGCTGGCTGGGCAATTGGACTTTCGTCCTGCGAATATTAAAGATGCTGGATGATAATGCATTGAGAAAAAGGGTTTCGAGAATTTAAGGATCATATCACTCTGGGCGCAGCGAAGAGTCTCTTTTTGAGAGAATGACAAACCCAAAAATACTTCTGAGGTGACATGAAAATCCCCAACTCCATCCATGACCTGATCGCCTCCGCTCCGCTCGCGCATTTGACCACGCTCAACGCGGACGGCAGTCCGCAGGTGACCGTGGTTTGGATTGGCATCGAAAATGACGAATTTGTCTGCGCCCATATGAGCGCGTATCAGAAGGTCAAAAACATCCGCAAGGACCCGAGGGTAGTGCTATCCATGCTCGGACATAAGAAAACCGAAATAGGCTTGCAGGAATATCTGGTGGTGTACGGGAATGCCTACCTGACCGAAGGCGGCGCAGCGGACTTGCTCCAGAAACTGGCATATTCCTATATCGATCCCGATGTGAAATTCCCGCCCCAATCTGTTCGTGATCAATCAGGGTACATCACTCACATCACGCCGATTCGGTTCGCAGGGGTTGGGGAGTGGAAATGACGAAGCGGGTATGTACTCTGAATTCTGCTCGGGGGCAAGATATTGCTCAATTATAAAAGCCCACGCTCCCGCTTTTCATCCTCTGGCATCAGGCTTATTATTCTCTCATTCATCTGAGATAACCAGACCAATTCATCGCTATGGATTTTCCTTAATCGTTTGTCAATCCAAACATGAAATTCAAGAATTTTCTGGTAATAAAGATCAGCCAGGCTTTCTACAGGAATTTCATCTTCCGATTCGTCTAAATATGATCTGGCTTTGGCTGGCCAATTTGACCAATATCGCAAAATTGATCTTCTTAAAACAAATTCTGATACAACCTGATCTAGTTTTTGTCCGTCGCTCGAAGTAATTTTCATGCTAGCTTGGGTAAATGGAAGTGAGTAGTGCAAGCTGTAATTTCTCAAGCCCTCAATAAAACCAGAAATTGGATTCTCGGTAAAGCGTGATAAAACTTGCGCTTCATATTCTGATAAAAAATCCGACTCTGCATACCATTCTGAAACCAAGGCGCGAGTATGATCTACCAAAGTCTTTGCTGCTGCCAAATAGTTGTGTAACAATCGGGTTATGTCTTTGGTAACGGCTGATAACTCATTACGATTTTTTAAGTCCCACAGTCTAAGAATCATTTTTGTCGATTTTGTGAGATGTAATAGTCGCTTGAGCTCGTGATAATTCCTGCTAAAAACAAAAAAATTTACACTCAGTAACTCAAGACGACCATAAATTTTATACGCTAGTGATGAGTATACTTTTTCTGCCAAGGAATAAGCATCTTCTGGTTCTGTCATAGATTAATCACCCAACCATCCCATCCGTCTTTGCCGCCATGACAAAATCGTTCTGGTGCAATCCCTTGACCACATGCGTCCACCACTGTACGGTCACCCTGCCCCACTCGACCACCATCAAGGGATGATGGTCTTCCTTTTCGGCGGTCATCGCGACCTTGTTCGTGAACGCCATCGCTTCGACGTAATTCTTGAATTTGAAAACGCGCTGTAAACGCGGGATGCCGTCCGCGTGGACCAATTCCCATTTGGGGATTTGCGGCAGGCGTTCCGCGATATCAGCGTCCGTCAGCGCGGGGTCGCCTTTGCGGCAGGGAATGCATTTTCCAGCGGCGAGATCAGTCATTTCTGGCTCAGAAAATCTTCGGGGTCGATACCCGCTTGTTTTAAAATAGCTCGCAGGGTGCCTTCAGGCATATCCCCCGGATGGTTTGGAACTGTCGTGAATCTGCCGGTCTTTTCATTTTTCCAGATTTCATGGCTGCCTGCCGCATGACGATAAAACTCAAAACCAAAGGTTCTGAGTTTCCTGACAATTTCACGATATCGAAATCCCGCCAATCGCCCCATTGGTTCATCCCACGATCAACGGATAATCAAAACTCTCTTCAACTTGTGGAAGGTCAACGTCACTTTGCGCTTCGATCAGTTTTCGAGCTACGTCCCGCGCAATCTCCAACGTCTCCGTGATGGTGCGCCCCTGGGCGACCAGTCCCTGCACGTCGTCGGATGTTGCAAGATACACGCCTTCGGGCAATTTTTCGATATGGATACGTACGATCCGCTCACTAACGTTAAGCATGGAAACTCCTTGTCTACGCCAATATTATACCCGCAAGGTCTTCCGGCTTGTCGAGGCGTATCCGCAACACCTTGCGCCCTGCCGCCTTCAACGCCTCGTAATCGCCCAACGCCTGCGCGCGGAGGAGCGTACCGAAGGTCAATCCCTGCGTGGGGATGTCCATGTCTGCGTCGGCGTCGTAGACCACCTGAATGAAGCGTCCCTTGTTCGGACCGCCCTTGTGGAACTGCCCCGTTGAATGTTGGAAGCGCGGACCGAATCCAGCCGTGACGGGCAGTTTGGTTTTCTCTCGAATGGCTACGCGCAAAGCCTGAATCGCTTCGATCATTTCGCCTGTGCGCGGCAGGTAGGTATTGATGGTTATGAACTCCCCTGCTTGCGGGTTTGCTAAAAATTCAGCAAGCGCGGACTTCGCATCCTTCACATCCACCAGATCGGTTTCAGCCAGTTTCCCTGTCGCCTGATACTCTTTAATCTTGGCAATGGTTCGCAATTTGCTATCCTGCACATCGGGCTGGTCGAAGGCGTTGATCCCTAAAATGTGGCACGCCGTCGAGATCGCAACCTCCCAGCGGAAGAACTCAGTGCCCACATCATACGGGCTGGCAATCGGAAATTCGATCACAGGCAAGCCCGCTTCCTTCAATGAGGTAATCCCCGCCTCCAATTCACCGTTACTCTTGAGATACACGAACAGCCGATCATCGCCATAGACATCGGGCTTGCCCAGCGGCTCCAACGCCACGGGCAGGATGCCCTTCCCGTCCTTGCCGCTGGACTCGGCGACGACCTGCTCGATCCACCCCGCCAGCGCGGACACAGGCGCATCAGCCACAACGGTGAGCTTGTCCCTGCCCATCAAAGCGGATTCTGCCATCAGAGCGCCCAGCGCCGCCCCAGGGTTACGCGCCGCAGGGACATCCGCCAGCGATTGTCTGCGCATCCGCTCCGCCGCGCCGAGCAGCTGATCGATGTCCATGCCGAGCAAAGCGGCAGGCACCAAACCGAAATCGGTTAACGCAGAGAAACGTCCGCCTACATTTGTATCCGCGTTGAAGATTTTACGGAAGCCGCGCTCCTGCGCCATTTTTTCGAGCGACGTTCCAGAGTCGGTGATGGCGATAAAGCGCGAACCGTCTCCGTCACTCAACTCCCAAAGATAATCGAACGCCGCCATCAGTTCCGCAGTGCCGCCTGATTTGCTGGCGACGATATACAACGCCTTGTCGGGCGGATAATTTTTAACGGCTTCCGCCACCTGTTGCGGGTCGGTCGAGTCAAGAATGGCTAGTGAAAGTTTGGCTGCCACGCCAAAATTCGCCATCAGCGAACTCAGCACTTCCGCAGTCAACGACGAGCCGCCCATGCCTATGACGAGCACTCGGTCAATGCCTTCATCATGGACTTGCTTGGCAAATTCAAGATAACCATCCAATCGTTTGCGGGCATCTTCGACCGAGTCCAGCCAGCCGAGACGGATTCTCACTTCGGCTTGGGCGGAGGGGTCGTTCGTCCACAAAGCCGCATCGTGTTCCCACAGGCGTTTGGGGAATGAATCCATTTCGAGTTGGGATAAACGTTCGGAAACAGGATCAGCCGCGGGGGAGATCGAAGCGAGCGCGGACTTGCGTCGCTCCTCTATCGTATCCAGCAGAGTCTTGAATGCATCCGCAAATGCCCCCACGCCTTCCTCTTCCAACTCCTGAGTCACGTCGCTCATCGAAATGCCAATGGCTTTCAAGTCAACGAAGATTTTTTGCGCGTCGTCGAGATCGCGGGTAACGGTGAGCGCCGCCCTGCCGTGATCGCGGAAGGCATCCAGCGTAGCGGGCGGCACGGTGTTGACGGTGTCGGGACCGATGAGTTCATCCACATAAAGCGTGTCGGGGTAGGCGGGATTTTTCGTGCCCGTGGACGCCCACAGCGGGCGCTGGGCGCGCGCACGGAAGCGGGCTTTGAGCGTGGCGAAACGCGGCGACGTAAAAATGGACTCGAACGACTCATATGCGAGCTTCGCATTGGCGATGGCGGCTTTACCGCGCAACAGAGAATCTTCGGGGAGTTTGGGATCGATCTTGGAATCAACACGCGAAACGAAGAACGAAGCGACAGACGCGATGTGATGAATAGGCAGGTCTTTTGATGTGCGGTCTTCGAGACCCGCGAGATAGGCATCCATCACTTCGGCGTAACGGGTAAGCGAAAAGATCAGCGTAACGTTGATATTGATGCCCGCGCCAATGCTGGCACGGATGGCAGGAATGCCTTCCTTCGTGGCGGGGATCTTTACCATCAGGTTCGGTCGGTCCACGCGGTTCCAAAGTTCCTGCGCCTGCTGGATCGTGCCTTCGGTATCGCGCGCCAGAAGCGGACTGACTTCGATGCTGACGTAACCGTCACCGCCCTTGGTCTTCTCATAAAGAGGACTGAAAAGATCGCAGGCTTCCTGAATATCTTCGACGGCAAGCTGCCAGAAGATCTTCTCCGCGTCCCAGCCGCCCCATGCCAACGGGATCAACGCCGCATCGTAATCATTCGTCTTGGCGATGGCATTCTGGAAGATGGTCGGGTTGGACGTCACGCCGCGAATATCGCCGCGCCGGATCATGGCTTTCAGTTCGCCGTTGACCAATAATTTTCTTTGAATGTTGTCGTACCAGAGGGATTGTCCAAGAGAGGTGAGTTTTTTTATGGGTGCCATTATGGGTTTCCGTTCTCTTCCATCTTCTTGATCTTCCCGACTCTTCGGGCATAACGCTCCCCATCTGGGTCCTCGCCAAGGTAACGTGCTTTCAGAAAAGCAGACACGATCACCTTCACAAGTTCGGGACCAATAACCCGCCCTCCCATGCACAAGACATTCATCGCGTCATGTGCCACACCTTGCGCGGCGGAATAGGTATCATGGCAAATCGAGGCGTAGATGCCTTTCATCTTGTTCGCCGCAATCGCCGCGCCGATGCCCGATCCGCAGATCAAAATTCCGCGCTCGGCTTCGCCGCTCTGCACCTTCTCGCCCACTTTCTTTGTGAATTCGGGGAAGTCCACCGCGTCCGCGCTAAACGTGCCGACGTCTATCACTTCGTGCCCCGCCGCCGCCACCGCTTCGATGACGACATCCTTGAGCGGAAACCCCGCATGGTCACAACCGACTGCTACTTTCATTTTCCATCCTTATTGCAGGGGCGCAGCGACGCTGCGCCCCTGCGGGTTCATAATTCTTTCGCGCGCTTCACCACATTCTCAACCGTGAAGCCGAGCTTCTCGAAGATGACTTTATACGGAGCGGATGCGCCATAGCGCTCGATACTGATGACAGAACCCGCGTATCGCTCCCAGCCGAGACCTGATCCCGCTTCGACGGCGAGCCGCTTCTGGATGTTCTTCGGCAAGACGGACTCGCGATAGGCTTCATCCTGTTTCTCGAACAGTTCCCAACTGGGGAAGGAAACGACACGCACGCCCCTGCCTTCGTCCGCTAGTTTTTGGGCGGCTTCGAGAATCAAACTGACTTCCGAACCGGACGCCATCAATATCATTTCAGGCTTACCGAAATCCTTCAATACATACGCACCTTTTTCAACGGATGCGGGCGTATCCAATACGGGCAATGCCTGACGGGTCAACGCCAGCACGGTGGGACCGCGTCTGTTTTCGATTGCCACCTTCCACGCTTGCGCGGTTTCGTTCGCATCGGCGGGACGGATGACGGTCAGGTTCGGGATCAAGCGCAATGAGGTCAAATGCTCGACGGGCTGATGCGTGGGACCGTCTTCGCCTAAGCCAACACTATCATGTGTAAAAATGAAAATGGACGGGTAGTGCGAAAGCGCCGCGAGACGGACTGCCGCGCGCATGTAATCCGCAAAGACGAGGAAGGTCGCGCCGTAGGGAATCACTCCACCAAAAACGGACATGCCGTTGAGGATGGAACCCATCGCATGTTCGCGGACACCGAAGTGGAAATTACGCCCTTCGGGCGAGTCCTTTTGGAAGGCGGGCGAACCGTCAATTTTGGTATTGTTCGAGGGGGCAAGGTCTGCCGAACCGCCAATCAGTTCAGGTAATTTTGACGCCAGCGCGTTGATGACTTTGCCGGATGCAGCGCGGGTTGCCATTCCCTTCGGGTCGGCGGGGAATTTCGGCAACGCAGTCTCCCAGTCCGCGGGAAGTTCACCGTTCAGGCGGCGTTCCAATTCACTACCGAGTTCGGGGTGCGCCTTTTTGTAGGCGTCGAAACGTTTCTTCCAATCAGCTTCGAGTACGGCGCCCTTGTCCACGGCTTTACGGTAGAACGCCAGCACATCGTCGGGGATGAAGAAACGCGGCTCTTTTTCCCAGCCGAGATTTTCCTTGGCGGCGTTGAGTTCTTCGTCACCAAGCGGTTCGCCGTGCGCCTTGGCAGTGCCCTGTCTATTTGGTGCACCATAGCCAATGACCGTGCGGCACATGATGATGGACGGACGCGGGTCGCCTTTGGCGGCCTGGATGGCTTTATCAATCGCGTCCACGTCGTTGCCATCGTCCACGCGCTGGACGTGCCAGCCGTATGCCTCAAAGCGTTTGGCACGATCCTCTGTGAAGGCGAGGTCGGTGGAGCCGTCAATCGAAATCTTGTTATCGTCGTAGAGATAGATCAAGCGCCGCAGCGAGAGATGCCCAGCCAGTGACGCGGCTTCGGAAGCGACGCCTTCCATCAGATCGCCGTCCGTGACGATGGTGTAGATATAGGAATCAATTAATTCGTGGTCGGGCTTGTTGAAAATCGTGGCGAGATGTGAGGCGGCAATTGCCATGCCGACGCCGTTTGCAAATCCCTGGCCGAGCGGTCCTGTGGTCACTTCCACGCCGGGGGTCAAGCCGTATTCAGGATGTCCGGGCGTCAGGCTCTCCCACTGGCGAAAGTTCTGCAACTGTTCGAGCGGCAGGTCGTATCCCGTCAGATGAAGCAAGGAATACAGGAGCATCGAACCATGCCCGCCCGAAAGGATGAAGCGGTCGCGTCCCATCCATTTTGGGCTGCGGGGGTTATGCCTCAAGTGGCGCGTCCAGATCGTATATGCCATCGCCGCAGCCCCCATCGGCAGGCCGGGGTGACCGGAATTCGCCTTTTGAACACCGTCGGCGGAAAGAAAACGAAGTGCATTGATTGCACGGGTTTGAAGGTCTTGTGTTGTCATGTGAGATATTTTACCATCCGCTTAATATTTATCTTTTAATTCCTTTTCAGGCAAAAATATCATTCCCTCTTTTTCATTGCCAACGGAGGAAACCTGCTCGGGTTTATGCACTGTCAGCCATGCGGTAAAGGCCGCAACCAACGCATCCAGCTGCTCCGCCAGAAACAACAGATCCAGGGGCCAAACACCCTTCATCATCTTATGCCGCGTGATCTCTTCAAAAAAATCCATCGGGTCCTTTATGCGGACACCGCGTTCATAAAGCAATAACTGTCTCTGAAGTTTCCCTTCAAGCGAAGGCTTGGAAAGCGGCACGCTGCCAGCCAGTACGCAAAAACAGGCGTGCGGATGTGTTTCCAAAATTTGATACGGCTTGTCTTCCGCGGGATATTTTTTAAAACCCATTTCCCCCAATTTGCGATAGAGTTCAAATCCCAACTGCATCCAGGCGGGGGAAAATCCAACGCTGGAGGGCGTTCCTGATACAGCGATGCCGCGCTCGCGCAATTCATACTCTGCCATACGCAGATCCGCCCCCCGAATCTTGTGGGGTGTGAGCATCTCCTTTTTCATTCTTTCGCGAACCAGTCCGCGGTTCACCCCGGCAGGTGCATTGACCGCCGCCATGGCAGACGGATACGCCCCGATAAATGCGGTCACATCGTCCACTTCACCGTCTGAAAGCGCAAGGAGATTCAGGTCACGATCCAATGCCGCATAGGTAAAGGAGTTTCGCCCGGAGGTGGGATCGATGCCGATGAAGACTGAGTCAGGAAAAGCCATGAGGTAAGTATACACGTACACAGGTAGACAGGATATACAATAACACCTCCATTTTACACCCGCATCCTCCAATTGTCTGCTGCTTGCTTACATCCTTGCCAAACATTATACTTAAACCATGATCCGATCCCAACGCCTTATCCTTTATATCCTCCTTCTGATCGCGTGTGCCGCCTGGATCGTGCTTAGCGCCGATACCACTGGGACATCCGTCTCTGGCGGCGTCCCTGCGCCCCAGGCGGGGTTCCCCGCACCGGATATTACGCTCAAAACCCCTGAAGGTGAAACCTACAGCCTTGCTGATTTAAAAGGTCAGGCGGTGCTCATCAATCTTTGGGCAACCTGGTGTCCGCCCTGCCGGGCAGAAATGCCGGCCATTCAAAAGATGTACGAAGAATACAAAGACCAGGGATTTACCGTCCTTGCGGTCAACATGACCTACCAGGATAATCCGCTGGCTGTCGTCCCGTTCGTAGAGGAATACGGCCTCACCTTCCCCATCCTGCTCGATGAAACAAACGAAACCGGCAGGGCATACCAGATCCGGTCACTGCCATCATCCTATTTCATCAACCGTTTCGGCATTATCACCGAAGTCGTCATCGGCGGACCCATGTCCGAGGCCCTGCTACGCACACGCATTGAAGAAGCCTTAAAATAACATGCTCACATTATTCCGGAACCTTTTTGCGCCTCCCCGCCACATGATCCTGCTTGTCATCGCCGCATGGGTCGGACTGGCCTTTGCCGAAAAGCGCGCCGAGCGCCACGGCATCGACAAAGACGATCTCAACAATATCGCCTTCTACGGTCTGATTGCCTTTATCATCGGCGGACGCATCTCGTTCGTTTTACAAAACTTTGCCGCCTTCATCAAAAGTCCGCTCGGCATCGTCTCGATTAACCCCGACCTCTTCGATCCGCCTGGCGCTCTCGCCGCCGCCTTGATCATCTCGTTAATTTACGGTCAAAGGCGCGGTCTGCAACTCTGGTCAACGCTTGACGCGCTCACCCCTTTCTTCGGCATTCTCGCTATCGGGATGGGATTAACCCGCCTCGCGGCAGGCACAGCGTTCGGAAAAATCACAGACCTGCCCTGGGGGATTGAACTCTGGAATGCAACCCGCCACCCTACTCAAATCTATGAAACACTCGCCGCCTTCATAATCTTTGGTTGGCTCTGGCGCAGGAGGCAAAGCCCACACCCGGGAATTCTTTTCCTTGCCTTCAGCGCGCTGACAGCCTTCTCGCAACTCGTCATCGAAACGTTCCGCGCAGACAGCACACTCATCCTGAACGGGTTAAGACAGGAACAACTGCTTGCATGGGCAGTTCTTGTAATCTGCTTCATTACCATTGAATCAAGAATGAAAGCGATAAAAGAAGAGGGCTGAAGAATTCTCCAGCCCTCTTCTTTTATCGCACACCTTAACCAAGTTCTGGTTCGATCAAACCATAGCTCCCATTGCGGCGGCGGTACAACACGTTGATCTTGCTCGTCTCCGCATTGTAAAAGATAAAGAAGTTATCGTGGCCCAGGTTCCGCATCTGTACAATGGCCTCATCCTCGGTCATTGGGTTAAGCACAAATTTCTTTCTGCGGGCAAACAGGGGGGAGAGTTCGCCGGTTTCTTCATCAAGAACATCCTCGAACACCTCGGCGGCAGAACGTCCGTCGCCGCGTCCACGGTGATGTTTTCCTTTATATCTTTCGATCTGTCGCTGCATGTTATCAAGCGCATGGTCAAAAGCGGCAAGGGCCTCGTCCGCACGCTCTTCGGTGCGCAGGGTAAAGCCCTTGCCAAAAATGGTGATCTGCGCCACATTGCGGTCGTTGGCATCGCGTGCAGCTTTATGGTGGGTCAACTCCACGCGCGCCTCATCAATGGAAGGCAGGTAATGATCGAGATTACCCGCTTTCTTGTTCACGTACTCTTCGATCTTTTCGGTCAAACGGATGTTGCGGGTCTGAACTTCCACTTTGTTGGACATCGAATCCTCCTTATTGGGATGTTAAGTCACAACCTCAAGACGCTACACATGCCTCAACCCGTGGCGGGGCAATGCGCGTGCGACTGTCAACGCATACACATCGTTGGCACCGCAGGAATACAACGCTTCAGCGCCGGACGATAAAGTTGATCCTGTTGTAGAAACATCATCCATCACGAGAACAGTTTTTCCAGACACCCCCATCCCGGCTTGAAATGCATTGCGCAAGTTCTCCCTGCGCTCCACCCTGCTCAAGCCCACCTGGGAACGCGTCTCTTTACGACGCATCAATTCATTCGGCGCGTATCTGATGCTCAACGCCAGTGCAAGCGGCTTGGCAATCATTCCAACCTGATTATATCCGCGTTCCTTGAATCTTTGTTTCCCCAACGGAATTGGAACGAGCAGGTCAATCTGCCATTTCAGATCTTTAACAAATGGCACCATCTGGGATGCAAGCGAATCCCCCATCGAAACATCACGGCGGTATTTCAACTTATGCAATGCGGTCTGCAGCGGCTCGTCAAAAACCGCCCACGCCCTTAATGCGCGATATCGCGGTCTTTCTACAAGACAAGTCCCGCAAATCCCGGACTTTTCCTGAGGCAGACCGCAAATTTCACATAGAATTCCCTGCAAGGCCTTTACGCGATGCTGGCAATCTTGACACCAGCGGGAACCAGGCTTGCCGCACCCGCCGCATAAGGGAGGGAAAAGCAGGTCAACCGCGTTCCAAAATGAACGATATAAAACGTATTTCCAATTTTTCAAATCTGCCTCTCGGTAAAGAATGGCAGTCCGGAATTGGGAATGAAATTTTAATTTCCCAGGAACGGGCCAAAAGCGCCGGCAATCTGGAATGCGGCCGGGGCCATCAGAATGATCATAATCGAGGGAAAGGTCAGCAAGGCCATTGGGATGATCATCTTCACCGGGGCTTTGTGTGCCAGCTCCTCGGCAAACTGGCGCCGCTTCATGCGCATTTGGTCAGACTGAATCCGCAAAACCTTCGCCAAACTTACACCAAGGCTCTGACTTTGGATCACAGCTGCCACAAAACTTGTTAACTCAGCAAGTCCGATGCGGTCTGCCATATCCCGCAAGGCTTCGCGCTGCGTCTTGCCAAGTTGAACTTCGCGGATACAACGTCCGAACATGATCGAAAGTTCATTCTCCCACTTTTCGCTCACTTTGGACATCGCCGCATCAAAGCCCAAGCCCGCTTCCACGCAGATTGTCAACAGGTCGAGAGCATCGGGCATCGCCTTACGTACTTCATTTTGACGGCCATTAATGCGACTCTGCAGCCATAATTGCGGGAAGAAAAATCCCAACGCAGTAAAGATGCCAACAACCAGAACGACTCTTCCAAACGGCCAATCCACCGTCGGGAGGGATGAAATCAGCAGCAAAAGACCGCCAAAAACACCCGCACCAACAAAACGCGTGGACAAAAAGGTCGAGGCATCAATCCGCCCGGGGTTTCCCGCCAGCTCCAACTTAAGGGTGGTTTCCTCCAAAAGCTTCTGAGGGGTAAAACGCGTCGAAAATTCGCCAAGCCTTCTTATTACTGGAACAACAACACGCTCCATGAAGGGCTGTTGTAATTCAATATCCTCTAGGGATACATTCTCCCCACGCTGGGTGGCCTCGGCAAGGCGGGACATGATCGGATCGCTCTCACCGCTTTGCTGGAACTGGCGGGAATAACGCATCCCAACCACAACAAGCAGAGCCGCCCCTCCCAAAATCACGACAACAACAAAGATTGCAATAAATGTAGTCATATTACACCTCAATATCCGCAATACGCATCATGATAAAGTAGCTTGAGAAGATCAATCCAAGGACAAGGCAAATGATGGCAATGGTGCAATAAATCCCGCCCTGGGTTATGGAGAGCAGGTATTCCGGGTTAAGGAACCACAAAATAATAGTGAGAAAAAACGGGATAAGGGAAAGCACAGTTCCGGATGTGCGCACCTGGGATGTAAGAACACGCACTTCACCCTTGATGCGGACACGTTCGCGGATCGTAAATGAAATATTATCCAAAATCTCGGAAAGGTTACCGCCGACCTCACGCTGAACATTGATTGCCGTCACCACAAAATCAAGGTCCTCGCTTGGGATGCGACGAAGCAGGTTTTCAAGGGCGGTTTCCATTGGGATGCCAATCTGCATTTCCTGAACAACACGATGAAACTCATCGCAGATAGGCGCAGGCAACTCTTTGCTTATCGCCTCCATCGCCTGCATGGTTGAATACCCGGCCCGCAAACCATTTACCATCAGGTTAAGCATATCGGAAAGCTGGTCATTAAACTTTCGCAATCGCTGTTTCTGCTGTGATTTTACATAGAATCGGGGTATAAAACCGCCGCCAATGGCTCCAAGCAGGAGGGAAACCGGATGGCGATTCCCCACAAACCACGCAACCACCCCAACCAGCACGATGCTAAGCATGATCAATACAAAGTACTCAGCCACCTTGAACTTCAAATCCGCGCGGGCCAGCTCGCGCGCGACCCGGTCGCCAAAGGATGTTTTTTCCACCCGTTTCGACACCCAATTCGTGAGCACATAACGCTGCGCTTCACGATCGGCGCTTTTTTTATCATCATCCAAATATTGACTGAGACGCTCTTCGACCAACACGCGTTCACTATTCGAAGAAACAATAACACCTATGGTCAATAGGATGATTAATATTGTGCCACCGATGATAATAATCCAAGTCATGCTGTTCCTTCCAGCAATTCATATTTCTTAAGCATATCAGAACAAATGGGGCAACCCTTAATAACGACGACGTTCGCCAATGCCAAAAATGGACGGCGGCAGGTGAATACCGGCGGCGTCGATTTTATCCATGAACTTTGGTCGCAATCCCGTCGGCCGCATTCGGCCCACAATTCTGCCATTTTCCATGCCGGTTTGTTCAAATACGAAAATATCGGTCATGGTGATCACATCACCTTCCATTCCGCTAACCTCCGTAATGGTTGTGACTTTACGCGTACCATCACGCATGCGCTCCTGTTGACAAATCAAATCCACGGCACTTGCCATTTGCTCCCGAATAGCCCTTACTGGAAGATCCATGCCCGCCATAAGGCACATGGTTTCAAGACGGGCAAGCGCATCGCGGGGGGAGTTGGCGTGGGCGGTCGTCATTGAGCCGTCATGGCCTGTATTCATGGCTTGCAACATATCCAGGGTTTCACCGCCGCGGCACTCACCCACGATAATTCTTTCAGGACGCATACGCAGGGCATTGATAACCAGGTCGCGGATCGTGATCTCGCCACGCCCCTCGATATTGGGCGGCCTTGATTCGAGTGTGACGACATGCTCCTGGCGTAATTGCAGTTCAGCCGCATTCTCAATTGTCAGGATGCGTTCATCAGAAGGAATAAAGCTTGACAACACGTTCAGGAGTGTTGTCTTGCCGGAACCGGTACCGCCGGAAATGACAATATTCAGACGGGCTTCCACACAAGCCTTTAAGAACTGTACCGCCTCATTTGTTATGGAGCCAAACTGAATCATTTGGTCGATTGAAATTGGATTCCTCGAAAACTTACGTATAGTCAGAACTGGACCGACCAATGAGATGGGAGGGATTACTGCATTTACACGAGACCCATCCTGCAAACGGGCATCCACATAGGGGCTGGATTCATCAATACGGCGGCCGAGCGGCGCAACAATGCGGTCAATGATCCGCATGACATGTTCATTGCTCTCAAAAGTCACCGGCACCCGGTGGAGCTTGCCTTTGCGCTCGATATAGATATTTTTCGGTCCATTTACCATGATTTCAGTAATCGTGTCATCTTCCAAGAGCGATTGCAATGGTCCAAGCCCAAGAATCTCAGCAGCAATCTGTTCGAACAGTCGTGCCCTCTCGGGGCGTGAAAGAACAATGTTCTCTTCAGAAAGGATCTGTTCAAATAAACCCTGGATGGTCCGGCGGACCTCTTCCGTCCGGGAAACATCCATGGACGGATCGATCTCAGCCAGCAGTTTATTCTGAACTCGGGTTTTTAAATCAAAATAAGAACCGGCCTGTGGAGAAGTAACAGGGGCACTGACCCTTCTTGCCTGCAAAGATGAAAGACGGGAGGAATCGCTTCCTCCCCCGCCTCCAGCCTGCTCATTGCCACCAGATTGAGGCGGTGCTGATGGTGTCCCCTGCTGGTTGCCGCCCTGGCCTTGTTCAATACGTCGAAGCAACGACATAATAATTCTCCTTAACGTTTAACAGATGCTTCACTTTCAACTTCTAATGCACTCAACCGCGCCCGAACCGCCTCAGCCAGTGAATATATACCCCTACCAACCGGCTGGGATTTATTATCCAGCATGAACGGCACTCCGCGATTTACTGCAGTAATAACCACTTTTTCATCCAGCGGGATCGATACGGACACCTCGTGCTTAAGATTTTCACTCACCCGTTCAGGGGTGATTGCAATTCGCTTGTCAAATCGGTTCATTGCAAAGACAATACGATCCTTTTTAACACCCATTGTATGGAATAGATCCAGCACCAAACGGGTGTTTTTTATGGCGGGAATCTCCTGGGTGGTGATGAGAACAATGACGTCGCTTATATCAATTGTCGAAAGGATGACATCCGTCAGGATCGGAGATGTATCCACGACAATATAAGAATACATCCCTTGCAAAAACTGCAAGGCCTTGACAAATTGATCAGCTGAAACCTTCTCTGCCATTTCAGGACGCTGAGGCGCGGCAAGGATGCGGACACCGGAAGCCTCATGCTTAATTAAAATTTCTTCAACAACATCGGGCTCCAATTCGTCGACACGAGGGGCAATATCCAGGATGGTATTCTTGCCTTGTTCATTCACAAAAACAGCAACATCGCCAAATTGTAGATTTCCATCCACGAGTACAGTGCGTGTATCTTCATTATGTAATGCGATCGCCAGGTTGACTGCAATCGTTGTACATCCCGTGCCACCCTTTGGGCTGTATATCGTAATGATCTTCCCATTTGTCAGAGGCGCCAGACTCGACATCAAATTTGGCGAGCCGGGCAGTGAAGAACCGCCCTTCTGCTTTGATCCCTTATCCCGCTCCGCGTGAGCCATTTCACCGGCGCGGCGTATTGCGGAAATCAATTCATCCCCCATTGGGGGTTTTGTCAAAAAGTCGCGCGCACCTGCCAGCATCGCACGCCGCATGTAATTCGGATCGCCTTGTACAGATAAAATCACAACCTGGATATGAGGTGATTTTTGACGGATTTCTTCCGTGGCAGAAATCCCGTCAATATCGGGCATATTGATATCCATCAATATGACGTCGGGATCTAACTCCTGTGAAAGCTGAATACCCTCCCTACCTGACCGCGCAACACCGGCAACTTCCACGTCAGATTCAAACTGCAGGAGTTTACGTACATTTTCGCGAGTCTCTGCAATATCATCTACGATGAGAACCCGAATTTTATCTACAGCCATATCACACGATATCCAATCATGAAAAGTATGTTCTATTGCTGGGGTGGTGGTGGCGGAGCATCATTCGGTAAAACGGGAGGCGTGATGGTGGTCAAGGCGGGCTGCATGGCATAAGGCAGTTTCGCAGGGACAGGGATATTATATTGACTGAGCAGGAACTGCAACGTGGATGCCTCTGTTGCCTGACGCGCCTGATCCGTCGGATTACGCAATGTCAGGGAGATTTGAGCATTCGTATAAATTAAGTATGACAACGTAACCGAGTCCTGTGGTGACACAATTAAGGTAACGATATCGGGAGCAACAGGCGCCTGCTGTTGCTCTGCATCGGAAGTTTGTTGTTGCGGCGCCGCTGCTGTGCCGGAGGGGTCAAGTGAGAAATTACCCAGCTTCATCACAACCACATCCTGAAGCAGCATCTGGCAAACCATCCGCGGACGCTGCGCCTCGGACGGGACCACGAAATAGGGCTGTTGAACCGAGGGATCCAACTCAAGCCTTCCTTGCGACGAACCCGCAGCGGCAACACCAAGTGAAAGAACCGGCAAACCTTCCGTACTGAAACCAGTACCTTCAGACCCGGTCACGGAACCAAAGCCGGTTCCTGTCAGGACGGCAGTCAGGTTGGGCAAAATCGTCTGGAAGGAGGGATCCACATCCACAAATAGGAGACAGGCGTTAATATTAACGTGCGCACCATCATTGATCGCATACCCGGATAAGGAAAGGCGGGTGGCGGGAATGGACATCGCGGTCATGCCAGGTGGAATCAAGGAAGCCCACTGTGGACCAGAGATCGGAACCGCTGAAGATGCATCATTGACCATGGCCTCGGTAATCACCACACCCTGGTCAAGAGGAAATTTCGCCACCTTATTGTTAAGCAGTATCGGCAATTTTTCCCTTGTAAACATGACGGCAACGACATTTTCCGAGGGGATGCTCATCGTCGCCAGCACATCCTCGGTAATCGGCCCGCCCTGTGGAATGTTTTGAGCGGCGTAATACACCTCAACAAAAACCTGCTGTGGCTGTTCATCCTCCTGGGGGGTAAACAAAAACTGGCGGATGGCAACAAACCCAACCACCATGCCAATTATGATTATCAGAAGTACCAAAATCAGAGTTCGACCGCGACGCATAATCTTCTCCTCTCAACGAGCAGGTTATTGACAATCTATCTTATAACATGCTCATTATACAAGAAAAATGACAAAAGCATATTATGGACAAGCAGGGCTCAAACGGCAATGAAGCCTGACAATATTGTTAGGTCGCCCATCCGGCGCCGAAAAGGGCTCAATTCTTTGCCGGTACTGAAAAGGATATCCTGGCACCGGAGCCAGCGGCGCTGTCAATTTCAAAATTCCCGCCCAGCATTTCCGCACGTTCACGAATAAGCTTCAAACCCAAATTGGAAGTTTCTGGAAGGGTTTCGGGATCGAAACCCTTGCCATTATCGTCCACGCTCACTCGAATTTGATCATTTCCAAGATCCACCTGAACCTTCACCAAGGTGCCCTGACTGTGCCGTGCCGCATTTCCAAGCAATTCCTGCACGGCACGGAAAATCATCACCTCCAAATACGGCTCGAAACGGCGTTCCGTGCCTGTGACTGTGATACTTGCCTCCATGCCGGACTGCTCCTTAAAAGCATCAGCATATTTTTTCAAGGTTGGCGTCAATCCCAAATCATCGAGCATCATCGGACGTAATTCAAAAATGAAATTGCGTACTTTCTGAAAGGTGCTCATGGCCGAAGTCTTTAAATTCCCCAACTCGCCCTTCGCCTGCGCCGGGTCAACATCCAGAAGGCGCATTGCAATCTCGGTCTGCAAAATAAAATTGGAAAGCGCCTGCGCGGGACCGTCATGCATTTGACGGGAAAGGCGCTGACGCTCCGCCTCCTGGGCACTGACGATCATTTCGATCCCGGCCATCTGACTCTTGGGACTCCCCGCCGATGTGGTCGAGGCTGAAGAATCACCCGTCCCTGAAACTGCCGCCTCCAGAACCGCCTTGTATTTTTCAAGATAAGTTTTGTCGTTTTGAAGTTTTTCCAATTGCCCGCGCATGACGAACAGTCTCTGCTGGGCATCCAGGGCGGAATCATAAGCCATCTTTAGTTCTTCACTCCCCGAATCCTGTTTTTGCACCTGCTGAAGATGTGATGAAATTGCCGTATTTCTCTGGGTTATCTTGGCAAGTTCGCCCTGGCTTTGCTCCATCATTAAATTGACCTCACGCAGGGCACGCTGCGTTTCATCCAGTTCACTCCGATAATCCACGGGTTCTTTACTGGTCATAGTATCACTCCTGGGGGCGAATATCCGTGTCTTTCAATGTTACCCATCCCCGCTTCAAGGCATATACAACCGCCTGAGTCCTATCCTCAACACCAAACTTCCGCAAGATTGCAGTGACATGATTCTTAACCGTTTGATGGCTGATGCCCAGAAGGGTGGCAATCTCCTTATTGCTCATCCCACGCACTACACAGGCCAGGACTTCCATTTCGCGGTCAGACAGGGGATGGAACGGAGTGCCAGGCTCACTATATGAGCGGCGCGCACCCTCAATTCTATCTTCCACCCACAGCTCCAGTTCGCGGCGGGTAAAGACGTTGTTGGCAAAAACATATTTTCCCTCCGCCACCTCACGAATGATGCGGGAAAGGGATTGCGGCTCAATATCCTTGGAGCAGTAGCCATAGGCGCCGGCAAGCGCGGCGTGGATGGCCTGCTCAACATCGTCATAGCCGGTCATCAATATAATTCTGGTTGCCAGCCTGTCCTGCGAAACCTGATGAGTAATCTGCTGACCATTCATGCCGGGCAGATTAACATCCAGGACGGCAATCGTCGGCTTCTTGGCGCGAATCAACTCCAGGGCTTCGTCCCCGGTCGCCGACTGGGCGATGATACGCATGTCGGGCTCCAGCGATAAGGCATCCACAACGCCCTGGCGGAACAACGGGTGATCGTCAACAATCAGTAGGGTTATCTGGTTCATCCCAAGCCCATTCTCTCTTTTGCATCGGGTATTTTTGAAACACGCATATTTTAACCCATTATGGGCTTTTCCACAGATAGACAACCATATTCTGCTGCTCAAATAAAGCCGTGATGGCGCTATTGGTTGTAAAGACCTTTTCAGCATTCTGGGAAAGCATCGGATAAAAATCGGGGAAAGCAATCAGGTAATCTGCGCCTTTTTCATTAAGGAAGATCGCAATTCTTGCTTCATCACGAATAAAGGGGATGACTTCGGGCGAGATCAAACCTGCCAGGTCTATCAACTCATGATTGTCAAAATAGCCCAACGCACCGATGTCATGCGCCGCAATGACTGAATCTGGAGGCAGGTTATCGGCAACCCATTTTGCAGTGACGACCATTTCACTTTCGATGACACCCACATCCTGGGCATAGGAGCGCGCGCCGAGAAAGACAAACCCAAAAACAAGCATGGCAATACTGCCCCGCCAAAGAGTTTGTAATGCCCAATGATAACGAGAAAGCCTTCCGCTGCCGTCAAAGTCGGCAAATGCCAGCAACCCGAGGAGAAAAAATATCGGCATGGCTGGCATGATATAGCGCCCATGTTGATACACAGGAAGACGGGAGATGTACAACCACATGTATCCAAAACACCAGATACATGCTGCGAGACCGCCCCACATGCGCGCCTTGATGGCTTTGACCAGCCATCCAACAACACCGGGAATCAACACCAGGCTTGGACCAACCAGTAATTGCAAAAACATCTGCCCCAGGCGGGTGGTGATGGGGAGCGCCTGCCAAGCTGTATATTCCGCCTGCTTTGCATAAAAGGTATTCGGCATGGGTGTGCCGCCAATGGCAAGGTTGAACAATAAATATAAGCCAAAAAGCGATCCGAAGCCGATCAGATAACGCAGGATCGGGGTGACGCGCGAACGCGTATCCTGTCCGGTAAAAAGAATCGTCATCAGGACGGGACCGAGCAGAGTCAGGCCGTCTGGGCGGACCCAGGCGGATAGACCGGTAAGCAAGCCCAGGGTTAAGTAGCGAGGCGAGTTTGTCATCAACGAAACCAAAACCGTTGTGAGAAGCAATCCGTGAAGCAAGGTCTCCATGCCGGACATCGCCGCCCATGCAAGATGCCACTCAAAGGCAATGAATATTCCAATCCAGGGCAGGCGCGGACGATAGGTAGCGACCAGCCTGCGAACAGCATCTTCGCATAAAACCGCAAGGGCAAACAAGGTGATGATGCCGAGGAAATACGTCCAGATGTACGGCGAAAGGTTCATGAAAAAACCAACGGCAAGCAGGGTGGACCAGAGCGGTGCGGTTGAACCTGCCGATGGAATGCCGGAGCGGAACGCCCACTCGCCATTCATCGCAAGATTGCGCGCGTAGGTTTGATGGATCCATGAATCATCAAGCGGAAAGCCGATCGCATAGGTGAAACGGCTTGCCAGCAGATAGACCGAGGCAATCAACAGGACTGCCAGGGCAATGACGGTCAAATCGCGCCTTGAAATTTCACTGGATGTCGAGCTTGAAGA
Organism: Anaerolineales bacterium; assembly: GCA_030583885.1. NCBI lineage: Bacteria > Bacillati > Chloroflexota > Anaerolineae > Anaerolineales > Anaerolineales bacterium. Next base: position 1,671,690 of record CP129480.1, on the reverse strand, counting down.
TGTGTGTACCATTGACCTCGCCTAGAAAAATAAAATCAGGATTGCCCTGCGGGGTTTCCATTAAGCTTTTTATTTGCGGAAGCGCCGCGCTCGGTTCGAGCACGAGATACCCGGCTTCGAATTGACGCGCAACGGCACGGATCGCATCCAAGCCGCCATACGGAATCGCAACGGCGGAGCGGCCCGTTTCAAGGTAATACCCCGGCGCATTGGCAACGATGACGATATCCTTCTCTGCGATCCCATTTGCAAGCAGGAATTGTTCCGCGGCGGGATAATTCTCCTCGCCCTCGCCCCAACCCAAACTGAACAAGCGCAGCTGGACGACAAAAACCGTGAGGATCAGCGCGATCATGATCAGCGCGCTTCTAAATATGACCTTTGCCTGGTCGTTGCCCCAGTTGCGTTTCCTCAGGGACGCAAGGATCGCATCGAGACCCAGAGGCGCAAGAGTCCACCACATGGGTTGAAGCGCCGCCCCCGCGTGGAAGAATGCACCGCGCGCGCCGGCAAAGGGGAACAGAAACGTCATCACAAAGAATAAAATCAACCAGGCCAGGCCGGTAAGTTTGACGCGTTCATCCTTGCGATAATAGATGATGCCTGCAACGATGAATGGAAACAGGATGATGCCGCCATGCGCGGCAAACCCGCTTTGCAGGTTTGAACTGAGGGCCCACATCCTGTTTGAAATAATATTATCCCAGCCTGATTCGAGGAAGGCCTCCATGCGGAGTTCCTCAGGAGGATAGATGAACGTCTGGTCGTAATTTTCAAGCCACAAGGCGCGGCTTCCGCCGGGCGCCATGAGCGTGGCAAAGGTATTCAAGTTCCGCGCATACCAGGGGGCCATGATGATGAGAAAACCGAGGAGAGCAATGATCGAATTGCGCAGTGCATACGTCGCGATGCGCAGAAAGGAGTCTTTAGAAGCGCGCCAGAGCGTGAAGAGAAAGGTCATGCCAAGCCAGAGCAGACCATCGCTTCTTGAGAGGGAGAGCAATCCTGCCAGAACGCCAAGCACAAACCAATAGTGTGTACGGGTTGAATCTTCGACAAGTTTCGTGGCAAAAATGAAATACAAACCGCCGAAAAGCATGAAGAGACCGAAATTATCCGTCACACCGACAAAAGGCGCATGATAGATGGAAAAAACCGCCAGCAAAGCGGACAGGATCGCAAGGTCCCGTTTTTTGGAGAACATGAAGGCAAGCGCGGCAGTGACAGGTACAACCAGTGCTGCGATGATGATGAAAGGCAATCTGGCTGAAGCGTAATTGACCTGGCCCGTCAGCCACATGCCCAAGGCAGAGACGATGGAAGCGAGGGGCATCCAATAGGTGTGCGAGGGATGCGGCAGGGATGTTGTACCATCCAGATAATTCCACAAATACGGCTCTGTGAAACCTTTGCCTGTTACAAGCTGGATGCCGCCTGCAAAGTAATAATCTGAATCAAGGTAACCGGGGGCGGGCTGAAATTGCGCAATGATCGTCGGCAGAATCAAGCCGCATATGAATAGGACGAAGTATGTGCGAAATGGCATGGTCAAATCTATGTACGCGGCGCCAAGTCAACCCAGGTGCGAGGCGGGCGCAGCGCCCACCAGCGCATCCAGTATAAGCCCAGAAGGGTGAAGAGGGGAGCGAAGAGGAACATGATCCCATCGGTCACCTGGCCCAGGCGTGGCAGGACAAAAAAATACATGACCCAGGGGACAAGGAAGGCAGCCAATAGGAGCAGGGTCGTCAAACCATTTCCAATGCGCTGCCAGCGGTCATGAACGACGGCAAAGATGAAGGCCAGCGGAATCACCAGCACCGCGAGATTTTCCATTTCGGTGCGAAAACCGAGCATGGGCGCCGCAGCCAGCGAGAGACAGCATGCCCAATAAAATCTTCTGAACTCCGCATTGTGGGCGGTACTCCACTCGTAGCCGAGGAGGATCACCAGAATGCCGATGAATATCCAGGCAAGCGTCCCGCCCAGTGACGGGAAAATTTGGGAAAATGCCTCGTGGATCGTGAAGCCAAAGTCGGCGCGCAGGTTATTCATTCCGGCACGCAAATAAGGGATGAGCCAGTTTGGATAGAGGAGAAAGGATATGGCTAACAATATAATGGAAAGCATCCCGAAACCCGCATATACTCGTATACGTCCCTCCTTATAGATGCGCCACGCAACCAGAAACAAGAACGGTGCGCCGGCCTCCCAATAGAACAAAGAGACCGCCATCAATGCCCCGACGAGTTCATCCTGTTCGGCGCGCAGGGCAAGCAGGATGCCGGCGTAGATCAAGCCCAGCAGTAGAACGGGGCTTGCCTCCAGAATGGCTTGAACTGCGTAGAAATTGAATATACAAAACAGAAAAAATAAAACATATAGGAAACGCGGCACTTCCCAATCCGTCAGGCGCAGGCTGAAGTAGGCAAGCGCGAACAAAGCCAGTTCGAGGATCAAGGTAAATATCGCGCGGGCAAGCTGCGGGTCGGGAAGAAACGAGAGGGGGAAAAAGAGCAGGAGAATGTGAAAGGGCGTATCCAGAATGTAGGGCTCATCCCCCGCCTGCGCCGGGCCTTCATACATCAATTCCTGCACGCGCACAGGGACTTCCCCGCTGTACGGGTCGATCGAATCAAAAAGAAAAGCGCGCGCACCCACCCAATGGACGTAAAAATCGCCGCCACCCGTAAGCGAAAGGTTGGCAAAGACCAGCGCCGTCGAGACGACCAGGAACAGGATCGTGACAAGCGCAATGAATTGATAATCGCGCGGCGTAAGTGACTTGGACGGAGGCTGGAAGGTCATTTATTCGATCACAAACCGAAAGATGGGGCGCGTCGGTGCATTCCGCGCAACTTCCTTGAAGCCTGCTTTTACATATGCCGATGCCGTGCCGGTAAACAGGAATGGGGCGGGCTGGTTCGTCTTTGAATCCAGCGGGTACCCTTCCACAATTTTACCGCCATGCTTCTTCACATGTTTTATTGCGGCTTTCAGCAATTCAACCGCAATCCCCCGGCGGCGGTGATTCTTTTCGATAAAGAAACAGGTGACAGACCACACATCCTGATCGTCAACTGGTTTGAGGACGCGCGAATGAGCCAGTTTTGGATATTGACTGCGCGGCTCGACTGCCACCCAGCCGACGGGATATCCTTCGGAATAGGCGATCAAACCTGGAGCAATCTTCGCATCCACAATGGACTTTTGCATCTGCCTGTTCCCGTCGCCTTTGTTTTCATCGAAGGCCTTACCGCGCAGTTTCCAGAACATGCACCAGCATCCGCCGCAGGCACCGCGCTCGCCGAACAGAATCTCGAAATCGCGCCACAGCTTTTGTGTGAGCGGATGAAAGGAAAGGTCAAGTTCGTCAGAGCTCATGGGTGTCGGGGTTTGAAGGTTTGAGGTTGAAAGTTGCAGGTCAGTGCCCCTCAACCAAATGGTCACGGTCAATTGTACCTGATGTCCACTCCTTGAACTGGGAGAGCATGACCGCCACAAAGATCAACGCACAGCCAAAGATCTGGATCGCGATCAGCGTTTCATCCAGCAGCAGCCAACCCGCCAGCACCGCAAACACAGATTCGAGGCTCAATATCAACGCCGCATCGGCGGGAGGCGTATGCCGCTGCGCCCAGACTTGCAGTGTGTAACACAGCCCGAGCGAGAACAGGGCCGTGTAGGCGATGGCAAACATCAGTTGCGGATCGTACGGCATCATCGGCTCGACGACCACACCGACGCAGAGGTTCAGCAGTCCGCACACGATCAATTGACCGACCGAAAAGGACATCGCCTCGAATTTGGATGCGTATTTTCCCAGAATAATGACGTGGAACGTCCAGAACAATGCGCCGATCAGTTCGAGTGCGTCGCCGAGGTGAAGTTCAAACTTCCCACCCGTGGACAGGAGAAATGCGCCCGTGCCTGCCAGCCCCACCGCGACGATGGACATCCAATGCGGCTTTTCGCCCCAGAACAGGAACAACGCAATCGGTACCAGCACCACGTACAAACTTGTGATGAAACCCGCGTTGCCCGCCGTGGTGTAGACCATGCCCGCCTGCTGGAACGCGCTCCCCAAAAAGAGGAAGAAGCCCGCCACGAACATCCATGTGTATTGCTCGCGCGGCATGTGGGTCCGGCTTGCAGCCTGGCTTGCGTCATTAACCGTCTGCAATGACCGCCACGCAAACGGCATAACGACCAGCGCGGCAAGCAGGTAGCGCGCCCCGTTGAATTGATAGACGCTGCCCATCTGTCCCGCCACGCGCTGGGCAACGAAGGCGGAGCCCCAGATGATGGAGACGAGCAGGAGGGTCAGGTCGGCTTTGATGCGCATGGGAGAATGGTTCCAAGGGTCGGATGACAGGTTGGGGATGCGGCGGGTAGATTTTACTGTAAAACGCCAACCCATTTGGAAACTTGTGGCACGCAATCCCATGGGGTCTTATCGATGTAAAGTTTGATATACTGCAAAAATGGTCATCAAGTTCGAAGGCAAAATTTTCCACTGGCGCGGTCCCGCTCCCTATCTCTTCGTCGCCGTTCCAGCAGAGCAGAGCCAGGAAATAAAAGCAGTATCAGGATTGGTGACGTATGGTTGGGGAGTGATTCCCGTCCACGTGCGCGTCGGCAAAACCGAGTGGAAAACGTCCCTCTTCCCCAAAGATGGCAGTTACCTTGTACCCATCCGAATGAGTGCCCAAAAAGCGGAGAATCTCAAAGAGGGCGACAATGTGACAATACAGCTTGAAATTCGTTTATAAGCGCCAAGTCCCACACAGTACAGCAGCTGCCAGCAATATCAAGGCGGTTGCTTTTTATTTCCATCATCACGGGTGATACAATTGCCCAACTACCTGTTATGCACAGCCCTGAAACCATCGCCAATGAAAAAGAAGAGCTCAAACATGCCGTCCAGAACGCGCGCCCGTTCAAGCCGCTGTATGTCAAGTTCAAGGTGTTTTACGGCTGCAACCTGAAATGTGAGATGTGCAATCATTGGCGCGAGACGCGCGAGCCGCCCGTCAGCGCGGAGAGGTTCAAGGAAGTCATCAGCGAACTGGCGGAGATGGGCACGCAGAAAATCCACATCTCAGGAGGCGAACCGATGTTGCGTCCGCACATCCCTGAGTTTGTGGAACTGGCGGCATCGCTCGACATCAAAGTCACCATGACGACCAACGGCACGCTCATCACCAAGGAAAAAGCCAAGCGGCTGGTGGAGGCGGGTCTGCGCGGGGTGAATGTCTCCATTGATTCCCCCATCCGCAAGATGCACGAAAAAATTCGCGGCGTGGAAGGCGCGTTCAAAGCCACTGTCAAAGCCGTGGAATTCTTCCGCCGTTACAAGCACAAAGGCAAGCTGGCCATCCGCATCAACACCGTGGTCAGCCGCACAAATTACGAGACACTTGCCAGCCTCCCTGACATCGCCCATCAACTCGGCGCAGACGGCATCAACTTGATTCCCGTGGATGACCATTGCGGCGAGATCCTGTCCATGCGCAAGAAGGACATCGCCAAGTTCAACGTAGAGATCGCGCCACGTATCGCAGAACGCGCGCTCGAACTGGGGCTGATCGTTTCAGATGAAGATGCGTTCCCCTTTGGCAGGGGCGAGTCCGAGGTTCGTTTGGGACGCGCCGGCAGGTACGCCTTCGGCTATTATGAAAAACATCCCTGCTACGCGCCGTGGACGCACAGTCTCATTGACTTCAATGGCAATGTCTATGTCTGCTGTATGACACGCGAAAAAATCCCCCCGCTTGGCAATATCATCCATCAATCGTTCAGGGAAATTTGGGACGGCTCGGCATATCGTCAGGTGCGCTTGAAGATGCATCCACCGTCACTCAAGCCGTGTCAGCGCTGTGATGATTTTATTGATGAGAACAAAAGAATCTGGGAGATGATTGGACCATATTAATGTCGTTGCGAGGGGCCGCTTTGCGGCGACGAAGCAGACTCTATATCATGAGATTGCTGCGCACCTGGTTTCGATACGACCATCCTTAACTACTCAACCAACGGCGCCCGCAACAGCATGTTAACTTAGATCAGAAAACATATCCCCGCTGTTCTCATCGTCCCAGGCGCTGGCACGCCCAAATGTATCCAGGTCGCCAGGCGTGAACAGCGCAGCAGCGATCGGCAGCGCCACGGGCATCTCAAGTCCCTGCTGACAGGCCAGGCATACACGCCCCTGTTGAGCCGCATTCGTGTGTTCATCACAAAAACCGCGCCCGCATTTCACGCACGACCCCAGCGATGGGTTATCGCACTGATGCGGCACAAGATAACCGATTATCATTTCACATTGTTCAGCCATTGAGACACCTCTATGAAAATCGCCTTGCTTAGCGAAAAGTATACACCAGACCTCGGCGGTCTTGCAATCTCAACAGGACGATTGGGGGAGCTGCTCGCCTCGGCCGGACATGACATCCGCCTCTTCATCCCAACCTCCACCCTGCCAGCCACCCTCCAGCAGACTCAACCTTCAAGCGGAGTCCACCTCACACGCTTTGGCGCACACAAACGCGTGGACGATACACTTGTGGATTGGTTCGAACTCATTGTTGAAGAACACAAACGCGAGCCGTTCGATGTGATCCATGCGTATTTTCTTCCGCAAGCGGGATTCGTCGGCACCTATTCGGGGAAGTATTTGGGTGTTCCCAGCGTCGTATCCATCCGTGGCAATGACATTGAGCGCGCCGCATTTGACCCGTCCAAATTCTCGCATGTAATGTATGCACTTCAAAATGCGGAGGCAGTGACAACAAATGCCAACGAACTGGCGAAGAAGGCAAAAGCGTTCGTTGATAGAGACGTGCAGTTGATTCCAAACGGGATTGATGTTGAGCGATTCAAACCAATGGAGCGACACCTGCTTTTAGGCGAGTCGCTCGGCATGCCAACGCCGTGGACCTTTGTCCACGGCTATTCCTATGCAGCCCCTTCGGGGCTTGAGGGCTCTTCAGCACCCTTCGTATATCAGCACGACGGTTCATCGTCGGGCGTGCCCGTAATCGGCTTCGTTGGCGAACTGCGCGAAAAGAAGGGACTGGCTACCCTCTTATCTGGCTATGCGCAGGTCAATAAAAAACGACCCGTCACGTTCTTAATCGTCGGGCAGGTAAGAGCTGGAGCGGATGAGCAAGCCCTGGCGGAGTTCCGAAGCGCGAATCCCGATGGTCGAATCATCATCACAGGACATGTCCCCCATAAGTATCTGCCTGCCTACTACTCGCTGATTGACGTCTTCGTTCACCCTTCATTACGAGACGGAATGCCCAACGCCCTGCTGGAAGCGATGGCATGTGAAAAACCTGTCATTGCCACGCCCGTCGGCGGTGCAGTGGATGTGATTCGAGATGGAAAGAATGGTATCTTTATAAACGTCAATGATGCAAATACACTGGCAGGGAACATTCTGGATTTGTTAGATGATCCTGAGAAGCGTGCCGCACTCGGCAAAAACGCGAGAGAATCCATCATGAACAGGTTTACGCCAGAGAAGGAATTGCGGGCTAATTTGGATGTGTATCGAACGATTGGAGTGAAGGTTTAACTCAAGAAGGAGGTGCAGGTGGCATACTACCTTGTCACTGCCAAGCCAATTCCGTCAAAAATGAAGGCCTTGCGGGCATGGCTGGATTCAAGCGAGATTCGCGCCATGCGTCCGTTCGGACAGGCGCTGCACATGGGGCTGGATCATGCGCGCTGGCAATCCAAAGGCGTGGCGATCTGGGAGGAGGAGGATTACTGCGTCCCGCCGCTGGCGCAGGAGCGCGCCGCCGTGCTGGATGCGTACTTCACCGACTTGCAGATTCAGCCCGTGAAGAAGGATGAAGGGTGGAAACAAATTGAACGATTGAAGAAAATATGGGAACCTCAATGACCACATTATTTGACAGTACATCCACCGTTAAATCCGAATTGAACAAACAAAAATACATCGCATCCGCCGAGATCGCGACCATCGTCTACCTCGCACAAAAACTGGGCAAGTCGCTTCTGGCGGAGGGTCCTGCGGGCGTGGGCAAGACGGAACTGGCAAAAGCCATCGCAGGTGCGACCGGACGGGAATTGATCCGTCTGCAATGCTATGAGGGCCTGGACGAGTCGAAGGCGTTGTATGAGTGGGAATATTCCAAACAGTTGCTGTACACACAGTTATTGCGCGACAAATTGAACGACACGCTCGGCAAAGCCGGGTCGCTCGCTGAAGCCGCAGACAAATTGGCAAAAGAGGAGGACGTCTTTTTCTCCGAACGGTTTTTGTTGCAACGTCCGTTATTGAAGGCGATTTTAAGCGAAAAGCCGACGGTGCTATTGATCGACGAAATCGACCGTGCGGATGCCGAATTTGAAGCATTCCTGCTCGAAGTTTTGAGTGACTTTCAAATATCCGTACCCGAATTGGGGACACTGACAGCGAAGCATAAACCTTTCGTGATCCTCACATCCAACAACACGCGCGAACTCTCCGAGGCGTTGAAACGGCGTTGTTTGTATCTTTTCATTGACTATCCAACTTTGCAGGCAGAGCTTGCTGTCGTGCATTTGAAGGTCCCCGACTTGAATCCCAAACTGGCACAGCAAGCCGTGGAATTCGTACAGCGCCTCCGCAAAGCGGACATGCGCAAATCCCCGTCCATCAGCGAAACTCTGGATTGGGCGAATGCGCTCGTGGCGTTGAACGCGTCCCAGTTGGATAAGGATGTGCTGGAAGATACGCTATCCGTCCTGCTGAAACACGAAGCGGATCTGCAGAAGGCAAAGCGGCAGTTGATAAATCCACCGCAGCAGCCGAGGCAGAGACCACCCGCGGATGATTTTGGCCGGTTCTCCGGAAACTAGCTCCGGGCGTAAGGCCACCTAGCGATGAGCGGCGGGTGTCAGGGGATTCTTAAGATTTAAATTTCAAACGATTCTGGAAAATCGGCACTTATTAAGGATCATTTTGCGTTCCTGTCATAAAACATGCTTGGCCATCCCCGCTAAAATGGGTTTATACTACGCCAACGTCCATGCAAGCCGGCAGCTGGATCGTGCCAATGCACCCGAAAGAGCGCAAGTTTCATCCATCTCCTGGACACTTCCAATGCACACAAACGAGTTGCAAATGACAAATGCAGACAAGACCAGAATAGAATGGGTCGATGTGTTTAGGTTTTTCGGAATATGGGCCATTTATGTTGGTCATTTTGGCACCGCCGCCGGCAAGGCCTTTCCATTCGTTTTTACCTATCACGTACCAATGTTTTTCTTTGCCGCAGGCTTTTTTTCATCCAGGTATTCCAGGGAGACCCCTTTCAACTTCATCAAAAAAAAGACCTTGCAGCTCATGGTGCCCTATGCGGTTTTTAGCATCATTGCATTAATTGTCTTTACCATCCAAAACAACTGGGGTGTTGCGGAGGCAAGGGACGCCGCCATGTCCTTTGTGTTTGGCATACGGAATCAGGTGCTCGCAGGTTCGTTATGGTTTCTTCCCTGCCTGTACCTGGTGATTATCATTGACTATTTTGTCCTTAAAGTTTTCAAACTGCCCGTCTTTTCATTGGCGGTTTCCATCGGCACATTTATCGCGACCCTAACCCTTCTACCCAACAACCCCGCGCAAGACCCGTCCTGGTTCCTGAATTTGGACAGTGCGCTTTTTTATTATATTTACTATTCCCTTGGGCGTATTTTTTTTCCTCTTCTACACAGTGAACGGACTTCATTAAAAAGCCGCCTGCTGGAAAGCCCATTGATCGTTGCGACCTTTGCAATGACCGCCATTATTTATTTAACCGGTTCTGACTGGCTTTTCCATAAGATCGTTCTGCAATTTCCCGCCATCCCTGCATTCGGGCTTCCGTATGAAGTTTTTAATGTCCTCATGGCATTGATATTGATCTATTTCAACGTGCTTGCCGCAAAACTATTTGCGCGCGTTCTGTTTTTCGGAGAATTGGGGCGGGAAACGCTCGCCTTTTGTGGAACCGAAGATGTGACAAAATCCATTCTCACGCAATTGCTGGAAATGCTTCGCCTAAAGGTCGACCTCATCAACCCGTTTATAACCATTGCTTTTTCCCTGATATGCCTGGTGGTTTCCAAACATACCTTGATAAAGTTTTTCAACACCCATTTCCCACAGGCGGTTGGGAAACTGAGGCCGGCGGACGAAAAAACGCAAGCCGCCGGCGGGCAGCAGCGTCAAAACCGGACGGAGCCTGCCGAAATCAACTAAAAACACCCCAACACAAAAGGTTCTGGAAGAGCCTTTTGTGTCGAACGATGATTCATTCATGAACCTTCAAACTGATACAACAAAACCCCTGCGGCAACGGACAGGTTGAGCGAACTGCCGCGTCCCTGCATGGGCAGGGAGACGGTCACGTCACAGGCGGCGGATTGTTCGGGAGAGAGTCCCTTTTGCTCATTGCCCAATAATAATATCCATGGAGGTTGAGGGATGATTGCCCGATAAGCCACTTCCGCTTTGGCGGAGGTGGCGATGAGCTGCATGGTCTCCCCGCGCGCCCACTCGATAAACGTATCGAATGAAGTCTGCACGACGGGCTTCCAAAACAGAGTCCCCATGCTGGCACGGACGACGGTGGGATGATACGGTTCCACGCCGCCATCGAGCAGGAAGAGCGCATCGCCATTGACCGCATCCATGGTACGCAGGATGGTGCCGACGTTGCCGGGGTCCTGCGGGGAGACGAGCGCAACCGCGCGGGCAACGGATTGCAAGTCTGCGAAAGTAAATTTTTTCTGCCGCACCACTGCAAGGATGCCCTGCGGGTTGTCCTTGTCAGCCAATGATTCCATTACCTGGGCAGAGACAGCCTGGGGCTTAATGGCGAAGCGGTTGATCAAAGCGTGCGCAAAGGGACTGGTCAACACCCCCGAGGCGTACAGGATCGTTTCGATGTCCCAACCCGCCTCCACCGCCTCGCCCACATGATGGATCCCCTCGACGAGAAAAGTTCCCTTTTCGTTGCGCGTCCTTTTTTGGCGGAGCGCGCGCACCTTCTTGATGAGCGGATTGGACGTGCTGGTGATGATGTTCATGCGGGGAATTGTATCCGAATTCCTGTAGTATCATCGGTTGAACAGGAGCAGCCATGTCAACCATGACCGAGCAAGCCACACAAAAACCCTACTGGAATTACGCGCTCTGGCTGGCGATTTTTACGATCCTTTACAACATTGTGGAAGGGTTGGTTTCGATCGGATTCGGCCTGAGCGATGAGTCGCTGGCGCTCTTCGGCTTCGGTGTGGATTCGTTCATCGAGGTCATGTCGGGAGTCGGGATCTTGGTGATGGTCCACCGCATCCGGCGCAACCCGAATTCCTCGCGCACACCGTTCGAAGTGACGGCACTGCGCGTGACCGGCACGGCGTTTTACATCCTGGTTGCCGGGCTGGGGGTGACAGCCGTATACAACATCGCCACAAACCATAAACCCGAGACAACCCTGCCGGGCTTGATCATTTCGATCCTTTCGATCGCGGTCATGTGGGCATTGGTGGCAGGCAAACGCAGAGTGGGACACGCGCTCCATTCCATACCCATCCTTGCCGACGCGAACTGCACAATGGTTTGTGTTTATATGTCCGTGGTATTGCTGGCATCGAGTTTCATCTACGAACTGACAGGCATCGGCTTCGTGGACAGCCTCGGCGCGATCGGGTTGATCTATTTTTCAACGAAGGAAGGGCGGGAGGCCTTCGAAAAAGCCAGGGGACTGGAATGTGCCTGCGATGATGAAGACCGTCACTAGTATATAATTACCGTATGAAATACCTTCGCTGGCTGGCGTTCGTGCTGATTCTTTTTTTATCGGCGTGCCAGCCAAACAGCATGTCCATCACCATCCTTGACGGCGAAACCATCCTGCGCGTCAATACCAGCGAGCGCGTCCCGCTGGTCATCCTGGCCGATGCAGGTATCGTGCCGGGTGCAAAGGACCGCGTCATCGTCAACGGCGTTCCCCATGCGCTGGATCAGCCCATCACCGTAGGCGGCGCAGTCCACTTGCAATTGCGCCGCGCGGTGCCGTTCACCCTCGTCACGCCCCTCGGAGAGCAAGGGATTTATTCCTCCGCCTTGACGGTCGGGGAGGCCTTGAGCGAGGAGGGCGCCCTGCTCGGCAAAAATGACCATGTCAACCCGCCTCTCGATTTCCCGCTGATCGACTCAATCATCGTGACCTATGCCCCCGCCCGGGATCTGTTCGTGACGGTTGACGGCCATGCGATGCGCATCCGCTCTGCCGCAGGGACGGTTGGTGGGGCGCTTGCAGAGGCTGGGATTCCGCTGACGGGTCTCGATATCAGCCGTCCTGCAGAGAACGAGGCACTGCCCGCCGATGGACAGATCCAGGTCACACGGGTCCGGGAATCCATCAGCATCGAGTTGGAACCGATCCCATTCTCCACTGAAACGCGAGAGTCTCCCGACATCCCATTTGGGCAGGATGAGATCATCCAGCCCGGCGTGGAGGGCGTGGCAATGGTTCGCACGCGCATCCGCTACGAAAATGGCGCGGAGGTCAGCCGCGAAGTAGAGTCGGAAGGCGTGCTTCGAGAACCGCAAACCCGCATTGTGGCAAACGGCTCAAAGATTGTGCTTTCACCGCTGGGCGGCGGTTCCCCGCAGGAATACTGGCACGCCACGGAAATGTACGCCACATGGTATTCGCCCTGCAACTCCGGTATCAACGGCTGTTCGTACGGAACGGCCAGCGGCGCGCGCGCCGGTTATGGTATTGTGGCCGTGGATTATTCGATCTATTCCTATCTGGGTGGGATGCGGGTGTACATCCCCGGCTATGGACTTGCCACCATCGGCGACACCGGCGGCGGACCGATCATCGAAACGGCGCTCGGCGTGCCGCGCACCAAATGGATCGACCTCGGGTACGACGACAACAACATCGGCGGGCTTTCCGGCTGGGTGACGGTATACTTCCTTGCGCCGGCGCCGGCGGAAATCCCTTACTTCTTAAAATGACACCTTTCCAAAAAACAATCATCGCCGTTCTTACCGTTATCGCCTCGGCCGTCCTGCTGGCGGCCGGAATTAACCTTCTGCAAACCTACCGCGCCTTTGCCGCCCAGCCGCTTGGACCCGGGCTTCCGGCCGCCGCACAAACCCTGCCGCCCACCTGGACGGCTTCACCCGGTCCCTTGCCCACTTCAGCAGGGGTGGTCACGCTTGCGCCAACGGTTTCCTTTGCCACCAGCACACCGCAGGCAAAATGCGGCGGCCCTGACCTCATGAATATCCTTGTCATCGGCGCGGACACACGCGGCGACAACTACACCTACGGGCTGGCAGACGCCATCCGCATCCTGCGAGTCGATTTTGTAACGCCCAAGGTCACCGTGCTTGAATTCCCCCGCGATCTATGGGTGGAGATCCCGCACATTGCCGATAACCTGAACGGACAGGACCACGAAAAACTCAATCAGGCCTATTTATACGGTCAGCCGGGCTTCAAATACTGGGACGACCCCAGCGGAGGTTCGGGCCTGCTCGCGCTCACCCTCAACCTCAATTTCGGCATTCAAGTGGATCATTACGTCACCGTCAACATGCGCACCTTCGTGAACATCGTCGATGCACTCGGCGGAATCGACATCAACATCCCCGATAAACAGACCGCGCGCAGTATGGACCTGCCCGTCGGGGATAACCACCTGGACGGCGACCAGACCCTCAAAGTGGTCCGCAACCGCGACGGCGGAACCTTTGAACGTGCCGACAATCAAAACCTGGTGGTGTGCGCCCTGCGAAAAAAGGTCACCAGCCCACGGGTTGTCACGCAGATCCCTCAATTGATCGAATCGTTTAAGGACAACATCCGCACCGATTTCACACCGGAACAGCTCAGTCAGCTGGCATGCCTCGGCACACAAATGCCGCCGCAAAACATCGCCTTTGCGAGTTTCCCGCAGGAACTCTTCAGGCAAACCCGCATCTATGACCCCGTCTTCGATAAACGCATCTCCATCGTGGATGCCGACTTCACCATCCTGCGCGAGTATGTCACGCAGTTTCAAAACGGCATCTGGCCCCCGCCGCCTGCCGCCGGCCGGCCGGCCGATGAAGAAGTAGACCCCGTCTCTGTTTGCGAATGAATTCAGCTCCCATTCCTCCCCTCAATGCCTCCGCGCTGCTTAAACGATTTGGTCTGCGCGCCGATAAACGCCTCGGGCAGAATTTTTTGCAGGATGAATCGGCGCTGGAAAGGATCGCCGCCGCTGCGGAAATTCAAGGGGATGACTGTGTCCTTGAGATCGGACCCGGCCTTGGCAGTCTCACCCGTTATCTGGCTGTCTCTGCCAAAAAGGTGACAGCGGTCGAACTGGACCGCGACCTGCTCATTCCATTGCAGGCAGTTCTCCAGCCTTATCAGAATGTGCGCGTGGTGCATGGCGATATTCTCAAGCTGTCCATTGCGGAATTAATTGACCAGCCGAATTACATCGTCGCGGCGAATATTCCCTATAACATCACTTCTGCAATCATTCGTCACCTGCTCGAAAACCTCCCGAAACCGCGCCGCGTGGTGTTGACCATCCAAAAGGAAGTGGCGGAACGCATCTGTGCCCAGCCCGGGGACTTGAGTCTGCTGGCGTTGAGCGTGCAGGTCTACGGTCAGCCCCGCATCGCAGGAAGAATCCCCGCTGCCGCCTTCCACCCCGCGCCGAAAGTGGATTCCGCCATCCTGCGCATCGACATCTACGAAGAACCTCTCATCTCAAAGGAATTGGTGGATACCTTCTTCAAACTCACCAAAGCGGGTTTTGGACAAAAGCGCAAGACATTGCGCAACTCGCTTTCATCGGGATTGCACATTTCCCCGCAGAACACAGAATCCCTGCTCACTTCGGCAGGGATCGATCCCATGCGGCGGGCGGAGACGCTTTCCATCGACGAGTGGAAAGGACTGTGCGAGAAGCGGTAATTTGTTGGCTTAACCCGAAAGTTACCTGGCGTAACCCGGATGTTTGCTGCTGAAAAACAGGCCGCCGTCCATTTTTCGAATAGTACCAATGGTACATCCGCATATGGTACCGCGGGCATATTCCCCTGCTTGACCACTCATCAAAGTATGTAATAATCGACCCGTCTGAGGAGTTATTTTAACGTTTACAAAAGGAGAAAGAAAAAAATGAAGAGGAAACCAAGCTTTATATTGTATGTACTTCTGATCATTGCGCTATCCGCCTGCAACCTGCCTGGCGGAGCCACCCCGACCCCGGATTTTGCATTGACGCTCACCGCGCAGGCGCAGCTGCTGGAAACCGGCACCCCCGCACTCGTTCAGGAGACGGCAACGCCGGAGCTCACATCCGCGCCGGACTCCACCCCCACGCCCTCCGTCCCAACTGTGAACGTCAGTGTTAACACGAACTGCCGTACAGGTCCGAGTACACAGTACGATAACATTGATAGTTTGCTTATTGGGCAAACCGCAGAAATAGTTGGAAAAAACACGCAAACAGGTTATTGGATCATTAAGAGACTCAATGGTTCAGGTACATGTTGGCTGTTCCCGCAATATGCAACTGTGAGCGGAAACACGGCGAATTTACCGGAATATCCTGTTCCGCCGACGCCAACTCCGTCATCCACACCGACTGCCACAACCACGCCCACCCCGTCCGCGCCTGCGGCAGTAGACAACGTCACCATGAACATGGCATGCCCCAACGCCATCCACTCCGGCACGTTGCAATGGGAGGATAAATCCAATAACGAAGACGGATTCAACATCTATGCGAATAGTGTACTGCTTGCCAGTATTCCAGCAAACAGCACTTCATACAATGTGGCATCCGCACCCGGCGGTCCATTCCTGCCGGGAATTGCATCCATCTTTGAGGTCGAAGCCTTTAATGCTGCGGGCAAGGCGTCTAAGAAGAGCGTAACAAAGGGCTGTCCGTAGGGCAATCTTGATAGGCAGGAATAACCACCTCGCGGGTGTACACCTGCGAGGCGGTTTTATTGTGGTAATGGCAGCGTTTTCCCAGTACCAAGGACTTCAGGAGAATAGTACCAATAGCACATTCCACGCATTGACCTGTAATCACATTATGTCATAATAGGTTCATCAGAAAGGAGCAAAATAATGTCACGAAGAAGACTTACTCCAGTGGCATTCCTGCTGGTGATCATCATTTTATCCGCCTGCAACCTGCCCAGTGGGAACGGCACCCCGACCCCGGATTTTGCATTGACGCTCACCGCACAGGCACAGCTGCTGGAAACCGGCACCCCCGCACTCGTTCAGGAGACGGCAACGCCGGAGCTCACATCTACTCCGGAATTCACGCCGACGCCTTCGGTGCCGACCGTGAGCGTCAGTGTCAACACGAACTGCCGTACGGGTCCGGGCACGCAGTACGACCTGATCGGCGGCTTGAACGTCGGGCAAACGGCTGAAGTGGTCGGTAAAAATTCGTCCACGAATTACTGGATCATCAAAACCCCCGGCGGATCCGGGAATTGCTGGCTGTGGGGTCAGCACGCTACCGTGGCCGGCAACACCACCAATCTTCCGGAATATCCCGTTCCGCCCACACCCACCCCCTCGCTGACGCCGACACCATCCATTCCTGCGCCAGTCAATAACCCAACCATTACCAAGAACTGCGTCATGATCAATCCCGTCCCGCCACAAACCTTCCTTTATCAGGGTGTTTTAAATTGGGAAGATGAATCCAACAACGAAGATGGATTCAATATCTACCGTAATGGCGCTTTACTGACCAGCGTTCCAGCAAATACCACTTCATTTAATCTTCCGCCGTTTGGTCCTTTCCCGATCAATCTGCCCGTACAATACGGTGTAGAGGCATTCAATGCAACAGGCAAAGCAGCCATAAAGGTCGTGATTATGACCTGTCCATAGAAAAGAAAGTAAAAAGCCTTGCGGAGCAAGCTCCGCAAGGCTTTTTGTAAATCCCAAATCGTCAGTCCAATATTGACTTAAGTTCCCTCTTCCCATGAGCTGAGGTACTTCAACTGTTCGTCGGTGAGGATGTCAATGCGAATGCCCATGGATTCAAGTTTAAGGCGGGCAATCTCGTTATCAATGTCGGTCGGGACCGAGTAGACCTTCTTCTCAAGTTTGTCGGCATTCTTCGCCATGTATTCAGCGGATAATGCCTGGTTGGCAAAGGACATGTCCATTACGGAGGCAGGATGCCCTTCGGCGGAGGCGAGGTTGATCAGGCGTCCCTCGCCGAGGATGTTGATCTTGCGCCCATCCTTGGTGGTGTACTGTTCAACGAACGGGCGGACAAGATTCGGCTCGCCCACGCTCATTTTCGCCAGTGCGGGAATATTGATCTCGACATTGAAGTGACCGGAGTTGGCAACGATCGCGCCATCCTTCATTAATTCAAAGTGCTTCTTATCCAGGACATTGATATCACCCGTAACCGTGCAAAAGATATCGCCAATTCTGGAGGCGCTGTCCATCGGCATGACCTGATAACCGTCCATGACCGCCTCGAGTGCCTTCATTGGGTCGATCTCGGTGACGATAACCTGGGCCCCCATGCCGCGGGCACGGGAGGCGAGACCACGCCCACACCAGCCGTAGCCGGCCACGACGAAATTCTTGCCAGCCAGCAAAACATTGGTGGCACGGATGATGCCGTCAATGGTGGATTGGCCCGTACCATAGCGGTTATCAAAAAGATGCTTGGTGAGTGCATCGTTCACCGCAATGACGGGGAATTTCAACACACCATCCGCCTCCATTGCCTTCAGGCGGATCACGCCGGTGGTGGTCTCTTCAGTGCCTCCGATGACGTTTTTGAGCATCTGCTTGCGTTCATCGTCCTTGAGTCCCTTTGCCCAAGCCGCAAGGGACGGTTCGAGTTTTTCAAAGCGACCCATCTCAATAAAGAACAGGGAGGAAACCAAATCGGCGCCGTCGTCCATGGTCATATGGGGCTTGTGTTCCAACGCGGCGCGTATGTGTTTGAAATAGGTTGTTTTGTCTTCACCTTTGATCGCGAAGGTGGGGATTTCAAACTGGTTCACCAGCGCAGCGGCCACATCGTCCTGTGTGGAAAGCGGATTGGATGCGGTCAGGACGATATCCGCACCGCCATCCTGGAGTGTCACCATTAAGTTCGCAGTTTCAGTGGTCACATGCAAACAGGCGGAAACACGCAAGCCTTTGAGGGGTTTTTCCTTCTTGAAACGCTCACGGATTGAGCGCAGGACGGGCATTTCGCGTTCCGCCCAATCCATGCGGCGGCGGCCGCCTTCCGCCTGATTTAAATCCTTCACATCGTAATTGTTCATTTATTGCTCCTTCGATATTCAGTGTACGGGAATCGTATCTCGTTGGTCTTTCGGGAAAGCAGGCCGACTCCCAACGCCTGATTCCCAATCCTTAATACTTCAACAACAGGTCCAGCCTGCCGCCGTCATCGAAATGACGGCGGAAGCGTTGGACAAATTCATCCTTTGTATAGGAGTGATTCTGCGTGCCGCGTTGTTCGAGGCAGTATACCGCGGATAGCGAGCCGATCTCGCCGCATAACTTCCAGTCGAAGCCATGGGCATAACCGGCCAGGAAACCGCCGCGGAAGGCATCCCCAACACCGGTGGGATCCACGATCTCCTCCTCGGGGACGGTTGGAATGTGCACTTCGGTATTATCCGTGTAAAGATCGGCGCCATCCTTGCCGCGCGTAATGACCAACACCTTCACGTGCTTAAGGATTTGCCCCATATCCCAGCCTGTTTTCTTGGAGATCAAACCGAACTCGTAGTCATTGCAGAACAGGAAGTACGCGCCTTCCATGTCGCGTGCAAGTTCATGCCCTTCGAGTCTTAAGACCTGCTGGCTCGGGTCGTACAGATATTTGATGCCCAGCTCACGGCATTCGGCCGGGAATTTCATCATTGCATCCGGCGCGCTGGGCGAGACGATGACCAGGTCTGGTTTTTGATCGAGCTCCTTCAGGGATTGGGAGGCGGAGTGCGCCATTGCCCCAGGGTAGAAGGATGCGATCTGGGCGGAATCAGTGTCGGTCGTGGCAAAGAACGAGGCGGTGAAAACGCCGGGCACGACCTGCATCAGGGACGTATCCACGCCTTTCGAATCCAGCCATGCGCGATAGTCGCCGAAGTCCTCGCCGACGGTTGCCATCACACGCGGTTTCTGCCCAAGCAGCGCCATGGTGTAGGCGATGTTCGGGGCGATGCCGCCGCGTTGTTTGGACATCGAATCGACCAAAAACGAGAGGCTGATGGACGCCAGGCGTTCGGGCAGGATCTGTTCCTTGAACTGACCGGGGAAGGTCATCAGGTAGTCGTAGGCAACGGAGCCGGTGAGCAGAATATCCATTTCGTTTCCTTGTCGCAGTAAATGGCGCACTCTTGCGAGTGCGCCATGGATGTCAAGCGGGGAAAGTTTATCACGGGCTTTTGTGAATGTAAAGTTTTTGAGCCGCCAATTTTGCGTGACCGCAGGCAGGGTAATGCATCATGTCAATCTCATGAGGAACACATTATTTTGAGACTTTGACCCAATCAAACAGCACCTCAACCGGTGGAACGAATGCCCCGTCCGGGCAATCTGCCGAGGGTCCGAGATGACCGATTTTTAATTCTGCATCAGAGACCGAGCCCAGATAGGCATAGACCCCTTCGGGCTGGCCGATCCAAAGGTCAAACCGTTCGCCTCGTGCTTCCACCTTCAACTTGAGATGCAACCTGCCACCCTGCTCAAGCGGGCGGATGACCGGCGAGACGGTTAACGGGACCAACTCGCTGACCTGCCCCATGACATCCTTTTGAAAGAGATAACCACCTTGCGCCGGGTAGACCCACAGAAGATACCAAGCCTTTTCACGCGTTCGCATAGTGAAACCAGCACCCACATCCAGGACGTCGGCCGGGGTACTGAAGGCGGTTTCGATAATGAAATCCCCATATTCATCACGAGACCAAGCGGCATCCCAGCCGCATTTGGAGAAGAAGGCAAAGCGATATTGACCGTTCTCATAACCCGCCTGGCTCTTCTCGCCGGGGCCGCCAAAGGCGGGCCAGCCGCTGGTATCGTTGCTAAAATCGTCATACAGCAAAAGGCCCTGCTCCCCAGGCTCTGCGATCATCGTTGGCGCTGGACTATCTGCAGAGGCAGGAGTGGTCTCTTGGGCCGGTCCTGTTTCAATGGTTTGAGGTGCGGGTTCCGCCGCAGGTTGAATAAAGATGAGCGCTGCCCCAATTCCGATCAGGAGCAGGAGAAGTACCAGCCAGACCCAAGCGGGCAGGGACCGCTTCCGTTTGGACACGGTGGGAGGTGCCTGCCGTGTGACAGGCACGGATATTTTCACATCCCTGCCGCAATTCTGGCAGAAGCGCGAAGCGGATGGAGTTTCCGCGCTGCAATGCGGGCAGGCGATGTTTTCCCTGCCAGCCACAATTTTCTTCTCCCGCATGGGCGCACCGCAATTTCCACAAAACTGCGCGCCCGCTTCGGTCTCGAAACCGCAGCTTGTGCATTTCATTGATTCCTCATGCTTTCATCAGTCACTGCAGTGCGGCGCACACGACTGCCAGCAGCCCCATTGACCGGAGATTTCACACCAGCAGCCGGGCGTACAGTTGCTCGAATCGTTCGACTTTTCCTTTACGCACTGGTAACTGCTGGAATATCCAACCCAATTGCAGGTTTGACCGGATGGGCAGCCATAGTTCCTGCAATCTTGTGGTTGGGTATCCGGTTCGGTCAGATTCTGCAGATCAAGTCGCAGGTCTTCCTGGTAATTAACCGCCGCACACCAGGCAAATACTGCCGGTGACTCGTAGTTGATATGAACCCCCCATGCATCCGGTATAAACTCCAAGCCTTCAGCGACTTCCGCGCTACAAACAAAGTCATCCATCGCAGCATCATGCCAGCAGTCTTCTTCAAAAGCTCCTCCCTTGATCTCGCCATTTTCGATCCAATCCAAGCCGATCCGAACTTGCAAGTTGACGGCTTTCATTGCCTCGTACAATTGAGCGAACTCGGGTTTGAACGTTACATAGACCCCATCGTCATGCGGGGTAACCTCATTGACAAACCGCTCGCGAAATTCATCTGCAAAAGCAGATGAATGGCCTTCCACTGGCATGAACATTTTCAGTTCTTCAGGGAGGCATCCGCAAGGGTCCTGGTCTGTGCAGTCAACACCTTTTGGGGCAATCGCGTCAATCTCTTCCTTGGACCAGGGAGCAGGCTCCGCACCCGCGGCAAGGTCCTGCCCGCAGGTGCCATCGCGAAAGACCTGCATGGAGGAGACATTGTCGTTGATGAGCAGATTGCTGCTCGGAAATCTCCCATGTTCTTCAAAATTCGAAAGCGAGGCGTTCAAACACAGGTTTGGTCCCTTCAAGCCCGGGTTCGCAAACAAATGCACCGACCAGCCCAGCGGTATTTTGATCGCAGACGCCTGGTTATCGAATCCTCCGGTGTTCAAGTCTTGAAAACCATCCCCCACCCGCTGGCGGTAGCCCGGGTCGTCGGTGTCATTCGTGCAATCAAAGCCCGCATTCCAATACAGGATCACCCCGCCGGCCTCCGGGCAGTATCCCGCTTCTGTTGACACTTCGGTTGAAACTTCCGGCGAAGCAAAGACCGGCTCAAGCGGGGCGGGTAGCGGGTCTTCAGAAGCGAACCTGAGCGGCAGGACTCCGCCTACTACCAAGCCTCCAATCACTATGAAGCCCAATAGTATGCCAAAAATAACCCAGGCCCAACCGGACAACCCTGTTCGTGCAGGAGACAGCGTGCGGGACGCTGCCAGTCCCTCAATCTTGTTTCCACAACTGATACAAAATTTTGCCCCTGCCAAGTTTGCCGTCCCGCAATTTGGGCAAAACAACGCCGTCGATGCCCCGCAATACCCGCAGACCTTTGCCGTGTCGGGAACTTGCTTTCCACAATTTTTACATTGCATGGTATTTTCTCCTTAAGGCACTGATCCCCGCGGCATACAAACTCCTTGATGACATGTGTAATCACCCATCCAATCACAGTCTGCAACTGAACTGCATGATATGCCTGAAAGAGGTTGCTGTCCCGATCCGCCCTGGTTCGAAGGCTGTTGAGGCGGGGCTTCGACAAGGCAGGGGTTTTCAGGCATGGATACCGCGCTGACAAAAACCGGTTCACTACAACCATTTACATGGACCTCAACCGGCTGAATGGACTTGTAATATTCAACAGGCACAGGGAAGGTGCAATAAAGCCTTTCATCATAACCAGATTCAAGGCCGCAGTTGCGAATCTCGGAATGGCCAATCTTCACCTTATATTCCCAATTGCCGTCATCACCCAAAACATCGTATGTCAATCCAGGAACTCCGCCAGGCATTTTTACATAAAATGTCATCGATCCACCACAACTTTGAGGGAAAAAGACGAAAGACATGGGAATATTCTTAAAAATATCACAACGAGCAGTTGAGGAGGCCGTAGGGGTTATGGTCGGAGGCTGCGCGGTGGGACTTGGTAAAACCGGGGAATTATCAGGCACAGAAACAGGCAGCTTGTCACTTACAGGCGGGAGGCTGTTTACAGATAATCAGTAGATCACGAAAGCACAAAACATGATTGATGTTGAATGACCTCAGTCGCACCCCAGAAGCGTTCAATGGCACGACTGAGCAGGAAAGCGACACGGCGCAAAGAAAGCCAGAAGCGATTGAAAGATTCTAACGGTGTTTTAAGCGCGGAGGCCAGATTCTGGCGCAAGGCAATGTACAGATTGAACAAGACAAAAGCCAAACCAACCAGCAGCAAGCGGATGACAGGATTACGGGTGGAAGTTCGAGCGCGCACCTGGTTCATTTGTCGGTAGCTCGACTCAATGCCGAAGCGTTGACGATAAAGTTCAAACACCTGGGCAGGCAAAATGCCAGAGGGCAATCCGGAGACGGCGTACGCAAACCACTTGCTCTTGTGTCGTCCATAGCGTCCTTTGGAATAGCGCTGGACGACCACCGCCTGCACTGTATATATGCCATATTTTGGGCTGTTAAAGGTGTAGGTGGTGACACGTGATTTACCTTGAAACAAAGTCCGCACACCGCCCGACTTGCCACGCACGGGAATGGGCGTTACGAAACTGACCTTGTGTTGGTCCAGAACCTTGAAAACCGGCTTGGAGCAGAAACCTTTGTCCAAAAACACCCGTCGAATGCGAAATTTGAGTGTTTTCAGGCGTTTCAGCAGCCAGCGGACGATGTCGGCCATATCCTCGCCATGTTCGATGAAGCGCAACGCCACAACGTAGCGCCGATGGTCCCGCACAATCGAAACCGTGGCGTAACCATGAAAATGGGTTGTCCCAGACTTGGGTGCACTGCGTACGATCTCCTTTCTGTCTTCATACGGCTGACCATGATATGGGATCAGGGTCAGGTCAATCGCCACATTGAAATCGCGTTTGCACTTCCATACACTGGGATGGAGTTGCCGATGAAAGATGCGGTTCAATCGGTTCTGCAAACCGGCTCGGTCTGGCAGCGACTGGGCTAATACTTCTCGCAGACGATTACCCGAAGGCGCATTCTGCAACTCCAGACAAGCCGATTCAATGCTCAAACGATGCACATTGGCGTATGCCAACACATACAGGATATCTTCGGCAGTGATCCGGGTGTTTCGCAATTCCAGCGGCAGGTTCTTGCGAACCACCGTCATGAAGGCATTCAGCACTTGCTCGGAACGAATTGTTCGGGTAATCTTGATTGTGGGCTTGGACATGGTTATGGGTTTCCTTGGTCGGAGCCAAGTTAACCACGTTCAAGCCTTTTCGTGAACTACTGATAATTGAAATTTAACCTGCTGGCTTTTACATTCATCACCCAACGCATCGGAACATGCAGGAATCTGGCACATTTTTGACAACGGAGTTACCTTACCCTGTATCGCATAGTTGCATTGAACACTCCTTACCGTCCCGTTATATATTTGAGTGATGCTCGGTGAGCCCGGCGTAGTGCCCACTGTGTATACTAAGCTAACAGTACCCAGGGCAAGGACTGCCCCCACTTTGAAGGCCCCACCGATGAAGCCGCCACCATAACTAGGACCTTTGGCTATCTTGAAACTACCGACCTGATTATGTGCAATTCGCCCAGGCAACTTCACAACATAATTTTTTGTTTTATTCCACGCTTTTTTCCAGAAACCCATGACATCCTCCTTATGGCCCAGATACATATTGAAACAGGGTGACACCACCATCAAGAACATTAACCAGTATGCGGATGGCCGTCGGCGGTTTATCACATATAAAATCTACAACATAAACCGGCCGTCCCTGGTAGGTAGCACTTTCTACAGTGCGCAAATCCAAATTTATGTCCGGATATTGCCTGACGGCAAAGTCAGTTGCCAGATGTATCGCGTCAGTTTCATTTACTTCTTCAACAAACAGCGCCGGGGCAATGCTCGAGTTTACCCATAGTAAACCCTGTCCCAGGAACCAACCACCTAGAACACTTAATACAGTGATCAACACCAAGGACCATAAGGATTTTATTAGGTTGCGCTGTGGTTTTCTATCAAACCGCGTATGTAGTAAATCCGATGGAATGGCCGCGGCGTTGTTGCCATCAATAGTCCCAGCGGAAAGAACCTCTCCGCACTCTTCGCAGAACTGTATCCCTCCCCGATTAACATACCCGCAATGGGAACAGGCGCGTTTCGCAGGTATAGCAGAAGATGGATTCGGCATTGGTTTCCCACACAACATACAAAAACGCGCTTCCGAACCATTTTGCTGCCCACAATTTGGACAAAACATCACTACTCCTCTCACTTTTCAACCCAACCATCCGGAAGACAGGGCTGGAATCACAAACAGCCATCCTTTACGGGTTCACCTTGCACCATATTGCTACGCTGCTATTTTGGGGCACTTATAATGGGACCGGTAAAAGGGACGGCTGTTATTTTCAGTTTTAATTATCGTACGGGCTTGTTTTCTATTTTCAAAGCCATGGTAGCATGGTTTTTTGATGATTTCAATATAACAAAACTCACAGCTTAATTACAAATTGCCGCATCAATTGCACATATACGACCTGTATTGTTAAATTCATAAAGAGGTGTTTGCAAATGCAAACACCTCTTTATGAACCATGCATCCTGTCATTTCAGGAAACCCTATTCTCCCAAAACCAGTTTCTTCAAACTCGCCTCAAACGGCGGATAAGCCACGCCGTTTTCCGTGACAATGCCCGTCACCAGCCGGTTCGGGGTGACATCAAAGGCGATGTTGCGGGCTTTTGCATTCTGCGGCGCAACGCGCTGGCCTTCGAACTCCAGGCCGAGCACTTCCTGCGGATTCCGTTCTTCGATGGGAATCAGATCGCCGTGCGCGAGGGAGAGGTCAATGGTGGAGGTGGGCACGACGGGATAGAACGGCACGCCGTTATCGAATGCCGCCAAGGCCAGCATGTAGGTTCCGATCTTGTTCGCCACGTCCCCATTGGCGGCCGTGCGGTCTGAACCGACAAAGCATTTCTGCACCTTGCCTGCCTTCAAAAAATATCCGGCGGTATTATCGCTGATGATCTCATAGGGAACGCCGTATTGTTCCAATTCCCAGGCCGTCAGCCGCGCTCCCTGCAAACGCGGACGGGTTTCATCCACAAAGACGTGAATCCTTTTGCCCTGCTCATGCGCGGTACGGATGACGCCCAACGCCGTGCCCCAGTCCACAGTGGCGAGCGCACCCGTGTTGCAATGGTGGATAATGGTATCGCCGTCATTGATAAGCGCCGCGCCATGCTCCGCCATGCGTTTGTTGATCTCGACATCTTCATCGGCAAGCTTTTGGGCTTCCGCCAAAACCATGTGACGAAGTTCATCCACGCTTCTTCCACCGCCGGCAGTTGACACAACCGCCATGACCCTGTCCAGGGCCCAAGCCAGGTTAACCGCTGTGGGGCGCGCCGCCTTCAACCTGGCGGAAGCGGTACCCAGGTCACCGAGCAGGCTGGAGGTCGAGAAGGAGACGGATTCAAACGCAGCCAGCGCAAGCCCGAAAGCGGCGGCCGCTCCAATGGCGGGCGCGCCGCGCACGACCATGTCCGTGATCGCATGCGCCACCTCGCGGTGCCCGCGATAGGACAGCACCTCAAAGCGCCCCGGCAAAATGCGCTGGTCGATCATCTTAAGTTCGTTGTTTTCCCAGAATACAGTCCGCATGCCATTATCCTTTGGAATATTTTTCGCGCAGTTCGATCAGTTTTGTCTGCGCTTCGGGCGGGACACGCTTCACTTCGCCAAGCATTTTTGCGCGCCAGTAGATTTCAGAAACATGCTCGATGCGTTCCAGATGGATCAGGGCCTCGTCGAGATTCTTTCCATACGTCAGGCTGCCGTGCTGGCAGAGCAGCATGGCATTATAGGCCTTCAAAAACGGGCGAATCACATTGGCATCCTCATGCGAAGATGGTGTGGCGTATTCGGTGATGGGAACATCCCCCAGCGTAAGCAGCACTTCGGGCAGCACGTCCACCGGAAAATCGAGGCCGGCAATTGTAAGCGAGGTCGCAAAAATGGGATGGGCATGCAGCACCGCATGGACATCTGCGCGGGATTTATACACTTCGAGATGCATCGGTGTTTCGGAGGATGGCTTGCGGTCCGACCTCGATGAAATCACGCCGCCTTCCAGATCGACGACAAGCATGTCATCCGGATTCAAGCGTCCCTTTGAAATGCCGGAAGGCGTGATGAGAATATTTCCATCCGCCATGCGCGTGGAAATATTGCCATCATTCGAAGTCATCAAATGACGCCCATAGGCGATGCGCCCGCACTCGATGATGGCAAGGCGCAGGTCTGATTCTGGGGAGGCAGCGGGGAAATTCAGCATGGTTGTGAGATTATAACTCGATTAATAACCCCGCTTGACGCGTCTGTCTTTTACCAGTATAAAAACAGGATGAAGTACATTCGCATCCTTCTCGGAGTTTGGCTGGCTGCTGTCATGGCGGCTTGTTCCGCCTTTCCGAACCTCCCCTCCATTCCTCCCGGCTGGACGTTAACCCCAAGCCTTCCCCCCACCCCTGAAGCGACATTCACACCAACCATCACGCCCACACCGCTCCCCACCGCCCGTGTCGGCGTGGGAGACATTGCCCTGTTTCATGGCGACTACGACACCGCGCTGCTGCACTATCAGATTGCCCTGCAAGACTCCCCCGATCCATTGATTCGCGCAGGCGCTATATGGGGACAGGCGCGTATTTATTTTGCACAGGAACGCTACACCGAAACGCTGTCTGCCTTGCAAACCATCATCGCGGAGTATCCGCAATCCCCGCATCTTGGGCAGGCGTATTATCTGCAGGGAATTGTGTATTACCGCCTTGAAAATTATCAATCCGCGGCGGATGCATGGCAGACCTACCTCGTCCTGCGGCCCGGGTATCTGGACGCCTACGTGCAGGAATTGCGCGGCGACGCGCTCTTCGGCACAAGGAATTTCGCTGAGGCATTGTCTGCGTATACCGCCGCCATCCAGGCGCCCGCCCTCGGCGATGATATCAGCCTCGATCTAAAAGTTGCATCCACGTACACGCGCATGGAAAAATATGATTCCGCGCTGGCATTATACGATGGGATCATTGCGCGCGCGCCCAACGATTTCATCAAGGCTCAGGCGATGTACGAGTCCGGGTTGGTGTATCAGAGCCTCGGTCAGAATGATGCGGCGCTGGAGAAATTCCGTTTTGCAGTGGAAAATTATCCGCTGTCCTATTATTCCTATCTCAGCCTGGTCGCATTATTGGACGGCGGCGGAACAGTCAGTGAACTGGACCGCGGTCTGGTGGATTATTTTGCCGGGCAATATGTGGTGGCCATCGCCGCCTTTGACCGCCACCTTTCATCCAACCCCGCAAATAACGACGGCACGGCCTATTATTACCGCGCGCTCTCCCGGCGCAATTTGAGTTTCTACGACGAGGCCTTGCAGGATTACACCACCTTTATCGAAGGCTATCCCGCGCATCCGCGCTGGGGTGACGCCTGGGGCGAAAAGGCGTTCATTCAATGGGCGCAAAAAGGGTTGTATTCCACTGCCGCGCAAACGCTATTGGATTTTGCGAACGCGGTCCCCAACACCACACTCTCGACGGATTATCTGATGAGCGCGGCGCGCATTTATGAACGCGACGGCCAATACGACAAGGCTGTGGAGACATGGGCGCGCGTGGCGAATGAATACCCCGGCACGCTGCAGGCTTCCAATGCGGTCTTCCTGATGGGCATCATTTATTACCGCCAGGGGAATTACACCTCCGCGCTGGAATCCTTCAACCGCAGTCTGGTATTGTCCGAATCTGCAAGGGATCAGTCCCGCGCCTTTTTATGGATCGGGAAAACACAGCAAAAACTTGGGGATGCAAATGCCGCCCAGACTGCATGGCGCGAGGGACAAAACCGAAACCCCGGCGGCTATTACAGTGAGCGCGCCAGGGACATATTAATGGAGCGTGCGCCGTTCCTGCCCGTGTCTTCGCCAAACCTTGCCTCGGACCTTTCCGCCGAGCGCCGCGATGCAGATACCTGGATGCGTTTGACGTTCGACCTCAGCTCCGATGTGGCCCTGGATGGACTCGGGGCCCTTGCCGAGGATGCACGCGTCATTCGGGGGAGGGAATATTGGGATTTGGGTTTGTACGAAAAAGCGCGTTTCGAGTTTGAAAACCTGCGTATCGAACTGGAAAATGCACAGGATGCCGTCGGGAGTTACCGCCTGACCCATTATCTTTTGGACCTGGGCATGTACCGCTCGGCCATCTTTGCGGCGCGCCAGGTCTTGACGCTGGCCGGGATGAACGATCACGCTGAATCCATGCTGGCGCCTGCGTATTTCAGCCGCATCCGCTATGGATTGTATTATTCCGACCTGGTGATTCCCGAGTCGCAAAAGAACGGACTCGATCCCCTGTTTACGTTCAGTGTCATTCGGCAGGAGAGTTTCTTCGAAGGTTTTGTCAGCTCGAACGCCGGTGCGCGCGGACTGATGCAGGTCATCCCGTCCACCGGGGCGCAGATCGCCGGGGAGCTCAACAAGCCGCTCAACTACACGGACAGCGACCTGTACCGTCCTGTTGTGAGCGTGATGTTCGGCACGCATTATCTTGCCAAGAACCGCACCTTGCTTAACGACGATTTCTATGCAACGCTTGCGGCGTACAACGGCGGACCGGGCAATGCGCTGCAATGGAAGGAACTTGCAGGCGATGACCCCGACCTGTTCCTGGAAAGTGTGCGCTTCGAGGAAACCCGGAATTACATCCGTAACATTTATGAAATTTATGTGATCTATAAAAGGTTGTACGGGGCGACTGAACCGTAATAATTTACCGGCAGGACATAAACAAAAAGATGAGGGACATTCGTTATTGGAAGTCCCTCATCTTTTTGTTCAAATCTCAAGACATCTCAATCCATATGCGCGAGAACGCGCTGGTGGGCCGTCT
This sequence comes from Anaerolineales bacterium, assembly GCA_030583885.1. Classification (NCBI taxonomy): domain Bacteria; kingdom Bacillati; phylum Chloroflexota; class Anaerolineae; order Anaerolineales; species Anaerolineales bacterium. Next base: position 1,642,136 of record CP129480.1, on the reverse strand, counting down.
CAACGTCCATGTCCAATACGGAAACCAGTTTGTCCCTGCCCGTTTCACCCGCCACGATTTCCACACGGGATTTGGGCACGCCAAGCACTTCCGCAAGGAATACAACCAGCTCAAGGTTCGATTTATCGTCCACCGGTTCGGAGGCAAGATGAACCTTGATCGTCCCATCGTTCAACATCCCGACGATCTGGTTGCGGCTTGCGCGCGGCGTCACCCGCACCGCCAAGGCAGATCCGCGTTTGCCGTCATGAAGGACATATTTTCTGGGCATGGTTCACCTCGATTATATGGAAAGAAGGATGGAGATAAAAATGCGTGATAGGATTTCGACGGCAAAGATCAGGATCAATGGACTGAAATCGACCATGCCCGTCCTCGGCATCAGGCTGCGGATCGGGTTCAGGAACGGATCCACAATCCGTCCCAGCACCTCGCGGATCGGATGATAGGGCGGTAAAAAAAACGAAAGCAGCGCCGAAGCGATCACAATATAAATGAAAAGCTGGGCGACCACCCGTATGAACAAAGCCAAAAACTCAAAACTCATTCAACCTCCGTTTTATCTTCTCTCGGACCGACGATCGCCGTGCCCACCCGCACGAAGGTCGCGCCTTCCTCCACCGCTGTTTCATAATCGAAACTGGTCCCCATCGAAAGTTCGGAAATATCCGCCTGCGGGAACTGCGCCGCAAGGTAATCCTGTAATCGCCGCAACTTCTGAAAGTACGGGCGTGAAAACTCTGGCGTGGCGCCCAGCGGAGGCATGGCCATCAGTCCGCGCACCTTCAAATTTGGCAGGGCGATGACCGCTGAAAGTTCATCCGCCAGTTCCTGCCAGCCCGCTTCATCCCACGCGCTCCAGCCGCCTTTGCTATCCTCGCCGCCCACGTTGAACTCCAGCAAAACAGGCAATGTCCGTCCGGCTTCGCGGCAAAACCGATCCAAGCGGCTGGCAAGTTTCAGGCTGTCCAGGGAATGTAAAAAGTTAAAGTTCCCAGCCACGAGCTGCGCCTTGCGGCTTTGCACGTGACCGATCATGTGCCATTCTACCGCAGAAAATTCATGCAGGGATTGAAGTTTCATAACACCTTCCTCGGCGTAATTCTCCCCCAAAATTATCACGCCTGCCTCGATCGCCGCGCGCACCACCTCCACAGGCTGGGCTTTTGTGACCACGACCAGTTTGACGGATTCAGGATCCCGTCCCGCTTTTTTAGCGGCGGATGTGATCCTATCCAGCGTCATTAAATACCGTTCGCGGATGGATTCAACCAGTTCGCTCATAGCTTGATTGTACCCCGCCTCTTCCGCGGACCTCAAGCGTGTAACGCCATCAACGCGCCGAATCGGCCCGTTTGGCCTTTTTCCGCCCGGTGCGAGAACCAATCCTCCAGCTGACAGGCTGTACACAGACCCGAAACCTGAATCCGCTCGACGCCTGCGTTTTGCAGTTGAATCACATTTGCCGTCCACAGGTCAAGGCGTGTGCTTCCGTTAATGGTTTGCAAAATGCGTTCTGCGTCCCTTCCGTATTTCCTCCGAAATTGCGATGCAACATCCTCGCCGACTTGGTAATGATTCATGCATATGGATGGACCTATACCCACAACAATATGTTCAGGCGTACAACCGTAACGGGACTGCATCCCTTTTATGGCGCTCCTGGCTGCGCCTTTGACCGTCCCCATCCAGCCGGCGTGGGCAATGCCGATCACCTGTTTATGCGGGTCGTGGAATAAAAGCGGGACGCAATCCGCAAAGCGCATGAAGAGAGTTACCTCGGGATTATCGGTAAGGAGGATGTCCGCTTTGTGCGCGGGCTGATCGAGGGCGCGAGGTGAATCCGCGTGGACAATGTCCGTACCGTGGACCAGCCACACGTCATGGATGGAGGCGTGGGCGCGTCCAAGCGCGTCAAACGAACGGATACGATTCTCGACCACATGAGCGGGTTCGTCCCCCACCGATCCGCCAAGATTAAGCGACTGCCAGGGAGCGGGGCTTACGCCGCCACGGCGGGTAAAAACAGCCTGGGTTACCGAATTTGAGAAGATATCAAAGCTGTAATAGCGCAGGTTCCCGTGTTCATGAAAAGGCATTATTCCGAGGCCTGGTTGATTGCAAATTTTTTCATGTAATACTGGCGCGTTTCGCTCATGGATTCTTCGATGTTTGGATAGGCGAACCAGGCGGTTGTAAATCCAAAGAGCGCGCCTGTCAGCGTGCGCAGGAAGGGCGTGCTTTCACGGTATGGGATCAGGGAAGCGAACCAGTCCCAGTTGAACTGGCTCAACAGCTGTGAAAATCCGTCCAGGCCGATGGGAGCCACGCCGATCAGCAGCCAAAACATCCAATGCAATGATTTAAAACGGCGTCCCGTTGCGCCGAACAGCACACCGAATGCGAGCAGTGCAAGATAGATCGAGATGTCACGTTCGCACAAGGCAACCTTGTAGCCGACCGCGTCATCCCCGATGTAATTGCGGGCTTCAAAGCGGGTGAAACTGTAGGGATCGCCCAGATTGGCAATGCCGGTCACCTGCTCGAACGTTTTAACCCCGCTCACACCCGCCTCCGCCAGCGGATAAAAAGGCTGTTCGCCAAAGAGGAAAAAGGAACGGAAACCGAACTGGTGGCAGAGCGGTTTATATATTCGATAGATGGCCTGTGCGGGCAGTTCGGCGCCAGACTTCATCAAGGTGGGGGCGAGGAAGGGCAGGCCGACGTACAGGAACATGAATAAATTCAATACAAGCAAATAACGCCTGGCGATCCAGAATGAAACCCGGTCTCCGGGTGTCACTGTCTGTCCCTTCCTGACCCGCATTTTATATTCGGGGTCTTCCAATGTTTCCAGTTGATTTTTTCTATCCGCCGCGGCGCCGATGGTTGCCTGCAGTTTCTGGCGCGTGATGGGCGCCTTCAGCGAGTAGGGTCCGGCCTCCACGACGGGGATGATCTGCCCATATTTTTCCACAAGGGAATGATCGGAATCAATATCCACTTCGATGAGCCGGTGCGGATAGTGCACCTGAAGTTCGAGCAAATCTGCCTTGACTTCATCACAGAGCTTGCAGTCTTTGCGGGTGTAGAGAGTCACATTAAGCATGGATCGTTCCTGTAATAAGATACGTCCCGCAGGTTCGTGACGGGTCACGAACCTGCGGGACGGGGGAATGCATCAGGCGGCTAAATGCCGAAATCCACCCAGAAAAACTGGCCCTGCTGGGCAATCAACTCAAAGATACCGGTAAAAAGAAGCGCACCGACAATAACCAGTATCACACCCATTGCAATCTCGACATAGCGCATGACCTTGTTGTATTTTTTCAAGGTGATGGTCACCCAGCCAATGCCTAGAGCGGCGATCAAAAAGGGAATTGCCAGACCCGCCGAATAGAAGGTCAGCAGCGTGGCCCCGAGGGAGACCGATCCGCCGTTGATGGCAAGTGTAAGAATCGCGCCGAGCACAGGTCCCACACAGGGAGACCACCCCGCCGAGAAGAACACACCCATTAAAGCGGATGAAAGATAACCCAGTTTTGGATCGGGCGCCTTCTGCACGCGCGTATCGTATGAAAGGAATGGAATATGAAAGACACCGATCATATGCAGGCCGAAGATGATGACGACAATGCCACCGATCTTCGCCAGCCAGTAGCGCAGGTCATACAACAGGCCGCCTGCGAAGGATGCCGCAACCCCGAGCGTAATAAACACAATGCTAAAGCCGAGCACAAAGGCAAGGCCATGTGAAAAGGTCAGCCAGCGGCTGGACTGTGAGGTCGCGGCACCTGCCGCGCGTCCGCCGAGATAACCCACGTAGGCTGGCACAAGCGAGAAAACACAGGGCGAGAGGAAGGAGGCCAAGCCTGCCAGAAAAGCCAGCCCGATGCTGATTTGAGAAATTTCCATGAATGTCACTTTCAGACTTTTGAAGTCATTTGGGGAATCTTAAGCTGTTCCAAATTAGAACTTGGTTTCCTTCGAATTCACGATTGTGCCGTAATCGGGAAGGTTTCTGCGTTCCTCGCCGGCTGCAAGGGAAACATGGGGTGATGTCCAGCGGAAAATCCATTTTGCATCTTCAGGCAATACGTTGACGCACCCATGCGAACGGCGCTCGCCAAAAGCGTTATGCCAGTGCGCCCCGTGAATGGCAACGCCGCCTTGAATAAAGGTACACCACGGCACTGCCGGAGTGGAATAACCAGCCGCCTCATCTCCGGCGGTCATGTTCTTGGAGATGATCTTCCAGTGGGTCAGCAATGTGCCTGCCGGGGTGGCGTATGTTTCGACCACCTCGCCGGTGACGGGGTCATATCTCTTCCCGCTGGAAACGCGGCAGAAGAATACCTCACGAGTTCCCTCAAAACAGGACAATGTTTGATAGTCCAAATTCAACGAGATGGTCTTCTCGTTCGGGTCCACATCCGGGCTGATCATGGATACATCCGCATCAGTCAGGACCTTGAAGCCTGCGCCGTCCGCCCAGAAAAATTCGCCATATCCGCCGCCATACCCATAGCCGCGCCCGTTGGCGTCCTCGTTCCAACGATATTCCACAAAGCCATTGTTCTGGCGGATCTGGTCCATCCACACCACCTGGCCATAATACAAGCGCGGTGGAAATTGATAGTCAATATGATCCCTCAGCCACGGCGAAGCAAGATTGCCCTCATGCGCAAGATCCACATACGGAACGGTCACCTCCGCCCAAAAGCCGGGCAGTCCGGCGGGGATTTCCGTTATCGGAGTATTTGGACGGTTGCGCGTGGGCTGGACCACCGAGCCATAGATATAGCCCTGCGGCGTTTCCACATAGCGCTGGTTTGACAAACCGCCGACCACATTGCCGATCACCTCGCGCCCCCATTCCACGAGCGTATCCGCGCCAAGTTTGCCGATGGAAGTGTCAACGTTCGGATTATTGGTGGGGCGGCTGCGCAGGTCCACCCCGTTATCCACCACACGCCCGATGATCTCGCTGGCGGGGAATGGAGGCAGACGCTTTGGCGTATATAAGGATTCGAGAGCAAGGGATTTAAACGGCCGGAACGCCAGTGCGCCCAAACCGAACCCGGCCAGTTTTAGAAAATCACGTCGTGAGACCTCTGTTTTCATACGGCACCTTTTAAATAATTTCTGCGACAAGCATACCTTCAAATAAAACGAGCGTCAACGGCACGGTTAGAGCGCATTAATCTTGCAAATAGCCTTCCAGCGCCCTCAAACATCCTGCGCTCAATTTATGCCCCACTTCATCTTCACAATAGGTGACCTGCGCGCCAGCCTGTTCAAGCAACCCAATGGATTCGCGGGCACGGTCAATCGGAACCATTTCATCCTTTGTGCCGTGCGCTACAAAAATGGTTTTTCCCGCCAGCGTTTTTTTCATGATGTAGTCGTCCAGGCCGGATGGGACAAAGCCCGCCAGCACGCCCATTTTTCGAACACGCTGCGGATGAAGCATGCCCAGCATATTGACCACCGCCGCACCCTGGCTAAATCCCATCACATCGAATTGAGACGCATCCAACTTGACCGAGGCTGCGTACTCGTCAATAAGGCGGACCAATGCCTCGGCGGAGGGAAAAAGATCCTCGAAACTGGGCCTGCCCCACGTCCCGGGTTGAAGCGGTCTCCATGAATAGCCGCTTGGCTCAGCGGGATGCGGCGCACGCGGAGCAATGATCCAGTACTCGGGCGAAAGTCCACGTATAAAGACCCACATGGAATTTTCGTCGCCCGTCCAGCCGTGCAAAAGCAACAACAGGCGCGGATTTTCCGATTTCGACGGGCGGACGCGCAATGTCCATTCATGGAAGGCCGTGAGTTTGGTGTTAGTCGCGGTTTGCACGTTTTACGATCCAATCCAGCCCAAAGAAAGAAAGAAAAATTAAGGCAATGGGGACCAGCGCGCCGAGCAGGCAGAGAAATCCGCTGACTGCCGCAGCGAAGCCATAAATGACCCAGATCAAGCCAAGCCCGACGATGAACAGCAAAAGGAACGCACCGATCAAAATGCGTACATTTGTATCTTTCATGTATTTGCGAAGATCACGGGTCATTTATTTACCTGTTGCAATGATCGGTCATCCAAAAAGTTTCCTGCCCATGCGGGCATGCCAGGAAACCGCACGTTTGAGCTGCGGCAGGGCTTCCTCCAGCGCATCTTCGCCCAGCTGCGCGACATCTGCAATCACAACCTGATCGAGAATGCTGAGGTGTTGCACCTTGGGACGGATGATGACATCCGGTTTATCCAATTGCAGGCGAAAGTTCGCTACCGCGCGGCTGGAAACATCCACCGAGCGCAGGAAGACATCCAGGGATTGGGCCAGTGAGATGCGGGCAATACGCTCCACGATGGGCTTCGGCAAAATGCCCGGCACTGGAATGCTGTATCTGTGCACCGGAACACCCAATTCACCATTGAGTGTGACCGCCACAACCGGCAAATCCGGTGATAACTCACGCGCCACCGAGACCGGGACAGGGTTCAAGACGCCGCCGTCCACCAATTCCCAGTCATCTAGATATTGTGCAGGAAAAATCCCCGGCAGGGCAATGGTGGCAAGCACTGCATTCATCAGCCTGCCTTCGGCAAGGGTGACTTCGCTGCCGTTGATGATGTCCACCGTGCTGACGGCGCAGGGGATGTGGAGGTCGTCAAAGGTCTTATCGCCAAGAACGCGTTCCAGCATTTTGCGCACGCCAGCAAACCCAAGCAGGGACGGTCCATCCTCGGGGTCGCGTCCGTAGAGGTGGCGCTGGTCCACCTCTTCAAAGATTTTTTGTATCATCGCAGGCGGGTTGCCAAGCGCATAAAACACGCCAACCATCCCGCCAAAGGATGTGCCGGCGACCGAACGAATTTTGTATCCTTCCTTTTCGAGGCGGCGAAGGACACCGATGTGGGCATTGCCCTTGGCGCCGCCCCCGCCTAAAGCCAGGGTGATATCCATTTTTTCTATAAAACCTCTCTGTATTTCCTATGAATAGACAGGGTTGGAGGCGGGGATTATACCTTTCGCCATGGTCCAGGAATTCCTCCTATGAACTACTCGGGTCGCGGATCAACCAAACCGCCACACCTGCCCCCATGAACGCGGCAATGATCAATATCACGACCAGTATCCGTGACGAACCAGGGCTGGAGGCGGATGGCTCAATATTCTCCAGCACAGGGATCGTGGAATCCTGTAGCGGCATGGATGTTGCAGTCAGGCTGGCTGTGGGTACAACGGTTTCTGTAACCTCAAATGTCGCGGTTGATTCAGGCGCGGATGGGGCAGGTTGCGTGGCAGATTTCAACACGAGTAAATCCTGCCCTTGATATATGATCAAATCATCGCCAAGGTTGTTCAATGCCTGAATATTAATAATGGTCGTCCCGTAGGCAATGGCAATGCTCCACAGTGATTGGCCGTATTGTACCTTGTGCATCACATCCCCATCCGGGCGCGCCGTGCTGATCGTGACGGGGACCATGAACTGGCTCACCCCCGCAGACTCATTCCCCCCGCCTGGAACGCTGGTCAGAATGGACGGGGCGCCGCTTTGCATTTGACCGCTCCCGGTCACCGCGGCGGTATCCACGGCGTAATAATATGAATTGCCCGATTGCGAAATCCCCGCGCCGATATGCGTGAAATTTTGCGAGAGCATGGTATTCATATGCGCATCATCCTGCCAGCCCGGCGGGACACCGTTCCAGTCAAGGGGACCATACGTGCTCAAAATATTTTCTGCGCGGAATCCGCCGAGCGAGAGATCGCCCGCCAATGGAAAACCAAGGGCAAGCAATTGCTGTGTGTATGTTGTTCCGCCCGGACGGGCATGGGTCACATTCCCGGTTGCCGCCATGTAATCCGCCTGTGACTGGGCGGACTGCATCAAAATGGGATGATCCGCCAGCGTGGGAAGTCCATAGGAAAGACGCAGGCCATTCACTGCCGCGATCATCTGGGCAGGCAAGGTAATCTGCTCCGGCAGCGGGCGCGCGGAAACTTCCCCTGGCAGGGAAAGACTCAAGGTCAATAAAAGAAGTGTCAGGAAAATGATGCAAAGAATCGGTTTTTTCATAAACAAATCAAACTTAGGGTTCCGGTAAAGCCGTCTCGGTAAAAGTGGACGTTGGTTCAGGTGTATTCGTAAACGGTGGCTGGGGTGTATTGGTGGACGGCACTGCTGTCGGCTCCACCACAACAAAGGATAATACCAGAGTGGAGCCAAACATATGTCCGCCGCCATCCATCATGCGCCAATAACTGGTGTAGGTGCCTGGTTTTTTAGGCGTGGTTCCGCGCACCGAGACCTCGGCCCAGCTCCAAACCGCCACCTGCTTTTGGATGGCATCGCTCGAAGCTCCCAAGCCATCACCGGAGAGCAGCGTCAGCCTGTATTGGTACATCCAATTGCATGTACCTGTGTTTTGCACCTTCCAGGTTTTCGTGAAATCCTGATTCTTTTGCAGGGCAGTTCCAGCCGGCATGGTCACGTCACGGACAAACGCCAGATTGTTGCATCCATACGCCAGCACGTTTGGATTAACCGTTGCAGTCGGCAATGTGCCGCTGGCCGTCGGTGTGGCGGGTGTCAATGTGCCCAGCGTGGCGATATAAAAAATGAAGGTTGGCGTTGCCGATTGCGGTGTGACCGCTGGATACGGCGTAAACGTGGGCAGGGGCGTCATCGTTAAAGTTGTTGTAACCGTTTCAGGCGTAACCATGGCGGTTTGTGTCTCAAAAAAGGACGCCGCCATGGTGCCAACCGCGGCAGTTAATAGACTGTCCACGTCCATCTCACCCGCATCCGGATAGCCTCCACAACTTACGGCGAAAATGGAAACCAGCAAAAGTGTCAATATTGTTATCAGGTTCAATTTCATGCAGTGCCTCAGACGCCATTATCATACTAGAAAATCAATGTGAAGAAAAATTTCCGGGCATTTGAAAATCGGAAGGCGGGGAATCATGTCAATAAGACAGATAACGCGCCGAGCAACCTGTCCATGTCACTCTTCGAGTTATATCCCTGGACGGACAGGCGCAGCAATTTGTTCCCCTGCCAGTCGATCAATGGAATTTCTATGCGGAATTCATCGTAAAGTCTTCTCTTGAATATGACAATGTCGGTATCCGCCGGCAGGGTGGAGACGGTCATTTGGGCGAACCAGGTTTCAGGGTCAATGTGAAGCGGGCGTTGACCCGTCAGGTCATGGATCCGTTTCCACGTTTCGACAGCGAGGCGATGACACGCGCTTCGCACCTTCGCCCAATCCTGCTCCTGTTGAAATCGAATCGCCGCAGGGACAGCCAGGAACGCAGCAATGTCGCGCGTGCCCCACCATTCGTTGTAGTCAATGAAGTTGGAACCACTTGGTGTCAGCGGCTCGTAGCCCCACGAAACGACCAGCGGCTTGAGCAAATGCTGGACTTCGGGACGCGCATACAAAAAGCCCGCACCCTTCGGTGCACACAGGCATTTGTAGTGAGATGCGGAAACAACACGGTCACTAAACACTCAGAACTAGATTTATCATTGGTCGCGTCGGTATACAAGCGAGATTATATGGCAACCTGCGGCAAAAGCACTTTTAGGGCATGTACCAACGCGTCAATATCCTCCTGAGAATTGTACCCCTGCACCGAAATGCGGACAAACTGTTTGTCTTGCCATTGGATCAGGGGTACTTCTATCTTATGCTCATCGCACAAACGACTTTTAAGCACCGCAAGGTTAGACAAAGGGATCGGGGCAATACCCATTTGACTGTAAAAATCTGAAGCGAGTGGATACAACGGGGGCATATTTACCAAGGTACAGATTCGCTCAATCGCCTGACGCAGCAGGTCATGACATTCATTTCGCACTTCACTCCAATTATTGTCCCGCATGAATTGTAATGCTGTTGGGACGGTCAGCACCGCGGCAGGGTCCTTGGTTCCTGTCCATTGCAAGATGTCGATAAAGCGGGAGCCTGTGGTTGTCTCCGGGGTGGGGTTGTATCCCCAACTCACAATCAACGGATCGATTAGATGCTGCAGTTCTCGCCTGACGTATAAGAACGCCGAACCTTTCGCATTGAGCATCCATTTATGACAATTACCGAAAACGAAATCGGCATCCAATATTTGAAGGTCGACGTGAATTTGCCCAGGAGAGTGCGCCGCGTCGATCACTGTCAATATTCCCGCCTTTTTTGCGAGTTCGCATATCTTTTCCAATGGCAAGCGTAGAGCGGTTGGAGATGTGATATGGCTCAGATAAATAACTTTTGTTTGCGGGGTGATGCCCAGCCAAAATTGGTTAATGATCTCTTCTTCGGAATGAACAGGTACGGGAATAGCCTGATGAATATAGTTTGCACCCGTTTTACTGCAGATGAAATCCCAAGTGTAATCACAAGCGCCATACTCGTGGTCGGTGGTCAGAATCTCGTCACCCTGCTTGAGTTTCAATGAGTGAGCAATAACATTCACTCCATGCGTCGCATTAGGAATGTAGACCAGGTCATCGACATCGGCATTGAGATATTCCCCGAGGGCGCTGCGAGAATCTTTCAGAAGTCCATCAAGTTCGCGTCCAAGGAAGAGGACAGGCTGGCGTTCCAAACGCAACTGCCAGTTATGATAGGCTTCAAAAACAGGTTTTGGAGTTGCGCCAAAGGAACCGTGATTGAGAAAGACCACGCATGAGTCGAGCAGAAATTTTTGTTTAAGGTTGGGCATAAGGTTCCTAGAGGTATGAAATAACCAAACGGTGAAATTTAGCCAAACTACTACGGGCTTTTTATGATTTATTCTGTCATCCACTTGGTACAGTTCTCCAAAGTTTGCGCGTGATGGTCATGCAACCATCCTTTGAAGGATCCATACCCCCCACGGAAGTATTGGCTACGGCGTGAATTTTCAATTGCCACTTTCACCTTTAAACGATTTCGAATTATGTCGGGATCGCTCAGCAATCGAGATCTTTGACAGGTCGGTTTCATCCATAAGATGCGACCTTGTCGACTTCAAGCGGAAAACCATACTGTGTACCATGGTTAAAACGATTCTATGTATCATAGAGGTGGGAATTGCAGTAATCGCAGGAGGTAGTCGTACTTAATATTTTACTAGCCCTTCGGAACAATGCGGCTCCGGAACTCATTAACCATCAGAATATTATGCCCAAAAACCATCGCATTTCACCTTGATTTTAGTCCTGAAATGGCGTTGGTACACCGAAAGGGTTGACAGGGCGTGAACGTGTAAGTTACGTTTATGCCTAAACAAATCAAAACACACTCACACTCAAAGCCATTGTATCGTGTCAAAAACTGGTCTGCGTACGAGAAAGCGTTGGTAGAACGCGGCTCGATCACGCTCTGGTTGTCGGATGATTTTGAGCAAACCTGGCTTTACGCTGGCAAAAAGCAACGCGGCAGTCAGTTCGATTAGATCTTTCTTGTATGAAGAGCAGTACGAGGTTGAAATGAGGAGTGAATTTCTACTTCATGTTTTCCGCGGTCATCAGAATCAAAGAAGTTTGGCCACCGAACAGCATGGATGGGTGGATACACCGCCAAGGCACGAGAAATGATGAAAAACCATAGGGATGTTCCTCAGGTATATTCCGGGTGGTTAATTGTACGCTACCTATAATTAGGTATTTCTAATACCACGTTCGGGCGTTGTGATCCCTATCTTAATTCGCTAAGATATCAAAAAGCACCAAGGTTTTAATAATCCTTTGTACTAAGTGCTTCACTCGCTGAGTTCCGGGAGCAGGCAGAAAGCGTTTTTTCTCAAAAATAGTTGTTTCTGTCCAGGACGATTTCGCGAGAAGACTACTTATTGAAGTTTGAGTAAACAATGTCATCGAAAATTGCTCAAATTTACTCGTAAAATCGGCATTTTTACCGTGACATTAATTTATCAAAGGTCAATAGTCCCAGATATGGCGATTTAGCATCAGCCAAAGCACAAGCTATGGTGGCTGACTACCACAGGATTGCGCGTAACGGTCGCAATTAGGTCCAAATAGCACCATAGGCTATAAGCAATCTGTATTCTCGGGGGGAGCACTTTGTGACAGGAGATCAACATAGATATTGGAGGTGTCCCGAAAGAAATTCCGCCCCATCAGTTTGCAGTTATCTAGAATTCCAAGGAGAAAAAGAATGAAACGCATCTTTTCGTTAGGACTGACATTGCTGGTACTGATGAGCCTGCTCATTGGTTGCACGCCCACCGCTCCAGCAGAGACCGAAGCGCCCCCCGCTGACGCAGCGACTGAAGTTGCCGATACGGAAGAAGGGTCTGCTGATGCGCCCGTTGCTGAAGGTCCGCAGGGGACGTTGCGTGTTGCCCTGCCCACTGAACCCAGTTCGCTCTATATCCCCACCACTCCGGATAAAATTTCAGATATCGCCGCCTCGCAGCTCTATGACCCGCTTGTCTTCCAGGACAAGACCGGTGCAATTGTCCCTGCGCTCGCCGAGAGTTGGGAAACCAGCGAAGACGGCACGGTGTGGACCTTCAAACTGCGCCAAGGCGTGACCTTCCACAACGGCGACCCGTTCACCGCCGACGATGTGGTTGCCACCTGGGAATATGGCATTTCCGATAGCTCCTCCTGGCCCGAGAAGTACAACATCGCCACTGCCGTCGAAAAAGTGGATGACTTCACCGTCACCGTAACAACTGACGGACCCAAACCTTTGCTGCTCGTTACCATGCATGACTTCTGGAGCATCATCCCCAAGAAGTACATGGACGAAGTCGGCGTGGATGGTTTCCTTGCCAACCCTGTTGGTACCGGACCGTTCATGTTTAAGGAATGGGTCAAGGGCGACCACATTACCTATGTTGCCAACCCGAACTACTGGCAGGCTGGCTACCCCAAAGCGGCTGAATTGGTATTCCGCTTCATTCCCGAATCCGCCACCCGTGTGGCAGCCATTCAGCAGGATGAAGTGGATATCGTCACCCGCTTGAGTGCCGAAGAAGCCGAAAGCCTCAAGAGCGCCGCTGGTGTCAATGTCATTCAATACCAGGTTCCGCGCATCTACTACATTGCATTCGACAACCTGAGTAGCGGTATTGATACACCCATTGCTGAACCGAAAGTTCGCCAGGCGATGAACTACGCCGTGGACGTGGACGGCATCATCAAAGCCTTGTTCGCAGGCAACGGTCAACGCGCCGCTGGGTATGTGGCAAGCAGTGAATTGGGCTATGGTATCGTCCCGCCCTTCCCCTATGACCCCGAAAAAGCCAAAACCTTGTTAGCCGAAGCGGGCTATGCCGACGGCTTTGAGATCGACATGGCTTGTCCGTCTGGCGTTTTCGCCGCCTTCCAGGAAGTTTGCCAAGCCATCGTCAGCAACCTCGGCGATGTCGGCATCACCGTCAACCTGGAGATGATGGAATCCGGCGCGTTCTGGGATCTGATGGTCAAGAAGCAGCTGCCCCCGCTTAACGGCGACAGTTGGGCTGATGAGAGCGGCGAATCCTACAACCGTATGGCTGGCGCTCTCGGCGGTATGGATGCAGGCTACTCGCTGTGGTCTGACCCGAAGATCGACGAACTCCTCGACCAGATTTCCAGCGAACTCGACCGCGATAAGCGTAAGGCTCTCTACGAGGAACTCCAGGTCTACATGCAGGAGAACCCGCCCTTCATCTACCTGTATGAACCGGTCACCTTCGAAGCCACTCGCGACACCGTGACGGGCTACAGCCCGCGCCCGTCTGAGATGCTCTACCTCTACGACACCGCGGTAGCTCCGTAACGCCGCATATATTTACGAGTTCCCCCTCACGAGATAAAATCTCGTAAATCAATACACGCCCTCATGGAGGCTGACTTGATCGGTCTCCATGAGGGGCAATTCGTTCTTTATCCGCCCACTCCATATGCAATCTAGTTTGACCCGGATAGATACCCAATGCTGAAATACACTGTCAGAAAAGCTGGTCAATCCCTGCTGCTTGCCTTGGGAGTCTTAATCCTCGCCTTCGCCATGGTGCGCATGACAGGCGACCCGGCGAGTCTGATGATGTCCCGCAACGCCTCGGCGGAGGAAAGAGAAGCCTTTCGCGAAGCGATGGGATTCAACCGCCCCGTCCTCATTCAATTCGTGGATTGGATCACGGATGTCTTTAGGGGGGATTTTGGAGACTCGCTGCATTTCCGCGAGCCAGCCCTGCCGCTCGTCATTCAACGCCTCCCTGCCACCCTGAGGCTGGCAGCCACCGGTTTGGCGTTTGCCATCCTGATGGGGGTTCCGCTCGGCTTGATCGCTGGATTTCGCGCGAACAGTCTAATCGACCTGTTCGGACGTTTGATCGCCCTGCTCGGTCAAAGTATCCCAAACTTCTGGCTTGGCTTAATCTTGATCCTGGTCTTTGGCCAGCAGCTTGGGTGGTTCCCCGTCTTTGGCGCGGATAAACCTGAGTCGGTGGTGCTGCCTGCCTTTGTACTCAGCCTGCCTGTTATGGGAGAGTTGCTGCGCCTAACGCGCTCCGCCGCGCTCGAAGTCCGCAATGAGGATTTTGTCCGCACTGCGTTCAGCAAGGGGCTTCACAGACATACCATTTACATCAAACATGTTCTGCCCAATGTTGCCATCTCGTTGGTCAGTGTGATCGGCGTGGAATTTGGATACATGTTGGGCGGGTCCATTTATATCGAAACAGTTTTTGCCTGGCCCGGTATGGGGCAACTGGTGGGGCAGGCGCTCGGCTGGCGTGATTTTCCGCTGGTGCAAACCATCGTCGTCTTTACCAGCCTGGTTGTGCTGGGGCTCAACCTGCTGACCGACCTGATCTACGCGCTGGTCGATCCACGGATTCGCCATGGCAAATAAATCCTTCCCTCATGGGGCGGATAGCCGCCTCGAAATCGAAGTTACATTCAAGGATCGCCTTGCCTATCTGGGACGCTTGCTCTGGCGCGACCGAACCGGTGTGATCGGAATCCTGATCTTCGTCACCGTGGTCATCGCCGCACTCTTCGCGGAATCCCTGACGCCGTACAAGCCGCTCGACCAGGACTTGTACGCCAGTAAAATGCCGCCGATGTGGGAGGAAGGTGGTTCGCCTGAACACCCGCTGGGTACGGACAACCTCGGGCGCGATATGATGGCGCGCATTATTTATGGGGCACGTGTTTCACTGGGCGTCAGTTTCTTCGGCGCGATCATCGCCGCCATCATTGGTGTCTTCCTCGGCGCGGTTGCCGCCTACGCCGGCGGGCGCTGGGACGAGATCATCATGGCGCCGGTCAATCTGGTGCTGTCCTTGCCGTATCTCCTGTTCGTGGTCTTCATCGCTTCGGTGCTGGGCAGCAGTCTGTTCAACGTCATCCTCATCTTCGGCGTGACCAATTCCCCGATCTTCGCCCGGGTCACGCGTGGAGAGGTATTGAAGATCCGCGAGTCGGCGTATGTCGAATCCGCCATCAGCGCCGGGGCAAGGTGGTGGCGGGTGTTGCTTTTTCACGTCATGCCCAACCTGGTGGGACCATTGGTCACACTTATCTCCTTCCAAATCTCGGCGATGATCTTTTACGAAGCAGGTCTGGGTTTCATCGGTCTCAGTGTGCCGCCTACCGTGCCCAGTTGGGGCAATATGCTTGCGGAAGGACGGCGTTATATTGCCAGTTATCCGTGGTTGACCACCATGCCGGGCTTGGCGATCATGTACACATCGCTTGGCATGAACCTCCTCGGCGATTGGCTGCGGGATGTCTCCGACCCGCGCACGCGCCGCTCCGGCAGATAAAGGTGAACAGGGTATGGCATCCATTCTCGAAGTAAAAAACCTGATTACCAAATTTCACACCGTGGATGGTGTGGTGAATGCGGTCAACGATGTTAGTTTTTCATTGGAAGACGGCGAGACCTTAGCCATCGTGGGCGAAAGCGGCTCGGGCAAGAGCGTTTCGATGATGTCCATCATGGGATTGCTCCCTTCGCCGCCCGCACGGGTGGAGAGTGGTCAGGCATTGTTCCAGTCCGAGACTGGCAGAGTGGACTTGATTCAACTCCCGTACGAAGCGATGAGTGACTTCCGCGGCGGGCAGATCGGGTTCGTGTTCCAAGACCCGGGCACATCGCTCAACCCCATCCTGACCATTGGCAAACAAATTTCCGAAACGCTGATTCGCCACCTGGACGTCAGCGCGAATGAGGCAAAGGATAAGGCGGTCAGTCTGCTTGCCGAGGTTGGCATCCCAGACCCAATGTTAAGATATGATGCGTTCCCCTTCCAACTCTCAGGCGGGATGCGCCAGCGGGCGATGATCGCCATTGCCGTGGCATGCACGCCGCGCATCGTCATCGCCGACGAACCGACTACCGCATTGGATGCCACCATTCAGGCGCAGATCGTCAGCCTCTTCAAACAGCTCCGCGCCAAGATGGGCGTCTCGACGATTTGGATCACACATGACCTCGGTCTCGTGGCGGGACTCGCCGACCGTGTGCTGGTGATGTACGCAGGACAGATTTTGGAAACCGCGCCCGTGGATGAGTTGTACGAAAATCCCCAACATCCTTATACGATTGGCTTGTTAGGCGCGTTACCGCGACTCGACTCGCAGGAATCAAAACGCTTGGTGAGTATCGATGGCACGCCGCCCGACTCGACCATCCCGATCCATCACTGTCCGTTCGCATGGCGATGTACACATGCTTTCGAGCGTTGTTGGAACGAAAAGCCCGCGCTGAACGCAGTCGGTGAAAAACATACTGTGGCATGTTTTTATGCAGTGGAGGAAGGCGGCTAACATGACAACCCAACCTCTCCTGCGCGTGATCGATCTCAAAAAACATTTTTACATTCCCAGCGGTTTGTTCGGTCAAAAGACCATCGAAGTCAAAGCAGTGGATGGTATTTCCTTTGAACTCAACGCGGGTGAAACGCTTGGGCTGGTGGGTGAAAGCGGCTGCGGCAAATCCACCGCGGGACGCACGGTTCTCAAGCTGTACCGCCCAACGGCTGGCAAGGTGTTCTTCGATAACCAAGACATCACATCGATCCCCTCCGAAGAACTGAACAAATTGCGCACCCGCATTCAAATGGTGTTTCAAGACCCGTACGCCTCGCTTAACCCGCGCCACACGGTCAAGACCATCATCTCGGAACCACTCGTCATTCATGGCTTGATGAAAGGCGCCGAACTTGACGACCGCGTGAAGGAATTGATGGATCTCGTCGGGCTGAATCCTTCGTATTTGAAGCGCTTCCCGCATGAGTTCTCTGGTGGACAAAGACAACGTATCATGATCGCTCGAGCCTTGTCGATCAACCCGGATTTTGTCGTGTGCGATGAGCCGATCTCGGCATTGGATGTGTCGATTCAGGCGCAGGTGGTCAACCTCTTGCAGAATTTACAGGAACGGTTGGGCGTGGCGTATCTTTTCATCGCGCATGACCTGAGCATGGTCAAGCATATCTCGCATCGCATCGCAGTGATGTACCTCGGCAAGATCGTGGAATTGGCGGGACGCAACCGGATTTTCAGCAATCCGCTTCACCCGTACACGCAATCGCTTACCTCTGCCGTGCCGATCCCCAGCCCGAAGATGGAGCGCAAACGCCAACGCATCATTTTGAAAGGTGAACCACCCAGCCCAGCAAACCCGCCGAAGGGATGTGTCTTCCATCCGCGCTGCCCGATCGCAAAAGATATTTGCAAGACCGAAGTCCCGCAGATCGCGGAAGCCCAGCCGGGTCATTTTGCTGCCTGTCACTTCCCAGGCACGCCGATCCAAAGCGCATGAAGACCATCAACGAAACTGTGGACGTGGTGGTGGCCGGTGGTGGGACTGCCGGTCACATTGCCGCGATTCAAGCGGCACGGTTGGGGGTGAAAACCTCTGTCATTGAAGCTGGAACCATGCTTGGCGGGACGATGACGGCAGGCGGCGTGAACATGCCGAATCACTTTTTCAGTAAGACCGCCCCGGTGGTGCAGGGCATTCCGTGGGAGCTATACACCAAGTCGAAAGTGGTGGAAGGACTGCCCATCCCTGATTACAGAAAACGCAGACCTGTCGAGTCGCCGGGATATTACAGTTACATCAATGTGCCGGTTTATGCGTCCATTGCCGAGCAAGAAGCATTAGATGCGGGAGTCAACCTGCATTATCACGAGTTCATCTCCGAGGTCAAAGCAGATGGGAATTGGTGGGAGATCACCTCGCATGGGCGCGGCATTCGGCGCGTGACGCGGGTCAAGGAGATCATCGATTGTTCCGGCGATTCGGACGTGGTACGTATGCTTGGGTTGAAGACCTTGAAGTCCAAAGTCTCCCAACCCGGCACATTGGAATACAAGCTCGAAGGCATCGAACACGAGCAAATTTGGAAGGAAGAAGTCCAAACCATTTACGAAGAAGCCATGCGCGATGGCGTTCTGCAAAAAGGCGATTGGGCGTACGCCAACATGGAGCCGTTCCAGTATTACCTTCAGCATGGCGGGCACAACGCCACCCACATCTACGATGCGGACACTTCCGACGCGGATGGGCAGACCCGCGCCAACATCGAGGGCAGAAAGCGGATGATGCGTATGTTCAAGTTCGTGCGCGAATCCATCCCCGGCGGTGAGCGGGCCACGCTGAAGATGATGGCTCCCTTCGCGCTGGCACGTGAGACCTATCATACCGTGGGCGAGTATCTCATCACGAAGGAAGATTTTTTCAAAGCAACCGATTTTGAAGACAAGGTTTGCAACGCCTTTAATTATGTTGACTTGCACAGTCAGGACATGGGCTGTGAAGTGGAATTTATCGAAGGCGAAGAGTTGCTGCCCAAAGTACCTTTCCGCGCATTGATCCCCAAAGACAGCAATCGCATCACGGTGGCGGGCAGGAATATTTCCGCCAACCGCATCGCTTTTGCGGGAATCCGTGCCCAGTGTATTTGCATGGCAATGGGTCAAGCCATGGGCGCGGCGGCGGCGATGGCTGTGCAGCGCGGCGTATTTTCAAGAGAACTAAACAGCAAGGATATTGTCGCCGTCACCGTCGAGCATTGTGCGGTTCGGATATGAAAACCTTTATACGAGGTGAAGGATGAAACAAATTACAGAATCGGCGAGGCAGGTTCCTGTCCTTACAGAGGTAGATGTGTTGGTGGTGGGCAGCGGTCCCGGCGGACTTTCTGCCGCGCTGAGTTCCGCCCGCGCCGGTGTGGACACGATGTTGATCGAGCGGTTCGGCTGTCTCGGCGGCAATATCACCGCTGTGGGTGTGGAAGGCATCGCCTGGTATCGCAAGGAAGGTACAACAGATGTGGAGGGGATCGGCATCGAGTTCGAGCAGAGGGCAAAGTCTCTGGGGGCAACCAATCCGGAGCCGCAGTCCAGAAGCGAGGCAATCAATGCCGATATGTTCAAGTACGTGGCGGATGTCCTCGTGCAGGAGGCGGGAGTCAAAGTCCTTCTCCATACGGTTGTGATCGATGCCATTGTCGAGGAAGATCAGATCACAGGTGTCATCGTCCACAACAAGATGGGCAGGCAGGCGATCCTTGCCAAGCGCGTCATCGATGGCTCCGGCGACGCGGATTTGGCGTTCTTCACCGGTGCGCCGACTCGCAAGACGCCGAAGGAAGAAATGTTGCCTGTCACGGTGATGTTCTCTTGTTCGGGTGTGAACAAGAAAAAGTTTTTGGAGTATGTGAAAGAGAATCCATCATCGTACAAAGATTGGGGTAAGAATTGGGATATTCAAAAAGGCGGCAAGGAAGACGATCTCTTCAGCCCGTACCTCGAAAAGCCATTCGACAAGGCGCGTGAGATGGGCGTCATCCCGCCGGGGATGAAAAGCATCGGCGGTACATGGAGCGCCATCACCGACAGCGGCGAAGCGACCTACCTTAACATGATCCACCTGACCGAGTTCGACGGCACCGATGTGTGGGACTTGACCCGCGCCGAAATGGAAGGCAGGTATCAGGCGTTGCAGGCGATCAAGGCATTGAATCATTTCGCTCCCGGTTTTGAAGACGCGAAACTCCGCACCTATGGCATGACCCTCGGCGTGCGCGACACACGCAAGATCATCGGGCGCTACAACCTGACCGAGAACGATGTCCGCAATCAGGCGCGTTTCGAAGATTCCATCGGCATCTTCCCCGAATTCATCGACGGTTACAATGTGCTCGTCCTGCCGACAACGGGACGCTATTTCCATGTGCCGTATGGTTGTCTCGTCCCGCAGAAAATTCGAAATCTGCTGGTGGCGGGAAGAAGCATCGCTGGCGACAAAATTTCCCATGCTTCCGTTCGCAATATGATGTGCTGCACAGTCACCGGCCAGGGCGCGGGTGTGGCGGCGGCGGTTTCTGTAAAAGATGGTGTGAGCGTGGGCGATGTCAACATCGGCAATGTGCAGAAGGAACTTCTGCGGCAAGGCGTGAGAATCAAATAATCAGATCGTGGACGATGGACGGTAGACGGTCCTCGGTCTATCTTTCACCGTCACAAAAACTTGAGGGCATAATGAAAACATATTCCGATCTAAACACCCCCGAACGAATCCTGTTGGGACCTGGTCCGAGCATGGTGTCTTCGCGCGTTTTGCGGGCAATGGCACATCCGCTACTCGGTCATCTCGACCCGAAGTTCATCGAATTGATGAAGGAAGTGCAGGAACTTCTGCGCTATACCTTCCAAACCACAAATGGAATGACCCTGCCTGTTTCCGGCACTGGCAGCGCAGGCATGGAAGCAACGGTTGCCAATCTGCTCGAGCCGGGTGATTCGATTTTGATCGCCGTCAACGGATATTTTGGGGAACGACTGGTCGACATGGCAGGGCGCTATGGCGCAACTGTTCACCGCCTCGATAAACCCTGGGGGGAGGCTGCCACTCCCGAGGAGGTGAATGCGGCGCTGAAAGCGCATCCTGCCAAAGTCGTCGCTGTTGTCCATGCCGAGACATCCACCGGCGCGATGACTCCGCTCGAAGGCATGGCGGAAGTCGTCCACAAGCACGGCGCATTATTGCTTGTTGATTGCGTCACCTCGCTTGGCGGCATTCCGCTCAAGATCGACGACTGGGGTATTGACATTGCATACAGCGGCACGCAGAAATGCCTCAGTTGTCCGCCCGGTCTCAGCCCGGTGACGGTTGGACCCAGGGCGCGTGAGGCGTTCCATCATCGCAAGACCAAGGTTGCCAACTGGTATCTCGATCTGACCATGCTCGACCAGTACTGGGGCGATGACCGCACTTATCATCACACCGCGCCGATCAGCATGAACTTTGCGCTCCGCGAAGCCCTGCGCCTCGTGCAGGAAGAAGGATTGGAGGCGCGTCACCAGCGTCACTGTGAGAACAGCAGATTGCTGTGGGATGGTTTGGAAGAACTCGACCTGCGCCTGATCGTTCCCGAACAACACCGTCTGCCCACATTAACCACAGTGGCAATCCCCGACGGTGTCAACGACGCGGAAATCCGCAAACGCCTGCTCGAGGAATACAATATCGAAATTGCGGGCGGCCTGGGCGCGTTCAAAGGGAAAGCTTGGCGCATCGGCTTGATGGGTCATTCCTCCCGAAAGGAGAACGTGACGTTATTGCTGTCCGCCCTTGCGCAGCTTCTGCGTTAGCGCAGGCGGCCCGCTCCACAAGTTATAATCAACGAAGACTGGCTAGAAAAAACAGCCCTCCACTTGGAGAAACGAATGATCCGTGTGCGTTTGCTTATAGGTTTTGTGCTGGTTGCCCTGCTTCCGGTCATCGGCGTGGGGATTGGCACGTACATTGTCGGTTACCAAAACGGGCGCCAGCAATCCATTGACCGGCTCGAGTCTGTGGCGGCGCGCAAGGAATTGGCGCTTCAGGTATGGATCCAGTCCTTGCAACTGGAATTGCAGGTTGCGTCCAAAGGGGATTATGCGCCAAAACTGACCAGCAACGCGCTGGCGTTATCGAACGAAAACATATCCTATACATGGTACAACGACCTGGTGCGAAAGCGGCTCCAATATTTTGTAGATCAGTCTCCCCAGATCACGGAACTATTCCTGGTGGATCTCAAAGGAAGGGTGATAGTCTCCACGGTTCCGACGAGAGAACGCAACAGCTACGCCGATTTCATCTTCGATGTGCATGACTTGACCATCGCCCATACCCAATTGCCGTTCCGCTGGGATTTAAGCCTCTCGCCCCAACCTGCTCAGGAGATGGTTTCGGATCCTTCGTCGGTGTTTGTTTTGATCCCGGTAATAAAGGATGACGGTCACTTCGTCGGCGCTATTGGCGGCAAAGTCGGTGTGGATGCGCTCCATGCGATCTTGAACGAAACCACAGGCCTCGGCGAAACAGGCCGGGCTTACCTGGTCAATTGGGATCATACGCTGTTGGTGGGAACGGATTGGCGTGCAGATGATTCCGAATCGGCAGAAGACCTGCATATCGTCCGGGCAGGCGGGATTGACAGGGCGATTGAAGAATCAGCCAACTTCGATGGCGTTTATTCCAATCCGGCGGGGGAGACCGTGATCGGCATTTATCGCTGGCTTCCCGACCTGAACGTGGTTCTTGCAGTGGAGCAGGATTCCGCGGAGGCGTTTCAGGCGGTTTCCGCCAACACGACCATCAATCTTGTGATTGCGCTCATCGCGCTTGTCCTGGCTGTATTTGCCGCGCTGTACATGACACAAAACATCGCAAACCCCATCACAGATTTGGCGGATACCGCCTCCCGTATTGCGTGCGGCGACCTGAAGCCGATTGCCAATGTTGCCCGCGAAGACGAGGTCGGCGCGCTGGCTCGCGCGTTCAACAGCATGACATCCCAATTGCGGGATTTGATCAACTCTTTGGAGCAACGCGTCCAGGAACGCACCCATGATTTTCAGGAGGCAAACGCCGCGCTGGAGCAAAGGGCGTTGCAATTGGAAACGAGCGCGCAGGTGGGGCGTGAGATCACCTCCATTCTCGAGATTGACGTTTTACTGAATCGGGTCGTGGAGTTAATCCAGGGCGCATTTGGTTATTATCATGTGCAGGTGTTGTTGCTGGACAAGGACGCCAGGCAATTTGTCATTGGGGCTGGCAGTGGAAATCGCAACGTGCAACACCGCTATATAAGCCTCAAGGAAAAAAGCATCAATGTGGAGGCCGCAACGACCGGCAGGGTTCAACTGGTCAACGACGCGCAAAAAGACCCAAATTTTCTCTTCGACGACAGGTTGCCAAAGACGCGCTCGGAATTGGTTGTCCCCTTGAAAGTGGGAGAACGGGTGATCGGCACGCTGGATGTGCATGATTCCAGGTTGAACGCATTCGCCACGGAAGACGCCCTTGTAATTCAAAGCCTGGGAGACCAGATCGCGGTGGCAATCGAAAATGCGCGTCTCTACGACCAAAGCAGGAAACTGGCCGTTTTGGAGGAGCGCAACCGTCTCTCCCGCGAGTTGCACGATTCGGTCACGCAATCCCTCTACAGCCTGGTCCTTTTTACGGAAGGCTGGCGGCGCACGGTAAAGAGCGAAGGCAGCGAAAAAATAGAGGAATACCTTAACCGAATTGGGGAGATCGCCCAGCAGTCGCTGAAAGAGATGCGGTTGCTTATCCTTGAATTGAGGCCGCCAATGCTCGAACAGGAGGGGCTTGTGGGCGCGTTGAAAAAACGGCTGGACGCGGTGGAAAAACGAGTCGGCATCAACGCGCGCGTCGTGATGGATGATTTCATCGAACTGCCGGCGTTTCTGGAGAAGGAACTTTATCGGATCGCCCAGGAGGCGCTGAACAATTCCCTGAAACACGCTAAAGCCACAAAAGTGACCGTGCGGTTCTATGTGGAGGACCAAAATATCGCGCTGGAAGTTGTGGATGATGGAATGGGATTCGATCCTGAGGCAGTGGGACATCGAGGAGGTATGGGGTTGCTCAATATGCGCGAGCGGGCAAAGAACCTGGGAGGCAGTTTGACGATCCACTCCACGCCGGGCAAAGGTACAATTGTCAGGGTAAACGCGCCAACAGCCGAAACGATGGTTGAGCCGTCTTGATCGGTTAGACTTGAAAGATGGAGACAACATACTTGGAATGAAAACCATACGCGTATTGGTCGCCGATGATCATCCCATCGTTCGAGATAGCCTCCGCACGCTGATCGCCACCGAACCAGACCTGGAACTGGTTGGGGAGGCAGTGGATGGCGAGGAGGCGGTGCGGAAAAGCGGGGAACTTAAACCCGATGTGGTTCTTATGGACCTGGTCATGCCGGTAAAGGACGGCCTGCAAGCCATCAGCGAAATTAAACACGCGCATCCCGATATATCCATTTTAGTGTTGACCAGTTTTTCAGACGAGGACAAGGTCTTTCCCGCCATTCGCGCAGGAGCGCTGGGGTACTTATTAAAAGACTCCTCGCCCCAGCAATTGCTCACAGCCATTCACGATGTGCATCGTGGCGAAGCCTCCCTGCACCCGAGCATCGCCCTGCAATTAATTCGGGAGATCAACCGTCCATCCGACCTGCCGCCCGTTGAGAATCCCCTCTCGGAGCGCGAACTGGAAGTGTTGAAACTCGTCGCACAGGGATTGAC
This sequence comes from Anaerolineales bacterium, assembly GCA_030583885.1. Lineage (NCBI taxonomy): Bacteria > Bacillati > Chloroflexota > Anaerolineae > Anaerolineales > Anaerolineales bacterium. The sequence goes on along the minus strand of CP129480.1, from coordinate 1,617,566 downwards.
CAACCAGGAAATCGCCGCGCGGTTATGTCTAAGCGAATGGACGGTGCGAACGCACGTGCGGAATATTCTTGGAAAATTGCACCTGGCGAATCGCACGCAGGCGGCATTGTTTGCCTTGCGGGAGGGATTGGCCGACCTGAAGAACGAGTAGACGGGTCTTTTCAGGGTTGCCGTGCAGTTTTATTTCGTTTTGCCATATGATCCCAACATCAACTTCGGTCTGTAGTGTAACCCCTCCGCCGGATGCGCAGACCGAATTTCCTCGCTCCCCGCCACATCCGAAATGGTCCGCGCCCATTCAGCGATGAGCGTCGTTTAAGATTGAACATCCCACAATCTTAATCCAAAACTTGTGCTGAGCCGGGTCAAAGCGCCAAAAAACAGATATTGTTATAATCCTTCCCATGCGTTTCAACCTGTTTCGACAATCCGACATCCCCGAAAAATACCGTTCGAACTTCAGGAACCTCTATCTCGACATCGCCTGGTTTGGCGTGTTGAGCGGAACCGCCATCAACTTCGTCAACGTCTATGCCACGCGCCTCGGCGCGAGCGGCTTGCAGATCGGCCTGCTCACGGCCACCTCTGCCATCGTCAGCCTTTTCCTTGCCATCCCCGCCGGGCACTGGGTCAGCAAACGAAAAACGGGGCAGGCGGTTTTCTGGTCCTCCATCGCTTTCCGCATAGGCTACTTCCTGTGGATCCCGCTGCCTTGGCTCTTCGACGCGCAAGGCCAGATCTGGGCGCTCATCAGCCTGACCTTTCTCATGGCGATCCCTCTCACCCCGCTCGGCGTCGGCTTCAACGCCCTCTTCGCGGAAGCCGTCCCAGACCGCTTTCGCGCGCGCGTGGCAGGTACACGCAACGTCACCTTCGCCATCGCCTACATGCTCACCTCCCTGATCTCGGGAATCCTGCTCAAAGCGATGCCCTCCCCCACGGGGTATCAAATCGTTTTTGCGATCGGGGCCGTCGGCGCGGCGATGAGCAGTTACCACATCTACCGCATCCGCCCGGCAAAGGGCGACACCGCCCCGCTTCCCCCTCCGCCGGCACTTGATTCTGAATCCCAAACAGGATTCCCCCGCGGCATTGCCGGCCTCCTCCGCCTCGATGTATGGAAAACGCATTTCAAGAACGTCCTGCTGGCATTGTTTATCTTTCACCTGGTGCATTACCTATCCAACCCCATCTATCCCCTCTTCAATGTACGCGTCCTCAACCTTAACGACAGTCATCTTGGCAACGGCATGGCGCTTTACTACCTGTCCGTACTGATGACCTCCACACAACTGGGGCGCATCGTCAACCGGTACGGCCACAAACAGGTGACGGGTTGGGGCGTGATCGGGATGTCGACATACCCCATCATGCTGGCGTTCGCACAGAACGTCCTGCATTATTACGCGCTTTCCTTCCTCGGCGGATTCCTGTTCGCGCTGGTCAACGGTGCGTATGCCAACTACATGCTCGAAAACATCCCGGCTCATGACCGTCCCTCGCATCTGGCATGGTACACCATCATGTTCAACTTCGCCGTGCTGAGCAGCTCCATTGCAGGGCCGCTCATTGCGGATATGATCGGGCTTGCCCCCGCGCTCATCTTATTTGGTGTCTTGCGAATTGTTGCGGGCATCATCCTGCTCAAATGGGGATAGAAAAAAAACGGTGGTCGATATGGCGGCTGGTTTTGATAATCCCTTCAGGACTACTCAACCAGCCGCCATATCGAGACCAGCATTCATTCCATGCTAAAATCATTCAGTGACTGAAAACATCAAGATCATCGCCACCAACCGCAAAGCCGGTTTTGAATATACCCTCATCGAAAAGTTTGAGGCTGGCATCGCCCTGCAGGGATCGGAGATAAAATCCATCCGCGCGGGGCAGATCAGCATCCAGGAATCCTACGTGGATGTGCAGAACGGCGAGCAAGCCTGGCTGCTCGAAGCCCACATTGCCCCCTACGAACAGGCGGGTAAGTTCTTTAATCACGAACCGCGCCGCAAGCGCCGCCTGCTTCTGCATAAAAAAGAGATCCGCGAGTTGTGGAATAATGTCCGCATCAAAGGCATGACCATTGTCCCGCTCCGGGTTTATCTCAAGGACGGGCGCGCCAAAGTAGAGATCGCCATCGCCAAAGGCAAAAAGGCCTACGACAAACGCGCCACCATCGCCAAACGTGACGAAGCGCGCGATAAAGAACGAGCCATGCGAGTGAGATAGAAGGAAACCAAATGCCCCCTTCAACCATTGGTGGGATCAACCTGCTGCCCGACCCTGAAAAACGGGCGATCTACGCCAAATACATTCCACAGGATCTGCTGGATAAATTCAACATTCCTCCACTCACCTCCGCCGCGGGGTACAACCTGTTGCAATTCCGTTTTGCCAAAGGTTCCACGGATGTGGAGATGCGGCTGTACCACAAGGCCGATTTCCCCGACCCGGTCCTATACGCCCACCTAACCGATACGATGAACGGGCAAATCCATGTCCTGCTGTACATTCTCAACGACCCCGCCGCCCCCCGCTTTGATGTGGATAAAATGCCCGACGGCACGCCGACCAAGTTCGGGATTTTGAAGCGCAATATCGAAGCGGAGGCAAAGGCTTGTGAGGCGGGACTGGCTCCAGGTCAGGTGCGCAGCGGGCTCAAGATGCTGGGCCAGGCTGTCGTAGCATTTGAGGAGTTTGTCACATCGCTGGGGCATGATGTGTATTTCGTCGAGCCCTTGTATTATCACAACGCGGTCATCTTTGAGCGCTATGGCTTCGCCTATCAAATGGGCAAACGCCTGATGGAAAGCATCCACACGGGGTTTCAACCCCGCGGCGACCTGCACTCGCAATTGGACGGCTCGACCCCGTTCCGCAACCCTGAAGCCGCCAACAGCATCCGCAAACGATCATGGGCGATCCACGCTGGAATTCTTGGCGAGCCGTTCACCAATGTAACCATGTACAAACGCATCGGCAAATCCGCGGGGATCAGCACGACACCAGGCTGCGAGTGGTGAGACGGCTCACAATAACTTCCGAATATGTTCGGTATGATCGCGTTCGTGCCAGAGCGCGCGGCGCAACACCTTGCGCGGACTCCAGAACTCGCCATCCACTCCAACCACTTGCTTTGAATCCCTGAATGCCGGCAATCGTTCAATCATCAATGTACGGACTTTTTCAAGGCGCGCGAGCGGCTCTTTCGGCACTTCCGCCTTTGGAAATGCCAGGCCAAGCCGGTCCAGATACCACCACTCCGCGCCGCCGATGTGGTTGACGATGCCTGCAACATCCCAGCGCTCGCCCTCCCTTTTGATTTCCCATTGTTCCGGAGTCAGGCTTTCGATGACATTCATCAAGTCTGCGCGCGACCATGACAGCAGTTTTCGTCCGCGTTCGATATCGACGGCAGTGAGTGGTTTCCAGTCATGCTCAAAGAATGGATCCACGTCATAACCACCTTCATCCACCCGTTCAAAATCCTCGTTGATTTGATAATCCGTCCATGCCTGCCCGGCCTGAAGTTCAATTTTTAAATTCCCGGGCAGCCATGACACTCCATGCCGCCCGATCCACGTTGCGTATTCCGCAATCGCATTGACTGCATTGGCAAGGGCCTCCTGCTCATTTTTCCCATAGGCATAACAACCCGGATGCTCGAGCACCCATGCAATGGAACGGACGCCTTCGTTGTTGTTCTCGATTCCAATCCGAAATTTCATGGTACATCATCCCTGGATCAATCCTGGATTCAGTATAACATCTTCCCCTCGCGCCGAATCAAAAACCGCCGGGCAGCCTGTTTTCGCAGAGCCTGGCGGTCTTCGGTTGACGTGTAGTAGCGGGGGCAGGACTTGAACCTGCGACCTTCGGGTTATGAGCCCGACGAGCTGCCACTGCTCCACCCCGCATCGGTTGGTTTAGCCCGCCGATAGTACCAAGTAACCATAAAAAAGTCAAGCACTATGGGCCGCTTTGCAAAAAAGGATGTCCCTGCAACCTTAATGAAACTAGTACCAATGAGTGAAAGCGTTTATTAAGATTTGGTGTATAATGCAAATACCTTAACGAACTTAAGTTTACAAATTTAACCTTGTGCGGGTAAAATTCCTTTTCAAAACAGGCCTTATTCAAAACCTATTATGAAGACCACCACACTTCTGGTCATTGAAGTTAAACACGCCGAGATCCCTTCTTTTGCCTCCGATTTGCAGAAGAAGGGATTTGATGTACACATTGCCCAAAACGGCAGTAAAGCGGTTGCATTGCTGAAGGAGGTAAGCCCGAGCCTGGTCATCATCAATGCGGCCTCCCTGCGCAGCACCGGACTGCGCATCTGCCAGTCCCTGCACGAAAAGGACTCAAAACTGCCAATTATCCTGATCCTCGATGAAGACCGCGAGGTCAACAAGGATGCGGCGGACGCGGTCCTGTATTTGCCCTTCACCGTGCAAAAACTTGTCAACCGCATCAAACCGCTTCTGCCCGGTGACGGAAAGAACATCCTGCACGTCGGTCCCATTCGGCTCGACCTTGAAAAACGCCGCGTGCGCAGTCTCGGTAAAAGCACAAAACTGACCCCGCGCCTGGTTACGCTGTTGCAGTTATTGATGGACAAACACGGCGAAGTGGTGGAACGCGAACCCCTCTTCAAAAAAGCCTGGGAAACCAACTACACCGGCGACACACGCACCCTGGATGTGCACATCTCCTGGCTGCGCCGCGCCATCGAGCTCGACCCCGATAACCCAAAATTCCTGAAAACCATCCGTGGCGTCGGCTACCGCCTAGATGTTTAACTGAAACTGTTTTCCCTGAACGGTTACCAATCGGATGCAGACATTGCCTCCGATTTTTATTTTAAGTTCCAGGGGAAGTGTACCGCTTCGCATGTGACGTTGAGCCTGTGCCGCACTCTTGAACAGTTTCCCGTCCCAATCAGGGTCGACCTCCCAAAAATCCACATCGAAGGAGGTATCCAGCCTGACATAACCGTCGGATAAATTCACCTTTATTATTTTTGATTTATACGCAACCACATTTTTTATTGCAGAGTCGCGCTCAAATGAAAAAACGGACGATGTTTCAGCCAGTCTCGCGCGCGCTGTTTGCACCGCCCGCACGGATTCATCGCAGGTGATGAATTTGCGCCCGTTCCTTGCCGCCACAAGGGACGTGGTCCCCGAGCCGCAGAAAAAATCCGCCACAAGGTCGTTTTTATTCGAAGAGGCGCGAATGATTCTTTCCAGCAAGGCTTCAGGTTTTTGGGTCGGGTATCCCGTACGTTCATTGTGCAGGCGCGCGACCACTGGAAAATACCACCAATCCTCAGGCACCTTGCCGCGTTCCAGATCAGGGACTTTACCGAAACCCGCCTTGCGTGAGGCTTTGAAGGTTGCCACGGTGTTCGGGTTATACGGCTCACGGACATCATCCGCATTAAAGACGTAATCCCTGCTTTTTGCATAAAACAGAATTGTGTCGTGCTTGCGGTTGAACGCAGTCTTGATCGGGGAGGGTCCGTGATATGCCCAGATGATCTCGTTGACGAAATTCTCGGCCCCGAAGATCTCATCCAGGATCAGGCGGGCATATGCATCTGCGTGCCAGTCGAGATGAAGATACAATGCCCCGTCTGGTGAGAGCAGGCGGTGCATCAAGGAAAGACGCTCATACAAGAACTGCAAATAGGCATCCAGATCAGTCCACGAGTCATGATACCCTTCGGCTAATTTCCATTTTGAGGGCTTGCGCGAATCCTCCCCCCTGCCAACCCGCGTCGAAAATGTACGGTTCGTAAAAAACGGCGGATCGGCATAGATGAGGCGGATGCGCCCTTCGAATTCCGGAAGGAGCGCTGCCATCACGGAAAGATTATCCCCAAGGATGATACGACCTTCGGGACGGGCATTTGGATAGGCACGTCCCGAAGGGTAGAGAATCGAATCTTGAATAATCGCCGCAGGCGTCGGCGGCGGCAGATGCTTTCCGTTCCAGTTGAGAATCGGCATCGCGGGGATTATCCTTTGGGATGGGGGAGGCGTGGAGTCGGTGCGGGAGGGAAAATCCAAAAAATATTAATAATGGATCTCGACCTTTGTACCAAACCCGCGGGTCGCAACGGCGTCGCTGGAGTGGATCGGCTTTACCCAGCGGAAGAGCCAGTTGGCTTCATCGTTCCGCATGTTGACACAACCCTTGCTCATGGGTGTGCCGAAATTTTCATGCCAGTAGGTTCCGTGGAAGGCATGGCCTTCCACGGTGAAGAACAAGGACCAGGGCACGCCGGGCAGGACATAATTATCCACATCCGCAAGCAGGTTGCCGGTGGTCTCACTGCTGAAATAACTGTTACCCATGTGCTTGGCAGGCACTTTATCCATAATGGAAAATGTGCCCGTGGGAGTGATGGTTTTTATGCCCGTGCCGGCCGTGGAACCGCCCGGCACGCCGCTGGAAACATTGGTCTGGAAAACAAGGTTGCCGTATTCATAGGCATACAACATCTGCGTCGAGAGGTTAAGCTCGATCAATTTCTGTTCGTGGGGCACATCCGGCGAGATCGGCTGCATATATTCAGGAGGCAATACCCGCAAATGAATGGCCGGCACAAAATACGAGACGTTGGAATCCAGTTCATCGAAGATGCGGTACCAGGGACCCTTGTAATCCGCCATTTCCGGCCCATCCTCCAGCGCCTCGACCCAATGGACGGAACCGTAATATAAGGGAGGCGCAATGGCCTGCCAGCCGAATGTTTTTGAAAAACGGTACGGCGTGGTAAATGGTACGGAGACTTCAGTGAGCAGTCTTTTGCCTTCGGGAATGGAACCGGGCGGCGTTTGATAAATGGTCTTCACACGGTGCAGGCGTCCGCGGTGCAGATAGCCCCCCCACACCCGATACCAGACCGGATTGTAGAGCGGCTCCTGCGCGGTCACTTCTTCATACACATGCACGAGTTCATCGCGATACCAGGTCAGTTCGATGCGGCTCTCATCCGTCGGCTCCTTGCGCACAGGCATTTGCGCGGTGGCGATCCGCACGACGAAGCTGTCGTCAAAATCGGTCAGCCCCGGCAGGAAGGGCGAAAACGCCAGCCCGCCCAGGGTCAGCCCGCTTAGCTTTAGAAAGTCTCTTCGAGAAAGGGATGGTTTCATGCGGAAAATTGTACACCATAATCTTTAAGATTTAATGAGAATGGCATGAACAAAAAAACTGCCACCCGCCGAACGGATGGCAGTCTGAAGTTTCAATTGGAATCAGGCTTCGACGGTATCCGCGATCATATCCTTGAGCAGGATCTCGAGCGCCATCGAATGGCCGCAGCGTTTATGGGTCAGGTAGAATTCACAATCACAGTTAAACACGCCGTTATCATAGGTTACATGGTGGTCGTTATTATCACCATGAAAGGTAAGTTCAAACTTGTTGAAGTGAAAGCGCGTGCGATCCTCAGCATATCGCTTTGCTTTTTCGATCTTGCCGATCATTCCGTAGTCCATGGCACAAGTCTCCTTTTTGTGTGAAATATAAAAAAAAGACACGCGGGAATATCGCGTGTCTGGTTCAACAAACCCTGGGTTCTCCGTAAAATAATCTCATATCGGCGTTACCTCTATACGAACGAGTATAGTATGTTTCAAAGGGCGAGTCAATATGAAAACGGATTTTTTAATGGAATCGTATGGGAACTGTAGGGATGAAATCATCCCAATCTCATAAACCGACTATGCGCAGTCCGCTTCAACCTTAACGGATGCCGGCCTCTATGAAACCCACCTCGTACCCGCCCAAACACTGACCAGCGTGACTGCCGCGCTGAGAACTGTTCCCCAGGCCATATCCACCACGGTCATCAGGACAGGCCAGTCTGTCAGTGTGGCGTGATTGGTCAAGTCATAGGTGGCGTACGTGACCAGCCCAAACAAGGCCCCGCGCAGGGCGGCTTGCCAGAGCGAACCCCCGCGCACGCCCGGCTCCACGGCAAAAAAAACCATCCCATACACGAACAGCAGGTAGAATAAGCCCGCCGCAAGGAAGTTGGGGCTATCTCCCATTAGGTGACCGATCTGTGAACGATAGAACGACGGAGCCACGAGTCCCAGCCAGAGGGAGTCAATGGCGAGAAAGCTGATCAATGTGATGAAGTAAAGCTTGAGTTTCATGACAGAGTTCCCATGCAACACACAGGCGGAGGCCCGCTTCCACCTGTGGAATTTATTTATTTGCTTTTTGTCTTGTTGACCGTCTTCCTTTTGGCAGCCGGTTTCACGGCGGATTTTTTCGCGGTCGTCTTTTTTGTCACGGCCGCTTTTGGTCTGGTGACGGTTTTCCTTCCCTTCGGGACATCCTTCTTGACAGAGGTTTTCTTCGTCTTTGTCTTGACTGTCGTTTTCTTTCCTTTCAGGGACGATGTCACTGCCGGTGTACGGGCAGCACGTTTCTTTTTGGCAGGCGCTTCCTTCACTGGAGTCACTTCGGCTGCTGCAAACAATTTCCTCCACTCGTCCTGCATGGATGGGACGCCTGTTCCTTTTAATTGGTCAAAGAGGATTTGCCACTCGGCCCCGTCCACGAAACGAAAGTCCATGAAGGCATGGCATTGATAGGCGCCGAGTTCCACGTACATGCCGTTTTCCCAGATCTCACTGCACGAACGGATATATTCCAATTGTGCGGCGTAATCCTTGAAGATGACATATCCCGCCCGCGGCAGGCCGATGCCTTCGGCGAGATTCTTTCGCTTAAGCCTGCCGGAGCCCTTATCCAGCGCGGCCGCGGAAGTGTTGATCCAGCCGCGGGTATCGGCAAATTTGTTGTGATAGACGACAAGTCCGCGCTCTTCGTTGTGCAGATTGGAATATGCAAAGACATCTTCATCCACGCTGCCGGCCGGGCGGGAAAAGTCGTAGAGCAGGAAGTGTTCGACATCTGCGAACAGGGATCGGCGGTGAAGAAGCGGGAAGATGCGCCAGGCGTGGGCCTGGGTCAAGCCGGCATCGGGTGTCTCCTGCCATTTCGGACGGCGGAATTCCATCCCATATTTTTCGGCAAAACCCTCCACCTGTCCGTGACCGAACATGGGCAGGCCGGGCAGGGTTGAAAGCAGGGTGCAAACGCCGAAGTATTTGTCGCTTTTTCCGAATTGCTCAACGGCGGTTTTTTCATCGGGGTTGTTCATGAAGTTGACATAACGCTTTAGAATCTGCGGGTCAAATTCAAGCGTGTTCTTGATGGCGAGGCGGTACCTGGCATTGTCCTCGTCGCGGAGCATGTGCATGAAGGCGGAGTTGTACACACGGTGCATGCCAAGCGTGCGGACGAAATACCCCTCCATCAGCCAGAAGGCTTCAGCGAGCAGGAGTGTATCGGGTACTTCAGCGGCAACACGGTCCACAACCTCGCGCCAAAATTCTTCAGGAACTTTTTCGTCAAATTCGGTCCTGGTCATGCCGTATTGCGAGCGGGAGGGGATCGTGCCGCCAGCGCCGGGTTCGGGGAACCACAAGCGTTGGACATGCTTCTTGGCCAGCGTCATGGCCGCGTCAAAGCGGATCACCGGGAAATTACGCGCCACGTGCAGGATGACTTGAATGACCGCCTCACGGACTGCGGGCTTGCTGTAATCGAGTTGAGCGGTATCGTTCCACGGGAGGGAGGTGCCGTCGTTGCCGTGATACACGTAGCGCGTTCGATTGCCATCATAATGATGAAGCTTGAAAACGACGGACGCATCGGAATGGTTGTAGTAGTGATCTTCCAACACGATCGCGGCACGAGGGTCATCCGAAAGGTTTTCGGAGTTGAAGGTGTAGGACGGATAGGGCTGAACATCCGTCGAGAGGAACCAATCGGGATGTTCGATAACCCAGGCGGAGTCAATGCCCATATGATTGGGGACCATGTCGGCGGAGAGGCGGATTCCGCGTGCCCAGGCGCGCGAGCGAAGGTTTTCCAATGCACCCCACCCGCCGAGGTCGCCGGCGATATCATAGGAATGGAGCGAATAGGCGGAAGCAACAGCGTCCTCCTGTCCCATGCGCTGTTTGATGCGCTGGGAGGCGCGGCTGCGTTCCCATAAACCGATCAGCCACAAGCCCGTGAAGCCGCGCGAGGCAAGCAGGTCCAGTTCTTCGTCGGGAATCTGCTCAAGGGTTTTAATCTCGCTTTGATACTGTTTGGAAAGCTGGTCGAGCCAGACGTAGGTATTTTTTGCCATTAATATCAGGCGCGGCATCCAATCCTTGTCCTGACTGTAGCGCTCGTATTCGGCATACTCGCCGCCATGGAACGTGGGCACGACGGTTTCAGCCGCCTGGGAATCGATTGGCCCATGGCGGCGAATGAGTTCTTCACGGAGAAAATCCACCCCGCGCAGGATGCGGACGGAAAATTCCTCACCGAGCAAATGTCCCCACTTGTCAACGATAAATTTCAACTGCCCCTCCAGCGAATCAGGGCAGGCCCTGATCGGCGCAGCGAGGATGTCATTGAGCGTCTCCCCCTGTTCAAACTCACCGTTTCCAAAGCCGGGCTGGCTGGAAAAAAAATCCAGCAATAATTGCATGAATTCCTTGTAGGCTGAGCTGCCCATGACCGATTCGTCGACCAGGTCTTTGTAGCGGTTCAGGGCCGGGTTTTTATTTGAGTTGTTGACCAGCAGCATCTCTTCGATGGTTGCCGCGCGCACGCCGCGTCCAAGGTCCCCAAGCTTTGGAACTTTAGTGGAGAGATAGATGCCTGCCGTTACCTCACCGCAAAAGACGGAAAGGGGGGGGAATTCCTCGGTGAAGCGGGTGAGGGTCAGGTCATAGTTCGAGCCGAGGCTGGACTGCAGCCTGCCCATGGCCCGGCCCATGACGCCGGTATAGCGGCTATAAAAATGCTTGAAAAGGATGTGATACGCCTCATCAAGCAGGGAAAGTGCATACAGGTCAGTGGCAGGCACGGGGTCTGGCCGGTGCACTGACATGTGGGCGGCAAATACACGGGCGGAGGCCAGATCCCCAAAAACAACGTGCCCGTCCGGGCGAAAAAAATCCCTTGAAAAATTGTATTTGAGGCGGGAGGCGCGGGAGATCAGCATGATAATAATGATAACCGATTAATGATTGGCAATATTACATTCATCAACAATGCGGACACATATTACGCGACCGCCCTACGATAGACACGATTATTTTTATATTCCACACCATTCAGGTTCTTCAAGTCCGCGCGCATTTGCTCGGTGGTCTCGGCAACCTGGGTCATTTCCACATGGACGAATTGCTTGAAATTTAACAGCGTGTTGCCCATTGCATAATACAACAACGCATTACCGCCATGTCCTTGATGTTCGGGCAAAATACCCATGCCATTCACAGCGACCGTATTCGTGCGGCGGACCTCCATCAAAATGTCGATCAACCCAAACGGGAACAACCTCCCCCGTGCGCGTTGAAGCGCGGCGGAAACGTCATGGAAGGCGAAGAGAAATCCGACCACATCCTCGCCGCGCGTGATGATTTTTATCAGGCGGTGGTCGGCAATCGTCATAATATTTTCGACCACAAAATCAATCTCGCGCTGGGTCAGTGGATAATATTCCCAGTTGCGTACAAAGGCATCGTTATACGCCCTGCCGATGCGGGCCGCCCATCCCAATAACTCCTTTTTGTTTTTGAAGGTTTTTATTTCAAGATGACCGCGCTCCATTACCCGTTCTGCAATCTTTTTGACGCGGTCGGGCATTTGGAATTTATCTGCGGGCAGATAACACGAGACGAAATCCACTTCCTTTACAAAACCCTGCGCTTCGATCAGTGACTGGTAGTGGGCGTGGTTGTAATTGAGCATGGTCATCGTCTGACGGTGTTCATGCCCAAAGACCAGCGTCCCATAGCCGTCCAGCGGACCCATGCCCTTGGGACCGATCACCGTATCCAAGCCGCGCGTTTTCGCCCAATCAAAGACGGTATTGAACAGGACGGATGCGGCTTCGATGTCGTTTTCACATTCAAAGAGGTAAAAATCCGCAGTTTTCTCGTTGTGATATGTGTTGAAAGGCTTGTTCTCAATCGCGGCAATGCGACCGACCTCTTTTCCATTGCGCACAGCCAGAAAAAAATCCACGTCCGAATGCTCATGAAAGGGATGTTTTTTGCGATTCAACTGGTTATATGCATCCACATTCAAGGGCGGAACCCACTGCGGGCAGTCCGCATAAATGCGAAACGGAAGTTCCACAAAACGTCTGACCTGCTTTTTATTCTCGGTATCCACTTTTTCGATGGTGAGCATGGGCATTTTTCCTGTTTTTGGGGATATATTCCAAGTATATAACACTGCGTAATCAAAAAGTCACCCAATATTTGATAAACCTTCCTCAAGCTGGCATAATTAAAAGTGGTGAGTTTACTGGCTTGCCATTCCGGAATGTGTCCATGATTTGACACATTCCAGTCACTGAGATTGGGGCTGACTGCGGGTATAGGCGGCAAGAGTATCTTTTAATCGAATCAGGGGATTTTCCATCAGGTGGTAACTTATGGAAGCGATGAGAATGGTCGCTGCAAGGGATATCAGTGTTATCTGAATTGGGGAGATATCTGCAAAGCCTCTTACATCGCGCAGACGCGCCGTAAACCAGATGAGCGGCAGATGATATACGTACAATCCATACGAAATCCTGCCAAGGTATCGCAAAGTCGGCAATTCAAGGAATTTTACAAAAAGGCTTTCATTCACAATACAATAAATCAATACGGCAAACCAATAGTTGAGCAGAGAATACGCCCACAGGAACTGATAGGCGTTCGGCATGGTAACCGGATACCCCAGCGATGAAAGGGATCCCACCTCCCCGGTAGCGAGATATTGGGTGGCAAATCCCGCGAACAGGAGAAAGCTTCCCAAATAAACAAGCTGGCTTCTGGCATTACGGATTGAAAAGCGGGAAATATACGCGCCGAAGGCAAAGGCGTCCACATGAGTAAATGGGAGGGGATACAGGGCAAGAGCCACCGGCTCCTGAAAATATTTGGACGCGCCTAAATTATAGATAAGGAAAAAAACTCCACGAAACAGGAGGCCGGAAAAAATCCCCGCGAGAAACAACTTTTTCAGGTATTTTTCAGGAACAAGAAAAATCAAGAGAGGCCAGACCAAATAAAACTGCTCTTCCACCGAAAGGGACCATAAATGCATTAGAAAGCCTGAAGGTTGAACCCCTCGGACAGCTGAATAAAAGTCATAAATATATAGGAATGCGTACAAAACCTGATCTTGAAACGCCTCCATCAAACCTGCCCGGTACGGGATGGAGATCAGCCAGGCTGCAATTCCCAGCATCAGGATCAGGTAAAAATAATAAAGCGGAAAAATTCTCAGAACCCGCCGGATATAGAATTTATACAGATAGCCCCCCAAATGCAAATTTTCCTTCATCCGCAGAAGGATAATCGTTATAAGAAAGCCTGACAGGACAAAAAACAACTGCACCCCCATCCAGCCGAATTCCAGGTAACCTGTATGCAGCCCAAAAAGGACCAAAAATGCAATTGCGCGCAGCCCATCCAAGCCGGGAATCATGTGATGCTGCCCTTATATTTGAGATTCAAGTTTCGATTGAAGCATGGGTAAAAGCAAACAACGTAGGAGGGAGAATCTTTTCATAGGTATGATATCCGCCTTGAGATTTTGGATGGTTTAAGTATACAACAAAACAGGCATGCAGCAACGCATGTCTGCGTGAAGGATTTGGTGGCTGCGATACCCAGCTGTTAATTTTCAAAAAAGGAGGGGGGGTGATTTCCTTATTGCCAAACAGCCTGAGCATTGGTATACTGTTCCCCACCATGAATTCCATGTACACACACGGCCATCATCATTTCACCAACCCCCTGATTGACCAGGCGGTCCATCTGTGTGTACGTGTGTTCAGGCAATAACAGCCCGCATACCCCGTTTCGCAGAACCCCGGTCAATGACCGGGGTTTTTTGTTTTCATTTTCAGCCATCCATCAAAGGACCCATGCATGCAATCACAACCGACCATCCGCTTATCGCTCCCATCCAAGGGCCGCCTGCAGGACAATGCCTTAGGTTTCCTCTCGGCGGCCGGGCTTCCCGTATTCAAACCCAACCCGCGCCAATATCAGGCGGAGGTGCCGGCCCTGCCCGAATTGGGTGTGCTCTTTCAAAGACCCGCCGATATCGTGGTCAGTGTCCGTCAGGGCAGTGTCGATTTTGGCATCACAGGCATGGATGTGCTTGAGGAAAAGCGCGGCGGAAATGGGGATGTGATCGTCCTGCACAATGCGCTTGGGTTTGGACATTGTTCGCTCATGCTGGCGGTGCCCGAGGCATGGAGGCATGTCACCGATGTTTCATCCCTCGAAAAATTCGGGGCGACATTGGGCCGTCCACTGCGTGTGGCGACAAAATTTCCCGTCCTCACCGAGCGGTTTCTGAATCAACACAGGATCGCGCACATGTTGATCTACGCGGAGGGCACACTCGAAACCGCACCGGCCATCGGGTATGCCGACATCATTTCCGACCTGGTCTCATCGGGGCAAACCCTAAAGGACAACCGTCTGCGCGCCCTGTCCGACGGTGTAATTCAGGAATCGCAAGCCGTACTGATCGCCAACCGCAGGACACTGCAGACCCATCCCGCCGCACTGGAGATGGCGCGTCGCCTGCTCGAATACATCGAGGCGCATCTGCGGGCGAAGGAGAACCTTCTCGTCATTGCAAACATGCGCGGGGAAAGCCCCGAAGCGATTGCTCAAAACCTTTTCACACAGACCACCGTCGGCGGGCTGCAGGGTCCAACCATCAGCCCGATCGTCACGCGTGAATCAAATCAGGGCTGGTATTCCATCACCATCGTTGTGCGCAGCGACCATCTTCCACAGGCCATCGGTGAACTAAGAAGGATCGGCGGCAGCGGCATCATCGTTTCGCCGGTCACCTATATTTTTGAAGAAGAACCGCCGCGCTACACCGCCATGCTGGCCGCACTGAAATAGGAGGCCTCATGCTCAAACAATATGATCCGAACACCGCAAGACAAACCATTCTCAAACGGACCCCGCCCAATGAATTTCCGGTCAGCCCGCGCGTGCTGGATGGCATTGAAAAACTCTTCGGCGAATCCTTGTCAGCGGAACAAGCCGTAACGCGCATCTTGAAGGATGTGCGGAGGAACGGCGACTCTGCGCTTCAAAGCTGGACACGACGCCTCGATGGTCTCGACCTCAAGCCTGCCCCTGTTTCGAAAGCAGCCATCCAGGCCGCATTGGACTCGATCACCCCTGCCCAATGCAACGCCCTCGAACAAGCCGCGGTGCGCATCGAAGCATTTCACCGCCATCAACCCGTGACTTCATGGTTTACAAACGAACTCGGCGGCACGCTGGGGCAGATCGTCCGCCCGATCCAACGCGTAGGCCTGTATGTCCCCGCCGGGACAGCCCCCCTGCCATCCACAGTATTGATGAGCGCCATCCCGGCGCGGGTGGCCGGTGTGAAGGACATCATGGTCGTCACGCCTCCCAATCGTTCGATGGCGGAAAAAAATCCGCCCGTTGACTCGATCATCCTGGCCGCCTGCGCCATCGCAGGTGTGGATGAGGTTCACCTGCTTGGCGGAGCGCAAGCCATCGCCGCTCTGGCGTATGGCACCGAATCCGTCCGCCCGGTGGACAAGATATTTGGTCCGGGCAATCTATTCGTCACACTGGCGAAGCGTCAGGTCTATGGTGTGGTGGGGATCGACGGGCTGGCGGGTCCCACGGAAACTGTTGTGATTGCCGATGAATCCGCCAACCCAGCCTGGGTGGCCGCAGACCTGCTGGCGCAAGCCGAACATGATTTCCTTGCATCTGCCATTCTATTGACGCCCTCACAGAAGTTGATCGGGACGGTGCAGGCGGAGATCGGAAGGCAGATCGAACAACGGGGGCGGGCAGAGATGATTGCTGCTTCGCTGGAAAATCGCGGAGGCGCCGTGCTGACTGCGAATCTGGAGGAAGCTGTGGAACTGGCAAATGAGTATGCTCCTGAACATCTTGCGCTTTCGGTACACGATCCCTGGCGCTGGGTGGAAAAAGTCAATAATGCCGGTGGCGTCTTTCTTGGGGAACATTCCTTCGAAGTCCTCGGTGATTACCTGGCAGGCCCCAGCCATGTCATGCCGACAGGCGGGTCTGCGCGTTTTGCGTCTCCGCTGAATGTATTGGACTTTGTGAAAATCGTCAGCCTTGTTGCGCTGGATGAAGGTATGGCGCAGGCAATAAGCCGAACTGCTGTAATCCTTGCAGAGGCGGAAGGTCTGGATGCACATGCCAGCGCCGCCGACATGCGTACAAGGAGATCTGCATGAAAATCCGCTCCCATCTTGAATCGCTCCCGCCGTACACACCCATCGAACCGTTTGAGGTTTTATCCGCCCGGCTTGGACGAACGCCAGATCAGATCGTCAAACTCGATGCAAACGAGAATCCCTACGGTCCGCTGCCGGTGGTACGCGAGGCGTTGGGCAAAATGGATTTTCCGCACATCTACCCCGACCCGCAAAGCCGTGCCCTGCGAAAATCCCTCGAAGAATTTACAGGCATCCCCGCAGAATATCTGCTGGCAGGCTCCGGCGCGGATGAATTGCTTGATCTGCTGATGCGCTTTTTGCTTGAGCCGGGTGATTGCATCTTGTCATGTCCACCCACCTTTGGGATGTATTCCTTCGATGCCGAACTGAACGCTGCCCGCTGCATTGAAATCCCGCGCAACACAGATTTTTCGCTGGATATGGAGTCCATCCGCAAGGCAGTGGAAGTACATCAACCGAAAATCTTATTCATTGCCTCGCCCAACAACCCGGATGGTTCCCTGCTCGATAAAAAAACAGCGGATGAGTTGTTGTCCCTTCCCCTGCTGGTCGTGCTGGATGAAGCCTACATCGAATTTGCAGGTGATGCCCTCGGCGCAAATTTGAGCCGTATTCGCGATGTGCCTGCGCGGGAAAACCTCGTTGTCCTGCGCACCTTCAGCAAATGGGCGGGACTGGCCGGGCTGCGGGTCGGATATGGCGCATTCCCCGCCTGGCTCATGCCAACCCTATGGAAGGCCAAGCAGCCGTACAACGTCAACGTGGCGGCGGGTGTCGCGGCGCAGGTGTCGCTGGCACACGCGGACCAATTGAGGAATGTTGTGGAGCATCTCAAAGCCGAACGGACAAGATTATTTTCAGCACTACAAAATATTCCCTTCCTACAACCCTATCCCACGCAATCGAATTTTATTTTATGCCGGGTCTCTGGAAGGGATGCCGTGGAACTCAAGTCCCGGCTGGCGCAGGACCATGGGATTCTTATCCGCTACTTCAATAAACCAGGCCTGCGCGACCACATCCGCATCAGTGTGGGCAGGCCGGAAGATTCGGAAGCGTTGATCAGGGCATTAAAGGAGTAAGCATGCGAACGGCAGAACTATCACGTCAAACAAATGAGACACAGATCGAAATTAAACTGGATCTGGATGGAACGGGCAAACACGAAATCTCCACAGGGATTGGTTTTCTCGACCATATGCTCACCCATCTCGCAGTGCATGGATTGTTCGACCTGTCCATTCAGGCAAAAGGGGATCTGCACATTGACACCCATCACACGCTGGAAGATGTGGCATTGGCATTCGGCCAAGCCTTCGATAAGGCGCTTGGTGATCGCAGGGGAATTGTCCGCATGGGGGATTCCTTCGCAGCGATGGATGAAACGCTGGCGCATGTTGCAGTGGATCTGTCGGGCCGTCCGTATGCCGTCATTCAAGCCGAATGGCATTCACCCTATGTTGGAAATATCCCAACCACTTTGTTTCCGCATTTTCTCGAATCGTTCGCGGTGGCATCCCGCTGCAATCTGCACGCGCGTATTTTATATGGACGTGATGACCATCATCAAGCCGAAGCCTTGTTCAAAGCCTGGGCGCGGGCGCTGGATGCAGCGACTCACATCGATCCACGCCGCGCGGGAAACATCCCATCCACCAAGGGAGTACTATAACTCCGCTGTCCGGCGGCCGGCTGTCCGGCCCCAGAAAAAGGATCGTGAAATGAAGGATGTCATCTTAATTGACGCGGGCACGGGCAATCTCCGCTCGGTGCAAAAAGCACTGGAAACCGTTGGCGCAATCGTCGTGCGTACGGACGATCCGCAAAAGGTTTTATCTGGAAAGAGGATTATTCTTCCGGGCGTGGGGGCGTTCGGCGATTTCATGTCCGGGCTGCGGGCACGCGGATTGGAAGATGCCATTAAGGACGCGGTTGGGCGCGGGATTCCACTGCTGGGAATTTGTGTTGGAATGCAGGCCTTGTTTGATATCGGCGAAGAGATGGGCGAACACCCTGGGCTGGGTCTGCTCGCCGGCAGGGTGGCGGCTTTCCCGCAAATGCCCGGGCTGAAGATCCCGCATACAGGCTGGAATCAGGTCGAGGTTAAGGAAGATGCGCCGCTCTTTAGGCAGGTCAAAACCGGGGCGTATGTGTATTTCAATCACTCGTATTATTGTCAGCCAGGAAGCCCGGCGGATGTTCTTGCGGAAATGGAGTATGGTTTAAAGTATGCATGCGCTGTGAAGCGCGGAAATATTTTCGGCGTTCAGTTTCATCCTGAAAAAAGTCAGCGTGTGGGTTTGCAAATATTGAAAAATTTTTTGGAGGCCGCATGAGTTTTATTGTTTATCCTGCCCTTGATTTGCGCGGCGGAAGGGTTGTGCGCTTGCAGGAGGGCGACCCCGCGCGCATGACAGCCTATAGTGACGACCCTGCCCAAACGGCACGGCAATGGTTGCAGGCGGGTGCGCGCTGGCTGCATGTGGTCAACCTCGATGGCGCCTTTGGCGAGAACGATCATGCAAATTGGTCCGCTCTTGAATCGATCTTAAAACTTGGTGCGCGCGTGCAATTCGGCGGCGGGATGCGCTCCCTGGATGCCATTGAAAACGCGCTTGCATTGGGGGTGGGCCGCGTGGTGCTCGGCACAATTGCGATTGAGCAGCCTCAAGTGATTGAAGATTCCTTGAAAAAATTTGGGGCGGAAAAAATTGCCGTTGCAATCGATGTACGTGACGGACTTGTGCGCGTGCGCGGCTGGAAAGGCGGCAGCGGAATTTCAGCATCGGACCTGGCGCTTCAAATGCGGACCGTTGGACTGCGCACCATCATCTTTACCGACATTCGCAGGGATGGTTTGGGCAGCGGGTTGAATATCCCTGCCACGCGCGAACTGGCTGATGTCAGCGGATTGGATGTGATCGCTTCGGGGGGTGTGCATACACGCGCTGATGTAACCTCGGCGCGTGAGGCAGACCTGGCCGGCGCGATCATTGGACGTGCATTGTATGAAGGGACACTTGATTTGAAGGAAGCATTGAAAGATTCCTGAAGACAAAGCACTCAAAGGCACGAAGGAAAAACATTTTGCAACTCCCCACTTTGTGTACTTCGTGCTTATTGTGTTTCAACAAGGAGAATTATGCTGGCAAAACGAATTATTCCCTGCCTCGACATCAAGGACGGACGTGTGGTGAAGGGCGTGAACTTCATCAACCTGCGCGACGCAGGCGACCCCGTGGAACAGGCGCGTCTCTACGATGAGCAGGGAGCGGATGAGCTGGTTTTTCTTGATATTTCCGCCACGAACGAGGGACGCAGGACAACGCTTGATCTGGTCGGGCGTGTGGCGGATACCGTCTTTATGCCGCTCACCGTCGGCGGCGGCATCCGTGAGGTGGACGATATGAGAAAGCTCCTGCTGGCTGGCGCGGACAAGGTCAGTATTAATTCGGCGGCAGTGAAAAGGCCTGAGCTGCTATCCGAAGGCGCAGCCCGTTTTGGTGCACAATGTATCATGCTGGCAATCGATGCGCGCCGCGCCGATGCGGGTTGGGAAGTGTACATCAACGGCGGACGGGTTCCAACTGGAATGGATGCAATCGAATGGGCAATACGCGCAGTGGAATTGGGCGCGGGCGAAATCCTGCTTACCAGCATGGATGCAGACGGCACACTCGCCGGCTACAACATCCCATTGACGCGCGCCATTGCAGGAGCCGTGTCTGTGCCTGTCATCGCTTCGGGCGGCGCAGGGACCTCCTCCCACTTTGCGGAGGTGCTTACGCAGGGCGGGGCGGATGCCGCGCTGGCCGCCTCCTTGTTCCATGACGGCAAGTTAAAGATCGCCGGGTTGAAGGGTGAGTTGAAAGCGCTCAACATCCCGGTCAGAATGTAAACATTGGAGAAAACCGATGCAGGAATTTTCGACTGAGATCAAATTCGATGCGAACGGCCTCGTCCCTGCAATTGTGCAGGATGCGGAAACAAATCAGGTGTTAATGATGGCATATATGAATGCCGAGGCTCTGCAGCTTACACTTGAAAAAAAGGAGACATGGTTCTGGTCGCGCAGCCGCAGCGAATTATGGCATAAAGGATGCACATCGGGAAATAATCAAAAAGTGATCGAGATCCGCGTGGATTGCGATGCCGATACGCTTTTAATTCTTGTTCAACCGGCGGGCCCCGCCTGTCACACAGGCGAACAAACATGTTTTTATAGAGGCATGCTCCTGAAAAGTTTTAATAATCCTCCAGGTCTCGCAAAAGGAAAAAATAAATGAGCATTCAATGGCTGTTCAACATCATCGAAGATCGCAAAAACAACCCCACCGAAACATCATACACGGCAGGTCTTTTCAAGGAAGGCCTGCCAAAGATCGCGCAAAAAGTTGGCGAGGAGGGCACGGAGGTTGTCGTCGCGGCGCTTGCACAGGATGATCAACGCTTCATTGATGAAATCGCAGACCTCACCTTTCACGCCCTCGTTCTATTATCGGCACGCGGCTTAACCCCCGCACACATCCTCGCCGAGCTGGAGAAACGTCACAAATGACAAGGATCATTTTGCTTGATATTGACGGCGTGCTTGTTCATCCCGGCGGGTACCGCGCGGCCTTGCGGGCCACCGTCCAACACCTTCTTGGTCCGCATGTTGAAGTTCAGGAAGATGCATTGACGGATCTTGAGAAGCGCGGAATCGCAAGCGAATGGGATATGACCCCGCTCATCATCGCTTCGTACTGGACCGATATCCTGTCCCGTCAACCCATGCAGAATCTACCCGACGACATCTCCGCTGCCGCCCATGAGATTCAACACAGGCTCAAGGCTATCGCGCCGATAGATGTATCCATCCCGGAATTTAACCTGGTCCATGGTCAGTACCCTGCAGAGACAGCCTTCCAAGCGGGTTGTTTTGCTTCCATTCCGCCCGGCTTGCGGAGGAATTTGTTGACCGCGACACGCGACGTCCATGCCTCGCATACCATGCGAATATTTCAACACTTCACGCTTGGGAGCAAAAACTTCACGGGAACCTACGGCCTGCCTGCAGAGATCGAAACTGAATCCTTTTTATCAACGCATGACAGATCCAATATCGATGATGAGATTCGGTCAAAACTTCGGCAGCCGAATCAACATGTGGCGGCGTTCACGGCCCGCCCGTCGGGACCGCCATGCGGGGTTGCAGGACCCCTCCTCGGTTATGCCCCCGAAGCGGAACTTGCGCTTGAGCTGGCCGGCCTGCAGGACATTCCCTTAATCGCATTTGGAAAACTGGAGTATCTTGCGTCACAATACAAACTGGACCCCGCAACTTTGGTCAAGCCATCCCCGCTTCAGGCATTGGCAGCCACTCTTGCTGCATGGACGGGTGAGGAATGGTCGTCACTGCAAGCCGCGTATCATTGGCGCGAAATGGACAATTTGAACGGGGGGTTCAGCCAGCTGCCAAAGGAATTTGAATTGATCGTTGTGGAAGATACAATGGGCGGGATTCGCTCTGTGAGAGCCGCGGGTGAGATTCTACAAAGAGCGGGTTTTGCTGTCACGGTCCGCACAATTGGGCTAACATCGGGCAGCCTTGCAAAGGCATCTGCGTTCGAGCACGGGCACGTGCAATATTTTGAAAATTGGAACGATTTGATATTTGAGTTATAGTTGCTATGGGGAAGGTTCAGCTTCCGTCGGTTCCATGCAATCATTCCTCGCCTGGAGAGAATCTGAATTACCATAAGCCTGTCAACAAAATGGCGCAGATGACTGAATGAACAGCATATTCCTCTATGTACTTGTATTCCTCATGGCAGTGATATATTCCAGTGCAGGGTTTGGGGGCGCATCGGGATATCTCTTCGTGATGAGTTTCTTCGGCATTCCCGCAAGCATCATGTCCAGCACGGCGCTGGTGTTGAACGTTTTCATCGCTTCAGTCTCGTTCGCCAGTTACACCCGCGCGGGACATCTGCGCCCGAGGCTGCTTCTCCCCTTTTTGATCACGTCCATTCCAGCGGCTTTCATGGGCGGTTACATCAAAATCGCACAGCAGACCTACACCACATTATTGTACGGGGCGCTTACCTATCTTGCATTTCGGATGTTCCTGTTCCCAACCCTCAGCGAATCCAAAAATTGGACTGCGCGCAGCATGCCCTTCTGGTCTGCTCTGGTCAGCGGCGCGGCGATCGGGCTGATCTCCGGCATTCTGGGGATCGGCGGTGGAATTTTCCTTTCGCCTCTCATCATCCTCATGCAATGGGGCGATTCCAAACAGGCGGCCGCGTCGGCAGGCGGGTTTATCGCGATCAACTCCATCAGCGGTTTGATCGGGCGGTATGCAAATGGTACACTGGTAGTTGGTGTGTTTGGTCTGCCCCTCCTGGCTGCCGGCCTGCTCGGTGCATTGATCGGGAGTCAATTGGGCGCGGTCAAGTTTTCAGGCCCGGTGGTGCGGCGCGCGCTGGGTGCAATCCTTATGATTGCGATTGGAACCTATTGGTTTAAGTTTCTATAAAATTGATGGAAGGCGATTCAAAATGGCGGTCAAATCCACGAAAGCACGAAAGAAAACAAAACAGGAGGAACCCGACGAGCCCGTATGGACCTATCGCGGCTATCATTTGAAAACCAGCGAGTTCGTGACCGCAATGGTACATTTTTTTCGCGCAGAGATCCAACGCGCAAATGTATGGAGACAAAGGCTCGACACGACCACGAACTGGGCGGTCGTTGTCACAGGTGCAACGCTTTCCATTGCGTTCAGCCAGCCCAACATCCACCACGCAATTATTCTATTAAATACATTGCTTGTCCTGTGGTTTTTGTTGATCGAAGCGCGGCGGTACCGTTATTATGAATTATGGAGTTACCGCGTGCGCTTGATGGAAACGGATTTTTACGCGGCGATGCTTGTGCCGCCCTTCCATCCATCCCCGGAATGGGCGGAGAACCTCGCGGAAAATTTGCTCACCCCAAGTTTTCCAATCTCGATGTGGGAGGCGTTTGGACGCCGCCTGCGAAGAAATTACTATTGGATATTTCTCATCCTGTATGCATCCTGGGCGGCAAAGATCTGGCTGTTCCCGGAACCGGTGCAAAGCCTGAGCGAGTTTGTGGGGCGCAGCGCGGTGGGCCCCATCTCAGGTGAGATCATGATCGTACTTGGTGTGCTTCTTTATACCGCGCTTGCACTTGTTGCAATCGGCACGGTCAATATGACCCGTGCCACCGGGGAGGTGCTTCCGCGCTTTGGCGATGAATCTGCGACCGCCGCGCCGTCCGCACAAGGCAAGCCGAAGGGATTGCGCGCCCTGCTCGCGCCTCGTCAACGCCGCCGACAATTGCTCGCGCTCATCATCACGGACAAACCTCAATCCGTATCCGACCGGATCCTCACCGACCTCAAACGGGGTGTCACCGCCATTTCAGGCAAGGGCATGTATACAGGCAAGGACCGTTCGATTCTCATGTGTGCGTTGACGGTGACCGAAGCCCATAACTTGAAATCCGCAGTTGCCAAGGAGGACCCGAAAGCGGTTGTCATCGTTTCGCCTGCGCAGGAAATCCTGGGCGGCGGGTTTGCCCCGCTCGAAGAAAAATAATCCCTGCCGTTGAACAGTGGATCGTCAGGGCTGGATCGAAGGTATACTCAAACCTCTTATGCCAAACTTGATCAGCACCAAATGGGACCTTATCGTGGCGGGCGGGGGACCGGCGGGCTTCTTCGCCGCGATCCGCTGTGCGGAGTTGAACCCGAAACTGCGCATATTAATTCTTGAAAAATCCAGCCAGACGCTGGGCAAAGTCCTAATTTCCGGCGGCGGTCGCTGCAATGTGACCCACGCCTGCTTCGACCCAGCGCAGCTCGTCACCTATTATCCACGCGGCGGCATGGCACTGCGAGGCGCATTCACACGCTTTCAAGCGTTGGACACGGTCAAATGGTTTGAAACTCACGGGGTGAAGTTAAAGACCGAAGCTGATAACCGCATATTTCCCATCACAGACTCTTCAAAGACCATTGCGGACATTCTGCTTTTCGAGGCAAAAAATGCCGGGGTGAAGGTGCATGTTGGCATGATACTGCTAAGGGCTGAGAAAAACCCAAAGGGTGGATTCAAGCTCGAGATCAAAAGAGAAGCGGAAGTTCTTCCTCTCCAAACAAAAAAATTACTCATCGCCACGGGCAGTGATCCCAAAACGCGTGAGATCGTCAAATCGCTTGGGCACACTGTTGAAGAACCTGTGCCTTCCTTATTTACATTCAACATCAAAGACAAACGCATAGACGGGCTGGCAGGCGTGGCGGTTGAGAACGTAACCCTCAAGATGGATTCGCTCACGCAGCGTGGTCCGATGCTTATCACCCACTGGGGATTGAGCGGTCCCGCCGTGCTGAGGCTTTCCGCCTGGGGGGCGCGCATTTTGTTCGACAAAAAATACCGCTCCAGCTTAACTGTCAACTGGCTCGGCGACTACAAGCTGGATGCCGCGCTGGAAATTTTACAGCGCAACAAGAACTGGCCTGAAAGTGCACGCAAGAAAATTGCGGCGCAACCCGCCTTCTCGCAAATTCCGATACGCTTGTGGAAACAGTTAACTCAATTCATTGGCGATAAAAACTGGGGCGATGTTTCCAAAGCCGAACTGCTAAAACTTGCTGAAGAATTAACCGCGGGCGAATTCATGATCCAGGGCAGGGGACAATTCAAGGAAGAGTTCGTCACCTGCGGCGGCGTCAATTTGGATGAAGTGGATTTCAAGACCATGCAAAGCCGCATCGTCGAAGATCTCTTCTTTGCCGGGGAAGTGCTGGATATTGACGGCATCACGGGCGGTTTTAATTTTCAGTCCGCGTGGACAACAGGCTGGCTGGCGGGGAATGCCATTTCATAAGTAGGGCCGACCTTTCCATACCAATCAAGACACCTTGTTTTCACTGGGCGGGTCACCCTTACGACCTATTTTTCCATTGACCATCTGCCCATCCTCCCGTAAAATCTCCTCTTGGAAATTATATATAATTTAAGAGGTTACACGCAATGGCAAAATACCGCATTATGTACTGGAAACACATCCCGCAATCCTTTACCGTGGAGGGTGATGGCCGCACGGTTAAGAAACAACTCTCCCAAAAAATCCAGGACAAAATTGACGCGTACGCGATGGCCGTCGGCGCGACATCCACAACAGATTATGCGAAGGAATACAAACGCGGCGATTGGATCGAACGTGACGGTTCTCCCGAAGAAATAGCGGCTGCGCTTCTTTCCGAGCTGGAAGCTGAGTTTGCCAAAATTGAAATTCCACGCCGGGAAAGTGCATGACAAAAAAACATACCATCATCCTGCAACCCTCCGGCAGCCGCGGTCAGGTGGACGAAGGCATGTCCGTTCGTTCTGCCGCACGCGAACTCGGCGTGGAGATCGAATCCATTTGTGCCGAGAATGCCACCTGCGGCAAGTGCATGGTTTTGATCGAGGAGGGCCGCTTCGAAAAGTACAACCTTGATTCCAAACGCGGGAACCTCTCCCCCGTTTCCACCGAGGAAGCGGCGTATTTTGCGCGCCGCCCCAAGTTATTGAAAGACAAAGGCTGGGAAGTCGGACAGGTGCGTCTTTCCTGTCAGTGCAAAATTCGCGGTGATGTGCTGATTAATGTCCCCGAGGAAAGCCGCGGAAATAAACAGATCATCCGCAAGAGCGCCAGTAATCGTGAGATCGAGGTCAAGCCTGCTATTCGAAAATATCTGGTTTCGATGACACCGCCCAATTTGGAACGTCCCATTGCGGATTGGGAACGCCTCGCCAAGGGGCTCGAAACCTCCATGGCACTTGTCCGCGGTACGGATGAAAAACTCCCGCGCTGGCATGACCTGACCATTGATTATCAATGCCTGCGGATGCTTTCAGCCACGTTGCGCGAAGCAACCTGGAATGTGACCGTTTCGGTCTGGCAGGACAGGGAAGTCATCGAAGTGCAGGCTGGATACGTGGAAGACAGCTACGGCGCGGCAGTGGACATTGGTTCAACAACGGTCGCTCTTTATTTGTGCAATCTCCGCACCGGTGAAATGCTTGCGGCTGAATCCGAGATGAATCCGCAGATCGTGTATGGCGAAGATGTCATGTCCCGCATTCAGTATGCCATCGAGCATCCGGACGGCCTGGAGAAATTGCACAAGGCGATCATCGCCACGCTGAACAAACTGCTCAAACAGGCTGCAAGGACAGCGAAGATCGAAACCGAGGAAATCCTGGAAATGGTCCTGGTTGGCAACTCAACCATGCATCATATCCTGCTCAATCTACATCCAAAAGATTTGGGGCTTGCGCCGTTCGTGCCTGCGATCCACAAATCCATGGATGTGAAGGCACGCGAACTGGGTCTGCATATTAATCCCTGCGGCAATATTCATGTACTGCCCACCATTGCTTCCTTCGTCGGCGCGGATACCAGCGCAATGATCGTCGCAGAGGAACCGCACAAGCAGGATGAGAACTGGCTGTTGATCGATGTCGGCACAAACGCAGAATTGATCCTAGGCAATCGCAGGCGATTGGTTTGCACATCTACACCCACGGGACCCGCGCTCGAAGGCGCACACGTTGAATATGGAATGCGCGCCGCGCCCGGCGCAATCGAACGCGTCCACATTGATGAGACGACGCTCGAGCCTCGTTATAAAATCGTCGGCGAGAATGAATGGAACAGCGGCAAGGCCAAGGGGATATGCGGTTCCGCCATCATCGATTCAGTGTCGGAGCTGTTCCGGGCGGGGATCGTGGATTCTCGAGGCAAGTTCAAGCAGGGGCTGGAGTCGAGCCGTATTCGAAAGGGAGAAAGCGGCTGGGAGTATGTCATTGCCTGGGCGGAGGAAACCTCCATCGGACGCGACATCCCCATGACCCAGCAGGATGTGAGACAGATCCAATTGGCAAAGGCTGCCTTGTTCACCGCGGCACGGACATTATTAAAACGCAGCGGTTTGGAATCTCCTGATAAAATCATTCTCGCCGGCGGTTTTGGGAGTTACATCGACAAGGAAAAAGCCATGCTGATCGGCTTGATCCCCGATTGCGAGCTGGACAATGTCTATGCGGTCGGGAACGCGGCAGGCGATGGCGCGCGCATTGCGTTGTTGAACGTCGAGAAGCGAAATGAGATCGACAGTGTGACGCGCAAAGTGGAACGCTTCGAATTGCCAACCGACCCTGAGTTCCAAAACCAGTTCATGCTGGCAACGAGCTTCCCGCACATGAGCGAGCCGTTTCCGCACATCGCGCATCTGATCCCCAATCGCAAAGCGGACCCGATGGCGAAGAATTTTTTGAAATAAATTTTGTAGGGGCACAGCGGCGCTGTGCCCCTACCGAGGTGACAAATGAATAAATTTCTAGAACGATTGAACGGCGGGGAAATTCTCGTTGCGGATGGGGCAACGGGCTCGAATTTGCAAAGGATGGGACTCAAACCAGGCAAGCCGCCGGAGGATCTCATCATTGACGACCCGGATACGATCCTCAACCTTGCATCCTCCTTCGGCAAAGCCGGTTCGGACATCATCCTGACCTGCACCTTCGGCGGGACTCGCATGCGCATGAAGGACTCGAAGTATCAGGATCGCACACCCGAAGTCAACATGCGCGCGGCGGAGATCGCCCGCAAAGCCGCTTCGTTGAACAATGGACTGGTGGCTGGTTCAATGGGACCCGTCGGCGCGATTATCAAGCCGTATGGTCCGCTGGAGTTTGAAGATGTGAAAGCGACCTTTGCCGAGCAAGCCAAAGCACTTGCTGAAGGCGGCGTGGATTTGCTGGTCATCGAAACCATGTTCGCAGTCGAAGAAACGACCGCCGCATTCGAAGGCGCAAAGTCCGTGACCGATCTGCCGATTGTCGTTTCATTCAGTTATGACCGCGGCACGCGTTCGATGATGGGCGTCAAGCCGAAGGATGTCATCAAACGCTACACCGAGATGGGCGCGACCATGATCGGCGCCAATTGCGGAACGACGCTAGAAAATATGGAGGCGGTGGTTCAAGAATATGCGGCAACCATGCCGAACTTCCCGCTGTGGGTCAAGCCGAACGCGGGCGTTCCGCACATGGATATCGAGACCGAGCAGGGCGTGTATGACATGGGTCCCGAGGATATGGCAACTTTCTCAAAAAAATATGTTGAGCTGGGAGCAAAGGTGGTGGGCGGCTGCTGCGGGAATACAGCGGAACATATCGCGGCGATCGTGAAAGCAGTGAAATGATAAGGTAGGGGCGGAGCGTCGCTCCGCCCCTACGGATTTAATGCAATGCGCGAAAAAATTCTAGCCCTTCTCCATGGAAAAAAAAAGGTTGACACCCAACCCGCCTTCAGCGGGTTGATTCACGTCACGGCGGAGGGGTTGGCAAGCGAAGGGCTGGCGTTCAACGAAATATGCACGGATGCACTCAAGATGGCCTCGGCGGCGGCGAGCACGTTCAAACTGACGGGGATGCCGTCCGCGGCGCTGCCGCTGGATCTATGTGCGCCTGCGGAGATGCTCGGCGCGGAATTGCGCTACTATCCCGAGGAGGAGTTTCGTTTTCCGCAGGTAGGGAAGGTACAGTTTGAGTCAACGGAAGAAATCACCACGGAGAACACAAACAGCACAGAGATCCTTGAGATGGGGAGAGCAAGGCTAATTTGCGATGCCATTCAGTTGGTGAAGCAGGATGTTGGAAAGGACATCGTTATTTCGGGGATGCTGCCCGGTCCGTTCACGCTGTTGCTCTATGTGTGCCGTCCTAAAAATGTTTTCATCGAGATCAAGAAAAATCCCGAAGCGGTTTCAACCGCCCTGTTTCATCTCTCCTCTTTTCTTGCAAAAGTAGGGCAAGCCTACCTCAACGCAGGCGCGGACTTTATCACCCTTCATGAGATGGGCGGCTCGCCGGGCTTTATCGGACCGAAGCCGTTCGAGAGTCACATTTTGCCTGCGCTTCAAAAATTGACGGGAGAACTGCCCCGCCCTAGTGTAATTTCAGTCTGTGGAAAAACGGATGCAGCCTTGAGTCTGCTCACGCAAACCGGCGCGGATGCCGTCTCGATTGACCAGATGACAGATCTCACGGCGGCGCGGGCTGTGTTGAAAGGCACCTTGCTGTTCGGGAATCTCGACCCCGTGAGGACGTTGTCTGCGGGGGATAAGGCTGAGGTGGTCGAAGATGTTCAAAGAGCGAAAGAGGCCGGCGTGGATGCCGTCTGGCCGGGCTGCGACCTCGTCGTCCAAACCCCCACCGAAAATCTGAAAGCAATCCGACTATAATTCCCGAATGCAATTTCGACCAACCCCAAAACATAATATCGCCCTCTTCGCCCTGCTCACCCTCATCGCCTACGGACTGCTGCTCCCCGTCACAGGCTTTTACTGGGACGATTGGCCCTTCGCATGGATCGCCAAGTTCCTCGGTCCCGCCGAGTTCAATCCCGCCTTCGCGCCGTTCCGCCCATTCCTCGGTCCCATCTTTTACGTCACCACCAGCCTGATTCCCAACCACCCGCTGGCGTGGCAGGTCTTCGCACTCGTCGTCCGCTTTGCGCTCGGTCTTGCCGCGTGGTGGATGTTCTCGCAAATCTTCCCTACCCGCAAAACCACCGCCTTCATCGCCGCCCTCTTCATGCTCATCTTCCCAGGCTATAGCCAGCATTGGGTCGCGCTCACGCACATCAACCAAGAACTCATCCCATTCCTCTTTTATCTATTCTCTTTCGGCCTCACCTTCAAAGCCCTGCGCACCTGCAAACCCACTGACACCGTCATCGCGCTGCTTTTGCAATTATGCGGCATCTTCCCAACCGAATATTTCTTCGGCATCGAAGGCATCCGCATGCTCTTCCTCCTCGTCTTCTTTCAAGGCAGTTTCATCCAACGCTTCACTCAATCCCTCAAAGTCTGGTTCCCCTACTTACTCATCTGGATTCTCAACGCCGCGTGGCTGTTCTACTACTATCGCTTCGGACCCTACAACTCCTACGAAGTCACCGCCGCGGGATCGCCAAGCATCCTCCCCTTTTTGACTCAGGCGCTGGATGCCATCTGGAAGGCAGGACTCTACATCTGGGGACAGGTCCTCGTGCTGACCTTCACCTCGCTGCCCGCGCCCGCTTCGCTCCTGACGTTGGGTCTGGTTGCCCTCTCCATCTTTTTCCTCATCCCCTACCTGGCCCGCGCCGCGCCCGCCGAGCCGCGTGACGTTCCCTTCGCGCTCTCGCTGATGGGCATCGGCGTCATCGGCATTCTGCTGGGGCGTCTGCCTACCCTCGCGGCAGGTCTCCCGTTGACGTTGCAATCGTCCTATGACCGCTTCATGGTCTCGATGATGATCGGCGGGACAGTCTTCCTGCTCGGTCTGCTCGAACTGCTGATAAAAAATCCGCGCGCGCGGACGATAGCCTTCGCTCTCGTCATCGCCCTCGGCATCGGACAGCAATTCTTCAACGCCAATATCTTCCGCCGCGACTGGAAAAAGCAGGGTGAAATCTACTGGCAGATGGCGTGGCGCATCCCTGCCCTGGAGCCGAATACCCTTCTGCTCACCCACCAAATGCCCATAGACTACGAAACCGATAATTCCTTCACAGCTCCCATCAACTGGATGTACGTACCCGAATATACCCGTTCCAATCTGCCCTACCTCCTGCTGTACACCGAAAAGCGGATTGGCGGGGTCACCCTGCCTGCACTCGAAAAGGGAATTGACATCAACTATACATACCGCACGGTAAACTTCAACGGTTCCACATCCAGCGCGGTGGTTCTCTTCATGCCGCGGGACGGATGCCTGCGCGTGCTCGACCCGGGCCGCGGCGACGCGCTAATCTATTCACGTCAGCCCACTGTGCTAACCCAAGCCATCCCGCTGTCCGACGTGTCACGCATCATCACCGAAACAGCCAATCCAGCCGTTCCTGTCTTCTTCCCCGAACCAGAGCATGAATGGTGCTTCTTCTTTACAAAAGCGGAACTCGCCCAACAAAACAAGGATTACGAACAGGTCGTATTACTTGGGAATCAAGCCATGTCGCTGGGCTACAAGCCGCAGGATCCGAACGAATGGCTGGTGTTCATCGAAGCCTACGCGTTGACAGGCGATCTTAAAACCGCACAGGACCTGTCCATTGCGATGCTGGAAAAGGATGCCAGAACCCGCAGAGGTGTGTGTGCTGTCTGGGAACAGGTGCAGGCACGAGGTCCAGCCGGAAGCGAGGCTCAGATCGATCAGATTTTGTTGTCATTCGACTGCAATTCCTGACTTGCACGGCTTGACGCTTTAAACCTGATGTGCTACCATCCTATGTTGAACGAGGAGAATCCATGAATAAAAAACAACGCGGTTTGCTGGCAGTCTTCATTCTTGTGGTATCAACCATGTTGGTCTCTTCCTGCACGCAGTCCCTGTCTTCCGCACCTGCTGCAACGCCGACCTTACTGCCGGAGGGGTTATTTGTTTCACCCTTCCCCTCTGTTGAAAACCCGATGGCCATGATCGAGGAGTTTGCAAAACAGACTGCCGCAGCACAGACTTCGGCGGCGGGCGGCGACCCGGCCGCGGAAGGTACAGAGGTTACTCCAGATGCCAATGAAAATGAAAGTGAAACGCCAACACCTGACCTGATCAGCACGCCCACCAATGCGGAACCTGGCGCTGCAGCCGCGGCTGATACCGCCATCCCCGCCGCGACATCCATTCCCGGTGTGCGTCCCGCGACCTATACCCTGCAAAAAGGCGAGTTCCCATACTGCATTGCACGCCGTTTCAATGTGGACCCTGCTACGCTGCTTTCACTCAGCGGCCTGACCAGCGCACAGGCAAACAGTCTGGTAACTGGAACGGTCTTAACGATCCCGCAAAGCGGGAACTTCCCTGGAAATCGAGCCCTCGCCCCGCATCCCACCACGTATACGGTCCTTTCCGGGGATGAAACCGTTTATGGGGTGGCCTGTAAATTCGGTGATGTGGACCCGGCCGTCATCGCCGCGGAAAACAGCATTGCTATCTCTGCGAAATTGACCGCCGGGCAGCAGCTGCGAATACCGTAGGAACATAAATAATAAAAGCCCAGGCGTTTGACCTGGGTTTTTTCTTTAAGAGCTCAAAGGAAACCGCCATGCCATTTGAATTGCTTCATTCTGAAACCCTATTAAAGGGACGCGCCTTCACCATCCGCCGCGACCATATGAAAACACCCGACGGACGCGAGACAAAATTTGACATCGTGGAGCACGGCGGCTCGGTCATCATCATCCCGATTGACGGTGAAGGCAACCTGCTCTTTGTGCGTCAATACCGCCATGCGGCGGGCATGGATCTGCTCGAACTGCCGGCCGGTACACGTGACGGCAACGAGCCGTTTGAAGAATGCGCGGCAAGAGAGATCCGCGAAGAGACGGGCATGCAGGCTGGCACACTCAGGAAAGTCGGTGAGTTTTATCTCGCGCCCGGATATTCCACGGAATTCATGGGAGTGTTTCTGGCAACAGACTTGAAGCACAATCCGCTTAAAGCGGATGACGACGAGTTTTTGTCCATTGAAAAAATATCCGTGAAAGAGGCCATTGCCATGGCGGAGCACGGCGAGATGCCGGATGCCAAATCCCTGGCGGCGTTGCTGCTGGCGAGGCCGTATCTGGTCGAATACATGAAATCATGACGGGCTCTGCATGCAGGCAACCAGGAAAAACAAAAAACATCTTGCTGCGGTTTCGACAGCCGTATTCGTAACCATGCTATGGTCAACTTCCTGGGTGCTGATCAAGATCGGGCTGAAAGCCGACCTGCCGCCCATTACATTTGCTGGATTAAGATACACGCTTGCATTTTCATCCATGCTTCCGCTGGTACTTTTCAATAAGGAACACATCCAAACCGTAGGCGGTCTTTCCAGATTTCAATGGGGGGAATTGGTCCTTCTCGGTGTGGTGTATTACACCCTGGCGCAGGGTGCACAATTTGTGGGACTTGCCCTGTTGCCCGCCTCCACGTTGACCTTGCTCTTGAACTTCTCCCCCATCCTTGTCGCACTTTACAGCATGTTCAACATGCACGAGCGGACCTCCCTCCTGCAATGGGGCGGGATATTTCTCTCCATCGCGGGCGCGCTAGCCTACTTTTTTCCGCTCTCTGTCAATGGCGTACTTCTTTCTGGTTTACTTGCGGCATTCGTCGGGGTAACGGCAAACTCAGCGGCATCCATCCTAGGAAGAAAGATCAACTCACAGAATGGACTGCATCCCATTTTGGTCACCACCATCAGTATGGGAGTCGGAGGCGTCTTAATGTTGGTCAGCGGACTTGCCACGCAGGGCGTCGGCGTGCTCACCTTGCAGCAGTGGGGCATCATCGGCTGGATGGCAGTGGTCAATACCGCCTTCGCCTTCACGCTGTGGAACAAATCGCTGCAAACATTAACTGCCGTCGAATCCAGCATCATCAACGGGACGATGCTTCCGCAGATCGCGATCCTGGCATGGGTGTTTTTGGATGAGCCGCTTGGGAGCAGGCAAATCATCGGACTTTGCCTGGTCGGGGCGGGAGTGTTAATCGTTCAGGTTTGGCGGTATTTGCCAGCCTTCAAAAAGGTGTAATTTCAAAAAAGTTCCTACTTTACGGGATATTTCTATTCCCACAAAACTTGTCCAAAATATGACAACAGGCACGCATATTTAAGCTGAACATAACTAACCTTCAAGGGGTAACGGGGATACACTTGTACTTTGAAGAAATATCAGGTCATGAACCTGTTCTCAAAGGAGCAAGCATGAATAAAAATGTCGTTACGATCGACGGCAACGAAGCCACAGCCTCCGTTGCCCATCGACTCAGCGAGGTGATCGCCATTTACCCAATCACCCCCTCCTCCGCCATGGGCGAATTCGCGGATGAATGGACCTCCAAGGGAAAAAAGAACCTTTGGGGCACGATCCCTGCAGTGATCGAGATGCAGTCTGAAGGCGGTGCGGCTGGCGCGGTCCACGGCGCGCTGCAGACAGGCGCGCTCACCACCACCTTCACCGCCTCGCAGGGTTTATTGTTGATGATCCCCAACATGTACAAGATCGCGGGGGAGCTCACCAGTACCGTCTTCCATGTTGCGGCCCGCTCTCTGGCTGCGCAGGGTCTTTCCATCTTCGGCGACCATCAGGATGTAATGGCTGTCCGCCAAACAGGCTGGGCTTTGCTCGGCTCCGGTTCGGTGCAGGAGGCGCACGATTTCGCCGCCATCTCCCAGACCGCCACCCTCAAATCACGCATCCCCTTCCTGCATTTCTTTGATGGATTCAGGACTTCGCACGAGGTCGCCAAGATCTTCCAACTGACAGATGACGAACTGCGCCTCCTGCTTGACGAGGACCTGATTCGTGCCCATCGCGCACGCGGACTCAACCCCGAACATCCCGTTCTGCGCGGCACCGCCCAGAATCCTGATGTCTACTTCCAGGCGCGGGAGACGGTCAACCCATTCTATGCGGAAACCCCCGCCATCGTGCAGGAAATGATGGACAAGTTTGCGAAAGTCACCGGCAGGCACTACAACCTGTTCGATTACGCGGGCCACCCCAAGGCGGAGCGTATTGTAATTATCATGGGTTCCGGCGGCGAGACAGCCGAAGCGACCGTCAATTACATGGCAGAAAAAGGCGAGAAGGTTGGTGTGATGCGTGTACGGTTGTACCGTCCCTTCTCTGTGGATCATTTCATAAAAGCACTGCCCAAATCGGTCAAAAGCATCACCGTTCTGGACCGCACCAAGGAACCCGGCTCCATGGGCGAGCCGCTTTATCTGGATATCGTGAATGCGCTGGTCGAGGGAAAGCGTGACGGGGTGAAAGTCATTGGCGGGCGCTATGGACTTTCCTCCAAGGAATTCACCCCTGCCATGGTCAAAGCCACACTGGATGAATTGAACAAGCCCGAACCCAAGAATCATTTCACCGTCGGGATCAACGACGATGTCTCCCATACCAGTCTCGAAGTGGACGCCTCCTTCTCCATTGAGCATCCCGAAACTGTGCGCTGCGTGTTCTTCGGTCTCGGCTCGGACGGCACCGTGGGCGCGAACAAGAACTCGATCAAGATCATCGGTGAAGAGACCGATAATTTTGCACAGGGCTATTTTGTGTACGACTCGAAGAAATCAGGCCAGATGACCATCTCCCACCTGCGCTTTGGTCCTAAACCGATCCTGGCCCCCTATCTCATCGAGCCAAATCAGGCGAATTTCGTGGCCTGCCACCAATTCAGTTTCCTTGAAAGATTTGACATGTTGAAATATGCCGCGGAAGGCGCGGTCTTCCTGCTCAACAGCCTGTCAGACAGGGATGAGGTCTGGGACACATTACCGCAGGAAGTGCAATCCGCAATCATCAAGAAGAAGCTCAAGTTCCATGTCATCAACGGCTACGAAGTGGCGGAAAAGACAGGTATGGGACAGCGCGTCAACACCATCATGCAGACGGCGTTCTTCGCCATCTCCGGCGTGCTGCCTCGCGGGCAGGCCATTGAAGAGATCAAGCGCGCCATCGAAAAGACCTACGGCAAACGCGGTGAAGCCGTGGTAAAAAAGAATTTCGAGGCGGTCGATGCAACCATTGCGAATCTTCATGAGGTCAAGGTCCCGGCGAAGGTAACGTCGAAGTTGACGCGTCGTGCCGCGGTCCCGGGTGAAGCGCCGGAGTTCGTCAAAAATGTGCTGGCACCAATGATCAGCTTCGATGGTGATAATCTGCCCGTCTCCGCCATGCCTGTGGACGGGACGTATCCGCTTGGCACCACACAATGGGAAAAGCGCAATATTGCGCTCCATATTCCCGTGTGGGAGGCGGATTTGTGCATCCAATGCGGCAAATGTGTAATGGTCTGTCCGCACGCGGTCATTCGGCACAAAGTTTATGATGAAAAATTGATCGCAAATGCACCAAAAACATTCAAGCACACACAGTCCAAGTTCAAGGAATTCTCCGAAGGCATGGCATACACGTTACAGGTTGCGCCCGAGGATTGCACGGGTTGCACCCTGTGTGTGGAAGTCTGCCCTGTGAAGGATAAGCGCGCCGTCGGGCGGCGCGCCATCAACATGGAACCCCAGCCGCCCCTGCGTGAAAGCGAAGCGGAGAACTGGGATTTCTTCATGAGCATTCCAGACCTTGACCGCAAATTGTTCAATCCTTCGACGATCAAAAATTCACAACTGCTGCGACCGTTATTTGAGTTCAGCGGTGCGTGTGCGGGATGCGGCGAAACGCCGTATGTAAAATTGGTCTCGCAGCTCTTTGGTGACCGCTCCGTGATAGCAAATGCAACAGGCTGTTCCTCCATTTATGGCGGAAACCTCCCCACCACACCCTGGGCTGTGGACGCAAAGGGACGCGGGCCGGCATGGTCGAACTCGCTGTTTGAAGACAATGCGGAATTCGGCCTGGGCATGCGCCTGACCATCGACAAGCAAAATGAATACGCGCTTGAACTGCTCAACAGCTTTGAGAAGGAGCTTGGCGCGGACCTGGTGAATGCAATTGCAAACGCAGATCAGAGTGATGAAACGGGCTTTCAGACACAGCGCGAACGCGTGGAAGAATTAAAGAAGAAACTCGCAAAATCCAGCGATACCCGTGCAAAGGACCTGGTCAGCGTGGCGGACAGCCTCGTCAGGAAATCCGTGTGGATCATCGGCGGCGACGGCTGGGCATACGACATCGGCTACGGCGGTTTGGATCATGTGCTGGCAAGCGGCAGGAATGTCAATATTCTGGTGCTGGATACGGAGGTGTATTCCAACACCGGCGGACAGGCGAGCAAAGCCACCCCGCGCGCGGCAGTCGCCAAATTCGCCATGGGCGGCAAGGGCATGCCGAAGAAGGACCTCGGCCTGATTGCCATGTCCTACGGCTATGTTTATGTTGCGCGCATCGCCATGGGTGCGAACGACCAGCAAACGCTGAAAGCCATACTCGAAGCCGAAGCGTATGACGGACCTTCGCTCATCATCGCCTACAGCCACTGTATTGCGCACGGGTACGACATGGCCAAGGGTCTCGAACAGCAAAAGCTTGCGGTGCAATCCGGTCACTGGCCGATGTATCGCTACGATCCGCGCCTTATGGAGCAGGGACAAAATCCGCTGGTGATCGAATCCAAGGAACCCAGCATTCCGATCTCACAATATGCTTATAATGAGACCCGCTACAAGATGCTCACACAAATGGATGAATCCCGCGCGGAACAATTGATGAAGGAAGCCCAGCAGGATGCCAAGGCGCGCTGGACCCTGTACCAGCAAATGGCGTCCATGCACTATGGAAAAGACAACGGCAGCGAGGAGAACAAATCATGACGAATCTTTCCACGACCTATCTGGGTCTGAAATTACAGAACCCGCTCGTCGCTTCGGCATCCCCCCTCTCAAAGAGCCTCGAGAAGGCGAGGAAACTGGAGGAGGCCGGGATCTCCGCCATCGTGATGTATTCCCTCTTCGAGGAGCAGATCATCCACGAATCGCTCGAACTGGACCACTACCTGACCCGCGGTTCCGACTCATTCGCCGAAGCCCAAACCTATCTCCCGGATGGCGGCATGTACGGCATCAGCCCGGAGAAGTATCTCACCCAACTCACGGCGCTCAAAAAGTCCCTCCATATACCCGTCATCGGCAGTTTGAACGGCGTCTCAAAAGGCGGCTGGACGAGTTATGCCAAACACATGGAGGATGCAGGCGCGGATGCACTGGAACTCAACCTATATTATCTGGCCACCGACCCGGACTTAAAAAGCGAGGATCTGGAAGAGGCCCAGGTTGACCTCGTGGCAGATATCCGCGCGACGATCAAGATTCCGCTGGCGGTAAAACTCAGCCCCTATGTCACATCCCTGCCCAATTTCGTGCGGAGGCTTGTCGATGCGGGCGCAAACGGACTTGTGTTGTTCAACCGCTTTTACCAGCCTGATTTTGACCTGGATGAACTGGATATCATCCACAACCTGGACTTGAGCACCTCTGCAGATTTACGGTTACCCCTGCGCTGGATCTCGATCTTATACGGCAAGGTCAATGCGGATTTCGCGCTCACAAGCGGCGTGCATACTGCGGCAGACGTCATCAAGTCCATGATGGCGGGGGCAAAGGTGGCGATGACAGCCTCGAATCTGCTCCAGCGCGGCGAGCAGGCTGTCGGTCCGCTTTTGAACGATCTGGAGACATGGATGAAGGAACGTGAGTATGAATCCATTGAACAGATGCAGGGCAGCATGAGTCAGAAGAATGTCCGTGAACCTGCGGCGTTCGAACGAGCCAACTATATGAGGGTATTGGGTTCATGGCGTGAACTGCCGTAATGTGAATGGAAGTGGAATTGAAATAGCCTCCCGTTTTTGACGGGAGGCTATTTTGTCAGAAAATAAATTAAAAAAGGTAGGGCGAATTATTCAGCAGGAGTAACAGGGGCTTGCTTGCGTTGGCGAAACGTGATGCGTCCACGCGCCATGTCGTAGGGTGACATTTCCAGCGAAACACGGTCACCCAGCAAAATGCGGATGTAATGCTTGCGCATCTTGCCGGAGAGATAGGCCAGCACCTCGTGGCCGTTATCCAGCCGTACGCGGAACTGGGTGCCCGGCAACGCTTCGATCACCAGGCCATCCACCTTGATTTTGCCTTCTTCTTTTGTCATACCTGCCTCTTATTCTATTCAGTATCCTTGAAGGTGCGCCGTTTGATGCGGCGGATTGCCTTCTTTTTTTCCATCCGGCGGGTTTCGCTTTTTGAGACAAACCAACGTTTGCGGCGAACAGTGCTTAACACACCACTCTTGACAACCTTCTTGCGAAAGCGTTTGAGCAGGGAGTCCTGGGACTCACCATTACGTAAATTTACAACTGCCACTGTATTCACCTCCTTTCCGTTTGGAAATAAAAAAAATCGGCTTGTCAGAGAGACCCAGCCGAAGGCGTTAATCAAAAACCTGAAACGAACTCCATGACCGTACGATCAAAAATTACGCTTCACACTCCTTGATGTTAACCAGTGGACAAAACCACCGCTGAATCTGTTGGACGGATTATACACGATAAAAACGCAGGCGGGAAGATTCCCGCGCATGCAATATTAAAAAGAAAAGCCCCTTGGCAATGACCTACTCTCCCGGGAGGTCGCCCTCCAAGTACCATCGGCGCTGACATGCTTAACTACCGGGTTCGGTATGGGACCGGGTGTACCCATGTCGCTCAAATCACCAAGGGACAATTTCACAAAATTGTTCCTGAACAGCAATCATTGATGTATGTCTGAAAAGTACCAAGTTCTCCGCATCACGCAAGTAAGCCCTCGACCATTAGTACAGTTTAGCTTAACACATTACTGTGCTTACACATACTGCCTATTAAGCAGGTAGTCTACCTGCGGTCTTACTCCATTATCTGGAATACAGGGATCTAATCTTAGGGCGAGTTTCCCACTTAGATGCTTTCAGCGGTTATCTCTGCCAGACATGGCTACCCAGCGATGCTCCTGGCGGAACAACTGGCACACTAGAGGTCTGTCCACTCCGGTCCTCTCGTACTAGGAGCAGCTCCCTTCAAATCCCTTACGCCCACAGCGGATAGAGACCGACCTGTCTCACGACGGTCTGAACCCAGCTCGCGTACCGCTTTAACGGGCGAACAGCCCGACCCTTGGGACCTTGTCCAGCCCCAGGATGCGATGAGCCGACATCGAGGTGCCGAGCGAGATCGTCGATGTGAACTCTTGGATCTCACCAGCCTGTTATCCCCGGGGTAGCTTTTATCCGGTAAGCCACAGCCCTTCCACTCGGTACTGTGGGATCACTAAGCCCGACTTTCGTCTCTGTTCGGCGCGTTGGCCTTACAGTCAAGCTCCCTTATGCCTTTACACTCTATGGTGGGTTTCCATTCCACCTGAGGGAACCTTTGGGCGCCTCCGTTACCTTTTGGGAGGCGACCGCCCCAGTCAAACTGCCCACCTGGCACGGTCCCCCATCCGGATCACGGAATGGGGTTAGGATCTAAACATGATCAGGGTGGTATTTCACTGAAGGCTCCACCGACGCTGACGCGCCAGCTTCAAAGCCTCCCACCTATTCTACACAGATCATATCCAAATACAATGCCAAGTTGCAGTAAAGCTCCACGGGGTCTTTTTGTCCTGCTGCGGGTAGGCCGCATCTTCACAGCCATTTCAATTTCACCGGGTCCCTCGTCGAGACAGTGCTCTAATTGTTACGCGATTCGTGCGGGTCGGAACTTACCCGACAAGGAATTTCGCTACCTTAGGACCGTTATAGTTACGGCCGCCGTTCACCGGGGCTTCGGTTCAAAGCTTCGCTTGCGCTAACCTCTCCCCTTAACCTTCCGGCACTGGGCACGCGTCAGCCCCTATACATCGCCTTACGGCTTAGCAGAGACCTGTGGTTTTGTTAACCAGTCACCAGAGCCATTTCACTGCGACCCTCCGAAGCTTTAACACCAAGGAGGGTACCCCTTCTCCCGAAGTTACGGGGTCATGTTGCCTAATTCCTTAACGAGGGTTCTCCCGTTCGCCTTGGTATACTCTACCCATCTACCAGTGTCGGTTTGCGGTACGAGCGCTGGGAAGTTATGCTTAGAGACTTTTCTTGGCAACAAGACTCAACCACTTATGCCTTACGGCTCGCTCTCACCTCAGCTCAACCGGCGGATTTTCCTACCAGTCTCAACGCCTAGATGGATCGCACCCAAATCCAATAATGGGCTGGCCTATCTCGTTGCGTCCTCCCATCGCACTTCCTAGCGGTTCCGGAATGTTGACCGGATGTCCATCGCCTACGCCTCTCGGCCTCGGCTAAGGACTCGACTAACCCGACGCGGAATGACCTGGCGTCGGAAACCTTAGATTTACGGCGAACACGGTTCTCACGTGTTTGTACGCTACTCATGCCTGCATTCTCACTTCTGTCCGCTCCAGTCGCCCTTACGATCGACCTTCACCGCTGACAGAACGCTCCCCTACTGCCCCAGCTTGCGCTGAGACCCATGGCTTCGGTACTATGCTTAGCCCCGTTACGTTTTCCGCGCGAAGTCACTAGACCAGTAAGCTGTTACGCACTTTTTAAAGGGTGGCTGCTTCTAAGCCAACCTCCTGGTTGTTTAAGTAACCTCACCTCGTTTCCCACTTAGCATAGATTTGAGGACCTTAGCCGATGGTCTGGGCTGTTTCCCTTTCGACCCCGAAACTCATCTCCCGGAGTCCGACTGCCATGCTATGGAGTACTGGCATTCCGAGTTTGATTGGGTTCAGTAAGCTGTAAGCCCCTTAGCCCATTCAGTGCTGTACCTCCAGTACTAAACGCATGACGCTAGCCCTAAAGCTATTTCGGGGAGAACCAGCTATCTCCGTGTTCGATTGGCATATCACCTCTACCCACAGGTCATCCCCTAACTTTGCAACGTTAGTGGGTTCGGGCCTCCACGAGTGATTAGACTCGCTTCACCCTGCCCATGGGTAGCTCACACGGTTTCGGGCCTAATCCCAGCGACTATACGCCCTATTAAGACTCGCTTTCGCTACGGCTTCGGGTGTCACTCCCTTAACCTTGCCACTGAGATTAACTCGCAGGCTCATTCTCCAAGAGGCACGCTGTCAGGCATAGCAGGGAACGTCCCTATTTCTAGGGGGCTCAACCTGCTGTTAGCCCTCCAACTGCTTGTAAGCTTATGGTTTCAGGTTCTATTTCACTCCCCTAACGGGGGGACTTTTCACCTTTCCCTCACGGTACTAGTTCACTATCGGTCGCCAAGTGTATTTAGCCTTAGAGAGTGGACTCCCTAGATTCCTGCCGGATTAGCGTGCCCGGCAGTACTCAGGAACACGGCGGAAGACAATCAGTTTTCGCATACGGGGCTATCACCCTCTTTGGCAGGCTTTCCCACACCTTTCCGCTAACTGACTGTTTTGTAACTTCCATATGCCGGTCCTACAACCCCGCCTCTGCAAGCAGAGACGGTTTGGGCTGTTCCCCGTTCGCTCGCCACTACTGGGGGAATAATTTCTTTTCCTCTGGGTACTTAGATGTTTCAGTTCCCCAGGTTCCCATCCTCAAACCTATGTGTTCAGTAAGAGGACACCGTTGGTTCGCAACGGTTGGTTTCCCTATTCGGAGATCCTCGGATCGACGCTTGTACACAGCTTCCCGAGGCTTATCGCAGTGTCCCACGTCCTTCATCGGCACTTGGCGCCAAGGCATTCACCATAAGCTCTTAGTAGCTTCTCCACGTGATGCGGAGAATTTGATACTTTTCTTTTGATAAATTACTTTATCGGCCTACATCAATTGCTATTCAGTTTTTAAGGTTCATTCACCGTTTGACCGGTGACCGATACTCTCGATGGATCGAGGGCATCGGTCGCCCTTCAAACTTTCCGCTTACAGACACAAAACGACCCGGCACTCACCGCCGGGTCATTAAAGGACCTTCTATCTGCGGTGCGCTTCCCTAACTTATGTCTGAATGTTGTTTAACAAACTTTTATTGCTCTCCATGTACCATCTACGAACTCAGTGGAGATGGCGGGATTTGAACCCGCGACCTTCGCGTTGCAAACGCGCTGCTCTCCCACTGAGCTACATCCCCAGGACTTGCCTGGTTAGTGGGCTTGACAGGATTCGAACCTGTGACCCCTGCGTTATCAGCACAGTGCTCTAACCAACTGAGCT
The DNA here is from genome assembly GCA_030583885.1 of Anaerolineales bacterium. Taxonomy (NCBI): domain Bacteria; kingdom Bacillati; phylum Chloroflexota; class Anaerolineae; order Anaerolineales; species Anaerolineales bacterium. Next base: position 1,574,439 of record CP129480.1, on the reverse strand, counting down.
ACAAGCCCGGGTTTTCCTCAACAACTGAGAAGTGACAGGAAACTCATTCTGCGATCCAGCGCCCAAGTTCACCGTATGGGCAATGTAGAGCGGCTTCCCTGAAGGGAGCGCTCACGTACTCTAGAAAGGAGGTGATCCAGGCGCACCTTCCGGTACACCTACCTTGTTACGACTTCGTCCCAGTCACCAGCACCACCTTCGACGGCGCCCTCCTTGCGGTTAGGCTACCGGCTTCAGGTGTTACCAGCTCCCATGACGTGACGGGCGGTGTGTACAAGGCCCGAGAACGTATTCAACGCACTATAGCTGACGCGCGTTTACTAGCAACTCCAGCTTCATGCAGGCGAGTTGCAGCCTGCAATCTGAACTGAGGACAGCTTTGGGGGATTGGCTCCACCTCGCGGCTTAGCAACCCATTGTACTGCCCATTGTAGCGTGTGTGTAGCCCCGGACATAAAGGCCATGCGGACTTGACGTCATCCCCACCTTCCTCCGGCTTGATACCGGCGGTCCTGTATGACACATGTAACATACAGCGAGGGTTGCGCTCGTTAGCGGACTTAACCGAACATCTCACGACACGAGCTGACGACAGCCATGCAACACCTGTGCAAGCTCCCTTGCGGGTCGTTCACCTTTCAGATCACTACCACTTGCATGTCAAACCCGGGTAAGGTTCTTCGTGTAGCATCGAATTAAACCACACGCTCCGCTGCTTGTGCGGGCCCCCGTCAATTCCTTTGAGTTTTAATCTTGCGATCGTAGTCCCCAGGCGGTAAACTTATCGCGTTAGCTGCGGCACTGATGGAGTTTAAGCCACCAACGCCAAGTTTACATCGTTTACGGCTAGGATTACCGGGGTCTCTAATCCCGTTTACTACCCTAGCTTTCGCGTCTGAGCGTCAGAAATGATCCAGAAGATCGCTTTCGCCACTGGTGTTCCTCCCGATATCTACGCATTTCACCACTACACCGGGAATTCCATCTTCCTCTATCACTCTCAAGTCCGGTAGTATTGGACGACCTCTCCTAGTTAAGCCAGGAGATTTCACGCCCAACTTACCGAACCGCCTGCACGCGCTTTACGCCCAGTGAATCCGGATAACGCTCGCCTCCTACGTTTTACCGCGGCTGCTGGCACGTAGTTAGCCGAGACTTATTCCTGAGATACTGTCCTTGCTCATCTCTCAGAAAAGCGCTTTACGACCCGAGGGCCTTCATCGCGCACGCGGCGTTGCTGCATCAGGCTTTCGCCCATTGTGCAATATTCCCTACTGCTGCCACCCGTAGGTGTATGGACCGTGTTTCAGTTCCATTGTGGGGGGTCACCCTCTCAGGTCCCCTACCCGTCGTAGCCTTGGTGAGCCGTTACCTCACCAACTAGCTGATGGGACGCAGGTCCCTCCCAAAGCGAATTGCTCCTTTAGTTATCGGTTTCTAAAGCCAATAACCACATGCGGTATTAGCAATCCTTTCGGACTGTTATCCCACACTTTGGGGTAGGTCACCAACGCGTTACTCACCCGTTCGCCACTAGGATACTTCCGTATTGCTACAAAAGCACCTCGTTCGACTTGCATGTATTAGGCACGCCGCCAGCGTTCATCCTGAGCCAGGATCAAACTCTCCGCAAAAATTCACTCTTGCGAGTGTAGTTTACTTTACGGAATTTACTGGTTCAACAAAAAATGTTGTTTCCTATCACTTTTCAGTTGTTAAGGTGCTTGCCATTTGAGCGAGCGATATTCTACCCGCCGCCATAACCGCCGTCAAGGTTTTACACAGACTAAAATACCGATGCCTTTCCTTCGCATCGGTTCATCAGGCTGCAAAACCCAGTGCTTTGTGTCTCTGATGGTAGACGGTTACTCAGTTGTCAATGATCTGTCTGGGAGACGAAATCGTTTGTTTTGTACTGGCGAATGACAATTATACGTACTTCCCCCGCTTTGTCAATACTTGCAAGGCATTTCAACCTTAAAAAATCGCGCGGATTTGGGCTCATCTTCGGATGGCAGAATCGACATTTGACTGGAATTCAAGGACATACGCTTCGATCAACTGCACCGCGTCGGCAACCCCGTTTTCGCCTCGTATCCTTTGACCGATAACCTGGGCGCGCTCACGAAATGCATTTGACTCCGCCTCGGCAATTGCCTTCACCAGCCTTTCAACCGAAATGGATTTTACAGGAATGGGCTTTGTTCCCGCCCCTGCCGCATGGACTCGCCTGCCCCAATACGGCTGGTCCGCCATGAACGGCACAATCACCTGCGGAATCCCCGCGCGCAGCCCGGCGGACGTTGTTCCCGCGCCGCCGTGATGGATGATCATTTTACATTTGGGCAGCAGCCAATCATGCGGGGCAGACTCGAGATAAAGCAAATCCTTCGCTGACTGATGCTTCACGGCCCCCCAGCCTGAAAGAACAATGCCACGCACATTGGTTTGCTTCAATGCTTCACGGACCGTTTCATCAATCCGTCCTGCATCTTTATGTACCATGCTGCCAAAGGAAATACAAACGGGCGGATCTCTTGATTGCAGGAACTCGTCAAGCGCAGCTGGCGGGGAATAGGATTCGTTAGGCAAAAAGAAATAATAACCGGTAACATGCACGCGCGAGTCCCAATCGCTTGAAGGCGGGAGAAGGCTCGAGGACCAGGCGCACAGGATCGGGGTCCGAAGGCGAGGCGGATGGTCAGCGAAGGGCCAGAACAATTTTCGTTTGGGGAGTCCCGCCCGGCGGCGGACTTGTTCAAATCCCATCCTTGATGTCAGCCAGGTGATTTGCCGGGAGAGCGTGTGCGTCAGGCGGTTCAGAAAACGATTTCCCAGATCCGGCATGGTGATATTGGGATAATCGCCTGTGGGCGTGAACATGGGGAAGGTTTGGATGTGGATGTCGGGAATGTTTTTCTCACACGCGAGAGTATGTGCCCCGACCGCATGAGAAAAGGTGTGAACAATGAGATCGGCATCCCTGCAGGCTTCCCCGGTTTGGCGGATCATTTCCGCGCCGATTTCAACAGCATGGCCCATTAATTCGCGCACTTGTTTGATGAAGTTATAGCCCGCGTCGTTGAGGCGGCGACTTAGGTCTTCAGGGTCGCCTGCCAATGGATAAAAGGGAATGCCGTGTTCATCGACAAGATGTTGGAAACGAGAAGGCGCGGCGAGGATGACCTTATGCCCGCGCTCCATTAGGCCGAGAGATAACGGAAGAAAAGGCTGGATATCGCCGCGGGAACCATAGGTGAGGATGGTGATGTTCATACAACAAAAACCAGATATGGGGCGACGCATGCCTCGCCCCATATCTGGTTAATTCATTTCCTGCCTGCCGGATAAGGCCCGCAACAGCGTATTTTGATCCGCATACTCAAGGTCGCCGCCGACAGGCAGACCTCTTGCAAGGCGGGTGACATGCACATCGAAGTTCTTCAATTGTGTTTGTACATATTGCGCCGTTGCGTCCCCTTCCATGCTGGGGTTGGTGGCCAGGATGATCTCCTTTACCCCCCCGCCGGCAACACGTGCCACCAATTGTTTGATCTTCAGATCGTCGGGACCAATGCCTTCGATGGGAGACAACACACCCTGCAGGACATGATATTTTCCATGAAAACCGCCTGTGCGCTCCAGCGCGAGGACATCCAACGCTTCTTCAACAACACAGATAAGGGATGAATCTCGTTTTTGCGATTCGCATACCTCACAGCGTTCGCGTCCCGCGTCGGTGATGTTAAAACATTCCGAACAGAAGGCGGTGTTGGCTTTCAGATTCGCCAAGGCCACAGATAAATCTTGGGCAACTTCATCAGATGCACGCAAAAGGAAGAACGCAAGCCGCGAAGCGGACTTGGGTCCGATGCCGGGCAGCCGTTCGAGGGCGGTGACGAGGGATTGGATGGAGGAGGGTAAAAGCATGTGTCAGGTCCCAGGTGTGAGGTGTCACGTGCTCCTGTGCCGAAAAAAACGCTTGACACCTGACACGTGACATGGGAACACTTTTAGAAGGGCATCCCGCCCGCCAGCGGACCCATCAACTTTTCCTGCAAGGCGCGGGACTCATCCAATGCCATGTTGACAGCGGACAAGACCATGTCTTGCAGCATTTCGGCGTCTGCGTCCTGCAAAAATTCGGGGGAGATTTCGACAGATTTGCATTTCTGGTCGCCGGTCATGACGACTTTGATCGCGCCGCCACCTGCTGTGGCACTGACCGTCTCTTCGGCGAGTTTCGCCTGCGCTTCCTCCATTTGTTGTTGCAGTTTTTGGATCTGCGCCATCATTCCGCCCTGTCCGCCCATGGCGGGTCCTTTGTTAAAGCCTTTTGCCATAAATTATTCTCCTAAATTTGATATCAATGCGAGGAGCGTTTGCTGCGGCGAGGTAATCTGAATAAATAGGAGATTGCTTCGCCCCTTTGGGGCTCGCAATGACAATTTACTCATCCATATCCACAATCTCACCGCCGTGCTGGATCGCGGCGGCGACCATGCCGTCCTGCGAGACGTGGGTGGGGAGTTTACCTTTGGCGTTGGTGACCACACAGCGCACGGACACGTCCGCATCGAAGTGGTCTTTGATGAGGCGTTGGATGGTTTCGATCTGGTCGGGTTTGTTGAGTTTCTCCACGAGCACGTCGCTTGCCATGCCAAGGATGAGGGTCCTGCCCTGCACATCTATCATCTTGACGGAGTTCATCAACGCGCCGAGATTTGCCTGCGCTTTGGGAAGCGCGGCAATAAAAGACTTCCATGCCTTGACGATGTCGATGGAATTGAGTACGGGTGCTTCGATCTCGACATCCGGTTTTGTATTTTTTGTCTGGTAGAGCACATCCGCTTCGGGCTTGGATCCGGCTCGGGAAACAGGAGCTTTGGGCTTCGTTCGAGGCGGTCCCCCCACGGAGGACACCGATTCGGTTGGAGCATCCAGCACTTCAGCGAGGGCAAGTTCCAGACTCAAGGATGGCTGCCAGCCGCCGCGTAAATCCACGGCGGCAGTGTTAAAAATCTTCATCATCCGCAAAACATCCGACGAGTTGAACGAATTTGCTTGCGCTTGCATTTGAGTTTTGACCTCGCGCGCGGCTTCGACCTGCTCAATATTGCCCATTTGAATGAGCATGAGCCCGCGCAGGTATTCGACGATCTGGCGGGCCAGCGAGCGCGGGTCGGCGCCAGAGTCAAGGGCACGATGAATGGTCTCGAGACCGCGCGCAGGCTGACGGTCGAGGATCGAGGCGATGAGGTCCAGCACGGTTTGGCTGGTGGCCGTACCGAGGACTTGCTGCGCGAGGGCAAGCGTGATCGTCGATCCAGTGGAAGCAAGTTGATCGAGGAGCGACTGCGCATCGCGCATTCCGCCCGCCGATTGACGGGCAATGAGCGTAAGCGCATCCTCCTCCGCCTGGATGTTCTCGGTCTGCGCGATCTGTTTAAGGTTATTCACGATCTCATCCACGGGCACGCGGCGGAACTCGTGACGCTGACAGCGCGAGAGAACGGTGGCGGGGATTTTATGAATTTCAGTGGTTGCCAAAACGAAGATGGCATGCGGCGGCGGTTCTTCGAGCGTTTTAAGCAGCGCATTGAAGGCCGCTGTGGAAAGCATGTGGACTTCGTCAATGATGTAGATCTTGTACTTTCCCTGCGATGGCGAGAAGTTGATCTTGTCGCGCAGGTCGCGGACATCGTCCACGCTTGTGTTGGAGGCGGCGTCGATCTCGATCAGATCCATAAAGCGGTTCTGGTTGACCGCTTCACAGTGGTCGCAGGTGTTGTCAGGTCGCCGGGCAAGGTCTTCGTTGAGGCAGTTGACCGCTTTCGCCAGCAGGCGCGCGACGGTGGTCTTGCCCGTTCCTCGCGGTCCCGCGAAGAGATAGGCATGACCGACTCTATCTGCCTTGATGGAGTTGGTAAGCGTCTGGACTACATGGTCCTGTCCAATGACGGCATCCCATTGTACGGGGCGGTATTTGCGGTAGAGGGCCTGGGTCATATGATTAGGTATCAGGTTGAAGATCAAAGGTCGGTGGAAAGTAATTGGTACAGTTACAGTAATTTGATGAATTCATCCACGCTGAGACCAGATTGGCGGATGATGGCGCGAAGTGTTCCGCGGTCCAATTCTTTGTGGTCCGGCACAACAAACCTGTCCAAACGGATCATCACGCCGAAGAACCATGTGGCTGCCTTCCTGACGTTTGAGGTGATAGCCAGCTTTGCTTAATGCCTTTACGCACTCACGCCCTGAAATTCTCGGCAGTCCGCTCAAACAGCTACCACTATTGCGCTGAAGTTTTCTTCGGGAACAGGCAGTCCATCTTCTTCAAGCGCCGCAATATAGCCTTTAATCGCTTCCTTTATATTTGCAACCGCCTCCTCGCGAGTCCGTCCTTGACTGATACACCCGGGCAGGCTGGGGCATTCAGCAATGAAATTGCCATCTTCTCCAGAATAAACTATTACTTGTCTCATCATCAATCTCCTGCAAGCATCTGTCGGGTGAATTACCAATCTCCAGTTAGGATTTCCTACGGTACTCTGTAAACAGCACGCAGGTTTCCCTGCGGATCGAACAGCCTTGCATTCTCGCCAGAACTCCAAATGGAATCGCCTACACCCCAGTACAGGTCAATGACGGTATCCGTGCCTGCGTTGGTGTGGACTTGCACAGCTCCATTGGGATACAATATGAGTTTGGGAAAAGTGAAGGTGTTGCCGTTCTCATCCTTCAATTGCCAGGATGCCAGATCCAACTCGCCTTGTCCTTCAAACTTGATGACGACGATCTCGGAATTCAAGGCTCCCGCACCAACAACACTGCTGATCTTCACGGGGATATCCGTTTGCAGTTCACCGCTGGTCATGGCGCCCGCGTCACTGACAGGGGCAGGTTGCTGCACCACAGCAGGCTGGCTGACAGCACGGGAATTACGGTCATACCAGAACAGAATTCCGCCCGTCACACTCGCCGAGACGAACACGTTCAAGAGCAGGTATTGGATGAGTGTACGGCGATCCATGATGTGCGAATCATAGCACAGAATTACAAAATGTCATTGTGAGGCTGTTCTTCCGCGCGAAGCAATCTCCCGCGTAATCAGGGGATTGCTTCGCCGCTATGCGGCTCGCAATGACACGCTTATTTCCTCATGGAAATTGCAACCCAATCCTTCATTTGACGAGTCTCGCCTCGCTTCAACCCTTTGGCCTGCCCTGCCTCCATGACATGTTCCGCCTGATGACTCAGAATCCCGCTAAGGATGATCTCACCATCGGGCTGAATCAAGTCTGCCAGCCCCGCGTCGAAGAGACGAATCAGCACAGGCGCGAGGATGTTCGCCAGCACCAATGGCGCGGACTTGAACTCGAACTGCCCCGCCAGCACTTCGGTCACGGAACCCTGCCCAAGGATCAACTCCTTCCCCATGCCATTGACATCCGCATTCTCGCGCGAGTTCTTCACGGACTCGATGTCAATGTCCACGCCGAGGACGCTGCTTGCACCAAGTTTTAGGGCGGCAATTGAGAGAATACCGGAACCGCAGCCGACGTCGATGATGGTGGACAGGGGACGGTGGTCGCTGGACAGTTCCATCAATTCGAGGCAGAGTTGTGTGGTTGGATGTGTGCCCGTGCCGAAGGCCATGCCCGGGTCAATTTTGATGGGGATGCGCTTGAGGTCGGGCGATTCAAACCAGGCGGGCAGGATCAGGAGTCTCTGTCCGATGAGGATCGGTTTGTAATGCTGCTTCCAAGCTTCCATCCAGTTTTGATCCGCGATCTGAGTATACATGGGAGTCGGCACAGGCTGAATCATCCCCAGATAGAAAAGCGACTCCTCGATCTTCTGCCGCGTCTCTTCAAGTTGATCGTTCACTTCGAGATATGCCCGCACCGTGATGGGACCTGTGGCCGTGCCCTCGTCTTCATCGTTGACAAAGCGCACGCCCTGCTCGGTCATCACGCCGTTCGGCGCAAAACGAGCCAGCACATCCGCAACAGACTCGGCGAGCTCGCCGTCCACGGTCAACGAAACTTCAAGCCAGTTCATTTATTATCGGCCTTGTAAAATCGGATCTGCGCCTTTTCCAACGTGACCAGACCTGCCTGAATATGTTCATCAATTAAATCAAGAAACGATTCGAGTTTTTCCTTTGTATCCACGATCTCCACAATGATGGGCAGGTCTTCGGAAAGACGCTCGATCTTGAACGTGCGGATGACACTGTTCGCACCAAAACCCATCATGCCGCGCAGGACGGTCGCGCCCGCCAATCCCTGCTCGCGCGCCAGCAGGACAATCCATTCGTACAGCGGTTTATGTTCGTGTTTATCTGACTCGCCAATAAATATGCGAAGCAAATAACCTTCCTGCGGTAACTTCATCCCTACCTCCAGATCAAATACGAAATGGTGCGTCCAAGCCAAACAGCAAAGAGGCCGAAAATGACATTCGCGCCGATGTTTCCAAGCGCGGCCATCATTTGATTATCGCGCGCGAGATAGAGTGTTTCGTTGCCAAACGTTGAAAATGTTGTAAAACCGCCCAGGATGCCGGCAAAAACGAACAAACGCGTTTCGCTGGTAAAAGCGCCTCGGGTTTCTGCAAGCTGGGCAAGGAGCCCGAGCATAAAACACCCGACTACATTGACAACAAGCGTGCCATAGGGAAAGCCAACGCTCTTCGATACCTGTTGCACATATCCACTGGCAAGATAGCGCATGACCGAACCGATAAAACCGCCAAAACCGATAAGAAGTAGATTTGTCAATTTGCTTCCTTTGCGCCCCAGCGGATTAAATCCTTTTCCGCGAACAACATGTGCGGCAGATCGTTTGGGTCGAAGAATTTTATTTCAGAAATCTCGTACGAGGGTCTAAACTCGCCACCTACTATTTTACACAAATACACCATGGTGATATGGTGATCCTCCTGCGCGCTGACTGCTGTCAGCAAACGCTCGATTTTGATCTGCATGCCTGTCTCTTCAAAGAACTCACGGAGGATCGCATCCGCAGGCTGCTCACGATACTCAAGACTCCCTGCAGGAATGCCCCACTCAAATTTACGATAGGTATGTTTGAAAAGCAACACCCGTCCCTGCCCATCGAACACCAACGCCGCCACCGCCGCACGGAATTTGGAGCGTGAAAGTTTTGCAGCAAGGATATGCACCCACATCGGCAGGAGACGCCACAGGCGCAATACGTTTTTCACCATGTTCGAAGGATTATAAACGACGGCGGGCGATGGACTGCGGACAACAAAAAACGAGCGGACATTATTATCCGCCCGCTGCCCTCCAGGATACAAGCTAAGGGCTTTGAATTTGAAGGCGATGGGCCATATGCTGAAAATATTCGTATCTTTGATCAAGCATTGCAGGATAATCAAAGTCATTGGGGACTTGAGGGTTTTCATTTACAAAAACCCAGATATCCGCTGCAATTTCATGTTCCTCATTATATTGAAAAGCATGAAACTCCATTACAGGAAAAGACTCGATGCTGACAATAAACTCAAAGCCCTGAAAATCTTCATTTTGAATTGCAGTCTGCCATACGACACTTTTATCGGAATACCACGGGTGCGAGTAATTCGAATCCCTCTCGCCTGCAGCAAGGCGCCATACACGGACTTTCATCACACAGGGATTCCATTCTGCAGGGCTTCCCGTTGACGGCATAAAGTAAATAAAATCCTTTTCAGTGCCCGACACCTGCAAATTGTAACTGCCCGGATATTCCAAATAGACGCCATTGTGGACATAGTATGCCCATTTCCCATCAGAGCCCTGAACGAGGGTCTTTTCTACAATAGAATCAGACGACCAGTTTGAATTGATAAGCTCCAAAGCCTCGTCCATGGTTCTCCCTGCAAAGTATTCAAGCGGCAATCTTTGCTGTTCTCTCATGATATCCTCCTGTAAGGAGGCATGCCCAACAGAGACGAGCCAATTCAAATATGAATTCAGGCCTTCAACTTGCTCGGCGGTGATTCGAACTGTATTGCCATTTCCTTCCAATAAAGATTCCAGCCCAGGGATAAACATGCGGGTTATACGCATAAGTTCCAGCCTGTTTTCAGGATAAGCAGAGGAAATTCGCATTAACTCATCATTATGTTTCCAAAACAACGACTCGTAGTATTGCCCGGCGGGTGATTTTTGCATAATTTCGCTTTGTACACGAAGCAGGACCACCGCTGCATGCATGTCGCTAAATGTTGCCTTTACACGCTCAACTTGTGTAAAAACAATTAATAATATTCCCGCCAACAACACTAGAACGACCATCAAGCGCGAATGCTTTTTTATATTCATGGCCCATACTTTCTCTGAACTGGCAGGCTATCCACCCGCCAGTTACTGCTTACAACTCCCTGCCCATCTAAACCAGGCCTATGTACCTTACTTTCCCACTGGCCAGGTTCCACTTTCCACTATCCCCCCAATGCCTCATTCAACCAGTCCAAAAATCCTTTTTCCTGCGGCTTGACGGCCGTACCCAAACTCTCCGCCAGCTTCTCAAACAACTCGCGCTGTTCTTTTGTCAGCTTGGCGGGGATCGCCACGTTCACGATCACCAACTGATTGCCGCGGTCCCTGCGTCTCAAATACGGCACACCCTTGCCGCGCATTGTAAAGACTTTGCCGGGCTGGGTGCCGGCGGGGATCTTCAACTTCTCATCGCCGTCAAGCGTCGGCACCTCAATTTCTGCGCCAAGCACGGCCTGCGCCACATTGATATCAAGGTTCAACAAAATATCATTCTCGCGGCGTTTGAAGAACTGATGCGGCTTCACATCCAGCACAACGAACAGACTGCCGTTCGGACCGCCAAATACACCGGGAGCGCCTTCCCCATTCAAACGGATCTGCGTGCCGTGATCCACGCCTGCGGGGATCTGCACCTTCTTTTTAACCCGCTTGCGCTCCAACCCGCCGCCCCGGCATGTTTTACACGGCGATGAAATCGTCTCACCTCGTCCGTTACAGGCAGGGCATGTGGCAGATTGCACCATCTGACCCAAAAAGGTCTGACGCACCTGACGCACCTCACCCTGTCCATTACAGTTCGAACATTTCACGGGGCTTGTGCCGGGCTCTGCGCCATTGCCACCGCAGCGTGAACAAGTCTCGTCACGCTCGAATTCGATCTCCTTATCGACGCCAAAGACCGCCTCATCAAACTTGAGCGAAACCGCCATTTGCAAATCACGTCCGCGGCGCGGAGATCTGCGTGAACGGCGCCCCGTCGAGAATCCGAATCCACTGAACAGGTCTTCGAAGATATCGTTGAAGTCCACAGTGTAATCATGGAAACCGCTGCCCCCCATACTGCCAAGTCCCTCCTTGCCAAAGCGGTCATAGCGTGCGCGCTTGTCGGAATCCGAAAGCACGCCGTAGGCTTCATTGACTTCCTTAAATCGATCCTCGGCGTCCGGTTCTTTGCTTACATCGGGGTGATACTGGCGCGCAAGATTACGAAACGCGGCTTTGATTTCGTCATCGCTCGCGTTCCGTCCCACGCCAAGTACTTCGTAATAATCCCGGTTGCTGCTCATAGGTCAAAGGTAAAAAAGTCAAAGGTCGAAAGCCTGTGCCTTTGTCTTTTTACAGGTCTATTCCTTCACTTCACCATCAACCACATCGGGATTCTCATCAGTGGACGAACTTTCCCCGGCTTCCCCGGCCGCTTCGCCGCCAGGAGCAGCCTGCCCCTGCTCATATACAGATGCGCCAATCTTTTGAATTGCCAGACCCAACGCATCCGTGGCTGCTTTGATCTTCTCCACGTCCTCGCCCTGCGCCGCAGATTTGGTCTCGGCGACCTGGGTTTCGATCTCACTGCGCACCTCGGCAGGGACTTTGTCGCCGAACTCGCGCAAAGCCTTCTCCGCGGCATAGGCTGTGTTATCCGCATGGTTACGCGCTTCGATCATTTCCTTGCGCTTGCGGTCGTCATCTGCGTGAGCCTCGGCATCCTTGCGCATCTGCTCCACTTCGCTGTCGCTCAAACCGGAGGAAGCTGTGATCGTAATATGTTGGGAACGTCCCGTAGCCTTGTCCTTCGCGCTGACCTTCAAAATGCCGTTCGCGTCCACATCGAAGGTGACCTCAATTTGGGGCATCCCACGCGGCGCGGGTGGAATGCCGTCCAAAATAAATTTGCCCAGCGATTTATTATCCGCCGCCATCGGGCGTTCACCCTGCAAAATGTGGATCTCAACCTGCGTCTGGTTGTCCGCTGCGGTGGAGAATACCTGCGAGCGGCGGGTCGGGATGGTGGTATTACGCTCGATTTGAGCCGTGGCAACGCCGCCCAGCGTTTCGATTGCGAGAGTCAAGGGAGCGACATCGAGCAGGAGAATATCCTTCACCTCTCCACCGAGCACGCCCGCCTGAATCGCCGCGCCAATTGCCACGACTTCATCCGGATTCACACCTTTGTGCGGGTCCTTGCCAAAGAAGGCACGCACACGGTCCTGGATGGCGGGCATACGGGTCATTCCGCCGACTAGGACGATCTCGCTGATATCCCCTGCATTTAATCCGGCGTCGGACAATGCCTGTTTGACAGGAGCAATCGTTCGGTCAACAAGGTCCGCTGTGATCTGTTCCAGCTTGGAGCGTGTCATGGTCATCACCAGATGTTTTGGTCCGTTCGCATCCGCGGTCAGGTAGGGCAGATTGATCTCCGTCTGCATCACGGTGGAAAGTTCGATCTTCGCCTTTTCAGATGCCTCCTTCAAGCGCTGCAATGCCTGACGGTCATTGTTCAAATCAATGCCATTATCCTTTTTGAATTCCTCGATAAGATGATCCATGATGCGCAGGTCGAAATCATCGCCGCCGAGGAAGGTGTCGCCGCTCGTGGCTCGCACCTGGAACACGCCGTCACCCACATCGAGAATGGATACATCGAATGTGCCGCCGCCAAGATCATAAACGACAATGACCTCGTTCTTCTTTTTATCGAGGCCGTACGCAAGCGAGGAGGCGGTCGGTTCATTGATGATGCGGAGCACTTCCAAACCGGCGATCTTGCCGGCGTCCTTGGTGGCATTGCGCTGCGCGTCGTTGAAATATGCAGGGACGGTGATCACCGCCTGCGTAATCGCTTCGCCCAGATATGCCTCGGCATCCGCCTTGATCTTTGCAAGGATCATTGCTGAAATTTCCGGCGCAGAATACTCCCTCTCCCCCAGGGTCACGCGCACATCGCCGTTCTCGGCACCCTTCACGGCATACGGAACGCGCTTGCGGGTGCGTTCCACCTCGGGGTCATCGGACTTGCGGCCCATAAAACGCTTCACCGAAAAAATCGTGTTCTGTGGATTCGTGATCGCCTGGTTGCGGGCCACACGGCCCACCAGGCGCTCGCCGTTTTTATTCACCGCCACCACGGAAGGGACAAGTCTTTCCCCTTCTGCAGAAGGGATCACAACGGGTTCACCGCCAGACATAACAGCGGCAACCGAATTTGTCGTGCCAAGATCAATACCAATGATTTTTGCCATAATTAAGTTCTCCAGTGTCAAGTTTCAGGTGTCAGGTGTCAGGTGTCAGGTTTTATCACCCATCAAGCAGTCTGACACGTGATATCTGACATACTGTTATTGCGCCACCCGCACCATCGCAGGCCGGATCACGCGCTCGCCGAGCATGTAGCCATTTTGCACCACTTCGATCACATGGCCGCTCTCCACCTCGTCAACAGGTTCATGTGAAATGGCCTCGTGGAAGTTCGGGTCGAAGGCTGTGCCTTCCGCTTCAATTCGTTTCACACCCTCGCTTTCCATAGTATTTTGGAGTTTGCGCACGATCAATTCAATGCCGTTCGCCCAGGCATCCTCCGCGGGACGGTTTTGCAGCGCGCGTTCCAGATCATCAAGCACAGGCAGCATCTTCTTGATGATATCGCCCTTCATGCCGGCATACATCATCTCGGTATCACGCTCGATGCGCTTCTTGTAATTTTGGAATTCCGCCTGGGACCGCGCCCAGCTGTCCTTATATTCAGAGGCCTTCGCTTCCGCATCTTCAAGCTGACGCTGTAACGCCTCCAGCCCCGCCGCGGGCTGTTGGGCCGCCTCGGGCATTGCATCCCCTTCAGCCTGAATCTCATTTACTTCTTCCTCGTATTTGTGTTTCTTTTTGTCGGTCATGCTCTCACTCTCGCTGTTCGATATTGGATATTCGAAATTCGCGTATCGAATTGTCGAATATTGTTTTATTCAATTGAAATCGTTTCGTTCACCAGATCACTTAACAGACCAGCGACATATCGCACGGTTGGGATCGTTCTTGCGTAGGACATCCGCATGGGACCCAGCACACCCAGTGCGCCTGTCGCCATGCCAGGGACGCCATATCTTGCGATGACCATCGAACATTGACGCAGCTCATCCCATTCACCTTCCCCGCCGATCAACACTTGAAGTCCGCCGATGTTGCTGTTCGTGGTCGTGCGTACGAGCAGGTCCTGCAGAGTCGAACGCTCCTCGAATAATTTCAGGGTCTTCCGCGCTTCATCCGAACCTGAAAACTCGGGTTTACTTAATACATTGGTTAACCCGTCTGTATAAATTTCACCGGAGGCACTCGCAGCAGCACGGCGCATATCCTGCAGGATGAGAAGCAGGATGTCCTGGTCAAGCGCGTCTGGGCGATGCGCAAGGGAGTCAATCGCATCCACGGGAAGACCAGCAAGGAGGTTGTTAAGACGCGTGGTGGTCTGGCTGAGCCGTTCCTGGGAGACGGGTTCCGCCAGTGTCAGAATCTGCTGGGAAACCTCTCCTCCGGCCAGCACCAAAACCATTAAGACCTGCCGTCCCTGGGTGGAGATCAATTCGACGTGTTTGTACTTTGCCAGTTGTGCGTGCGGCGCAGTGATGACTGAAACACCCTGTGATTGGTGTGCAAGGATGGATGCCGCGAGGGTCATCCATTGATCCATGTCGGCGCGGGCCTGGTAGAACTGGTGCGAGATGGTATGCTGGACGGTTTCGGGCAGTTCGGCATCCTGGATCATCTCACTGACGAAATAGCGGTACCCTTCCTCGGATGGAACGCGCCCCGCCGAGGTGTGAGGCTGGCGCAGGTAGCCCATCTCTGTCAGCGCCGCCATCTCGTTGCGGATGGTCGCAGAGGAAAGGTCGAGGTGATAACGCTCCGCCAGCCGCTTCGAGCCGACCGGCTGAGCGGAATCGATGTAGTCACGTATGATAAGTAGAAGCAGGGTCTTCTGGCGTTCGGTAAGGTTGGTCATATTCATAATTTGGCACTCTCGAAACGAGAGTGCCAGTCACAGCGGAATAATGATAACAGCGCCAAAAAGGGAAGTCAATAAGAGGAGTGTAAGAAAACCCTGCGCTGGTTCGCCCCGGGCGGGTGGGCGCCTACATCTTTACAGTCTGCAGCCAATCCGGCAGCTGATCGAACAGCGTCCGCATGATACCTTTTGTACGCTCCTCGAACAATGCCAGATTATCGTACGCCTCCCCAGCCTGCTCATTGACCAGGTCACTGACGCCGCGCAGGATGAGCAAACGCGCGTTGTTCTTGTTCGCCACCCAGGCCAGCGCGCCCGATTCCCAGTCCCCGGCAATGGCTCCCTGAGATTTAAGATGGGCAATTTTATGCGGCGGCAGGTCGCTGTCGGCGGAGGCGATGAGTCCGCGGCGGGTGGGATGAGGCTGGGGGTCTGGCAGCCAGCTCAGGTCGAGGGAGGAGGCGTAGTACTCCACGATGTTGAGGTCTCCCATGAGTTCCACAATGTCATAGACAAAGGCGCGTTCCACGAGCACGATGTCGCCCAGTTCGACCAGCCCCTCAAATCCGCCACAGGTGCCGAGGTTGACGATCAGGTCGGGCTGATCATGATCGATGATGTATTGGATCGCGCCGGCCGAGGCGATCTTTCCCCAGCCGCAGTGATAAAGCGTGAGATTCCAATCCCTGAGATTCAACACGGACGATTCACCGTACGGGAAGCGGACGATTTCAAGCTGCGGAAAAATTTCCTTTACAGCGTTCCATTCCGCAATGGCAGAGACGATGATAACCGTTTTCATTTGAGTTTGCCTTCAAGATAATCCAGGATCAATTGCAGGGCGGCATCGCAGGAATATTGTTTATTCTGTGCACGATCTCCAGCCCAGATAAAATGACGCGTCCATTCATCTTCGGGGGTGACCAGACCAATCCATGTGGTGCCGACGGGTTTCTCCGCCGTGCCGCCGCCCGGACCGGCGATGCCGCTGACGCTCACCGCAATGTCAGATTGCAATGCATGGCGCACGCCGCGTGCCATTTCGAGGACCGTTTCCTTTGAGACAGCGCCTTTGGTATTGAGGGTATCCCAGGAAACATTCAGCAGGGATGCCTTGGCTTCATAGGAATAAGCCACGATACCGCCCGTAAAATATTCCGAAGAGCCGGGCACATCGGTGATGCGGTGTGAGATCAACCCGCCTGTGCAGGATTCGGCGGCGGCCAAATGCAAATCGTGGGTACGGAACAAATCACGGACGGTTTCTTCAAGTTTATTGGGCATTGATATCTCCTGGCAACCCGGCAAATTATACATCGGGTGGAACTTGCACATCGCACACGGCGGTGGATTGCACGTAGCGACAACAAAAACCTCCCGCCGCCGGGGAGGTTTTCGTTGTTGTGTAATTCAATGCCATGTTACGGGGCAAATTGCAAGCCTTCGAAGGTCTCCCCGATCATAGGTCCCAGCACCGTAATGCCTGCAAACACAATACAGCAGCAGAAGGCAAAGATGACCAGCCCCGGGATGAACACAGAGCCGATCGCGGGACCCCATCCAAAGCGATTCACGCCCTTGACCGCCATCACTTGAAGCACAAGGGCGTAGATGCCCAGGCCAATCGAAAGGATCCCAAAACAAGCCCCCACATATGGGATCGCACTGAAAAGGGTCAGCACTGCGGAAATCAGGGTGAACGGCACGGAAATCGCCGCGAGGGCGTAGGCAAGTTTGTCAAACGTTCCAATACCTCCGAACAGTTTGGCGATCCATTGTACGATGGCAGCGCCAAGCGCGAAGAAAAGCACGGAGATCCCGCCCGCGACAGGCGAAAGACAAACGCTGATGAGCAACGTGATGACAACGCTGGACGGATCGCCGCTGCCAACGTTTTGAGTGTACTCCTCCAAGCCCGGTATGGTAATCTGGGGGGTGGTCCCGGTCATCGTGTAAATGGCCTGCAGAACAGCCTGAATGACTCCCGAAATCGTTCCCACGATAAATATCCAGATAAAGGCGGTCTTCGAGGTCGCGTCGGGGCTTTCTGTAATTTCAATAAAGGTCTGCTCGCCCGGCTTTGAAACAGCCTTTATCCAGACCGGCAGCCACCCTGCGGGGCCGGGCTTGTGTTCCATGATGGGGGCATTCGAAGGGTTTTCCATTTCGCATTCTCCTTTGATGGATGGTTTCCATTATTGTACTGCTTCAAACCCAAAAGTCCAGCAGCAGTTACTTATTTGCAGCCCTGTCCGTGATCTCCAGCGCCTTGTCCAGTATATCCATCCCCTCCTTCAACTGCTCCCCGGTGATGATCAACGGCGGGATGATCAGCACGGTATGCCAGTGCGTGTACAGGAACAAGCCGTGATCCAGACAAAACTTTCTCAGCGCGACCATCTCCGGCGATGACGCATTCCATGGCGCCATCGGCTCTTTCGTCTTTCTGTCTTTCACCAGTTCGATGATGCCGAACAAACCAATATTGCGGACTTCCCCCACCGATGGATGCGCTTCGCCCAAGTCTGTCAACATGCGCTTCAACACCGGACCCATGCCTGCCGCGTGTTCCACGACTTGATCCTCCCTCATGGCGTGGATGTTCGCCACGGCTGCCGCCAGTGAAATGGGATGGGAGGTGTATGTCAGCCCACTTTCGAAAACATGTTCATCGAACGCCGCCGCGATCTCAGGTTTCATCGCCACCGCCCCCAACGGCGCATACGCAGACGTGAGTCCCTTTGCCATACTGATGATGTCAGGCACAACATCCCAGTGTTCGATGGCAAACCACTTGCCCGTACGCCCGAAACCGCTCATCACTTCATCCGCGATCATGACGATGCCGTATTTGTCGCACAACGCACGGACGCCCTGCATGTATCCGCTGGGGGGGATGATAATGCCATTCGTCCCCGTAACAGATTCCATCAAGATGGCGGCGATGGATTCAGGTCCTTCGTACAGGATGATCTCTTCCAGATGGTTGACATAATCCCGCGCAAAATCCTCTTCTGAAATATTCAGGTTTGCCCGGTGAAAGGTGGAGCGATAGCGATAGGGGTCGAGAAAATGGACAACACCCGGCATGAGGTTCGGCTCCCACGCCACGCGGCGCGGATCGCCCGTCGCCGCCATTGCACCCGCCGTTGCTCCGTGATAGGAGCGATAGCGCGTGAGAATTTTATGACGCTTGGTGTATCCGCGCGCGAGTTTGATGGCATTTTCATTCGCATCCGCGCCGCCAAGCGTGAAGAGGACTTTGCGCAGGGCTTTATTCGGCGTAATATCCGCCACGGCTTTGCCCGCCAGCGCGCGGATCTTCGTCGTCATGCCCGGCGCCGCGTAGGGCAGCTCCGCCGCCTGCTCTTGCATGGCTTTGATGATGCGCTCATCGCCGTGACCGATGTTGACGCACATCGTCATTGAATTGAAATCGAGGTAGCGCTTGTCGTCCACATCCCAGAAATACACGCCCCTGGCGCGTTTCACAGCGATGGGATTGACTTTGGCTTGCGCCGACCACGTCCAAAAGACGTGTTCTTTCGAGAGGGGCAGAATTTCGTCATCGGGGATGTCGAACATTTAAAGATCCTTGTGGGGAATTGATGCGTGATGTATATTACCTATCACGAATTATAATCCCGCATCGCCATGAACGCATTTCCCTGCAAACGAATTGTTGTGATCGGCACCACTTCATCGGGCAAGTCCACGCTGGCAAAGGCATTGTCGGAACGATTGAATTTGGACTTTATCGAACTAGACGCCTTGCACTGGGAGCCGAACTGGATGATGGCGGAGATTGAGGTCTTCCGTGAGCGCGTCCGCGAGACGACGGACGCAAAGGGCTGGGTGGTGGCGGGAAATTACAGCAAAGTACGCGACATCGTCTGGAGTCGCGCCGAAGCCGTCATCTGGCTGGATTATCCCCTCCCCATCGTGTTCTGGCGTTTGCTCGTCCGCACCATCCGCCGCGCCGTCACTCGTGAGGATCTATGGAACGGCAACCGCGAGACATTCTGGGAACATCTCAAATTGTGGTCAGAGGAGTCCTTGTTCCACTGGCTGTTCAAAACGTATTGGAGAAGGAAGCGGGAAACGCCATTTCTTCTTTCCCTCCCCGAGCACCGGCATTTGACGCTGGTCCATTTCAAACATCCGCGTGAAACGGAGGCATGGCTGATGGGTCTTAAATAAAAAATCCCTCCTCTTTCAAGGAGGGATTTTCCTATGAATGTTAATTGCCGATCAAAATGAAGGTGCCGGAATCGACATCCACCTCGAAACGATCATCCACCTGCCTGCCTTCCAAGGCAAGCCAGGGATTGACAGCGGAGGAACTCCATTTCATCGGTACACCGGCCACAGGATAGGAGATGATCACTTTTGCATTCGCAGGCAGGCCATCCACAGGCACTCCCCTTTCAAAAAGGATGATATTCAAACCATACAGGAGGGCTTCACCGTCATTCAAACTGGCCGGTAGTGTTTCATAGGTCAGCAGTTCCAATAATACTTCGTAACCACATAAACCGCTAAAAATGACTTTAATGTCACCGATCAACAGGGTGGAGGTTTCAAACTCGCAGCTGATGCTGGTCAATTGGCCGCCGGTGACGGGGATCAAGGAGGCGGGGAAATCCTTTTTGGAACCTTTTTCCTCATCGTCCACCTTGTCAACCACGGGAGGCAGAAACGGGTTTTTGACAAGCCACGGGTCGTACAGGATGCACTCGGAAACATTGCCGCCCAAACCCGCCGGGTTGTCAAGTGTGATGCCACAACTGTCCGGGACCGTATTATCGTCGTTCGGTCCGCTGGCGTCGCCCCACCAATTCCCACGCAAGTCCACATTGTAGACGCCGTAATAACTGAGAGGGTTCCCTGGGGTCCAACTTGGCTGTCCCGTGGCAGTTGTAGCCGCAAACAGGTTTTGACCTGTAATGGAATTTCCCGAGCCGGTCACGTTCAATACGCAGTCGCCGCCCGCACCGCTGCAATCATAACTGCCATAGTATTCGCCGCTGCCGTTTGATTCAAGGTAGAAACCATAATCCCCACCTGTAAAAACGTTATTGGTGAACGAAGCGCTCACATCGCTGAAAAAATAACCCCAGACATCCGTCGTCACATACGCCCCGATCACATTTGTGGCAACCTTATTGTTATCAATCGTGATGGTGTTGAGGGTATCGCCCCAGCCATTCCCGGAGACCGTCAGGCCGACATCCACATTGGTAATTGTATTGTTCGTGACAGCGACCGGGGCATATGGCGCAAACACAAAAATGCCGTATGAATTGGACGAACCATTCAAAATCGTGTTGCCGCTGATGACATCCGATGCCTGTGTGTTGTCAGTATGAATACCGGTGCCCATGTTTGAAATGGTATTATTCAGAACCTGCGTACCCGTGGACCAGTTGGAAGCAATCCCGTCCCCCACTTCATTGATGGTATTGCCCTCGATCACACCGCCTCCGCCAAAATTAAAGAGGGCAATCGAATATGGGCTGCCGTCAACGTTCTGGATGGTATTATTGCGGATTTCAAACGAGTCGCCATATGCTATCTGGATGCCGCGCAGGTATGTATTTTTCACCTCGGTATCCTCGACAACCAAGTTGTCAGCAGAATTTCCAAAAATGCCGTTGCGCACGTTAATATCGGCGCCATTGACGACTGTGCCGCTGGCCACCAGGGGGTTATCGCCATCAATGGTCAGGTCACGGATGGTCACATTATCAGCGGTGATATAAAACACAGTATTGGCAATGGACGCACAACTGCCAGCACCGCATCCAAGATCAGGAGTGCTGGTGGCGCCGGGATGAACAATCGTAACCCCCACACCGCTTCCCTGCAGGGTTACTGACTTATTAACATTGACGTTTTCATAAAATGTTCCGGGATCGATGTACACTGTCCAACCTGATTGAACCAATCCATCGTTAATCGCAGCCTGGATGGATGCATACGAAACGGTACAGCCCGCTCCCGTGCCGCCCCATGACACAGGTTGAACTCCGGGAGGGCAGCCGATTGGGTCTGGGAAAAGCAGGGCAGTCTGTGCAGCTTCCGCCGCCAAGGGAATCGGGTCACCGTTCCCATCCGCCAGCACAGCCCCGGCCTCCTCCATGATCTCAACGATTTCCGCCACGGATGCCGGGGGACTCTCCTCGGGTGGAACGGCATCAGCAGCATCCTCGTCCGGCGATACAGCTTCCGCAGTTTCATCGGGCGGCAGCGATACAGCCTCCGCAGTTTCATCGGGCGGCGGCGATACAGCCTCTGCCGTTTCCTCGGGCGGCGGCGTGCCATCATCTGCAAGAACAGCGGACGGGAAAACCAAACTCATCACCAAAGCAACTGCCAGAACAAGGAATATAATTACATGATTACTGGTACGAACAGACATTACATCCTCCTTTAATAATTTGGAAACAAAAAAATAGGACTCCTTTTGTCTCTTTTTTCACAAGATGAAGTTATAGCATTGTATATGACCCGTTGAAAAAAGAAAAGGTTTTCTCCTTGACATCTTGTCAGGTTTCCATACAAATTTGAAAACTTTGAATTCGAGTGGCAGCCGGGCATTAAAAATATAAGGGGGGGGGGGGATGTCTACCATCGAAATCAAATGGAATATCCTGGACATCGGACATTCCCAAATGCGCGTTTTCTGAAAATTAAAGTTTTCAGTTAAGCATTCTACCTTTTTACCCATGCCGGCAATTGTCCGGCCAGCCCAAGAAAAATCACACAAAAAAGGAACGTCCCCCAGGCGGACGTGAATTGCCCCCACCAGAACATCATCGCAGACGCGAACAGCAAGCCGCCCAATGCGAGCAGGCTGACACGCAGAAGATGGCGCCGTGCAAAGCCGCCGGCATCCTCCCGCGGGGGTAAAAGATTCAGTTTTTTTCGCAGTTCTGTCATGTCCCATGCGAACAGGGCAAAGATCGCGCCGCTGAACATCCAACCGATGGAGACGTTAATCCATAATCCGATCATCGCAGCCAGGATGGAAAGAAGCAAGGCGAAAGAGGGGAACCATTTCCAGCCGCGCCATTGGGAAAAAAGCCAGAGCAGACCAAAGGCGATCATCCAGTGAGATAAAGTAGCGGACCCCATTTCTGTATACCCCCAGGCAAATGAGCCGGTACTGATTAAGATGCTGAACACAAGCGCGACCATGGTCACAATAACCTCCCAACCACCCGCAGCGGCATCCTACATCTGGAATTCCGGATGATTTTTCCGGACGGCACAATCAAGACACTGCATGGAGGCGATTATAGCAAATAAATTTCCCCGGATGATAAAATACCTGTCACATGGACAATAAACCCATCCTCAACGTCAACTTGCGTTGGTTTCTGGCAGGCATGATCTTCGCCAACATCGCGGGACAGATGGTATACAGCATGTTATCGCTCTACATGCTCGACCTCGGCGCAAGCGTCATTCAGGTCGGCATGGTCTTCACGCTTGCCTCCCTCGTGCCGATGGTCCTGCAGATTTTCGGCGGCTGGCTTTCCGATACCATCGGACGCCTGCGCATCATGGCGATCGGCAGTTCCATCGCGGTTTTCGGCTATCTCATCTTCGCCTTCGCTCCCAACTGGCAATGGGTGCTGATCGGCTTGAGCATCGAATACGTTTCCAACTCCGTGGTCGGACCCAGTTTCGGCGCGTACATCTCCGAGCAGTCGTCCGAAGAATCCCGCGGACGGGTATTCGGGATCACCACCAGCATGTACCAAACCGTCACCGTCATCGGCCCCGCGCTGGCGGGCTTCCTCGCCTATCAATTCGGCTTTGCATTGATGATGCGTGTGGCCTTCGGCTTTTATCTCGCCGCCACCCTCCTGCGCGTGTGGATGGCAACCAACGAACGTTTCAAACCCAGCCGGGACGCGGTCAAACCGACCTTCAGCGGTTTCAAGGGACAACTCGCCGCCATCTTTGCCCTGCTCCTCGGCGGCGGCATCCTCACCTGGATCTGGGTCACAGACGCCGTCGGCGACACATCCTACAGCCTGATCGGGCAACTCTTCCCCATTTACCTTTCCGACATCGGAAAACTCAACCTTGGGGAGATAGGCATCGTCAACGCGGCGGTTGGGGTTGCTGCCATCCTCGCCGCTCCGTTTGCTGGAACGCTGGTCGACAAACTCAGCGAACGGGTCGCGATGGTCGTGGGCTTCACGCTGAACGGGCTTGGGCTGTTCACCCTGCTCAACTCCAGCACCTTCGCGGGCTTCATCCTTGCCATGTGTTTCTTCGGGCTTGGCACCGGTAGTTTAATGCCCGCCTATCAATCGCTTATCTCGAAAGTCATCCCCGAAGAAAAACGCGGGCTGGCATTCGGTTTCTTCGGCACGTCGCTCGGTCTGCTCTCCCTGCCCATGCCATGGATCGGCGCGCAACTTTGGGAACGCGTCTCACCGCAAACCCCGTTCTGGATCGCGCTTACAGCAAGCCTCATATCGATTGCGGTGGTATGGATGAAATTCAAACTCCCAAAATCTGACGCCGCGCCTCGATCCCAGACTTGAAGTTGATCCTGTTTCCTCGATCAGATGCTCAACCGATGCCTTTTGATGTACAATGACAGAATAGGAGACACCATGAGCAACTTCCTTATGTTTCTCAACAACGCAGGCCTTGATACATTAATCAAAGTCCCCGGCGTTGGGCGGAGCGTTGCCGAAAATCTCATCGCCGCGCGCCCGTTCGAATCTGAAGAAGATGCCCTGAACGTAAAAGGCATGGGCAGGTCCCTGCTTGCAAAGCTGGAGCTTTTTGCCGAGGCGCAGGGAAATGAATCAGAAAACAAAGCCCTGATCCCCGTCGAGGAGGAGGCGCTGCCCGCACCCGTCGAGAAGAAACAGCCTGAGCGGGAACCTGTCGAAGACGAACCATCCCTCCTGTCGCGTTTGGGGCGGGCATTTGTCAATTTCCTGAGAGCCTTGCTGAAATTGATCCTTGTCGCAGCATTGATCGTGGTCATCGGTGCGGCGCTGTATTACGGACTGCCATACATTCAAAGGACGTTCATTGCGCCTGTGGAGCAGAACACCGCCGAGATCCAGGGCATGGATGCGGAGATCGCGTCCCTGCAAACGCAGTTGAATGAGATGAAAACCCGCGTGGATGCGCTCGAGTCGTCTGCCAAGGCGCACACGCTTTCGATCCAAAAACTGGAGGAGATGCAAGCCGCGCTCGAAACCGAACTGCGGACAAACAACAGCAGGCAGCTGCTCGAATTGAAGCAGGAAGTGATGTTCACCCGCGCCTTGGATATTCTGGCACGCGCAAGACTGTATCTGGCGCAAAGCAATTTCGGTCTGGCAGAAGCGGATGTGCAAACCGCCCGCAGCCTGCTGGCTGAACTGCAAAGCGAAAAACGGGATGCGACACTGGCACAGGCAATTTCGCGGCTGGACCTTGCGCTCGGCAACCTGCCCGACTTCCCAGTGGTGGCTTCAGGCGACCTGGAGATCGCATGGCAAATTTTGATCTCTGGCAACGTGCCACCCACCCCAACGCCAACACCCGTCCCGCCGTCAGAAACACCGACACCCAAGCCGACGTTGGAAGTTACGCCAACTATGACACCGTAGTAAAAAAAAAACAACTTGATTTCAATCAATTTATAAACTCTATATCTACAATTATAAACCATGCCCAGTTGGGAGATGCTTGAATGAAATGGCTTTTCACTATTTTTGCTGTTTTATTTTTGTCTATGGCAGTCTTTGCATATCAATTGGGTTTGGATAACAATCAGGAATGGGGGAGAGGCAGGATAATTCTACTAACAGGGGGGCTGGCATCCTTGGGTGCTGGTACGATAATCCATTTTTGGGGTGCTAAAGCAGCCAGCATTATAAATAAATATTTAAGCGCACTCAACAAATCCTTCAGCCGTACAAACCAAATAACAATTGCATCCATTCTTGCTGCCGTTCTTACCATCACTATCTATTCATGGGTTCTTCAGCTAGATCAAAGAATAATTCGGAGGGCCGAAAAACAGGATTATGATTACTACAGCGAGTTGGCAAAAAGTTTCAAGGGTGGCCGCTTATATATAGCAGATGCACCGCCTCCTGAATTACTGGCATTGGACAATCCGTATGATTATTTTCTGCGCAGGCAATTAGGCATTGAGAACTTCCCTTGGGACGTATCGCTCTACAAAGGAAAGTTCTATCTTTATTGGGGACCCGTACCGGCAGTTTTATTAACAGCATTTAACCTGAATCAGTTATCCAATATTGCTGATTTTCATCTGGCGTTTGTATTTGCTTGTGGGGTTTTCTTATATATGGCACTTTTGATATGGAGTTTTTGGAAAAATTCCATTCGATACTCGCCTGCCTGGTTGCTCACCTTTTTATTATTCGTTGTTGGACTATCCACACCTGTAACCATCATATTGAAGGGTGCCATGGTTTATGAAGCAGCAATTTTTGGGAGTCAATTTTTCTTCATCGGAGGATTTTATTGGTTATATTCCGCCCTGAGAGATGATAAACCCGTTATTTGGAAACTCGCCCTTGCTACCGCCCATTGGGCACTGGCAGTTGGAACGAGGATCATCATCCTGCCTTCCGTCCTTTTTTGTGTTGGCTTTACGCTGGTTTATGCAATTCGTTGCTACTCTTACACCAAAATAAAAACACCCATATCCATACTTGCAGCATTGTTGCTGCCATTAATACTGGCAGGCATCGGACTGGCTTGGTACAACTGGGCACGCTTCGATTCAATCTTTGAATTTGGATTGACCTATCAATTAGCCAATATTGACTACACAAAATTTGAAGGCTTGTTCTCTATTTCCAGGATTTCATACAATACAAAACTGTATTTTGCGTATCCGCTGAAAATGATGCCAAAGTTCCCCTACATAAGTCGCATTGAGTATCTTCACTCAAACGACAGGCTTGGTGGGCTGTTTTATATTACGCCATATATTTTCCTTTCGATTCTACCCGTTTACCACCTGTTTAAAAAGCTTTTTATCCCAAAAAAATTCTTCGCACCTGGCACAAAATACACTTTGGCGGAACCCTGGTTGTTTTTTGCTTTATTGGGATCGGGCAGTATTTCAATCCTTATTTTGATGTCTTATTACTTTGTGGCCATGAGGTTTATAGAAGATTTTATGCCCGCCCTGCTGATATTAATCACAATTCAAATTGGAAGATCCCATGATGATTTGTTCGAAAACAAAACTCTTAAAAGAAGTTTGTCAGCCATCGTGGTTGCTCTTGGCTTGATTACCATTACAGCAAACCTGCTTTTAGCGATGCCGGGCAACGGCATCGCATTTATGTTGAATTTTATAAACGCCATCAGCAAGTTCATGGGGCTAAAGTAGAAAGCATCATAAAGGGGGGATGGTGGGATTTAGGGATGATATTTACACCCGCGGCGGGTATAATTTTTGCAGATCATCATTTTTGAGGAGAAGATACAAGGACAGACAAGATCATATTCGGAACGGACGGCTGGCGCGGCGTAATCGCGGAGGATTACACGTTCGACAACGTTCGCCGCTGTACACAGGGATTTGCGTCCGACATGCTTTCGCAGGGCAAAAAAGGGCAATGGATTGCCGTCGGATACGATATGCGTTTTAGCAGTGAACACTTCGCCGCCACGGTTGCTGAAGTGCTGGCTGGCAACGGCTTGAAAGTTTATCTAACAGACAGCGCCACTCCAACACCTGAACCGACGATTACCCCCACCGCCACCACCGAACCAACACTGGAAACGACACCAACGCCATAAAGTTGACAATAAAGCAAAATAAGTTTACAATAAAGGTGTCAAAAGTTGTCAACAAGGATTGAACATGGCGCCCCGAAAAACTGATGAAATTCGTAGTTTTATTATTAATAATATAGAAGAGCATCAAAATAAAATTTCCACTGTAACCGCGGAAACGTTTTCGGTTTCACGTCAAGCCGTTTTGAAGCATATCAATTCTTTGGTTAAAGACGGTACGCTTGAAGTGCAGGGAAAAACAAAAAATAGAAGATATACATTAAAACCAATCTTCGATAAAACTTTCACATTTGAACTCAAGGGGCTGGAAGAAGATTCCGTTTGGAGGATAAGCATTGCGCCATTGCTTGAGGGAACGCCAGACAATGTTTACAAAATTTGCCAATACGGTTTTACGGAAATGTTAAATAATGCCATAGACCATTCCGAAGGGAACAAAGTCATGGTTAACGTTCAAAAGACCTTAAAAGAAATCCAAATGTTCATTTGGGATGATGGAGTGGGGATTTTCAACAAGATACAAAAAGTATTTAACTTAAGCGATTCATTGCACGCAATTCTTGAACTCTCAAAAGGCAAATTAACCACCGACCCGCAAAAACATACCGGGGAGGGTATTTTCTTTTCATCAAGAATTTTCGATGCATTTTCCATAACTTCAGAAAAATTGTTTTTTTCACATTCATCCAGACTGGACAGCGCCAAAGGTAGTGATTGGCTGCTTGAAACGAAAGAT
Source organism: Anaerolineales bacterium (assembly GCA_030583885.1). Taxonomy (NCBI): domain Bacteria; kingdom Bacillati; phylum Chloroflexota; class Anaerolineae; order Anaerolineales; species Anaerolineales bacterium. Next base: position 1,546,602 of record CP129480.1, on the reverse strand, counting down.
GAAAAAATAAGTGGAACTGCAATACGAATGAGAATTAGACTTAATTCAACCCGCACCACAAAAGGAGTGTTCGATTTTTATTCTGGAAATGAGGATTACGATTTTTCAAAAACACATGTGCCTGTTTTTCTGGCTCAACATGGCGATGAAAATCTAATTTCACGCTCTCAGGCGAAAAGACTTTTATCAAGATTTGAAAAGTTCAAGGAAATTATCCTGGATTTTCAAGATGTAGGCAGCATTGGGCAGGCGTTTGCGGATGAGATTTTCAGGGTATTTCAGTCTGAACACCCCAAAATAAATTTTTATATCGTGAATGCAAATGAGCAAGTGATGCAAATGATCAATCGCGCTCGGATGAATAAAACATAAAACTACAGATACTCCAGGAGAAGATACAATGACACACAAGATCATATTCGGCACGGACGGCTGGCGCGGCGTGATCGCGGAGGATTACACATTCGACAACGTCCGCCGCTGTACACAGGGGTTTGCGTCCTACATGCTTTCGCAGGGCAAAAAAAGGCAATCGATTGTCGTCGGATACGATATGCGTTTTGGCAGCGAACACTTCGCCGCCGCCGTCGCTGAAGTGCTGGCGGGCAACGGCTTGAAGGTTTATCTAACAGACAGCGCCACACCCACACCTGTCATTGCCTATGCGGTTGTGGATAAGAAAGCCGCAGGCGCGGTAAACATGACCGCCAGCCATAATCCACCTACGGATAACGGATTCAAGGTCCGCAACGAGACAGGCGGGGCAATCGACCCCGAGGGGTTGAAACAGATCGAGGGTGGAATCCCCGACGACGTGAAAGATGTGAAGCGCAAGGCATATAAAGAAGCCGAAGCCGCTGGCGAGATCGTTAAATTCGATGCGGCAACGCCATACATCGAGCATCTTACCCGCGATGGATTGATCGATCTCCAGCCCATCAAAGATGCAGGCTTGACTGTGCTGGTGGATTCAATGTGGGGCAACGGCGCAAACTGGTTCACACGATTACTGGCAGGCGGAAAAACGAAAGTCGTGGAAATCCACAACGAACGCAATCCGTCCTTCCCTGAAATGAAACGCCCCGAACCCATCCGCCCGAACATTGACGTGGGTTTGAAAGCCACCGTTGAGAACAAAGCAGATGTGCTGTTGATCCTGGATGGCGACGCAGACCGCTGCGGCATCGGCGACGAGAACGGCGAGTTCATCAATCAATTACGTGTATTTGGTCTGCTGGCATATTACATGCTTGAGGTACGCGGCGAGCGCGGTGACATTGTGAAGACACTCTCGACAACAGGTATATTAAACAAACTCGGCGAGCTCTATGGCGTGCCTGTCCATGAGACGGGCGTGGGATTCAAATTCGTTGCGCCAAAGATGACCGAGACCAATGCGCTCATCGGCGGTGAGGAAAGCGGCGGCTACGCCTTCCGCGGCAATGTCCCTGAGCGTGATGGGATTTTGGCGGGCTTGTACATGCTCGATTTCATGGTCAAGACGGGCAAGAAACCGACCGAATTACTGAAAGATTTATTTGACAAAGTCGGCGGGGAATATTTCTACGACCGCGTGGACAGTCCCTTCAGCGGCGACCCTGAAGCGCGTAAGAAGATCATTCGCGATAACAACCCCAAGACGCTGGGCGGCTTGAAGGTGACCGATCTCATCACCATGGACGGTTTCCAGTACAAACTCGAAGACGGCGGCTGGATGCTCATCCGCTTCTCCGGCACGGAGCCGATCCTGCGTGTGTACACCGAGACCCGTCACGCGGACAAGGTGCAGGCAATTCTTCAGGATGGTTTGAAGGTGGCGGGGGTGAAGTGAAGAAAAAAACATAAAGCTATGCCAAGCATAAACACAAAAATAACCATTGAAACGATGCGAAGCATAGCACTCAAGCGTGGAGGAAAGTGTCTTTCGAATAGTTATATCAATAACAAGACACCATTAATATGGCAATGCGACAAAATGCACATTTGGAAAGCCAGACCAGATGCAATTATCAGAGGTCATTGGTGCAAAAAGTGCAGTGCCCAAAATATAGCCAACAGAAAAAAATTAGGTATCGAGGAAATGAGAGGCATTGCAGAGAGAAAGGGTGGGAAATGCCTCTCAGATATCTATGTAGATGCACATACAAAACTTTTATGGGAATGTTCAAAAGGCCATAGATGGCTAGCTAAGCCAGCATCAGTTAAACGAGGTGCATGGTGCCGAATTTGTTCTGGAAGTTCAACCTTATCGATCCAAGAGATGCGAAAATTAGCAAGAAGCCGTGGTGGAAAATGTTTATCTAAAAAATATCACGATAACAAAACACCTCTGGAATGGCAATGTTCATCAGGCCACCGATGGTATGCCAAACCAAACAGTATTAAGAATGGGCAATGGTGCGCAGAATGTTCATCAGGTTTAGGCGAAAGAATATGTAGAGAATTTTTTGAACAAATATTTAACACCCCGTTTCCTAAACGTCGTCCTACATGGCTAATTAATTCAAGGGGGAATCAATTGGAACTGGACGGTTATAATTCGACACTCAAAATAGCATTCGAACACCAAGGCTCTCAGCATTTTAGAGAAAATTCGTTCTTCACAAATAGTAAAGACACCTTAGTAACTAGAAAAATTGACGACAATATAAAGAGACAGCTATGCGCACAGCATGGGATATCTCTAATTGAAGTACCCGAGATACCCACCATCCTACCTATTCATAAAGTCCGAGATTTTATAAAAAGAGCATGCAATCAAAATCTCATATCTTTACCCATGGATATTGATTCCAAGGAAATCAATATATCTGCAGCATATTCAACTCCTAATGCAAAAGAAGCCTTTGGTCGAGTTAAAAAAATTGCTCAAAGCAAAAATGGAAAATGCCTCTCGGTAAACTATATAAACAGTAAAACTCCTTTATTATGGGAGTGTGGCAGGGGGCATCAATGGATGGCGCCACCTGAAAGAATTATACAAGGGAGTTGGTGTCGATATTGCGGATACATCAAGGCTTCCACAAAACGAAAGATTAGTTTTGATGACATTTTAATGATTGCAAGAAATCAAGGTGGAAAATGTCTATCAAAAGAATACATAAACACCAAAACGAAACTTAAGTGGGAATGCAGGGAAGGGCATCAGTGGGATGCAATCCCTGAAACCATCAAGAAAGGTCATTGGTGTCCTAAATGCGGCCACAGGAATGGGGCAATAAAAAGGAAAGAAGAAGCGAAACGAAAAGATAAGAATAAATCTATTGTACAGAAAAAATTCCGACCAACTACTTAAATTAGATATCGAAATTGAAAATATCAGTAGATCACGAAAGCACAAAACATGATTGATGTTGAATGACCTCAGTCGCACCCCAGAAGCGTTCAATGGCACGACTGAGCAGGAAAGCGACACGGCGCAAAGAAAGCCAGAAGCGATTGAAAGATTCTAACGGTGTTTTAAGCGCGGAGGCCAGATTCTGGCGCAAGGCAATGTACAGATTGAACAAGACAAAAGCCAAACCAACCAGCAGCAAGCGGATGACAGGATTACGGGTGGAAGTTCGAGCGCGCACCTGGTTCATTTGTCGGTAGCTCGACTCAATGCCGAAGCGTTGACGATAAAGTTCAAACACCTGGGCAGGCAAAATGCCAGAGGGCAATCCGGAGACGGCGTACGCAAACCACTTGCTCTTGTGTCGTCCATAGCGTCCTTTGGAATAGCGCTGGACGACCACCGCCTGCACTGTATATATGCCATATTTTGGGCTGTTAAAGGTGTAGGTGGTGACACGTGATTTACCTTGAAACAAAGTCCGCACACCGCCCGACTTGCCACGCACGGGAATGGGCGTTACGAAACTGACCTTGTGTTGGTCCAGAACCTTGAAAACCGGCTTGGAGCAGAAACCTTTGTCCAAAAACACCCGTCGAATGCGAAATTTGAGTGTTTTCAGGCGTTTCAGCAGCCAGCGGACGATGTCGGCCATATCCTCGCCATGTTCGATGAAGCGCAACGCCACAACGTAGCGCCGATGGTCCCGCACAATCGAAACCGTGGCGTAACCATGAAAATGGGTTGTCCCAGACTTGGGTGCACTGCGTACGATCTCCTTTCTGTCTTCATACGGCTGACCATGATATGGGATCAGGGTCAGGTCAATCGCCACATTGAAATCGCGTTTGCACTTCCATACACTGGGATGGAGTTGCCGATGAAAGATGCGGTTCAATCGGTTCTGCAAACCGGCTCGGTCTGGCAGCGACTGGGCTAATACTTCTCGCAGACGATTACCCGAAGGCGCATTCTGCAACTCCAGACAAGCCGATTCAATGCTCAAACGATGCACATTGGCGTATGCCAACACATACAGGATATCTTCGGCAGTGATCCGGGTGTTTCGCAATTCCAGCGGCAGGTTCTTGCGAACCACCGTCATGAAGGCATTCAGCACTTGCTCGGAACGAATTGTTCGGGTAATCTTGATTGTGGGCTTGGACATGGTTATGGGTTTCCTTGGTCGGAGCCAAGTTAACCACGTTCAAGCCTTTTCGTGAACTACTGAATATAGAAATTTACATTCTAAACTTTCGTTTATTCAACAGAATCATCCCCAACAAAGCCGGGAGAAGGAACGCGCTTCCACACAGGGGATTTCGCGCAAAAGGCACTTCCGTCGGAGCGGGCTGCGCTTCGGGTGTGGATTCGGCCTGGGCGGTGGCAACAAGCTCAAATGTTGGCGGAGGCGTCTCCGTCGGGTAGCGTGTCGGCGGAATCGGAGTGGCAGTCAATCCCAACAAAACAAAATTATTCCCATCCACTTGCACGGCTTCGGGGATTGCCCAGGCCATCTCCTGTAACAAATCCTTTGCCTGTTGATTTTTGGGGTCGAGCGCGAGCGTGGTTTGCAAAGCCGTCAACGTTTTGGTCAGGATGCCTTCGCTGTCCTGTTCGCCCGCCAGATGAATGCCGAAATAGTAACGCGCCCACAATAGATCAGCATAACCGTACTGCCAGAGCGGGTCGTTCGGCAGGAGCGCAAGACATTTTTCATAAGCGTCTTTGCTCAGGGCATACAACTCCAGCCCGGCGCGGTCTTCACGCAGGTATCCCTTTGGCATCATGGCGGCTTCCTTATATGCCTTCGCCAGCCTGCCCCACGTTTCACCGTCGCTGGAATTTTTGGCGGCGGTCTCTTTTTCCTTCAAGACCTTTTCCCACAACGACGGAGTGACAACGACGATCTGGATGTTATCCATATAGGTCGGCTCGAGGTCTTTGAAACTCCAGCGGATTTCGTTCCCGCTTCGGACTCCGCCCGGGGTTGATTCGCCATGCCCAGCTTGACCGGTCAGGTCGAGGTTTTGCTCGCTGACCTCATACGGCAGGCGGATAATTACTTCCGCGCTGCCAATTGTGCCATTCCAACCCGCGCCTGTTTCGAGGATGTACTTGAACGCTTCGTAGGGATAGTAGCCATATCCATTGACGTTGTACACGACTTCGATGATCACCTCCTGATTCGGCGGAAAGGTCACATCAAAGACCGCCCACGGGATTTCCTCCCGTTCAGTGTAGGAATATTCGCTGGCGGCGAACGGCTGGATTTCGCGGCGCGTCGGCATGGACTTGCCATCCACTTTCACCGCAATGGATGGGATTTCAGGGAATTCGCCATAGCCATCAGAGTTTCCGTTGAAGAACGAAAGCGGAAAGCGCACCGCCATTTTCTCTTCCGTTGTACCGAGATTGCGCATTGTGAAAACCGCCTCCGTTTTGGCGATTGCGCCCTGTGGGTTGGATGGGTGCTTGGAAATGGTCAGCGTCACCGTCTCCGCCACCATGCGGACCTGGGTGATTGACTCGCCGGGCAGGAGGTTCGTGCCCGGAGGCGCCTCGGGCGGCGCGGCATCCGCGCGGGCGAATGAGAGTGGAAAAACGGATGTGAGGATCAAAAAAAGAATAAGCAAAAGAGTGGTCTTTTTCATGTTTTCTCCAATATTTACCTCAATATACATCAGCGTGTTACAGCGGTCAATTCAGCAAAAAGTACTGTCCATGCAGGCTGATATAATTCCAATACCGCCATGCAACTCACCGACACCCATTGCCACCTTGATTACAACAAATTCGACCCCGACCGCGCGGAAGTGCTCCGACGTGCGAACGAATCGGGGGTGGTCAAAATTCTGATCCCAGGACTCCACCACAAGTCCAGTAAGGAGGCGGTGCGGCTGGCAGAGTCAAATCCCAGTCTGTATGCGGCGGTCGGTTTCCATCCCACCGATCTGGATGGATTCTCCGAAAGCACATTTCAGGAAGTAAAGGAATTGGCGAAGCATCCAAAGGTGGTCGCCATCGGCGAGATCGGCATCGATTATTTTTGGGTGAAGGAACCTGAAAAACGCGCCTCTCAACGCGAGAGGTTGAAACAACAGTTGCAATTTTCAAAAGGGATTAATAAACCTGTGGTCATCCATATGCGCGAGGAAAATGACGCATGGTTTGGGGAAGCGTCGGTTGACCTGCTTGAAATCTTAAGTGAATGGCAGGGCGGTCTGGAGGGCGCGCTTGCAGAAAGACCCGGCGTGCTGCATTCGTTCAACGGAAATCTCGAAACTGCGCAAAAGGGGCTGGCGTTGAATTTTTTCATCGGCATCACGGGACCCGTGACCTACAAAAATGCGGACGAAAAGCGTGAGATCATCAGACAGATGCCACTTGACAAAATCCTGATCGAAACTGATGCGCCTTTCCTGGCTCCCGTGCCGTTTCGCGGCAAACGGAACGAACCTGCTTTTGTTCATCATATTGCTGATAAAATAGCAGAAATCCATTCCAAAAGCCCTGCGGAGATCGCCGCCATCACGACCGCCAATGCGGCGCGGCTTTTCGCATGGGGAGACTGATTTGAACGCGGTAACCTTCCTATCACCTGTAACAGAAGAAATTAAACTCGTCGAGGAACGGATGCGGGCGCAGGCGGATGAATCCCATCCCGATTTGCGCGCCGCCCTCGAACATCTGCTCGGCGCGGGCGGCAAACGCGTCCGCCCCACCCTCAGCCTGCTCGTCGGAAACATGCTGGGTGCGCCTCTTGAGAAACTCATCACCCTCGGTGCGGCCGTGGAACTTTTGCATACCGCCACCCTCGTGCATGACGATTTGATCGACGGCTCATTACTTCGGCGCGGCATGGCCACCTTGAATGCACGCTGGTCGCCGCCTGCCACTGTCCTGACCGGTGACTTCCTCTTCGCGCGTGCCGCCAAACTCGCCGCTGAAACCGATCACCTGCCATTGATGAAATTGTTTTCCGAAACGCTGGCAGTCATCGTCAACGGCGAACTCACGCAAATGTTCACCTCGCGCGGACTGGTCAGCCGCGATAATTATTACAAACGCATTTACGCCAAGACCGCATCCTTGTTTGAAATGACAACCCGCGCCGCCGCCATGGTCAGCCCGGCCGGCGGGGAGACGATCGAGTCGATGCGCGATTTTGGCTACCAGATCGGCATGGCATTCCAGATCGTGGACGACATCCTCGACTTCAACGGCGAGCAGTCGGAGGTCGGCAAACCGCTCGGCTCGGACCTGTTGAATGGACTGGTGACCCTGCCCGCTATTTACTACGCGGAGGAAAATCCGGACGACGCCGATGTCATCTCGCTCCCCAACGGCGGCTGGACGAATAACGAACACATGACCCGCCTCGTGGAGAACATCCGCGCCAGCAGAGCCACGCAGAAAGCCATGGTCGAAGCCGAAAGGCATGTGGACCGCGCCCTCGCATGTTTGGACTCGCTGGATGCCTGTACCGAACGCGAGGCACTGGTAAACCTCGCAAGATACATTATAGATAGAAAAGCCTGAGTGATTTGACCGATCCCATAGGTCTCTTTGGTATTTCACCCTTCACCTATCATCCTTTTCAATCATGCCCAGCCCTAAAAAACCCTTCCGCTTTAACGTCGGTTTCATCATCCATGAGGAGATCGGCTACAACCATGACTTTCCATTCGAGTTCGAGAAGATCGTCCTTGGTGATGACCTTGAACTGCGCGTCTTTGAGGGCATTGCCAACGTCGGCAAGACCCCGCAGGGACTGATCCTGCAGGGCGATTTCTCCGCAGAGACCACCCTCAACTGCGTGCGCTGCCTCACAGACTTCGACCACGAACTGGACTGGTCCTTCACGGAATTGTACGCCTTCGATAAACGCTCGGAGACCGAGGAGGGTCTCATCCTCCCTGAGGATGCACATCTTGATGTGGCGGATCTTTTACGCGAATACGCCCTGCTTGAAATTCCCATCAGCCCGGTATGCAAACCCGATTGCAAGGGACTTTGCCCCGAATGCGGCGAAAACCTGAATGAAAAGGATTGCGGGCACAGGCCCGAGGAATCCGATTCTCCCTTCGCAAAATTGAAGGATCTGCTGAAATAGCCGCTATGAACTCGGCAGAAATTCAGACCCGCAGAAGGAAGAGGATTCCAAAAGAAGGCTGTTGGTTCACAGGAATTAGAGTCGCAGCGCTCTTCGCCAAGGTCATTGGTGGACTGACCGTGCTTGGCGGGATTACAAGTTCCGTCTCCTTATTTATTAAATCCATCCCAGATATTTCCTCCGCCCTGCAAAATCTGGATCAGGAGTTTGCGCTGTTCGGGCTCACTATAATTGCGACATACATTGGCATCCCTGCAGGGTTGGGATGCGCAGGGATGATTTCCGTCGGGCTGGGGTTTATACTGGATTTCGTTTCCTCAAAGCCGGATGAGCAACATCCCATTGACAAACCCCTCCCGCTCGCCTAAAATTGCGGCCATGAACTTTAAACCTGCTTTCCCAATGGTGTTAATAACCATGGCCATGCGCACAATGCGAATGGAGATGTCCTGCTGCGCCGAGTGGAAAGCACGTTAGTTTTTCATACCTGAAAAAACGGGCTGTCCATTCCGCGGACAGCTTTTTTGTTTGAGAAGAGCCGATATTCGGGATTCGATCTTCGAATATCGAATCCCGAATATCGAGGAACGGAGTTCCATCATGCCCGAAAACATCCTGATCGCCATCGCCTGGCCCTACTCGAATGCCGAGATCCACGTCGGGAATATCACCGGCTCCCACCTGCCCGGTGACATTGTCGCGCGCTACCACCGTCTCAAGGGAAATAACGTCCTTGTCGTGTCGGGTACGGATTCGCACGGCACGCCCGTCGTGCTCGCCGCGGACAAGGAAGGCAAGCCGGTCGAGGAAGTGTACAAGAAATATCACGAATCCTTCATCGAAGTCTTCAAAGGTTTCGGCATCACCTACGACATGTTCACCACCACGCACAGCGAGAACCATTTCAAGGTCTCGCAGGCGATGTTCCTTGCCCTGCAGAGGAACGGATTTCTTTTCAAACAGTTCAGCAAGCAATGGTACTCCCCCAGCGCGGACAAATTCCTGCCTGACCGCTACGTGGAAGGGACCTGTTACATCTGCGGCTTCGAAGGCGCACGCTCCGACCAGTGCGATAACTGCGGCAACGTGCTCGAACCTGAGAAGTTGAAGAATCCGCGCGCCAAGACGGGTGATGGTGCGCTTGAATTACGCGACACCGAACATTTTTATCTCGACCTTTCCAAGCTCGAACCCGATGTCAAAAAGTTCCTGCAGGAGCGCGCGCCGCACATGCGCGACACCGTCATCGGCGAATCCCTGCGCAAGATCGAAAGCGAAGGACTCAAGCCGCGCTCGATCACCCGTGACCTGGACTGGGGCATTCCCGTTCCCGTCGAAGGCTGGACCGAAGCGGGCAAACGCATCTACGTTTGGTTCGAAGCCGTCATCGGGTATCTCTCCGCTCCCATCGAGTGGAGTCAGGTGTCGGGGAATGGCGAAGCGTGGCGCGAGTGGTGGACGGATCCAAACGCGAAGCAATTCCATTTCATCGGCAAGGACAACATCTTCTTCCACACCTCGCAATGGCCCGCCGAATTGATGGGTGCGGGCAGCGCGTTCATGGAGATCTTCGCGGGTGACGCGAACGCGGTCCCGCTGACCCTGCCATATGACGTGCCCGCCAATCAGTTCATGAACCTTGAAGGCAAAAAGATCAGCGGTTCGGGCAACTGGGGTGTGTGGGGACTGGATGCGTTGACGCGCTTCGACCCCGATGCCCTGCGCTATTACCTGACCGTGAACATGCCCGAAGCAAAGGACAGCGATTGGGACTGGGCGGAGTTCGTGGCACGCAACAACAACGAACTGGTAGCGACGTGGGGCAACCTTGCCAACCGCGTGCTGTCGTTTTGTTACAAGCATTGGGAGGGGTATGTACCATCATTTGACGGCACGGAGACCGCGCCCCTACGGGATGCGGATCTTGAATTGTTGAAAACCATCGAAAAGGGCTTTGCCGTTGTCGGCGCGGAACTCGAGGCCATACGCCTGCGCTCCGCATTGGGCGAGGCGATGAAGCTCGCCACCGCCGTCAACGTGTATCTCGACGTCAACGCGCCGTGGTCCGCCATCAAAACGGACAAAGCCGAAGCGGGCAAGACGGTCTACACCGCACTCAAAGCCATCGACTCGCTCAAGGTCATGTTCGCGCCCTTCCTGCCCTTCACCTGCGAAAAACTGCACGGCTTCTTCGGCTACGAGACTCCGCTCTTCGGCGAGCAATTCACCGAGACGGTCAAAGACTCGCTCGGCAAACATACAGTGCTGCGGTACAAATCCGCTGAAGGTTTGTTTTGGAAACCCAGCGACTTGAAACCGGGCGCGAAACTCAACCAACCTGCACCGCTGTTCAAGAAGTTGGACGAGAGCGTGATCGAGGAAGAACGGGCGAGGTTGGGGAAGTAAAAATGAAAACTCGGATGCCATCACGACATCCGAGTTTTCATTTTGGCGCGACGCACTCCGGGCAGCCACTGCTATACTTTCGCTCATGATCACCATCACCCATCTGCAGCCGCACCAGGTCATCGACGCCAAATACCTCATCTCCGCCGTGGCGCAACGCATTTATTCTCCCGGGGAGACCCCCAAATACTTTTACGATGTCCTTGAAGAGGAAGGCGAGCTAAAGGACGTTGACGATTTTCAGCGGGTCTATGAACAAAACCAGGGCATATTCCTCGCGGTTCTCGAGGATGGAAGGCTGGTCGGTACCGGCGCCATGAAACGCATGGACCAGTCCACCGCCGAATTGAAGCGTCTCTGGTTGTTGGAGGAATACCAGGGTCGCGGGATCGGCTATCGGGTGGTGATGAAGCTGTTCGCCTTCGCAAGAGAAAAAGGCTACTCGGCGATCCGTCTGCAAACCAGCCATGAACAAACACGTGCCATCGCCTTCTATAAGAGACTTGGATTCCATGAAATCGAATGCTACAACCATAAAACGGATGAGATTTCCATGGAAATCATCCTGAACACAGCCAGCCTCGCTTGATCGAAGGATATATCCCTCCTTCAGGGGGATGTATTTCGGCGGATTTTCATGTATAAATTGATATATCTACATCCGTCAAAGGAGCATTCCATGTCCACCGTAACCGCCGAAATCCATATTCAGGCGCCGATCAAATTTGCCTACCGCGCCTTCACCAACTCCACTGCCCTGCGCGAGTGGCTGTGTGACGTTGCCACCGTGAACCCGCACCCGAGGGGACGCATGTACCTGTGGTGGCACGGGGATTTTTACTCCAGCGGACACTACCTCGAACTGGAGGAAAATAAAAGGGTTGTGTTTCAATGGCATTCCAACCAGGACCCCGAACCCACCGAGGTCACGATCACTGTGACCGAAAAGGACGGCGGGACCCATCTCAAACTCGATCACGCCGTCCCCGACGATGGTTCATGGACCATGCTCGCAACCGAATTTATCAAGAACTGGGAGGACAGCCTCGAGAATCTAAAATCCGTACTGGAAACCGGCATCGACCTGCGCATCGCCAACCGTCCCATGCTGGGCATCCTGCCCGGCGATTTCACCGAGGAACAGGCAAAGGCATTGAAGGTTCCCGTCCGCGCAGGCTTGCGGCTCGATGGTGTCGTGGATGGCATGGGCGCGCAAAAGGCAGGTCTGCAAAGGGATGATGTCCTTGTGAAAATGGCAGGCAAACCCATCACCGGCGAATTCAACAGCCTGCTCAGCGCGATCGAAGGTAAAAAAGGCGGCGACAACGTGGAGATCGTTTTCCATCGCGGACCTGAAAAGAAAACCGTCACGATGGAATTGAGCAAACGTCCCATGCCCGATGTGCCGTTCCAACCAGCCGAGCTTGCAAGGAAAGCCCGCGCGATCTACGAGCCCGCCCTCGCGGAATTGGAGAAATGCTTCGAGGGCTGCACCGACGGGCAGGCCATGCAGCGTCCTGCCCCAACGGAATGGAGCGCGCTGGAGACCGTCGCGCACCTCATTCAGGGCGAGCGCATCAATTCGATCCACCTCTCCAGCTTGATCGACGGCTATGAACTCACCAACGATGGCGATGGAAGCAATGTCACTGCACAGATGGAGGCAATCGTCAAAGCCAATCCATCCATCCAACTCATGCTCGATACCCTGCGCCGGGCTGTCGAAGAGATCCTCATCTACACGGAACTCATCCCCGAGGACTTTGTGGCAAACAAAGGCAGTTACCACCGTTTCGGCTCAAGCCTGCTTCAGCCGAATTTCCATCTCACCGCGCATACCCAGCAGATAAAAGATGCCCTTGCGACGGCAGCGAAATAAATCATGAAAAAAGCATATACCGTTCTCTCCCGTCTTTTACTCACGTCCTTGGTTCTTGGGGCTTGTGGAGGTGCGTCTGCGCAAATTGCCGAATCAAACTTCCGCCGCGAAATTGATCCAAACATTCCGCCGGCGGAAATCCACAATCTTGTGGAAGGGAACAATACCTTCGCTTTGGATGTGTACCAGGCGCTTCGTTCCGAAAACGGGAACCTGATCCTGTCTCCCTACAGCATTTCCCTCGCCCTGGCAATGACCTACGCCGGCGCGCGCGGCGAAACCGAATCCCAATTGGCTCAGACATTGCATTTCCCCCCGCAGGCACAGGTGCATCCAGCCTTCAATGCACTCGATCTTGAATTGAATAAGAAACCGCTCAACCTGGATAAGGACCAGGAGCCTCTGCAACTTAACATCGCCAACGCAGTCTGGGCGGAGCAGACCTTTGCATTCCTGCCAGAATTTCTGGATACGCTTGCCAGGAATTACGGCGCAGGCGTCCGCCTGGCAGATTTCATAAACCAGCCAAACCAGGAACGCATCACCATCAACAACTGGGTCAGCGACCAGACCGAAGACAAGATCAACGACCTGCTGCCCGAAGATTCCGTGGGACCCGATACGCGCATGGTACTGGTCAACGCCATCTATTTCAAAGCGGACTGGCTCGATCAGTTTGATGCGGATGACACATACGATATTCCCTTCAATTTATTGGACGGCTCACAAGTGAACGTCCCAATGATGGGACAGGGCATGTACATCCCCTATGCCAGCGGGGATGGCTATCAGGCTGTGGAACTTCCCTATGCCGGCAGCACTGCCGCAATGAACATCATCGTCCCGGATGAGGGTAGGTTCGAGGAGATCGAATCCGCTTTGACGTATGACCTGCTTGAAGATGTATTTGGGAAAATGAACCAAACGTCCGTGATGCTGAGATTCCCAAAATTCAAATTCGAGAGCTCGTTTGCCCTGCCCGATGCACTTAAACAGATGGGCATGTCCGATGCGTTTGACAGTGGCAAAGCCGATTTCTCCGCCATGACGGGCGGCAGAGATCTGTTCATCGGCAATGTCATCCACAAGGCGTTCGTGGCGGTGGACGAGGAAGGCACGGAGGCTGCCGCCGCAACCGCCGTCATCATGGAAGCGACTGGCGCGCCCATGTGGGACATCACCTTGGTGATCGACCGCCCGTTTATCTTCTTCATCCGCGACCTGCAAAGCGGACAGATCCTGTTCATTGGACGGATGTTGAATCCACATTAACGGATGCCCGCACACAGACAAAGGTGACACAAAAAGACAAGGCTGCCGCGATTTGCATTCCACGACGAAAGCCTTGTCTCTCAACAAGCGGGGCAGGACATCACCCATTATGACAAGATAATCACTCAGCCACTATGGTTCTCGAACTATAGGGCGCCAGGCGGGGTGGAAATCCGCGGCAGGGTCGGTTGTGAGGCGTGTGCGGTTCGCGCCGGCAACGGTCATATGGAAAATATCAATATTGTTCGGGCTGTCCACGCTCTCGTACGCAAGCAGGAATCCGTCAGGGGAGAAATCCACACTTTCTATTCGGATGACACTGGATTGAAACCGCGTACCCTGTTCATTCGAACGATCCACAGCCGAGATGCTCATGAGGTATGGATTACAAAATGTGGTGGCGCAGCGCTGATTGAAGAGAATCAAATCACCAGTGGGCGACCACGCTGGAGAATAATTCGTAAAGGCGGTGCCGCTCCGCACAATCTGTATTTGTTCGGTCCCATCCGCGTTCATCATCCATATCTGATAGACACCAACGCGTTTAACCACATAAACAAACTGAGAACCATCCTGTGACCAGGCAGGCATACGCGAGTCTATAAGTTGGGCACTCCTGGTGATCTGGGTCACGGCTGAAATATCATTCACGCTGACGGTAAAAATTTCCATCTGCCCGGTCCGCAATGAAGTAAAAGCGATCGCCTCGCCGTCAGGAGACCAGGCTGGGTCAAAATTACCGCCGGGTGAGGAGGCAAGGGATATCATGTCAGTGCCGTCTGCGTTGACAATATACAAACTGGCGTTGTTATAAACATCCTGCATGCCTCTACATGGAGAAATGAACGCCAGTTTCCGCCCATCCGGAGACCAGGCCGGCTGACAGGCCCCATCCGGTATATCCGTAATTTGAACGACATTTTCACTTGCAATATCGAGGAGATATATCTGAGGTGCCCCGCTGCGAGTGGAGGCAAACGCAATCTCCCCGGACCCACCGCCAATAAAAGAGGCAATGTTTACAACAGAAGTTGGCGTATCAACAGGGATCATGGTATTCGTCGGCGCAATGGTTGCAGTGGGCAAAACCGCAGTCGCAGTGAACGTGGGGGGAAGGGTCTGGGTTGGGATGGGTGAAGGTGTGATGGAAGGTGTGCGGGTATCGGTGGGGGCAAACAAGGGGATCATGCCGCGCACATCCGCGGGCAGAATACCGGGCGCAAAAAAAGGCACACTCGCCGAAAGCAGGAGCAATAAAAACAGTACAAATCGGAACAACGCAACCCGTCTTTTACGCTCACGTTCCTTTTGCTTCTTGAGGGGGGAAACGAAAGGCTGATCCTCCTGCACAGTGGTGGGAGGCAAAACAGGTCCTCTGGGGCTGCGGGGAGGTTTTCCATTCCCGGGAGAGACGGGTTCTGCATCTTCATCATGAACAGAAAATTCATCCGCGGGAGGCGGAGCAACCGTATAGCTTCCCGGTGGTTGCTGGGTCTTTGATTTTGAGCCGAGCAGGGCAACCTTGAATTCATCCGCAAGCTGAAAACGATCACTGGGGTCGACTGCCATCGCCTTTTCAATCGCCGCCGAAAGACGGCGGGATATCTTGGTATTCCGTTTTCTTAAGGGAGTCAACTGCGCATTTTCCATTGCACGGGCAAGTCCATCCTCCGGGATGACGCCGCTCAATGCCGCATACAAGGTTGCCCCCAATGAATAAATATCCGTGCGCGGATCTGTACGCGCAGTACCATATTGTTCCGGGGGGGAATACCCAGGGGTCATCGCCCGTGCACCGGTTGTGGTGGCCTGGCTTGCATTTTGATAAACTTTTGCCAGCCCAAAATCCACCAAAAAGATGTGGCCGTCCGGGGTGATCTTCACGTTGCCGGGTTTAATATCGCGGTGCAAAATGGGAGGCTTGCGCGTGTGCAAATAAGCAAGTGCGTCACAAATGGCGGCTCCTATATGCACCGCCTCCTCCTCGGAAAGCATGCCCAGCCGCTCCATGCGATAACGCAAATCCTCCCCCTCAATATAGTCCATGACCAGGTATTGACCCTGATCACCCAGCACAATATGATCTGAGACGCGCGGCAGGTTTGGATGCCGCAGGTTGGCAAGGATCACCGCCTCCAGGCGGAACTGACGCGCATATTCATCGGTTGTAAACAGATTTTCCTTAAGCGCAATTGAAACGCCAAGGTTTTCATCGATGGCGCGATACACCGAACCCATGCCGCCCTGTCCGAGAATTTCAACGATACGATAACGATTATGAAGGAGGGTGTCTTTTTCCAGCGTCATCTAAAACCTTAAGAGCTTCTAAAAAATAGGATTGCCCCGCAAGCGCATGACATACGCGGTCATAACGGGCGAAATCCTAATTGAAAATGCTTTTGGATCGTTTCTTTTCCCTTGCTACGAATGATAAATAATTATATCAGATGGACGCGCCGGTCTTGCCGCCTTCCACCAGTTTGAAGCGGGTGAAAACCCAGGGCGCACCGCCCGTCACCCACCAGCCCACCAGCGCATAACGAATAAAGCGCAATGAATATACAAGAAGTCCGTCGCCGCGAGGGAATATCTCTCCCAATCCCATCCAAAGGATGAGGACGCCGATCAAGCCAATGACATAGCGAAGCGCGCGCATCCATAGCGGACCTGTTGCCTGATACCCCCCGATCGACACGATCCACGCGAGACCGACCGCCAGCCCGAAGAAGGACCCAGCCGAGGTAAAGACGCCGTTCAAGTCCACCGGGGCAGGCTCCTCGGTCCCGGCAAGACGCGCATTTTCCATCCACAGTTCAGGAACCTGAAAGTCGCTTCGGGGCGCAGTGACTGCCCATCCCGCCGCTACAAAAATCATCGAGACAATGAATGCCGTCCATACCTGCTGTCGGAAGGTTTTGCCCGCCAGCCATGCCGCAACCGCATCCCAGTAACGGATGAATGCCCACAGGATCAAACCGCCGATCAACCATCCGAGTACTACATCATGCGGAAAGTGCGCGCCGAGGTATATGCGCGAAAACCCGATCATAAAAATCAACAGGATGCAGATTGCCCGCACCCAGCCTTCGCGGCGGGAGGCGGCCATGATGCCCCACACGCTCATGGCGTGTTGGGCATGCCCAGAAGGCGCGCCGAACGAGGTTTCGGGCCACCATGCGCGGACTTGGGAGCTCACCCAGTAGGGGCGCGGTCCGGCAAAGGCAAGTTTGCCGATGTAATTGAATACATTTCCAACCGCCAGGATCATCCCCACCCGCACGCCAAGCCCGGCGTCGATGCTCCAGTAGATGAGCGGCAGGACGATGAAAAAGAAATCCTCGGTGCCTAGTTGGCTAAAAAAACGCATCGGGGCGATCAACCAGTCGCCAGTTCCCTGCAAGGTGATCACAAAGGCTATGCTGCTCTCAATCAGGGTCTGCATATAGTCCTCCAGTAGGGTTTTTGAATGCTTCACAATTGACGAACACACCGCCTTCATTGTACACTCAATGAATGGAAAAATCATCTCCACGCTGGTGGGACTTTCCCTCCGCTGTTTTTCTGTTCCTGGCCATCCTGTTTTCGGCATGGCGGTTACAATCCACGAGCTGGACAGATGGGCTCGAGCACATCCGCAATGTGGCTTTGCTGGGTCTGATCGTCGGACTGGCCCTGGGGCAAAGCCTTTTCCAAAAACGAGGCGTTGTCCTTCTATCCATTGGATACCTGCTTGTTATTTTTATCTGGCAATGGCTCGGCTTTATAAAATTTGCGGAGGAAGAAGCGTATCTGGGGGACAAACTGTTGATCCTGGCCGGCAGATTATTGCTGGGGTTAAGCGAATTCGCTTCGGGCAGGCCGGTCAAGGATCCATTATTTTTTGTGGCGTTGTTAAGCATCCCCTACTGCTTTGCCAGCCTGATCAGCGGGTATCAATTGACGCGCCATGCACATGGCCTTGCTGCCATCCTACCGAGCGGCATCCTGATGTTCCTTATTTACCTGAACCATTACACGCCCAGGGATTACACCTGGCTGTTTGGAGCTTACCTGTTCACGGCACTGCTCCTGTTGGGGCGTCAAAAATACCTGGTGGACCGAAAAAAATGGCGGGAAAATCGCGTACAGATTTCCGTGGAAAGCGGCATGGATTTCAACAACGCCATCATGGTCTGCACGGCGATTTTGCTCCTGCTGGTGTGGCTGGTTCCAGTCACCCTCCCCGTACACCTGCAGGCAAGGAAGATGTGGCAAAGAATATCCGCAAACTGGTCCTCGGGAAATGAACGCTTTGAAGACCTGTTCGCATCCGTAAAAAAGGATAACCTGCCGTCCCGCGATTACTATCGAAATGAACTGCCGCTTGGCACGCGCATCTCGCAGAGCGAATCTGTGACATTCCTTGTTTATGCGCCGGCCGCCGCACAGGAGTATCCACGATTGTATTGGCGCGGGCGGATCTATGACCGTTTTGAAGAAGGCCGCTGGCTGACTTCGGAGGTGTATGGCAAAAACCATGAGCCTCAAGACGGTGAGTTTGAGATCCCGGATACGGAAAACAGGAAAAACGTGAGTTTTACCTATAACGTATACATTAAAGGACAAGCCATCCTTTACACGGCGGCCCAACCCGTCTGGGTAAGCCATCGAGCCAACATTGTTCATACGAAAATCCCATCCGAGAAGGAAGAGGCTGAGATCATGGATATTGTGACGGTACAGGCGTCGCCGTATCTTGAAGCTGGGGAAACCTATCACTCGAAGGCCCTGCTTGCCAACCCGACCGTCTTTGAATTGCGCAAAGCAGGGGATGACTATCCTGCATGGGTAACGGATAAATATCTGCAATTGCCGGAGGATTTCTCCCCGCGCATCCAGGCGCTTGCATTGGAGCTTGCCGCCACCCATGACAATCCATATGATACAGCCGATGCAATTACAAATTATCTGCGCTCTGAAATCGAGTATAGCCCCGTCATCTCCTTCCCGGAAGACAGCATGGACAGGTTGGAGTATTTTTTATTCGAGGGCAAACAGGGTTTTTGCAACTACTACGCCAGTGCCGGGGTATTAATGCTTCGCGCGGTTGGTGTGCCGGCGCGGCTGGCAGTCGGCTTTGCACAAGGGGAGGCAAATTTGCAAAACACGTTTTACACAGTGCGCGAACGCGATGCGCACGCCTGGCCTGAAGTATATTTCCCGGGGTATGGGTGGATCGAATTTGAGCCGACTGGAAACCAGGAGCCTGTTCAACGTCCGCAGGAGCGCGAGGAACAACCTGCTTTTCCCCCGGATCAAATCAATACGCCACTGGAATTTGAAGCCCTTGAACAGGAAAAACCTCAAGTACCGGTCCAGTTGGAAAGTCCTAATAAAACCATATCAAACCGGCTAATTTTCCAGCTCAGCATCCTTGCCGGAGGATTTATCCTTGTCCTCCTCGCCATCCTCCTCAAGAAGCGTTACATTCCAAACGTTCAAACAGCGGTCATCCTGAAATCCATGGTGGAACGCAACGGCTGGGAAGCTCCCGCATGGCTGGACCGGTGGTATCTTTGGACAGCGCTTCTTCCCACTGAAAAATATTTCCACAGCATCAACGCCAGCCTGCGCTGGATGGGAAAACCACAGTCCATTCACGTGACCGCCGCGGAACGCGCCGTCATTTTGCAGAAGCTCATCCCTGCCGCCGCGCCGTCCATTCAAACCCTGTTGCGCGAACATCAATCCGCCTTGTTCAGCCCGCATGGAGGCGATGTGCCTCTTGCCCGCCGCGCGGCACGGAACATCCTGTATCAAGCCATATATGCCCGTTTAAAAATCTTCATCTTAGGATACAATTAGAAAAAACAGGAAATATTTCCAAGTCTTCCATTGGCATTCTTTATGACTTCCGACCACACCCGCCCCACAACCGTGCATGACCAACTCCTTGCCCTCAGTGACCGGGCAGGCCGCATCCGCACCGAATTGGAAGCCAGCAAGCTAAAACTCCCAAAGAATATTGCTGACGACCTGCGCGGTTTGCAGACCACCCTGGGACAAATCGGCGAAAAGATCGAAGCCTTTCAAAAAGAGCACAGCAACATGCTCGCCCTTGCAGATGTGGGGCGGGTGATCAATTCATCACTAGAACTCGATGAAGTTCTGCGCATCGTGATGGACAACATTGTGCGTCTCACAAAAGCGGAGCGCGGCTTCCTCATGCTGCGCGATGAAAACGGTGAAATGACCATCCGCATGGGGCGCAACTGGGAAATGGCATCCATCGAGTCAACGGAGAAGAACGTCAGCCGCACGGTTGTGCAGCGCGTGATCGAGACAGGCGAAGCCATCGTCACCACCAACGCACAGGAGGACCAGCGTTTTGTTGGCCAGGAAAGTATCGTCGCATTTAACCTGCGCTCCATTTTATGCGTGCCGCTCAAAGTAAAAAATGAAATCATCGGCGTGATCTATGCCGATAACCGCATCCGCACGGGCCTCTTCGCAGAAAGCGAAAGGGATTTGCTCGCCGCGTTCGCAAACCAGGCCGCGGTTGCCATCGAAAATGCGCGCCTGTTCTCCTCCCTGAAACACACCCTCGAAGAAGTGACCGCGCTCAAGAACCTGATGGGCAACGTCTTTGCATCCATTGCCAGCGGTGTGATTACTGCAGATGTTCAGAATCAGGTCACCCTCGCGAATCGCGCCGCGGAAAATATCCTCGGCGCCGCATCGGAGGACATTATCGGTCATCATCTTAACGAGGCGCTTGCCTCCGTTTCGAGCGAACTTGAACCGCATCTGATGGAGATCCGAAAAACCGACAAACCCATCGTTGACCTTGAAATCAGCCATAACCTGCCAAAACGCGGATGGGTGAACTGGCGTTTAAATCTCGCCCCACTCAAGGACGCCGGACAGAAAACCCAGGGTGTGGCAATTGTCCTCGACGACCTCACAGAACGAAAGAAGCTGGAGGCGCAGAGGCGTCTCTTCGAGCGCATGGTCTCCCCGGCTGTCATCGAACAACTGGACCCGAACAGTCTGCAGCTCGGCGGTAAACGTGTGGACATCACCGTGTTGTTCGCAGACATCCGCGGTTTCACCACCTACAGCGAAAGCCTGCCGCCGGAAAAATTGGTAAGCATCCTCAACCGGTACCTCGCCGCAATGGCGGAGGCGGTGCTCGCACAGGAAGGCACAATCGACAAATTCATGGGCGACGCCATCATGGCCTGGTTCAATGCGCCCGTCCTGCAAAATGACCACACCCTGCGTGCTGTGAAGACCGCGCTGGCCATCCGAGAATCAGTGGAAGGCCTGTACCGCGAACTGCCTGAAAACGCGCATCTCGCCTTCGGCGCCGGCATCCATTACGGTGACGCAGTGCTGGGGTTGATCGGCACCGAAAAACGGCTGGAATACACCGCCATCAGCGACAGCGTGAACATCGCCAAGCGCATTCAGGAAAATTCACTGAAGAACCAGATCCTGATCAGCCGCGAAGCGTACGACCGCGTGAAAAAACAAGTGGAAGCCAAACTCCATGCGAATATGACTTTAAAGGGGAAAACCCAGCCGATTGAAGTATTTGAGGTTCTGGGATTAAAGTAATCCCACGACAAAACCTGTAACCGCCTCCACACCCTTTGCAATCGGCTCTGTATTAATATATTCATCCACCGTATGTGCGCCGCCGCCGGTTGTAATTCCCATCACAACAGCAGGGATATTTTGACTCAGGGGAATATTTGCATCCGTTGAGCCTGCCGTCAGGATCGCATTCAACCCTTGTTCCGCCATGCAAGTGACTGCCAGCTCCACAAGCGCATGGTCGGCGGGGATCTCACCCGCCGGCCGTTCCCCAATTACATCCGCGGTGAACTTCACGTCTTCACGGCTGGCATGGGTCAGGACACCTTCCACCTGGTTTACCAGTTTCGCAAGCGTGTGCGGATCCTCCGAGCGCAAATCCAATTCGCATTTTGCTTCAGACGCCACCACATTGACCCCCGTACCTCCAACAATCGTACCAACGTTCATCGTCGTGCGCGGCTGGCGCGGCAACCGCATGGCGGTCAATTGCGTCACCAACGAAGCAAGTTCATGCACCGCCGAGGGCTGGCCGTAATCCGACCAGGAATGTCCGCCCGCTGTTTTTGAGGTAATGCGATAACGCTTTACGCCAATCGCGCGGTGATAGACATGTCCAAGCGCAAGCCCCTCCAGCACAAGATAGCCAAGCACGTCCGCGCCAAAATGCTCCACCACCCCGCGCATTCCGCACAGGTCGCCTAGGCCCTCTTCCCCGACATTTGCCACAAACCAGATATCATGCTTCAAGTCAAGTTCTCTTCCCCGCAATGACCAGAGGATCCCAAACAACGAGGCGACGCCAAGGGAATTATCGCCTATTCCCGGCGCAGCGATGCGCCCCGCTTCCTTCCTGATCGGCAAATTGATGCCCGCAGGGAACACGGTGTCCAAATGGGCGGATATCACCAACGCTTTTGCCTTCCTCTGTTTCCCGGGCAATCGTGCGAGGACATTCCCCAAAGGATCCATTGAAACATCTCCAAGTTTCTCCTTTAGGAAAAGGTTGCGCACGAACTCACCGCGCGGCCCCTCGTGGAACGTCGGTGCAGGGATTTGCTGGATTTGCATCGCAAGGTTGAGGAGTCGGTCGGTGAGGGTCATGGATAAATCCGTACTATGTGAAACATGAAACACTATACTTTCCGCGCCATTTCCTTTAAGGAATGCAGGCGCGCTTCGGCAAGTCCGGGCATGACATCCAACGGATAGAACGGACCACTCCCTTCTATTTTCAGGGAAGCGGAAACATTTCCATGCAATACCGCCATGAGCGGGTCAATCGTCCGCTGAAAGCCGGCCAGGAAGCCTCCGCAGAATGCGTCACCTGCCCCGGTCGGGTCTGCCATCCGCGAGGGATAGGCGGGAATTTCATAACGATGATCTCCCGCCGCATCATAGAGCAATTGACCAAGCGCGCCGCGTTTGACGACAATGACCTGCGGTCCATATCCGCTGACGTGGCGCGCCATCTCCCACAAGTCATTGGTCTCGCCCCAAAAGAGGGTGCGCATCTCCTCTTCAGATGGATGGAAGGCGGTAACGCCTTGCAGGACGACTCGCAGGTCGCGCCAGAGGGAGGGTTTCATGTAACTCGGGGCCGGGTCCAGGCAGACGGTCTGGTTGGAAGCGTTTTTGAAGAGACTGACCATTTGACTCTGGCTTGTAAAGTCAAAGGGACAAAGATGCACAAAACCGGCATCCCGAAAATCCTTTGGCACATCCAGCGCCGCAGGCGAGACCGGGTCTGTCTCCTGCGGATTCCTATACGAGTCATCCAGAGGTTGATAGCCAAGCAGTGATTTTGGGAAGGTCAACTGGCGGCGCGCAAAATGTGAAACTGCGCTGGAGGCGGTGCGTTCGTTTTTGTCGGTGTATGCAATAAAACTGCGGAGATCAAGTGGCTGTGCTTCACGGTGGATGCGGATGCCGCCAATGTCAAAGCCGCGCCCTTCAAGGTCATTGAGCCACTCACGCGGGTATTCTTCGTTAATTCGCGCAACCAGCCCAATGGATGAATCCCATACGGCAAGCCCGCCTGCGGCATACAACAGACTGCCACCGGGAGCATCAAGCCGCGGATTGCCTGATGGAGGCAGGAGGTATTCGCGCGTGAGTTTTCCGGCAATGGCGAAGGTCGGTTTCATTTCCCCAAGTATAAGAGGGGACCAGCACTTTGCCCACTCCGCTTTGCCTTGAAATTCTTCACAAAGGCATCCTCCCTGGTTTATTTTCGCATCCATGCAGGCTTTTGCGCCGCCACCTTATTGTAAATGGGACAATCTTTGGTATGCGCGCCGTGCAGATACCCCGTGGACATGAGGAATTCGTTCACGATCTCGCCGCCCGTGAAAACAAAGGTTTGCTTGAATAGCTTTGTCCACTCATCTTTTGTGGACGGGTGATTAACATCAAGCCAGCCTTTGAAAGAGCCGTAATCCTTCTTAAGTTCGAGGATTTTCTGCGCATTGATGATCGCCGCGTTGATCTTCAATCGGTTACGAATGATGCCCGCATCCGTCAGTAGACGGGCGCGGTCTTTCTCGGTGTATTTGGCGATTTTTTCGATCTTGAACCTGTCGTACGCCTTGCGAAAATTATCCGCTTTCTTCAGGATGGTGATCCATGAAAGCCCCGCCTGATTGATCTCCAACACAAGGCGCTCGAATAATTCATCGTCGCTCTTCAACGGGAATCCGTATTGTGTGTCGTGATAATTTTTATTGAAGATATCTTCGGGGTGGGAGTTGCAGTAATCGCAGTAGGTGGTCACAGATTTATCTCCATAACAGGTAAAATGCGCGGCAGACCGTCCACGCCGCCGTGATGTTCGCCTGCTTTCCGCGCGCCCATTTTCTCATAGAAACCCTTGGCATGCGGGTCGGCTTCGATCTTCAAGATGGACGCGTTGTGCTCTCCTGCCTTTTCAAGTGCATGGCGGAAGAGGGATGTTCCAATTCCCAGCCCCATGAATTTAGGCAGAACCCATAGGTTGTCGAGCCACAGGCCTTCGTTGTTTTCGGCGAACGAGTAATAAGCGGCCGCTTCATTTCCAATAAATACTGTCCATGTCTCGTGAGATGCAATGTAATCAGGTGTGATCGTGAGTACGGGAATCCACAATTCGATCCATCGTGAGTACGGGAATCCACAATTCGATCCACCGTTGCGGGTAGTTCCAATAACGCTTCGCCGCGATGGTAATTTCGGTCAAGCTACCGGCATGTTCAGGTTGAGCAGGTGAAATGACAAAATCCATTACTTAAATTCGGCGGACTGTTTTAAGACATCGTCGAAATGCAACTGGTCATGATAAATGCCGATGCGCAGGGTGATGATCAAATTAACCCAGCCGAATACAGGATCAAAAAGATACAGGTTGCCGAGCACATCTTCATCCTTGCCTTCGTAGAATTGACGAATACGGGCATGCAGATCGCGCAATTCTGTTTTGAGCTGCTCGAGCGTGACAGGTTTGCGGGTGTGAAAGCGCGGCGTCCACAGGAAGCCGACCCAGTGCGGAAATTTTGGGTCGCGGTACACATCTTCGATTTCGGTTGCATAGGGACGGCTGCGGCGCAGGCGTCCATACCATGCACCCAGCTTCCAAATCCACTTCACTACGGGATAGGAGGATGCCATCAACAGGTAATTGTGGTCAAGGATCTCGCCGATGCTCCAGTCCTTTGGCACAGGTCTCTGCCAGAGTTGTTCGTAGCCCAAGCCATCCAGCAGGGAGAGGATGGATTCGCGCTGGGAGTCCATTAGGTTGAGATACGTCGAAACTATCCCGCTCATTCGGAATTCCTGGAAAATGGATTGAGTGAAAGAGCACGAAACCACGACGGGGATGAGGCAATCAAAAGGTATGCCAGCCCGGCAAATACACCCCAGTTCATGGTTTCATCGAATATATACAAAGTTGTTTTGCTCTTCGCGCCAAACAACAAGAAGCTATAATCAAAGACCATGGTATACCAACATGTGGCAAGCATTAGGATAAGCAATGTTGAATAAAACAAGAGGTTTTTTCCCTTGGATGCAAAAAACCAATGAGAAATTTGCGGGATCGTGAACAGTAAAAACGCCAAACGATAATTCCAATTGTTGCCGAGTAAAAATGTGCCCACATATATGGCAGCGCCGAGCCGAAACGCAGCCAAATTCCTTTCGGATTCAACTGGAAACTCTCCCTTATGCCTTATCGCTGCAACAAAAACCCAGGTCAATACAATAAAAGCAGTTACATGCGGCGCGAACCTCATTATAGGTATAGCCTGAAAAACTGTAAAAAACACGGGCAAGAATGAACGCAGTCCATTGTTGAGAAGGTAAAAGATAATATTCACCCCGTACGAATGATTAATTCCACGTTCTGTCAATAGCCAGGCAGCTTTCAGGCTTTCGATGTTGAAAAACAGGTATGTAAGAAAGACTGCTGTCACCGCGATGAAAAAGGCGTAAAATCTTTTTTTATTCTCGTGAAGAAACACAGCCAATCCAAAAAACGGAAATAATTTGAAGAATGAGGCAACTAGCAGAACGACGGCAGAAATTACAGGCAGGCGTTTCACGCTCAGAACAGTCAATCCGGCCAAAGTAAAGAAAGCAAGGTCCACATTGCCTCTTTCATACAAGAGCACACAGGCGGGTGAGAAAATAAAAAGCAGAAAAAGTGGCACATCCCGCACTCGAATCTTTTCAGGAAAAATAAAGAGTATTAGAAAAAACAGGATGATCAAAATGATGCTGATCCATATTGTATCGTCCTGTGTAATATTCAAATTGAACAACCAGTACCAAATTCTAGGGTAATTAAAAAGACGTAATGAGGGATCATAAGGATTTGAAACAGCAGGATCCATCCCTGCTTGAAATGTCTCGGCAGCACCAGGGATAAGACGAAAGTCAAGGAACAACCTTTTGTTTGCCGGAATATGCCACAGATTCCAGGTTTCAAGATGCCCAAGGTAGCGAATAGATAGGATGATCATTCCCCAAACTAATAACACCACCCCGATCAATATTGTCTTCCCATGCCTTTCATCAAAATCGCGAAGCCGCATCACCCCACCACCCGTATCTCTCTCGGCATGTCGGATAAACTCTCCGCACCATCCTTGGTAATCACCATGTTATCTTCAATGCGCACGCCATTGCGGCCCGTCAGGTAAATGCCGGGTTCCACGGTGAAGGCCATGCCAGGCTCGAGGATTTGCATGTTATCGCCGCGTATATAAGGAGTCTCGTGTCCCTCCATGCCAATGCCGTGGCCAGTGCGATGGGGGAAATATTTTCCATAGCCTGCTTTCTCGATCACTTTGCGTGCAGCTTGATCCACATCTGCGCAGGGAACTCCGGGCCTGGCGGCAGCCTGACCGGCAGCATTGGATTCCTGTACGATGGCATGGATCTTTTTATATTCTTCATCCACCTCGCCCACTGCAAAGGTGCGCGTCAGGTCGGAGATGTAACCTTCGTAAGTGGCACCCCAATCCACGACTAGAAGATCGCCTGCCTGTAATTTTCGGTCGGTGGGAGAGGCATGTGGATTTGCCGAATTTGGTCCCGCGGAGACTATTGGCGCAAAGGGCATCTCCGACTCAGAGCCGTGCTTCAACAATTGCATCACCAACTCGGAAGCCAATTCATGTTCGGTCATCCCGATTTTGATCTGCGGGATGACCGCCTCCAGCGCCGCCTGCGCGATCTTCACCGCCCTGCGCATCGCAGCCACTTCGGCTTTGTCTTTTTTGAGACGCAGTTCCGAAAGCACATCGGTTGCATCGGGATATTCCGCTTCGGGAGCGCCCGCTTTTACGTGACGGAATTCCAGCAGGCGCAGTTGACGCGGCTCGACTCCAATGCGCCTCCCATCCAGACGGAGGGTCTGCGCCGCCTTCCGAAAAGCATCATTCCACTCCGACGGATTTTCGCCATAGGGAAAGGCTTTCACCTTATATGGAAATAAATCCACCTTGGGTAATTCAAGTTCAGGCAAAACAAGCACCGGATCTTTATCAGCCGCGACGAATAAAACGACGGGGCGTTCCATGAGATGGAAGTTCAGCCCGCTGAGATATTTCAGCGTGGGACCCGGATTCAGAATAACAGCATCCAGATCCGAGGTCCGCAGGGAGGCGGCAAGCTTGGCAAGACGGGATTTAATCACGCGAGTCTCCTAATCCGATTTGTGTTTGATTCTTGAAAATATATAAGATATCCAGTCAACAGCAACGGGAAAAAGCATATCGAACGTGGTGATGATGCGGAACCACCACGGAATGACCAGGCTGCGGCGCGGACGTTTGGCAACATCCACCACACGGCGGGCGACATACTCGGATGTCATTCGTATATTAATCTTTTTTCGAAAGGAGCCATAGGCTTTGTTTTTTCCAATGTGCCAGCCAAACTCGGTGGAGGCAGGGCCGGGATACATGCCGCTGACTTTGATGCCAAACGGCGCAACTTCGCGGCGCAGCGCATCGGTGAAGGCGCGCACGCCATACTTACTCGCAGAATAACTCGCAATCAACGGCGGTGAGATAAGGCCTGCGACCGAGATCATGTTGATGATATGTCCCCCGCGGCGTTTCAGCATGTGCGGAAGCACCGAGCGTGTGACCTGCATCAGGCTGATGAGATTAACCCTGATAAGCATTTCAATATCGCGTTCAGCGGAATGTTCCTCAAACCATGCCACCCGGCCGATGCCGGCATTATTGAAGAGAATGTCGATCTGCCCGTATAGATCGAGCGCTGATTTCAGCATAATATCCACATCGGCGGGATTTACAATGTCCACCGGAATGGCGATGGCTTCGCCACCCGCATCCTGTATTTTTGCGGCAAGATATTGCAGGCGGTCTATACGGCGCGCGGCCAGCACCACCTTGCACCCCTCCTTTGCAAAGAGTAGCGCGGCATCCTCGCCAAAACCGGAGGATGCGCCGGTGATGATGACAACCCTGTTTTCGAGGGAAACGGGAAAGAGGTTCATCGCAGGACAATTGTAAAACCAAAAACGCAAAACACAACAATGACTATTGTGTTTTGCGTTTTTTCATCTCATGGAATGACCGAGGACTACTCCTCCTCCTGCGTCTCTTCCTTGTTCTGCTTCTTCGGTTTCGGCGGCTTGACCACCGCCTGCTTGCCAACCGCGATCTCCAGCACTTCGTCCATGTGTTTGACGGGGATGATCTTCAACTCGGATTTGGCTGTTTTCGGCAGGTCCACCAAATCTTTGAGATTCTTCTCGGGCAGGATGACCGTTTTCAGTCCGGCGCGATGCGCGGCCAGGACTTTTTCACGAACACCGCCGATGGGTAGCACCCGTCCGCGCAGGGTGATCTCGCCTGTCATCCCAACGTGGCGAAACGTAGGGCGTCCTGTCAGAGCGGAAATGATCGCTGTCGCCATCGTGATTCCGGCTGAGGGCCCATCCTTCGGGATGCCGCCTTCGGGCAT
This sequence comes from Anaerolineales bacterium, assembly GCA_030583885.1. Lineage (NCBI taxonomy): Bacteria > Bacillati > Chloroflexota > Anaerolineae > Anaerolineales > Anaerolineales bacterium. The sequence goes on along the minus strand of CP129480.1, from coordinate 1,517,544 downwards.
ATGGATATGAATATCCATGCGTTCGAAGACTTCCATATCAATCTTCAATTTCTCGGCACGGGATTTGATGTAGGTCAACGCGGCGTGAGCGGACTCCTGCATCACCTCGCCCATTTGGCCGGTCATCTGCGTGCCGCCCTTGCCTTCGAGGACGGCAACTTCCACCGCCATGATCTCGCCTCCGTTTTCCGTCCATGCGAGGCTGGTGGCGACACCGACTTCATCCGTCCGTTCGGCTTCGGGCGGAAAGACCTGTGCAGGACCAAGCAATTTCTCGGTCATTTCGGGCGCGATCGAAGTCGGATACTTCTTCCCTTCCGCTTTGAGACGCGCCACCTTGCGGCAGACGCGTCCGATCTCACGCTCCAAATTACGCACGCCCGCCTCATACGTATACTCGCGGATGATTCTCTGCAACGCGGGGATTTCAAACTCGATTCCCAGTTCTTCGATGCCATTTTCTTCGATCTGGCGCGGAATGAGATAGCGGTTGGTGATCTCGATCTTTTCCTCTTCGATGTAGCCGGGGAACTCGATCACTTCCATACGGTCAAGCAATGGCGCAGGGATGGAGGCCAGCGAATTGGCTGTCGTCACAAACATGACCTTGGAAAGGTCAAACGGCATTTCAAGGTAGTGGTCGCTAAAGGCGTAGTTCTGTTCCGGGTCCAGCACCTCAAGCATCGCCGAGGCGGGATCGCCGCGAAAGTCTGAATACAGCTTGTCAATTTCATCCAGCATGAAGAGCGGATTGGACGTCCCAGCCCGTTTCATCGTCTGGATGATTCGCCCGGGCAATGCGCCGATGTACGTACGACGATGTCCACGGATCTCGGCTTCATCTCGCACGCCGCCGAGCGAGATGCGCACGAACTTGCGCCCGAGCGCATCAGCTATCGAGCGCCCCAGCGAGGTTTTCCCCACACCGGGCGGACCGACGAAACATAAAATCGGCTGACGTTCCTTTTTGGGTTTCAAGGAACGCACGGCGATATATTCCAAAATCCTTTCCTTGGCTTTTTTCAAACCGTAATGATCACGCTCAAGAGTTTTTGCGGCATTCCGTACATCGAGGTTATCGGGCGTGGAATTGTTCCACGGCAGGTCAACGATCCAATCAATGTAGGTGCGGATGATGCCCACTTCAGGCGCCATCGGCGGCATTTGATTGAGACGCTCCAATTCCTTCATCGCAACATTCTTCGCCTCTTCCGGAAGACCCGCCGCCTCCACTTTTTTCTTCAATTCCGAGGCATCGCGTGTAAAGATATCGCCCTCGCCCAGTTCATTTTGGATCTGTTTCATCTGCTCGCGCAAATAAAACTCGCGCTGGCTCTTATCGACCTCATTCTGCACACGCGCGTGAATTTCATCCTCGAGTTCAAGCACATCCACTTCCTGAGCCAGTAAATTATTCAACTGACCCAGACGCGCCTTGGGGTCAAGGATCAAGAGCAGGCGCAGCTTGGCCTCATAGGTCAATGAAAGCGACGTGGAGATCATGTCCGACAGCCAGCCCGGTTCGGAAATGTTCAACGCAAACAAATGCGCCTCCTCGGGAATCGAGCGGTCCAATTGCACGCAGCGCTCGAACAGACTCAGCACAGAACGCATCATGGCCTGTGTCTGCCGGTCAGCCGTTTGCGGTTCATGGATCACCCGCGCGCGCACTTTGATGTACGGCTTCAACCGCATGAATTCAACGATCTCAACCCGCCGGCGTCCCTGCACCAGCGCCGAGCGTGACCCGTCCGGCATGCTCAACAAACGCCCCACCGCCATCTCGACACCGATCGGAAGGAAATCCTCCGCATTCGGGTCATCCACTTCGGGGTCCCTTTGCGTCAAGCCGATCACCGTTTGTTCTTTTCGCTGTGCTTCATGCACTGCCAGCAGGGAGGCCTCCCGCCCGACAAAGATCGGTGAGACCATGCGCGGAAAAATGACCATGTCACGCAGGGGCAGAACTGCCGCCTCGATCAAGCCGTCCGCTTTTGGCTCCAGGCTCGGGATGCGATACAGTTCCTCGGTCCGCTGTGAGAGCGTCAGGTCAAAATTATCTTCCTGTTCATTCCAATTCGGTTGACTCATTCAATAACTTCCATTCCTGCATGACTTCCGCGGTCACGAACATCGAGCCGGCGGATAACACAATGCTACCATCTTTCGAGGACAAATCCAACGCCCGCCGCAGCGCATCCTTGACGGGAACCAGCGCTTCTGACTCCACCCCAGCCTGCTCCGCGAGACCCTGAATATGTTCCACGCTCAAAGCCCGCGGATGGTCGGCGCGCGTGACGATGAGTTTCTTTATCTTTGCTTTCATCGCCGCAAACATGCCGGGAATATTCTTATCCTCTGATGCGCCGAAAATGAGATAGACGGACTTGTCTGGGAAGTACGTATCGAGCGTATCAGACAGCTTCTCGAACGAATCCTGATTATGGGCAGAGTCAAATACCAGCGGAGGGTCGAGGCGGGCCACTTCAAAGCGCGCGCGCCATTGTACCTGAGAAAATCCCTTTTGGATCTGTTCATCCGTAATTGGAATCCTGCTTGCCTTCAACGCCGCATACGCCGCTGCCGCGTTTTCGATCTGGTATGAGCCAAGTAATGGAATTCGTATTTTGACCGAAGACCGTGGACCGCGGACCGTGGACCGCCCGCTTTCCACGGTCAATGTTTGCCCATCCAAAGATGATTCCATGAACTCAAACTTTACATCTTTTCCAACCAGCGTAAACTCGCATTTTTTTAATTTGGCTGCACGAATCACAACCTCGAGCGCTTCATCCTTTTGCGGAGCAGAGACCACGGGCACGCCTTGCTTGATGATGCCCGCCTTCTCTCCTGCGATCAATGCAAGTGTATTTCCAAGTACTGCGGTGTGGTCGTACGAAAGCGACGTGATGACCGAAACCTTTGGCGTGACGACGTTGGTTGCATCCAGCCTGCCGCCCAAGCCGACTTCAAAGACCGCGGCATTCGCGCCATATTTGGCAAACGCCATGAACGCCAGCGCAGTTGTGATTTCAAAGGTGGTCAGCTTCTCAATCTTCGCCACATGCGGTTTGATCTCGTCGACCAATTCCACCAGCTGCTCATGCAAGATCGGTTCGCCGTTGATCTGAATCCGTTCCGTATAATCCAACAGGTGCGGAGAGGTATAAAGACCGACCGTATACCCCGCTGCCTGCAATCCCGCCGCACATAACGCCGAGACGGACCCCTTGCCCTTCGTCCCCGCCACGTGGATGATGGGGTATTTCGTCTGCGGCTCGCCCAGCGACTCCATCAACGCGAACATGCGGTCGAGGTTGAAGTCCGCCTTGGCCAGTTCGGACGAATGTTTCAGGCTATAATCCACGAAGGAATACAGGTAGTCAAGGGCTTGGTTGTATCGGGTTTCTATGTCCATGCTTGGGATTGTAAATCGAAAATCGTAAACCGCAAGTCGAAAATTGATATGCTTGTCACCCTCACCATTCACCTCCACCTCCCGCTCTGCAACTCGCTCAAAGACAAACGCGGACAGATCAAACCGCTTATCTCGCGTTTGCGGCGTGAGTTCAACGTCTCTGTGGCGGAGATGGACTTGCACGACAAATGGGACGAAGCCGTCATTGTCTGCGCGATGGTGGGAAATGACCACGCCTTTTTACAATCTGCGCTGCAAACTGTGGCAAAATGGGTGAAAGCGAACTGGACGGATGGGGATGTCTGGGATACAAAGATTGAACTCATCTGATGTCGCTGCGAGCGTTTTTTGCGAAGCAGTCTCCACTATGTATGAGATTGCTTCGACGGAAAATCATCGTCTCGCAATGACATGAAATCAAGGAGAAAACCATGGACTTACACCTAAAAAACAAACGCGCCCTCGTCACTGGTTCGTCACAGGGACTGGGCTACGCCGCCGCTCTGGCATTGGCAAAGGAAGGCTGCAAGGTTGCCATCAACGGGCGGGAGGATGGAAAAATTAAAACAAAGGCGGAGAAACTGCAAAAGGAAACGGGGTCACAGGCAATCGGGCTTGCTGGCGATGTCAGTTTGCCTGATGGACCCGAGAAACTGGTTCATCAGGCAGCGGAATCCCTCGGCGGACTGGATATTCTGATCACCAACACCGGAGGACCGAAGCCCGGCGCACTGGAGTCACTCAGCGAGGAAGACTGGCAAAAAGGCATCGACCTGTGCCTGATGGCTCACGTGCGTTTGATACAATCGGCGCTTCCCCATTTGCGGAAGTCGAACGCCGCCAGCATTCTCACGGTCACCTCGCTTTCGGTGAAACAACCAATTCCAAACCTGATCCTATCGAACAGCATCCGCCTGGCAACCATTGGCTTGACGAAATCCCTCGCGCTGGACTTGGGGAAGGAAGGTATCCGCGTCAACTCCATCATTCCAGGCTGGACGGAGACCGAACGAGTCACAGAGTTGTTGGAGGTTCGGGCAAAAGCGAACAACTCCACGGTCGAGGAGGAGGCGAAGCGGCAGGCAGCAGAGAGTCCGTTCGGGAGGATGGCAACACCCGCAGAGTTCGCCAATGCCGCTGTATTCCTCGTCAGCCCTGCCGCATCCTACATCACCGGCGTCATGTTGAGCGTGGACGGCGGCATGGTCAAGGGAACGTTTTAGGAGAAGTATGACCACACAAAAAGAAAAGGCATGTTTGAGCTGCAACCGCACGGACGACCAGACCCCATTGCTGCACATGATATTCAAAAATGAAACGAAGTATATTTGTGCGCAATGCCTGCCGGTGTTGATACATAAGACCTATATGCTGGCGGATAAACTGCCGGGCATCGAGATCATTTCAGATAAAGCGGATTGACTTTTATCAAGGAATTTGAATGAATAAACTTTCGCGCCTTGCCCGCAACTCCCTGATCGTGGCGTTCTTCTTTTTCATCAACAAGGTGCTGGCGTTCGTGGAGACGATGATCGTTTCACGAATTTACAGGGACCGGGTGCATCTGCTGGATACATTCAACGCGGCGAACAACCTGCCCGACCTGTTGTTCGCTTTGATCTCCGGCGGCGCGCTGGCGATGGCGTTCATCCCGCTGTTGACGGAATATCTGACCACCAAAGACCGCGCCGCGGCATGGGATTTGTTCTCGCGCGTGGCAAACTTTGGGTTTGTGGTGACGGGCATCTTTGCGCTGCTGGTCGCCATCTTCGCGCAGCAGATCGTGGACGCAGAGATCGGCATTGCGCCGGGCTTCGACGCGGACCAGCGCGTTTTGCTGGCGGAGTTAATGCGGCTGAACCTGATCGCCACGATGATTTTTTCCATCAGCGGGCTGGTGATGGCTTCGCTTCAGGCAAACCAGCATTTCGTCATGCCTGCCATCGCGCCAAGCCTGTACAATGTCGGTCATATTTTTGGCGCGCTGGTTTTGGTGCCGAGGTATGGGATTTATGGATTGGTGTATGGCGTTATCATCGGCGCAGCGCTACATCTGCTTGTGCAGGCTCCGATGCTGTTCAAGTTCGGTTTCCGTTGGACGCCCTCGCTGGACCTCCGCCACACGGGTTTGATCGAGGCGGTCAAGTTGATGGCTCCGCGCCTGTTCACGATGGCAGGCATTCAACTCATCTTCATCGCGCGCGACAATCTCGCCTCGCGCCTGGACCAGGTCGGCGCAGTCACGTCCCTGACCTACGGCTGGATGATCATGCAGGTTCCCGAAACCATTCTGGGAACCGCCATCGCCACCGCGCTGTTGCCGACTCTCTCGGAACTCGCCGCAAAGCATGACTGGAAGGAATTCGGCGCTACTGTGGAGCGGGCTCTACGAGTGTTAATTTCCCTGACGCTCCCTATTGCAGCAGTCATGGCAGCGGGGATCAATCCGCTCGTGCGCGCCGTTTTTGGCTTCGACGAAGCCACCTCAACCCTCATTACGTGGACCACGCGCGCCTACCTGGCAACCCTGACAGGCTATGTGATTCATGAGGTCGCAGTCCGCGCGTTTTACGCCCGCAAGGAACCGATGATCCCGCTCTATGCAGTTCTTATTCGTCTCGCCCTGTTTCTGGGGATTGGCATCGCGGGCGTCATCTTCTTTGAGGAGATCGGCGCACCGATCATCGCCTTCGCGGAGATCGCCCTGCTGATCGAAGCGGTCATCCTGCTCGTCTGGCTCTCCCGCCGCACACATGAGCCGCTCAAGACGAACAGCGCCATCATCAAGGGTCTGTTTGCGGCGGTCGTCGGTGGCGTGGTCACCTATGCGATCGCGCTGTACCTGCCCGGTGGTGCCATTGTCACTGCTTTGATCGGCATGGTCATCGGCGGTTTGATCTCGCTGGTGATTGTCTGGCCGGAGGCAAAGCAACTTTTCAATATGTAATAACCTTTATCGGAATTAACTTTTTATCCACGAAGTTCACGAAGAATCACGAATTTCTTTTCTTTCTTCGTGAACTTCGTGTCCTTCGTGGAAGATCATCTTCTTTCCGATGATGTCTACTATACAGCGAGATCCCAAAGGTCTGTTTGCTAAAACAAAAATAAGAAATTTTTCCGGGTATTCAAAGGGAAGTATAATCATTCTCATGTCTGAACACACTGAATCTACACAACCGAATCAACCCTTCAAGGAAGACGACACCCAACCGATCAAGCCGGTCAGGAAAACGGCGCCCTGGCGTTCCATATTAACCGGCATTTTAGGATTTCTTCTGCTGATCGGGCTGGGCGCATTTGGCGGATATTCGTCCGGTATTGGCGCCCGCACCGCCGCGGAAAAAAGCATTATTACAAAACAAGTCTCCGAACAATTTTCGTTCGCGCTGGTGGATATTGAATTCGGGCGCTATGAAGCCGCAAGGCAGCGCCTCGAATTCATCATTTCGAAAGATCCCGGCTTCCCCGGCGCAGCGGAAAAATTGACCGAGGTGTTAATTCTGAGTTCTGTGCCCACCCCGATGCCGACTCCCACACTCACCCCCACCCCCGATTTCAGCGGGGCGGATGAAGCATTTCAACGTGCCCAGCAGCTCGTCCGTGCACAGGACTGGGCTGGCGCGTTGCAGGCGCTGGATACCATCCGCAAACTCGACCCCGGTTTCAAAACCGCGCAGGTGGATGGCATGTATTATTTCGCCCTGCGCAATCAGGGATATGACCTGATCACCAAGCAAGGCAACCTCGAAGGCGGTATTTACCACCTGACGCTTGCCGAGCGGTTTGGTCCGTTGGATAACACTTCCAATGGATTACGGGAAGGCGCACGCATCTATATCACCGGCGCAAGTTTCTGGGATCTGGATTGGCAGCAGGCAGTGTTTTACTTCTCACAAGTCGGCGCAGGCTGGCCTTCCCTGTGGGACGGAACCATGACCGCCTCGCAGCGCTTATACACTGCATACATGCGCCTTGGCGATGAACTCTACCTAAAGGGGGATTACTGCGGCGCGTATGAACAGTATCAAAACGCCACCGCAATCGGTGCTCTGGAGGCAGCCTCGGCCAGCAATGCAAATGAAGCCCAGCTGATTTGCTATCCGGCCACCGTAACACCGGAGATCATCATCCCCACGGAAACACCCACGTCGGAAGTGCCCACCGAGCCTCCAACAGAAACGCCGACACCCTAGCATGGCCGCACCTTCAACATGGATCCTGGCCGTCATCTTCTGGCTGCACATGCTGGCAACCGTTACGTGGATCGGAAGTCTCGCCGCGATCAACATCCTCGTCCTGCCCGCTTCGCAACGGACCTTGAAGCTGGCTGACCAATTGGGCTTTATCTCCGCCCTGCAAAAGCGGCTGGAGCCGCTCGCCTGGTTCTGCATGGGCATCCTGCTGGTGACGGGGCTCTTCCAGCTCAGCACCAGTCCGCATTATGACGGCTTTCTCTCGCTCAGCACACAATGGTCTTTGGCAATCCTCGTCAAGCATGGGCTGGCCGTCGTCATGGTTGTGGTCAGCGCGATCCAAACCTGGGAGGTGCTGCCCGCCATACAGCGTACTTTGCTTAAAAAAGAGAAGGCGGATGAGAATGAACTGGCCAGATTGCAGCAAAAGGAGCTGCTCATCCTGCGGGTCAATCTACTGCTCTCTGCGTTAATCCTCGGAGCGACTGCTCTGGCAAGGGTATCGTAATCTATCATAATACAAGAAGCCCCGGCCTTTATGGCCGGGGCTTCTTGTATTTATATTTTTATCAGTGTTGGTTGTTCCGCCAGGACGCCCGTCAGGTCATAGGCCATGGCCCCGGTGATCCTCACAGGGGCGATCTCCCCAACTGTAGCGTTTCCTTCAATGACGACCATGCCGTCAATTTCAGGGGCATCGCGGTAGGAACGACCAATGGATATGCCGTTGTCGAAACCCTCCACCAATACATCCAACGTTTTACCCACATACGATTGATTCACCTGAAGCGAAATGCTCTGCTGGAGTTCCATCAGGCGTTCGTACCGTTCCTGTTTAACGGAAGCGGGTATCGGGTCGCCCAAAGGCGCGGAGGTTGTCCCGGGCTCGAAGGAAAACTGGAAGGCTCCCACGCGGTCAAAGCGGATCTCCTTCACAAAATCATACAGAGCCTGGAATTCCTCATCCGTTTCACCGGGATAACCAACAATAAACGTCGTACGCATGGACAGGTCATTCACGGTCGCGCGCATTTTTCCCAGCGTTTTGTATACCCAATCCATATTGGACGGACGCTTCATGCGGTACAAAGTTTTCGGGTGCGCGTGCTGGAGCGGCATATCCAGGTAGGGCAAAACCTGCTCCCGCGTTGCCATTACTTCGATGAGTTTATCCGTGATGTAGCCCGGATAGGCATACATGATGCGGATCCAATCCACATCGGGAACGGCATCCGTCAATTGTTCGAGCAGGAGTGCGAGTCCGTCCTTCATGCCCAGGTCGTGGCCGTAATCTGTTGTATCCTGTGCGATCAATACAAGTTCGCGCACGCCCGCATCACGCAACGTCCGCGCTTCATGAATGATCGCCTCAACAGGACGGGAAACCGCCGTGCCTTTGATAAGCGGAATCGCACAAAACGCGCAGGGACGGCGGCAGCCATCCGCCACTTTGATGTAGGCACTTGCGCCGGCCACACTGACGCGCAACGCATCATATTCATCCGTGCCAACGGTCGCCGTTTCAGGCAAATGATAGATCGGCTCAGGGTGTGTCCCTTTGCGTACTTCCTTCACCACCTGCACAATATCCATCCAGCGGCGCGTGCCAAGAATACCGTCGATACCGTGGACTTTTTGCGCCACTTCCACACCGTAGCGCTGGGTCAGACAGCCTGCCGCAATCAGCACCTGCCCGCTGCGTTTGGATTTGGCAAGCTCATCCAGCACGCGATAGGATTCAGCCTTGGCGGGACCAATAAAACCGCAGGTGTTGACGATCAACACGGCCGCTTGCGACGGGTCATCCATCGAACGATAGCCGTCGCGCAAAAGCAATTGCGCCATTGAATCCGAATCGACCGTATTTTTCGCACAGCCCAATGACACTAAATGAAAGGTGTTTTTTGACATGTTGTTTTCCTGACTATAAATAAAACCTATCCGCCATCCGGTGGTGTGACCGTCGGGGTGACTGTGGGGGTCAAGGAGGGTGTGACCAGCGGCGTATTTGTTTCAGTCGGCGGGATGGTTGCGGTCGGCGTCGCAACGCCGGAGACCAGATACACCCGGTTGACCACCTCGCCTACGCCGCCCATCAACCCCAGATCGCGTCCATTATATGTGATTCGCAGGGCCGCCGCATTACCGGTCAACACCACCACCTGGTCATCGGCTTCGAAGACCTTTGTCTCACGCGGGGACATGCGCCCTTCAAAGGCCACCTGGCCATCCACCGAGATTCTCACAAAAGTACGTTCCACCGCGAAAATGCTTACCACCACATTGGCATTGGCGCCCGGTGCCGGTGCATCCTGCGTGGACAATATCTCTCCGCCGAGAGGGGTAGCCCCGACTGTCACAATGGTCAATTCCAGCGTGGGAGTCGCTGGGCCATCGCCAATCACATCCAAAATCGAGGGTGCGGTGGCTTGAACAGCGTTATTGCGTTCATCCTGCAAAAAGAGCACACGCCCCACCCCCCAGATCGCAAGCACTGCAAGAATAACGATCATCATCATGCCGAAGATCAAATCCCCCGCAATAAAAGTCCGCAGGAAGGGCATGGAGGTGATCACTTCGGTTTGAATCTTGTCGCGCGGCGTTTCCCCATATTTCTCGTGCCGCCTTGCCTGCAATGCATCCGCAAAACGCAAAAGAAGGGTTTCAGTATCCAGGTCTAGGAAGGTGGAATAATTTGCAAGCATCCCGCGTGTTTGCACAGGCGACGGCAAGGTGTCGAACGAGCCTGCCTCCAACGCCTTCACGAACACCGCACGCATACGCGTATGGCGTTCCACTTCTTCCACGGTCAGGCTGAGCATCTCGCGCCGCACACGCAGCTTTGCGCCGATCTCTGCAAAGATTACGTTCGCAGGCAGGGAAGGGGTTTCTTTTATTATTTGCGGTGCAGCCTCAGGTTCGTTTTCCTCCTCGATCTCAGGAGTTGTTTCTGATTCTGTTTTCCTGATGCTGAATTGGAAAAGGGATTTTACCTTTGAGATCAGACCCGGCTTCGCTTCTTTCTTAACCTCAGCCTGCTCCTGCTCGACCGGCAGTGCCTCATCTTCACCTTTTATCTCGATCACTTCTGCTTGCGGAGGAAGTCCCTCCTCATGCACAGGTTCAGGGGATGCTGTTTCGGTGGATGGTTCTGCTTTCGGACGGCGGCCAAGCCAGGCCAGGAAAGGATGCGCTGGCTTCTCATCCCGCGAATCGGTTAATGGCGGGATTTCCATCTCGACAAGATTGACCTCCGACAAAGGTCCGCTCACCTCGGAAGGCACGGGCGCATTACGCTGGATCTCCGCAATGATCTCATCAATATCCAGCCCGAGATAATCCGCATAATTGCGCAAAAAACCGCGTCCCTGCGCGGCGGAAGGCATGACGGAAAAATCATCCGCTTCCAGGGCCTGCAAAAAGACGGTGCGGATGCGCGTGGCTTCAGACGCTTTTTCAAGCGTAAGATATCTTGTTGCGCGTGCCTGTTTCAGGCGTTGCCCGATCGATTCTGGCATGGATGTATTTTACTGCCTAGTACGCACATCACCGACTTGCGCCGGTGATGTGTCTTTTTTTATTCGGCTGTGGCAACTGCTTCTTCAGTTGCCGGTTCTTCAATTACGGGTTCTTCTTTGGGCTTGCTGGAACCTTTGTGAGGTTTTTCAGCTTTCTCCTCCACAGCTTGTTCCATTGCACTCTCGACGCTTTCACCTTCGCGGTGGACGATAATCTTGATCTCTGGGACAAGATCCATGGTCAGTCGGATGTGCGCGGTGAACTCGCCGAGCGAGCGGATGGGTTGAATATCCACCTGCTGGCGCTTTACTTCAAAGCGCACCTGTTCAGTAAGTGCGGTGGCAATGTCCTGAGTGGTGATGGATCCGTAGAGTTTACCGGTATCGCCCGCTTTGGCCGGGAAGATCAGCGTGACTTCCTGGATCTGGTCGGCAATTCCCTTGAGTTCGTTGTTCTGGGCACTGCGGCGGACCTCAGCCTGCGCCTTGATCCTCTCCACCTGTTTCATTGCGCCCACGGTGGCGAGCACGGCAAATCCCTGCGGGATGAGGAAGTTGCGCCCGTAGCCGTCAGCTACTTTCTTGATATCTCCGGCGCGTCCCAATTTGTAGACATCTTTAACAAGCAATACTTTCATTTTCTTTAATCCCTTTCTGGCAGTGGAATGTCAGGACGAAGGGTACAACGCCCTGCTTATGCAGGATTTTATCCTGCGGGGCAGGATTGTACCATAAAAGGGTTTGCAATTGCGGGAAAATACGATTAAGATAAAGCCATGCCTCAAATTTCCTTTAACTTTCGGCGAGCGGCAGTTTTTGCCGGTATTTTCATTTTGATCCTGTTTGTTATCGAGTTCAATGCGCGTCTTGAGGAATTAAACCTTTTAAATGACCAGCGCGATCAGGTTCGCGTCCTTGCCACCCAGGCAATGCAGACCCAAATGGCACTGCAAACGCGGGTTGCCTATGCCGAGTCGGATGCGGCGGTTGAGGAATGGGCACGCACCGAGGGACATTATCTGCAGGATGGCGACCAGCCTGTCATTCCCGTGGGACAGCCGGGCAGTGTGCCTGTGATCGCCAGCACCCCCATCCCGGCCCCCACGTCCATGCAAAATTGGGAAGTTTGGTGGGATTTATTCTTTCAGTGATTAATCATAGATCGAGTGCAGGTGAAAGTATTGGCCATGACCGATGCCGTCCGCACGCTCTCCAGCCGCCACGCCTTTGAGGAAACTCTGACCGCAGAAGTGGAACGAGCCAGACGGCTTGGGTATCTGCTCTCGCTTATCATCTTCGACCTGGATTTTTTCAAGGAGTACAACGACCAATGGGGGCACCCCGCAAGAGATGTTCATCTCAAGTCAACGGCGGATCTGATTCGCAGCAATCTGCACAAATACGATATGGCCGCAAGATACGGCGGTGACGAGTTTGTGATCATCCCTCCAAACACAAATCAGCAAAGCGCCTTGGCTTTTGCAAGGTGTTTGCACCATGCGGCCCAGGCGAGCGCTCCTGAACCACCCATTGAAGGCAAAGGCATCTCTGGCTTCACGCTCAGCATGGGGATTGCCATGTTCCCCCAGGATGGCAAGATGCCTGCGGGTCTCCTGCTTGCGGCCGACCAAGCTGAACTCATGGCAAAGCGGCTCGGCAAAAACCAGATCTTTCCTGCAGGCGACCTCGATAAAAAAAATGAACAGGCTTGACCTCTTCCCCGTTTTAACGGAGATCAAAAATGACATCCTAACAATTGCAGGGCTTGATCTTGTAAAATTGGCCGGGGAATATGGCACGCCCTTATATGTCTATGACAAGGCGACAATGGATAATGCGGCAACAGGATATAAAACTGCGCTCGCTTCCCACTACCCCGCGCCTGCTTCTGTCACCTATGCAGGCAAGGCATTCCTCTGCACTGCCATCGCGCAATGGACACAGACACATGATCTGCATGTTGATTGCACCGGCGAAGGCGAGATTGCCATTGCCGGTGCCGGGGGTGTGCCGCGTGAAAATATTCTGGTTCATGGAGTAAATAAATCCGACAAAGACCTGCAATCCGCATTTCAACATGCGGGCACGCTCGTGGTCGATAATCCAACCGAACTCAAACGCCTGTCGGAACTATTCACTCTTCACTCATCCCCTTTCCCTGATCTTTGGCTGCGACTCCTGCCCGGGGTGGCAGTCTCTACGCACCACGCGCACACGCAGACCGGCCATCAGGAAAGCAAATTCGGCATGATACTACAAGAAATTCTTGAAGCGGCTAGTTTTTGCAGGGAACACAATTTGCCATTGAAAGGAATCCACTTCCATCAAGGCTCGAACTTCCGCGACCCGGAGCCGCTCATCCCTGCGATTGACATGGCGCTTGATCTCGCAAAGGAAATCGGATTCAATGAAGAGTGGCATTTCTGCCCCGGAGGCGGATGGGGGGTGGCGTATCACGAAGGTGAATTACCACATCCATCCATTGATAGTTATGTGCGCGGAATTGCAGAAACCGTTATCGAAGGCTGTCAATCACGCGGGCTTGACCTCCCCCGCCTGCATTTGGAGCCGGGACGCAGTCTCGTAGCGCGAGCGGGAGTGGCCATCTATCGCGTGGGAGTGGTCAAACGGCGTGAAAATAAAACTTGGATACTGATTGATGGCGGCATGGCGGATAATCCACGCCATGCCATGTACGAGGCGAGATACTCCTGTTTGCCGGTATCAGGCGTGAGTGGAGAAAGAAGCGAGAGCGTATCCATCGCGGGACCATATTGCGAGTCGGGCGATGTGATCATCGAAGACCTGCCCATGCCAACCATCAAAGATGGCGATTTGATCGCCATTCCAATGAGCGGGGCGTATCATTTGAGCATGTCATCCAATTACAACGGCGCATGCAAACCCGCGGTTTTGATGCTGGATGATGATCGGGCAGACCTAATCCAACGCAGGGAAACGGTGGAAGAGCTGTTAAGGCGGGATGTTGATATGTAACAACTTCAGCTTCGCGAATGAAAATACATTAGCAGAAGAATGATGAGCCAGATAATGATGCGAATTGTCATCGCCACGATGCTGTCAATTGCCACCACGTCGCGGTGGGTGGTTTGCAGGATGAGCATGACCAGCGCATGGACGCCAAACGTGGCGACAGCGAGAGGCATGGCAAGCCTGTGCCCGCTCCAGATGAGAACGGCGGTGACGAAAACAGTCAGGATGCCGACCGTATAGTTATAGACAGGCAGCCAGTTGATCACATAGTAATCAGGAAGGTTGCCGAGCAAAACCTGTCCGCCCGCGAAAACTGCCATTGCGCCGATGATGAACGCGAGAACGGCCGCGATCTTGTTGAGATTTGTTTTCATGTTACTGCCTTTTTCTGATCCTGCTTCCTGCCGATGGCGCGATCAAGAATGTCGAGAAATTCGTTCAAGGGTACACGATGAATTCGTGCTGCCCATTCGACCGTGACCGCCTTCGCCGCCAGCATGCGCAGGGAATATCGTCCCACGCGCTTGATTCCAAAAACTTCCATCACGTCCGCAATGTCGCCATACTCTTCAAGGATGGCGGACACGCGCGTGTCCTTTGTAATCTTCATTTTTTTCGCCTCTTTATAAGAGGGTCACGTGTAAGAACGCAACCCTCTTATCTTTATCTACGCCATCTCGTGTTTATGCAAACCATCTCGCGTAATCTGGAAAAGTTCCTTGACGGGCTGAAGTAACGACAGCGCGTAAAGCACGAAGCCGATGCCATACAACACGCCTCGGATCGGGACGAGGAAGATGCTCACCCATACGAAGATGCTCCCCGCTGTGACAGCCGCAATGCTCATCCATGAGCCGCCGAGTTGCGGATTCTCTTCCTTGAGGAAGTATTTGCGCGCAATGTAGGGGACGAGGGCAATGCCAAATTGCAGCACCCAGCCATAAATCAAGGCTTGAGGCGCTATCGATTCGACGGGACCGCCTTTGATGAATCCAAGCAGGATCAGGGGCGCGACCAGCACGGGAGCGAGGATCCAGAGATACGAAGCAAGCAGATGCCAGCCACCCGCACTGTCCAGACGTCCGCTTGCTTTGAGTGCGCGTCCCAACAGGACGACCAGCCAGATCGTTGCAGCAAGATGCAGGATCAAACCTGATACGGTGGGAGGCAAACTACCGCCCAGCCACGGACCGATCACCAGACCGAGTGCGCCGAGTGACATGCCCCAGAAGATGAACGAAACTTCTTTCACGCTGCCAAGCGGACGACCCGTGACCATTGGAATGAAGTCCACGAGCAGACCCGCAAAGACGAGTGACATGAACCCCCACGAGTTGGCATGGATGTGAACTTCAAGCGGCACTTGAATGTAAAGCGCTTCACTCCAGTTCAGCCACAAGCCTGTGCCGACGATGATGCCAACAAGCAGGTAGAAGATACCTGTAATGTAAAACTTGAGGCTGGCAGGCGCGTCACCGCCGCGCACGTTCCATAGTTGAAAGAGCAACAGGGTTGCCGCGACGAAGACCAGTGTGCCGCCCGTGAAGATCAACGGATGATTGACACTGGCGAAACCTGCAATGAGTGCCACGAAGCCGCCATTGAGTGTCAGCCAAATATCCCAGCGCATGGCAGGGCGCGGCTTTTTGGAAAGCGAAGCGACCAGCAAAGGCAGTAACCCAAATACAACCTGTGAGATCAGCCCGAGGGTGATGAAATGCACGCGCACCCAACGCAGAGCGGGAAATGCGCTAATCAGGTTCAGGCTGACGAATGAGGCGTCCGCTGCCATGAACAGCGCAACGAATGTGAAGAGCAGGGTAGTGATCAAATATGGAATAGGCATTATTTTTCTCCTTTGGATCCTAAAAAGACAACGCGCGTTTTCGCGTTCATGCCGCGTTTCGCGCCGCTCGGCACAATGATCGTCACACCAGGTTTGATGGCGAAACTTTCGTCATCGACGGTCATCAAGCCTTCCCCTTCGAGAAAGTGATACATTGCCGCCTCACCAAGGTGAAGGGGAATTTGTCCGCCTGCTTCCAAGCCGACGACCAGTGCCTTGAACTGTGGTGTGTCGACCAGAAATTGCGGCTTGGGACCCTCTGCCGAAAAGACGGCTCTTGATTTTGTGTCAGCGAAATAGATGTCTGGCATATCGCTCCTTTCTGATATGCGCTTACTTTACTCCTTCCCCCCGCTTCCCACCCCGACTTTAGTCGGGTTTTTCAGCCCAATCCTTGATCTCCCCGAAGCATCCCCCGCTTCACCTTTCAGAAAAACAACATGACCTGTCAGCAACTGACAGGTCATGTTGTGATTGCCACGATTTAGTACACTTCATGAACGGTGTTATAGACGTTGAATTTACCTGTGGGCGTGATCAAGTCCTTGATACGGGCGATCTCCTCCAGGGTCTCATCGTTGTAGATGACGATCTCGCCGGTTTTGCCAGGTTGGTCGGCGCTGCCCCAAATACTGACCCAGACCTCGGTGCCATCCTGGTTGTACTCAAAATGGACGGCGCGACCATAGTCGGCGGCTTCCCAACATTTGTAGGTCTTGGTCGGATCTTCCTTGGCAACAACACAGATCGTGCGCTGGAGAACTTCATCGGAGTTGAGGACCAGATCCACCCAGATCCATTTGCTGTTCGGGTGCGTCTTGATGAAGAGACTGCCTGCGCCGGGAAGTTCGAGATTGCGGACGACCTTCCATGCGCTGTCGGGATGTCCATCAGGGTCAGTGCCAATGGCGATGAAGGAGGCGGAACCAAGGTGGGATGTGCTCCAAACGGGACCGAATTCAGGATCGATCCAGTTTGCACCGCGTCCGGGATGAGGAATTTCAGGCGTATCCACCATTGCTTCAAGATCGCCTTCGAGCGCGTCAACTACAACAATTTTGTTGGATTGATTCGCCGCAACCATGAAATACCGTTTTGTGGATTCCCATCCGCCATCATGCAGGTAGAGTGCGGAGCCAACCATTTTGATTATGGGATTCATCGGATCCTGGTAGTTGACCAGCCAGACCTGCCCGGTTTCCTTGACGTTGACGATCCACTCGGGTTTGTATTCAGAGGCAACAATCGCCGCCACGCGCGGGTCGCCGACATAGGTGTTGGTATCCACGGTATAACCGCGCACACTGACCACCTTGAACGGTTCGAGGGTTTCCCCATCCATGATGGTGAAGTGGGATGGCCAGTAACAGCCGACAATCGCATATTTATCGGTAAAGTCTCCCAGTTCGCCGTTATATTTGCTGACTTCCACCGAGCGGGCATCGTAGCAGGTTTGCACTTCAGCCACTTTTTCGGGGGTTTCCATCCACAAGTCGACGAGAGCAAGTTTGCCATCGCGCCCGATCACGTAGACATAACGCCCTGTTGCAGACATGCGTGAAATGTGAACAGCATAGCCAGTATCGACTTTGGCCACGATTTCATAGGTATCGCCGTCAATGATGGCAACCTGCCCCGCATCACGCAGAGTGACAGAGAAGTAATTTTCCCAGTTGCGCATGGTTTGTGGTTCGGTGGGGCGGTCTTCCGGGGCAACGAACACCTGCCATGTGGCTTTCATCTGCTCAAGAGACATTTCAGGGGGAGTGGGCGGCTCATTCTGCAGGTACTTTGCCATGATCTCGGTTTGTTCCTGCGTAAAGAAACCCTGCCTGCCCCAATCGGGCATGCCTTTAAGGGTGCCGTTGTAAATGATCGAGGCGAGGGCAGTGGTTCCTTTTGGCAGAGTCAGGTCAGGGGTCAGAGAAGGGCCCGTGGCGCCTTTACGCATCGTTCCATGACAGCCGGCACAGCGATCAAAAAAAGTCTGTTTTGCCCATGCAAAATCCTCGTCACTGAGATCAACATCAGCAGTGCTAACCATTACCTCTGCATCTGTCATCAAGGTTTCGCCGCCGGGCAGGGAGGCGAGATATCCAACGATCATGCTAATTTCTTCTCCGTTCAAAACATCTTTCAGATTGGCGGGCATCAGGCCGGATTGACAGATTCCTGTTGGGCAGTTATTCGTCACGAAGGCGTCTGGCTGCAGAACCGCCTCGACAATATACTCAAATGTGGTGCCTGCCTTGCCAGTGTAGTTTTCAGCAGCGAGATGTACTGCGGCGGTTTCTGACATGGTTGACAGATCAGGACCGATCACGCCAACCGCGCCGGGGATGCCAGGGATGGCATGACAGGCGCCGCATCCGCCTTTTGCAAACGCATCCGCCACTGCCTGTGGTTTTAATTCCACAGGTTCAAAAGGTTCCAATTCTTCGGCGGGGGCACATGCCCATACAACCAAGATCAACCCTAGAAAAACTAGGGCATACTTTAGTTCGGATTTCATCTATTTCTCCTGAAAATGTGACTAATGACACAAATGTAAGTGAGAAACAGAACAATGTCTGTGACTTAAATCACTTGACCTTGCTTTATTGAGAATTAGTTAGCCATCCTTTCCCCGCTTCTTTCTCCGACTATTGTAGGTTTTTTCAAACTCGAACCTTATTCTCCCCTCAGCATTGCCCGCTCTGCCAACCCAGCGCGATCTAGAATTCGGATGTGTTGTTTGTCCATTTCGACCAACCCTGCCTTTGTCAACTCGCGGACGACTCGGCTTAACACATCGGGGACCGTGCCAAGGTGCGACGCCATTTCCGTTTGATTTGTCCAGCGGCGGCGTTCGATCACATCCCCTTCGGCTGAATCCAGCAGAAGTTTGGCAAAGCGCGCTTCCACGGTTTTCAACGACAAGTCCGCCGCGAGTGTGACCAGTTCGATGATCTTATCTGCCATGTTGCCAATGATCTGCAATGCTGTCTGCGGATATTTAAGCACGACCTCTTCCAATGCATGGCGTGGGATAAGCCAGATTCCAGACTCTTCCAATGCCACTGCCGTCGCGGGATTGGGTCGTTTTGCCAGCACACCGACCTCGTTGAAAATCTCACCCGTATCCAAAAAACGCAAAACCTGCTCACGTCCATCCAGTGAAGTTTTCAATACTTTCAATGAACCGTACTGCAGGTAATATAAGTTGGCTTCCGTATCCCCCTCCCAAAACACTACAGCATTGGGTGAAAACACCTTCCACACAGCGGATTTTGACAGAGTCGCGAGGGTTTCGCGATCCAGTCCGTGCAGGAATTCGAAGTCTTTTAATCGATTGAGGAGAATGTCAGTTTGCATGGTTTATGCTTTTAGGGAGCACGGCAAGTGATCTTGCCGGCAGTGCCAACGCTGGATGCATCACATCAACCTGTCGCTGGGTTAGCCGCGTTCGACCAAACGCGCCAGTCCTTTACGATCGGTCAACACAAATTCGGTCCGCGTGACTTCGATAAGCTTTTTATCCGAAAAACCGTAGAGCGCACGACAGACCATCTCGCGGGTTGTGCCAATGTGTGCCGCCATTTCGTCGAGCGTCAAGTGGCGTGAGATGGCGGCATCGCCTGCAGTCCCAAAGTTTTCGAGCAATAGCCGCGCCAGCCTGCTTGCCACCGGCTGGAATGCCAGTCCTTCCAAAATCTCGCTGGCACGTTGCATCCGTTCCGCCATCAGGCGGCTGAGTTCCCAGGAAGCTTTTCCATTGCGAAGCAGGAGGGGTAGGATGTCCTTTCGCGACCACAGGTAGAGCGAGCTATCCTCGCGCGCGTCCAGCGTGACAGGCATGGGAGCATCATCGTGGAAGAACGCCAGCCCCCAAAAAAGTTCGCCAACCTCGAAGGATGCCACGCGCAGGACACGTCCCTCTCCGGATTCCTTTATCGCTTCGATCTCCCCGTTCTTGACCAGAAAAAGATAGGGCCATGCGTCCCCATAGAGGATGACTTTCTCACCCTTTAGATAGGAACGGGTGGATGCCAAGCCCGCCGCTTCCCGCAGGTCGGCGGGGGAGAACGAAGCAAAAACAGGATTCTTGGAAAGAAGGTCGGGAAGGTCTTTCATCGGTGAGCCTCCTATTTGCAGGGATTTCCGGTTCGGTGGAGAAGTTTACTCAACACCGACCAAACGTTCCAACGCATCCCTGTCCTGCAAGGTGATGCTGGCGCGTGTCACATGGAGCATCCCGTCCCGCTGTAATTGATAGAGGGTGCGGCAGACGACTTCAGGAGAGGAGGCCACCATGGCTGCGATCTGATCGAGGGTCAGGTCGCGCTGCGCCGAGGTTTCCGAAGCAGGCACATGTTCCAATAGTAATTTTGCCAGCCGGTTTGTTACCGGGTGGAAAGCAAGATCAAAGATCGTTTCGCGCCGCTTGCGGATCAATTTTATCTTTCGACCCAGCAAGGCGCGGATGGCATCGGGGTTGTCGAACAGGATTTGAAGAACATCCTCGCCATTCCATTGATAAATGACGCTTTCCTGAACTGCCTCCAAGGTGGATGGCATGGGTTCAGAGTCGAAAAGCGTATGCGCCCAAAACTCCTCCTGCTCACCCCAGGTGGAAACCACATAACTGCGTCCGTCCGGCGCATGGATGACAGACCTTAACTTGCCGGAAGCAATGAACAACACATTCCTCCAATCGTCCCCCTGCCAGAAAAGCACTTCATCGCGCTCCAGAACCCGCCGAACAGCAAGCGAAGCCAGGTATGTCCTTTGACTTTCTGTGAATTTCCCCAAGACCTCGGCGTTTTCCAATAACGTGATCAATGGGGGCATGGTTCTCATTCCTTTCGAAATATAGGTCACTGTGTCACAATTTATTGACAAAAGTCAAGGCGGGAAGGAAGAAAGATGGATACCATAGGCACATATTATCATACCCTGAAGGATGTTCAGGGCAATCACAATAACGGAGGACAAATGTTACTTTCCACATCCCGCCAGGTACGACTTGCAGTCGTCACCCTTGTAGTGATCGCCGCAATTCTTATGATCGTGGTCATCCCCTTCATCGGGTTCGACATGGTCAATCCAATTGTCCAAGCCCAACAGGCACGCATCGAGAAGTTCACCGCGGAGGGCAACCCGCAGGCGCCCCTGCTGGCTTACACTGTCTGGCTGGTCAGTTTCTTTTTCCCATTCTGGAGCACAATGTCGCTCATCGCAGGCATCGCCCTGCTGGTGATCGCGCTTCCACTGTTTCGCGGCGAAAGGTGGACGCGCGGCCTGGCATTGCTATGTCTGGCAGTACCGGCCATCGGCGGCGCATATATGATCGTGCCATGGATGAACTTTGTCGGCAGTGCACAAGGCGGATTTCCTCCCGCAGTCTTCATCATGACCGTTGGCTTGATCCCGTACTTCGCCATTCTCCTCGCTGAAAAAGTGGACCTGACTCAAAAGGCCGTGGACTTCCTCGTTTTCCTTATGCTGGGCGTCACAGCCGCAGAAAACTTCGCCAACGGCCACGCCGCCTTCCGCATCCTGTACGGACACCCCGCCCGCCCCCTGTTTGCCGAGGGAATCGCCATCACCTTCTTCGGCTGGCTGGGTCTCTGGGTCGGAATGGGGCTGTGCATCGCCGCCATCTACCTGCTAGGCGAAAAGAAAATGTCAGGATGGTACACGGGCTTGATTGGCGGACTAGTAACCCTGGTCGCCAGTGGGGCCACCCATTACGTCCGTCATGCCACGATTGATTATCTCTTGGGAGCTTTGTTTGGACTCAGTATCGTCGTCATGCTGCTCATCCCGCTTTTCAAACAACGCCTGTTGACAGAATATTCGGGCTAGACGCATTCTCCTTTGCAATCCGGGTCCAGTACATGCAAACTGGTCCCGGATTTGCTTTAAGGCAAAGAGGTTGTCATCTATTTGTGATAATGTTCACATATAAATTGACGCGGAATTTCCGTCGCCACACAAATCATTCTCAATACAAAGGAGCGAAGAAATGAAGAAACTGCATTTTGTATTTGCGGCGTTGATCACAGCAGCATTGATATTATCCGCCTGCGCGCCCGCCGTGACCAGCCAGCCGCCGCCCGCCACTGAGGCTCCGGCTTCTGTGGAACCGACCGAAGTCCAAGAAGAGGCGCCACCCGCCGAGGAGCAGGCTGGTTTGTGGACACAGGACTACATCACGCAGATCCCGCCCATCTGGATGATCGATCCGTATTTCCAGATCTTTGGGCAGTCACAGGTGGCAGTCCCTTACACGTATGAGAACGCGGTTAAACTGGCGGGACATTCCTGCGGCGCAACCGCGGGCGCCTGGACGATAGCCCGCAAGGCGCTCGAAGTGCTGTATCCCGATGGGGAAATCCCCGTGCGCGGACAGATCGCGGTCGAAGCTCCCGGCGCTGAGGACGAATGGTTCGTCGGCGTGTTTGGTGAGGTGATCACCTTCATGACCGGCGCATCTCCCAAGACGGGTTTCATCGGCGCGGAGTTCGGGCAGACCAACGATTTATTCGTCCGCCAGAACAAAATGGTCTACAGGGACGAACCCTCCGGAACGCCTCCCCCACAGATGGAATGGATCTTCACCCGTCTGGATACCGGCACGAAAGTGGGCGTTAACTTCAATCTTGCAGTCATTACCCCGGTGGCAACACCCGAACGCCAGGAAATGGGGAAGAAAATGGCGGCTGGCACAGCCACTCCTGAAGAGGCGGCTGATTACCATGAATATTGGAACGACAGGGCGAAATTCGTCTTCGAAAATGCCGATACCCTGGATGGTTTCTTCAATGTCAAAGTCTACCAGGAGCCCACTGCCGCCCCCGACGCGAGCATCGAAAAGTCTGCACCCGCGTCGGTCGAGGGCTTTGCCTGGGATCAGGCGTACATCACCGAAGTGCCGCCGATCATGATGACTGAACCGTATTTCGACATCTTTGGTCAGACCGCGGGACCCGTTCCCTACTATTACGAGGAAGCCGTCAAGTTAGCCGGACATTCCTGCGGCGCGACCACGGGTGCCTGGACGATCACCCGCAAAGCGCTTGAAGTGCTGTATCCCAATGGGGAAATCCCCGTGCGCGGTCAGATCGCGGTCGAAGCCCCTGGGGCTGAGGATGAATGGTTCGTCGGGGTGTTTGGCGAGATCATCACCTTTGTCACCGGTGCTTCCCCTCACACCGGCTTCATTGGCTCCGAGTTTGGGCAGGTAAACAATCTATTTGTGCGCCAGAACAAAATGGTCTATGCCGAGGAGCCAACCGGACAACTCCCACCGATGCGGGAATGGATCTTTACACGGCTGGATACCGGCGCGAAAGTGGGTGTAAAGTTCAACCTTGTGATCATCCTGCCCATCCCGACCCCTGCGCGCATGGAAATGGGGAAGAAGATGGCGGCTGGCACAGCCACTCCTGAAGAGGCCGCTGATTATCAGGCATACTGGAACGACAGGGCGAAATTCGTTCTGGATAAAGCCGATATGGACGGGTTCTTCACCGTGACAGTTTACGAGGACTAACAAGCGAAAGAATCAAAACACAGGACAGGCAACTCGTATGAGTTGCCTGTCCATCATTATTCTGCGTTTGCCTTAAGGCAAAGAAACCCGATTATTGTTGTGATACATTTCACATATAAACCAAAACATTCTATATGGAGGATGCCATGGAAGACACTTCTCAAAACAAACGCCTGATCCTTGCCGTACTGGCTGTCGTGGTCGGCTTGTTCATGGTCGCTGCCGCGCCTTTCCTGATCCAAACCTCATTGGAGCGGGTCATTGCGGCATTGCAGGTGGTTTCAGCGGAAAAACCCGCCTATGCCAGCGGGATTCTGATCTTTTCCTACGCTTTTCCGCTATACCGGGGATTGATCTTCATCGGCGGGATTGCCCTGCTCTGGCTGGCCGGTCCGATCTATCGCGGGGAGGAGTGGTCGTTTCCAGCCGGATTGCTGGCGTCGGCTTTCCCATCCGCAGGCGGGATGTTCATGATGATGCCCTATGTTTCCTTTGTGGACGGGTTTCCCCTTCCAACAGCGGTCTCGATCGTAGGGCTGATCTTCTTCTGGACGTTCATCCTGTTGCGCAACGTGGATAAATGGTTGAAATGGGGTCAATTCCTGGCACTGACCTTTGCAGGGATGCTGACCACACATGCATTCATCGTCGGGACCGGCAATCTGCGCACGCTGTTGACACGTCCCGGAAAGCCCATGTATGACGGACTGGGGACCTGGGTGCTGGCATGGTCACAACCCATTCAGTGGATCTGCGTGATATTACTGTTCGTTGCCATCTACCAAATCGCCGCCCGCAAATTCTCCGGCTGGTGGCTGGCTTTAATCTCGGTGACCTCCCTTGTGGCAATTGACGTTCCGATGCAGATCATCCGCCTCACCATGACGGAGTCCACAGCCTGGGATTACACCTACGGCTTGCCAGTCATCATCGGGTTGTTATTTGTCCTGCTCTTCCCGAAATTCAAGCAGGCTTTGACCGCCGAGGAGTAACTCGGCGCATTCTCCTAACGCCCTCGCCCCTAAAAAATAGGGGCGAGGGTCAAACCCAATGAAAATTCACCCACGCTATTACCCCGCCATCATCATCACCGCGTATGTAATTTTCCTGTTGATCGGCATCCTGCTTGGCTTCGGACCCGAACGCGGCGGCGATGGTCACGGAAGAAGCGCACTGATGCAACTTATCCTGACACTGGAGACTTTGGCATGAACGCCGCCACTCCTGAAAAGCCCTTCTCGCTCGCCAAATGCCGCCGAACGATTCAATGGATGGTGGTCATTGGCACGCTGGTCATTGGACTGCGACATATCATGCCCGGCGAAGCCTCACGCGGCGGCTCGTTCGATTCGTTCTGCGCCTTTGGCGGGATCGAAACCATCCTGCCTTATCTCTTCAGCGGGCACACGCTCAAATCCACCAATCTGCTCAACTTCTCGGTCCTGCTCGGCACATTGGGAGTCTCCCTCGCAGCAGGACGTGCCTTCTGCGGCTGGCTGTGCGGACTGGGCGCAATCCAGGATTTCGTGGCAGGGTGGACACGGAAACTCTTCGGCGAAAAGCAGCACATCCGCGGCAGGCAGAACAAGGCCAATTTGTCCCTGCGCCTGCCCGCCATTGTAGATCGTCCGCTGCGCTATTCAAAATATCTGGCGTTGTTGGTGATTTTGATGGCCAGTCTCTACATGGCATTCCCGCCCCTGCGCGATTTCTGCCCCGTGCGTGCCGTGTTCGGCCTCCACATGACCGCGTTGCTGTGGATTACGCTTGCAGTCTTTTTGGCAGGCTCGGTTTTTGTGGAACGCTTCTGGTGCAAATATCTCTGTCCGCTCGGCGCGGCGTTGGCAATTTTCAACAAAATCTCGCCCATGCGCCTCGTCATGGACAATCATCACTGCAACAACTGCGGACGCTGTGACATCGAGTGTTCGATGGACATCGCCGACGTGCCGCATCAACTCGACCATCCCGAATGTGTGCGCTGCATGGAATGTCTCAACACCTGCGCGCGGGATGGCTCGCTCACTCTTCAGATAGGATACAAGGAGAACCAAATTTGAAAAACAATTACAAACTCGGAGCTGCGCTGGCGGCGCTTGGCGTCGTGGCAGGGATTCTATGCCTGTATTTCCTCGCTGCAACTTATAACACGGTCATTCACACCCATTTCGACGCTGGGGAATGGGAGGAGAGCAATACCGTGCGGGTGGTTTACGCGGTGCTGGGCTGGCTGGGAACGGCGGCTGGCGCGCTTTCAGCCTCGGTTCTATGGGGCTTTCTAAAGAAGCAGGATTGGGCATGGTTCTGGGGCGCCATAGCCGCGACCATTCTCCTGCTCGCCGGGTTCTTTCCGATGATTCCTGCCGCTGACAGCGGCTTGCCCGTCCCCACGCTCTGGGTATTTCTTCTGGCCGCGGTCATGTGGTTTGGGATGCTCATCATCGGCGGTGTGGACAAAAAGATCATAGGATTAACGTTTACAGCCGGGCTGGCGTATGTATTGACCTTCATTGACGGCGTAGCCCCGATTTCCAAATTTCAGAGCACCTTCCAGTCGGCAGAGACATTTGCCCAAAATCCAAATACTTTTTGGAATGGAATGTACATCCTATCGCAACAGGTTAATTGGTGGGGCGCGGCCGCCTGGGCGGTCTTCATCTTTGCGGCGTTCAAACAGAAATCATGGTCGATTCCGGTGGGCATCTTTGCCGCCGTCATGTCCATGATCGGCGGATATCCGATGGGCATCCATAATGTAGCGGAGGTCCAGCGCTTCTCGATGTTCCTCCCGGCGCCGATCTTAAGCACAATCTTGTTGATTGTGCTGTTGCTTCCCGGAACTCAAAAATTATTGGGAGGCAAATAATCCTATATTTAAATCAAGCAAGGAGGTTTGCGATGAAAGGCAACAATAAATTAGGCGCAATACTGGCTGTGGTCGGCATTCTGACCGGCTTGCTCGTGCTGTTTCTGATGGCGAGCATCTACCAGGTCAATATAGATGGAAAACTGGCTGGAGAACGTCCCGACGAAGCCATTACGGTGCAAATCGTATTTGCCATACTCGGCTGGCTGGGAGTCGCGGCTGGCGCATTGTGGGTGATGGTACTGTACGGTTTCCTGAACAAGGCGGGCTGGGCATGGTTCTGGGGTACAGTGGCGGCGACCATCCAAATCCTGGCGGGCTTCTTCCCCATCATCCCGCCGTCCAGCATCGGTTTGCCCGCACCGACCATGTGGGTGTTCATCATCGCGTTCGCGCTGTGGTTTGGGATGCTGTTGATCGGCGGCGTGAGCGGCAAAATCATCACGCTGGCATTTTTCAGCGGACTGGCGTACGTGCTGACCTTCATTGACGGCGTTGGCGCCATCTCCCGCCACCAGACCGAAGCCAAGGGTTTCATCAGTTCGATGTATGCCATGTCGCAGATGGTCAACTGGTGGGGTGCGGCGGCTTGGGCGGTATTCATCTTCGCACTGGTGAAGGGAAAATCCTGGGCGTTGCCGTTGGGCATCTTTGCAACTGCCATGTCCATGTTTGGCGGCTTCCCCGTCGGCGTGACGGATGTGATCGTCAAGGGACGTTTCTCCATGTTCCTGGTTGCGCCGGTCATGAGCACTGGATTACTCGTTTATCTTCTGCTTCCGTCCACGCGAAAAATGATCGAAGCGTTGAATGCCGGCGCGTAGAAAAAAACCTGTGCATGGCTGGCAGGCTAAACGCCGGGCGTGAAGCGGTTGTGTTTGTCGAATCAAGAAAAGGGACATTGTGAAACAAACATGTGATATATGTCACAGAAACTGTGTATTATTTGTGCCATAATTCACTAAAGGTAACCGCGTGGAGTTGCCACCTGTAAATAACAAGGAGAATATCATGTTCACGCTCGACAATCTGTTCCTTTTGCTGACCGGCTTGATCGCCGCGTACCTGTGCTGGTATTTTTGGCAAAGGTACAACCTGCACAAAGCGCTGCACAATCTGTATTATCTGATGGGTTTTGCAGTGCTTTTGGTTTCGGGGCTGTTGCTCATCTTCCTCGGCCTGGGGATCCTGGCTTCGCCTTACGTATTGACTGTCGCCAGCCTGATCCCGCTCGGCATTTCGATGGGACTGGCAGAGGAGTACTTCCCGAAGTGGAAGAAAGCCTTTAAATGGTTTGCGGCGGTCGGCTTCCTGGCAATTGCCGTGACCAGCATCGGCGGCATGGACGCGTTGAAGAAGATCGCTGTGCCACTCTTTCATGGCGTGGCGGGACTTGTGATCTTTTTGGGTCCGTTCTATGCCAAGGGGGCACCAAACGGTTTTTGGTGGGTCGGCATTGGCGGCTTGTTGATCGGCTTGGGCGGGATTGCACTGGCGTTCATTTCGATGGGCGCGCAATTGCTGTTCTTCAGCCCGGGTTTTGTGATGATGATCCTCACCCCCCTGCTCTTCCTGATGACAGGCGCGTTCGCAACTGGTTTCGCGAAAAAAGGGTAAATTTCCCTGCCCCTTCCGGGACAGGGGCAGGGAACAATGATTTGTCTTTTGTCAAAGACGTTTAGGCTGATTTGTGATATTTTTCTCACAGGTCTGTAACTTCCACCCAGGAGGAACTTTCATGCAATTTGTCAGAAACCGGTTGGATTATCTTTTCCGCTCCACACGCGGATTGACGCTGGTCGCCATAGCAGTGGTCTCCCTCATCACCGCCATCTTTGGCACGCTTTCGGGTCCGATGGTCGAATGGGGCATCCGCGACGTTGTTGTGAGGGTATTGAAAATGGAACTGGTGCAGGCGGCGCGCGAGGGGCGCATCATCATGCTGTATCACACCATCGCCATGACCATCGTCGCCATTGAGGTCTATTTCATGACCGAGATACTCCCGATGAAACGCTACGAGCAGGTCATCATCAACGGCACGATGACCGTCGGTTACCTGACAGCGGTGGTTTTCGGCTTGCTGTTCGCCTACTGGGGACACAACTTCATTTATCACGGCTTGTTCCTGTTGGGGCAGTCTCTGGTCTTCTTTGCAGGCATCCTGCTCTCGGCAGCGCTCTTTCCCTGGCGGAAGGAATACCGTCTGCCTGCAGACTCTCCCTACGCCCAGACCAAAAGCGGGCTTGATTTGGAGCGAACCGCCTTCTTTGTAATGGCAGTCTCCACCCTGCTGTCCGCCTCCTTCGGTGCGGTAACTGGTTCCTACTGGGGAAACGGACATGAGACCTTCCTGGCGGAAGACCTGATCCGCAACCCATTCAAGACGTTCCTGCAAAAAGCCATCATCGGTCACCTGCATATCATGCTGACCCTGGTTGCAGTTGCCATCACACTGATAGTTGGTCGCTGGTTGAAATTCAAAGGAATCCTACATCGCATCGCCATGCCACTGATGATTTTCGGCACCATCATCATCACCTTTGGCGCGCTCTCGGTCGTTTGGGTCGAGTGGGCACACACCACCATTTACGTCGGTTCGGTTGGTGTGATGCTGGCAGCGTTGATGTTTGTCATCTATTCGTGGGACATGCTCATCAAAGAAGGC
This sequence comes from Anaerolineales bacterium, assembly GCA_030583885.1. NCBI lineage: Bacteria > Bacillati > Chloroflexota > Anaerolineae > Anaerolineales > Anaerolineales bacterium. Next base: position 1,488,501 of record CP129480.1, on the reverse strand, counting down.
ACAGCGGACATCGTCAGGCCAACAGGCTGGCAAAAGTTCAAAGCCCTCTTGCGCGACCCGATCAAGTTTGGACCGGGCTGGCAGATGGTCTTCATGAACTTCACCGTCAGCGGGGTGGGGATCTTCATGGCGGTCAAACTGACCGAGATCTTCCGCGTTTGGCCCCATCGGGAGGAACGCATCATCCTGACGGGACACTGGCACATCCTCGCCAGCCTGATCGCCACCATCATCCTGTTCTACTTCGCCGATCTTTCGGGACTGAAAGGCAAAGCCCGCAAATGGTTCGGCTGGACGGTCATCATCATGTCCAACATCGCCTTCGCCTCTGTGACGGTCTTCTCGATGAAGCGTTTGTTCGTCACCGAAGCCGAACAGCAGAACGTCGTCAACTGGACGATGCTGTTGACCGACATCGGTCTGGGGTTGGTGCTGGTCGTGCTGGCGGTCTTCATGCTCTGGCGTTTATACGACCTGCTTCAGGCAAAAGGTTGGTGGAGGCAGGAATACAACGCGGAAAGAAAGTCATCCGCCCAGGCTGAAATCGAGGAGCAAAAACGAAAATTGAAGGAACTTGAAGAAACCCTCAAGGAGGTGGAGAAATGAAGCGCATCATCATGTCGCTGCGAGCAGTTCTCGCGAAGCAGCCCCCTTCTTCAAACGGGAGGTTGCTTCGGGCTATCGCCCTCGCAACGACATTAATTCTGATCGCCTCCTGCGCCCCCGCGCCAAGCATTGGTGCCATCACGCCTCCCTACGTGGGCACGGGAATTGATCCCGAATCCTGGGCATTGATCCCCGCTGGGGCTTTCCCCTACGGACAGCACGACCACATCACGGACGTGGATTACGATTACGAGATGATGGTCACGACCGTCACCAATGAGCAATACGCCCGATTCCTGAACGAAGCATTGGCGGCAGGTGTGATCCGCGTGGGCGAGGTGGAGGTTGAGACTGGCGAGCAGGTTTGGGTCGAGGTCGGAGCGCATGGTTTTTATCCGGGCGATCCCTACGACGGATACAAGCACGAAGAGCAGATCAAGCCCGGCGACAAACTCTTCTTCCCCAACGAAGCGGATGGGGTCCGCGTCACGTTCGATGGTCAGACCTTCCACGCCATCCATGAATACAGCAACCATCCCGCCACAATGGTGACATGGTTCGGCGCGAACGCCTATTGCGAAGTTTACGGGTGGCGCCTGCCGAGCGAGATCGAATGGGAGAAAGCCGCGCGCGGCACGGAACTGGTGGATGGGCGCGGACTGCCCTTCCCCTGGGGCACGCACATCGAACGCAACAACGCCAACTATTATTCATCGTTCGACCTGTTCGTGAAGATGTTCGGCAAACTGGGTAACACCACGCCTGTCGGTTTTTATAACGGCAACACGTACACCCTTGAAGACGGCAGTTACACCACGCTGGATTCCGCCAGCCCTTACGGACTGTACGACATGGCGGGCAACGTCTGGCAGTGGACGGGCGATGACTATCCCAAACAACACTACCGTCACATGCGCGGCGGCAGTTTCTACTCGTACGAAGTTGACCTGCGCGTGTGGAAGTTCAACAGCGCGGGACCCCAGCATTACAGTCCGCAGGTCGGGTTCCGCTGTGCGCGTTAATTGTGCCTGGATTCGATATTCGGTTAAAATGACTGCCTGTACCGGTATCGAATCGCGAGGATCAAATTAGGAGTATCCCATGTCCAACGCCGCTCAGTCGAAAATCGCGAGGTCCCCGAAAGGGGGAAACCTGAAATCCAAAATCAGAGCCTACTGGTCGCTGACCAAACCGTTGCAATCAGGTTTGCTGCTGTCCACAGGGTTGGCGGGTTACATGAGCGCGCGTTGTCCTGTCTTCAACATCGGCATGATCCTTGGGTTGGCTGGGAGCCTCTTTCTCGCAATTGCAGGCAGCACCGTCCTCAACATGTGGTGGGACCGCGACATCGACGCCAAAATGGGGCGCACGCAGAAACGTCCCACCTCATCGGGTCTGCTCACAGATAACGAAGTCCTGCGCGTGGGATTGATCCTTTCGGTTATCGGTGTCGGCTGGGCGGCTGCGATGGATGCGTTGTACGGTCTCATCGTCTTTGCTGGCTTGTTCTTCGACGTGGTCGTGTATAGCATGTGGCTCAAACGCCGCACCGCGTGGAGCATCGTCTGGGGCGGCATTTCGGGCGCGATGCCCATTCTCGCGGGGCGCGCGCTCGGTCTCGGCGCAGTGGACTGGGTCGGTCTCACGCTCGCGCTTGGCGTCCTGTTCTGGATACCCACCCACACGCTGACCTTCAGTATGAAATTCGCAAAAGACTACGCCGACGCCTGTGTGCCGACCTTCCCCTCCACGTATGGCCTGACCGCCACCCGCGCCACTATTGCCATTTCATCCCTGCTGGCGGCGGCGGCGATGGTCGTCGCAGGCTACGGCATTGGCATGGCATGGGGTTTCCTGCGCCTGCTCGGCGTACTTTCCGCCGGCCTGCTCATCCTTGCCATTGTGATGACCCTCCGCCCCTCCGAGCGTGTCAACTTCGGTTTGTTCAAATACGCATCCATCTACATGCTCGCCGCGATGATTTTGGTTGTGCTTGAGGCCATGTGACGAAACTATCCCCTTCCGATCGGATTCTGCTCCTGCTCACGGGCATCCTTGCCGCGTACCAGGTCTCAGTCGGCATAGACGGTTTCGATACCCTGCCCATCATCGCCTACACCATCGGCTTTGGCGTTTTACTGATCGCAGGATTATTGATTTTCATCCTCGGATTCGAGGTGCTGGACTCACCCATCGTGGTCATCGTCTCGACGATCATTCCGCTTGCCCTCTCGCTGGGATTGATCTGGCAGCACCTCGCCTCGCTTCGGACCCCGTACCTGCTCTTCACCATCATCGGTTTCCTCGCCGTGACATTGACCCGCTCGATTCCCATGCAAAACAAATTCCCTGTCTTCGTGCTGGCGGTTACGCACGGCATCGCAGGTTTGACCATTTTCCTGCTTCCCATCATCCTGTCCATTCAGGGAAATGCTCCGCCGCTGTTTTCGCTTGTCGGTATCGGCGGCGCGCTGATCGGCGTCGGCGGCTTGCTGTTATCGTTCCTGAAAACAGGCAAACCGATCCTGTCGAGAGAAACGATTTTGAGATTGTTTCCGACCCTGTTACTGCTGACAACCGCATTCTTTGTGGCAGGTTTCAAATTTGGATGACATACAGGTCACGCATGAAGCGTGACCTGTTTTTTTCTACGAAAGGAGTAAACAATGTCCACAAACAGTTTCTTCGCAAAGTTCCTGCGCTTCATCGGCATCCTGCTAATGGGACTGACGGGCGGTTTCACCCTGCTCGGCGGCATCGGCACGACTTGCGCCGCGCTCTTCCCCACCAACTATGAGAGCATGGCAGCACTCGCCCCGTTCCAATGGTTGTACATCCTCTTCGTGCTCTTCGGCATCGTCCTCGGCGTGTGGGGCATCTGGGCAACCATCAAGCTCGTGAAGGGAGCCTCGGATGCCTACAAGATGAGCATGCAGGCGTTGATCGCAGGTACGGTGATCGGCTTCATGCACATCATGGCCTCGCGCGCACTGCGCGGAGCGTCCATGCCGGTGGATGCGGTGGTATACATTACCGTCCTGACGCTGGTCATCTTCCTGCTCTTGCGCATCCCCTTCATCTGGCAGGGCGTGGATTTCACGAAGGGTAAAACAAAAAGCAACCTGCCCGCGGGCGGCGCGGCGGCGATCATGCTTGGCATCCTCACACTGACCATCCAACACACGATGGCAGCCACGCACACGTGGGGCGGTGTGAACTACGCGGATGTGTTCAACATGTCCATGACGATTATTGGGGTTGGGTTACTGCTGGTGGGCACAGGGCTCTTCGTCAGCCTGGCAATGGTTCGGGAACCGGCACGCAGGTTCATGGCCGAAGAAGGAAGCGCCTAAGTAAACAACATCCCCGTCATTTTGGCGGGGATGTCTTCTTTTTCATTTCGCGTTTCGTGCGGATCGGTTTTTCCACCAGCTGGATGATGTCATCCTGCCAGGGTGGTTCGTCACGCAGTTTGGCCTGGATGTACTTCAGCAGCACGCCAATGGTCGCCATGAGGGGAATGATGACGAGCGCACCCAGTATTCCGGACAACGCCAGTGCGCCGATCACGCCAACGAATACCAGCCCGGGATGCAGGCGGAGCGTTTGCCCCATGATCTGTGGACGCAGCCATATATTTTCGACCTGCTGGATAACAAAGAAAATGACACCCACAATGATGGCAAAAATCAAATTAGAAATACTCAAGTAGGACGAGCCGAAGATCAAGGCGATCAGCCCGGCGATCACGCCCGCCACCAGCGGACCGAGCGAGGGGATGAGGTCCAATATGCCTGCAAGAATGCCTATCCCAATCGCGCCTCTTAACCCAACCGCTGACATGGAGATGGCGGTGGAGAGGGTAATTATAAGCACCAGAATCAACTGACCACGCAGAAACGCGCCCCAAATGCGATTCATTTGTGCCAGGAATTTGCGCATATCCTCCTGGTATGCCTGCGGCGCAAGCCCGATCATCCAATTTGACAGGCGCGCACTGTCTTTGAGAAAATAGAATGTTGCCACCAGAATGACAAGCAGCCATGCAAGGTTGGATGTGACTGTGCCCAGCATGTTAAACGCTCCGCTGGATATCTGAAGGATAAAATCCTCCAACAGCTGGTTGAGGTCTTGAGGAATGAGGGCGGGCATTGAAAATGAAAAACCGCCGATGGATATTGTCTGGTTAAAGAACGCCTCAATTTGCTGTTCGATTTCAAGCAGATCGAACGAGAGGTTCAACAACTGGGGAATGACAAACGGGATAATGCTCGAAGGGATGGCGATCGACAATGCAATAAATAACAGGTACACGATCAGGACGGCAGTATTACGCTGCAACCGCCGATGGGCGGCCAGCCTTTCCACCAGCGGGGTAAGGACGAATGCCAGCAGAGCGGAGATAACCAGCGGTCCGATCAATGGGCGCGCAAAGTTGACCGTGGCAATCACCGCCACGATGACCAATAGCAGGACGATATATTTGGTTGGGGTTTGCCATTTCGGGGACATGGGCGGGTTGAACTCTCTCTAAAGATTGGATGCCGGGAAACCTCTCCCAGGATTATACCTAAAGAAAACAGGAAAGAAACATATGGGCATATAAAAAGACATCTCCGTCCAGATGGACGGAGATGTCTTTTTATTTTTCCACACCATCCGCGATGCTGGTGGTTGATGTTTTTCGCATCTGGTCTTCCTGCACCATGCGAATCCCGTTGCCAACCTGGTTGCCTAGTTTGGCGATCTGGTCCTGCAATTGCATGAGCGTGTCGAGGACATAGTTATCGGCGTCGGCACGGGTGGCTTCAGCTTCGGCACGGGCCTGGGCAATGATCTGGTCTGCACGGCGCTGCGCCTCCTGGGCGATCATGTCCTTCTGCATCATCTGGTCGGCCTTATCGCGCGCAAGCTGCAACGTGCGGTTGGCCTCCTCCTGCGCCTGCGCCATGACACGGTCACGCTGGGCAACGACCTGTTGGGCCTTCTTCACTTCTTCAGGGATGGCAATGCGCATCTGGTCGATCAATTCCAACATGCGGTCTTCATCCACGAAGACGCTGTTCGTGAACGGCACGGATTTTGCGTCGTTGAAGAGTTCTTCCAAGCGGTCAATGAGTTGCAGAATGTCCATAGAAAACTCGTAAAATCAAGAGTGTTTCCCTAATTCTAGCACAGATTAATCGCGCAAAGCATTCGGGGGAGATTGCTCTCCCATATTAATCACCTTGCCCTTCAAGGCTTTTTCGACAAACGGCGGGACCATGCTGGAGACATCGCCATTAAGTGTGGCGATCTCGCGCACCGTGGACGATGACAGAAAGGTGTGCTGTTCGGCTGTGATCAGCGCCACGGTCTCCACGGCATCCTTTGCAAGGCGTTGGTTCGCCAGCGCCATGCGGAACTCGAACTCAAAATCGGAAAAAACGCGCAGGCCGCGGACGATGACCTGTGCATCAATGGCGCGGGCGAAATCAATCGTCAGTCCGCTGTAGCCTGTGACCTTGATCTTGGGGTTACCCTTGAAGGCTTCAGACACCAGGGAAATGCGTTCTTCGGGTTCGAACATCAATGATTTCAACGGTTTATCATAGACGGCCATCACAATTTCATCGAATAACTTCGAGGCGCGTGAAGCAATGTCAATATGACCGTAATGGATCGGATCGAAAGTGCCGGGGAATAAGGCTCTAACCATGTTTCTCCAATATCATTGCAGGGGTGCAGCGACGCTGCAGCCCTACAGAATTAATTATGATACATCACTCGAAGTACCCTGCCAGAATCGTTCAAAGGATTCGGCGAGCAGGGCGTGTTCGGGCTGGCTCAATTCTGGGTCGCGCTCAAAAAGGGACTGTGCCTGTTCGCGGGCTTTTTCGATCAGCGCCACGTCCGTGATACTTGCCATCTTCAGGGAAGATGCGTACCCGGCCTGGCGCGTACCCAAAAATTCGCCCGGTCCGCGCAGCTTCAGATCGAGGTCGGCAAGTTCAAAACCATTGTTGGTGGCCGTCATTGCCTGCAGACGGTCATTCTCGGTTGCATCTTCATGCGTGGGAATCAGCAGACAGGTGGATGCCACCGAGCCGCGTCCCACACGCCCGCGCAATTGATGCAACTGCGCCAGGCCAAACCGGTCCGCGCCTTCGATGAGCATCACGGTCGAGTTTGGCACATCCACACCCACTTCGATCACAGTGGTGGAGACGAGGATGTCAAACTCCCTGTCGCGGAATTTCAGCATCACTTCATCTTTTTCGCCGGCTTTCATGCGTCCGTGCAGCAGGCCAAGCCTCAGATCCGGGAACACATCCTTTGAAAGTGTTTCAAAATCATCCACCGCTGCACGGATGTTGATCTTCTCGCTCTCGTCGATCAATGGATAAACGATGAACGCCTGGCTGCCATTCTTCACCTGCGCGTGAATCATCGTGTAGGCGCGTTCGCGTTCCTGCGGACGAAGCACATGGGTCGCTATCGGCTGTCTGCCAGCCGGCATTACATCCATCACCGAAATATCGAGGTCGCCAAACAGGGTCAATGCCAGCGAGCGCGGGATGGGAGTCGCCGTCATCACCAACAGGTGCGGGTTCGTGCCTTTGCTGCGCAGCTCGGCACGCTGCTCCACACCAAAGCGATGTTGTTCATCGATCACGACGAACTGCAGATCCTTGAACCGGACCGGACCTTCGATAACAGCATGCGTACCAATGGCTATCTTGATGGAACCGTCCGCCAATCCCTGACGGATCGCATCTTTCTCACTCTCAGGCGTGCCCCCCACCAACAAACGGATCTCACTCTCCTGCAGGATGCCGGCATCGCCTGTCAGCAGACTGATGAAGTTGCGATAATGCTGTTCCGCCAAAATGGACGTGGGAGCCATGATCGCGGCCTGTGCCTCGTTCGAGACGACCATGCTCGCACCCAATGCCGCAACGACGGTCTTTCCGGAACCGACGTCGCCCTGCAAAAGACGGTTCATGGGTTTGCCGGAGTCCAGGTCCGTGCGAATATCCTCCAGCGTGGTTTGCTGGGCGGATGTCAAAGTGAAGGGCAAGGCCGCCACCCTCGTACCCAGCCACTCGTCCGAGACCGCGAAGCGCCTGCCTTCAGCAGACTGCCAGTCGCGTTTCTGGCGAAGCACACCCATTTGCAGGTAGAAGATTTCGTCAAACGCGAGCCGTTCACGCGCAAGTTTGAGCCGGGCTTGCGAATCCGGGAAATGAGCCTGCGTCAACGCTTCGCCCAGCGAAACGAGACCGGCGGCGCGTTTGATGGCATCGGGAAGCGCGTCCACAACGGCGGGCGCCCAATAGCTGACAACGCTGTTCATTTGATTGCGCAGCCATTTTTGCGTGATGCGTTCGGTGAGCGGATAAATGGGGACGATGCGATTGGTATGCAAATTCTCAACTTCAACCGGCTCCCAATCGGGGCTGTTCATCACGATGCGTCCAAGATACTGGTCGATTTTTCCAGAGACGGAAACCGCATCGCCCTGTTTGAAACGGTTCATCAACCAGGGCTGGTTGAAAAATGAAATGCGAAGCGAGCCTGTTCCATCGCTGATGATGACTTCGATGATATTCTGCCGGCCGCCGCGGATCGGGCGGTTATGCACGCTTTGGATCGTGCCGATCACCGTGACCACATCGTTATACATCAACGATTGGATCGGCTTGAGCTGGCTGTAATCCTCATATCGGCGCGGGAAGTAGTACAACATGTCGCCCAGTGTTTGCATTCCCAGCCTGGTCAAAGACTCGGCATTCTTCGGCCCCACGCCTTGCAGGACGGTCAACGCGGCGTTGAGCGCGGCAGGAGTCTGGCTGTGCCTTGCGCCCGCCACCGATTCAGACCGCGGCGCGGGATTCGGTCTTTGTTTATGTTGGGATTGCTGGCGCGGCGGATTTTGCTGGGGAGCGGATGCGGGTGCTTCCACGCTTTGACTCGCTCCCGTCTCGCTTCGCTGCGGACGGGGAGGCTGGGCCTGCCCCTTCGGCTTTTGCCCAGCCTCGGGGTAGGTTTCACCGATGCGCTTCCACAGTCCCTTGAGCGATTCCGCCCGTCCATCCGGGCTGATTTTTTCATAGGAGCGCAAACGCGCCACAACAGCCTGGATCACCTCTTCCGTGATCCCGTCTGCGCGGGCTTCGCCCTCCCAATAATCCAGCATGCTGGCAAGTCCGCCTATGACGGCGGTATTTTGATATTTGTTTTCGTGTTCGAGGCGAAAGAATTTGCGAAGTTTTTCCAGGGATGGTTGCATATGGTCAATTTTATCATGGGCAGAGGTTACTTCCTTACAACCGCAAAGCCGATGCCGTTCGGACCGAGATGCGTGCCGATCACGGCGGTCACGTTCACGAACAGGATATCCCTCGGCACGGACATGCGCACGGTTTTCATCAACTCATTCAGCAAGTCCCTTGCACGCGGCTCGGCATTGGTGTGCAGGATGGCAAGGCGCTCCATCTCCCCGATCTCAAGCAATAAATTCAACATACGTTCGTCGGCCTGTTTGTTCGTGCGCACCGCACCGATGGGTTTCGCCTCGCCATCCTGCAACTCGACCATCGGTTTGATGGACATCAATCCGCCCAGATTTGCCACCAGGCCGGGGACACGTCCGCTGCGCTTAAGATATTCCATCGTATCCAAGGCGGCAAAGACCTGTACTCTTTTCCTTGTGGATTCAATCGCCTCCAGCGCGGACTTCAAGCCGGGTTCTGCTTCTTCGGCCGCCGCGAGCACTTGAAAGCCCAATCCCATCGAAAGCGAGCCGCTGTCCACGCAGGTGACCTTGCCGGGGAATTCCTGTGCCGCCTGGCGTGCCGCATTGATGATGGTCGTCAATTTTGCGGCGGCGTGAATGGAAAGGATATGGTCACAGCCTGAGTCGAGCAGGGTCTGATAGGGCGTGAGGAAATCTCCGATAGACGGGGCGGCAGTTGTCGGCGGAGTGCGAAGCGCGGGCAGGCGGCTGTAAAAGTCCTCGCGGGTGATGTCGATCCCGTCCTTGTATTCCTTTCCCTCCAAAACGAGGATGGAAGGGACGACTTGAATTTCATACTGTTCGAGGAGATAGACGGGCAGGTCGGAGGTCGAGTCTGTGACGATTCCCAGTTTCATGGGCGAAGTTTAACACGATTCGGGTGACAAGCATCTCCGGGGTGACTGTCACCTGATACTTCCCCCTTGACATACTGTAGACTGCACAGTATAATGCGGTAAAGGTTGAGATATGGCAAACACAGAATCGCTCGAAAATGTTGTCCTGGAACTGAGGCGCGGGGTGATCGTGCTTGCGGCGCTCAGCCAGTTGGGAACCGAACAGTACGGTTACTCCCTGCTGAAGCAGCTCTCCGACCTGGGCCTGGAAGTGGATCAGGGGACGTTGTATCCGCTTCTCCGCCGGTTGGAGGCGCAGGGAGTGCTGGAATCGGTCTGGAAACTGGAAGAGTCGCGCCCGCGCCGCTACTACGTCATCAGTGCGGAGGGGAAGAAACTCCTGCCGAAACTGAAAAAAGAATGGGCTGGGATCGTGTCCGTGATGGACAGGATGCTGGCGTAAGAACAAGATGCTGGCGTAAGAACAAAAGGAGAATGAAATGAAATTAATAGATCGTTACGTGACCGAAGTCGGCAAAAACCTGCCGCTGGTGAAGGGACGCAAGGATATGGAAAACGAATTGCGCTCGACGCTGGAGGATATGCTCGAAGACCGCGCCCAAAAAGCGGGGCGGCCCGCCGATGAGGCGATGGAGATCGAACTGCTCAAGGAATACGGCGCGCCACAAACCGTCGCGCAGACGTATAACCCGCATCCCTATTTGATCGGACCGCGCCTGTTCCCATTCTTTGTGACGGTGCTGAAGATCGTCATCAGCGTTGTGACCATCGTCCTGCTGGTGCTGACGGGCATCAAAGTTGCCGCCATCGCACCCTCCATGGCAGGGCCGGAGTTCGTGAAGGCAATTTGGGATGGGTTGACAGGCATCGTCTCCGCCGCCATCGTCGCATTCGGACACATCGTGCTGGTCTTCGCCATCCTCGAACGATATGTACCCGCCTCCGAATTCAAGATGGATGAGGAAAAGGAATGGGATCCCGCCTCCCTGAAGAAGGAACCCGAATCGGACGAAGTGAAGATCTGGGAGCCGATCTTTGCGATCGTGTTCACCTTCATCGCGATCAGCATCTTCAACTTCAACCCGCAGTGGCTTGTCATCCCCCTCATTGTTGACGAGAACGTCACCCTCATCCCCGCCCTGACGGATGCGTTCTTCCGCTGGCTTCCATGGATCAACGCCGGCTGGGTGGCGGAGATCATCCTCAATGGCATGCTGATCCGCACCGGACGCTGGAACCTCCCCACCCGGCTGGTCTCCATCGGCATCAAGATCTTCCAGGCTGTGATCCTCTACTTCCTCTTTACAGGTCCCTCCATTCTGGCAGTCAACGCAGAAACCCTGCAGGCCACTGGTATCTTCGAAGCAGATGCGGCTCAAAAACTCGGCGAGCTTGCGCAGAACGGCATCCGCATCGTGCTCGGACTGGCCATCTTCGGCACGCTGATCGAGATCGTGAAGAGCATCTACAAGTTGATCACGCAGAGGGGTTCCACAGGCGAGTAAATATGGAGCCAGCTGGCTGGCGAAAAAACGGGCGCAATGTGCGCCCGTTTTTGATTCATCCATGTCGTTGTGAGTGCCGTCGGTTGAGCAGGACGAAGTCCATATCGAAACCAGGCACGAAGCAAGCTGCTCCTGGCGGCTGGATTGCCTACCACTGCGTGGCACACGTCGTCGCGGCACTCCGTGCCATTCCTCTCAATGACATGGATTACTCAATCGAAATAATGAACTGATAGTGCGGCTGTCCACCCTCCTGCAATTCCACTTCGAGCATGGGATATTTCTCGCGGATATCATCCGCAACATGATTGGCTTCCGCGTGGGTCATGCCTTCGCCATAGAACAGTGTGACGATCTCATGCCCGGCGGCTTCCGCTTTTTCGAGCAGGTCCATCACGCCCTGCTCGACCGACTCGGCCGAGACAACCAGTTTACCGTCCAACAACGCAATGACCTGGCCATCTTTAACCGTCACACCGTCAATTTCCACCGAGCGGGTGGCGACGGTGATCTCGCCGGTCTTGACAGCGCTCATGGCGCGGTTCATCTTTTTTGCGGTATCCTCCACATCCCCATCCGGCATGTAGGACAACATCGCGGCAAGTCCCTGCGGGACGGTGCGGGTCGGAACGACCTGCACGTTCTTCACGGTCACTTCCTTTGCCTGGTTCGCCGCCATGATGATATTTTTATTATTCGGCAGAATGATCACCTTGTCGGTCGGCAGGTTTTCGAACGCCGCCAAAATATCCTGCGTAGACGGGTTCATCGTCTGCCCGCCAGCCACCACCGCCGCAACCCCCAGGCTGGCAAAGATCTTGCTTAAGCCCTGTCCCGGTGAAACGACCACCACCGCAATATTGCCAGGCTCGACGGGCGTAAATTTGATCTGCGCGCTTTTTTGGATGTCATCCATCTGCGCCAGCAGGTTTTCGATGGCCACCTTCGTCACCGTGCCAATGCCCATGATGTAGTCGATCGGCGTATAACGATTTTCCGTCGGCACATGGATGTGCATGCGATACATCCCCTCGCCTTCGCCCACCTGAATGGATGTGCCCATCTCCTCGAGTTTTCCGTAGAACGACCCCAAATCCAGTTCGCCGGTCGGCACGAAGTCCACCACCACTTCGTAATCCTGTCCCTCCTCCACTTCCTCCAGCGCGCCCTGCAAATTCATCGCAGACATCGGCTGTACGCTCATCGTCGGCGTTTCCAGCGACTCGCCGTACACGTGCCGCAGCATGCCTTCCAGGATAAAGAACAGGCCCTTCCCACCCGAATCCACCACACCCGCCTGTTTTAAGACCGGGAGCAGATCGGGGGTCTTCTTGACCGCTTCATCCGCCGCCCTGACCGCAATCTCCAGGATTTCGATCGGATCCTTTGCGGACCCGAGGGCTGCTTCTGTTGCAAGAGCAATTTCCTTAATGACAGTCAGGATCGTCCCCTCCACCGGGCGGACAACGCCCTTGTACGCCGTGTCGCGCGCCTCGCCCAGCGCTTTGACGAATGTTTCCTTATCGAGCACGGCCTTCTCATGCACGCCGCGCGAAAAACCGCGCAGGATCTGACTGGTGATCACACCTGAATTCCCGCGCGCACCCATCAAGGCACCCTTGGAAACCGCCGCCGCCATCTCACCAAGATTGCGCGTGCCCAGATCCTTTATTTCATTCCACGCCGATTGCAGGGTCAGGGTCATGTTCGTGCCGGTGTCGCCGTCGGGGACGGGGAACACATTCAAAGAGTTGACGATTTGCTGGTTGGTGCGGAGCCAGGTCAAGCCTGCGTCCATGAGACGTTTCATGGCAGGCCCGTCAATGGGCCGCCTGCGAAGTTTTTCGACACGTGCGGTATCAATAGCCATGAGTCGCTGGTCTCCTAATCCGTGTCGCTGATGCGCAGACCCGCGATATGCACATTGACTGAATTGATCCGCAAGCCCAGCGCCTTTTCCACATGGAAGCGCACGGTATTCGCCACACTCTCGGCAACCGAGGTGATGCGCGTGCCGTATTCGACGATAATGTTAAGATCAATATGGATCTCGCCGTCCTTGTAATGGACGGATATGCCGCGGGAAGGCTCGCGTGTGATCTGCGAAACAATCCCGTCTGCAAGGTTTTTCGGCGCAAGCCCAACCACGCCGTACGATTCGAGAGTGGCACGATACGCAATCGTCGCCACCGCATTCGGCGAGATATGGATCCCGCCCAAAGATGTAGTTTCTTCGCCCATGGGTTCCTCATCCTTTAAGGTCTCGGAAGGCTGCCACCCTCCGTACAAGCTCCCAGACCTGGTTTGTGTTTTCCTGTTCCTATTTTAACAGCTTAACTTGAAGTTGGTTGCGTTGTATGGTAAAATGCCCTGCCCTCAAAAAGGGGCAATTGGTCTGGAATCATTGTACGGAAAGGAATCTCTTCAAATGGCTAAGTGCAATCACTGCGGCAAGGCAACCACCTTCGGACATAACCGTTCCTTCTCCCAGCACGCCACCAACCGCAAGTTCAAACCCAACTTGCAAAAGGTCTCCGTGATGGAAAAGGGTCGTATGGTCAGGAAAACGCTGTGCGCCAAGTGCATCAAGACGCTCGGCAAATCTGCGACATAGGTTCGTTCCTCCATTCGCATCAAGGGTCACGGCGCATTTCGCGCCGTGATTTTTGTTTTAATGTCAAGTCCCATCCCCAACCCTGCCCCAAAAGGGGAAGGGAGCACAGATTATGAAGATGCAATCTCTCTTAAAATCCGCACCCCTGCCGCGGCTCCGCGCGGGTGTTTGAATACGGCACTGCCAGCCACGAATGCGTTTGCACCGGCGTTTTTCATCCATGGCAGGGTTTCCATATTGATACCCCCATCCACTTCGAGATGCGCGTTGGAACGAAGCGCGTTCAGTTTGTTCCGAATTTCCTCCACCTTGCCGATCATCGCGGGCATGAATGTTTGACCCGAGTAGCCGGGGTTCACGCTCATGACCAGGACCAGGTCAGCCAATGGAAGCGCCGCATCCAATGCCGAGGCGGGTGTGGCCGGGTGTAACGTGATGCCCGCCGTACAGCCAAGTGACTTGATCCTTTTTACAACGCTGCCCAGATCGGGACAGGTCTCAACGTGGACGGTGATATTCCCCGCCCCCGCTTTTGCAAACTCTTCAAGATGTTTTTCGGGCTCCGAGATCATCAGATGCACGTCCAATGGAAGTTTGGATGCGCGTTTGCAGGCTTCCATAAAGAGCGGACCGACGGTGATGGTCGGCACAAAGTGCCCGTCCATCACATCCACATGGAGCCAGTCTGCGCCGGCAGATTCGCAGGCGCGAACCTCTTCGGCAAGGCGGGTGAAGTCCGAGGCAATGATGGAGGGGGCGAGGATGAATTGATTCATAGGATGGGTTCGAAAAACAACGCCGCGAATATATGCCCGGATATGGGTGCGGCGTCGCAGGGAGGTCACCGAACCGGGGGATTGTAGGTCAGGTAGATCATCAACCAGAATGGGATCAGTCCGCCGACCGCCAGCACGGCAAGCAAGCCAAGGCCGACGGAGACCCAGTCGATGTCCTCGGCGGGGGACTCGCTCTCCGCAGCAAAAGCAGGCGCGGGTTGGGGATGAGGCGTCTGTTGGGGAGGAAAATCCTGCACGGGTGCAGGTTGAGGCGCAAGCCGCCCGGCAACTTCAGGATTCAATGTGATCACAGACGGGGAGGTGGAGAGCGGCGCCGGTTTTGGGTCGGGCTGGGTTCCAAATTTCAACAGGACGCGCCCGAGCTGATCGGCGGTGCGATACCGCGCGGAGGGTTCCTTGGAAATCACCTTCATGATGATCTCTTCGAGCGTGGAGGGGATGTCCGGGATATATTCGCGGATGGGAACGGGGCGCGCGGAAATGTGCAAACGCGCAAGTTCATCGGCGGAGGAGGCGGTGAAGGGCGGCGTGCCGCTCAGCACTTCATACAGCACAACGCCAAGCGAATAGACATCCGAGGCGGGCGTGGGCGCTTCCCCTGCGGCCTGTTCGGGAGCAAAGTAAAGCGGCGATCCCCAGACAACATCCGTGCGCTCTGTGGGGGCGATGGTGGCGAGGGCGCGCGCAATGCCAAAGTCGGTCACTTTGAGGCGGCCGTCCGGGGCAACCAGCATGTTATGCGGCTTGACATCACAGTGGACGAGTCCGGCGCGATGGGCATACCCGATACCCGCGCAGGCCTGTGTGAGCAGCGGAATTCCGTCCTGCACGGTGAAGCGTCCGCGTTCGCGGATAAGTTGTTTCAAGTCCTTGCCGGGGATATATTCCATGACGATGTAGAGCAGGTGATCGGCAAAACCGAAATCATGCACGGTGACGATGTTCGGGTGCGAAAGGTTGGCGGCGGCGCGCGCCTCCAGGCGAAACTGGCTCTGAAACCCCTCGTTGTCCGAATAATCCTCGCGCAGGACCTTGATGGCAACGTAGCGGTCGAGCACCACGTCGCGCGCGCGGTAGACCTCCGCCATGCCCCCGGAGCCGAGCCTTTCCAGCAGTTGATAACGGTCGTTGAGCAGTGTGCCTTCGGTCATTGTGGGGGGATTATATCGTAATTCACAAAGCGCAATTCGCATTTCTGAGGTTCGGACTTAAAGCCCGGCGCACCGGGCAAAAAAACTTGCAAGCGGCTGCCACACGCCCGCAGGCATCCCCTTTTAGTGGTCATGCCTGTGCTGCAAATCAGGAAAATGATCATGACCATGATGCAGTTTCCCATGCGAATGAATATGGATATGCGACGCTTCTTTGGCTGGATTTCCATGCTCATGAAAATGATGGCCGTCCGTGTGCGTATGGAGATGAATGTGTTGAATCACCATGTGGGAATGAGCATGAGTATGCCCCCTGACATTTGAAAAAACAACACCTATGGATAACAAAACAAACGACGCTAAGGTTGTCCAATTTACTGGTTCTGCCAGAAATATAGCAGCTCCAGTGATCCCCCAAAGCGGCGAAGCGCTAAACAATATCTGTCCGCGCGTTGCCCCTATGATCTGTGAGGCTGAAACATAAAGAACAATACTAATGCCGTACGATACCATTCCCAGAAGAACCGCCAGCGCCGCCTGGCTCTGCAGCAAATCTGACGGGTTGGAAAACACAACGGCAAGGACAACATTGACCGTGCCGCCCACCAACCCCTTAATGAACGTCGTTGCCTGCGACGAGATGCCATCCACGGTAGCAGTCAAATGATTATCCAATCCCCAAAAAATACAGGCAATCATGACAAATATTCCCGCCTTCAAACCGGTCACATCTTCATTAAGGGAGATGAGTATCCCCGACAATATGGTAAACAAAACACCCAACAGCGCGTATCTTGATAAATGTTCCTTAAAAAACAGCACACCCAACAGCGCAGTGGCTACAAGTTCGAAATTCAACCAGATGGAAACCGATGTTGAATTTGCGTTATTTAAGCCAGCCAATAAAAACAGGGGACCCAATATACCGCCGAACGTGATTATTCCCAGTAATTTCAGACCATTATTTTTCAGCAAAGCCGGGCGAAAATCCGCCCTGAAATTTTTGACCATATACGGCAGGAACACCAGCGCCGCGCCGAAATACAACAACCCCGCCAACATATAACCGCTTAAAGAATCCAAAAGTAATTTGCTTACAGGAGTTGCTATTCCAAACGATAGTCCGGCAAATAGTCCAAACAAAACCGCTTTTTTCTGCATTCTTATCCTCAAATGAAATCGAGCATTGCCCTGTCCGCAATTATATCCTGCGGGAGGCGGGACAGGGCCGCGAAGCATCCTGCACCCAGGGCAAGATATGGGGGGTGCTTCCATACACACGGGGAAACCTGCCTTCGTACATCCTATGCACATCCTTCGTACTTCCTTCGTAGATGCTTCGTAAGGGCTACCGCCAGCGGTGGGGGTATGCGGCGGATGTCACCTCTCGTTCGCAGGATGCAAAAATCGGTTTGTCACTCTGGCAAAATTTGATTTGCAGGGCGCACATTCAGCCTTGGGAGCGGCCCATCCAAGGAAAGAAGGCTCAGGCAGCTGAAACAGGCCAAGCCATGAAAAGCAGGTCGGGTATACTTGGAGAAATTAAATGGGGTTGCCCCATGCCAACAGAAGCCGATACCTGTAGAACGTATATTGTCCCCAAATTACATACATCTGGTTGGGAGGATGAATACATCTCCGAGCAGATGGTGTTGACGCCCGGGCGTATCGTGCCCATCGGTGACAGGCACACACGCAAGGAAGGCTTGCGCCCTGATTACACCTTGTTCATTCGGCAAAATATTCCCATCGCGGTTGTGGAAGCGAAAGCGGAATACGCCCACCCCGCCAAAGGTTTACAGCAAGCCATTCAATATGCAGAAATGATGGGGCTGAAATTTGCGTATTCAAGCAATGGCAAGGGAATTGTAGAACATGATTTTATTACGGGGATGGAACGTGATTTGGACTCGTTTCCGTCGCCTGATGAATTATGGGGAAGACTCAAAGGTACCTTCAAGTTTGAAGATGAAAAAGATGAGACTGATGCATTGTCTCAATATTGGGAAGAAGTGGGCGGGAAGTCGCCGCGTTACTACCAGCAGGTTGCCATTAACAAGACTGTAAATGCCGTTCTGGAGGGGCAAAACCGCATTCTGCTCACAATGGCAACAGGAACAGGCAAGACCTTTGTTGCGTTTCAAATCGTCTGGCGGTTGTGGAAATCGAAGCGCAGGAAACGCATTTTATATCTGGCAGACCGCAATGTCTTGATAGACCAGGCCAAAGACCATACTTTCTCCCCAATGGGACAGGCGTTGCACAAGATAAAAGGCAGGGCAACCAAGAGCCGCGAAGTTTACTTTTCGTTATATCAGGCTTTGGCAAACCCCATTACGGGCAACAATCTTTACGAACAGTATCCCAAGGACTTCTTTGATTTGATCATTGTGGACGAGTGTCATCGGGGCTCTGCCAACGAAGAAGGCAGTTGGCGCAAGATTTTGGATTACTTCGACTCGGCAACGCAAATTGGCATGACTGCCACGCCCAAGCGAGATGATAACGTAGATACGTATAATTATTTCGGCGACCCGATATACACGTATAGCCTGAAACAAGGCATTGACGATGGCTTTCTTGCTCCCTATCGGGTGTATCGTGTCATCCCCGATGTGGATGCGAGCGGACTTCAGATTGACCCCGGCGTGTTGGATCGCTTTGGGCGTGAAATCCCACCTGATTTGTACGGGACAAAAGATTTTGAGCGACTTATATCTTTGCTTTCCCGCACAGAAGTTGTCGCAAGGCATTTGACGGAATATCTCAAACGAACCAATCGCTTTGATAAAACGATTGTCTTCTGTGTTGACCAGGAACACGCATTGGACATGCGCAAGGCGTTGAACAACTTGAATGCCGACTTGTCGAAAATTCACGTGCATTATGTTGCGCGGGTGGTAAGCGACGAACAGGCAGTCGGTCGCGGACATTTGGATAACTTTCAGGACCCTGAGAAGGAAGTGCCTGTTATTCTCACCACGTCGCAGATGTTGACCACGGGTGTGGATGCTCCCACCTGTCGCAATATTGTTTTGTTCAAGCCAATCAATTCGATGATTGATTTCAAGCAAATTATTGGGCGCGGGACGCGGGTTTCGGAAGAGCATAACAAATTCTGGTTCACGATCATTGACTATGTGGGTGCGACGCAGTTGTTCTATGACCCTGCCTTTGACGGCGACCCTGTGCGGGTGATGAAATCCGAGATTGACAAAGACGGCAATGAGACAAAGATCGAAGATAGCGAAGAAGGGACACTGGAGCCTGAGGTCGAGAATAAGGAAGAAGAGGCTGTTCGAGAAATTCAAATGCGTCTTGGCGAACTGCCGCGCAAGTATTATCTCGATAATGTGCAGGTCTACATCGCGGGCGAGCAGGCCTTTGAACTTGACCCTGAAGGGAATGTACTCAAGACGGTTCAATTCACGGATTATGTAACTGAGAATATCCGCCGCTTGAATTTGACAGCAGAGCATTTGAAGCAGAGTTGGTCGAAGGCGGAACAACGGATAGAGATTTTGAACCAATTACGCGCCCGCGGCATTGACCCTGACCACCTTGCGCATGTCGTGCATCAGGAAGATGCTGATGCACTCGATTTGCTGTTGCATGTGGCATATAACGCTCCGCTGGTAACGCGCCGTGAACGGGCTGAGATGTTGCGCCAGAAGAAGGCTAATTTCTTTAATACGTTTACGCCCGCGGCAAGGGAGATTTTGGAAACCCTGCTGGAGAAGTATGCGGATTATGGGGTTGGCGAGTTTGACCA
This sequence comes from Anaerolineales bacterium, assembly GCA_030583885.1. Classification (NCBI taxonomy): domain Bacteria; kingdom Bacillati; phylum Chloroflexota; class Anaerolineae; order Anaerolineales; species Anaerolineales bacterium. The sequence continues at coordinate 1,468,921 of CP129480.1, read as the reverse complement.
GTTGCCGCGCGTGTTGCAAGTCTCGCCGTTTGACCGCTATGGCTCGACCTACGAGATTTACCAGTTATTCGGCGGGGCGGAGAAGATGCTGCAGGCGGTGGATGAGTTGCAGAAGTTTTTGTATGAATGATTCCAAAAAGACCCTAAGGGTTTCGTCTGCAATCAGTCGTCTTGTCGAGCAAGGGAACTTTGCAAGTTGAAACGAAGGTTAGTTGAGAAAACCCTTAGGGTCTAAAACAAGATATGACCAGCCCTGCCCCACTTCTTTATGACACTTACTATCACATCTACAATCGCGGTGTGAATGGCGAGAATATATTTATTGAGGAACGAAATTACGATCTGTTCTTGAAGCTTTTCGAGAGACACATCACGCCTGTTTGCGATTTGTTTGCCTATTCCCTGTTGAGAAACCATTTTCATGTTTCGGTTAGGACAAAATCTGAAAACGAGATATTAGAGACCCTAAGGGTTTCTTTCGAGAACAGTGATCAGGATGGGCAAGTGACTCTTCCAAACGAGAAAGTAAGTCGGGCGAGAAAACCCTTAGGGTCTGAAGGTTTAGGGTCGAAATATATAAGCGACCAGTTTTCCAATTTCTTCAATGCCTATGCCAAGACAATCAATAAGGCGTATGGAAGGACGGGAAGTTTATTCCAGCATCCTTTTGGGCGGGTGCCGATTACGAGTGACAGGCAGTTTTGGAATGTGATTGCGTACATTCACCAAAACCCGCAGAAGCATAAGTTTGTAGCAGATTTTCGGGACTGGAAGTATTCGTCGTATGGGATAATATTGACGGATAAGCGCACAATCATCAACCGCGATGAAGTAATGAAATGGTTTGGGACAAGGGATGAGTATCTATCACTCCACAATGAATGGGTGACAGATGCCCAGGCGAAGTGGTTTGCGGAAGATGATTTTGATTGAAATCTAATATAAAGACCCTAAGGGTTTTGCCCCCTCCGTTACACTTCGGGGGTGCTTCGCAAAAACCCTTAGGGTCTGGAATGAAACAGGAAAAATGCCAAAGAAACCAACACCACAATCGCAAAATTCAAAAGCATCCCTCTCTTCCCTCATAAAATCCGCCCGCGACATCATGCGGAAGGATGCGGGGTTGAATGGGGATTTGGATCGGTTGCCGCAGTTGTCGTGGATTTTGTTTTTGAAGTGTTATGACGATTTGGAGATTCGGCGGGAGGAGGATGCGAAGGCGACGCGGCAGAAGTATAAGCCGATTATTCCGCCACCGTATCGCTGGCGGGATTGGGCGTCGAATGAGAATGAGGGGGCGACGGGCGAGGATTTGATCAAGTTCGTCAATGATGGCTTACTGCCTGCGTTGCGCGGACTTTCGGGGTCGGATGAACGCTTGAAGGTGGCAGAGGTCTTCAAGGAAACGTACAACCGCATGCTCTCGGGCTATCTGCTGCGGGATGTGGTCAACCTGGTGGATGGAATCCACTTTCAATCGAAGGATGAGATCTTCACGCTGGCGCATTTGTATGAGTCGATGCTGAAGGAGATGCGCGACGCGGCGGGCGATAGCGGGGAGTTTTACACACCCCGTCCCGTAGTAAAACTGATCGTAGACAGAACCAAGCCGCGGCTGGGAGAGACCGTTCTCGATCCCGCCTGCGGCACGGGCGGATTTTTAGTCGAGGCGTATGAATATCTCAAACCGCTGGCGAAGAATTCCAAAGACCAGATCAAGTTGCAGAGCGAGACGTTGTACGGCGTGGAGAAGAAGCCGCTGCCGTATTTGCTCGGGACGATGAACCTGCTGCTGCACGGCGTCGAGAATCCGAACATCCGCCGCGATAACGCCTTGAAGAACCCGCTGAACGAGATCGGGGAGAAAGACCGCTTTGACGTGATCGTGACCAACCCGCCCTTCGGCGGCGAGGAGGAGGCGGGCATTCAGTTGAACTTCCCCGAGTCGCTGCGCGCCAGCGAGACCGCCCTGCTGTTCATGCAGTTCGTGATGCGCTCGCTGAAACACGGCGGGCGCTGCGGCGTGGTGGTGCCCAATGGATTTTTATTCGGCGACGGCGTTTCGGCGCGCATCAAGGAGCAACTGCTGCGAAACTTTGACCTGCATACGATTGTCCGCCTGCCAAACGGAGTCTTTGCGCCTTATACGGGTATCCCGACCAATCTGCTTTTCTTCGTTCGTCCTGAGCGTAGCGCAGCGCAGTCGAAGGACCTGACGACAACTGATATATGGTTCTATGAGCATACTCTCCCCGAAAGCGTGAAGAACTATACCAAGACACGCCCAATGCAGTTCGAGGAGTTTGCGCCGCTGATTGAATGGTGGGATGCGCGTGAGGAAAACGAACACGCGTGGAAGGTACGCGCCGATGATGTTTTGAAATATGACGAGAATAAAAATCTGCTTTCAGCCAATCTCGATATTAAGAATCCAAACAGTAAAGAGGATTTGGCACATCTACCGCCACAAGAACTGGCGGAGAGCATCCTTGTCAAAGAGAAACAGATTGCCGAGTTGATGGATGATATCAAGAGTTTATTGGCTAAGGGGTTGTAATGACAAACGATTGGCAAACTGTCGAACTCAGCAAAGTAATGCGGCTTGAAATTGATGCCGTGCCAGTTAACTCTCAATCAGAATTTCAAATGGCAGGTGTATATAGCTTCGCACGTGGACTTTTCAAAAGAGAAGCATTACCGAACACTCAAACAACCTACAAATTCTTTCACCGTCTTCATAAAGATATGTTTGTTATTAGCGTGCCAAAAGGTTGGGAAGGCGCATTGGCTCGTGTTACCGAAAATTTCAATGGGATGTTTTTATCCCCTGTTTTTCCAACATTTCGAGCGAATCCAAAGGAATTAGATATTCGATACTTTGAATGGTATTGCCGCCAATCAAAAGTCTGGGATGAATTAAGAAGAAAATCACGTGGTATTGGAGCAAGACGGGAGTCTATCTCTGCTGAAAAGTTTCTCTCACTTGAAATTCCTCTTCCACCATTGGATGAACAACGCCGAATCGTTGAGTACGTCGAAACTACTTCCGCCCTTGTCGCAAACGCACTGTCTTTGAGAGAAGAAGCGGATTTAGAAACAGAAATACTTGCGTTTGCAACAGCAAGAAAAATATTTGCAAATCTTGACGCTGAAATAATTGAACTTGGTGAATTAGTTGACCAAACACGAAATGGAATTCAAACAGGACCATTTGGTGCTCAATTAGGTTCTGGCGATTTTATTGAAAGCGGGCATCCTGTTATCACAATTGGTAACGTTCAATTCACTGGTTTGGAAACTCGCAATAAATTGAAATTTATCAGCAAAGCAAAGGCAAAACAACTTGCTCGCTTTGCTGCCCAAGAAGGCGATATTCTCTTTGCAAGAATGGGAACCGTCGGACGTTGTTGTGTTGTTCCTAAAGAAGCGGAAGGTTGGATTTATAACTATCATTTGATTCGTGTTGCTCTGGATAAAACAAAAGCAGAACCAAGATATATTCATTGGCTTATACGAGCATCAGAAGATATAGAAACTAAATTAGGCGATAAGATACGTGGTGCTACACGAGAAGGTGTAAATTCCAAAATTGTTGCATCATTACCTTGTCGCGTTCCCCCGCTCGACGAACAGCGGCGTATCGTGGCGTATCTTGATAGTGTCCAAGCGCGGCTGGCGTCGCTGCGGGAGTTACAGTCCGCTACGGGGGAGGAATTGTCCGCGTTGCTACCGTCCGTGCTGGATAGGGCGTTTAAGGGAGAGATGTAATATGGCAAATTTCTCAAATTTACGTGGAATGCTTCTTGAAGAGGCGATACTTTACCTTCTTCGTGCGTCGGGATATAAGACGGTAGATTCCATTGACGGAGATGAGACTTTAGAAGGTCATTCGGCAGGAATAGCGGTAAAAGGTCGTGGAGGAAGACATCAAATTGATGCTATTGCCGATTTCACTGTTACACCGCCTTTTTCTTACCCACAACGGCTATTGCTTGAAGCGAAGTGTTATAGCAGTCCTGAGGTGGATAAGACTCTTTAGAGTTGAAAAAGGGTTAGTTTAAGGTGGAGTGATTTGTTAAGGTTGAGTCTACTGCAAGTGCATGGGGCTTGCAAGCCCCATGCACTTGCGCGGGCGTCAGGTAATCCAGCGCCTGGTGGGGACGTTGAAAATTGTAGAAACGGATGTAATTGGCGAGCTGTCGATGAGCCTCCTTTGGGCTGGCGTATTCATGCAGATAAACTTCTTCGTACTTGATGGTGCGCCACAATCTTTCAGTGAAAATGTTATCCACGGCGCGTCCGCGTCCATCCATGCTGATCTTGATTTCTTCACGCTGTAGGCGCTCCAAATATTTCGGGCTGGTGAAGTGGCTACCTTGATCGCTATTCCAGATTTCAGGCTTGGCTTGGAATAAAGCATTGTCCACGGCGGTTAGCACGAACTCCATCTCCAGGGTCTGACTGAGCGCCCAACTCAGAACATAGCGAGAATACCAGTCCAGCACTGCCGTGAGGTACAGCCAGCCATGCTGAAGTCGGATGTAGGTAATGTCGATGCCCCAGATGTGATTGGGACGCGCGGCGGTCACGTTTCGCAGCAGGTATGGATAAATCTGGTGCTGTGGGGCAGGTGTACTTGTGTGCGGACCTGGAACCAGGGCAAAAATGCCCATTTCGCGCATATAGGCTTGCACCGTTGGGCGCGAAACACCAAACTCAGGATGCAACTGAACGGCGATTTTGCGTGAGCCGTAGAATGGACAAGCTGTGTAGATTTCATCGATGCGCCGTTTGATTGCCAACTCTCGCGCGGAAGGCGGCACAGGCTCATAGAACAGACTTGAGTAACTGATCCCAAGTAGATCTGCCTGTGTTTTCAGCGGCATTTCTGGGTTGTCTTTTTCCAACATTTCCAGTCGCTCTGCTCTACTCAAATTTGAAGCCAGATTTTTTTTTCAGCCATGATAATTGAGCGCTCAATCGCCCAATCTCGGCATACAGTTCGTTGATCTGTTTTTCATGTTCGGCTTCACGAGCGCGTTCGCCTTTGCGATCATCCTCAAAGAGTTGGGCAAAGTCTTCCAGCGCTTGTCTTTTCCATTTGTGGATTTGGTTCGGATGAACGCTGTTTTCGGTCGCGATCTGTGCCACACTTTTGTCTTCTCGGATGACTTCCAAGACGATTTGTGCCTTTTGAAGAGCTGATAGGCGTTTTCTTTTGGGCATGGTTTTCTCCAGAAACTGCACCTTAATTATGCCCGTTTTTGTGTCTAAATTTCCTTATCCACTATATCCCATTGGCATGGAAGTAGCACGAAATGGATTTGGTGTATTACGAGATGCAGAAGAATATTGGGTTCCATCGCCCACTACAGCGATACTAAAAAAGCGTTATCACTATCAATATGCAATTGCATCTATAAGCGGATTCTCAAAAGATGCCCAAGAATACAGCTACGCCCACGATATCTATTTATTAGCTTTAGAGAACGCCTCATATTTTCAACAAGTTAGAGAAGCTATAAATGCTTTCTCAGACGATAACAATGAGATCAGTGTTCCTAGAGGTAAGCAAAAGTTACATCAATTACGAATGTCAATTCGCGAGAGTCTGCGCCAACAAGGGAATCAACTTCCGAACGAAATAAACGAAACTACCTTGCCATTATTTACTCGCTTCATTGAAGCTTGTAGAACTGTAAGAGCAGGAGTAATTGCTTTACTAAACAACAGGTTTCCAGTTATTCTTATACCTAATCCTAATATTCAATTAAGGGAGCTCGAAGAACAACACGTCAGAATTTTTAGAGGTGAGGAAGAAAGGGGTTGGTATATTACCACTCAAAATCGTAACCAGCGTCTATTCTCTTTTGATATCCCAAAGGAGATATTTGAATTTTATGCAGACAGCGGAGAACTTACTCCTAAGCGAGCATTAGATCTAAAAGCGGAGAATATGGGGACAATCCAATTGATAATTGCAGTTGGTGAGAGTGTGAGAATAGTTATCCTAAAATTAGATACCAATTGGATTGATAGGGTAAGGGAACGACTTGATGAACAAGGGTAAACCGCTCGACGAACAGCGGCGAATTGTTGCGTATCTCGATAGCGTCCAAGCGCGGCTGGTGTCCCACAAGGGGATGATATCGCTGCGGGAGATACAGTCCGCTACGGGGGAGGAGTTGTCCGCGTTGTTACCGAGTGTTTTAGATAAGGCTTTCAAAGGAGAGTTGTAGGGTGAACAAGAAATCGCTAAACCAAGCACGCCAAAGAAGCATTCATGTTTATATGAAACAGCAATTATCGCAATCAGAAGGCAAACGCCCGCTCGAATCTGTGCGTGAAATAATAGGTTTGGCAACAGCAAGTGCTAGTATTTTTGTAGCTTTACTTTATCTAGCGGGTCGACGGTTTGCCAGCGGCTATTTTGAGGCAATGAACATCCCAAATTATCAGGTTAATTTTTCAGTTTCAGAATATGGAGAGGTAGCATGGCTTCCAATGCTTATTTACCCAGCTATTATTCTTGGAAGTGCTGCATTAATTGGTGTAATTTTTTCTGCACTTCAAGACTGGGCTACTCCGCAAATCAAGCATATTGTGGAATGGCTTGGAAACAGCTTTGAGAAAAAGAATTCTACGCCTTTTCGTACTGGTTTCAGCAAACAAACAAAGCAATGGCTAGTCAATATCCTGATCTCCATTATCGTAATACTGTCAACTTTAATTATTGATAGCACGCTTTACTTTGTGTACAAATGGGGCGAACTTTCAGGACTAATAAATGTCGTGAATAATTCCGCTCAGATTGATTTGGTTTCAATATCACCATTGCACCTTCTCAACGAAGATGCAAGCAACCAAAGTTTTCGTTTATATAAAGACTATCAAATGTTGACTTTCAATGAAAATAAGTATTACGTATTCGACGACATTGACCCTGCCACCTGTAAACCATTACAGGTTTATGTAATTGACTCGCCCAACCTTATTCAGGTTAATATCAAACAACCGATTTCGCTTGAAAGTAAGTGCTCTAAAAAAATACCTGTGGGTTTATTCCCAACTATAGAATATTTGTTTACCAAATAAAGGATAAGATTATGTCGATAAAAAAGGAGATAAGGTACACAGTGGCGCATCTCGATAGCGATCAAGCGTGGCTGGCGTCCCACAAGGGGATGATATCGCTGCGGGAGTTGCATCCCAGACGGGGGAGGAATTGGGCGTGTTGTTACCGTCCATGCTGGATAGGGTGTTTAATGGAGAGTTGTGATGCAAAGGAGTAAGCCTTATTTTGCTTATGGTTCAAATATGAAAATTGACAGAATTACAGCCGATGAGCGAGCTCCTTCGGCAAGAAAAATAGGTCGAGCGAAGATGCTAGACAAAAAACTGGTGTTTAATAAGATTAGCACTGACGGCTCTGGAAAAGGAAATATTATTGTTTCTCCGTCAAATTCGGTTTGGGGAGTATTATTTGAAATTAACGAAAGAGAAATTCAGAACCTTGATCGTGCTGAGGGAGGATACTATAAACAAGATATTACAGTTATTGACGAGGACGGAAATTCAACAGACGCGTTTACATATATCTCTTCAAAAACAGATGATAATTTAAAGCCCTACGATTGGTATTTGGAGCTAATTATTGAAGGTGCTGATGAATGTGATTTGCCAAAAGAATATATTGATGATTTAAGAAAGTTTGAATCCAAGCCTGACACCCGAAAAAAGAAGTAATGTCATGAAAAATTCCCAACACTTGCTCGACGAACAGCGGCGTATCGTGGCGTATCTCGATAGCGTCGAAGCGCGACTGGCATCGCTGCGGGAGTTACAGTCCGCTACGGGGGAGGAATTGTCCGCGCTGATGCCGAGTGTTTTAGATAAAGCATTCAAAGGTGAATTATGAAAACCAACTCTCTGAAAGTCCCAGAATCCATGCAGGCATTGTATGATGAAATCACTTCCATCAACAACGCATTTTGCAAGGAATATCTCAATGAGGAATATGCAGAGATGGCACGCAAGATGGCGGCGACTCTGGCGCGCAAGCGCCCGTCTCCTTTAGTTAATGGACGTGCTAACTCATGGGCTGCTGGTATTTTGTACACACTTGGTCAGGTCAATTTTCTGTTTGATAAATCTCAGACCCCGCACATGCGCGCCGATGAACTCTGCAAAAAAATTGGAGTCTCCCAGCAGACTGCCAGCGGGCGGGCGCAAAAAATCCGCGACATGCTCGATATTTTCCAAATGCACCCCGATTGGACATTGCCCAGCCGCGTGGATAACAACCCCATGATTTGGATACTGAAAGTCAATGGCTATATGGTGGATATTCGTAGTATGCCGCGCGAAGTACAAGAGATTGCGTTTGAAAAGGGGTTAATACCATACATCCCTGCGAATCGGGATGATATATCTGACGCAGAGGAACAATAGGATGCTGATGGCAAAGGTTGACGCGCTGCGGGAGCCCCACAAGGGGGTGATATTACAGTCCGCTACGGGGGAGGAATTGGATGCGTTGCTACCGAGTGTTTTAGATAAAGCATTCAAAGGAGAGTTGTAAGATGGCAAATCACAAAGTTTATTCTGCTTTAGTTCAAGCCGTCAAAAGTGGGCAATTGAAAGAACCATTTGGACAAGATGAATTTCGCCATGCTTGCCCTGGACTTGGCGAAGGTACTTACCAAGCATTTCTTCATAAACACAGAAAAGGAAATCCAGGTGGTGTTTCAGAATTATTCGAACTCGTTGCTTCTGGTAAGTTTCGATTATTACGCCCTTTTCGGTATGACCTATGATGACTCGATCACGGCTGATGTCGCTTTTGTAGCATAAACCACCCTGCCCTCCCATAAATAATTCCTAGGAGACTCGACCGCACTCAGTATTTCAAAACCATAATCCCTCATCAGGGACTCAAAATACACTTTAACCATTTCTACAAATGTCTTATCCATAGAGTATCCTCCTAAGGTGTAAATAGCTCAATCGGAACAAGCATATCAAATCCACCATCTATACCTGGACTAAGAATAAGTTGTACTTCTGCCCAAGTAGATTTTGACGTATCTATCTCGTCATATTTCACATTTAATACAAAAACATTCCTATCGTCAACCGCATTCGTAATAGCTTGTTGATTAACCAACCAAAAATCACCTGCATCGCTGGAAAAGCCTGTTTCAGAATACAAAGAATTATCCACGGAAAAATAACTGGCATTTCTGTCGTTTGCAAGTTCAATATAACCGCTAATCTTATCTGGGTCATAATAACCGAGTACAAACTCATTAGTTTCGCCTCGATGAACACTCAAATTAGCCAAACTATTTATCTGGCTATCCGAAAGACTTAATGCAAGAGGTTTGTTTACCGGATTATTTGAATTTGAAATTCCCAATAACCAGCTATTGAGTGATTGACCTGGAAGTGGTGGATCACCCAAGACTCCAGTCGGGTCAACACCGAAGGTTTGAGCACGTTTCATAAAGTCCACAGCATTATCGCCATACAGTGTAAGAAGCAATATACCCTCATCCCCATGGGTACGGATAATATCCACTGCATCGTCACCGTATTTAAGTAAAAGCGGGAGGATATCGCTTCCATGTTTGCCGATCAACTATTCTTTTGTTAAAGTGTCAGGTCGCTAGTTAATTTTCAGGCTTATTAATATCTTGCAACCTTGATGCAAATTTACGAAGTTCTAATCTAAATTTCATTAGGTCTTGCCCCACTTCAGTTTTTTCAAATATCCAGCCATCTGTAATAATTCTAAAAATACCAAAAGCATGGCTCTCTAGTCTTTTTTTACTGATTTTTTCTTTACTCAAATCTTCTGTTATTGATTCAAGTAAGTTTAACATACCTCGAGAATCTATTTTGATGCCTTTGACACGATATTCTTCTTTTACACGACGCTTAAGAGATAAAGCTGCGTTTGTTATAGATTGCATTTCTGTTCTTAGCTCTTCCATAAAATATATTCCTTATGGTTGTTTTATTAGTGTTGATGTATCTGGTACATAAATTTGAAATCCTCCAACAATTCGCCCAAAAGTAAAGGGCGTGGAATCAATTTCCAACTGTTCCCAACTTTGATACCATCCAACCTTTACATTTTTAGGCACGGGGGCAATCATCATCACCGGGTCGAGATTGTTTTTAACAAAAGCTTGATATACCACGCCGCTAAAAAAGTCGGCAATCGTAGTAGTTACCGTTTGACCCCAGCTTGCCCACCAATTGGCAGGTGCGGTTGTTGTATGTACCCTCTCGCCTTCTTTTCTTCCCAAGTAATACGCCATCAATCCGGCCTGCAGTTCCTGCGCCTGCTGCTCCGCCTCACTGTTATCCTTCTCCTGCGCCAGAAAGTCCGCGAGCGCCTGTTGCTACGCCGCCAGCTGTTGTCCCGCGCGATGGCGGTCAGGCTCCGTTCGCCGCCGGAAAGCGGCAAAATGAAATTCGCTAAACTGGCTTGTTTTACCCCTAGCCTTACGCCATGATGCTAATGTCATAAAACATTCATGAAAAAACTTCTTGTGCCATATGCAATAAGCCAAACAACAAAAATAATAGAAGCAAATCTTAATAAGATAAATGCTTTTATCTTTTTCCATAACAAGAAAAAAACAAATAATGCCACGCAGCCCACCGCTATTGCCGTAGGAATGTACCATATTTCTGGCAGAAAAAAGCCTGCGAAATAGGCAAGTGCCGCAACCAAGATACCTGCTTGAACACGAACGCTTTCCAGCCAGTAAAGTGACAGCACAATTCGCCACTTCACTTTGACCGAATCCCTTAATCTGGATACCACACGATGTTTATTTATATCCTTTAACGCCAGGCGCGCCCTGAGGTGGTCCTTTTTATAAAGATAATTTCTCACAGACCCAACCAATGCGACAAAATTTAATGGGCTTGACACCAGCACAGCTTGATAATTGTCAAGCGCTTCCGAGTAAAATCCTCCTGCTTCATGAATATTAGCTATGTACAGCCGAGAAACCACGGTCCAATTGTATGTGGACACTATGTTATGAGCTATTTGTTTTATTTTTTCTCCGTCGCCACTATTAACAAAACCTTGCTCAAGCAGTAGAATGTACACCTCCTGCCAAAGCATATTATCTATTTCATTTTCACTATTGTTATGCATCAAATAGGCTTGCCGTGTTTTTTCGTAATTATAGAGAATATAGTCTGCCATTGCACGTAAACTTGGCAATATCGAACTATCACCCGCAATTTTCTGCGCAAATTCGACCTCTAAATTCCAAAGTTTTTTATAAATTGAAATTATCACATCGCTCATTGTAGATTCCTTCTACGGTTGAAAAGAGGGGAAACGGTTAATAACATTTACATCGCCAGTAGTGGATACATAAATCACAACCAATCCAAGCACAACAGAAAACACTGTAGCTGCCAGCGCCACCTTTACAGGCTTCCACTCCAAATACAATCCCTCAGAGATACTTTGCGAGGTCTCTTGGGCGTTGTCTTGACTGGTTGTCACAACCTGATCTGCTGTATATCGGAAACTTGAATTCCAGCCTGCCCAAGTAAGTTCCGCAGAGGCCATGGATGTAATCACTGCAGAAGACGGCTTTTGAAAAGGCGCTGGAAATGAAATTCCTAACCCAATTGAATTATCATCCCAACCCGTGGCCAGCTCAATTGGGCCTACATGTAGCAATATCCCTTTATTGCCCAAATGCATTGGCAAATTCGATAAAGTCTGGGCTTCAACACCAAGAGTATATCCAATATCCACAAAATTGGAACTCACAAACATGTTCTTTATCAAAGGGATTTCCACATCATGCTCGAGAGTTAATGGCGCCAACCATGGAATGAAAGGTTGAATTTGTCCTGGTTCCCGAACTTCGATATTGGATATCGCCTCGCCCTCCTTCCGGCCCAGATAATACGCCATCAATCCGGCCTGCAGTTCCTGCGCCTGCTGCTCCGCCAGCCAGGCCTCCGCTGCGGACGTGTCCCGCTCCTGCGCCAGGAAATCCTGCAGCGCATCTTGTTTGGCCTGTTCCGCCTGCTGCTGTACCGCCAGCTCTTGTCCCAACGTGATTGCTTTCGCTATCGCCGCACCAAAGCCCTGTGTGGCGGCCGTTTTCTGCAACTCCTCGATCTCATCAGGCGACGCTTTCTGGTCCTGCAAATATTCCAGCTGCGCCTTCAAGATCGCCTGTCCCTCCAGCCAGCTGCGGATCTTCCACTGCTCGCGCATCGCAATGCGGTTGGCTTCAATGGCTGCGTTCCTGGCCTCTACTTCCGCCCTCACCTGCGCGATCTGTGCCGCTTCTTCATCCTTGCGTTTCTTCTGCTGTTCCAATGCCAATGCGGTTGCATAACCGATCACCGCCGCCGCCATTGCGCCCCACAGCACGTTTGTGCTGGCCGCGGCCGCGACAGCGCCAGCCCCCGCATGGCCGGCGAAACTAAGGCTTTGGGTGCTGGTACTTGAAGCGACACCCCCGCCAACGGACGGCTCGGAATTGCCCTCTCCTCCAGCGCTCCCCTCCAGCCCTTCCCCCTGAGAAAGGGGAGGAGTAAACGCGGGGATGGGTTGAAAATAACTCAGCGGGTTGACCGTTACGATCCCGCTGCGGATGCTTTCGTTGCCCGCCGCGTCTCCCGCCTTGACCGTGATCAGGTACTCGCCTACCGGCGCAGAACTGCCGTCCTTCCACCTGCCATCCCATATGAATTCCTCCTTGAACTTGTTCCCTGTAACGCGCTCCTCCCAGACCACCTTCGGGAAGCGTTCCTTCTCGTCCTCGATCACGATGCGCACCAGGTACAACCCGCTGCCGTCATCCTGCAGGCTGTAGTTGAACGGTTCGCCCAGGTCCAGTTCATCCGTCAGCGCAATGGCCGGCGGAATGCTGTCCACCTTCAGCGCCAGCACTGGTGTTTCATTGATATTGCCGGCGTTGTCCACGGCTTTGAATTGATACCTATACACGCCGTCGGTGAAGGATAACGGCGCGCTGTATGCCGTCCATGCGCCGCCGTCGGCGCTCACTTCAAAGGATGCCAGCCCGGAGGTCGCATCCGTGGCCGCAGCGGTGAGGCTGGTTCGGGTCGTGTGCCAGCCATTCGTCCCGCTCGAGCCGTTGATTTGCAGATCGATATCCGGAGATATCGTGTCCACTTGGGCGCTGAGGCTTCCCATCCGCGAACTGTCACCCCAGGAGGAGAGCGCCCAATATTCAAAGTTGTTTTCGCCTTCCAGCAGTGGAACTTGACAACTGGTTTGAAATTCTGGGCAAGCAAAGATTTCGGTATTGCGTGCGCCTTCGATCAATAAAATCTGATGCCCTGATAGCGGCTCGTTGGCTGTTAGTTCAAGTTGAGGAGCTGTCACGCACCAGCCGTTTTGCAGGGTGCAGTTTTGTAATGTGCCGGTAATCGTCGCTTCGGGATGCGTGAGGGTCGTGTAGCGTACGCTGTATTCCTGTCCCCATTGGGTGCGGCCGTCATTCCATGACTCGCAATCTCCCGGGTAGTTTGCATACGCCTGCCAGGGCTTGCTCTCGTTACTGCATGACCAGTCGTCCACGCGGTGGTAGCGGTAATCCCCCCTGGCCGCCACATACATGCATTCCCACAAGACCACCTTGCACTCCTCCACAGCGGTGGTGACGGTTCTATCCGGTCCCAGGTAGTCCGCGAGGACAGGCGTGGAAAATCCAAGTAATAGAATGATCAGTATGACAAGAAGATGGCTTTTCCGGAACCGCAGCATGCCGCACCTGTTGGTTCCATTGTACAGACAAGACCACGGCAATTCAAGTAGGATACGATTTTTTAAGGTTGGGAATTCCGCAGGTTCACGCCGGAAAACCCCAAAATTGCATGGGGTTATGGAATGCCCGCGGTTATAATGCCCCCATGCGAAAGGGACTTTTACTTTACAACCCCACCGCGGGGCGCTATCCCGTCGGGCGTTTCGTGCGCGGCATCATCAAACCCCTGCGCGCCGCAGGCTGGAGCGTGGACATCGCCGAGACGTTAAGCGGCACGCACGCCACGCAGACCGCGCATCAGGCCGCCAATGAAAAATATGACGCCGTCTTCGCCATCGGCGGCGACGGGACGGTCGGCCAGGTGGCGAGCGGGCTGGTGGACACCGGGACGGCGCTGGCGGTCCTGCCCGCAGGTACCACCAACGTATGGGCCATCGAACAGGGACAAAAACCCTTCAGCTGGTTCCAATGGTGGAATTTGCGCGAGAACGCCAGATTGCTGGCGAACGTCGAGCCGCAATACGTGGATGTGGGCATGTGCAACGAACGTCCCTTCTTATTGTGGGCGGGCATCGGCCTGGACGCGGAGACCATCCGAAAAATAGAACCGCGTCACCGCCTCTTCAAACATCTCTCCGTCCCGCATTTCTTTGCCACCACGGTCTGGGAGGCATCCTTCTGGCACGGGCTGGACCTGCGCGTGTATGCCGACGGCGAACTGGTGGAAGGGCATTATCTGGTGGCCGTCGCCACCAACATCCGCCACTATGCGGGCGGCATGTCGGTCATCTCGCCGGATGCCCTGCTTGATGACGGTGAAATGGATATGTGGCTTCTGAGCGGGGAGAGCCTTGCGGATACCTTCCGCCACTTCTTTGATCTGGTATCGGGCCGCCACCTGACCTCCGAACATGCGCGGCGTCTGCGCTTCCGCAGCGCGCGCATCGAATCGGACGCCAACTTTTCCTTACAAGTGGACGGCGACCCCGTCCTTGGCGGCAACAAGGCTGAGATCAGCATCCGGCACCGCGCCCTCAAAGTCCTGATGCCTGAGAACGCTTTAACCCTGCTTCAAAACCCGAAGAGATGACATGGACTTAAGACCTTATTTAAATCGATTTGTGATCTTCGGCGCGCTCGGCATTGCAGGGATATTACTGCTCGTCACGCTCATCGTCATCGGCTGGACCTCCCCCCGCTTCGCTCCTGACGTTGGGTTTGCTCCGGCCGACCTGACCATGATCCCCGCCCCAACCCATACCCCCGCGGCGACAGCCGTCCCCACGGATGATCCCCTCGCCACGCCCGCCGGCTTCGATCCAGATTCCATCAACATCGACGGCTATGTGCAGATCGACGGCACAGGCAATGACGGACTACGCATCCGCTCCGCACCCGGCCTGAACACGGAAACTGTCTTTCGCGGGGACGAAGCGGAGGTCTTCCTCGTCAAGGACGGTCCCCAAAGCATGGATGGATATACCTGGTGGTATCTGGTCGCGCCATATGACGACACCCGCGCCGGCTGGGCTGCCGCGGATTTTCTGGCTGTCGTCCCTTCGCCGTAGCCCTCCACCCCGCCTTCTCCCAAGGGAGAGCAAAAAGAAAAGGAAACCATGTCTGAAAAACCAACCAGCGTCACCGCGAACAAAAGCAAACGCGAATTCACCATCACCTGGGACAGCGGACATATCAGCGCCTATCCCTTTGGATTATTGCGCGCAGCCTGTCCATGCGCCTCCTGCCGCGGGGGACATGAGAACATGAAATCGGAACCCGATGAGGATGTGTTCACCAGGCAAATGGAGGACACCCCTTCCACCCGATTGGCCAATATTGTTGCGACCGGCTCCTACGCGTTGACCATCGTCTGGGAGGACGGCCACGATTACGGCATCTACAACTGGCATTATCTGCGGGCGTTATGTCCCTGTGATGAATGCCGCGCTGCCAGGTCATCAAGTTAAGAAATGGAAAAAAGAGAGACTGGCAGTTCAGTCTCTCTTTCATTCTTGTTTAAACTCCTGCTGCTAGGGCGTCGGGGTTCGGGTTGGGGTACGTGAAGGCGTTGGTGTGACGGTCGCATTTGGCGTACGGGTGGAGGTGGGGACGGTCGGTGTGGGGGTCAGGAAACCCAATTCCTTCAAGTGTTCCAGGGCCTCCGTGCGCATTTCAGGGGATACCGCAGCCGAATTCAATGCAAGCAGGTCGTTCCAGCTTTTGATCGCATCCCTTGTTTCGCCGCGTTCCTCCTGGATCAGGGCGCGCCAGTAGAACATGAGCGCCTTTTCCTGATCGGTCTTTGCCGACAGTCTCAATGCATCCATCTGCAGAAACGCGCTCCCATACTTCTCCTGCAGGTAATACGCACGCGCCAGCCCCAGATTCGCTTCGAATGAATCCTTGTCCACATCCACGGCGACGGCAAGGTCTTGAACGGCATCATCAATATTGCCCAGTTCAAGGTTGGCAAACCCGCGATAGATATAAAACCTGCGCAGGCCGCTGCGGTTGAGGGCCGTTGCCTTGTCGAGACTGTCCACAGCCGCCTGGTATTGGTTCACCTCATAATAGGCCTGTCCCAGTCTGGCAAACGCAAGCGCATCCTCATCCTCATAGATGACATAGACTTCAAGCGCCTCGAGCGCGCGCTGATACTGGCCGGTGTCCAGGTAGAGCTCGCCCAATAGATTGTATATGGGCAGGTGCGTGATATCCAGCGAATAGGCCTTTTCCGCCGAGGTAAGTGCGTTCT
The DNA here is from genome assembly GCA_030583885.1 of Anaerolineales bacterium. Lineage (NCBI taxonomy): Bacteria > Bacillati > Chloroflexota > Anaerolineae > Anaerolineales > Anaerolineales bacterium. Next base: position 1,452,376 of record CP129480.1, on the reverse strand, counting down.
GCATGTCATTGAGTGCATAATGGACATTGGCATAGGTAATATACACTTCCGGCGAATCCGGCAGGAGTTCCGCCGCGCGTTCCAGGTCTGCGAGCGCATCCTGAAGGTCATTGCGGGCAAGCATGAAACGGGCGCGCTCCAGATACGCTTCGCCGAAGTTTGGGTCGCGCCGGATCGCGTTATCCAGCAGAGGCCTGGCATTAAAGCTGGGGTTGCTCATCAACCGCACGCGTGCCTGGCCGAGATAAGGCGGCGCAAAGTTCGGATCGAGATTCAAGGCGTTGCTATAGGCATTCAGGGCATTGCCCGTCTGCCCCTTGAAACGATACGCCTCCCCGATCATGTAATAGATATCCGCGGATTCCGGTTCAAAGGGAAGGATCAACTGCATGTTGGAGATGAACGCGTCCCAATCACCATTCTGGTAGGCTTGCCGCGCCAGGCGATACTGGTCAAGGGATTGGGGCGCGCGCGGCGTATTCACATAGAGAGGCGTTGGTGTGTAGGTTTGAGGCAGCAACATCCACAACGGCGTGGGACCCGTAAATGCCCGTGTGGATGGCGCAGTTGCACCGAACAGGGTTGGTGTGGGTGTAAAGGTCGGGGATGGCCCCGGGGTATTCGTCTGGGTGGGGACCACGGTTGTCTGGCGCGGAAGGATAAACCCGAACACAACAATGGATATCAATGCCGCGCCGATCACTGCCATGCCCAACAGCCTCACCGCGGGACTCCTCGCAAACACCCTCAATCCCCTTTCCTTGGGCAGTTCATTCGCGAGCAGTAGTTTCTGCTCCCATGCGCGCGGACGGTTCATCGGGAATGGCTGAACTGTATCATCTGGTCCCAATGCCCCGAGCAGGATCAAGCCTCGTTTTGCGGCACCATTTTCAGGGTCCAGTTTGAGCGCGGTTTGCAGGCAGTAGATGCGCTCCTTGGCATTATCCACTGCGGCGCTTAACCAAATCCAATACGTCGCATTATTCTGGTCCGATTTAAGTAAAAGGGTCAGCAACTCTTTTGCGCGTGGTTTATCCCCGCGGCGCAGAGCATCCACCGCATCCTGGAAAATGGTATCGCTGGAGTGCTCTTCCTTGAATTCTTCAGTCATGTTTACATTTTAATCCAATTCACGGAATTCTTCGACCTGATATACATGAACTTGTAATTTTGTCTCCCGCCACATTTTTTTGTGCGCGCCCATCTTCAGGCAAAGCTGATCGAGAAAATCGGCGGGGTCCGGGATCTTCTCCCAAACCTGCGGGAGAAAGGTTGCGCGGCGAAATCGATCCTTCAGAATGACGCCGTCCACATGCGGTTTCAATTTTTTGAGAAGGTCTTCGCTCGAGGAATATTCCAGCGGATGGGGGGCGGTCAATCGCGAGACCTCGATCCTGATCCTGCTCAATTCGCCCTCCTCCACAGGGCGGAAGCGCGGATCTTCCAGGGCTGCCGCAACCGCATGTTCACGAACATCCTCCGCCAGCGGCTGATAGGCCTCCAGTGTGCCGATACAGCCACGCAACTGATCGTTGACCGTCAGGGTCACGAATGAGGCGCCGTTCCCACGCAGCAGCGGCGTGAGAAGCTGATCATCCAAGGCCGGCAAAGGCTTTCCTTTTACAGCGTATTCGATGGCTTCGCGCACAAGACGCAAAAGCGTTTGCTTTTCCCCATCCGTTAATTTTGCAGACATTTTGCCATCCATGCAGGTTGCGCCCTACGACAACTGGGACAACTGCCAATATTTTCGGTTGTGATATACCAGCGGCTGTCCCTCGCCTGTGCCATGCGCGGCAAGCACCTCTGCAATGAACAAGGTATTCCTGCCGGCAAGGAAGGTCTCCACCACACGGCAATCCAGCCAGGCCAGTCCGCCCACGATCAAGGGCGAACCGGTGACCAATGTTTTGGTTTGCAAGCCTGAAAAACGGTTTTCCACATCAGAGAGGCGCCCGGCAAAAACATCCGAAATATCTGCCTGTTCTTCGGAAAGAATGGTCAGACCGAAGGTACCCGATTTTGAAACCAGTTCATGCGTACGCGAACCGGATCGCAGGGAAATGGTGATCATGGCCGGGTCCAGCGCAATGGATGTGAACGAGTTTACGGTCATGCCATGCTTTTGGGCTTCATGCACGGCGGTCACCACCGTCACACCGGCAGACCACGCACGCATGGCAGCCCGTAAATTTTCAGGGTCAAGGGTCATAAAAGGTACATTCTCCATGGTTGATTTCATAATACTTCCCAGAGTGTGGCTCGTCAAGACAAAAATCGCGAACCATGCCCATTTGATTCAACAAGCACCCAATTCCTTACCTTAAAACCATTTCATTTACGCGTGGTAAACTCCCCAGCATGTCCAGGCGAAACAAAAACATCATGCTGGCACTGGCAGGCACAGCCCTGCTGGCTGTTTTGGTGTACCAGATCCCCTACGTGAAATCACGCGCGTCATGGCGGGTGGAAGTGTTCGGAATCTATTTAAGCAACATGATCGACCCTGTGGGTCCCGTGCCGACGGCATTGCCGGTCACACCACAACTCTCCACATCAACGCCCGCTCCCACCGGTATCTCCGCCGCCCAACTCCCCCCATCCGCCACACCCACCGCCACCTTTCCCCCCTTGCCCGCGCAGATCTCGATGCCATCGCCGCCCTACGAAAAGCAAACCCCCAATAACTGCGGACCGGCAACCCTTTCCATGGCACTGCACATGTATGGCTGGGAGGGAAGTCAAAGCGATATTTCGGATGTGGTGAAACCGATTTTGCAGGACCGCAATGTCAACCCGGAGGAAATGCGCTATTACGTCCGTACGCGCGCGGGCTGGCTCAACCTTGAATACCGTGTGGGTGGCAGCATCGACACCCTCAAACGACTGCTCGCCGCAAACTATCCCGTCATGGTCGAAAGCGTCACATCGCTCAACCCCGGCGACGCGCTGGGTCCCGCCGACGATCTATGGGCGGCGCACTACCTCCTGCTCACCGGCTACGACGATATAAAACAGGAATTCACCGTGCAGGATTCCTATCGCGGTCCAGACCTGACCATCTCCTATACCCGCATCGAAGAAGAGTGGAAACCCTTCAACAACCTCTACATGGTGATGTACTTCCCGCAATATGAAGACGAGATAAAAACCCTGCTCGCCTCCGACTGGGACCCGAACCTGAACCGCCAACGGACATTGGACGCCACCCAGGCCGCCACCGTCACCGACTCCGCAGACGCCTTTGACTGGTTCAACTACGGCAGCAACCTCGCCTACTTTGCACGCTACGAAGAAGCCGCCCTCGCCTACGACAGGGCGCGCGAGATCGGGCTTCCGTTACGCATGTTCCGCTACCAATTCGGTCCATTCCTTGCCTACTTCCATTCCGGCAGAAACGACGACCTGCTCGTGCTGACCAAGTATGCCATTGGGATCACGGATATGTCTGAAGAGGCGTGGTTATGGCACGGATATGGCCTATACCGCAAAGGCGACAACGCCGGCGCGCTCAAAGCCTGGCAAAAAGCGGACAGCATCAACCCCAATTTCTTTGAAGATCAGGCACGCAATGCCATGCAACTCCTGCCGTAATGCCCACAGGTTTTATGAAAAAGAATATCCTCCAATCCATCATTGTCTTGTTTATCGCTGCTTGTCAACCCGCCCCAGCGGCAATGCCGGCATTAATCCCAACTTCGGCTCCGCCGTCGACACCCACCTCCGCACCAACCAAAACCCATCTTCCTCCTGTGCCGCAGGCCACGTCCACGCCCGAAGCGATGAGGATCTCCCCAAAAGACGGAATGCCCCAACTCTGGATCCCGGCAGGCAGCTTCATCATGGGCGGGATGGATGTACAGAGGAAAAACGACGAACTGCCTGCACACGAAATCCATCTTAATGCGTTTTGGATGGATCAGGTGGAGGTAACCAATGGCATGTATGCCTTGTGCGTGCAGGCAGGCTCGTGCAGGCCGCCCGCCCAGAATCGTTCCGACAACCGCGAAGAGTATTTCGGCAACCCCGAGTTTCAGGATTACCCCGTTGTCCATGTAACCTGGCGGGATGCAAATGTCTATTGTCGCTGGGCAGGACGACGCCTGCCCAGCGAGGCGGAATGGGAACGCGCCGCGCGCGGGAATGACAAACGCAACTATCCCTGGGGCGATGAACTGCCGAATCAATATAATTCCAATTCGCTGAACATCGTTGGCGACACAACCCGCGTCGGGTCGTACGCCGAAGGTGCAAGTCCATTTGGCGTGCTGGATATGGCTGGAAATGTTTGGGAATGGGTGGCGGATCGTTACCGCCCGGATTACTACGCAAAATCCCCGGCTGAAAATCCAACGGGACCCGCTGACGATGAGGTCTTCAACAACCTGCGTGTGATCCGCGGCGGTTCGTTCCAGGAGGACGGGATCTTCCTGCGCCTTTCAAACCGCAACTCTCTTGAAGGCCCCGACGCAAGGGCACAACCAACGGAAGATGCGTACTATGGGCGCAGTTCGGTCAAGGTCGGTTTTCGGTGCGCAGCGGACGATTAAACAGAATCAGGCGAAGGGTTTGGAAAGAGGCGTTTTAATCCTTCACGAAACTATAACCGCCGGGCCAGGTCTTGATCAGGCGAGTCTCACCGGCCTCCTCTTCGAGCTTTTTTCTCAGGCGATAAACAACATTCTTAAGCAGGACAATATCCCCTTCCGCGCCCCACACGGTTTGGATGATCTCCTCGGCGGGAAACACGTAACCGGGACGGCTCATCAAAAGATGCAGGAGCCGGAACTCGAGATTGGTCAGCTTGATCTCTGTTTTGTTTGACCCGACCGCTGAACGATGAGATGGGTCGAGGCGCAATCGTCCCGTTTTGCGGGGTGTCATTGGTTCGTTCCAACTGCGCCGCGACCAGGCCATGATCTTGGCAAGAAAGATTGCAGGGCTGATCGGCTTTACCACACATTCATCCACCCCATTCTGATAGGCTTCCAAAATCTCAGTTTCGTTATTATATGGCAGAAAAAGCAAGATTGGACTGACGCTTATGGAACGGAATGTACGGCACAGTTCCATGCGTTGAGCATGTGGAGCGTTTAAGTCAATGACAATCAGATCGGGGATTTCCTCGATGGAACGCTCCATGGCCCGCTGGACGGAGGTTTCAAGGATGGCAATCAACCCCTTCTCGCGGATGATATAGCCCCAAATGGGCGCGGTGGCATCCTGATCGCAAACGATGAAAACACGGGGGGAATTTGAAGAGAGAGGTGATAGGTTAAGTTTGGTCATAAAATCTTTCGGGTCCTTGAGATAATTCCCAAAAAAATCGAGACTAACAAGGCTGTAAGTCAATTATACACATAAAAGTCATAAAAAGTCATATTTTATTACCAATATATTACTTTTGGGGGATTAGGAAAAAAGTCACCACTTTGTATACTGGGGATATATCTCAAAAAGGAGAACTGATGAATAAAATATTCCCAACCCTGGTAGCTCTGGCTTTGTTTGTCTCTGCCTGCCAACTTGGAGGCGGACAGTCTGTACCGACAGCAATCCCCGTTTCCACCGCTTTCCCGACCAACACCCCGCCAGCCATGAATCCAACCGCAGAAGCAAGCGAGGGTCAGGCTGGGGCTGAACGTGTTTCATCCGTGGACGGCATGCCTCAAATTTATATTCCTGATGGAACCTTCCGTATGGGGGCGATGGATCCTGGAGAGCAGAAGGACGAGGTCCCAGTTCACAATGTGACCTTGAAGGGATACTGGATGGATAAACTGGAAGTGACCAACGGTATGTATACACTGTGCGTTCAGGCGGGAGCTTGTGAACCACCCCAAAACTTCAAATCTGGAACACGCAATTCCTACTTTAACAATACGGAATTTAATGACTTCCCTGTTGTATATGTCACCTGGGCGCAGGCACGTACCTACTGCACCTGGGCCGGACGCCGCCTCCCGACCGAAGCGGAATGGGAACGCGCGGCACGCGGTGACGATTTCCGTACCTATCCATGGGGTGACGAGCGTCCGGATTCTTCGCACGGCAATTTCAACTATTATGTTGGAGACACCACCCGTGTAGGTAGTTTCCCCGCTGGTGCCAGTCCGTATGGAATACTGGATCTTGCCGGTAATGTAGCGGAATGGGTCAATGATTATTACGACAGTGAGTACTATAGCAAAGGCGTGACCATGAATCCGCCGGGACCGGGTGAACGCAGTAAATATTTCAATCGTGTTGTCCGCGGCGGTACATATCAGGACGCGTTCAAGGACATCCGCCTTGCAAACCGCGCTTCGGTGCGAGGCTCGAATCTTGATGCTTCAGATATCTACTCTGCCGATTACCTTGGTGAATTTTCGCCAAAGATCGGGTTCCGCTGCGCCTCGGACTAAGCCCCGGGTATCCATTCCAAAGCCGTCAGAATTTTCTGGCGGCTTTTTTTATTTGACGTAGTATTTTAGCTATGGTAAACTCGCGCCACAAATCAATAGCCCCAATACGGCGCTCTTATCCAGAGAGGCGGAGGGAACGGCCCTGCGATGCCTCGACAACCGGTCAGTAAAATGAATACGGTGCCAATTCCGACAGGATATTCTGGGAGATGAGAGGGTAACACAGACATGCTCAAATTGCCCTTTCTGCACGCGTGAAGGGCAATTTATTTTCTTAAGGAGAAACAATCCAATGAGCAATACCTTCATGACCTCCCCCAGCCTGATGTTCACATCAGAGTCCGTTTCAGAGGGGCACCCCGACAAGATGTGCGACCAGATCTCGGATGCGGTCCTCGATGCGTGCCTGGAGCAGGATCCGCGCTCGCGCGTCGCGTGCGAGACGGCGGTCAAGACCGGCTACGTCATGCTGTTGGGAGAGATCACCACCAACGCCGTTTTCAACTATGACGACCTTGTCCGTAAGGTGATCAACGAGATCGGCTACGATGACAGCGCGAAAGGCTTCGACGGAAATTCCTGCGGCGTGCTGGTTGCCATCGCCAAGCAGTCCGGCGACATTGCCATGGGCGTGGACAAGGCGCTCGAAGCCAAGGACGGCTCGATGACCGAAGCCGAAGTGGAAGCCATCGGCGCCGGCGACCAGGGCATGATGTTCGGGTTCGCCTGCAATGAAACGCCCGCCCTGATGCCCCTGCCCATCTACCTCGCCCACAAACTCATCCTTCGCCAGAGTGAAGTCCGTAAAAACGGAACCCTGCCCTGGCTGCGTCCCGATGCGAAGAGTCAGGTGACAGTGGAATATGCTTTCGGCAAGCCCAAGCGCATCGACACCGTCCTGATCTCGACCCAACATGCCGCGGATATCTCACAGGAGGACATTCGCAAGGCTGTGATCGAGCACATCATCGATCCCATTCTGCCCAGGGAACTGGTGGACGGCAACCTGAAGGTCTACGTCAACCCGACGGGACGTTTCGTGGTCGGTGGTCCGATGGGCGACGCAGGTTTGACCGGACGCAAGATCATCGTGGATACCTACGGCGGCATGGGTCGTCACGGCGGCGGCGCCTTCTCCGGGAAAGACCCCACAAAAGTGGACCGCTCCGCTGCGTATGCGGCGCGCTATGTGGCAAAGAACGTGGTCGCCGCCGGTCTGGCAGAGCGCGTGGAAGTGCAGGTTGCCTACGCCATCGGCGTGGCGCACCCGCTCTCGGTCAACGTGGAGACCTTCGGCACCGCCAAGATCGCCGATGACAAGATCGCCGCGCTGATCAACGAGCACTTCGACCTGCGCCCCGGCGCGATCCTGCGCGACCTTGACCTGCGCCGCCCGATCTATCGCAAGACCGCCGCGTATGGTCACTTCGGGCGCGACGATATCGAACTTCCCTGGGAGAAGACGGACAAGGCGGATGCGTTGAAGAAAGCCGCTGGTGTGTAGTCCGTAATTCGTAATGCGTAAGAATCAAAAAGCGCTTCTGAGAGATTAGAGGCGCTTTTTTGATTCGACGACCTGTTAAGATAAGGCGAATAAAAACGCGTTTTATTCAGTTCACGGCTTCTCCAGCCCATGCGCCGTCAACAGCGCCTCATCCTCCAGTATATCCTGAGTCAACCCATCCGCCACCACCCTGCCTTCGTCCATCACGATCGTGCGCGGAAATAACTCCTGCACCAGTTTCATGTCATGTGTCGAGACGAGCATCGTGATCGGCAGGTCGCGCAACAGGTTGATCAACGTCCGCCGCGCGCGGGGGTCGAGTCCCGCCGACGGTTCGTCCAACACCAATAAACTCGGCTGCATCGAAAGCACCGTCGCAATCGCGATGCGTTTCTTCTCGCCCACGCTCAGGTGATGCGACAGGCGCTCCCGATAGCCAGACATCCGCACGGCTTCGAGCGCGGCATCCACCCGCGCGCGGACCTCGTCCTCGGGCAAGCCCATGTGCAACGGACCAAACGCCACGTCCTCGAACACGGTCGGCGAGAAGAGTTGGTCGTCCGGGTTCTGGAACACGAGTCCGACCATGGCGCGGACAGCAGGCAGGTTGTCGCGTGTGAGGCGCATGCCCGCGATCTCCACGTCGCCGCGCCCGTGCAAAATCCCATTCAGGTGCAGCATCAGCGTGGACTTGCCCGCGCCATTCGGTCCCACCAGCGCCACCTTGTCGCCCTCGCACAACTTCATCGAAACACCGTGCAGGGCGGCGTGTCCGTCGGGATAGGAAAAATGCAGGTCGTTCACCGATAAAACATCGCCGTCACATTCCGGCGGCGCAAACTGTCTTTTGATATGCGTAACGGGCATCAGAACCTTCCAACCACTTGCAGGATAAAAATAACGGCAATCGCAAACGCCGTCGCGTAATAATCGGACGACTTCATCTCATGCGGATTCAACGTATAAAGATGACCGGCATATCCGCGCGCGACCATCGCATTGTAGATGCGATCACTGCGCTCATAACTGCGCAGGAATAATTGACCCGCCATGTTCCCCGCGACCTTCGCCCGCCACAACACGCCTCCCCCGGACCTCGAACCTGGTGCGGCTCCCGAACGGCTTTCCCTCGCCCGAATCAGACGGAAGACCTCGTCCACCAGCACGAAGAGATAGCGGTAGAGAAAGGCGATGATCGTGGTCAGGACGGCTGGCACGCGCAAATGCTCCAGCGCGTGGACGAGATCGGGAAAGCGCGTCACCGCCACGAGCAGGATCGCCATCTGCACCGAAAGCCACGAGCGGATGAGGATGCTCACGAAGCGCAGGAGTCCGTTATCCGTGATGGTGAGTTCCCAAAATAGGAATTGGAACTTGGTGAGCGGCTCACCGGGGATTGAAAACAACACCGTAATGGCGATCAACGCGAACGGCAGGGCGATGATGGAACGTTTGAGAGTGTAACCAAATCCCAGTTTCGAGAGCAAGTTGCAGGCAAGCAGGAACAGCCACGCGGAAATAAACGCCAGCCACGCGCCATCCGGGAGCAGGGCATTGGAAACGATAAAGACCACCGTCACTACGACTTTCACGCGCGGGTCAAGGCGGTGGAGGAAACTGTCTTTTTCGTGGTAACGGTCGAATGCGTCGAAATGCATAATTTTCGATATTTTACGGTGGTCGAGTAGTGGCGGGTCTCGATACGCCCTTTGGGCTACTTGACCAGCGCCGCCGTATCGAGACCACGATCTACGATTTCGCCTTCATTCCACGGCCGATCAATACAATCACTGCACCAACCACCATCACGCCGATCACACCCGCCATGATGGTGGAAAGCGCGGTTTCGCCGAGAAACGGAAGTGTGTAATCTGGAATGATCCGATAGGGCGCATCCAGACCTGCGTCAATGAAACCCATGTTGATTGCGACACGCTCCAGGCCGTCAGGATCGCTGGAGGCGAGGGGTGAGATCAACACAACAGCAACCGCGATCAAACCGCCGGACAGGATCCAGCCGCGTCCGCCTTTTGCAGATTCGGAGCCTTCGCCAAGCAGGTCGGGGCGGGTTTGCAAAATAAAGGACAAGGCCGCAACCGTGATGAGCGCCTCCCCCAGCCCGATTAGGGCATGGACCCCAAGCATGGCTGGAATGACAATCGTTAATTGAGATGTCCCGCTCAACCACAATTGCAGGGAGGTCAATAACGCGCCTGCCATCACGGACAGCCACGCAGCCACGCCTGCCACTGAAAGCTTGACGGCTTTGGATCGATTGGATACTGCGCGATACAACCCATAACCGATCGCGGCGGTGGCAAGTCCCATATTGAGGATGTTCGCGCCCATCACAAGCAGACCGCCGTCCTGAAAAAGAAGGGCTTGCACGGCGACCACGGCGGTCATCACGAGCATCGCCGCCCAGGGACCAAGTACAACCGCGGCAAGCGCACCGCCCAATAAGTGGCCGGAGGTGCCGCCTGCGACGGGGAAGTTGATCATTTGCGCGGCAAAGATGAAGGCCGCCATGACGCCCATCAGGGGAATCTGTTTTTCACCGAGCGCTTTGTTCGTTTTGGAAACCGCAAAACCAAGGATGATGATGGTGATCACCCAGCAAACAAGGGATACGACAAGATTGAGAAATCCATCTGGAATGTGAAGCGGGGCTGGTGCGTACAACATTTCTATTCTCCTTTTTGACAATTGGGACAAAGACCGAAAAATGTGATGTGGCTGTCCGTCAGGCGGTAGCCAGTTTCAGACTCGAGTTGACGATAAAGTTTTTCCAACAGGGCGTGTTCAACTTCCATTTCACTTCCGCAGTTTCGGCATTTCAAGTGATGATGCTCATGCCGCGCAATCTCATAGACCAGATGTCCGCTGCCCATGTGAGCCGCGCGCACCAAGCCATTCTTTACAAGGAATTCCAGCGTGCGATACACCGTGGTCTCGGTCAGACCGGGTAACTCCACCCGCGCCTGTTCGTATACATCAGCCGGGGAGAGATGCGCTCCGGAAAAGTAAAGCACGTGCAAAATCGCCATGCGCTGGGGCGTCATGCGGTAGCCGCGGGAGCGGAGTGCGGGGGCATATTCAGTGGCACAGGGCATATTTTTCCCTTATTGCAACTTCTTGCAATAGTACAACGTATAGAGTAGCACGGCTGGCAGTTTCTTACCTTAGAATAAAAAATCCCTCTTCGCGAGGGCAATGGGCAATCGATTGCACATTTTGTTTTAGCAAAAAAGCCCAGCTTCATCAAGCTGGGCTTCCTCTTTATTCAGGGAGGCTATCTACTCTTTTCCTGACCCCTCGCCAAACACAATAACCACAATATGCTGGTTGAGGAATCTTGGGGGTTTTAATTCGGTGGAAGTAACCTGGCCCAATGTATAGCCGCCGGCGATTGGGAGCTTATCACCTAAAATTTCCTGCACAGCGGCAATTTCCGCACCGGGCTGGGCTCGTAAAAGCATCTGCCAGGCAACATCCACCAGTACAAGTGCAAAAGCAGGTTTCACATCGCCAAGTTGTAACAAGGCTTGCTGGGCGGCCTGCCTGGCGGCGCGGTCACAGGCGGCGCGGCTGCCCACCAGCAAAAAGGCATCGATCCCATCGCGGATGGTTGCGTTCATGCGAAAACTGCCGTCGGCCTCCACACGGATCGGTGCGCGCACGACCAGGTCATCCCCATGCTCAATGCCAAGCGGATATAACCGTGCCAGATAATTCAATGGCGGAAATGCCCAATCACGCGGTGGATACCCAAAAAGCCCGGCGTATGTTTCCGAAGCAGGGCGTCCATCCAATGTGCGCAGCCAGAATCCACGGGACCGTGTCACTCGGAATTGACTCCCCACAGGGTCCCAGCCATGAGCCGTGCCCACGCCAATTTTCAGGTTGCCGCGTAAAAATGCAGCAGCCAGACCGCCAGAGCCGGTTTTACTCCCTGCCATCTGATAGCTGTTGCCCGTGTGCAGATCGCCGCTGGAAAGTCCGCCAATAATATTCATGCTGGATGATGAAAGCCCGCCGCAAAACTGCTCGGCATCCCCATTAAATCCATCTGCGAAGAAAAGCATGGACTGACGCTCGACCCGCGCCGACGCATGCTTCTCCACCTCGGAAGCTGTTTCACGTCCGGACTGTGCATAGCCCGGCAGCCAGAGGGTATCCGCTTGAAAATCCCCGCCAAGCAAAGCCACCACCACAGCATGAGGATGGTGACCGTCCTGGGTAAGCCCGGCCGGCGAACTAAATCCGATCATCGGCGAATCCCCGAGCAAACTGCCGGCGCCGCTCAATACTTCGCGCGGCTGGTATTGATGGGAGGCAATCACAATGGCAAACCCAGGTACGCCTGCACCAAAACGGTTCAACGCCTTGTGCGCAGCCCGCAAACCTGCTTCACGTCCATCAAGCGCTTGTGCCGATCCTACGGATGCCACCAATGTCATATCGCCTCACTACTCTTCTGCAACCGGGATCGTAAAATGGAACGTTGTGCCCTGACGGTATTCACTCTCGAACCATATCCGCCCCCCCTGCATTTCGACCAGACTCTTGGTGATATTCAACCCCAGACCGGTGCCTGGTGCTTCACGAGCTTTGGGGTCTTCAGAGCGGAAGAATTTCTGGAAGATCTTTTGCTGATCCTCGGCGCTCATGCCGATACCGCTATCCTTCACCCACAGGTGAATTACCCGAGGCGCGCCGTCGGGATCCCAATGATTATCAGCCTCCTCCACGCCCACTTGAAGAGTGCCGCTCTCAGGTGTGTACTTGTATGCATTGCTCAACAAGTTGGTCAACACCTGACCGACACGGGTACCATCCGCCCACATGGGAGGGAGGCTCGGGGGGATGATGATCTCCAGTCTTTGGCCCTTCTCCTCGATCTGGCGTTTCAACGTGCGGACAACTTCATCCACAAGGTCTGCAGCACTGGTGGCTTTATATTCCAGGCGCAAGCGACCCGCTTCAATCTTGGAATTGTCGTTCAGGTCCGAAACGAGCGTGGACATGCGCTCGACATTCGATTTAATCGTATTCAGGAAATTGTTCTGCATCTCGTTGATCTCGCCAACCGCGCCGCCCGCCAGCAATTCCGTATAGCCTTTGATGGATGTCATTGGGTTCTTTAATTCATGCGCCACAAATGACACGAAGTCGCTCTTGGCGAGGTTCGCGCGCTGGACTTCACCGTACAGTTGCGCGTTGGAAATGGCGATGGCGGCATGGTCCGTCAAACGGGTCAGGAAGTCGATATCCACCTGCGAGTCACTCGCGCTTTCCAAATAAAGCAACCCAATCACAGCCGTCTCACGGCGGATGGGGATTACCATTTGCGTGTGCGAGGCAGCGAGCAGTTTGTCTTGTGAAGCGCCAACTGCCACCTGCTGAGGCTGACCCGTCTCCAAGGCGAGGGACATGGCGGGCAATTCCACCGTCAGCGTGTCATCTGTTAGTTGCTCCATCTGCTCATCAAAGCCCTGATGAGACATGACACGGAGTTTTGTTTCATCTTCCAGCATGCCGATCAAGCCCGCTTCCGCAGCGGACTGTCTCAAAGCCCAGTCCAGGGTAATGCGCATCGCACGGTCCATTTCAAGGCTGGCGTTCAATTCGCGGTCAATACGCTGCATGACGGAGAGTTCCTCCACGCGCGCCGCAAGTTCCTGGTCTGTCAATGTATAAAGTCGGGCATTTTCAATGGCGACTGCGGCCTGCCCTGCAAATGCGGTAAGCAGGGTCTGGTCATCCTGAAGGAATGGGAGTCCATCACGGCGATTGATGACTTCGATCACCCCAATCACACGGTCTTTGACCTGCAGAGGCACCGCCATCAACGAGCGGCTGACAAAGCCGGTCTGCTGGTCAACGCCTGTAAACCTGTTTGCGGAAAGCTGATCTTCATTTTCGATCATCGGGCTGCGGGTCTCCACGGCACGTCCGACGATGCCGGTACCCGGCGGCAGGCGTTGGCCGACCAGGTTCGATGCAACCGGTCCCACAGTCACCCGGAAGACAAGTTCGCCGGTCTGCTCATCCACCAAGAACAAACTCCCCGCTTCACATCGCAAAATTCCAACCGCATTTTCAAGGATATTCTGCAGGAGAGGTCCCAATTCCAGCGTGGATGTCAATTGACGCGTGATCTCGTTCAACGTGGAAAGCTGGTGGGCGCGCTGTTGCGTCTCTTCGAGCAGGCGCGCTTTTACAATTGCGCCCGCCGTCTGGTCTGCAATGGCCTGTAACAATTCAAGTTGTCCGCGCGTATAGACGGTGGCCCCATCACGGCTGCCCACACTCAACGCCCCAATGGATTCGGCACCGGCATTAAGCGGCACGCCCATCCATGCATAGACATTCTCCAGCGAGGGGGTATGACTGCGCACCTGACATTCACGGACATAATCCTGTGTAAGGATCGGGCGACTCTTGCGGATCACTTCCGGACCGAGGCCGGTATTCATCGAAAAGGGCAGGTTCTCACTTTCCTCGATGCGCTCGTTATTTTCGACGCAGAAACCATAATAAAAATAATCGCTGTCCTTGTTGTAAAGCGTGATGTGGAAATAGGAGGCCGGGATGATCTGGGTTGTTTGGGCGTAGATCAATTCGAGCACATCGTCGAAGGTCAGGGTGACGTTCACACCCTGGGAGACACGGGTCAGCGCGTTCATCTCCTGGATGCGGCGCTCAAGATGGGCAACGGTCTGCACGCGCTCAATCGCCACGGATGCCTGATCACAAAGATTTTCAAGGAAGCGGAGGTCACGCGGGGTGTAGGGTTGACCGGATAAACGCGACCCCAATGCCAGCCACCCGTTTGGGCGGTCCTTGCCCGGGAGGACAATGAACAAACGCGCGCCGAGCAACGCCAGGCGCGATTGCTCGGATTGCAGGGAGGAGGGCAGTGAGACCGTGTTATCCAGATACAGGGGCAGTCGTTCGGTTTCAAAATAGAGGGCCAGCGGACTTGTGGAGCTGAAGCGAATATCACTTGTGGAACGGCGGTCATCGCCGGGCAGGGCGGAGAAAAAATCGTTGAGTGCATCGTATGTATAGACGTGTACCCTGCTCGGGGTCAGGGTGGAGGCGATCTGGTCGCGCAGGATGGAGCCGATGGAGTTGAGGTCCAGGGCGGTGGTAAGTTTACGGGAAAAATCCTCCAGCTGCTCTGCAAAGACGCGCTCGCCGCGGAAGAAGACGGTATCCACAAGGCTTTGCAGCCGGGCGCGGAGAGGCTCCAGCATGATTGCAATCAGGAAGATATACCCGCCCACCAAATAGGCATTGTTTGCCGGCAAATTCATGTTGAAAAGCAGGCCCGCCCCTGTCACCAGAAACGCATACCCAAGCACGACAATCATGGTCAGCAGGACATACATAAATCCGCGGCGGACAATGTCATCCGTGCGCAGGAAACGGAAACGCAAAATGGTATGGCCAATGACCAGCGGAAATATTGCCAGGGGCAGGAACAAATAGGGCGAAAAGTTGACCGGTCTGACAAATCCGGTCGCCAGCCAGACGCCCAGAGGAACAAATGCAAACAGCGTCCCGACCAGAATGGCGCGCGCCTGGGTTTTTACCACGGGTGATTGAGCCGTAAACGCATGATAAACATTCATCACGATGTAGAAGAGAATACCGGCTGCAATAAAACCATACAGATACTGCCAGCTGCGGATGTATGCGGCCGGCTGGATAAAGTTGAACAGCTTGGTAATGGCATTAACAACCAGCATCAACCCGACAACAATCCCGCTCCAACGCAGGTATGGACGGGCGAAGAGGGCGCGCGGCTCAATCGGAAAAACAAGCGCAAGATTGATCAAGGCGCCGCCCACCAGCCCGCAGGCCAGAGTCCATAGCATGGTAAATTCATGCGTTGTGATCAGGTTGAAATAGGTGCCGGTGATAATGGCAAGCGAGGAAGTGAAGAGCGAAAAAGCGCGTCCCGCCGGCTCGTTGCGGCGCAGTCCGAATATCCAGAGACTGGCGGCAAGGAATAGCGCGCCCAAAATGGAGGGCACGATAAAGTACACCATGCGGCTGGAGGATGGGAAGGGATATAAGGTGATCTCGAAGGTACGCTGCCCGCCGCCCTGCAAAAGCACCGTTGCGGCGATTTGCTCTCCGGGGAAACGCGCCCATAAAACCTGACGGGTTTCGGCCGAACTGCGGACGGGCATATCATTGATGGCTATTAACTGGTCTCCAACCTGCACCTGCTGATACAACGCCCAAGCGGGGTCAGCCGCGGCTGGACCGGTGCCATTGAAAACCATCGTGTGTTCGTAAAATGCCCCGAGGAACGGCTGCTGGAACCAGCGGTTTGCCAGAAACAGCCCGGCCAAAAAGACCACCACCGCAACCGCCTGATATATGAACACGATCCATTGCAGGATCTGGCTGATCAGCGCGGCATAGCGCTGAAAGCCGAGCTGCACGGTACGCTGTATGCTTTTCTGTGCCAACATATTAATGGGATTTTACACTACAACACAGCCATTAGTTCATGCTACTTTCATGACAAAGCAACCAGACCTAAAAGAGAGACTGCGGCGGATCGCAGTCTCTCTTTTACTTTTACAGAAAACAGCCATTAAACATCCAGATTCCTCACGCTCTTGGCATGGGTCTGGATGAACTTCTTGCGCGGGTCCACGGCATCGCCCATGAGCATGTCGAAGGTGCGGTCGGCTTCGGCGGCATCCTCCACAGTCACAAGCAGCAGGGTGCGGTTGGCGGGGTTCATGGTTGTCTCCCATAACTGGTCGGGATTCATTTCACCGAGACCTTTGTAGCGCTGCAAGCCGGCCTTCTCACCAAGCTCTTTTACAACCTTGTCCTTCTCCTTATCGCTGTACACATACCTGACCTGGTTCTTGTGTGCGATACGGTATAACGGAGGCTGGGCTATGTAAAGATGACCGTCCTCGATCAACTTCGGCATGTAACGGAAGAAGAATGTCAGCAGCAATGTGCGGATGTGGCTGCCGTCCACGTCCGCATCGGTCATGATGATGATGCGTCCGTAGCGCAAGCCTTCAATATCAAAGTTATCGCCAATGCCCACGCCCAGCGCAGAGATCAACGACCGGACTTCATTATTTCCAAGAATCTTATCGAGGCGGGCGCGTTCGGTGTTTAAAATTTTGCCGCGCAACGGCAGAATCGCCTGAAAGTGACGGTCGCGTCCCTGCTTGGCGGAACCGCCGGCCGAGTCACCTTCCACGATATAGAGTTCGGTCTTGGATGAATCACGCTCCGAGCAATCCGCCAGTTTGCCGGGCAGTGTGAGCGACTCAAGCGCAGACTTGCGGATGACGAGATCGCGCGCCTTGCGCGCCGCATCCCGCGCACGGGCGGAGGTGAGGCATTTGGCAATAATGGACTTGGCTGCCTGCGGATTCTCCTCAAGGAACGTGCCAAAGGCCTCGCCCACCACCTGTGTAACATAGGTCTGCACTTCCGGATTCATCAATTTGACCTTGGTCTGCGATTCAAACTGCGGGTCCGGGTGCTTGATGGACACGATGGCGGTCAACCCTTCGCGTGTATCGTCGCCGGAGAAATTCGGGTCGGCATCCTTGAGCAGTCCATTCTTGCGCGCATAGTCATTGACCACGCGGGTCAACGAGGAACGCAGGCCTGTCAGGTGCGTGCCGCCGTCGATGGTGTTGATGGTGTTCGCAAACGAATACACCGACTCCGTGTAGGCGTCCGTATATTGGATCGCGGCTTCTATGCCGATATTATCAATGTCCTTTTCAACGTGCATGACAGGATGCAGGTTCTGACGGTTGCGGTTGAGGTAGCGCACAAAGGAAGTGATGCCGCCCTCAAAGTAGAAGGTCATCTCATGGTCGGCGCGCTCATCCGTGAAGC
This sequence comes from Anaerolineales bacterium, assembly GCA_030583885.1. NCBI lineage: Bacteria > Bacillati > Chloroflexota > Anaerolineae > Anaerolineales > Anaerolineales bacterium. The sequence continues at coordinate 1,434,565 of CP129480.1, read as the reverse complement.
GGATCGTAACGCCGCGGGTGACAAACGACATCTCGCGGAAGCGCTGAACCAGCGTATCGAAGCGATAGTCTATCTCTTCCGTGAAAATCTGTTTGTCAAATTTAAAACTCTGCCGGGTGCCGGTCTCATCCTTGGCTTTGCCGATCTGTTTAATGGGACCCTGCGGTATGCCGCGCTTGTATTCCTGCCGCCAGTGTTTGCCGTCACGCCGGACCTCGGTCACCGTCCATTCAGAAAGGGCGTTCACGGCGCTGATACCCACGCCATGCAAACCACCGGAGACCTTGTACCCGCCGCCGCCGAATTTACCGCCCGCGCCGATCACCGTCATGACCACATCCACGGTTTCCATGGGGCGTCCCTTTGCATCCTTTTTCGTAGGGTGCGGACCAACCGGGATACCGCGGCCATTATCCTCAACCGTCACACTGCTGTCCGCATGGATGGTGATATTGATGGCGGTGCAGTACCCTGCCAGAGCTTCATCGATCGCATTATCAACCACCTCATAGACAAGGTGATGCAAAGCCTTGATATCCGTACCGCCCACATACATGCCGGGGCGCTTGCGCACATGCTCGATACCCTCCAGCGCCTGGATGGAACTTACATCGTAGTTTATTTTCTTCTCTTTTTCAGCCATGACAACCTCCGACGATCGATAATTTACGCCTTTTTGACCGCATGATTCGGGCGCAATCTTTCGATCACACCCTGCACCCAAACGCTCATATCCCGATAATAAATGAAACTGCCGGCCAGCAGGGCGGTTGTTACGAACGAATGGCCAAGGATGCCCACCAGCGTCATCCACGAATTCTGCGGGGGGATCCTCCACAAATAGTTCAGTCCGAATGCGAGCAGGAAGACCGTCAGCACGAACAAACTACTGGTCGGGAGCGTGAAGCGCATCAATTGCAGACTGCTCAACATGGACGTGAACACATTCTGCCTCTTCACAAAAACGCCATGCGGCCAGAAGAACACCGGCACGACCAACCGCATGGAAACCAGACAGACCAACAAGACAAATACATTCGCAAGGAATGCATTCAGCTGCAGGACAAGGAACAGGACCACCAAAAGCGGGATGCCGATGATCATCAGCAGGATGGCACAGGCAATGGAGACGAGGATCGTCTGCACAACAGCGTGGAGAGGCTGGACCCGTTGTTCCACATCTGAAACCACAACCCATGCCACACTGCGGAAGTACAACGCCCCGCCGATCCAGCCCAATACCGTGAGCAGGATGATCCAGCCGGGGAAACTCAAGGCGCTCACCTGCAAAATGGCAGGCTCCCCCAAAGGTGTTTGAGTCACATTTTGAGACTGGAGCAGGCTGGAGATCCCGACAGGAAGCGTCCGTAAAAACCAGAACAGGTTAATGGTCGGAATCGTATTCTGATACCAATCCAGCACGCGTTGAATATCCTGGGCAGACACGCCGCCCCTCTGCCAGATGAGCACCACGTCATCCACAATCGAGTCGAACAGGGCATTCATGCGCAGGCGCGGACCCAGCCAGATGAACAGGTTCAACAGGAGCGGCAGAAGAATCGCGGTGATATGTGAAGCGATTGTATCGAAACCCGCTTTAATGGAACTGATGATGCCCGGTGGAGGCGGGAGGTTTTCTATGCGTGAGACTTCCATAACCAGTTGATTCTACCATACCCCTGCTTGCGCCCGCAGGCGCGCGCAGGTACAATCCTTGACATGCAGGAGAACCGTTCCCATCTGCCCTCCGCAGACCGCATTGGCGTTTTGATCGCCTCCGTATTGCTGGCATTTGCGCTGACAAGGTTGATCCAATCGCCCCGCCTCACCCTGACCCTGAGCCTGCCCGGTTTCTACTATGCCTTTCCCCTCACCCTCGGCACGTTCATGACCATTCTTGCCGCCGCGCTGACCGCCGCCGGCATGGACTGGCTCACACGTGCCCACCCCACACTGGAAACAAAACCCAACCTCGAACACCTGCTGCTCCCCACCGTGACCACCTTTGTGATCGGCGCGCCGCTCGCACTGTTGACGGACGTCCGTGCATGGTGGATCGGCTTCGCCTTTGGCGCAGTCCTGCTCGTCGCTGTTTTTTTGGCGGAATTTATTACCATCAACCCGTCCGCGCCAGGCTATGCGGTTGCGCGTGCGGGGCTCACCGCGCTGGCGTATGCGCTGTTCCTCATCCTTGCCACTTCGCTGCGTTTTTCCGGCGCGCGCATGTTCCTGCTCGTGCCGGCCGTCTTCATCGTGGCAGGTCTGATCAGTCTGCGCATCCTCCACCTTGACGGTACGGACCGCTGGGATTTTCCCTGGGCGATCGGCATCGGCATCATTTGCGCTCAAATCGGCGCGGGCCTGCATTACTGGTATCTCACCCCCATACAATTCGGCGTTGCAATAACAGGACCGCTGTACGCGCTGACGATGTTATCCATGAGCCTCACGGAAAATATCCCGCTGCGCCGCGCGGTGGTGCTGCCCGTCATCATTCTTGGCATCGCGTGGACCACGGCGATATTTTTATAGCAATGCAATCCCTCGGCCTTTCAAAGGAACAACTGCAAGGCATGATCGCGCACGCCGCTTTGCATGCACCGCTCGAGGCGTGCGGTCTGTTGGCGGGACGCGATGCAAAGGTGGAAAAAATCCTCTGCGTGCAGAATCAGGCGCAAAGTCCCGTGCGATACGTCATGGATCCCATCGAACAGCTGCATGCCTTTGAGTGGATCGACTCCAACGGCATGGACCTGCTTGGCATCTTCCATTCGCATCCAACGGGGCCTGAGACTGTCTCGCCCACCGACATTGCAGAGGCCGCCTATGCAGTGGTCTACATCATTCTCGCACGCGTGGACGGCGAGTGGCGGGCGCGCGCCTTCTGGATCGAAAACGGCGGCTTTCACGAAGTGTCCCTGCAGGTCCTGTAAGCAACCATATTTGACTTCGCGTGTTTTATGGTTACACTCAAATCGGAGGAGTTTTGATGCAAACTGTTATAGACCTTGGGCTTATCCTTCTGGCGTATATTTTCGGATCGATCCCATTCGGATTGCTGATCGTGAAACTGAAGACAGGAAAAGATATCCGCGAGGTGGAAAGCGGCAGGACGGGCGGGACGAACGCCATGCGCGCCGCAGGCTTTTGGGCGGGATTCGGGACAGCCATGATGGATATTGTGAAAGGCGCGGGGGCGGTCTGGGTGGCGCAGTGGGTCTCACCGGACAATCATTGGGTGCATGTGATCGCCCCGCTGGCCGCCATCCTTGGACATAACCACTCGATCTTTTTGCCCGAACGTGATGAAAACGGGAAACTGATACGTTTGCGCGGCGGCGCGGGCGGGGCGCCCTGCGTAGGCGGCGCGATGGGACTTTGGCTGCCTTCCATCCTCGTCATCCTGCCGCTCGGCATGTTGACCTTCTTCACCATCGGGATCGCCTCCATCACCACGCTGGGGGTGGCATTTTTCGCCATACTTGTGTTCGCCATCCGCGCCTCGCAGGGACTGACGCCCTGGATCGATATGTGGTACGGCGTCGGTGCGTTGATCCTGCTCATCTGGGCATTGCGCCCGAATCTGAAGAAGCTGTTCGCGGGCGAGGAACGTGTGGTGAAGTACAGTTTGAATGGCTGGCTGAGGGCTAGGAAAGAGCAGGGGAGCGCCAACGGGTAATGAGTGCTGAAAAAGAGACTGCCTTCGGGCAGTCTCTTTTCGTTTGAAAAGCCGGGATACTACTTTGGCGGTTCAAACCACTTCGAACGGTTTGCCAAAATTAGAACAAGCGCGAGGAGTGCATAGAACACCATCAAGTAGAGGAAGGCAGTTTGATCCCCGCCAACGCGTTGTTCGATGGGCGGGAAAAGGGAGATGGACGTGTTGATGGCGGTGTGAAATAGCAGGGCGGTAAACAGGTTGTTACCTGTCTTCAAATAGAACCAGGTGAAGAATACGCTGAATCCAATTCCAAGAAAGACGAATACATCGAAACGCATGAAGGCTTGGGATGTGTCCGCAATATGGAAGAGCGGAAGATGCCACAAGCCCCAAATCGCGCCGAGGACGTTGCTGGCAATCAGCGGATTCCACTTCTCGAGCAGGCGCGGCAGGGCAAAGCCTCGCCAGCCGAACTCCTCCTGAAATGAGCCGCCGAGGAAGAACAGCATCAGGAAGGTCGGCAGGATCAGCAACGGCTCGGAGAGTAACGTCGAATCGGGCTGGAATCCGCTTTGGGCGACATTGATCTGCACTGCCAGAGCGGCGAGCAGAAACGGCAGGGACAGGATGACCAGCCACCAGATGAGTCCGAGGCGCAGGTCGAAGCCTGAGCGCAGAAACTTCCTGACGGCTGTCCATCCGCCTGCCTTGTACGTCAACGCCATGGACGACACGAGCGGACCGTGCGCGCCGATGATGACCAACACCATGTTAGGGAAAGGCAGTGTAAAAACCCCGAGCGAGCCCAATACGGCGATTCCCCAAAACGCCCATGAGAATGCGAATGCCCAAACGAAAAAAGAGATCAGGGATTTATTCGATGATTGCATGGATTGCATTCCTTTTTATTCTTTGTTCATCACCTGAAACAACGTGACCTGCATCCCGTCCGGGTCTTGCAGGCGGACATTGTAATCGCCCCAGGGAGTCATCACGGGCGGATGGACGAGCGTGGCGCCGTTGGCGAGCAGCCGTTCCATCGCGGACTTCAAGTCCGGCACTTCGAGCGCGAAGCGCACCTGCCCGCTGACCCGCCGCCCCGCTTCGAGTTGATCGATCACTTCCGCCTGCCGTTCGTCGAAGAGTTCGAGCGTGGCGGAGCCCATCTCCAGCATCATGGCTTTGCCGCCGTCGTTGTTCCAGATCGCGGACGGTTCGATGCCGAGACCGTCGCAATAGAATTTGACCAGCCGCTCGTAGCCGCCGGCGGTGAGCGCAATACGCAGTTGCAGCACGGGGGGATTTGGGGTGGGCATGGGGGATTCCTTTCAAATATCCTATTGCATACTCTGCATCCAAAGCTTTGTGTCCTCTGCCTTCACGGCTCGCTCCGCTTCATGGATTAACATCTTTAAGCTTCGTCTGCGCCTGAAGGGGGCATTGGGAGGTAAATAGAAATCTGGCAGAGGGGTTGGCTGACTGTTCTGCGATAGATTAAAGCAGGGTGACCAACGCTGGATCTGCAACCGCTCGGCAGCGCTCACGTCATTCCCAACATCATCGAATTGCCCGGATTGTGAGCTCAACAATTCGATGGTGAAGTTCATGGATTTTGGCCAGTTGCACCAAACAAACCGGCCCATGATCGAGTGGCCTTTGAAGCCGCTGAGAAGGTGTTCCCAAACCCGCGCAAAGGCAAAATGGGACTGACCGACGTAGAAGGCCACTGTTTCGTCTCGAAACAGATATAGATCGAGGCGCTTCCAATCTGGCGGGCATTGCCCGACGAGCAGGAAACGTTTAAGAGAAATGACAACCTTCTGATCGTTCATGGAATGGTTCTATCAGGAATTGAATTCAATTGAAAGTCGGTTAATCCGCTTCAGCGGATTTTGCAGGCGTAGCCTGACGGTTCATCGTCGGGCGGATTTGGGATTCGTCCTGTTTATCAAGGTGCCGCACGCAGCGAAGCGAGACAGAGTGTATGCTTTGTTAGGCTGAATTTATCGCTTGTCTGAGTGGATCAAGTGCTTTAAGAATTACGCGTGCAATAGCCATAAGTTGACGTACTGAAGAAGCATATCCTCCAACAGAAAAGGTTGAATCAATTTCCTTTAATACACGTTCTTTCTCAGTTTTAGGAGAACCAGCGTGAACGCCTCCCATAACATTTGCCTCAAATTGTATAACATCTCGAACAGTGTATTTGTGGTTATTGACCACTGTAACAATTGTTTGAAAAAAACTGGTCACGATTAATAGAGAGATGTTTCTTGAAGGGCGGTGCAGTATCTGGGTCGAGACCGTCTTGGATGGTCCAAAAAATTGGGTAAGGCTCATTGTTTGGAAGAGATATTGGCACCGTTGTTACAAAAACAAGCTTTATTCGATGCTCTCGATTAACTTGATCAACAAGTGGAAAGTCATCAAGAAATAGTTTCCGTATCAAACCAGAAATCAAGAGGATTTCATATGGTTCGGTCTCCGAGAGACGTTTTTCAATATCTTCGAGGGTTTTCTTAAAAAGGATTTCAGTTTCGTGAATACTTTCCTCAGCCCAACTAAGGCGTTATACAGCGCCCTGTATAACGCCTTATATACTCCATTTTACCCCTACCTCCCATACCGCTTCCGTATCTCCGGCAGGAAGTACTCCTCGAAGAAGCGGTCCACGTCGTAATCGGGAGACCAGCTCCAATCGGCGCGGGCACGGGCATCGTCCACGTCTTCGGGCCAGGAATCCACGATTCCCTGGCGGCGGGGATTCGGCTCGAAGGTGATGTTCGCGCCTGCGAAGGCTTTCTCTGCGCGCTGGCGGAACTCGTCCGCGCTGATGGCGAACGCCGCCACGTTGTAGACATTGCTCGTCAGCGACCCGCGCGGTGCGTCCATCAGCATCAGCATGGACTTGATCGCGTCGGGCATCGCCATGAAGGAGATCTTCGTATCAGGGCGCACGAAGCAGGCATAGGGTTGTCCCTGAGCCGCGGCGTGCAGCATCTCCGGTCCGTAGTCGCTCGTCCCTCCGCTGGGAACAGTAAAGGCGGAGATCAAGCCCGGGAAGCGGATCGCGCGGAAGTCCAGCATGACCGGGGGGGTTTCATCCAAATGTTTTTGACCGTAGAACCTGCTGTAATAGACCCCCAGTTTTTCACAATACAATTTATTGCATCCGTACATCGTGTGCGGGTTATCCCAATCCTCCTCCTTCACCGCGCCCGCCGCGCGCTTCGTCTCCAGGTTCGGCATGCCATACGCCGCGATGGAACTGGGGAAGATAAACTTGACCGCCTTGCCGTACTTCTCCGAACGGTACGCCGCCAGCATCAGCAATTGCATCGTCCCTTCCACGTTGATGCGGTGCGCCTCCTCGGTGGCGACCTCCGCCTTCGATGAAAGCGACGCCGCCAAGTGGAAGATGATATCGAAATCATAATCATAAAAGGTTTTTATTTTATAGACCAGGTCCCCCTGCACATGCTCCGCTGAAAGGTCTTGAATCGAATCGGGCAAGGGCATAAAATCCGCTGTCACGATCCGATAGCCTCCCCGCCTCGATAATTCCTGCACAAGCGCCTGCCCGATCTCGCCGCACGCACCCGTCACCAGCACCTGCTTATCGGTCATCGTATTCTCCTGATATGCTAGAATGATATGGCTTTATTTTACGACACATCGAATGAAATTTTGTCACAAAATGGTTATGATTTTAAAACCCTTAATGTCGTTCCCCAAAGGGGAGGCTGTGCGAGCCGCCGCTGGTCGAGTAGAGCGAGTGCTTGTCTTGCTCGTATCGAGACCAACGCGGCGACGACATCGTACCCAAAGGGTAAGCAATCTCCCAATAACCGGGAGATTGCTTCGTCGGACTATCGTCCTCCTCGCAACGACAATGTTAATTTCCTGCTCCACAATGGACGCCTGGCTGTTCACACCCACGCCCGTCACCCCGACGGAAACCCCGCCTCCCACGGCGACCATAAACTGGTTCCCCGCCACAGCCACGTCCACCCTGCAAACCTTCCCCACCAAAGCCCCCACCGCAGAGATGCGCCCCGGGCTTGGGAACATCCTGCTCAGCGACGATTTCTCCGACCCCTCGCTTTGGGACACTGCCGTCTCGAACCAGGCCAGCGCAGGCGTGGACAATAACCGCCTGACCCTCGCCGTGCAAAGCGGCGTGTATATGCTCAGCCTACGGCAGGACCTGGCGCTGAACAATTTCTACGCCGAGATCACCGCCCGCCCCAGCCTGTGCCGCAGCGATGACAATTATGGAGTGCTCATCCGCGCGACCACAGCGACGTATTATCGTTTCGCCCTCGCCTGCAATGGAACCGTCCGCGCCGAACGGATCAGCTCCGGGAACCGCGTCCCATTGCAGCAGCCTCTTCAAAGCGGTGACGTGCCGCCCGGCGCGCCGGGCGAGGTGCGCATCGGAATATGGGCGGTCGGCCGGGAAATGCGCCTCTTCCTGAACGGGCGATTCCAATTCAGCGTCAGCGACCCCACCTTCCGCAGCGGGACCATCGGTGTTTTCGTCCGCTCCGCCGGAGATACCGCCGCCGTGGTCTCCTTCTCCGACCTGAGCATCCAAGGCATAGACTACATCCCGCCGACAAACACGCCCGTACCATAGAGGTGTTCCATGGCAAAAAACAAACTCAACGACCTCGACCCAAAGACCTGGCTGAAATTCCAAAAGTCATGGTTCGTTCACAACCCGCCGCCGCGCAAGAGGGACGCACGCGTGCATCCCGCCAAATACCCTGAAACAATGGCGCAGGAATTCATCGAGTTCTTCACCAAAGCCGGCGAGACCGTGCTCGATCCCATGGCCGGGACCGGCTCCACCCTCATTGCCGCATTACGCGCGGGACGGAATTCCCACGGCATCGAACTGAATCCCAAATATGCGGAGATCGCAAAACAACTTATTGAAGAGGAACGAGTTTCATTGGGTCAACAAGCCGAAAGTCTGATATCTGAGATCGTCCATATGGACGCCATGCATGCCATTGAGCTTCAACCATTGACCTTTGACTATGTACTCACCTCCCCGCCCTACTGGGATATGCTGCACGCCAAGGGCGCGGACAATCAAAAGAAACGCCGCGCCGACGAGGAACTGGATGTCGTCTATTCGGAAGACCCAAACGACCTCGGCAACATCCACGAATACGAGGAATTTCTTGCCAGGCTGGTAACCATCTACGCAGGCTTGAAACCTTTACTGCGTGAAAAAGCCTATCTTACGATCATTGTCAAGAACGTCAAGAAGGGCGGCAGGATCTATCCCCTCGCATGGGATGTCGCCCGCGAACTCGGCAAAACCTATACCTTGAAAGACGAGAAGATCTGGCTGCAGGATAACCAGTCCCTTGCGCCGTATGGCATGGGCAGTGCCTGGGTAAGCAATACCTTTCATCATTATTGTCTGCAGTTCAGGAATGAGTAAGACCGGGAATGGATTCATGGATGGATAAACCCGATCAGCATCTACCATGATCAACGTTAATGACCTCCTCCGCCTGCCCTACACGCCCGACCTGACCGAGGGCGGGATCGCGTATGCGCTTCGTTCATTGATGTATTCCTTCGAGCGCGCGGGCAGGTCCCCTTATGACAGGCTTCGCCGCACAGTGGCAGGCGCGGCTGTGGAACTTGCCTTTCGGCGGCATCTCTCGCAGGGCAACATTCCTTTTGAAGTGCGGGCCGCAGCCCCTTTCACAGACCATGAACGCTACGATGTCACCCTGGGCGGGCGCCGGTGCGACATCAAATCCTATCTCATCTCGCATCGCGGGCAAATCGCAGAGATGCGGCGGGATCCAGCGGTGTTGTTGAACGCGCCCGCGCTCGTCCCGTCCGATCAACACGCCGGTGACGGCCACCTGCGCAGCGACATGTACATTTTCGGATTTTTATGCGGCTTGATCGCCGCCTCGCAGGCCGACCTGAAAAAAGCCATCGGGAAAAAACATCCGTATTACCTCGTCCATGCCATGCCCGAGGCATGGCGCAAGCCTATCCATTGGAATCCGCTCGGAGCGCTGAGCCTGAAATCCGATTCAGACGAGGAACTGCTGGTCGAGATCAGCGGACAGGATGAGGCGCGGGAGTTGAAACGAACGGTTGTCAGTCTCCCGCCGAGGATAAAAGTCACGGTGGACGAATCCTTTTATACCGTCACCGCGCTTCATGTCCGTCGTGTTGCAGATGCGCGGGTTGGCATCCGTTGTGAAGCGATCAGGGATGCGCACGTCGTTGCGCCGTTGGAGTGGGGCAATATTTGGGTATACGGCATGGATATCTTTCTGGCGGGATATGTTTCGCATGAAGAATTCGGCCGGAGCGCGAATACGCTTTTGCCAAACTCAAAGGTGTTTCAATATGAACATACCCGTGTAAAGAATTTATTTTTGCCGGTGTCCGATCTGAAACCGATCCAAAAATTGCTGGAGTTGCCCCAACAATAAAGGATGATCGCAATCGGTCAATTATGCCACTTGCGTACCGGTTTTTAAGGTAATATTATATTGAAATGGAACCTGCAAAAGACAGACATCCCCCACGCCCCAAAAGAAAGCCGCGCCCCCCGGGTGCCTTTGCATCCACGCTGGGTATTGCAGTTTTTCTGGCGACTCTATTCACCGCCTGGACCCCCAACAGCATCTTTGCCAGCAACCTGCAGGACCAGCTGCGCCTGATCCTCACGCCTCAAGCGGAAACGAATAGCACGTTCACCACACCCCAGCCGCAGCTGCGCATCGGCATCGTTGCGGGTCACACCGGCAATGACTCAGGCGCGGTATGCACGGACGAGAATGGACAGGTGACTTTGAAAGAGGTGGATATCAACCTGAATATCGCCAACCTTGTGCAGAAAAGCCTGGCTGCGCGGGGCTATCAGGTTGATCTGCTGAACGAGTTCGACACACGCCTGAACGGCTATCGTGCAGTGGCGCTTGTGTCCATCCATAATGATTCGTGCACCTACATCAATGAAGAAGCGACCGGTTTCAAGGTGGCGGCTTCGCTGGAGACCCGCGATGTCAACCGCGCCCAACGCCTGACAGCCTGCCTGACAGACCGCTACCAGCAGGTTACGGGGCTGACCTTCCACGCCAACAGTATCACCGCCGATATGCGCGAGTATCACGCCTTCTCTGAAATCGACCCGAACACGATCACGGCCATCATTGAGACTGGCTTTATGAATTTGGATCGCGAGATCCTCACCAAACATACGGAGCGGGTCGCGGAGGGAGTTACACAGGGTATTTTATGCTTCATCACCAACGAAAGCGTGCTTTCGACGGCGGTGCCTCTGCCCACGTTTAACCCATGAACCAGCCAAACATCCCTCCGCGAAGGAACCCGCTCTATCCGCTTATGATCCTGATCTTGATGTTATGCGTCGTGGGCGGCGCGGCATGGACGGCAACCACGGCGCCTGCACTGGGATTCAGCGGTGCAATCCCCACGCCAACACAATGGAGTTCCTTTGCCTTTGCACAGATCGCAAAACCCACCTACACCGCCTCCCCCACGGCCACATTAATAATTCCCACACAAATCCCCACGGAAACCATCGAACCGATGGTGCTGGCGGAAATCGTCTCCGAATCGTTGACGTATGATTATGTTGCCTCTGTAACACAGGACGATGAACAGGCTCCACTTTTCTACGGCGGGAACAAATACATCCTCGTGGACATCTCCGAACAGCATATGTACGTTTATGAAGGCGATGTGCTTGTGTATAGTTTTGTCGCGTCCACCGGGATGAACAATGCCACGCGCGTCGGCAATTTCAGCGTGTTAAACAAAATCCCAAGTGCCTATGGATCCACATGGAATATCTGGATGCCAAACTGGCTGGGCATTTACTGGGCCGGCAGTCTGCAGAATGGCATCCACGCCCTGCCGATCTTGCCGAACGGGGCGCAGTTATGGGCGGGGTATCTGGGTGTACCCATTTCCTATGGATGCGTGGTACTGGGCGCGTATGAAGCACAGCTGCTCTACGATTGGGCTGAGGTTGGCACGCCCGTTGAAATCCGATGGTGAAGTGGCTGTCTTTTGTTTTATAATGTGCTCAGCGTGCTTACACGCATTGGAGCTTTCCCACACGAACGGGCTGATCAGTAGACTTTAGCACAGGTGACCCATGAATGACCTCTTAAAATCACGTGAATCCACATCCGATGCGCGGATGAACGGGGAAACGCGTCAGGGTGGGGTTAAGCCGGGGAATAGGAAACCAGCCCGAACCGTCAAAAAGAAGCGAAATCTTATCCTCCCCGTCCTGCTGGTCGTGGTCGGGTGTGTGGTGCTCCTGTTCGCGGCATGGTCGGCGGTGAATTCGCCGGTACTGGCGTCCATCCTACGTATTTCATCCGCACCACAGCAGGAACAAAGTGCGCCAGCCCAATCGTTCGCGCAGGTGAATATTGCAAAGCCGACCTATACGCCGGCTGGATTTCAGCCCGTGGCGCAGGAGATTTTCCCAACCGCCACGTTCACAGCCCTGCCGCCAATAGCATCCCCTTTGGGGACCGCAACATTGACCCAGGAGCCGCAGGTCGCCCTTGTTCCCCCAACCGACATTCCAACCAGCGAATCGTTTGCGCCCCCTAACCCGACAGAGCCACAATCCCTTGAATCCATACCAACCAGCGATGGCGTTATCCTTGCAGAGATCGTCGCGGATACACCCACACCCGTTTACGTGGCTCCGACCGCCGCACCCAACGTACCTGCGCAGGTGGCGGGCACCGGCGGCAAGCGCTGGATTGACGTTGACCTTTCACAGCAGCGCCTGTATGCCTATGAAGGCGATACGCTGATCCGGTCGTTCGTTGTATCGACCGGCACATGGCAGACGCCAACCGTGACAGGCAAATACAGCATCTGGATCAAGCTGCGCTCCGCGCCGATGTCCGGACCCGGGTATTATTTGCCGGATGTGCCTTACATCATGTATTTTTACAAGGGCTATGGCATCCACGGCACATACTGGCATAATAACTTCGGCACGCCAATGAGCCACGGATGCGTGAACATGACCATCGCCGATGCGGAATGGGTGTATAACTTTACAGCGGTCGGCACCGTGGTGAACGTGCATTATTAGGACCATGTCATTGCAAGCCATGTTTTTCGGCAAGGCAATCTCCCGCACAAGTGCATGAATCAAACCAACCTGTCTCGAAGGGATTTCCTTAAACTGGGCGGATTGGGGCTGGCAGGTTTGCTGGCCCCCCCGCTCAATTTTGATGTTGACGACCCGTTCCTCTCCCAACAGGGACGCGTGACCATCCGCACCGTCTGGGTGTACGACCGTCCATCCACGGAAGCCGCGCATGTGAGGTTATTTCAGCGTGATGCGGTTTTCGACATCACCAATACCGCCATTAACGAAAACGTCGCAGTGCACAACCGCATATGGTATCAAGTCGGTACGGAGGGATACGTGTACTCCGGGGACATCCAGCCTGTGCGCACAATTCTGAACACACCGCAAATGGAAATTCCCAAAAAAGACGGGCTGCTTGCCGAAGTCAGTGTACCGTTCACCGACGCGCACGAAGCGGCCGACAAGGAATCCAGGGTCATCCATCGCATGTATTATGAAACGACCCACTGGGTCAAATCCGTGACGACCAACCCAAAGGACGGGCAGGTCTGGTATCAGGTGCGCGACGATAAATGGGACAAATACTATTACGCGCGCGCAGAACACCTGCGCACCATGAGTGCGGATGAACTTGCGCCCATCTCCGCCGAGGTGCCAAACCGCGAGAAAAAGATCGTCGTGCGGCTCGCCCAGCAAATCGTCATTGCATATGAAAATAATGCCCCCGTCTTTGTCGCGCCGGTTTCCACAGGCGGCGTTCTGCGTGTCGGCACATACACCACACCCCAGGGCAATTTCATCACCTATTACAAACGTCCCTCGCGCCACATGGCCGCCGGGGACATCGCCGCCAGCGGATTCGACCTACCCGGCGTCCCCTGGGTGCAATACATCACCCAAAACGGGATTTCCTTCCACGGCACATTCTGGCACAATGACTTCGGCAGACCGCGCTCGCACGGGTGCATCAACCTCTCCTCAAGCGCCGCAAAATGGCTCTACCGCTGGACCTCCCCACAGGTCGCGCCGAACAAGGAATTTTCCTTCGGGGGCGTGGGAACCAGGGTGGAAATCACAGCATAGTACCAAAGGGACATTCTCTAAACCTGCTCTCAACCTTTATAGTTACAATTCAAGCATGAGTATCTCTCAACTTTCCCGCCGCGACTTTTTAAAACTCTCCGCCTCCAGCGTGCTCGGGCTTGTTCTCTCCGAATTGGGCATCCAGCGCGCCCTGGCTGCCCCCCCCGCCTCACAGGGACGGGCGATCTGGAGCGGCGTTCAAATCTACGACGCCCCCCACCTGACCGCCAAAAAGATCCATCTCCTGCGCATCGATGAGGCTGTTGACCTGCTCGCAGAAGTGGAGGGGGATAACATCGACAATAAATTCAACAATACCTGGTACCAATTGGACGGCGGCTATACCTATTCGGGCTGGCTACAACCCGTTGAAACCAAGTACCAAAAACCGGTCTATGAGATCCCCACCGAAGGCAAACTGGCGGAGGTCAGTGTGCCCTACAGCCTGACCCGTCTGGCCCCGTATTACTTTGCAAAGACCGCACATCGTATTTTTTACGAAACGACGCATTGGGTACGGAAGGTCATCGTCACGCGCGAGGAAAAAAGCGTGTGGTATGAGATCTACGACAAGGAATTCAAAAAATCCTTTTACGTCCCATCGTACAACATGCGCCTCATTCCGGATGAGGAACTGACCCAGCTTTCCCCGCAAGTCCCGGACGAGGAGAAACTCGTCCACGTGGACCTCGAAACGCAAATGGTCACCGCGTTCGAAGGGGAAAAGATGGTGCTTTCCATCCGCTGCGCCAGCGGGGAACGAGGCACGGATACCCCAAAGGGCGAATGGCGCACCTACCACAAGGGACCCTCCATCCACATGACCAATTTTGGCGATGCGGTCGCAAACATCTACAACCTGCCCGGTGTGCCGTGGTGTGCATTCTTTACAGGTTCCGGTCACGCCTTTCACGGGACCTACTGGCACAACGACTATGGACGCCCGCGCAGCAACGGCTGTATCAACCTGCCGTCCAGCGTCTCCAAATGGCTGTACCGTTGGACCAGCCCCGTGCTTGCACCAAACCAGGATTATGTACATTTGCCCGGGCAGGGGACAAGGGTCGTGATCGTATAATTATCAAGTCCGCCAGCAAGCTGGCGAAAATGCAGGAGCAAGCTCCTGCAATCCCCAAACTCAGAGGAACCCAAATGAACACCATTTTTCAACACAACCAGTATTTGCTCAAACGACAGGTCTTCGCCTTGACAGGTAAGTTCCGCTTCTATGAACCCGGCGGCAACCTCGTCCTGTTCAGCGAACAAAAGATGTTCCGCCTGCGCGAGGACATCCGTGTGTATTCGGATGAAAGCAAGTCCCAGGAAGTGTTGATGATCAAAGCGCGCCAGATCATCGATTTCTCCGCCGCGTATGATGTGATTGACAGCGTTACCGGTCAAAAGGTCGGGGCGCTGCGCCGCAAGGGACTTGCCTCGATGCTGCGCGATGAATGGGAGGTATTGGATGTGAACGATAACCGCATTGGGACATTATTCGAGGACAGCATGGGCCTGGCACTTCTGCGCCGCTTTCTGAGCTCGCTCATCCCTCAGAATTATGACATGGTCATCGGCTCGAACCGTGTGGCGGACCTCAAACAAAATTTCAATCCATTTACCTATCAGTTGAACATGGATTTCAGCATGGATACCGCCCGCCAACTGGATCGCCGCGTCGGCATTGCCGCCGGCATATTGCTCGCCGCGATCGAGGGCAGGCAGGGATGATGAGTTGACCAACACTCCTCTTTTCGCCGGACTCGTCATAGACGAATCCGGCAAACCTGCCGAATCCGCATTCATCGGAAATGAACCCGCCTATGTGGTGGACGATGACGGCTTCCGCCGTCACATCCCCGCCGAGCAGGTGGACCGCGCCGTGCTGGATCAAATGGCCGGGATGATGAAAGGCAGTGAGGACCTGCTTTCCGAACAAACTGCAAAAATGCTCGGACAGGAAGATCCGTTCTCCAAGGCCATGATCGAACAACAGTTAAAAAATATCGACAAGCAGTTCGATGCGATCCTGCAGACCGGCCTCCCTGAAGATATGCGTGCCTACCTGGGCATGATGGGCTTCAAGGTGATCATCAATTACCATGGTGAGGTGGTGCGGGTGGAACAGCCGGGTGCGGCGAGCGACGAGGGCGAATAAAAAAATCCGAGGTCTTCAAGACCTCGGATTTTTTTACATCCTCTCCACCACCCAGAAATGGGACAGGCCAAACGACTTCAACGGCGTCTTTTCCAAAAACTGCAAGACCGCCCGCAAAAATTTCCCAAATATTCCAAACCTTGTGATGAGATTATCGTACGCGCCAAAGATGATCGTACGTTCGATAAATTTGACAGGCAAGCCGTCAAACAACGTTTGCACCTCGCGGCGGGAATACACGCGCACATGCGGGGCAAGTCTGTCGCGCAGGTTACGCGGCAGATAATTCACGAACAGCTTGTTGCCGAAATAATATTTTCCCTTCCAAAAGATGCCGTGGGTCTCGAAGGGATATCCGCGGTTCGGACAGAAGATGATGGCACGCCCACCCGCCTTGAGAACACGGACGATCTCTTCGATCGCGGAGCGGTCATCCTGTACGTGTTCGATCACTTCGTGGCTGAGGATCAGGTCGAACGTCGAAGATGGAAGCGGGAGGAATTCCCCGGCAGCGTTGATGATCTTCTCCGAATTGACCCGCGCATCGGCGGCGCGCTCGAAGTCATATTCCAGGCCGATCATATCCGCGCCGAGGCCTGCCAGCTTTTCCACATACATTCCCACCCCGCAGCCGTTTTCCAGCACTTTTCCATGAATGCGTTCCCCCGCAAAACGTGAAATCATCTCAAGCCGGCGCTGCTGCCCCGCGCGCCAGACATGGGAGGGTTCGCCGCGCAGTGCGGCTTTGGGCATATCTCTATCCGTCATAGCGGAAGATTATACCTTGCGCCTTCAAAGCCTTTATGCTAGAATTTTGCCCGAACGGACAACCCAATAGAGAAGACACCGAGAAGTGGGTAGCCCCCACTTCTTCGCTTGTACACAGGAGCCATGGAGCAGGAAGCATGCCAAAAAACGATTTTGCATTAGCCTTCAACGAAGTGCTGGAGGAAAAACAATTAGCCAAGGATATTGTCGTTGCCGCGATAGAGTCGGCGATGGTATCCGCCTACCGGCGCGCGGTGGGCGCGTCCACCGCGCAGCACGTGGAGGCAAAACTGGACCCCGAGAGCGGGCTTGTGACTGTATACGCCGAGAAGGAAGTAGTGGAGGACAGCATCATTGATGATCGTACGGAAGTGCTTTTGGAAGAGGCGCGCAAGGTCAACCCTGAGATTCAAGCCGGCGACATGCTTGTGGTCGAGACCACACCCGCAGACTTCGGACGTGTGGCGGCTCAGACTGCGCGTCAGGTGATCCAACAGCGCATCCGTGAGGCGGAACGTTCCAATCAAATGGAATATTTCCAACGTCAGGAAGGCGAGATCGTTTCAGGTTTGGTGCAAGCCAGCAACGCGCAGGGCATTACCATTGGTCTGGATATGAAGGCTGAAGGCGTGATGCCAAACAACCAGAAGATCCCCGGCGAGAGATTGAAACTGCACGACCGCGTCCGCGCAGTGGTGATGGAAGTGAAGGACGGCACACGCGGTCCGCAGATCATCCTGTCGCGCGCACATCGCAATTTCCTGCGCCGTTTGCTGGAAAA
The DNA here is from genome assembly GCA_030583885.1 of Anaerolineales bacterium. NCBI lineage: Bacteria > Bacillati > Chloroflexota > Anaerolineae > Anaerolineales > Anaerolineales bacterium. The sequence goes on along the minus strand of CP129480.1, from coordinate 1,416,975 downwards.
TGAAGTTCCCGAAATCTATCATGGCATTGTGGAGATCCGCGCGATCTCACGCGAACCGGGCGCACGTGCCAAGGTGGCAGTCTCTGCCACACAGCCGGGGATCGACCCGGTGGGCGCGTGTGTGGGCATCAAGGGCGTGCGCATCCAGGCTATTGTGAAGGAACTGCACGACGAAAAGATCGACATCATCCAATGGGATGCAGATCCCATCGTCTATATTTCCAAAGCCATCAGCCCGGCGCGCGTGAACGGTGTGTATCTGGTCGATAATGAAAACGCACGCACCGCGACGGTTGTGGTGGGCGAAGATCAGTTAAGCCTCGCCATCGGGCGCGATGGACAGAACGCGCGTCTTGCCGCAAAGCTGACCGGCTGGCGCATTGACATCAAGTCACTGAGCGAGGCGGCGGGTGATTCACTCGCCAAATTGCAGAGTGACGCAGAGCTTGCAGGCATGCTGCCTGCAGCCATGGAACAAATGCCGCAGATCGAGGAGATCCTTGGGAAGAAAGCCGAGGGCCGCCCGATCACCCCGGAGGAATACACCCTGCTCGGTCAATTTGTGGACCGTGTGGAACGCCGCACGATCCAGATCAAGGAGGAAGCCGCCCGCGTGGAGGAGGAACGCACAGCCGCCGCGCGCGCAGAGATCCCTGCGGCTGCGTTCACCACGCCGCTCGATCAGGCCGGTATCAAGGAACACATCTTCAACATCCTCACGGAAGCCGGCTATGAAACGGTCGGCAACCTCATGTTCGATATGAAGATGGACGCCAACAAAGTGCTCGGGCTGGCCGGCATTGGTTCGAAGGCAATTCAACACATCGAGGAAGTGCTGGGAGCGTTGACCTTCCCTGAACCAGAGCCGGTAAAGGCTGAAGAGGAACCCGTCGCCGTGGTTGCCGAGGTGCCTGCAGAGACTGGGATCGCTCCAGCTGAAGAAATGCCGGTTGAGAAGCAGCAGGCAGAGGGCAAGAAAGAAGCGAAGAAAGTCGTCGAAGAAGAGGATGACGAACATGCGAAGGACGGCGTATCGCTGGACGAGCTGTTCAAGATGAAGCCGGAAATCTTCCAGGCTCCGGCAAACGCCGAGGATGAATCTTCCGACGATAAGAAGAAAGGCAAGAAAGTCAAGAAGAAGGGTGTGGCCCTGGAGTTCGACGAAGACCTCGGCGCAGTGGTGGGGCGCAAAAAGCATAAACGCGGCGACGAGGGCGGCGGCGAGGATTGGTAGACTGATAATCCCTCCTCCTGAATGGAGGAGGGGGATGATCGAAGGTGAAGAAGAAACCTGTCCAACGTGGTAAGCATGTGCCCCAGCGCACCTGTGTGGGATGCCGTGAGGTTTTGCCAAAAAGGCAAATGCTGCGGATCGTCCGCACTGCTGAGGGGGTGCGCGTGGACCCAACCGGTAAACTGGCTGGCAGGGGGGCTTATTTGCACGACCGCCGCGCATGCTGGGTGCGCGGCATGAGGGGAGCTTTGGCGCATGCGCTCAAAGCGGAATTCACCGCGGAAGACCGCAGTGAATTGGAAAATTTTATGAACACCCTGCCGCAGGATGCAGAACCCGACAAGTCCAGCCATGTGAACGATTAGCCACTCGCAGACAGGCGCCTCTTGTTGGGGAAACCAGGAAATATCGCGGATTTGGCTAAAAACATCCGCAAACTTGAAGGAGGTGGCTTATGAGCAGTAATGGCAATAAACTTGAATTGCCCGCCAATATCGTGATACGCGACCTGGCGCAAAAGATCGAAAAAAGCCCCATTGATCTGATCAAAAAATTGATGACAAATGGCGTGATGGCAACCATCAATCAGACTGTGGATTTTGATACAGCGGCGATTGTGGTGGCCGAGTATGGATTCGAGGCTGTGCTTGAGGCGGCGGATGAAGTTGACGCAAAGGAGGAAACCGGCGAAGTACCGCTTTGGCGTCAGATGATCGCAGGAGAGGATGGCGCACAGTTGAAGGGGCGTCCGCCTGTTGTGACGATTCTGGGTCACGTGGATCATGGCAAGACCAGCCTTTTGGACGCGATCCGTTCCACGGAAGTGGCGGCTGGCGAAGCCGGCGGCATTACCCAGCACATCGGTGCTTATCAGGTCGAAAAGAAGGGGCGTCTCATCACCTTTTTGGATACGCCCGGCCACGCCGCATTTACCCAGATGCGCGCACGCGGTGCGCAAGGCGCGGACATTGTTGTCCTGGTTGTGGCCGCGGATGATGGCGTAATGCCGCAGACGAGGGAAGCCATTGCTCATGCGAAAGCGGCGCGCGTTCCCATGCTGGTGGCCTTGAACAAAGTTGACAAACCAAACGCAAACCCCGACCGTGTAAAACAACAGCTTGCCGAACTGGAACTCGTCCCTGACGACTGGGGCGGCAGCACAATGGTCGTCCCGGTCTCCGCAAAGGAAAATCGTGGCATTGACGATTTGCTCGAAGGCATTCTTCTCGTGGCGGACAGCAACGAGATCAAAGCCAACCCCAATGGAAAAGTGATCGGCACGGTCATCGAAGCCGAGTTGGATAAATCCAAGGGTGTGCTGGCGACCCTGCTTGTCCAAAACGGCACGCTCGAAGCCGGTGACAATATCGTGGCCGGCACGGCGCATGGAAAACTGCGTGCCATTACGGATTACAAGGGCAAGCCGGTCAAAAAAGCGGGTCCGTCCACGCCTGTGGCAGTCATGGGGTTAAGCGACGTTCCCTCCGCCGGCGATCTTTTCCAGGTTGTGAAAACGGAAAAGGAGGCGCGCGCCATTGTTGCAGAACGGCTCGAAGCCATCAAAACCCAGGCGCAGGCACGCAAAAAAGTTTCACTGGAAGACCTGTTCGCAAATGTTCAAGCGGGCGAAGCGAAGGGGCTTAATCTGATTGTCAAAGCAGATGTGCAGGGTTCGCTCGACCCCATCGTCACCGAGTTGAACAAACTTGGCGAAGGCGAGATCGGCCTGCACATCCTGCACGCGGAAACGGGCAACATCGGCAACAACGATGTCATGCTTGCATCCGCCTCAAAAGCGATTATCATTGGCTTCAACGTCCAGGCAGATGTGGATGCCCGCCGCATGGCTGAAAAGGAAGGCGTGGACATCCGTCTGTATGAGATCATCTACCGCATGACCGAGGACATCGAGAAAGCTCTCAAGGGCATGCTCGAGCCAAAGCTTGTGGAAAAGACCCTCGGACGCGCGCAGGTCTTACAGGTATTCTCCGCTTCAAAATTTGGCAAAGTTGCGGGATGCAAAGTCACCGATGGTGAACTCAAACGCGGGGCTAAGGTCCGTCTCTTCCGCGGCACGGATATTGTCTATGAAGGCGATCTTTCGTCCCTGCGCCATGAAAAAGAGGACGTCAGGGAAATCCGCCAGGGCTTTGAGTGTGGCGTCGGTTTCAAAAGTTTCAATGACATTCAACCCGGCGACATGCTGGTATGTTACATAGTAGAATAGACGAGTGAAGGGGACGGGGCTTTCACCCCATCCCGGTTAATGATGCCATCAGGAATTCGATTACAACGCATTGCAGACCGCGTCAAACAGGAACTTGCGGAAATGCTCATCCGCGAGGTCAGCGATCCGCGCCTGAAACAAATCTTCGTGACCGACGTAAAAATAGACAGGGAACTCGCCTTCGCAGATGTGTACGTCTCGGCCGTGGAGGGCGCTTCGCGCGCCCCTGACGTTCTCGCGGGACTCGAATCTGCCTCCGGTTTTCTCAGGCGAACGCTGGCCTCACGAATTGAAATGCGCGCCTTTCCCAAACTAAGGTTCCATTGGGATCCAACGCCTGAAAACGCAGACCATGTCGAAAAAATACTGGCAGGATTAAGAGAAAAGAAATAATCTTGGAGAAAAACAAATAGTGGACAATCATCTTGCAGGGGAGATAAAACACAGACTCGCCGAAGCGGAGAAGATCCTCATTACTTCGCATGTACGACCAGACGGGGATGCCATCGGCTCAGTACTTGGATTGGGATTAGCCCTGCGTGATGCAGGCAAGTCCGTGCAAATGATCCTCGTGGACGGCGTACCCGCCTCTTTTAAATACCTTGAAGGCAGCGACCTCATCCAAAAAGAGCCGCAGGCAGATCACGATACTTTCATAACCGTGGACTGCGCTGATTTCAAACGCGTGGGGAAGGCCTTCGAAAACTTCAACCAGCCGGACATCAATATTGACCATCACATCACCAACGAAAATTTTGGCGTTCTCAACCTGATCGAAGCGCAGGAGGTTGCCACGGCTGCCATTCTTACCAACCACCTGCCGGAATGGGGATTGAAGATCACCCAACCGGTCGCTGCCGCATTATTGACAGGCATCATCACCGACACGCTTGGCTTCCGTACATCCAATATCACGCCCGAAGCGCTCAGGCAGGCCGCTGATTTAATGGAAGCCGGTGTAGATCTGCCAGAGATATACATGCGCGCACTGGTACGGAAAACATTTCCCGCCGCAAAGTATTGGGGGGCCGGACTCTCCAGCCTCAAAAGCAAGGATGGCATAGTCTGGGGTACACTGACCCTTGCAGACCGCAAGTCCGCCGGATATGGCGGGAATGACGATGCAGACCTGATCAACATGATCTCAGCCATTGATGGGAACAAGGTCGGAATAGTTTTCGTTGAACAAGGGGATAACCATGTCAAAATTTCATGGCGCGCACTGGAACCGGATGTGGACGTCTCACCAGTTGCAAAACACTTTCAAGGGGGAGGGCATGCCGCAGCCGCAGGAGCGGATATCCAGGGGACTTTGAGCGAAATCCAAAAGGAAGTCCTGAAAAAGACGCGCGAACTTATAAATCTGTAGGGATTAAAGGCAAATAATAGAACCAAGGTACCCCATTGCAAATTACGACAAATATGTCATAATTAAACCGTAATCAAATTCAGGAGGAATATTTTAGATGAACAGTCAGGATATAAAAAACGCCATATCAGGCGCGTTGGTTGTGGATAAACCGGTCGGGATGACATCTCACGATGTCGTTCAGGCAATCAGGAACGGCACAGGTCTGCGCCGCGCGGGACATACCGGCACACTGGACCCACGCGCTTCCGGCGTGCTTGTGATCCTTGTTGGGCCGGCTGTACGGTTAAGCGAATACGTTTCCGCATCGGATAAACGCTACCAGGCCATCATTCGCCTGGGCGGCTCAACCGATACCTTCGACGGGGAAGGCAAGTTCACACCATCGAAGGACCCGGTCAACATCACCGAAACCGAATTCGAGGAAGCGCTTAAAACCTTTGTCGGTGAGATCGAGCAGACTCCCCCGCCCTATTCTGCCGTCAAAGTGCAGGGACGCAAAGCCTATGAAATGGCGCGCAAAGGCGAGGAAGTTGATCTCGAACCGCGCAAGATCACCGTCCATCATCTGGAAGTGCTGGAATGGACACCGCCCGAAGTGGTGATTGACGTACATTGCTCTTCCGGAACATACGTCCGCTCGCTTGCGAATGACCTCGGTGTCAAACTCGGCTGCGGCGCATACCTTGTCGGTTTGCGGCGCACCAAAAGCGGCAGGTTCTCCCTGCGCGATTCCGTGCCGCTGAGAAAATTACAGGAGGCCTTCACGGCCGGCAACTGGTATCAATACTTGATCCCCGCAGCCGAAGCGCTTGCCGACTGGCCCGCAGTGGAACTCAACCCCGATGAAGTGGAGGGTGTGCGTCACGGTCACCGCGTAAAAGCGGTTGGTGAACCCACAGAAACCAAGGTGCGCGGCGTCAGCACACAGGGCGAACTGGTTGCCCTGATGGAACTCGTCACCGGCGAAGACGGCGCACCCGAATGGCAGCCAAAGAAAGTCTTCTTCACTTCCGATTAAATAAAATGTCGTTGCGAGCAGGGTGATTTTGTCCGCCGAAGCGGTCTCCCATCCATAAAGGAGATTGTTTTGGGTTGGATCTGGGTACGCCGTTTCGCGGCTATTTGACCACCCGCCCTCGCAACGATATCCTGCCGCCTCACCGGCGGCTTTTTTATAGCATGCAACATTACCTTTCCCTCGACGCATTATCCCTGCAAAACTCCTGGCTCACCATCGGCGTCTTTGACGGCGTCCATCGCGGGCATCGTCTGATCATCCAAAAACTCGTCCGCGACGCACATGAAGAAAACGCGCCGGCCGTCGTGCTCACCTTTGACCCGCATCCCGCCAGTGTGCTGACAGGCAGAGAGATCAAATGCCTGACCACAGCGGACGAACGGGCGGAACTGCTCGCCGCGCTCGGCGTGGACGTGGTCATCACGCAGCGCTTCACACGTGACCTGTCAACTGCCACCGCCCATGAATATATGTCAACGCTCAAGCAGAGCCTGGGACTCAGCCGCCTGCTGATCGGGTACGACTTCGCCCTCGGCAGGGGACGCGAAGGCAACGCAGCGCGTCTGACCGAGATCGGCTCGGAACTGGGATACACCGTCGAGGTGGTGCCAGCCGTCAGCGACGAAAGCGGCGTGATCTCATCCACAGAGATCCGCAAGCTCACCTCCACAGGCAATGTCAACGAAGCCGCAAAACTACTCGGCTATCCATATCCGCTCGCGGGAATCGTCATTCATGGCGAAGGCCGCGGGAAAAAGATCAACTTCCCCACGGCAAACATTGACTATCCAATACAAAAAGTGATTCCTTCAAATGGCATTTACGCCTGCCGGGCGGTGCTCGGCGCTGAACGCTTCATGGCGGCCACGAACGTCGGCTTCAACCCGACCTTCACCCCGCAACGACAAATCCCGAGCGTGGAAGCCTACCTGCTGGATTTCGACCGCGATATTTATGGTGAGGAACTGAAACTTGAGTTCGTCGCCCGATTAAGGGACGAATTGAAATTCGAATCGGTGGAGGCGCTGATTCAGAAAATCGGTGAGGACGTGGTTCAAACACGCGAAATCCTGACAAGGGGGTAAACGCAATGAGAGACCGTGCAGGCGCGGTCAACATCGAAGCAATTCTGGAATAAGGTTTAAGCCCTCGGAGGAATGATGCGGGGGCTGTGATTTTGGGGAACATTCCATCATCTCCTTCGTCTATTCCATAACGCCGAAATTCTATTCAAACTGGAGGATGAAATGAGATCACATTTCAACGTATTTACCTTGCCTGTTCTGCTGGGCGTGCTATTGCTCAGCGCCTGCGGAGGAGCCGCACCCGCCGCTTTTGAAGAACCCGCCGCCGCACCTGAATTTTTAGCGGGGGATTCCATGCCGGGCAGCGCCGCAGAAGCGGAGGACGCTGCAAAACAGCAGTCGGAGCCTTCCGCGGCTCTGCCTGTGGGACCCGTCTATAACACGGGGGTGGATTCGACAGTCGCCTCCACCACGCACATGATCATCAAAAGCGCCGAGATCAAACTGCTGGTGGAAAGCACGGATAACGCCATCGACCGCGCCACACAGGTCGTCGGTGATGCCGGTGGATACATCATCAGTTCACGAATCTGGTATCAAACCTATTACGACGGTGAGAATTACAAGTACGCCACCATCACCATCGGCGTGCCCGTCCAGCAATTCGAGCGCACACTCAGCCGTCTGCGCGGGCTGGCCGTCAAAGTGCTGGATGAATCCGCTTCGGGCGAGGATGTGACCGATCAATATGTAGACTTACAGTCGCAGCTCATCAACCTGGAAGCCACGCGCGAGCGCATCAAATCCTTCCTTGACGATGCCAAAACGGTGGATGAAGCCCTGCGCATCAACGCCGAGCTCTCCGAAATTGAGCGCCAGATCGAGGAGATCAAGGGACGCATGAACTATTTGCAGGATCGATCATCCTATTCCACGATCACGATCAACTTTGAGCCTGTATTGCCTGAGATCCTCCCCACCCCCACCCCGCAGCCGGAACCCTGGAATCCTGCTGAAACCTTTGAATCCGCCACAAAAACCGTCACCCGCGCCTATCAAGGCATCGTGGATTTTCTCATCTGGTTGTTCATCGTACTTGTGCCCATCTTTGCGCCGCCCGTTCTGATCATTTGGGTCATCTGGAAATTACTGACACGCAAGCCGAAGTAAACCAAGATAATCGCAAATTAAAAGACCGCCAGTTAAAAAACTGGCGGTCTCCGGTTTTACAGCTTGATCTTCCACAAATCCATCGCCTGTTCGTAGCCGCGGAGTTCGGCTTGAAAACGGGAGAGGGAGTTGGGCGGGGCGTTCTTCTCCAAAAACTCAACCACCTCAGGATCGTTGCGAATCGGCTCAGAGAGGATCGTCTCGCCGCCGGATGAGAAACCCGGCAGCCGCGCCGCAATATTCACAGTTGAACCAAAGTAATCCAGTCTGTCGTTCAGATTGACAACAATACACGGTCCATAGTGAATGCCCGCTTTAATGAATAGGGGTGGGTTGCCGCGCAGGGAAATCCGCTTCTGAACATTCCAGATCGCGCGCACCGCCGAGACGGGGGTACGGAAGGCTGCCATGATCGCGTCCCCCATGGTTTTGATGATTGCCCCGCCTTCCGCTGCAACAGCTTGTTCCAATATTTCAAAATGCTCGCGCACACGTCCGAAGGCAGGCGCATCGCCGATCTCGCGATACAGTTTTGTGGAATTACGCAGATCAGTGAACATCAGGGTGGTGGAGCCCACGGAGATCTCCTCTCCGGGACGCAGGACTTCGCTGGAGAACAGGTCACGGAACACCTGCAACGTGGTCACGTCCGCCGCCGTCGCCGCCTGATCCGACCAGGTCGTTCGTTCCAGTTGAAAAGTCTGGGTTGAATCGGTTTCATTGATCAGGCGAATGTACGGCGCAAGCCCAATGTCCATTACATCATTACGCCAGCCCAGGGCATTCGCCCGTAAGTCCATTTTCGCGGGTCCATGTTTCACTGCCAGCAACATCTGTGTGCCAGGCAGGTCGGAGGCGCGTACATGATAACGTCCTTCGTTCAACATGGTTGAAATCGGAAGTTCCTCGCGCGGCGGTACCATCAATGAAAAGATGGTATGCGGCCGTCTCTGCGGACTGCCGACGCAAAACTCCACTGCCGCATCCACCGCGCGGATGGACGGATTTGGGCGGAAGATCACTTCCACATTGTGGTCGAAGTTTGCGGTGAAGTCTATCCGGCAGGTGCTGCAATGTGCGGTGGAATGGATGTCACCCAGCCGTGCATGATCCTCTGCAATACCGCGGCACTCGGGGCAGAGCAGATCCCAATACATGTCCAGCATGCCAAGCCGTGTGGCGCGTAAAAATGATTCCAGCACCGTGCGGCGCGGCAGTCCCCAGCCATCCGCCAGCGCATACGGTCTCATACGCTGGATGGACAGGTCATCCGCGCGGTGCAAGTATTCATACAGGTGATTGAGAATCTGCCGATCCACCCCTTGATCCTGCAAGCGCTCATTCAGGACCTTGAACTTGTTATGCCCGGCGAGGGAGAGATTCCTGCCTTTGGCAACGATCAACACCGAGCCGCCGCGCGAAGCGATGCGGTCATATAATTTGAAAGCATCCCCGAAGCGTTTCGCGCTATATACCCCAATTCCCAGCGGAATGGCAATCCTACCCGGGATATTTTTCGGTTTCACCCACACCTCATACGTAATCCGCGTGCCCGCAGGCTGGAGCCGCTCCAGGCGGCAATCCACGCGCATTTCTGCCAGAGGACCCTTTCGGTAACGGCGCATAATCCCAAACTGATAGGGATACGTCCACTCGAAGGGTTCCTCCTCCCATTCGATCTGCACAAGCGGGATGTTGAACCTTACAAGTTTTACGCCATTGTGAATACCGAGCAACTGCATGGGAGGCAGGCCCGTATCGCGGTTGAAACGGTTGGTATCCGAAACAAGGGGCCAGAGCGCCTCAGCCGAGGACTCAAACTCCCACACCCACTTATAGTGATATTCTCTGGTCATAAGCTCATTGACGCCTGTAAAGAGGAAGATTTTACTCGCATTTAATGATCGCTGCATTGCAAGGGAATAACATCATAAGTTTACCTTTCATTAACCTGCCATTAACAAAATTGATTTTTCTTTAATGGTATATTCCAGTCAATGACTGAATCAATATTGATCGTTGAAGATGAACTCTCCCTTCAGGAGACGCTTGCCTACAACCTGAAAAAAGAGGGGTATATCGTTGAAACGGTTGGCGACGGGCGCATGGCGCTTGAATCCGCGCGGAAGATGAAACCCGACCTGATCGTGCTGGACATCATGCTCCCCGAAATGGACGGTTTTGAGGTGGCACGCATCCTGCGCAAGGAAATGACCACATCCATTCTCATGCTCACCGCGCGTGACGATGAAATTGACCGCGTCGTCGGTCTCGAAGTCGGCGCGGATGATTATTTGACCAAGCCGTTCTCCATGCGCGAGTTGCTGGCACGGGTAAAGGCGCAGCTCAGGCGCACTCGTCTTTTGCGCGAGGAAATGGGACAGGCCAAGGCAGCGGATGCAAAGCACGAGGCATTGAAATTCGACAATCTCGTCATCAATCTCACCCGCCGCGAAGTGACGCTGGATGACAAGCCTTTGCAGATCAAACCCAAGGAATACGAATTGCTGTTATTTCTTGCCGAACACAAGGGACAAATGCTCTCGCGCGAATTCGTACTCGAACGCGTCTGGGGCTGGGACTTCATCGGCGACAGCCGTACAGTGGATGTGCATATCCGCTGGTTAAGGCAGAAGATCGAAGCGAATGCGAGCGAACCGAAACGCATCATTACAGTGCGAGGCGGCGGATATCGGTTTGAGGGATAAGGCTGCATCAAAGGTCTACATTCAAGATGAATTCATTTCCATGGATTATCGTCATTCCTTTACTTCTTCTGGCCGGGTGGTTTGCCTGGCAATATAATGACTTGAAGAGGCGTGTCAACCAATACGCAAAAATGATACGCACGCAGCCCGAAGACCTTCCAACCGATTTGAAAAAATTGGAAAACCTCTCCAACGCAATCACCTCCCTGCAAACCAGCTTCAACCTCCAAATTTCAAGCCTGAACAATCAAACCACCCGTCTTTCCACTGTTCTCGAGCAATTGACCGACGGCGTGCTGATCGCCACATCCAATGGACAGGTGCAATTTGCCAACCCGGCGGCGCGCAAACTGTTTGATGTAAAGGACCCGACCAGCCGCAGCGTTGCACAAGTACTTCGCGATCACCAGCTGATCGAGGCATGGCAGCGCTGCCAGCAGACCCGCAAGACACAAACCGAATCGGTGGAACTCCCGGCACGGCGGAAATTCCTGCAGCTGTTCGTCATCCCGGATACACACGAGGGCGGCAGCCTTCTGCTCGTGCAGGATCTGACCCACGTCCGCAGGCTCGAAACCGTGCGGCGCGATTTCATCTCCAACGTCTCACACGAATTACGAACCCCGCTCGCCTCCCTAAAAGCGCTCACCGAGACGTTACAAGACGGCGCACTTACGGACCCTGAGGCTGGTCCTCGTTTTCTGGGCAGAATGTCCACGGAGGTGGATGCGCTCACGCAGATGGCGCAGGAACTGCTCGACCTTTCACGCATCGAGTCGGGGCAGGTGGAACTGGTCTTCGCGCCGCTTTCTCCAAGGCAGTTGTTGTCCGCTGCGGCGGAGAGAATGAAAATGCAGGCCGAACGCGCAGGATTGAAACTGATTGCCGTGTGTGATGACCATGTACCCGCTGTCCGCGCGGACGGTTCCCGTCTGGAGCAGGTGCTGGTAAACCTGATACACAATTCGGTGAAGTACACAAAGCCGGGCGGGGAGATAACCCTCGAAGCAGAAGCAGTCAGCGGCGCGGTTCGATTCGCGGTGCGGGATAGCGGCGCCGGCATCCCTGCGGAAAGTCTATCGCGCATCTTCGAGCGCTTTTATCGAGTCGATTCATCCCGCAGCGGTTCAGGCACAGGCCTGGGTCTGTCCATTTCAAAACATATCGTGGAAGCGCATAATGGGAAAATCTGGGCGGAAAGCGCGGAAGGCCGCGGCAGTATCTTTTATTTCCTAATTCCCAATCAAGTGTGATTGCACGTCAAAGGGTTTGTCGTCCGAGTTGGGGGCGGCGCGGGTATAGGAACCGTCGGCGTTGAGGAAGCGCGCGCGGATGTTGTCTTTGAAATACACCTCCAGCACCTTGGCACGCAGATAGCGGATGTGCTTCTTGTCTTCCACGGGGAAAACCACTTCGACGCGGTGGTTGAGGTTGCGCGGCATAAGGTCGGCGCTGCCAAGATAAATTTCCTCTTCTCCATTGTTTTGGAAATAATACAAACGGCTGTGTTCGAGATAACGTCCCACGACACTGATCACGCGGATGTTCTCGCTCACGCCCTTGATACCGGGACGCAGGCAGCACATCCCGCGCACGAGCAAATCCGCTTTGACGCCCGCCTGCGAGGCTTCATATAGGAGTTGGATCATGCCCTTGTCCACGAGGGAGTTCATCTTGAAGATGAGGCGGGCGTTTTGACCGGCGCGAGCGTGTTCGATCTCGCGTTTGATGAGCGCTTCGATATTCTCGCGCAAGTTGACGGGTGCGACCAGCAGTTTGCGGTAACTCTGTTTTGTTGAATAGCCCGTGAGATAGTTAAACAGGTCGGTGGCATCGGCGCCCATGTCCTCGTCGCAGGTGAACATACCGAAGTCCTCGTAGATGCGCGAGGTGACGGCATTGTAGTTGCCTGTGGCAAGATGCAGATAGCGGCGGATGCCCTCCCCTTCCTTGTGGACGACCATGGTGGTCTTGCAGTGCGTCTTCAAGCCGACCAAGCCATAGACGACGTGTACGCCTGCTTGCTCCAGCGCGCGCGCCCAGCCGATGTTGGATTCTTCGTCGAAGCGGGCTTTCAGTTCCACCAGTACGGCGACCTGCTTGCCACGTTCCACGGCCTCGAGCAGGGCAGCCACCACAGGGGCGTTGGAGCCGACGCGATAGACCGTCTGTTTGATGGCCAGCACGTCGGGGTCCCGCGCGGCGGCGTTGAGAAAGTCAATGACAGGCGCGAAGGAATCATACGGGTGATGGAGCAGGATGTTCCCGGCACGGATGGCCTCGAAAATATCACCCGGCTTCTCGATGAAACGGAGCGCCTTCGGCGTGCGCGGTTTGTAGGGCGGATATTTCAGGTCATGGCGTTCGACGTTATTGTACAACTCCATCAGGTGCGCGAACCCCAGCGGATGGTTCAGGACATATACGTCATTGCTGGTAACTTCGAGGTTTTCCATCAGCAATCCACGGACCTCGTCGGGCATGGTGGTATGCATCGCCATCTGCACCACCGAGAGGAATTTGCGCCTGCGGATGCTCTGCTGCATGGTCTCCAGCAGGTCATCAGCTTCGAGTTCCTGAATCTCCACATCCGCATCGCGCACCACGCGGAAGGGATACGCGGCGGCGACCTCCAACCCGGGGAACAGGTCCTGCAAATTCGCGGCGACGACCTGCTCCAGCCAGACGAAGTAATGATGATGCGGGATGGTGCCATCCTTGCGCGCACTCCCCGACGAGCGTTTGACGGGGATCAGGCGCGGCAACGTGCCAGGCATTTTAAGGCGCGCAAATTTCTCATTCCCCTTTTTATCGCGGATGACGATGGCGAGGTTGAGACTCATGTTCGAGATGTGAGGGAACGGATGGCCTGGATCAAGCGCAAGCGGAGTCAGAACCGGATAAACAACATCCCTGAAGTATTTATCGGCGCGTTCCTTCTGGACCTTGCTCAGTTTCTGATATTCGAGGACATGAATCCCGGCCTTTTCCAGTTTGGGCAGGAGTTTGCGCTGGAAGCACTGCTGGGCGTCCTGGTATAGTTCCTGCGCGAGTTTGCGGATGGCGGCGAGTTCGTCACGCGGGGTCATACCGTCGGGTGAGATTTCCAGCACACCCGCCTCGACCTGCTTGCGGATGCCCGAGACGCGCACCATGAAGAACTCGTCCATGTTGGATCCGAAGATGGCGAGGAACTTCAGCCGTTCGAGCAACGGGTTGCTCTCATCGCGCGCCTCCTCCAGCACGCGGCGCTGGAACTCCAACATGCTGAGTTCGCGGTTGATGTAGAGGGAGGGGGCGGAAAGGTCAATGACGGTCATTTATTTGCTATTTCCACCAGCACGCCAGGGCTGAGCAGCCATTCAAGGGTGGCGCTGCGGGTGTGATGCAGGTCGTCGGTGGAGAGACGGCAGACGCCGCCTTTTTTGAAAGTGATGTCCACCGCCGCGCCTTCGGCGACCAACATGCTGACCAGCCTGGACAGATACGGTTCATGCCCGACGAGGGCGATACTGTCCACACTGTATTTTTCGTTGATCTCGGCGATGAGGGGGTTCGGGTCCGCCATGGGGGCGAGATGGTCGCTGAACTCAAGTTTTTTCTTGATCTTGAACACATCCGCCAGAATCTCCGCCGTCTCTTTCGCGCGGACGTAGGGACTGGACAGGATGAGGTCGAACTTCGCTCCGAGCGTCCGTAGAGCTTTAGCGATCTGGCGCATTTTCTTCGCGCCCTTTTCGGTCAGCGCGCGCTGGCTGTCGTCGCCCGACGGGGCTTCATCTTCGGCAATGGCATGACGGATGAGATACAGTTCCATTTTACTTCTCCCAGGGGAAAGATCCTTCCGGCGCGGGACGCCAGAAGGTCAATACTTCGCCTTTGTCTTCGAGATATGCCAGCAGGACGTTTCTGAAGCGCGAGGCGTAATGTTCATGGATGGAAAGCGCCTTTGCTTTGTCCAGCTCCCACAATGAGCGTGGGCTTTCCGGATCCGGTTTTTGCAGGGTGTCCATCAATTCCGACAAACCATCCAGCGCGACTTCCATATCCTGAATGTCGCCCATCATGGTCTGGTAGGTGTGCATCCGTTCGAAATTATCGAGCAGAAACGTTTCCAGCAGGGGATGGAGCACCTCGACCGTATAACGGAACCTCTTGAATGCGATCCGCAGTTTGTGGATGGTGGCAACCCGCTCCGCATCGACGGCACCATACAGGCGGAGGACCCGCGCATACGCCTCGTCCGCGGCTTCAAGCAGTTGCTCCGCCAGTTCTTCCCCGGGCAGTTCGGTTATCATGATACGCGCTTTTTCCACCCGCTCGGACAAATTCCCCGCCTTGTGAGAAGCCACCATCGTACGGGCGGCCCGTAAATATTTCCGTTCCTTCTTTTCCAAATACTCGCGGAACACCTCCAGGTCGGGTACTTCGTGGATGTATTCGGAGATATCCGCCAGCAGGACTTGCGCATCGCGCAAATCGTCGAGTTCGGCGAGTTGGTTCTTCAACGCGCGGCGGATGGTCTGAATCCGCGCATGGTGCAAGACCGATCTCAGGAGGTCGAAGAATGCCAGCAAACGCCGAGCAGCCACACGCACGTCGTGAACCGCCTCCTCTGAAAACTCCGCGCGGCAGAGTTTCAATTCCGAGCGGTATTTCTTCCAGCGCGTATCCAGCGCGTTCAACAGCAGGGCTTTGGCGTCCATGGTCATGTCTCGATCACAAGTTTCATCCCAAACACGTTCTGGAACATAGCGCGCCGTTTTGCCAGCGCCCAGTTCTCCAAACTCAAGCCGTTTTCGCCTTCGAGTTTAAGAAACCATTTTTTTCTGGAGCCTTTCATCGTCACGTTTTTTACGCGGCGCGTATGACTGACATCCATCGCATCGGCGAGCCGCAAAAGCACGGTGAGTTTGATGACCGCCAGCCTGTCGGCGGAATCCAACGCGCAGAAGTTCTCGTCCTGCGCGCCCGGCATGGACTTGCGGTGATAACGCATCATATTCGCGACGATGGCTTGCTCGCGTTCCGTCAAGCCGATCAACGGGTTGGCTTGCATGATGTAATAGGCGTGTCTGTCGTGGTCGAGCGTGCCGATGAAATGACCGATGTCATGCAGGAGCGCGGCAACCTCCAACAGCAGTTTGTCTTCGGGGTCGAGGTTGTGAAGTGGATGGGTCTGCTCGAACAGACTGCCCGCGAGACGCGCCACCAGTTCGCCATGCTCGGCATCGAATTGATACTTCTCACCCAGCCGAACCGCGGACGTCCAGACCTGCTCGCGCGGAGAAGGTTGGGACGCTTTACTCAGGCTGTGTGCCAGATCCAGGAGAATGCCGTCCTTCAAGCCCACATTGGGGATTTTGACTTCCTTGACGCGCGCCTCCTGCGCGATGATCTTCAGCACGATGGACGCGGGCAGGATGACATCCGCGCGGTCGGGTTTCAACTTGAACCTGCGCATCCTTTGCTTGACCGTCAGCCTGCTCAATTCTTCGATGAGATATCCCAACTCATCAAGCGTAATCGCCTGATCGCTATTCCTCTTGAACAGTTTCTTTCGCAGCACGCCCATCTCTTCGATGTTGCCGCCCGTACCGGCGCATAGGTCAATTTTCTCGTCGCCGATCTCGCGCCGGATGCGACGGCGAGTCGCGGCGGCGTATTCACGCACCAATTCATCGAAGGGAACATTGGACGGCTTCTTGCTCAACTTTTGCAGGAGACGCACCGTGCCCATGTTGTAACTTTCGGTGGATAGGATGGTATCCCCCTTCGAGAGTGTGACTTCCACACTGCCACCGCCGATGTCTATCAATATGGAGTATTTATTTTTCAGATTAATCGCATGTGCCACAGCCAGATGGATCAGCCGCGCCTCCTCCTCCCCGCTGATGACCTCGATCCCGATGCCGGTCGTCTGAGCGATGCGGTCGCACAGGAGGTCGTTGTTTTCCGCTTCGCGCATGGCGCTGGTCGCCACCGCGCGGATGCGTTCCACGCCGAAGTCGTCCGCCACCTTGCGAAAGCGGATGAAAGCGTCCAGCATTTGCTGGGCGGTCTGCTCGCCGATCGATCCCTGTGAAAAAGCGTCCTGCCCCAAACGCACAGGCAGGCGCAGATTCTCGAGCGTCTCCAGTTTGTCGTGGTAGCCCAGCCTGCCGACCACCAGACGCATCGCATTCGAGCCAACATCAATTGCAGCGATAGTTTGCATGGATTTTCCAAATTATACAGTGCCTTTGCCGCCCTGTCCCGTCCAGGATGTTAACGATTGGTAAAGGAACGAAGATTTAAACGCTTCTTAACCCGATATTCGCCCTCGTTTAACACGCGTCTGCTACATTCACCAAAAAACAACGGAGCAGACGCGATGAAACGAATATTATTCATCTGCGGGTCTTTGAACCAGACCATGCAGATGCACAAGATTGCCCAACAGTTGATGGATGAGAACGAATGTTATTTTACGCCCTATTACGCAGACGGAGTTGAGAACTTCGCAGCAACAAGGGGCTGGCTGAATTTCACCGTGCTGGGCGGCAGGCACTTGCGCGAAACGAATGAATATCTCGACCGCAACAACCTCAAAGTGGATCTGCGTGGTGAAGCGAATTCCTACGACCTCGTCGTCACATGCAGTGACCTGATCGTCCAGAAGAACCTGCGCGGCAAACGCCTGGTCCTTGTCCAGGAAGGCATCACCGAACCCGAAGGGCTGGTGTACACACTCGTCAAGTGGTTCAAACTTCCCCGCTACCTCGCAAACACGGCCACCAACGGACTTTCGGACGCCTACGAGGTGTTCTGCGTCGCTTCGCAGGGATATGCCGAGCAATTCATCCGCAAGGGTGTGAAATGCGAAAAGATCGCTGTGACCGGCATCCCCAACTTCGATGACGTGACGGCATTGTACGATAACAATTTCCCGTTCCGCGATTATGTGCTGGTGGCGACCACGCCCCTGCGCGAAACCTTCCGCCCCGACGACCGCAACGCCTTCATCCGCCGCTGTGTGGATATTGCGGCGGGACGCAGGCTGATCTTCAAACTGCATCCCACCGAAAACGCCAAACGCGCCACGCGGGAGATCAAGGAAATCGTCCCGGCCGCGCTGGTGCTGACGGAAGGAAATCTCTCGCACATGATTGCCAACGCACGGGTGGTCATCACCCAACAGTCCACATCCACCTTCGTCGCGGTGGCATTGGATAAGGAAGTGCATACCAGTCTCAACCTCGAGGAATTGAAGCGTTTAATGCCCATCCAAAACGGCGGGATGTCTGCCATGCAAATCGCCAGGGTCTGCGCACGCCTGCTCCATGCACCCGTCTACGAAACTGCCCGGATTCCCCACAAAGCCCGTCCGCACGCACTCCCCGAACAGCCCTGACACCTTGCGGATTTGTTTACCAGATGTTAACTGTCTCTTAAGTGCGCCATAAAAGAAAGGATGTATCATGGGGGTATGGAAACGATTATCGCGTCAGCCCTTTTTGTCAGTCTGGTGACCGTCTTCAGCATAGACGCATCTCGCAAGCGCCGCGAGTTCCTGCACAAGCAAAACCGCGCGTAGTTTTTATTCTTCTCCTCCTTTTTTCTCCACCCGCCCCTTCAGGCGGGTGGAAATCTTTAACAAGACGGTCACAATCAGTTTATACGTCATTAACAACCGTCTGGTACACTGCAAAACGAAGAAGGACAATTTTGCGTATATATCCGTCAGAGGATATGCTTCGGAGAAACGAATGGGACTTGCTGACTTGCATGTACACACAACCTACAGCTACGACGGCACGGCAACCGTGAACGCCGTATTGCGCCGTGCGCGCGAGATCGGTTTGAACGTGATCGCCATCACCGACCACGACGAGATGCGCGGCGCATTGGAGGCGGTTCAACTCGCCTCACGCTACGGGATCGAAGTGATTCCCGGCATCGAGATCACCACCGCCGACGGCGACCTGCTGGCATTGTTCATTACCGACAAGGTGGCGGCGGGGCTTCCTGTGATCGATACGATTCTGAAAGTGCGCGAACTTGGCGGTATATGCATCGCTCCGCACCCGATGGCAGGCGGCATGGGCATGAAAAGCCTGAGCGCACTCTCCATTTTGAAGGCCTTGCGCAACCCACAGGCGGCTGAGACATTGATCGGAATCGAGACCTATAACGGCACTGCCATTGACCGGTTGAGCAACCATTATGCGCGCATCTTCGCCAACGGACTGAACATTGCGCAAACCGGAAGCAGCGATGCGCATGTGATTGATACCATCGGTTTTGGCGTAACCGAATTCGAAGGCAACACCGCAATGAATTTTCTAAAGGCCTTGCGCGAACGCACGACCCGCGTCCACAAGCTGAACGAATGGAGCGCTCTGCACGTGATCGGCAATTGGGGACTTCGTTACCTGGAACGGACCTTCGCGCGGGTATAATACCTTTTTATGTCATCCTTGGCCGGGCAAAGGAATAAGCAAAGGGTTTCCACCTGAAATAAGGGATTCTTCGTTCGGCTCACGCATGACAACCGAAAGCCTGGATGGTTTAGAATTGGGGAAATGCAGTCCGAGGAGCTGCCTTAAAAATGACAAAACAAATATTGGTCACCAACGACGACGGTGTGCTTTCAGCGGGTCTGCTTGCCCTTGTGCAGGAAATGCGAAAACTTGGCAGCGTCACCATCCTCGCGCCGGATAGGAACTGGTCCGGCGGGGGACACGTCAAAACCCTGGACCGCGCCCTGCGGGTGCGTGAATTCCGCCTCGAGGACGGCACACAAGCCTTTGCCAGCGACGGGGCGCCCTCCGATTGTGTATCCCTTGCCCTGCTCGGTTATTTCAAGGAGAAATTCGACCTGGTGGTTTCCGGGATCAATTATGGCGCGAACCTGGGTCACGACGTGACCTATTCCGGAACTGTCACCGCCGCCATGGAGGCTGTCATAGCCGGGGTGCCCGGTGTGGCAGTCTCGCTGGAAACGCCGGAAAACCACATGGGACAGATCGATTTCGCCCCTTCCGCTCATGCGGCTGGCATTGCCGTCAAAAACGTGCTGGCGCACGGCCTGCCCCCCGAAACCCTGCTGAATGTCAACATCCCCTTCCTGAAACAGGACGAGATCAAAGGCTTTCGCGTCACCCGCCAGGGACTGCGCGTCTATCACAGCCGCCTCGACGAACGCCTCGACCCGCGCAACCGTCCCTATTACTGGATCGGCGGCGATGCACCCACAGGCGTTCCCGAACCCGGCACCGACGTCGGCGTGTTATCCGAAGGTTACATCTCCGTCACGCCTCTCCAGCTGGACCTGACCGCCTATCGCGCCCTCTCCGATGTCAGCACCTGGGAATGGCAGGAAGAAACTCATTAGATGCCCGCCTTCAATACGCGCGACTTTTTCATTGGACTGATTTGATACGCTCCGCAACAAGCGGGAATCAAGAGCGTATCAAATTTATTTAAGACAAACACCTTTGCCTGCGCTGACACCTGGACCTGTCCCTCGATCACCGTCAAGGCGTGAAAGGACTCATCCCTCGTATCCATTACAACGGTATTCCTTTCAAGGAATACCGTTTCCAGCTTGAAATACTCGCATTGAGTCAGGGTCTTTACCCCCCCATCGTCCACCTGCGGCAACGCCAAAACCGACGATGCCGCCCCGGGGTCTGAGACGGCCAGCGCCTTGTCGATATGCAATGTGCGGGTTTCGGTTTCGGGCCGCCCCCAATCATAGACGCGATAGGTAATATCCGAGGTCTGCTGGATTTCATAGATGAGCAATCCCGGCCCCAATGCATGGATCGTGCCGGGACTCATAAACAGGGTATCCCCCGCCTTCACTTCAACATAGTTAACAGTTTCAACAACGGTTCCATCCTTAATGGAATCCGCCAATTCCTGCGAGGTGACGTTGGGCTTGATGCCTGCGATCAGCTTCGCATTGGGTTCCACTTCCAGCACGTGCCAGGCTTCGGTCTTGCCGAAGAAACCATCCCCTTCCATTTTCCCCGCCTGCTCATCATTCGGGTGCACTTGTAACGAAAGCCACTGGGCGCAATCGAGAATTTTAATCAGAACGGGAAAGCGTTTCCCTGTCTGTGCAGCCGCGCGGGAGCCGAGCAGGTCCATGCCGAATTCAGAGGAAAGATCTGAGAGAGTCCGACCAGCATAGGGTCCGGAAGTGACGCGGTTGCCTGCGTAGACGATCCAGGCCTCGGCGGTTGGGACAATTCCGGGACGGAGTCGCGATCCACCCCACACATAGTCACGATATTCAGGGGCAAGGGCGAAGGGTGTATTATCCATTTAGGTATTGTACCCGGAGAGGGTGTGTCGCACCTGATTTGGCAGGACTCTCTGGTAAGCGGAAGATTCCCATCAAGCGGATTAATCTGATCCGTGTGGTGCGACACACTCCCGCCGTCAAACCCTTAACAAGACGTTAACCCATCCTTCAATTAGCCTTAAAAGCACGCTGATAAGATCACCAAAGTAACCATATCATAAGGAGAAATAGAGAAATGTCTAAAACAGTTCGTTTGTTCGTTTTTGTTCTGGTGGCAATGAGCCTCGTGCTCGCCGCCTGCGGTGCGCCTGCGGCGGAAACTGCGGCACCCGCTGAAACGGAAGCCCCCAGCGCTGTCGCCACCGAGGCCCCGATGGAGGAACTTCAGGCTATCGTCCTGCCCCTCATCCCCGACCCTGATGAAGTAACCGGCGACATCATCACGGCGGGTTCCTCGACCGTGTTCCCCGTCTCCGAGCGCATGGCGGAACTCTTCCAGCAGGAAGGCTACACCGGAAACATCACCGTCGACTCCATCGGCTCCGGCGCAGGCTACGAACGCTTCTGCAAAGCCGGTGAAAGCGATATTTCCAACGCCTCCCGCGCCATCAAAGACAGCGAAGTCGAAGACTGCCGCGCCATCGGTCGTGAACCGCTTGAGTTCCGCGTCGGCACCGATGCCCTGGCTGTCGTCGTCTCCACCCAGAACGACTTCCTGACCTCCATCTCCATCGAAGACCTCGCCAAGGTGTTCTCCGGCGAAATCTCCAACTGGAACCAGCTCAACCCCGCCTACCCCGATGGCAAGATCGCCGTCTACAGCCCCGGCTCCGACTCCGGCACCTTCGACTACTTCGTCGAAGAAGTCATGGAATCTGTCTACGGCGATGAGGGCGGAGCCAAACTCCTCGGTCTCGAAGGCATCCAACTCTCCGAAGACGACAACGTCCTCGTCCAGGGCGTCGCCGGCGACCCGTTCGCCATCAGCTACTTCGGCTATGCCTATTTTGTCGAAAATACCGACAAGCTCAACGCTCTCAACGTCAATGATGTCGAGCCTTCCCAGGCGAACGTGGACAACGGCACCTACCCGCTCGCCCGCCCGCTCTTCATCTACTCCACCGCCCAGATCATGCAGGACAAGCCGCAGGTGGCTGCCTTCATCGGCTTCTACCTCAGCCAGTTGGATGATAATATTGTCGATGTCGGCTACTTCCCCGCTCCCGCCAAGGAACTCTACTCCGCTTGGGGCGCCTGGCTCGCCGCTGTACGTTAGTTTGCAAATAATCAACACAGAGAGGGCTGGCTCCGCCATGGCGGAGCCAGCCTACATTCGTTTTTTTCTGAAACGGATTGAATGTTAAGCGTAGGACACGTTCTCTAATGTGTCTATCGGCGAAAGACTCCCTTGAGCCGTGCCGATGGGAGAGCGCCGACTACACAATCCCGGAGAAGATAATGACCGAAGAAACCAACCTGAATCCCGCCTCCCCGCCGCCGGATACCTTTCGACCGTCCGACTTGAAGCGTAAACTGCGTCTCGGCGAAGGCGCGATCGAAATATCCCTGTTTGTGGTGGGTTTTTTGACCATCTTTATCACGATCAGCATCGTAATCGTCCTGGGCGACCAGGCGCTTTTGTTCTTCAACGACCCGCAAGTCGGGTTCAGGGAATTCTTTCTGACCACCCAATGGCAGCCCCAGATCGGTCAGTTCGGCATCTGGGCGCTGGTCAGTGCTACGTTGACCACAAGCGCGATTGCTATCCTGGTTGCGCTTCCGCTCGGCTTGAGCGCGGCGATCTACTTGAGTGAGTACGCCAGCCCGCGCGCCCGCTCGATCCTAAAACCTGTTTTGGAAATTCTGGCGGGCGTTCCCACCGTGGTATACGGGTACTTTGCCCTGCTTTTTGTCTCTCCCATTTTACGAGACCTGATCGGACCGGAAAAACTCGGCGTGTATAACATGCTCTCGGCGGGTCTGGTGATGGGAATTATGGTCCTGCCCCTGATCGCCTCGATGAGCGAGGACGCCCTGAGCGCGGTGCCAAGCTCACTGCGTGAAGGAGCCTATGCCATGGGCGCGACACCGTTCGAAGCCAGCACCCAGGTAATCGTTCCCGCGGCGCTTTCCGGAATCGGCGCGGCAGTCATCGTCGGCATTTCCCGCGCCGTCGGGGAGACCATGATCGTGGCGGTCGCATCAGGCGCGACCTCCAAATTCACCTTCAATCCGCTCGAAGCCGCCGAGACAATGACCGCCCACATCGCCCGCATCAGCGGCGGCGACCTTTCGTACAACACCATCGACTACAACAGCCTGTTCGCCATCGCGTTGATGCTCTTCCTGGTGACGCTGGTGCTCAACCTGATCAGCCAGTGGATCGTGTCAAGATTTCGCGAGCAATATGAGTAACCCCATGACAAAATATTCCTATCCCGATGAAAAACAATTGAACAGGTTGGTTGCCGGACGCTATCGTACGGCATGGGTCTGGCAATTCATCTTTCTGCTCTCGTTGATCATCGCCATCTTCAGCCTGTCCGCCCTGATCTATGACGTCGTGGACGGCGCATTCGGGTATGTGGCGTATGAGTTCAAAAAAGACCCGACCCTGATCAGCGAAAAACCGCTCGACGACCTGGAAAAAGAGGAACTGCTCCTGATTTTGCAGGAGAACCTCTCGCGCGGCGCGTACAACAAACTCAACGAAGAAAAGGCGATGGAAACCCGCAACGAGGCCGAGCTATACAACCTTGTCATCGAACGCCTCGTCCAGATCAAGACACTGGAGACCTATTCCCTGTCCGACTCGCTTTTCCGTAAAGCCGAGGTCGAAGCGGACGTGGCGGAGAACTTTCCCGAAGCGCGGCTCGAATTCCGTTCGTGGCTGTCGCCGCAGTTCCTGACGACGCCCATGTCCAGCCGCGCGGAATTTGCCGGCGTGCGCACCGCCATGCTTGGCTCGATGTGGCTGGTGGGCATCGCCATCTCCTTTGCCATGCCAGTCGGCATCGGCGCGGCAGTTTACCTGCAGGAATACGCCCGCAAGAACTTTATCAACAGTGCCATCCAGACCAATATCAACAACCTGGCCGGCGTGCCATCCATTGTGTATGGGATGCTGGGTCTGGCGATCTTTGTCCGCGCGATGGAGGCGTTCACCAGCGGCGCGATGTTCGGCATCACTGATACCAACGGGCGCACGCTCATGTCCGCGGGGCTGACGATGGGCATCCTCGTCCTGCCATTGGTCATCATCAACGCGCAGGAAGCCATCAAAGCCGTGCCGGATTCGATCCGTCAAGCGGCCTACGGCGTGGGCGCAACGCGCTGGCAAACGGTGTGGAGCCACGTCCTGCCGAATGCCCTGCCCGGCATTTTGACCGGAAGCATCCTGGCGATGTCCCGCGCTGTAGGCGAGACCGCCCCGCTCATCATCGTGGGCGCATCCACCTTCATCAGCCTTGATCCCAGCGGACCGTTCAGCAAGTTCACCGCCATGCCGATCCAGATATACCAGTGGACTGCGCGCGCGCAGGGGGAGTTTCACAGCATTGCGGCGGCGGCGATTATCGTCCTGCTCGTCCTGCTGTTGACCCTCAATGCAACCGCCATTCTGTTACGCAACCGCTTCCAGCGGCGTTATTAGGAGAAAGAAATGCAACCTGAAAACGGCGATTACGCCATCGAAACCAAAAAACTGAGTATCTATTACGGTCCGTTCGAAGCCGTCAAGGAAGTGGACCTGCTGATCGAAAAGCAGAAGATCACGGCCATCATCGGTCCGTCGGGATGCGGCAAGTCCACGCTGCTGCGCGCCTTCAACCGCATGAACGACTTCGTGCCAACCAGCCGCGTGGAGGGCGAGATTCTCATGCACGGCACGAACCTGTACAGCAAACAGATCGACCCTGTGGAAGTCCGCCGCCGCATTGGGATGGTCTTCCAAAAACCGAATCCCTTCCCAAAATCCATCTATGAGAACATCGCCTGGGGCGCGCGCATCAACGGCTATAGGGGAAATATGGACGAACTGGTCGAACAATCCCTGCGCGGCGCGGCCTTGTGGGATGAAGTGAAGGACATACTCAAGCAAAATGCCTACGCCCTCTCCGGCGGACAGCAGCAGCGCTTGTGCATTGCCCGCACCATCGCCATCCAGCCCGAGATCATCCTGATGGACGAACCCGCCTCCGCGCTCGACCCGATCTCGACCCTGCGCATCGAAGAGTTGATGCAGGAACTGAAGAAGAACTACACCATCATCATCGTCACCCACAACATGCAGCAGGCGGCGCGCGTCTCCGATTTCACCGCCATGATGATGCTCTACGAAGAAACCCGTTCCGGCACGGTCATCGAATACGACGAGACCAAGACCATCTTCACCCGCCCGAAGGACAAGCGCACGGAAGATTACGTGACAGGAAGGTTCGGATAACCATGAACAAACCAAAAGTCTTATTCCTGTGCACGGGCAATTCCGCGCGCAGTCAGATGGCGGAGGGATTGCTGCGCGCCATGGCGGGCGAACAGTTCGACGTGTTCAGCGCAGGCACCGAGCCAAAGGGCAGTATCCTGCCCGAGGTCCAGGAGGCGATGCGCGAGATCGGGATCGACATATCGAGTCAGTGGTCGAAATCCGTCACCGAATATCTCGGCAAAGCCGTCTTCGCGCACGTTGTCACGGTCTGCTCGGATGCAGAGGAGAAATGTCCAGCCGTGTTTTTGAACATGGGAACTCATGACCACTGGCCCTTTGACGACCCCGCAAAAATTGGCGACGAGCACCGCCTCGAATCGACCCGCGTCGTGCGCGACCAGATCGAACAGCGCCTGCGCCTGTGGCTGGATTCAAAAAAATAGTACAATCGACATACATAGCCATTGGAAAAGAGGTATTATGATCCGCAAGAATTTTGAAAACGACCTGCAGCAGATCAAGGATGAGATCCTTGTGCTTGGTTCAATGGTAGAACAGGCACTGATCGGTTCGGTGGAGGCATTGAAAAAACGCGACATCCAAACCGCCGAAGCCATTATTGCCCGGGACAAGGAGATCAACAAGAAACGCTTTGATCTCGAAGACCGTATCATGGTGTTGATCGCCACCCAACAGCCAATGGCAAAGGACCTGCGCCTGCTCGCCTCGTGCATGGAGATCACCTCCGAACTGGAGCGCATGGGCGATTACGCCAAAGGCATCGCCAACATCAACATCCGCATGGGCGACGAGAAATTGCTCAAACCGCTGATCGACATCCCACGCATGGCACAGATCGGCGTGGATATGCTCCACCGCGCGCTGACCGCCTTCGTCAACGAAGATGCGGAGACCGCCAAGACCATCCCCATCGAAGACGACCAGGTCGACGCGCTCTACAACCAGATCTATCGCGAGTTGATGATCTTCATCATCGAAGACCCGAAGAACATCGAGCGCGCCAACTGGCTGTTGTGGGTGGCGCACAACATCGAGCGCTTCGCCGACCGCGTCACCAACATCTGCGAGCGCACGGTCTTCATCGTAACCGGCAGCTTCGACGAGATCAAATCCAGTGATGATGAGTTCTGGAAAAGCCAGGGACACTAACGAAAAATGGCGGTCACTTTGAAAGTGACCGCCATTTTTTATCTACCACACCCGTTCCAAATTCGGGTTCTCCCCCACCTTGCGTCCCACCTTCGCCATATCGATCCATTCGCCATGGATCTTCACACGCACCACGTCGGCTGTGTAATCCGTCGTGGTCGAATTCCCGTTGTTGAACAGATACGAACCGACCGCATAAATATCCGCTGGGACGCTCAACTTTTCGAACTTGCGGATCTTCTCCGGGTTGAACCCGCCCGAAACGACGATCTTTACATTGTGACAAAATTCCCTCGCCGCTTCCTTCCATGACCCTGGCAGGCTCCACCGTTCCCAGGCCGAATCCAATGCCTGGCGGACGTTGAACACCAGTCGTGGGTTGACCCCCAGGTCCAAAACGGGGTCGCCCAGCGGCAGGACAGAGACATCGCGCAGGCTGCCGCTCGTATCCAAACGCACGCCGAACAACTTATATTTCTCCGCTTCGTCCTTTTTTCCACCATCCATCAGCTCGCGATACTTCGCAAACATCGCATCCAGCACACGCAAGGTATCCTCAATCGAATCATTATTAAAGTCCACCAGCGCAATGCGCGGAATTCGCGCAGGCAAAATGCGCGAGAATTCCATCATCGCTTCGGCGGTATCGCCCAGGAAGGATGCAATTGCGGCATGAGCCACCGTCCCCCCGCCTGCGCCGCCCCACCAGTCACCCTGTGCATCGGTGGAGACAAATGCCCCCAATTCCTGTGCATGGTCTTTGTTGAATCTTTGCAGAGCAATGTTGTATGCATATCCATCCGCAGCCTGCACTTCATGCACATCGAACCGCGCGGGGAAGAACAGCACGGGCTTGCCGCGTGAAGCGACCAGCGTTTCATACACGTTCGTTGCCACGCGGCTGGAGCGGGTCAGGATGCCGAGCGTGGGCGTTTCGAGCAATGCAAAATCGCGGTAGCGCCCGCGCACCTTGATGACGGGCTGGATCTTCAACGGGTCGCCTTCATATTTGACGATCGTCCCGTCATGCACCGCCCACACTTCCAGTTTGTCCGAAGTATCGAAGAAAGTATCACCATCGAAATACCCCGTGCAGTGACGCAGCATCGCCAGCGCCTTATCCACGCCAACGACGGTGGTCTTGCCCATGCGGCGCGTGAACCACTGCATCTCCACTTCGATATCGCCCACCGCGATATTTTTAGACAGGATGCCGTCCGGCAGGTTGTGGAATTTGCCGGAATAGGTATACCCCTCCCCCGCCAGCGTAATCAGCATGCGGTTGATATTCTCAAAATATTTATCCGAATACCAGCCATGCCGCATGCGCTCGATATCCAATTTGAACGTCTCATTTGTCAGGCGCTTGCCGTCAAAGATGGTCATGCTTCCTCAATTAAGCTATGCGATCGGGTCTGTGGATTTGACGATCTTCATCCCCGCCTCTGCAAAGCGGACATACGCCTCATTCGCCGCCTCGGTATGGTCCACCACTCCGGGCACCACCACCGCTGACGAACAGTCGTCGAGCAGACGGACCTTCTGTGCAAGATTCGGGTCGGTCCCCTGAATGTCTTCAAGCAGATCGGAGACCGTCCATGCCACGCAGTGACTCTTCGCCTGCCCCGCAATGTACAGCCTGTCCACTTCCTGCAATTGCTGGATGAACTTTGGGTTGCGCGTGCCAAGCGCCTCGTCCATGGGACCGGTCAGCACCTCGGGACCGATGACCGAATAATTCTCGGTGAACGGTTTATCGCCTTTGATCTCGAAATCGGGCTGGTCAACCCGTGCAATGGAATGGAAGAATACGGCTTCCTCCACTGCCGGCACAAGCGCGTGCCCTATCCCGCCGAGCATGGCGTGATAGGGCCAGATGGTCAACGCATATTTGCCGCGATGTTCCAACGTCTCGGCATAATGGATCAACATTTGCTGGGCATACTCTGGAGCAATATTAAAGCGCGGCGCGAGGGCAGGGTTGAAGGTCCATTTGCCTTCCCGTAAATCGGCGGCATGAATATCCGTGTAGGGCGCGGGGTGATCGCCTTGCCTGTCGATAAAAAAGACGGGGTGGAAGA
The DNA here is from genome assembly GCA_030583885.1 of Anaerolineales bacterium. Classification (NCBI taxonomy): domain Bacteria; kingdom Bacillati; phylum Chloroflexota; class Anaerolineae; order Anaerolineales; species Anaerolineales bacterium. Next base: position 1,388,250 of record CP129480.1, on the reverse strand, counting down.
TTTGCTGAGCGGTGTGCGTGTCCATTGTGGCGATGATATGCGCAATATTGCCGATATTGCGATAGATGAATTCACACAGGCGGATGTTATCTTCGACGGCACCATGTCCACTGCGCCCGCCAACGAATAGTTCAAAGCCGGGGATGCAGAATGTATTTTGCGCGTCGATCAGCAAAAGGGAGATGCGCTCCGTCGAAGCAGAGGCAGGTTTGAGGTCATGCTGAAGCGCGTACTGGCGGGCATCTTCAGCACGGGCGGCGTAGTCCACTTTCCAGACTTCACCCATGCGGGCAGGGTTAAAAAAAGAAGGGATGGGAGTTGTCATCTGTCAGTCAATCAGATTTGGTGCAGGTTGGTTGGGCCGGGCTTGTTTCTTCCTGCGAATCAAAATGGGCGGGAGGATGAGGGCGAGTAAGCCGCCGGGGATGCAAAGCGGCAAAAAGCAGGCGAGGAATGACCCAGCCAGCGCCACAAGGATGGCGGTGCCGGTAATATCTTTTGTCACCGTGCCATCGGGACGGATACATTCGACAAACGGCGTGGATTCACCGGGGCGGTGATAACTGTAACGCTCGGAGCGATATTGTAATTCAGTGCCATCCGTACAGAGGATGGGTGCGAATAATTTGAAAGTCGGTTCAGGAGCCGCCGCAATCGAGACACCGCCGACTGCGCCGAAGGTGATCAGCGCGACAAAACTTGAAATGGAACAGACAATGACCAGCCCGATGATCTGTCCCACAATTACACCGCCGAAACGATTTTTCATAAAATCTCTCCTCGTTATTTTATGAAGCAGGGGCGACCCAAAAATGAAGCTACAAACAATTCGCTTTCACTCGGCGGGTTGCCCCTGCATTTCATTTATTTCTTCTTGCCCGCCCTGCTCCCCTTCGTCACACGGCGATACGGCGGCATGTTGATCGCCATTATCTGACATTTGGCCGGGTCGAGCAGTTTGTTCCATAAATTCGGATAACTTAGCGCAAACGAATCAGGCCGCAGGGTGGAGGTCAACACCGTCGGTAAATGCGCGTTGTACCGATAATTCAAAACGCTGTACAGCTTGTCCTCCGCCCATACGGAGCCGGCGCCGCTTTCTTTCAAATCGTCCAAAATCAACAAAGGCGTGGTGCGGATTTCATGGAAACGCCTGTCAAATGAAACGTCCGAACTGGGGCGAAAGGTCTGGCGCAGATAATCGAGCAAGGAGGTCACTTCAACAAGAAGCGCCTGTCCGCCGAGCCCGATGCGGTAATTGCCGATGGCGGCGGCGAGATGCGTCTTTCCGCTGAACGACTGTCCCAAAAATACAAGCCAGCCGTTCGGCTCCTCGGAAAACCCCGCCGCCGCACTGTAGGCTTCATGCAGGGTCTTCACATCCTCCTTGGTGACCTTGACGCGTGTGATCTCCTTGTCCTTGTATTTGTTCCCAAATTTATCAGACTTTTCCGTGGTCGTGGTCGTGACCGCCTCCTGTCCAATCTCATCCTCGCGCATTTGGAAGGTTTTGAACGTCATGGCCTTCATCTCCGGCAGGGACAACATGGAAATGCCGGGATTACTGGTCTCTTCGGGACGGCGATAATCAGGCGCGGTGATCATGAGGTGGTTCACATAGCTTTCATCCTGCAAGCGCGAGCGGATGCGTCCCTCGATCTCATCCAGCATCAAATTGGTCGTGATCACTGTCGGCAGTTTATTGATATAACGATAATTGATGATCTGGAATAATTTCTCCTGCGCCCAGGCGGTCGCATTCTGCGTGCCAAAATCATCCAATATCAACAAGTCCGCGTTGCGGATTTCCTCAAAACGTTGTTCAAATGTCGTTTCAGGATCACCGTAGGCAAAGCGCAGCGAATCGAGAAGATCCGGCACTGTGATAAACAAGGTCGGCGTGCCGTTATTCACCGCAAAATTTGCAATGGCCGCCGCAAGGTGGGTCTTGCCGCAACCGTATCCGCCCTCGAGTAAAAGCCAGCCCCTGGGAGTGCGCGCAAATTCTGCACAAATCTCAAATGACGTATGCAGGTTCTCACGGTCCTGCGCAGACATGAATTTTGCCCTATCGTTTCCAGAGGCGTTAAAGTTTTCAAATGTCAGGTGACTCAAACGGTTCAAATTGCTCATCGCAAACAGGCGCGCGCGCGCGCCTTCCGCCACATCCCTTGCGCGGCAGACACACGATTCCAGCCTGCCGAACTTCTCATGACCAAGCGGCACATCATAACGCACATACCCGGCGCCAGCGCAATGCGGGCAGTTCGGGTCGCCGAGGGTCTTCACAAGATTACTCCCGGTTGAGGAATTCGGAGAACTCGCTGTCGGTATATCTTTTTGAATCTTCGACAAGGTCTTGTTTATCTCTGCTTTCATCTTTTCCGTTTTCCTTCCAGCGCAACAGGATCGCCTCGATATATTTCCACTTGCGGATGTTGCGGCTGACCGCGATCTCAAATGCCTCCTGAAACCACACACCCGGATAATTCTTCTCCGCTTCACGCAGCATATCCGACAATAAAGGCGTGAGCGGACCAATGTTCTCTTCATATAATTTAAATACGTTGGACTTGTTCAACAGGCCATAGGGCTGTGCGGCTGCACGCCATTGACCTTTGGCAAACGCCTCCGCCGCGAGACGTCCGCGCGGCGAGTTGAGGAAATAAAAAACCTGCCTGTCCCCTTTAGGGGGCGCCTCATTCTCCGCCTTGAGCAGGATCCGTCTCTCGACGGCTTTTCCCAGCCCGCGCTGAATCTCCTCAAACCTCAACCCAAGCGACTCGGCCTCGAAATCCGTTTCACACAATGCGCGGAAATTTCCCTCGATATGCTCGATGCGATGGATGGCATACAGCGTCACCTTCAACTCCGCGATATCTTCCATCTCGTTCAACAAACGAAGAAACGAATCCGGGATCTGGGTGAAGGTTTCGGAGGAGGTGAAGCCGGGGAATTGGTTCATGGCATTTATCGCAGGGGCGCAGCGGCGCTGCGCCCCTGCGTTTTATTCATTCGGTCGAAAGACCTTCGTGGCCGCGTTTTCGAACTTCGCCAATGCGCCGCGGAAGATCAATTCCACTTCGCCCACGGGCCCGTTGCGATGTTTTGAAACAAGGATCTGGGCGATATTCTGTTTATCCGAATCCTTCTCATATTGGTCGGGACGATAGATGAACATGACAATATCCGCATCCTGCTCCAATGAACCGGATTCCCTCAAATCCGAGAGTACGGGACGCTTGTCCGTACGCTGTTCGACGGCGCGGCTCAACTGCGCAGCAGTGAGGACGGGCACATTCAATTCCCGCGCCAGAACTTTCAAGTTCCGGGAGATATGCGAAACCTCCTGCACACGGTTGTCATTGCGGCTATCGCCGCCCATCAACTGCAAATAATCCACAATGACAAGGTCAATGCCGAATTCCATGTGCAAGCGGCGGCATTTGGTTCTCAATTGCAGGGGCGTGATGGCGGGGGTATCATCAAGGTAGATATGGGTATCGGAAAATACCTCAATGGCATGCGTGAACAGGGGCCACTCGTTCTCCAGTAATTTTCCCGTGCGCAGACGCTGCGAGTCAATGCCTGTTTCCTGCGCGATCAAACGCTGCACAACCTGCTCGTTGGACATTTCCAGCGAAAAGATGGCGACATGCTTTTTATGCGTGAGTGCGGCGTTCTTCGCGATCGAAAGCAGGAAGCCCGTCTTACCCTGACCGGGACGCCCTGCAATGATCAACAGATCGGACGGCTGTAAACCGCCCAGCAGTTTATCCAGGTCATAGAAACCGGTCGGCACACCATGAAAATCCCCGGGGCGCTTGGAGAGGTCATCAATGCGGTCGTAGTATGTGGAAAGGACCGAGCGGATCGGCTGCAGGTCGTGTTTCAGCCGCTTCTCACTGACGTTGAACACGGCCTTCTCCGCCTCGCCCATCACGTCATCTATTTTGTCGCCTTTGTATGCCAGGGATGCGATTTGATTCGCCGCGGTGATCATCCTGCGGCGGATCGAATTTTCCTCCACGATCCGTCCGTATGCCTCCGCATTCAAGGAGGTGGGGACCTGATTGATAAGCGAGGTGAGGTAGGCCGAGCCGCCAATTTCCGCAAGCTGGCCTGCACGCTCCAATTCCTCAGATAACGTCAGCAGGTCAACCGGGATGCGCTGTTCATGCAGGCGCGAAAACGCCTCCCAGATCCATTTGTTGCGGTGGATGTAGAAATCATCCGCCGTAAGGAACTGGGCCACGTCGTAATAAACTTCGGAGTTAATCAATACCGCCCCTACGACTGCTTCTTCGGCTTCACGGCTGTGCGGGACTACCGTTGACATCGGGCTGGCGGGGGCGGTGGATTCTTCGAGAGGGTGGTAATCTGTCATTTGAGTGTATCAGCTTCAAGTTGGGTCGGAATCGGGTTTGTCTTTATCAGGGCTGTCAATATCCAGCTTGTCAATAAAATCCTTGAACACGGATAATCGGTCGCTGGCCTCCTCCGATAATGGAGGCGGTGGTTCTTTTCTGGCGGGGGCGCCGCCCGTTTCAGGCAGGTCCTGGTCGGGCGTCATGCCCGCCGTATCCATCACGCTGGCATGGACGAGGATGGGCACATGCGCGCGCACGGCAATTGCGATCGCATCCGAGGGGCGGGAGTCGACATGGATCTCGCGCCCGTCTGCCTCCGCAACAATGTTGCCGTAGAAAATATCGTCCTGCAATTTGACGATTTCCACGCGGATGACGCGCGCATTGAAGGCGTTGAAGACATTTTTGAGCAGGTCATGGGTCAGCGGGCGCACCATTTCGACCTCCTGCAGGGCGACGGTGATCGCTTCCGCTTCGTAGGGACCCACCCAGATGGTAAGATAACGCTCGGTGTTCACCTGCTTAAGGACAACCACCCGCTGAGGCGCCATCAGATGCACGCGGATGCTGTCAATGATCACTTCAATCATGTCGGACATAAGGGGACTCCAATGGGTCTATTTTAGCATAAAGGCTCGTGGATTTTGCATAAGAATTGAAATCGCGAATTCGATTTGCCAGAAAGGGAAAACAAGGCTATAATCGGCTTCGCTCAATCGGGGCGTGGCGCAGCCCGGCTAGCGCGCTTGCATGGGGTGCAAGAGGTCGGAGGTTCAAATCCTCTCGCCCCGACAGCAGTACGAGAACCATCCTCACCGGGAGGATGGTTTTGTTTAAGGCATACGTTTCCCCATTGAGGGGATGATACAAATCCTCTCGCCCCGGCAGCAAAAATAAAACCGTCCGCCGGCAGGACGGTTTTATTTTTCTATTTCATCTTAGTAAGCGTTAACGTGCAACTTGCCAATCCATCCTGCCTCGGTTATCCTTGCGGGCGGGAGTGGTTAGGTCCCGGTGGGCTTCCTGGTCTTCAAAACCTGTGGCGGGTCGCGTTGCGGGTCGCGGTGGGTTCGACTCCCATCCACTCCCGCTCAATGTATGGAAAAACCCTAAAGGTCTGTTTGCATATCCAAGTGTGCAGGCAACAAAGGATCTTTAGGGTTTCTTGCAAGGAGAACCATGTCTTTTCCGGAAGTCGAAGTATTCACAAAAGTAGTCGCACGCGTCCTTCACATTGATGATGTGACCAGCGAAGACCCGGGCAAGGGGTTCTTCCTGCGCTACCGCGGGCACCTGCTCATGGAGGATTCCGCGGAGGCCTACGACCAGCTGGCTGACTCATTGAGCCAATACAACGCGACGCCGCTCTTTCGCGTGGAGGATGGACGTCATGTCATTTATCTTATGGCAATGCAGCCCGCGGCAGGGAAGGAAAAGATCTCAACGAATATCATCCTGTTCCTGCTGACCGTGTTCAGCGTGATGCTGGCCGGCATCCAACCCGAGGGGCCGCCGCCGCAGGAAACCGCAGATCTTTTTCTGTATCTGTTTAAGAATATTTTCACAGGCTGGCCCTTTGCGTTGAGTCTGCTGGGCATCCTGCTTGCACACGAACTTGGCCATTATTTCATGAGCCGCTATCACAAAACGCCGGCCAGCCTGCCCTATTTTATTCCCTTTCCCTTCAGCCCGCTGGGGACGATGGGCGCGGCGATCCTGATGCGCGGCATTCCGAAGAACAAGCGCGTCCTTTTTGACATCGGTATTGCAGGTCCCATCGCGGGGCTGGTCGTTGCCATTCCTGTTTTGTTTTTGGGGTTATCGCTTTCAGAATTGAACATTCTCCAGCCGACCGCAAATAGTTTCATGGAAGGCAACTCGCTTCTTTATCTCTTTGCGAAGTATGTCACCTTTGGTCAATTGCTGCCTGCGCCCCTTGAACCGCAGGGAATCGTGTACTGGCTGAAATATTTCTTCACGGGGCGTCCCATTCCATTCGGCGGCATGGATGTGCTCATTCATCCCGTCGCATTCGCGGGCTGGGCGGGCATCCTCGTCACGGCCTTGAACCTCATCCCGGCCGGCACCCTGGACGGCGGACACGTCATCTATGCCATGTTTGGGGAGAAGGCACGAAAGGCGTTTCCATTTATCATCGGCCTGCTGGTCCTGCTCGGCATCTCGTGGAGCGGGTGGTGGTTATGGGCGGCATTGCTGTTCTGGCTGGGACGTGTCCATGCACAGCCGTTGGACCAAATCACCACGCTCGACCCCACACGCCGCCTGATCGCCTATACGATGGTCGTTGTCTTCTTTTTGGTATTCATGCCTGTCCCATTCATGGCGATGGTGCAATGAAAAAAATAATCCCACTGGTCTTTATCGTCTCCATTCTCTTAACTGCCTGCGGCGGGGAAAACCTCACAGGCACGGCGGAACCTTCCACCACGCCGGCCGGCGCGAAAACCCAGACGCCGCAACCCGCCGTCGAAGCAGCCAGCAGGCTTGAGGTCAGCGAAGAGGCGTTGAACGGGCTGGAGATCACAGTTTGGACTCCGTGGTTCGGCATCGAGTCGGACCTGTTCAATTCATTCGTCAATGATTTCAACCGGCAGAATGAATGGGGTATTCTTGTGAATGCGCAATCACAGGTCAGTTTTGCGAACCTGTATGAAACGACAACCGCCTCCCTGCCGAGACAGGAGAAGCCGCAGCTTGTGATCGCACTGCCGGAACACGCACAGGAATGGTTTGCAAACGGCGTGGTTACAAACCTGACGGAGTACGTGGAAGATCCAAAATATGGACTTGATTCGCGCGATATTCCCTATGTCTTTTGGGGACAGGATACAGCGGAGGACGCGCGGGTGGGCATCCCGGCGCAACGCACTGCACAGCTTTTACTTTGGAATGAAACCTGGGCGGACAGGCTTGGTTTTGACTCTGCGCCCAATTCAATAGAGGATTTTCGCGAACAAGCCTGCGGCGCACGGGCATCCATGCTTGCAGATGATTCCCCGAAAAACGATTCTCTCGGCGGCTGGCTGGTGAATACCGAGGCGATGACCGCCTACGCATGGATGCTGGCTTTTGGCGGCGGCGTTTTGCATGAAGGCAATTATCGTTTCCTCGCGCCGGACAATGTTGAGTCTTTCAAATTCCTGCGCGAGCTTGCCGAGGAAAGCTGTTCCTGGCAAAGCGCAAGTGTGGATCCGATTGCAGCGTTCGTAAACCGCGAGGCGTTGTTCATCACTGCAAGCCTGCGCGACCTGCCCTTCGTCACACGCGCGTTTGCAGGCGCAAACAGCACCGACAAATGGAGTGCGCTTGCCTTCCCTGGCGAAAAAGACGGGGCGATGGCTGTGTATGGTTCCTCCTACGTCATTCTGGATTCAACCGAAGAGGAACAGCTCGCCGCCTGGCTGTTCGTCCGCTGGCTGTTGGAGAATGAACAGGATGCCCGCTGGGTGGAGACCACTCACCTCTTCCCGCTTCGCACCTCGACCATGGACCTGCTCGACGATTACAGGAAGACTCATCCGCAATGGGCACAGGCGGTTGGCCTGCTTCCCGAGGGCGAGATGCAACCTCAACTGCCCTCGTGGCGCACCGTTAAAATAATGCTCGGCGACGGGTTCGCGCACATGTACCGTGTCGATGTCCCCAGCGGACAGGTGGCGGTGATCCTCGCGAACATGGAATCATTGGCGAAGGATTTGATCAGGTAATTCCCCCTACCCCAGCCCCCTTCCCCGGGAGAAGAGGGGATAATCTTAAGGAGAGAGAACATGCCGCAATCGGAATATAAAGCGCGCCAAATGCGTGATAAAACACATGAAGTTTATGAGTACGATCACGATGAGACAAAACCCGGCAAGCCATTGCACATGCTCGTCCCCGGCGGGCTGATCGCGCTGGCAGCACTCGCACTGATCGTTTTTATTGGCTATCAGACCTGGTTCGAGGAAAGCCTGACTCAGGAATTGGGGATGCTCCTGATCTTGATCCTTGCACCGTTCTATGTTGGGGGCGTGTTCCTGTTTAGTTACGGCTATGAGTTGTACAACATCCCGCGCGCGCTGCGGTTGACCGCGATCATCGTTTTCGTCACGCTGGCGGCGGTTGTGATCGTGGCTGTGCTGTTCTTCGTGCTCGGGAACATGAAGGGCGGGTCAGGGTCATCCTCAAAATCATCGTCCAAACCATCCTCCAAATCAACATTGAAGTCATCCGGCTCTGCAAAACCCTTGGCGCACAACAAAAGCGGGGTGGGAGGCGTCATTGGCGGTGCGGCCATTAAGAAATCATCCTCCTCGTCATCCAGCCCTTCCTACAGAAGCAGTTCCTCGGGCGGCGGGGATGTAATCGTGCTCGGCGGCGGAGGCAGGACCCGCGTGGAAACCCGCGAGGTGACAAAGGAGGTTGTCAGGGAAGTTCCCAAGGAGCCGATGCCGATCACCTGTCCGTTCTGCACACGCTCGTATGTGCCGCTGGAATACAAATATATCTGTCCGAGCTGCGGAGCGGCGACGCCGAAGGATCTGATCGAGGCCTCGCAGATGCGGAAGGAATAACGCAAGACCATGACCAGCCAGACAGGCTCAAATGGAGATCATAGTACAGCGGCTTTTGAGAGTCCGTACATTCAAGGCGTGAAGCCGCGATCCCATATCTGAAAAATCATACAATTACTTTCAGCTTTCCGCACCGATCCCTGATACTGCTCCGAAAGGCGTTGTCCAAATTATGGACCAATGGGCTGCCGACCCCCAGCATTGGGACGCCATGCTCGATCTCATCATCATCACCGAATTCGGCGCGGGATACGCGCATTATTCCGGTAGCGACTTTGGAGGATACATCACTGTGGATATGGGAAGGCCGTAACCGAAGGGCAATTCCGGGTTCTAATCCTTAACCCCGACTAGAGGAGTAGCCATGTCTATAAAATTAAAGATTCTGGTTGTTATAACCGCATTGATCATTTCCTCCTGTGGCAGTACATCAAACCAAAGCGGGACCGACGCACCGGCATCCGATCCCAACCAAACCGCACCGGCCGACCCATTGGATTGCACAAGCAGCGCAGCGTTCGTAGCCGATGTGACCCTGCCGGATTATACAAATATCAAATCCGGGGAATCGTTCAACAAGATCTGGCGGGTGAAGAACAGCGGTACCTGCACTTGGACGGATGAATATTCGCTGGTCTTCGTCAAAGGCGAGCAAATGAACGCGCCGAAATCAACGCCTTTAACCCCGGCCAGGCCCGGTGACATGCTTGACATCGAAGTGGAATTGAAAGCCCCGTCCGAAGACGCGCAATATCGTGCGGACTTTGAATTGCACGACCCATCCGGAAAAGCCATGCAAATCGATAAAGGCACGCTTTTATGGGTGATCGTTTCGGTTGGCAATGTCTCGACGGCCAACTCCGGCGGCTCGGATTCCGGCTCAACCGACAGCTTCAGCCAAGCGGGATTTGCAGACGTGTCCTGCGCCTATACCACGAGCCAAACGAATGTCGATGCGGCCATCGCGTCCATCAACGCTTATCGCACAGCAAACGGACTGCCCGCGTATACGGTCAACCCGCAGTTGAACCAGGCGGCGCAGGTACACAGTGCGGACATGGCCTGTAATAATTTCTTCACCCACAAGGGCACAAACGGATCAACCCCGGATTCACGTGTGGCTGCAACCGGTTACAGCGCCTCGAATGTTTCGGAGAACGTGTATGGCCGCTACCCGCCGCCGACCGGGCAGGAAGTCGTTACCTGGTGGGCCACCGACCAGTCAGATACGCGCCATAATGCCAATCTGCTAAGTTCGGAATTCACTCAGATCGGTGTGGGGTATTCCTATTTCAACAACTTCGGCTACTACGTGGTTGTATTCGTAAGCCCATGAAAATTGAGTTACGGGATGGATAAAATTTATCCATCCCGTAACTGGCTAGCCTGCAATCAAATTGGGCATGACTGGCTGGTGTTGAGGGAAGATTTCATCCGTAGAGGGGTTATTTAATCGCTTTGTCAAAATTTCGGAGAGCACGTCGCGATAGTCGGTGGTGACGGCCAGATCGCCTGGTCCAATCAATTGACCTTCCGCCAGGCCCGGCCACTGTCCGTGGACTTTACCGCCATCCACATTCCCGCCCAGCACCATCATCATGCTTCCATGACCGTGATCTGTTCCAAAGCTTCCATTCTCGGAGGCTCGTCGTCCAAACTCGGACATGGTGACCATGGTAAGATGATCCATGTGGTCAAACATATCGGCGTGGAAAGCGGCAAGACCCCCAGCCAGGTCTCTCATCAGATTCGGCATGAGTCCGCTGGCTGAGCCTTGCGCGAAATGCGTATCCCAGCCGCCAAGGTCAATGGCAGAGACTTCGAGGCCCACTTCCGCTTTGATGAGCATGGCTGTTTGTTTGAGTGCCATGCCAAATTCAGAGTCGGGGTACATTGCATTACCTGAGGCGGTGTATTTCAATGGATCCAATGTTTCCAGCGTATCCATGATGGACAGGGTGTCCTGTCCCATCGCATCCTGCTGATAGACCGTGTTCAACGCGGCGCGCATTTGCTGCAAGGCACGCTGGTCACCGCCGAGGTGAAAGTCTGCAATCGAACGCAGGGCGGAGACTGGGACAGAACCGCTCAAACTTCTTTGCGGGCGTGTGCCCATTCCCACGGCGCGCAATGGGGAGGAATTGCCCGTGTTCAATGTGGCCAGATGACGTCCGATCCACCCGGAGGCCGGGCCGCGTTCATCGTCCACACCGCGCTCCATCAATTCCATCGCCTTGAAGTGACTGCGCGATTCGTCAGGTGCGCCGCAGGCATGAAGCATGGCAAGCTGTTCGCTTTGCCATGCTTCGAGCAAGGGCTGCATGTTCGGATGAAGGCCGAAGAATCCATCGAGGTCCACCACACGTTCCTCCCTTTTGGCGTTCGAGTCATCGGGGCGCGGAATGCCAAGCGTGGGGCGCAGCTGATAATACGCTTCTTCGCCGTGAGGGATGACCATGTTCAGCACATCCGCTGCGCCGCGCAGGAAGACGACGACCAGCGTATCGCCGCGCGGCGCGGTATTTTGCGGCGCGAATGCGAGGCGCGGCATCCAGGTCTTTTTTTGTTGAAACATCGGTAAAGTTTGTAACATCGTCATCTCCTAAAATTACACGTCATTGCGGGCCGCAAAGCGGCGAAGTAATCCCTGATTTAATTTGTGGCTTGCCTCGGGCTTCCCCTCGCAATGACATGTTCATCTCCATTGAAATGCCGGCGAAGCGAGCAAACTCGCGGCGGTGATCTGCAACGTCTCTTCCTCGGTGGCGCCCGCTCCTCGGACGGAATCAATCAACCCGTCGCGGAGGAGGCGCTCCAAAGGCGCACCCAATAATAAACACGCCAGCGCATCCACATCGTCCTGTAAAATGCCGGTGGATGAGACCTCCAATAAGGAATGGAGATCGTGTTTGGTGCCTGGCATTTCGTTGCGAATAAATTCAAACGCGAATTGCCAGCGCGGCATGAGGCTGCCCTGCCAGGCTTCGCTGAAATCGGGATAACCGTCTGGCGTGGGCCAGTTGAAATATAGTTGCCCCATGCGCAGCAGATGTTCATTGACCGCGATGGCATCGGTCTCGCCGTTGAGCATGCGCAGCGACGAGAGCACGAAATTTGCGGGGCGTTTATATTTTGGCTGCGCAAGCGGCAGGCCTTCAAAAAGGATGACGCGCAGGACGGATTGGATGTCGCCTTTTGTATCGAGGAAAGTTTGGGCGGCTTTTTCGATCACATCTTGAGGGGGGTCATCGGCGATGAAACGGCGCGCAAGTTTGGTGGAAATGAATCGCGCCGTAGCGGGATGGGCGACAAGCAGTTCGATGACCTGCTCCGCTTCTGCCTGCCCCGACGGCTGGATCAAATGGCCCAGAACATGTTTCACGCCCGTGTCATGCAGGTCCTCCTTGAAGACAAAATCGCCGAGCCAGAAATGGTCCTTCACATTCCAACCGGTGAGACAGCGGGCGAGTTCCATGACATCCTGTTGGGTGTAGCCCCCGTCCACGCCGAGGGTATGCAGCTCCATGAGCTCACGCGCATAATTTTCGTTGGGATGGCTTTTCTCGTTGGCTTGATTATCGAGATAGACCAGCATGGCAGGCGAATGCGCGGACGCCCAAACCAGGTCGCGGAAGTTGCCGAGCGCGTGTTTGCGGATCACTTCGCGGTCATCCACCGTTTTGAGATAAAAGTTGTTCCCCTTTTCGATGAAGATGTTGAAATGGTCGCTCCAAAACTCGACCATGATCTCGTAGAGCTGACGTTTGCTGTACAACTGGCGGATGAGCGCAGCCCGGCGAAGTTCATCCGGTACAGAGTCGCGGTCATAGCCATCGAAGAGCCGGTTGCTGATGCCTTCGAGTTCGTTGGCCTCCATCTTGAGGGTCTTGAACGGGTTGAGCAGCAGCCCGCAATCGAAATCGTTGATCGTTTCAAAATCGAGCTGTTCCTCGATCCAGGCCTGCAAACCGATCTCGATAAAACGGGCACGTTCCTCCACACGCGGACCGAAGGTGAGGCGGTTCAACGCAAGGAAGTCGCCGGCGTCGAGCGCAGTCCACGGGATAACGGGCAGGCCGCCTGCGAGTTTGCGGTAGACCGGGGCGCAGGAAGTCAGTGCCGCGCTGGCGGAGACAAGGGCGCCAAGCTTGAGGAAGTCGCGTCGGGAGAGGGTCATGTTGGTTAATGAGAATGGTGGCTGGGTCAGTGCGCAGGGGTGATGGGGGTTGGGACAGCCACAGAGGATGGGCCTGTTTGCTCTCTTGGATTCCAGTTAAGCAGAGCGAAGCCCGTGGCGCCGAAGGCGATGATCAGGGCGGGGATCCAGACGAAGAGCCAGCCAAGGATGGGAAAGAAGGCGGCAAGTTCGAGGATGACGGCACTGCGGATGAATCCGCTCAACGGGGTGACATTGCTGTGTTTGGAGAGTCGCGCGGCGAGGTGGGCGGCGATCCCAGCCGAGCCGATGGAGGAAATGGCAAGCGCTGCGCCGAGCAGGATCCAACCGATGAATTTGGCGGGTCCGAAGGGAAGCGCGAGCAGGATGATGATGGGGATGGTCAGGGCGATCACAACGATCAGTCCCAACCAGAAGGTGCCCCAGGGAGTTCTTTCCACACGCGTTTGCGCGCGCAAAATCAAAGCCGGGAACAACAGCCACCATGCAGTCAGCATGGCAGGGAAGGCGGTGCCGATGATCAACAGGATGAAGAAGAAGGCGGAGATGTCAGCCATGGGTGAAGTCCTTTCGTATTTGGTTGATGTAAGGGATACAGGAGGAAAGGCGGAAAAGTTGCAACTTAATCCATGAAGGACATGAAAAAGCACGAAGGTTTAAATAAAAAGACGCGGGTGAGCGCGTCTTGGATGAATATTCGGTGATTGGGGGTTTAACTTTTCTGAAAGAATCCCAGAATGGTCGCGCCAATTCCAACGAAGCCGACATAAGGCAGCAGCAAAAACCATCCAAGGAACGGGAGCGCGCAGGCAGTGCCCAGGATGAGCGCTCCAAGGGCCGTCTGCCTCCATGTGTCCTGTCCTGTGAAAATTCGTTCCCCGATGACCTGAGCCACCCCAGCCAGGCCAACGCTGAGCAGGATGCCAAGCAAAGCCAAAACCGCCATCGTCGGGAGGAACAAGACAACGCGCAGCAGATCCGGGACGCGGTTGCCGTCCAGCAAAGTCAGCAAAATAATGGCAAGCGTGCCAAAGAATGCAAAGTTGACCATGCCCACCCAAAAGGCGCGTGTTTGCATGGAGGTTGCCGCCGATTTTGTCCGCGCAAGGCGGTTGGGGAAGAGCACGGCGATGACAAGGAAACTGGCGGCGAGCGTGATGGTCAACAAGAGGATGATGAGGGTAATACGAAGGATGTCGGTCATGTGGGTCTCCTATTCAACGGGTGGTTTCGACGAAGTCTCAACCAGCGTGTATGTTATTTCGTTTGATTTCTCAACAACAATCCGTTTCCGAAAATCCAAAAGATGGCAACGACAGCCAGGACGAGGAGAAGAGTGGACATTTCCATCACGGGCAGAGGCAATGGTTGAATGGCTGGGAGTTGGAAAGTGGAAAGTCCGTCGAGCCAGGATGTCCAAAGGGATTGGAGTTCGAAGAGCACTGTCGTGAAGGACGGCGGTTCGATCCGCGGCAGCATGACCGAGACGAAGGGGATGGCGGCGGCCAATGCCGTCAGCGCGAAGGCGGCTTGCAGGGAGGCTGTCAGCGTGAGCCAGCGCGGGAGTTGGGGAGTCCGGCTCCGGTCAGGGATGAAGCGGGCGGCAATATTGCGCGTCAATGCCACTTCGGGCAGAGAATCCAGTTCGATGAAGAGCGCCTGGAGGGCGGCGAGCCTCGCCGCGCATTCGCCGCACGCGTCGAGATGCATTTCAATTTCCGCTCGGTCCGCGGTTTCATAGTCAAGATATTCGTTGAGCTGGTCTTCAGTCAGATGCATGGAGTTTCTCCGCGAGAAGTTTGCGGGCGCGGAAGAGATGGCTCTTCACGTCGCTGAGGGGGATATCCAGTTCGTGCGCAATCTCGTCGTAGGATAGTTCTTGATAATGCCGCAGTTCGACGACGATGCGATAATGCGGCGGCAGGGACGCGAGTGCGCTGCGGATCTGTTCGCTTCTTTCCTTGACCTCGGTCTGCTTCTCGGGTCGTTGACTTTCATCGGCATCCCGTTCCTCGTCCAATGCGGCGGCGGGCTTGAGTGACTCGATGAAATTCAGGCACAAGTTGGCGGCGACGCGGCGGATCCACGGGCTGAATTCGCGTTCGAGGTCGAAGGTGTGCAGGCGGTCGAGGGCGCGGATAAAGGTCTCCTGGGCGAGGTCTTCGGCGTCGCTGCGGTTGTGCAGGATACGGTAGCAGACGTTGAACACGCCCGTTTGGTGGCGTGCCACGAGGTCGCCGTAGGCATCCGCTTCGCCGCGACGGGCGCGCAGGATCAGGTCGCGGTCGGTGGGCGGAGTCATGGCTATAGTGTAATACAGGCGGGGAAGGGGAAAAGTTGCAGGATGGTTTATGAGAAACTGTAAAGGGCCGGACCGCTTTCGCGCTTACCGCCCCCACCTCGGCTGCCAATCGGAGATGGGACTGTTGGTCAGGCGGGTAACGCCCGAGCCGTCGGGGCGCATGACGTAGATCTCGTTGTTCTCGTCACGAAAGGATGTGAAGGCGATCCACTCCCCATCGGGCGACCAGGAGGGGGCGAGATTATCGCCGCCATTCGTCAGCTTGACCAGGCCTGTGCCGTCAATGTTGATGATGTAGATGTCCCGGTCGCCCTGCGATCCGCGGTAGAAGGCAAGCTGGGTGCCATCGGGGGACCAGGTGTTGCGTCCGCCCATGTTATTGAGGTCGGTCACCTGCTGAATGTTCGTCCCGTCCGCGTTCATGACAAATAACTGGCGCGCGCCGGCTCGTGAGGAGGCAAAGGCGATCATCGAACCGTCGGGCGACCAGGACGGGTCGATATCATCCCTTGTGGTCAACGCATGCGGGTTTTTGCCGTCCGGTCTCATCAGCCACAGTCCCTTGCCGTGGTTGGTAAAGACGATCCATTCGCCATTCGGGGACATTTCAGGCGCATACAGTGCGCCGATATCGTCCGTCAGTTTTTTTAGATCATTCCCGTTGATGTCAATCGAATAGATCTCAAATGTCCCGCTATCGCGTGAGGAGAAGTAGATAGTCTGCCCATCAGGGGATACAGACGGATAGAAAGCGGTGGCTTTGAGATTGGTGAGTTGTTTGCGGCCGCTGCCATCCGCGTTGAGCAGGCAGATCTGGTCGATCTGTTTGACATAACAGGCGAAGGCGATCTTTCCGGCCGGAGGCGGGGCGTCGTTGTAAATCGGCTGGGGTGCGGGGATCTGTTCGGAGGTTTGAATCAGTTCAAGTGTGGGGGGAGGCGTCGCAGAGTCGGTTGGGGAATCAGGGATTTGAAGCGTGGGAGTCTCCAAAACAAATAAGGCCATCGCAGGGGTCGGCGTTCCCACAGGTTCCTGTGCCACGATAAGAATTGCCCAGCCGATCAGCGCGCAAAGGCTGAGAAAGGCGAAGCCCAGGCCGGCGATGAGAAGTTTTTGGATGGAGGGGAGATTTCGGAATGTCATTACAGAATGGTGGTTGAGCAGGCGGCGGGTCCCGAAAAAAGGCAGACCACCGTCCGCCGCCGGCGGTCTGCTGGCTCTTGATGTTACGCTCGATCTGCGATCGGTTTCAGGTACGAATCGAGCAATTCGTCCATTCGATCGAGCGATTCACAAACGAAAAGCATGGGATTGAAGGCATAGACCGTTTTCGGGATGCGGGCGATGGTCTCGATATCGAACGGCGCAATGATGACTTCGCCGCCGAACATGCCCTCCTGCTTGATGTTCAAACTCTTATACAGCCCGAGGACGACATTCCAGCCTTCATCCGCGGAGGACATCTGTCCCTTTGTGTGAAGCGCGTTCACCCCGTCGATGATGCGGTGCAGGTTGGCCTTGCTGGCGAGGAAATGCGCCTGCAATTGCGCGAAGACCGGGCGTGAGAAATCGATCACATTGTCGCGCCCAAGGCGGTAGAACTCCATGATCGTGCGGGTAAGTTCCTTGCGCCCCGAAATAATGCCCGCGCCAAAGACCTTGAAGCGGTTGTCCTGCACGATCAGGCCGAACTCGGTGCTGTACCAGGCCAGACGCTTGATCACCTCCCGCTCTTCCGCGGTCGCCTTCATGTAGGCCGGCGCGAATTTGTCCTCGATGCGCGCATAGAACTCCTGCGTGAGAAACGGCAGGTGACCAAAGATGTCATGGAACATATCCGGTTCCGGCGTGAACTCCATCTGGTCGCGGGTGCGCAGATAATCGGTGATCAGGAACACGCGCTGGGCGAATTTCTTATACCAGTCATCTGCAAGCGTGTAGCGGACGACCGTCCGCTCGATGTGCCAGCCCGTGCGCGGTGTGATGCGTTCATTAAGATGCGCCACCGTCGAGATGCCCGACGGGTCGAGCTGCAGCAAATCCATCCCCGTATTCCATTCCTGGCAGATATGTTCCAGCAGGTAGGGTTGATAAACCCCGTCATACAAGTCCGCCCAGATCGCATGCTGCTCGCCGGAAAAAACGATCTCCTGGTTTTCAGCGGAATATTCCCGGGACGGGTCGATATGCTGTTCGGCGATATCACCCGTATAGATTGGCGGGGTTTGGCTTTTGGTCATACGATTGCACCTTTCTCTACAGAGGCTTGGGAAACGCAAAACATCGGTGAGGCCTGCAACGATGCAGGGGGATATTATCACCTCCAAAAAGGGAAGTCAAGAATATGATAAACACGGTCAAAATTGATAATGATACAATCAAAAAGATGAACGACCTGAATGGAAAAACCATCCTCATCACCGGCGCCGCCCGCCGTGTGGGACGTCTCTTCGCGCTTGCCTGCGCCCGCGCCGGCGCCGATCTCATCCTCCATTACGCTCATTCGGAGGAAGAGGCAAAACAAGTGCGGGATGAGATCCAATCCCTTGGGCGCAAGGCCCACATCCTCGCCTCAGACTTCGGGACACCTGATTCTGTTTCGAGACTCATTTCCCAGGCGAATGAATTTTCCCCGCTCTACGCGCTGGTCAACAGTGCCGCCATCTTCGAACCGCTCTCCTTCAACAGCACAACGCTCACAGACTGGCAGCATCACATGAACATCAACCTGACCGCGCCGTTTCTATTAAGCCGGGAATTTTCCAGGCATGCGAATGAGGGCCGCATCGTGAACATATTGGATTGGCGCGCCTTGCGCCCCGGCGCGGACCACTTCCCCTACACCGTCAGCAAAGCCGCACTCGCCGCAATGACCAAATCGCTCGCGGTTGCATTAGCCCCGCGCATCACCGTCAACGGACTTGCGCTTGGTGCGATCCTCCCTCCGGCAGATACCAACCCTGCAGGCAATCCCTCAGCGGGGGAAGGGATCATCGAACATGTCCCAGCCAAACGGTGGAGCGAGGCGGGCGAGGCCGGTCATGCATTAATCTTCCTGTTGGCCGGTCCCGCCTACATCACCGGCGAGATCATCCACGTGGATGGCGGAAGGCACTTGGTTTAATTCTGGAGTTCGTCAGCTTGTGGATGGATAACCGAGCAGCAAGCTGCCCAACCCAGAGCATTTCAGGAGAATCCATGGATAAAACCTTCATCAAAGACCTGCTCGTGCGCGGGATTATCGGCGTGAATGATTGGGAGCGCAAGAAGCCGCAGGATATTTTGATCAATGTCACCGTTTTTTCGGATACGGCCTGCGCCGCCGAAAGTGACGATATCAAAGACTGCGTGGATTACAGCACGCTGGCAAAAAAGATACAGGCACATGCAGAAACAGCCGCACGGCTGACCGTGGAGGCGCTGGCAAATGACCTGATAAAAATCTGCCTGGAACAAAACGGGGTGCGAAAAGCCATCGTGCGCGTGGAAAAACCCGGCGCGGTGCGCTTTGCCCGATCCGTCGGTGTGGAAATCGAACGCAAGCGGGATGACTGACCTGCATCGCGCCTATCTCAGCCTTGGCTCCAATATTCAAGCAGAAAGCAACCTTCCGAAGGCAATGCACCTGCTGCGGCAGGCCGGCCGGGTCGAATCTGTATCCAGCGTTTGGGAATCTGAGTCGGTTGGTTTCGACGGACCGAATTTCCTGAACGCCTGTGTATTATTCCTTACTGATCTAGGGCCTGTTGAATTGAAGGAACAGATCATCCGCCCGATCGAAGCCAAGCTGGCGCGCATCCGCAGTGCGGAGAAGAACGCCCCGCGCACCATTGACATCGATATCGAACTGTATGATGAAACGCCGCTCAACACGGATTTCTGGGAGTATGCCTTCGTGATCATACCACTGGCAGAATTGTTGCCGGACTTCCAGCACCCGGCTAGAGGCCTGTCTCTTGCCAAAGTGGCGCAACAGTTTCAAAGCCGCGTGTGGATCAAGAAGCGGGAAGATGTGGCTATATCTTAAGCGGACCCGCTCCACGCGAGATATTGTCCAAAAATTCCTCGCGCGTGGCAATCTTGGTGCGAAAACTCCCGAGCATGGTGGATGTGGTCATGCGCGCATCGTGTTTCTTCACGCCGCGCATCATGGAGCACAAATGCAGGGCTTCCACCACAACCGCAACGCCTTGCGGCTTTAGCAGGTTGTTGATGAAATCCGCGATCTGACGGGTCATGCGTTCCTGCACCTGCAGGCGGCGGGCGTACACATCCACGATGCGGGGAATCTTGGAAAGACCGATCACCTGTCCGCGGGGGATGTAGGCGACATGGGCGCGTCCGAGGAAAGGCAGCATGTGATGCTCGCACAGGCTGTAAAATTCAATGTCACGCACAATAACCATGTCATCATAATCAACAGTGAAAAGCGCACTATTGACCAGCTTTATCGGGTCTGCACGATAGCCGCTCAATAGTTCAGGATACATGCGGGCCACACGGTTGGGCGTATTTTTCAAGCCCTCCCGCTGCGGGTCTTCACCAAACGCGGTCAGCATGGAATGAACGGCTTTTTCAACAGCCTCGATGTCTATCTCCGTATCGAAGGACGGCGGCACATCGAAATCTGCGTTTGTTTCAGGATCACGCATAGCATCTCCAATCGACAATGAAATAACCCGATTGTATCTGAATTTGCATGAAGTGCATCAAGGAAAATGGAGAAAATTTAAAATCAGGCAGTTCAAAATCCTGCAAAAAACGCCCGGACGTATGAAGCGGGGAAGGTTCATTCCTGCTATACTTCTGCATCATGCTCAATACCCTGAGACACACCCTGTCTGTTCTATTACTGCCGTTCATGGTGGTGATCGTAATTCCTGCGTGGCTGTTTAATGGCTTTGCAGGGTATGATACCCGCTGGGTTGGGATGACATCCATGACCTGGACAGGTTTCATCGCGGGAGCCTTCTCCGTCTGGATCGGTCTACTGCTGCTCCTGTGGTGCACAAGTCTGTTCACTATTGTGGGACAGGGGACCCTGGCTCCCTGGGATCCGACGCAAAAACTTGTCATCGTCGGTCCGTACCGCCATGTCCGCAACCCAATGATCAGCGGGGTGGCGATGATGTTGATCGGCCAGGCGTTATTCTGGGGATCGTGGATCATGGCTCTCTGGGCGGGGGTTTTCCTGCTGGTCAACCACGTCTACTTTATATTTTCAGAGGAGCCGGGGTTGGAAAAACGATTTGGGGAAAGGTACCTCGAATACAAAGCCAGTGTTCCCAGATGGATACCACGCTTGAAGCCGTGGAGAGGATCGAACAAAAAGGAGCGGACATAAATGTCCGCTCCTGCTCATTACTTTCCACTCCTAAATCACAATACTCACCAATTTCCCCTTCGCCACAATCACTTTTCTCGGCTCTTTGCCCTCCAGATATTTCTGGATGACTTCGGAAGCCAGTGCAGAGGATTTGATCTCCTCTTCGCTCGCGTCAGCCGCGACGATGATGCGGTCGCGCACTTTGCCGTTGATCTGGATGGGGATTTCCATGGAGTCTTCCTTCGCAGCGGATTCCTCGAATTTGGGCCACGGTTGCTGATGGATCGAATATGGCTTGCCCAGCTGATTACTCCACAGTTCTTCGGCGATGTGCGGCGCGACAGGAGCCATCATCTTCAAATAGATTTCCCGGGCTTCCTTCCATTCCTCTGTGCCAGCCGCGCCTGATTCATGCGCCTTGTACATTTCGTTCATCAATTCCATCAATGACGAAATGATCGTATTGAACTCGAAGTTCTCGAAGTCGCCTGTTACTTTGCGCAGGGTCTGGTGAACGCGTCGGCGTAGATTCTTCCTCGTTTCGTCGGAAGCAGACCCGGGCGGAGTTGGATCGGTGAACAAGGTCCACACGCGGCGCATCCAGCGCGCTGTCCCTTCGATGCCCTGAGAATCCCACGGCGCGCCCATCTCCCAACGCGCGAAGAACATGATGTAGGCGCGCACCGTGTCCGCGCCGTACTTATTCACCAGCATGTCGGGTGCGACCACGTTGCCGCGGCTCTTGGACATCTTGCTATTGTCCTCGGCCAGCACCATGCCCTGGTTGCGCAGTTGCATCATCGGCTCGTTGCCCTCGGTGATGCCCATGTCGCGCAATGCCTTGTGGAAGAAACGTGTGTACAGCAGATGCATGGTGGCGTGTTCGATGCCGCCAGTGTAGGTATCGACGGGCATCCAGTAGTTGTATTCAGCTTCGTCGAACGGACCCTTATCGTAGTTCGGCGACAGGTAACGCAGGTGATACCACGACGAGCACATGAAGGTATCCATTGTGTCGGTTTCGCGCGTGGCGAGTCCGCCGCACACGGGACAGGTTGTATCCTTCCACGTCGGGTGTAATTTCAGCGGGCTTTCACCCGTCGGCTTCCAAGCCACATCTTCGGGCAGGGTCACAGGCAGTTGATCGTCGGGGACGGGGTTCCAGCCATGCACGTCACAATGGATCATCGGAATTGGCGCGCCCCAATAACGTTGGCGGCTGATCAACCAATCACGATAACGATAATTCACCGACTCTTTGCCGATGCCCTTTTCCTCCAGCCAGTCAATCACCGCGCTGATGCCAGGATTCTTCCGACCCTTTTCATTGTTGACTTTCGTGCCGTTGAATTGATCGGAGTTGACCATGACGCCCTCGCCGATGTATGCGGCTTGTAAGGGCGACTCATGAGTCGCCCCTTCGCCCTCGGGCTTGATCACCTCGACGATGGGCAGGTCATACTTTCGGGCAAATGCGAAATCGCGTTCATCGTGCGCAGGTACAGCCATGATCGCGCCCGTGCCATAACTCATCAAGACATAATCCGCGATCCAGATCGGGATACGTTCGTTATTGACGGGATTGATGGCATAGCCGCCTGTAAAGACACCCGTCTTTTCCCTGTCCACGGCTTCGCGCTCTATATCCGATTGACGCGCGGCCAGCACCTTGTATTCTTCGAGGGCGGCTTTATGCTCCGGCGTGGTGATCTTATCCACCAACGGATGCTCAGGCGAGAAGACCATGAAGGTCGCGCCCCACAGAGTGTCGGGACGGGTGGTGAATATTTCGATGTCTTCGCCGGCTTCAGTTTTGAAAATTACAGACGCGCCTTCGCTTCGTCCGATCCAATTCGTTTGCAGGGTCTTGACACGCTCGGGCCAGTCCAAACCATCAAAGTTTAACAGTTCATCGGCATATTTCGTGGCTTTGAAGAACCATTGCTCCAGCGCCTTTTTGATGACAGGCGTGCCGCAGCGTTCGCAGACGCGGTTCTCGCCCCAAACCTGCTCGCGTGCCAAAGTCGTATTGCAGTTTGGGCAAAAATCCACGGGCGACATCTTGCGGTACGCCAGCCCTGCCTTGTACAACTGGATGAAGAACCATTCCGTCCATTTGTAGTAACTGGGGTCGGCAGAGACCGCTTCGCGCCCCCAATCGAACATCGCACCCATGGATCTCATCTGTTTACGCATCCGTTCGATGTTCGCGAAGGTACGCTTCATCGGGTGGATGCCGTCCTTGATGGCGGCATTCTCCGCATTCAAACCGAACGCGTCGAATCCCATTGGGAATAGAACGTTGTATCCCTGCATCCGTTTGAAACGCGCGCGTGAATCGGACGGCGTTATTGCATACCAGTGGCCGATATGCAGGTCGCCGCTGGGATAAGGCAGCATGGTCAGCGCATAATGCTTGGGCTTGTTGTTGTCCACGACAGAGCGGTACAGCCCATCCGCCTCCCATTTCGTCTGCCATTTCTTCTCAAAGGCCTGCGGATTGAAGGATTTGTCCTTTGAGGTTTTTTCTGCCTTCACCACAGGCTGGATCGCGCTTGGCTTCTTTTCCAGCGGGACGACCGCTTTCGGCTTCTCGGTCACAGGCATGATGGCTCCGCTCGGCGCAGGGATGATCGCCTTCGAGATAACGGTTTTCCTCGTCGTCTTCTTTACCGCCTTTGATTTGGCGGGGGCACTCTTCTTCACTGCCTTTGATTTGACCGCCCTGCTCTTTTTCTCAATGGGCTTCTTGACAGTCTTCGCCTTCGGCGCGGATTTTTTCGTTGTCTTTGTCTTCGGAGCCGTCTTTGCCTTTGTCGTTTTCACAGCCTTTTTGGTCGCGGTTTTCGTTTTTGTTTCGGTTTTCTTTTTTGCAGCAGCCATTCTTGCCTCTCAATTCGTAGGGCGGGTTTTCAAGCCGCCATGTATTTGTTGTTGAAAATCTGTCAGGCTAAAAGCCTGACCTACAAGACAGCGGAATCAAAAAGAAGACCTGCAAGGAGCGGACCCTGCTTCCAGAAATTTCTTTTGATGTTCATGCGTGCCTCCTTCCAATTGACCATGGACCGAGGACAAGGGACCATCGCCCACAGTCTGTCGTCCTCCGTCCAAACAAAAAAACCCTTCATCCACATCAGGGACGAAGAGTTCTCCTTCGACATGCTCAGGACAGGTCTCCGCGGTACCACCCGGATTACGTTTTCAAGCTGGAACGTTCAAACGTTTCAACGTTCAAACCTGCTAACGTCACTTTGGTTGCTGTAACGGGCATTCCCGGCGCTGACTACTATGGTTCACCAGCGCAGTCCTCTTTCGAGATAACAGGCGAGTTCAGCCTTATCATCCCCTGTAGGGGAGATGCGTTCCCGTGGACACTGGCGTTGGGCTTTCACCTCACTCTCCCAACTCGCTGACGGGATGACCTACTACTCCTGTTGTGACCTTTAGCTATTCGCTTTTGGCTGTCAGCTAAGAAGGTGGACCCAGAGGGATTCGAACCCTCGACCTTCTCAATGCCATTGAGACGCGCTCCCAACTGCGCTATGGGCCCTGATTATTTTTCCGCCTTATAGTGGACCTGAGGGGATTCGAACCCCTGACCTCCTCAGTGCGATTGAGGCGCGCTCCCAACTGCGCTACAGGCCCAGATTTTTTATCCCGCGCCATGCGGGACAAGGCGAACCGTATTCTACCTGAGGGGATTTGGAATGTCAATGAAGAATACTGCAAAATTAACTCGATTGATCATCCCGTCCTTGTCTTCTTCTCCATCAGTCCAATTCCATGATGGATTCTGTATGTGGCAGTATAATCACCCCGATATGCCCATCCTTTCCGACAAACACATCCTTCTTGGCGTCACAGGGTCCATTGCCGCGTACAAGGCGGCAGACCTGGCTTCCAGGCTCGCCCAGGCGGGGACACGGGTGGATGTACTTCTGACAGGTGCGGGGGAAAAATTCGTCACACCACTCACCTTTCAATCCGTTACGGGGCGGCGTGCCTACACCGATCAAGACCTTTGGGGCAACGAAGCACATGTCCTGCATGTCAGTTTTGGCAAGACAGCAGATATGCTCGTCATCGCGCCCTGCACGGCGGATACGATGGCAAAACTCGCGCACGGCATTGCAGATAATCTATTAACCGTCACTGCACTCGCGGCGAGTTGTCCGATCCTGATCGCGCCTGCCATGGACGGCGGGATGTTCGAGCACCCCGCCACGCAGGAGAATCTCGCCACGCTTCGCTCCCGCGGCGTGCTGGTTGCTGGACCCGCGGCAGGGCACCTCGCTTCGGGGCTTTCAGGCGTGGGACGCATGATCGAACCTGCGGAAGTGCTCGGTCATATCCGGGCGGCCCTTGGGAAGAATGGAAAACTCGCAGGCAAAAAAATCATCGTCACCGCGGGTGGGACACAGGAAGCCATTGACCCGGTCCGCGTGATCACGAATCATTCCTCGGGAAAACAAGGCTACGCGCTCGCCCAGGCCGCCATGGATGCAGGCGCGGAGGTATGCCTGATCACCACGCCCACCGCGTTGACTCCGCCTGTCGGCACGCGCGTCGTCCGCGTGAAAAGCGTGCAGGAGATGTTGGATGCCCTGTTGAACGAATCCGCGGATGCGCTCATCATGACGGCGGCGGCGGCGGACTTCCGCCCGAAGACCATTGCCAAAGACAAACTAAAAAAACGGGATGGCATTCCGCGGATCGAACTTGAGGCGGCGCCGGATATTCTTAAAACAGTATCAGGTGTCGGGTCAGGCAAGAAGCGTTTCAAAGTCATGGTGGGGTTCGCGGCGGAGAGTCAAGCCCTGCTCGAAAACGCATCTGAAAAGTTACAATCCAAGGGTTTGGATCTCATCGCCGCCAACGACATCTCTGCAAACGACTCGGGCTTTGCCGTTGAAACAAACCGCATTACCCTGTTGTTTGCGGATGGGACGAAGGAAAGCCTGCCGTTGATGAGCAAGGCCGAAGCGGCTGAAAAAATCATCGAACATACAGCAAGGCTGTTGGAGTAAACATGCGCGTTTTGGTCATGTCGGATATTCATGCGAATTACACGGCGCTTCAAGCGGTCTTGAAGGAGGCCGGCGCCGTGGATGAAACCTGGTGTTTGGGCGATCTGGTCGGCTATGGTCCCGACCCGAATGCCGTTGTGGAGGAGGTGCGGGACATTCCAAACCTCACCTGCCTGCTTGGCAACCATGACGTGGCAGTGACCGGCAAGATGCCGCTTGAAACCTTCAATGGCGAGGCGCGCCGCTCGCTCGAATATCATGAAAAGGTTTTGACCGCCAGCAACATGGATTTCATGCGCGCGCTTCCCTCCAAAATAAAAGTCCGCGGTGAAGCGACCATGGCGCATGGAAGTCCGCGCGACCCGTTGTGGGAATATATTTTGAATTCACTATCCGCGCGGCTCAACTTCGATCATTTCGATACACCCTGGTGTTTTGTAGGACATTCACACATCCAGTGTATGTTTGCCAGGGATGAAAACAATGACCGTGTGACGTTGGAACATGTTAAACCCGATAAGACGATCACACTCCGCCCGAAGCTGATTCTGAACCCCGGTTCCGTGGGGCAGCCCCGCGACCGCGACCCGCGCGCTGCCTTCGCCATCTACGACAGCGAGGCTCAAACATGGACACCACGCCGCGCGGTATATAACATCGCCGAAGTACAGGAACGCATCCGCGAGGTGGGCCTGCCTGAAAAACACGCTGTCAGGATTGCCGAGGGATGGTAGTGGCGGAACTATTTCTCTAGTATGCTCGTCCTTTGGTAAGAGAAATCATCAAAGGTAAAAAAGGAGAAGAAGATGAAACACATTTTGCCATTCAGTTTGATCGTTATTGCCGCCGTCATCCTTGCCGCATGTGGAGCGGCGTCTGCGCCGCAACGCTCTGCGGAGGGCGGCGCCGAGCCGTATTACGACTACGCGCAGCCCGCTGCCGAGCCGATGTACGCAGAAGCCCCTGCCCAGGAATTTGCCGGTGACTCATCCAACATAGCCCCAGGCGGAGGCGTGGAAGCCGCAAGCGTCGAGCGGCTTATCATCCAAAACGCGGACATTGCCATTGTCGTTTCGGATGTGGAAGCCCGCATGAAGGATATCCAGGTCATGGCGGAGCAACTGGGCGGATTCGTGGTCTCATCCAACCTGTATCAGAGCTATACAAACAATTACACGCTCGTGCCCGAAGCCACAGTGACCATCCGTGTGCCTGCTGAAAAACTGGACCAGGCGCTTAACCAGATCAAGGAGGCTGTTGTGGAAGTGCAGAGCGAGACGCGCTCCGGGCAGGATGTCACCGCGCAATATGTCGACTTGAAATCACGCCTGAAAAACCTCGAAGCCGCCGAAGCCCAGTTGAATGAAATCCTGCAGACCGCCACCGAGACCGAGGATGTCGTCAACATCTTCAACCAACTGGTCTATTACCGCGAGCAGATCGAGTTGGTCAAGGGACAGATGAAATACTACGAGGAAGCCGCCGCGCTCTCCGCTGTCAGCATCCGCATCAAGGCGGAGGCGACCATCCAGCCGATCCAGATCGGCAAATGGGAACCACAGGGGGTTGCGCGGGATGCCATCCAGGACTTGATCTACTTCTTCCAGGATTTTGTTAACTTCCTGATCCGCTTCGTCATCTACACCCTGCCTGTTTGGATCATGGTTGGCGTACCGCTCTACCTGGTCTTCCTCGGCATCCGCGCCATCGTCCGCAAGGTACGCGGCAGCAGGAAGCCCGTGGAACCAAAGGTCGAAGTGGAAGTGAAGAAAAAATAATCAGTAAACAGTCACCAGCATCCAATGAGGATGGCAGCGCTGCCGTCCTCATTTGCTTTATAATGACCCCTCATGGATTCATTAATCAACGACGCGATTTCGCTCTTCCATGTTCACCTCACGGCGCGGCAGGTGATGGCGCTCATCAACTACGAGCGCGAACTGGTGGAGTGGAATCAAAAATTTAACCTGACCGCCATTCGGGATGTGGAATCCATCCGCACCAAGCACTTTCTGGATTCATATTCCTGCGTGCTGGCATGGAAGGGGACTCCCCCGCATCGCCTCGTGGACGTGGGAACCGGCGCCGGTTTCCCGGGCATTCCCCTGAAAATAATCTATCCCACCATGCGCGTCACGCTGGTGGAATCGGTCGGCAAGAAAGCCATGTTCTGCCAGCACATCGTCAGCAAGCTCGGCCTGGAGGATGTGGATGTCATCCACGCCCGCGCCGAAACCCTGGGACAGGACCCCAACCACCGCGAAACGTATGATTATGCCGTGGCCCGCGCGGTCGCCAACCTCAACATCCTGAGCGAGTACCTGCTCCCGCTCGTCAAGGTCGGCGGGAGCGTGCTCGCCCAAAAAGGCGAAAGCGGACCCGCGGAGGCGCAGTCCGCTGAAAAAGCGATGAAATTATTGGGGGGAAAATTGAAGCAGTTGATCCCCGTTCATTTGCCCGGTGTCGCCGATGACCGCTACCTTGTGCTGGTGGACAAGGTCGCCGCCACCCCGCCGAAATATCCACGCAAGGCGGGCATTCCGATGAAGACGCCGTTGTAGGAGCAGTGAACAGCAGCCAATTGCCGTCACCCCGCACTCACAACTACTATTTACCCGTTGATATCCCGCCAGGCAAGGCGCACCCCGCACGTCCCACCAACAGTATAAGAATTGCAATTCACCTCGTAGCTATCTGTAATGACACCAGGATCATTCCTTTGGACACAAGTATACATCCCACAGCACATTACTGCCTGCGCGCGCTCCTGCCATAATCTGTATTATCATATGAACAAATACCCGTCCACCAAGGATGGCGACGTGCATGGAACTATTTGCCAAAGGCGGCTACATGATCCGCACGATTGCCAGCGTGCTACGTGTATATTCAAAAAAATGACTATGTTTAAGCACCATGCCAAAAGGAAAGGAGCAGTCAGCATGGACAAGCTGATTGCATTGTTGAAGTTCATGTGGGTCTGGGTCGTAAGCGTGGCACTGGGTGCGTGGGTTTTCTTGAACTTGCCACTAGATGAGGTCACGTGGGTCGGAAAGACGGTCGGTTTTGTCATCTGCATTATTGTCCTGCCGATCGTGGCGCAGGAGCTTTATAGGAGCTTTCTTGAGGAGGTGGGAGTCAAACTCCAACCTGTGAAACATGGATGTATTACCTTCCTGCTAGGACTGGTATTGTGGAATAACTTGCCTCTTGAAGGGGCGGTTTGGTGGGCGAAGTTCCTGCTTGGAGTAATTCTGTTTGTAGCTTTCCCCCTTATGGTTCAGATGGCGGTTAAGCCTCCAGATTAGAAGATCGGTTAACGACAATTAGAAATGCCCACCAATAAGGCAAACGAGGCGATAGTCTCCCGCAGGGCAATAAACTCGGGATGCAGGGTCAGCGTGGGGATGGGGGTCTCCATAGGCGGCGGGGTCGAGGTGACGGTCACCTGCGGCTGGGCGGAATCGAGCAGGCAGTCAAAAAAATCAAGATGAGCAGGGCAACTTTCTTCATCACAACCTCCCAAATTATCAGACCTCGGAAGTCTTAAAGACTTCCGAGGTCTCTGAATCACTTAACAATCCCCCGGTCATCCAAAAACTCAGCGGGCTCTTTATCTTTGCCACCCTCCCACATCAATGAGAAGAACCAAATACCGCTTTCGCCGATCCAGAAATCGGCAGGGGTAAACGTCATGGCGGAGTCAAGGGGTTTCTCATCGCTTTGTGGCGTGTATTCCGCCTGCCAGCCAAAGAGTTCCCCCCGCCAGGGTTTGCCAATCGAATGCAGATGATTTGCAAACGCCTTGACTTCCTTCAATTCTGGCACCGCCAGCGGGAGGATGGGTTCATAATCCGCATGAGCGGGAATTTTTGCCTTAACCGTTAACATGCCTGCCTTTCTCCTTTTCCCATGCGCTCAAGAGGAAATCGAGATTCTCCTCGATGATCCGCTCGATATCCCGCAAGTCGCCTGCTCGAAATCTGCCTTCACGCGCAATCCTGACAGGGGTAAGCCAGAATTTGGCCTCTTTTCCTTCCTTTGTGACATGAACATGGGGCGGTTCATTTGCCACATCCGCCTGGTAGAAGAAAAACTTAAAGCCATGTACGCGAAGGACAACGGGCATGGGATTCTCCGATGACGAACAGCGAAAGCATTATAGCATCTTCCCAATGCCTTCTTAACAACCCTCTTCCACGATCTTGATCACATCCTCCTTGTTGGGGACAATGCACAGGAACTCGAACGGCTCCCCGCCCGTATTCTCATACGAATGGATCGCGCCGGCAGGGATGAAGACTGCATCCCCTGTTTTGACAAGATGCGTTTCATCGCCGATGGTGATGGCCGCTTCGCCGCGCAGGACGTACTGTTCATGCTCCACCTCGTTGGTGTGGCGCGGCATCCCGCCGCCGGGCAGCATCGAGAACTTCCGCAGGGCGAAGTTCGGTCCCTCCTGGGAAGAGATCAACACCTGAATGGTCGTATCCTTCCCCGCAGCGACGTTTTTGGCTTCGACTTCGTGCGTATGTTTGACGGTCATTTTTACCTCTCAACCTAACGACATCCGTGCGGGTGCGGCTTGCCCAATTCATTATTGCCCTTGTTTTTGCAGGGCTTCATACACTGCTTCGGGAATATCCGTGGTCCGATAGATGTAAATGTATTCAATGCCATTAATGAAAATTATTTTTTCAGGGACAATCCCCTGCAAGGGACCTAGGATCTTTTCCATCTCCGGTTGTCCTCCCCGCATCACCGGATAAAGGACCAAATAGTTGGATTTCCGCATTTCCTTTTCAATTGTAGCAAAGTCATCCTCGATCAGGTGTATTCTCTTTAAGACGATGGTCTCTCCGGGGAAGAAGAATGAAAACGTGCCCATGCCGTTGTACACATATGCCCGCATCTGCTCAGCATCCGGCTTGCCCGCCAGATAATCCGCCGCTTCCGCCAGCCCTTCACCATATCCAAGAGTAGCCGCCCTGCCAGAAAATGGATTTTTATATGTGAAATAATAAGGCGCATAGGGAAGCCCAAATGAAATCTGTGTCCCGATCAAAACGACAATAAACAAAATCGAGGCGTAAACGGTTTTCAACCCTGCCCAGCGGCGTTGCATCCACATCCACAAATACCCCCACCCGATGCCCGCCATTACATCAAAACAGACGTAACTGCTGAGAATATAGTGCTGGGAATCGCGTCCCTGTGCCACGCCGAACATGAGGATGAAGAGCCCGCTGGTTACAGCCAGGTATACAAGCGTGGATTTCAGCGGTGCAGGCACTCCTTCCTTATCTTTCGAGACCAGCGCAAACAGGGCCAAAATCAATCCAAGCCAGGTAACAGGTGTGGAAGAATTCGTCCAACTTCGCAAAAATTTAAAGATTTCACCAAAACCGGTTATAAGGCTGAAACTGGCGGGCTGTAATTCCTGGGTCACATCCAGACGCGCACCCTGAAAGGCGTAGCTAAACGCATTGCCATAGACTTCATAAAACATTTTTCCCGGCGCCACCCACATGCCAGGCCATAAAATCACATAGACAAGCACAGCCGCCACTAGCCAGACGGCTAGGACCTTCCCTGCATCCGCAAGCTTCGAGACAAACAATTGGCCATTTTTTTTAAAAAATCCGACAAACAGGATCAAACCCAATAATCCAACAAGGATTATTGACGATGATTTTGTCAATTGCGCAAGGCCAAACGCCGCGCCTGAAATGAGCAGGTAAATGAATTTACGGTCCTTGTTCAGATACACCTGCATCCCCAATAACGAAATCAAAACGAACATGGCAAGCATGCCTTCATGGTTAATCAAACGTGAATGCCCAAGGAAAAACGGTCCGCTCATCGCAAGCGCAATAGCCGCAAGGGCTGCCGTTTGGTCAACAAGTAATTGCAGAAGGAAAAACCCCAAAACCGCAACTGCAATCAACAACATGGATTGGATCAACCTGCTGTGGCGGACAAGGTCAATGGCATCTTTTCCGTTCTCGCGCATGAATTCTTCAAAATTTGGCTTGCGGACGTCAAAGTACCCCTGTCCAAACCCGCGATATTCAGGGAAATAACTAAGCATCCCCGCCGCCACGATCCATGTAGTGGTTACAGCCGGGTGATAATCGTAAATCGTGTTCGCAAAATCCCTATGCGTGAGCGCGTAATAGAAGTTGGATCCCGAAATCACCCACCACGGCTCATCAATAGTCACCACCCTGTCAATGCCAATGACATGAGAGGGAACAATCAGCATGAGCAGAACAAGGATTATAAGTATAAACTCCCATTTTTTATTCATGTCGGTTCTCATAGGTTTGCAAGCGCATCAAGGATTTCGACGGGAAGGGAGTCGACCTTGTATATTCGGACATATTCATAGCCGTCCAGCCATATCACATGGAGAGGCTCCACTCTGGCAAGAATCTCAAGATATTCCCGGTATTTTTCCAAGCCCCCCTGATTTGCATAATATATGACAATATAATCTGCAGTCCGGATGTGATGCATCAGGTCTTCATTGTGGTACCCATCCGTGTAATACGGCCGAAAGGCAGTTGTTGTGCCGGGATAAAAATAGGAGAAGCACCCGCGATGGTAATAGGAAAATGCGGTTTCTTTTTGAGCATCCGGCATTTCTGCAAGATATCGGGCGGCAAGTTCCAGCCCTTCACCATATGGAAATTGAGGAAAATCCCTGTTCCAGCCCAATGACTGCGTGATTGGATTGCGATAAGTGTAATAGTATGGAAAGAACGAAAAAGCGCTCCACACTTGTAAAATTAACACAATGGAAAGCCCTGCGTATTGCAAATACGCCCACGAAAACCTGCGCCCCAACCATTGAATGAGATTGATCCAGCCTAAACCTGCCAGCAGATTCAATGCAAGGTAACTGGAAAGGACGTAATGGGGCGAGTTACGCCCCTGCGCGATGCCGATCATGAAGATGAAAGCAAGAGCAGTGACCAGCAACAGCGTGAACAACCGCCGGTATGAGCGAACCAGCTCAGGATCCCGCGTGAACGGAATGGCAAACCCAAACAGGACGCCAAGCCAGGCCAGGGTAGTGATTCTAGAAATCAAAACTTTGACTATCCACAAAACCTCAGACAAATTATTATTGATGCTGAAAGTGGAAATATCCAATTCCTGGGTCACTTTTAATCTTGCACCCTGGAAGGCATAACTGAAAGCATTGCCGTACACTTCAAAGAGCATTTTTCCAGGTGCAACCCACATACCGGGCCAGAAGACAAAATACATGAGGACCAGAATCGCAAACCAGATGATAAGGATTTTTGAATTGCCCAGGAATGCCTTTATAAAACCTTGCCGGCGCTCATACACTATTTGCAGCAACAATAAAATACCGACGGGCGCAAGCATGGCAATGGAGGAGGATTTTGTCAGTTGGGCAAACCCTGCCGCAGTTCCAGAAATCAGAAGAAAGACCAGCTTGCGGTCTTTTGAAAGATAAACGACAAGGGATATCAGTGAAACCAAAACAAAAAGCGAAACCATCGCTTCATGATCCATCATGCGGGAATGACCCAAAGAAAATGGATCGAACGATGCAAAGCACACCAAAAATGCGGCGGTTAATTTGGGGAGGATGCGCTGAAACAGGAAATAGAGTAAAAGAAATAGAACGAGTAAAACAAAGGTCTGAATTACCCTCGAATACGTTAACAATACCAACGGATCGTAACCATGCTGATACATGAAGGGATCAAGCCGCCCTTTTTCATAATCAAGATAGCCCTGTCCAAAACCGCGGAATTCCGGGAAATACAGGTGCATGGCCGCAGCGATGATCCACATGGTGGTGACAGCCGGCTGGTATTCGTAGACCGTGTTTTCAAATTCCCTCTGCCCAAGCGCATAATAAAAATTCGCCCCCTGACTCAACCAGGCCGGCTCATCGAGTGTGACAAATGAGTCGATCTTTGGGAGGCGCGGCAGCAGGAATACAACGATCAGCGCAATGTAGATTGCAACATCCGTTACTTTATAACGAGACATGAATCGGATTATATCAGGCATTTTGCGCAGATTTTTCGGGTTACAGTGATGGTAAAATCATTTCCTGGGTTTCAAATATGAAAAATACATTCAACAAGCTGCTTCAAAAGGAGCACATCGTTGTTCCTGCCAGCCTGCTCCTGCTGGTCGTACTGGCGTACGGACTGCTTACCCCCAGGATGGGTTTCTATTGGGACGACCTGCCCTTTGCCTGGTTCCTGAATTTTTTTGGCCCCGTTGAATTTATTGAAGCGTTCCGTCCGTTTCGCCCCTTACTCGGACCCATCTTCACGGTAACAACAACCCTGTTCGGCGGACATCCCTTCACATGGCAGGTCATTGGATTAATAATCCGCTTCCTGCTCTCCCTCGAACTCTGGTTCGTGCTTCGGTTGATATGGCCCACCCAAAAACGGAACCTGATATGGGTGGTCTTTTTTTTCACCGTGTATCCAGGCTACGGACAACAATGGGTTTCATTGACCCATGTGAATCAGGAGCTGCTCCCGCTTCTCTTTCTGCTTTCATCCTTCCTCATAACCGCCTGGATTCTTCGGAATGGACGCCATGCCAAACGCCTGACCGCACTGGCAATCCTTCTGCAGGTATTGGGGCTTTTTTCCACTGAATATTTTTTTGGCCTCGAAATTTTACGTTTCTTCTTCCTGCTGGCAATCTTCACAGAAACCGCATCTCATCGAAAGGAATTGTTCCAAAAGGCGGGCAAACAATGGCTCCCATATTTTGTTGTATGGATACTGAACGCAGCATGGACCTATTCGTATCACCAATCCGCAGCATACACTTCGTATGATGTCAGTGTCCTGTCAAGTTCCACCCTTTCGCCGCTTGCGCTTGTCAACGAGTTCCTGACAACGCTTTCCCTTTCCGGGTTCGGCGCTTGGATCGGAGCGTTCGATATGTTTTCTGTAATTGACGGGTCTGTTGCACAGACGCTTGCCTTCGGTATTCTGATCGTTTCCGCCGGCATTGTCTTCCTTGTAACCAAGTCATGGACAAAAGACACAGAACACAGCGCACCTCCCGCCGCAGACTCTTGGGGCTGGTGGGCTGTGGGGACTGGGTTGGTTGCCATCTTCGCCGGCAGGCTCCCCTCGTGGGCAGCGGGCTTGCCTCTGAAACTCGAATTCGATTACGACCGCTTCTTTGTCTCGATCATGCTGGGGGCGAGTCTATTCATCATCGGGCTGGCAGATCTGACGTTAAGAGAAGGAATGCGCAAGTCCGTCATCCTGAGTCTCCTGATCGGGTTATGCGTCTCGCATCAATTCTCAGTCGCCAACACCTTCCGCCGTGATTGGGTGAATCAACAAAACCTGTTTTGGGAACTTGCCTGGCGCATGCCCGCCCTGCAGGAAAATACGGCGCTGCTGACGTATGAACTGCCCATCCAATATGCATCGGACTGGCAAATGACCGCGCCGCTTAACTGGGCTTATGCACCTTCCCTGGATAACCGCGACATTCCATTTTTTCTATTGTATATCAAAACCAGGCTCAACTCTTCCCTGCCTTCCCTGCAGGCAGATACACCGATTACGATCCAGTATCGAACCGTCAACTTTAATGGCAACACAGCGAACAGCATCGTGATCTACAAGGAGGCGGGTGGATGCCTGCGGGTGCTGGACCCGATTTACGGCAGCGCGGAAACGGTTCCAAATGCAAATCCCCTCCTGATCCATGCCATCCGCCTTTCCGATCCGGGCCAAATCAACGCAGATGCTCCCACACCTGCGCTGGATAAAACGTTGTTCGGCGCGGAGCCTGCACACGGCTGGTGCTATACCTACGCAAAGGCGGAACTTGCCCGCCAGCAGGGAGAGTGGGGAAAAATCGTAAGGTTATACCAGCAGGCGCAAAGGGAGGGATGGAGCGCATCCATGCCGGTGGAGAATTTGCCGTTCATCGAAGCCTTCGCTATAACAGGGGACATGGACATGGCGATCAAATTAACCGAGCGCACAATCAAGGTACAGCAAATATTGTGCCCCGCGCTCGAAACTCTTTGGGACCGCGTTTCGCAATTGGAGGACGGCGTTGCTAATATTGAACATGTTCTTCAGGATGGGTGCAAGCCATAGTTTTTGGCAAAGCAGACCAGTCTACGCCGGGCATAAAGTGCCCGATTCCCAACCCCCGAATCCCCCCTGTTCTTGCAGGAAAATATCCCCAGGTTCATAAAGAACCTGGGTCTGTTATTCCCCGCCTAACATCCCTGCAAAGAATTTGAAAGTCCGGACTTCCCCACCTTTCATTCCTGTAATGAGAATGAAAATCTAACCGTATTGTAAAGAATAAACATGGATTAATCCCTGTACGGATAGTAACATCAAATTAGATAATTTTTTCGGGCTAAACTGTCATGTAGGAAAAATAGTTATATATTCTCATTTCGTCAAACAAAAAGCAGGAGAAAATGAATCTGAAATATTCAACCAAAAAGAACGAAAAGGGGCAGGGGCTTGTGGAGTATGTACTTATCTTGGTTTTCGTTGGGATCGTACTCATAGGTGCATTGGCGGTCTTCGGTGATGAAGTTAAAAATACGACATCCATTTTCATGGGCTCGTTTGGGTACAGCCTTCATGAAGGGGTATTAATAATTCCAGGTCTAGGACCCTCACTCACTCCAATTGTCTCATCCACTCCGCTCGCCACATCCACTCCAACTCCGCTCCACGGATCCACCACAATTGCCACATCCACCCCGCTCGCCACATCCACTCCAACCGCCACGTCCACTCCAACTGTGATCCCGATCGGCACATGGATTACTTGCGCAAACGAAAATGGGTTCTGCAGCTTTAGCGGAACAGCTCAGGTTCGATATGGAGCGAACGACATTTGGGTCATCCAAACCCATACAGATGGTGTCGCTTGCACAAATGCGGTCTTTGGCGATCCTGTTTGGGGAGTTGTGAAAACCTGCCAGGTTTATCAAATCGCCACATCCACTCCAACTGCCACATCCACTCCAACTGCCTCACCCACTCCAACCGCCACATCCACTCCAACCGCCACGTCCACTCCAACTGCCACCCCAACTTCAACTGTGACCCCTGTCGGCACATGGATTACTTGCGCAAACGAAAATGGATTCTGCAGCTTTAGCGGAACAGCTCAGGTTCGATATGGAGCGAACGACATTTGGGTCACCCAAACCCGTACAGATGGTGTCGCTTGCACGAACGCGGTCTTTGGCGATCCTGTTGTTGGGGTTGTAAAAACCTGCCAGATTTATCAAATCGCCTCGCCCACTCCAACCCCTTAACCCTCTTCAAGTGCATTCGCCTGTACTTCAGGAAGCGCTATTGTTGAAAATCCGAACACATGCTCCACGTTAAGCGCAGGAAACAATTGCACAACGTTCACCTTCCACGCACCGAGCAAACTATGTACCTGGCCCTAGGGATAAATTTATAATTGCCTGCGCTCGGCACGGGACTCTTTTCCGGCCAGGATTAAACCGAAAATTCTGCCCACTGCTCAAGCCGCTGATTCGTCCAGCGGCTTGATTTTTATCTTCAAATCCCGATTCCTGCCAAAACACCCAGGGTGAAAACGAATCCCGACCACTCTTGGTATAATTCCCGCCTACCTCCCAGCCTGCTCCCCATGGAGAAGGCTGGGTGAAGGATTTTAGGAGTACGCATGAAATACCACATCTGGACCGAAGGCTGCCAAATGAACGTCGCCGACTCACAGCGGGTTGGCTCGTCACTCGAGCATCTTGGCTATACCCTTACCGAAACCATCGAAGAAGCCGATGTGATCGTTCTAAATACCTGTGTCGTGCGGCAGTCCGCCGAAGACAAGGCGATCGGGCGTGTCTCGTCGCTTGCACCTTTGAAGAAGAAAAACCCCAACCTTGTCATCAACTTGATGGGCTGTCTCGTCGGCGTGCGCGGTGCAGAAAAATTGAGGGAAAAACTCCCGTATGTGGATGTCTTCTCTCCGCCCTCCGACCCCTCGCCTTTGATCTCGCATCTCACCCAGGGCGAGATCCAATCCATGGAAGATGCTGAAACCACCCGCCGCTTCCTGATGATGGACGATGAGTTGATCCTCCCCGTGGCAGAGCAGGGCAGGCTGGTCAGCGCGCATGTGCCCATCGTGTACGGGTGCTCGCACGCCTGTACCTTCTGTATCATCCCCTACAAACGCGGCGGTGAGCGTTCACGTCCCGTCGGGGACATAGTCAGCGACATCCGCTCGCTGGCGCGGCAGGGCGTAAAGGAAATCACCCTGCTCGGTCAGATCGTGGACCGCTACGGCAAGGACATTCCGGATGGTCCAAATCTTGCGGCGCTCCTGCGCATCATTCATGATGTCGAGGGCATTGAACGCATCCGCTTCCTGACCTCGCATCCCAATTACTTCGACGACGACCTTATCCATGCCATTGCCGAATTACCACGCGTGATGCCGCACATCGAACTTCCCATTCAGGCCGGCGATGATGAAGTACTGCTCAATATGAAGCGTGGATACACCCAAGGACAATACCGCGACCTGATCGCAAAGATCCGCGCCCACATCCCAAACTGTTCCATCGCGACAGACATCATCGTCGGATTCCCCGGCGAGACCGACGAACAATTCATGGAAACCCACCGCGTCTTATCGGACCTGAAACTGGATGTTGCCCATCTGGCACGCTATTCCGTTCGAGGGGGTACCGTTGCCACCCGCCGCATGGAAGACAACATTACCGACGAGGAGAAGATGCGCCGCTTCCGCATGTTGGAGGATTTGCAGGAACAGATCGTTGCCGGGATTAACATGAAATACCTAGGCGAAACCGTGGACGTTTTGTTTGAAGAAAAAGTAAAGGGCCGCTGGCGCGGACGCACCCCCACCAACAAACTCGTCTTTGCAGAGTCGGACGAAGACCTGCGCGGCAAACTATGCTCCGTCACCGTCACCTG
This sequence comes from Anaerolineales bacterium, assembly GCA_030583885.1. NCBI lineage: Bacteria > Bacillati > Chloroflexota > Anaerolineae > Anaerolineales > Anaerolineales bacterium. The sequence continues at coordinate 1,349,488 of CP129480.1, read as the reverse complement.
GACGGGACCGTGGTCGATGCAGGCCGTGTTGCAAAAGCAGCCGGAATTGATTTCAATCTAGCTTATCAGGGTGTCCCTTGCGGCCGCCCCTTTCATTCGCGGGGTTATAATTTCACCGTCATGCCCATCAACGAACTCATCACGACCTTTGCCGACAATCTGCTCCCCATCCTGCTTGTTGCCGGCTCGGGATTTGCGCTTGGAAAACTTCTGACCATAGATTCGCGTTCGCTTGGGCGCGTGGTGTTCTATGTCTTCAGCCCATTGCTGGTCTTTGACCTGATGATAAAAAGCGAACTCGACCTGCGGCAAGCCCTGACAACCGTCGGCTATACAACTTCCGTGATCCTTGCCATGGGACTGCTTGCCTTTTTGCTGGGGAAGTTATTCCGACTTGAAAGAACATATCTGCTGGCTGTCATCCTTACCGTTGCATTTGGAAACACAGGCAATTACGGTCTCCCTCTCGTCAAGTTCGCCTTTGGCACTGACGCACTGGCAGTGGCCTCCCTTTTCTATGTGACCACGACCATCCTATTCAACACGATTGGCGTGGTGATCGCATCCCTTGGCCACATGGATTTGAAATCATCGATCCTTGGCCTCTTTAAAGTACCGGTTGTATACGGCGTGGTATTGGCGCTTCTTATCAAGGGGATAGGCATGCAATTGCCGCTGCCCCTTTCGCGCACGATTGAGATTGCGGCACACGGGGCAATTCCGCTCATGCTTGTTTTGCTCGGTCTCGAATTGACCCGCATCGAATGGTCGCACAGTTTCCGCGCCGCAGGCCTGGGTGTTCTTGCAAAATTGGTGCTCGGGCCGCTCGTTGGCATCCTGTTGGCCGGCTGGTTCGGCTTGCAGGGACCTGCCCGGCAGGGCAGTGTGATCGAAGCCGCCATGCCGGCCGCAGTGGCAACGACCGTGATCGCAACCGAATACAAACTGGAGCCATCGCTTGTCACGGCAATCGTTTTTCTTGGCACGGCGCTCAGCCCGCTTACGTTGACACCATTGCTGGTTTATCTGGCGAGGTAGCGAAATGCCGTTTCCGCACAAGGGTATTCCAAAGATCATCATGGCCGTCATGCTGCTCGCGGCAGCCCTGCCCCTGAAACCCGAACAGGCAAAAGCCCAGACTGGAATCGAGGTGGAAGATCCCGACGTGACAGTCGACTTTGGGCGGACGATCACATTTCAGGCGAAGATAAAATCCCCGATCCCCATCCAGCAGGTGTCGCTTCTCTATCGCGCTGTCCACGAAGAGGTGACCCGTGTGGAGGCTTTGCAGGTTGCGGAGGATGGCTCGGTGAGTTTTACGTATGATGCTTCGCTGAACGCCTTTCCGCCGTTCAGCTGGGTCGTGTTTTGGTTTCAAGCCACATTGAACGACAATCAAACCTATACGAGTGACCCGATCCGGTTTCAATACCGGGATGACCGCTTTCCGTGGCGGGATACATCCCGTGCCAACGTAACCGTGTACTGGTATGCCGGCGATGATGCATTTGGCGCTGCCGCGCTGGATGCGGCCGCCGCGGGCATGATGGCCATGAACGAGTTCATCCCCATCTCCCTCAGCGACCCGATCGAGATCTATATTTACTCGAATATCTCCGACTTGCAGGATACATTATTTCTTGGCGGCGAGCCGTGGGCAGGCGGACATGCCAGCCCCAGTTTTGGCATGGTACTGGTTGCCATTGCGCCCGCTGCCGGGCAATCCATCGAAATGGAAACAAAGATCCCGCATGAACTCGCGCATATCCTGTTGTACCGCGCGCTTGGAGATACATACAACCGCCAGCCTGCGTGGCTGCTTGAAGGCATCGCCGCGATGGTCGAACTTTATCCAAATCCGGAATATGCCCGCGCATTGGATATTGCAGGCAAAAGCAACTCGTTGATTGCATTTGAGGACTTGTGCATCTCCTTCCCCGCGGACGCAGGTTCGGCGTTTCTGGCATATGCACAATCCCAGTCATTTGTCACCTACATCCGCAACTCATTCGGCACTTCCGGGTTGGCAAGGTTAACCAATTCATACGGCGAGGGCTTCAGTTGTGAGTTGGGCGCAACGAATGCACTCGGTGCGCCGCTCAGTCAACTGGATGCGCGCTGGCGGGAAACCGTGCTGGGACAAAATGTGACGGGCGTCGCGATGCGCAATCTCGCCCCGTTTTTATTGCTCCTGGCATTGGTGCTGGTTGTGCCGATATGGGGCGCAATCGATATGATCCGTCAAAGGAGAAAAAGTGGAAACCGACCCAAATAAGAAAATTCGTGTACACATCTGGGTAAAGGGACGCGTACAGGGCGTGGGCTTCCGCGCGCATGTGGAATATAACGCCCTGCAGATCGGCGTATTGGGTTGGGTGCGCAATCTGGGACAGGATACGGTGGAAACCGTCGCCGAGGGGACACGCGCGCAAATTGACGAATTCATCGAGATGGTAAAGCAGGGTTCGCTCGTTTCACGCGTGGATGAAGCCCGCGTGGAATATGAGCAACCGACCGGTCATTTGGAGGGATTCACTTCCAAAAGCAGCATGTAAACAGACGGGCTCCCATCTTTTTATCCAAACCCCAACCCTCTTTCCTTCATCGAAATCCAGCTCCCCTGCCCGATCACCAAATGATCGAGGATCTCCACATCCAGTAATTTCCCCGCCTGCACAATGGCGCGGGTCACTGCCACGTCATCGGGGCTGGGTGTTGGATCACCGCTTGGATGGTTATGCACCACGATCAGCCCCGAGGCGTTGGTGCGGATTGCATCCTTGAACAATTCCCCCACCCTGACCTGCGATGAATTGACAGACCCTTTATATACTTCCACCGTCTCAAGAACCCGGTTTCGTCTGTCCAGCAAAATTACCCGCAAATGCTCCTGCTCCAATGCCGACATTTCATACTGCACAAGCGAAGCCGCATCCGCCGGGCTGTTAATGGACGGACGCTCCTCGGGCGATTCGAGGGTAAGCCTTCTCCCAAGTTCAATCGCAGCTTTGATCTGTGCAGCCTTGGCTTCACCAATTCCATGCTGGTCGGTCAATTCATTTAACGGCGCGCGATGCAAACCACGCAACCCGCCAAACTTTTGCAGCAAACGCTGCCCGACTTCCACAGCGTTCTCTCCCTGCACACCCACACGCAATAGAATGGCAATCAACTCCGCGTTGGTCAACGCCTGCGGGCCAAGGGAGGACAGTCTCTCCCGCGGGCGGTCTGATTCGTGCAAATCCGAGATTCGATAGGTGGGTTTGGAGACAGGGTCGGTCATGGCTTTCTCCCTGATAAGAGATACATCCAATTTTACAGCCTTTTTATTCCATTCGGGCATCTGTTAGAATTGTTTGCAATTCCACAGTTGGAGTCCTTTCATCGATGAGAAAAGCATCACTTCCCAATCTTACCATCCCTGCCCTATTGCTTGCAGATGGGCTGATATGTGTCGTTACAGCCGTTTTCGCCCATACGATCGGTCTTGATCCTGACATCACTTGGGGACGCTTTCGCACCATTTTATTTTTCTCCGGGATATTACTGATCTTGATTTGCCTGCCTTTTTTATTTCCCAAAAGACCCAACCTTCCATTTGTAAACACCATCCAAAAAGCCGAAAACTTGAAAACCGTTTTCCTGCTCGGCCATCTCTGGGCGGTCATTTTTGTGATCTACGCATGGTTCATCACCTTTGGCAACTTCACAACGTGGAGGAACACCACCCGTTACTATACACAGCTGGCGGACGCGTTTCGTAACGGACAGCTTCACGTTGATGCAGATCCGGGCGAAGCCCTGCTGGCCGCAGAGGATCCGTACAGCACCACAAGCAGACCTGCATTCAACGATGAGATCTGGGACATGTCCCTTTACAAGGGAAAACTTTATTTATACTGGGGTCCTGTGCCTGCTCTTTTGATAACCCCCATCCAATTTATTACGAACGTCAAGATCACGGATATGTATCTGGTCTATTTCTTTTATTGTGGATTACTGGTCTTCAACTCACTCATCATCCTTAAGCTATGGCGGCTCTTCTTTGCAAACATCCCGATATGGAATGTGATCCTCAGTATTTTTGTCATTGGGTTTATCCTGCCGGTGCTGTGGTCACTCAACAGGCCCGAAGTGTATCAAGCTGCGATCGGGGCTGGTCAATTCTTTTTAATGGGGGGGATCTATTTCATTGTTTCAGCCTTTGAAGACAGCTCAACCATCAAGAAGGGAAATCTATTTTGGGCTGGATTATTCTGGGCATGTTCGGCGGGCTCAAGAGCGATGAATGTGCTGCCCATTGTTTTCATGGTGCTATTGATCATGCTTTGGATTCTCAAAAGAACGGCAAAGCCGATTAAATGGACAAGGCATGTTCAGACATTGACCGCCCTGTTTATTCCATTGGTTGCAGGCGCCTTCGCCATTGGATGGTACAACTGGGCCAGGTTCGATTCCCCATTTGAATTCGGCCTGCGGTATCAGATCACCATTCACAACCTCAACCAACTCATGGGCCAGACGTTTCAAGCGGATTATTTTCTGCCGAATTTATATGCTTATGTTTTCCAGCCGTTTGGGTTTATATCGAAGTTCCCGTTTATTCAGCCAACCACAATTGCAGTCTTCTTTGAAAAGCTGAATATGACCGCGCCCAAAATTTATTTTAGCGGCAGGATGACCGGATTTTTAATCTATGGCCCGTTTCTAGCCTTGGCACTCCTTCCCTTTTTCTCCAAGACTGAGAGCGCGATACACAAGGATAATACATCTCCCAAACCTCAATTAATCCTTTTTATGTATCTACTTGCCGTATCATTTACTGTTAATTTCATCAGCCTTTTATTCTTTTTTTTCGGGCAATTACGCTATTCTGTCGACATTATTTCCCAGCTGACGCTCCTGGCAATCCTTGGATATTGGGGGATCGTCTGCTTGTACAAAAGCAAAAAATGCCTGTGGTCAAAAATTTTCGTGCATCTGGCACACCTTCTTCTTGTTATTACCATTGCGGCAAGTATTCTGCTCGCTTTTTCCAGCGAAACGAACCGCATGGAAAAATTGAACCCCCTGCTCATGGAAAAGTTGGATTCATTTTTCACCTTAAAAAAATGAGGGTGGCATTCTCCTATAACAAAAGAGACCGATCTCTCGGTCTCTTTTCTCTGGACTATGGTGTTGGAATCGGCACTTCCGTCACGACGATCGCATCGATCTGGGCCGGATCCCCTCCGCTGCTGGGGGAAATGATGACAATATAATCGTATGTGTCCGCGGGAGGTTCGCTGGAGGCGGTATCCACATCGATCAGGATGCCGCCATGGATGGGTGCAGCCGGCGGATCCGGGTAGGGATGCAAGTCAGCGATTGGGATGGATGCATTGTCCACCTCCGGCACAGATGCCACGTTGGTATTTGTATCGGGTACGCCATCGCCCCAGTTAAATACTTCATAATACAGGCTACCATCGGCGTTCTTAGAAATGCCGATAATGATATAGTCCAGTAATATGCCGCTCCCAGTATAGTATTCGTAAAATACCATGTCATAATATTCGTCGGGAGTGGACAAAACAATGACAGGGTTATACAGGATTGTATAACTTCCACTTGGCAGGTCGGAATGAGCGCGATTCGGCGCATCCGTATTGATCTGGGCCGGGGCCGGGGAGATTAGCACCAAGGAAGGATCCAGTGTGGATGGATATCCGGTAGGGGTGGCAGTGGGTGTCGGCGCAGGCGGCGAAGGATCATCATCATCGTCTGCGGGTTTCTTTGTTGGAGTGGCGGATGGAGGAACAACAGGAATTGTTGAGGTCGGCGAGGGAACGGGTGTCTCTGTAACCGTCGCAGGCGGTTCTGTGCCGGTCGTTGGAAGGATGGGGGACTGCGTAGCGTTTGGGTTGATAACAACCAGAGGAGGATAGGATATACCATCGCCTGATGGCGTAAGGAAGGTGCCCAGCCACGGGAATGGAGTAAGGATTTGGGGATTAAATATGGGCAATGAGCCATTTCTGCCGCCCTCGGTTTCGGGATTCAAATTAGATCCCATGCCGGCATTCAAGCTCCATTGCGGTCTAATCTGCATGGCAACCTGCCCGGCAATGATCATCAACAAAATGCCGAGAGGCACAATAAAGATGAGCAGGCTCCAGTCCCAGCGGTCGCGTTTTGTCATTCTCATGATTCTGTCTCCGGTGCCTTTTCAACAGGCAGGGTAACTACAAATGTACTGCCCGGATTTGTCTCCTCATTGTACCCCGGACTCTCCGCCCGAATACGCCCTCCATGTGCCTCCACAATTCCACGCGCGATGGCAAGCCCCAGCCCCGGACCACCGCCTTTAAATTTCGTCTTTCCGGAGGAATGCAAAAGCACCTCGCCTGTTTGACTGAACCTTTCAAAGATCAATGGAAGCGAAGAGGCGTCGATCCCAATCCCTGTATCAGAAACGGTCATTTCGACCTGCGGCACTGCATCCCCGTTGAGATGCCTGCCCGAGACCGTAACCGAACCTCCATCCGGCGTGAATTTGATGGCGTTCATGACAAGGTGATAAAAAACCTTCTGGATCAGATCGGGGTCGGCAAAAACAGGAGGCAGTTCTTCCAGTCCATTTGTGTCGAGTTGGATATTTCGCTCATTAAGCGCTTCAGCAAACCCTTTGCTGACTTTCCCAATAATCAAATCCATGCGTACAGAGGTTTTCCTCAAGACAAGCGCCTTGTTGTCAATCCGTGAAACATCCAGCATGCTATCCACAATGCCGGACATGCGCTCCGAACCTTCCAGAATTCCGCGGACAAGTTTTAATAACCCGGGATTGTCCTGCGTATCCTGCTCCAGCATTTGTGAATACCCCATGATAACGGTCAGGGGAGTGCGCAATTCATGGGCGGAAATCTGAATAAAGTTCGTTTTTGTTTTGTCAATCCGCCGCAAACGTTCGTTGATCTGCTCCAACTCATGCGTGCGTTCCTGAAGTTTCCCGGTCATATTGTCGAACGTGGCGGCAAGTTCCCCGATCTCATCCTTCGCGCGGATGTTCGTCCGTTGTTCAAGATCGCCGCCTGCGATCGCCTGCGAAGTGGTTACAAGCGAATACAATGGCCTGGTGATCATACGGGAGACCAAAAACCCGATCGCGATCACAATCAGCATTACCGTTGCAAACAGGTTTATATAGGTGCTTCGGCTTTCCTCGCCGGACTGCAGCACATAGTCTGACGGCAAAACCACGGCGTACACACCGATACGATCATTCCCCACCTGTAAAGGGCCATAGGCCAGCGTATAGTTGCGCCCATCCAGTTCAAGATTTTTACCCGTCACAACATCTTCCGCAAGCAGGATCTCGCGGTAATCATCCTCTGAAATCGAAACCGCCTGCAAGGTTTCCGAACCTGTCGTCCCCAGCGTGGTTGCGATGGCCTGCCCATTGCCGCCATAAATAATAATATCTGCAAGCACAATGCTTTTTAGAAAAGATTGGAAACTACGCATGGATGTGCCCACTACAACCACGCCGGCAAACCGGTCTCCCGAGCGCAAGGGCAGGGAGGTATAGTAATAGGTCTCACCGTTCACCAGATTGATTCCCAGCGCACGCAGCGGTGGTTCATCAACATCCCTGCTGTTCAGGAGAGGAACAACGATGGGCAAATTTGCCGAACCGGCGTCCTGGCCCACCCGTTTCACTTCGCCATTTTCATCCACATAGATCTGGAGCATTTCAGTTCCGCGCGGCGAAATCAGGATTAAATTTTGCGCGCCCCCCTCACCCAACAAGGTGGAGCCTGCCAAAAGATACGCCTCGTCCCCATTTTCATCGATAACCGCCCGGGCAATCCCCTCATAGTAAACCACCCCTCTGGCTAAATTTATATGATTCGATTCAAGCCGCACAAAACTATCAGAGACCACACGCCCCGCCTCCAACAATTGATTTGTCAGGCGATCGCTCATGCTGTTGGCCACCAGGCGCGTGACAACATATACCCCAATCACAGCGACAACGACTGTCAACAACAAATAAGGCAGGATGACTTTTAAACGTATGCTCATAAAAGTCCTCCGCGCCGCGGCGCAAAGGTTAATAAAACCACTATCGAACAATCCTCCAGTTTTAACTGCTGCGAGACGAAAAATGCGGGTATTTCAGGTTGACTATACCCAATTTCACAATCAAACCGATGCACAGCAACCATTAATATGATACCTCCCTGCAGGGCCATCCTCACCTACAAACGCTTTACAAAATGGACCAGCCGCTCCGCCTCGTGATACCCCAGTTTTTTGTGCGCGCGAATGCTGACCTCGTTATCCAACCAGGTATCCGAAGCCATTTCGGTACAGCCGTTTTCCCGCGCCCAGTCCTCCGCCGCCCGGGTGAGAGCCCCTGCCGCACCCGTACCGCGGAATTCCGCATAGACAAACCAGCCCTCGATATATCCGACGGGACTGGTCTCACATCCCTCCGCATACTCCCGCAGGCGGACTTCGATCATGCCGGCCGGGCGGCTGTCCGCCACGGCAAAAAAGACCGCGTCCCTGCCGCTCGCAAGAATCTCATCCATGTCATAGTTCAAATCCTCAGCGGGCGCTTCAGGCCAGATACCTTTACGCATCCTAAACCACTCATGTCTGTCCTGCGCTGTGATACCGCGAATTTCAATATTCATAGTCTCCCGACCAAATTTCCTTTACCCGGATACATCTGTTTTTGAAAAATAATACGTGAAGATGGCAATTCCTGAAAAGAACAGCCCGGCGCCGACCAGTCCAAGCACCCAGCGCGGGATGCCCCAGCCTGCCATATCGAACGGCGGGACGTCAAAATAGATCAACAGCCCGATCGCGCCAAGCAGGCTGTCCATTGCGCCGGAGATCATCAATACAGTACGTTTTCCGCTTTGGTTCTCCATTCCTATCCTCTCTTCTTCAACCAATCCAATAACTTCCTTGCCGTCCACGTATTGATGACATCCTTCGGTTCCAGCCAGGCGCGGCGCGCAATCGCAACACCATAATGAAGCATATCCAGATCGCCTTCGGAGTGCGCATCGGTGTTAATGCTGATGCGTACGCCCAACTCCTTGGCGCGGCGGACAAACATATCGTCAAGGTCGAGGCGGGAGGGGTGGGCGTTGATCTCCATCGCCACACCGGATTCCGCCGCAGCCTTGAGAATCACTTCCATATCCAAATCCGCCCCTTCCCGGTCCGGGATTTCACGTCCCGTGGGATGACCGATAATGTCCACATGCGGGTTGCGAACAGCGTTCAACAACCGCTGTGTGATTCTCTCGCGCGGCTGGCGCAGGCTGGTGTGCAATGACGCGACTACGATATCGAGCGTGGCGAGAAATTCATCGGGATAATCAAGCGTGCCGTCGGCTTTGATCTCCACCTCGGTGGAATGCAAAACCAGAATTTCATCGCCGAGTTCTTTTTGAATTTTCTTGATCTCGGCAGCCTGCTTTTTATGGTCTTCCATTTTCATGCCGCCCGCAACGCCCAGCCCAACCGAATGATCGGTAAACGCAATCACCTTGATGCCGCGCTTTGCCGCCGCGCGTGCCATCTCCAGCATGCTCAACCTGCCGTCGCTCCATGTGGAGTGCGTTTGCAAATTGGACTTGATATCCTTCACCTGAATCAACTTCGGAAGTTTGTTCGCTTTCGCCGCTTCCACCTCGCCGCGGTCTTCGCGCAGTTCGGGCGGTATCCACGGCAAGCCCAGTGTTTTATAAACGTCCTCTTCGGTGGAACATAAAATTTCTCCCTGGCCTTTAACGTTCGTCAACGCGTGCTCTGATAACGACAAGCCCTTATCCAGTGCGATCTGCCGCAGCTTTACATTATGATCCTTCGAACCTGTTGCATATTGCAAGGCGGTGCCAAACTTCTGCGGCGGATGCACCCACACCTGCGCGCGCACGCCGTCTGTGAATTCGATGCTGGCTTTCGTTTCGCCTTTCCCCAGCACGCGGCTGACACCTTTCAGGTTGACAAAGGCTTCCATGACTGCGGCGGAATCGTTTGCCGCAACAAGAATATCCAGGTCACCGACGGTGGAACGCATCCTTCTTAAACTGCCGGCGGATTCTGCTGCGGTGACCCCCTTCACACCTTTGAGGACCTGGATGATCTCCTGCGCGAGCGGATAGGCCCGCCCCAATGGAATCCGCCCGGACCTGCGGGCGAGGGACGCGATGCCTTCCAGAATGGCGCTCTCGGACTTGGCGCCCATGCCCGGAATGTCGCGAAGCTGTCCATTTTTCGCGGCAGTTTCCAGTTCCGAAAGAGCCGTGATGTTCAACGTCTTCCAGATGAGCGCGATCTTCTTCGGTCCCAAGCCCGGCACCTGCAGCCATCCCGCCAATTCTTCAGGGATCTCCTTTTTCAGGTTTTCCAGAAATCCAAGTGTGCCGCGGGAAAGCAGCTCGTCAATCTTTTCGGCAATGGCTTTGCCCACGCCGGGGATCTCGCGCAGCTTCCCCTCCTTCCAATATTCGCCGGCTTCGCGGCCGAGCGACATTAGATTTTCAGACGCTTTGCGATAGGCAAGAATGACGTAGATCACCTCGCCCTTGATCTCCAGGAGATTGGCGATCAGCGTAAACGTATCCGCAAGTTGACGATTGTTCATCATACCGGTAATCCTTTCCATGGAGCAGAGGCTGGGCTTCTTATTTCACCGTCAGCCAGACGCCGGCCAGCACCACGGACAGTCCCAGCAAACGCGTCAGTTCGAACGGGCGTTGCACCGCGCCGAGCCAGCCAAAATGATCCATGACCGAGCCCATCAACAGCTGCCCGGCCAGCAGGATGATCAACGCGGGCGCCACCCCGACACGCGGGATCATATAACTCATGGCAAATATCACCACCAATCCAAACGCGCCCGCGCCAAAGGCATACCACGGCAGGCTGCGCCATTGGTTGAATTTACTTCCAAAGATCAGAAGCGGAACAAGCGCCACAAGCGCACCGCCAAGGTGAACAAGGAACACGCTTTCCAATACGCCCAACCGCTGGCTGATCATGCTGGCAAGCGGGCTTTGAATGCCGATCGCAACCCCGCCCATGACGCCGATAAGAATGATGATGATAAGTGCCTGCATTTTATATCCTTTTTGTTTTCGGCTGATTATAAATTGCATCCGCCCTTTGCGCCGCGGAGGTTTCCCCATCTATGATACGATTCGCCGCATGGACCACAACGAGCATGTCAATTTACTGCACCCCGCAAATCTTGGGCCAGGCGGTTCGTGGGCGGACCTTGGGGCCGGCTCCGGTGCCTTTACATGTGCCCTGCGCGAACTGATCGGGGCGACTGCGGACATCCATGCCGTGGACACAGACCGGACCAGCCTGCGTCAATTGGAACGGGAACATCAAGGCCGCTTCGGAAGCTCAAAACACCTTCATACAATTGAAGGGGATTTTTCACGGACATTAGATCTACCCCCGCTTGACGGCATCCTGACAGCAAACTCCCTGCATTATTTCGAGGATACCGGGAAAATATTAAAACATGTCAGGTCCCTGCTGAAAACAAACGGCATGCTGCTCGTGATCGAATACAACGTGGATTTGGGCAACCAATGGGTTCCGCATCCATTTTCATTCGACACATTCCGCACACTCGCCATGCAGACTGGCTTTGGCGAGCCGCGTCTGCTGGCCACCCATCCATCCAGATTTCTGCGCGAGTTCTACTCCGCATTGACAACGAAGACCGATTGAATAGTATGCAACTCCACCGCTCACATTATCTCCTCGCACTTTTCATCACCATCAGCGCCATTCTGGGACTGCTGCGCTTCAACTCGCTGCAGCTCGGCACATCCTACGACGACGCGCATTACATCATCCTGGCCGAAAGCCTCTCCAGCGGACAGGGGTACCAGTTGATCAACTTCCCGCGCCCGCAGATCGAACGCGCCTTCCCGCCGGGCTGGCCGCTTTTGCTCACGCCGTTGACCTTCGTGTTTCCGGGCAATTATGCCATCCTCAAATTCCTTTCCCTGCTCCTTTCGCTGGCATCCATTGTTTTGACGTACAACCTGTTCGCGAAGCGGCTTTCATCCCCATATCCTGAGATACTGACGGGCCTGGTGGCACTGAATCCGCTGCTGGTCGGCACCTCCGTGACGGTGATGTCGGAATCCGCATATCTGTTCTTCTCGCTCCTCGCGCTGTACCTGTTCGACAAATGGAGGGATGCGACGGACAGCCGCAGGAACTGGCTCATCCTTTTCGTCTGCATGCTTGCATTTTATACACAACTGATTCGCACCATCGGAATTTCATTGTTTGTCGCGCTGGTTCTCTATCTGCTTTTCACGCGGCGTTTCCGCGAAACGGTCATTGCAACCGCCGTCTTTGTTGCAGGCACGCTGCTGCAGGGCTGGCTGAGCGGTTCGTTGATCTCCAGCGGGTATCAAACACAAGTGTTCAACAGCGCCATTATTGAAAAAACAAGCCAGATGCTTGCGAATGCGCTCGGCTATTTCAATGAAACCGCGGCTGGGTCGCTCCTGCCCGTCTTTGGGGCAAGGCTGACTTCCATGCTGGGGAGTTACGGCCTGCAATGGCTTCCATTCATTCTCAATCTTGTTATTCTTCTCCCCGTCATGTTGGGGATGTTCCGCCGGCGCAACGATATTCAGTTGGCGGATGTTTATTTCATTATCTATATCATCGGCATGCTCGCATTCTGGAATCCCAGGGTGGGAAGCGTGAAGGCACGTTTTCTCATTCCCATTCTGCCCTTCCTTTATTTTTATTTTCTGCGGGGTTTGTCGCTGCTGACAAAGAACAATGCCCGCATTGCGTATGCCGTTTCCATCGTCATCGCCTGCACACTGCTGGCGCGCAACCTGCAGGACTGGCGCAGCCCTTTCATGAACCAGATGACCGATCTCTCCATGGGTGCGGCCTGGGTTGCGGAAAACGCGCCGCGCGATGCCATCGTCATGGTCAATGAACCCGTCCCCGCATATGTGCATGTGCGGCGCAAGACCATCAACTTCCCGAAGCAGGGACAGGAACTGAACAAATATCTCGATAATCAGGGCATTGATTTCATCATCATCGCGCCGCCGCTGCAATCCCCGCGCAGTACGGAACTGGAACCCGCCATCCGCAGCCGCATCCTGCCCATACTCGAAGCAGACCCCGATACATTCAGCATTGTCTACTCCAACCCCGAATATAATGTGATGGTATATCGATATAACGGCGGTCAATAAAACGACCTTGTTATAATGGAGCCATCACAATCCATGCGAAGGCAATACACTCATGACACCTGACGAATCTGCTGAACCGACCCTCATGCCCAACATCACACAGGAAATGTACGCCTCCCTCCCGACCGGGGAACTGGTCCTGTTCGCCGTTCAGCATCTCCACGCAGACGGCGTTCCCGCCACTTTGGAAGAGATCGTTTCCACCTGTTTCAAGTTATTCCCGCACCGCTTCTCGTTGAAGAATTATTTCTACTGGCCCGATTCAGCCCATGTGACCCAGGCGTTGAAGTACGCCAGGGAAAAAGGCCATGTGAAAGACACCCCTACGGAAGGGTTTATCCTGCGTCCCGCAGGCAGGCAGATGGCAAGGCAGGCGGCAAAAGCAATGGGAATTCGCTTCCCCATGCCGCCCAAAGTGGAAAAGAAGACCAGGGACGATGGACCGCAGAAGGTGGTCATTCCAGAACCGCCAAAGAAAGCCGCCGCACCTGCGAAAAAGAAAAAGCAGGCAAGGAAGGTCGGGAAGAAAGCCAAACCAAAGCAAAAACCGAAACAGACGAAACCTGCGAAGAAGACAGTCACCAAACAAAAACCGACGGTTGAAAAGGCAGGTACCCCTGCAAGGAAAAAATCAGCGTCGAAGGTCAAAGCACAATCGCAGAAACCCGTCTCCAAACCCGTGACGACAACGTCCCTGAAAGGGGAAAAGAAAGCACCCATTCGAAAAAAGGAAAAAGCCCCGGCAAAGCCGGCGGTGAAAAAGCCACAGGCGGCGAAACAACTTCCGTTGCCGGCTCCAGCCGTCCCGAAGAAAGAGGCGAAGCCCGTCGTCCGCAAGAAGCCGGCCAAGAAGAAAATCCAGCCGAAGGTCAAAAAGGAAGCGAAGGCCGCCGCCGCAAAAGCACCCGTTGTATCGAGGGAGGAAAAGGTGAAGGCGGGCAAGGTCGTGCGCTTGATGGAGCGGTCGGATGTTTATCGTCAATACAGGAGGAACGGAAAACATTCCAAGATCAGCGAGTTCGATTTCAGGAACATGCTCTTCGCCACCATGGAGTCTTCGGCGGAGACGCTCCGAAGAAACCTCGAACTGTTCAAACGGTATGCCGGCATCCACAACCGGGCAGACCTGATCGATTTTCTTGAATTTTGCGAAGGCAGGTCTGCGCATTTATTGAAACCGCAGGCAAAACCGGCGATGAAGAAGAGATAACGAAAGGTTTATATGGTAAGCAGTAGAAAGTTGCAATACGCCGACCGCGTGGCGATCCAGCAGGCGGACCAGGCGATTCGCAAGGACGTCATGCGCGCGCTGGTGGAGATCATCACCAACGCAAATGACAGTTACTCGCGTCTGGAACAGTCGGGCGGGATATCCAGCGGCGAGATGATCATCGAAGTACAAAGAAAGCGCAAGAATTCGGTCATCCGCGTGAGGGACTTTGCCGAAGGCATGACCGACAAACGCATGGACCGCGTGGTCGGCACGTACGGCGAGGCCACCAGTGGATTGAAGGAGGACCAGCATGTGCGCGGCATGTGGGGACGCGGCTTGAAGGATTCCGTTTTTGGGCTGGGCTACGGGCATGTACGCTCGTTCAAGGGGACGCGCTTTTATTCGTGTTCCCTGCTTTTGAAAAACGGAGTCCCCACCTTCGAGCTGGATGATCCCGTGCCCGCCACGCTGGCATTGCGGAAAAAATACGGCATTCCCGAAGGGAACGGAACATTGATCGAGATCGTCGTCTCGCGCGACGACGTGAAGATGCCGCAGTACAACAACCTGCGCAACTACCTGCAAAGGCATTTTGAACTGCGCCCGATCATGAGCAGTCCGGACCGCAGGATCGTTCTGCGGGATATGGCATCGGGTGTAAAAAGCCGTCAGGAATACGAACTCAGCTACAAGTCGCCGCGCGGCGAAAAAGTGCTGGAGGCAAGCCTGCCGATCGAAGGCTATCCAGCCGAGGCACAGTTGGAGGTCCATCGCTCAGGCATCCAGTTGTCCACACGCGGCGAGGAGGGCGATTATGCCGACGGCGGCCTGCTGGTCATCAGCAGGGACATCGTCATTTCGCTGACCATGCTCAAGTTCGAGAACGACCCGTATGCGGCGTATTTTTACGGCTCGATCCAGTGCGACTACCTGCACGACCTGTTGAAGAACGACGAACCCGTGTTGACCGCGACGCGCGACGGCATCAACTGGACGCATCCGTTCGCGAGGGCCCTGAAGCTGGCGGTGGAGGCAAAACTCGAGCCGTTGATCCAGGAGGAGCGCGAACACGCCATCCACGACGAGCAGACCAAACTGGATAAAAAACTGCGCCGCAAACTGGACCGCGCCCTGCATGAACTGAACACCATTGCCGTGACGGAACTGCGTGAGCAAAAGGACAGTGAAAAAAAGAAAATCGAACTGCCCGAATCGGGCATGGGATTTTTCCCCGAACGCATGTATGTGCAAACAGGTCAGACCGCCACACTGGTATTGCGCGCTGCAGTGAATGAACATGTGAAAATAAACAAAACCGCCACCATCATTTCAAGCAGTTCCGAAGTGATCGTGGCAACACCGCTGGTGCAGCTTAAGCCGCACAAGAACGACCCAACCATCCTCGAAGCGCGCGTGAAAGTGGAAGGCCGGCAGGTGGGCGGGGAAGGCATGGTGACGGCCTATCTCGGCCGGAACCGCGCACAGGCCATGGTGCAGGTGCATTCCAAAAAGGAGGCCATCCCCTCGCCGCCGACGCGCGGCAGCAACGCCCTGTTCACGGACATCCGCTTCGACGACCGCACCGACCCGCGCCAGCGCGTGTATTTCGACCGCGTCAACTCGAGCATCGTCATCGCCACCGCCGCCCCGTCGGTGAAAATCTACCTGGATATAAAAAACCGCCTCGACACGACCGTACAGGGGCAGGTGCTGCTGGCGGAACTCATCACGGAAGCCGTGTGCCGCGAGATCGCGCGCGAAGGCGTGGAAAAGGGGCGTTTCCTTGTGCTCGAAGGCTCCGAGGCGGATGCCATCCAGAACCATTTCATCCGCCTGCAGAACCGATACGCGCACCTGATCCATGAATATATCGTGACCATGGAATAGTTCATGTCATTGCGGGGGCTGGTGGTTGAGCAGGGCGGTTGTTCTTCCCGCCCGTACACTTGCACTGAACGCGAGTGCGGTGTCGAAACCACAGCCCGAAGCAATCACCCACTTAACCGGGAGATTGCTTCGTCGCCCGTCGGGCTCCTCGCAATGACATTAAGAATACTGCGCAATCACCCCTGCGATCAACGCGATCTGACCGAGGTGATAGGCGGCAATGTTGTAGATGCGTCCGTTCGGGATGGGGGCGACGAATTTATTCCAGGCAAGAATGACATCGGAGATATAGAAGAGGAATGCGCCCAGACTGACGAGGAGCGCGGCCCCTGCATCCCACGCGACGTCGGTCAGCTTCAACATGGCGGACAGGAGCATGATCGAGATGACGACCCCGTAGACGGCGATGGGCATGCGCATGCGCCCCCGTCCTTTTGACTCAAGGGGGGCGAGGATCCTGCGGATGACCCGCGCGCCGCCGATGCCGATCATGACCGCCAGCGCGATGCCCCACACCGACATCTGCGGCACAGGGATGTTGAACCCGATAATATAGGCGGCATGCGCCATCAGAAAAGCAACCAGCCCCGCGAGGAAGAGGCGGTCGAGCGAGATCATCAGGAGCACGTCCCCCGCAAGGGACAGAAGAATCCCCAGCCCGAACCAGAGCAGCGCCCCCTCCAACCCGGCGGAGGTGAACAGCCAGAGGAACAGGACGAGCATCACGCCGGGCTTGGCGATGACCTCGAGCCTGAACCAGTTGCGGTGCAGCGCCAGGGCTTCGAGCGCGGCAAGGACGAACGCGGCGATCAAAAAGATGTTCATGAGAGCCTCCCGCCGTTATCGTACCATAGACATTTCAGGATGAATAATGTCGCTGTGAGGCGCCAGCCAAAGCAGCCCCCCTCTTCTACAGGGAGATTGCTTCGCGACGCCAAAGCGCCGCTCGCAATGACATGGAAGATGCTATACTGCAATCATGGCAGCCAAACAGGTTCATCTACAGTGGGACCCCGTGGAACAGTTCATCCTTCAGGATAACGACGGGTACCAGATCATCATGAAGAAGCCGATGGGGGTCAGCCCCGCGGACTTATTGCCGATGGCGTTGATCGGTTGCACGTCGCATGACGTGGTGGAAATTCTTAAGAAACAGCGCCAGGAAGTGCAGCAGCTCAAGGTCACGGCGGAGGCGGTGCAGGACGAAGACCCGCCCTGGCGGTTTCGCAAAATCCACGTCCTGTATCGGGCGGTCGGCAGGGGCATTGAGTTGGAGAAATTAAAGAAGGCGATCGAGATCAGCGAGGAGAAGTATTGCGCGGTGTACGCCACGTTGAAGGATGCGGTCGAGATCACACATGAGGTCGAGGTGACGGAGGCGTGAATTGGGGGTATTTTTTCGCATCACCATCCTCTACCCTTCCAATAAATTCCTGCCTTTGAAATAATCCGAGACCGCCATGTCGAAGGGACGTTTGCCTTTTTTGGCGGCGATCTTTTGATATTTGGCGCGGACGGTTTCATCCGCCATGGCGGCGCGGGCGTATGCCACCGCCTTCTTGAAGCGCTGGCGATGCGCCTTCTGCGCCCTGCTCCATTTGACGTTGGACATGTCGGGGAGTTTGACGAGGGTCATTTCGCCCGTGTGCGAACGGCGAAAGACGGCGCCGCCCAGTTTTCCCTGTATCCTGCGCACCATGGGGTGAAGGGTGATCTTTGCCATGCCTGCTCCTGCCTTCCCGTTGTGTGGATGCGACAAACATCCTGTACTTATCCTGTACTGGTTCTGTATTGGACCTGGGGTTTTCGACCGTTTCCGCATCATTATAGCGCCGATCCAGGCGGGATGGAAGCCTGTATCCTCCAAAATGAGAAAACACTGGGATGGATGTCCCAGTGTTTTCTCATTTCTTCCTATTGACAAGGTTCTCGTCGTCTTCACCCCACAACAGCGGATTTGCCTCAATGTAATCGGTTTTGTTTTGCAGGTCTTTCCCGTCGCGGATGATGTGTTCGTAGTAATTACGCTGCCAGAATTTTGTAACCACCCCGGCATTCTCCACCTTGTTCATTTCCTTCGTGGATTGATATTTGAAATACGCAATTATTTGTCCCAATGTCGGCGTTCCATTGAATACCCGTAGCGGGGTTTTCCCGCCCAAGTTCTGACCAGACATATCGTTATTCTCTGAAATTGAATTTTCACCATCATCCTTGGGCACGGAGACCGTGCCCCTGCGTTCCCCAACAATAAAAATAATCCCATGAATATGATTCGGCATAATCACAAATGCCCCTGTTTCCACATTCGGAAAATGGGCAGGTATCTCCCCCCACCATTTCTGAACAATCTCCCCATACGGACTCAACATCATTTCGCCATTCACAATGTTTCCAAACAGAAATTCTCTCCGCCACGTCACAATGGTGACGAAATACGCGCCTTCTTGCGAATAATCGTATCCCTGTAAACGAATGGAACGACGATGGTGTTTTTGCGGGTCAAATTTGGTCATGGATAAATTTGTCGCAATGCGATTTCCACCATCCCCTCATCAGGCGGACATTCCCCACGCATCAAAAACACCGGGACATCCATCCCAGTGTTTTCTTGTTATTGCAAGTCCTCGGGCTTTAACCCAGTGACCTTGGCCATGCGCGCCAGCATTTGGGGGCCGATTTCTTCCTTGTCGTGAAACGCGAAAACAACATCCGCCCAACCAGCGCGTTCCAATATTTTATGCGAGCCTGCCTGCCGTTTGACCCGCCAGCCGATTCTCTCCAATGCCGCAAGCAGACGTTTCGCTTTGATACTTTTCCAGCCGCTCATGCCATCGAGAAGGAGAACATCAATGCAGGGACGGCCTCCCCGTTTTCAAGGCGATCTGCGACCACACGCAATGCCAATGCTTGAGCGCGCGCCACCGCATCATCAGGGTCTTTGCCATAGACCATCACCCCTGGCAATTCCTTGACCTCAGCCAGCCAGCGGCCATCTTCTTCCTGTTCATATTCAACAGTAAAATTCATTTCGACCTGCCTTTCATACCCTTATTCTACCTGTTTTCCCGACTCTCCATTCCACCACAAACCAAAAACACTGGGACATCCATCCCAGTGTTCTCGCGTTACTCAATCCCTTTGACCCATTTCACCTTGAAAGGTTTCAGCGAATTGACCAGCCTCATATCTGCTGTCCATAAATCGATTTCCATCCACTCTGCCAAAGCCAGGTAGTGGGCATCATACGTAGCAGGGAGGTTGTACCGCATGGCAATTTCCTTGGCACGTGGATGCAAATCAGAAACAGTGACCAGTTCAATGGGAAGCGCAAGAGCCGCTCTTAACGTCGTTTCAACAGCCTCGGGTGGGTAAATCCCCGCCTTGTAATATCGATACAGCCCATTGGTTACTTCGTAAAATAACAATGATGGCGCAACGATTTTTACTTCATCTGTCATCCAACTTTCCCAAAGATCGGTAGTTGCGTCCGAAGTGACAAGCCTTGTGACGACACTCGCATCAATGCAAAGCGCTGAGGAGTTGTTCATCTCTTTCCTCCCTGCCCTGGCGTATAATTTCTGCTGGATCTGGCAACTTGCGACCCTTCAGTGCCGCGCGGACTGTCTTACGGGACTCTTCCAGCAACCTGCGCCAGTCTGTTTGACTTTTTGCCGCGACCAATTGGTCGTATGCCTTCTTGGAAAGGACAACGACCTCTGCTTTGCCGCCGCGCTCCACAATGACAGGGGCGATCTTGGCTTGTTTCATCACATCGCCAAAGTTGATTCGGGCTTTTGTGGCGCTGATTGTCTTGAGCATGGTTACCTCTTGATTGATTAATCGATTAATCAATCGAAAATATACTCTCAGACTGACCTTTTGTCAATTCCACCTCAAATCAAAAACACTGGGACATTCATCCCAGTGTTCTCTCGTTATTTCTGAAACGCTCGCTTTGGATGCAATTTTCCCTTGCAGTGCAGTATCAATAGTGGTATCATCAGCGCATGCCCAAAATCGCAGACATCATTACGGAAATGAAGCGCAACCCGAAGGGAATCCGCTTTCAGGACCTCTGTAAAGTTTGCGACCATTATTTTGGAGAAGCGCGTCAGTCAGGGAGCAGTCATAGAGTGTACAAAACTCCCTGGCAGGGCGACCCGCGTGTGAACATTCAAAATGACAAAGGCGTGGCGAAGGCATACCAAGTGAAACAGGTATTAAAGACGATCGAACGACTGGAGGCAGAAGGATATGTTGAAAAATGACCGTTATACCTACCGCATTACCTGGTCGGAAGACGATCAGGAATATGTGGGACTGTGCATTGAATTCCCCAGCCTGAGTTGGTTGGACGAAAACCCCGAAGCCGCGCTATCTGGCATTCGTCAGGTCGTTGCGGATGTGGTGAAGGATATGAAATCAAACGGCGAGACTCCGCCTGAACCGCTTGCCAGCAAACACTTTAGCGGAAAGTTCATGGTGCGCATTCCGCCTGAATTACATCGTAAACTCGCCATTGAAGCGCAGGAGGAAGGCATCAGCCTCAACCGCCTTGCCGCGGATAAGCTTAGAAAGCAAGACGTATAACCAAAAACACTGGGACATTCATCCCAGTGTTCTCGCGTTATTTCGAAATTCAATCTATTCCTTCTCTTTCAAATACTTTTGTGCCGCCAACATGAACTCACGTGCTTGATGGATCATGGTGGCCACAATATCATCTTCGATGTCCGTATCCACACCATAATCACCTGTGATGCGCCTGTCGAACCCGTCACGCATCCAGCGGTGAAATTTTGGGTCGAGCGCTTTGGTTTTCGCAAAATTCTTTCCATACGCCGCAATGACCTGACCGTGCTCGGCTGAATTTCAAATCGAACTCGTTATACAGCAACGCCTCAGCGACATAAAACATTGCATAATAAGCGCGACCTGCCGCAAACTCTGCTTTGTTGATATTCAACAAGGCTTCAGCGGCTTCGATGGCATCCAACGCTTTACTGAACAGTTTACTGGAATAGTCCTTCATGCAGGCAGTCCCTCTTTGCGGATGTTGTAGATGAGCGGTCTTTCATCGCTGGCTGTATTCCATTGGATTTCTTTGACGAAGATACAGCTCACCGTGACGTCATACTCTAAAGAAACATCGCTTGCCAACTGGCTGATCTTGCTTTGCTCTTTCCAGTAATTTTTGTAGTTCTCCAGCAAAATCATCACGTCCACATCCGAACCCTCGCGGTAATCCCCGCGCGCATAGGACCCGTACAAGTAGACGGCTTTGAGCTTATCCCCATAAATGCGGACAAGCCCTTCCTTGAACTCTTTCATGAGTCTGCGTATCTTTGCAGGGACTTTGGCTTTCATGTCCCTATTTTACCTGTTTTCCCAACTCTTTATCCTAAGCGTGACAGCCCCCTTCCCTTTAGGGAAGGGCGGGGGGATAGATCCCTTCCCAGTGTTCGCTCGTTTATTCCTTTTCCAATGCTATAATTAACTTATGGACGCAGGATTTGACATCAAGTTCTACCGCGAACGCTGGAAAGCCGTCGAAGAAATCGAACGGCAGGAACTCCGCGCCATGACACCGGAACAACATTGGAAACAGATCAACAATCTTATTCGTTTCGCCCTTGAAAACAGTTTAACCCGCAATGACAACGATGGCGAAATGGAAGTCTTTCAGCGTTGGACAAAGTTGAGGGGAGCCGCATGAAGTTGGATAAAGGTATCGAGCCGTTTCGTGCAACAATCGAAGCCCTGCAAAGGCTTCTTGAAAAATTTGGCAATCGCGGCGTGATCATTGGCGGCATTGCTGTCGGCTTTTTGGGCAGACCCCGCCTCACCGAAGACGTGGATGCGATGTTTTTACTTTCCATTCAGGATATTTCCAAATTTCTTGAAGCGGCAAAGAATGAAAATATCGAGCCAAGAATCCAAAATGCAGATGAGTTTGCGCAAAAGAACCGCGTTCTTTTACTTCGGCACACTCCCACTGAAACGAACGTTGATATTTCTCTCGGCATCATGCCCTTTGAAGAAGAGATGGTCGAAAGAGGCGTCGTTCGATCAACCGCCACGCTTTCGGTGCGCCTTCCCACTCCCGAAGATTTGATTATCATGAAAGCCGTCGCACATCGACCTAAAGACCTGGAGGATATCCGCACGATCATTGATAAACATCCAACACTCGACGTTGACCGTATCGGCAAGTGGACAAAATCCTTTGCGGACATTCTCGACATGCCCGCCTTGTGGACCGACATCGAAGGGATGTTCAAATAGAAACTCGGAAGCCAAAACTTCCGAGTTTTCGTTTACCTGCTTTTCCGCATCCATTCCGCAAGCGGACCAGCCCCCTTCCCTTCAGGGAAGGGCGGGGGGATAGGTCCCGCCCCAGTGTTCTCTCGTTACTCTGAAACGCTCGCGTTGAGCAAAATCGCTATGTTCTCGGCTCGTTCTCTTGCATCTTCGCGCTCGTCATGTTCCGAGCAAACGCAGATTTCACGCTTTTCCGTCTGGTCAATGACCACAAATGTACTTCCATCAAACTGACTGACAATATACCTTTGCATGACTTATCTCCCTTTCAATTTCATCCGATATCGACCGCGCCCAACAAAATCAAGAATATTTTTGTCCCTCAAAAACTGCAATTGTTGACGTATCTTCGCTTTCACGTTGTTGTTTGCTGGATGTTTGGCTTTCAAATATCCTTCAAATGCATAAACATCATCGAGCGAAAATTCCTCTTTTCCGATTTTTTCAACACATACCAAAACATCCAAAAGCCAGCCTTTTGATTCGATGTTGTGTGTGGTTTTGACGAATTCGGTTTTGCTCCACTTTTCCAGAACTTCATCCTTGCTTTTCACAATGCCATTTTGAACAAAGAAGATTTTTCCCAATTCAGGGATATTGCTGACATCAATATTACAGCCAACCCAGCCAGCCCTTCGTGCAGTATGCGCGAGTGCCTTTCTTTTTTCGATAATTGAAGGAACAAAGAAGTACTTTGGAATGGTCAGGAAGTTCCGCACATCCAGCGTGGACTTGTCATATGTGAGAAAAAAGAAATTCGGGTTGTTGTCTGCTTGCAGACGTTGAATCATGGTGGCGTATGCCCCATCCACGATTTTCTTGCCCATTGCCCCGCTTTTTGATTTCAATTCGTATTCTTCCGAGCAGTGACCGCAATAAAAATCAGCGACGGGAGTATTATTCTCAAAGCGACTTAACCCGCCCCCGCAACACGGACAAAACGCAGACCGATTCACCCACCCTTCCGTCATCACGCGGATTTTCTGAACTGGACTCGAATACAGTTTTGTGACATTAATAAGCATATTCAATCTGAAACTCATAATCAACGCTTAATAGCCAAACCTTTCGAAGCAATTTTTGCATTTACAACCTGCGCTTTTTCTTTCAAACTGATAGTCAAATTTGATACAATTGGCTTACTTGGAGTATTTTTATGATAAAAGCTTCGTATGTAATATTTCGATATCTAACGTTTGCAGATTATTATAATATCTATAAGCCCTCTGGCTCTGAAGCAAGGGGTGGTGGGCAAACATATATTGATTTTGGAATCGGATCTGTTACACGGGAGAACTGGCAAGATTTTTTCAACAATGCAAGAAACGTTGTATCTAATCTTGAAGGCACAGCATTAAGGTGGGAATTTACCATAAAAAGTATCGGAATAAACAGGAATCAGACAATAACAATATATCAGCGGAGAGAGCAAACTTTTTCAATTGCAGCCCAAAGAATAGGTAGTGACCATTCGAATAGAGTATGGGCTTGGCATCCTGATTATGGTTTTCCATCACCAAGTAACCCTGCTGATAGACAATCAAGACCTGATGATTTAGCTGTTTATCTTGTTCGATGTAATAATGGAACAATTTGGGCAGGGTGGTTTCAAGGCAGGCTCCCCTGCCAAGATGCCAATACCAATGAAATTTTAAGCACCATGACAAATGCAGACTCCCGTAATGGATACTCGGGTTTTTTGGATTTGACTGAACAAAACATATTTATCAATGAACAAAATATCCAAACTACATTTGTCTCACAAACTACTGAAGTTTATAGACCCGCAATTAACAGGAATACTCGCAGACAAGTACAACTCGCTGAAGAGATTACTACTGACGAATTACTTGATAACGATTTTGAAACAGGCGGTCAGCAGAATCGAAGAGTTCAATTAGTTCTTCAAAGGAATAAAAGAGCCGTTAGAGATTTAAAAAGGCTATACAATGGGGAATGTCAAATATCTGGCAGTCAGTTTACATTTACGAAACTTGATGGGAGTCTGTACTCCGAAGCACATCACTTAATTCCCCTTGGTTTACAAGGCGCAGATTCTCCCTTTAATATCATCATAGTTAGCCCACTTATTCATAGAATGTTGCACTATGCTTCAGTAGAAGGGTTAGATCTTTCTAGGATTTCTGAAGATAACACTTTGGAATTCCAAATAAACGGGCAATCTTATGTACTGCGCTGGCATCCATCACACGCCGCTTTAGTCAGGAGACATCAACAAGAATAACAGCTCTATTTATGTCTTCGTAAATCAATTAGATATTCTGTAATTTCAGGACGGCTTTCTTCAGCGCGACTTTTAAATCTTTTGTACGCAAACTTAGAAAGAGTTACCCGACCAAATTTACTGAGATAATCAAATAACTCATCAATGGTCAGTAGCCCTTCATCACTATAACTTATCAAATAACGATCACAACGCATATTATTGATTATGGAAGAAAAAGCATCTCTAATCTTAACTTTTGAGCAAAAGTTAGAATACTGATCTCGCCAAGGACGCAAACCGCTTACACCAACTGCTTCTGGCTCATCTTCGCGAGCTAACGTCTCCAAAATATGATAATTTGCAGCGTACTGCCTTTTCATATAAGGAGGATCGATGTAACACAAATCACCTTGCAAATCAGGAGCAAGTTCTTCTGCGTATCCTTGGAGGACTTTATGATTTCCTTTATCAGGTAAAATCATCAATTGTGTGGTTGACAACTTAATGTCTGTTAGAGAGCGCCCTCGTAGAACAGAAAGAAAATGTCCATAAGTGCCCGCAATGTTTGCAACATCGTTTGCTGCCATTATTAAGTCGTGTAAAAGCAAAGAACGTTCAAGGTCATCAATAAGTCCGTTTAAGAAAAGGGTTTTTATTTCTTTACGAATAGCATCAATTCGTTTTGCATTACTTGGGGAAAAGTAATTTCGTGGACTACACCCATTAGTAGGACTTCCCTCGCTACTAAATTCTCTCCAAAAATACCCTTCAATTGGCTTAGTATTATTTAGGTGATCAATAACAGCCTCATAATTTGAAGTTTGAAAGAGGCTTAACTGCTTTGTAAAATTTTTTGACAAGATTTTTTTAGCTGACTGAAATTGGGGTTCTTGAGTAAATAATAGTGCAGTGCGACAATGATGATACGAGAAAGTCATAAGATCGCAGGCTGTTACAAAAAAACCATTTTTCCGAAACTCAGTACTTACAGCACCTGTACCTGCCATTAAATCAATAACTTGACCACCATTAGGCAATATTGAATTAGCCTTAGCTAGGATACGTGGAAGTATCTTCGTTTTTGCTCCTATATACCTATACCCCATTAGATTTCCTCATCTTTTGGTCAAATATGTCACTTTGACTTATATTCAATAACACTCGAACTGGGCGCAATTTTTCAATCGATGACAAAGTAGAATAAATCAAATTGTAATCAGACTTATGCAATCCATATAGTTTGGCGACCAAGTTTTCAACTTTCGCATCTAATGAATCGGAAATTTTTTTTCCTGCTTTTAGCGAATTGCGCAACTCACTAATTACAATTTTGCTGTTAGATATTTTATTCATTTTCTCATACAGATTGTCTGGAATAGGCAATTCTCTAATATGTTTGAGCGTCAAGTAAGGATGAGATCTCCATTCAATTTCGCCAAACCTTTTTATTATGTAGTAATACATTACTCTTGAATTTAATATTGCAAGGTACAGCTCAAGGGGTAATTGAGCAAAATCATTTTTGGGTCTTAATACAAAACTATAAACGACTTGATTTGTAAGCGCCCCAGAATAATCAATCGAAGCAGTAAGACCAACACCAGTCTTTCTAACAAGAATTTTTGGACAATTATATTTACTCAAGTTTTTATAATTAACCCCTTTTCTAGATGGATCTATGAAATAATACTTATCAATCTGATATCTAGAAATAGACTCTCCAACAACAATAGGTAAATACCCTTCCAGTTGCTCATGATTTATTATGCGAGTTGTTTTCGCAACATCAATATCAATTGAAGCTCCACATTTTTGGCATTTTTTTTCGATATGAGTTGGGGTAGGTGACCATCTTAAACAATTGGTGCACTGAGTTACAGAACCTCGTTTAGAAA
Source organism: Anaerolineales bacterium (assembly GCA_030583885.1). Taxonomy (NCBI): domain Bacteria; kingdom Bacillati; phylum Chloroflexota; class Anaerolineae; order Anaerolineales; species Anaerolineales bacterium. Next base: position 1,322,680 of record CP129480.1, on the reverse strand, counting down.
GTTCGACACCGCGGGAAGAATCAAGAGCATCACTTATAGAATTCTTTGACTTACCAATGGTTTTTATAAGATTTTCTTCTTTAACCGTTGTGTCAATATCAAATAAATATTGCCCATCTTGAACAAAACGAGATTGGGGAACAAAATGATTGACTTGCTTCTCCACGTCCTTAAACGGAATACTGAAATTTAACAGATCACTTCTTAATTGAGGAGTTAAACGCATACATTCAACTTTTGAACCTTCAGACGGAAGCGCATTCTTAACAATTAGCAATGCACAACCTCTAAAAACATCTGGGAAGAATCCTTCTCCTAATCTTGCAAGATAAAGAATTTTCGTATGTGTCGATATTAGCTTTCGTAAAGAACGGCGTTCAATCGCAAAAAGCGAATCTGGAATGATGAAAGCCAAAACGCCACCAGGCTTAACTAGCTTCAATGAAAGTTCAAAAAACAAGTCAGATGTGTCGAACTGACCTTGTAAAAGAGAAAATACTGACGTTACAAGATTGTTTCGGAAAGACGATATATCAGCTCCCCAAGGCGGATTTGCAATCACAATATCAAACCCATCTGGCGCACCAAACCGCTTCTTAATAGAAGCCATAGATTTTTCTGAAGAAAGTAGAAGCGAATTGAATGTAAATGTCTTTGGTGGCTTTTGAATTTTTTCATAAGCCACCATTTTTTGAATCTCGGCACTAGAGTAAGAAACCGAATTTTTATCAATGTCGATTCCACATAGCATTTCTGTCGGGTCTAGTTTAGAAACGTCAATTGACCTTCCAACATTATTTTTATCACTAACTGCACGCCAAAAAGCAGTTAAAAGCTCCCCTTTTCCACAAGCTGGGTCAAGCACTCTTAACTGAGAAAGTGACCTTCTTTTGGATGCCTTTTCTTCAAGAAGGTAGTAGTGAAGCGTCTTGCGCGCCACATGATCAGCTAACAATCTCGGTGTATAAACAACACCATTGCGTTTAACAAGTATGTCTGATGTTTTCATTTTCTGTTATGTATTTGGCAAAATATATTCAGGTAAGTATGACGAGAATTATTTTATAAATATTTGCCTTTATGTATCTTGAATAGATTTTTTGAAGTAGTTATTATAACCACAAGCTAAAGCAAGAAGCATTGTTCGTTTTCAAATTAGTCATTATTCAGCTCTACCCACCAAACCCCAACTCCCTCAAATTCTCCTCGCGGGATTTCTTCCCACCGCCCCCCATCTCTTTCCAAAACGCCTCATCATACCTTCTCGACCGTACAGGCAAAGGCATCGGCACACCCCAGCCGAGCAGCAGCACCTCTTCCTTGGGCTGCAAACGCGCCAGCATCCCGCGCAGCGAGTCGCGCCCTGAAAGACCCGAAAGTACCGCCTGAATATCCAGGTCATCGCCCAGCCAGCCGCTGATGCGCGTGCCCAACTGACTCATCACCTCATCATAGATCTGCGACGGACGCTGGTCCACGATCAACAGCGTCACATAATATTTGCGCAGCTCGCGCGCGATGGTCGCAAAGGTCGTCTGCGCCGCCATCTCGCGGTTGAGCAGTTTATGCGCCTCCTCTACCACAATGATCAACGGCTTCGGCTCCGCTTTGCCGTGCGTGCGGAACTCATTCGTCTTCTTCTCCCACGCCGCGCGGATCTTTCTCGTCAACAAATTCGACACCAGCAGATAATCCAGGTCACTCTCATGCTCGCCGAACGACAGCACCACATGCTTGCCCGCCTCCAACGACTGGATGATCTGCGCCACCGAATCCGCCGCGGCTTGGTCCACGATATAGGGCTTGCCGAACAGTCTGCGCAGTTTGTCATGAAGCGCTTCCGCCGCCATCACATTCACGCCGTTCTCCATCGCCCACTTCGCCACGCTCCCCTCCGCTGGCACTTCCTTCGTCTTGCCCCTTTCATCTTCGATCATCACCGTCTCACGGCTCATCGCACGAAACGCCGCAAACCACTTATCCTTGAACGTGCCATACAACGCATTCAGGATCGTCGGCGTGGTCTCGCGCAGATTCAACTCGCGTGAAAGCGTCTCAATATCAGATGTGGAAATGTCTCCCGTGGAGATTTCCAAATTAAAGTCGACTTGATTGCCTCTGATAGTGCTTCCTGCTCCCAAGCCAACGCATCGGACTCCGCCCTTGAACAGGGTCTTCAATCCCTTCACGGCTTTTTTCGTGTCCGAAGCCACATCGTCAAACCCATACTCGTTGTGCATATCCAGCACCAGCACCGCCGCCTGATCCCGCTTCATCAAGCCCGCCAGCACCAAGCGCGTCAGGAACGACTTGCCCGTGCCCGTCGCCCCGAAGACTCCCGACGAGCGCTGCACAAACTTATCGAGATTCACGCAGACGGGATGTCCCTGCTCGCGGGTATACCCGATGACGAAGTTGCCGTCCTTGTTCGGGTCACCGAAAATCTCGGCGATATCGCCCTCATTCGCCAGCGACACAACCGCATGGTGCGGCGGGATATTTTTGACGGGCAAAATGCGCGGCGCATCTTTCAAGCCCGCATCGATTTTCGCCTGCCAATCTTTATACTCAGGCGTGCCCAATTCGGGACCCACCTCCAGCATCAAATTCGGCAGCACCTCAAGGTTCGCATACAATGTTTGTCCATGCAGCGCCTTGGCGATCTGCGCGGGGAAACGCACCTCCGTCTGCTCATCCGCAAAACGCGGGTCGGTTGCGCCGAGGTTGATGTCGGTCACGATGCCGTAGTAATTCCAATGTCCGCTCTGGATGACGACAAACGCCCCCTCCTGAATCTCCTGCGGAGAAACCGTGAGCCGCACGCGGAAATTCTCCTTCAATCCGCCACCGACCAGGTAGCCAATTTTTACGCGCTGATTTTGCATAAGAACTCCGTTCTTGAATTTTTGATTTTAGAAGTTTGATTTTAGATTACTGGTAAGTCGTGTCCGCTTTCCATGTTTTTATTTGAGGTTTGCTCTGGCTGTTTTAATGGAGGCGGTAAAGATGGCGACCAACTCGTCGGCTTCTTTCATCAGGTCTTTCAGTTTATCCGCAGGGATAATGCCTGCTTCTTGCAGCATTTCCATCCAATACAAACATTCATCGGCTTCTTCGAGTGAAATGCCAGCCTTGGCAACAAAATCCGCTTTGGAGCGCCCGCGGCACGCCGCCCGATAATTCGCTCCCACCGACATCCCTGAACGCAGCAACTGATTGCCAATTGTCCGCGCCGTTTGCGTGCTCGGCAAAGACTCCACCAATCGAATCACACGCAACCCAAACTGCTTTGTCCGCTTTTTCAAGTCACTCTCGTTCATTGCAAACTCCTGCGCCATTCACCAATCTAAAATCTACACTCAAAAATCAAAAATGCACCAACTCGTTTTCGTTCATCACCGACTCCAACGTCAACAATCAATCTAGAACTTGTCTCAAAAACACCTGAGCATGGAAAAAACCCTAATCTATGAAGGGAAATCGAAGATTTGGGACGCTTTTTTCATTTTTGAGATAACTTCTAAAATCATCAATCTCCAATCTAAAATCCAATCACCCCTTCTGCATCACATAAAACTCATACCCAAAATAATCCGAATACCTGTGAAAGAATTCCATCTCCAGATCCTGCTCATCCAGTACGCGCCGCGCTTCGGGGTCTTGCGGATACTTCCCACGCAGCATGGCGATCCGTTCCTTCAGCGGGTTGAAATAAGGGTCCCACCAACTTGAGTCAGGCAGAGAGAAATGTCCCACCGCACGATAACCCGCCCGCTCCACTGCAAGCAGGTTGCCCTCCACCGAGTCCATGCCGGGATACCCCTCCTGCCAAAAGCGCAAAACTTCCTCCGGCGGGTTCGGCTTGAACCATGAAAGTTCCGTCATTGCCGCATACCCACCCGCCTTCAACAACGGATGCACCTTCTTCAACCCCGCCTCGAAGCCCATGATGTAGATCGCACCTTCCGACCAGATGACATCGAAACTGTTTTCGGGGAATCCCAACTCAAACATCGATTCATTCTGGACGGTGATCTGCTCTGCCAGCCCGGCCCGTTCCGCCCGCCTTTGCAGTTCGTCGAGAAATGGCTGGTGCGTATCAACTGCCAGAATGCTTGCGCCAGTGTGTTTTGCCAGATCAATGGTTTGCATCCCCGGACCACAGCCCACATCCAACATGCGCGGATTGGACCGCAACCCCTCCATCATCCCAAACGCCTTAAGCGTCGAAGCCTCATCGCCAGGACCTTCACGCGGCAGGTCTTTGTGCAGTTCAAAGAAAATGTCGGTCATTGAGTTCCTTTCAAGATCACAAATTACTCTCATCCTTTGGAGTACTCGCTCAGCCGGGAACCAATCTAAAATCACCAATCACAAATCTAAAATCAAGAAACATCCGCCAAAGCGCCCAATACACTCACCAGCGTCGGGTAATCATCCCGCAATAACGTAATCACTTCCTGCGTCGCGGACTCGATCCATCGCGCACCCTCCGCACCCCTAGCTTTCCCTGCCTGCAAAATATGCGCCGCGAGCACTTCACCCACAGGCACATCCTTGCCATTCAAGATATGACGGAAATACCCGAACCGCTCTGTAAACCGTGCCAAATCCTTATCCTCGCACAAATAGATCACATCCAAACTCAGCGGCGGACGCGGCGGCAGCAGGTGATGGATTCTTCCATCCTGCTCATACCCCACCGCCAGCACGGACATCTCCACGGGCACAATGCGCCGTTCGCGGTTGTCCTTCATCACTTCCTCGCTGACGTTATCCGCCGTCACCAACTGGCGCACCAGCCCATCATCGTCGATGTGGATATCGTGGATCAGTCCATAGACCTGATACCCATCCCCCAACGGCGCGCGCACCAGCGCCCCGAACGAAGGCATGCTCAACTGGTTCACGCGGCAGCCCGCGATGAAGCCCGTTGTCCCTGCGCGAAGTAAGCGTCCGATCTCGATTGGTTGTGTCATGAATTACATTCTCCGTAGGGGCGGGGTTTCCCCGCCCAATGTGTGTGGCAATCATAAAAGGGCGCGGGGACCGCGCCCCTACGACATTATCTTCTTGTTCTGCCCTGCAAATCCTTTGCCGACTGCTTGCCGGACTTTTCGCCAAGCTCGCCGCCATTTGCAAGGATCTCCCTTGCAAGCATCCTGTCGATCTCCTCTTTTTCACGGTGGGTGACCACGGCAATTTCATGGGCGCGGTGCAATAAATATGGGAACGGCGCGTTGCCCATGATTCGTGATTGTTCGACCAGGACTGCATGCAAGCCATTCAACATGGACGGGTTTTCCGCCACCCAAAGCGGTATATCCACGCGCGCGATCTTGGGATGTTTTTTATCGCCAACGTTGAGATAAAAGAAATGAATGGCAAGCGCACCTTTGTATTTCTCGGCGGATTTGGCTTGCAGCGCAAAGACCGCCGACCGTTCATGCCCGCCGAGGATCTGGCTGAACAGCCACAGGTCGGTCACACCTGCCAATAAACGATTTTTTCGGACGTTCTTCAATTCATCGGGCGGGGTGCCTGCGATTTCAAGCAGTTTCACGAACCAGTTGGCCCCGGGTTTGTCCACATATCCGCCTGCGATGATCTTCTTTTTCTGCAATTGTTCGAGAACGTTCAAGTAGTCCTGCAAACTTTTCTCGAACTCCCTCGCATTTTCATGATCCACGGAACCCCATAATTCCAATTGACCTTCTGTCAACGCAATGATCGTACCTGAATAATTTTCCGCCATTTCCAGCAGTTTCCTGCGTTCGGCGACATCGCGCTGCAAGGCGATCTGTCCCTCGCTGAAAAAAGTATCGTCGAACTCATCCAGAATACGCAATTCGGTGTCGGTTTTTACCTCGGGCGTATTTCCAGAACCGATCTGCATGGCAATTGCGCCGACATTGATGACATAATATTGCAGCGCATCGTGACGGTTCGGGACGATCTGCGAGCCGTCCGCGGCGATGAGCGTGGCCGGGGACGATGCAGACACGGGGTGGGAGGATGCGAGCGCCTCATTCAGCGGCACCGCGCAGCGGATGTGGGAGTCCGCTCCCCTGGCGGCATCCGCTTTGGAGCGCAGGGCGTCCAATTCAGAACTGAAGCCGGCGAGCAAATTCCGCGCAAGGGCACGGCGCTCTTCGAGGGTCTTTTTCCGCTCGAGGGCGCCCCTGCCGATCTCCTGTATCGTTTCGTGGATCTGCTGATAATCTATGGGCATGGGATTAGAACATTTGTGCAAAATTTTACCCCAAAGGGGATAAAATGGTAAGGAACTTTTTGGAACCTGCAGCGTCTTGAAATGGACAAACACTACTCAAGGAGATTAAAATGCGTACCAAATTTATTGCCTTTGTAATTCTGGCCCTGGCCCTCGTCCTGAGCGCCTGCGGGCCCACCACCATCAACCAGGCCGCCCCTGAAAACCTGCGCACGTTGAACGTAAGCGGACTCGGTGTGGTGTACCTGACCCCCGATATCGCCTACATCAACGTCGGTGTGAACACCCAGCGCGACAATGCCGCCGAGGCGGTCGATGTCAACAAGACGCAGACCACTGCGGTGATCGAAGCCATCAAGGACTTCGGCGTGGACGCGAAGGACATCCGCACCACCAACTTCAGCATCTGGTCGAACCAGCAGTATGACCCAATGGGTCAGATCATCGGCACGAACTATGTGGTGGATAACACGGTCAACGTGACCGTGCGCGACCTCGACAAACTGGGCGACCTGCTGGATGCGGCCATCAGCGCTGGCGCGAACAGCATTTACAGCATCCAGTTCGATGTGGAGGACAAGGCGGAAGCAACCGAGGAAGCCCGCACCAAGGCTGTGGAGGATGCGAAGAATGAAGCGAACGGGTTGGCGGAAGCCGCTGGACTGAGCCTCGCCGACATCCAAACCATCAGCTACTACGATGCCAGCCCGTATCCCTACTTTGAAGGCAAGGGCGGCGGCGGCGGTGCAGCGATGGAAACCGCGGCAGTGCCGATCCAGCCCGGACAACTGGCGATCAGTGTGACCGTCAACATGACCTACACGATCAAGTAAGTCAATTCCCTGCCCCCATCCAGCTCCCCCAAATGCGACTGAAGTTCGTCGCATTTGGGGGAGCTGTCGCGTTAGCGACGGAGGGGGCGGTTATAATCCCATCATTCTCACTCAAGGAGTCTCTTCATGTTAAGAGTCGGATATATCGGTCTGGGATTGATGGGCAAGTCCATTGCGCGGAATATCCTCAAAGCGGGTTTTCCCATCGTCGTCCACAACCGCTCACAGGCGGCAGTGGATGAGCTCGTCGCGGAAGGGGCGACTCGCGCCTCATCCCCCGCCGAAGTTGCCCAGCAAGTGGACGTGGTTTTCACCAACCTGCCTGATTCGCCTGACGTGGAAAAGGTGGCCCTCGATGAAAACGGAATCATGGCAGGCGCACACGACGGGCTGGTCTTCGTGGATAACTCCACCATCAAGCCGGCCTCCGCCCGTATGATCGCGGAGAAGCTGAAGACACAAGGCATATTTTCGCTCGATGCGCCGGTCTCCGGCGGGGATATTGGCGCAAAGAACGCCACGCTGACCATCATGGTCGGCGGCGAGACGGAAGCCTTGGAAAAAGTAATGCCTGTTTTTCAAGCCATGGGCAAGACCATCACCCACGTCGGCGAGGCCGGCGCGGGGCAGGTGGCAAAAGCCGCCAACCAGATCATGGTCGCCGCGCAGATGGTGGCGATGGGCGAACTGCTGGTCTTCTCGAAGAAGGCGGGCGTGGACCCGCGCAAGGTGGTGGAGGCCATCAAGGGCGGCGCTGCCCAGTGCTGGACGCTGGACGTCAAACCGCCTCGTCTATTTGAAGGAAATCGTAACCCCGGCTTCAAGGCATACATGCAATTGAAAGACATGGGCATCGTACTGGACACCGCGAAGGAGTACGACATTCCGATTTCGGCGGCCGAGGAGAATACCAAATTCTTCCAGCAGATGATTCAGCAGGGCATGGGCGAACTGGATAATTCCGCCGTGGTGGGAATCATCGAGAAATTGGCGGGAGTGGAGATCGTTTGAACGTTTGAACGTTTGCATGTTGGAACGTTGAACCTTCAAACCTGCCAACCTTATGACTTTACAACTGGGTTTTCCCGTCCCCGACTTCGAACTGCCCGATCTCGACGGCAGCCTCCACCGCCTGTCCGACCAGCGCGGCAGGATCGTCATCGTCAACTTTTGGTCGTGCGAATGTCCGCATTCGGAGCGGGCGGATAACGCCATCCTCGAAAAACTAACCAAATGGGGGAGCGCTGTCGTGCTGCTGTCGATTGCATCGAACCGAAACGAAAAACTCGAAGATGTGAAGAAAACATCCGAAGCGCGCCGCCTGCCCACGGTCCTGCTGGATGCGGATTGCCGCGTCGCAGATCTTTTCGACGCACAGACCACTCCGCATGTCTTTGTGATCGACCGCGACGGCATCCTGCGTTACCGCGGCGCTGTGGATGATGTCACGTTTCATCAGCGGACTCCCACCCGCTTCTTTCTGGACGAGGCGGTTGAATCGCTCCTCGAAGGGCATTTGCCCGCGCTGGCGGAATCCCCCGCCTACGGCTGCGCGATTGTGCGTGAAGTTTGATAGAATAAAACCGTGATAGAAAACAAACACCGCGCCGGATTTTTGGACAGGATTCATCTCTTCCACAGTCTGAAGGATGAAGAACTTGAAAGTATTGCCCTGAAGCTGGAGGAGCGCACGCTTCCCGCGGATACGGTGGTTTTCGAAATCGGCGCAAAGCCTGACGGTTTTTACATGATCTATAAGGGCAAGATCAAAGTGACGCGCCCGCGCGAAAAAGGCGAGGACTTTCTGGCCTGGCTGACGGCGGGGGACTATTTCGGCGAAGAGGCCCTGTTCGAACACCGCAACCGTTCCGCAACGATCCGAACCGTGGAAGAGACGACTCTCCTGTTTCTCTCGCGCCAGGATTTTGAAATCCTGCTTGCAAGGTATGAAAGGCTGAAGCCGAACTTCCAGGTGGCCATCAAGAGCCGCAAACTGGCGCGCGCCACCATGTTCAAATGGCTGGGTCCCAAGGAGGTCATTTATTTCCTTGCACGCCGGCACAGGATCCGGCTGTATCAGGTGCTGCTGGCACCGTTTTTTGCGCTTTTCCTCCCCATTGCACTTTTTGCATGGGCGTTTGTATCCAATGCGGTCACGCCGGTTGCCGTCGGCGGGCTGCTTTTGATCGCCATTCTGTTATGGGCGGTCTGGGTGGCCATTGACTGGAGCAACGATTATTACATTGTGACCAACCAGCGCGTGGTCTGGGTGGAGCGTGTGATCGGCATCTACGACAGCCGTCAGGAGGCGCCGCTCAGCACCATCCTCTCGGTCAATGTGGAAACGGACATCATTGGCCGCACGCTGGATTACGGCAATGTGGCGGTGCGCACCTTCGTTGGCAACATCAAGTTCGATTATGTGGACCACCCCAATCAGGCGGCGGATATGATCCGCGAACTCTGGGAGCGCACGAAATCAAAGGGTACCCAGGCGCAAAAGGATGCGATGAAGAACGCCATCCGTGCGAAACTGGGCATGACCGTGCAAAAGACGATGGAGGATGAACTGCCCCCCGTCATCGTAACCGAAGACAAGGAAATACAAAAAAAGGGCCTGCTCAGCATTGTGCTGGGCAACCTGTTCAAACTGCGCACGGAGGACGGCGGGACGGTGATCTACCATAAACACTGGATCGTATTGCTGCAGCAGCTGGCGCGCCCTCTGATCTTCTTCCTGATCCTGCTTGGGTTGATGATCTCACGCATCTGGAATCTGGCAGTCGACCCGACCCGGGCAGTTGTGGAATTCCTCGAAACGGGCGGCTTCCGCCCCGATACGGTCGTCGTCGCGATCCCGCTCCTGATGCTGCCCTTCATCGGCTGGATGGTTTGGGAATACATAGACTGGAACAACGACACCTTTATGGTGACGCCCGAAGAGATCATGGATATCGATAAAACACCGCTCGGCACGGAGGAACGCCGCACCGCCCAGATCGAGAACATCCTCAGCACCGAATACAAACGCATTGGCATCGTGGGCTATTTATTTAACTACGGCACGGTATATATCGTCGTGGGCGGCACAAAACTTTCCTTCCAGGATGTGCTCGACCCGGCCGGTGTGCAGGCGGACATCAACCGCCGCCGCATGGCGCGCATCGCCAAAAAGAACGAGGAGGCTGCCGCTGTGGAACGCGAGCGCATGGCGACATGGCTGGTGTCCTATCATCAAAACCGCAATGATTTCAACGTGCCGGAAGAGGCGGATATAGATGAGCTGACCAGACTCAGAAAGGCGGCGGGGCAGGATTTAAGCGAAGACCTTGACGGGCTGGACGACATACTGGATGACCAATCCATGGACGGCATGGAAGGATAGATGGCGCCGGCTGGGACGGCAACCTCAGAGGCAGCACAAAACAAAGAGGACATAGGAAGTATGGCATTAAGAAAAATCGTACATCTGCCGGATCCCATTTTAAGGCGCAAGGCAAAACCGGTAAAAAATATCGATAAAGACCTGCAGACCCTGATAGACGACATGATCGAGACCATGCGTGACGCCCCGGGCGTTGGGCTTGCCGCACCGCAGGTGAACATCCCCCTGCAGCTGACGGTCATCGAATATACAGAAGACGAGGATGACGACGACGAAGAAGAGAATGAGGATGCGCCGCCCAAGCCCAGGAAATTGTACGTCTTGATCAACCCTGAGATCACCAGGGTTTCGGAGGAAAAAGTAGTGGGCGTGGAGGGCTGTCTCTCCATCCCCGGCTTGATCGGGGAGGTGGAACGGCATGAGTCGCTTCAGGTCAGGGCGCTCAACCGCCATGGTCAGCCCGTGAAACATAAAGTCAGCGGCTGGATGGCACGCATCTTCCAGCATGAGATCGACCATTTGAACGGCGTGCTCTTCACCGACCACGCCACCCGCGTTTGGAAACCAAGTGAAGAGGATGAAACCCCGCTGGACTAAAATCGGTCGAAGGTCAAAAGTCGAACTTGCGACCGATACCCTTCGACTTTCGACATGCATCTAAACCATCTTTCCCTCACCAACTTTCGCAGCCTCACCCGCCTGGATGCAGAACTTCCACGGCGGGCTGTTGTGCTGGCAGGCAGGAATGCACAGGGAAAGACTTCCGTGCTGGAAGCCATCTATTTTCTGGCGGCGTTCACCTCCTTTCAAACGCATGCGGACCGGCAGATTGTAAATATCCACGAGGCAAAGAATCCGCTGGCGGTGACGCGCCTTGTGGCGGATTATCAACGCGGCAAAACGAAGCACCGCCTCGAAGCGCGGCTTATTCTGGAACCAACAGGCGTGAACGGTCAGCGTTTGCGAAAGGAAATTCTGCTGGACGGCGCCAAGCGTCATGTCAATGACGTCATCGGTCATTTCAATGCGGTCATCTTCGTGCCGCAGATGTCACAGATCATCGAAGGCGGGCCCGACGAGCGCCGCCGCTACCTAAACCTTGCCCTTGCGCAGGCGGTCCCCGCGTATGCGCGCGTGCTGGGCGAATATAACCAGGCGCTCACACAGCGCAATGCACTGCTCAAGGCGTTGAATGAAGGCATGGGGAACAGGGACCAGCTTGAAGTCTGGGATGAGGCGCTGGTCAGGTTCGGGGCGCAGATCATTTTGTGGCGCATCCAGGCGGTGCGGGAGCTCGAGCGACTCGCTGCGCGCATCCATCACGAACTGACCCGCGGGACCGAGATCCTGCGCCTTGCCTATGAACCGGCCTACGATCCATTGCCAAAGCCGGATGGACAGCTGGGCTTGAAACTGGATACTGCGATTGACCGTTCAGCCATTGAACTGGATGAAATTCAAAGCGGTTTTCTGGCGCGCCTGGAACAGATTCGCGGCGAGGAGATCGCACGCGGCGTGACGACCATTGGACCGCACCGCGACGATCTGCGTTTCGTCATCAACAAGGCGGACGTGAGTAATTACGGCTCACGCGGTCAAATGCGGACAACGCTGCTGGTGTTGAAACTCGCCGAAGTGGAATGGATGAAGGAACGCACGGGCGAATGGCCCGTCATTTTGCTGGATGAAGTGATGGCCGAGCTGGATGCAAACCGCCGCGCCGATTTATTAAAATATGTAAATGAAGACCAGCAGGTCCTGTTTACGACGACAGACCTGACGTTGTTCTCGCCGGAGTTTGTACTTAATACTCAGGTCTGGGATGTGCAAGGCGGGGTGGTCACACCGAGGAGATAAGCGTGAATATCTATTATTACTGGGTGATTGGCGAACTGGCAGTCATTTTTCTGTTCTTTTCTTTCATCATTTACAAATTATGGCGCACGGCAAAGGCAAAGGAAAAAGCAGGGAAACCTAATCTTCCTGAAACCCTGAACGGCAAAATCTCCCATTACACAAAATATATTCTTCGTATTCTTGGTGTGGGGCTTGGAGCATTTGTCGGAGTGGCGCTTTTCATCACCATCGAACGCACCCTGCTGTCTGTGTATATGGAAACTGCGCCCACGCCCAGCGAAGTGACCATCCCCCCCGATTTGGGCTTTGAGGTGGAGGAAATCACATTTTCAAGCGAAGATGGCATCACGCTTGCCGGCTGGCTTGTCCCTTCACAAAATGATGCGACCATTATTCTGCTCCACGGCTATGGCGGCAATCGCATGGGGATGATCTGGCACGCGGAAAAACTTGTGAACGCAGGCTATGGCGTCCTGATGTATGACGAGCGCGCCAGCGGCGAAAGCACGGGGGAATACCGCTCCTACGGCTGGGAGGATACGCGGGATGTGAGGGCGGCGATTCGGTTCATCCAGTCGCGCAAGGCAGGCGAGAAAATCGGTGCGGCGGGATGCTCTACCGGCGCGGACATCGTTGTGTACAGTGCCGCGCTTTATCCTGAACTTGGCGCAATTTGGGGTGATGGCAATTCCACCGTCCGCGCACAGGATTTACCCTTACCGAAGAATCCTATCATGGCGCTGCTAATTGCTGGAAATTATCTGCTGGATTGGATGTACACCGTCAAACTCGGCATCGAAGCGCCCCCGCCCATGATTGAAGTACTTCCTGACATCGCACCACGCCCGGTGGTGTTCGTCGGCGGTGGGAGAGAACGTCCCGTCGTTGGCAGTGAAGCGGAGTTATTCACCCTGCGCTTTGCAGAACTGGCCGGCTCCAATGCGCAGGCCTGGATCATCCACGAAGCCACGCACTGCGATGGTCCCTTTGTGAGAACGGAAGAATATACGGCACGCATGGTCAAATTTTTTGACACGGCATTTGGCGTGACAAGATAACGATGGGGTAAAATTGCCCGCATGCCAGACATGCCAAACCACAATGTCCTCGTCATCGGTTCGCTCAATGCAGATCTGGTCGTCCGTGTGCCCCGCTTTCCCCAGCCCGGCGAAACCATCAGCGGGGGAGACCTGCTGACCATCCCCGGCGGCAAGGGCGCCAATCAGGCCGTCGCCGCCGCGAGACAGGGCGCAAGCGTCGCCATGGTCGGGCGGGTCGGGCGGGATAATTTCGGCCCCCTTTTGGCGGATAATCTCAGATCGAATCGCGTGGACACCTCGCATGTCAGCGCTGCAGATTCAGCCACGGGCACTGCCATCATCCTCGTGGAGGAGAGCGGGCAGAACAGCATCGTTCTTTCGCCGGGCGCAAACGGCAAGGTGACAGCGCAGGATGCGGCTTCTGCACCGGATGCAAGGATTTTACTTTTACAATTCGAGATTCCAATGGACGCGGTTTTGCACGCCGCAAAGCGATACAAAGCCAAAGGCACGACGGTCATTCTTAATCCCGCGCCTGCCCGCCAGATTCCCGGTGAATTGCTCGCCAGCGTGGATATTCTCGTCCCAAACGAAAGCGAGCTGGCTTTACTGACAGACATGCCGGTCACGGACCAAAAATCCGCTGAACTTGCCGCGCAGGAATTATTGAAGCGCGGGGTAAAAACGGTCATTGTGACACTGGGCAGCAAAGGCGCCTTGCTTGTGACAGACTCACAGGCGGCACATGTGGATGCGTTCAAAGTGGATGTGGTGGATACCACCGCCGCCGGCGACGCCTTCATCGGCGGGTTTGCCGCAAAACTCCTGGAGTCAGACAGCCCTGTGCCGCAAAGTGACATGCAGGCGGCTGTCCGTTACGGATGCGCGTGCGGCGCGCTCGCCGCAACCAAACCCGGTGCACAACCCTCCCTGCCGACAAAGGAAGAAGTGGAAAGATTCATCGCGTAGGGGCGGGGTTATCCCTCCCAGCAGGGAAAGCCTGCCCCTACAGGATCTTATGACGCCAACCCGAATCATCATCGACACCGACCCCGGCGTGGACGACGCGCTTATGTTCCTGCTTGCGCTTGCGTCGCCTGAAATCCAACTCGAAGCCCTCACCACCGTGCAGGGCAATGTGCCCATCGAGAAGGCCACACGCAACGCGCTGTCTGTGCTGGAACTTGCACATGCCAGCCATATTCCTGTTGTGCAGGGATACTCACACCCCATGATCAAATCTCCGCACAATTCGGGGGAGGCCGTGCACGGCACCAGCGGAATTGGCAGGGCGGATTTGCCGCAGCCAAAGTCCAGGCCCATTGAGGGGCATGCGGTTGACTATTTGATCGAACGTGTGCTTGCCGAGCCAAATGAACTGAACATCTTCCCCATCGGCCCTTTGACCAATATCGCCCTCGCCATTCGCAAGGAACCTCATTTTGCAAAAGCCGTGAAGGAATTGGTCATCATGGGCGGGGCGATCCGCTCGGGCGGAAACATCACGCCGCTGGCGGAGTTCAACATCCACGAAGACCCGCACGCCGCGCATGTTGTTTTTCATGCGGACATTCCCATCACGCTGATCCCGTTGGATGTCACCTACAAATGCCTGCTCACATCGGAGGATGTGGAACGGTTGAACAAAATCGACTCCCCCATTGCAAGATTTGTCTGCGAGGCGACGGCGCAATACATGGAATTCTATATGAAATATGAAGGCTTTAGCGGCTGCGCCATGCACGATCCGCTCACGCTCGCGGCGGTCATCGCACCGGAACTGCTCTCCATTGAAGAACATTATGTGGATGTGGATATTTCGGGCGGCATCTCGACCGGCAAGACCTTCGCGGACTTCATGAAGGTCTCGAAGAAGCCCGCCAATATGAAAGTTGCACTGGATGTACGCGGTCGAGATTTTGTTGAATTATTCGTCGGGAGGATGGAAACGCTCAGCCGTTCCATTTCAGACTGACCATGCCGAAGCACATCATTTTCGACACCGACCCCGGCATCGACGACGCGCTGGCGATCCTGCTCGCTCTTGCCTCGCCCGAGGTTGTCCTCGATGGAATCAGCACGATCCACGGGAACGCATCCAGCGCACAGGTGACGCGGAATGCGCTGGCAATTTTGGAACTCGCCAATGCCAGCCATGTCCCTGTATATAAAGGCTGCGACCTGCCGCTGGTGAAAGAATCCCTGCTCAGCCCGGAGACGCACGGGAACACAGGCTTGGGCTACGCAAATCTCCCGGATCCACAGACCAGGCCTCAAGTCCAGCAAGGCAGCGATTTCCTGATTGACAGTATCATGTCGAAGCCGGGAGAAGTTACAGTAGTTGCGATTGGTCCGCTGACGAACGTCGCAATGGCGATACGCAAGGAACCGCGCATTGTCGAAAATGTTAAAGATGCCTTCGTGATGGGCGGGGCGATCCAGCATGCGGGCAATACCACTGCCCTGGCGGAGTACAATACTTTCGTGGACCCGCATGCCACACACATCGTTTTTCATTCAGGGATGCCGATCACGCTTACACCGCTGGATGTGACCTACCAGTGCATCTTTACGAAGGACGATCTGAACCGCTTGTTGAAGATCGACTCGCCGATCACGAAGTTCATCGCGGATGCAACCCGCTTTTACATGGAATTTCATGATGAGTATCAAAAGATCGACGGCTGTGTGATCAACGACCCGATGACCCTGGCACTGACCTTCATGCCGGAGATCTGTGATTATCAGGAGTTGTACGTGGACGTGGACATCTCGACCGGCGTGGGGCTTGGCAACACATTTGCCGATTTTTATAATTACGGGAAGAAACCCGCGAACATGAGGGTGGCAATGGGCGTGCGCCCGCGCATGTTCATGGAACTGTTTCTGGAAAGGATGGAAAAACTGGCAAAATCCATTGCGTGACATTTTCAAATAAGCAGTGTTATTACAATCAGGTCGTCATTCAATTTATCCTCCGGAGGAAACCATGCTTGAAAAGATCAAGAACAATTTCAATACCCAGGCCTGGGTACTCATCCCCATCGCCGTGGCCATCAACATCGCCGTGGGGCAGATCGTTCTCGTGCTCAAACTGCCTGTCTACCTCGACTCCATTGGCACTGTCCTGGTTGCTGTCTTATGCGGGCCCTGGGCCGGCGCATTGACCGGGGCGCTCTCCAATATCATTTGGGGCATCGCAATTGACCCGGGTGCCTTCCCCTGGTGGCCCGTCGCCGCAATGATCGGCTATATGGCTGGACGCATGGCACAATGGGGCTTTTTCAAGTCCTGGTGGAAAGTGGTTGTGACTGGTTTTGTCGTCGCACTCACCGCTGCCATTGTTTCCACCCCCATTGGCGTATACCTGTTCGGAGGCATTACAGCCAGCGGTTCATCCTTCATCACCGCCTATCTGCTCCAGACCGGCACAGGCGTGTGGGAGGCAGTCTTCAGCACGAACTTCCTGGTTGAACCTGTGGACAAGATCACCACTGCCATGATCGCCTTTGCCATCGTTCTGGGCCTGCCCAAGCGCACCATTGGCGGTTATCCAAAACCCGAGCAGGTGGAGGTTGAAGGCGGCGCAAACAAGAACCAGTTGTACATCGCCATTGGCGTTGTCGTCCTGCTTGTCCTGTTCGCAGCCTTTATGCTCCAGCGAATCCTCGGCGGATAAAAGCAGGTTTTGTACGTCTTATTGAAAGGAGAGCGGGACATACGTCCCGCTCTCCTTTGTCGTTTATAATCTACCCCTATGCATGAGAGACTTTCCTTCCACATAAAACGGGAAAGCACGCTTCACAACCTGAACCCGCTTACGAAATTAACACTGGTTTTTTCACTCCTCCTGACCGGCTTCCTAAGCAAATGGTATTGGATGCCCCATCTTCTGACCCTCCTGGCCATCCTCCCCTTAAGTTTCGTCGGCAAAGTATCGCGTGAATTTTTCTGGACCGCCCTGCGGCTCATCCTGCCTGCCGCGGGATTCCTGTTCATCATGCAGGCTTTCTTCCAGCCGGTCGGGGATACCATCATCTTCGAGTTCCATTTTTTGAACATCACACAGGAAAGCCTGATGTTCGCATTCAGGAACGCCACGCGCATCATTGTCATGGTTTCTGCCTTCACGCTTTTCCTTCTCACCACCCATCCCAGCGAATTGATGTCCGACCTTTCACGGCGCGGTCTGCCCGGTCAATTTTCGTATGTGATCATTTCGACCCTGCAGATCCTGCCTCAAATTATCGCCAAGGCGCAGACCATCATTGCCGCACAGCGTTCCCGCGGGTTGGATACCGAAAGCAGTTTTCTTAAGCGGGCAGGCTCGGTGGTTCCGCTCGTCGGTCCGCTTGTCTTCGGCTCGCTCGCCGAGGTGGAGGAACGCGCCATCGCCATCGAAGCGCGCGGCTTCACCTCCAAAAAAGAAAAGACATCCCTGTCTGAAATTCCAGATGAACCCTTTGATAAAGCCGCCCGCTGGGTGTTCATTACCCTGGCCATCATTTCCATTTCGTTTAACTTCTGGCTCCCTTAATAAACCCATGGCATTTGTAAACCTGCAAAACGTCACGTACAAATACCCGCTCACGAAAAAGCCCGTTCTGCAGGATATCAATTTGCAGATCAAGGAAGGCGAATTCGTCGCCATCGTCGGACCGAACGGAGCGGGCAAGTCCACACTGTGCTATGCGCTGGCGGGGTTCGTGCCGCACTTTTTCAAAGGTGAACTGACCGGCGAGATCGAAGTGGGCGGTAAAAAATCATCCGAGTCCACGCTGGATGAATGGGTGTTGAACGTTGGTCTCGCGTTCCAGAATCCCTTCAACCAGATCAGCGGCGCGAAGTACACCGTCTTCGAAGAGATCGCCTTCGGGTTGGAAAATATCGGTGTCCCGCGCGAGGAAATGAAACCGCGCGTGGAGCACGCCTTGAAACTGACAGGCATCCTCGATCTGGCGGACCGCTCCCCCTATTCCCTTTCCGGCGGGCAGCAGCAACGCGTCGCACTGACCTCGATCCTGGTCATGCAGCCCAAACTGCTCGTTCTTGACGAACCGACCTCGCAAATGGATCCCATCGGCACCCGCGAAGTCTTCGGCGTCGTCCGCAGGATGGCGCAGGAAGGCATGACGGTTGTGATGGTGGAACATAAAATGGAATGGATCGCGCACTTCGCAGACCGCGTGATTGCATTGAAGGATGGAAAAATTTTTCTCGAAGGCAGCCCCGGTAAGGTGCTGACCTCAGACCTGTTGATCGAAAACGGCTTCGGTGTTTCGCGCTATACGTCCGTTGCAAGGGAGGCGAAAAAACAGGGCTTGTGGAAGAGGGAAACATTACCCGTCACTCTGGATGAGGCGGCGGAAGGGTTTAAATCTTCTCCCGGCGGCGTCCCCGCCGCCGAGGAAGGCGGCTTGAGCAGCCCATCATGAAACTATCCATCAACGACCTCCGTTTCACCTACCCCGCTGGTGTGGAAGCCCTGCGCGGAATCTCACTCTCGATCAACCCCGGCGAGCAGGTTGCCATTGTGGGGCAGAACGGTGCAGGGAAAACGACCCTGGTGAGGCACTTCAACGGGTTGTTACAACCAACCTCGGGCTCCATTTTGATCGGGGATTGGGATACAAAAAAATATTCAGTGGCGAAACTCGCTTCGCGGGTTGGCTATGTCTTTCAAAACCCTGATGAACAATTGTTTTCAAGGGATGTTTTAACCGAGGTTACATTTGGTCCGCGCAATTTGAGGTATGCAAAGGAAAAGATTGACGAGCTGGTCCAACGCGCATTGGCACTGACCGAATTGAACGACCAGACCGAGACGAATCCCTATGACCTGTCCCCTACATGGAGAAAAATGGTGGCACTGGCATCCATCATCGCCATGGACACACCCATCGTCATCTTCGACGAACCGACCACAGGACAGGATGCGGTCAATGTTGCGCGCATCGCCAATGTCATTGCCGAGCTGCGAAAGGAAGGCAAGACGGTCATTACCATCACACATGATATCGATTTCTGCGCGGAAAATTTCGAGCGCGTTATCGCGTTATCAAACGGGCAGGTTTTGCTGGATGGTCACGCCCGCGAAGTGTTGGGCGAAGAAGAGATTTTGGCGCTCACCTACGTCGATCCCCCGCAGTTGACGAGGCTGGGCAAAATGCTTGGGTTAAAAGATACGGTGATAAATCAGGAAGAATTTTTGAACGCATTAAAGTAAGGGCGACCCTTCAATGACAATTGAACAATCGTATTGTAAGGGCGGGTCGCCCCTACCGTTTGTAAACCGTCAATTCCTCATGCCCCGAATCGTTTTCATATAATTCACGTTTGTAAATTACATCATCAAGCTCGGCAATGACAATCTCGGCCGTGGTATAGATTTTGCACCCGCTGACAAGATGCCCGCCGATGGTCATGCCATCGCCGTCCGAGATGGCGACATGCAGGTGCGAACCATGAATCGAGACCGTCCCCGTCATGGAAACGATCTCGAAATATCCTTCATATTCGTTGTAAGAATCACGGTTGGCAAACCGCAAAGTGGCGTGCGTCAGGCTTCCCACGCTGGAAAGGACGCAGCCTGCTTCGATGTTATTCTGTCTGGCATACCCTGCGATGGAGTCGAACAGGTCTTGCTGGGGTTTGAGGCGGAAGGTGTGGGTTTTCATCGCCATCTACCAGAACATAAAACCCGTTAGGGATGTGAACCAGTCAATCATTGGCTGGTAGAACTGCAAGCCGAGCAGTGCGACAATAACCCCCAGCACTGCACCTGCAACAATATCAGAAAGATAATGCACACCCATGGCAACCCGGGCAAGCGCCACCAGCGGCGCCCAAAGCCAAAGTAGGGAGGCAAGCCAGGGCGGGGCAAGAGCCGTTCCGATTACGGCAATCAGAAAGGCGCGGGCGGCATGCCCGGACGGGAAGGAGTGCGGGTCCGTGTTGCGATAGATCCGTCCCCATTCACCTTCAGGTCTCTTGCGTTTGACGAGAAATTTGACGGCAAGCACAACGCCGGCCAGACCTGCCATTCCGAAGAATTCAACAGTCTCCCATTTCCGCCATGTGGAATCGCTAAAGAACCAGGCGAGGATGAGCGCCAGCGCCCAAAACCAGGAGTCGCCGGAATGAGCGAAGAAAATGGCAAGATTGCGTAAAAAACCCGGCTTTTCAGCCACACGGAAGCGGCTGGAGAGTCGGGCATCGAGCTCAAGGATGGAGTGCAGGTTCATTTCTTGCTTGCTTTGACCTTCCCTTTTGTTTTTGAAGAAACCGCTTTTCGGACGGGTTTCGCCTTCTGGATTTTCTTTTTGAATGCCGGTTTTTTGACGGCCGCCGCCTTGCGCTGCTGACGCGCGAGGTCCTCGCGCATCAATTCCAGCTGGTGCGGTTTGTCCACATCCATGCACGGTTCGGCACGCTCCCAGATGATGGCGCGCGCCTTGATGCCGATCCTCTCTGAGGCACGCTCCACCAGGCCCTGCAGGGTGAACTGGCGTGTTGCCAATTGAAAAAAGGTATCCAGACCAACCACCATGGCCTGCCGCAGCGGACTCTTGCGGTTGCCGATCAACTGTTCCCAGGTATCGAGATGGTCTGTCACCATGCGCACATGGGTCACATTGATATCCGCGCCGCAAAGTTCCATGTCCTTCAATCTGGTGTAGGTGCGGTTGGAGGTCGGGAAGCGCGCCTCCATCACCTCACGCGGACAGACGCCGTAGTACAGGTCGTCCTTTGTTTGCATGGTGGTCTTCACCAGCCAGTCCACCATGTCACTTTTGAGCGCGGGGGTGTCGGAGGATGCGACCAGGACATATTCACCTTTCGGCTTCAACTCCAGCGATTTATTCACACCCGCAACGATGTTCGCCAGCATGCGTCCCTGATTGGAGATGTAATGAAGCGGCTTTTTGCAGGTCAGCCCGCTTTTTGGCGTAAGCCCAATCACAATGACCTGGTCCACCAGGTTTGCATCGCCGAGCGCATCCAGGATCCATTGCACCATGGGCTTGCCAGCGACATCGATCAGCGCCTTGGAATCACCATTGGAATAGGCATACAACGGGTCGCCGGGCTGGGGAATCCCCCCGGCGGTGACGATTGCGTTCATCTTCATGGTTAGTTCAACTCCTGCAATTGCGGCTCGAAGCCGAGTTTGTTGAGCATTTCATCCAGTTCAGGCCAGGTCAAAGGGCGGTTTTTTCCCGAAACAGCCACCAGTGCGGCTTCCATCATGTTCGTGCCGAAGGAGCGGCCTTCAAGCACGGGGGTGGTCGTGACAAGATATTTTACGCCCGCCTTGCGGAAGGTTTCCACATCTTCCGCTGTGGTGGTGTTCGTGACAATGACTTTGCCAGTCAGATCATCAGGCATAAAACGTTTGATGTAATGACAGTCGCCTGCGATCACAGTTGCCCATGCATAATATTTTCCCCACTTGGGGGTGCGTTTCTCCTGTTTTTCGCCCGTGGGATAGATCCACTCGAAGGGCAGGCGGCTTGCAATGGGCATCAGCAGTGCCGCCGCGGTCTTAAGATGTTTGACCTTGTGGATGGCAATCGGAATATCCAACCCAAACATCAGGTCGCCATAGATGGTTTCATAACCAGCCTCCGCAAAGGCCCGGGAGAGTCCCCAGCGGTCGATCCCCAACGTGACCAGCACTTTGCGTCCGCGGGAGTTTATATAATCGCCGATTTTTTGATCTAAAAATGCAGGGGCTTTGTTTTCAAGGGTGTTCTTTAACCCGCCGCCATCCACCAGAGGGGTTTTTTTGACAAACCGCACCATGGGGGTCACGGAATGCAGGGTGTACCATTTTCCATCGACAATCGCCCCCAAATCCGCGCCGCCAACGCCGAAGGCGTCCACTGTCCCGTCCAATTCCTGAAACTTTTTCGCGGCGGATTCCATATCACCGTCGGTGCCGATTCGTTCGATGCGGACCTTTTCGCCAAGCAAAGTCACTTCCACAGCCTTGTTACGTTTGGATGAACCAATACTGATGCTGACTGCACGTTTCATATAAGTGAATCCTCCACAGGTGAGATGAAGCCAGTTATATCATAAATCAGGAATCGGATTTGGTCTGAAGCGTGAAGAAAAAAGTCGCTCCTTTTCCCGCTTCGCTGCGGACCCAGATCCTGCCTCCGTGAATCTCGACAATTCTCTTCACGAGGGCGAGGCCAACGCCCGTCCCTTCGGAGTTCGCATCCAGTTTGTTGAACAGCCCGAAGATCCTCTCATGGTGAGCAGGGTCAATGCCCACGCCATTATCCCTGATAAAGAAGATCGGCCTGCCGTCTTCATGTCCATCCTGCCCGATCTCAATCAGAGGATTCGGGTGGGAGCCGGCAAATTTTGCGGCGTTATCAATTAAATTTTGCAGGATCTCGATCAGCCGCCGACGGTCTCCATGGACGGTCGGCAGGTTTTCCTGTACACACACCTGAACGGAGTTTGCATGCACTCTGCCATGCACAAGCTCCAGCGCCTCACGGACGATCTCCTCGAAGGGGACCTCCTGGTGCGGGTTCACCAAACGCCCAACGCGTGAAAGTTCAAGCAGTTCATTGAGCAGGGCCTGCATATTATCGGTGGCGTCTGCAATCCGTTTTGTATCGGCTTTCAGGCGGGCGATGTTCCCGCTGGCTGCGTCCTGTTCCAGAAATCCGAGAAAGCCCTTGATGGTGATCAGCGGGGATTTTAGATCGTGCGAGACGGTGTAGGTGAAGCGTTCCAGTTCACTATTCTTGCCTTCCAGTTCCTGGATCAATTTCTCGCGCTCGGTCTCCACCCATTTCCGCTGGCTGATATCGCGCACCATAATGATGGCGGATTCGGAGGTGACCGCGGTAACCCGCGCTTCAAAGAACTGGGTCTCATCCCCGGGCGGCACCCCATATTCAAACGCATGCAGCTGGCTTGTGGCAAGTACACGCTCAAGCGCAAACATGGTTTGCCCGGCAATCGCCGGCGGGAATAATTCCCTGATGTTCCTGCCGATAAATTCATCGGGCGGCATCAGAGGTGAAATTTCAGCCGACGCCATGAAATCCAAAAACACCCCCTCCTTCGATATCTCAAAGATCATATCTGGAATGGACTCGAGGATGGCGCGCGTTCGTGCCTCTGTGCTTTGCAGGGCGTCCTGCGCCAGCTTTTGTTCCGTGACATCATAGAACATGGATAGAAGACAGGTCTGTTCCCGGATATCCATTAATTCATATATGGCGATGGCATAACGGGGCGCCCTGGTTATGTAGTCCTCGAATTCATAATTCGGATTTAGAATGGAGCGTTTTTCCATGAGCTCGTTTGTAAAGGCTTTCCGTTCCTCCTCGGAGGACCACGCCTCCAATTCCATCATTGTCCTGCCAATGGATGCCTGCGGGTTGTAGCCGGTAAGCTTCCAGTATGCAGCGTTCGCGTCGAGCAGGCGTCCTTCTTCGAGGGTGGTGAGGCAGATCGCCACCGGGCTGGTGTGGAATACCTTGCGGAAGCGTTCCTCGCTTTCCTTGAGTGCGCGTTCCGCCTGGCGCTGTTCCGAGATGTCATAGAACATACAAAGGATGCAACGCTGATCCTTGATGTTTATCAATTCATAATAGGCAATGGACGGTTTTTGGTTGTGTCCCTTGCCTGGAAATTCAACTTCAACGTTTTGCAAGGAGCCTTTTTCGAGCAGGTCCCGCACAAACCTGGCGCGGTCTGCAGGGGTTTTCCATAGATTGAATGCCAATGAGGAACGCCCAAGCGCCTGCCCCGGGGAAAGCCCGGTCAATTGCCAGAAGGCTTCGTTTGCCTCCAGGAATATGCCCTCTTCAAGGGTGACGATCGAAATGGCGATATTGTTATTATTAAAAACCTTGCGGAAACGCTCCTCGCTGGAACGCAGGTCCTGCTCGATTATCTTTCGCTCATTGATCTCTTTTTGCGCCTTTTCATAAAGGCGGGCATTATCAATGGCAAGCGACGCCAGCGCGGCAAGCCGTTCCAGCAGGATGATCTGTTCGGACGTGAATTTCTTTTTTTTATCCGTGGATGCAACGAGCAGTGTACCGACAACTTTTGGGCCGGATTTCAGCGGCACCCCGATCACGGCAGCAAACCCAAGACTCAGCGCTTCGGGGTTTTTTCCGTGCCATGCTTCGTAGTTTTGGGTAAGGATGGTTTTTCCCTGCTCCCAAACTTTACCGTTCAAGCCAAGACCCTTTTGAGTGAGCGCACCGTTGTAGTCTGTAAAAATGCCGTATCCCAGTTCCTGCCTTAATGCGGACTCGTCCGGCAGGAGCAGGTCTATCCCGACATGGGGGGTGTTTAACAAGTCGCTCGCATAGGTGAGGACAGACTCAAGGAGAGGATTAAGTTCAAGGCGGTTGACCAGGCCAAGGGCGGTCTCGTGAAGCGCGGTCAGATATCTCGCCTGGACCTGCAATTTTTCATCCGCCCGCAGGCGTTCTTTCAATTCCAGGCGCGCGTCCGTGAGCGAACGATTCAGTTTATGAATCAGGAGATAAACAAGAACTCCGGTGGCGATGAAAACGGCGGTCAGGTCGCGCGCAAAGCTGAGGGGAGGGTCTGCCCGAAACTGGTAAATTCCGTGCTGTTCTTGAATAGCGAAATACCATATCATTGCCAGGCTGACCATGCCCGTTAACAAACCTTCCCGCCAGCCAAGCAGGAGACCCGCCAGCAGGATGATGGCGAGATAGGACATGGTCGCGACATCGCGAAGCCCAGTCGATTGCGAGGCTTGATAGGTGAGTCCCAACCAGGTGAACGCCACCAAAAAAACGCCCGCACCGCGCACATACCCGCGGTGGAGCATGAACAGCGACACGAGTACGATCAGAATGAGGATCGGAAAAACATAACGGGAGGAATAACTCAGCCATTCCCCGCTCACCCAGCGCCAAATATAAAGGATGAGCAGGACGGTGATGACCACCCATCCAAAAGCATTAATAATTTGCGAATTGTGCGTTTTCTCCTCATCGGAGAAAATGGGAGCGTTAAACAGGCGGCGGAAGCGCTCAAACATGCAATCATTATATAACATGTCCATGACGGAAACCGAGTGTGATGTGTCCTATTTTCCGCCCGGTGTTTCGGGAAAACCCCGCTCCTGTTGCTTCCCTGAAACTGGTTTGTGTTCCTTCATTTGGAAAGGTGTAAAATAATAAAAAAACGATTGTTTCGGGAGGCAGCATGGCTCAGGATTTTCGCAAGGAAAAGGATTCTCTGGGGGAATTGCAGGTGCCGGCAACAGCCCTATACGGCGTGCAGACCCAGCGCGCAGTGGACAACTTCCCCATCAGCGGCTTGAAACCCTGGCGCGCGTTCGTTTGGTCGATTGCGGCGGTGAAACGCGCCGCGGCGCTGGTTAACCATGATCTCGGCTTGTTCAACGACCGCGAAGTGGACGGAAAACACTTCACTGCCAAACAACTGGCGGAAACCATTGCCCAAGCCGCCGCCGAAGTGATGGACGGACAGTGGAACGACCAGTTCGTCGTCGATCCCTTTCAGGCTGGCGCGGGGACGAGTCACAACATGAACTCGAATGAGGTGATCGCCAACCGCGCTACATTGATACTCGGCGGGGAGATCGGCAAGTACTACGCCCACCCGAACGACCATATCAACATGGCGCAATCCACCAATGACGTGATTCCCACCTGCATTCGTCTTGGCGCGTTGTGGCGGCTGGAGGAACTGCTGACTTCGCTCAAAAATCTGCAATCCACGCTCGAAGCGAAGGCGGGTGAATTCGATGACATCGTCAAATCGGGGCGCACACATTTGCAGGATGCCGTCCCCGTGCGGCTCGGTCAGGAGTTCGGCGCGTATGCCAAAGCGGTCGAACGCGACATCGAACGCATCGAACGCTCTGCCAAGGGTTTGCGTCGGCTTGGTATCGGCGGGACAGCCGTCGGCTCCGGCTTGAACGCGCATCCCGAATATCATGCGCGCATGGTGAAGAAACTGTCCGAGATCAGCGGACTGGAACTGCGCACATCCGACAACCTGTTCGAGTCCATGCAATCCATGGCGGATGCAGTGGACTTTTCCGCCTCGCTGCGCACACTGGCATTGACTCTCATCCGCATTGCAAACGACTTCCGCCTCCTTTCATCCGGACCATCGACTGGTCTCGACGAAATCAGATTACCCGCCGTTCAGCCGGGTTCGTCCATCATGCCGGGCAAGGTGAATCCCGTGCTGGCGGAGATGCTTAACCAGGCCATGTTCCACGTCATCGGGTGTGACACAACGGTGGCGCTTGCGGCACAGGCAGGGCAGCTGGAATTGAACGTGATGATGCCGATCATCGCGCACAACCTGTTCGAGATGATGCAGGTGATGATCGGCTCGGTCAATGCATTTACCGAACGCGCCGTAAAAGGTGTGACCGCCAACCGCGAAAAAGCGGAGGGCTGGCTGGGGAAGAACGCGATCATTGTGACGGCCCTGAATCCCGTAATCGGATATTCACAGGGAGCCGCACTGGTAAAAGAGGCACTGGCATCCAATGCCTCCATCAAAGAGCTGGCGATGGAAAAGGCGAAGTCCGGCAAGCTAAAACACCGCGATGAAGACCGGCCCGTGTCAGTGGAAGAGATTGAATCCGCGCTGGGTGACCTGCACAAGTTGACGGAAGGCGGGATTGTCGGCGGAGCCGGCGGCGGCTAGGTCTGGATAAATAAAAACAGGACTCGGCGCTGCCGAGTCCCTGTTTTTATTTTTTTGTGACCCTCGCCCGCATCACGTGCCTTTTCACCGCTCCAAAGCGGTATTTATATTCCTCATCGCCGCGCATGAAATCGAATTCGCGGCGTCCGTTTTCGCAGCACCACTGAATAACGTTCCCAAGCAGAACCCAGCCGGGGGAGAGTTCCATGTGGTCGCGGCTGACACCGGAGTTATACCCCCAGAGTTTATTGTTGTAATCAAAATTAAGCGCTGCCGCGGCTTTCACGCCGTCCACGTCCAGGAAGGCAAGCCAGAGATAGCCGCTTTTGTGCGCGCCGCGAATGACCTCGGACATCTGGTGGCGCATCACATCCTTGAGAAAAAGGGCCTTGTTGGGATCCTGGACCATCAAGTGGAAAAAGGATTCCAACTCGGGTTCGATGTCGGCATCCTTGCCCACCACAGAAAAACGCACCCGCCCGGACTCAGCGGCACGGCGCATCTTGCGTTTGATCTCATGGCGTTGTTTCTTGTCAATGCTTGCAAGATAGTCTTCAAAAGAACCGTTTAACACGATGCGCGGAGTGGGACGATAGACCTCTTCATGATGCTCCCAGCCGCGCGCAGTGGATTCCGCCTGGAGCACGGCAAGCGTGGGAGAGTCATCGGGCAGGTTGTACCAATCGAGGGCAGACCAGTTGTCGACTGCGCTGGAAGCGAGGAAATCCAATACCCCGGTGACGAATCGCGCATGGTCATCCGTCCGCACGATCACGTCCAGATAATCGGAAATTTCAATGCTTCCGTTCAAAAGCAGGGCTTGCCGGCCGTCGTATTCCGCCATGAAAAGCGGCGCAATGCCGATGAGTTTGTCACCTTCACGGGCAGTGATGAGCAGAAGTTCAGCAACCGGCCATTCGCCGCCGCCACGATGCTCCCACCAGGCATGTTGGTATTCATAACGCAAAAATGGAAAATCGCCTGCCGCTTCCTTTAACAGTGCGTTCCATTCTTGCGCGTCGAGTTGGGAAAAATCCTTATGGAGTGTATAGTTCATGGCCGCCAAATTTTACCAGTATAATCAAAGCGTAACCTTTGACAGGCAATAAGGACTTATTCTTACATGGGCATTGATCTTACTCTCACACCGCTCTATCGCAATAATGGACGGGAAATCACCAGCCTGCCCGGTTTGCTCGCATTAACACCGCCGGCCAATGCGACGCGTGTTCGATCCCAGGAACGCCTGGTGGTGTATTTGCTGCTGGCGGGCAATGCCGTCTTTTCAACGTCTGAATATTTGCAGGTGGCGCAGGGTGCGGCTGATGTTTTTTACCAGACATCCGGGTCGCTGACCAGCGCACTGCGCGCCGCAACGGAAACTGTCAATAAAAACCTGCTCGAAAGAAACATGACCACCAGCGGGATCGGACAATATGTAAACGGCTGGCTCACGCTCGCGGCACTGCGCGAGGCGCAATTAACCCTTTCCATGAGCGGTCTCATGCATGTGTATTGGTTTGGAAAAAATGAAACCCGTCACATCCATGAACCCAGTTCATCGGGCAAGGGGCTTGGCATCAGCCAAAACACAACCATGTATTACGCGCAGGCCAAGTTGAGCGCGGGAGACCGCATGCTCTTTTTTGGGAGGGCGCCCAGCGCGTGGGACGGCACACTGAACGACCCGCGTCCCTCCTCGCTGGAGGCCATGCGCCGCCGGCTGTCCACGCTCACCCATGATGACTTGAATGCCGTTCTCCTGCAAGCGACGGACGGCACAGGAGGCTTGAATCTATTAAAGGGGTCTGCCGAAATCCAGGAAGGAAAAAAAGAAGACGAAACACCGCATCTTGATCCGACCTCGAGCCTGCCTCGCCGCGCAGGAACAGAACCCACGCCTGAGTCGCCTGTCACCTCGCCGGCACATGTCCTGCAACCCTCTGCATATGCCATCCCGCCGCAGCAGGAGGAGCCACTCCCACCGGGACAGCCAACATCCATGAGGCATCTCCCGGGCAACACGGTACCGCGCGAATTTCCCGCATCCATTCCGAGGGCGGCACCAAAGCCACAGACAATCAGCGATGACCCTGCTCAGAATGAATCGCCTGAATCCAACGGCGCAGAGAATGTTGACGCGGAAAAGATGGAAGAGCCCGAAGCGCCGCGGGAACCCTCCGCACGGACTCGTCAGACTGCCAAAATGATCGCGGGTGGAATCCAGGCTAGCCGTCGTCTGGGCGACACGGCCGGCGAAAGACTCCGCAACTTCCTTCCGCGTCTCCTGCCAAATACAAATGAGGGCGGGACGTCCTCCATGCCATCCTCAGCACTGATGATGTTCCTGGCGATCCTGATCCCGTTGGTCGTGGTCACGATCGCGAGCGTGGTCTATCTGCGCTACGGACGCAGCGAGCAATACGATACCTATCTGCGGCAGGCACAACAGACACGCGACCAGGCTGTCCTGCTCGGCAACCCTGTTGAACAGCGGATTGCATGGGAAAATGTCCTGCAAAACGTGGATCGTGCCGAGGCACACCGTCAGACTTCAGATACGATCAACCTCCGCAAGGAAGCGAACGAGAATCGCGATACACTGCTGGGCATCGTACGCATCCAATTCAACCCTGCGTTCAGCACCAAACTCAATATTAACGCGAGCCGCATGGCGGCGGGTGAAACGGACCTGTTCCTGCTCAACCCGGCCAACGGGGAAGTGCTGCGCGCCTTCCCCGCCTCCGGCGGGCGCGGTTTCCAACTGGATGCAACCTTCAATTGCAGGCCCGGTGCGTATGGCAACATCACTGTCGGCCCACTTGTGGACATCCTTGCATTGCCGGGCTTAACATCCAATAGAGCCGTCGTGCTGGGCATCGACGCAAGCGGCAACCTGCTCTATTGCACGCCGGGCGAGGTGGCACAAGCCGTTCGCCTGCCGACACCGGACACAAACTGGGGGCGCGTCACAGCCTTTCGAATGGAAAACGGAAATCTCTATGTACTGGATGCGCCGTCACGCGCGGTATGGGTCTATAACGGGAAAGACGGCAGCTACGTTGACCGTCCCACCTTCTTCTTCAGCAAACAGACCCCAACCCAGGATGTGATTGATTTCGTCATCGCCGGGGATGAACTCTACATGCTGCATGCCGACGGGCGCGTCTCCAATTGCACCTACAGCCGTGTCGACACAAATTCGTCCCAATGCCAGGACCCACTGCCGATGGTCAATCCGTTCAAAGCCTATGAAGGGATCGACCTGTTTGGAAATGCGCACTTCATAAAAGTAATGCGCGCGGTATTACCGGATCAATCCATCCTGCTGTTGGATGCGGATTCGCAAAGTGTGATGCGGTTTTCGCCCCGACTGCTGGAACTGCAAAACCTGATCCAGCCGACATTGGGAGAGAACAATCCAATCCCTTTGAGACCCGCCAGTGCGGTGGCGGTCAGCCCCAATCATGTGTTATATCTTGCAGTGGATGGTCAGGTTTATTTTGCATTAAACATGCCTTGACTTCAAGGAGAACCGATGTTAAGAACTTTTGATTTTTTCTCCAATCTTTTCAAACCTGCCCGCCAAAAATTTCCCGCGGATAGCGCAACCGAGCCGGCGCAGATCACACGCAGCAAGGTGTTCCTGATCGTATATGACCCCGTCATGGACAGGTCCACGGGAATGACGCTTTCACAACAGCAAAAGTGGTTCAACGTTTCAGACCTGGTCACCGGTTTCATGGCAGACCTGCTCGAGGTCAGCGGCGGAATGGCGCGGTATGAGATCGTCCAGCGTGTGGATGTGGATGAATTTCCCGCCAAGACCGACGGCTTTCGATATACCCCGCAAACGTATCTGGATATCCTGAACCGTACAGCCCCGCCGCACACTCCGCAGCAAGCGGACTATAACGCCATCCTTAAAAAATACAACATCCTGCAGCGCGTGGCGAGGAACGAAATAGACGAAGTGTGGATCTTTGGCTACCCCCATGCAGGTTTTTACGAATCCAGCATGGGCGGGCCGGGCGCATTCTGGTGCAATTCCCCCCCGCTGGCAAACACCTCCGCCAGTAAACGCCGTTTTGTTGTGATGGGATTTTCCTACGAAAGGCAAATCGGTGAAATGCTGGAGGCCTACGGTCACCGCGCCGAATCCATCATGGAAAAGACCTTCAGCAAACTGGCGGGCGAAGCGAATTTGTGGAGGCGCTTCACACTGTATGAAAAGATCGCACCAGGCAGGGCGGCCTGCGGAAACATCCACTTTGCGCCCAACAGCCAGAGCGACTATGACTGGAACAACCCCACCCCGGTCAAAAGCGAGTGCGACGACTGGTTTTTGAACTTCCCGAATTTCAAAGGGAACGTACGCATTGTCAATTCATCTGCATGGGGCAGGGGTGACGGACGAGCGCATCATAAATGGTGGTTCAACCACTTTCCCCGCGTGGCGGGACGCAGAAATGGGATCCACAACAACTGGTGGCAATACGTTGTTGCTCCTCAACTGCTAATTGTATAAAAGGGTTTTTACTTCGCTCCTGAATAAGGCGCGAAGTATTTTTTATAGTGCGTCATGTTAACTAATCTTGATCTGAATGTTCCATTGGTATTTCTCCTTGCCGCAGTCCCCTATGCGTGGCTGGGATTATTCGCATGGCGCAAACGCCCGGCCGTGGCCGTCACGCCGTTTGCATGGACAATGCTGGGGCTTTCCATCTGGGCCTTTGCATACAGCCTGGAGATATACTTTCCGCAGCTGCATTTAAAATTGTTCTTTACCAGTGTTGAATACATTGGCATCGTGTCCATCCCTGTTTTCATGCTGTTCTTTGCCGTTGAATTCATTGGCAAACGAAGCCTGCTCACGCCGCGCACAAGGCTTTTGATCTGGGTCATTCCAACTCTGATCCTGCTTCTCGTGTGGACAAATCCATTCCACCACCTGATGTGGGACATGGAAACCATTACCGAGTTCGCGGGGATCACATTGCTGAATGTCCGCTTTGGGGTTTTCTTTTGGATCCATGCCGTTTTCTCCTATGGATTGCTGATCCTTGCAAGCACCCTGCTTATTATCGAACTGCTTCAGAGACCGGGCATCTACCGCATCCAAATCAGTCTCGTGGTGCTGAGCATCCTCATCCCGCTGGGCGGCAGTCTGGTCTTCGTCAGCGGAACCGGCCCCGTCAAAAACCTGGACCTTGCGCCCCTGTTCTTTTTGCCGATGGCACTGGGGCTTGCGTGGGCGATTGCGAGATACCATCTATTTGACGTGCTGCCGCTTGAGCATTTAACCGTGTTGAAAAACATGAGGGATGGGGTGATCGTGCTGAACCCGCATCAACGCATCGTATACATCAACCCGGTTACGGAGGGCCTGTTCAATTGCATGGAAAATGAAGCGGTCGGCCAGCCGCTTGGCGATGTTTCGGAAACCTTTGGGGCAAAACTGGCACACTACCTGACAGGCGGTGAACATCGGGCCGAGATCGTGATCGGGCAGGGCAGCCAGGCCAGGGTGTATGATGTGACCGTCTCTCCCCTGCACCAGTTAAACATCTTTCAAGATCGAGCCCCATCCGACAGCATGATTATCCTGCACGATATCACGGAACGCAAAAACACGGAAATGGCAATCAGCCGCCGTGAATCGATCATGTCTTCCATCAACCTTGCCGCCGAACAATTCCTGAAAGAATCCGCATGGGAACATAATATCCCCGCGGTTTTGGAAAAGATCGGGCGGGCCGCGGACGTGAGTCGCATCCACGTGGTAATGAATTACATCGATAAAAACGGCGGGGCACATTCGAGCCTGTGTTATGAATGGGCGGCACCCGGCGTCTCTTCACAGATCAATAACCCGGCCTTACAGCATGTGTCGCTCCACAGATCCGGATTCGGCAGATGGGAAAACACCCTTTCGCAGGGGCATCCCATTTATGGCATGGTACGTGATTTTCCCGAGGATGAAAAAAATTTCCTGCAAAGACAGGGGAGCATTTCCATCGCGGTGATGCCGATCTTCGTCGACAACCAGTGGTGGGGGTTCATCATGTTCGATGAATGCCGTCATGAACGGCGCTGGACAACCACGGAGCTGGAGGCGCTCCATATTGCCGCCAATATTTTCGGCTCGGCGGAGACGCGCGCCCGTACCGAACAGAAGCTGGTGCGCCGCCAGCACACATTAAACCTTCTGCACGAGATCGTACTTGCAGCCCTGCAATCCGACGACCTTGACTCCATGGCGCAAATCGTCGTGGACCGTCTGGGGGAATTGATAAAAGCGGATGGATGTTTCCTCTCCCGCTGGGATGAAGAACAGGAACAACCCGTGCCGCTGTCAGCGTATGGTCCATACCGTGATACGTACCTTTCGCTTCGCGCCACTCCCGGTGAGGGCACGTTTACCGAACTGGCTTTCAGGGAAAATCACACCCTCGTGATTGAAGATGCAAACATCCCGCCATATAACCAATACCGGCTGAAAAAGGTCTTCCCGTTCCAGTCCATCCTTGTCCTGCCCCTGGTCTCCGGCGGGAAAAGGATGGGCGCGATCATGCTTACCTTTGAACAGCCGCATAATTTCCAACCCGAGGAGATCGCCATCAGTGAACAGGCAGCAGGTTTGATCGCCCTTGCGATGGAAAAATACCAGGCGGTGGAAAAAGCCCAGCGCCGCGCTGATGCATCCGAAACCTTGCGAAAGGCCAGCGCAACGGTCGCCGAAACGCTTGCCACCAATGAGACGGTGAATCGCATCCTCGAGCAGCTCAACCAGGTCATCCCGTGCGATAGTGCATCGGTGCAACTGCTGGATGGGAATGAACTGGTGATCGTCGGCGGGCGGGGCTTTGCGGATCCAAAATCCATACTGGGCATACGCTTCCCAATTACGGGTGAACCCAACAGCATTGTGATGGGAACTGGAAAGCCGCATTATATTCCCGAAACAGATGATCAATATCCCAATTTCAACGAAATTGGCAACCTCCACATCCGCTCGTGGCTGGGGGTGCCGCTTATCTTTCAGGGGAAAATAATTGGCTTGCTTACCATTGACAGCACCAAATCGAACCATTTCAAGGAAGAAGACATCAAAAGCGCATCTGAATTTTCAAACCAGGTTGCCATTGCACTGGAAAATGCACGCATCTTTGAAGAGGCGCAAAGCCAGGCGGTCACCGACGCATTGACCGGTCTGCTCAACCGCCGCGGGTTGTTCCAATTCGGCGAATTCGAATTGCAGCGCGCACACCGCATCCAACGGCCTCTCTGCGCGGTCATCTTCGACATTGACCACTTCAAAACGGTCAACGACCAATTTAGTCACACAATAGGGGATCAGATCCTGCATAAACTTGCAGACCGCTGCAGGAACAACTCACGCGCCATCGACCTGATCGGCAGATATGGCGGCGAGGAGTTTGTGATCATTCTGCCTGAAACAAATCTTGAATCCGCAAGGCGTTTTGCGGAACGCCTGCGCCTGTCCATTATGAACGGATCTTTCACCACCGATGCAGGGCCGCTGTCCATCACCGTCAGCATCGGGGTTACCGAGGCAAACGCCGCGGAGACACTGCAAACGCTGATCGAGCGGGCGGATGGCGCGCTCTACAACGCAAAACATGCGGGACGCAATTGCGTCATGGTGAACGAAACGGTTTAAAGATTTGACCAGACCTGATAAAGCCCAAGCCGGCCGTTTTCCCCGTCAGATAAAAAGGACGCGCTCACGCGCATCCCAGCCTGTTCAGCCAGCCCAAGCAGTTCCTCCGCTGAAAAATGGTGCGTGTACCGCAGTCCCTCACCCCCGCTTCGCCAGTCCAGCAAATAATCCCCTTCGTCCACATCGTCATCCGAAAGCCCGACCCTGCCCCAGGGTTGGATTCTGGATTTCAATTTATCGCTGTTCATGAACTGCCAGTTGGACAGGATAAATCTTCCATCCGGTCTCAAGCATGATCTCACACACCGCAAAATATCCAGGCGGATTTCATGCGCAGGAATATGATGAAGGACGGCGAACATCGTTATGACCGACCATCCGCCATCTGTTGAAATGTGATGCAGTAATGCTGAAAGTTTCGTCAGATCAAGCTCGCGGAACTCAACCCCGGGACTGGATTCTGCGTCTCGCAGCAGGGGCAGGCTGAAGTCCACGCCGAGAAGCGCCGCCTTATGACCACGCCTGCCCAACTCGCGCAGGAAATGCCCGTTCCCACATCCCAGATCCAAAACGGATTCAGCATCCTGAATGGAGGCAAGCATTTTCTTTACACCGGGCTGCAGACGCCGGCGCGTGGCGGAAAAGGAATCGCCGAAGCGGTTGTAAAATTCACGGTTTATCGCAAGGAGGCGGTCGGTTATATCTGGATTCATGACGGGATTATACCCATTCGGGCATACCATGACGGTATAATCCCGTCATGGTATCGGCAGAAGCAAGGAATGGATAAGCTGTTTATGGAAATTTCAGAAAAACGGCAACGCTGGAGGAAGATCAACGCTCTGACACCGCAGAAACTTGCGCTGGCACATCACGTGTTGGACGAGATCCGTGAAGGCAATGATGTGATGCGCGCGCTTCGCAGCCACCCACTGGACGAGGGCGGGTATCTCACCAAAGCTGCACTGGTGGCCGCCTATAACCAGATGGTGGAGGCCGGCACCATCGAACCTGACAGGGTTTTGTTGGAACGCATCCGCATGAAGCCCATGAGGACCCTCTCCGGCGTGACAACGGTCACGGTTCTGACCAAGCCGTATCCCTGCCCGGGCAAATGTATTTTTTGTCCAACCGATGTACGCATGCCCAAGAGCTATCTGCCTGATGAGCCCGGTGCGATGCGCGCGCTGGAGCATGAATTCAACCCGTTCACACAGGTGGAGGCGCGCATCCGCGCGCTGAAGAATTTGGGCCACCCCACCGACAAGATTGAGTTGCTCATCCTTGGCGGGACATGGTCGTCCTACCGTCGTGATTATCAGGAGTGGTTTATCAAGCGCAATTTCGACGCAATGAACGGCATCCCCCACCTCGAAGCTGCGGAAGGGAAAATCGGCGAGGGCGAACTCGCAAATGCGCAGACGATTAACGAAACAGCCTCCCACCGCAACGTGGGGCTGGTGATCGAAACGCGCCCCGACGAGATCAATCCTGATGAATTGCGCTGGCTGCGCCACCTCGGCGTGACAAAAGTGCAGATGGGCGCGCAGAGTTTCAACGACCACATTCTCGAAATCAACAAACGCGGCCATGATGTGGAATGCACGCGAAACGCGGCAGCACTGCTCCGCGCGGCGGGATTCAAGATCGTGCTGCATTGGATGCCCAACCTGCTCGGCGCAACGCCCGAATCAGACCGCGAAGATTTCGCGCGCATGTGGGAGGGTTTCTGTCCTGATGAAATCAAAATCTATCCAAATCAATTGCTGGCCAATGCGGAGTTGTACGAATACTGGCAGCGCGGCGAATTCCAGCCTTATACCACCGAGGCATTGATGGAACTGCTCGTCGCCATCAAACCCACCATCCCGCGCTACTGCCGCGTCAACCGCGTCATCCGTGACATTCCCTCGAACAACGTCGTGGAGGGCAACCGCCGCACCAGCCTGCGGCAGGATGTCCATGAAGAGATGAAGCGGCGCGGCACACGTTGTCAATGTGTGCGCTGTCGTGAAGTGAAAGGGAAGACCGTTGACCTATCGTCCCTAAAACTGAATGACCAAATCTATCAGGCTGGCAAAGCGGAGGAGCATTTCATTTCCTTCGACACAACGGATGACAAACTGGCGGGCTTCATCCGCCTCTCGCTCCCTTCGGCAGAATCCCCTGCCACGGGCATTTCCGACCTCGATGGCGTTGCGCTCATCCGTGAAGTGCATGTCTATGGGCAGTCACTCGCTGTCGGCGCGGAAAAAACAGGCGCGGCACAGCATGCTGGCCTGGGCACGCGCCTGCTCGAAGAAGCGGAACGGATCGCAAAGCAAAAAGGATTTGGGAAACTGGCCGTAATATCCGCTGTAGGAACGCGTCAATACTATATCGACCGCGGCTTCGAACGCGGGGAATATTATCTGGTGAAAAACATTTGACCACCAAGCATCACGAAGGGTCACGAGGGTTTTCCTTCGTGTACGTGTGCTTGCACTGTGCGCAAGCACACGTGTGACCCTTTGTGGTTTTAAAAAGGAGAACATGAAACCAAAACACTGGGTCGTCTTCATTACTTTAGGAATCATCTGGAGTTCATCCTTCCTGTGGATCAAGATCGGCGTGCAGGAGATCGGACCGATGGCGCTGACCGCCTTTCGCATGCTATTCGGCGTGCTGACCGCGATCGCCATCTCAGTCCATCAACGCCTGTCCATCCCCCGTGACCTGAAAACCTGGGGCATCTTCGCCATCCTTGGTCCTGCCAGCCTTGCCATTCCCATCTTCCTCATCTCGTGGGGCGAGCAGACCATCGACTCGGCTGTCGCATCCATCCTCAACGCCACCGTCCCGTTGTTCACCCTGCTCATGGCACACTTCTGGATTCAGGATGACAAAATCACATTCCAAAAAACGCTTGGTTTGCTTATCGGTTTTACAGGTGTGATGGTCT
Source organism: Anaerolineales bacterium (assembly GCA_030583885.1). Taxonomy (NCBI): domain Bacteria; kingdom Bacillati; phylum Chloroflexota; class Anaerolineae; order Anaerolineales; species Anaerolineales bacterium. Next base: position 1,284,998 of record CP129480.1, on the reverse strand, counting down.
TGATGAGCAAAGACCTGCTGGCCAGCGAACATGTCTCGGTCGTTGGGCAATCCGCCGTCATCCTTGCATCGCTCTTTTATGCAGGCAGCGCCGTCGCCATACGAAAGTACACCCAGAACATAAACAATACCATGCGCGGCGTCGGCCTGCTGATGACATCCACAATCCTGATGTGGGTCGTCGGACCCATCGCCGAACGTCCGTTTGAAATCCCAGCGCTGCCCATCACATGGATCGCCATACTTTGGCTGGGCATTTTCGGTTCCGGGCTGGCGATGATCATGCTTTACTATTTGATCCACGAGATCGGTCCCACCCGCACAACATTGGTTACCTATCTGTTCCCGGTCGGCGGTGTCATCCTCGGCGTGCTCTTCCTCAAGGAACAATTATCCTGGCAACTGATTGCAGGGACAGTCCTCATCATTGCCAGCCTTGCCGTCGTCAACTACAAGAAGAAAACCGCATGACCCATCGTTCAGGCTTCATCGCCATCATCGGACGCCCCAACGTCGGCAAGTCCACTTTATTGAATGCATTGCTGGGTCAAAAGATCGCGGCGGTCTCTCCCCGTCCACAGACCACGCGCAAAAAACAGCTGGGCATTCTCACACTCGAAAACGCACAGCTCATTTTTGTGGATACGCCCGGCCTGCACAACGCCAAACACAAACTCGGCGAATTTCTGAATCAGGAGGCGCAGGAGGCCCTGGACGGCGTGGATCTGATCCTCTGGCTGGTGGACGCTTCGACTCAGCCCACCGAGGAGGACACGAACATCTCCTCCCTGCTCAAAGGCGTTTCGCGTCGGACCCCGCTCATGCTGGTTCTGAACAAAATGGACATGCTCAAACCCGACGACGAATCCGCGCGGGTGGAGGCATATGCCCAACTGGCTGGAGATGCAATCGTACTGAAGATCTCCGCGGCAAAACGCCTGGGAATTGGCGAACTGCTCGAAACGTTGATTCAAGCCGTCCCTGAGAGAGAGGCGGATTATCCCGGGGAGCAGATCACCGATCTATATGAACGCGAGATCGCAGGGGATTTGATCCGCGAAGCCTGTCTCATCCAGTTGCGCGATGAAGTGCCGCATGGCATGGCAGTCCGCATCGACGAGTTCAAGGAGCGTGAGAACGGCATGGTGTACATCGCCGCGACGGTTTTTGTGGAGCGTGAATCGCAAAAGGGAATCGTGATCGGCGAAAGCGGGAAGATGTTGAAATCCATTGGTTCCGCGGCGCGCAAAGAGATCGAAGCGATGGGCGGGCGCAGGGCCTTTTTGGAACTGCGCGTAAAGGCATCAAAGGATTGGCGCAACGACCCAAATGCGTTGAGGCTGCTTGGGTACGGGAGGAAGAAATAATGTGATTTGTCTCGATACGGCGGCGCGGGTTGAGACGCAAGCAGTCGAAACCCGCCACCTATTCGACCAGCATAATCATCTTCCCTTCAACGGCATGAACCCCTCCCCCAGGGCTTCATGTGCAACCCCGATGACCATAAAGGCTTCGGGGTCGATCTCATTAACGATGGTTTTCAATGTTACAACCTCGGAGCGCGAGATCACGCAATATAGCACGGGGCGCGGGGTGCCGGTGTAGGCGCCTGTGCCCTGTAGAAAGGTCACGCCGCGCTGCATATCTTCCAACACGCGCATTGAGATTTCCCTTGCCTGATTGGTCACGATCATCACTGTGCGGCTGGTCGTCCCGCCTTCGAGAACCGTCTCCGCCACCAGCCCACTGACGTAAAGCGTGATCATGGCATACAGGGCCTGTTTCCAGCCAAAGATAAATCCCGCCGAAAGGATGACGAGCGTATCCACCATGAGATAACTCTGCGTCATCGATACGCCGCGCCAGTGATTGAGGATGCGCGCCAGGATATCCGAACCGCCGCTCGTGCCGCGCGCACGATAGACCAGTCCATACCCGATGCCGCTGACAATGGCACCATACAAGGAGTTAAGGAAAATATCGCCCTTCAAGTCGTCGATCAATGCGGTCGCCGCGCCGTCGGGGGCGAACAAGGGCGTGCGCAGGATCAGGTCCGTAAGCAGGGAATAGGCAAGGATCGCGAACGCAGTCCGCAGGATAAAACGGCGTCCGCCGAGGAAACGCCAGCCGAGCAGGAAGAGCGGCACGTTGCCGATCAAGACCATCAAGCCGATGGGCCAGCCCGTAAAGTGGTTGATCAACTGCGCGATGCCGCTCACGCCTCCCGACGCCAGGTTGGCAGGGACGTAGAAGATCCGCAGGCTGGTCGCCTGTATCAACGCCGCGATGGCAATCAGAATAAAATCCCGGCTGGCTTTCCAGTATTGTTTCATTTTTGTTACCTTTCCATGACATGGGTTCAAACGAACGCGGAATTATAGCCGATGGTGTAAAATCATTGCCTATGAAAAAATGGCATTTATGGCTTGGGGTGTTCATCAGCATCGTTTTCCTGTGGGTCGCCCTGCGCGGGCTTCATCTTGAAGATTTCTGGAAGGCGGTTCGTCAGGCAGATTATATCTGGCTCCTGCCAGGTATTTTTGTGTATTTCATCGGCGTGTGGATCCGGGCGTGGCGCTGGCATTACCTGCTGGGACCGATCAAGAAAATCCCCACGAAGACCATGTTTCCTGTCACTGTCATCGGCTACATGGGCAACAATATTTATCCCGCCCGCGCGGGGGAGGTGCTGCGGGCCGTCATCCTGAAGCGCAGGGAGGGCGTGCCCGTGTCCGCTTCGCTGGCAACCATCATCGTCGAACGCATCTTCGATGGCGTGGTCATGCTGGCGTTCATCTTCGTCAACCTGACCGAGCTGGCAAAACTCACGGGCGCATCCGGCTTCGTGGGCAACATCCAGGAAGTGGCGCTCTACGGCACAGGGATTTTCATCGGCGCGCTGGCTGTCTTTTTGCTGGCGGCGATGTTCCCGCAAGTGACTGCAAAATTCGGCTTGGGGATGATCGAGCGGCTTACTCCAAAACGCCTGCATGAAAAGATAACGGGCATCATGCACAAATTTCTGGACGGACTCGCCTCGCTGCGCTCCCCCTTCAACGTGTTGATGGTCTTTTTCACATCGGTCATCATCTGGCTGTTGGAGACGGTCAAATACTGGTTCGTGATGCATGCCTTTGATTTCGAGGTATCGTTTTTCGCATTAATGCTTCTGAACGGCATCGTCAACCTCGCCACCACCATCCCATCCGCGCCGGGCTACATCGGCACATGGGAAGCCGTGACAAAAGCGGTTCTGGTTGCCTATCTGGTCCAACCGGATGTTGCGCTTGCCTATGCAGTGGTGTTGCACGTGGCGCTCTGGCTGCCGGTCACCGGTTTGGGAGGGTATTATCTGGCGCGCGAGGGCATCAAGTGGAGTGATACACTCAGAACGGAAATGGAGAAATAAATGGTTGTAGGGGCACAGCGACGCTGTGCCCCTACAAGGAAGATGAAATGAAAATCGCAATCATTGGAGCAGGATATGGCGGCATGGCAGCCGCGTGGGATTTGAAAAAGGCGGGACATGACGTGACCATTTTCGAGTCCGCGAATTATGCGGGCGGGCTGGCGAGCGGATTCAAAGAACCGCATTGGGACTGGTCGGTGGAGAAGTTCTATCATCACTGGTTCCAGTCGGACAGCGAAATGCTTGGGTTGATCCGCGAGTTGGGCTTGGAGGACAAGGTCATCTTTCCGCGCCCGTACACGGTGATGCTGTACAAAGGGAGGTGGCATCCGTTCGATTCGATATTGCACGCGCTTCTCTTTCCCGGACTTGGATTTGGTCTGAACAAGATCAGGTTTGGATTCGTCGGGTTGTTTCTGCGCCTGACGAAGAACTGGCGCGCACTGGAAAAGGTCACCGCCCACGAGTGGATGATGAAATATGCGGGCAGGCAGGTCTACGAGCAGATGTGGCAGCCGCTGTTGATCGGGAAGTTCGCTTCGTATTATAAGGACGTCAACATGGCGTGGTTGTGGGCGCGGATGCACGCGCGGACGACGCGTCTCGGTACGTTCGAGGGCGGCTTCCAAAAGTTCGCGGATCTGTTCGCGGAGAAACTGCGCGGGCAGGGTGCCGAGATTCGGCTGGGGGCGGGGATCAAGTCCATTAAGCAGGATCAGGCGTCCCGAAGTCTGAGTGTGGACGGAGAATCCTTCGACAAGGTTCTGGTCACCACGTCGCCGAATCTGCTGGCGAAGTTATGTCCGAGTCTGCCCGAATCCTATTTGAAGGGACTGCTCGAGTTGAAGTCGATGGGTGCGGTGGTGATGACGCTTTCGCTCAAGCATCAACTTTCGAAGGAGAAGTATTACTGGTTCAACGTGCCGAAGGAGCAGGGCTACCCGTTTTTGGCGCTGGTGGAGCATACGAATTTTGTGTCGAGCGAACATTTCGGCGGCGACCATATCGTGTACGCGGGCGATTATCTGGAATTGGGGCACGAGTATTTTTCGATGAGCGACGAGGAACTGCTCGAACGCTTCATCCCCGCCTTTCAAAAGTTCAACCCCGAGTTCAAGCGCGAGTGGATAAAAAAGGTGTGGGTGCATAGGACCAATTACGCCCAGCCCGTGCCGCTGGTGGGACATTCGAAGAACATCCCCGCCATCCAGACGCCGATCGAGGGGTTGTACTTCGCTTCGATGAGCCAGGTCTACCCGTGGGACCGCGGGACGAATTTCGCGGTGGAGATCGGGAGACGTGCGGCACGATTAATACAAGGATGAATTATGAAAAATAATACTATGCGGTTTCTCGGTGTCGTTATTATTCCACTTCTCATTGTCTTGGGTGGATTTTCCTGCAGTGGGCAGCAGATCGACCCGGATAACCCGCCGCCCAATATCATTTTCATCCTGACCGATGACATGGATTATCCCCTGCTGCCGTATATGGAACAAACGAACCGCTTGATCGCACAGGAAGGGGCCGCCTTTACAAATTATTTTGTGACATCATCTGCATGCTGTCCTTCACGCGCGTCCACGTTCCGCGGACAGTATCCCCACAACACGGGTGTGCTTGAGAATTCCCCCGGGTTCGAACAGTTCCATGAAAACGGAAACAATAAAAGCACCATCGCAACCTGGCTGAAAAGTGCGGGATACCGCACATCGTTCATGGGGAAATTCATGAACCTGTACCCTGCCGGGGTCAAGCGGACCTACGTCCCGCCCGGCTGGACCGACTGGCATGCCTTTGTGACCAGTGAAAGGAAAGCCGCTGATTTTTACACAAGTTACATCTTGAGCGAGAATGGAAAACTGGTCGATTATAACGAGGATGAGGATGATTACAGTACGGATGTACTAAAGAACAGAGCCGTCGAGTTCATCAACAAAAGCGTAGAGGCGCACGCGCCGTTTTTTCTATTCATTGCCCCCTATGCGCCGCACGGACCGAGCACCCCGGCGGCCCGCCACGCGAACCTTTACCTTGACCTGAAATACCCTCAAAGCGCATCATTCCATGAAGAGGACATTTCCGACAAACCGCAGATCATCCAGGATATAAGACGAACGGGCGGGTTGTTTGAGGTCAAGGAGGCGGACGAGTTTTTTATCAAACGGGTGCAAACCATGCTGGCAGTGGATGAAATGGTGGCGGAGCTGGTTCAACTACTGGATGACAACGGGCAATTGGACAATACGTATATTTTCTTTACTTCAGACAATGGATATCACATGGGCGAGCACAGCCTGCCATCCGGAAAGATGCTGCCCTACGAGGAGGATATTCTCGTCCCGTTTCTGGTCCGCGGACCGGGCATCCCTTCGAATACCACCATCACACAGATGACCGCGAACATTGATATCGCGCCGACGATCGCCGAACTGGCCGGCGCACAGTCCGCTGACTTCGTGGACGGGCGTTCCTTTGTCCACTTTTTGAACGGCCAGCCAGCCGATGACCTGCAATGGCGCAGCGCTCTGCTGATCGAAACCGGTGACCTGGACAGGGAATCCCCGGTGGTCGCCTATCGGGGGATCCGGGCTGAAAATTTCATCTATTTGGAATATGAAAATGGCGAGATCGAATTTTACGACCTTATCGCCGATCCGCACCAACTGGAGAATAGTGCCAACGATCTCGATGCGGAAACGCTTGCGATCCTGCATTCGTGGCTGGAGGAGTTGAAAGCCTGCCAAGCGGATTCATGCAGGAACGCTGAAATGACCGTGCCGGACAATATCAAGTATTAACGCGCTGGAGAGTCGGGAGACGCGCGGCGAGGTTGATGGGGTAGAAAAATTGTGCAAAATTAGAAAACCGCTGATACGAATTTCCCAAAGGAGGAAAATATGCCAAAAGTTGATGATGTTGGTCATAGTGATTCGACAGTACCAAAAATAGAGGTTTTATCAAGTATTTTTGACATGCACTTTATGATTACTCAAGCTGTCATAAAGAAATACCCATCATTTAGGCAAAAATATCGATATGTTGATTTGACTTCTGGAAAGGGGCATGTGCCATATTCTGATACAGTTTCAAAGGTGAACAAAATTCATACATTAGAATGGTCTGGGAAAAGTCTAGTGTACGAAGGGAAGTTGTTAGGTAGCCCATTGGTTTTTCTAACAGTGGCAGAATCGGAAAAGGCGCAAATTCCTTATCATGCTGATTTTATAGAGACCAATTTTGATAACTTTCAAGAGTTACAGAATGCTGTAAACATTCATTTTGACCTAAATAAGTGGACAGACGTCAATCGCAAGGTCTTTTTGCACAATAAAAATTATGAACAAGCTATTCCTGAATTGTTCTCTTCACGTAATGAAAAAGAGTTTGGTTTATTTTTTATCGATCCTTCTGGAAACAAACCAGACTTAGATGCTCTTAAGTTCATAACAAAAGCAAGGCCAAAAATGGAGCTGTTATTATATATTTCAGCTACGAATGTTAAGCGAGAATTTGGATATACAAAGAAATATCTTTCAGATTACATGAGAGAAATCGGAAAAGAATACTGGTTAATAAAGAAACCTATTAAGGGTGACAAGTTTCAGTGGACCTTCTTGCTTGGTAGCAATTCAGATATTTTCAAAGACTACAGAAAAATAGATTTCTTGCGGCTCGACTCTGTCGATGCGCAAAAGTTTTTTCCAAAACTAGAACTCAGTACAAAGCAAAGGCAAGATATGCTTCAGTTCAAGTTTCCCAATATGGACGACGAAAAATAAATAAAACAAAAGTTCTATTTTGGTGATAAAATCGAATTGTCTTTATTTCTCGGAGGAGAAAATGGCTCAATCTAAAATCGAGTGGACCGAATCGACGTGGAATCCGCTCACGGGCTGTACGAAGATCAGCCCTGGTTGCAAGCATTGTTATGCAGAACGCATGGCAAAACGTCTGCACGCCATGGGGCAGCCGAATTATGCAAACGGCTTCAAATTAACCATGCATCCGCAGGCGCTCGAAAAGCCTTTGGAATGGAAAACTCCGCAGGTTATCTTTGTCAATTCCATGAGCGACTTGTTCCACAAGGATGTGCCGCTGGAATTCGTCCAGAGCGTGTTCGATGTGATGAAACGCGCACACTGGCATCAATTTCAGGTCTTAACCAAACGTTCCGAGCGGTTGCTGGAACTCAGTCCGCAACTGGAGTGGACGGAAAATATCTGGATGGGTGTCAGCGTTGAAAACGCCGATTACACATTCCGAATTGACCATCTGCGAAAAACGGGCGCGAAAATCAAGTTTTTATCGGTCGAGCCGCTTTTGGGTCCCATTCCAAAAATGAATTTGAAGGGAATCAACTGGGTCATTGTCGGCGGCGAATCGGGTCCTGGGGCGCGTCCGCTCGAAAGGGAATGGGTGGTGGATATAAAGAATCAATGTGTAAGAGCAAAAGTCCCATTTTTCTTCAAGCAATGGGGCGGCGTTCAAAAGAAGAAAGCGGGCAGACTGTTGGATGGCAAAACGTGGGATCAAATGCCAAAGAAGATGAGCTTGGCAAGAGCGTAAAAAAAGAAGGCGGCAAATTGCCGCCTTCTTTTTTTACGCAAGTTGAAAGAGTTTATAAAAAGAACTCCGGCGCAAAGTTCAAATAATTCTCGAACTTCCCGAACGGGACGTTGCTCATCAGGATCGCGGAGAACGAGTCGATCTTGTATTTCCGCGCGACGAGATGGTCAACCGCCTTCTTATTGACCAGCGGGACGGAAACGCCGAACTCTGCGCCCTTCTCCGCCATCAGGCTTTCGGCGTGCGCCAGGGCAGCGGGGAAATCGTCATCGTCCAGCACGGCGAACGGTCCGTTCCCATCGCCGAGGTAGCCGTATCCCGCCACGTCCCCATCCCGCGTGTACACGAATCCATCGCGCGCGCCCGCCAGCCACTCGTGGATGCTTCCGCGCGCGTGACCGATGATCTCCCTATCGATGCGGTTCAGCGCTTCGAGATGCAGGGTCAAATCCAGCGGCTCGGCGCGCAGGTCGGTGTCCATGGTCACTGTTTCGGCTTGGCGGGAAAAATACTTGAGTATGAAACGTCCGTACACGCCCATCGTCATATAGCGATGCAGCGCGCGTTCGTCCAGCGTGGCGATGATGGTGCGATACCTTGCGCCGTTATTTGCAAAGGCGCGGGATAACAATCCGCTTCCGACTCCCGCCGACTGCTGGTTCGGTGAGACGAAGAACTCGGTCAACTCCTGAAGCCCGTCGTGCTCGATCGTGCGGGCATAGCCGAGGACTTCGCCGTCCCGTTCCGCCACCCAGAACTGGGACGCGTCCCTGGCGAGGAACTCGAACAACGGCTTGCGTCTCTCCCAAATGGACGCGAGTTTGGCGGGGTCGTTCCCGCCCGTGATGGCTTGCACGTTCATGCGCTCGCTGTAGTCCATGATGGATTTGAGAAAGACTTTGAAGACCGGAAATGAGTCTTCGATGGTGGCTTCGCGGTAGGTGATGGTCACTGGATGATTCCTTTTGAACTATCGAATACTCGTTTTTTCACCGCGAAGGCGCGATGGACGCAAAGATTTTTTACCCTTCGCGCTCTTCGTCTCTTCGCGGTAAATGACTTGGCGGATTATAGCACCCGCGCACAAACAGCAACGTCCCCCGAATTGGCGATTCGGGGGACGTTGTTTCTTTCAACTACTCGCCGCGCGCGTGCGGATTTGGGCTCCAGTCGCACAGGTTGATGAAGGGGGTGGTCGAGCCGCCCTCCACGAAAAAGGACTTCATCAAGCCGCTCGAGTGGGTGTACGCGCCTTCAAGGTTGTAACCGGGCGCCCAGGCATAGGCATAGTATCTGCCCGCAGGGACCAGCACGCTGTAGGTGATCTGGTTCTCCACGATGGCGAACTGGATGCGCTGACCCGTGTGAGCATTCTCCAAATAGAGCGTCATGGGCGGGTTGAATTCGCTCGGGTAGCACAGGTTACCTCCGACGGTTCCATGCGTGACCGTTTCCTGCTTTTTGACCTTGATATCCACATAAAACGGGACGTTCGCCTTGTCCCCTGTCCCGAACAATGTACCGGCGGCGTTGCGGAGCATCCAATAGCCGCTGTAGGAGCCGGCGGTGGAGGGCGCGGTCAGCGTCACGGAGACATCCACCGTCTGGCCGGGCGCCACATGGCCCGGCAGCCGCACGGCGGTGGTGCCGCCCATTTGCGAGCCGCTGTTGAAGACCAGCATGTAATCCGTCGTCCATGCGCATGTTCCGCGGTTCTTCAAGCGCCAGGTCTTGATGAAGACCTCGCCCGGCGCCAAGGTCGTGCCGTCGGCCACGGTCACGTCCTTGACGAAGGCAACCCAGTCACAGTAGGTCACTGCGGTGGGAGCGGGAGATGTCACAGTGGCGGTCGGTGCCTGGGTGGCAGGATCAAGCGTCGGCGTGGGCGGAGGCGGGGTCTGCGTCGGCGCGTTGAGCGTCAGCGCGATCACCGTCTGCGTCACCATCGCCTGCACCGTGGCCTGCGGGTCCGCTTTGGGCTGGCCGGATTGAAATGCCAGAACACTGATCGGGAACATGGCAAGCACGCATAATGCCAGGATGCCGAATATGATAATAATGCTGTTGGTTGTAAGTTTCATGTTGTACCTCGTTTCTTTCAGCCCCTATGAAACGATAACCGCTTCAAAAAAGTTCCCGTACCTTGGTACTATTCGGGCGGACAAATGCTCCGCCCGGGGCTTCTCCGAAAACTGGTCCAAAAAAATGAAGGCTTTCAGCCTTCATTTTTTACCCGCTCAACAGCCACGCCCGGGCTTCTTCCAGATCGTCAAACTGGCAAAAGTTGTATCCTCGATTCCTGAAAACGGTCTCCATGAAATGCGTATCCTGGGTTAACTCCTTGAAGACCATGGCGATCCTCCAGCGGCGGGAGATCCCGATCCTGACGTTGACTTCAGGGCGCTCGTAATATTCAAAAAGGCTCAATGCAAAGGTCGTTTCGCGGTGGTCGACGATCTGCCGGTCACAGCGATGGGCCGCCGCAACCTCAACGATCTCCCTGACCATGGTATTCGCGTCCCGCGCGGTTAACACCCCCCTTGTTTTCACATAAAGAGTGTGTTCACTGGCTATATATTCGATGGTCCATTCCATGGCGATTAAAACAAAAAAGGGCGGATGGGATTTCTTTGATTATCATCCCATCCGCCCCGGGAGTCAAACATTATTTGCCAAACCACATGCGGGCGAGCAGGTTATCCTTCCTGATAAACTGATGAAACAGCGCAGCGCCAACATGAAGCCCAACCAGCGCAAGCAGCAGCCAGGAGAGAAGTCCGTGCCCCATGCGCGGCAGGTAATCAAAGAAATTCGATGGATAGGCTTGGGCCCCGCTGAACACCGCGGGCAGGTTTGCCAGTTGATACATCCCCAATCCGCTGACCGCCATGCCGATCACAAGCAGGTAAAGCAGGACATGCACCGCCTTCCCAACGAGATTCAGGAAGGCATTGCCCGCATCGGCCGGCGCAGGGGACTTGACCGTAAACCGCAGGATCAAGCGGATGATGAGCAATAGCGCGATCCCACCGCCAATATAGGTGTGGCTTTGCAGCATCATTGCCTTCTGCGGGTCTTCAGGGGATATCCCCGGCATCGCAAACTTGCCTATGCCGAGCATCATAAAGACAAGCAAAGCCATCAGCCAGTGAATGGCGGCGTGCGCAGGATGGTAGCGTTTCGGTGTGGATTCAGACATGGTTTTCTCCTCCGGTTATTTGGTCCGAACTATTTAAATGAGACAATCCTGCAATATATTTTCTTACATAACACGGGGGGGATTGGTGTAAAATTGAAACGCCCTATTCCCCCGCCGCCTTTCGACGGGTACCTCAACTCTAAGGAGACTTCCCCCATGTATCACACCATTATTATCGTCGGCAATGTAGGCAAGGACCCGGAAATGCGCTACACACCATCCGGTCAGGCCGTTACATCTTTTTCGGTTGCCACCAATCGCCAATACACGGCCGGCAATGGCGAACAGGTCAAGGAGACCATCTGGTTCCGCATATCCACCTGGGGCAAAACAGCGGAGGTATGCAACCAGTATGTCAAAAAAGGGTCAAAGGTTTTGATCGAAGGACGCCTCACGCCGGACAAAGCCACAGGCGGACCGCGCATCTGGACAAAGCAGGACGGCACCGCCGGCACATCCTTTGAAGTGACAGCTTCCACCGTGCGCTTCCTCTCCTCGCGCGGGGAAACTGATGCGGGTCCCACGGCAGGCGGCGGCATGGAAATGGCGGAACTGCCCCCGGAAGACGATATCCCGTTCTAACCATTCGATGGATACAGGCCAAATACATGACCACGCCTCAAACCCCTCCCAGACCTGCCAGCCCCACGCTTGTGCTTCCCGCAGACCTTGAACTTGTCTACGCCAACCTTGCGCGCATCGCCCACTCGCCTGCCGACATTGTGATTGACTTTGCCCACCTCCTGCCCGGTGAACCGCAGGCAAAAATCCGCTCACGCGTGGTCATGACCCCGCTTAGCGCAAAATTACTGGTCAAGGCACTCACTGAAAATATCGGGCGGTACGAGGCCGCTTTCGGAGAGATCCCCGTCCCCACCAACACCACCCTCGCAGATAACCTCTTCCGCCCATTCCAACAACCGCCCGACCCGCCCAAAGAGTAAAACCGCATGGAAAAACTGGAACACATTGCCGAACAGATCCGCAAAAAGTTCGATGCGCGTACATCCGCGCGTGACCAGGCGCTTTCCCAGGCACGCCAGCTCACGCGCGCCTGTTCCCTCGCCATTCGCGCCGTCCATCGCGATGACACACAGGCGATGAACACGCAATTACAGGAGGCGCGTCAGCTGGCGGATACGCTCCGAAATTCCCTTGCATCCCACCCCGACCTGTTCTATGCGGGATACACACAGGATGCCTTGAAGGAATTTGTGGAGGCGAACGTCACCTGCGCCTTGATAAAGAACGAACCGCTTCAGACTCCCGAGGAGCTGGTCGTTGAACCCGCAACCTATCTCAACGGGCTGGCAGAGGTCGTCGGCGAACTGCGCCGCCGCACGCTGGATATTCTGCGTCACGGATATTCAACGGAAGTGGAGCGCCTGCTCGGCTACATGGACGAGATCTACTCCGTCATGGTCACCATGGATTATCCCGACGCGATCACCAACGGACTGCGCCGACAGACCGACCTCGCGCGCGGCATCATCGAAAAGACCCGCGGCGACATCACCTTCAGCCTGCGCGGTGAGCATCTCGAACAGGCCATCGGGAAGTTAATTGTTCAATTGAACAGCGAACCGGCTCAGGGCGGAGTCCCGAGCGCTGTCAAGCCAAAAGAGGCTAAATAGGATATGGCAAGAGGCGGGCGTCGTTACCCCCTGGTGATTTACACCCACATGATCAACCGCTGGTGGCCCGCAATCCTTGTACTTGGATTCGCATTGCTGGGCGTTTCGTGGGGAATTTACAATCTCGGGTTCGAACAATGGCGCTGGCTGGGGATGGCAAGCGTTGGCGGGCTGAACATCTTCATCGGGCTTGCCTTGCTGTTCCTGCGAAAAGGCGCCTATGTGCGGGCTTTCAACGATCACTTGCGGCTTGCCACGCCGCTCCTGCGTCTCGATATTTCGTATAAAAGGATCAGGCGCACGTCGTCTGCAAACATGGGCGTTTTGTTCCCGCCCAGCAGCGTTTCAAAATGGCAGGCGGAGATCGTCCAGCCGATCGCAAAAATGACGGTGATCGTGCTTGAACTGAATGCCTTTCCGATGTCCCAATCCGCCTTGCGGCTGTTCCTGTCACCGCTTTTCTTCAAGGACAAGACACCGCATTTTGTGATCCTTGTGGAGGACTGGATGCGCTTCAGCTCGGAACTGGAAAGCATGAGGACGGGTCTCACAACAGAGACCGTGCAAAAAAAACGGGACGCTTCGATCCTCTCCCGCCTGCCGCGTAAATAACAAATGAACATTTATTTTGCATGTTCCATTACAGGCGGGCGCGGGCTTGAAAACGTGTATCAACAGCTTGTCGCCGCGCTTTCAATGGATGGGCATGAAATTCCGACCTCCCACCTAGCCCGATCGGAAGCAATCGAAAATGAGCATATGCTCACGCCACAGGATGTCTATGCGCGTGATGTGAACTGGATAAAGGGTTGCGATGTGCTGATCGCGGAGATCAGTGTGCCTTCGCACGGAGTGGGGTATGAAATTGGATTTGCCTTGAATATCGGCAAACCCGTTTTATGCCTGCATCAAAGGGAACGAACAATATCCAAAATGATCACCGGGAATTCCGACCCCGGACTGACGATAAAATCGTATGTTCATGTGGAAGATGCCATTTTACAGGCACGGGATTTCCTTTTAAACCCATAAACCCTTGTGAAGATTATCACTTTCAATCAGTGACATTTGGCTATGGCGGAAAACGGGGAATCGATTAATATTAATGCGGAGACGGAACCAAGACACCTCCAACAAACTCCTCTCTGTCTCCTCCTTTGGCGAAAGTTGCCGCCGGGTGTTCAACCCGGCGGCAACATTTTAAGTCATAGTATCTATTCCTGTGCGGGGAGAAGCACGAAAAAGGTCGAACCCACCCCCAGCGTCGACTCAACCCAGATGCGTCCCTGATGGCTTTCCACAATTGAATTAACGATGGCCAGGCCCAGTCCGGAGCCTTCCACCCCTTCGGTCGCATTTGTGGCACGGTAGAATTTCTCGAAGACGCGGTTTTGCTCCTCGTGTGGAATTCCCGGGCCATTATCTTCAATCTTGAGAACGATCTGGTTTTCCTGCATCGACATACTGACCTTAATCTGTCCGCCATCCTGTGTATATTTAATGGCATTTCCGACAAGATTATCCAGCATTTGGCGGATGCGGATCGGATTCGCGCGCAAAGGCTGCAAATTTGGCGCAGTATCCGCAGTCAGCGTGATCTTCTTTTTCTTCATCTGGGAATCGAACATGTCGAGTGTATATTTTAGGACGCCTTCAAGCTGGACAGCCTCGCGGCGCGTATCAAACCCGGCTTCAAGGCGCCCCAGATCAAGCAGTTCATTGACCAGGGATGTAATATGTTGAACACTGCCCTGCAGGCGGTGTAAAAATTCCTGCTGGTTTTGGTTTAACGATCCCGTACGCTCGATCAATTCCGTATACCCAAGGATGGCGGTCAGGGGAGAGCGCAGGTCATGCGAAACGGTGTGGATGAAATCGCTTTTTAGGCGGTCGAGCTCCTTGAGATAGGAAATATCCTGCATGGTAATTGCCGCGCCGATTTTTGGAATGGGTGTATATTGTGCATTGAAAACCCGCCCATCGTCAAAATTGATCTCGTGATATTTCAACGGTCCCTCGCCCGAACGAATCAACATGGCTCTCAAATCGGCATTTGTAATCATATCCTTGAGGGACTTGCCCGTCAGTTCCCCATCACCCAGGTTGAAGATATCGCGTATGGCCCGATTAAGGAGCAGGACGGCTTGCTTCTCGTCCGTCACGATGACACCGTCCTGAATGTTCCCGATGATCGCCTCCAACTTGATGCGTTCGGCTTCTGAAATTTTAGCTTTTTTCTCCAGAGATGCCGTCGTGCGCTTTACCTCGCGTCTCAGCCAGTCTCCCAGGCTGCGCGCGCGGCCAAGGCTCCGCTGGACTTCATCAACAATATCCGCCATTTTTAATGGGGGATACAGATACCCGCTTAACCCCATGCGCAGGACAGATTTGGCGACCCCGCTGGTATCCTTTTCGGCATAATAAATGATCGGCATCGTGGGGAAACGTGCAAGCATATCATTTGAGACCGACAAACCCTCCTGATCTGAAACCTTCTCGCCAATGATCATCAAGGCCGGGATGGCTTCCTGTATCGATTTATCCACCCCGGGACGGTCGTGTGCAATCGCCACCTCAAAACCCGCCGCATGCAAAGCCCGCTCCATTAGATCCAGAATCGGGGATGGGTTTAGCGCCAGTAAAATAAGGTCGTTTTTTGCCATGTGATCAAATTATTTCATTATTCCGAGGTAACCACTGTCTTTTCAGAGGAACGCGACAGGCGCTGTAATGCTGCCTGAACGGATTCAAGCGCCTTCCTTTGATCCGGGTTAAGTGTTCCGGGCATCTCTGTCAGCACCAGGTTAAGCGGGTAACCCGCGGCTTGCAATTCGCTGTGGATGGCTTCGCGGATCATCTCAAGCGCGGCATGACGCTGTTTCTCACCCGCTCGCGCATTTTCGGCCGTCTGCTCCAGGGCGCGGAATAAACGTGCATTCACCAGTGAAATCGAGGCGAAATCGGCCATTGCTTCAAGCATGGTCTGTGCATCGCGGGAAAGTTCACGATCATTCCTGCGCACGACAATCAACAGCCCGATCACTTCGTTTTTGATCTTAATCGGGATCACGCCCACCGCTTTCCCCAACACAGCCAGCTTAAACTTTTGCAACGGCGCGCCGTTCATCAGCAAACTTTCCCCCGAGAGCGCCACGAGGGAACTAAGGCCGTCATCCACCGGCTGGTTCATCTTCTTTGCCCATGCATCTGGCAGGTTGCGCTGGGCACGGAGCAAATAGACATTGCTTTTTTCCTCGCGCAACATCAGCCAGCACATATCCGCCTCTGCCACCTGCATGGCGCTTTCTAGGATGCGGTCAAACAACATGCGCTGGTCTGTCATCAAGACCACGGCCTTTGCAGTGGCAAGGATGGTGGTCAGGTCGCGCAATCTGTGCTGAAGTTCTTCATTTGCGGCTTTTAACTGGCGGTCCAATTTTTGTCGTTCGCGGGTCTCCTGCGTCTGACGCAGGGCACGCTCGACGATGGAAACAACCTCAGCATCCCGCAGGGGCCAGAAAAGCACATCCGTTGCGCCGAGGCGGAAGGCCTGAATGGCATCCGCTTCCTGCCCCTTTTCGGCGATGACGATCAGCGGTGATTTCACGCCTTGCGAATTCAATGCGGCAAGCAGGTCTTTTCCGCTTAAGCCGGGTAAATTTAAATTGGCGAGGATCAGGTCCGGGGGAGTCTGAGCCGCGCGTTTAAGTGCGGAAGCGGCATCGCCCACCACAGTCACCTGATAGCCAAGCGGCTGAAGCGACTGCCTTCCGATCAAATCAGAAATATCTGGATCGCTCTCAACAATGAGAATTTGTACCCCGGTTGCCATGTTTTATGATTTTCCTAAACAGGATTCTATCACCTTTTCGAGTACAATTTTACCCATGCGTTTTGAAAAGTTTAAGATCGCTGCGGTAATTCCGGCGTATCGCGTGGAGCGGGATATTGAATCCGTTCTGCGCGGATTGCCGCGCTTCATAAAATATATCATCGTCGTGGACGACGCTTCGCCCGATTCGAGCGCAGACCTGATCTCCGCCGCCGCAAAAAAGGACAGACGCATCACCCTGATCCGCCATGAGAAAAACCAGGGCGTGGGCGGAGCAATGATCTCCGGCTTCAAGAAGGCACTGGAACTTGGCGCGCAAACCATCATCAAACTGGACGGCGACGGACAAATGGATCCAGTCCATATCCCGGCTCTCATTACGCCGCTCATCGAAGGCAGGGCGGATTATGCAAAAGGCAACCGCTTTCGCGATTTTCAATCACTTCAACAAATGCCCTTTATTCGGCGTGTTGGAAATCTTGGATTGAGTTTCCTCACCAAAGCCGCCACCGGGTATTGGAACATCTTCGACCCTACCAACGGATATTTCGCCATCCGCGCCGAGATTCTCGCACAGCTTCCGCTTGAAAAAATAGACCACCGTTATTATTTTGAGACGTCCATGCTTTCGCACCTATACATGCTCAACGCCTTCGTGCTGGATGTAACCGTCCCTGCGCGGTATGGAAATGAGAAATCGCACCTCTCCATCCGCCGCGCCTTGTTTGAATTCCCCGTAAAACTGATCGGCACCTTTCTACGGCGAATCGCATTGAAGTATTATATTTATGATTTCTCAATGATGTCGCTTTATATCGTGACCGGTATTCCATTACTCCTGTTCGGTCTCATCTTCGGCAGCATCAAATGGATCGAATATGCAGGCCGCAACATCCCTGCCCCGACCGGCACAGTGATGCTGCCCACACTTTCCGTCATCCTGGGCATACAGATCATGCTCTCCGCAATCGAGATAGACATAAACGCCGCCCCCCGCTCGCCGCTCAGTCATCCCCTGGGATAAAATCCTTTAGGATAAAATGCAACACCAGCCATATATCCCAGGCTTCAAGCCTGCAGACTCGGGACCGCTCGCGCGCTTCCTCCCGGCACTGGAGGAGGGCGTCATCTCTGCCTGGCTTGCGCGCCTTGACAAATCCTCCGACGCGCCTCAGGACAAACCCTACGCCTGGCTGCTGGACCCCTTCGGATTCTCACCGCAACTCGCCCTCGAAGCCGCACGCAGCGGATATCGCGTGCTGGTGACGGCGAACAATCCCATTACACGCTTTCTGCTGGAGATTTTTGCGAACCCGCCGCCTGAATCGGAATTCATCGCCGCGCTCGCGGATTTAGGCACGGCCAAAAAGGGGGACGAGCGGCTCGAAATCCATCTACAATCCCTATATTCCACCACATGTGAAAAATGCAGCCAGAATACCCGGGCACACGCTTTTTTGTGGCACAAAGGTGAGGACGTGCCATACGCGCGGATTTATGAATGCAGGCACTGCGGAGACGCCGGCGAACGACCTGCCACCGAGGAAGACAGGGAACGCGCCAGGAAAATCGCCTCCACAGACGGCTTGCATCGTTCGCGCGCCTTTGAACGCGTGGTTTCACTCAAGGACGAAGACCGCTTTTATGCGGAGGAGGCCATCGAACATTATCTGCCTCGTCCTCTGTATGTATTGACGACCATCATCAACCGTCTCGACAGCTTGAGTTTATCTCCCGAACGAAGACGTGCATTGACCGCCCTCATCCTGCTTGCATGTGACGCGGGCAATACACTCTGGGCGCATCCTGCAGAACGACCAAGACCGAAACAATTATCCACACCAAGTCAATTTCGCGAGAACAATGTGTGGACCCTGCTGGAGCATGGCATCAGCCTGTTCGCCGGATCAGGCTCTCCCGTCCCGTATGAGACGTGGCCTCGCAAAATCCCGGAGAGCGGCGGGATATGCATCTACGAAGGCCGCCTCAGGGATCTGGCACATGAAGTGAAACGTGAGATTCCCATTGCGGCAGTCATCGGCTCGGTGCCGCGTCCCAATCAGGCGTTCTGGACTTTTTCTGCACTATGGGCAGGCTGGTTATGGGGAAAAGATGCGGTGGAACCATACAAAAATGCATTGCGCCGCAGACGCTACGACTGGGCATGGAATGCGACGGCACTGTTCGCGATGTTCAGCCACTTGAACGAACTCCTGGCGGACGATGTGCCTGTGCTTGGATTATTGCCCGAACCCGAACCCCTGTTCTTAACATCGGCATTTACCGCCGCGCACACAGCAGGCTTTTCACTGGAAAGTGTGGCATTACGAACGGAATATGATGCCATCCAAATCATATGGAAGAGCGCACAAAAAATGGATTCTAGCAATGCGGATATAAAGTCCGTGCGAAGCGCAATGCGTGAGTTTTTATCCGAGCGCGGTGAACCTGCAGGGTACCTGCATTTACATACGGCAGGCTTGATCGTCCTGGCAGAAGCAAATGCGCTGAAACAAGCCGGGGATGAATACGATGCAGCCATGCGCAAAACAAATACATTGCTGGAATCCGCATTGAAGGATGATAAAAGTTTCATCCATTATTCAACGGGGGAAGGCGTGGATACGGGGATCTGGGACTCTGCCCTGCGGGGAGGCGACACAAGCGGGTCCTTTTCAGATCGCGTGGAAGTTGCGGTGGTAACCTATTTGCAAAAAAATCCAAATGCAATCTTTCTGGAAGTGGAGGAGGATTTATATTCGCAGTTCACCGGTTTGATGACGCCGTCGAAGGGATTGATCTACGCCGTATTGAATTCGTATGCAGAAAAGGATGGCGGCAGTTGGAGGCTGCGCACAGAGGATGGGGCAGCCGCGCGGCGCGAGGAAATGAAAAATATATTTACCCTGCTCGAAAAAATCGGCGGACGGCTTAACTACCTTTCATCCAGGGATGATAAAGTATTGACATGGCTCGAACATGGAAAGCCGGAAAAAAAGTTTTACATCCTGGCTTCGGCACTGGTGCATCGCGCATTGGAGCTTGCCGGTGAGCAGACCGTGATCGTCATCCCCGGCGGACGCGCGGCATTGGTCGCTTATAAACAGGAGCGCGACCCATCTCTGAAGGAAAAGCTGAAAAGGCATCGGTTGGTGAAATATCGTTTATTGCGCAGCCTGTTCGAGGTCCCAATATTGACGCGCGAAACGTTCGATGAGCAAATTGCCGGTGACCCGGTGGAAAAGTCCACGGGACAGATGATCATGTTTTAATCAATTACAGCAAAACCATCCATACCTTGCATGACAATTAAAATGAAATATATAATTTCAATTACACTCGTTCTTGTTCTTTTCCTATCCTCCTGCATTTCTGTCGAAGTCGGTGAGACTCCAGCCCCCACACAAGCCGATTTCGTCACCGCCACACTGGCCCCCACGAAATCAGGCTATGTGCCGCCTACGCTCACTCCGTCGCCTGAGATCACGCTGGCACCCACACTCGCGGTCACCATCCCGCCGAACTGCACCAACAGTGCGGTGCTTTTACGCGACGTGACCATCCAAGATGGAACGCGCGTGAACGCAGGTGAAAAATTTACGAAGACGTGGGAATTCATGAACACGGGAACCTGCCCGTGGATCGGATACACGCTCAAGTATGCTGCAGGCGATCAGATGAGCGCGCCTCTTTCCGCGCCGATAACGGATACGCTTGCGAAGGACAAGGTGCAGGTCTCGGTGGAGTTGACTGCGCCTGTGGCAAACGGCTCATATACGGGTTATTTCACCCTGAACGACCCGAACGGAAAAGATGTAACGATCGGGATCGAGAAAACATTTTGGGTGAAGATCACCGTGGGGAGCGGCTCGACACCAGCCGCCAGCGCGAACAGTGTCAACACACCGTCCGCTTCGACAGGCGGGAATTGTAATTACAGCCGGAACGCGGGCTATGTTGATCAGGTCGCATCCCTGATCAACGCAGAGCGTGTGAAGGCAGGCCTGCCCGGGTTGACGATCAACCCGTTGTTGGCTAACGCCGCCCAGGCGCACGCCGCGGACATGGCCTGTAACAGCATGATCAGCCACACTGGCTCGAATGGCTCATCCGCATATTCACGCATCCTTGCATCAGGATACTCGCCTTCCTATTCGGAGGAGATCATTTATGCCGGCGGCGGTCCGCAGGCGGCGATGACATGGTGGCTGAATGACAAAATCCACCGCGATGCAATTCTGAACCAGAAATCATCCGAAATGGGTATGGGCCATGCCTTTTTTTCAAACGGTTCGTACGGCGATTATATAGTGGTGGATTTTGGCAGTCCGTAGGCAGAGTGGCAGGCTTTATTAAATTCTTAGAAGGAGAATCTCATGCGACCAATGTATATCAACGGCACGTTCATGACTGGAAATGCGAGGGAGGAAATTCAGGTCCAGAATCCTGCCACGGAGGAGGTAGTGGACAGTGTTCCGCGCGGGACACCGGAAGATGTCGAAGCGGCGGTGCAAGCCGCAAAGTCCGCGTATGAGGCGTGGCGGAAGAAGGGCGCGAACGAACGGGCGAGTCTCCTGCATGAGGTCGCGGAGAAAGTCCATGCCCATCGTGAAGAGATCGCCCGTCTGCTGACGCTGGAGGAGGGCAAGCCGCTCCCTGAAAACGAAGAGGAAGTTGAATGGGTATTGAATACCTTTCGTTATTATGCCGAGTTGGGACGGCATCATCGCGGAAGCGTGCTGGCGGCAGGATCATCATCACAATTCAATTTCATCATCAAGGAACCATATGGCGTGGTGGGCTGTATTGTGCCGTGGAATTATCCGCTTCTGTTGCTGGCCTGGAAGGTCGCGCCTGCACTCGCGGCGGGAAACACGGTGGTGATCAAACCCTCTGAAATGACACCACTGTCTGCACTGTACCTTGCCGAACATTGTTTTGATGGATTGCCCGCTGGAGTCGTCAATGTGGTGACGGGGTACGGTGTCGAAACAGGCGAGCCGCTGGTCAAGCACCCTGATGTGCCTGTGATCGCGTTCACGGGAAGCTTGGGGACGGGGCAAAGAATTGCGTCCATCGCCGCACCGATGATGAAGAAGCTGCATCTCGAGCTCGGCGGCAAGGATGCGACGGTCATTGCAGAGGATGCCGACCCCGAAATTGCCGCGAAGGCTGTAGCGTATGCGGCGCTTCTGAACGCAGGGCAGGTCTGCACCAGCACCGAACGCGTGTACCTGCCGGGACGCGGTGCGGCGAAGTTCACCGAAGCCATCGTGGAGCATGTCAAATCCCTGCGGCTGGGTTCGGGGCTTGAGTCAACGACAGACATGGGACCGATGATCGGCGATACCTATCGCGCGAAATTTGAAAGTCATATTGCGGATGCGCAGGAACACGGCGCGAAGATTTTGGTTGGCGGCGGGAGACCGAAGAATATCTCGAAAGGCTTCTTCCATGAACCGACCGTGCTGACGGGTGTGGACCATTCCATGGTCATCATGCGCGAGGAGACGTTCGGTCCCGCCGTGCCGTTGATGGAATACACCACCTTCGACGAAGCGATTAAACTGACGAACGACTGTCAATACGGCTTGGGCGCGGTGCTGATCTCGAACGACCCGAAGAAGATCAAGCAGTTCTTTGATGACGTGAAGGCAGGCACGATCTGGATCAATGACCCGCTGACCGACCATTACGCAGGTCCATTCGGCGGGATGAAATATTCGGGTGGCGCGCGCGAACTTGGCGAAGTCGGTCTGGATGAGTTCCGCGAGGTGAAGCACGTCCACTGGGATTTCAATCTGGAGGATAAGGATTATTGGTATCCGTATGGACGAGAGTCGTAGGTCACGCTACGTACCCAGATACGGGTATTCAGCGTGACGGTGTAATTAATGGACAATGTCACGTTACAAACGTGACCTACTCACCCCAATCAACGCCTTTCGGCTCATCCCACTCAAAAGCGGGCGGATGCAATCAGTGACTTAACCATGCTTGACAGGGTTGTAATGGATGGAATGCAGGTGATTTTCAAAATCGCGGTCATCGCGGATGACGTGATCCCAAAAACGCTTTTGCCAGAATTTCATGGAATCAGACGGTGAAAGTCCAAGCATTTGTTTATACGCTTTGGTGAAATTCGGCTTCAGGGAGTGCAGGATGACGATGAAAGTGCTCTCGCCTGTAAGTCGAATCAACAGATGGTAGTGATCAGGCAGGAAAACATTTCCCAACATGGTGAAGGGGTGAAGTTGTTTCACATTTCGCAGAGTGGCGAGGAGAAGTTCGAGTAATTTCCAATCTCGAAATACAGGCGTACGCGATTCAACGACCTGTGCAAGGAACACCGCCGAACCTGGGATGTAATATCCTCGAAAGTTCATATGGAAATTATAAGGCACACAATGTAGGTCACGCTACGTACCCAGATACGGGTATTGAGCATGACATGTGTGAAATTAACGAAAATCGTCACGTTGAAAACGTGACCTACGGAACTGGTTATAATCCAAGCCATGAAAAACAGATCATGGCTCTTTCCTTTTCTACTGCTCATCGGGGTTCTAGCATATACTCTGCTCACGCGGGTGCAACTGCCCGGCGACGGGTTCGCCACCTTTGGTGCTGACACCGTCCGTGCGGAAGTGCTGCAGATCATCGAAGAAGGTCAAATTGATTTGGGCGGGAATTTCCAAACCTATCAGATCGCACGCGTGAATATTTTGGAGGGACCGTACGAGGGCATCCCCATGGAGATCGATTACGGCAGGCGGCAGGTGCGCCCGGATGATTACCTTCTGGAACCCGGCGACAAAATTTTGGTCTCCATCAGTAAGACGCCGGACAATGTGGTCAACGCCTACTTTGCGGATTACGTCCGCACGACGCCGATCCTGTGGCTGGCGTTCATTTTTGCGGCCGCCATCGTGATCATCAGCCAGTGGAAGGGCATCCGCGCACTGATCAGCATGGCATTCAGTCTGTACATCATCATCAGCCACATCATCCCGCAGATTCTGACGGGACAGGATCCCCTGCGCGTGAGCATCATTGGCTCGGTGCTTCTGCTCGGCGTCACGCTGTACCTCACCTACGGCTGGACGTTGAAAACGCATGCGGCGGTGCTCAGCATGGTGTTGGTGTTGCTGCTTACCGGGGCGCTCTCCGGTCTGTTCGTAATCTTTGCAAAACTCAACGGTTCGGGCGACGAGAACGTCATGTTCCTGATGCAGTTAATGGAAAGCCCGATCAACCTGCGCGGACTTTTGCTCGGCGGCATGATCATCGGCGCACTCGGCGTGCTGGATGACCTCGTGACGACGCAGGCTTCGGCGGTCTTTGAACTGCACCATGCAAATCCGAACCTCGGTTTTCGCGGACTGTACAACGCCGCCATGCGCATCGGCCAGGACCATGTGGCTGCCACGGTCAACACGTTGGTTTTAGCCTACGCTGGAGCATCCCTGCCGATGATGTTGATGTTCTCGCTTGGGCAGGGAGATTACGGCTATCTCGTTAATTTTTCCTTCATTGCCGAAGAGATCGTGCGGACGCTGGTCGGGTCGCTGGGGCTGGTCGCCGCCGTGCCGATCACGACCACGATTGCCATTTTCCTCGCCCGAAGGGCTGAGTCGCTTGGGAAATGGGAGCAGGTTCTCGGTCCGGTGGGAAGCGGGGAGGGGCATCATCATTAATTTTTGGAGTCGACCAGCAAGCTGGTCGACTCCAAAACCGTGCAACCTTTCCCCCGTCTCCTGCGTAAAGAAAGGTAGAAAGTCATCATAGGAGCAACGTGAACGAAGAACAGACCTGGGTTCTCCAGGCACAGCAAGGCGATGACGAGGCATTTACCAGGCTCGTCGAGACCTACCAGACCCCCGTTTTCAACCTGTGTTACCGCATGTTGGGCGAGCCTGAATCGGCGGAGGATGCCGCACAGGAAACGTTTTTGCGCGCCTACCAGCACCTGTACCGCTACGACCAAAAACGCCGGTTCGCAACCTGGCTGCTTTCGATTGCGGCCCATTACTGCATTGATCGACTACGCCGCAGAAAATTCTCGATGTTTTCGATGGACGCAGAGGATGACGAAGGGAACACCTTTGAATACCCCGATGTGGATGCCCCCAACCCCGAAGCAGAATCCATCAAAGGACAGACACAGGATCGCGTCCATGCCCTTCTGCAGGATCTCGATAACACCGACCGCGCCGCAATCATCATGAGATATTGGTACGACTATTCAGAAAAGGAAATCGCCGAATCGTTGCGGCTGACGGTCAGCGCGGTGAAAAGCCGCCTGCATCGCGCCCGCAAGGAACTGGCAGGGGCATGGCAGGATCAGGAAGACGACCTGCTCGCCGAAATGGAAAGGAGACATCATGAATCACCAGCCTTTTGAAACCTGGCTGTTGGACGATAAACACCTGGGCAAAACGGAGAAGCGCGAACTGGATGTGCATCTGCGGACGTGCCGCGCCTGCTCGGCTCTGGCTGAGACCGGGTTTGCCCTGCGTTCTGCAAAATTGGTGACCCCTGCAGCCGGGTTTGCGATTCGTTTTCAAGGGCGGCTTGCCGTCCAAAAGATCGCCGAACGCCGCCGCAGATTGTGGGGCTTGTTCGTGCTGATATTCAGCGGGGTTGGATTGCTTGGTTGGTTTGCGGCTCCGTATGTGTATGCGTTCATCTCCGCACCTGTGGAATGGCTCACGGCGGCTATCGGTTATTTTCTATTCGTGTTCACATCGGCGCAGGCATTTAGCGAAATCCTAAGAGTCATGGCACGAATCCTGCCGAGTTTCATCCCGCCGTATGTTTGGATGGTGATGTTCTCTGCAATGGCGGGGGTGGGGCTTTTGTGGATCATATCAATATGGCGGTTTGCACGCAAACCGCAAGGAGCAACTGCATGAAAATAAAAAAATATTTGGTTCGCGCCATCCTCCTGCTGACAGTGCTGATGGTACCCACCAGCGCTGTGTCTGCGCAAGGCCCGGGCGGGGATGTATTCCTGTTTGGGCAGAACTACACGCTGGCAGGCGGTGACACGCTCACCGGCAGCCTGGCGGTCATTGGCGGAAATGCCATGATCGAGGAAGATGCCTCCGTGGATGGAGACATCGCATTGATCGGCGGGAATCTCACAATCAATGGAGATGTGGACGGCGATGTGGCTTTGGTCGGCGGGAATATGACCATCAGCGGTACGATAGACGGTGATATTGTCATCGTCGGCGGCCAGGCTTTGTTGACCGAGACCGCTGTGGTTAGAGGCGACATATCCACCATCGGCGGAAATGTGCAAAGGGAGCCCGGTGCGGAAGTAAGTGGCAATATCACGACCAATGCTCCTCCTGTGATCAATGTACCGGATGTCCCCAATGTGCCGAATGTCCCTAACGTGCCCAATGTGCCCGGCGTACCTGATGTGAGGGTGAACGTAAATCCGCTTTGGGAGATCGCAGGTGTGTTTGGCAGAGCTCTGGCAGTTGCAGCCATCGGCATGTTACTGGCACTCTTCCTGCAGCCCCAATTGGACCGCGTTGGGAGCGCAATCGTGAGTCAGCCTTTGATGGCGGGCGGCTATGGACTGCTCGCAGTCATTATCGTACCGATGGCGGTCGTCATCATGGCGGTCACCATCCTCCTCATTCCCATTGCCCTGCTGGCAGCATTGGTGCTTCCGCTGGCATGGCTGCTGGGCATGGTTGCCCTTGGTCAGGAGGTCGGCGACCGCTTCACCAAAGCCATCAACCAGACCTGGGCGCCGGTACTCTCCATCGGTTTTGGCACGTTCATGCTTGTGTTGGTGGTCGGATTGGTTGGCATGATCCCCTGTGTGGGCTGGCTGGCATCCTTCCTCGTGACACTGGCTGTCCTTGGCGGCGTGGCAATGACCTGGTTCGGCACGCGAGGCGTACCCGGCAGGAATATGCAATCGGTGCAGGTGGAAGAAATCCCGCCTACTTCGTAAGACACCATCCCGTGATATAATCCCACTGCCCCGGAGAAAATCCGGGGCGGTTTTATTTTGGAGAAAACATGTTCAAGCACGAAACCCCAAACACCACCGTTCACAACACCCCACCGCCCCTTATTGAAGTCTCCGGCACACACCTCGAGAT
This sequence comes from Anaerolineales bacterium, assembly GCA_030583885.1. Lineage (NCBI taxonomy): Bacteria > Bacillati > Chloroflexota > Anaerolineae > Anaerolineales > Anaerolineales bacterium. Next base: position 1,258,229 of record CP129480.1, on the reverse strand, counting down.
GGGGCGCCAGATCGGCGAAGCCGCCCGCCCGCAAATCCAGCACAGTCTCGAAAATGCACGCATCCTGATCAACGCCGCCTACGACACCCTCGAACTCACCTGGGACGGCGCAAAAATCCAGGGACGAAAATACCTGCCGTTCGCTGAGGAACGCTACCCGCAATATGTGGATGAACTGCGCGGCATTGCCGAAGGCGCAAATGTCCCATTCGATGACATCGTCGTGCTGAACGCGATGGAAGCCGTCACCATGGATGCGCTGCACCTCACCCGCTGTACCAGCATGGCCGTCAATGACGAGCGCACGGCGGATGGTCATGTCCTTGCTGCGCATAACGAGGATTGGATCCCCGAAGACGAAGGCGATGTACTCATCATCTCCGCCAAACCCGACAAGGAACCCCCGTATCTTGCCATGACCTATGGCGGGCTCCTGCCCAATGTCGGATTCAACGCCTATGGCATTGCCCAACTCATTGACTCCGTGTACCCAGGCGACTCGCGCATCGGAATCCCGCGTCTTGTGGTTGCCCGCGCCGTGCTTGCCTCCCGCCGCATCTCCGGCGCCATCGGTCGGACTCTCGTTCCGCACCGCGCGGCGGGCTATAACCATTTACTCATCCACGAAAGCGGTGAGATTTATTCCATTGAAGTATCAGCGCGCAAATTCGAGATCCTGTATGCTCATGATGGTTACATGATTCATACAAATCATTACCTCGACCCGCACATGAAACAAATGGAAAAAGACCCGGAGGAACTGCTTTCCTCACGCGTACGCTACTTCCGCGCCTCGCGCCTGATCCGCCAAAAGGAAAAACATACCATAAAAAGTTTGCAAGCCATCCAGAAGGATCACGTCAATATCCCCAATTCGATCTGCAACCACAATATCGAGGGTCTCGACCCGCTGGACCGCGAAAAGACCATCAGCGCCATGGTAATGGACCTGACATCACGCGAGATGCATCTTGCATGGGGAAATCCCTGTAAGAATCTGTATCATACGTATCATTTGAATGCATAAACAAAAAGACCCCGAGGACTTTCAATTCCCCCAGGGTCTGGCCTTTTATATACCTGGTTTTGCAGGTTCCTTCAAGAGCAAAGCGAGGGGAGATGCAAGCAGGGCCATGCCGGTTGTCAACGTCAACACAAAGGGAAAACCATATAATTCCGCCAGATGACCGGTGTAAAGCAATCCTAACGCACCCGATGAAAAGATGAATCCCAGGATCAGCCCGGAGGCAAGCGCCATCCCGCCGGGGATGATGCGCTGGGCGAAGACCACCATGATGCTGTGCACCGCCCCGGTACATGTGCCTGCAAGGGGTATCAAAAGATAAAGCCATCCCGACCATCCGATCATGCTGATCCAGTAAATTGGGAAAGCGGCAAGGAATAATACGCTTGAGGCCACAAACCGCTTGGAGTAGCGATCGCCCAAATAGCCGCCCATCACATTGCCAAGAGCGGAGCCTCCCATGAACAAACCAGCCATGCTTCCATAAACTGTCGCGCCCTGCCCCAAATCCTTCAGATATTTGGGAAGCAGATTGATCATATTTGCCTGCGCCCAGGATTGCAACGCCGCCACCATTGCGAGAATAAGGATGAAGGCAATCCCCGCCCGCGTGCGATTCATTCCCGCCCTTTGTTCCTGCTTCGGGTGCGGATGGTTGGCGCGCAGTTGATGAAGCAGGGCAAATCCAATTGGCAGGGAAACCAGCGGGACAATGAACAAACCGGGAACTTTGTACGAAGCGAGAATCAATCCTGTAATGATCGGTCCAACAAAATGACCGAGCTGCCCCGCCATAAAAAACAACGACGCGGCGGTGGTTTCGCGTCCTTTCAGGAGGTCGCGTCCGCGCAGGGTGGCTTGGACGGTGCCGACCGGATGGAAAGCGGACGATCCCAGCGCAGCGATGATGAGAGCGCCCAGCCCAAGTGCGCCGGGGAATAGCAATGCCGCAGAATAGAAAACAGCCATCCATAGCACGCCGCCAGCCGCCAGCCAGCGCGGACCCATGCGGTCTGATACCCAGCCAAAGAATGGCTGTGTGAGCGCGGATGTCCAGATATAAATGGTGGAAAACAGGGCGATTTCCCACTCACTTAAACCGAGGTAGGTCAACAGGACGGGGCGGCTGGCATTAAATACGTCCACTATGAAGTGGCTGAGGGCGATGGATGAAAAAATGGAGTCGAGGAAGATGGACATGGGATAACAGTTAATGGAGGCTGGCAAATGGCATCTTGTATCAACGATATAGATGATTTGCTTCGATGTATTCGTACACGGATGGCGGAACGTAATAGCGGTACATTTCCCCTGCGGCGATGCGGCGGCGTAATTCGCTCGAGGAGACGGGTTGCAGGAGCGCATCTAGGAACTGGATCTTTTCCGTCACACCGGGGAGTTTCGCTTCAAGCGCGGAAATGTCGCTGAAGTCGCCGGGGCGGCGCATCACGCCGATTTTGGAAACAACAGCTACGAGGTCCGTGCTGAAGCGCCAGGTGGGCAGTTCCCAAAGCGAGTCACCGCCGATCAAAAGGAGGATGTCCGCATTCGGCTCCCGGCTGGCAAGCAGTCGGAGGGTATCAATCGTGTAATGCGGACCGGGGCGGTCGAATTCGAGGCCGGATAATTCAAAGGCTGGGTTATCCACGATCACGCCCTGCAGCATGGCAAGGCGATGCTCGAGCGGCGTGATGGGATTTTCCTGTTTATGCGGAGGGTTCGGTGTCAGCACCCAGAGCAGGCGTGAGAGTTCAAATTGGCGGGCGGCTTCAGCGGCAAGGATGAGGTGCCCAATATGGGGCGGGTCGAATGTGCCTCCCAAAAAACCAATTGTGTTGTTGGACATGTGCAAAGTATATCGCAAAGTTTTTCATACCCCCCCATCCCTTGGTGGTATACTCTTTTTTACAGGCAAAAAATGTCAGATCGCACAGTCATTAGCTCCTCTTCTCCACTTAAACGGATCATCCAGGCTGTCCGTGCAGTGGAAACCGGGGAATACAGGTCGGATCTCCTAAGCGATCTGGTCAGGGATTCCAGCGACCTGGGTCAACTGGCGCGCATGCTGGATGCAATGGCGCGCGGCGTGACATTTCGCGATAATCAATTGCGCCTGATGCAAAAGGTGATTCCCATCGGTGTTGCGCTTTCGGCGGAAAAGGACTTTAACCGCCTGCTCGAAACGCTGGTTGTGGAAGCGCAGTCTGTCACGCATGCCGACGCAGGCACATTGTATCTGCTGGAGGATGACGCGCTTAAGTTTGTGATTTTGCGGAACACATCACTCAACCTGGCCATGGGCGGGACAAGCGGAAACGCAATCTCTTTTAAACCGGTGCGGCTGCACAATGATGACGGCAGTGAGAACCGCTCGAACGTGGCTTCCCATGCCGCATTAACCCATCAACGCGTCAGCATTGCGGATGCATACCGGGCGGATGGGTTTGATTTTTCCGGCACAAAAGCGTTCGATGAAAACACCAGGTATCGCTCCAAATCATTCCTCACCGTACCACTTAAAAACAAGGGTGGACAGGTAATGGGCGTCCTGCAACTGATTAACGCAAAGGATATTGAGAGCGGTGAAATCATTCCGTTTTCAGATGATGATGTGCTGGAAGCCCTGATCCTGCTTGCCACCGCGGCGCTGGACGGTTATATCCGCGAGGCCTCCCTGCGTCAGGAGATTGCCAAACTGAAAATCGAAATTGACGAATCGCGCCGGGCGCGCCAGGTGGCGGAGATCACAGATACAAAATACTTTCAGGAACTGAAGGACAAGGCAAAAAAAATGAGATCCAGGGATTAATTAGGGCGTCCATTTCCACGGAACTTTCAGAACTGCAAACCCGGCCTGTCAAACAACCCCTTTTATCATGGATGCACCACTAATGACACGAAGGCTGGGTTAAAAAACCGCATGCAGGGACCCATTCATTCGAGGAACAAACATGTCACAAAATTTTGATGCAATCGTAATCGGGGCTGGTGTCATAGGCACGAGTATAGCCTTCCATCTCGCGGAACGCGGATTAAAACCCGTCATCCTGGAACGCAGGCAGGTGGGGTTTGGCGCCACCGGCAGTTCCAGCGGACTGGTGCGAATGCACTACGACCTGGAAGTGGAATCCAGACTCGCATGGCAAAGTTTTCAATACTTCCACAATTGGAGCGAACGGGTTGGCGGCGAATGCGGTTTCCGGCGCACAGGCTTCCTTCATATCGAGCCGCCCAGCCATATCAAAAAACTGCGCGCCAACGTGGAGATGCACAAAAGAATCGGCATTCCCACCGAAGTGATAACAGGGGATGATGTGAAGAAACTGTCTCCATCCTTTAAAACAGACGATATCGAGTTCGCGGCGTATGAGCCCGAGTCAGGATATGCAGACGCAACGCTCACTGCAAATTCTTTTTTGTCAGCCGCAAAAGAGCGGGGTGCTGTCTACACGCAGGACTGTGAAGTGACGGGGATTGATGTTGCAGCGGGAAAAGTCACTGGGATAAAATCCACTCGCGGCACTTTCTCCGCCCCTGTCATCATCAACGCGGCCGGTGCATGGGCGGGCAAAGTCAGTGAAATGGCCGGCGTACACATCCCGCTTGACACATGGACACATGACGTTGTCCACGTCCGCCGGCCCTCCCATATTGAAGAACATCCCACCGTGATCGATAGTTCACTCAACATGTACTTTCGGCCTGATTCTGGTGACCTGACCTTGATCGCCCTTGAAGACGACAGCCGCATTGGAGAATCCCCCGAAGCAGATCCTGGCTATGTCGCCAGGGATTTCGTGGAACGCGCCATAGACCGCATCTGCATGCGCATCCCCGCCATGGAGGAAGGCTCACTGCATTCCTCCCATGCTGGCAGGGACGGCTTAACTCCGGACCAGCGTGCAATTATCGGCGCGGCAGGACCGGAAGGGTATTACCTTGCCAGCGGCTTTAGCGGCACCGGCTTCAAACTCTCCCCCGCCGTCGGCTTGTGTGTCAGTGAACTCATCATGGATGGAACGTCAAAAAGCATTGATATCAGCGGATTCGATCCCTTGCGGTTCGAACGCGGTGAATTGCTCAAAGGCGAACATCATTACGGCTTCATCTGGCGCAATACATCCTCGTGATCATTGAATTGAAACGAAACAGATGAACCCTTATTTCAAAATATACCGAACGCTGCGCCCAGTCTTATTGCTTGCAATATCCGTCTGGCTGTTAAGTGCATGTACAAGCACAGGCTCTGGCAACAACCTCCTCGTTGGTGTGGCTGGTCAGGAAACAGAAACCCCCTCCACCGTTCCCAGCGACCTTCCTGAAGAACTCCCCACCAGCACACCCATCCCTGAAGCCTTTGGGCATATCATCTTTGTCTCCAACCGCGATGGACATATGAACCTTTATATGGCCACACCGGACGGCATCGAAGTGATACGCCTTACAAACGCGAGTTCGGAGGATGCCAATCCGCGCATTTCACCGGATGGAACGCGGGTCGCCTTTGTTTCCACGGTCAACGGCAACATGGATGTTTATATCTTTGACCTGCTTTCCGGCAACATCACACGAGTGACCGATGCTCCGGAAAAAGATTCCGCTCCATCCTGGTCTCCCAATGGGGTGCAGCTGGCATTCGAATCCTTCCGCGATGGAAACTTTGAAATATACATCACCAATGCAGACGGCTCGAACCAATACCGCCTCACCAACGACCCCGCCGGCGACAGCAGCCCCGTCTGGTCGCCGGTCAGCAACCAGATTGCATTTGTCAGCAACCGTTTTGGCAATGCCGATATCCTCCTGATCACGCCAAACGGATCAGTCTCCACTTTAACGACGAACTCGGCTCCAGACTCCGCCCCGGCCTGGTCACCGGACGGAAACTGGATCGCATTCAAAATATCTTCCGGCGAGCTCTCGAACATCTGCCTGATCAACCAGAACGGACTGGGGCAGCGCTGCCTGACCTCCGCTCCGTCCGAATATGGTGCACCGGTCTGGTCTCCGGACGGAAACTGGCTGGCAGTCAGTGCACGGCAAAGCGGCGGATATGGCATTAATGTTTTCAATATAACCGATGGCACAGTCCTGGAATTGTTCTCCAGCGGAATTGAACCGCGCGGCAATCCAGCCTGGTCACCGGACGGATTGCGGCTGGTCTTTCAGGCGCAGGTGGGCGGCGACATGGAACTATATACTGTTCTCATTCCAACCAATGAATTCACACGGATCACATCCATCAGCTCCTTTGATGGAAACCCGGTCTGGACCGGAAAATAAAGGGAAATATCCAAAGCATTCAATTCCCTGATAATCTGTTTGATTGAAAATATGTCTACCTTACTCTTATTTACAGTATAATTTGATTCATGCTCCCCGAGTCGCCCCTCACCTCAATCGAAAGCCGTCTGCGTTATTTGCTCCCTGCTGAAATGTACGCTTCGATGTGGGGCAATCCGTCCGTGGATATTATGATCAATGTCCACAAACACCTGCGGACGCTGCAGCGCACTCTGCATGACTACACCTCGCGGCAGATCGCGCTTAACAAACTGAAGCCCGGCGACGTGAAAACCGAATGGCAGCATGGCACGATGATGTTCACCGATCTGGCGGGTTTCACCAAGCTCATGGAGGCAAATTCCAGCAAGGGGCGTGAAGGTGCGGAAGACCTTTTGAAGCAATTAACAAAATATTTTTCGACCATGATCTCGGTGATCAGCAAATCAGGCGGGGAACTGGTTGAGTTTACAGGCGATGCCATGCTGGTCGTATTCCCAAAGAGCGAAAAGAATGACGACGGCGTGCGCGCGGTACGCGCCGGATTGCGGATGCAAAGAGCGATGAAGGAATTTGCCGAGATCGAAACGCCCTCCGGCACCGTTAACCTGCAAATGCGCATCGGCATTCACAGCGGAAGGTTTCTCACAGCAGAGATTGGCACGCCGCGCCGCATGGAACACGTATTGTTCGGCAGGGATGTGCAACAAGCCAAACTGACGGAAAGCAGGGGCCGAAACGAGCGGGTCAACCTCTCCAAAAGTGCGTACGAGCGGGTGGCGGATCAATTCAATTTTGAAGAGGGCAGTCCGGATTATTATCTGGTGGTGGACGATCTTTCGGAGAAGGCACTCGGGGAATACGAGATCACACCGGTCGGGCGGCGCATGGCCAGCAATGTCCTTCTCACCCGTGACAAAAATGAAGTCATGCTCCAGATTATCGAACTGCTTGACAGCATCGAGCCGATGGCGAGTTATATTCCATCGCCCGTCCTTTCCCTGCTCGTAGAAAGCGCGGCCGACCGAAAAATACCGCCTGATTTTCCACAACCCACCATTATGTTTGTAAATTTCATCGGCCTGCCCGAATCTGCGGACCGGGCATTGCCCGGCGAAGAGATCAAACTAGCCCATAGTTTCTCACGGGCATTTTCACTGATCAACGCCGCAGTGGAATCGCGCGGCGGCGTGTTAAAGAAAGTCACCTATCACCTGGCAGGGTCGGATATTGTCATCTATTTCGGCGTGCCGAACGCACATACAAATGACGAATTACGCGCCGCTTCCGCGGCGATTGCAATACGCGAGGTCATAAAAAACCTCAGCCTTAAGGCGCCCACCATCGGCGGCATCCAGCCGGAAATATACTGCCAGATCGGCATTAATGCTGGACCAGCCTTTGTCGCCGAAATTGGCGAACCGCGCGGACGCCGTGAATACAACGTGTTGGGAGACACAGTGAACACAGCAGCGCGGTTGATGAACCGCGCGCAAAAGAATCAGATCATCATCTCCGAACGTGTGAAGAAAGCCATCGAGGCAAAATACAAGTGCATGTCCATTGGCGAGGTTTCGCTAAAAGGCAAACATGCGCCCATGCAGTTGTATGAACTAATGCAGGAAGAAGATAAAAAATAAAAAAACGACGGTTTTTCTCCCGTCGTTTTCTTTTCAGGTATCCTTCGGCTTCCCTTTCAACTTTTCATCCAGCGCAGACCATATGCCATCAATAAGCTTGCTGCCCTCTTTTCGGCGCAGGTTCACCTTGTATATGGCTTTCCGCCCTTCCCCAATCCGAACCAGCCAGAACTGCTCGGTTAATGTTGAAAGCGCGGCGGACAAATCGTCACGGGTGAGACGCTCTGCCTCGGGCATGGCGTCCATGGCCTCACACAGTCTGGGGTAATCCATCTGCAGTTCGCGCAGCATCAGACGCATGATCTTTCGCAGGGCGGGCGGCAGTGCAGCCAGGTCCAGAGGCGTGATGCCTCCCTCCTGCTGTTTATCCTCTATCTCTTTATTCAACCGATCAAAGACTCCGGGCATGGCAACCTCTTTCAGTATCAATAAAGTTCGGGCATGCTGATCGGTTCGGGCTGCGGTTCACATTCGCCGCACCAGATGACATTCGCAACTGCCAAACCTTTGGGGGTATTGTTCGCGCCGACGAACATGGTTAAAAAAGTGGACATGGTAGCGGCGTGGTCTTTGCACACAAACCGTCCACAAAAGGAACAGGAGGCGCGGGCGGCTTCCTCACAATGCCAGCATTTCATGTTTCAGCTCCTATTTCACAGCGAGAACTACCTGCGCCACTTCACGCAACGCCTTCGACCATTCATGCTCCGGAAAGCTCAGGGAGAACAGGTCGTTACTGGCATTGTCCGCAAGGTCAAAGGAGAGCGGCAAAATGCCCGCCACCGGCGCATTGAATTTGCTTTGGATCTCATTCTTGAGTTCGACAAAATCATATTTGGGCAGGGCCTTATTGACCATCAGAATCAGGTTCGGCACATCGAGGCTGCGGGCAATGTCAACGGTCACGGAGGTTCCCTGTAAATCCTGGTTATCGGGCCGCAGGATGATGATCAAAATATCCGACGTGGCGATGGAAAGCAGGGTCTCTTCGTTCAAACCGGGATGTGTATCAATAAAAAGATAATCCAGGTCAAATTCCGTGATCGTAGTTTGCAAGCCTTCGTTCAGACGGTTGAAATCGATCCCCTCCTTCAATATCTGGCTGATCTCACGGCCGCGAATGCTGGACGGAAAAAGCCAGAGATTCTTGCCGGCCAATTTATCGCGTCCCGCTCCACCGCCGGTGTTTTCCCCGATCGAAAAACCGATTTCACGAATGGTGGCTTTTCCATGCAGGAAATCATTCATGGTCTTTCCCATTTTATTCTCATCCAGGCCAAATAGAACGTGAATGCCGGGAGACTGGATATCCGTATCCACCACGCCCACACGCTTGCCCGCCATGGCAACCTGCGCCGCCAGGTTGGCAGTGGTATTCGATTTTCCCGTACCGCCTCGAAAGGAATGGATGGAAACGATTTTACCTTTGTTCATAATGCCTCCGCATAGATAAGTGGTTACTGCTGGGCGCGCTTCTTGCGCAAAGCCTGTGCCTGTTCCTTTAGCTGCGCATAAAACTCCGTGCCGGTAATCTCTTCAAACTCCTGTTTTCGGCGTGCCTGGTCGATCTCAAAAGTAAGCTTTTCAAGCTGTTGTTTCAAACCGTCTTCACGCTCTTTCACCTTGTGCACCATGGCAAAGAACGCGGAGAGCAGCTGCGCAGCCTTGTCATCATCGGAATTGGTGTTCACCGCCGACGGCTGCGTCTGTTCAATGAAGGAGTAATCGCCTTCAGCAATCTTTTGCGACCAGTCAATGGCCTTTTCAATATACGTGGTGGAAAAACGCAGGCGGTCCGAATAACTGCGAATGATCGAAAGGGAAACATCCGGGCGCTGGTTAAGTATCCTTTCAAAAACATCCTGCTTCAATTCCAAAACTTGCGCGTCTTCCAGGGCGATCACAGTGGCGGAGCGCGTACTGCGGTCAAGCAGAGCCATTTCACCGATCGTCTCCCCGGGACCGCATTTGTTGATGATCAACTCATCCCCCTTCGAATCCTCGGTCACGATCTTCACCCAGCCGTGTTGGATAAGAAAAAGAGAATCACCCACATCCCCTTTTTTCATCAGAATATCACCTCTCGCCAGCATGCGCGTGGATGCCTTTTGGGCGACATCGGCAAGCACGTCATCCGTAAGTCCGCTAAATATACTCGTCTTTTTCAAGTGTTCAAGGATATCTTTGCTCAACCTTCATCCTCCTCTGACCTGGATGATTGTACACGACTGGAGGCGCGGTCCCACAATCCGCCACCTTTTTGACCTGTACTTGACTCGGCAACCCGGAGATTGATCGCGTTCCAAATCTTTACATCCGCGGAAAGATACACGCTTCTCACAAACATCATGCAGTAAAAACCGACCTCGTTCCGCAGAACATCCACTTCCTTTTCGAGGGCATCGATGATCTTCCCGATCTCGGCTCTTTTACTTTCATTCGGTGTCGACTCAAGTAATTTTCGCTTTATGCCCATCTCGGCCTGATTAAGGATGATTTTCTCAACCATTGGGACCTTGTCCGCACCAAACTGTTTCCCCACGGGAATGAGCAATTCCCTCAACTCCTCGATATTCTGAATGGCTTTCACTTCCTGCCGGGTAACGCGGTCGTCACCGGTGGCCAGTTTTTCCTGCATCCAGTCCTTCTGAACGTTAAGTCCGCGCTTGATCACAAACCAGATCAAGCCAAACCCCACGGCGCCAAAAATGACCGCAAATACCAGGAAGGTGCCCGCACTGACCATTGTATTGAATGCCATATGAATGGATATTGAAAAGATATAACCAAATAGAACAACCAGCCAGCCCCGCGAACCGGAATCACCCCGCCGGTAGGCCAGCGCCGTGCCGATCAACCCGCTTGCCGTGGCATGGACCAGGTTGGTGGAGAATACACGCGCCACAGCAACCGTCAGCGCGATCTCGGGGTTTCCCATCACATATTCGTAGTTTTCAATAATGGCAAAACCTATTCCCGCCCCAAACCCATAGAGTGCGCCATCCACGACATAATTAAAGTCAGCGCGCTGAACGAGGTAGATCAGGATCAGGGCCTTCAGCAGTTCTTCCACAATGGGCGCGGTGATGCGTACAACCTGGTCCCAGGTGACCCAGCCGGCATTGACCATGGCAGGGTTGATCTGCGCTGCAAAATAATAGGCAACCAGACCCCAGATCAACGTAAGGAAATTAATGTAATATTTGCCCGTGCGATACAGGTTCAGCCTGCGCAGGACCAGCAAAAAAAGGGGGGGGACAAGAAATGCAATACCCAGCGAAATGGCAATCATCATGGGGGAATAATACCGTATCTATAAATGACCTGCAAGGAAGCTAAATAATAAAATGGAAGCGGCAACAAGTCTGGCTGTTGCCGCTTCCATCACATCAAATTAATAACCGCGAGAGCCTGGCTCCTTAGACGGCGACCATTGCGACCACTTGTCAGTGGATGGATGGCTGGTGATCTCGTAAATATCACTGCCGCCCTGCCACCAGGTTGAATAGATGTTCGGATCACCATTGCGTGTGGAGGTGAAAGAGACATCCGTACCGCCGCAATTCCATGAAGGGGACGAGTCCGCGCCACCGAAATCGGTCAATTGATATTCAGTGTTGGTCTTCAAGTCGTAGGTGAATATGTCGGTGTTGCCGCCAATTGTCAACTGATATGCGATGCGGTTTCCTTCCGGCGACCATGTCGCATTCCCGGCATTTCCGCCAATGGAGATTTGTTTGAAGGCTTTGCCCTGCAGGTCTGAAACGTACAGATCCCAAGTGCCGGTAACATTGACGAAGAAAGCCAGCTGCTTGCCGTTCGGCGACCAGCTTGGGAACAATACATCGTTCGAGAAGGATGTTACCTGGTATTCCGTACCAGTGGAAACATTAAATATGTACACATTCCAGGAGCCTGTACGATTTGACTGGAATGTGATCCAATTCCTGTCCGGAGACCAGAAGGGATTGACATCATCTGCCGCATCCGAGGTCAACTGCACTTCCTGGCCGGTATCCTTGTTCAACAGGAAGATGTCCCAATTTCCGTTGCGGTCACTCTGGTAGATTATGGACTGGTTGTCCGGACCAAACATTGCATTGATATTATTCGAATTGGTTTGGGTCAGGCGATTTTGTGATTTGCCCTGGCTGTCTGTCAGATACAACTCAACATTGCCGTCACGGTCGCTCTGGAATACCACCCATTCATTGTTCAGTGAACGGCTGGGACGCGAGTCCATTGAATTGCCTTTGCTCAGGTTGATCGCCTCAATACTTCCCAATCCTTCGATGCCGTCAAGACGAAAGACATCCAGAGTGCCCGAGCGGAAGGAGTGGAAAACGATCCAGTTCGGGCAGGCGGGAACATCCACGCCTTGCTGATTCTTCACATACTCCACCGGGGGTGCCGGGGGGACTTGTACAATCGGAGGAGGAGGCAGAATGGGAGGATCAATTGTAGGAGGATCAACCACTGGGGGGTCACCGGGAGGAGGATTGACCGGCGGGTCATTTGGAGGCGGGAGAATATCCTTCGGAGTACAAACCGGATCTACTTCACCTTGGGCGGCCCGACAATTGGCATGCAGACTGCCCTTTACAGGATTGCCCCTGCCATGATCCCCTTGACCGCAGGGGAGTTGGTTTTCATCCAAACACGGGTCGGAGGGATCTTGTTTCGAGCCGCGTACATCCACTCCACCGGGGTTTTGGGTATTTGGATCACCGGTGCCGGGTTGACTGGGTCCGGATCCGCCGCCCTGATTGCCGCCGCCGCCGCCCTGGTTGCCACCGCCACCACTGCCCTGACTGCCGCCACCGCCGCCGCCCTGGTTGCCGCCACCGCCGCCGCCCTGGTTGCCGCCACCGCCGCCGCCCTGGTTGCCGCCACTGCCCTGGTTGCCGCCACCGCCGCCGCCCTGGTTGCCGCCACCGCCGCCGCCCTGGTTGCCGCCTCCCCCGCCCTGATTGCCACCGCCGCCTTGGTTGCCGCCTCCCCCGCCCTGATTGCCACCGCCGCCTTGGTTGCCACCACCACTGCCTTCAAGACCCTGCGCAGGCGCACAGGCAGAAAGCACAAGCGACAAAATAGCCACCAGCGCAACAATGACGAAAAGGCCTCGCATCCTGTTATTCTTTTTCTTTTTTGAAATGTTCATTTTTTTTCCTTTCATTCATTAAAATTGTCGGGTTATTCAAAATTTTCAGAGCTCAATCCGAATAATCCAGACATGATTAACGCCGTGAAATAGGGATACCTTTATTTGCGGCGTATGATCCAAAAAATGACGAGAAGCATGCCTGCCAGCCCAACCGCTATAAAGTAATTAACTGGATTGGATGCCGCCCCTGTTGTGGACGAGCCGGAAGGGGTGATCGACGGGGTGCTGACAACCAGCACAACTAAAACGACGAGAACGGCAAACGCCAGCCCAAGTTTTTGGGGGAATTCCCTGCCAAACCATTTCTTCCAAACAGATGGTTTCTCCAACAATTCCTCACGGCGAACGCGGGCTTTGAGGCGCACGTACATTTGTTTGACAGAGGCATCCTCCAGCGGGGCAGGGGGGGTGGCCCGGCTCAAACGGAGGACCGTTTCCTTGAGATGAAACAGTTCATCGTCCAGGCTTGAGGCGGTTTTCTCCACGTTCCCTGCCAGCACGTGATCGGTAAAATCCGCCAGGCGCTCATCTTGCATCGAATAGGGATGTTTTTCAGGTTGTTGCATATTATTTTTCCAGATGAGTGCGAAGCGCGGCAATGGCTCTGCGAAAGAGGGATTTGGTTGCTTCAAGGTTCTGGTTTGTAAATTCGGCAATTTCATTGAACTGCATGTCTTCCGCAAAGCGAAGGAGGATGACTTCCCTGTAATTCTCAGGCAGGACCTGGAGCGCCCGGTGAAAGGAGATCCTCTCGTCCATTGCCATGGATGTGTTACCCGCCGTTGCACCGGATGCTTCAGAGAGCGAGGCCAGCGGCGGCTCCTGCTTGCGCGTGCGTTTTCGATAAAACTCGGCCACCTTATGGTTCGTCAGCGTGCGAAGCCACGTTCCAAATTTCGAATCTCCGCGGAACGATGTGATCGATTTCAAGGCGGCGATGAATATCTCCTGGGTCACATCTTCCACGTCATTTTCAGGGACCACATAGCGCACCCGCTTGTAAACGTTCGGAAGATGGCGGTAATACAGCAGGTCGAAGGCTTCCACTCTGCCAGCCTTGAAGTGCTGGATCAGAATTTCATCGCTGGCGTCCGGGGGTATTGGGCTGGATGTGTGTTCCATAAAATTAGTGGTTGAAAGGCATAAAATAGGGTTGTTCTGGGTGTTCCTAAAAAGGTTCCGATGAATATATCATAAAGGGCGAAGGAAAAGTAGGGAATTGACTTTCAGGTTAGTTAGGCTATAATCACCCCAATATCTCTGTTTTGGCAAGCCTATCACAAACTTGGAGAGGGAAGATGTCCAAAATCATATCGATTCACTCGTTTCGTGGAGGAACCGGGAAATCCAACACCACGGCCAATATCGCAGCGCTCCTGGCGATGGATGGGGCACGCGTCGGGGTTGTGGATACAGACATTGCATCCCCGGGTATTCACGTGTTGTTCAATCTGGACGAATCAGAAATGGTTCACTCCCTGAACGATTACCTGTGGGGAAAATGCACTATTGAAGATGCGGCGCACGATGTCACGGGGCATGTCGGCGGCGAGATCAAGGGACAGATTTTCCTGATCCCATCCAGCATTAAAGCCGGCGAGATCGCGCGCATCCTGCGGGAAGGATATGATGTCGGCCTGCTCAATGACGGCTTCCGTGATGTCGTTGAAAAACTTAAGCTCGACTATCTCCTGATCGACACACACCCGGGTCTTAACGAGGAAACCCTGCTTTCCATCGCCATTTCCAACGCCCTGGTCATCATCCTGCGCCCGGACTCGCAGGACTACCAAGGCACCGCCGTCACGGTGGATGTTGCCAAGAAACTCGATGTGCCGAACATGCTCATGCTGGTCAACAAAGTCCCCACCACGTTTGATTTTGATGATGTGCGCACCCGCGTGGAACAGACGTATGGCGCGAAAGTCGGTGCCGTGCTGCCGCATTCCGATGAAATGATGACACTTGCCAGCTCCGGCATTTTCTCCATCCGCTTCCCGGACAACATTGTGACCAAGGGTTTGCGCAGTCTCGTTGACCAGATTAAGGATTAAGGCAGTTCCGGCTGAAAGAGGTCGCCATGAGCGAATCGCTTTTCAGAGTTGCGATCAAGGAACTCAAGGAACGCAAGGAGGATATTCGACCGTCGGATGTCGTTCTCTTCTCCGAGCCTCTTCGTTCAGCCCTGAACCATGTCGTTCGCCTTGGGCGCTTCAGCCTGTCAGAGTTTACTGAAAAACTTGAGTTTACGCGAGACCAGGCCAAACAGGTCGCCGACCTGCTGGTAGCCCGCAACCTGTTTGAAGTCTCAAGGTTTTCAAATGCAGAAGAGACCTTTTTCGAAGCGCGCCTCTCAGCTCTGACACGTCCACTCAAACGACCCTCCCTCGATATCTGGAAAAAAATAGATTGAACTTCACCCGCCCAAACAGGGCGGGTTTTCATTTCGGCTATAATGCGGTCATGGCAGAAAAACCATCCACCCGTTATGAAGAACTCAAGGCGCAGGTCAACTTTCACAATTATCGGTATCACGTACTGGATGCGCCCGTCATCAGCGATCTGGAATACGACCGCCTGCTCAATGAATTAAAAAAAATCGAGACAGAACACCCGGACTGGATCACTCCAGACAGCCCCACGCAGCGCGCCGGTGCCAGGCCTGCTGACCGTTTCGATAAGGTCCGCCACCCCGCCCCTATTTTAAGCCTGGCGAATGCGTTTGGTGCAGAGGATGCCCACGCCTGGCTGGAACGCGTCAAAAAATTGGACGACCGTGTCGAGAAGGCCAATTTCGTGGTCGAGCCCAAAATCGATGGGTTGTCTGTTGTCCTGCATTATCGCGACGGCATGTTTGTACAGGGCGCAACCCGCGGCGATGGAGAGGTGGGCGAGGACATCACCTCCAATTTGAGAACCGTTCGCGCTATTCCATTGAAAATTCCCATACAGACCGAAAAACAATCCTCGCTCCCCGATCCTCCTTCTTATTTGGTGGTGCGCGGCGAAGCGTTCATTCCGATCAAGGAATTTGATGCATTAAATAAAAAGCTCGAAGAATCTGGTGAGAAGACCTATCTCAACCCGCGCAACACAGCGGCGGGCTCGCTGCGCCAGCTTGACCCCGTCCTAACCGCTTCACGCCCGATCACCCTGCTCGTTTATCAGATCATATATTCCCAGGGCGGAAAGATTCCCGCTTCGCAATGGGAGATCCTCGAATATCTCAAATCACTGGGCTTCCCGGTGACGGACATTGCCAAACGCTTCAACGACCTCGACTCAGCGCTTGCCTATACTGAAACTTTCAATGAGGGACGCGACCGGCTCCCTTATGAAGCCGATGGTATGGTCATTAAGCTTGACGATTTGACCCTCGCCGCAGACTTGGGGTTCGTGGGCAAGGATCCGCGCGGTGCGATTGCATTCAAGTTCCCCGCGCGCGAGGTGACCACGACCCTTGTGGATATTGAAGTGGAAGTGGGACGCACGGGCGTTCTCACTCCGAAAGCGGTGTTGGAAGCGGTGGAGATCGGCGGTGTGGTTATCCGCAACGCCACCCTGCATAACTTTGATTTCATCGCAGAGAAGGACATCCGCGTGGGAGACCGCGTGCTGGTCAAACGCGCAGGCGAGGTGATTCCGTATGTGATCGGTCCCGTGGCGGCTGTACGTTCCGGCAAGGAGAAGACCTACAAGCCACCGGCAAATTGTCCCGCGTGTGGGGAGACAGTGGAACACTTCGAAGGCGAAGTGGCCTGGTACTGTGTCAATGCGGCATGCCCGGCGCAGCTCGTCCGCAATGTGGAGCATTTCGTCTCACGCGGCGCAATGGATATAGAAGGTCTGGGAACGGAACTTGTAAAGATATTGATCGAAACCAATTCGATCAGTGATGTCGCTGATCTATTTACACTCACCATCGAAGATCTGGCAGTTATCAATGAAGAGTTGAATAAAAAACGAAAAGCCAAAAATCCGCCCAAGACTTCAGCGAAATCAAACACTAAGAAAATACCTGACAAGCGTCCTGAAAAACTGTTTAATGCCATTTCGGATGCCAAAAAACAGCCCTTGCATCGCTTAATAATCGGGGTGGGGATTCATGGCGTTGGTGAAGTTATGGCAAAGGACCTGGCTGCAACCTTTGGGGACCTGGACAATCTGTCAAGCGCGACCAAAGAAAGCCTGATGGAAATTGAAGGCGTTGGCCCGAATATTGCCGAATCAATTGTAGATTGGTTCTCGACGGCAACAAACAAGAAACTGCTCAAGAAACTAAAAGAAGCAAATGTATGGCCCTCCGAGAAGAAAAAAGCATCTTCCAGCGCAGGAAAACTTTCAGGAATGACATTTGTGGTGACAGGCACACTGCCTACATTATCACGCGACGGCGTGAAGGAATTCATCGAGAGCAACGGCGGCAAGGTGACAGACAGCGTGAGTAAGAAAACGAGTTATCTTGTGCTGGGTGAAACCCCCGGTTCCAAATTTGAAAAGGCAAAATCGCTGGGTGTAAAAATCATTGACGAGAACGGGTTGAGGAAATTGACCGGATAATTTTTTCTTCAACTGGACAGAAACTTTCCCCTCGACTACACTTACGCCATTCTGTTTCGGAGGACTTAAATGGATATTCATAACACGGACAATGCCGCGACACGGCGCATCGCCGCCCTTAAGACGCGCGTAAGCACCATGAAAGACCACGATTATTATTTTTACAACCAGCCCGTTGAAGAGCTTTTGGATGGGATGAAGGTACGTGTCAATGGACGGGTGATGGGAATGTACGCTTCATATTCCTATCTGGGCCTGGTCGGCCACCCGCGCATTAACGAAGCTGCCAAAAAAGCCGTGGACCAGTGGGGCACCGGCACGAACGGCGTCCGCACCCTGGCCGGAACGCTGACCCTGCACAATGAACTGGAAGAGACAATTGCAAATTTCAAGCATACGGAAACTGCGATCACCTATACATCGGGGTATGTGACCAATCTCACTGTGATCTCCACTTTAATGGGACGCGGCGATTATATCTTCTCGGACAAGATCAACCACGCCTCCATCGTGGACGGCTGTCTCATGTCCGGTGCGGAATTCCGCCGCTTCCGCCACAACGACATGGCGCATCTCGAAGGCCTGCTAAAGAACGCGCCGGCGGATATCGCCAAACTGGTCATCGCGGACTCGGTCTTCAGCATGGACGGCGACGTCATTGACCTGCCAACCATGGTGGACCTTTGTAAAAAATACAGCGCCTGGCTTATGATCGATGAAGCCCATTCCGTCGGTGTGCTGGGGGAACGCGGCACGGGCATCGAGGAACACTTCGGCATGGGCGACGTGATCGACATCAAAATGGGCACGCTCAGCAAAACGATCCCCTCCGTGGGAGGCTATGTGGCAGGCAAAAAGGATCTGATCGATTACCTGCGCCACGGAAGCCGCGCTTATATCTTCTCTGCAGCACTGCCTCCCGCGCAAGCCGCCGCCGCGAATGAAGCCTTCAAGGTCATTTTGGACGAACCCTGGCGCATTGAAAGACTCAACGAAAATACCAAGCAATTCATCGGCGGATTGAAAAGCATGGGTTTCGACACCCTGCTAACCGAAACAGCCATCGTCCCTGTGTTGTGCGGAACAGACGAACGCGCCTTCGAACTCACCAAACAATGCCAGGAGAATGATGTCTTCGTTTTGCCTGTGGTTTCCCCCGCGGTGCAGGAGGGCATGGCCCGCCTGAGGGCCACGGTCACCGCCGCGCATGACCCAAGCGAAATCGAACGCGCCATGGACGTCATCTACGAAGCAGGCAAGAGAATCGGGATGGTCAAGTAAGCCGGCGGGCGGTCCAGAGCAATCAGTTACCATTTAAAGTTGCCTGCATCCCTGCAGGCAACTTTTATTTTAGGATGGCACGGTCTTTTTCGAAGATCTCCATATCCCCGTCATTATTTCGCCTTTTTGGCAAATTCACGCGGCTTGCAGATCAACATCAGGTGCAGCAGGTATGGGATTCTCCTCCAAAAAAGAAAATGCCAGTCAAGGAGAAGCAGGCACCCGTTGGGAAAGAAACGGCGGTTTTCATCCTGATAGGTCCTGATAGAATATTTATAACGCACTTCTAACACAGGCTGTGTACAATGACGGTATTGCAAAAAAGGAGCACGCTATGAAATGGCAGTTCAAATTAGGCACGTTCGCAGGGATCGATGTTTTCATCCACACAACCTTCCTGCTTCTCATCGGCTGGGTAGGGTACAGTCACTGGCTGGAACACCAGAATTGGGGCGAGGTGGTGAAGGGCGTCGGTTTCATCCTCACGCTTTTCCTGTGTGTCATTTTACATGAATATGGCCACGCACTCACGGCCCGCAGGTATGGGATTAAGACACGTGACATAACGATCTACCCCATTGGGGGCGTGGCCCGCTTGGAACGCATGCCTGAGAAACCAATGCAGGAACTGCTGGTCGCAGTAATGGGACCCGCTGTGAACCTGGTCATCGCACTGGGATTGTTTGCGTATCTTTTCGTGACGTCGAACCTGGTGCCCCTTAACCAGTTAACCGTTGCCTCCGGCAGTTTTCTCGAGCGCGTGTTGATCATAAACATCATTCTCGTGCTGTTCAACCTGTTACCTGCCTTCCCCATGGACGGCGGGCGTGCCCTGCGCGCCATTCTCGCGATGAACATGGACTACGTCCGCGCGACGCAGATCGCCGCAAACATTGGGCAGGGCATGGCGTTCCTGTTCGGGTTCATAGGCCTGTTCTCCAACCCGTTCCTGCTCTTCATCGCTTTCTTTGTGTGGATCGGCGCCTCCCAAGAGGCCAGCATGGTGCAGATGAAGAACGCCATCAGCGGAATCCCCGTCGGGCGCGCCATGCTGACGGATTACAAATTCCTCTCGCCGCGGGACCCGCTTTCACGCATGTCACAATTGATCCTGGCCGGCTCGCAGCACGATTTCCCAGTCATTGACGATGACCGCGTGGTCGGCATCGTTACGCGTGACGATTTCCTCGCAGCCCTCACACAGCACGGTCAGAATATCGCCGTCTCTGCTGTGATGAAAAGCAGTTTGCCTGAAGTGGATTCCTACGAAATGGTGGAGACCGCGCTGCAAAGAATCCAGGAGGCAGGCGTGCCCGCGTTGCCTGTCACCCATGCGGGACAGCTGGTCGGCATCATCACTGCCGAGAACATCACCGAGTATTTGATGATCCGCTCCGCGCTGAGAAATGCGGCGAGTGGTATAAATGGGATATAAAATTCCCCGGATCCTAAAGGCTTTCCCCTATCGGGGACTTTGCAAATCTTTAGGATCTTGTAATTAATTCAGGAAACAATGAACTGGCATACCCTTGAAACCAAACCTGTGCTGGATGAACTGGCTTCATCTCAAAGTACCGGCCTGACTTCGCAACAAATAAGTGAGCGCGCCGAAAAATACGGCGGGAACGAACTCATCGAACGCGGCGGGCGCGGCCCGCTGCAAATTTTATGGGAACAGATCACCGCCACGATGGTATTGATCCTCATCGCCGCGGCGTTGGTGGCCGGCTTGCTTGGCGACACAAAGAACACGGTTGCCATCCTTGCCATTGTGGTGCTTTATGCCGTGCTTGGTTTCGTTCAGGAATACCGCGCCGAACAGGCAATTGCCGCGCTCAAGAAAATGTCCGTGCCGCATGTGCGTGTGCTGCGCGACGGGCAATACCAGGAACTCTCCGCGCGGGAGCTTGTGCCCGGCGACATCCTCCATCTGGAAACGGGCAACGTCATCCCAGCGGATCTGCGCCTGCTCGAAGCGGTCAACCTGCGGATCCAGGAAGCCGCGCTTACGGGTGAATCTGAACCCATCGGAAAACATACCGCCGCATTATCCAATGAAGAACTCCCCCTCGGTGACCGTCGCAACATGGCATACATGGGGACCACCATCACCAAGGGGCGTGGGCTGGGCATCGTCGTTACCACGGGCATGCAGACCGAACTTGGCAGGATCGCCGATCTCATTCAACAGGTAAAACAGGAACAAACCCCTCTTCAACGCAGGTTGGATGGGCTTGGAAAAACGCTGGCAATCCTCGGTGTCATCATTGCGGCACTCATATTTGGTCTTGGCGTGTGGCAGGGCAACGAAGTCCGTGACATGCTGTTGACGGCGGTCAGCGTGGCGGTTGCCATCGTGCCGGAAGGGCTGCCTGCGGTCGTCACCATCACGCTCGCGCTCGGCGCGCAACGCATGCTGGGGCGCGAAGCCTTGATCCGCAAATTACCCGCCGTGGAAACGCTGGGTTCGGTCACCGTCATCTGCTCCGACAAAACCGGCACGCTCACAGAAAACAGGATGACGGTGGTCATGCTGGATGTGGCGGAACACGCCATTGACCTGACCGAAAAAATAGGACGCGATGGTTCGCTTCGTGCCACGGGAGGGCTGGGTGCGCCGGTCCAATCATCCCTTTCGCTGGCGGCAATTGGCGGCGCGTTATGCAATGATGCGAAACTGATCGACACCGGCGATGACCGCTTCCACACACTCGGTGACCCAACCGAAGGTGCATTGGTCGCCGCCGGCGCGAAGATGGGCTATTGGAAATCAACGCTTGATTTGTCATTCCCGCGTGCGGCGGAACTTCCATTTGACTCAGAACGCAAACGCATGACCACTGTCCATCATTTGGGGAAATATGATCCCACCGTGCTTTCAGGCCTGGAGATCGGCGACAAGCGGTACATCGCCTTTACCAAGGGCAGTGTGGATGGACTGCTCGACATCGCGAGCCATGTCTGGGTGGAGGGAAAGTCTCTAAAACTGGACTCGGGTTGGAGATCAAGAATTGAAGCGGCGAACGAACGTCTCGCCAAAAAAGGGATGCGAGTCCTGGCTGTCGGATTCCGTCTGCTGAATTCCATCCCCGAGATCATCCAAACCGACCTCGAACAAAACCTGACGATCGTCGGCATGTTCGGCATGATCGACCCGCCGCGCCCGGAAGTGCGGGAGGCGGTGGCGACCTGCCGCGCCGCGGGTATTCGGCCTGTGATGATCACGGGTGACCATCCCTTGACGGCCATTGAGATCGCGCGTCAACTGGGCATCACGGAAAGCGGGCGCGCATTGGCTGGCGTGGAGATCGAAAATTTAAGTTTCGATGAATTAAAAAATGCCGTCGAGGAAGTAAGTGTGTTTGCGCGCGTTGCGCCGGAACATAAGCTGAAGATCGTCGAGGCTTTACAAGCGAATGGACACATCGTTTCGATGACAGGCGACGGCGTAAACGACGCACCCGCGCTGCGCAAGGCGGATATCGGCGTGGCGATGGGCATCACCGGCACGGACGTTTCAAAGGAAGCATCCGACATGGTCCTGCTCAACGATAATTTTGCGACCATCGTTGCCGCGGTGCAGGAGGGACGCACGATCTACGATAACATCCGCAAGTTCGTGCGATTCAGCGTGGCGGGGAACATCGGCAAGGTATTGGTGATGCTGCTCTCGCCGTTTTTGGGAAAACCTTTGCCGCTGCTGCCGCTGCAATTATTATGGCTCAACCTGCTGACCGACGGCCTGCTCGGCTTGGGCATGGGTGTGGAGAATCCTGAGCCCGATACAATGAAGCGCAAACCATACTCCCCCACCGAAGGCGTGTTCTCGCGCGGCGCGGGCGCGCAGACGATTTGGGTTGGAGTGATGATCGGCACGCTCGCGCTCGGTCTCGGCGCATGGTATTTCTTCACCGGCCGGCCCGAATGGCAGACGATGATCTTCACCTCGCTGGCGTTCATGCAGGTCTTTCAGGCGCTGGCTTCGCGTTCGGAGAAAACATCCGCGCTGAAAATGGGATTGTTGGGCAATCCACTTTTGGCAGGGATGATGGCGCTGGTCGTCGTTTTGCAGATGCTGGTCATCTACGTCCCCGCGTTTGCCAATTTCTTTGAAGTCATCCCGCTCGGTGCAGTGGACCTGGTCATTGCGCTGGGGGCGGGCGTGGTGGTGCTGATTGCGATGGAGCTCATGAAACTGGCAAGAGAGTAGAACGAGAAACCCCGCCTTGTGAAAGGCGGGGTATTGATTAACCGATTATCCCCCGCCATAACTGATACAAACCAAACCCGAACAGCGCAAGGGACGAAGCGCCCAGCAAGCCGCGGTTGAATTTGGGACCGAGTTTCGAGGCGGTGCCAAAGGTGATGATGATCGCTGCCAACGTTCCGACCATGGCGATATAAAAACCTGCCAGGAATCCGATTCCATACATCGGAGTTTCGCGCCAGCCCGCCACCAAAATGGGACCGGTGACCAGCGTCCAAAAAATATACGCGCCGGGCGCCAATGCATTGACCATCGCCGCCCTGGGCAAGCCCGATATCTTCGATTCGGGCTGTGGGGCATTCACATCGAAGTCGCGCCATGATTTGAACGTGCCGTATGCCAGGTACAGGATGAACGTCCCGCCGCCGAGATATAAAAACCGCTGAAACCAATCAGGAACCTGGCTGAGAATCAACACGCACAACAAAATGATGGGGCCATCGCTCACCAGCGGCGCCAGCGCATTGACCAGCGATTTCTTCCAGCCGCAGGTCAGGGCTTGTGTGATGAGATACGTCTGCAACGGTCCGGGCTGGGAGGCGGCGGCGAGACCGAAGCCGAGACCCTGGATCAGGTAAATCCACATAGTAAGCCGCTATTCCCCCAGTACATATTGATCGAAGAACGCAACGACCCGCGCTTCGTATTCCCCGGCGCGTTCGGTATCAAATTTGACATGGCCGAGGACATCGTCGTACCACAATTCCTTCGGCTCATTCGCTGCTTCATACAGGAGGTGTCCGCTGTTCGGCGAAATGACGGTATCCTGCCCGCCCTGCATGAGGAAGACGGGACGCGGGCTGATAAGCGGAATCCAGCGCGTGGCATCGATCTCCTCCATTTTGATGCCCGTCTCCGCCTCCGCCCAATAGACGATCAGCGGCACGAACAGAAATTCCGGCAAGCCCGTGAAGTGTTTTACGCTGGTCGCCACCGTATCCGGCATGGACGAAAACGCGCAGTTCGCAACCACCGCTTTGATGTTCTCGTTCTGCGCGGCATACTGGATGGCAAGCATCCCGCCGTAGGAATTACCAAGGATGCCGATCTTTTCATGGTCGATATCATCCCGCGTGAGCAGGTACTGATACCACGCCTCCATATCCGACATTTCGTATACGCCGAGAGTGATGAGTTCGCCATCGCTGTAGTCGTGCGCACGGACGGAAGTGATCAGCGCGCCGTAGCCATGGCGGTGCACCATCTCCGCTTCGTTGAGCAATTCCCTGCGCGTGGATTTGTATCCATGCTGCATGATGATGACAGCGCCATTCTCAGATGGGATGAACCAGCCGTGCAAGTCCAGGCCTTCGGAATTTTCGACGATGACATCTTCGAACGGCAGGTCGTAGTCTTCGGGTGATTCACCCGGCAAATTGCGCGTCTCCATCGGCGCATGGAGCAGGTTGCGCGCTTCGGCGCGAGTCTGCCAGAGCACGCCCACAGTGACAATCAGAAGGATCTCTGCGAGTACGCCTAAAATGATTTTTGTGGTTCGGTTCATGCATCTCTCCGCAAATAAAATTTCGTCCTCATCTAGGTTCGTTATTTTTCCAAGGCCTTCTTCACTGCTTCATACACATCCACAACGCCAAAACCATAAGCATTGCTGGGATAATCGCCAGTAAAACAACCCAGGGATGTATCACCCGAATAAGGCTGGGCAGTATCAATGATGAGCTGCTCCGTCGCTTCGATATCGCCGATCAGGGCTGGTTGGGCGGACCAGATCAATGCCACCCCGCCGACGACATGCGGTCCCGCCATGGATGTGCCGCTGGTGGAGGCATACGTACCGTTCGGGAACGCGGAAAGGATATCCACGCCGGGCGCGACAATATCAGGTTTGATGCGTCCCGAGCCGTCAACGGTGACCGGGCCGCGGCTGCTGAAATCCGCCAGGTTGCCAAATTGATCGAGTGCGCCGACGGAAAAAACGGATTCATACAACGAAAGTGGCGACGCCACAGTTTCACAACTCGGACCGTCATTGCCCGTGGAAACCACCACGAAGATACCCGCGTGGCGCAAATTATCTGCCGCAACCAGCAGGGCATTCGGGTCACAACCTTCAATGGAGGGACAGCCCCACGAGTTATTCAGCACATGCGCGGCTTTGGTCGGGTCGCCATCCGAAAACGGATCACCATCCAATGGAAAGGGCGCAAGCATGAACTGCATGCAATCCAGGTACAGGGCGGGGTTGGCAAGGTTGCGATCTAAATTCACACAACCCATCCATTGCGCCTTGGGTGCAATGCCGATTCCATTCGCACCCAAAATCGTGCCCAGCGTGTGGGTGCCGTGCCCGCCTTCGTCATTCGGGGACGTTGTGCCATCCCACGGATCGAACCAGTTGTAATCGCCGCCTGAATTCACCCCACGATATTGCCTTGCGACCGCGGGGTGGTTTCCATCCACCCCTGAATCAGACTGCCCCACAATGATCCCTTCGCCGCGCACATTGAATTCATCCCAAACTTTATCCGCGCCGATCATAGAAATATTCCACTGGACACCAGCGGGCACCTCAGAGAAAGGCCCGGAGACGGGTTCATCGTCAGGGGCAGCACGCAGGCGCGGGCTTGGAATGATGCGCTCCACTTCGTGGCGGGTCATCAAGAAGAGCCGCATTAATGTCCCGCCGTGCACCTCCATCGAGTTTTGTAAATAATACGGCGTGTACTTAACGCCGATTCGATCAAAGATGGTTCGCAATTCAGCCTGCGAGCTGCCGGCGTGTTCGGTCAATTGTTCGTATGCATAAGCCAGGCGCGCATCGCGGTCTTTTATCTTCACCGCATCCGAAATATCCGCCTGATCTTTGAAGATGATAAAAAGCCGGTCACTGTAATTTCCCGGATTACCAAAGAGGAGGAAGAGCGCGATAACAAGCATCCATACAACGCCGCTCCCCGCCCACCCAACCGCCCGCTTCGTTTTCGACCCCGAGCCTGCCGAGGCAAACTGGCGCACGATCAACGCGACGATACTGGTTCCCCAACCGATCACCAGCGCAATCCCAACCGCCTTGGATGCCGCGCTGAGAATATCGCCCAGCAGGATCGTCAACTCGGTGGGGTCGAACATCGCCAGCCCGGCAAACGCAAGGATGCCCGCTGATGCTGTGACGGCAATCCGAGAAGGCAGGATTGCTGCAAGTGCAAACGAAAACGCAGGCAGGAGAATAAGCAGGATGAGTTGTGAACCGTCATACCCAAGCGCGGAGGCAAGCAACGCCAGCACCGGCCCCACGCCCACGCCGTTCAGTAAAACATTTTCTGTCGAGTCGGTAATCAAGACTGCCGCAAAAAAACCGAACGCCAGTCCCGCCAGCAGGCTGAGAAACGCATCCGCGAATGAGCCGAATGAGCCGTACATCATCAGCGGCGCAATGCCAATGCCCGCGATCAACAACCCGAACGGAAGCGCGCCTCGATCCCAAGCCGATTGCGTTTTACGAAACCGTATCACGACGAATGCCGCAATCACTGCAAGCAGGAACTGTATGATCGAACCGAGTTGGTCGTTATTGGGACCCAGCGCCCGCAACAACAGGGCGGGGAATCCCATCAATGCAGCACCGAACAGCCCGGCATAGATGGGTTTGAAGCGGTCATCTGCGGTAAAACGCCACAGCAAGCCCGTAATCCCCGTCATCACAACCGCCTGCGCCGCCAGGCCGATCGGTCCCGCCCAGGCAAGGTTCTTCAAACTCAATGAGATGATCGCACTTTGTTCCATCGACCACAATATGAAATGATAGATGAACAGACAGAATGGCATGGGCAATGCAACCAACAAAAAGATGACCAATGCGGTTACACTTTTATTTTCTGGTCGATCCAGCGGGGTGTTATCAAATGTTTCGGTCATGGTTTCTCCTGGTTCAATTTTATTCCACTCCGCCCTCAACTGCTGCGATCACTTCCTCCTCCGTCGTTTTGTGCGGCTGGACTTTGAAGATCTTGAATCCCCATTGCACAGAAACGCCCACCAGCAGGGCATAGACCAGCGTGCCGATCCCCAGGGGACCTCCCAACAGCCAGCCAATGGTCACCACTGTTACTTCGATCATGGCCCGCGCCGCACGGATGCTGATCCCTGTTGTGCGCTTGATCGCCAGCATCAAACTATCGCGCGGACCCGCACCCGCATCCACACCAATATAGATCGCGCTTCCAAGCCCCATTAAAAAGATGGCAAACAGCAGCATACCGACCTGCAAAGGCAGGTTCTCCGTTACCGAAGGAATAAGCGAAAGCCATAGATCCACCCACGGTCCTATGGACAGGATATTCGCCAGCGTGCCCCATCCCATTTTTTCGCGCATCAGCACGGCACTGGTCAACACCAGAAAGCCCATGATGACTGTCATCGTCCCAACCGAAACACCGATTTTATACGCCAGCGCCACCTCCAAGACCGCCCACGCGCTCGTACCGATATTCCCGCGAATCATGAGCGTGATCGCCAGACCAAACAAGATAAACCCGAACTGAATGCGGATGAAATCCCGCACAAATGTATTCCAGCGAATTGGTTTCAACATACAACTCCTTTGACCCGCCGATGATACCATGTACAAGTATGCTGTGATACACTCGCCTCATGCCGCAGATCATCGAAAACCGACGCGATCCATTCCTCATCAGCAACGACCCCGCCCGCTTGGACATGGACGCCATCCACAATTTTCTCTCACGCGCCTATTGGGCGAAGACGCGTCCGCGCGAGAGCACGGAGATCGCATTCGTGCATTCGCTCGCCTTTGGCATCTACGAAGGTCAAAGGCAGATCGGTGTGGCACGCATTGTCACCGATCACAGCGTCTTTGCCTATCTTTGCGATTTTTTCATCCATGAGGATTACCGTGCACACGGTCTTGGCAAGTGGGCGCTCGAAACCATCCTCGATCATCCCGACCTCAAACACGTCCGCCGCTGGCTGCTCGTCACCGACGACGCGCAGGGGTTATATCAAAAATTCGATTTCGAACTCATCCCCGATCCCGAAAAATGGATGCAGCGTTTGCGTTCCTTCCCCAACGAATCATGAAGCTGACCCTTAAACCCGGACGTGAGAAAAGCCTGCTGAGACGCCACCCCTGGACGTTCGCCAGCGCACTCCAATCATTTGACGAGCCAATCGCCTCCGGCTCCACCGTTGACCTGCTCTCGTCCGAGGGACATTTTCTTGCGCGGGCATCCTACTCCCCTATTTCGCAAATCCGCGCGCGAGTGTGGACGTTTGCGGACGAACCCGTGGACAAGGAATTTTTTCGTAAAAAAATCAAAACGGGGATCGAATTACGTCGCAGGTTACAGGTCGAAGGCCAGGGTGATGCGTATCGACTCATCCACTCCGAATCGGACGGCATCGCCGGTCTGATCGTTGACCGCTATGATAATGTCATCGTCCTGCAATCCTCCACGGCTGGCGCGGAATTCTGGAAGGACACCATCGCGGATATTCTTGTCGAAGAGACAGGCATCCGGACCATCTACGAACGCTCCGACGCCGATGTGCGAGAACTCGAAGGCTTGAAACCAATCAATGGAATACTTCGCGGCACAGTCCCCGATTCTCAAATTACGATCCACGAACACAGCCTAACCTTCAAAGTGGACATCCAGCACGGACACAAGACCGGCTTCTACCTCGACCAGCGCGAGAACCGCCGCCGCGCCGGCGAATTCGCCAAAGACCGCGATGTGCTAAATTGCTTTTGCTACACGGGCGGATTTTCAATTCATGCCCTAGCCAACGGCGCGAAGTCCGTTTTATCGGTTGATTCATCCGCCGAAGTGCTCGGCTTGCTCGAAGATAATATCACCGTCAACCACCTCCCCGCGGACCGTCACATTGCCATCGAAGGTGACGTCTTCCAACTGTTGAGAAAATTCCGCGATGAAGCGCGCTCCTTCGACATGATCATCCTCGACCCGCCCAAGTTCGCGCCGACCGCCGCCCATGCGGAAAAAGCCGCCCGCGCCTACAAGGACATCAACCTGCTGGCGTTCAAGTTACTTCGGTCAGGTGGGATCCTTGTCACCTTCTCCTGCTCCGGCGGCGTGGACGCAGCCCTCTTCCAAAAGATCGTTGCCTCCGCTGCATTGGATGCAGGTACGGAAGCAACGATCATCGAGCACATGTCACAGGGCAACGATCATCCCGTCAGTTTGCACTTCCCTGAAGGGATGTATTTGAAGGGCTTGATTTGTGTAAAGGGGTGATGCGCGATGAGGATCTCCATCACGAAAATATCCGAAGGACTCTCCCCTTCTGACACCATAAATTCCATCGAATCAACCCGCTCACTGATCCTGACGATCTCCCCCAAGTGGGGGAGATCAACACACCCTGGTCGATGGATGCGGCCGGGATGTGTTAATCGTATGATGATTACGATGCACAAAACACCCAAAAGGAGAGTACCATGAGCATATTTACTGAAATCTTTGCTAAAATTCTTGGAAAGGTCAAAAATCTGGTTCCCGGAGCGAATGCCTTGTCAGATGTAGACCTCACCGTCGAACTTGATAAACTGGCCAAGGGCAAAGGACTTGAATGGAAAACGTCCGTGGTCGATTTTTTGAAACTTATCGGCGCGAACAGCAGCAGAGACAACCGTGACGCGCTTGCAACAGAGCTGGGAGTTGACCCCAGCTTTGAGAGCGGAAGCGCGAAGAAGAACGAGGCGCTCCGAAAGGCCCTCTTCAAGAAAATCGCTGCAAATGGCGGGAAGATTCCCGCTTCTCTTCTGGATTGAAAACCCGGGATTTTCCATCCTTCAAAATAAAGTTTCCGCCCTGCGAATTTTGGTTCTCAGGGCGGACATCGTTTTAAGTTCAATCAAAGTAGTAGTCCCGCAAATAAGGGTTCTATTGCATTTTATTCAAGCCCGGCAATCCTCCAGCCGCTTTTGCCATTTTTACCGCGCGCAGGATCGCCTCGGCCATCACTTCCGCCGCGAATGCGCCAATGATGGAGACATCCGCTTTTTTCGTGCCGGTGGATAATGCAAAGGTCACGTCACCATCCAGCAGGGTGTGCGCCGGCCGGATGGTGCGTGCAATACCATCCTGAGCCATCTGTGCAACCTTCGTTGCCTGGGCTTTGGTCAACTTTGCGTTTGTCGCCACGGCTCCGATCACCGTGTTGCCGCGACTTGCCAGACCGAGAACTCCGCGCCCGATCGGAGTTTTCATCATTACAAGCGTATCCGCAAACGAATCCTTTTTACCGATCGACAGCGGACCGACTTTCCCGGAGCGAAGACCGGCGATGATCCCATTAGTATTTGGATCAACCACATCTCCCCATGCATTGACCACGACGATGGCACCGACGATCACGCCTCCGCCAATGTCCATGCTTGCGGTTCCCAGCCCGGACTTCATCGCCAGCGAAGTGCCGAACATCTTGCCAACGGATGCGCCTGTGCCTGCACCGACATTTCCCTCCGCAGGCGGGTCGGATGCTGCCGAGGCGGCGGCTACTGCCCCCATCGCAGAATCAGGCCGAACGTCCGCGCGACCGAGATTCAAGTCATACAAAATCGCGGAAGGGACAATCGGGACTTTCGCAACACCGGTGTTGAAACCGATCTTTCTTTCTTCGAGATAACGCATGACACCGCTGGCTGCATCCAAACCAAATGCGGAGCCGCCGGCCAAAACGATGGCATGGACTTTCTCAACGAGATTAACGGGATTCAAAAGATCGGTCTCACGCGTACCGGGCGCACCGCCGCGCACATCCACGCCAGCGACTGCACCTTTACGGCAAAGGATAACCGTGCAGCCGGTCAATGCTTCTTCATTCTGCGCATGTCCAACTTCAATGCCGCGCACATCGGTAATGGATTTTCCTGGTTTCATGGTTTCAATTTCCTCTTCAAATGGGAACGTAACTTAACCTGCCTGATTCCGCTCAGATCGATCTTCTGCGCACCGATCATGCCGGCAAATCGTTCCAGTCCGCTGGCCAGCGCGTCGGCGAAGGCGCCATCCTTGGGTGTATCGTCCTCCAGCCAAAAGCCAAGGATGTGAAGCGTGTTCGTCGTGCGGTCCAGTTTGGGATCCAGCCGCGCCACAAGGTCATCGCCGTACAGGATCGGCAGCGTGTAATAGCCCCACTTGCGCTGGTGCACGGGCTTGTACACCTCCCATACATATTCAAAATCAAACACCTTCTTCGCCCGCCCGCGTGCACTGACGATTTCCAGCGGAGCCAGCAGTGTGACTTCCTCTTCCGTGGTGGGACCTTTCGGCTTCCAAATTTTGGGGATGCGCCCCGCCTCCAATGCGGACAGGTGGGCTTGGTCGCTGCTTCGGATGAGGAAGTTTTCCTTGAAGCCTTCCACCCGCACGCAGGAGACAATGCCCTGCTCAATGAATTGATGAATTAATTGTTTTGCATCTTCACGCGACACGTCCTTATGAATGTAGTAGGAAAGTTCCGTTCCCAGGCGGTTTTCACCAATCATCCCTAAAAAGGAAATTATCTTCCTGCTCATAAATTCGATGGTTTCTTTTTCGGTTACTGAATAATCATATTCAGATGGTAAAACGCGCTCGCGCAGGTCATAGATACGGTCGAAGCCTTTGCGATTGGTGATCATCACTTCGCCGACCAGCCAGAGATAGAACAAGGTAACCGAGGTTTCCTTGCGCCCGCGATAGCTCCAGACCTTGATGGCATCGCCTTCGATATCGCGGCTGCTCAGCGGGCCTTTCCCACGCAGTTCGTTCAGCACAAATTTGACGACCTCCTTTGGCGGATGTGCAAAGTGTTCCCAGCGCAAGCCCCTTTCCTTGCGGTGTTTCATGTGCAACCGCCAGTAGGGAAATTCGTGCATGGGGTACATCATCAGCCAGCCGCCGTAGTCGAAGGCTTTGCGCTTTTCGT
Source organism: Anaerolineales bacterium (assembly GCA_030583885.1). Classification (NCBI taxonomy): domain Bacteria; kingdom Bacillati; phylum Chloroflexota; class Anaerolineae; order Anaerolineales; species Anaerolineales bacterium. The sequence continues at coordinate 1,226,097 of CP129480.1, read as the reverse complement.
ACGCCATTTTGTAGAGCAGGTCTGGTTTGTAATCGAGGACACGCCCGTACATGGCGATATCCTGACTGCGGGCGACCATGACCAGCGGGTCGAGCTGCAGCGCTTCCATCTGGCACAAAGCAGCTTCGGTGCCGCTCAAGCCTGAGAAACGGCGACCAGGCCAAAGTCCCTGTGAAGCGAGCAGAAAACGGCGATAGGTTTGTTTGGAAATGGAATCCATAAGCGGCAATTGGTCCGTGAATTTCATTAATGCTATTGGTTGGAATGGGGACGATTTTAGAACTTATGTTCCAGCTTGTCAAGCACTGGATTGGCTTATAAGCCTCAGGAAGGTTTCCACTATTTGCGGATCAAAGTGTTGACCGCTTTGCCGTTTAATATAAGCGAGCGCCTTCCTTTTTGTCCAAGCTCTGCGGTAGGGACGCGGACTGGTAAGGGCATCCCAAACATCCGCCACGGCAAAGACGCGTGCGGCCAGCGGGATTTGCCCTCCTTTGAGTCCGCGCGGATATCCCGTGCCGTCCCATTTTTCGTGATGGCAATAGGGAATATCCAGGGCAGGGTGTAAATAGCTGATCGGCTGAAGCATTTGAAAAGCAAGGGCGGGATGCCTGCGCATTTCCTTCCATTCCTTTTGGGTTAGTTTGCCTTTCTTTAGCAGGATACTGTCAGAGATGCCCATTTTTCCGATGTCATGCAGGAGCGCCCCGCGGCGGATGTGTTGAATTTCGCTGTCTGGTATGCCCACGGCTTTTGCAAGAGACATGGTGAGCTCCGTGACGCGCCGCGTGTGGCCCTCGGTTTCCTTGTCGCGCAAGTCCAATGCGCGCGACCAGCCTTCAATCGTCGCTTCGTAGGCGATGGCAAGTTCCATGTTGACGCGCTGGATATCTTCGAACATTTGGGCATTGTCAAGTGTGATGGCGGCCTGCCCCGCAAGTGTCTCCAAAAATTCAACCCATTCCTCGGTGGGTGTGAATTGCGAACGGCGATACACCTCCAACACGCCTTTTACCTCGCCCTTCGCAATGAGAGGCACACAGATATAGACGGAAAATTCCTCTTCAGACCACAGGCGCTGGAACGGCGGATTCCCGGCCACCTGTTGATGATCGAAGACTTGAATGATGCGGCGCTCCATGACACTACGTCCGGCAAAGCCGTCATACAAATGGACATCTGCGCCTTCGATCATCCGTGTATGGAATCCGCGCCCCGCAGAATACTGCAGGGTTTGTTCCTGCGGGTGGAGCAGGAGCACGTCGGCGGCATCCACGTCCAATTGGGCAATAACATGGTCAAGCAGAATGTTGAGTGTGATCTGCCGGTCCAGGCTGGATGCGATGGCCTTGTCCACCGTGCGCAGGGTTTGCAAATGCTGAAGACGATGAATGGCATCTTCATGCAACCGCGCAGAATGGATGGCTCCTGCGGCTTGTGAAGCGAATAGCGAGAGCAGGCGTTCATCCGCTTCGGTAAATCTGCGTTCAGACTCGCCGATCTCATCCACAGTGAGGACGCCGATCAATTCGCCACCATAGAGCATCGGAACCCCAAGGGTCGCGCGGAGGGGAATCCCTTCGTATTGGGGGGAGCGTCCCTCCCACTTTGAATAATCATCGATTCGCAATGACTTGCGGGTTTGCGCCACCTGTCCTGCCGCCCCTTCTCCCATCTCCATGCGAGACCCGATGTTGATGTAAGGCTCTGTATCCACCGCCAGTTCCAGTCCGCTGCCGGATGGAAGGAGCAGATAAATTCCGCTGGACGCGGCATTAAACAGTTTTTTGGCATCGTTCACAATGACCTGCAACATGGAGTTCAGGTCATATTCCGCAGAGACCGCCTTGCTCGTTTCATATAGCGAGGCAAATTCACGGGCGCGGCGCGCCGTTTCATCGTATAGGCGGATGCGGTGCAATGTGGCTCCCGCTATTCCCACAAGCGAGGTGAGGAGTTTCATTTGCTCTGCAGTGATCCGGCGCGGCAACTGGACGGAAACAAACAGCACGCCCACAATCTCAACATCAGCACGAATGGGAAGGCACGCCCCGCCCCAACCCGGAGGGATTCTATTGCGGGTGGAGCGGCGCGGCAAGGCATCCTGCAAAAACTCGCCGGAAAGATAGGGCACTCCGCTGGCGAAGACCGTCCCGGCGACACCTTCGCCAGGTTTAATGGGAACACCCTGAATATCCTTGAACCAGCCCCGCGGAGAAATATCCCTTAATTCATCCTGCTCCGCATCGTAGAGCAGGATGGAACCCGTTTCTGTGCCAAAGGCAGCCAGGGTTTGATCCAACAGAATGGACATGGCTTCTTTAAAAGATTGAACGGTTCGCAGGGAGGCAGATATGTTGTGCAGGGCCTCCAACTCCAGCAGGCGCTGGCGAAGGGCATCCTCGGTCTGCCTGTGTTCAGTGACATCCTGTATGCTGCCCTTCATCTTCAAAGGATGCCCCCGGGCATCCATCTGCAATTCACCCATGCCATGCACCCAGCGTTCGGTCTTGTCGTTATAACGAATGATTTTATATTCCTTGTCAAAACGATTGCGCCTGCCAACAACTTCATCAACAAAGTAATGAACCATTTCCTCCCGCTGATCGGGATGGATCAGCGCCACCCAGCCTTCCACCGAATGGTCGTAGGTTTCGTCTATTCCAAAGATCCCGTCGAGGACGTCCGAACCCTTCCAAACACCGGAGGATATATCCAGCACATAACTGCCCAAGCCGGCAATGATCTGGGATTCCTTTAGAAAGGCTTCGCTTTCACGGAGCGCCTCCTCCACCTTGATCCTTTCGGTCACATCGCGCAACATGCCTTCATGGTAGATGATGTTTCCCTGGTCATCATGCACATAAAATCCGTGATCCTCCACCCAGATCTCTGAACCGTCCTTGCGGCGCATGCGGTAAATTTCCACCTCCTCCTGGCCTGTATCCAGAATATGACTGCCCCGTTCCTCCGGCGAAAAATAAAGTTCATTCTTAATGTCAATCTTCAGCATTTCCTCCTTCGAGGAATAGCCAAACAACCTCACCATGGCAGGGTTTACATCCACAAATCTGCCTTCGTGTGTACTGCGATAGATGCCGTCCATCATCTGGTCGAACAGCGAACGGTAGCGGTCTTCGGATTCACGCAGGGCATGTTCCCCCAGTTTCTGCTCGGTGACGTCAAGCATAATACCTTCGATATATTCGGTCTCACCATGCTCATTGACAACACCTGTCCCCCATTCATCCACCCAGCGCCATTCCCCTGATTTATGGCGGATGCGGTAGGTAATATGGAAATCCCCTGTAAAGGGCGCACTGGCGACGGAAATATCATCCGGATGATAAAGGTCCAAAAAACTAAGGGTCTGCTCCAGAAACGCCTTTGATGGATAGCCCGTCAATTGAAGAACGGCATCGTTAAGATACGTGAACGTAAATTTCTTGTCGGTACGGCATTGATAGACGACGACTGTAACATAGTCTGCAAGCGCGCGAAGCCTCGACTCGTCCCTGGACAAGGTCTCATGCATCTGTATTTGCTCATTTATTTCATGAATAATACAGAAAAGCGCGGATTTTCCATTCAAGGCAACGGGGGAGATATGTGCTTCAACTGTTCGGACTCTGCCGTCGGCAAGTTTATGGATAAGGACGGACCTGTCGCTTCCCCACCCCGCCGCTGCCTGCCCGGGCAACGGGACATTGATCTCCCCAATATTCATTCGCTTGAATTGTTCAAGGGAATATCCATAGAATTTCTCGGCCGCCGCATTGGCATCCAGAATCCCCCCTGTGCCTGCTTCGATCAGAAGCATGACCGCAGCATGGTTCCTGAAAACATCAAGAAATGCATCGTCCCTCTGGGCGGGCAATCCCTCTGACATCAAATTCTCCTCTTCCTCCTCCGTCCATCATAAAGACAAAAAGACCGACAATCCATTCAGATCATCGGTCTTTTCAACATCATCGGTTAATCGTCATTCAAAGAAGCGATCGCCCGCAACAGACCGAAGACCAGCACGCCGAGTTTCAACCCCTCCCCGGTGGTAATGGCGGTTTCACGCTCGTTCCGTTCGGCGCGGCGCGCAAGGAGCAAGGCGGCGATCAGACCGGTGAATGCCCCGATCAAGACACCGCTGAATATGACTCTGCTTTTGTTCATGGTGTTATCCTTCCAAAGAATGCCTTTATGGTTTCAAGCCAGCCGTTCAGAACGAGGATCGGTTTCACGGACAGATCCGCCCCGCGGACGATGTATCCACGCGCCTTGTACACATACGCCTGCGCGATGTTAGTATAGTGCGGCAGCGCGCCCAACGCGCGCGCCATCAGGTACACCAGACCGGCGAGAACGGCAAGAAATATCAGCCCTGCGATCAGGGCCGGGATGATGATCCAGATCGTGGAGATCGCCGCCCAGCGGCCGACGTCGCCATTTTGTTTGAAGGTGGCAAGGCTAATCAGCACGATCATGCCAATGAACAACAACGCACTCAGAATCACAGGCAAAATGATTTGCACATTGCGCTGTTTGCGGTGCTGGAGATAGGAGTAGTGTTCAGGTTGTGGAAGTTTGGCTTTCATTGACTCTATTTTAGCATGAATCAAAAGACCCCAAAGGATTTGGAGCCTTTAGGGTCTTTGTTGATTATCGCCTGTTTCTCAAAAACGTTGGCACATCGAGATCGTCCGCGTTAATGCTGGATGGCGCGGATTTTGCATCTGTTGAAGAGCGGGTCTCCGCATCAACACTGACGGATTCGCTGGGACGTGTGAAAAGCGTATTGGAAGCGGAGGCAGGTTTCTCGGTCCGCGGGAGGCGTTCGAGGGCGCGGCGCGGGACTCCGCTCCGTTCGAATCCAGTTGCAATGACGGTGACGCGAATCTCATCGCCCATCTCAGGATCAATGACTGCGCCGAAGATCATGTTGACATCCGGATGTGCCGTTTCGCGGATGATCGCGGCGGCCTGGTTGACCTCAAAGAGGGTCATGTTGGAGCCCCCGGTAACATTGAAGAGCACGCCACGCGCGCCGTCAATGGTAATGTCAAGCAGTTGGCTGGAGATGGCCTGTTCTGCGGCTGTCTTTGCACGATCTTCGCCGGCACCGCGGCCCACCGCCATGAGCGCCGCACCGCCTTCGGACATGATGGTACGGACATCTGCAAAATCGAGATTGATCAACCCGGGAATAGTAATCAACTCGGAGATGCCCTGAATACCCTGATGCAGGACTTCATCCGCCATGCGGAAGGCGTCCTGCAACGATGATTTTTTATCAGCCAGTTGGAGCAAACGATCGTTCGGAATTGAGATAAGGGTGTGGGCATGTTCCTTCATTTTGCCGACACCGGTTTCAGCGGATTGCGCGCGTTTCCCTCCTTCAAACGTAAAGGGACGTGTGACCACGCCGATGGTAAGCGCACCGCACTCCTTGGCGACCTGGGCCACAACGGGAGCCGCGCCGGTGCCGGTGCCGCCACCCATGCCCGCAGTAACGAAGACCATGTCCGCGCCTTTAAGCACGTTATACAATTCGTCAGATGATTCTTCCGCAGCTTTGCGGCCGATGTCAGGATCGCCACCCGCACCGAGTCCGCGGGTGATCTTGTCACCAAGGCGCACACGGACGGGCGCGCGTGAAAGTGTCAGCGCCTGCGCATCTGAATTGGCGGCGATGAATTCAACACCCTGAATGCCTTCCTCCATCATGCGGTTGACAGCATTCTGTCCGGCTCCGCCAACCCCAATCACCTTTATGCGGGCGAAGGTTTCGGTCTGCAAGTTTCTTTTGTTCGAGTCCATTTGTTCCTCCTGGCAAGGAATATGCCATATCTTAAGCGAGAATACGGGATTTCAATAGTGGCAAAAAGTATACAATTTGTAAATGGTGTTAAGTGGAGTGTAAAGTGATCTATACGCATTGCATTTCGTGATAAATCGCCTTTTTATTACACCCATCGAAACACACTCCTCACTCCGTTCACATCCTCTGTCGAGAGGATGATTCAACTAGGGCAGCAACCGTTTTATCCAGTTTTTTATTGCGTCAAAATTCATGTTCTTTTCTCCTCGTAATTTGCGGCGGTTTTTATTACCTCTTGAAACTACAATATCGTGCTCACGCATGGTGGTCGCCCAGCGCAGCAACCCCACACTTGTGGAATATGCAGGCGAATCCAGTTTATCAACAAGACCTGTCAGGTTCTGCGGTTGCGCGGTGCGCACAGGAATTCCCAGCACCTGGCTGGCAACATGTTTGATGCCGGGCAGGGCGGATGTTCCACCCGTCAACACCATGCCTGCCGGAAGCAGGCCATCATAGCCGGAGCGTTTTATTTCCTGCAGGATCAATCCAAAGGTCTCTTCGATGCGGGCTTCGATGATATGTGCCAGATCCTGGCGGTTGATCTTGACATCCCGGTCTTCGCCGAAGGGACGGATGGAGAAATATTCCTCGCTTCCAACTTCGGATCGAATGGCATAGCCCTGCTGCTTCTTCACTTCCTCCGCCTGGGAGAGAGCCAGACGCAAGCCATGGGCAATATCCTGCGTGATGTGATTCCCGCCGACGGCAAGCACCATCGTATGCCAGACATCGCCGTCCACATAAATCGCCAGGTCGGTTGTCCCGCCGCCGATGTCACAGACTGCAACACCCATCTGACGTTCCTGTTCGGTCAGCACCACTTCCGCAGAGGCAAGCGGGTTTAGAACGAACTGCTGAATATCCACACCTGCCGTACCCACACATTGACGCAGGTTATCCACGGTAGCGGCGGCGGCGGTGATAATGTGCGTTTCCACTTCGAGTTTGTACCCATGCATGCCGACGGGGGTCCGTACGCCTTCCTGCCCATCCACGGTGATGCCGCGCTGGATAATATGCACGACCTCGCGGTCATGCGGGATGGCAACTGCCTGCGCCTGATCAAGGGCATGGATAATATCCATTGCATCAATGATCCCGCCGGGGATGCCCGTTGCACCACGGCTGTTGACCGATGAAACATGCGCACCTGCAAGGCTGACCAGCGCGGTGGTAATTTCCAAACCGGAGGTCCGCTCGGCCTTTTCCACCGAGCGCTTGATGGCCTGTGATGCGGCGGCAAGGTCCACGATAATGCCCTTGCGGATGCCTTCCGAAGGTTCGATACCCACACCAAGGATGCGAATGGTCTCTGCATCCTCCATGCGCGCAACGAGGGTGCAAACCTTGGTCGTGCCTACGTCAAGGCCAACTACAATCTCTTCCATCTTATTGTCCACTGCTCACTGAGAGTTCATCAAATTCTTCTTCAAAACCTGTTTCAGCCATACGGTAAAAAGGCGCATCCGGGTAGACGACACTGATAAATTCAGGAATAATGCGGCGTGTCATCAGTGAATCGACCAGGGATTGATATACGCGCACCTTCAAAGGCATATCCTGCGAGCTTGTGCCAAACACCGCCTGCCAGCCGCGGGGGTCCACCCAGCCCAAGCCCTGGGTGGAGTCGAACGTCATCGTTGAGCCATCCGGCACGAGCGGAGCAAGAGCGAGGATCGCATCCACCAGTTCCTGTTTCACATATGGCGGCGGACCAAACTGGCCGTCCACAGGTGCAACACCAGCAGGAGGCTCATCCAACGCCTGGATGAGCACAAGCCCTGCCTCTAATCCGCGCGGACGAAATGCCACGCCGGTTCCATCAACCCATGTATAGCCCTCGCCCTGCTGCCATAGAATGACAGGCTGACGCTCGGCGACCTTGACAAACACATGGTTCGGCAAATAGACATCCACTTTCGCTGATAGCAGTTCCGGATAGTTCACCAGCAGACGGGTTTCCACCTCACCTGGCTTCATGGTGAAGATGGAATGCCCGCTAACACCGAGTACGGCATTGATCTCCTCCTTGCTCAAACGATCATTACCCAGCACCGTGGCGGCAGGGACAAAGAAGTATGGAAGCGTGAGCGCCAGATAAACGGCAATGCCAAGTAAAAGCGCAATTCCAATGGAGACCAGCCTCCAATTTGTGCGGATACGGGATATTGCAATACCCGATATACCTGCATGCATTTCAGGCATACTCAGTGCAACGTTGAAACGGCGGCTTTTTTCCTCATGTCTGGGCATGGGGGCGGGGGGCGTCAACATGCGCGAGGTAACCGGTACAACCGGCCTGACAGCGTGCTTCGTGGTCTGCTCCAGTTCCTTTGCAGCGCGTTCGGCGCGGCGGCGGCGGACGAGTTCGGCGCGGGTAAACTCGCGTTTATTGCTCATGTGCTCCTCCGACGCTCGGTGTGGTCACGCTGCGCCTTGCGCTCCAGCGCAAGTTCGATCAAACGGTCCACAAGCTGGGGATAGGTCAAGCCGCTTGCCTGCCACAATTTCGGATACATGCTGATGGATGTAAAACCGGGCAAGGTGTTCAACTCATTCAAGTAAATATTGTGCGTGCCGTTCTCAACGAAGAAATCTGCGCGCGCCATGCCTGCGCAGTCAATGGCTGTGTATGCGCGAACGGCATACTCGCGGACCCTGTCTGTGACTTCTCGCGGCAATTGTGAAGGGATGACCAATCCCGATGTGCCATCCATATATTTTGATTCATAAGAGTAGAACTCGCGGCTTGGCACGACCTCCCCGCAAACAGAGGCCTGCGGGGATTCATTTCCAAGCACGCTCACTTCCACTTCACGCACGTCGCCCGCACCGCGTTCGACAATGATACGGCGGTCGTACCGCGCGGCTTCCATCAAGCCCTCAGCGAGGTCGGAGCGCGAATTGCATTTGCTGATTCCCACCGAGGATCCCAGATTGGCAGGTTTCGCAAAGAATGGATATGCGCCCAGCCTCTCCGCTTTTTCGATGACAGCGTTCATGTCGGTTTCGACCTCACTCCGCAGGACAAGAATCGAATCCACAATCGGGATGCCGTTCGCGCGCATGACATCCTTGAAGATGCCCTTGTCCATGCCCACCGAGGAACCTGCCACGCCCGCGCCCACATAGGCCGCATCCGCCAGTTCGAACACGCCTTGAATCGTGCCATCCTCGCCAAAGGGACCATGCAGGACCGGGAAGAAAACATCCACTGCGGCAAGGGTCTCAAGTTTATTGCCCGTCTTCGTCGAGCGGACAACATATAGGGATTGATGCTGTGCGGGTTCCGTGGGCGGGATGACCGAGTCCAAACCTGACACATCCTTCCCTTCAAATGCTTCAAGGACATGCGCGCCGGTCAGCCAGTTGCCATCCGGCGTGATGCCGATCTGGATGACTTCATATCGCTCCGCATCCAATGCAGACAGCACGGAACGTGCGGACATGAGCGACACCTCATGTTCGCCGGAACGGCCTCCGAATAAAACTGCAATGCGAAGTTTCTTCAAACTACCATTCTCCTACGAGTTCAATTTCCAATTCAAGGTCAACGCCGAGTTCTCGTTTCACTGTTTTACAAGTTAAATCTATCAACTCACGGATATCACTGGCGCGAGTCTCGCCATGATTGATAAAAAAGTTTCCGTGCAGCGTGCTGATTTCAGCGTTGCCGATACGCATGCCTTTCAATCCCGCGGCTTCGATCAATCGCCCCGCATGGTCGCCCTCGGGGTTTTTGAACATGGAACCCATGCTCGCACCGGGCGGCTGCGCGGCTTTTCGGCGTTCACTGAACTGCCTGATTCTAACAGAGACCTCCTCTTTCGTTGCATTTTTTAATCCCAACAACACCGCAAGTACGATTGCTTTGATTTCACCGCATTTCAACACGCTCGTACGATACCCATATCCCATTTGATCAACGGAAAATTTCTCGCGCCCATTGCGCGTTAACATCTCAGCCCAGATCAAATTGCCGGACATATCGCCCCCGAACGCGCCGGCGTTCCCATAAACCGCACCGCCAACCGTGCCGGGCACTGTTGCCGCCCATTCCAGTCCGGACAAGCCCATGGCGGCACAGCGGTTCGCAAGGTTGCTAAAGATCACCCCCGCCTCACACCAGACCGTTGGGCTGTCGCCTGTTTCAAAACGCACTTCCTTGGCCTTGTTCAAGACCACCACCCCGCGCACGCCTTTATCGCTGACCAGGACATTCGAGCCCCCGCCAAGTACGTAGTATGGAAATTCGTGTTCCCAGAGAAATTGCATGACGTCGGCAAACTCAGCCGCAGATTTGACCGTGGCCAGCACATCCGCAGGTCCGCCGATGCGCGCAGAGGTATACGGCGCAAGAGGCACATTCTCCTGCACAGCACTGCCAAACTGCCGGCGTAGCATATCAACGGAATACGTTGAGCTGGTCATAATCATCTCGCTTAAGCTTTCTGCTCCAAATGCTCAATTAGTTTCTTCACGGTCTGCACTTCCACATGCACCCGGGGCGCTACCGACGCAGGCACAGCGGACGGGAAGGGTTTGCTCCCGCCTTCGCCCTTTTTATGGGCGAGAACCATCTTCAACGGAGGCAGGGCGATCACATCGGTCAGGTCTTGAAGCGTTTGTATTTTTTCGTCAGACATGGCTACCTCACATTTCCTCTAAAAGATCGGCGCTGATCCGGTCCGCATCGCCTGCTGAAAGCACGATCACCACGTCACCCGAACGGAGTTTTTTCAACAGATGCTTCTTCGTTTCATCCAGCGAGCCGCTATACCGCGCCGAGGGATGAGGCATGGCGCCGACCACCTCCACGGAAGAGAAGCCCTGCTTCGCCTCTCGCGAGGCATAAATTTCAGTGACCAGCACTTCGTCCGCATCGTCAAAGGCGCGGGAAAACTCATAAAACAAGGCCTGTGTACGCGAATAGGTATGAGGCTGCCAGACTGCCCAAATGCGGCGACTTGGATAACGGGACTTTGCTCCCGATAATGTTGCCCGGATCTCAGTGGGATGATGGGCATAATCGTCAATCACGAGTACGCCGTTCCTTTCGCCTCGTATTTCAAAGCGGCGACCTGTGCCGGTAAATTGACCCAGCGCATCCGCTGCGGCCTGTAATGACAGACCAAGGGTCAGGATAACCGAAAGCGCGGCAAGCGCATTGCGCACATTGTGCCTGCCCGGCACCTGCAAAGAGACCTTGAACGATGAAGAAGCCGTTACGTCCATATTCGTCATCACGGAAAAATCATATCCGCCGCGATCATTGGTCTTGAGTTCGCGCGCCTGCACCCATTGCGGGCTGTTGATGGTCATCTCATCCTGCACACCGTACGAAACAACATTCAATCCCTTTCCGCGCGCATGGGCCAGCAGGGTTACGGCGCTTTCGTCCTCCGCCGAGACGATCAACGTACCGTCGGAAGGCAGTAAATCCACAAAACTCCGAAAAGCAGAATACATGTCATTGAACGTCGGGTAGCAATCCGGATGATCGTGTTCGAGGTTGGTGATCACCTCGATGCGAGGCTTAAGTCCAAGGAACATGCGGTCATATTCATCCGCTTCGATCACAAAGAGTTCACCCTGCCCTGCATGGGCATTGACCTTCAGGTTGGTGAGCGTGCCGCCCACGATAAAGGAAGGGTCGCGTTTCATTTCATACAGCGTCCATGCAATCATGGCGGTGGTGGTGGTCTTTCCATGTGTGCCGGCAACGGCAATCCCGGTTTTCTCAGACATCAGGCGGCCGAGAAAATCCGCGCGTTTGTAAACGGGGACTCCCATGCGCATCGCGGCTTCGACCTCGGGGTTGTCCTCCGCAATTGCGGAGGAACGTACCACCCAATCCGCTCCCGATACGTTGCGTGGATGATGTCCAACATAGATGGTGACACCGGCATTCTGCAAATCCGTTGCAAACGGCGAAAGCGCCTGATCGGAGCCCGTCACCTCGTACCCGCTCTCTTTAAGCAGACGCGCGATGGCAGAAAGCCCTGAACCTCCGATGCCGATGAAATGGACACGTGTCATAATGGTTTAGACATACACCACAATAATAAAGATCAGGATGATGATGACCGCAAAATAAATGCCGGGCTCTCCCAGGAAACGGGGGGGCATGTAGTTCATCATCCGCTCAATGATCTCAACAGTCGCGGGGTCTGTTGCACGGCTGATAACATTGCTGTATGGATAGTTTCCGGCATGGTTATAGTACAGGATGGTGCCTGCGATCAAATAACCATTCACGCCTCCCAGCACCGCGCCAAAAAGGCTGTCCTGTAAACGCTCACGCGCCGCCTTGGAAGCCAGCCGGGCAATGGACACGGTCTGGTATCCAAAATATACAAGCGAGATCAAAATGAGGCTGCGGATCCAAAACACGGAACTGCTGGTTTTATCCAAATCACGCACGAGAGGGATGTATCTCTCCAAAAGCAGATTGACTGCCAGCGCAGTAATCACGCTGAAGGCGACCAGCAATTCCTTTGCCCAGCCGCGCATCATGCCGATCACTGCAAAAAGGATGACGTACATCCAGAAGATGTAAACGATACTCATCATAGGCCTTGTTCTCCTGCCAGTTCAACCAACTGGCTGGCAATGACATCCGCCGCATTGGGATGGGATAAATGTTTCATCGCGGCTCGCATGGCTTCACGTTTATTCTCATTCATCAATATATCCTTGATCACAGGCAGAAGTTTATCCTCCAACAGCTCATCCTGCAAAATGACTGCCGCATTTTGCGCGGTGAGATAATCCGCATTGACTTTTTGATACCGCCACGCATGAGGATATGGCACAAGCACAGCCGGCAGACCGAAGAAGGGATATTCACCCAGTGTGGATGCACCTGCACGCGAGACCACCAGGTCCGCCGCCGCGAGCGCTGCCCCCATCTCATGCGAATAGGGCATGGCATGATAACGGGGCTTAAGCTGCGGCGCCAATCCCTTCATGCTCTTTTCGACAACCTGCCAATCCAATGAGCCTGTCAAATGAATGACTTGTGCGATTTCGAGCAGCTCATTCAGATGTTTCATGACGGTCATATTGAGCGAATGCGCACCCTTGCTTCCGCCAGTGACCAGCAGGACGGGCAGCCCGGGGTAAAGCCCAAGGTGTTTCATCCCTTTTTCGCGGGACCAGTTTGACAGGTCAACGCGAAGCGGATAGCCCGAGACGGCAAGTCTCTGCGAACGGGGAAAATATTTGTTCGAGTCATCAGCGGTCATAGTGACAACATCCGCAAAACGAGCCAGAAATTTGAGCGCAAGGCCCGGCTCGATGTCCGGTACATACAATACGGTTGGCACGCTGCGTCCCGCAAACGCCATGGGCGCGGCAACATATCCGCCGGTGAAGAAGAGCACATGCGGTTTGAACTCGCGCAGGATGCGGCGCGATTCAAAAACTCCGCGCGCGAGTTTGGCAATATTGCCGGGCAGTGCATGCAAGCCAACGCCATGTACGCCGGCAGCAGGAATGGAACGGTAGGAAATTCCCTCACGTTTCACGAGCTGCTCTTCCATGCCGCCTTCACCACCGACCCAGAGAACCTGCAGGGTCCGGTTACCGGCTTTCAACGCTTCGAGAACGGCGAGTGCGGGATACACCCCGCCGCCCGTTCCACCAGCGCAAATTAACAACCGCACTATACGACCTCCATTCTTCATCTGTGGTTGTCCCGTCACCGGCCTGACGGGAGATATTGAAAATAATACCCAGTGCAGCCAGCAAGGCAACCAGGTTGGACCCGCCCGCGCTGACGAAAGGCAGGGCATTGCCTGCAAACGGCATGAGACCGACCATGACCGCCATGTTGAGCAAAGCCTCAAAAGCGAGCCAGATCACCAGCCCCGAGGCAAGCAATGTACCAAGCATATCCGGCGCGCGGCGCGCAATAACCAACCCGCGCCAGACGACAAATCCGTACAAACAGATCAATGCAACCGAACCCAACCAGCCGAGTTCTTCAATGACCACCGCAAAAATGCTGTCCGTTGGCGGCACAGGCAGGCCCGTCACCTTGGATTGTGATTTCCCCAACCCCACCCCGAACCAGCCGCCATTTACAATGGCTTCAAAGGAACGGCGCACATGATAGGACGCGCCCAGGGGATCTTTAATGCCGGCAATAAAATCGTTCACACGCGTACTTCCCGTCAAACTAATGGAAGCGACCAGCCATGCAGCAATGGATGCGATCACAAGCAACACGCCGATCTGTTTCAGGTCACCGCCGGCGAGGAAGAAGAGCAGCCCGCCCAAAATCAAAACCGTCGCGGCGGCGCTCAGATCCGGTTGCTGGTAGATCAAACCGCCCACCACTCCGAGGATGACGCCCAATGGGATCAGCCCAAGGGAAATATCCTGCAAATACTGCCGTTTCGCATATAACCAGACGCTGATGTAAAGGATCGATACCAGCTTCGCCAATTCTGAAGGCTGGGCCGAGCCGTCGAACAAGGCGCGTTTTGCTCCAAAGCGGATCTCGTTCATCAACAGGATGGCGGTCAACAAAAGAACTGTAAATGCCATGGCAGGCACAACCAGCCTGCGCCAGTGGTGATAATCAAAGAAGGCCAGAACGACCGCAATCGCCAGCCCAAGCCCAAGCCAGGTCAACTGGCGGTGGAACATGAACATCGGGTCGTCGTATGCGGCCCGCGAGAAATCCCATGAGGCGGAATACAACATCACCAGGCCAAACACAAGCAGGGTGACAACACCGACCAGCAACGGCATGTCAAAGCCGCGTAAAAAGCCGGCTGGGTTGATCGGCGAATATGATCGTTCTTTCATGACAGTTCCAGCACCCATCTCTTAAAGGCCTCTCCTCGTTCTGCAAAATCCTTAAACTCATCGAAACTCGTCCCGCCTGGCGAAAGCAGGACGATGTCTCCGTCACTGGCAATTTCCGCGGCAATCTGCACAGCCTGCTTAAGTGTTTCTGCACGGTGGATATCCACGCTTCGCTCCCCGCCGCCGCCTGCCACCGTTTTCTGGATCATCTCCGCCGACTCGCCAAACACCACCAGATGATCCACACGTTCACAGATCAATTTTGCAATGTCATGCCACGGCAGGTCCTTGTCCCGTCCGCCAAGCATCAAGACAATCGGCTCATCAAAGGCATGGATCGCCGCCATGCTTCGCTCGGGCGCCGTGGCAATCGAGTCGTTGTACCAGCACACGCCGCGCAGCTCACGGACAAATTCCAACCGATGCGGCACGCCGCGAAATTCCTCTGCAGCTTCGAGCATATTATCCAGATTGAAGCCTGCGGCATGACCAATCGTAAACGCAGCAAGGACATTGCCTACATTATGGTCGCCGCGCAGCTGGATTTTCTCACGCAGCAACAAAGGCAGATAGGCGTTTCCATCGCGCAGGTTCAACAATCCATCATGCAGGTATGCGCCGTCCAGACCTTCATCCAGTTCATGCAGGCTGAAAGTAAACAGCCGGCCTTTTACCCTGTCGCGTAATTTCCATGCGCCCTTGTCATCGCAACCGAGCACCGCAATATCGTTCTCCGTTTGAAACTCCAGAATGCGCGCCTTGGCATTTGTATACGCCTCCAGCGTGCCATGGCGGTCGAGATGATTGGGCGTAATGTTCAAGATCACGGAAATATTCGGCGATTTGGTCATTTGCTCCAATTGAAAGGATGAAACCTCAAGGATGGCAAGGTCATCGGTTTTCATTTCGTCCACATAATTAATGAGCGGATCACCAATATTCCCACCAACATAGGCGGTTGAGGATTTATGGCCTGCAGTCTGGTCCAACTTTGCCATCTCACCCACCAGCATCGTCGTGGTTGTTTTACCGGCCGAGCCGGTGATGCCGATCGTTTTACACGGTGCAACTTCCATGAAAATCTGCGTGTCATTCGAAAGCGAAATCCCGCGTTTGACAGCTTCCTGCACGATGGGCAGGGTCAATGGCACACCGCCGGATAGACAGAGCACATCCGTATCATCCAGCAATTCCAGTGGATGCCCGCCAACTGCCCAGTCCACATTCGCGTCCGCCAGGGAGGCCCGGGCGAAGGCAAGTTCATCCGCATGGCGCGAGTCGCTCACGGTCACGTTTGAAGCGTGACGGGAGAGCCAGCGGGCAAGAGCCATTCCTTGTCTCGCCGCACCGAGGATAAGTACGTGTTTGCCGGTCCAGTCCGTCATCATCATCACACCTGGGATAAACCAATCCCGATCAGAGCCGCCATCAAACCAATAAGCCAGAAACGCTGCACAACCTGTGTTTCACTCCAGCCGAGCAACTCAAAATGCAAATGGATGGGCGCCATTTTGAAAAAACGCCTGCCTTTTGTCCATTTGAAGTAACCGATCTGAATCACCACGCTCAGCATTTCCGCCAACGGAATGATGCCGATGACCAGCAGCATCGGCCATTGACCGGTCATCAGCGCGATCACAGCCAGCACAGAGCCCAGGGAAAGTGAGCCTGTATCGCCCATGATGAGTTCGGCTGGGTGGACGTTGAACCACAAAAAGCCGAAGAGCGCGCCGACCAGAATAAAACAAAAACGCGCGAGATAAACCTGTTCCTGCATAAGCGCAATACCGCCAAATGCGGCGATGGCTGTAGCGGCGATCAAACCCGCCAGCCCATCGAGACCGTCTGTAAAATTGATCGCGTTCGATTCTGCGACAATGATAAAGGCGGCTATCGGCACATAGAACCAGCCGAGTTCGATCTGAAAGTAAAAGCCGGGGATGTATACATCCGGCACGTCAATAACGTATTTCAAGGCATAGGCCGTGATGAGGGCAAGAAGCACCTGGATCATAAATTTGGTGCGTGCCCGCATCCCGTCGCCGCGGCGCCTGCCATGAATGCCCTCCCAGTCGTCCACCGCACCAAGGATGGCATACGCGACCATGACCGCCAAGGGCAGCAGTACGGAACGCCCCACACCGCTTGTGGTCACGCCGATCAATGCCACTGCATTGAGCAGGCCGGTCAACAACAGCACCGGCAAAATAAACATCACGCCGCCCATTGTTGGCGTACCCATTTTGATGCGGTGCGAATCCGGCTCCTCCACGCGGATGATCTTGCCGATCTTAAAATGACGCAGGATGCGCAACAGCGGTCCGCCCCAAATGGCGGTCATCATGAAGGCAAGCCCGGCGAGGCTTAGGGATAGCGCGATCTGTCTCATGACCGCACCTCCAAGGAGGCGGTGATGCGGTCCATGCGCAGTCCATGAGAACCTTTGACCAGGGCGGTATCCTTCGCTGTCAGGTTTTTTTTCAGCCAGTCCACTATCGGTTCCGGTTTTTCGAACTCTAGAATCTGTGCGGGTTTCATACCCGCACGCCTTGCGGCATCTGCAATCATGTGAGCGCGGTCACCCAAGGTCAGCAAAACCTTTGCCACTTGTGCGGCGCGCATCCCCACGATCTCATGTCCCTGTCTTTCATAGGGACCCAGTTCCAGCATATCGCCAAGGACGGCGATCTTGCGCCCATCCATCTCATCCAGCAGGTTCAGTGCGGCAAGCATGGATTCCGGCGAAGCATTGTAGGTATCATCAAGGATCAATGCGCCGTTCCCGCTGCGCACAGCCACAAGACGCAATTGTGTGTGTCCGTGTGAAAGACCCTCAAAGATTTCCTGCCAGGTCAAGCCATCGTTCAAACCGACGGAGGCGGCGCGCAGGACGGTATGAACGGAGTGCCGCCCAATCATGGGAACGCGCGAATGCAGGGTCTCCTTTTTGTAATGTAACCGGAAACGGATGCCGTCAAGACCCAGCCCTTCAATCTGGTCTGCCCACAGGTCGGCTTCAGGTGAAAGCCCATAAAAGAAGACACGCGCTTTTGACTTCTCCTCCATTTTGCGGACCCAGGGATCGTCAAAGTTCAGGATGGCAACGCCATCGGATGGAAGGGATTGCACCAATTCACTCTTGCCGCGGGCAATCGCTTCCTGTGTACCGGCGCGTTCGGCGTGGACCGTACCGACGTTGGTCACCACCCCAATTTGGGGCAGTGCAATATCGCAAAGGAATTGGATTTCGCCGGGGACGTAAAATCCCATCTCCAGCACGGCGCGCTCATATCCTCTGCCGAGTTTCAGGATGGTGAGCGGCAAACCAATCTCATTGTTCAAATTGCCGGGGCTGCGCAGCGTGCGGTAGCGCGTGCCGAGCACCTGGGCAACCATTTCCTTTGTGGTGGATTTTCCAACGCTTCCGGTGATGCCGATGACGCGCAAATCCAATATGCGGCGCCAGAAGCGCGCGATCTGCTGCAGGGCGGAGAGGGTATTTTCCACACGCAGGCAGAGAGGCGCATCAAAGCTCCGGGTGTCATCTGACGATAGACCGCCTCGCAGATCGAGGGTCTGGAAGGAGGCGGGAACGTCTTTTTGAATTAAAGCAAAAGACGCCCCCCTCTTGAATGCATCTGGGATGAAGTCATGACCATCCATATTCTCACCGGGCATGGCCACAAAGAGCGAGCCGGGAATCACCTGGCGCGAGTCGACTGCCGCTTCGGTAATGACTGTGGCTGCGTTCGGGATGCGGACCGAGGTGAGGGCTTCGAGGGCGTCTGCGAGTGTTAGCATGTTATTTACTGGCCAGCTGCCGGCGAATGAAATCGGGGGGAATATCCAAAAGGATGACGGTTTTCTTGGCCATATCAGAAAAGACCGGGGCCGCAGTTTCGGAACCCCAGATGGACAGGGACGGCCGTTCCAGCCAGACGTAGATCATGAACTGCGGATCATCCACAGGACCCCAGCCGATGAATGAGACATTCGTTTGTGAGCTGTCATAAAACCCATTCACCGGGATTTCCGCTGTGCCGGTCTTGCCGGCAACCCGATAGCCAGGCACCAGCGCAAGCGAGGATTCCGATTCAAGGGAAATGGCGAGCATTTCGCTTAACGTAGCGGCCGTTTGTTCGGAGACGGGCGAACCGGCAAATTGCGCCGGGACCGTGTACTGGCGTCCATCGCGCACCATGGCATACAAGGCGTGGGGTGTCACCATGCGCCCGTTGTTCGCAATGGCGGAGGCGGCCGCCATGATCTGGATCGGTGTGGCGCTCACCCCCTGACCGAATGAATTGGTGCCGAGATCAACCGGATACCAGTCCGAATCGCCAGGGATCTTGAGCCTGCCGGCAGCCTCCCCGGCCAGGTCGACACCTGTGAGATGACCAAAACCAAAATCATCCATGTAGCTGTAAAAAGTTCCTGCACCCATTTTCACGGCAATGTTGACCATGCAAACGTTGAGCGAGTGCTGCAAACAACCGAGCATGTTCTGCACACCCCAGGGATTTCGATCCCAGTTCTGAATGGTAACGCCGCCAATTAACACAGAGCCGGTATCCAGATAGGTGGTACCCGGCGTAACCGTGGCGCTGTCCAATGCGGCAGCCATGGTGAGGATTTTCGTGACGGAACCCGGTTCATACGCCATGGATATGGCCGGGTTGAATTGGGTGGCGTTGGTATAGACCGAGCCGTAGTTCCAGAATTGATTCAAGTTCATGCGGCGGGCGGCGGCGATGGCAAGCAGTTCCCCATTGCGCGGGTCCATCACAACAATGGTGCCATCCAGTGCGCCGTATTCAACCAGCGCTTGATCCAGTATCTGTTCGGCAGCAGCTTGCAGGTCACGGTTGATGGTCAGGATAAGCGTTGTGCCATCCGGCACACGCGGGATTTCGAAAGCCTTGTTCGGGTCTGTGGGCACAACCACCTGCACGGCATTGCCGGCCAGCAACGTATCATATTTTTCTTCAATGCCAAAGTAACCGCGCCCTTCGCGGCTGACAAAACCGATGATATTCGCGGCAAGGGAATTTTCAGGATAGCTGCGCTGTGGGTGGGACTTAAACTGCAGCCCGGTCAAACCTCCATACGTGCCTTGTGGGGCGCGCTCCTGAAGGGCTTTTTTCAATTCCTGAAGATTCAAGACCGGCTGCGCCTCAATGTAATCCGCAATGACAAGATATGAAATTCCCTCCGGCGGGTTTTGGATCACACCCAGCATTTTGTCATAGTCCATGCCAAGTTCCGTGCTGACCGCGAACGCAATCGCATGAGGATCCTTCACGATGTTCAAATCCACACCGATCTCATACACGGTCTGATTGCCGGCCAGCAAACGTCCATTGCGGTCATAGATCTCGCCGCGGTTGGGATGGAAGGTGCGCAGTTCATAGGCATAGTTCTTTGCCTGCTGGCGGAACGCATCCGCCTCCGGGCTGTTTTGAATGCGGGTCATTTGTACAATAATGGCAAGCGCAATCAGCCCCATTGCACCGACCAGGACCAGGATGCGGCGTGCGTATTGTTGTCTCATTGCATTCCCCGTGAAGATAAAATCTTTTCGTCCATCCAGTCGAGCAGGGACTGGGTGTACTCCCGTGGAAGGACCGGCGCACTCCATTGCGGGGTTATGACCGAAGCCAGATTGATCGGCTCGGGCGCGGAATAGCCGGGGACGATCAGGTATTCCACCTCCTCGTGCTGCATCGGACGGAAGCCAAGCGCGTGCGCGCGGCGCTGCATGACGCTGACCGAGGTCAGTGAGGCAAGTTGCGTTTGCAGATCACTGCTGACCTGCTGGCTGAAGGTGATCGAATAATTCAGTTCCTGGATCTCGCGCCCGGCAATCGAGGTGCGCGAGGTAATATTAAGATAAAGTGCCGCGACCATTGCAGATGCAACCACCAACAGCAATGCGTTGCCGATCCACTGGCGCTGTACGCGCCAGGGAGCGACCTTGTATGCATGGATGTAGTGATGGACATTCGGTATGTTCATAATTTCTCGACGACTCTTAACTTTGCACTGCGCGCCCTCGGGTTTTCCTTTACTTCCTCATCCGAGGGTACGATCGGTCTTTTGTTGACCAGCTTCAAAACTGCCCTGTGTTCCTCTTCATAAACTCTCTCGTAGGGCGGATTGATGAGATCCCTGCCCTGCGCCCGGAAATATTCCTTGACGATGCGGTCCTCCAGCGAATGGAAGGAGATCACCGCGCATCGCCCCCCGGACCGCAACCCTGCCACTGCCTGCGGAAGTGTTTTCTCCACTGCAGCCAATTCGTCATTGACGGCGATGCGCAGGGCCTGAAAGGTCTGCGTGGCGGGGTGGATGCGGTCCCCTCTGCGGGGGGATGCTTTTTCGATGACGGCGACCAGCTCGCGGGTCGTGTGAAGCGGCCGGTTCATGACGATCGCTTTTGCGATTCTCCTTGAGTCTCTATCTTCGCCGTAGCGGAAGATGATGTCAGCCAGTTCCTGCTGGTCAAAGGTGTTGACGATCTCCTCCGCGCTCATCGCCGCATGGGGGCCAAAGCGCATGTCGAGCGGACCGTCCTGCATGAAGGAGAAGCCGCGTTCGGTATTATCGAACTGCATGGATGACGCGCCCAGGTCGAGAAGGATCCCGTCCACCGCGTCCCAGTTTGCGACGGCAAGTTGTTCCCTGAGCGTCATGTAGGAGGCTTGCACGAGACGAACGCGCCCCTCATAAGGAGCCAAGGTCTCACGAGCAAGCGCCAGCGCCTGCGGGTCCACATCGAGACCCAGCAGATGCCCGTCCGGCGTGCAAGCCTCCAGGATGCCGCGGGCGTGACCGCCCGCGCCCAAAGTGCCATCCACATAACGCCCGCCCCTGCGGGGTTGCAGAGCGTGTATAATCTCTTGGTAAAGTACAGGTTTGTGTTGCATCATGTTCATACGGGCAGACTCTGCCACTGGCGACAAAGCCTCACCGTTACGTATGCTTCGAAAGATCCAACGTGGAGAAGCGGGCGTTGTTGGCTTCGGTATCCTGCAAGAGAGCCGTCTGTTCGTTCCACATGGCAGGAGTCCATACTTCAAAGTACCCGCCCTGCCCTGCCACGATCAGTTCTCCGCTCGTTCCGTTCACAACTCCGAGGAAGGCGCGCAGGTTTTGCGGCATGAGAATGCGCCCGACCTTGTCCACCTCGACCGGATACGCATTCGAGAGGATCAAACGGCGCAGGAGACGGGCGGTCGGATCGGCCAGGTTCATGGACTCGAGGCGCTCATACACCTGTTTGAAATAGGCCTCGTTCATTACCATCAGGCATTTGTCGAAGCCTTGTGTAATGAAGGCGCCGCCTTCCAACAACTCACGGAAGCGCGCCGGGATCATCAGGCGGCCCTTGTCATCGAGGTTGTGTTGGAAGTGACCTAAGAACATTTGTGCTACTTATCCTTTTAATACGACGAACGCCGGGCATCCGGCGTCCTTCCACTTTCTACCACTTCTTCCCACATTATACGGGATTAAGGGAAAAAAGCAAGGAGCCTATTAATATTGTTAACTTTTTCCCACATTAAAACTGGTCATTAATGTCATTCCTCCCCTTTTCCCTGCTTGAATCCGCTCACTGGACAGATTATGAGTTGCTTGACTCAGGTGACGGCTTGAAACTCGAGCGTTTCGGAAAATATATCTTTGTGCGCCCCGAATCCCAGGCAATCTGGAAGCGCGCACTGCCGGCCTCGGAATGGGAGAATGCCCATGCCGTGTTTCAACCTACAGGCGAGGAAAGCGGCGGTCATTGGGAGTTCAGGAAGAAAGTCGATGAGAAATGGATAATGAAGTATGGGGACTTAACGTTCTGGGCAATGACGACGCCGGGCCGGCATCTCGGTGTTTTTCCCGAAGTCGCCTCGCATTGGGACTTTATGGCTGATTCCATCCGAAGGACAGATACACGCCCCAACATTCTCAACCTGTTTGGCTACACCGGCCTGGCCTCTCTCGCAGCGGCGGCGGCTGGCGCAGGCGTTACCCACGTGGACGCCTCAAAAAAATCGGTCAGCTGGGCGCGTGAGAATCAGGAACTCTGCGGCCTGGGCGATAAGCCCATCCGTTGGATCGTGGAGGACGCCGTGAAATACGTTCAGCGCGAAGCGAAGCGCGGCGTGAAGTACGACGGCATCATTCTCGATCCTCCCAAGTTCGGGCGCGGACCGAAAGGCGAAGTATGGGAAGTGTACAAGTCCCTGCCGAATTTACTGGAAACCTGCCGGCGGTGTTTGAGTGAGCATCCCCTCTTTGTGATCGTTACGATCTATGCGGTACGCGCCTCCGCCATTCATGTGGCGCAGGCGCTGGACGAAATGATGAAAAAATACAGGGGCGATATTGACAGCGGCGAGCTGGTGACGCGCGAAACAAGCGCAAACCGCCTGCTTTCACAGGCGGTCTATGCGAGGTGGTCGGGATAACATTCCCTCTTCAACAGGTCGTCGGTCACCTGATCGAGCCGCTGGTTTACAGCGAGTAATTTGAGTGCAGGACAGCGCTCTGCGGGAGGCTCTCCCGAAGGACCTTGGAACGATATGCACAGGGTCGGTAAAAAATTCCGAGGCGAGGAGCCTCGGAATTTTTCATACCGCAGCTAACCGCTGCTGCTTGAACTGCTGCTGCTGCCCCCACCAGTGCTGGTACTGCTGCTGGTACTTGTGGCAGGCGTTGCGATTTTTTTCAACAGGTCATACCAGAAGGACGATCCTTGAGATACTGCCGCCATCGTCAAACCCAGTCCCAATACTTTTAAAGCCACGAACAAGGCCCAGCCTGCCGCATCCGTAGTTGCAGCGGGAAGTTCCGTCCGCCACCAGCCAAACTTAAGGGTCAAGTCGCTTAATTCCTGAAGCAGATCGTCAATGGGGATCTCCACCCCCTCCTGCTGAACCGCCATCTCCGCCTTTGCCACGGCAAGCGTGCGCAATTCCGCATTCGTCCATAACGCCTGCGCAAGCTGGATGCTGTCGACACCCAGGAGCAGGGTAATCAAAATGGATAACATGATCACAAAACTGCGCGCATTCGAACGGAAGGTCGCCGCGGCCTGCTCCAGCATACCTGAGAAATAGGCGGTTGTACGCTTGCGCAGGTCCTCCATATTGGTCACGCCCTGATTGATCCATCGAATGAAGGCCTGTTTGCCATCCGACTCGGGCAATTTATCGACCAGTTCCGCCAATTGCAGCAAACTCAATTCCTTGTTTGCCGTCAATCCGGCGATGTCAAAATACGCATCCACCAGCGTTGCAACGGGGATCTTTTCAACCATTTTGGGTTCCGTTGCCGAATTCAGCACACTGAGAAAGTTTTTATAGCGGATGGGGCGGAGCGCCTGTACCTGTGGAAGTCTCACCAGGTCGCCGACCGTTTTATCGCCCACGATCTTGATCAAATATTTCTCGAGCGCCTTGCCGCGTGTCTCCAACGACTCATTGATCCATTGCGTGATCAGGGAAACAATGGAGCCGAGGACATAGTAAATAAAGATCAAACCGATGACGACTTCGAGAATCTGGGGAATGGACATACGAACTTCTCCTTTTTTACTGCTTTAATGTTTGTGTTTTTCCAGTTCTGCGAGCCAGTCCAGCGGTTTTTCCCAGCGGAGACGCTCACGTACACCGGAGTGGTTTTTTTCTGGTCTTTCCCATTTCGGTCCCGGCGGACCCGATTCATCGTTCAGCAAGCTTCTTACGCCCCACAATCCCTTATATTGTACCCATTTCAGCTTGGAATTCAATAGCACACAGCGCCATTCCCTTACTGCAGGATGGGTCGTCCTGCGCTCAGACATGACATCCTTTAGAAACCGGCTCGACCTCAAAAACATCTCCCGGATATTGCCATCCCGAAACCCGATCCGAAACCCATCCCCCGAAGCGATCTCCATCGGCAGGCTGACCACATAATGGTCCATTTCATCGCGCATCTCATCGAAGGCATCCTCCGTAAAAAGGTTGACATCTTTGGCATGAAGTTCGTCCAGCGCGATCTGGCGCGCCTTTTGATCCGGGTTGGTCAATAAGAACAGATAGTGCACCAACCCGTCAAGCCAAAAAAGGAAGCGCTGCAGCCTGCCCGTTTTGTACATGCTTGGCGAGCGGATCACATCCGGCCTGCTGTAATTGGCGTGCGACCCAAGCGCCGCATAGACAATGGGATGCGTGGTCTCGTTCCCTTGTTTATCCACCGCCTTCACGGTTGTCGCCCATTTTTCAAGATTCCCTGCGCCGTGCTGGGAGAGCAGGAGCGCATACGGCACATCATTCTTGAGATAGACCGCCACCATCTCCCAATCCCCTTCGTGATGGTTCATGCCGTTGGCGGCCAGCCGCCAGTCATTGAAGGCATAGAAAAAATGATATTGCAGGATGGTCCAGTTGTTGTTCCCCCCATCCCGCTCGCGCAGGACACGCCCGTAGTAAACAGGGTGGGGATGCTTCTCCAATATCTCTGCATACTGGAAATAGGATTCGCGCGCGATCTTTTCCGTGGCCTGCGAAAGCATATCCATGATCAGGCCGGGTCCCTCGGGCAAAATCCGTTCGAGGATAAATTTCAAGGTGCGGATCGAAAGATAAAACAGAAACAATAAATAGAGCGGAAATAAAATAAAATATTCCACCTCCAGGCTGATGGTTCTGCCTGAATACAGGAAAAACCAGATCGGCGCAATACCGAGCAAAAAAAAGAAGATCACAACGAGTACGGCGGGGATGGTTCGCAATCGAATTGGCGATGCAAGCATAAAGAGCACCAGGGCCGCACTAAGGGATGCGCCAATCGCAAACTCAACACCTGCCCATCCCATCATGAACCACCCCGCCATAATGCCGATCAGGGAGATGCCCCCCCACCAAATCCACACGTCAAAGGCAGTGAGCGCTTTGTTCACAAAGCGCAGAAAATACTGCTCGCTCTCCAGGTTGCCGATCTTATCGATCAGCGGCTCGTTCAAATGTGAAAATAACTCGGCCGCCCCATGGGGCCCGCTTGGAAAGATCGAGCACGCTTCCAGATACGGCTCGACGGCCATTGGAAAAAACCGCTCGCTTTTCGCAAAGCGCAGGACAGGTTCATATTTCCTGAGCAGTTCAAGATCGGTCACATTGCCTCTGTTATGGTATAACAACGACCATGGATATTCAAATCCTCCGTCGATCCTTCTCCGCCCATTTTAACGCCAAACCGGTTTTTATCGCACGCGCACCGGGACGGGTAAACCTGATCGGCGAACATACGGACTACAACGACGGCTTTGTCCTGCCAATGGCAATCGACCGAGCCGTCTGGCTCGCATTTCGGCCTCGAAGGGATAAGACCGTACGCCTCTTTTCCCTGGACCTTCAAGTTGAATCAGCCTTCGAGTTGGATTCCCTTACAAAGGGCAAGGGCTGGATCGAATACGCCAAAGGGATTGCATATGAACTCATGAAAGCCGGCCATGAATTAAACGGGTTTGAGGCCGTGATGACAGGCAACGTCCCTCGCGGCGCAGGGCTTTCCTCCTCGGCGGCAGTGGAACTGTCGATTGCCCGCGCGTTTGCGGCGGTCTCGGACATGGAGTGGGATGCCGTAAACATGGCGAAACTCGCGCAAAAAGCCGAGAACGAATGGGTCGGGGTCCATTGCGGGATCATGGATCAAATGGCAAGTGCGGCATGCAGGGAAGGGCATGCTTTATTCCTGGATTGCCGCTCGCTGGAAATCCAACATGCTCCCCTGCCAGCGCGGGTTTCCATCATCATACTTGACACCTCCACAAGACGGGGGTTGGTGGAGTCTGCCTACAACCAGAGACGCAGTCAATGCGAGGAAGCGGCACGCTGGTTTGGCGTAAAAGCCCTGCGCGATGTGAGTGCAGGCGAATTTGCAGAAAAAACGAAAAGGAAGGGGAAATTAAGCGAGGTTGTACTCAAGCGCGCCAGGCATATCATCACAGAAAATGCGCGGGTGCTCGAAGCCCTCGATGCAATGAGAGATGGAAATGTGAAACGCCTGGGGGCACTATTCAACGCCAGTCACGTCAGTCTGCGCGATGATTTCGAAGTCACCAATGATGCACTGAACATCATGGTTGAATGTGCACAGGAACAAGCCGGTTGTTACGGCGCACGCATGACAGGCGCAGGGTTCGGCGGCTGCGCAGTTGCATTGGTTGAACAGGAAAATGTTCGGGAGTTTGAAACCGCTGTTTCAGGGGCGTACAGGCAAAGGTCGGGGCTGGAAGCAGGTGCGTACGTATGCAAGGCAAGCGATGGAGCAGGCCTTCTTTAAGAAAAGAAAAACGGGACGCAACGTTGCGTCCCGTTATATATTTGTTTGTTAGCTATATGCCATCTGTTCGACTTCCAGCATGCGTTTGCGGCGCTGGCGTTTGATGATCTTCTCCGCGGCAATGCGCGTCTGGCGTTTTTGCGCATTGCGGATGATCAAATTCATGAAGCGGGTATGGTCCGTCGTCGGGTCGTTGAGAAGCGAAAAGTCGGCGGAACCAGGCTCATGCGGCGGATAGAAGATGCCGCAATTCGGGTTGATCTCAAGCATGTGGACCACCCCATCCGCGTCCATGCGATAATCACAGCGCGCATACCCATTACCGCCCAGTTCCTTAAAGACACGCATGGTTTGTTCGCGCAGGGTCTTGTCAACCCGCGGGTCATTGACCACCGCCACAGACATCTTTTCGTATTCGACCCATTTCATATCATAATGCTTGAAGGATTCGCCGTCAGGGAAAATGAACTCAACGGGAGTGAAGGTAAGCGGTTTTTTGGGGTTATCGGGATTCTCCGCGATGAGACAGGTGAACTCGCGTCCCTCGATGAACTCTTCGATCAACGCACGACCAAACTCGTCGATCTCAAATTTCAACTGTTCGCGCAACTGATCCAGCGTTTCAACCCGCGAACTGCGGCGGATGCCAACACTTGCATAGCCGTGCGGCGGCTTGACCAGCATGGGGAATTTCAAGCGCCTGGCAACCTTCTCGACATCCTCGACGCGGTTGACAAAGATCCAGTTCGGTGTGGGGACGGATACGCGGCGCGCGGCATTCTTCATTTCATCGCGGGTGGGATCAAAGAATTTTGAATCCGCACCCGAGAAGGCGGCATTGTATTTTTCCAGCGCATTGACGAGCGCAATGCCCGAAAGCGCGTCATCGGGGGTGCCGTCGCACAAATTGATGAATGTATCGACCCCCTCTTCGATGAGTTGTTTTATTTGCAGTTCAACGCTTGTTGGTTGAACCATGTGCTGCTTCCATCGGTACCCGTTCATATACGGCGATGGATCGTACGGCAAATCATTTTCATCCGGCAGACTTGTCAATACGCAAATATACATGTTGTTTCCTCTGTGTGTTGTTCGCTTGAGATGAAAACCTGTTATCGATACGGCAACAATCAATCATCTTTTATCGATCTTACCTGTCATTCATCACATCATAATGATTAAATAACCATAACTATACATTTATTGTATACAACTATTGATTTATGTAAAGGTTTTTGAGCATACAATTATCTTAAAATATTATAAGCAAAAAAGCCTTTATTTTGACGTTGGAAACAATAAATCTTTAAGGTTTTTAACGTTTTTAAGGTCTTTAAGATTCAAGGGACGGGTATTCAACCCGTCCCTGCAGGCAGAGGGATATCCTTTTTCTTTATACCAGCTGTCTATTCATGGAATTGCGGCAGATGCTTCTTGTACGTCATCAAATAGTCATCGAGGATCAGCCTTGCAGTTTCCATATCCGTCACAATAGGATCGAGCAACAAACAGTGCAATGCCTTTTCGTAACCGCCTTCCACGGCAGAGTCAACGCACAATTGGGCAACGGTCAATTCACGGCGGCATAATTCTGCAATCGGTTCCGGCAGATCACCGATATGCACGGGATGAATCCCCGCCCCATCGACATGGACGGGGGTTTCAACGATTGCGCCAAAAGGCAGATTGGATATTTGACCGACATTGGGCAGATTCGCAGCAAGATGGTAATGACTGCCGCCAAGCGCAATAGTTTCGATCATTTCCAGTGCGCCCTCGGAATCAGTTTCCAGCAGGCTATCTATTGTCATTTTGCCGTTTGCCATTTCATTTAACCTGTCGAGGCTGAAATCGCGCAAGCCAGCCATCAATTCCCAGTCGTACAAGCGGATATTGAACTTCTCCCACGGCCTGGTGACGGGGTCGCTCATCCAGGGGAGGTATTCGCAAAGATGGGTATCGCCGGGGACGGGGAACCAGCCAAAGTCATGAAAGACGCGGTGCGTCAGCGGTTCAAACGATTCATCGAGTTCGAAGAAGCGTCTCCGCAACAGGGGATATAAATCCTCGCCTGTGCGTTTATCGTGAATGGAAACGATCCATGTAAAGTGATTCGTGCCGGCGGCGCGGATGTCCACGAGCGGGACGGTCTGATGCACGACTTGTTGTTGAAGCGGATGCTGCATCACATCTGCATGCATGCCTTCAAGACCTTCAGGGAGTTGGATGCCGAGGTCATTGGCAAGCGCCACGCCGACCATGCCATAGCCGACATAGATCTGATGACATAGACCCACGACTTTTATTTTGCTGTAACGATGGACAAGATCGCAGATGCGCACCATTGGATTTGTAAAATTTATGAACCATGCAGCAGGGCAGGCCTGCTCCATGTCGCGGACAATTTCCAGCACGGGCTTGACATTGCGTGCCGCATGGATGAAACCGCCGGGTCCTCCGTTTTCGCCGTAGGGTTGGCGCACGCCATATTTGATGGGGATTTCAAAATCGGATTTCCACAATTCCTCGCGCGGACCGACTTCAATGGCAGAGACGACAAAATTCGTTCCATCAAGCGCATCCTTATGATGCGCATGCGCGGTGATGGTGAATTTGGAATCCCATTCTTTATTCAAACGATTTGCAAGGCGGTGGACAATGTCGAGACTTTGCACGTTGCGGTCCACAAGGCGCAGGGTGGAGCCTCTTAATTTTTTGGAGCGAAGCAATGCAGAGAGGGTATTCTCTCCGAAGGATGCGCTGCCTGCGCCGATGACGGTAATGGTGGGCATGTGTGTCTCCTTGATATGTGAGTGCATTTTCAGCCTTCCAGGCTTGCTCACAATGAAATGATTTAAAAATCAAACCACGCTGGATATCTCCAACGTGGTTATTTTACTGCGATAATGCAGACCGACTCACCTGGTTAGTATATCCACATCCACACTCATGCCGCTTAACACACCTTCGGGGTTTTCATTAAAGACAATGGTCACCTTGTAAACGACATCGCCGCCAAGTGTATTTGCCATGGGCGAGATGCTCGTGACTGTGCCTTCAAACTGCTGATTCAATGCACCTATCCTGATAATGGCTTCATCTCCGT
This sequence comes from Anaerolineales bacterium, assembly GCA_030583885.1. Lineage (NCBI taxonomy): Bacteria > Bacillati > Chloroflexota > Anaerolineae > Anaerolineales > Anaerolineales bacterium. The sequence continues at coordinate 1,195,978 of CP129480.1, read as the reverse complement.
TCTTCACGTCCGCGATCTGGCGCTCGCCAAGGTCAGTGGTCTCGACCTGGAAGCGCTCCGTATCCATGACAACGACTATCGTCTGCCCGGGGGAGGCAAACTCGCCAGCCCGTATATGAATGGCAGCAATGGCACCGGAGAAAGGTGCCACCAAACGGGTATGATCGAGCCTGTCCTGCGTGGCTTTGAGATTATCTTTTGCCTGTTGCAGCTGCGTTAGTTGAGGGCCTGTAGCCTCAGGTGGCACCGGTTCTCCCTTTAATGCAGAGAGATACCAACCCGCCTCTTCAAACATGGCTCGGGCGGCATCGAGGTTGGCACGCACAATCGCGGCATCCGTTTCCGTCGGCTTTCCGGTATACCAGTCATATTCAGCCTGCAATTTCCTCACTTGAAATTCTGCAGCGTTTAGGGCATTCAACGCCCTGGCCTTTGCGCTGCTGCCGTCAGGCAGGTTGGCTACCTGACGATACGCATCCGAGGCAAGCGTCAGCCGTTCTTTTGCCACGGCAAGGTCGGATTTGACCTCGTCAAGTTTGGTTTTCGAGGCGCGCGGATAGTCCAGCGCATAGACCTTGTTCTGCGCATCCTCCATATCTTTCTGCGCGGCTGCAACCGCCCGCTCCGCAGCGGCAACGGAGGCCGGAGAGGTCAATTCCCTCAGCACACGCCTCGCCTGCTCGACGTCCAATTGGGCGAGGGTGTTATCCAATTCGATCAACATGGTTCCAGCTTGAACCTTGTCACCGACAGATACATGTACGGTTTTTACATTACCGCCCACGATAAACGCCAGGTGAGCCTCCTGGGCGGGCACAACCACGCCGGAAGCAGTGACACTTCCACGGGGGACGGGAGCTGCATCACCCGCACTGATATCATCCAGCATGATCGTGGGGATGGGAGTCGGTGTCGAGGACGAACTGCAAGCAGACAGTCCAAGTGCCAGAATGGTGAAAACCCAGACAATTTTATTCATTCGTTGCTCTCCAGCACTTATTTTTTGGTTGCCTTGCCGTCTTTTGTGATCAGACCATCCTGCAGGGTGACCACGCGTGTTGCATATTTGATCACGCGGGGATCATGCGTGGCAAAGACAAATGTGGTGCCGGTCTCTTTATTGAGTTTCTTCATGATCTCCATGACCTGCTCGCCGTTTTCGGTATCAAGATTGGCGGTGGGTTCGTCAGCGAGAATCATTTTGGGATTTGTAGCAAGCGCCCGGGCAACCGCGACGCGTTGTTGTTGTCCGCCACTTAACTGGTCGGGGCGGTGATGTTCGCGGTCGTTCATATCGACGGCATCCAGCAATTCCATCACACGCTGTCTGCGTTCGGCGGGAGCCTTGCCGTTCAAGAGCAGCGGCATTTCGACGTTTTCGTAAGCGGTCAGCGTTGGGATGAGGGCGAAGAATTGGAACACAAACCCAATCGTCCCTTTGCGAAGATCCGCGCGCTGGTTGCGGTTCAGGTTGGTGGTTTCCATCCCGTTGATGATCACACTGCCGGAGGTCGGCTGATCAAGACACCCAATAAGTTGCAGGAGAGTGGTCTTGCCGGAACCGGAAGGGCCAACCAGGGATGTGAATTCCCCATCCTTGATGCTCATGCTGACGCCATTTAAGGCGCGGGTTTCCACTTCACCGATTTTGTAAATACGGGTGACATCGGTTAATTTTGCGACTTCCATGATATTTCTCCTTTATTGTGCGCTGTGCAGGGCTTCGACCGGCTCCATGCGGGAAGCCATCCGCGCGGGGTAGAGCGAAGCAAGTACGGTAATAATGAATGCCGTGACGATCAGGTTGATGGCAGATTCAAGCGTCAGAATGGGATAGATGCGGTCTTCCAAAAGCATTTCTCCACTAATGCCGAGATCGCCAAAGAACACGCCGACTTTGGCAAGATACGCCGAAACCGCCCAACCCACCAGCGACCCGAACGTAATTCCTGCTGTGCCCAATAACGTGGCTTCGACAAGGAACAGGGTGATGATCTGACTGCCCTTCATGCCGATGGCGGAAAGGATGCCGATCTCGCGTGTGCGTTCAAACACAGACATGAGCAATGTATTGACGATTACGGTGGCGGTCACGCCCAGCACGATCAAGTTGATGACCGTGAGATAGGCGTTCGAAAAATCGTTGACCAGCACAAGCAGCTGATTCATCTCCGTCCATGTGCGGATGCGATAGTTCTGTCCCTGAATGGCTGCGGCAACAGCATCCGCCTGTTCACGATCATTGAGCATGACGAAGATGTAACTGGCACGTTCCATGGCGCCCGAGAATACCTGCGCCTTGGCAAGCGGCAGGAACACGATGCCCTTGTCATACGCCGACGTGCCTGTGGTAAAAATTCCGCGTATGGTGAACGGCTGTTCATCCACAATCCCATCGGATGTGTTGACCAGCAGTTGCAGTGAGTCGCCGACCTGCAGCCCAAGACTCTCCGCCAGCGGCAAGCCGATGAGAATGCCGGATCGATCCTCTGCAGCCAGGAATTCACCCGCTACCAGGGTTCGATATGGGTCATTCGCCGGGGAGGCCGGGTCAATGCCCATGATCTGGACTCCGGCCGATTCGTCCCGTACCGAGACGATCCCGCTTGTGACCAGCCGCGGCGTTGCGGCTTTGACCTGTTCCAACGCTTCGATCTTCGCCGCGGATTGACTCGGGTTCTCGATCAGATACTCCCATGCAACGCTGAGCTTATCGGGGTCATAGGATGCATTCGTGACCTGCAGATGCCCCGTATTTAAGCGCAGGGTGGTCTCCATGGAGCCGCGCATCTCGCCTTCGAAGAACGCGGCAATGAACATCAACAGGGCTGTGCCCAAGCCGAGCGCCAATGCGGATAGAACAGAGCGGCGGCGATGCCTGCCCAGGTTGCGATATGCCATTTTGAGATAATTCATCATGTTGGTGCTCCTACACGTAATGCAGTGCCTCAGCCGGTTCACGGCGTGACGCTTCAATTGCCGGGTACAACGCTGCCAGCGCAGAAATGATCGCAACCGTCAGCGCGTGTTGAAGCACCTTCATCGGGACGAGTTGAGTATAGATGCTTCCACTGATCAACGCGGTATATTCGGTCAAGTCGGCGAACTGGCTGTAATCAAAGCCGACCACGCTAAAGATGCCATTGAAAACCGTCCCCAACACCGCACCCAGGACGGCACCCATCAAACCGATCAGGATTCCTTCCAGGAGGAACAGGATGGTAATCTCGCGCGGTTTGAGACCCAGCGCGCCAACAATGCCAATCTCACGTGTGCGTTCAAAGACCGCCATCATCAACAGGTTGAGAATTCCGATGGCGACAATGCCGATCATGAACACACCGAACACACCCATCACGCCGGTTTTCATATCCATCGTCTGTTTCAGGTCGGGGATGCCCGTCTCCCAGCTTTCCACTTCATACCCAGGCACAGTCTTATTGATGGCGGTGATCACGCTTGCTTCCTGACCGATCTGTTTCAGCGAAACGACCACTTCGGTCGCCTGCCCGTTTAAACCGTACAGTTGTTGTGCTTCCGCAAGCGACATGTAGATCATGCCTTTTTCCACCGACGGTACACCCACATCGTAGATGCCGACAACCGTCATGGTGCGTTGACGCGATTGTTCGTTCTTCGAGTTGCCGACCAGTGTGATGCGGTCACCCACTTTCACGTCCATCGCAGTTGCCAATCCCTGCCCAATGACGATCATATCGCCGTCATCCGCGTTGAGATAGCGTCCCTCTGTGATCGTTTCCGACACAGGCGTGATCCTGGATTCCTTCTCCACTTCCACGCCGATGATCGAGACCGCAAACGCACCTTCGCGGTTGGTCACCATTCCGCCGGTGACGATGCGCTTCGAAGCCACCACAACATCGGGATGCGCTTCCGCCGCATTCACAACGGCATCTGGGTCGGCCAGCGGGAGCAGGGGTTTCCGCCCGGCTTTTTCACCGTACCCCGGCGCATGGACCTGTATATTGCCGCCCAATAACTGGATGGCATTTCCATAGATCGCCTGCTCGAAACCGCCGATCAATCCATCGTAGAACACCAGCAGAGACATGGTGATGCCCATACCGATGGCGATCAGGAATGTTCTGCGGCGTTGTCTCCACACGTTGCGCCATGCAAGGCGCAGAAATAAATTCATGGCAAATTCCTTTCTCCTATGCCGCGGTTGTGAACTCTGATTCGGTCTTACGCAGACCATACTCCATCACATACAGCATTTTGTCGATTCTTTCCTGCGTTTTCGCGGAGCGCACCCACTTCATGATGTCCTTCTGCTTCACACCTTCGTTCATAATGTAGGAGCTGATGGCATTGCTCCACGTCTCCATGATCATGATCGCAAGTTCCACATCCACGCTGGGATCCACTTCGCTGTTCTGGATGGCTTGCATGATCATCGCCCGCAACCCCTGCGTGGAACGCTCACGGACATGATTGAAGTTTTGGTAATACAAGCCCTCGCCGAACATCACGCGGCTGATAGCTTGCACCAAACTCGGATAAGCGGAATTGAACGCCATGCCTTCCTTGATCATCCATCGAAAATACCCAAAAGTATCCATATTCATACTCGGCGGATGCTTCCCCTTGAAGTATTCCACCTTTTCCTGCTCCAGCACAGTGAGCAAATACATGAAAACATCCTGTTTATCCTCAAAGTATTGGTAGAAACTCCCCTTCGAGATGCCGCTGTTTGCCACAATGCGGTTTGTGGAGGCGTTCTCCAAACCATATTCTGCAAACTCGTTAATGGCGGCATTGATGATCGTATTGCGTTTCTCGTCGGGAAGGTTGAAAAACGTTTGTTTTGGCATGGGTCGCTATTTCCTTCATTCAATGCAAACTTCGGCTATTTCAGCACTTCATCCAGCCAATCGAACATGGTCGCGTTCGGCAATGCCAAATTATTGACCTGACAATGCGCCTCCCCGCCCTGTTCCTTGGTGAAGATGACCATCTTCTTCTTCGGGTTGGGTAACTGCTCAAAGCATTCACGCGTGATCTTGAGCGTGATCTCCGCTTCGCCTTCGCCAGCAATTAACAAGGCTGGGATTTTAATCTGCTTAACATCCACCTTCCCGTTGGTCAGGTAATCCCAGATTTTCCCGAAGCGCGCCGCGATATCCTTCGGGTTGAAGCTGATCTTCAAACCAAAGCGCCATACGATCTGGTCGAACGCCGTGCGGCTGACAGGGTCACTGCGGTCGTGTCCCTTTTGCTGTGCCAGTGCTGCGCGGAAGACATCCGGCATGGGCGGGTTGGCGATCATCGCCTTGAGGCGCGGGTCGAAGCGCGCGGCTTTGAAGGCGATATGTCCGCCCCAGCTAAAGCCGAAGAGCGCAAGCAGGTTCGGGTCCACTTCAGGACGCGTCAGCGTATAATCCACCAACGCTTTGGCAGTGATTTCCATCCGCGCGCCGAAATGCAATCCTTTATCTGGATTCATTCCCTGCCCCGCTAGATCAGCGGTGATGACGTTATAACCGCGCGCCGCCGCAGACGTGCCGATCATGAAGTAGCAGTCCTCCGCCCATGTCTCCACGCCTCCGACCACGACCAGAGTTGGCCTTGCTGTTTTGCTGTTATCCACGCCCCAAAAGTATCCCGACAACGTCTGCCCGTTGAACGGGACCTCGACAGGTTCGATGATGGGATTGGAAAGCTGCGCAGCTTTGCGGAAGCAGGCTTGCATGTTCTGCCAATGCTTATAGAAATCGGGATGTTTCCGCCCCATAATGAAAAGCGGACCGCGGTGATACGTGCAGGCGCGCAGGAACAACTTGCGGGCGGAATCTTTATCTCCTTTTTGAAGCGCCTCTTCCGCCTGCGCTTCGAGGCGCCGCGCCAGTGCAGACCATTCGGTGTACCAGGCTTGCACGTCGGCATTGGGAATTCGTTTGGCGGTTTCCAATAATTCCGTGCGGTCACTGCCATCATAAATTTCACGTCCCATCATCCAGGACAGGTAGTAGTCCATATCCTTGTGGTCAAAGTGTATTTTTTCCAGACTGCGCTGGGCGAAACCAGTTTGTTCGTTGCTCATTCAAGTTACCTCACAAGTAGATAGATGCCGCCGCCGATGGTAGCGATGCCGACGATGCTGAAAAAGATGACTGTCCCTTTTTCGGAGAGCAGTTGCACAAAACCCTGAATCTTACCGAGATTCCAAATCGACTGGGGTTTGAAATACGCCACATACAATACGGCAATGCCGTAAAGAATTAATATGTACGCGATGATGGTGAGTGTGTCCATGATGGATTCTCCTGAATAATTTACTTAAGCCGCCGAGCGCGAATTGATCATTGATGCAAAACTTTGTAAAACCTTCTCGCAAAAAAGGCGGCGACGAGCAGTTGGTACACAACCGCAATGACCACATACAGCCATACGTTCGTCTCGCCTGCGTACAACAGCCAGTAGACTTTCATGGGCCAGTAGGTGGGGACGATGCCGAATAACAGTTCCCAGCCCCTGGGCGCGAAGTAGGCGACGACAGGGGCGATGAAGATGAAACCCGTCAGTTTCATCAGCGCGAAGCCCTGTACCTTGTTCTGCGCGACGGAGCCGAAGAGCAGGGCAAGCATCGGCGCCATGGGCGCGGCGGCAATCGCCGAGAGCAGGACCGTTCGCAGGTCGAAAGGCGTCAGGTCCGCTAAGGGAAAGAGGACGAACATCAGCCCAAGGGTGAGGAAGATCGGAACCGTCACCCGATAGAGGACGTATCCGCTGATGGGTAAAGGAGTCACCTGAAGGGCGGTCAAGGTTCGGTCGTCCTTTTCATCCAATAAAAGAAAACCGATCAACGCGCCGAAGACCATTGGGCACATGCCGATAAAAAAGTACGCCAGCAAAACAGGATAGTATTGGACGAGATCGAAGTTGTATTGCTCCATCAACCGCGCGGTGAGCGGAGGCACGCCCCAGCGCAAGACCAGTGCCAGCATGATCGGCAGGAAGATCATCCACGAGGTCAGGCTGTCGCGGCGGACATTGCGAATGTCAATGGGACCGAGCGAACGGAAGACCGTGTTGAGGTTCATTTTTTACGCGCTCCTTCTTTTGCCACCACGAAGCGGTGGAACGTGCGCAGGCTGAGCCATAGAACGATGCCTGTCCATAAGATCGAATAAGCGATTCCGTAAACGATCTGCCAGGCAGGCACGGACGCGAACGCCGATTGAAGCAGGATGATGATCGCTTGTAACGGATGCAGAAACATCACCCAACTGCGCCAGATGTCGAAGTAATACAACAGCGGCAGGGAAAAGCCCATCGTCCACACGGCGGAGGGCAGGAGGAAATCACTGATCGAGTCGTAACGGGCGACGACGATGAAGCCGTACAGCGAAAGCATCGCAATGTAGAACACGATGCCCGTCACCAGCAGAAGCCAGTTGAAATTCACGCCTTGGATGATGACGATCATGGTGAGCGTCTCGAACAGCGAGAGCAGACCGAGAGTCAGCACCTTCGAGCCGAGGATCTCCCACGGGCGCAAGGGCGTGACGATCTGTGCCTCAAGCGTGCCTTCGCCTTTTTCAAGCAGGACAATGCCCGCCATGAAATAGAAGGAATTGATCGTCAGGTTGCCCGTGATGATGGCGGGCCACCAGTAACCAAAGTCGGTGACATCGAATTGTTTGAGCAGGACGATCATAACGACCGCGGTGAACGCCGACACATAATAGAAACCGTTACGGAATTGCAGACTCACATCCCAGCGGGCGAGGGAGAGCAGGCGCGTCATTCGAGCCTCCGTCCCGTCATCTGGATGAAGATGTTTTCCAGTGTTGCTTCCTGCGTGTGCAGGGTGCGGACGCTGCCTTCACGAAGCAATTTCAAGAACCCGGTATTATCTGCGAGACCCGCCAGTGCGAAATCACGTTGTTCATGTACCCCGTTCAAGCCGAATTCCACGCGCACGTCGGCTTTGCCGTAGCGCAATTTCAATTCACGCGGCGAATCGATCAGGCTGAGTTTGCCATCTACGATAAATGCGACGCGGTCGCACAGTTCATCGGCGATGTGCATATCGTGCGTGGTGAGAAAGACCGTCTTGCCCGCGTCCTTTTGGGCTTTGATCAGGTCCTTGATCTTGCGGGCGTTGACGGGGTCAAGCCCCGCGGTCGGTTCGTCCAAGAAGAGCAGTTTGGGCTTGTTCACCAGCGAACGCGCCACGCTCAGGCGGTTCTTCATCCCTTTGGAATATTGCGAGACGAGCATATCGGCATCGTCCAGCAAGCCGACCTTTTCGAGCAATTCTTCGGGCTTTGCCACCGATCCCTGATACAGCGCGCCGAAGTAACGCAGGTTCTCGCGCGCGGTCAATTTGCTGTAATGGTTGGGCAATTCAAAACTTACACCGACCTGTTCGAAATATTCATAACCCCACTCGCGCAGGTCGCGGTCGAACACGCTGACCGACCCTTGAAAGCCTTGCAGGAGCCGAAATAAAATCTTCTGCGTGGTCGATTTGCCCGCACCGCTTGGTCCGAGAAAGCCGAAGATCTCGCCGGGCTGGACGTTGAAACTGATGTCCTTGATGGCGGGCTTGGTCGTGCCAGTATATGTAAAAGTAAGATTCTCAACGCGGATCATAGTTGTTCCTTTATTTGATTACCCCGCTGTGGTCGGCGGCGGGTGAATAGATATGACCTTGTGGTCATGTGACCACAAGGTCATATTCTACGACGATTCGCCCCCGAGTCAAGGGCAAAATGTCACATTCGCCTCATCCCCCGCCTTTATCTGATTCTATTTTCTCCAGCCTTTTCCACCGCTGAAAAAAATCCGCGAGACGTTCATCTTACGGATTCTCAAACTGGTCACTGGCTTACTTTTCAATCCAATCAACTTCTCCCCTACCATCTTCATCACCAACCCCGCCCGCCAAAAAGCGACCGCTGCCATGCCATGCGCAAGGACAGCAAACAACGGCGGCGTTTCATAGGTGTAGTACGTCCAGCATTCGCGGGTGGTACCCCACAATTCAAGGAAATAGCCCAGCCCCGCGCCTGCGATAAAGGTCAGCAAGGCAAAGCGATGGTCCGCAGGAGTGAGGATGAGCAGAATGCACAGGATCGTCGCCAGCCATGTATAGGACTTGTCAAATGTCGGGGAGACAAAGACCAGCATCAAGGTTAGGAAGGAGGCGAAGGTGATCCAATAGAGATGAAAGAATAGAGCATGGTGAATGGTCGTCTTGCGTTCGATGATCCAATTGAAGTATCGTGCAATCCGATCAATGGACAAACTCGCAATCGGCCAGGCGGGGATGATCCACAAGGGCGGACGTTCGTTGGTGTAGTAATGCCAGAGTTCCGTTTGGGTGCCCCAGCTTTCGATTGCCAGCCCGCCACAGATGCCAACGAAGACGATCAGCACATCCGTTTTGAGATTTGCGCGCGCCACAATCGTAATGGACATAAACAGGAAAACACCGAGCAAAAGCCAGTCCATATACAGCCACCATTTTCCGTTCCAATCCACATAGGCGAGGTACTCCTCCGCAAGGGGCCACCAAATGTACATAATGAGGAAGATGGTCACAAAGAACCCGCCCAGCAATATGGACGAGTCACGGGTCCAGAAGGGTTGTTTTTGGTTTTCCATGCGCGGATTATATTGCATGGCAGGGTAAAAGAAAACAACTCCCCGTATCGGTTTTCTTTTTTTAAGGTTACACAGGCTGCAACAGGATATAATGACCTGGTTGATTATGTACGATCTGTAATCAATCATATTTATCAACCCACATAGCACATATATCGAAAGGAAATAACATCATGGGATTCTTCAGTAAAATTCTCGAAAAACTTGGCATCAAAAAGGATAAGGGTGCTGCCGCATCCAAGGGGGCTGCCACTCCTTCCGCATCCAGCGGCGCGGGTGCAAAACCCGCGGTCATGGGCAAGGGTGAGAGGGATGACATGGCTGCCGCCACTCGGGCGCCTATTTCAGAGGTGGACGTGGTCAAACAACTGGAGCAGCTTTCCGCCGGGAAAGACCTGAACTGGAAAGTCTCCATTGTGGACCTGCTGAAGCTGCTCGATATCGACAGCAGCCGCGAGGCACGCAATGAATTGGCGACCGAACTTGGCTGTCCCGCTGAACTGATGAGCGACTCGGCAAAGATGAACACCTGGCTTCACAAGGAAGTTTTAAGGAAGATCGCTGCGAACGGCGGCAATATTCCGAAGGAACTTTTGGACTAGAGAGTCGATAATACATCAACAGTGTGGGCAGATGCCCACACTGTTTTATTTTATAAAGAAGGGAAACATTTTAATGCAGGAAAATTCCATATATAATTTACATGTCTGGCGACTTGCATTTTTGCAAGGCCTCACCTACAATAGGGTTGCTTGCGCTTGCATCTTTTTTATGACCTAGTTCAGTTTCGACGTAAAAAGGAGAAAGCAATGCCAAAGTTTCCAAATAAGTTGTCCGCCAGTATCATTATCTTGACGATGATCTTAGCTCTGATGCCATTGCAGTTCGCAAGCGCTGCTACGCCAACAGAGCTATTTTTTTCTGAGTATATCGAGGGCTCCAGCAATAACAAGGCGCTCGAGATCTACAATGGCACTGGCGCGGCAATCAACCTGTTGGCTGGTGGTTATAACATCCAGGTGTACTTCAATGGTTCTTCGGCAGCAGGATTGACGATCAACCTGACAGGCACAGTTGCAAATAGTGATGTGTATGTTATCGCCCAGTCCGCTGCCACTCCAACAATTCTTGCCCAAGCCGACCAGACCAATGGATCTGGCTGGTTCAATGGCGATGATGCAGTTGTACTTCGCAAAGGCACAACGGTCATTGATGTGATTGGTCAAATCGGATTTGACCCCGGTACTGAATGGGGTTCGGGACTTATCAGTACAGCCGATAACACCCTGCGCCGTAAAACGGAGGTCTGCGCCGGCGACCCGGACGGGTCAAATGCCTTCGACCCCGCTGCGGAATGGGATGGATTCGCCACCGATGCAGTTGATGGATTGGGGAGTCATATTGCGAATTGCGACGACCCCCAACCCACGGTGATCAACGAGGTGTTGGCGAGCACCACTGGGACAGATGTGGAATATGTTGAACTCTATGGTGAGCCTGGCGCATCACTGGCAGGCTTGAGCCTGATCTATATAGAGAGCAACAATGGCACGTCCCTTGGCAACATTGACTTCCGCTATGATTTTGCACTCACTGACACCATCGGGGTCAACAGTTTCTTCTTGATCGGCACAACATCGAGCCTGCAATCGGTCTACGGTGTAACACCAAACATTAACATTGCCACTAACAGTCTGGAGAATAGTAGCGCAACTGTGGCATTGGTTGATACAGCCAGCCTGAGCGGTATCAGTGTAAATGGCAGCGAGATCGTGCTTGATAGCGTTGGCATCACTGACGCGACTGCCAGTACCTTCTTCTTTGGCGCCCCGGTGGTCGGCCCCGATGGAAGTTTCTTTCCTGCTGGTATCCGTCGTCTTACAGACGGCGTGGATACCGACACCGCAGCCGACTGGGTGATCAGTGACTTCAACCTCGGATCAGCAAACACGCCCACAGCCGGTGCATCTGCCGACCTTGCCCCGACAGTGACTGAAACGAATCCTGCTGCTGGCACCACCAACGTGCCGGTGGGCAGCAATGTCAGCGTGACATTCAGCGAGAGTGTGGATGTGGCTGCTGGAGCAATCGGTGTTGAGTGCCCGGCTGGTACTCAGGTCGCTAGCAACAGTGCCACTAATGACGTCACGAATGTGATAATCGACCCGTCCAGCGATTTGCCCTCAAACACCACTTGCGTGATTGTAATCAATGCAAATGGTGTGACCGATAATGACGGCACGCCCAATTCCTTGACGGGCACTACCAGTTTTAGCTTCACTACTGGTGCTGGCATTGCGATTACGCCAATCCATATCATCCAAGGCAGCGGCAGCACCGCCGCTGCTGGCACCTTCACGGTTGAGGCAATCGTAGTGGGCGATTACCAAACTCAGGGCAGCGGTCAGATGCGCGGTTTCTTCATCCAGGAAGAGGATGCCGACACCGATGCCGACCCAGCCACTTCGGAAGGCATCTTTGTCTTCTGCAGCAATTGCCCCACACCGGTTAGTGTCGGTGATAAGGTACGGGTCACCGGCGCCTCCAGCGAATTCTTTGGGATGAGCCAGCTCACGGCTTCCACCGCAGCCAGTGTCAACGTGATCAGCCCGGGCAACCCGTTGCCCACCCCAGCCAGCGTCCAACTGCCTGTGCCCGGTGTGCCCAGCGATGACATCACTCTCGCCACAGCCGCCATCAATGCCTACTTCGAGGCGTTTGAGGGGATGCTAGTGACCTTCCCAGACGTCCTCTCGGTCAGTGAATACTTTGAACTGGCTCGCTACGGCCAGGTGATCCTCACCGAAGGCGGACGCCCGCACACATTCACCGCAGTCAACATGCCCAGTGTGCTTGGCTTGATCAATCATGAGATCGATCTGGCAAGCCGTACGATCATCCTCGACGATACCGATAACCGCCAGAACCGCCCTGTGGATGTTCCGAACACAGCCTACTACCACCCCGTGCCGGGACTCAGCATAAGCAACTACTTCCGCGGCGGCGACACGATTACGGACCTCACCGGCGTGCTCCACTGGTCGTTTGCCGGTCAGACCGGCACGGACGCCTGGCGCATTCGCCCGGTGACAGAAGCCTATAACTATGCCTTCACCCCGGTCAACCTGCGCCCGGATGTACCTAATGTCGATGGTAACCTAAAAGTTGCCAGTTTCAATGTCCTTAACTACTTCTTGACCATCGATACCAGTGACATCTGCGCCCCAACCCAGAATCAGGACTGTCGAGGTGCCGATAGCACCCAGGAACTGGAACGCCAACGCACCAAACTGCTGGCAGCCTTGTCTGCTCTGGACGCCGATGTGGTTGGCTTGATGGAGATGGAAAACACTCCTGGTGTCGAACCGCTGGCTGATATTGTGGCCGGCCTACCGGGATATGCCTACATCGATACTGGCGTGGTCGGTACCGATGCCATCCGCGTTGGGATCATTTACAAGACATCCACTGTTCAGCCGTTCGGTCCGTACGCCATCCTTGATAGCAGCGTTGATCCGAATTTCATTGATACCCGAAACCGCCCGGCGCTGGCTCAGACATTTGAGGAAACCGCCACTGGCGCGCGTTTCACTGTGGTCGTCAACCATCTGAAGAGCAAAGGTTCGGGCTGTGGCGCCGGTGATGACGATACCACCACCGGTCAAGGCAATTGCAATGGCACACGCACACTGGCGGCTCAAGCCCTGGCAGACTGGCTTGCCACCGACCCGACCGGCAGCGGTGACCCCGACGTACTGATCATCGGTGACCTGAATTCCTATGCCAGGGAAGACCCGATCGTCGCTCTGCAAAATGCCGGATATACCGATTTAGTGGCGGCCTTCGGTGGTCCCAGCGCCTACGGTTACGTATTCGACGGCCAGCTTGGCTACCTCGACCACGCTCTCGCCAATTCCAACCTGAGTTCTCAAATCATTGGTCTGGCGGAGTGGCACATCAACGCCGACGAGATTCCGCTCTTCGATTATAACGATGACGAACGGACTGCCAACGAAGCCACATTCGAAGAAGAGTCTGATAGGCTTCCGCTCTACGAACCCAACGCGGTCCGCACCTCTGATCACGACCCGGTGGTGGTTGGCTTATGCCTGGCTCCGATGGCAACCGTCAGCGCCACACCATCGGTCTTGTGGCCTGCCAACCACAAATACGTGGACGTGAACGCCACGGTTCTCGCCTCAGGCAATACGACTTCGATCACGCTGCTCTCTGTCACGTCCAATGAACCCGATGACGGCGACGATGATGGCAACACCGTGGACGATATCGTCATCGTGGAAGACTTTAATTTTAAACTGCGCGCCGAACGTTCGGGCTTGGGAACGGGCCGCATCTACACCATCACCTACCTGGTGACCAACACCTGTGGCACGACGACAACCGCCACAACAACAGTAACAGTGCCACTTAACCAGGGCAATTAGTTAAACAAAGTAAGCGGGAGGCTCGTCGAACGACGAGCCTCCTTTGTTTTAAAACCATGCCATCGAAGTCTGATAAAATCGCCCCATGTTATCCCGCGTATATTCCTGCGCTGTAGTGGGGCTGGAAGGTGTCATCGTCGAAGTCGAAGTGGATTACACCAACGGTCTGCCCGGCGTCACCATCGTCGGTCTGCCCGATGCCGCCGTGCAGGAAAGCCGCGAGCGCGTTCAAACCGCCGTCAAGAACGCGGGCCTGCACTTCCCCCGTCATCGTATCGTCGTCAATCTCGCGCCCGCCGTCGTCCGCAAGGAAGGTCCCGCCTACGACCTGCCCATTGCACTCGGTGTCATCCTCCTTGCGGATTATCTCCCCCATGATGTTGTGGATGATACCCTGGTGATCGGGGAACTCTCGCTGGACGGAGTCGTACGCCATACACGCGGTGTATTGCCAATGGCGGCCACAGCGCGGGCCAATGGATACAAGCGGATGTTCGTCCCCGAAGCGGATGCAGGCGAAGCGGCCTTGATCCCGGACCTTGAAATTATCCCGGTCAAATCGCTTGCGGATCTGTACGACCATTTGGCTGGCCGGCGTTTCATTGAGCCTTACCAGCGCTCCACCAGCGATGAACTCGAACCGCTCTTTACCCCCACAGATTTCTCGGAAATCAAAGGACAGGAGCACGTCAAACGCGCACTCGAGGTCGCGGCGGCTGGGGGGCACAATGTTCTGATGGCTGGGTCACCAGGCAGCGGCAAAACGCTTTTAGCCAGAGCCATGCCCGGTATCCTACCAGAAATGTCCATTGAAGAATCATTGGATGTCACGCGCATCTACTCGGTTGCAGACCAACTCCCCGCTGGCACACCGCTCATCAAGCATCGTCCGTTCCGCGCGCCGCACCACACCATCAGTCACGCGGGACTCGTCGGTGGCGGCAACATCCCCAAGCCCGGCGAAATCTCGCTGGCACACAGAGGCGTGCTCTTCCTTGACGAATTCCCAGAATTCGGCACGCGCGTCCTTGAAGTGATGCGCCAGCCGATGGAGGACAAAGTCGTCACCATCAGCCGTGCCAAAGGCTCGCTTACATTTTCTGCAAACTTTCAATTAATTGCCGCGATGAACCCCTGCCCATGTGGACATTTTGGAGACTCTCAAAAAGCCTGCACCTGCGCCCCTGCCGTAGTGACTAAATATCAAAAACGAATCTCCGGTCCCATCCTTGACCGAATTGACATCCACATCGAAGTCCCGCGCGTGGACTACGAAAAACTCAGCGGGGATCGATTAGGCGAAACATCCGAAACCATCCGCAAGCGCGTTCAAGCGGCACGAGATATTCAAAATAAACGTTTCTCGATCAATGGTTCATCTGACATCGTCTGCAACGCCGACATGCGCATCGGGGAGGTACGGCAATTTTGTCAGTTGCAACCCGAAGGTCAAAGCCTGATGCGGGCGGCGATGAGTCAACTCAATTTGTCCGCGCGTGCTTATCATCGCATCCTCAAACTGGCACGTACGATCGCAGACTTGGCAGGGAGCGAAGAGATCCAGTCACCGCATTTGGCGGAGGCGTTACAATACAGGCCAAAAATTTTGGTGGGATAACTCTACACTTTGGATTCCGCCTCGGATTCCATCTTATCCAGCCTTGTGTAATAGTCTCGAATCTCTTTCAGGTGCGCCCATGCAATTTTTCCTGTAAGAAGCAGGTCGTCACCGGTCACATCGGTCTGCGGGTCAGACGCACCATGCTCAAGTTCCACTTCAAGCCCGCGCCGAAATTGCTCCTGGTCTATTTGCGACCAGTCAATTTTTAACAGGGCTCCAACGGAACGTGCTTCCCGGATTGAGAATTCTCGTCGATTATTCATATTGTTTTCCTCTTTCTTCAGCATGGCTGAAACCTTGTTCTGTATGTTTGTCATTTATTTTTTACAGGGAGTGTTTCTCATTACCCATTTTCCATCTTCGACCGATTCCTATATACATCATATTCAGGAAGCAAACGAGAATATTCCTCATCCATCAGAGGGGACGAAACCATAAAATCGGCGGTTGCCCGGTTGCAGGCCATGGGAATGTTCCACACAACAGCCATCCGCAAAAGAGCCTTCACATCCGGATCGTGGGACAAGGACTCCAGCGGATCCCAAAAGAAAATCAGGAAGTCAATATCGCCATCGACGATTTTTGCACCAATCTGCTGATCCCCGCCTAGCGGTCCGCTCTCAAGTTTGTAAATCGGAAATCCAAGTTCCTTTTCCAGGAATGCCCCTGTTGTACCCGTGGCGTAAATTTTGTGGTGCGCGAGAAGGTCCCTATTGAACTTTGCCCACTCAACCAGATCCCGCTTTTTATTATCATGCGCCACAAGCGCAACCTTTTTATCTCGTTCGATCATAATTTTATTTTGTTCCATAAACACTCCTTGGTCGATTCTACATTACACAGGAAGCCGAACCAACGGGATGGCTGCATCCACATGCCCACCTTCAGTCGATATGCAACTCAGCCACACGACGAAAATGAAAGCCGTATATGGCAAACGTGATCGCCAGCGGAAACAGGCGCGGCCGATGATACAGCGTCCAGAAAAAGAGCCGCCAGTATTGGATGCGCTCAACCCCGCTGACACCCAGCTGGTACATGGATCGCAACAGTGCCATGATATATTGCGGCTCAAAATGGACTTTAATGTTGGGTGGCTGGTATTCGCGGAGAAACGTCAAAACACGCTCGTAATAATGCCTGGGTGCGTAGATATGGCGTAGTATCTCGCGGTAGCCTTTTCTCAGGGGTCCCAATCCCATCTTGGGAATGATGTTGGTCGAACCATCCACATTATCGCCCGAAAACTCTTTTACCAAACGGTCTTCCTTTTGCATGCGTTCGTAGAGGCGTGTTCCCAATGGAGCTTGCAGCAACCCGACCATGGCTGTCACGATGCCGCTTTTCTGAATGAAATCAATTTGCTGCTGGAAAATCAAGGGGGAATCATTGTCGAACCCAACGATGAATCCGCCCTGCACCTGAAGGCCTGCGCGCTGGAGTTGTTTGACGCTTTCCACCAGATCGCGCCCTTTGTTTTGGCTTTTGCTGCATTCCGTCAGGCTGTCTTCATTGGGTGTTTCGATCCCGACAAAGACCGTGGCGAAACCTGCGGCAACCATTAACTTCACCAACTCTGGATCGTCAGCCAGATTGATGGATGCCTCTGTACTGAACGACATGCCGGTTTTGCCTTTTCGCCATTCGATCAAGGCTGGCAACACCTCGGTCTTGATGTGCTTCTTGTTGCCGATAAAGTTGTCGTCCACAAAGAAGATGCTCTTACGCCAGCCCAGTGCGTAGAGACTGTCCAGTTCGGCGATGATCTGTGCGGCGGTCTTGGTGCGCGGACGATGCCCCAGCAAGGCGGTCACATTGCAAAAATCACAATTGAAGGGACAGCCTCGTGAGAACTGAATGCTAATCGTGTCATAATGCTTGAGGCTTGCGAGTTCCCAAAGCGGGATGGGAGTTTGGTGGATATCCGGGAATTTATCGGACGAGTAAACGCGTCGAGCCTGACCCTGTTCCAGGTCCCGCAAGAACGGCAGGAGCGTCTCTTCAGCCTCGTTCAGAATAAAATGGTCCACATCCAGGAATTGCTCATGTTCCATCGTGAAGAGCGGACCTCCTGCCACCATCTTTGCTCCAACAGCTTTACAGCGCCTGACAACGGTTCGGACCGATTCACGCTGCACAATCATGGCACTGATGAAGACGTAATCTGCCCATTTCAGGTCCTCATCTTTGAGGTCAATTACATTGAGATCGACCAGCCGCTTGTCCCACTCGGAAGGCAGCATGGCCGCGACAGTCAACAGACCCAGTGGGGGGGCGCCCGCCTTCTTGCGAACAAATTTAAGTGCGTGCTTGAAACTCCAAAAGGTGTCGGGAAATTCGGGGTAGATCAAAAGGATGTTCACAGCTGTCTCCTCTCACGGGTTGTCATCTATCAGCTTGACATCGTTTTATTTTACGCAAGCGGCACTTCGTGCAGGAATCCGATAAAAACCAGTTCATCCACGGCGCGGATGGTATGCTGTTCGCCTGTGTCAAACACAAGGAGTGTATTCGGCCCGCAGGTATGCTCAACGCCATCGCCGCCCGTGAAGACGCCCTTTCCTTTTAGTACCACCACGAAAAACGGTGAACTGGGTGCATGATGTTCACGAATGGATTGATCGGACTTGAGGGTGAAAAGGATCGCCCGGCCCTGCCTGTCGACGTGCAGCGGCTCAGCATGGGGATCGTTGCTTCCAAACTCCAGGTTTTCCAATAAGTTTGCGAGTTTCATGTAAATTTCCTCTGGCGATCAAATCAATATGATGTGCTGATTTTTGCTTGGGACATTACGCTTCTTTCCCTGACCGATAACGCTGTTTCCACAACCTCAATAATCCGCTGTGCTGAATCCGCCTGGGCCACGATGATCAATTTGTGACGGTGCGGCTGCTCGGCCAATTCGCCTGCGAGTCGCCCCGTACGCCTCAAGGCGATGACCGGACGGTCTTCCGAGGATGGCCGTTTGTTTTCCTCCGATCTCGCCGCCGATTAGTACGGTAACTGGCAGCCACCTTTCAACTGTAATGCAGAGACAGCCTGCGCCAAATCCAAACGTTTGTCAGAGAAAACGAAAGCGGTTGCTGATTTGGAAAAGAAATCTTCTGACTGCACATGGTTAACCAGCTGCCCTGTACCTTTTATTTCCAGCCTGCTATTTCTCGGTGGCCGGCACAACAACGCTGATTGTCGACACGGGCACCAGGGCAATATTGTCTCCTGCTTTTGAAAACAAACGCAGCCGGCCATGCACATAAACAAACGGATATGCCAGCAAGATCATCACATCTATAACGATAAAAAGCAAATTCAACTTCATCAGGCTATCTCCTCGAAAACACCCACATGCAGCAGGTATCCTATACGGTTTTCTGATCAAAATGATCCTTGATACGTTTGACCTTTTGGCGGTTGATCTCATGTTCCGCCACCCGCTTGTTGAATTCGACATCATCGATGATCGCAATATCAGGCGGGTTTTGAGCGGAAAGCAACAGGGCCGCATCGTCCCTGAGTTTGATATCCTCAAAGACCTTCAAGAAAGCCCCCGCAACCTGGCGTACGAATCTGTGGTCATCGATCATTTCGGCATCTTCCACGGGCGGGGCCGGCACGGGTTGCGGAGGTTCGCGGTATACGACCCTGAGCATAAGCTTGCCGTGATCAACGAAGGGATAGTCTATGTGTGACGGTAATTCGCCAAGTTCGCCGCGGTCCAGGATGAAGGCATAGCGGAGCCCATCGCTATGGCAGGACACCACCTGAATTTGAAGTTCATTTGCAAGATCATGCAACAAGCGCGGGTCGAAGTAATTACCAAAGGGGATTGAGGTGTGCGTGGCAATATAGTTGTCATTAAGGATGCCGAACAATACAACCATGCCAGAATCCGGGTCCTGGGTCAATCGCCAGCGTTTAAATCTCGGAATTAATCCCCATTTTTTCAGGACCGCCGATACCTGGGATCTGATGCGCCGGGTTTTCTGATCAAAATGACGTGGATTAATTGTCTGCGGCATCATCTGTATCCTTCTCATCACTGCGTTGCAACTCATCTTTAACTTCATCAAGCCACTGGTGCACTTGATCATCCGGCGTTGTGACCTGATAGCCGCCCTCGAGAACGTCACTTTCAAGATATGGCGGCGTGGTCGTATGTATATGCGGCGGAATCACAGTCACCGATGCCTGTACCTTCTCAACAGGCTCATCAAGGATTTGTTGGTTGGCTTGTTGAATCTTCAGCCAGCGCCAGAATCCCCAGATGATCAAACCCGCCAGCAGCACAAGAAAGATCGGCAGGCACCACATCCAGAGAAAAGCTATCGGGCCCTGTCTTTGTTCCTCGCGCTGGCGTTCCTGATCGGTATACCAGTAAGATGTCGCAACGGCGGACTGGGTTTGGGTGGCGATATGATTGGCAACAGCTGTCTGGGTGTCGGCAGCAAGATCATCTCGAAACTGTTGAATCGCCACGGCTTCTGCACTTGTTGTCGCCAGGTCCGCCATTTGTGTTTGTTGGATCGAATCCTGGATCAGTGCGGCGTTCTGTGTCGATCCGGCTGAATGTATGGTTGCCTGCGCATTTGCGCGCACAATTGCGGCAGTACCTGCTATCTGAGCCGCAATGACGTTGGCATTGTTTTGGCTCTGGGTTTGTGCCGCACTCAATGTTGCATCGGCGGACTGTACGGTCGCCTGCGCGTTGGCGCGCATTATCTCGGCGGTGGCCGCCGCCTGATTATCGGCGCTACTCTTCTGCTGGGTCAATGCGGCTGCGAGAGTTGCCTGGGCGCAGGCCTGACACGGTTCACCCATTTGTGTTGACAGGGGCAACAGGAATTCATCCCCTGCTGCAACGGGTGTGACTGTCATATCACCACATGCAGTGAGGGTCAGCAATAATAAGATCAACCCCCAGCCCATGGCAATATGCAGATCGTGACGCATAGCATTCATGTTAATTTTCCAATCCGTCAAAACTACCGTAAAGAAACCATTTACCTCCCATCCGCCTGCATAAATCCATCAAGTGGTTCAACAGTTTTTTTACGGCAGGTGGACACGCGTGCTAGCGCAGGTAGCCAATTATGAACAATACTAATAAAACGATAATAATCGTGTATACCATTGGAATCTCCTTTCTTGTATTGCGTACCGTGAGGCATGGCCTAGCAGCCTCTCCCTTTTTCAACGAAGGTCCACCCTAGATGATC
The DNA here is from genome assembly GCA_030583885.1 of Anaerolineales bacterium. Lineage (NCBI taxonomy): Bacteria > Bacillati > Chloroflexota > Anaerolineae > Anaerolineales > Anaerolineales bacterium. Next base: position 1,175,060 of record CP129480.1, on the reverse strand, counting down.
CCCAGCAAACTCAAAATGATGAGGATAACCGCGATGACAAGCAAAACGTGCAGGGTGTTGCCCGAGCGGGGAATGCCGGAGAAGACATTCGGTCCGAAATATCCGAGCAGCCAGAGTATGAGCAGAATTACGATGATCCAGGTAAGCATGAGATTTCTCCTTTTGGGTGATTGATCCTACAAGTTCATCATACGATCAAAACTCCCCAGCCGCATCCATCGGCTGGGGAATGTTGTTCTCCGCCATTTGGGGGAGACCCTGGTACCGCCACCACGTCCATTCGATGGAAGTTTACTGATGTATTTTGCCTGGCAATCCTTTTTGCTCTTGTTTGAGTTGGAAATAAGAAACGCTTAAGTAAGCGCCAAAGTGAAAGATAAGGCCGCTCAGATATGACCAGACAAGGAAGGCAATAATGGTCGCTACTGACCCATAGACCAGATTCGTTACAGAGATGTAGGTGGAAATAAATGCCAGGAAGACTTTCTTGGCCAGCTCCCACAGGAGACCGGCTCCGATCGCGCCGGCTAAAATCCCGCGCCAGGTGGCAGTTCCATGCGGGAGCAGCATGTAGAGCACCATAAACAAGGCAACATCAAGCAGGATCGCCAGCACCACACCACCCCCAGCCTCCAGTGAAATGATCGGCTCGGGTAACAAGGGGCGTAGGTGGGCGATCAAACTACCGGTAAATGAAGCCAGGAAAAGCGCCGGCCCGACGAAGATCAGGACAAATAGGATAGCCAGGCCACGCCGCTTCCAGAATGCCCGGTGTTGTCTCATGCCCCAAATTTGATTCAGTGTATGAGTGAAGGTATAAAAAACCGTGGAGGCAGACCATATCAGACCAACCAAAGCAAGGCCGCTTACGGGTCCGCGCGCCTCGACAATTTCATCAATATTTTGTCCCAATAAACGGCCCATGGCCGGCGCAACAAACTCCAGCCTTTGAATGATGAGCTGCCGGTCCATGGACCCGCCAAGGCTGAAGCTTGCAATGGAAATGCTTAAGAGCACAGTGGGAAAGATGGAAAAGAGGGCAAAGTAGGCGATCGCCGCGGCAGTAATTGCTGTCTCAGGCTTTAGGGTTTCCTTTGCAGCATCCGCCAGCATCCATAACCAGCCGCGCGTCAGTTCATTAATTTTGTTTACGCTGCGAATACTTTTTTGCTTTACCTGTTCAATATAGGTAGCCATTTTGAATGCAGACATTCTCTGGTAGGTCAGGATTTGGATAGAGACGATCCATCTTCGCTCTTGAAGGACCGGGGCGGGTAGAATGGATCGGATGGTTCAGCCGGGAGAGCCGCCTGTAGAATTGGCTCAGCCTTCCCCATCAGATCAGTAAGGCGCTCCATACTGCTGATCACCAATGGTGGAGGCAGTTCATCCATCTCCTTGATGACAGCCGACAGGCGGGCTTGCCGTTCTTTCAGATCTGAAACCTGGGAGGCAGCACCTGAAGCGAGGCGGTCACTGACCAGACGTCTCCACAGGATTTGGCATACCACGGATAAAGGCGGTGCAATAATAATGCCGACTATGCCAAAAGCATCTGCCAGTGCCAAAAGTATGACCAAAGTCAAAACAGGATTTTCCCAATCGCGATTGTAAAGGCGCGGCTTGACCCATACTTTCAGGATGATCACAACAATAAGCGTATAGAAAACCGTTAACAGGCCAAGCTGAACACTTGTCAGCAATCCAATTAAAAGCGGCAGAATCACCGCCAAGAAAGCCCCCACGACGGGGATCAGCCATGCCAGCATGCCGATCAGCGCCAGCAGTGTCGGGTATTGGGATCCGAGCAGCCAATAACCAACCACTAACAGTAATCCCACCAGCAGGCTCTGGGCCACCTCGCCGCGAATGTAGGCGCCGAGGACAGGTTCGATCGTCTTCCAAATGTCTCGAGCTTGTTTGCGAAGTTCAGATGGAAGCAGCGAAAGCCAGAGTCGTTCAAAATGAATTTGATTGATGCTCCAATAGATGCTTAGAAACAGAATGACGATCACACCGCTCACAACCCCGCCAATGCCCTGCGTGAAGCCGAGTATGGCCGGCAGAACAAACTGCCCGTGGTCGCCGGTAACTGCTTCGAAGAGTTTACTTGGCGGCGGCAACCGCGCAACCAGTGCCTGATCGAACAAGCTGCCCTCCAGCCACGGCGGCATCCTCCAGGCATCCTGCGCCGACAGCATTTGGGCTAATTGTTGAATATCGCCGATTACCAGCCTGCCAACAAGCGAGATCAAATATCCGAAACCGCCCAGGCTTATCAGATAGAGCAAGATCAGTAGCAGACGCATCACGATGCTGCGCCTTGACCAGTCGATAATTAATGGGCGGACTGTTGCCGCAAGTGCAAATGAGACAATAAGGTAAATAACCACGATACGGAATTGCCACAACAGCACCAGCGCCAGCAAGGTCGTCATCACTGCTGTAGCAAACACCACCAGTTTCTTTGTCATGCTTCGTCCTGAGTACCGACCTGAGCTAGTAGTGCATCCAAGTCAGTTGTGATCGTCTCGATCTCATCCATCACTTGATCGATCTGCTTGATCCTCAGATCTGAGCCCCCTTTCCCGAGCCGCGCCTGCTTACGCAGGTCTTGAGCCAAATCCTGTGCTTCATAGCGCAGCCGGCTCGCATAATCACGTCCGGATGAGACATCCGGTTCCATCGTCGCTGGATGAAAGACGAAGCGATTAAGCAGAAGCTGAATAATGGCTGCCATGGGAATCGCCATCAGCGCGCCGGCAATGCCGAACAAAGTGCTAAAGGCAAAAAGCGCCAGTAACGTGACAAATGGGTTGACCCCGACCGCCTTGCGCATGACGCGCGGCACCAGCAGGCTGTTTTCCAATTGCTGAATAAGAGCTGTTGCAACAATGACCCATACCATCTTTTCCGGCGCAATGGACAGCGCAACCAGCGCTGCGGGAATGGCACCCAGCAGCGGACCCACCATCGGTACAGCTTCCAACACTCCCGCGACAAGCGCCAATACCAGGGCATTGGGCAAGCCAATGATCACATAGGCAAGAAATGCCAGGATGCCGATGATCAAGCAAAGGAATCCTTGTCCGGCGATGAAGAAACCAACCTTGGTTTCCATGGCTAAAATCAGTTCACTGATGCTCTCGCGCTGGTCTTGTGGGACAAGCAATAGGAATGACTGAATGGTTCGTGGTCCTTCAAGCGTCCAGTAAAAAGCCAGCACCAGAATCACTATGACTAGGAAGACAACCCAGACCGCCGATGTTACATACCCCAGCGCCTGCCCTGCTGAAGTCATTACCTCCTCTCCCGTTTGCTGCGATGCGCGCGGCATCAGGCTCGGCAATTCAGCCGGGAGGAATTCACTTAGGCGCACAATTAATAGGTTGGGATAATTGACCATCCACTCACGCAGGTTTTGATAATAGCCCGGCATGGCAGCGACGATCGTTGTGCCTTGCTCGACAATCAATGGAAATAACAACAGCACGAAGCTGATCAGCAGGGTGAACAGCAGGATATAGACAAGAATGACTCCCGCTATTTTAGGGAGCCCATGCTGATAAAGCCAGGTTACGACTGGCCGTATCACTGTGCCCATCACGATCGCGATAAACAGAATGAAGACCACCTGATTAAAACGATAGAGAAGCCAGAAGCCGAGCAGGACAGAAACCAGTACCAGAGTCGCCCACACGACCCGACGGAAGGTCCAATCATACGGCTGCGAAGGGGGGGAAAGCGCCATCCTACCCTACTTTTCGAAGATGCTTGAGATAGGTCGTACCATTGATTTATTACACTTCTTCATAATGCTTCTCCTTCCAAGCTGCAGTGAAACGCAGATCCAGATGACGCCCAAAAGGTTCAAAACGACACTGGCTTGTTCTGCAACTTATCATACATACATCATCCCCAGCCGCATCCATCGGCTGGGGAATGTTGTTCTCCGCCAGTTGGGGGAGATGGTACATGGGACTGAACCTAATCCTCCAGCACAACAAAGGCGGCTGGAACACAGGTAAAGCCCAGGCCTATCGAATACGAGTCTTTCACGCCGTCCTGGCCTGGATTGAACTTGCCGGACGAGTCCAACAGGTCCATGTCAGGGGAGACCGCAAGCATCAACAAGGGATTCTTCTCAAGTTCCTGGGCAGTAATGATCCCATCCTTGTCCAAGTCGAAGGCCTGCAGGAGCGGGCTTGCCGCAGGGTTGTTTGCCGTGATCATTTGGTTGAGCCCATCAGCAATTGCCGGAAGCAGTCTGCTTTGGAATTCTTCGGCGGTCACGCCGCCGCCCAGTTTGCCATCAACACACCCATCTGCGCTGAAGGTTGCTTCAAGACGTACTCCGATCAAACCCACCTCAACCTGCTGGCCCAGCAAAAGCATGCGGACATATGCCGAGCCCGGTCCGCCTACAAAGCGGCCGTTCGCAAGCGAACCAATGATCGGCGAGTTGGGAGGCGTGTCTGAATCGAGGACAAACTGGTCAGAGCCATCAAAGCCGGGGGGAGACTGGGCGGCCTGTCCCAGGAATACCGACCACGATACGCTTGGGTCATTCAGGATATCATCCGTCTTCACCATGTGAAGCGTGACCAAGTGACCAGAGTCCACGGCCTGATCGAGGGTCGACTGTAATTCAAGGATTGGGGCTGCGGAAGTCAGCAATGTAAGCAGTTCCCCGAATTTGTTATCAGGTTTCTGTTGCGAATCCTCATCCACGTCCAGCGCAAAAGCCTGTGTTTGTTCGCGGGTTGCCGGCAGCAGAAGTTTGTTGGTTACAAATTGATACTGCACGCCTGTAGCCGGTGTTTCCACAACGGTCGGCGGCGGGGCAGGCTGTGCAGGTGTTGGTTTTACAGCGCTGCAAGCTGTCAGCAACAATAAAATTGCCAGGCCGGCATGTAGAGAAAAAACTTTTTTAGTATTCATGATCGATCTCCTTTTTATTCGTACCTATTCAACTTATCATACATGGAAGCGCTCCATGGCTGCACCCATCGGACGGGGAGTATCGATCTCCGTCAATTGGGGGAGGCTGCAGAAACATTAAACGGGAGGCCGGCAGAGGAACCTGCCAGCACCGCAAGAATGCGCAAGGCCAGTCCAGGCACCTCGATCCACCTTCGCGGCGATTTAACCCGTCAGACGCGGTGCCGTATTTCCCCTAAATAAGAAGGTCAGGATAAATCCCGCCACAAAGCCGCCAATGTGCGCCATGTAAGCCACACCGCCCGTGTCCGCTGTGCTGGCAATGGACCCGATGCCGCTGAAAAGCTGCAAAACGAACCAGAATCCAATCACGATCAGTGCCGGCAAGGGAACCACTCGTTGACCCTGCATTACGCTGACCCTTCCTTGCGGGAACATTACAAGATACGCGCCAAGTACACCGGCAATCGCTCCAGAGGCTCCCAAGTTTGGAATATTTGATTCCATACTAAAAACCAGCTGTGCAAACGTTGCCCCAAGCCCGCAAAGCAGGTAGAAGATTGTGAACTTGCCATGCCCAAAACGGTCCTCCACATTGTCACCGAAGATCCATAAGTAAAGCATGTTGCTTCCCAGGTGAAGCAGACCGGCATGCATGAACATGGAAGTGAACAGTGTGGGAAAATCCCCGATGGGATCGGCGAGGAAGCGACTGGGAACAAAAGCCCACTTCATAATGAAGGCATCACCGCCGCCCAACTCTACAAGAAAAAACAGGACATTCAGAACGATCAACGCATACGTCACCAGTGGCACCGTTTTGCGCGAGGAATTATCATCACCGATTGGTAGCATAAGCTTTATCTCCTTTTACTCAATTGGATTTACAGTATCATGATCAGCAAACTATATGGTTTTGCTTAAAATTGAAATTGACTATCATTATCCTCCCGGCGGAGAACGTCCTGTATTTCAAGCTTTATGCTATCCACAACAGGCAGGCTGGCTGGAGTGTATGTACGCCGGCCGGGTTCCTCATCCACCCAGGCTATCATTCGCCAGAAGTTCTTCACTGTACACCCGCTCCTTCGTCACAGGGTTGGACGACGTGCTGCGGCCCGCCGAATTTTCCATTTTTTCACCTGCCGGCGGAGACTTAACCGTAAATACCACGTCATCCGGACAATAAGGATAAGGGGGAACCCAGTCTTCGTTGGGAGCAATAAAGTAAGCGGGGTCAAAATCCATATAGTGATCCCTGTCGTTGCTGCGGATATACAGAAACCCCGATATCCTGGTAAGATGACGAACCGCTTCCATGCGCACAATGACTAGCCGCTCTGCGGGCCGGGCTTTGCCATCCTTCTGTGAATTGAGCCCGGAGTGCTGATCGATGAAGTTTCCCTGAATGACCATCGCAATCACGCGCCGGTTATTCGGATTAATAATGACCTGCTTTACAACGGCGGAGACCCAGTCAAGAAAATAAATGGTTCCCCCAATGATGGGCTGCAGGAATGGCTGACCTTTCAATTTCAACCTGGCCCCGGAGACTTCAATATTATTGACGACGCCGCGGACATTTGGGTTGCCAGCCGCACATTTCTCTGCCAACAATCTGATATTCTCGTCCCTGACCGTCCCGTTTATCGAAACCACCCCATAGGATGCACCCGTAAAAAACTTACAGTGATATGCCTGCTCCAAACTTCCCAATTCAGCAGCCACATCAAGCGTAAGCTGGTCATCCAGAATGAGGTCGTTTTTTATTTCCACGTCACCCGCAGTGGCACGAATGGCGTTTTCGATTCGGCTCCAACTGCTTTGACCCAGGATATGACCGCTCAAGGTAACGATCTCATTTTTTACACGAAGATCAATTTCGTAATAATCCAACGCCCGCAGGACATCATCCTTCCAGAGAGCATTGGCAATATTTTCCCTCAGCGCTGCATCCTTTTTTTCGAGCGTGCTCAGGTTATTTCCACGATCCGTTGCTGTGCCTCGCTCATCACAGCGCGTGGTCTGATGAGGGCTGTGGTTTGATATCTGTACGCTACCCATAGTATTTTCCTTCTGTTCAAAGCGGCGGGCGGCATGGGCCCAAAATTCTTCAAGCAAAGCGCCACCGACTTAAAATAACGATAAGGGTCAGAAACAGGACCGCGGGGTTGCGGCTACAATAAAAATCCAATCATGATCAAGACCACTATAATGACGGCCAAACTATTGATGAAACCGTTTGTGTGATGGAGTGCGGAGGAATCGGAACGGCCAAAGAAGCTGTGCAGCCATTGCATGGTCAACACCAGGATCGCAAGCTTAAGCAAGGAAACCCGCCATTATTAAATAATCGGAGATATGCTTCAATCCGGGGTAGAGCCTCGGCCAGAAGGCCATACTCCGGATTGATGTGCACTCAGCGATTGATGATGAACAAAACACCGGCAATCAGCGCGCAAATTCCTGCAATGATGCTTAATACGCCGCCCATACCCAGGCCGAGAAGGCTCAAGCCCATGATGACCAGGAAGATGCCAAGCAGGATCCATTTCATGTTACTCGTATTCATATTGTTTCTCCTTTGAGGTTGGATCAAATTATTCGTGACGTGAAACGTTAGGAACCTTGAATCGCCTTCTTGCCGGCTTGTGCGGCTTCGGAAACATGGTCCAATTGCTCGGCCACCAGCTCCTGGCCCTGTTGTTTTAATTCCCTGATCTTCTCGCGTCCGCCGACCGTGATCTTGTTTGCGTTCAAACGTACCTGCGCCATGGTATCTTCGACCATGTCGGCGGTGCGGTCGCGCAGTTGGATGCCTTTTTTCTGGATCTGCTCGCGGGTCTCTTTTCCAGATTGCGGGGCCAGCAGCAGCATCGTCACAGCGCCAGCCAATCCGCCGACCAGCATCCCAACAAAAACGCTCATGAAATTACTTGTGGGGTGCTTGTATTCCTGATATTCGTTGTTCATCGTATTCTCCTTAATTGATACATCATGACCGCAGGCCATGCTGCATGCTCTAAATCCGCAGGTCAGCCGCTCCTAGTTTTCCGGATGGCCAATATAAATACCTGCATCCTCTTGCTCTTCCTCCGTCAACTGAAGCAAACTCACCAGCCAACGCAGGAAGATGAAAAAGCCACCCCGCTGCTGTGTAACGGACTCTTGCTGACGAAGGGAGTTATGCATTCAAGTTTCCTGGGTTTAGCGGGGAGTATGGCTCTCGCTGGTGCTGGTTTCGGTCACTGCCACCACGGGTCCGCGCGGACGGTAAAGGATCAACCAGACCACCCTCTCAACAGCCCAGGCGATCAGCGCGTAGATCAGCATGGCAAACAGGGAGGAAAGCTCAAGCACCATATTGCCGGCCGTGGGGGAGGCGACCAGACCTTCAAAGGGGAACAGGAACAGGAAGGTTAATCCATAGATCAGGGCGACGATCGGGCTTTCCGGGTTGGCGCCGATCAACTTAAGTCCGATGCGGAGCGCGATCATAGCCTCGAGGATCCCAAACAGCAGCCAGACCAATTGATTCAGCTTAAAGCTTAAGATGCGCTGTTCCCGTTCCGGCTCGCTTTGGGTCGTCCTGGTTTCCGATACTCTATTTTCATTTGACATTTTGACGCTTCCTTCCGAGCATGGGCCTGGTTCAAAAAATAAAGAGGCTCATGCTCACTGACACAAATATGTTTTCCACTTAACAGTAATTTTTGTGAGCAGGGATGCGGCACATCCCTGCTCACCCAATTTCAATGCGGATCACTAGATCAGCACTGCCTTTAGCGGCGGACCTGCTTGAAAATCCATAACAGAACGACGGAACCAAGCAGGGTCACCAGCATGGTCGGCAGGGTGATGGCGTCATTGATCGTTCCAACGCCCAACAGAGGGCTGATGAAGTAACCAGCCAGGAAGGCGCCAATGACACCTACAACGATGTCGAGCAGCAAGCCTTGTTGTGAATCCGTTCGCATGATCCTGCTGGCAACATAGCCAACGATCGCACCCGCAATAAGATAGATGATCAGGTTCATATTTTTCTCCTTTTTATATACATGGTCTCCCATGTCTGTTATCCGCATTCCTCCCCCAGGCAGGGAGGAATTGCGGCACTGCACCAACTATTTGGCGGAGGTGGGTTCGGTTTTACCTTTCAGACCAGCCTCGTATTCCGTCACACGCTTGTCGATCTCATCGGCGGCGGCTTCACGGGTATAGCCGTACTTCTCCTGAAGTATGCCGGCCAGGATTTCAAACTTGCCGGCCGCGCGGTCAAGGTCGTCATCGGTGAGTTTGCCCCACCATGCTTTCGCCTCGCCTCGCATTTGTTTCCACTTGCCTTCTACAATATCTTTGTTCATAATTTGATCCTCCAGATCAGTTTGAAACGCTGCCCAGTTGACGCCGGCGCTCGGGACAGCGGTTATGCGCCGGTTTTCAAAACTCTCATCAGATGGAACGAACGCCTGCTGCGATGGAACGCAGACGTCCCGCCACACGCTCCGGCGTCTCTTCTTTGCTGATAAACGCATCGGCGCCGGCAGAGAGCGCGGCTTGCTGACGGGCATCCAAATGACTGATGAGAATAATGACCAGCGCGGCCGGGCAAGCCCTGCGGAGTTCATTCAAAGCCGTCGTAGGCGAGTCGGGGAGCAAATCCCAATCGATCAACAACATATCCGTACGATGGATCGGGGCTTGCGCCAGCGTGGTTGTCCAGTCAGCAGCTTCGCCAACGACATCCATATTCAGATCCTGGAGTACCAGACGCAGGGCGGATCGTTCCTTGGCTTTTGCATCGGCAATATATACGCGGGTCATACATTCATCGTATGATATAAACTCCCCAACCGCATCCTGCGGTTGGGGAGTTTGTATCTACGCCACTTGGGGGAGGGCTATGGCAGAAATGGCAGGAGCCTGATGGAGGCGCAAAACAGGGAGTTCGATTCCATCTGCCAGCAGCTGAAATAGATGTAGACCAGCAGCACCAGGATCACGACCACCAGGAACCCGGCCACATTGCGAAACAGCTTGGAGATCGCCAGCAGGATGACCGCCCCGCCCAGCGACACCAGCAAGGCAGGCAGGCTGAAGTCACCTTCGTTGATCGTGCCAACGTTGAAGAATGGGCTTAGAAAGAGTCCCGCCACGAACGCGCCCACGATGCCGACGATAATATCGGCGATCAGTCCCTGGCGGCTGTTGGTCTTCATGATCAGGCTGGCGACCCAGCCGAGCGCAGCCCCTACCATGATCCATATAAGGAAGTTGATCATTTTCTTCTCCTGAACAGGATGAATTGCTTTCGTTTACCGCTTCTGCATTCAAACTACCAGACGATTGAAGAAGGAGCGGTAATGTTGCAGAGCCTGGCGGAGATCTTCAGTAGAGACATCGTTACCCTCTTTCCACTGCTCCTCCAGCGCACCATGTTCATTGGCAAACATCTCGGTGATCTTATCGATTACCTCAGATACCAGCGTATCTGCCTGCTGAACAGCCGAACGTGGTTCGTCTACAAACCTGCCTTGAATCTCGTTCCAGCGCGTTCGCAAATGTTCTGATTCAGCGTGATCAAGCAAGGCATCTGCCGATCCGACATTCGTGACGATAGCGGCTTCGTGGATGATCTCATCCGCCTCCAAGATGTTTGAGACGATCTTTTCCTTGTCCAATGAATCTTCTGCCGGGCTGTCTGTAGCCGGATCCTCAACACTGTCTGGCGTATTTATGCGTTCTCTCAAATTTTGTTCATTCATTTCATTTCTCCTTCTACAACAACTGCATCTGTTACGAGAAGTTCGTCGAACAACGATCGGTAATAGATCATCGCCTGTCTTAGTTCTTCCGTATCAGCTAGGTGTTCCTGGTTTTTGAGTGCGATCACCCGCGCGGCGCGGTAATTACTCACCAAAGCCGGATAAGAGACCGAGACATCGGCCGCCCGCTGCTCAAAATCAGATATGGGATAGGCACGTATCTGCATGACTTCCATGATGAGGCGGTCAGCATCTACGATGGCTTGGCCCGGTTCGTCGACAAATTTGGACTGGACCGCAGCCCAATCAGCCGTATAGCGGTCGTGTTCGATCATGGAGAGCGGGCGAATATTAAATGCTTCAACGTGCTTCTGACGCTGCTCCAGCTCTGTTTGGGCTTGCTCCTCGTCCCCCAGGGTTTCCACAGCGTGATCATATTCAGATCCGAACTGATCGTGGAGCCGCTCCGAGCGTTTACGGCGGGCAATCCTCGGCCATAAAACAGCGCTCACAATCACTAATATCAGAACAACCGTGATAATAATATATGTAGTATCCATGGGAAATCTCCTTCTTCAAGCATGCAAATGCTAATTGGAAAAACTGCCCGCCTGCAGCAATCGTACTGATGAATATCAAACTTACAAGATTTCCCCGCATTAATGAAATTCTCTTCGAATGGATCCAGGCAGGGATATTTCTCAATCAGTCGTCAATAATAAACGTGACCTTCAACTGGACGCGGTATTCCGTGATATTTCCCTTGTCGTCCAACTTGATCTGCTGACCCTCAACCCAGGCGGACTTAAGATTGCGGAGTGTTTTTTGAGCGCGCGCCACACCGATCTTTATTGCATCGTCAAAACTCTTTGGGGAAGATACGATGATCTCACTTACTTTTGCAACTGACATGGTGGGACTCCTTTTTTTATTGGCTTGCAATGGATTTCAGTCTTGTTATGACTTGAGGAAAAAGTATACTCCAACTGCCATGAACGGCAGGAGCAGCATAAACACCTTCGGCAGGCAGCCGTCCTTTGATTTCTTGCCGCCGGCTAATTTCTCAATACCGTCAAAGGCATTATCATTACCGCTTGAGGGTTTTATTTCACGAGCCTTTTTCTGCCGACCACCCGCCTTGTCAGGGCGTTCTCCGCGACCCGGTTTTTGAGTGCGGCCACCCGCCTTGTCAGGACGCTCTCCCCGGCTCGGTTTTTGAGTGCGACCTTGCTTTGAAGAATGAGCTTTATGTGACTTGTTTGCCTTGGCGGCATCTGATTTTTTTGCCATTTTTGCTCCTGATTCATGTTCTATATCATTATAGGATGCAAATTTACCTGCCACATCCATCGGCTGGGGAATGTTCGTCTCCGCCACTTGGGGGAGATTGGGGACATTTTCTTTTAGGCTGCGCAGTTTCCCGGCATAATAAAGTTATCTATTGAACCCGAAATGGGCCCGTCATCTCACGGCAATATAGACGAAGCAATCATACAGCAATATGGATATTAGACTCAAATAGTCCCGCGGGTCGATATGATTTCGACCCTGTCTGATGTCTTTTATCAATCTTTGCTCCTTTGGTGTATGCAGAACTTTGAGATAATTTTCCAGCATTTGGTCACCCAACAGGAACAGCTTTTCATTGTCATATGTTTCAGACTGGTTTGTCTCAAATTTGTCCTTGATCACATTCCAGAGCATTTTGCCTTTTAGTACGCCATCGACTCTTCTTTTACCCGGTTCCAATATGCCATAATTTATTTCACGTCTATATGAAAGGGTATTCCTTGCTGCGTTTGCCGGCAGGAGGCCAATTGCCCCTGGCGACCAAAATGTGGAATTGTTCAAGAGAGCCTTTTGCATCAGGGATTCGTACAATCCACTGCAGGTATGAAATTCCGGGGCGATGTAATACACCAGGTTGTTCGCTTCCTCCAGGTGTAGCAATAATTCGTGCCGTTTGCTCCTGTTTTTTGGATGGATCAGGAAACGGTAATAGGGAATTCCCCAGTCAACTTTCAATGATGAGGCGGTGCCAACAATATGCTCGCTCAATTTATACTGCATGAACAGCAGCACTCCCCTGGTATTCGGATCGAACCTGTAAATTGCCTCCTTTTGCAACGAAGGAAATGTTGGCGCACCCAGTGTCAGTAAATCGTATTGGGTTACCAATTCGTATGTGAGGGCTGTCATGTAGGCAAGATCGGTGATTTCCGGTTTCATCCTTTCTCCTTTCGACCAACAAATTAATATTTTAGTAGTTTCGCTGTTGTTTACGCCGTTCACGAACCTGCCGTTCAACCGCATCCAGGGCGCCATCCAGTGTGGATTTAAACTGCTCTCCCATTTCGGTGGCTGCGATATGATCCGATCCCATATAGACGACAATCGTCACTTCGTATACATGCGCTGTCTGACGTCCCTGGGCAGGTTGCTTCAAGTTAACAGCCGCACCTGAAATATCGTTGTACCCCTCCGCCAATGTACTAAGCCGGTCCACGGCCAGGCTGTAATATTCGTTCTCGCTTTTTTTCACATCATCAATTTCATTATTAAACTCGATGGGGAAATTATCCTTGTCCATTTTCTCTTCCATTTCCTTGTTTTTTGGAATAGCGGATGCTTATCCTGGGAACATATCTTTTAGGAGTGGCTAATTTCGTGGGCTAACCACAAAGGCACGGAAACACAAACGATGTCGTTGCGAGCTGCCACTCTTGCTTTTTTGCGGCGAAGCAATCTCCGTCTCAGCGCGGGGATTGCTTCGGGCGAAGAGCAGGAGCGCCCTCGCAAAGACATGCCCGGCTGCCAACTTTAATGGCGGAAAACAGCCGCGACGGGTGAGTCTGTTGGCATTTCATCCCGCGAAAGGGCATAGACAGACCCGCCATTTTGAAGGGTCTGCATGGCTGCGAAGTCCAACAGCGCGAGGTTGTCCTGTTTGCCCTGCCCCTCTGAATCAAGAATCACTTTCCCAGTGTCGGGATCGAAACTGCCCCAAACCTGATCCTCGACGGACAGGATAAGTTTATCCACGCGCCCATAAAACGCGGCAGCGACAATCTCCTCAACAGTATCTGTTGACTGATCTGTATCGGCAAACTGCTGATATTGCTCCAGGGCCTTTTCCGTCCCCTGACGGAAATAGGGCTCCACAATGGCCCAGGCTTGTTCCTGTAATTCTTCGGGCCGCAAATGCTCAGGACCTCCTGTGATCCCTTCCTGCAGGATATTCGCATATTCGCTGATCTTGCGATAGATCGGCAGCAGATAATCAACACCAGCCAGGACGAGCGGCGGTCCCTGGTCAAGAAAGATTTCCTTGAGCCCGGCATCCACCAGATTAAGATACTGCGCAATGCGGACCTTCTGTTCCTCCTCGCCGGGATCCTGTCCATGGAACATGCCATCCCCTGTTCCGCCTGGCGACGACCCTGTGTGCATCTGCAATTGTTTTTCCCGCCCGTCGAGCCTGAGGGCTTCATCCAGATTCCCAGGCAGCCCATGCGGCAGGTCAATTTGACCCACACTATGACGTGTTCCTTCAAACAGACGAACCTCATTCTGGCTGATTGCCAGGATGTAATAATGGCCATTGTTCGTGAACAGCGGTAAAACAGGTGTAACGTAATAAGATCGGGCGATGATGAGCAGTTCTTCGACCCTGAATGGAAGACGATAGGAATGGAAATCTTCCGCGGTCATAAATACAGCCAGTCCCTCATACTGATGACTCCAGAAACGGGACTCACCCAATAATGCCTGAGCCGGTTGGAGTAACATGTTCACTTCGCGAGGTCCCATCCCGCTGTCCAGAAACTGTTTTTCAGCTTCGCGAAGAAGATTTTTGAAACGAATGGGATCCTGTTTAGTATCCTGACCGGCGCGATGTGTCGGCAAAAAAATCGATATGCTTGGGCTGGCCGTTTGTCCTGCCAGATTCTTGAGTTGATCTAAAGTCAAGCTCTTCATTGGTTACTCCTCATTTTTTCTCCATGGTTTATCCGTTATTTTTCTAGCCTGCCAAGACCACTTGCGCGCGCCCCTCGTGCTTGGTGCTTGGCATGGTAAAGGGCATTGTCAGCCGCCCGCAGGATGGCGGTATTGCTGGAACCGTGTTCAGGGAAGACCGCAACGCCAATCGAGAGCGTGACTGCATTAATAGTTATTCCCTCGAAGGTATGGCGGAATTGTTTGGCATGCTCGCAGATAAATTGGGCGCGCTCATATGTCACTTTCTGCGAGGCGTCGGGCAGGATCATGACGAATTCATCGCCGCCATAACGGCAGGGGACATCCTCCCCGCGGAATTTCCCCAGCAGCAAGCTGCCCAACTCACGTAAAACCGCGTCGCCGGCGGCATGTCCCCAGGTATCGTTGCATCGTTTGAGGCCATCCACATCCAGCATGATCACGCCCAGGGACAGCCCCTTGCGTGAGGCGCGCAGCAGTTCGCGTTCCAGGGTCTCCTCCATGTAACGGCGGTTGAACAAACCGGTCAGGTGGTCGCGCACCGACTGCTCGCGCAGGGTTGATTGGCTTTCGATCAGGGCATCCTGAGCCTGTTTGCGTTCCGTGATGTCGCGGATATTACATTGGATGACCCTCCTGTCACCTTCCCAATACACGTTGCTGACGAACTCCACCTGGATCAGCCGCCCGTCCTTCGCCTTGAGCGGCAGGTCCTTATAGCGGATGTATTCATTCTTCTGCAAGGCTTGGAAGGCCCCCTTGCTGGCATCCATATCCTGGAATGCGCCCACCTCCCAGAGCTTCTTTTGTATAAATTCTTCGCGCGAGTAACCCAGCATCTCCACCAAGAACGGGTTGACATCTGTGATCGCGCCCGTCCCGGCATTCAGAAGCAAGATGCCATCCTGCGCCGCTTCGAACAGGCGGCGGTACCGGATTTCCGAATCCTTCAGAGACAGTTCGAGCAGGGTCTCTTTCTCCTGTTTCACACTCATGCTGTCATGGATCTCCTTTCGTTAAGCTGCATGAACGCCACCACCACCTGCGGGTCAAAGTGTGCTCCGGCGGAGGTGCGGATATATTCAAGCGCTTTCTCCTCCGTCCAGGCGAGGCGGTAGGGACGGTCGGAGATCAGCGCGTCCCAGACGTCCACCACGGCAAAGATGCGCGCGGTCAGGGGGATCTGCTCGCCTGTTAATCCGCGTGGATACCCGCTGCCGTCCCATTTTTCATGGTGGCAATACGGAATATCCAGCGCCAGCCGCAGGTAGTGGATGGGGGCAAGCATCTCAAAGGCAAAGGTGGGATGCTTCTTCATCGCCGCCCATTCCTCCTCTGTCAGAGCGCTAGGCTTGAGCAGGATCCCATCTGGAACACCCATCTTGCCGATATCATGCAGCAGCGATCCCCAGCGGACCTGCACCAGTTCCGCATCGCTCAAGCCGAAGGTGCGCGCGAGCTCCACCGTCATCTCGGTTACCCGCAGGCTGTGCCCTTCGGTTTCCTTGTCGCGCAAATCCAGCGCGCGCGACCAGCCTTCGATGGTGGCGTTATAGGCCTGGGCCAGTTCACTGTTGGACTGCTGCAGGCTTTCAAAAAGCTGGGCATTACTGATCGCAATGGCAGCCTGTCCTGCCAGGGCATTGAGGAAATCGAGCCATTCCTGGTCGCGTTTGATCAGTGAACGTTGGAACACCTCGAACACGCCGATCACCCTGCCCTTGATGACCAAAGGCACACCGTAGTAGCCGGTAAAGTCCTCCCCTTTGAGGTAGCCTGTCATGAATGCAACCTCTGCTTCACTCTTCGGGTCTGGGATTTTTACAATTTGATGTTCCAATGCCACTCTGCCGGCATGCGTCTCATCCGCTCTTACCATGGAGCCGCGTGCTGTATTCGTCTGAAAACCACTCCCGGCGGCAAATTCGAAGGCGTTCCTGCTGTAATCGATCAATAAAACCGCCGCAGCATCCACGGCAAGCAGGGAGCGGGCTTTTGCGATCAGGGCATTCAAACTTAAGTGCATGTCAAACGCGGATGCAATCGTACGGTCGCTATCCTGCAGCGCGGTCAGATAATCGATCTGGCGGCGGATCTTGTTCTCCGTCTGTTTGCGCTCGGTTATATCGAGCATGATGCCCTGCCAGTATTGCGGCTTGCCTTCCAGATCATTCACAAGGGAGAGCTGATCATGCACCCAAACCAGGCTGCCATCGCGGGCGGTCATCCGATAGTCCATATTAAATGGTTCCCTGCGTTGATCGGTATAGGCGGCTTGTTTCAATACATCAGGATGGTCTTCAGGATGGATGGTTTTCGACCACAATTTGGGATCAGCCAGCCATTCCTCGGGGGTGTATCCCAATAGGTTTTCGATCTGCGGACTGACATACAGCGTGGTACTGGCGTCGTCCACGGGGTTCATATAAACGACGGTGGGCAGGTGTGCGATCAGGCTGCGGAATTTTGTCTCCGATTGCCGCAGGGCAGCTTCCGCCCGTTTGCGCGGGGAGATGTCACGCGCGATCCCTTGAAACCCGATAATATCCTTGCCGCTGTAGCGCGGAGCGGATAGAACTTCCACATAAACAACCTTTCCATCCTTTCCCCCGACTTCATATTCCACTGCCTCCTTCAGACTCTCCCCTGCAAGGATTTTCGTCAGCCTTTCCCTGTACTGATCCAAAAAATGGTCCGGGATAATCTCCCAAATGTTCATGGAAAGGAATTCTTCCTCGCTAAACTCCAGTTCCTTGCACATGGCTTCATTGACGGTTAATATGCGGCCCGACAGTTCAATGATGAAATAACCGTCCGGGCTTTGATTGAGCAGGTCGTAATATTTCTTCTCGTTCGCCTGCAACGCGGCGATGATCCGCTTGTGTTCCGCGTTGTCACGGATGTTGCACTGGATCACCTTTTCGTCGCCCACCCAGTAGACGTTGCTGATGAATTCAACCTGAACCAGCCGCCCGTCCTTCGCTTTGAGCGGCAGGTCTTCGTAGCGGATGTATTCTTTTTCCTGTAATTCTTCGAAGGCTTCCTCGCTGGCTTTTATATCCTTGAATGCGCCCACCTCCCACAACTTTTTTTTCACAAACTCCTCGCGCGAATAGCCCAGCATTTTTATCAGATACGGGTTGACGTCCTCGATCATGCCTGTCCCGGCATCCAGGATTAAAATGCCGTCCTGCGCGGCTTCGAACAGGCGGCGGTAGCGTAGCTCTGAAGCCTCTAAGGATGGTTCGGAGAAAGGTTTTTTCTCCCTTTTTGCCTTCATAATGAAGTGGATGCCTTTCTGGTATCGAACGCGCGACTCCGACACTTAATTTTATTATGCAAACTCCCCAACCGCATCCATCGGCTGGGGAGTTTATGTCTAGTCCATTTGGGGGAGACAACAAGATTGCAGGGATGACGTGCTTTTCAGGCGGAGATCAGGGTTTGGCATGGTTGGACAAACATTACTCGCGTGTTCTGTTAGCAGGAGGATAAATCAGCCTGCAGCGTAAAGAAAAATAAGCTGCCTCTGCCGGGTTGGCTCTCGCAACCTGTCTGACCGCCCAATTTCTCAATGATACGGCGCACAATCGAGAGTCCCAATCCATTCCCTGAATTCGGTGCAGGGGCGATCTGACTGAACGGGGTAAATAATCGCGACTGGTCGCCAACTGAAAGACCTGGACCATTGTCACGCATCCAGTAACGGACCATTCGACCCGATTGGAGTGAAGCGCCCAATTCTATATGCGGCGGGGTGCCGCCATACTTGATGGCATTGCTGAAGTAATTAGCCCATACTTCTTCGATCCAGGGTCCATATCCGATGGCAACGGGCCAGGATTCGGGGATGTCAATCTGCGCGTGGTGCTCCTCGATGAGATGGTTCAAACGATCCAACACATTTGCTATAACCCATCTCATATCCACACACTCGACCGGCGCCTCGGCGCTGCTCACTTTGGCGAAAAGTAATAAATTATTGATGATCGTGTCCATTTTGTTTGCGGTGACAGAAATCTCCCGCGTATAATCCTTCAGTTCCGCATCGGTCAGGTCCGGTTTTTCAGTGATCAAATGTGAAGCCCAGAGAATGACATTCAATGGCATCTTGAGGTCGTGGGCGACTGTGTGGGCGTATGCCTTCAGTTCCTTGTTTTGCGATTGGAGGGTAGCCACGTAATCGGACAACTCTGTCTTGGAGTGTTCAAGGTTATCAAAAGCCTCCTGTATTAAGGATTCCAGATTCTCCGGCGCTTCAGAAAACCATTGTGAACTCATACTGATCTTTCTGGATAGAAAGTCCAGAACGGGCACATGTTTTTCGTAGGATTCCATATGGCAATTCCCTTTTAATATCGATGAGGTTCTCGAACACTAATGAATCAATATTAATAATATTATTACAAATACCTCCCGTCCAAATCCACCGATTAGGGGGTATGTAACTAGGCCACTTGGGGGAGGCATTTTAGGACATAAAGACAAACTCACCCCGAAATCGATTTGTTGGAGTGAGTTTGTCTTTGCTCAAGCTCAAATTCTGCGAACAGAGCTAAGGCCTTGTTGTTGGACAACCGCCCGCTGGCGCCGGGATGATGTCGCCATTGTGCCTGTCGTGTCCATTGAGACCGTTCACGCTCACTGTGATCTGAACATAAGGATTCTTTGCACTGCCAGTAGCATGGCAGATCGTGACCTTCCCTTCGCTGGCAGTGACCACACTTGCGGGGCAGCCTTCTTCCTCTGAAATCGGGAAGACATCGTCTTCATGGTCGCCGTGACCGTCCAATCCATTCACACTCACTGTGATCTCTTCATAAGATCCGGATGCATCATTGGCATGGCAGAATGTGACCTTGCCATCCTCAACCTCGATCAGGTAGGCCGGGCAGCCAGATACAGGCATGGGATTGATATCGGTGGGATTCGCGAGCAGGTACTCATCCAATTCAGCGCTGGGAACCATTACCACTTCGTATGGATCTGCCGCGTCACCAGTGGCATGGCAGACTGCAATCTCATCAGTGTCGGTCACAATTGGGGCGGCTGGGCAACCTTCCGCCGGCATTGGAATAATATCGCCTTCATGCGTGCCGTGACCGTTCAAGCCGTTGATACTCACTGTGATCTCTTCATAGGGATTGGTTTCGCTGTTTGTAGCATGACAAATGGTGATAGTGCCATTAACGACTTCGACCAGGCTTGCAGGGCAGCCCCCCACAGGCACCGGGAAGATGTCGTTGGCATGGAGTCGGTGCTCGTTGGCCAGCTCAACGCTCTCCATGACGATCTCCTCATACGGTTTTGCTGCGTCCCCAGTGGCATGGCAGACGGTTGCGGAAACGCCCGCTGCAGAGCAGGCGGCGAGGATCAGCGCAAGGATCTGGGCAAGCGCCACCAGTTTGATCGTTGTTTTACTACATTTGTTCACGTGATACTCCTTTATATTGGTCGTTAAAGTATATCTTTACGGAAGACACCCGGCATAAGCCAGTCATAGAACTCATCGTACAACGTACCTTCCCCAGCCGCATCCATCGGCTGGGGAATTTCTCACTAGTCCACTTGGGGGATAAAGGATCAGGGAACGATCTTATTCCGCAGCGCGAGGGTCACCGCCTCGGTGCGGCTGGCAACGCCTAATTTCGAAAGGATATTACTAACATGCGATTTTACGGTGGAGGGACTGACGGTCAACCTGCCGGCGATCTGCACATTGTTCAGCCCCTCGATCATCAGCGCGAGCACTTCGCGTTCGCGCTCGGTCAGGTCGAGACCGGGCGCCGGCGGCAGGTTGGCACTCTCCACCAGTGACTGGGCAGCTTCGGGGGAGAGTGTGGCGCGTCCGGCGTGCGCAGAGCGGATGGCTTTGGCAAGTTCATCGGCGGAAACATCCTTGAGCAGATACCCGATCGCCCCGGCCTCCAGCGCATTCTTGATCAGATCCCCTTCTTTAAAACTGGTCAATACAATGACCTGTACTTGTGGAAATTGCTGGCGGATGATGCGTGTTGCGGCTGCGCCATCCATGTCCGGCATGACCATATCCATCAGCACCACGTCCGGCTGGATCTCGCCGCACAGCCTGATCGCATTCGCGCCGCTTTCGGCCTCGCCCGCCAGCAACAGGTCATCAAACACCTGCAGAAAGGTCCCCAATCCTTTGCGAACCATGGTGTGATCGTCAACCAGCAAGACGCGAATCGGGTTAGTCATCATGCCTCCTTCTTTTCACAACTTCCTTCCAGCGGATGGTCAGGTCCGTCCCCTGCCCGGGCTGGCTCGTGATCGACAATTGCGCGCCCACTCCTTCGGCGCGTTCGCGCATCATGCTCAAGCCATAGTGACCGGATTCGATCTGTTCAGGGTCGAACCCTTTGCCGTCATCGCGGATGGTCAATTCGATGCCGGTCTCTTCATGTTCCAGGCTTATTTCCACGCCCCGGGCTTCGGCATGTTTTGCGACATTATTCAACGCCTCCTGACTTATACGGTAGATTGCCACCTGCACATCGGCAGGTAACACGCCCTC
This sequence comes from Anaerolineales bacterium, assembly GCA_030583885.1. Lineage (NCBI taxonomy): Bacteria > Bacillati > Chloroflexota > Anaerolineae > Anaerolineales > Anaerolineales bacterium. Next base: position 1,153,841 of record CP129480.1, on the reverse strand, counting down.
GCCTTTCACGTTCACTGTGGACGGGATGTTTGTGCGCCCGGTGAAGGCATTGCCCAACAGGCGCAGCAGGTCGCCCAGTTCGGCATCGGTCAGGGTGGATGGACGGAGTTCCGCCAGCAGGGCGCGCATTTCGGCCATGGCGCCGCGCGTCAACTTGCGCAAGTCTTCGAGCGAACTGCGCGCCTGCTCCTGATCGCGGTCCCATAGGCGCGGCAGGACTTCGGCGATCAGTCCCGCCGAAAAAAGGGATTGGTTGACGGCATCATGCAGGTTGCGCGCCAAACGCTGACGCTCTTCCAATACTGCCAGTTCCTGCGCGTGCCCATACAGTTCCGCGTTGACCATCGTGATGGCAGCCTGGTTGGCGACACTCAGCGCTAAATCTGCGTGATGAGGCGTGAAATGATCCTGTTTTTCGTGCGCCACGCCCACGCCGCCGATAATGCGGCTTTTCACCGCCAGCGGCACCCACATCCACGAGCGCATCCCTTCGAGCAGGACCGCCGCCCCGTCATCCAATAGCAAACGCAGGAATTGCGCCTGCGGGTCAGCGCTCCACACATTCGCGATGCGGATGGGACGGTGTTCATTAAATAATGCCGCCAGCGTTTCGGGTCCATTCAAGCGGATACGAATCGGCACGGACTCTTCCAGTCGAGGCGTTCCGCGCATCGCCAGTGTGATCAGGCTCGATTCTTCCAGGGAGAACAAGCCGGCATGGTCATATTCGATGATCTCGCGCAGTTGATCGAGGATCAAGCCCGGCTGGAGTTCGAGCGTGGATGCCAGCGTATGTGAGATCCCCAACAGCGCGGCTTGCTCATGCGTGCGGGTCGCGACACGCTGACTGAGGCTCTGTTCCGCTTCAATCCGTTTGCTGACGTCACGAACAATGCCCAGCAGGCATGACCGCCCCTGATACTCGAATGTCGTCACGCGCCATTCGGCATGGAAGGTCGAGCCTTCCCGCCGTACATGCAAGGTGCGTGTATCGAACCCGCCGCCCGCCTGGAATGCGCGGGCATATTCATTGAATACCTGCTGGCTGTCGGGGTGGATAAAGGCTGACATTGGCAGCCCGGTGAACTCTTCGCGCGCATAGCCGTGCATCGCACATGCCACAGGGTTTGCCTCCACCACAAGACCCCATTCCAGATCGGCGATGATCAACCCGTCATTGGCAGCATCGAAAATATTTCGATACTGCCGGTCTCCTGCTTCAGACGGCGGTCGGTTCGAGCCTTTCTTCATACGGGCTGCCTCTTGCTTGAAAACGGCGGATTCTCAGCCAATACACCCTTTGGCTTGGATTCCGAGTAAATTTTATTCATTATGATACTCATTTTACTGTGCGGATTCAAGGGCAATTTCGTTATTTTTTTTCATCCCATCACAACCCGCACTTTATGCAGATGACCATCCTCCGCCAGCGGAATCAGGCTGTCGGGCAGCAAAATTCCATCCAAGCTGACCTCTTGGATTCCCCGATTGACGTTAGACGGGTTCTCCACACTGATTCTGTAATGCGTCGTCCCAAAACGATATTCCGCTTTAAATCCGTGCCAATCACGGGGGATGCACGGGTTGATGTTAAGCGCATTCCCCACTCTGGTGATTCCCAGAATAGCTTCGATTCCCAGACGATACATCCAGCCGGATGAGCCGGTGTACCACGTCCAGCCGCCGCGGCCGATATGCGGGCTGACACTGTAGATGTCTGCGGCGATCACATACGGTTCCACTTTATAGCGGATAACTTTCTCAGGCGTATCCGCATGGCTGACAGGGTTCAACATGCGGAACAACTCCATGGCGCGATCTCCCTGCCCAAGGTTGGCAAAGGCCCAGGCCGTCCAAATGGCTGCGTGGGTGTACTGTCCGCCGTTTTCCCGCACACCCGGTAAATACCCTTTGATGTAACCGGGGTCACGCGCCGATTTGTTGAAGGGAGGAGTGAACAACAGGATCAACCGCTCGGACCGCTTAACCAGTTTGCTATTAACAGAGTCCATTGCCTGTAACGCGCGTGCCGAATCCCCTGCGCCCGATAAGACCGCCCATGATTGTGCGATCGAATCGATCTGACATTCACTATTTTTTTGCGAGCCCAGCCGCGAGCCGTCATCATAAAAGGCGCGCAGATACCACTCGCCATCCCATGCCTGAGCTTCGAGCGCCTGGGATAATTTATCAGCTTGTTCTACATATGGCGCAGGATCGTTTTTGGTAAACACAGCCAATGAAGCAAAGCGCTTGAGTGTGGCATGCAGGAACCAGCCCAGCCAGATGCTCTCGCCGCGTCCATCCAACCCGACGCGGTTCATGCCGTCGTTCCAGTCACCGCCGCCCATTAATGGCAGGCCATGTGCGCCAGATGTGTTTCCTTTTTCAATTGCGCGGCGGCAGTGTTCGTACAGCGGAAAATCCTTGTCTGCTGTTTCAAACTGGGCGTAGCGTTCCATTTCACCAGGCTCGAGCACTTCGCCTTTCAGGAACGGGATGCCCTCGCTCAAAATGGATTCGTCACCGGTTGCGGAAACATACTCGGCAACCACATACGGCAGCCACAGCAGGTCATCCGAAAAACGCGTGCGCACCCCTCGTCCGGCGGGCGGGTTCCACCAGTGCAGCACATCGCCCTCTTCGAATTGATGCCGTGCCGCTTCCAAAATTTGCGCGCGCGCAATATCAGGCCGTGAATGCAAAAGCGCCATCACATCCTGAAGCTGGTCGCGGAACCCGAATGCTCCGCTGGATTGATACAACCCGCTACGTCCCCATAAACGGCAAGCCAGAGTCTGATACAACATCCAGCGATTGAGGATCAGATTCATTCCAGCGTCAGGAGTTTCCACCGTGATGGTGCTTAGGATGTCATCCCAATGCCCCTGGACAGCCTGCCAAATCGCTTCAACCTGCGCCCCTGCCTGGATCTGTCCGATCAGTGACAGACTCTCAGCCCGGTCTTTTCCCTCCCCAATCAGGAAGAAGACCTCCTCTGTCCCGCCAGGCGCAAGGTCAACATGCAGTTGGATAACGGCGCATGGATCGACACCAGCATGGACGGAGCTTTCCAATCCGATGCGCCCAAGAGCGGCGGGAGCGCGCAGACTTCCCATGCGCCCTAAAAATTCCGTGCGATCCGTGGTTATGTTATGCGGTTTTTTATTGGATGCCAAAAACGCCACGCGTTCGCCGAACTCGCTGTTGAAATGATTGCTGGCGAGTAATGCATTTTTATCGGAGTCGAACTCCGGCATGATGTGGGCCTGGTTGGTATCACGTGTTGTGCCGAGCACCCATTCCGTATAATAGGTGACGGTGATTCGGCGCGGCCGCTTCCATAGATTTTGCAAACGTATTTTCACGATCTTGAGCGGGGCATCGGGCGATGCGAACATGCGAAGATTCTGATTCAAGCCGTGACTCTGACTCTCAAAAGTCGAATATCCCGCACCATGACGAATCACATGCGCAGTATCCGCGCCGGCAGGCATCGGCGTGGGCGACCAGACCAGGCCAGTTTCTTCATCACGTATGTAAACCGCTTCGCCGGGCATATCCGTCACCGGGTCGTTCCGCCAGGGAGTTAATCGATTCTCGCCGCTGTTCACCGCCCACGTGCAGCCTGAACCCGATTCGGAAACCAGAAAACCAAACTGCGGATTGGCGATCACATTCACCCACGGGTGGGGCGTGCGCTCTCCCGGTTTAAGATGGATAACGTATTCCCTGCCATCGCGGCTGAATCCGCCGAGGCCGTTGTCCATTTGCAGGTCCGTTGGCAGCGTAAGCAAGGCTGTCGGTTCCGGATCAAGCAACGGGGAGAGGGAAGCGGTGAACTGCGGCAATCGGGTGGATGGAATCATTAATCGCAATGCGTGTTCGGCAAGCGTCCCGCCACTTTCATCCAAAATAACACCCGCCGCGGTTTCAAATAAAATCTCATCGGCTGGTTGAAGCTGGTCGGTACGCTGCACAAAAATCCCATCACGCTGATTCAACGAAGCCTCCGCGCCCATGCGGCGGATCTGACGTTGGATGGCATTGTGCAGGTCGAGGGCATAGCCAGTATCCTGATCGTTCAGGATAATCAGGTTGACCGTGACATGATGACTGCGCCAATACATGAAGGCCTGCAGGGCTTCATGCAAAAGAGGGGATGCATCATCGCGAACACGCACCATCAAAATCGGAAAGTCACCCGAGATGCCGAAAGCCCATAAGCCGGATTGTCCCTTTTCATTTTGAGCAAGGATATGCGGCGCGGCGCGTAATCGCCCGCTCGGATAGATCAGGGCGGAGTACAGGCGCTGGATATTTTCAACAGCATAAGCATTCAGCCCGAGTTCGAGCAGTTCTCTTTCGCTGCGAGCGCGGGCATCCTCGAAGGCGCGATGGATGGATTGTCCAGTTTGATAATGAGACAGTTTTTCCAATGCGTCCGCACGCGTGGATGCCGCCACGGTCAGGAACGTGACCCTGGTTTTCGCATGCGGCTTCAAATCAATGTTCTGCGCCAGCGAGAGGATCGGGTCAAGCGTCCCGCCGCTGGTGCCAGAGAGGTGGCGGTTTCCTTTTTGCAGCCTCTGAGGCTTGTGCATGGTCTGTGACCTGCCGATGAATTTTGCGCGGTCCGTTTCGTATTCAGCGGTCACTGTACGAACAGATTCGATGATCATTGCATGAACCAGCACAACCGGTGTTTCATCCGCTGAACGCGGGCGGCGCTCAAAGACCAGCGCATTCTGTTTTGGAAGATATTCACTCTCGATAAATAGTTTATTGAAGGCCGGGTGGCGCCGATCCGCAGCCTGGGCAGCCAGGACCACTTCGCCATAACTGGTCAGTTTCAGCTTGCGCGGCTGATCACTGTCATTTAAGATATTTACCCGCCGGATCTCAACCCCATCGGCACTGATGGTGACGCCGGTGCGCAGGGAAATCCCGTTATCTGCACGCTGAAACTCAACCTTGTGCGGAGAAAACAAAACATCAAGGTGTTCAGGCGCACATCCAATGGGCTGACAGGTGGCAGACCAAAGCGCTCCGCTCTCGCGGTCCTGCACATAGATCCACGTGCCCCACTGGTCAAGGGTGGTATCGGCATGCCAGCGCGTCAACGCAAACTCGCGCCACTGACTGAAGCCACCGCCGGCGTTGGTGATGAGCAGGCTGGTGTCGCCTTGTGAAAGTACATGCACCTGTGGAATGGGACTGTCGATCGGCACGCGCCACGGCTCACTGCTGACGGGGCGAATCCCCTCGGGCACGTCCATAGGTTCATCAGGGTGAGGATATTCGATCGGCGGGTTCTGCGGGATCTTTTCCTGAAGCAAAAGCTCCACGCTCTGGATATATTCATCCGCATGGAAACGCTTTATCATCACATCATCCAACAGGTAGTTGCATACCGCCATCAGGATCATGCCCTGATGGTGCGCCATATAGGATTTCACAATGGCGGATTTCTTGTCAACCGATCCATCATCGCCGTACTTTTCCGGCAGACGTGCTTCCGTGTAATCAAGCGCTTCATAAAAGCCAAAACGCCCGAGCATGTCAAGTTGCTCCAGGTCTGCCATGTTCTTCAAGACTGCCTGCGGCTGTAATGAAAGTCCCAGCAACGATGCATACGGCGTGATCACCAGATCGTTATTCGGTTCGCGTTTATAACCAAGATCAGGCACGCCAAAAGCTCGATACTGATAATTCAAATTAAGATCGAAGGCGTAATACCCCGATTCCGAGATGCCCCAGGGAACTTGCTGCTCACGCCCATACTTGATCTGCGCTTCCAGTGCGGCATAACAGCTATCCGAGATAAATGTTCCGTCATAGTTTCTGGTGAACAAGGTCGGCATGAGATATTCGAACATGGTGCCGCTCCACGAGAGCAGTACCTGCTTGCCATTCACTTTTGTCACCGGCCGGCCAAGATGCTGCCAGTGGCTTTGCGGCGCATCGCCCTTGGCGATCGCGATCAGGCTGGCAGTCCGTGCTTCAGATGCCAGCAGGTCATAATAGCTTGGGTCAAGCCGTTCGGTGGCGGCATTGTATCCGATGTGAAATACCTGTCGACGCTGGTCGAACAGGAAACGAAAATCCATTCCGGTCACAGCAGCATTTGCCTGCTCTGCCAGACGTTGAAATCCGATCAAGAGCGGCGTTGCTCTCATGTGCGCTGTTGACAGATCATCAGTCAACTTTTGGCACCATTCACGCTCCGCATCATCCTGTACCTGCGCTTTGAAGTGATCCAATTCTGTTTGGATGCGCTCATAGACAACGCCTGATTCTTTTAATGCGGGAAGTTCAACGGGCAGATTGTCACGAAAATTCTGCCATGCCGGTATTTTCATGAAAGACTCGGGCGGCGCATCCAGGCGGCTGAGCCAGGGCGCGAACAAATCCAGGCTGCGCCGCATATCCTGCAGGTGATGCTGCATCAGGTCAAGATAGAGCTGGAGTTCGGTCAGGGATTCAGCCTTGAGATTCGGATGACTCTTGAGCAGTTCCATCAAGCGAAGCGAGACTCCTGACCAGCCTTCTCTGGAGAGCCAGGCGAGAGTCTTTGTCCACGCTGCAGGCTGGTTCTGAACGCCGCTGACACGGTCGTAGATGCTGGTCAGCTCAATTTCAAAAGATTCTATGGATGCATGTGGATTGTTCTTTTCCAGTGCCTGCAAAATTTCCGCCAGAATATCCATGATGGCCAGCAGCCCCTGCCATTGCTTATCACCCAACACCGGCTCATCTCTCAGCGCAAGACAACCCTGTTTAAGTGTCATCAAACAGGCAGCCAGATTGCCGCTATCGACTGTGGAAATATAGCGCGGCGGGAGGGCAGTCATTGTTTGTGTATCGTACCAGTTCAAGAGATGGCCGCGGTAATGTTCGAGCTTAGCCATGTTCTCAAAAGTCGAGCGTAAACGGACCTCCAATTCAAGCAGACCCATATAACCCAGATCATAGGCTGACAACGTGGATACTAAAAAGAGTCCAATATTGGTGGGTGTGGTGTAGTGTGCCACACTGCCGCGCGGCGACTCTTGAAAATGATCAGGAGGTAGCCAGTGGTCATTGGGGCCGGCGAACTGCTCAAAGAATGCCCAAGTGCGTCTCGCCAAACGGAGAACTTGTTTGCGTTGGGTCTCTGAAAGCGGCGTGGTGGTATGTTTCAGGGGCTGGCTGATCAGATAAGCGATCTGTGGTGCGATAAGCCATGCAACCAGCAAGGGCAGTGCCACCCATAACGCTGGCGGGTTAAGAATGAAAATAGCGATCCCCAACAGCATGGTGAAAACCAAGGATACTGCCATCTCGCTCAAGGTTTCGTAAAACGCGTTCGATCCAAACGCACGCGCAGCATTTGCGGCGGTTGTCCATTGCAACAGATTTTTGCGCGCGATCAGCAGGCGGGTCAATGTGGTGCGAATGGCACCCAGCATCAGCAGTGCCTCATACGGCAGAAAAAGAACGGCAAGGCCCCAGCGCGCGAGCGGGAGTTGAATGGACTTGAGGAGTTGTTTGAGCGGCAGCCGGCTGCTGATGGCATGCCGGCCATCCTGAATGGTTTGCGCAGCAATGGGCAAAGCGGAAGGCAACAGAACCAACACCGTCCAGATCAGCGACGAGCCTGCCAGGAAGAGCCAGCCTGCGGCAAAGAACGCAAGCAACGTAGGCGGCAGGAGGCTGCGCCGCAAATTGTCGAAAACTTTCCAGGCATTAATAGGGGATAGCCGGTTGAGGGCCATTCCTTTTTCGACATGCACAATGGGGGACAACCAGGGGAGTAACTGCCAGTCACCACGAATCCAGCGGCGCAAACGACGGGCAAATACCATATAGCGCCACGGGTATTCTTCATATAAGGTGATATCCGTGACCAGCGCTGCGCGTCCATAGATCCCTTCGAACAGATCATGGCTGAGCAGGGTATTCTGCCGCACCTGACCTGCCAAACTTCGCTCAAAAGCCGCAACGTCATAAATCCCTTTGCCAACATAACTGCCTTCCCCAAATAGATCCTGATAGACATCTGAAACAGCAAAGGAGTACAAGTCAAACCCGGAGTTCCCTGCAAAGATTTGTGAAAAAAGGGAGCGGTTCGCACTGGTCGGCTTGATGGCCACACGCGGCTGCAGTACGGTATAGCCTGCAACCACCGAGCGTCCGTCTGCGGAAAACTCGGCATGGTTAAGCGGATGCGCCAGCGTAGCAATCAGCCGATGGGCGCTGCCCTGCGGCAGGGACGTATCCGCATCGAGAGTAATCACATATTTGATGTCAGGCAGAATACTCGCATCTCCAACCCGAGTCGTATACGCTGTTCCACCCAGATTGAGGAGCAGGCGGTTGAAGTCCGCAAGTTTGCCGCGTTTGCGTTCCCATCCCATCCAAACCCCTTCAGACGGATTCCACTGGCGCTGACGATGAAACAAATAAAACGGCACAGCTTGTGCATATTTTTTATTCAGGTTTTCAATACCCAGACTCGCCTGAGCAAGCAGTTGCTCATCCTGCGGCATATTCTCCGCAGGAGCATCCCCGAAATCGGTCAGCAAGGCATAGGTCAGCAGCGGGTCAGGGTTGGAAAGACAATAAAGCTCCAACTCCTGCAATAGGTGATTGAGTTCGCCAACACTTTCCAATAAAGTTGGAACGACCACCATGGTACGGTTACCCGAAGCAATGCCTTCTGAAAAATCCATACGAGGCAGGCTTTGGGGTTTGATACGATGCGTCACAGTCCAATGCACGAGTGTGACTGCCGCTTCCAATGCCAATCCAAACCCAAGCAGGCCAACGACCATCAGCTGCACAGCTGAGCCGCCTGAAAGAAAGGCGTACAGTAGCAATCCTACAACGAAGAGCACAGAAAGGATGGCAATGCTCCCCAAATAAGTGACGGTGGGAAATGAGAGCAGCGTATTCCGTACACGCGCGCTTAAACCAGGCTGGTAATTGATTCTGTTTTCAAGCGTCACCCGCCCGGTCCCCAACAGATAAAAACCAACGTGCTTTTGGCGCAGCGCTGTTTTGTCCTCCGCGCCGCGAGCAAATTCAATTGCCGCACGCGCGGTCTGTTCTTCACTACAATGTGAGTGACGGGCCAGGTCTTCGATCACACTGCGATAATTGTTGCGGGTGTCAAAATCCATATTCGCATAAATCTTCGCAGGGTCATCTCGTAAAATTTGTTCCACCTGGCTGGTCTGTTCAAAGATGTCTTTCCAATCCGTGGCGGCAAGCATGCGCAGGCTGAGAAAACAGTTGGCTACGATGGTGTCGTTCGCCATTGTCGGCGAATTAAACTGGCCTGATATTTCCCCCGGCGTTGGGGGGGCTTCCATGCCGGTCAACTCGGAGGCAGCATAGACGAGTTGCTCCAGGATTCCAATCCGCAGCATGATCGGCAGCGCCCAAAGTTCACCAATGGTCAGGGGTGCGACTTGTTGATAGTCCAACACAAAAACGGCGACCTGGGTCAAGTCAAGCTGACTCTGGCTATATCCAATTAATGCGCGAGCGAGCGCGAAAACGCGTGAATGTCCTTGAAGCGCTGTCCCGTTTAACCTGGGCAATTGATCGAGGAAACTGGCAGGCAGAGCCTCTTCAATCAGCCGCAAGTTTTGTTTAATAATGTAAAAATTATCCAGCATCCATTCGCCTGCACGGGAAACCGGCAGATCCTTTGCTGGAACGGATTTGAAAAGGGTATTGGCATTGCGCAACGCCAGATCCCAACTTTTTAGATAGCCCAACAGGTCGGGTTTTTGGCGGGGGGTTGTTTCGACTATATCCCGTGCAGAAACTTGAATCACGCCGTACGTTTTTGCCAGCTGGTGCGCAAACTCCCTTCGTCGGATGTCGGTGTCTGAGTTGGTCGTTTCGGACAAAATAGCCTGCGGAGCAGTTTGCATGATTAACGCTCTGCGCGTTCGTTGGATGGCGGTTCAGGGGACGCTAGGTCCTGCCTGGCAGGCAGATCCTGTACGATCAGAAGCGGAGCTTTGCCATATAGAATGAAGTTATTCACCAGGCTGCCGTACGGCCATTGGTGATTCCCGGAATAGCCATGAGCACTCAGCACGACCATATCGATCTGTTCCTGTTCCACCAGTTGATGTAGTACAACTGCGGCATGATTGCTCGTAAGAAGATGGGTTTGAACGGAAATACCTTCCAGATATGAACGAGACTTCAACTGTTCGAGATAACGTCCGGCTTCCTTCAGGTTCCGCGCTACAATCTGGTTGGACAAATCGATGTCTTCACGTGCCGGAGGCATTTGGCGCGCCATTTCCGGTGTTTGTATCACTTGTACAAGATGGATCTGAGACGTATGAAAATTTGCCAATTGTGTGATGATGGGCAAAACATTTTCCGCCCGCTGGGAGCCATCCATTGGAACCAGAATGCGCTGGCACACTTGAGTTTCCAAAAATTCACCAGCATGGGCTCCAGATTGGTGTGCCCGAATAATGAGCAAGGATGTCTGGGCGCTCAGGATGATTTTTTGGGTAATGCTGCTAATACCCCACTGAGTCAAACCATGGCGCCCATGACTGCTCAGAATGATTAACTTCACCCCTTGATTTTTGGCGAATTCCGTAATTCCTTCCACAATCAACCCCTCCATGACGGTGGTCCGCGCTTGAATCTGTGCGCCTTGAAATCGCGTCCGAATTTTTTCGAGATAAACTGCTGCTCTTGTTTTATTGATCTGCCAGTTCACCAAATCAAACAATTGCGAGGAGGTGCCAGCCTGGTTTTTTTCCAACATGCGGAGCAGGGTCACCTCCGCACCAAAAGAACGGGCAACGGCAACCGTATGAGATAGAACACATTCTGCCAGTTGAGAACCGTCCAATGGGACGAGAATCGTATCGAACATGGGGCATCCTTTCGATGTAGTCATTCTGCCAAATCGAAGCGGCTTAAAGTTCGATACCCTTAAGCAACTTCATCATGGCCGGTATTAACAATGTAATTGGGTATGGGAGGATCATCTCGCGCATGCGAGTGGAAATAAGAAGCGCCGCGGAATGTTACTACACAAGGATTCGAAACGCACCTGGCAGAAATGAGACTTCCAACCGTAGGCGATATAGTCTACTAAAATCAGTATACTCCAGTTTGTTGTGATTAATCGAGCAGCCCCAATACTATTTGATTTAAATAACCCGAAAAACGTAGCGGATTTTTTGTTCACCTCTGCACAGGTGGTGACGAAACGATCCACAAAAAGCCTGTGGGTGTGCGGCGCTGTCGTTACCAACCATCAGAAACGCATCTCGGGACACATCCTGGATCCTATGGACATCCAGATCGAAGTTCCGAGAGTCGATTACGAAAAACTCGGTGAGGATCGGCTGGGGGAATCAAGCAAGTTCATTCGCAAGCGCGTTCAAGGAGCAAGGGATGTTCAAACACAACGATATTCGAGTATTCGAAACTCGAATATCGAGTCATCGAATATCGTATGCAACGCCGACATGCGCATCGGCGAGGTAAGGCAATTTTGCCAACTCCAGCCCGAAGGTCAGAGCCTGATGCGGGCGGTGATGAGTCAACTCAATTTGTCGGCACGAGCCTATCACCGCATCCTCAAACTGGCGCGTACGATCGCAGACTTGTCAGAGAGTGAAGAGATCCAGTCCGCGCATCTGGCGGAGGCGTTGCAGTACCGTCCGAAGTCAATGATGGGTGATAATAACTCCTCATACTCAGGATGATGGAGAAATTGATGAATGATTGTATATAGTAATAAGTTTCGCAAAAAATGTAGCGACAAAAAATATTCAAAATTCTGAGCCATCCTGCAATAAAACGGCTGGAACTAAGCAAAAATCAAAATCGGCAGAGAATGTCTCTGCCGATTTTGATTTGTCTTACTTCACCAACACCTCATCCGGCGGACACGCCTCTTGCGCCGCAGCAAGCATCTCTGGCGCGGATGAGACTTCACCCTTGAACCATTTCTTTTGCAGCCAGAACGCCACATTGACCAAGCCAATCATGACCGGCACCTCCACCAGCGGACCGATCACCGCCGCGAATGCCGCCCCCGAACGCAGCCCGAAGACTCCCACCGCCACGGCGATCGCCAGTTCGAAGTTGTTGCTGGCGGCAGTGAATGAGAGGGTAGTCGTCTTGGAATAATCCGCGCCGATGGCTTTGCCCATTGTAAAACTGACCAGGAACATGACCACAAAATAGATCAACAGCGGGATGGCGATGCGCACCACGTCCAGCGGCAGTTGCACGATCAGGTCACCCTTGAGCGAGAACATGACCACGATGGTGAACAGCAGCGCGATCAGGGTCAACGGGCTGATCTTGGGGATGAAGACCTTCGAGTACCACTCCTTGCTCTTGACTCGGATCAGGATGAAGCGCGTCAGGAAGCCAGCGATGAACGGTATCCCCAAATAAATGAACACGCTCTCCGCGATCTGCCCGATGGTGATCTGGACGACGGAGCCCGTCAGTCCAAACCAGGTCGGCAGGACGGTGATGAAGACATAGGCATACACACTGTAGAACAAGACCTGAAAGACACTGTTGAATGCCACCAGCCCGGCCGCATATTCATTATCGCCGTGTGCCAGCTCGTTCCACACAATGACCATCGCGATACAGCGTGCCAAACCGATCAGGATCAAGCCTGTAAAATATTCGGGATAATCACGCAGAAAGACAACTGCCAGCCCGAACATCAGCACGGGACCGATGATCCAGTTTTGCACCAGCGAGAGACCGAGAATTTTCCAGTTGCGGAAGACGTCGCCGAGTTCCTCGTAATGCACCTTCGCCAGCGGCGGGTACATCATCAGGATCAAGCCGATCGCAATCGGAATATTGGTCGTCCCAACAGAGACCGCCTCATTGAAATTCGCCACACCTGCGGGAAAGAGGAAACCGATTCCCACACCAATCCCCATCGCGACGAATATCCAAAGTGTCAGATAGCGGTCGAGAAAAGAAAGTTTTTTGATCGTGCTGGTTTGTGCCATGTTGCCTCCAGATACTTGTTGTGGTATTCAAACAGAGCAAGTCAATTAACAGCCTGCTCCAAAATATGCGGGATGACCTGCGCGATCTCGTCGCGAACACGTCGAAAATCTTCCATATCATCGGTCTGGGCGGGGTCAAAGAAACCATGCTGTACCCGTTTGCCAACTCCCAGCCAGACAGGGCATTCCTCCGCCGCTGAATCGCAGACGGTGACGACCAGATCGAAATCAGTTCCCTGAAATTCATCCGCCAGTTTCGAGCGACCTTCGTGTTGGATGCCGATTTCTGACAGAGTTTCCAACGCCTTGGGGTGAATGTAGCCCGCAGGCTTCGTGCCCGCGCTGACTGCCTGCCACTCGCCCCCCATCCGCGCATTGACAATCGCCTCCGCCATCTGCGAGCGGCAGGAATTTCCCGTACATAAAAATAAGACTTTACGCTTCATACGATTTCCTTTTTCGAAGTATTTTTCGATGAATTCACGCTTATGATTTGCGGACCGCAATTGGGTTGGCGCGGCTGGATGCGTTTGGGATCAAAGAACGCGCCAAAAGCGGTGTTCAATTCATCCAATGCGGCGCGGTTGACCGAGTAGTACACCCAGCGTGAATCCACCGCATCACGTTCCACATCCACCAGACTGACAGCGCGTAACTTACTTAAGTGATGCGAGATAAGGTTAGGCGGCATGTTCAGCGCGCTGCCAAGTTCACAATTGCACTGCATACCTTCCATTAACAGATTGAAGATGAGCAGGCGCTTCGGCTCGGCAAGTACCTTGAGGCGTTCTGCCAACAATTCAAGATTGACGGGGGCAGGTTTGGTTTTATTTGATAAATAGTTCAACATAAATTGAATTATATTGCCGCTCATGCCATCGGTCAATGAATGATGTCACATAACATGGATGACCTTTGTAATTGTCATAACATTGCTTCCAAGGTCGCCTTGATACAGCAGACAGGCAAACTGTTCCCATCACTTCCTGAACAAGCTTCCGCTTACTTTCAATGCGCCTGTACCAGGCGCTTCGGTCATCACCTTTCAACCGCCCTCGAGCAGGTCGTGCGCCTTGCCCTTGAAATGCTCGCGCAGGAATTCCAGAGCGCCTTTGGCGTCGCTATCCATCAGGATGCGCATCAACTCGATGATGTCCTTGTCTTCCAGAACAACAGTCAATGCTTTTTTCATATCAGCCTCCTTACCCAATCGCAGGAGCTTCGATGACGATCTCCTGCAACGCGGTCAGTTGCTCCGCGTATTGCGGTTCGGCGAGCGGCGGGCAGTCGGCAAGTTTTTTCTGCGAGACCGCCAGTTTCAACGCGAACGAGTAACAGGTCGGCTCACAGCATTGTTTGCAGTTGGTGTTCGGCAAGAGTTTATAAATCGCCATCGGCATGGGACGCTGGTGCGTGGTGGTGTCGGGAGTGATCTCGTCGCGGCGCTCCCAGGTACGGTTGACCAGTTCGATCAGCCCTTTTAGTTCATTCTCCGCACCCTCGCGGTCATCCACATTGGAGGTCGCCACTTCGTAGGCATGGAAGGCGATGTTGTGCCCACCCTTTTTCCAGGTCAGCGCCTGGGCGGCGGGATGATAGACCGCGCCGCGCAAAGTCGCGTTGAGGTACGGCAGGATTTCTGAAATGTCAACGGTCAATCGCGCCCGCGCCGCGTACCGTTCTGCTCCCGGCTCACAGGGTGGCGTGAAGACTTCGACATCATATTTTTCAATGAGCATGACTTCCTCTCATTTCTATTGCGCTCATGGACTGATTTTCCCCAACTCTCGGCTTATTCTGCAATCAAACTACGGGCAGCGGATCAACCCGCGCGCCCACAAGCATCCTCCACACGTCGGCTGGACGTTACCAAAGCAATCCTCCATATTTTCGTTTGCCATCTCGCAACTATTGCAAAACGCGCAGGGAGCAAAATCGAAATCCTGAAGTCGCTTCCTTAATGCCAGGTAATTCTCGTCTTTCCAAATCTCCAACAGATTCTTTTCGTGGATGTTTCCAGCAAAATACTCCCGTGATGTGCGTTCTCTATCGTCCAGAAACTGGGTATGTGTGTACAGCAATGGCAAACATGGACTGACCATGCCGTCCCATCGAATGGCAACGCTGCCGCGTTCCACAAACGGGCATTGATCCGTATTCTGGTTTAAGAGACTGCCTGTCAACTCCAGACGGTTCATATTCTTAAGCATATTTGCCAGCACATCCACAGTGTCAGGACGGATGTCCATAAGAGGCATATGCACCAACGGTCTGATCTCCTGTCCCACCACCATATCGAGGGAGTGCATGTATAAATTTTCATCAAGCAAGGTGTGGTCATGCGCCAGCACATTGCTGATCGAAAATTCCACCGCGCCCAGCCTGCTGCCCAGTCGAATTACTTCATTTAGATCGTGGATGTTGCGCTTCATCGCCACAAAAGCGATGCCGAGTTTTGGATGGCCCGCCCAGTTGGATGCGCCGAACGTCCGATATTTTTTCACCTGCAGGTATTTCAAATTGTCGATGATGCGCGGAAGGGCATCGCCAAGGCGTACGTCCATGTAACATTCAGGCGAAGCGCCATCCATTGAAACCCACAACATATCGAGTTTCAGTTCGATCAGCCTGTTTGCGACCCGTTCCGTCAGTGGAATGCCGTTGGTGATCAAGGAAACACGATGCCCAAGTTCCCTGGCACGCTGGATCATGTCAAGGATGTGCGGATGAGAAAGCGGCTCGCCATATCCGCAAAAAAACAACTCGGGTTTGTTCGGCAAGTCTTGAAGATTTGCCAGAATACGCCCGAAAGTTTCCCCTGCCATGTAGCCAAACTTCACATCCCACACATTGCGCATACAGGTACTGCAATTCAAATTGCATTTATTGGTCGCTTCCACATACACCCGCTTGAGCGCGTTGACAGGCGAGTGAACATAAATGCCATGTCCATTCGGCTCGACCCGCAGTTCATCGCCGGGAACAATCCCCAATTCTTCCGCCACACGGGCAGGAAGCACAACTTCATTGTTTTCGTTCACACGGGCATAGTGGAATTTCGTCATAACGGATTTGCTCCACAAAGGAAGAAGATTACGATTGCCGACACACGGAGACGAATATTTTTGTTGATTCGTTATGCAGTTTGTAATGCGTCAGCGACCCAGGTGGTCACTTCGGCGGGGGCGGGGATGCGGCCCGTGGAAACAAGTTTTTCGTTGATGACCAAGCCCGGGGTGGAGAGAACGTTGTAGGTCATGATGTCGTTGTAGTCGGTCACCTTGATGACATCCGCTTCGATGCCCAACTCCGCGACGACTTTCCGCGCGATCTGTTCGACGCGTTTGCAGTTGGCGCATCCCGAACCGAGAACTTTGATGGTAAGCATGTGAAACTCCTTTTAGTGTGCTGTTGCCAGATGATGAGCGTTGCGGCGGTTGACCAGCCATAACGCTCCTGAAAGCAGGCAGATAAAAATTAGCAAATACAGTGAGACCAGACTGATGCCCGCGCCGTCCACCCATGCGCCATAGATAAGCCCCGCCAGCGTGCTGAAGAGTGCCACCCAACCCACGTAGACCCAAGCCTTGAAGCGACCAATGATCGTGGCGGTAATGAGAATGCTTTGCAAACTAAGTTCGGGGTCGGAAATGAGATAGGCGAGCAGGGGTCCACGATGCATACCGAGTGAGAGGAACATCTGTGCAATCGGCACTTCGACCAGCGTTGGGAAGTACATGAACACGCCAAAGACCACACCGATGAAATTGCCAAGCAGGGTGTTTTGCCCCGCCAGTGATTGGATCCATTCGGGTTCGATCAACTCGCGGATGATGCCCACAGCAAAAACACCAAAGACTAAAAGCGGGAAGATCTGCTTGACGAACTTCCATGATTCCCAGAGGAATTCGCGCGTCTCGTCTTCGGTCAGTTTGGTTTTCAACAGCCAGCCTAACACAAGCGTGGAAAGCAGGACGCCGAAGAACTTGCCTGTAAAACCGAGGGTCAATCCGCTTGCGTGTGGAGTCAGGCTGAGTGCCGCGATGAGCAATGTCAAGCCGACCAGTGCTGTGGAAATCCACGTCCAGGCGTTGAAGCCGTCGAAGATGTTTTCGATGCCTCTCCACGAAGCCAGCCCGATCAGAACCAACATGCCGATGAGGAACGCTCCCTGCGCAGTAACGCCGTCTTCGCCTCTGCTGGCATCGAAGGGAATGAGACCGGCGAGATAATTCTGGAATGTGTCCATGCCGCGGATGGGCAGGGTAAGTTCGGCGTAGGTTTGCGTAAGGAAGCCAAATTGGAAGGTGCCAGCCACGAGTAAAAAGACCAACACCAGCAAAAAGATGATGCCCGCGCGGCGCATCGCGGCTTTACCCGCGAACATGGCGTCGGTTGCGGCGTCATGTTCGGCGTCTGCGCGTTGGAAGAGGAGTGCCATGATGATGCCGATCCCGATCCCGAACGCCAGCGAGAGGATGAGGCGTGCGATGGCAAGATCCATGCCGAGGATGCCGCCCGTGTACACCAGTGCCAGCACGTTGACAGCAGGTGCGACAAACAGGAAGGTGATGGCAGGTCCGAGCCCTGCGCCTTTTTTGTAGATCCCTGCAAAGAGCGGGATGACTGTGCAGGAGCAAACTGCAAGCAGGAAGCCCGCTACCGCCGAGGCGGGGTAGGAAATATATTTTGGCGTGTTGCGTCCCAAAAAGCGCGTGATCGTTTCTTTTGGAATCAATGCGGTCATTGCGCCCGCAATATAGAAAGCAGGCAGCAGGCAAAGCAGGACGTGGGCGGCGAGATAGGAAGCGAGGTTGCCAAGTCCGCTGGAGAGGAGGTCGAGCAGATTGTTCATGTGGTCTTCGGTTTCAGTGCTGTGACGGGAATTAGCACAGGTACACAATGCGGACACTCGCACGAGGGGTAGGTTTGCGTGTTGATGATCGCGTGAACGGTTTCGGAGGAGAGTCCGCTTAGAGCCGCAGAGTCAATGATCAGGTCCAGATAAGAGGCGTTTTTCAGTCGGTAGTAGACGTAGCGCCCTTCGCGGCGATCCTGCAAAATATCCGCCTTGCGTAATGCCATCAAATGCTGGGAAATATACGCCTGCCGCCAACCGAGCGCGGCTTCGAGGTGGCAGACGCAGGCTTCGCCTTTTCCAATGGCGAGCAGGATGGCAATGCGCTGCGGTGAAGCGATGGCAGTGAGCGGCATGGAGATTTTTTCGGAGATTTCGGGGATGGATGGCTTTTTCATATTCGTTATCCTGAATATATTGTAGCACTCATTCAAAATAACGAATATGACGGAAGTCATCAAATGACGGGCAGAACGTCGGTTTTTGTGTAGGGGTTTCCCCGACAATCCTGACAAAAGATGCGGAGTTTTCCCGCTGTCCCAAAAACGCCTTGAAGGGGAAAATATCAATGGCATTATCGGAAATCCATCCGAATCTTTTACGGGGAGGCTTCTCTATGGCTCTGCAACCGAAAGACGTTCTTATGCGAATGCAGGAAGATCTCCAGCGCGCCTTGCAAAAAGCGCCTGAAGACCGCCGCTGGGGCATGGTCATCGACCTGCGAACATGTGTGGGGTGTCATGCCTGCACCATCGCCTGCGTGGCGGAGAACAAACTTCCGCCGGGTGTGGTCTATCGCCCGGTCATCGAGCAGGAGCGCGGCACGTACCCGCATGTGACACGCACGTTCATCCCGCGCCCGTGCATGCAATGTGATGAACCGCCCTGTGTGCCGGTCTGTCCGGTGGATGCGACCTATGTCGACGCGGAGGGGGTGACCGTGATGGACTATGACCCCTGTATCGGCTGTCGTTACTGCCTGAACGCCTGCCCGTACAGCGCGCGTACCACCGATTTTGGCTATGCCTATGTCAACGACAAGGAAACGCCGGTCGCGGAGGGGTTGATCGTCAGGCGCGATGCGGCGGATGATTATGAACGCGCCGCCAATTACGAGTACGGCATCGCACGGGAGCATAGCGGTGGTTTTCAGTCACCCGTGGGGAACGCGAAATCCTGCGCCGCCAGCTGCTCGAAAAAGTGATCGCCACGCAGGAGGATGAACGCCGCCGCGTCGCGCGCGAACTGCATGACTCCACATCCCAGAATTTGACCTCTCTTATCGTTGGTCTGCGCGTCATGGAAACCAACTTTGCCAATTGCACGTCCATCTCCAAAGCCACGGGCTTACGCGATGCTTGAGCGAACGTGAGCAGGAAGTGCTAAAAATGGTTGCATTTGGTCACACCAGCGCAGAGATTGCAGCACAACTCAGTCTGAGCGCCAAGACTGTGGAAACCTATCGCGCTCGTGGTATGGAAAAGCTTGGATTGCGTACGCGTGCCGCACTGGTTAAGTTTGCTTTGCAGGAGGGGTTGATAAAAAGGGATTGCTCAAGCAATCAGGTCAGTGATAGGAGAGCGACACTGGTTATCATCTTTTTGGCACTTTGCACAAGAATGCCCTCAAAAATCACTCTTGAAGAAGCCCGGGTTCAACCTTCCGCCGATCTGAAACCATAATCAGTAGTTCACGAAAAGGCTTGAACGTGGTTAACTTGGCTCCGACCAAGGAAACCCATAACCATGTCCAAGCCCACAATCAAGATTACCCGAACAATTCATTCCGAGCAAGTGCTGAATGCTTTCATGACGGTGGTTCGCAAGAACCTGCCGCTGGAATTGCGAAACACCCGGATCACTGCCGAAGATATCCTGTATGTGTTGGCATACGCCAATGTGCATCGTTTGAGCATTGAATCGGCTTGTCTGGAGTTGCAGAATGCGCCTTCGGGTAATCGTCTGCGAGAAGTATTAGCCCAGTCGCTGCCAGACCGAGCCGGTTTGCAGAACCGATTGAACCGCATCTTTCATCGGCAACTCCATCCCAGTGTATGGAAGTGCAAACGCGATTTCAATGTGGCGATTGACCTGACCCTGATCCCATATCATGGTCAGCCGTATGAAGACAGAAAGGAGATCGTACGCAGTGCACCCAAGTCTGGGACAACCCATTTTCATGGTTACGCCACGGTTTCGATTGTGCGGGACCATCGGCGCTACGTTGTGGCGTTGCGCTTCATCGAACATGGCGAGGATATGGCCGACATCGTCCGCTGGCTGCTGAAACGCCTGAAAACACTCAAATTTCGCATTCGACGGGTGTTTTTGGACAAAGGTTTCTGCTCCAAGCCGGTTTTCAAGGTTCTGGACCAACACAAGGTCAGTTTCGTAACGCCCATTCCCGTGCGTGGCAAGTCGGGCGGTGTGCGGACTTTGTTTCAAGGTAAATCACGTGTCACCACCTACACCTTTAACAGCCCAAAATATGGCATATATACAGTGCAGGCGGTGGTCGTCCAGCGCTATTCCAAAGGACGCTATGGACGACACAAGAGCAAGTGGTTTGCGTACGCCGTCTCCGGATTGCCCTCTGGCATTTTGCCTGCCCAGGTGTTTGAACTTTATCGTCAACGCTTCGGCATTGAGTCGAGCTACCGACAAATGAACCAGGTGCGCGCTCGAACTTCCACCCGTAATCCTGTCATCCGCTTGCTGCTGGTTGGTTTGGCTTTTGTCTTGTTCAATCTGTACATTGCCTTGCGCCAGAATCTGGCCTCCGCGCTTAAAACACCGTTAGAATCTTTCAATCGCTTCTGGCTTTCTTTGCGCCGTGTCGCTTTCCTGCTCAGTCGTGCCATTGAACGCTTCTGGGGTGCGACTGAGGTCATTCAACATCAATCATGTTTTGTGCTTTCGTGATCTACTGATAATGTATTCCCATTCAAACCTAACCCGCCCCCAAAAAATAAATTCAGGGCGAGTTTCTTTTCGGTAAGGCTGGAGGGCTTCTGAACCTGGAACACATTGATCGCTGGTTGTAATATGCCTGCTTACCTCCCAAACAATCCTCTTTGCGCCGCAATGGCAATGGCGGCGGCGCGTGAATCAACCCCCAACTTTTCATAAATATTTGCCAGATGCGCCTTGACGGTTCGCTCGGAAATACCGAGTTGGACGGCGATCTCCTTGCTGCGTTCGCCGCGCGCGACCGCAGCAAGGACTTCCAATTCACGGTCGGTCAGGTTAACCGATTCGCTCGACACGGCTTTTGGCGCATTGGCGTGTGAAAGCACACGCGCCATGATCTCGGGCTTGAGCAATGTCTCGCCGCGCGCTGCGGCACGGATGGTATCGAACAAGGTCGAACGGTCTGTGTCTTTGAGGAGATAACCGCGTGCGCCCGCCTGCAGTCCGCGCAGCATGAGTTCGTCTTCATTAAAGGTGGTGAGAATGACGACGGCGACCTCAGGTTGTTCGAGGCGCAGTCGTTCGATGGCGGTCAAGCCGTCCATGTTGGGCATGCGCAGGTCCATCAGAACCACATCAGGCTTGAGTTTTTTGCAGAGACTCAATGCCTCATTACCGTCGGATGCTTCGCCAATTAACTCGAAATCATTTTCGGTTTCGATGATTAGGCGGAGTCCCTGGCGGATGATGAGGTGGTCGTCGGCGATGAGGAGTTTGATCATTTCGCCCTCACCCTAGCCATCTCCCACAGGGGTGCTTCGCGAAGGGGATCGTGGAACTGTAATTATCAAAAACGTGCCTTTGCCTTTTTCGCTCTGGATCTCGAAACTTCCATTCACCAAACGGATACGCTCCTTGATTCCCAGAATCCCATAGTGACCCGACGGGATGGCAGACGGGTCAAACCCTTGACCGTCATCCTGTATCGTGAGCGAGAAGCCTTTGTCTTTCATCTTGAGATTGACCTCCACGTTCCGCGCCTGAGCGTGATGCGCGATGTTGGTGAGGGATTCTGCCAGGGTGCGGATAAGAGTCTCTTTGACAGGATCAGGCAGCGGCGGGGTTTGATCCGAGTGAAAGCGGACGGGAATGCCTGTGGCATTCGTGAAACGGTCAATCTCGAGGCGCAGGGCGGCTTCCAGATCATCCAATGCGGGCTGGCGGAGATCGTCAATGGCGCAGCGTGCATCGGCGAGGGTGAGGCGGGCTTGTTCCATCGCGTTGCCGACAATGGAGCGAGCCTTGTCATTGCGGTTATGGGCAAGGTGCGCGTCGGCGGCTTCGAGTTGCAGGATGAGGCCTGCCAGCCCCTGCGACAAGGTATCGTGCAGTTCACGCGCCATGCGCTGACGTTCGTTGGCAATGCTAAGGTCTTCGACCTGCGCGGCATATTCGGCAAGCTGGCGGTTGGTGGATTCGAGTTCATCTGCAAGATTTTGCGCCTGTTCGCGCGCTTCGGCTTGACGTTTGTAGAGGATGGTGTAAACGAGGGTCAGGAACAGGATCGGAATAACACCAAGCAATGCCCAACCTGCTGTGGCAAGCCCGACCAACTGATTCAGGCTGAGCATGTTCAACGAAAGAAAGAACACGGAAGCCAGCAAGGCACGGCGGGTCAGCCCAAACATTCCGACCGATTCACCAATAAGTGCCATAAAGAGGGTGAACGGCATGGCTTCCATACCAACCAACCAGCAGATGGCAAATGCAAGCCCGCCTTGAATGAGACTGTATGCGGGGAATATCTTTGGAGTTGTGATGACCTTTTCGATCTGCCAGTGCAGGTAGATATGAATTAACACGAGTGTTGTGGTGAAAAGAAAGGGCAACGGTTGACGCAAAGATGAATTCGCCGTCAGTGCCAGAATGTACATGACGAAAACAACCAGTGTCAGGAACCAGGTAAAGAGGCGGTAATCCTGCTCGACTTTGGTGAGGGGATTGGTTCTTGCGTTAACGGGCATGCCTACATTGTAAATGAGGTTTCCCTGCCCTGCCATCGGGCGTACGGACATTGTACGAAGGTACAGTCTCCGCTTTCCCAAAGGCGCAATTGTGGAGGGGTGGGGCAGTTTGTATACTGGGTGAAAATCTGGTTACCCATCCATTTGGACGGGTAACTTCCCTGACCATTGGCAGGTGAAGCCGAACCCTAATAGTTGTAAAGTGATAAAGCGATCCATATTTGCGAGGAGAAAAAACATGTCATTTGCAATCGAAGTCAAAAATCTCAAAAAGTCATTCGGCGATCTGCAAGCCGTGCAGGATGCGTCTTTCAAAGCGGACTCGGGTGAAGTGCTGAGCCTGCTCGGACCGAACGGGGCGGGGAAGTCCACCACGATCTCGATGCTCTCAGGCTTGCTCGCGCCGACTGGCGGCGACGCGTCCATCATGGGACATTCGGTCACGCGAGAACCCGAAGCCGCGAAGAGAAGTCTCGGCGTGGTGCCACAGGATATTGCGCTTTATCCTGATCTCTCGGCACGCGAGAATCTGGTTTTTTGGGGCAAGATGTACGGCTTGCGCGGTGCGATGCTAAAACAACGCGTGGATGAAGTGCTGGAGATCATCGGGCTGGTAGACAGACAAAAAGATCACATCGACAAGTTTTCGGGCGGGATGAAGAGGCGTGTCAACATTGGCGCGGCGTTATTGCATAAGCCCGATGTCATCATCATGGATGAGCCGACGGTGGGTATTGATCCGCAGAGCCGCCGTCACATTCTCGATAACGTCAAAAAACTCAACCGGCAGGGCATGACCGTGCTGTACACCACGCACTACATGGAGGAGGCCGCTGAACTCTCAGATCACATCGCCATCATGGACAAAGGCAGGATCATTGCGTATGGCACGCATGATGAGCTGATCAAGTTGGTCGGCAGGGAAACGCGCATTGACATTACGATCAATGCCGAAGGCGCAAAGATCCTTGAGGCGTGGAGGGCAACCGAAGGCGTCTCACAAACCGACAACCTGGATGGCAAGATCACCGTGTTGGTGGATGACTCCAATCGCGTCCTGCCGCGTCTGTTCGATGCCGCGTCCAAAGCTGATGTGCGCATCACGTCCGTGGATATTCAGGAGCCGAACCTTGAGGCGGTGTTCCTGCATCTCACGGGCAGGGCGTTGAGGGATTAACGGTAGGGGTGGGAAAACCCCGCCCCTACGGAGATACGATATGAAAATTTTTGAGATTGCCCTAAAAGACCTCATCCGTTCCACGCGCAGTCTGTTCCTGATCGGGATGGCTTTTGCCGCACCATTGTTGATCACCGCGCTAATCTATTTTTCCTTTGGCAGCATCGCCAGCGGAGACTTGAGCATGCCGAATATCAGCGTCGGCGTGGTGGACATGGATGTATTGCCCGCGGATTCTCCACTGGACGCGCCGCTAGGTGAGAACATCCGCAGTATGTTCTTCGACAAGAGCGTCCAGTCGTGGATTCGTGCCAGCGATTATCCCAATGAAACGACTGCAAGGGCAGCCGTGAATGCACAGGAGATCGGCGTGGCGGTCATCATCCCTGCCACATTTACAGAAGAGTATCTCATAGGAAAAAAAGACACGGTCATCACGATCCTGCAAGACCCGACCTTGTCCATCGGCCCGACAGTGGCAAGGGATATGGTCACCTCGTTGTTGGATGGCGTAGCGGGTGGCGGGGTGGCGTTCAAGGTGCTGAACGAGCGCATCGAAGCCAACGGACAGGTGCTCGACCCTGCGACCATCCCAACCTTTTTTGAACAATATTCCAGTTGGTATGCCGATTTCCAACGTGCGATGTTCCACTCGCCTGAGACAGCCGTCCTGGTGGTCAGGTCTCCTGCGGAGAAGAACGATGCGGGGAACAACGTCCAAAGCATGATGGGGATGATCATGTCGGGGCAGTTGATCTTCTTCTCGTTCTTCACGGGTGCGTACGCGATGATGTCCATTTTGCAGGAATCCGAGGAAGGGACACTGGCACGTCTGTTCACCACGCCGACAAACCGCACGACGATATTGGCGGGGAAGTTTCTGGCGGTGTTATTTACGGTGATCGCCCAAGGCGCGGTGTTGCTGACTGCGGGGCGTTACCTCTTCAACATCCACTGGGGCGAAACGGGTTCGTTTCTACTCAGTTTCATGGGGCAGATGTTCGCCTCGGTGGGCTTGGCTGTTCTGCTTGTATCGTTCGTAAAATCCAGCAAACAGGCGGGGTTCGTCTTCGGCGGCGCATTGACCACGCTGGGCATGATCAGCGGTCTCTTCACGACCAATATCCAAATCGCCGCATTCGACCTCATGGGCAACTTCACGCCGCAGGGCTGGGTACTCAAGGCCTGGAAACTTTCGCTGGCAGGTCAGCCTGCGAGTGAGTTGGTCATACCGTTCCTCGTGTTGATGACGATGGGCATTGTGATGTTCGCCATCGGTGCCGCAATGTTCAGGAGACGCTTTACTTAGTCGGTTAGTTCGATAGTCAGTTAGTCGCATAGTCCATGAATGGATGTGGTCTTGACTAATAGACTATGAGACTATCTGACCAGGAGACTAATACATGAGAATTTTCGATCTTGCCCTCAAAGACCTTTCACAAGTGTTTCGCGACAAGCGGTCGTTGTTATTCCTCGTTGCGATGCCGATTGCCTTCACGTTCTTCATGGGCTTCGCGTATAAAAGCGGCATGGAAAATGATGCAACTCAGGACAACCGCATCCCGCTGGGATGGGTGAACAACGAATCCGATGGTTTCATATCGCAAAGACTGTTCGATATGCTCTCAAACTCCGATTCGGCCAGGCTGGTGGAACTCGCACCTGAAGAGGTGGACGAGTCGGTGCGCAAGGGCGAAGTGGCTGGAGTGTTGATCGTGCCAGTTGGGTACAGCAGGCAGGTAGCGGCGGGGGAAGACGCGCAATTGACTCTCGTCACCGACACCAATTCCACGAATGGACAATCCCTTTATCAAATCCTGCGGACCTCCGTTACGAAATTGATGAGCGCGGTGGAGATCGCACAGTTGAGCGCGGAGGCAGTCGGTAAACCGAACGACGCCTCGGAACTTAACGGGTCATTTGCTTCGGCATCCCAAGCCTGGTCTGAAGCGGACAGCGCGTCATTGGTCAAGGTGGAGGTAGCGATGGAAGGCGCGTTCCCCGGCAATTGGTACGGCGACAATCCATACAATCAGGCATCACCTGGGATTTTGGTGCAGTTTGCCATCATGGGGCTTGTGGCTTCGGGACAGATTCTGGTGCAGGAACGCAAGACGCGCACGCTTCAACGGCTAATGTCCACTACAATGCGCCCGTGGGAGATCGTCGCGGGACATACCCTGGCGATGTTCGGCATCGTGTTTGCCCAGATCACCTTGCTGGTGGTGTTCGGGCAGCTGGCCCTTGGCGTGGATTACATGCGCGCGCCGCTCGGCACGCTGCTCGTCTCCGTGGCGTTGAGTCTGTGGGTTGCGGCAATGGGATTGTTGATCGGCACGGTCGTGAAGGACGATTCGCAGGTGATTTTGTTTGCGCTCATGGCAATGTTCATCTTCTCCGCACTGGGCGGAACATGGTTCCCGCTGGAGGTCGCCAGCGGCACATTCGCCGCAATCGGCAAAGTCATGCCGTCTGCTTGGGCGATGACGGGCTATCAAAATATCCTGATGCGTGGTCTCGGCTCGGACTCGGCACGGATGCCGTCGTTGATCTTGCTGGCTTATGCGCTCGGGTTCTTTATACTGGCGGTCTGGCGGTTCAGGAAGATGAACGTGTAACTGTCCATTCGGACAGTGCCAAACTCCCCCAGCGACGGGGGAGTTTACGCTGTCCATCTGAACAGGATTTTCTACGGTCCCTTTTGCCGAATGTACTCCGACACATCCACGTTGTACTTCACTTCCTCGAGCGTGAACACCGCCCACGGAATACCCTGATCGAGCCATGTGACGGAACCGACGGCATCGAGTTGAGTCCCTTCGATCTTCTTTCCCTCAACGCTTCTCGCGATCCACAAGACCTTCTTCGCGGCGGGTCCGCTGTCACGGTAACGCATGGCTTCCATGCTGTCGAGCAGGTTCGTGTCGGGGTTGAAGCGCATGACGAAGTTCTCCTCGACCTCGCCGTACGGGACAAACATCAAGGCAGTATGGTCGTCCACCGCTTCCCATCTCACGCGCGGATCGGTCACCCAAATGGACGGGAACCACGTCGCCTCCGCCCAGACCGCGAGATTCGCGGCCTGACTGGTGGCTGGGTCATCCTCCAGCGTGCCAATGATCGGAAGCTCGAACAGGCTGTAACTGTCCACGTAACTTTCGTTGACCTTCATGAATGGGATTCCGAACCACATCGCTTCGATGTAGTGACGATAATCCTTCCCCGCGTTGTGAACGAAGATGAACCGCGCAGGGAACTTGACCCCGAACGGACTGATCACGGCCCTTCCCTTAATGACGGCTGTTTCCACGACTGGAACCTGACCGCCATAGACGGTTTTGTAGAACCGCTCCACGGGCGCGGGCAATCCCACTGGCAATGGGACGGTTTTCAACTCTGTCGCTTCCTGCGGATATGGCTCAAACGGTCTGGGCTTGACCTGTAATCCCAACCAGCCGAGCAACAGAAGGATGGCAAGAATGCAAAGGATGATGAGAATGGTTTTCATGTTTTTTCCTTTTCTAATCCACCTGCGCGAGCGCGGTGAGAAGCAATACCAGCACGCCGCAGACCGCCATCCGGTTGACGTATTTTCGGAAACGGGCAATCGCCTGCTCTGGCTCCTTCGAACTCATCATGAGACCGACGCGCAGGATGGCGTTGTACCAAAATCCCAGCGCGATCATCACAAGGATGAGGATGTGCTTGATCAACATCATGACAGCCCAAAAGTTGCCGAAGTTTCCGATACCCTGATAATTCGGGTCAACGAACGTCAGGTAAATACCAGTGACCATGAAAATGACCAATGATGCGTACATCCAGCAGCGGCTTCGCTTCGAGATTTCGCTGAGCGCGGGTCCGTTCTTCGAGAGGGCCGGCAGATAGATGACTGCCAGTAGAAGATAATGCCCGACGAAAACAATAGTCGCCAGCGCGTGAAGCCAGACAGAAAGGGCGATCAGAATCTGTGACATGTTTGCGTTCCTTTTTAGTTCCGTACTTATACCTGTTGAAGAGTTCTCAAGGCAGTGACGTTAATCACGCTCATTGTCAGGAATCTTTCATGCCCGAGTCTGGTGGCAGTGGCAAAGGCCTCCCCATGGAGGTTTTTGCTGTACGAATGGATGAGCTGGCGGGTTAACCGCGCGCCAGCAAATAATGCGCAACTGCATTTACCCCTTTGATACTTGCCAGAATTGCAATGGCAAGCAAAGCCTGCTGGTCATTTTCGATGAACGGAAGTTTCCAGCCGACGAAGACTGCCAGCGTGACGAGCAGGATGAGTCCGCCGAGGAGGTAGCCGAGGATCGAGAGCGGATGAGCCCACTCGCCCGTCGCGGCCACGCGTCCGATCCCGCCCTGCGAGCAGATCGTCATGCCAATGATGACGAGCAGGATAATGTCGGCGCGGACGTTGGAGAGCAGGGGAATTTTCTTGCCCGTCACGCCGATGAAGGTCACTGCGCCGAAGAGGATGGCAAGTCCGATAATGGTGGGTGTGATGACTGCAGGTTGTGCGATGGTTTTCATGGTTCATTCTCCTTTTTTGGACATGATAGTTTCAGCAAACCAAAAACTCCCCCGCCGACGGGGGAGTTTTCACTGTCCACTTGGATAGGATTTGGGTTCACTTGCTTCCGAGGTGTTTTACGTTGCCTGCGCCGCTGATATTTTTGGTCACATCCGCCGCACCGTAGTAATTGACCGAACCCGCACCGGAGATCAAGGCATCGAGTTTTTCGTCCACCCAGGTCGTCACGCTTCCCGCGCCGCTGAGCGTAACCGCGGCGGTCTTGCTGTGCAGGTCCCCGCCGTTGAAACTGCCGAAGCCGCTGATGATCAACCTGAGATTCTCGGCTGCACCGGAGGCGGTGGCGTTCCCCGCACCGCTCAACCCGACAGCGAGATTTTTCACGTCAATTTCGTTCAATCTCACGTTCCCGGCCCCGCTTATGGAAACATCCAAGTCGTTCGCTGTGATGCCTTCAAGGCTCAATTCGCCGGCACTGTTGAACTCTACATCCTTCAAATCCTTGACCACAATCGTAATCTTGACCATCTTCCTTGGGTTGACCCGCTTCCCACCCTCGACCTTATAGAAGATCTCAAGTGTATTGCTGCGGATTTGCGTTTTCAACCCGGGCAGGACATTGTCCTCCGCTTCGATCTTAACCGACGCCTGATCGCCCTGCGTGATAATTACCTGCGCCGGATAATCCACCTCGATGGCGGTGAACTCCCCAACGTTTCTCGTCTCGGTGATGACATTGCCGGAGCCCGGTTCGCCCGGACCGACATAAAAGCCGCCGTTGTCCATTATGGAGAGCATGGTCGGATTCGCCCATCCCAACTGCGGAGCGAAGACGATCGCCAATACTGCGCCTGTAATAATAAGCACATCCATCAGCATGGCCGCATATTTCCAGTAGACTTTCAGAATGAGTCCCAAGCCTGCCGCGATGAGCAGGTAGGGCCAGATGTGAGTCAACGCCCAGAGATTCTCGGATGGGATGTTTCCCGACCTGACAAGCAGCCAGATCACCCCTGCCGCAATGAGCAGCAACGGGCCGAATATCGAATACTTTTTTTCCATTTTTTCCACCTTTCTTAACTTGCCGGCGGAATTACATCGTCTGATGATGCATCGTTCTTCCTCCCGCCCAACAGACCGGAGCGTGTCACGATCAGGTATCCGCCCAGCAGGATGAGCAGGATTGGGAAGATCATGCCGCTAAATGAAGAGAGGATCATCTCGAAGAACGCGCCGAAGATGATGAACAGGATGATCCCGACCTTCATCACACCAGCACCCGATTTCTTTTGACCTTCATCGCCGCCATGCCAGCCCATTATATAAATGCCAACACCCACGAACATGATGATCAGCGCCCAGAAATAGGACATGGACTCCCAACGATGTGTGATGTTCTGGAACAGCAGGATCAACCCCACGCCGCTGATGATGCTGCCGGGAATGGCGAACGCCGCAGATCCCTTTCCACCTGCGAACATCGCCACGAAGAACAGCGCGCCGAAGGCGATCACAATGAAGGGCCAGAAGAATCCCCAGTCCAAACCGCGGAAGATCTGACCTGCCAGCGCCAGCAAGCCAAAGGCGATCAACAGCGCACCTCCAACCAGCGACCCGACGTTGGAACGATTCGTTTGCATTTTTATTCTCCTTTCAATATCAACTTGTTTTGAGTTTTGAGGGCTTGTTATCTTTACGCAAAAGCGGCACTAACGTTGCGAGCAATTCATCGGGCGACGCGCGCTTGTGGATGAAATCCGCGCCTGCTTCCCTTGCTGCGGCTTCATCATCCGCATCCACACTGAGCAGGATGATCTTCAAATGAGGATATGCCCGTTGGAGCAACCGGCAGGTTTCGGGTGCGGGAGAGCCGTAGAGCCGCCAATCCAGTAGAAGCAGGTCGGGCGGCACATCTGCCAATGTGCGGAGCAAAGTCTCCACATCCCCAACTTCCACGACACCGTTCGTGCCCAGTTTGCGTCTGAGAAAAAGTTTCAGCCCCTTGCGCGTTGCGGGGTCGGGGTCTGCAATGAAGATGCGAATCATATGAGCCTCACTTGTAGTGTACGACGGGCGAGGCTCATGCGTATCGGACTCTGGTGAAGTATTTACCCAGCCAAGTGGATAGTGCGCCGCCAGCCAGCCTCCCCCAACTGCGGCATATAAAGTTATACGCATGGTTGCAATAGTGATAAGTAATATTACAAAGGTGACGAGGTAATTGTTTGCGCGCATTCATCCCTCAATGGATGATACAGCCGAATTATTTTAGCACTCCATCCTTTTGGAATGCTACTATCAAGTTTCTTAAGTTTTAGGACGGATGTAATCCACTTTTAAACCACCTCTCTGCAAAGAGTGGGAATAAATTCCAAAACCATACCACAGCAGCTATCGGGATACGGGTCGAAGCGATAACATACAACGAAGCACGGAAAAATAGGTCTGATTGTGTACACCCCTGCCAGTGCGGTTGTGTTGGGAATTCGCATAAGCCCTGCACCTGCGTGCCTGCCGGTGTTACCAAATATCAAAAGCGCATTTCTGATCCCATTCTCGGCCGCATTGACATCCACATCGAAGTTTCCAGAGTCGACTACGAAAAACTCAGCGGCGATAGATTAGGAGAAACCTGCGAAACCGTTCGCGCAAGAGTGCAAGCTGCGAGCGATATTCAAAACAAACGGTTTACAAACGGACAGCAACAGATAGAATCTGCAACGCAGACAAGCGCATTGGGGAGGTCAGGCGATTTTGGCGGCTGCATCCCGAAGGTCAGAGTTTGATGCGGGCGGCGACATCGTGCTGTGCATGAGTCAACAAAGTTTGTCGGCACGCGCCTCACCGCATCCTGAAATTACCCCGCACCTGTGGGGAAATGACATGCTTGTATATATGAAATCCATGACCTTGAAAGTCCACAGACCACGACGTTATGGTATTGACAAAACTTTTTTAATATGCAATAATGTATTTATCGGTATCGTTACCGGCAACGTTTCCATTTTGTGCAGATTCTGATATGCCAGCCAAAAAACAAGCGGTTACCATCCAGGATGTTGCAAAAACAGCAAGGGTGTCTGTTTCTACGGTTTCACGCGTGTTGAACGGCAAGGTCGATGTCGCAGGGGATACCCAGAAGAAAATCCTTAAAGTCATTGACAAGCTTGGCTACACATCAAACCTGGCGGCTCGCAGCATGCGGAGCCGCCGAAATAACCTGCTTGGGTTGGTGGTGCCGGATATCGGTTTCCCTTATTCGCAGGAAGTCATGAAAGGCATCAACCGGGCGATCGCAGAATCAACCTTTGATTTGCTGGTCTACACAACGGGGGATATTCACAAAACAGGTACGATCCTACACGAACAGCATTATGTTTCTCTTCTGAACAATTCAATTACAGACGGCGTAATTATTGTGGCGTCCGCCGCCGCCGAATTCATCACGGATGCCCCCATCATTGCCGTTGACCCGCATATTGTTAATCCAAACTATCCATCAGTTCAGGGAACAAACTACCATGGCGCGGTCGAAGTGATGGAATATCTTCTGAGCCTGGGACACAGGCGCATCGGGTTTATTTGCGGACGCCCCGAGATTGGAAGTGCTGAACGACGCTTGAAGGGTTATAAAGATGCGCTGATAAACGCGGGGATTAAGATAGACGAGGAGCTGATCGCCCACGAGGGTGACTTCTCTACAAAGACCGGGCATCTGTGTGCTTTGCAATTGTTGAAGTTAAAGGACCCACCCACCGCCATATTTGCGGCGAATGACCAATCTGCAATTGGCGTATTCGAGGCGGCGGATGAGATAGGCCTTCATATTCCCGATGATCTATCTGTTGTTGGGTTCGATAATATTTCAGAAGCCAAATATTTCGATCTTACAACCGTGGATCAATTTCTTTCTGAGATGGGATACATTGCCACCCAAATGCTAATCAAGATGGTGAATAAGGAGGCGCTGGATGTACATGTGCACAAGGTCCCAACTCAACTGGTCAAGCGCGGCTCCTGCGAGGCTTTATCCAAAGCAAGATAATTTGCAAAGCTGGCGTGATAAATTATTTTTTTATCTTCGCCGGTATCGTTACCGGAACAAAGTGAAAGGAGGTGGTGTGACAGACGTAAAAACAAAATAGCAGGTCCTCCATAACCTTTGCGGGAGAAGGAAGACCTGCACCATCGTGCGGAGATGACTCCACACGCACGCAGTATAACTCATAAAAAATCAATCTTGAAGGAGAAGAACCATGCGTAAGTCAATCTATGTAGTCTTTAGCCTGTTGGTGCTGGCAAGCATGCTTTTAGCTGCCTGCGGCGGCGGGTCGGCTGAGGCTCCCGCTTCCAGTGGAGGTGATGCGCCTTCAACCACAGACGGAGGGGCAACCTCCGCTGACGGCAAGCGAGTTCTTAAGGTGTGGTCATTTACCAATGAGATCCGCACCATGGCGGTTGCCTTCGAAGGTTTGTACCCGGATGTGGAAGTGGACGTTGTCTACACCATGATCCCGATGACAGACGGTGAATACCAGACAAAACTTAAAGCAGCCATTGGCACTACAGACGCTCCCGACGTGGTCGCCTTGGAAGCCGCTTTTGTAAAAGAATGGGTTGAGGCTGATTTCCTCGCTGACCTGAACGATCTCCTGCCTTTGACTGAAGAACTGAAAACCTTCCCTGCCGTGGTGCAGGTGGGCACTCATGCAGGGATTACAAAAGCGTATTCATACCAGGCAACTCCGGGCGCCTTTTTCTATCGCCGCAGTATCGCCCAGGAATGCCTCGGCACGGACGATCCGGCTGAGGTCCAGGCAATGGTTGCCGATATAGATAAATTTGTCGACACGGCCGCCAAGATCAAGGAGTGCAATCCGGATTACTTCACCGTCGGCACATCTGCCGAGTTGTTCAATCCCTTCCTCGCCAACCGCTCCCAGCCGTGGATCGTTGATGGAGAACTGGTCATTGATCCCAACGTCGTTGAATACATCCACTTCGCCAAACTCATGCGCGAGAACGGCTACGAATCACAGGCACAGCAGTGGACCGAAGGCTGGTTTGCAGGCATGAGCGATACCTTGGCTGGCGCTGACGGCAAATCCAAGAAGGTCTTCAGTTACTTCCTGCCGACCTGGGGTCTCCCTTACGTCCTGATCCCCAACTCCGGCGACACCGGCGGTGACTGGGCGATGATCAATGGTCCTCTGGCGTATCAATGGGGCGGCACGTGGGTGGGCGCCATGAAGGACAGTCCCAATCTGGATCTGGCGAAGGAATTCATCAAGTTTGTTGCCCTCAACGAAGAGAACCTGACCAATTGGGCAACCGGCGTTTACACCAACGAATACTTGAAAGCCATTGACCCGAGTGTTCCTAATGACCAGGCACAGGCGCCCGGCGACTTTGTCTCCAGTCAGGTGGTGGTTGAAAAAATCACTTCGACGTTCGACGGTTCTGAACTGTACAACTGGCTGGGCGGTCAAAACAACTACGAAGCCTTTGGCGAAGCGGCTCCCAAAGTGAACGGCTCCCTGTTAACCGGTTCCGACGACGCCATCCAGCGCGCGCTCGAAAGCCAGCGCGACCAGTATCTGAATAATGAGATCGATGAAGCCACAATGTGGACGCAGTGGCTGGATCTGGTCCGCAGCGAGTTCCCGGATCTTGTCATCCCAGAACCGCCCGTGAAGTAACATCCAACGATGTTGTGGGGTGGTGCTGATTACAGCACCACCCCACTCTCCCTCACTTTTATTGTTTAGCTGCAAAATACCCCACTTTAAGGAGCTGACCATGAGGCTTACCAGGATAAACCGAAATTATTACGGTTATTTTTTCATCACCCCCTTTATTCTCGGCTTTCTTGCCTTTGGTTTGTATCCTGTTTACAACACTCTGGCGTTGAGCTTCACGGATTACACCTTAATGTCGAGAAGCGGCTCTTTTATTGGGCTGAGAAATTTTCAGGTCCTATTTGCCGATCAATTGTTTGTAAAGGCGATTAGGAACACCTGGCTGATATGGATGTTAAATTTCATTCCGCAAATGGGCGCGGCCTTGCTGTTATCCGCCTGGTTTACGAACATCCGTTTGAGGGTCAGGGCCGTTGGGGTGTGGAGGGCGGTCTTCTATCTGCCGAATCTCATCATCCCGGCAGTAGTGGCTGCGTTATTCAATAGTCTGTTTGCTTATTATGGGCCTGTCAATCAATTTATGGTCCGTGCCGGCTTTCTGGAGGAAGCCATGCATTTTTTGCAAAATGCAGACATCACCCGCGGAATCGTGGTCTTCATCCAATGGTGGATGTGGTTCGGACAGACCATCATTATCGTCATGGCCGGCATGACGTCCATCCCCGTACATTTATATGAAGCCGCCATGGTGGACGGCGCATCGTCGTCGCAGATGTTCAGGCGGATAACGCTTCCGCTGCTTAAGCCCATCCTGATCTACATCTTCGTCACGTCACTCGTCGGCGGCATGCAGATGTTCGATATCCCGTATCTCCTGACGGATGGCAGAGGCGCGCCAAGTAATTCCATCATGACCAACAATATCCTTATGTACATGAAATTCGCCAGCAGCAGAGGTCATATCGGCGCCGCATCGGCTGTGGGCGTGCTTACCTTCATCATGACCACAGTCTGTGCGCTGGGCATTTTCTATTTCCTGCGGGATAAGGACGAATCCGGCTTCGAAAAATCCATGCGAAAGTGGTTCTTGAGAAAAAATTGGAACGGGAAAGGATAGCCGCATGCTTAACAACTACAAACTCAGAACGAACCTGATGCGCGTACTTGTGTATGTCGTATTGACCATTCTGGTGATCATCACCATTGTCCCAATATGGCTTTTGATCGTGAACGCAACCCGTTCCACCACCGAGATCCAACAGGGGCTCAGCATTTTACCCAGTACGCACCTGATGGACAACTACCAAATATTGCTCAATCGAGGCATCAACATTCCCAGAGGCTTCTCAAACAGCCTGTACGTGGCGGTCGCATCAACTGTCATCACCGTGTACTTCTCCATGCTGACCGCCTATGGCATCGTCGTGTATGAATTCAAAGGCAAGAGGTTCTTCAGCAACTTTATCGTAGTGCTGGTCATGATCCCCATGCAGCTCACCATTATTGGCTTCTTCCAATACATGTCCAGACTCGGGCTGACGGACAACTATGCAGCCCTTATTTTGCCGCTGATCGCCAACGCGGGCGGTGTATTCTTTGGCAAACAATATCTCGAGTCAATGGTCATTCAGGACCTGATCGACGCGGCGCGCATCGACGGAGCAAGCGAACTGGGCATCTTCCACCGCATCATGATGCCGCTGGCAATGCCGGGCGCCGCCACCCTGGGCATCTTCGCGTTCGTGGCCTCATGGAACAACTTCTTTAACGCATTCATCCTGATCACCTCGCTGGACAAATACACGCTCCCGATGCTCGTCAAAACCCTGCGCGGCGATGTCTACCGCACGGAATACGGCGCCATTTATCTCGGTCTCGCCATTACCGTGGTGCCGGTCATTATTTTATATGTCCTTTTCTCGCGCTACATTATCAGCGGCATTGCCATGGGCGCTGTAAAAGAATAACGATTACATTGAGTCACCATGCATTATGGCTACTTCAACGACACCCAGCGCGAATACGTAATCACCCAGCCAGACACTCCCCTGCCCTGGATCAACTACCTTGGACCGGAAGGATATTTCGGGCTCATCTCCAACACGGCAGGCGGATATTCCTTCTATCAGGATGCCCGCCTGAGACGCCTGACTCGCTACCGATATAACAATGCGCCACTGGATTCGGGTGGGCGTTACATCTACCTGCGGGATGAAGACCCGCTTCTTTCCGGACCTGTGTACTGGTCGCCAACCTGGCAGCCGACCCGCACCCCGTTGGATTCCTACGAATGCCGCCACGGCATGGGATACACCGTCATCACATCCAAAAAGAACGGGATCGAAGCCTCCACCCGCTATTTCGTCCCATTGGGTGAGACGCTAGAGATATGGGAATTGACTCTTACCAACCAGCGCGACAAACCCGCGGAACTATCCGTCTTTTCCACAATCGAATTCAATCTCTGGGACGCGATGGATGATGCCACCAACTTCCAGCGCAATTATTCCATCGGGCAGGTCGAGATCGCGGACGATGTCATCTACCACAAGACCGAATACCGCGAACGGCGCAATCACTTTGCCTACTTCGCCTGCTCCGAACCGTTGACCGGCTTCGACACCCAGCGCGAAGCGTTCCTTGGGCCCTATCGCGGCTGGGATTCGCCCCGGGCTGTCGAAACAGGTCAAATGTCGGGGTCTGAGGCGCACGGCTGGCAGCCCATCGGGGCACAGCATGTCAAAGTCCAGTTGGAAGCGGGGGAACAGAAAAAGATCATCTTCATCCTGGGCTATCATGAAAATCCAGTAGAGGAAAAGTTCGACCCGCCGAATTCGCAGACCATCAACAAGCGCACGGTTCTGCCCGTGATACGAAAATGTCTCCAGCCCGCTGTTGTGGATGACGCGTATCAGGAATTGAAACAATACTGGGATGAACTGCTCGGCAAATTCGAAGTGGCCACGCCTGATGAACACACCAACCGCATGGTGAACATCTGGAATGCGTACCAGGTGATGATCACGTTCAACATGTCCCGTTCGGCATCGTATTTTGAATCGGGCATCGGGCGGGGAATGGGATTCCGTGATTCGAACCAGGACCTGCTTGGGTTCACGCACATGATGCCCCAGCGCGCCCGCCAGCGGATTTTGGACCTCGCCGCGACGCAACTGCCAAACGGCGGGGCGTATCATCAATACCAGCCGCTGACCAAGCGCGGCAACAACGATGTCGGCTCGAACTTCAACGATGACCCGCTATGGCTGGTACTGGCTGTAACTGCGTATCTCAAAGAGACTGGCGATTGGAGTATTCTGGATGAAGCCGTGCCGTACGACAACCAGCCCGGCTCGGAAGAACCGCTTCACGGACATTTGCAGCATTCGATTCAATATACGCTCGACAGGCTCGGTCCGCATGGACTGCCGCTCATCGGGCGCGCGGACTGGAACGACTGCCTGAACCTGAACTGCTTTTCCGATACGCCCGGTCAATCATTCCAGACGACAACCAACAAGGAAGGAAAAGTCGCTGAAAGCGTGTTCATTGCCGGCTTGTTCGTGCTGGCGGCGAAGGAAATGTCAGCATTGGCAGGAAAGTTGAAAGAGGAAAGAGGGGATTCTTTCGTATCTCATCTTTCATCCGAAGATTATGAGTGCCATGCAAAAAACATGGAAGCCGCCGTCTGGAATCACGGCTGGGATGGCGGATGGTTCCGCCGCGCGTATGATGATTTCGGGGATGTGCTCGGGTCGAAAGAAAACGAGGAAGGCAGGATCTTCATCGAGCCGCAGGGGATGTGTGTGATGGCGGGCCTGGGCGTGGAGGATGGGCGCGCGGTGCAGGCGTTGGATTCAGTTGACAAGCATCTCGCCACGCCGCATGGGATCATCCTGCAGCAGCCAGCCTTCAGCAAATATCAATTGCATTTGGGTGAGATCTCGTCCTACCCGCCCGGGTACAAGGAGAATGCGGGAATCTTCTGTCACACCAATCCGTGGGTGATGATCGCGGAGGCGATGATCGGGCGCGGGGACAGGGCGTATGAGCATTACATGCGCACCAACCCGTCGAAGCGCGAAGAGATCAGTGAATTACACAAGTGCGAGCCGTATGTCTATGCGCAAATGATCGCGGGCAGGGATGCGCCCACCCATGGTGAAGCGAAAAATTCATGGCTGACGGGAACTGCCGCATGGAACTACGTCGCCATTACGCAATGGATATTGGGAATCCGTCCGACATATGAAGGCTTGCAGGTTGCGCCGGTCATCCCGTCAACGTGGGAAGGCTTCAGTGCGGCGCGCAGTTTTCGGGGAGTCCGATACGAGATACAGGTCAAGCGAAAAGGCGCGGGGAATGATATCCAATTGGAAGTGGACGGAAAGCCCATCACGGGCAGTATCATCCCCTTCCCTGCTGAAAAAATCCAAACCGTCCAGGTGACCGCCTGGCTGGGACAATAGAGGAATCAACGTGGCAGAAAATAGATTATTTTCAAAGGATTTTATCTGGGGCGCGGCCACCGCATCCTATCAGATCGAAGGCGCGTGGAACGAAGACGGCAAGGGCGAAAGCATCTGGGACCGCTTCAGCCACACGCCCGGCAAGGTGCTGAACGGCGACACGGGCGACGTCGCCTGCGACCACTATCACCGCTGGCGCGACGACATCAAGTTAATGAAGGAACTGGGCTTGAAGGCCTATCGCTTCTCCAGCGCATGGGCACGCATTCTGCCCGATGGTCGCGGAAAAGTAAATCAGGCTGGCATTTATTTTTACAGTCAACTGGTGGACGTGCTGCTCGAAACAGGCATCACGCCTTTCGTCACGCTCTATCACTGGGACCTGCCGCAAGCCTTGCAGGATCAGGGCGGCTGGACGAAGCGCATGGTCGTGAATGCGTTCGTCGAATACACGGATGTGATGACCCGCGCCCTGGGCGACCGCGTGAAGAACTGGACGACCTTCAACGAGCCGTGGGTCAGCGCCTTCGTCGGCTACAAGGATGGGCGCCACGCCCCGGGGCATATGTCTCAGGACGAAGCCATAGCTGCCTCCCACCATCTGCTTCTCTCACACGGACAAGCCGTGCCCATCATCCGCGCCAACTGCAGGGATGCGCACGTCGGCATTACCCTCAATCTGACGCCGCAAGTGCCCGCCTCCCCCAGCGTTGCAGACAGGCAAGCCGCAATCTGGGTGGACGGCTACATCAACCGCTGGTTTCTCGATTCCTTGACGGGGCGCGGCTACCCACAGGATATGGTGAACAGTTACAACAACTCAATGGATTTCGTCGCCGAAGGCGACATGGACGTGATCTCCGTACCGATCGATTTTCTGGGCGTCAATTACTACACCCGCAACATCGCCCGCTCCGACAAGGTCAGCGAAGCGGACAACCACCCGCAGACCGTGTTCCGCGAAGGCGCGATCACCGAAATGGATTGGGAGGTCTACCCGCAAGGACTCTACAACCTGCTGGGCAGACTGCATTTCGAATATTCGTTCCCCGTCATTTACATCACCGAGAACGGCGCATCTTTCCCTGATGAGGTCGGCGCGGACGGCGAAGTCCATGATCCCTCGCGCCTGTCCTATATCAAGGAACATTTAAAGATGGTCAACGAAGCCATCCGCATTGGCGTGCCGGTGAAGGGTTATTTTGTCTGGTCGCTGTTGGATAACTTCGAATGGGGCTTCGGATATTCCAAGCGCTTCGGAGTCGTCCATGTGGATTTCGAGACGCAGAAACGCACGCTTAAATCCAGCGCGAAGTGGTATCGCAAGGCAGTCCAAGCCAATAGCGCAGATGTGGAAGTTTAATTATTTTTTTACCGCCAAGGAGCACACGCGTGCCTGCTGCATGATGCAGGCATAAGGGGCACAAGGAAGAAAAGACTTTGTGTACCTTCGTGACCCTTTGTGGTGAAGTATCCAAGAGGCATGAATGACATCGATAAAAAAACAAGTTGAGACCTTACTCTCATATATGACGCTGGACGAAAAACTCGCCCAGCTTGGTTCCTGGTGGATGTATGAATTGCAGACCGCAGGTCAATTGGATTCGTCCAAGCTGAAAAACAAACTCGGGAATGGTATCGGGCAGATCACCCGCGTGGCGGGCGCATCCACGCTCGACCCAGTTGCGGCGGCAAAGGCAGGGAACCGAATCCAGAAGTTCCTGCTCGAAGAGACGCGGCTCAAGATCCCCGCCATTTTGCACGAGGAAAGTTGTTCGGGCGCGATGATCCTGGGCGGCACTGCCTACCCACAGATGATCGGGCTTGCCAGCACCTTCCAGCCTGAACTGGCGGAAAAAATGACTGCCGAGATCCGCAGGCAATTGCTCGCCATCGGCGCGCGTCAATCGCTGGCTCCAGTGCTGGATGTCTCGCGTGACCCGCGCTGGGGGCGCACCGAAGAGACTTTTGGCGAAGACCCCACGCTGGTCAGTCACTTTGGCATGGCATACATCCGCGGATTGCAAAGCGATGACCTGGCGAACGGTGTCATGGCAACGGGTAAACATTTCATCGGTCACAGCCTTTCGCAGGGCGGGCAGAACTGCGCTCCCGTTCACATCGGCAGGCAGGAATTGTATGACACGTTCCTGGGTCCATTCCAAGCCGCCATTCGCGATGCAGGGCTGGCGTCCATTATGAATTCCTATCCCGAACTGGACGGCGAAGTGGTGGCAACCTCCCGCCACATCCTGACCGACCTGCTGCGAAATGAACTCGGCTTCGACGGTCTGGTCGTTTCAGATTACGAAGCCGTGGACATGATTCATTACTTCCACAACGCGGCAGCGGATAAATCCACTGCGGGACGACTTGCATTGACTGCGGGAATCGACGTCGAATTGCCGACCATAGTCTGCTACGGCGACCCGCTCAAGTCCGCGCTCGAAGCGGGTGACCTGGATCTCGAAACTGTGAACACCGCTGTCAGCCGCCACCTGCAAAAGAAGTTCGAACTTGGTCTGTTTGAAAATCCCTACGCCAACGAAGGCAATGTGCTGGAAGTCTTTGAAACACCCGAACAACGTGAACTAACAAAAGAGATTGCTCAACAAAGCATGGTTTTGTTAAAAAATAACGGATTACTGCCATTCAAAAAAGACATTGACTCATTGGCAGTGATTGGACCAAATGCACATCAAGTACGAAGTATGTTAGGTGATTATTCGTATGAAGCTACGAAGGAATTATTGATATATCAATCACCTGAAAATTCGGCTTTTGTAAATTTAGATCATGACGCGACTGCAAAACATGGTATTAAAGTAGTCACGGTGTTAGACGGCATTACAAAAATTGCAGCATCATCTGCTGAGATTGTTTATGCCAAAGGCTGCGACAATTTATCGTCAGATAAAAGCGGGTTTACGGAAGCAATTGAAATTGCAAAAGAAACCGATGCGATTGTTTTGGTGTTGGGAGATATTTCCGGTTTGGTGCCAACTTCTACCACTGGTGAAACACGCGATAGCGCTGACCTCAAATTACCTGGCGTGCAAGAAGATTTGGCAAAAGAAATTCTTGCAATAGGCAAGCCGGTGGCAGTTGTGTTAATAAACGGACGCCCGTATGCAATTCCATTTTTGGATGAAAAAGCAGACGCAATTCTCGAAGCGTGGATTCCCGGCGAAGAAGGCGGCACTGCAGTTGCCAAAACACTTTTTGGTGATGCCAACCCCGGCGGAAAACTGCCCGTCACCTTCCCGCGTCATGTCGGTCAACTGCCCATTTTTTACAACCACAAACCTTCGGGCATGAAGTCGCATTGGTACGGCGATTACGTCAACGAAAAAGCCGCGCCGCTGTACCCGTTCGGGCACGGGCTGAGCTACACAACTTTCGGGTATGAGAATCTGTCTGTCAAGCAAAAACAGGCGTCGGGCGGTGAGAGCGTGGAAATTTCGCTCAAGATCACCAACACAGGAAACGTCTTAGGCGACGAAGTCATCCAGCTTTACATTCGAGATGAAGTCGCCAGCAGCCCGCGCCCGGTGAAGGAACTCAAAGGCTATGCGCGTGTGACACTCGAACCATCCACCTCAAAAACCGTGGCCTTCAACCTGCCCGTTGACCAATTGGCTTTTTACAACTCCGAACTGGACCTCATCCTCGAGCCCGGGCGGATCCTTGTGATGGTCGGAAGTTCCAGCGACGACATCCGCCTGACGGGTGAATTTGAGATCATCGGCAAAGGAAGTATGCCTGTCAAGGAGCGCGTGTTCGTTTGCCCGGTGGACATCCGTTAGATTTGCTCATTCTCTCTCCCTCCAAAAGCCCTCATCCCCAAAAGGGATGAGGGCAAAAGGGAAACTTAACCAAGGAGTATCCCATGTCTGATTACATCCCCAAACCTGAACATAAATTCACCTTCGGCTTATGGACCGTCGGCAACATTGGGCGCGACCCGTTCGGCGGACCCGTACGCGAGCAGAAATCCCCTGCTGAACTTGTTTACCTGTTGGGAGAAGTCGGCGCGTATGGTGTCAACTTCCACGACAACGACCTGATCCCCATCGACGCGACGCCCGTCGAAGCGGATGTCATCAAAAAGGAATTCCGCATAGCGCTGGATGAAACGGGCATCGTCGTGCCGATGGCGACGACAAATCTGTTCAGCGACCCGATCTTCAAGGACGGTGCGTTCACCAGCAACGACCCCAAAGTGCGCGCGTATGCCCTGAAAAAGACGATGAACGCCATTGATCTTGGCGTGGAGTTCGGCGCAAAGATCTACGTCTTCTGGGGCGGGCGCGAAGGGACGGAAACAGACTCCAGCAAGAATCCAATGGATGCGATCAAACGTTCGCGCGACGCGATGAACTTCCTGTGTGAATACGTCCGCGACCAGAAATATGACCTGAAGTTCGCGCTCGAAGCCAAGCCCAACGAACCGCGCGCAGACATCTTCAACCCGACGACAGGTCACATGCTGGCGTTCATCGAAACGCTCGACCATCCCGATATGGTCGGTGTGAATCCCGAAGTGGCGCACGAACACATGGCGGGCATCAACTTCATGCACGGTGTGGCGCAGGCATGGGACGCGGGCAAACTCTTCCACATCGACCTGAACGACCAGTACCCCGGACGTTACGATCAGGACTTCCGCTTTGGCGCGCGGGATATCAAAGCCGCATTCTACCTCGTTAAATTCCTCGAAGATGTGGGTTACGACAGCCCGCGTCATTTCGACGCGCACGCCTATCGCACCGAGGATTACGATGGCGTGAAGGACTTCGCCCGCGGCTGTATGCGTACCTATCTCATCCTGAAGGAAAAAGCCGCCCGCTTCAATGCCGACAAGGAGATCCAATCCCTGCTGGCCGAGATCAACGCGGACGATGGCTCGATGAGCGGCTACTTCGGCAAATACAACACAGGGAAAGCAAAAGCTCTCAAAGCACATGTCTTTGACCGTCCCGCCATCGGCGCGCACGGACTGCAATACGAACGGCTCGACCAATTGACCGTGGAACTCCTGTTCGGCATTCGATAAGACATCTCCACGGGAATCACAGAGAAACCATTTGGATTTTCTCCGTACCCTCTGGTAAAACATTTTCGCAGTTCATCAGACACCATGCATAAACTAATCGATTACGGTTGCGTCATACTTGAGAATGAACATATCAGCCTGCTGGTCACCCAGTCAGTGGGACCGCGCATCATTTCCCTGCGTTTGAACGGCGGGGACAATCTCTTCGCCGAACTGCCCGATTTCGTGACTGTCCGCCCCGACGGGAAGAACTTCCACTTCCGCGGCGGACATCGCCTGTGGCACGCGCCGGAGTCCATGCCGCGCACCTACTGGCTGGACAACGACCCCGTGGAGATTCTCCGCACAGAAAACAGCCTCTCGGTCATGCAACAGGTTGAGGCGGAGACGGGAATCGAAAAATCCATGCGCATTTCAACGGACAAGAACAGCCCGCGGGTTGTCATCCATCACACCCTCACCAACCGCGGACTGTGGTCGGTCGAATGCGCGCCATGGGCGATCACGCAGTTCAAGATGGGCGGGGCGGCGATCCTGCCGCAGTCGTGCAAACAAACTGACCTTCTCCCAAACCGTTCGCTTGTGTTTTGGCCATACACGAATCTCGCAAATCCGCATGTGATATGGGGCAACGAGTACATCCTTATCCGCGCAGAGATACAGCCGCCGTTCAAGATCGGTTTTCCAAATCCGCGCGGCTGGCTGGGGTACTGGCTGAACGGTACGCTGTTCGTCAAGCGCGCAGAGTATGACCCGCAGGCGGCGTATTACGATTGTGGAAGTTCCAGCGAGTGCTATTGCAACCATCAGTTTCTTGAATTGGAAACGCTTGCGCCCGTCGGCAGGCTGGAGCCCGGCGCATCTATCACACACATCGAAACCTGGGAGCTTTACGGGGATGTTAAATTTCCAGCGGATGAAACGACCGTGCAACAGATAGTGAACGAATTAGGATTGGAGTAACCCATGTCAATTTTCATCGGCATTGACTCTTCGAC
The DNA here is from genome assembly GCA_030583885.1 of Anaerolineales bacterium. Lineage (NCBI taxonomy): Bacteria > Bacillati > Chloroflexota > Anaerolineae > Anaerolineales > Anaerolineales bacterium. Next base: position 1,109,155 of record CP129480.1, on the reverse strand, counting down.
CACCGCCACCAAAGCCCTGCTTATGAATGATCAAGGCAGCCTGTTGGGCGTGGCTTCGAGCGAATATACCTACGATACACCGCACCCTTTGTGGAGCGAGCAGGACCCGTCCCTGTGGTGGCATGGCACGCTGCAAAGCATTCGCAATGTCCTGCAAAAAACAGGCGTGAATGTAACTCAAGTAAAAGGCATCGGAATGACAGGTCAGATGCATGGACTTGTTTTGTTGGATGAAAATGGGGATGTGCTTCGCCCCGCAATTTTATGGAACGATCAGCGTACCGCTGCGCAATGCGACGCCATGCGCCTCAAACTCGGACGGGAAAAGTTGATCCGGATCACCGGCAATGACGCGCTGACAGGTTTTACTGCTCCAAAAATTCTTTGGGTGCAGGAACACGAACCTGAAATATGGAAGCGCGTACGTCACATCCTTTTGCCCAAGGATTACGTCCGTTATAAAATGACAGGCGCCTTTGGCATGGATAAAGCCGATGGCGCGGGCACGATCCTCTTCGATCTGGCGAAGCGCGATTGGTCTGCGGAGGTGCTGTCTGCGCTGAATATTCCGGCCGACTACCTGCCCCCCACCTTCGAAGGCACGGATGCCACGGGTGAACTCGCCGCGTCCATTGCGCAGGAACTCGGTCTGCCCGCAGGCATTCCTGTGTTTGGCGGCGGTGGGGATCAGGCAGCGAGCGCGGTCGGCACGGGGGCAGTCCGCGCGGGCGTGGTGTCGGTCAGTCTCGGCACGTCTGGAGTGGTCTTTGCCGCCACCGATTCGCCCGTCATCGAACCCGATGGTCGCCTGCACTCCTTCTGTCATTCCGTGCCGAATAAATGGCACCTGATGGGCGTCATGCTCTCCGCGGCGGGAAGCCTGCGCTGGCATCGCGACACCTTTGCCCCGAACACTGATTTTGATTCCCTGCTCGAACCTGCCGAAAAGATTCCTGCGGGAAGTGATGGGCTCTTCTTCCTGCCCTACCTGACCGGCGAACGCACGCCTCACCCCGACCCGTTGGCACGCGGCGCCTTCATCGGCTTGACCGTCCGCCACGGCCTGCCCCACCTCACGCGCTCCGTGCTGGAAGGTGTCTCCTTTGGTCTGCGAGACAGTTTCGAATTGATGAAAAACGCAGGGCTGGAAAACATCACACAAGTGCGCGTCACAGGCGGCGGAGCGCGCAGTCCGTTGTGGCGGCAGATTTTGACGGATGTACTACAGGCCGAAGTCGTCACCGTCAACACGACGGAAGGCGCGGCGTACGGCGCGGCTCTTTTGGCAGCGACAGGCACGGGTGTGTTCCGAAGCGTGGAGTCCGCATGTGATGCGTCTGTAAAGATAACAGGGAGCACTTCGCCTAATCCTGTGCAAGCGGAAAAATATCAAAAGTCATATGTACTGTATCGGGAGTTATATCCAGCGCTGAAAAACATTTTTGCGAAGATCTAAACAATGGGCAGATGCATGGCACCTTCGGCAGACTGAAGTTGCCAATGGAGTAATCGAATCATTTTCAGCCTCGCTGGTTGGGGATTTTTCCCAAACCCTTGGGAACTCAATCCACGCCTCCAGAAGTTCAATTGAAGAATGAAGGCATCCTCGGGTCTACGCACCAACCGCGCGGCGTTGATCACGGTGCGGTTGGCCTAGTTGTTGATCGTCGGTGTTTCAATATATTATTCCCTCACATTCCCAGCCTCATGAGAAAGCACACACAAGTCGACTGGGAAATTTTCCCGAAGAAAACATCGCGTATCGAGCAAGTCAGTGATGCACCCGAAAAGATTGACGTCTCAACCCTGCCCCCATATAATCCGCCCATGACCATCCGCATTTTGTTGGTTGACGATCACAGCGTAGTCCGTCAGGGGTTGCGCATGTTCCTTTCACTCGACCCAGATTTGGAGGTGGTGGGCGAAGCGTCGAACGGGGTGGAAGGAATCGAACAAGTCGGCAAACTCAAACCCAATGTCGTGTTGATGGACCTGCTGATGCCCGTCATGGATGGGATCACAGCCATCCAGCAATTGCGAAAAGAATTTCCCGATATCGAAGTCATCGCGCTGACGAGTATTCTCGAGGACGATAAGATAGTGGGCGCGGTGCGGGCAGGGGCGATCGGGTATCTGCTCAAGGACACGCAAGCCGACGAACTCTGCCGCGCCATCAAAGCCGCCGCAAACGGACAGGTGCAACTCGCACCGCAAGCCGCGGTGCGTCTGGTGCGCGAGATCAAAGCACCCGACCGACCTGAGAAACTGACCGGGCGCGAAACGGATGTGTTGCGTCTGCTGGCTCTGGGACGCTCGAATAAAGAGATTGCCGACGAACTTGTGATCGGGGAAAAGACAGTTAAAACACATGTCAGCAACATTCTGATGAAGTTGGGATTATCCAGCCGCACACAAGCCGCACTCCATGCGGTGCGGATTGGATTGGTATCCAGTTAAGCTCCTTGGAAATAATATCGTGAGCATCCCCGCCAACCCGCACGAAGAACCGGGCATGTCACCGGTGGAGTTCATCCGCTTGCAGGATGAACTCCGAAAACGGAATGAGGAACTCGCCGCGGTCAACGCCGCCCTGCGGGAAAGTGAAGGACGACTCGAACAACGGGTGGAGGAACGCACACGCGAACTCTCCATCCTGCTCCGTTTATCGCACAACATCACCACCACACTAAAACTGGAGCCTTTGCTCGGTTTAATTCTCGCTGAATTGAAGGAAGTGGTCGGCTATCGGCTTGCGAGCATCAGCATTTTGGAAAAAGAGAATGAACTCTTGTTACTTGCCGCGCGTGGCAAGGGGATGCCCCAGCCTGGCACACGCTCCCCGTTGAACGAACACAGTAACACTATGGAAGTCCTTCGAAAGCGCGAATCCGCCTCCGTGCCCGATCTGAAGGCTGATACTCCGCTGGCGGGGCGAATGCGGAATAATCTTGCCGCGCAAAATCTGACAGGGCTTGGTTCGTGGATGAGCGCACCGCTGGTGATCCGCGACCAAAGCATCGGCTTGCTGGCATTGGCTCACCCTGATGTCAATTATTACAATCCTGCCCGCGTAGAATTGGCGATGGCGTTCGCTGATCAGGCAGCGGTTGCCATAGAGAATGCGCGTTTGTTTGCCACCGAACAGCGCCGTGCCGAACAATTCCGCGTCATTACCGAGGTGGGCAAGCGTGTCACATCCATCCTTTCGTTGAATCAACTGCTCGTTGAAACGGCACGCACGATTCGGGAATCCTTTGGCTATCATCACGTCCACATCGGGATGGTGGAGGGCGAACGAGTTGTCTTCAAAACACGGAACGCTGCACAACCAGAGGATGAAATGTTCCAATGCTGTGAAGATGCGACACCAATCGTCGGCAGGCAGGGCATATCCGGCTGGGTGGCTGGGACGGGCGAATCGCTGATCGTCCCCGATGTGATGAAGGATGTACGTTTCATCCCCTCGAAAAATGACCAGACCCGCTCGGAAACGGCGATCCCCATCAAGATCAAGGGACGGGTGATCGGCGTGATCGACGTGGAGAGCAACCGCCTGAACGGCTTCGATGAAAGCGATCTCGTCGTCCTGCAATCGCTGGCGGATCAGGTGGCGGTCGCCATCGAGAACGCGCGGCTGTACGAACAGGCGCAACATCTCGCTGCGTTGGAGGAACGCCAGAAACTGGCACGTGAATTACACGACTCGGTCTCACAGGCGTTATACGGGATCGTGCTGGGCGCCCGCACTGCGCGCACTCTGCTGGACCGCGACGCGCCCAAAGCCGCCGAGCCGATGGATTACATCCTTTCGCTCGCCGAGGTGGGACTCGCTGAAATGCGCGCGCTCATCTTCGAGTTGCGCCCCGAATCGCTGCAGACCGAAGGGCTGGTCGCGGCGCTCGGGAAGTTGGTCACCGCTTTGGGCGCGCGGTTTCAGCTCAAGGTCCAGTTGGAGGCGGGGCCTGAGCCCGATGTACCCATCGAAATGAAAGAGTCCATCTATCGCATCACGCAGGAGGCGCTGAACAATATCGCCAAGCACGCGCAAGCTCAACATGTGAACGTATCGTTGAAAACAGAAATTGATGGGTTAGCATTGAATGTTTCCGACGACGGCGCAGGGTTCGATACGAGCCAGCAATTCCCTGGTCATCTGGGTCTGCACACGATGAGGGAACGCGCCGAGAAAGCGGGCGGGGCGTTCGCGCTAGACAGCACACCGAACGCGGGGACACGCATTCAAGTCAGGATACCAATGGCGGCGCGCTGAACATCACTTCGTAGTGCGCGACCTTCTCTTCGAATTCCAAAAGGAAATCCTTGTCTTCGGGATAATAGCGGGCTTTCTCGTACTCTTCGCCCGCAAACTTCTTGATCGCTTCGAGCGAATCCCAGAACGTGAGGGTGAGGAAATGCGCCTGCCCACCTTCGATACGCCGCAGGACATGCACGCCGAGGTTGCCTTCGACGGCCCGGTAATCGCGCACGCCTGTCTCGTTCAGGTATTCGATGTATTCGTCGGCTTTTGCAGGGGGAGTGATACCGTGCCAGATTCTCGCGATCATAAAAATCTCCTTTCCTACGCTTCATTTTTTGGGCTAATTCACCAACGCACCGATGATCTCTTTGGCATTCTTCTTGAACAACGAGAGATGGCCCTCGTTCGGATAAAACCTCGCTTCGCACTTCGGGACGGCCGACTCCAGAGAACGAGCCATTTCCACAGGGATGTTTTGATCTTGCTCCCCGTGCCAGAGCAGGATCGGCATTTGAACATCCTGCAAGCTGAATCCCCGCTCCGTGACCGTCAATAGCGATTCATGGAACGCGCCGCGCGTTCCCTGCCGCGTGGCTTCCCGTACCATGCGGATGAATCTCCGTTGGAATTCAGGGTCGAAGTCGACCATCACACGGTCAGCTTCGGGCAGTACAGACGCGGCTCCAGCCACAAACAGCTTGGGTAAAAGGCGGGGCATCACTCCCAGCATAATCCCCGAAAACAGGCGGGAGGCGAAAGGAGATTCGCGCGGCATGGTTAAGAATTTACGTGTCCCTTCGTTGATGTTCTTCATCAACTCTGGCTCGGTGAACATTGCCGCACCGCTTACAATGCCTACCTTGGTCAGCCGCCCAGGGACGGCATATGCACAGGCCAGACCATAGGGTCCGCCGAGAGAATAGGCAAGTATGGCAAAGCGTTCGATGTTCAAATGGTCTGCCAACGCGAGAGTATCTTTAGGAAAATCCAGAACTCGGCGGTTGGGCTGAAAATCGGAAAGTCCCATCCCTGGGCGATCTGCCACGATCAAACGAACTCCAAGGGACTGTAACAACTCCTCACCCACATATAGCATGGATTCCACGCGCGAACTCGGCGAACCGTGAAAATAGAAAAGCGGCTTTCCATTCGATGGACCGTGTTCGTCGTAGCCGAGCTTGCGCCCATCAGGCAGTTGAAATTTCTGGTTGAGTTTCGACATTATTACATCCTATATCAATCGTGGTTATGAAATAGCAAATCAATCGAACCGTTTGATCAGATCCATCCGAATCACGTCGTCCCAGATTACTCTCCGGCGGACCTACTGGGTAGCGGGCCAAGGGCTGACTCTTCATTCCCGAACAGCAGTGCATCTGAACGTGTCGGCAGGTGATGCGTCAATGAAGGATCTGTCATTGGGCGGGATCAGTTCCACGTCCGGGCGAGACGGGGGTTCCTTCGCATCCGTATCCCAATTCAGTGCGTAATCTTTCCAGCCAGGAGAACGTGATAATGCCCAGTTCGTCCTTGGATCGCCAGGTGTTTGGATCGCGCAGATCGAACCAGTCAAGGTCTTGAAGGAGCAGGACCGGCATGAACTCGGCCTCCGGCTCGATGCCAGCCCGGACGGTGCCGGAGAGTGGATGACACAAATAAGTGTGCAGGAAGTCATATGCGCCGCCGGGCATATCTGGAGTTGTGAAGAGCAGGCACTCGACCGACACAGTCAATCCTGTTTCCTCTTGTACCTCGCGCAGGATACATTCTTCAGGCGTTTCATCGCCCTCGCGTCCGCCGCCAGGCGGCAACCAGAAAATCCTGCCATCAGGTGTGCTCATTTGCGCGAGCAAGACGTGATGATCCTGAACGATGGCGGCTTGATAGCGGATGTCCCGATGAAGCACGATACCATTCTTCTTGATCCACTCTTTGATGGACGGGATGTGTTCCTCGTAATGGTCGCTGGAGAGGTTGATCACCGCTTCAGGGATTGTCCGCATTTTGTTCCAGTATGGTTTCATGAACCATTCAGCGCTTTGCGGATCGTCGAAATATGCATCCGGCAGGGCTTCGATGACCACAAGCAACGCGTCGAATTTCTGCCGCGCATCCGTAAGGACGTGTTCCACGGAGAGCGAATGGGTCAACTCGTATATGCGTGAATTGCGTCTCTCAATATCTGCATCATCTAACGGAGACGGCGCAGGGAAGGTGTTCTGCAAAGCCGCCGTCAGCCATTCCACCAGCCAGTGCTCGTATGCCGTGATGTGTGCAACGATGTCCTTCGCTGACCAATATCCCGCCGCGCCAGGTTCATCCATGCGGGCCTTGTCAATTGCGTTGAGCATCATGTCCCAGTGATAACGTTTGGCTTTTAGGGTTTCGAGCAGTTGGGATTTGGAGGTGATGCTGTTCAAGAAAGTAATCCGATCAGAGCAAAAAGGATGCCGCCGAGAACTGCAATACCAATCAGCGCACGGAAGAGCCAGACAAGTCCGCCAAGGAAGCCGACGACCCTGAAGAAGCGGATCACTTTCATTCCATAAGAATTTCCAGATGATACGGATAAAGATTGAACGGACATGATACTGCTCCTTTCCCCTGGTACGGGCGGATATGCGTTCATTATAGAGAATACATGTATGCTTCACATCTCTCTATAGATGGATTCTCCTCTCAGACGAAAGTCGGATATTCCACAAGAATAAAAAAAGTCGCGTTATTCTGTTTCATGAAGCGGGATGAACAACAGCACGGATGACATTCAATAGAGCCTCATCACCGGCACATTTGCACACAAACCCCGCCGCGCCCGATTCATATGCCCGTCTGCGGGATGTTTCGTCATCATGGATGGTCAGGACAACCACCTTGCTTTCAGGCGCGATTGAACGGAGCGTTTGTATTGCCGCCAATCCATCCATTTCGGGCATTTCCATATCCATCAGGACGACGATGGGCTTCAGGTGCGGAATCGCCGACAGCGCATCCCTGCCGTTCTGCGCTTCGCCAACGACCTGCATATCTTCTTCGAGCGCCAGCCGCATTTGCAGCCCCTGACGGACGGCGGGCCGGTCATCGACTATCACGAGAGTAATCATAGTCATAGTATCATACTCCTGACGCAAGTTTGACATCGGACTATGGTTGAAAAGAAACCCCCAACTTTCGTCGGAGGTTTCCCTACTTCAAACCAGCCAGCGCATCGTGTGGCAGGATGGCATGTGCGCCTTTGACTTCGTTCACGATCTGTGTTGCTCGAAGGTTAACCACCAGTGAACTCCACGCCACCGCCTGATTTTTCTGCATGCCATATTGCTCCTTGAGCAGGTCAATCATGCCATCCATGGCAATCATCACGGCTTCATCCAAGTCTTCGTGGAAGCCAAAGGTGATCCAGCCAGCATTGGTATAGGCGCGCGGGAAGTCGATATGCAAATCAGGGAGCAGGTGAAACGCCAGTTCAACCTGCTCCATCGGACATTCCAGTGCGGGACCAGAGACTTCGCCATCCCCCTGCACCGCGTGACCATCACCAAGAGAGAACAAGCCGCCATCCACAGGGATTGGCAGGAACACGCGCGCACTTTCGGTCAATTCCTTGCAGTCAATATTGCCGCCACAGAAGCGCGGCGGATACGTGGAGTGATCCCCTGTTTCAGCGGGCGGCATGCCCAAGATGCCCATAAAAGGACTCATCTGGAGGGTCTGCCCATATTGATTGGTCGCAAGCCCGGCATCGGGGTTAAGCCGCCAGCGCATGAGCCACTCGTCGCCTTCCACCACACCCAGCCTTCGGTTCCAATAACTATCCCAACCGCCGCCCGTGGACCACCCCCACGCACCCGTGCGGATCTTGTTAAGGCGTATTTCAAGCGTCATACCCGCCTTGGCGCCGCGAATGGCAATCGGTCCGCACAGGGCGTGCCCCCAGTCCAATTCGCGGTTGCGCCCCGCCAGTTTTGTCGGGCGTTCAAATGGGCTTGCCTGTTCAAAGTTGCACCAGCCTGCATCGAGTGTTTGATACTGCACTATATCCCCCGAATCAATAGTGAGGATGGGCGAAATCTCGCGTGAGAAACGTCCGTGCAGGGTTTGCAGGTTGGGTTTTATCGTGTGAACTGTCATTACTCTGTACTATACATAAAATACTGATTGCGGGTTCGCCCGCATTCAGTATACACGTTAACCACAGCAGGTCTGCGCCTGTGCAGTTTCAACCTCACAGCACCCAGCGCTTTCACCATCGCCACAGCCGCATGCACAGCCAGCGGAATCGTTCTGCGAAGCGGGTGTTCCACAGCAGTCGCTTTGGGACACGCTGGTCCCGCAACAGGCAGACGAACTCGCCGTGGGCAATCCCACCGACTTCTTGATCAACGTGACAAGCAGGTTTTTATTTTGAGTAGACATGGTTTTTCTCCTTTTGGATGAGTGAAATGGATTGGACAACGTCAAGAAGGACTTCGATGCCTTCCTGGATTGTTTCGGGATAAAGCGCTTCGAGCGTGTCGAACGGAGTATGCATCACGCTTCGCGCCTGACCTGTGGGCTGCTGCCCCAACCCAAGCGTTGGGACTCCCTTCGAGATAAACACGGACGAGTCGTCACTGCCGCTGACCCATTGCGCCTGAATGCCGCGCTCCGACAGGGCAGTTTCAGCAAGTTCGGCAAGCCAGTCGCCCCGTTGTTTATGTCCGAGGCGCAGGGCGTTGAGTTTGGGCTCACCGCCGAGACTGTCCAGGTTGATGACCGCTGAAAGCGGCACAGGCGGATTCGCCGTCAACTGCTTTGCGCCCCACAAACCCGATTCTTCGCCCGTCAGGAAAGCCACCAGCATATTGAAGGGGCGTTTTTCTTTTGCCAGTTGGCGCGCCGCTTCCAAAACCGCTGCCACTCCCGAAGCGTTATCGAACGCGCCAGGGAAGCGCGTTCCGCCAGGGTCGTCGCCGATGTGGTCGTAGTGGGCGATCAGGGCGAGCGTGAAATCGTCCGCCGCGCCGCGCAGGAAACCTAGGACATTGTTGCAGGGAAGTATCGAGCGCCGAAGCGGGAGAGCCAACTCCACGTCTGTGTTGTTCAGGCTGGCGATTTCTTCGGCGATGGATTTCCTGACCCGCAAGACAGGGATTTTTCCGTTGCCTGTGTATACGGTTTTGTGAAACCAGTCGGGTTCGCCGTGTTCCACCAGCAGGGCGGAGGCGCCCAACTCGACGGCGGTATTCACAGTTTCGCCCAGGTTGAATCCCTACGGGCGTTTTGGGATGAGAATGACTCGGTTGTGGAATGAGGCAGGTGAAAGCAGGTCACCATCGCGCACAACGAGTAATGTACTGTTGACCGTTCCGCCTGCGGAGAACGCCGTCAGTTCGGCGAAGTCGCGGCGGGGAGAAAATGCCCGGGGTCCAACCACCAGTTTCGGGGTCGAAGTGAGGCGGGCGGCAGGGACATCCACAGGTTGAAGCGCGGAGTCAAAGCCTGCGGCGGTCAGTTCCGCCTGCAAATAATCCGCTGTGCGGCGCGCGCCTTCCGTACCGGAGAGTCGCCCCGCAGTGATGGGACTGGTGAGGAATTTTAGAGTGTGCATGAAGCGGTTCATGAGAGAACTCCCATAAGGAGGTTGTAGCCATAGCCAAACAGGACTGCGCCGATGAACAATGTTCCAACCACCAAGCCGACGATGCGCCAGCGGGCGATGGTCAGCGCGCCTGCAATAGCGCCGATGGAGGTGCCTGCGCCTGTGATGAGGAATGCCAGCACCGCTCCCTGACTCATGCCCGCGTCCATCAGGGCGCGCGCCAGCGGCAGGGAGGCTTCGGTGTTGAAGTAGAACGGGATGCCGAGGGCGGCGGCAAGCGGCACGCCATAGACCTGTCCTTCGCCGAAGAGGGTGGAGATCCATTGCGCGGGGATGAGGTTGTTGAGCAGGTAGCCGATGAAGGCAAAGCCGAGGAAGAACAGCGCGAGGCGTTTGCCCGCCAGCCAGGTCTCGTTGAGGAATTGACCCAACGTGACGCGCGGTCGTGCCTGAACGGAGGCAACGACGGGGAGGGACAGACCCGACCCACCCGAAATGGATTTGAAGCGAGCCTGACCCGCCAGCCAGCCGCGCGACTCGGAGAGATAGGCAACTGAACCGCCCGCCAAACCCAGCAGAATGGATGCCAGAAAGAACGCCAGTGCAAAGTTCCAGCCGAAAAGCCCTGCACTGAAGACGAGTTCCTGCGGCGAGGTCAGCGGCGAAGAGACCATGAACGCCACGATCGGCGCCCAGGGCATGCTTCCCGCCATCATGCCGAGGATGATGGCGGTTGTGCCGCATGAGCACAGAGGCGTCGTGACCGCTGCGCCGGTGGCGATCAGCACGCCTGCCTTGCGGTTGCGCTGAAGGAACGCGGCGACGCGGTCCTGATTGACGTATAACTTCAGGGCGGCGGCGATGACTGCGCTGAGAAGCAGGTAGATCCAGTTTACGGAGAGGGTGTGCCAGACTTGTAAAGTTGTTTTGGAGAGCAGGTCGATAAGAAACATAAGCAATTTCCTTTCAGGAGTTTGCTTATGTAGACGCAGGGACTTTGAAAAGGACGCAAAAAAACTGCGCCGAAACAGGCGCAGTTTTGAAGTTCAGAATTGGCTCTTGCTTATTCCATCTCGTTCACCAGGCTTTGCATGAACAACAGCCACGAGAAAGGATAATCCGTCTCGTCTCCAAGACGGACAATGACCATGTTCTTTCGCGGTGCGACGTATACGAACTGTCCATATCTGCCGGCGGCGGTAAAGTCATAGGTTCCATCGGGGTTGTTCAGTCCCCACCAGTGGTACTTGTAATACATGGACATTTCCGGTCCCGGTGAAACATCCCATGCGCCATCGGGGCTTGTGGATTCGAGTACAAAATCCTCGGGAAGGATCTGCGATCCGTTCCAGTACCCGTTGTGGAGAAAGATCGAGCCGAAGCGGGCAAAATCCACGGCGCGGGCATTGATACCGCTTTCCATTTTTTCAAAGCCCGAGACATCGCTGTCCAGACTCCATGAGGCGGGATATTCCGCGCCCATCGGCTTCCAGAACCGTTCCTGCAAATATTCCGCCACGCTCACGCCGGTCACTCGTTCGAGGACGAGCCCCTCCAGGAGCGGATAGTAATTGTTGTAGTGCCAGGCTTCGCCGACAGGCGCAACGCTTGCGCGGACGCGCACGGCAGTACGACGCAGGTCGGGGGAGTAATACGTCAGTGCGTCATCGCCAAAAGGACCGAGATATGGATTCTCGACATACCGGATGCCGGTGCTCATCAGCAGCAGGTCGCGGATGGTCATGTTGTCAAATCCGCGCCCCGTAATTTCGGGGACGTATTGGATCACGGGATCATTTACTGATCCGATCAATCCGTCTGCGACAGCCGCCATGATCAAAGCCGAATTGAACGATTTGGCGGATGAAAAAGATGTATGGATCGAGTCGGGTCCCATCCCATTGAAATATCCTTCATAAATGATTTTGTCATCGCGCAAGACAATAAAGGCATTCGTAGCTGTCAATTCGAAGAGTTCGTCCAACTTCTCGGTTCGTTCTTTTTGCACCATCGGGTCATACCATGTGATCGTTTTTGGCAATCCACCGAGGTTCCTTTCCAGTTCGGAAATTTCGCTGCCGTTGTCGATGGGCCGTCTCGAAAAGATGTAATAGTCATTGATGTCCGACTGCCCATACATCAAGATTCGCCGCGCATATTCGGGCGAGTCGTACAGGCTGACCGAGACAAGCACCGCGATAAAAAAAACGAAAAAAAACAGAAGCATCAATACCAGGATTCGTTTCAGTTTTGTTATCATTTTTTACCCTACAATATTATTTGGCACACTGTTCGCATTTGGGATGGTATTCCATGATTTTTCCCTGGCGGTCGAACTCGAAGTGACAGCAATCCAGGAACGCCTCTTTGAGTTTTTCCCGCGCCCGCTGCACCCGTGACTTTGCGCCTGATACCGTTATATTGAGTCTGGCTGCCAGTTCGACCTGGGAAAGCCCCTGCAGTTCGGTAAGTTCCAATGTTTCGCGGTATTTGTCGGGGAGACAGTCGAGCACCCCTTTGAGCGAAGCCGCAAGCTGGGACGCGGCATCAGGCTCCTCGTTGGGGGGAGAAGCGAGCGACTCGGAGAGTTCATCCTGCGGGCGGGAGCGGCGGTAATGGTCAACGATGGCGTTGCGGGCGATCTGATAGATCCAACTTTCAACGCGATCCGTCTCACGCAGACCGCCGATATGGGCATGGATCTTCAGGAAGACATCCTGCAGGATATCTTCCGCAGTGTCGGGATCGGAGACACGCCCTGCGATGAAGTTGTGAAGTTTGGAATGAAAATCGGTGTATATGGTCTCAAGACTGGGCAGCATGCCGTACTCCTATTGGGACTTGTCAGGAGTAGTATCCGTCAAATCAAACATCTCCATATCGGAAAGGGGGTGGAAATACGCCTCCGACTTTTGACGGATAGCGCGGGCTGGCGGCAGCAACCCGGTGCACCACCTTGGATCCCGCCTGAAAATGGCCCCATAAATGCGACACCTTGCTGCGTTCCGGGGAATATCCTCTTAATCGCGTACACCCCCATATTTCTAGAGACAATCCCGAACATCCTTATGCGCCAACATCAGAAAACCAATAAGGGAATATTGACCGGTGAAACAATCCGCCGGTCAATATTCCCTTATCCTAATTTCAATGGTTTCTACATTTTTATCTTGTGCTGGCTTGAAATATTACTTTAAGGTCAACACATAAGCCACAAGATCCTCTAGTTGTTGAGGGGTTAAAAGACCAGCGAAGTCTGTTGGCATATCCACATCAACGGCGGAGAGTTCAGCCTCCAGATAGGCATCGTGAGCCTGCGGGTAAATTATGGATTCCTTGACATAATCGGGCTCCATGCGGGTGCCAGCCAGATGCAAAGCAGGGCCCGGTGCAACCCCATCTTCCACAATGTCATGGCAGGCAATGCAATGGATATCAAACAAGGCCTTTCCATTCTCCGGCTGTCCAACGATTGGACCTGAGGCCTCATTGCCCTCTTGAACAGTCTGGGGGGTATATGGTCGTGCGGTTGGGGCCGCGACATTCCCTTCGGCCGAACCGCACGCTGTGACCAGCAAAGCAAACAGGACGATGAGGAAAACGGAAAGCTGTTTCATTTTTATCATGATGAATTCTCCTATCCATTCATACAAGCTACAATTGAATTTTCCATAAAGGGTTAAAAACGGACAAGCTGAAAAAGCACCCCAAAGCAGTGCATTCTTTCCATTTTTGAGTATTTAACCGCTTGGGTGCAGTATATTGGATAATGATTAAACATAAATCCCCCCAACAGATAGTTCGTCACTACCCAGGCGGGTGATTTTTCACACGGGGTCATTTCAATAATTGTATTAAAGATAGGCATCAATTTGGTGATTTAAGTCATTTGTTGTTCCAAGAGGAAGCTGATAGGATTGATCGTGAAGGGTCTTGGAAGACCCGCTTCACTGTAATCAATATCAAAATATGTCTCTCCTCCATTTTTTCTACGGCTTGTCTTTTGAGGGGTTGGGTCTGGCTGCCTATTTACAATTTAGAAGGGATGGAGATTTTCCACTTAAGCGTGAACTCCCCTGGCTGGCCGCTTTTGGCTTTGTCGGCGGCGCAGCCGGATGGGTGGATATGTTCCTTACAGACGGGTCTATTGGAGGATTGGAGAGCATCCTGGGTATTTTGCGCCTTGTACTTCATCTTTTAACGGGGATGCTAATTTTGCGTTTTGGCTGGGGCATTCTAAATAATCTGGAGCCACTGCCCGCCTGGAGTATCTTCATCCCCGGCATCCTCATTGTTCCAATTGCATTTGTCATCACCTTCGCTTCAACAACCTTTATCACCCCCTCCCCGATTGAAATCCCGATCGAAATCTGGACCCGTTATCTGCTCTACCTGCCCGGCAGTTTCATGGCTGGAATTGGATTCCTGCGGCAGTGGTATAGACATCGAAAATTGCAGCTGTATGATGTTTCCAAACTCATGCTCGGCGCGGGGTTTGCATTTTTATTTGAAGCAATTGTAATGGGATTGATTGTTCCAGCGGCGCCGTACGGCCCGGCCTCCTATTACAACTATGACCGCGTGGTTTTTAACGCATTCGCGGGGGAAAATTTCAGGGGAGACCAGACGTACGAACTGGGCCGATGGCTGGATGATCAAAGCGTCCTTAATTTTACCGGCCTGCCGATTGAAATATGGCGCATGTTATCCGCTCTGATCGTTACTTTTTTCGTGGTCAAGGCATTGGATGTGTTCGAGGCGATTCGCAAGCGTCAGTTACGGGCCTTGCAGGAGGAACGGGATCATGCGCAACAGGCTGCAATTGAATCCCAGATCGTTGCCCGCCAAACTGCAGAGACCTGGACGGGTATGCTGGTCAATATCAGTCGCCGCATCGCTGAACTTGATAATGTGGACGATATTTTGCTCTATATCACCCAGAATGTGCGCCAAGTATTGAAGACGGATTTTGCCGGGGTCGCGATTTTGAATCAGGAACATTCCATCCTGGAACTGAAGTGCTACTCTGATGATGTCAAAACCGAACTGGTGGTAAATGCATCCGTCGTAGTAACCAACCCGCAGATCCTGAACGTCATGCGCAGTTGCCAGTCATATCGGTCACAGGGTGGTGAACCTGTCGAAATGTTTGAGGATGTCCGTTTCCTCGAGAGTCAAAAAGCCAACGCCCTTGCGATTGTGCCGCTCAAAATGGAAAGTACGATTATCGGCGCACTATGGATCGCGCGTTTTAAAACACAGCAATTTTCCGAAACGGATCTGATCTGGCTGGAAAGTATCGCCGACCAGGTTGTGATCGCCATTCAGCACGGGCTGATGACCTCCCAGTTGCAGTCTTTTTCGATCACCGAAGAGCGTGCCCGCATTGCCCGCGAGATGCATGATGGCCTGGCACAAGTATTGGGCTATTTGAATTTGCAGGTCCAGACACTCGAGTCATTTTTGAGACAGGGTAAATCTGCAAATCTTCAAGCTGAACTTTCACAAATGCGTCAGGCAATCCAGACCGCCCATGCAGATGTGCGCGAGAACATCCTAAGCCTGCGCACCACCCTCGCCCAGGAGAAGAGCCTGGATACGGCTGTGGAGGAGTATTTGACGGAGTTCGGCATTCAGACCGGTGTTGAGACGAATTTTTCATATCGGGTCGAGGGAAACCTGAATCTTGCATCCGTTGCCGAGGTGCAGTTGATCTGCATCCTGCAGGAGGCGCTGACCAATATCCGTAAACATGCAAAGGCCCGTCATGTATCGGTGGTGATTACAAATCAAGGGAATGAACACCGGGGGCATATCCACATGCAGGTCATCGACGATGGCGTTGGTTTTTTTCATGTGAATTCGAAGCGTAATTTTGGTTTACAAACAATGCGCGAACGTGCCGAGAGTTTGGGCGGCACCTTGATGGTCAAGTCCAGGAAAAGGGGGGGCACACAGGTCGAGTGCGTCCTTCCATGCCTGCCCCACGAAAGAATAAGGAAGCCTAGTCTGGTGATTCATGGATGAGTGTACAATGTATGGAGCAAATGAAACCATATGAATGTCCGTGAATGGGCCTTGCCTGTTTTTACGATCCTGATGCAAGTTGCGATTGGGGCCATGTTTGTTTTGTGGTTGATCCGCGAGATAATGGGGCCGCGGATAAACCCCGGCCAATTGGATCGAATTATCCGTAACCCTATTCTGGTCATCTCCCTGACAACGGTGGCGGCGATGATCAGTTCTCATTTTCACCTGAGCAGACCGCTGCATTCTTTTTTGGCTGTCCTTAACTTCAAATCGTCCTGGCTGAGCAGGGAAATCGTCTTTACACTTTTATTCTTTTTGACAACCCTGCTCCTGTGGTATCTGCTCAACTTTGAGAATGATCGCCGCAAACTGGCTTGGGGTCTTGGCTGGCTGGCCAACCTGTTCGGCGGGATTGTTGTTTATTGCATGGCGCGTATCTACCTGTTGCCCACCCAGGTTGCCTGGAATTCGGCCGCCATGACGATTTCGTTTTATGTGACCACTTTACTGCTGGGCATCATGACCATCGCCTGTCTGATGATGCTGGATTTGAAATTCGCAGAAATCAAAAATACATGGGATGTCGACCTGCGTGCCCAGGTCATCAAATACTCCTTGGGCTGGTTCGCGGTATTTTCCTTCGGGCTGGTGATTGCCAGCGTGATAGTCACCTATTTTCAAATTGAGTATTTACGGCAGGGGGATATCGCAGCCAGAACCAGCCTGCGCCTGCTATTTGATCTGTATCTGCCGATTTTTTTTATGCGCCTCATATTGCTTGTGACAGCGGCATCCTGGCTGGGCCACACTGCCTTCCAACTGTATCGCCGCGGGGCCGCTCCGCAGGGATTGATCGTGCCCGTTTATATGTCATGCCTGTTGATCCTGGTAGCGGAGATCATCGGGCGGTTTTTATTCTACGCCACCCACGTCCGTGTTGGGATTTAGTCTGAAAGGTAATATCATGACAATCAAGGTTTTAATTGCAGATGACCATAAACTCTTTCGCCAGGGGTTGATCGGCTTGATGAAAACCCGCGATGATCTTGTGGAAGTGGTGGGCGAGGCGGAAACAGGGGAAGACGCAATTCTCCTGGCGGAGCAACTACGCCCGGATGTGATCCTCATGGATATTTACATGCCGCAGATGGACGGTCTGCAAGCCGCGAAGGAGATCCATGAACGTTTTCCCCAGATCGCGATCGTCATGTTGACCTCCTCTGAAAAGGACGGCCATCTTTATGAGGCTGTGCAGATAGGGGCTGCAGGCTATTTGTTAAAAAGCCTGGATGCAAATGAATTATTCGATCTTCTGAATGGCTTAGCCAGCGGTGAACCAGCCATGACACGCGCCATGGCTGGCAAGCTTCTAAAAGCTGTCGCCAACCGTCTGGCGGACGATGAAAAAGGGGAGCAGGTACTCACAGAAAGGGAGTTATTCGTTCTGCGGCTGGTTGCAAGCGGAGCAACCAACTCCGAAATTGCAGACAAGCTTTCGATTTCGATCAATACGGTTAAAAGCCACTTGAAGAATATTCTCGAAAAACTGCAGTTGGAAAACCGCACCCAGGCTGCTATGTATGCCCTCAAACATGGGCTGGTCTCTCCTCGCGAAAACTAATCACCCACTAGGGTGAGGGGGAATTGTCCATTGGGGCGATGTTTGGATATTGGTTTGAAGGTATCCTGATAGTGAAAATAGGCGCAAATGTGGCTTGAACTGGCCTTTTAATCCCTATCAGGAGAGTGCGAATGAAGATTGAAGGAAAAGGGTTCCAACCTGCAATACGAGGGGCAGCTCTTTGGAGCAAATTGAACCAACCGGAAGATTCCCTATGGAGGAATAATGACTGAAAAGAATTTCCTCACCAAAACCCTAAATGATACGGTACTCACCCGTCGCAGTTTCCTGAAATGGAGCGCGGCGCTTGGAGGTACCGCAGTATTGGCGGGTGGTGTGAACACTGGCCTGAAAATGGCTGAAGCGGCTGCGCAAACCTCTGCAGGAAAGTGGGTTTCTGCCGCCTGTTGGCATAACTGTGGCGGACGCTGTCTGCTTAAAGCACACGTCGTGGACGGCATTGTTACAAGTGTAAAATCAGACGATACGCATGAAGACAGCCCTGATTACCCTCAGCAAAGGGCATGCGTGCGCGGTCGTGCACAGCGAAAGGTCGTTTTTGGCGATGACCGCTTGAAATACCCCATGATCCGCAAGAATTGGGCACCCGGTGGCGGCGACAAGGAATTGCGCGGCAAGGATGAATGGGTGCGCATTTCATGGGAGGAAGCCTTTGATATTTATGCCAGCGAGATCAAGCGCGTCAAAGAGGAGTTTGGCAACGAATCCATCTTTACGGTACATTCAGGCGACATGGGCCGGGTGCTGGGCCTGTATGGCGGCTATGTAAACCGCTGGGGCAGTGTTTCCTGGGGAACCTGGCGTGAAGATTACCCTCATCTCACAGGCATTCCAGGAACCGGTGACACGTCTGGAAATGACCGCTTCAGAATGCGGAAAGCCAAGTTGATCGTGCTGTGGGGCGTGAATTCCGCCGTCTCCAGCAATGGCAACCCCACCTACTACTATCTGCAGGCAAAGAAAGCCGGCACCAAATTCATTTCAATCGACCCGTTATACAACGACACAGCCATGGCGCTGGCGGACGAGTGGATTCCCATTCGCCCGGGCACAGACACAACCATGTTGCTGGCCATGGCGTACCACATGCTCGAGAACAACCTGCACGATCAGGAGTTTCTCGATAAATACACGATTGGTTTCGATGCCGGGCACATGCCGGAAGGTGCTGACCCGAAAAATAATTTCAAGGATTATGTCCTTGGAAAATACGACAAACAGCCCAAGACCCCGGAATGGGCATCCGAAATCTGCGGTGTCCCGCCGGAGAAGATCCGCTGGCTGGCCCAGGAAATTGCTACCACCAAGCCAACCATGATCCAGACCGCTGGTGCGCCCGCGCGTATCAACAACGGCGAGTGCCTCCCGCAGGCCATGGCCACGGTAGGCTGGATGACCGGCAATGTCGGTTTTGTTGGCTCAGGCGTTGGCCCAAACATGCACAACCGCGCCGCCAATGCTGGCGGAGCACTTGTTAGAGCCGGCTCAGATGGCGTGAAGGGCATTGCCAATCCGCTGAACGAGGCTGGTACGCGCCAGAGCGCTCCCAACATCCTGAACAACTGTGAGATGTGGGAAGCCATCCTTTCCGGCAAATATCACGCCGGCTACAACGACATTCGCGATATTGATGTTCGCATGATCATCTCAGCAGACTTCGGAGATTCGCTGAACCAGAGAACTGGTACCATGAAAGGGATCCAGGCTTTCCGCAAAGTCGAATTCGTCGCGGTCCAGACGCTCTTCCTCAATACCTCGGCCAAGTATGCCGACCTTGTCCTGCCGGTCACCAGCCAGTGGGAGCAATTCGGCAACTTCCAAACCGGTGATCGCGATATGCTGATCTTCAACGGCCAGGTCACCGAACCGCTCTTCGAGGCCAAGGACGACCTGGAGATCGCCGTGGAAGTCGGCAAACGCCTCGGCTTGAATCCGGAAGAGATCCAGCCGCTCTCGGGTATGCAGATGGTCTACAACCGGCTTGCCGGTGCCGAGGTCAAGCTGCCGGACAACTCGGGGTTTGAACCGCTTCTGACCATCACGAAAGAGGATATCGCCGAGATGGGTGTGGAAGGCGAGCCGCAAAATGGCCGCATCACGTATCAGGAATTCAAGGAAGCCGGCATCTATCGCGTACAGCGCACTGCCAACGACAAGTTGGGCCACACCGAGTTATCAGGTTTCATTTCCGACCCGGAAGGCAAACCGCTCAATACAAGAACAGGCAAACTGCAAATCTATTGCGATGCGCTCTCAGAATGGGTCAAAGCAAATGGTTTCAATCTGAAAGACCCGCTGCCCAAGTACGATCCCCCCATTGAGGGGTATGAAGAAACCTATGCAGACTGGGACAACAAGGTCAAGGGCGACTATCCGCTACAGCTCTATACCATCCACTACCAGCGGCGCAGCCACTCTAGTTTCGACAGTGTTCCCTGGTTGCGCGAGGCTTTCCCTCAAGAGACTTTCATGAACCCCAAAGACGCAGCCGAACGCGGGATCAAGAACGGGGATGTGATCATGATCACAAGCAAACACGGGAAGGTTATTCGTCCGGTGCTCTTGACAAACAGAATCATGCCCGGTGTTGTCACGCTGGGACAGGGTGCCTGGGCTCAAGTCGACGAATCATCCGGCATTGATCTGGCGGGAGCGACCAATACCCTGAACGGCGATTACGCAACTGGTCAGGGACACACCGGCCACAACACCTGTATCGTTCAGGTGGAAAAATACAACGGTCCAATCGTATTGCAACCCGACTCCCAGTGGCCTCAGCGGATTGTCTTCAAGGAGGCATAAAAAATGGAAAAACAACTAGCTTTTTACTTTGATGCGAGTGCGTGCACCGGCTGCAAGGCATGTGCAATTGCCTGCAAAGATCGAAGCGACCTGCCAGTGGGCATCAACTGGCGCAAGGTCTATCAGTATGAAGGCGGCGGATGGGTTTCCCATCCGGAAAACAAGGATTTGCTGATCCCTAGCAATCTCTTTGTCTACTCCGTATCCACCGCCTGTATGCACTGCGAAAAACCCATTTGCATGGAGGTGTGTCCGGCGACTGCGATCACCAAGCGGGAGGATGGTGTTGTCCTGATCGACAATACCAAGTGCATCGGTTGTCGCTATTGTGAATGGGCCTGCCCGTATGGCGCTGTTCAGTTCAACGAGGAAAAGGGCTATATGACCAAGTGCGATTTCTGCCAGGATCTGCAGGCCAAAGGACAAAAACCGGTCTGTGTGGATGCCTGTGTCATGCGCGTCCTGGATGTCGGCGAACTGGATGAATTACGAGCTAAATACGGCAACGTGTCCGCCATTGAGCCGCTTCCAACGTCTGACCTGACTGAACCTGCTGTGGTAATCACACCGCACAAACACGCTCAAACAAGCGGCAGTGGAACAGGCCACATTCTGTCTGTAGAGGAGAGCTAAAATGGATATTCGTGAATGGGCTCTACTGATCTTTACGATCCTTGGTCAGTTGGCAGCCGGTGCGTTGCTGGTATTAATGATTGTGCGCGCATACGCTGCGGCAAAGGCTGGGGTTAAGGAAGCCGACCGGATGACAGATGGTCCGCTCTTCATGGTCGTTCCGATCATGGGCCTGGCATTGTTGTCCTCGCTATTACACCTAAACAACCTGGGCAATGTTGTCAAGGCAGTTCCGAATTTGGGAACGTCCTGGCTGAGCCGTGAAGTCGTGATCGCCGTGACGTTTGTGGTGATCGCGGGTGTATATACCCTGATGCAATGGCGCAAGATTGGCCCCACCATCCTGCGCGATATCATTGGCTGGATCGCGACGTTGATTGGTCTCGTGCAAACCTACGCTATGGCCATGGTGTACATGATTCGCACCCAGCCGTCATGGAACACGATTACCACCCCAATCACCTTCTTCGCAACTACCCTGCTCTTGGGAGCGCTGGCCGTTGCACTTGCATTAGTGATCAACTACAACAGCATCCAGAAAAAAGACGCCAAGGCTGGCGAAAAACAATTGGACTTGTTGCGCGGCGCCCTGCAGGGTATTGCGATCACTGCGATCATTCTGCTGGGGATCGAGTTCCTGGTACTGCCATTCTATATGGCACATCTGGGATCTGCCGCCCTGCAAAGCCTCAAGATAATGACGGAAACCTATGGACTCACACTCGTCATCCGCCTGCTGCTGGTCTTCCTAGGAGCTGGTGTACTGGCAACCTATCTTTACCGCAACGCGTCAGAAAGTGGCAAGGAAAAGACACTGACCATCCTGTCATCCAGTGCTTTTGTGCTGGTACTGGTTGCGGAAGTGATGGGACGTTTCCTGTTCTATGCCACGCATGTACGGATCGGCCTGTAGACAGGAGTAAGTTAACACGATGATGTGGGGCGGGTGAACCTTTTCACCCGCCCCACATCTTTTGGAGGATAACCTGATGATGGTCAAAAAATCCGCGTCCCTTTTATTTGCACTGATAGGGTTGTTATTAATGACCATTCCAGCGGGCAAAGCAAGTGCGCAACTGCAATCAAATGATGCGGTCCGTGTGATTTCCCTTTCAGACCTGGGACACGATCGGGCGAACGCGGTGATATTCACACCAAATGGGCATCAATTGATAGTGGCGGCCTCAGCGGGGATTTATTTGTTTGATTCACAGACTTTGTTCCAGGATCATTTTATACCGACGGGAACCTGGGTTCGCAGCCTGGCCATCTCGCCGGATGGCCACACCCTTGCAGCCGGTCTCTTTGACAATACGGCCCGGCTGTGGAGACTCTCTGACCTGCTGCCTGTGCATACATATGTTCACAATGACGGCTGGGTGCGAAATATTGCATTTACACCAAATGGGAGATGGCTGGCGACAGTTTCGGATGATGATATGATCCGATTGTGGGACAGAGAGAATACAACGTTGCAGCTTGTAATCAAGGAATTGAAAGGAGCGCGCACACTGGCCATCTCGCCAGATGGGGCAATGCTGGCAGTTGGACTTCAAAATGGCGCCATTCAGCTTTATAGCCTGCCTGATGGAGAATTTCTTCTAACACTAACAGGGCACAAAGATTGGGTACGTTGTCTGACTTTCTCTCCAGATGGGCAAAAACTGGCATCAGGGGCTTTTGATGCCACCGCGCGTCTATGGAATATCGCGAGTGGAGAATTGGAACATATTTTTTCAGGGCACCAATCGAGTGTCCTGGGACTGGCGTTTTCACCGGACGGAACCACACTGGCAACAGGATCTGTTGACAAGACCGTACGGCTATGGACCATTAACGATGGCAGTATGGATCGAGTCCTGGCTGGTCATGATGGTTTTGTGTACAGTGTGGCATTCTCTCCAGACGGTCAAACGCTTGCATCAGGTTCAGAGGATAACACCATACGTCTCTGGGATTTAAATATTCTTGACAACCATATGGCCGATCCGCCAGCCACTCCAGGTGATTGTCGGGTTTGTCATCATCCCATGAACAGCGCGAGTCCCCCGGCTGTGGTTGAGGTGAGGTGCGATGCCTGTCATCCCAGCGGAATTGGGCTAAATTGGTGCCCTTATTTTCCTCCCTCGCCCGGCGATTCACTTTTACTGCCGGTCTCCATGCAAATGGCCGGTCTGCCTGTACCGGCCCAGTTGTTGGATGTCTCCATTTTCTCCCCCTCAAATGGAGAAACCCTTTATTCCCATTATGACTATGTTGCTCCGGTGACTGTCAGTGGAAGGGTGCTGGGGATCAACGATCCACTGGCCGAGCTGGATGTCAGGTTGGAAATTTGGTCAGGATCAACAATGCTGTCCTCTTTGCATAATAATCCAGATTCGAATGGCTTTTTTGACTTTCTGCTGGGCGTTAACCCGGAAGGCCATATGCTTTTCATCAACGATCCTGCCGCCCCATTAACTTGTTCGGCCTGTCATGATGACTTTAATGTTCAAGCTTATCTTCCTTCAGGGGATTTGCGACTGCTTGTTGTAGCAACAACAAAAGACGGTACTGAGGCCAGCGATGAACGCTGGATAAGGGTAGACATCAGCCGGACAAGGAGGCTGAATATTGAAATCGAGGAGGGCGCCTCGAGAAAACCCCTGCATGGTTTAACGATCCAGGCCTTTACAAGGTTATATGAATGGCGTGGTCGTATTGCAAGTACTGCCAGCAATGAAGCTGGCGGGGCGGTGCTTGAACTGGAGATTTTATCCCAGGCCATTACCAATTATGAAATCATGGTTCCAGATCAGGTTGTTGACGGAATATTCTATTCCAGTCCAGAAACCAAGACCGTACTCCTTGACCCGGATGCAACCACCATACCGCAGGTCACCTTTAACGTTTTCGGACAAAAGGGACAAATCAACGGCCGGTTGACAAGCGACGACGATCATCTCCCGCAATCTGTGAAAATATGGGCGTTCGGTTTGCCTGCCGGACCTGATTTCTACACAGAAACGGCCAGGGACGGCACGTTCTCATTCACGAATCTCCCGGTTTCCGTGTACAGTGTTGTTCCAGATCCGGGAATTATGCGGTCAGACCATTTGATGGGAAGTCAACAAATCATTGACCTGACACAATCACCCATCAGCGATGTTGCGTTGGAATTACATTCGGTTGACGGACTTGTATGGAATGGTGAGGTCAGCGGGCAGGATGGCGAGTGGCTGCCATTTGCCTGGTTGACCACCCCAGACGGGCTCACCCACCAGGTGGAGCCAGAGTCGGGGAAATGGATCATCAATACCATGCCAGTGATTGAACAGGCCTGGGTAACGAACGCACCAGGATACTTTAGTCAGGAAATCGAACTGCCAAGTGAGGGTTTGGCACCCGCTCCATCAATTATGCTTGAACGCCGTCCGGATGTTGCTCTTGTGGCCTGGGGAGATGGCGAAATAGTAATTCCCAGCGAAACGCAAGCAAATGCCGCCAAAGATAGGATCAAATTTGAATCCGGATGGATTTGGGGATACAACCATGCTGCTCAGCCTTTTGTCCTTGAAACACTGGATGCAGAGATCAGATTATCCGATGGTTATTTTGCATTGGAGCGGCCTCCTGGAGGGATTGCAAGATTCTATCTGTTTGAGGATGGCAAGGCTGAGGTGCGCTCAAAAAAAACCGGGGAAATACTGGTGCTGCAATCCGGCAATATGGTGGTTTTTATGAAGGATGGCCATTTGTCAGAATTGCCTTATGTGCCGGCAAAAATATTGGCACTGGGGACGGAGGATGAATTGCCGCTTTCACCTGTTTGGAAGCCTGGTGTTTCGAAACAGATCCTGATCACATTATCCAAAATAAGCATCAGTACCGCCCAAATGGTTACTTTTATCACCTATATTATCGCTGTTTCATCACTGGGGATTGTGCCATGGTTCCTATTAAAATGGTGGTTAAAACGCGGTAAAGCCAACGGAGAAGAAAAATGACAGAAACTGCACCTAATCATGTTGAATGGAAACCAACGCTTATGGGCGAGTTGCTCTTGTTTGGATTGCTAAGCAGGGTAACACGATCGAACCCGGAGCGGGAATGGTTTCAAGCGCTAATCACTGAGGAGGTCTTTTCTGAATCGCCCCTGGAAAGGGATCACGCGGATATTGACACGGGTCTACATCTTCTGCAAAAATGGAGTCGGGAAAACAAGAATGGCATTTCGGATGAACAGCTCATTGCTTTGAAAGCGGATTACACTCGATTATTTGTTGGTATAGGCAAACCTGTTTCGCCTCCATGGGAGTCGGTCTATTTTAATGAGGATCGCATGATCTTTCAGGATCAAACACTTCAAGTCCGTGAGTGGTATCGCCGTTTTGGACTTGAGTCAGAGAAGTTATATAAAGAACCGGATGACCATATAGGTTTGGAACTTTCGTTCCTCGCCCATCTTGCCAAACAGGGTTTGCTGGCTTTGGATGAGAAGGATATGCCCGAACTCGAGAGGATTTTGCAGGCACAACGTCAATTTCTTTCTGAACACCCGTTGAAATGGATTTCACGCTGGTATGAGCTGATCAAAAAACACGCTACCACCGATTTCTATCGCGGCATCGCCCATTTGACCCATGGGTCTCTGCTGACAATTGCCGAAGAATTACAGATCGAAATGCCGAAAGAGGTCAGGTTGTGAGTCTGCTTAACGCCGCGGAACGGTTCGCCTCGATCGACCGTTCACAAGTTATCCTGGATTCCGCACGCTGCCTGCATTCGCAGGACCAGTATTCGGAATGCGCGGCGTGTTTCGATCTTTGTCCCGTTCAGGCAATCGCCGCCGGCCAGCCTCCAACGTTCGACATGGAACGCTGCCAATCGTGCCTCGCCTGCCTGCCTGCCTGTCCCGTCGGCGCGTATCGCGCAGATGACGACGTTTCAAACCTGCTTAACTGTGTCAGTCACGTCGAAGGCCAGCCCGTTGAATTACTTTGCGGGCTTCATCCAGACCCTGAAACGGGGGAAGCGGAATCCATCGGGATTCAAATTCAAGGATGCCTTGCAGGGTTGGGGAGCGGTGCGTACCTGACCCTTTCTGCGCTTGGACTGGAACGCATCACCGTCCGCGCTGACGCCTGCCCGGCCTGCACATGGCATTCCCTCCACCATGTAATTCACTCCCAAACCGAACGTGCAAACCGGTTCCTGGCCGCATGGGTAAGGATGGATCCAGTCCTTTGCCTGGATGAAGTCGAAGCGCCCGTTGCGCGCACCACTTGGAAGGCAGCCAATCCCCCGCTTTCGCGCCGCGACCTGTTCCGCTTGGTCGCGCGTCAGGGTCAGGTTGCTCTCGCCCGCGCCATGGAAAATGGCGTGGCGGGAAGCAAACGCCAACCCGGACGGGACAGATTGCGTTTGCTCTCCGCCGTATCCCATCTGCCTGATCCAGTGTCAACCGCCAATCTCGATGGACTTGGTTTCGCCACCCTCGTCATCTCCGAAACATGTACCGCCTGCGCTGCATGCGGACGAGCCTGCCCTACTGAAGCGCTGAGATTTAAAAAGAATGAGAATGAAATGACCTTCTCCATCTCATTCTCGGCGCAGAACTGCATCGGCTGTGATTTGTGCGGTCACGTCTGCCTGCCTGATGCGATCACCCTCGACCACACAGCATCCTTTGAAAAAGTTTTCAGCGTGAAGGAACCTGTCGTTGTGGAATCAGGCCCGATGGCCCGTTGTGAGCGCTGCAAAACATGGATGGCGGCACGTGACGGCATGAAATTATGTCAACTTTGTGAGTATCGCCGCACGCATCCATTCGGCTCCATGCTGCCGAGGAAAACCCAAAAGGAGCCGCATTCATGATTTTGGATGTTACAAAATCCACACTGCCTGAGATAAAAAATCCCGCCCTGCGCACCTATGCCAATATTTATGTGCAGATCTATCAGGATTTCATGGAGCAGGTGCGGCAGATGGGGCTTGAGATCGAGGAGCAGGATACAACTGCCGCGGCGACGCAAAAGATCATGGACCTGCGTAAAAAAGGCGCGGTCATACGCAACAGCGATAAGAGCATTTATATCAATCGGATTTCACCCTCCTGTGTGGCCTGCCAGACCGGGGCGGGCAGCTCGACCTTCTTCATTTCATTGAAGTGTCACCGTGACTGTTTTTATTGTTTCAACCCGAACCAGGAAAACTACGAGTATTTCCGCGAACATACCCGTGACGTGGTTGCAGAGCTGGATGAAACGCGCGCTGCGGGGCAGCGTCTTCAACACATTGCATTGACGGGCGGCGAACCCCTTTTGCACAAGGATGAAACGTATCGTTTCTTCGAGCGCGCGCGGGAGCTGTATCCGAATTCCCACACGCGCCTTTACACCAGCGGCGACCATATTGACCGGCCCGCGCTTGAGTCGTTGCAGAAATCCGGTTTGCAGGAGATCCGTTTCAGCATTCGCATGCACGATCTCGCCGGGGGACACAGGCATACATACGACAATATCGCCCTCGCCCGCGGGTACATCCAGAATGTGATGGTGGAAATGCCGGTATTGCCCAACACACTGGAGGAAATGAAGGATGTGTTGATCGAGCTCGACCGGCTGGGCGTCTTTGGGATCAACCTGCTGGAGTTCTGTTTCCCGTTCAACAATGTGGAAACCTATCGAGGGAATGATTACAAGGTCAGGGCCCGCCCCTTCCGCGTGTTGTACGATTACTGGTATGCAGGCGGACTGCCCATCGCGGGCAGCGAAACCGTCTGCCTGGGCTTGATCGATTTCGCGCTGGATGCCGGCTTGCAACTCGGTGTGCATTACTGCTCCCTTGAAAACAAACACACGGGACAGGTCCATCGGCAGAACAGCGGGCATAACCTGCCGAAGCACATGGCCTTTTCGCAAAGGGATTATTTCCTGAAAAGCGCCAAGGTGTTTGGAGATGACATTCCCGCGGTCAGACAAGCCTTTGATACATCAGGGTATGGCGATTACGTCATGAGTGAGGAACACAACAGCCTGGAATTCCACGTCAACAGGATCAGCAGTCTCAAAAAAATGGAGGTTGACATCGGCATTTCCAGCAGTGTGCTTGAAATGCGCGAAGCCGGTCCGGTGCTGCGCGAATTAAAAGTGGATGTCACAACTCCACAGACATTCCGTCTTTCAAAAGACATTTAAGGAGAAATATCATGTTTCATCTCGGAACCACAGAATTGGTCATCATCCTCGTCATCGTCATCCTGTTATTTGGCGTGGGACGCATCGGCAAGATCGCCGGCGAATTGGGCAAGGGCATCAGCAGTTTTCGCAGCGGATTAAAAGGCGAGGACGAATCGACGAAAGCCGAAGAGAAAAAGGAATAGTCTTTCATCGTGGGCGCAAACGTGACCGTCGCGAAAAAAAACAGGCGCAACTGGCGGGATGTCTTTCATGCATTTGGCCGCGCACACCGCAAAGCCAGCGTGCAGCTGGAAGATTCCGCGCCGCTGCTGAAGCATCTTGACGAATTACGGAAAAGAATCTTCAAGGCCTTCCTTGCCCTGGTCCTTGCGACCGGCATCAGCTTCGCTTTTTCGCAGCAGATCATCGAATACCTTGCCTCGCCGATCGGCGGGACGGAAAATCTCGTCTCCATTGAGCTGACTGAGAACATCGCCATCTTTATGAAGGTCTCACTGCTGGGCGGCTTTGTCCTTGCCATGCCGGTCATTGTGCACCAGATCCTGGCGTTCATCCTGCCGGGCCTGCACCGTAATGAGCGTATCTGGCTTCTCGTCATGGTCCCGTTCGCAACCCTGCTGTTTGCAGGCGGGGTCGCATTCACCTGGTTTGTGATGCTGCCGGTGGCTATCCCCTTCCTGATCAGTTTCATGGGGATCGCCACGCAGGTGCGCCCCGAAAACTACTTCGGGTTTGTCACCCGCATCATGTTCTGGATCGGCATCTGTTTCGAGATGCCGCTGATCATCATGTTCATGGCAAAGTTAAAGTTTGTGACCGCAAAACAGCTGATAAGCGGATGGCGCCATGCCATTGTTGTCATCGCGATCGTCGCCGCGGCAGTCACCCCCACAGTGGATCCTGTCAACATGGGACTGGTCATGGCCCCCCTGATGGGACTGTACGTCATCAGCATTGTTCTGGCCGCAATTGTCGGCAGAGGTTGAAATGGATATTTTTGGCATCGGCGGCAATGAACTGATCGTCATCCTGCTGCTTGCCGCCATCGTTCTCGGACCCGAACGCCTGGCACGCTCCGCACGTGAGATCGGAAAATTCATCAAGAATGTGAAGGCCTATTTCACATCGCTTTCCAGCGAACTCAAGGCGGAACTTGATGTTCTGGACGAATTGGAAAAGGTCAAAAAAGACCTGACTAAGTAGATTTCCATCACCCGGCCGGGTGATGAATAAAAGTACCCGTAATGATGATGTAAACAAACGACAAATCCGGTATCATAAAAACGGATGGAAGCCCCGCGCTCCATCCCATAACAAACCACTCCGATCCGTTCCGCCTAAAAGCAAACATCACGGCGGAACGGACGGTCCCTGCAAAGGGACAAGGGTTTTTCCGGAAACGGAAAAGCCTCCCGACATCCCGTCCGCAAACGGGATGGAATTGAAAAGGAGCGAAAGGCTGTGCAATCTGCGAAAAACTCGCCCGACGCTTTGCTGGCGAGTTTGATCTCCCAAAACAAGAATCAACCAAGACTGACCCTGGTCACAGGTCCAAGAGGGTCGGGCAAGACCCTCTGGTGTATGGATTTAATCGGACGCGCCCGCGCTCGGGGCTTGCAACCCGGCGGCCTGATCTCCCCATCCATTTTCATAGATAACATAAAAATCGGTATCGGGCTCAAGGATTTGCAGACGGGCGAACAGCGCCGTCTGGCCCACCGCAAAGGCGCTGAGGACGGGGATATTCAGACACAGGACTGGCAATTGGTGGCAGAGACCTTGGAATGGGGGAACTCCGTTCTTGAGAGGCTTGAGGCTTGCGATCTTTTTATCCTCGATGAAATGGGTCCCTTCGAATTCGAACATGGCGTGGGTCTTGTGGAGGGACTCCGCATCATTGACACTGCGCAGGATTTTCCCTGTGTCGTGGTCATCCGCCCCTCGCTCATGGAACAGGCACGTCAGCGCTGGCAGTGGGCGGAAGTGCTGGATATCTCTGCGGAGGCGGTTTCATGATCCGTATCCGCAATTTGAACGTCTGCCACGGGACAGCCCGCATCCTGCAAAATATTTCGTTTGATGTGAAGGCCGGGGAATGCCTTGTGATCACAGGTTCATCCGGTTGTGGCAAATCCACACTGGCGCATGTCCTGGCCGGCCTCATCCCAAAATCGATTCCCGCCAGGGTGGCAGGGAAGGCAACCATCGCGGATATGGATGTCCTTCATTCCCCTGTGGATGAGATCGCCTGCCAAGTCGGCATCGTTTTTCAAAACCCGCGCACACACCTCTTCCACCTGCGCGTGGATGATGAAATTGCCTTTGGTCCCCGCAACCTCGGCATGACCGAAGAGGAAGTCGCTGCCCGCGTGGACTGGGCATTGGAGTCGGTTGGGCTTGCCGATCTGCGCGAACAAAAACCCGCCAACCTCTCCGGCGGACAAATTCAACGGCTTGCCATCGCCGCCGCGCTTGCCATGAATCCGAAAGTGCTTGTGCTGGATGAACCCACCGCCTCGCTGGATGTGCCCGGCACGCAAAACGTCATCAAAACGCTTGAAAAATTGAAAAGGCAGTTCGGCCTGACCATTGTCCTGATCGAACATCGGCTTGCGGAGGTCCGCAGGCTGGCAGACCGTGTGCTCATTTTGGAGGATGGCCGCATTGCGGCACAAGGTCAATTCGAAGAGATGCTTGGTGATTACAAAACATTGCGCGAGTTTGGATTACGCCGCCCCACTGCCGCTTCCCTCACCGATTGGCAGGGACTGCTCATGCCGAACGGACATCACCCGGAAGGTCAATCTCCCCTGCTTGATCTGCAAAATATCACGGCCGGCTACGATGGTCATGCGATCATCCATGACATTAACCTGAAACTCTTTCATGGTGAATTCGTTGCACTGGTTGGCGATAACGGCACGGGTAAATCCACGCTGGCGCTGGCGGCGGCAGGGTTGCTCAAGCCCATGTCAGGGAATGTCACGGTCAATGGCACCTCCCGTCCGCGCCCCGGGCTGGATATTGCCCTGCTCTTTCAAAATCCCGCCGACCAGCTCTTCACCGATTCGGTGGATGAGGAAATTGAATTTGGTCCGCGCAACTATCGCAGGTTCGACGAGCATATCCACGAACAAACCCTTGCCAGTGCAGACCTGCTTCATCTTCGTACGCGCCGTCCTTTCACGCTTTCCATCGGGCAGCAGCAGCGTACAGCGCTTGCCTCGTGTATCGCGCTTCGCCCCGCCCTCGTCATCCTCGACGAACCCACCCTCGGTCAGGATTGGCGTCACCTGCAGCAGTTGATGGACTGCCTCGCCCGCCTGAATGAACAGGGGACAGCCATCCTGCTCATCACGCATGACTACAAACTCGTCCACCATTATGCCCGCCGCGTCATCCTGATGGAAGAAGGACGCATCACCCTCGACGGGAAAATTGCCCCCGTTTCGAAAGACAGAATCCATGCGGAGGAATTTATCCATGCCGCATGCTGACGCGCAGATCTGGGATGAGCGTTACACCAACGAGGAGCGGCGGCGGAACCATCATCCACCGCGCCCGTTGGTGATCTCGCACCTGGACTTGTTACCCCCCAACAGGCTTGTCCTCGATGCAGCCTGCGGCACAACCGCCACAGGGTTGCATCTCGCCGAGCACGGATGGCAGGTGATTGCCCTGGATGTATCGATTGCCGCTTTACGGCTCGCCCGGTCAAGGGTCCGGAACGAAGCGTTGCCCATCTCCTTCGCGCTGATGGACCTGACAGATCCCTGGCTGCCGGAGGATCACTTCGATATTGTCCTGAATTTTTATTATCTCTCACGCCCGCTTTTATCCACATATCGCAAGTCTCTAAAGCCCGGCGGATTTCTATTCTTTGAAACGTTTTTACGTGATGAAAATTTTTCTCATGAAACAGATGGAAGCCCGCATCATTATCTGGAGCCGTTCGAGTTGAAACACGCATTCAACGGCTGGGACATCATCCACTATGCAGAGACAAAACGAGACGATCGCCCGGGAAGAGCGCGGCGCATCGCCCAGATGGTGGCACGCAAACCGCTCTGAAAGGAAGATAAATGAAATTTACAACCCGCGAACTTGTGACGATGGCCGTCTTCGGTGCCTTGTGGGGCCTGGTGGAGATCACGCTCGGTTCGGTCTTCCACGCCATCGACCTGCCCCTGACAGGTATGACGCTGGCGATCCTCGGCATAATGGTCGCTTCGATCGGCAGATTGTTCGTACCGCGCCGTGGCTCGACGATCTTCATCGGCATCATCGCGATGGTCTTGAAATTGTTCAGCATCGGCAGTGCCGTCGTCGGACCAATGGTCGGCATCCTTGCCGAAGCGCTGATCGCGGAACTGGTTTTCAGCAGTTTTAGAAAGCCATCCATGCCCGCCTTCATGCTCGCCAGCGCGGGCGCGGCGTTGTGGACACTGGTTCAGCCGTTCGTGACAGGTGTGCTGTTATTCGGGCGCAACCTGCTCGTCATCTGGCTGGATTTGCTGGATGTGGGCGCACGTCTCTTCGGAATCCCATACCAGGCTGTATTCTGGATCGTCCTGACACTGGTCAGCATCCACTTGGTCTTTGGCGGCATCGGCGGCTGGCTGGCATGGCGGCTTGGTCATATTTTGAAAACACGGCTGGGCGGGGATTCGCCCGAGTCAGCCTACTATCAATCAGGAGAAATACAATGAAACGCATTTTGCTCGTCGCACTCGCTTTTGCACTGGCGCTTTCCGCCTGCGCGACAAAGCCGCAGGAATCAGCTGGAGCGGTGTTGAAGGTTTCGAGCGGTACCATCGAAAAAATCTACACCGCCAGCGACCTGAAATCGCTTGGGGAGGCACAGGCTGTCTTCAGGAATGTCACCTATGTCGGCATTC
Organism: Anaerolineales bacterium; assembly: GCA_030583885.1. Taxonomy (NCBI): domain Bacteria; kingdom Bacillati; phylum Chloroflexota; class Anaerolineae; order Anaerolineales; species Anaerolineales bacterium. The sequence goes on along the minus strand of CP129480.1, from coordinate 1,076,130 downwards.
CGATGACCCTCCTGCTTCAAGACGCAGGCATTGACCCCGCATTGCTTACCGTCGTCAAAGCCGTTGCCGTGGATGGCTTCACTGCAAACTACGAAGCATCCCTGTTCATGCGTGACGATACGCTCGTCGCCTATGCCCGCGCGGATGGTCCGCTCGATGAAGAGGACGGCACGTTCCGCATGGTGCTCCCCGACCAGGAAGGCAAGTTGAATCCGCGCGAACTGGTTGAGATCATCGCGATCCCATAATGTTAAAGCAAGCCCAACCCGCTGTCATTGCCTGCTCCCATCCCAAGCCGCTCATTGGGAGTCTCGGTCATCTGAGCATCTTCCTCTGGGCGCTGGGGATGGTTCTTCTGCCGCCCGCCTCCCGCGGGATCATGGCCGCGCTCTTTACATTGGGCGCATTGGCCTTGATGTATCCAGCCGCCATTCAACGACTCGCGCGTCCGCGCTGGCTGGTGATCTTCGGCAGTCTGCTTCTGATCAACGTATTCTTCGGCGCAACTGATGACACCCCCGATTTGAGGATAGTGGGCTTGCCGCTTTCCTCCCTCGCCATCTCCAACGGCATCCAAATGACCCTGCGTGCCGCCGTCATCCTCCTTGCGGCGGACGGCCTCTCCAGCTCGGTCAACATCGTGGAGGTGGCCGGCTTGCTCGAGCGCAGCGGCTTGCGCGGACTTGGCTTCTCCATCGGAGTCGCAACTAATCTATTACCAGATCTGCGTCAATCCGGCATGAACGCATGGCACAGCCTGCGGATGCGCGGCGGTTTGCGCTCGCAATGGTGGCGCGGGATTCAATTACTGGTGCTGACCGTTTTCTCCAACGCGCTCCGCCATGCTGAGCAGATCGTCCTCGCAGCGGAAGTCCGCGCCTTTCGTCCCGAACTCAGCAGAACCATGTCCATTCGGATCGGCTCCCTGGATCGGTGGATGGTCGCCGGTTTCGCCATCCTCGGAGTGATCTTGATCCTTGGTTAGGAGCATAACATGAAGGCTTTATCCGCCCTGCTGGAAATTTCAGCCCGTGACCATGGTCACTTGTGCCCGCGCCAGATTCTCGGCGTGCGCATCGGACTCAGGGGCATCTGCTCATTGCAGCTCGAACCGAATCATGGCTGCAAGCGTCTCCTGGTCATCACCGAAACCGACGGCTGTTTCGCCGACGGTCTCTCCGCCGCCACGAACTGCACCGTCGGTCATCGCACCCTGCGCGTGGAGGATTATGGCAAGACCGCTGCCACCTTTGTGGATACGCACACTGGGAGCGCCATCCGCGTTGCGCCTGCGACGGATCTCCGCGATAAAGCAATTTTGTTTGCTCTTGATGAGCCGCGCCATTACTTCGCCCAAATGACTGCCTATCAAACCATGCCAGACGAAGAAATGATGGTCATCCAGGAAGTAGCCATGAACACGCCCATTGAGCAAATCATTTCACAGCCTGGCCTGCGCGTCAATTGTGGAGTTTGCGGCGAAGAGATTATGAACGGGAGAGAAGGGCAAGTTGGTGTTGTTACCGTATGCCGGAGCTGCGCTGGAGCGGGTTATTACCGATCTACCGTGGGAGTTGCAGGCGCCCTGTATCAATGTACCGCCCAAGATCAATAAACAGGCTTGAGACATCTCTGGCAGGGACTTTCGCTGCGGTGTCAAAACAACAGCAACCTCATAGTGGAAAAACAACCGGTTGAATGCTAGGCACACTTGCCAGTCGCAGTTCGAAGGCGGGGTTTGATGCAGGTTGTGATGGAATAATCCCATTGTCAACGCGCCAATTGTCCATTGGGTAATCATGATAACACCGCCCAAAACCAATAACGGGGTAAAATTATTTAACGCCATTTCAGAGAAACATCCATGTTTCAATCCGATTTATTCAGTTCATCAAATCAATACCCATCCCTTGACGCAATCCTGAACGCGATCATGCAGATGAAGGATGATCCTCTTGCAAACGCGGGCACAAACGTTGTCATCAGCCGCGGAAACCCGCAGGCCAAACTGCTGATTATTGGCGAAGCGCCGGGGCCGCAGGAAAATATTCAGGGGAAACCGTTTGTCGGGCGTGCAGGTCAATTGCTGGACAAGATTTTACAGGCGGGGAATTTTGACCCTGAAAAGGATGTGTACATCACCAACTCGGTCTTCCGCATGCCGCCGGGAGACGATGGCAAGGCGTTCCGCAAGCCCAGCGATTCCGAGATCGAATATTACCGGCCGTACGTCTTTGAGATCATCCGCTGGATGGATCCGCGTGTCATCCTGTTGACTGGAAATGTGGCCTGTCAATCCATCCTCAACAAGACCGGAATCACTTCGCTGCGCGGACAATGGACACAGATTGAAGGGCGCTGGATCATGCCGATCTTCCATCCGTCCTATCTGCTGAGAAATCCATCGCGGGGACCAGGCTCTCCAAAAGCGTTGATGTGGGATGATATTCGTGAAGTCCGCAGGAGGTACGATGCGTGGGGCGCTTGAAACATGAGAAGGACGCCCATGAGTCCATTAAAAATTCTTTTATATCCTTGATATTTATGGTGGACCATTAACCCGACTCTGCGGCATGGATGCAAACCTGCCATTTGTGAATGTGTATAAAGCTTCTTCAGATTTCACATATTGACGCTTCGCAAGCTGGTATGCTAAACTGAAAGTGCTTTCAGAGACAATATGGCATCCGCAAAGAAATCCCCCACGATCTATGATGTGGCAAAAAAATCCGGCGTGAGCATTTCAACCATTTCGCGTGTATTGAACGCGCCGGACAAAGTAAATCCTGAAACACATAAACGGGTGATGGAAGCCATAGACGGGCTTGGGTTCGTGCCGCGTGCAGACGCGCGCGCGCGCGCCTTACAGAATACAGACCGAATCGGCGTTCTGACACCGTTCTTTACCGCCCCTTCATTTGTCCAGCGTCTCCGAGGAGTCGCGTCCGCTTTATCGAAAGCCAACTATGAACTGGTCATCTATCCCGTAGACTCGATGGATCACCTGCAAGGGTATATCTCATCCATCCCATTGATGAGGAACATTGACGGGCTGATCATTATGTCCCTGTCCATCGGAGACCAGGACGCGCAGCGTCTCTCCAACAGCGGGATGGAGACCGTTCTGATCGAGTATTCGCATCCGCAGCTGAACAGCATCTTAATTGATGATACAAACGGCGGGCGGCTGGCCGCGCAACATCTTATCAAAAAGGGATACAAAACATTTGCGTTTCTGGGGGATATCGAACCGCCTGAACGATTTGCGATACATCCCATTAAATCGCGTTTGACGGGATTTAAACATGCCTTACAAGAGGCAGGCTTTTCACTCGCAAAAACATATATCCGCTCGGCTCCCTACACCCCATTGGAAACGCGGCAGGCAGCCCTTGAATTGCTCAGTCTGCCCAAACCACCCGCTTCAATCTTTGCCGCATCAGATTTTCAGGCAATCAGCATCATGAAAGTGGCAAGACAACTGGGCAGGAGAATTCCGGACGATCTGGCCCTTGTCGGTTTTGACGATATTGACGTGGCTGAACATGTGGACTTGACGACCATCCGCCAGCATCTCGACGAATCGGGCAGACTGGCGGCTGAGATTTTGCTTTCCCGCATCGGCGAATTCGACCGTCCGTTGCAGCACATCAACCTTCCCTTAAAAATAATCGAACGCTTAACCACTTAAAATCCCGCGACAGCCTCCACTGTTAATTCAAAGAAACTGGTTTTAATATTTTTATTGACTTTCGAGAAAGATATGCTATACTTTTCATGAAAGTGCTTTCATGAAAAGTGTCTTTCATTCCCGTTGTCCCGTCCGTCAAACTACATTCGTATCACATGTAAGGAGGTGCGCGACAAATTGATTCACCCCAGCCCCCATCCTGTAACCAACTGTATAAACCTTTTCTTAAGGAGAGAAGAATGAAAAAAGTTATTTGGCAAACTCTTGCCTTGTTCGTCGTGACAGCCATGCTGCTGGCTGCATGCGGAGGCGGCGCTGCCCCTGAAGGACCCGCGGCGGTTTCCGCTGAAATGTGCATGGATGCACAGCCCGGCGACGAGGTCAGCATGCTTTATCAATGGTCTGGACAGGAAGAGGAACGCCTCAACCAGATCCTTCAGCCGCTTGTGGATACCTGCGGTATCGTGCTTGCCCCCGAATCCACACGTGACCAGGCACTGCTCGATACACGCGTCCAGGCTGGGACCCCGCCGGATATCGCCTTCTGGCAGGTCACCCAGCTGGTGCAATACCAAAATCAATTGAAGACGATGGACAGTCTCGGAGCGAATCGCGATAACTATAGTGATTTCTTCATCGAGCCGATGACGATTGACGGAAAGTGGCTTGGCCTGCCGGTCAAAGCTGACATCAAGTCCATCATCTGGTACAGCCCGGCAAACTTTGAAGCCCTGGGTTACTCGGTACCCTCGACTTGGGATGAACTGGATGCCCTCGTTGAGCAAATGGTTGCCGATGGAAATGTCCCGTGGTCCATGGGACTCGAATCCGGCGATGCCACTGGCTGGACCGGCTCGGACTTCCTGCAGGATATCATGCTTGTTCAACAAGGTCCTGATTATGTGAATGGGATCATTGATGGCAGCATCCCCTACGATGATGCAGGCGTCGCGCAGGCGTACGAAACATACGGCAAGTGGGCAATGGATCCCGCCTATACCGTTGGCGGCGCTCAGGGAACGCTCTCCACCGCATTCCTGGCAGCCATTTACAAGCCGTTCTCCGATCCGCCGGAAGCCATGATGGTGAAACAGTCCGGTTTTGCAGGCGGCGAGGTCCAGAAGCAATTCCCGGATCTTGTCTATGGCACAGACTATGACTTCTTCCCTGTGCCGGGCGCGCAGGGCCTGCAGGGCGCTGTAGAACCGATGATGGCTTTCTCTGATAAGCCGGCTGTCAAAGCAATCGTTGCCTATCTATCGTCCGATGTGGGCGGGGCAAATTGGGCAATAGCCGGATTTGACCTGTCGCCGAACAAAGGCGCAACTGGCAATTACACCGACGCGGCACTGATAAAGAAAGGTGAAGCACTTGCCAATACGCAGGGATTCACACCCGATATTGGCGATACGATCCCCGGCGGTTTTGGCAGCGCTGAATGGACGGCGATCGTGGACTTCCTCAACGGAGGCGACCTCGCGAGCGCATTGGCAGCAGCTGCCGCGGTCCAGGCAGAAGCGTTGAAGTAACCAGCAACATTCCCATTTCTGGGGACGCCTCCATGGAGGCGTCCCCAGTCTTGATTTCACCAAAGGAGGCTCGCATGGCTCCACGTTCTGTCCCCAACATCATGAGGCAGGGCAGGTTTGCGCCCTGGTTATATCTCCTGCCTGCGTTGTTGATCATGACCTTTTTTATCGTCTACCCGATGATCAACACGATCTCATTGAGTTTGAAAAATAAGGATGGTACGGCCTCAGCCGCCACGACCTGCGTGGCTGGCAATCCATGTTGGGGCATCTTCGAAAACTATCGCTATGCCTTGACGTCAGAGTTCGATACCCGCTCGGTTTCCACATTTTGGTCATCCTTTTGGCTGTCGTCCTACGGAAACACGCTCAAGTGGATCGTCCTGATGGTGAGCGGAACCGTCGGCCTGGGTCTGGCTTTTGCGGTGATGGCAGACCGGGTCAAGTATGAGGCGCTTGCAAAATCCATCATCTTTATGCCGATGGCAGTCTCCTTTGTCGGCGCCGGCATCATCTGGAAATTCGTATATGACTATGGAACCCAGCAGGTGCAGATCGGTCTGCTCAACGCCCTTGTCACCTCGCTGGGCGGGCAACCCATCGCATATATGTCCACACTGCAAGTCAATACCGTTGCATTGATCGTCGTAGGCGTTTGGATCTGGACGGGTTTCTGCATGACCATCCTTTCCGCATCCCTTAAGTCAGTGCCCGATGAGATCATCGAAGCCGCACGCATGGATGGCGCCAATGAATGGTCAATATTCTGGAAGATCATGGTTCCAATTATCATGCCGACCATTGTCGTTGTCATTACCACAATGGTCATCAACGTGCTCAAGTTGTTCGATATCGTGTACGTGATGACCGGCGGCAACTTCAGCACCGATGTGATCGCCAATCGCATGTACACGGAAATGTACAAAAACTTCAACGTCGGGCGCGGTACGGCGATCGCAGTTATCCTTGTCATCGCGATCATCCCATTCATCTACTTAAATGTCAGGCGCTTCATCGCGCAGGAGGAAACACGATGAACCGCGACCGCATCAACAAGATCATCAACCAGATTCCCACCCACTTCATCATCATTTTCATGATCCTGGTCTGGGTCGTCCCTACGTTCGGTCTGCTCATCACCTCCCTGCGCCCGGCACAGGCAATCAACACCTCCGGCTGGTGGACAGTGCTTTCTCCTCCGCGCGGTTCTACGGAATATGGCCAGTACTGCGCCTCCTGCCACGGGGCGGATGGGACCGCCCTGCCAAACGCAAATCTCACCGATCCAAACCTGGTCCAGCACTTCCCGCGTTCCGTTCAACTCCTGGTGTCACTGCGCGCGGAGATCAACGGTCAACCGCACATGCAGGCAGTTCCCATCCCCGAATCGCAAGCCGCTGCAAATATCAGTTCCTATATGAGAATCATCTCCGGGCTCCAGTCTTCGGCACGCTTTACATTCAGCAATTACATTGACGCGCTCGTAGGATATCGCGGCACAAGCACCTATCAGCAGGACTGCGCGGCAGGCGCCGCCCCTCCGGATATTGCCTGTAATTCCAGCGACCTCCTCAATCCGCGCGGCATGGGTCGTGCCTTCCTCAACAGCCTGATCGTGACCATCCCGGCAACTTTCCTGCCCATTTTGTTTGCCGCCTTTGCAGGGTATGCATTTGCCTGGCTGGACTTTAAAGGACGCTTCCTGCTCTTCTCGATCCTGGTCGGGTTGCAGGTGGTTCCGCTTCAGATGACGCTGGTCCCGATCTCACGGCTTTATGCTCAACTGGGATTGAACGGGACATTCCTCGGTGTCTGGCTCTTCCATACGGGATTCGGAATGCCGTATGCCATCTACCTGATGAGAAATTTCCTCGGGTCGCTCCCGCGTGACCTGTTTGAAGCCGCCTACATTGACGGCGCATCCCATTGGACCGTGTTTTTCCGATTGGTCATTCCGCTGGCGATGCCTGCCATTGCCTCGCTTGGCATCTTTCAATTCCTATGGGTCTGGAACGACCTGCTCGTTGCCTTGGTCTTTCTCGGCGGCACAACCCCGGTCATGACGTATCAGATCAGCAACATGGTCACATCGCTCGGCGCAGGCTGGCAGTTGTTGACCGCCTCGGCATTCCTCTCCATGCTGCTGCCCATGATCGTGTTCTTCTCACTTCAACGTTACTTCGTGCGCGGCATGCTGGCTGGCGCGGTCAAAGGATAATTGGATACGTCACTGCTGAAATTCCTGCGGGACAAAATCGAGATCACGCACGTCCCATTCAGTGACCGAGGCTCACGCCTGCTGGTTTATCAACATCCTGATAAGTCCGCTCTGTACATAAAATTGGCAGAGCGGCTTATCCAAGTGGAGCCGGGCATCGAAAGTTATCTCCATCGCCCGCCATTTATTGAAGACCTGCGCTTCATGGATGAGCAGGGAAATCCGCTGGAATTCAAGACCTCCACATCGCCTGAAATGCTCACGTTTCAATCCCGCGTCGGGGATTTTCGCCTCGTCTTTCTGGATGAAGCCACCCTGACGTTCGGTCTGCCAAATCAAAAAGCCACAGGGATGCGCTTTCGAGTACGGCCTGTCCACTGGCACAAAACAGATTCGCGCGGCGAATGGAGGCATGTCCGCGATGCGGTGTACAGCGTGAGCAATGGCAGGGCGATCACCAACCAGCTGCGGGCTGATGAGCAAAGTCACATCCTGGAATTCATTGTACAGGCGCAGGAAGATTGCTCGGTCACGCTCCGCATTGGAGATGACAACGCTCCGTCCTCAATCCCTTTTTCGGTTGCGCACAAGAGCGCACTCACCCGCTGGCAAAAATGGTTCGAACATGTGCCAGAAGTGAACGAAGAACGCCGCGAGAAATATGCGTATGCGTGGTGGGTCATGGCGAACAATCTGGTCAGTCCGTCGGGATTTGTCAAGTACGAAGCCATGATGCCGACCAAGGCGTTTTATGTCGGCGCGTGGCTGTGGGACAGCGCCCTGCACGCCATCGCCTTCCGCCACGTGGACCCCGAACTTGCGCGGGACCAAATTCGAGTCATGCTGGCGAATCAACTGCCCGACGGGATGCTCCCCGACGCGATCTTCGATGAAGGCGTGGTCTCCGAGATCGGTCATCCCATCCACGCGAAGGTAACAAAGCCTCCCATCATGGCGTGGGCGGCGTTGAAAATCAACGAGATTGATCCCAACGTGGAATTTTTGAAAGAAATCTACGAACCGCTGAAACGCGAAAACGCCTGGTGGTTCGCGCACAACGACGATGACAACGACGGCATTGTGCAATACACCCATCCGTATTCATCGGGACTGGATAACAGTCCGCTATGGGATCATGGACTGCCCGTCGAATCACCGGACATCAACACGTATTTGGTAATTCAAATGAATGCGCTGGCGAAAATCGCGGAGATCATCGGCCAAGTTGATGAAGCAAAAGATTGGAAAAGAAAAGCGGATAGGTTAACGGAACGCATCATCGAACACCTTTGGGATGAAGAAAAGGGTATCTTCAATGCACTGCACAACGAAAAATCGATTCCCGTGCTGACCCCTTTCAATCTCTATCCGATGTGGACGGGTCAACTGCCGAAAAAAATCAATGCTCGCCTGCTTGCCCACCTGCAAGACCCGTCCGAGTTTTGGGACAGGTACCCACTGCCAACCGTCGCCTACAACGACCCGGCCTACAGCGCCGAAAAAATGTGGCGAGGACCCGTCTGGGCGAATATTAATTACTTCTTCATCGAAGCGTTGCAAACCATTGGAGAGCATCAACTTGCGAAGGAACTGCGCGAGAAAACACTGGGCATCATCGCAGGGCAAGCGGGTATCCACGAGTACTACAACTCACAGAGTGGCGAAGCGCCCGGGTCCGCCGCACCAATTTTCGGGTGGAGCGCGGCGGTCTTCATCGAACTTGCAATTCAGGAATATATGGAAACGTCAAACAAAAATGATGGACAATAATCTCTGGTACAAAAACGCAGTCTTTTATGAAATCTCCGTGCGCTCCTTCAAGGACAGCAACGGCGACGGGCGCGGCGACCTGCACGGTGTCGCGGAAAAACTCGATTACCTGCAAACCCTCGGCATCGATTGCATCTGGCTCATGCCGATCTATCCCTCGCCGCTCAACGACGACGGTTATGACATCGCGGATTATTATAACGTGGATGAATCCTACGGCTCGCTGGATGACCTGAAGGAGTTGATCGCCAAGGCGCACCAGCGGAACATACGCATCATCATGGACCTGGTGCTGAATCACACCTCCGATCAGCATCCCTGGTTCCAGGCTTCCCGCTCCGACCCCGACTCGCCGTACCGCGATTACTATGTCTGGAGTGACACCGACCAAAAATACAAGGATGCGCGCATCATCTTTCTGGATACCGAAACCTCCAACTGGACATGGGACGAAAAAGCGGGCAAATATTTCTGGCATCGTTTTTATTCCAGCCAGCCGGACTTGAATTTTGATAATCCCAAAGTGCAGGAGGAGATGTTTAACGTGGCGCGTTTTTGGCTGGATCTGGGAATTCACGGCTTCCGCGCTGATGCGGTTCCTTATCTCTTTGAGCGCGAAGGCACCAACTGCGAGAACCTGCCCGAAACCCACGCCTACCTTAAAAAACTGCGCGCCTTCATGGACAAGCATTATCCAGACCGCATCCTGCTTTGCGAAGCGAACCAGGGACCCGAAGATGTGCGCCCGTATTTCGGCGACGGCGACGAATTCCACATGGGATTCCACTTCCCCATCATGCCTCGCATTTACATGGCGCTTAAAAAGGAACGCTACGAAGACATGGCGGACATCATGCAACGTACGCCGCCCATTCCTGAAAATTGTCAGTGGTGTACCTTCCTGCGCAATCATGATGAACTCACGCTGGAGATGGTCACACCCGAAGAACGCCGGTGGATGTGGGAACAGTACGCGCCCGAACTGCGCATGAAACTCAACCTTGGCATCCGCCGCCGCCTCACACCGTTGCTGGATAACGACCGCCGCAAGATCGAACTTGCCAATTCCCTGCTGTTCACTTTGCCCGGTTCGCCCATCCTTTACTATGGCGATGAGATCGGCATGGGCGACAATCTCGACCTGCCCGACCGAAACGGCGTTCGTACGCCGATGCAATGGGATGATTCGCCGAATGCCGGGTTTTCTGAAGTCAAGCCGTATTCAGAACTCGTCAAAGGCAAACTTGGACATCAGAACATCAATGTCGCCAGCCAGATCAACGATCCAAATTCGTTATTCAACTCCATCAAGCGTATGATCGCCATTCGCAAGAAGCATGATGCGTTCGGGAGCAGCGGCATGGAGTGGATCGAAACCGGTAATCCCCATGTCGCCGCCTATATACGCCAGCACGGGGAGGATATCATGCTGATCCTGAACAATCTAAGTCGATCCACCCAAATCGTGAAACTCCCGCTACAATATCAGAATACCTACCTGGACCTTTTCGCAGGCCACATGCATATCATCTCCAATGAACTTATGCTCGAACCCTATTCCCATCTCTGGCTGCAAATGAAGAAATGAAAAACAATCATCATCTATATGGCGGCATCGAAGGCGGCGGCACAAAATTTGTCTGCGCTGTCAGCATGGGGCCCAACAATATCTGCGCAGAAGCCCGCTTTCAAACCACGCTACCCGAAGAGACAATGGCCCAGGCTGTGGATTTCTTCAAACAGCAGGAGGAGAGCCTCGGTAAACTTTCCGCCATTGGATTTGCATGCTTCGGTCCGCTCGACCCGAATCCTGCCTCGCCGACCTATGGGCATATCCTTCCGACGCCAAAACCCGGCTGGACAGGTGCGAACGTGGTGCGAATTTTGTCTTCAGCATTCGATGTTCCCATCGCTTTTGACACGGATGTCAATGGTGCGGCATTGGGTGAATGGCGCTGGGGCAAGGGCCAGGGACTGCAAACGTTCATTTATCTCACGATTGGCACAGGCATCGGAGGCGGTGCATATGTCGGCGGAAACCTCCTGCACGGATTGATACACCCCGAAATGGGGCATATTGCCGTCAAGCATGATTTTGATAAAGATCCATTCAGTGGGACCTGTCCATTTCACGACGACTGCTTTGAAGGCCTCGCCTCGGGTGTTGCCATCAAAAAACGATGGGGACAACCAAGCCACACTCTTCCAAAGGATCATCCCGCCTGGGAACTTGAATCGGATTACATTGCACAGGCACTGGCAAGCTATTCGTTCACCCTTTCTCCACAACGGATCATCATCGGCGGCGGCGTAGGCACATTGCCGCATCTCCTGCCCGGGATCCAGGTCAGGACGCGGGAACTCATCAACGGCTATATCCAGTCGCCCGTCATCCTTGAAAACATCGAATCCTACATCGTCTCACCGGGGTTGGGGAATCGCTCGGGCATGCTGGGCGCCATTGCGCTGGCGGAGCAGGTTTTACAGGAATCATGATGCGGGAACATGTTCTTAAATGCGGAGTGATGGCTCAAATCATTTAATACACCGCCCTGAACGTTTATTTACTTTTTTTTAGCAAGTCCTTGTACAGGTGCGCGGTTTCCAGCAGCGGTTCTTCACCCAACTCACTAAAGAGTACATTTTGCAATTCAGTATAAATACGCGCCATGCTGGAACGGTCGCCCACTTCTGCATATGCACGCATGGCCTGGCAGTACAGGCCTTCGTTCAATTGATCGAGCAGAATGGCTTTCTCAATATATCCAATTGCCTGCCTTGGAGATCGTGTGGATAAATGGTAGAGGGCGAGTTCCTGCAACGCAACGAGATAGGACTGGGCTAATCTTCGCCGCTCGGGGAACACCCACTCGTAATACATATTCTGTAAATACTCGCCATGATACATGGATACGGCATGCGCATGCCATTCCGCGCGGCTATGCACATTGGATGCTACACGCGCCTTGGCAATTACCGCATTGAACTCATCCACATCAATCGCAAAACGCGCAGAATCCAGCCAGTATTCGCCCACTTCAACGAGGATCAAGCGTGGGCTGTCGTCACCAATTTTCAGCGCGTTGCGGAGGCGGGACAGGGCGGTATGGAATGCAGTACGGCTCGTCCGTTCTTTTTCACCCCAGATCGCATCGAAGACTCTATCCGCTGGCATCTTCTCGCCGCGCATGGTGACGAAATATGCGAGCAGGTCACGCGCCTTGGCAGAAACCCAACGCTCCTGTGAAACTTCCTCTCCATTTAACAGAACGCGGAAATTCCCGAAACACTGCACTTGTATCGAGTAACGATCCTGAATCGATACTTCGATGGGTTTCTCTGGCAGGTTCTCCAGCACGCGCTCAAGAAACGGACTCTTCTCCCCCGCGCGGAGCAACGCCTCACTGACAACCTGCGAGCGGATGCCTTGATCGAGAAAAAGTTGGAATGTGCGGGAGGCTTCAATTAAACGGAGCGCCTTGCGGGCGTAGTCCAAACCGCTTTCGGCACGTTTGGTTTCGAGATGAATATACGCCAGTCCGAAATACACCATCGCCAGTGGAATGCGAAATTGCTTGCGCTCGCCCACTTCGATTAGTTCTTCGAACAATCGTTCCGCCTTATCAAGTTGACGGTTTTCCAGCGCCACATCCGCCAGCACACTGCGGCAGACATACGCTTCGTAGGTGTCAGAACTGCCTGTGTATGACCACAAGGCGCCTTCCGCTAATTGACGGGCTTCCTCCACGCGCCCCTGCCCGCACAGGTTGTAGGCGAGATAACCCGTTGCCATCAATTGTTCATAGGAAGCCAGCCCCAACTGCTGGCCGATCTCCATGCCCTGCCGCAGGCTTGCTTCGGCTCGCGCGGTTTCGCCCAAGCGGGTCAACACATTTCCCAAAGCAGTATATGCGCTGGGAAGCAATTCTTTCAAATGAAGAGTTTGCGCAATTTGAAGTCCACGCTCAGCATATTGCAGGGATTTATCCAATTCGCGCCAATATAAAAATGGCGTGACTAATGAAATATATGCCTGCGCACCGATCGGGGAAAATTCCTCGGGAGCGATCTGCAGGGCCTCCTGACAATAGCGCACCGTCGCCTGCGGGTCGCCGTGCCACCAACAAATTTGACCCAGCGATTGTAGAAAGTTTGCGCGTGCCAGCGCGCTGATTTTATCCTCTGCAAGACGCGCTTCTTCCACGGCTTCCTCTGCAAGTTGACGCCCTTTGTCCATGCCTGTCAAAAAACCAACACTCTTTGCCAGCGACATCAAGGCTTCGGCGCGGGCGACATGATTTTCATCCGCAAAAGATAATGCTTCGGTGGACAATGTCTCCGCCTGGCGGTAGTTGCCCTGCGCGCGGTTGACTTCCGCAAGGCGGGTGAGAGCACGGCACATGCCGCTGGAATTGTTCTGCAACCCAAACGAGGAGCGCGCATCTTCAAACGCTGCAACCGCCGCACCTGTCTGTCCCAGCCGCCAGTGGGCGTTGCCGTGCTGCAAAAGCAACTCGGGATTGGCTTTCAGCACGTCGGCGGGCAGTGCGCTGAGATAACGATGCAGAACTTCCACGCGCCCACGCTCGACGTAATCCGCCGCGAAGATGGATACAACATGCGCTGCAGACCCATAATCCTGCGCGTTTAGATAATGCGACAGCGCCGCTTCCAACTCGCCCTGCGACTCGTAATGCATTCCTGCGCTTCTTTCCAAACCCGTAACCGATTCTGTTTCGGCACGCCGGAGGCGGCTGAGCAGGAACTCGCGGAAGAGATAATGATAGCGGTACCAGCGTCGTTGCAGATCCAGGCTTGAGACGAAAAGATTCTGTTTCTCCAATTCCTCCAAAATGGATTGTGCATTTTGCACGCCCGCAACTGCATTGCAAGCGGACGCGTCCATTTGCTGGAGAATGGAGGTACGCAACAAAAACTCCTGCGTGTCTTCAGGCAGACGTTTAAAGACCTCCTCCGCCAGATAATCGAAGACGAATTGCTGGGAACCGCTTAAGCCTGCGAGCATGGCGCCCACATCCTGCGCGTCGCGTCCACTGAGGGACGAACGGACAATTTGCAACGCCGCCACCCAGCCTTCGGTCTTTTCGCTCAACAGGCTTCGGCTTTCATTGGAGATTTCAGGCAGGTTGGTTTGCATCCAGTGTGAAACTTCATCATCGTGGAAGCGCAGGGAGGAGGTACGCAACTCCGCCAATTGACCACGCGCCCGCAAACGTGCCAGCGCAAGCGGAGGATCTACACGCGTGGAAATCACTAACCGCAAGTCGTTGGGGGCGTTCTCGAGAAGAAAATCCACTAGTTGATGGACAACCGGGCTGGTGACGTAATGATAATCCTCCAGCACGATCAGCCAGGGGGTTTCGATTTGCTCCGCTAGCTCGTTGATTAGTACGGTCAGCACCCGGTGGGGAGAAATATTCGCTTCCGCGCTATCGAGCAGGGACTGGGCAGTCTGACCGACGGCGCGCGTCAGGGATGCGGGCACGCGTTTCATGCTCCGCAGGGATTCGATCAGGTAGGTCAGGAAAACGGTCGGGTCAGAATCCTGTGCATCCAGGGTGTACCATGCAAAGGGTAGGGATGAAGCGGTTATGAAATCCACGAGCAGGGTCGTTTTTCCGTATCCTGCTGGGGCGGAGAGCAAAGTCAGGCGTTTGTCCAAATTCGATTCAAGCCAATTCAAAAGTTTCGGGCGGGGAAGGAAATCGGGGCGGGCGCGGGGGACGAGAAATTTTGTGCGCAATAAAATGGACGGCTTCATTGCGTGTATTATATCCTTCCCCCTGCCCTTCGTACATTTCCCATGGCTGCTGGAAAATATTTAAAAAGTTCTAAATCCTGGCGACGATAGGTGAAAGAAGAGGGTGTTTGCAAACTTTTTGCAAATTGGACATGATAGTATCATGTCATTACCCCCATGCCTTTGAGAGGAGAAACTATGAAACGCTTTACCTTGTTCGTGTCCTTGCTCGTTGCGCTTTCGATGATCGTGAGCGCGTGTGCACCCAAAGCGCCTGCTGCATCAGAGGTGCCCCCTGCGGATGCCGCGCCTGCGACGGAAGCCCCCCCTGCACCAGAGCTCCCACAGGTGCTGAAGGTCGCCAATACCGCCAACATCACCACCTGGGATCCCATCGAATCCTTCTCGACCGAAGCGGCATACATGGCAAATGTGTATGAGCAATTGCTCAGTGTCAACCCGCCTGGCTCCGCCGAGCAATTCACCCCTCTGCTCGCCGAGAGTTGGGAATCGAATGAAGACGGAACGGTGTGGACCTTCAACCTGCGCTCTGGTGTCACCTTCCATGACGGCGAACCGATGAATGCCGACGCCGTAGTCAAATCACTGGATGCCGCACGCACCTCCGGCGGCGCATCCTTTATCTGGTGGATGGTGGACTCTATTGAAGTCGTGGACGACCTGACCGTCCAATTCAACCTGAGCGCATCCGCCCCGATCGACCTGATCGCCTCTTCCCTCTACGGAGCCTGGATCATCAGCCCCAAAGCACTAGACGCCGCTGCCGCAGACGAAAACTACTGGGCAAATGGCGTGGAAGCAGGCACAGGTCCGTATGTGATCGAGTCCTACGTCCCCGACCAGGAGATCGTCTTCCAGAAATACGAAAACTACTGGGGCGGCTGGGAGGATGACCAGTTCGACACCGTCCTCGTGCAGATCATCCCGGAAGCATTGACCCAGCAGCAGTTGCTCGAATCGGGCAGTGTTGACCTCGTCACCAGCATCCCGCGCGACAACTACGGCAGTTTCAAGGACAATCCCGATTACACCTACCTTGAAGAACCCTCCTTCTTCAATTATGTGGGCTTCTTCAACACCCTGCGCCCGCCGTTGAATGACCCGAAGGTTCGTCAGGCGCTCTCCTATGCCATCCCCTACGAAGACATCATCCAGATCGGTGTCAAGGGACTCGGCACGCAAAGCCACGGACCCGTGCCTGCGGGAGTGTGGCCCTGGTCACCTGATGTCAATCAGTACACCTACGACATCGATAAAGCCAAGGAACTGCTCGCCGAAGCAGGCTACGAAGGCGGTGGATTCAGCCTGCGCCTGACCTATGCCGCAGAGAACGCCACCCACGAAGCCTACGCCCCGCTCATCAAGGATGCCTATGCCGAACTCGGCGTGGATGTGACCATCGAAGCCATCGCCTTCGGAACGCAGTGGGCGGAAGCGAAGAACGATCCCGCCAACGCACAGGACATGTTCCTCCTGCTCTACTGGCCCACCTACTCCGACGCGGGCTCCGACAACCTTTGGTCCATGTTCTACTACACCGAAAAGCCCTTCTTCAACCTGTCCTATTGGAACAACCCAGAATTCAACACACTGGTTGATGAAGCCATCGGTCTGACCGTCACCGACCCCGCCGCGTCTCAGGCGAAGTACGTGGAAGCCATGAACCTGCTCGTGGACGAAGCTGCTGGTCTGTTCTTCTTCGACACCAAGGCTGTCTTTATCATCCCAAACAGCATCGAGGGTTTCCAGTACAATCTGAACTATCCGTTCGTGCAGTACTTCTTCTACGACCTGCGCCCTGCGAAATAAAGCAACCTACCTTGAATAAATCGTCCCGAAGGTTTCTCGAAAAGCATTGTTGAATCGTTCAAACCTTCGGGACGATTCCTAAATCATGCGCCATCTCGAATTCATCCTCCGCCGCCTGCTGACATCCCTCTTCGTTTTACTGGGTGTCTCCATCATCACCTTCTTCATCGCAAGGGTGGTGCCGACTGATGCCGCATCGTTGTATGCAGGTCCCAAAGCGCGCCCGGAGGAACTGGCACGCATCCGCGAGAAATTGGGGTTGGATAAACCGCTCCCCACACAATATTTCATCTACATGGGCGAACTCCTGCAAGGCGACTTGGGCAACTCAATTTCTACCAAGCGCCCGATCACTCAGGAAATTTCAGACCGCCTGCCCGCCACGCTGGAACTGCTTCTTGCGGGCATGTTCCTTGCCCTGCTTATCGGCGTTCCGCTTGGGGTTCTCAGCGCACGCTGGCAGGGAAAACTCCCCGATCTGGTTGTTCGATTGATCTCCATCATCGGCGTTTCTATGCCCGCCTTTTTTCTTGGACTTCTTTTGCAAATTATTTTCTTCCGCAACCTGGAATGGCTTCCGCTCATCGGCAGATTGGATGCCGACATACGCTTCATCAGCCCTGTGACGGAGATCACGCGCTTTATCGTCCTCGATTCTCTCTTAACTCGAAACTGGGTCGCCCTTAA
This sequence comes from Anaerolineales bacterium, assembly GCA_030583885.1. NCBI lineage: Bacteria > Bacillati > Chloroflexota > Anaerolineae > Anaerolineales > Anaerolineales bacterium. The sequence goes on along the minus strand of CP129480.1, from coordinate 1,058,644 downwards.
GGACTCTCTCCTGCACCTGATCCTTCCCGCATTTACGCTTGCCGCCTACCCCATCGGGCTCATCGCCCGCATGACCCGCGCCACCATGCTCGAAGTGCTGGAGCAGGATTACATCCGCACCGCGCGCGCCTATGGGGTTCGAGACAGTGTCATCACCTACATCTACGCGTTGAAAAATGCCATCAGCCCCACCCTGACAGTCATCGGCTTGACCTTCGCTTTTGCATTGACTGGCACCTTCTTCGTTGAAATTATTTTCACCTGGCCCGGTTTAGGTCTTTTTACCACACGCTCGTTATTAAATCTCGATTATCCCGCCATCATGGGTATGACCCTGCTCGGTGCATCTGGATACGTCCTCATCAATTTGATCGTGGATGTGGTCCAATCCTGGGTTGACCCACGCGTGAGTTTGAATTGAGTTAAACACGAAGGACACCAAGTACACAAAGGTTTTCCTTCGAGTCCTTCGTGCCCTTTGTGTTTAAGAAAACAATGACCACCATTCCTCTCATCCCCGCCCCTGAAAACGAACGCACACGCACATTCCGTCACGTGCTGTCTGTCATCATGCGGGACCCGCTGGCGTTGATGAGCACAATCATTATCATTCTTTTCATTTTGGTCGCTGTCTTTGCAAAACAGATCGCACCGTATCCGCTCGAAGGTGCCGGGAAGACAAACGCTCCCAACGCCCTGCTGGCTCCCTCTCCTGAATATCCGCTCGGCACCGACAAGCTCGGGCGTGACATGCTCAGCCGCATCATCGTCGGCGCGCGCGCGGCATTGATGGTACCAATGGGCGTGGTCTTCTTCGCGGTGCTGATAGGCACTCCGCTCGGCGCGCTGGCTGGCTACAAAGGCGGCTGGGTGGACGAAATCATCATGCGCATCACGGACTTGTTCCTGGCATTTCCCTCATTACTTTTGGCAATGGCGATCACCTCTGCTTTGGGGCGCGGACTGGACAAAGCTGCCATCGCATTGGTCATCTCGTGGTGGCCCTGGTACACGCGCATCGCGCGCGGGGTGGCGGTCAGTTTGAGGGAAAGATATTTCATAGAGGCTGCCCAAGCCATCGGCGTGAGGGATGCGGTCATCATCTTCAGGCATATCCTGCCGAATACGATTTCCCCCATCCTCGTACAGGCAACTGTCGATCTCGGCACGGTCATCCTTGCGATGGGCGGGCTGGCATTTCTGGGGCTTGGCACACAGCCGCCTTCGCCCGATTGGGGCTTGATGGTTAGCGAGGGGCGTGAGTTGATTTTAAACCAATGGTGGGTTGCGACGTATCCTGGCATTGCGATCTTCGTGGTGGTACTGGCGTTCAATTTGCTGGGCGACACATTGCGTGACATCTTTGACCCGAGGCAATATAAATGACCATGTCATTGCAAGCGGAGCAAAGCAATCTTCTCACTGTCTCTAATTTGAACCTTGAGTTCAAAACCTCGCGCGGTATTCTCAAGGCGTTGAATGGAATTTCCTTCAACGTAAAACGCGGCGAAGTATTTGGACTTGTCGGCGAGACGGGCTGCGGAAAAACGGTCACGGGGCTCTCGGTGTTGCGTCTGCTTCCGCGCTCGGCGCGCATCACAAACGGGATCATCAACTTTGATTCCAAAAATCTGCTCGATGCGTCCGCTTCTGAAATGGAACAGCTGCGCGGCGGAAGAATCGCGATGATCTTTCAAGACCCGTCATCGTCGCTTAATCCTGTGTTCACCATCGGCTCACAGATGGTGCGGGTGATCCGTCAACACACGGACTTGAACGCAAAACAAGCCGGCGAACGCGCAGGTGAAACGCTCGAAGCGGTGGGACTCCCCGATGTGACGCGCGTGATGAATTCATACCCCCATCAACTCTCGGGCGGACAACAGCAGCGCGTGATGATCGCGATGGCGCTTTCGTGCGATCCGCAATTACTGATCGCAGATGAACCCACCACCGCGCTGGATGTCACCATTCAAGCCCAGATCCTCAAACTTCTGCGCGACCTGCAAAAGCAGTTCGATATTTCGGTCATCCTGATCACGCACAATCTTGGCGTCGTCGCACAGACTTGTGACCGTCTCGCTGTTCTCTACGCAGGCCGTGTGGCAGAGATCGGTTCCACAAAGGATATCTTCACCAATCCCCGGCATCCCTACACGCGCGGGCTGATGAATGCCATTCCAAAACCCGGCTCGCGCGGAAAAAAGATGGCGGCTATTTCCGGCACGGTTCCGTCGAATCCTGGCGCGATGCAAGGCTGTCCATTTGCGCCGCGTTGCGAGTTTGCTTTTGACCGCTGCAACACTGAATCGCCCGCGTTGTTGAATGTCAGCGATGAACATCTGGCTTCATGTTTTTTAGTTGAACATGCTGGTTGAGTACGAAGGTATCGAAACCAGCAATGAAACATATCCATAAAATTGGTGGTTTCGATACGGGCTTCGCCCTACTCAACCACCGAGCAAAATTATGACCCATCTTATTGAAGTTCACTCCCTCAAGAAACATTTCCGATTGCCGGGCGGCTGGCTTTCGGGCGACATCAAACATGTCTGCGCGGTGGACGGGGTGGATCTCTCCATCGCCTCTGGCGAGACCTTCGGGCTGGTCGGCGAATCGGGATGCGGGAAGACTACGCTCGGGCGGATGATCCTGCGGCTGATCGAACCGACTTCAGGCAGTGTGCTGTTCGACGGAAAAGATATCACTGCAATCGACAAACGCAATATGAAACCCATCCGCCGTGAAATGCAGATCGTGTTTCAAAACCCGCTTTCGTCGTTGAGTCCGCGCTTGAAGGTGGAGCAGATCATTGCCGAGCCGCTGGTCACGCACAATGTATTGGAAAAGGACGAAATTCGTCCGCGGGTAATCGAACTGCTGGAACAGGTCGGCTTGGGCGGTCAGCATCTCGACCGCTTCCCGCACGAGATGTCTGGTGGGCAGTGTCAGCGTGTGGCGGTGGCACGGGCGCTGGCGTTGAATCCGAAACTGATCGTGCTGGACGAGCCGACGTCGGCGCTGGATGTTTCAGTGCAGGCGCAAATCATCAATCTGCTGGATGACCTCAAACGATCATTTGGATTGACCTATCTGTTCATCTCGCATGATTTGAATGTAATCCAACATATCAGTGACCGCATCGGCGTGATGTATTTGGGCAAGTTGGTGGAAGTCGGCTCGGCGGAAGATGTGTACAACGAGCCGCGACATCCGTACACGCAGGCGTTGTTCGGCGCGATCCCCATGCCTGTGGTCGAAGACAAACGCGAGTTAAAGGTGCTGGAGGGCAATGTGCCGAGCCCTGTCAACCCGCCTCCGGGATGCCGCTTCCATACGAGATGCCCCATCGCGCAGAAAATTTGTCAGGAAACAGAACCAGCTTTACGTCAGGTAGGCGATGCGTTGAGCCTGTCGAAACGAGGCGGAAGACAAGTCGCCTGTCATTTTGTGGAATAAATCAATATGGAGTCAGACAGCTCACTGTCGCATTAACCATCAGCAAGCTGATGGAATCCATACCTTCGGAGAATTTTATGAGTCGTTTATTTGGAATCGCTGCTGTGCAAATGTCCGTTGAAGCGTGGGACGTGGATCGGACATTTGAGAAGATGGCTGATGTGGCGTTGAATATCCACAAGCAACTTCCGTGGATCAACATGGTGGTGTACCACGAATTGGTGGTGCCAGGTCTGGTGCAATTCAAAACACCCGTGGATGTGGACTGGTTCAAGAAGAACAGCGGACCTGTGCCCGGACCGCAGACGGATCGTTTTTGCGACCTGGCGCGCAAGACCCGACAGTGGCTGATCCCTGGCTCAATGTGGGAGGCCGAAGGCGACAAAATGTACAACACATCGGTGGTCATCTCACCCGACGGCGATATAGTGGCGAAGTATCGCAAGATGTTTCCGTGGCTTCCGTATGAAGCGGGGACAGCGGCGGGCGACCAGTTCTGCGTGTTCGACATCCCCGGCGTGGGGCGTTTCGGTCTATGTATTTGTTATGACATGTGGTTCCCCGAAGTCTCGCGTACGCTGGCATGGATGGGGGCGGAGGTGATCATCCAGCCAACACTCACTCCCACCTCCGACCGCCCGCTGGAGTTGGTGATGGCGCAGGCGAATGCGTTGTTCAACCAGTGTTACTTCGTGAGCGTGAACGGCGTCGGCACATGGGGGGGCGGGCGTTCCACGATCATTGACCCCGACGGGCGCATCCTGCAGCAGGCTGGTACAAACCAGACTTTTATGACTGAGATGATTGACCTCGACCACACCACACGCACGCGTGAATACGGTACGCTAGGGCTTGCACAGACATTGAAACAGTTGCGCGATTCGGGACAGAAATTCCCGATCTATGGGAATCAGGGCGTGGAAGGCGGAAGTTTTGACCAATTGGGAAAACTCTCCTTCCATCGTATTCAAGGCGAAAACGTCAATGAATAGTAAAAAAACCAGCAAAGGACCGAATCATTTCTTATTCTCTCAATTCCAATGTCTTGCCGAAGGAGATAAGAAATGAAGAATAGACCTCTTGCAAAAGTCATGTAGAGTTGAGTTCGAGGTAGTAAATCGCAGCGATCAAATTGAAGCGCAAGGCAAATCTCTTTCTACGGTTGCGATACCGCTCACACAGGATACGAAACACTTTCAACGTGCGGATGCTCAATCACGATCCGTTTTCGAGCCAAAGCCCGGTTACTCTGTTTCTCGCGTTTCGTCAGCGCATGGTACTTGGATTTCTTGAAAGGAGTTTGGCTGTTTTCATGAAGTTGGCTCAATCCTTGATAGCCAGCATCTGCCGGAATGCAAAGGTGTTCGGCAAACTCACAGTCATCTTCGTTGAACAATTGAAAATCGTGCTTGCTGCCATAACTAAATGCCGTGGTCACGATTTGGGCGCTTTTTCGATCCGCAATGACCTGCGCTTTTTGGGTATGACGCTTCTTTTTTGCTGCTGTAATGCCGTTTTTGGTTTTTTGGGGCGCTCGATTGGCTGTTCGCAGACATCCACCAGCACCACTTCAAACACGCTGTCGCTGGCGCGGTCTGCCGAAGATGCCCAAGCCTTTTTTGACCAATTTCAGCATCAGATCGAAGGTTGTGCGCTGTACTCCGGTGAGCCGTTTGAAGTCCGTATCTTTCAGGTGTTGGATCGTTTCGTAGCGCATGTGCCTATTATGGCACACTTATGCAAGAGGTCTATTATCTTTATAAGATAAATCACCCTGCATCTTATGTCTCATTCTCTTCTGCCAGTCGAAGTAGATAATTTCTATAATTACTACTTCCAATCCGCTGCGCCAATTCCCGTAATTGATCTCGATTAATAAACCCCCGCCGATAGGCAATTTCCTCGGGTGAGGAGATCATCAATCCCTGGCGGTCCTCCACCACCTGTACAAAGTTTGCCGCTTGAAGCAGGGACTCGTGCGTGCCGGCATCCAGCCAGGCCACGCCGCGCCCGAACGGGATGACCTGCAATTCGCCCATGTCCAGATAGATACGGTTCAAATCCGTGATCTCGATCTCGCCGCGCGCGGATGGTTTTAAGGTTTCGGAAAATTCCACCACGCGCTCGTCATAGAAATACAACCCGGGAACTGCGTAATTGGAGCGGGGCTTCTGAGGCTTCTCCTCGAGGCTGATTGCCTTCCCTTCAGTGTCAAACTCCACCACACCGTAGCGCTGCGGATCCTGTACCGGATAGGCGAAGATCAATGCGCCCCGCTCCAGCACGGCGGCAGTTTGCAGTTGAGCGGGTAGTCCCTGCCCAAAAAAGATATTATCACCCAAAATAAGGCAAACACGATCCCCGTCAATAAATTCCCTGCCGATTAAAAATGCATCTGCCAGACCGCGCGGCTCTGCCTGCTCGGCATAGGAGAATTGCACCCCCCAGGATTTTCCATCTCCCAAAAGCCTGCGAATAACAGGCAGATCTTCAGGAGTGCTGATGATCAGGATTTCGCGTATCCCAGCCAGCATCAGCATGGACAGGGGGTAGTAGATCATCGGTTTGTCATACACGGGCAGCATTTGTTTGCTGGTTGCCAGTGTGAGCGGATACAAGCGCGTCCCACGTCCGCCTGCAAGAATGATGCCTTTCATTGAACTTACTCCTGATTACCGTGATTTGTAGTTCGCATCCAGCCAGCCCTGATACTTGTGCTGCCCGCGGATGGCGGTCACCCATTCCGGATGGGAGAGATACCAGTTGACCGTATCGAGCAGGCCTTCGGCGAGGGTGTGACGCGGGCGCCAGCCCAGTTCCGTGCTGATCTTGTATGTGTCCATATCGTAGCGGCGGTCATGTCCGGGACGGTCCTTCACGAACTGGATCAATTTTTTGTGGGGTTTATGCGGTGAACTGGGAAGCACTTCATCCAGGATCTCGCAGATGGTTTCGACAATGGTCAGATTGGCAGGTTGATTCTCACCGCCGATATTATACGTTGAACCAACCACGCCCTTCTTCAGGACAAGATGGATCGCTTCGCAGTGGTCCTGCACATGCAGCCAGTCACGGATCTGCTGTCCATCCCCATAGACAGGCAGGGGTTTGCCCTCAACGGCATTCAGGATCATAAGCGGGATGAGCTTTTCGGGGAATTGCCAGGGGCCGTAATTATTGGAGCAATTGGTGATCGTGAACGGCAATCCATAGGTATGCCCGTATGAGCGGACGAGATGATCGCTGGATGCCTTGGAGGCCGCGTAGGGCGAGCTGGGTGCATAAGGTGTTTCCTCGGTCCATGCGGGTTCAGCGGGCGCCAATGAACCAAAAACCTCATCCGTGGACACATGATGGAAGCGGACAGTTTCGAGCGGAAGGTTCCTATGTTGCAGCCAAATCCTGCGCGCCGCCTCGAGCATCGAGAAGGTTCCCATGACATTGGTTTCGATGAATTGCCTGGGACCCAGGATGGAACGATCGACATGAGACTCGGCGGCAAAATGTACGATCGTATCAATGGCATGTTCGTCCAATAACTTCTCAACGAAGTCGGTATCACAAATATCCCCCCGAACAAACGTGTAGCGAGGTTCTTCCGAAACATCTTTTAAGTTTTCGAGGCTGCCCGCGTAGGTCAGTACGTCAAAATTGATGATCCTGACATCAGGTTCGACGCGCAATACATGGTGAATAAAATTCGAGCCGATAAACCCGGCTCCGCCTGTAACCAGCACAATGTTCATGGAATTAAGGTTTCCTTAGCCTTGCCTGGCAAAATAGAGCCAAGATGAAGCGGTTTCGTACCGATTGCCATCCGAATTTCTCTCTCCGGCAAATTGCTATGCAATTATACTGCGGTCATTCACAAATCAAGTAAAATATGTAAAATTTACCAACGGAGACAAACCATGTCAACTGTTCGTACTGATGCATTCAAAATTGGGGATAATTTCGTCACCCTGCTGGGCGATGAAGTGAAGGTGGGCGATGCCGCCCCCGAATTCACTTCTGTGATCATGGGCTGGGCGAAGCTCAACCCGCTTCAGGAATCCAAGGGAAAGGTCATCATCCTTTCCGCTGTGCCTTCGCTGGATACTGATACATGCGACCGCGAGACCCGCCGCTTCAATGAGGAGGCCGCCAAACTAAGCGATGAGATCGTCATCTACACCGTCAGCACGGATTTCCCCATGGCTCAGAAGCGCTGGTGCGGCGCGACAGGCGTGGACAAGGTGAAGGTTGTTTCAGATGTGGTGGAGGCGGAGTTCGGCGTCAAATACGGCATCCTGATCAAGGAACGCCGTTACCTGCGCCGTTCGGTCTTTATCGTGGGGCGTGACGGCAAGTTGGCCTATGTCAACTATCTGCCGGCGCTTGGCGAGGAGCCAAATTACGAGGAAGTGATCCAGGCCGCGAAGAAGGCATTGGGATAAACCTTGTGCTCAGCCGCCGTACCCATCCATCTGGGCATACATCCTCGGCGGCGAGGAAAGTGCCCAATATGGGTACGCCGCCTTGAGCATGTGGGGGGGAGGAAAATGCCCGGGGAAACAGAATCAGGCATCCCCGAAGAATGAAGCGAGCACCGTCTCCGTGTGGAGGCGGTTTTTTGATTCCCAGATCATATGAAATGTAACTAAAGTCACTGCCTGTTTTCATCCCTCTTGCTAAGATGGATGTAATTCAGACAATATTTGTGAAATAAGACACATTACAAAAGGAGAGTGCCATGTCCAAGAAGGAAAAGCAGGAGAACGAAAGTGCCACCAAATGGCAAAAATGGTTCGATAACATCTGGTTGTTGTTCCTGTTGTCGCTGTTGATCAGTACTTTGATCTATAACGTTTGGGGGATCATCGACCTGTTGAACGTGCCGCCCGCCCCATACTAAAAAGAGGAGAGAAGAATGTTAGCGCCTGAAAAAATCTGGTGGAAGCCGCTGGGCCGCATGGAAAAGACCTGGCTCACAGTGGCTTTTGTGTGGTGCGTGTTCCTGACCGTGATGATGCCGCTCTGGTATTTCCTTGGGAAGCAGAACGTGCCGACGGAAACGTACCGCGTGACCCGCGAACAGTTCGCTGCGCAGGTCAATGCCTTTGTGGAGGAATACAAGATCGGGGAAGAGAACGGGATCCCCGTCGTTGCCCCGCCTCCCGGCGGCGACGCCTACCTGCGCGCCAGCACATGGCAGTGGTATCCCATTTTGCAGCTGGAGAAGGGGCAGACCTACCGCCTGCACATCTCTTCGATGGATCTGCAGCACGGGTTTTCGCTCCAGCCGGTAAACATCAACTTGCAGATCATTCCCGGCTATGACTATGTGGCGACCATCGTGCCGACCAGCACGGGCGAATTCACCATCGTCTGCAATGAGTTCTGCAATCTCGGCCACCACACCATGGTCGGCAAAGTGATCGTCAAGTAGGAGAATGGAAATGACAGCTCTCGCACCCACAACCCCCTGGACTGCCGGCGCGAAGGACGATTATCGCGTCTGCGGCGTGACCACCCTCAAAGTGGACATGCATGCCGAACGCCTGATCATCGCCAATGCGGTCATGGCGGTGGTCTGCCTTTTACTGGGCGGGATCGCGGCTTTGTTGATCGCGCTCACCCGCTGGCAGGCGATCCACCTTTTGGATGCCAAATGGTTCTACAGCCTGCTGACCATCCACGGCATCGACATGCTCGTGGCATGGATCGTATTCTTCGAGATGGCCGGCCTGCACTTCGGTTCGACCGCCCTGTTGAACGCACGCCATGCCGCGCCAAAACTTGCATGGTTTGGTTTCATTCTGATGGTCATCGGCGGCTTGATGGTCAACTTTGTTGTCCTGTTCGACACCAACAGCATTGTGACCTTCACCGCCTATGTACCGCTCAAGGCACACCCCTTGTTCTACCTGAGCTACATCCTGTTCGCGGTTGGCGCGTTGATCACGGTCATTACGTTCTTCATCAACATCGTGGTCGCCAAACGCGAAAAACGTTTTGAAGGTTCGCTTCCACTGGCAGTCTTTGGCTTGATGACTGCCGCCATCCTGGCCGTCTACACCCTGCTGCAGGGCGCCATTGCCATCGTGCCGGCCTTCTTCTGGTCGCTGGGGTGGATAGCAAATTACGACCCCGGCATCTACCGCAACTTCTTCTGGGGGTTTGGCCATCCCGCCCAGCAGGTCAACCTTGCCGCGATGGTCGCCATCTGGTATATGCTCGCGCAGATGACCACCGGGATCCGCCCGGTCAATGAGAAGTTCTCGCGCCTCGCCTTCATCCTGTACCTGTTCTTCATCAATCTTGGCTCTGCCCACCACCTGCTGGTTGACCCCGGTCTCACCTTCGCATGGAAAGCCGTCAACACCTCCTATGCCATGTACCTAGCTGTGCTCGGCTCGATGATGCATGCCTTCTCCATCCCGGCCGCCATCGAAATTGCCCTGCGTGTGAAAGGCTACAACAAGGGACTCTTTGGCTGGCTGCGCAACGCGCCCTGGGGTGAACCCGGCTTCGGCGGGTTGTTCATGTCCATGATGATCTTCGGCTGGATCGGCGGCGTGACCGGCGTCACCATCGGCACCGAGCAGATCAACATGCTGGCACATAACACCCTGCGCCTGCCCGGTCACTTCCACGCCACCGTTGTCGGCGGCACGACCACCGCCTTCATGGCCTTCACCTACTATGTCATCCCGCTCATCTTCCGCAAAGAACTCAAACTCAAGAGCTGGGCAAAATGGCAGCCATATGTCTTCGGCGGCGGCACCGTACTGGTTTCGCTGGGCATGATCACCAGCGGGCTTCAGGGCGTCTCCCGCCGCAACTGGGATATCACCTTCGCAGGCGTCGTGCCCGGCACCGTGGACCTCACCCTTGCCATCTTCGGTATCGGCGCGTTGATCGCGGTGACAGGCGGCATCATGTACCTGACTGTCGTCCTGGTCTCCGTGTTCACCGGTCCGCGCTTGGAAGCGGGGCAACTGCTCCTCGTTGGCGGAAAAGAGAATCCCCTGCTCGAATCCACCAAACTGACCGATGAGCAGATGGAACATCCCAAGAACCAACCCAAAGGCACGCTCGTTCTGGTCTTCGCCTTCCTCGCCTGGTTTGCGATCTACTACCTCAGCAATTGGTGGTTGTTGGGTCGTACCTGGTACATTCGGTAACGCCTCCTTTGAAAAGTCCTCGGAGGTTATCAAGACCTCCGAGGACAATTTATCCATAACAACATGCTCGCATCATTCCTTCTCGGTCTGCTCGGAAGCCTTGCTCATTGTGCGGGGATGTGCAGTGCCGTCATCATCCTTTTTGGCCGCCAGTCCATCTTTCAAAACAAATTCGCCTGGCTTCTCGCACACGCCGGACGCATCACCACCTATTCATTCCTCGGCCTTATTTTTGGTATGTTCGGTCAAACCATCTTCGCGCTCGACACATTGCAAGCGTCCCTCTCCATTATCTTTGGCATCGTCGCCTTTTACATGGCATCCGCTTTCATTGGATTAGCTCCCTCGCCCGAACTTATGTTTTCTGGATTATCCCAACGCTGGGGTAAGGCCATTCGCAGCTTCAAAACCGCTTCGCTCCCGGCCGCCTACCTGCTCGGTCTCCTGTGGGGGCTGCTACCCTGCGGCCTGGTCCTGACCGCGCTCGTCGCGGCGATGGCTTCGGGAAACGCGCTCTTGGGCGCATTGACCATGTTCATCTTCGGCGTTGCCACCATCCCCAGCCTGTTTGCCGTCAAATGGCTGGCAGGGAAATCCATCTCCCGCATCTGGTCGCGCGGACTGGCATCCCTCGTAATGATGTTCTTCGGCTTCCAATTCGCCATGCGCGGATTTGCCTCCCTCGGCTGGGTCGAACATTTCGCGCTTGGCCCAGTGATGTTTTGGTAATAGAAGAACTCGCTGGTTGAGCGCAAGCAGTCAAAACCAGTAATAAAAAGAAAACAGAAAATTTCAGGTGTGGTCTCGATACGCCTCGACAAGCACGAGGCTACTCGACCACCGTCAGAAACAAAAATTCTATGACACTAGCAACCACCTCCTCCCCCGCCAAATCCCTCGTCACCTGCTCCCTGTGCGGATTGACGACTCTGCACCCGCTCATGGACAAAGCCGGTGACGTGTTCTGCTGCCCATCGTGCAGGGAGGTGGCAGCCCTTCTGGCGGAGACTCCAGCCTGGGAGCAGGAGCAGATCCAAGTCGAAGGAAGAAGCGAAAACGTCACCATGACACTGAGCGGGATGTGGTGTTCGTCCTGCGCATGGCTGGTGGGCGAACAACTCAAACGCACCAGGGGTGTGGTGGACGCACAGGTGAGTTTCATCCAGCATCAGGCGAATATCACCTACGATACATCGATCACCAATCACAAGTCCCTCAAGAAGCGCGTGCGCTCGCTTGGGTATCAAGCCACGCTGCCAAACGAAAAACCGCACGATGAAGAGGAATCATTTTTCACGCGCCTGCTGATCGGCGGTGTGATGGTGCTGCATGACATGGTCATCGGCGCGGGGATTTACGGACGCGAACTATTCGGGCTGGCATCGCCTGAAACGCAATGGCTGGTGGATTTTTTCCAGATCATGATGCTGGCGACGAGCATCCCTGTCTTGCTGCTGCTGGGTTTGCCCATTTTGCGCGCGGGGTTTGCAAGCCTTCTGCGCGGACAGCCGAATATCCACACGCTCATCACAATTGGAACATTCTCGGCATTCGGGTTATCCGTCCGAAATTTGATCGCAGGACATGGCGGCTTGTATTTTGATACAGCCACGATGCTCATCTTTTTGGTCTCGGTCGGACGCTGGCTCGAATTGCAGGCGCACGCGTCCAGCAACAAGGCGGTGGCGCGGCTCTTGGAACAAATCCCCGACAAGGCTACCGTGGTGACAAACGCTGCCGATAAAACCGTGAACATCTCCGAACTTCAGCCTGGGATGCGTGTGCGTGTAAGACCCGGCGAACGCTTCCCCGTGGATGGTCTGGTTGCCATCGGTGAGGGCGATGTGGACGAATCCATTTTGACAGGCGAACCCAAACCGATCACCCATCATGAAGGCGATGGGGTCAAGGCAGGTACGCTCAATCTGGATGGCAGTTTTGAAGTCATCACAACAGCGGTGGGAGATTCCACCACGGCAGGGCAGATCGGGCGGTTGCTGCATGAAGCGTTATGGGCACGCTCTCCGCTCGAACGCCTCGTGGATAAACTCTCCGCATGGATGACCGTGATCGCGATTTTACTCGCGGCGACCGCATTTTTGATCTGGAACTATCTCTCCGGCGTGGAGACGGGCTTGCTGGTCGCATTGTCGGTGTTGCTGATCGCGTGTCCGTGCGCACTGGGGCTGGCAACCCCGCTGACATTGTGGTTATCGCTCGGGCGCGCAGCGGAGTCTGGCGCGATCCTGCGAAGCACATCCGCTTTGGAACGGCTGGCAAAAGTGGACAAGATCTTCTTCGATAAGACAGGTACGTTGAGTCAACTGCCGATGAGGGTGCAGGAAATTTATATGGAATCAGCCAGCTTGCTGGCGGCGGGAGCAAGCTCCCTGAATCCAAAATATGAATTCCTGCAAATCGTTGCTTCCATCGAACATCAATCCGAGCATCCGCTGGCGAAGGCGATCGTGGAATATGCCAAAGAGAACGGAGTTGAATTTACAACACCCAAACCCTTCAAAGCCTTGCCTGCGCTTGGCGTAAAGGCGAAGTTAAATGGAAAACAAATCTCCATTGGCTCGGCGCGGTTGATGTCTGCTGAAGGATTGGAAATATCTGAAGAAATCAGTAAACAAGTTGATGTATGGAAAGTGGCGGGGCTCGCGGTCGTCCATGCAGGTTGGGATGGGCAGGTCAGGGGCATCCTGGGGCTGGGGGAGACAGTCCGCGCGGAGGCAAAGGATGTGGTCAGCGAATTACAGTCGCGCGGATTGAAACTTGGCGTATTGACGGGTGACGACTCGAGCGCAGGCAAGAGATGGCAGAAGTCTCTGGGGATTCCCGTCAACGCCGCGCTCAGCCCTGATGAAAAGATGGCGCATCTCGCGGAAAACGCCGCGATGGTCGGCGACGGCATCAACGATGGACCTGCGCTCGCCGCCGCGACAGTCGGCTTGGCGATGAATAACGGCACGGATGTGGCGCGCACCGCCGCAGACATCGTTCTGATGCGCGACGATCTGAAGGTCATCCCCTGGCTGGTTGACCTTTCACGCGAATCCATGAAGCGTGTCAAACAGAATTTGGGCTGGGCGGTGATCTACAACGTGATCGGGGTCGGGCTGGCGATGGCTGGTTTACTGCAGCCCATCTTTTCCGCCTTTGCGATGATCGCCAGCAGCATCTTCGTCACGACCAATGCGATGAGGATGAATAAATTCCCATTACTGTACGAAGAAGACACGGTGGTTGAGTAGTCACGAACGATGGTGAGTGACGTATCGGAACCACCACATACACCTGAAACCTGACACTTGGAACCTGATACATGACACTGAATCCCTACGCTCAACGCAAAATCCTGCGCACCTTCGAAAAAATTTGGGTAAAGCTCGAAGGCAGCGTCAATCGCTTCACCAAATCGGATTTCAATCCGTTCTATCATCTCGGCACGTTGACCATCTTTATGCTGCTTGTGCTGATCGGCACGGGAATTTATCTCACTGCCATCTACCGCCCTGGTCTGGATGTCGCCTATGCCACCGTTGAAAAAATAGACTCAAACTGGTTCGGCTCGCTCATGCGCAGTGTCCATCGCTACGCATCCGATGCGATGATCCTGCTCATTATTTTGCATCTGCTTAAAATGCTGCTCAGCGACCGGTACTGGGGTTCGCGCTGGCTGGCATGGACGAGCGGCTGGATCATGCTGGCTGTCACCTGGCTGGTGGGCACCATGGGCTACTGGCTGATCTGGGACGAGCGCGCGCAGTGGATGACCGAGTACATGATGAACACCATCGCGGGCACATCGGGTCTCACCTATGTTGCCACCGACATTGCCTCGCGCACGTTCTCCAATTTCGTCATCATCCTCTTCCTGCATGTCTTCCTGCCGCTGATCGGTTTCCTCGGAATTTACATCCACGGCTTGCGGCTTTCCCGCGCGCGCTGGTGGTCGCCGCGCTGGGTCAGTGTGCAGGCGATCATTGGGCTGGTTATCCTCTCGCTCATCAAGCCTGTCCGATCCGCCGCGCCCGCTGATCTTTCGCGGCTGGTCGAATCCACTCCGATGGACGCCTACTATCTCGGTTTTCTTCCGCTGATCGACGCGTGGGGCAACGTCATCTTCTGGGGACTGGCGATTCTCGCCGGCGGGACTCTGTTCCTGCTCCCCTGGCTCGCCTCGGGTCGGGACCTCGGACCTGCTTCTGTTACCGATCCGAAGTGTACGGGCTGTACCATCTGCTACGCCGAATGTCCGTTCGACGCCATCCGCATGGTGGACCGGGACGACGATTCGGGTTATCACAAACTCGCCATCATCAACGCCACGCAATGTACGGGATGCGGCATTTGCGTGGGATCATGTCCCACCGACGCAATTGACATGGCCGGCGGCTACAACAACGAGAAAATTTTCAATGCAGTTAAAGGCGCGCTGCATCGTGAAAGAAACGAAGGCAACCCTGTCACGGTTTTGTTTGCAAGTCATCGCGATGAAGCGCTGGGCGGTCTGCCTGCGGGATTAAGCGTCAGCGGAGCGAATGCTCCAGTAACCGTATCAAGTTGGGGCGAGAACGAGGCGGCGCGCGTCATCACGGCGGTGCTTCCGTCCACAAGCACGGTCAATATCGAATGGATCAAAGCGCTTGAAAACGAAGGCACGCGCGATATTATCATCCTTTCGCATCCCTACGATGACGGCATCTATCGCGAAGATGCGCATTGGCTCTTGAACCGTTTGCAGTTGCGTCCCGCACTCGTCAAGGAAGGGTTGCACTGGCTTGAGGCCACGCCCGGCGATGCGAAGGCAGTGGAAGATTTTTTGAACGACCTGCATGAAAATCAAAATGAAAAACGCCCGCCCGTTTTGCCAACCGTGAAGGAACGCAGCAAGATGATACCGTCACTTGTGAGTGGGTTGGTTGGGACTGTTTTATTGCTCGCGATCTTCGCGCTTGCTTTGCCGCTGGATATTCCCGCAAGCATGCAAGCCGCGCAGGAAAGTGTATTGCGCATTGCAGTGGATGCGCGAGGCAAGATTTCGTCTGCAAATATTCCAGAGGGCGTCACCCTGCCCGAAGGCGCGGATGCGGAAAAGATCTTCGGCGGCACGCACTTTCCCATCTCGGTGCGCGTACTTGCGGACGATGAGATCATCCTCGATGAAACCTACATACCGTCGGGCATCAGCGGCAACGGGCGTATCTCAGCGCTGGAATTTTTAGAGATCATGCCAGGCAGGCATCATATCGAAATTCTGATAAAGGACGATTCGGATGTATATCGTTCCGTTTATGCGGGGGAGGTCAATTTCGAAAAGGGACGGATACTCATCCTTGCATATGACGAAAGCAGGGATGTGTTTGTGTTGAGGTGAACGAAAAGGGAGCGGCGGGGATGAAACGGCGGCCGTCACATTTTGAAATGACATCCGCCGTTTTTGATTCTACTTTTTGAAATACGCGTACGCTACCGCCACCATGATCACCAGCAACGCCGCAAGCGGAATCCAGTTCAGGCGCGCGCGTTCCGCCAGCACGGCGCGGAAGGGGGCAGCCGCGGCGGGGTTGGCAGTGTACCATTTGCCGTCATATTCGGAATTTCCCTCCACCAAACCATCGTAATAGACATATCCGCTGTAGGGATAATAATGTAACTGGTCGAATAGACGGTCTGTAGGTTTATCATCCACGATTTCAAGATGGATACGAATCACCTGATACCCCTGCCCGGGGTCGGCGGGCGGCGGAACATCCCCCTGTGTAAAATCGGCAAAAGCAAAGAAATCACCGGTCAGTGTGTGGTTGGTGATGTTGATCTCACCCGTGATGCCCGGTCCCTTTACCGTGATGTAATCGAAATTCCCCCTGGCAAAGACAATCGTTGCGGGGAGTAGGAATCCAAACGTAATCAATAAAACGAACTTTCTGAGCATGTTCAATCTCCTGTGTTGGATGTTCTGATTCTACATGATAGTTTGGAGAAATACTGTGACAGAAGTCCGCTTTGGTGGTTTAATCAACACATGCCCAATCGATTCGCGCTCCCATTTCTTTTTCTCGCCATCCTCGCCCTGCTCGCCGGGTTGTGGGCGGGCTTGATGCGCCTCGGCTGGGGACTGCCCGCGCTGACACCGTCCCTTGCCATGCTCCACGGTCCGCTGATGATCTCCGGATTTTTGGGGACGTTGATCACGCTCGAACGCGCCGTTGCAATGAAGCAAAAATGGATGTACCTGCCTCCGCTTCTGGCCGGACTGGGCTGGCTGGTCACCCTCCTCATTCGGACTCTGCCGCTCGGACCGATCCTGCTCACGCTCGCCAGCCTTGGAGGGGTTGCGATCCTGATCGAGATCACGCGCCGCGAGTTTGCCCTGCACACGGTCACCATGCTGTTCGGCGCGTTGACGTGGTTCACAGGCAACCTGCTGTGGCTGTTCGGATGGCAGATCTTTCAGGTGGTTTTGTTCTGGCAGGCGTTCCTCGTGCTGACCATCGCAGGCGAACGGCTGGAACTCAGCCGCGTTTTGCGTACCACACGGATACAGCATTTTTTATTCGGCGGCATCGTCCTCATTTTGATCTCTGGCATGGTAATCGCCATGCCAGAGATGCAGGTCGGCACGCGCATCAGCGGATTGGGTTTATTGCTGCTGGCGATCTGGTCCATCCCCAACGACATCGCATGGCGGAATTTGAATCACAGACTTCCGCTCACACGCTACATCGCATGGTGTCTCGCGCCCGGGTTGATCTGGCTCGGCATCGGCGGAGGATTAAGCCTGGGGTTTGGCGCGCAGGCTGCGGGTCCAAGGTATGACGCGGTGCTTCATGCCGTCTTCGTGGGATTCGTCTTCTCGATGATCTTCGGTCACGCACCGATCATCTTTCCCGCCATCCTCGGCGTGCCGATCAATTTCCAATCATCGTTCTACATCCACTTGATCCTGTTGCACGCATCGCTTTCGTTGCGTTTGATCGCAAATTATGCCAACTGGCAAGCCGGGCGCATGTGGGGCGGACTTTTGAATGAGATTGCCATCCTGCTGTTTCTGGGGATGACGCTGGTTTCCATCCGCAAGGGTCTGGAACAAAACTTGAAGTAAAATCCAGCGATCATGAGCGATAAAACTGTCACCATCATCGGCGCAGGCATGGCGGGGCTTTCCGCCGCACATGAATTGCACAAGGCGGGTTGGAAGGTCACCGTGCTGGAGGCGCGGGACCGCGTGGGCGGGCGCGTGCATTCGATCCGCGAGTTCTCGGACGGACTGGTCGCCGAGGGCGGCGGCGAGTATATTGACGAAGACCATGCGCGCATGATCGCACTGGCAAAGGAGTTCAACCTGCCGCTTGGGCAGGTGGGCAGCTGGCAGGGTCAAAGCGGTGATTGGGGCGCGTTTGATGGCAGGGCTGGCGAAACTGATGACGTGGGGTTGTGGGGAACGAACCTTCAGGCGGAATATCAAAAGATGTGGGTTGCATTGGCGGAATTGGGCAGGGAGGTCAGCGACCCAGCCAATCCTGTAACCGCGCTGAATGCAAGGGAACTGGATGCGAAATCCACAGCGCAGTGGATTCGGGCGCAGGATGTCCATCCGCTGGCGCGCGCGATGTTCGTGAACCACATCCGTTCGGAATACACCTGCGAGCCCGAAGATTTTTCGCTGCTCGATCTGGCGCGCAATGCATCCCTGTATTACAGCGACCCGAACGCGTGGCATTCCTCCTATCGCGTCATCGGCGGCAACGACCAGATCCCGCGGGCGATTGCGGATCACCTGCCCGACCTGCGCTTGAACGCGGTAGTCACTTCGGTGAAAGTCCAAGCGGAAGGCGTGACCGTCAAATACAAGCAGCTGGATTCATTCCACACGATCCGTTCATCCTTTGCGATCCTTGCCGTCCCGCTCACCGTGGCGCGGATGATCGATTTCCATTCGTCATTGCCCGCCGCGCATCAAAAACTTGTGGATGAACTTTCCTACGGCGCGGTGACCAAGGTGATGATCGAATACCGCAAACGCTTCTGGCACGAACACGGCTGGAACGGACGCCTCTACACCGACCATCCAATCGGGATGACCTGGGACGCCACCAGCCACCTCGAGCATGAGCACGGCATCCTGACCGCCTACACCGGCGGCGGGCCCGGCGCAGAACTCTCGAAGCTATCCGATGAAGAGCGCATCAAAACCGCAGTCGCCGCCATCAAAACATTCTTCCCCGCTTCCTCCGACCTGATCGAACAGGCGCATACGGTTGCATGGGTCAATGAGCCGTTCACGCGCTGCTCCTACTTGGCGCTTGCACCCGGTCAGATAATGACACACTGGCAGACGCTATTCACCCCTGCGGGACGTTTGTATTTCGCAGGCGAGCACGCCACGGTCATTCAGGGATTCATGGAAGGCGCAGTGGAGAGCGGGCAGCGCGCGGCGAGGAAAATTATTGAAAACGGGTAGGGGCGCAGCGACGCTGCGCCCCTGCAGGATGAATCGATGAACGAATCCCAAAAAGCCTTCCTTGACGGAGTCCGTGCCGAAATCCCATTGTTGATCGGGGTGTTTCCTTTTGGCATGATCTACGGTGCGCTGGCGCTCAATGCGGGCTTGTCCGTGTTTGCCTCGCAGATGATGTCGTCCATCGTATTTGCGGGGTCGGCGCAATTCGTCACCGCGCAACTGGTGCAGGACGCCGCGCCGGGTTTTGTCATCATTCTTACGATTGCCGTGGTCAATTTGCGTCACATGCTCTACAGCGCATCCCTTGCGCCATACTTGCGCGACCTTTCCATGAAGTGGAAGGTGCTGCTCTCCTATCTGCTCACCGATGAAGCCTACGCGCCGAGTATTCTCAAATATGAAAAAGAGGGTGAGCAGCCATTTAGTCATTGGTTCGTGCTTGGCGCAGGATTTTCGCTGTGGTTCACCTGGCAGGTCAGCACTGCGCTCGGCATCTTCCTCGGCGCGCGCATCCCCGAAGAACTGCCGCTTGACTTCGCCCTCCCGCTCACATTCATCGCCATGGTCGTTCCCATCCTGAAAAAACGCCCGATGATCGCCGCTGCCGTCAGTGCGGGAACGACTGCCTTGCTCGCCTACAGCCTGCCGTTCAGAGTAGGGTTGATTCTTGCTGCGCTGGTCGGAATCGTCGTTGGCACGGTGCTTGAAGACAAAAAGGGGCTGTTGTGAATATCTGGCTGGTCATGCTCATCGGCGGGTTGATCACCTTCGGGCTGAGATTCTCGCTCATTTATCTGTTTGGCAGGTTCGAGGTCCCGCAAACGATGCGGCGCGCATTGCACTACGTCCCGCCTGCGGTGCTGTCCGCCATCATCGTCCCCGAATTGCTCATCCGCGAAGGAAGCTTGAATTTTTCCCTTGAGAATATCCGTCTGTTCGCGGGCATCATTGCGATCATGACCGCATGGGTTTCGCGGAATACCCTGCTCACCATCCTGGTCGGGATGGCGGCTTTATTGATTTTAGGGTGGATGCAGGGTTAGATGTACACCAGAAAAACCTGATTGCCCCCCGCCTCTTTTGCGCGAGCCATGGCCTGCCGTCCCTGCTCGATCAACGGCTCGACCTCGGTGGAGGAGCCGATGCGCGCAAGGGAGGCAATGCCTGCGCTGATCTTCACATTGAGAGACGCCTCATTCGGGATCTCGATCCTGGTCCCGCGCACCCCGCCAATCACCCTCTCTGCAATTTTTTCCGCGTCCGCGCCAATGACGCCGGCCAACACAATCACGAACTCATCCCCCATCCAGCGTCCAATGCAGTCGTAGGGTCTGCTCTTCTCGCGGATCGTTTGAGAGACAATCCTTAATACATCGTCACCAAGATCCATGCCGAATTTTTCGTTGATGACCTTGAAGTTATCAATATCCAGCGCGATCAAACTCAAGGGCATCGAAGCGCGGCGGGCGCGCTCCAGTTCCCCGGCAGACTGGCGCAGGAAAGCGGGTCGGTTCATGAAGCCTGTCAGGCTGTCAAAAACAGCCTGGTTCTCCAGTTGATCACGGGCAATCGCAAGACTGCCCGCCAATGAAATGATGCGTTCCGCCATGGCCACGCGGTTTTTCAGATCAGCCGCTTTTATGGGACGCTGGATGATATCGTCCATGCCTTGCGGGGCGGATACATCCTCCAGGTTTTTCGATGTAGTCAGAAGGATAAAAACAGATTGGGCAAGGGTCGAAGCGCGCACACGCTGGAGGAAGCGGGTCGTTTGCAGGTCGCTTGTCTCCCAGTTTGCGATCAGGAAATGAGCCTCGTTCGATTGAAAGTATTCCCAGGCCTCTTCGCTCGATGCAACGGGAACCACGGTGGTCCTTTTCCCATCCAAAACCTGCCGAATGAGCGCGGATTCCCTGGGGTCATTTTCATACAACAGAATTTTCATGGGCACACCTATGGCGGTATTATAGCAGGGTGTTTGCGGGAATATTCAACGAATTTTAGCGTTCCAATGGTTTTAATATCAACGGAACCGCATGAAGTTGACAAATGCCCCCTCCCATAGTACCATTTGCCCCGCTCTATCCACAACGCCGAGGTAGCTCAGTGGCAGAGCAGGGGACTCATAAGCCCTTGGTCGGGAGTTCAAATCTCCCCCTCGGCACTACAGACCACCACAAGGTGGTCTTTTGCTTTGCCCGGGATTTCGCAGGCTCAACATATCTCCCCCTCGGCACTACAGACCACCACAAGGTGGTCTTTTGCTTTGCCCGGGATTTCGCAGGCTCAACATATCTCCCCCTCGGCACTAGTGTCGACAAACAAATTCATCAACGTTTTTGTTTATCGGGAAAAGGCGCCAATTGCACATACCCCTGCCCTGTTTTATCCAGGATCTTTTCTATCCGCCCGGCTGTCCTTCTGTTCAAGGGCAGGATCTGTTGCAGGTACAGGTCGCCATATGGCGTCAGGGCAAGCAGGGACTCGACCGCGACAATACTATGATCACTTTCCACGTCCGGTTCGTCAAAAGTGGTGTGGAAATCATCACGGCTTTCAAACACCATCCTGCGCCAGCAGCGTTCAAAGGACGGGTATTTTTTATCGTCAAGCAGTTCCTTCAGCAAACTCGAGAAATAGGGCTTCGAACGGACGCGCAGGCTGCGTCTTCGAAAATAGCGCGCATTGATCAATGCGTATTGATCCCACCTGTCCTCCCCGATCAGTTCACGGAAGTTCGAATCAGCGTGGAACACATAGCGCATCTGGTTGAACCCCCCCGGACCGTTCCCCGCGGTTTCCATCAGGACCGCGGGCACATTATAGAATTCAAGCAGGCAGTGATTGACCAGCAACACATCACAAAACGAATCCGTGACGAGCACCGGCAATGTGATCCGTCCAACTTGATCCCCCATTTCATTGATAAAAGCCTGTGCGTCGAAACCGGACCAGGCGTCATCGTGTTCCTTGCGGAGCGCGTCGTGCTCCGCAACGCCGCTGGCAGCGAACATGAATTCCTGGCGTTCCAGGGTGGTCAATCGAAACCCATCCGCCAGTTTCAGGAGGATATTATCCTTTAGCAGCGACCTCCTTTCCCCGCGTTCAATATTGCTGATGATCGCAACATCCACGCCGGATTTCTCAGCCAGTTCCAACTGCGTCCAGCGCATATCATCACGCAGGGATGCAACCAGCGCGCCGAATTCAAATCGATCCATGAGGTCTCCCGGACATAAAGGTTCTAAAAAATATCTTCGAGTCTACTATTGATTATTTTACAACAGAATATTGATTTTTTATTTTGATGTTTGCCCAACTGGGGGGATAATGGGTATAGACCATGAAGTTGGCGGAGCGAATCAGGGGCTGAGTGACCTTGCTGCCGAGAGCGCCATACTCATAAAGGGGAAACGCCTCGGAATTTGTTACATGGGACAGTCACTTGACTGTCCCAAGGGGTCTTTTCCGCCGCAGAAGCGGTTTTTTGTTTTCATTTACCCGCCGCATAAGTATAATTCCAGCATGACATCGGAATCCGGCCAAATCAAAATCGATCAGCTGATCCGCAGCAAACGACGCACGCTGGCGCTCATCATCGAGAGGGATGGCAGTCTCACGGTCCGTGCACCGAAGCGGGTGACGGCGGCGGATATCAAGTCGTTTGTTCAGGAAAAAGCTGCATGGATCATCCGCACACGGGAGAGGATCAAATCCATTGCACAGACTCCCAAAAGGCAGTATCTGGGCGGCGAGAAGTTTCTATTTCTGGGGAAGGAATATGAGCTGGAGCTTGTCGGGCCGCAGCGCCCGGCTTTGAAATTCAACGGCGGCTTCCGGCTGGCGAGCAGCGCGCAAAAACGAGGCGAGCGGGTTTTCGCACAGTGGTACAGGGAGCAGGCACTTGCGGTGATCGCGGAACGCGTACATATATATTCAAAGCAGCACGGGTTCGCGCCAAAGCAGGTGAGGATTTCGTCCGCCAGAACGCGCTGGGGATCATGCAGTGTACATGGGACATTGAATTTCACCTGGCGGCTGGTGATGGCTCCGCTGGATGTGATCGATTATGTGGTTGTGCATGAACTGGCACACCTGCGGGTGAAAAACCACTCCGGCAGGTTTTGGAGGGAGGTGGAAAGGATAATGCCCGAATACAGGGAACACAGAAATTGGCTGAGGGTGCATGCTGAAAAACTGAGCTTGTAAGTTTCCGGTCTGGAAAGAGCGGCGGCATGGGGGTATCCGGTTCCAGGTAGGGGAATCCCTTATTCTTTTTTTGTTCCTATCATGTGAGAATCCACCCCAGGAGCGCATTTATATTGCGCGGAGAAAGGAATCCTTTATGCCTCCCAAAAAAGGAAAAACGGCTTCGAGCGCCCCGTCCAGTATGCAAGGGGACAGCTTCGAAATGCTCTTCAAAAACCATCCCATCCCCATGTGGGTCTATGACCTGGAAACGCTGGCATTTCTGGACGTTAACGATGCAGCCGTAAAAAAATACGGGTACACGCACAGGCAATTTTTAAAGATGACTCTCAAGGACATTCGCCCGGCGGAGGATGTCCCCCACCTGATGGAGGATATAGGGAAAAAGCGGCAGCCGTTTCAGTCTTCAGGACCATGGCGGCATCAACTAAAGAATGGAAAGATAATCGATGTGGAGATCACATCACACACCCTTGAAGTTGAGGGATGCAGGTGCGTGCTTGTGATGGCACAGGATGTGACGGAACGCAGGCGGATGGAGACGGCATTGCAGGAGAGCGAAGCCCGCTACCGCGACCTGGTGGAGAACAGTCACGATCTGATCTGCACGCATGACCTGGAGGGAAACCTGCTCTCGGTGAACGAGGCCGCCGTAAAATTGACAGGCTACCCCCGCAAAACGCTGCTCAGGATGAACTTGAAAGATGCACTTGCGCCGGGTGGCGGAAGAGATTTTGAAGCCTATCTCGGAAAGATACAGGCACAGGGCCGGGCGCGCGGCGAAATGCGCGTCCGGATTGCGGACGGACAAATCCGCATTTGGGAATATGACAATTCCCTGCGCACGGAAGGGGTGGAAAAACCTATCGTGCGTGGAATGGCACGCGATATCACAGAACGTAAACAAGCGGAAGAGGCTCAGAGAAAGGCTGAAATTTATCACCGCTCCTTATTTGAACAAACCCAGGATGCCGTATTTATCCTGGATTTGGAGGGACACCACCTGGAGACAAACCAGCGCGCCGCTGACATGCTGGGATATCAGATCGACGAGATAAAGGGGCTTAGCGTATCGGACACATCCGCGGAGCAGGGGAAAAGCAGGGAAGTGGTCAGGCGGTTATTAAACAACGAGCTCGTTGCACCGTACGAACGCATCTTTCGCAGGAAGGATGGAAGCAAGATCCCGGTTGAGGTCAATGTGGAATTGGTGAAGGGGGAAGACGGAACCCCCCTTTATATTCAAAGTGTGGCGCGTGACATTACCGAACGCAGGCAGGCGCAGGAGGCGTTGCATGAAAGCCAAATGCTCTTCCAACAGGTGTGGGAGTCGACCTCTGATGCAATGGCAATCTCCGACCCGCAGGGGATCGTTCTGGCTGCCAACCCCGCCTATTACGACCTGTACGGCTATGAGCCCAAACTGGTGATTGGGGGAAGTTTTGCGAATATTTTCGGGGAGGAGGACCGCGCCTGGGCTGTAGAACAATATAAACTGGCTTTTTCCGCAAAAACAGCGCCTGCAAGTTTTAAATCCATTGTCCGCAGGGCGGATGGAAGCACGCGCAGCATCGAATCACGGGTCACCTTCCTGACCTCCGGCGGGAAGCGCACAGCCATGCTCTCGACCATCCGCGACATCACCGAGCAAAAGCAGGCGCAGGATGCCCTGCAACAGAGTGAGCAGCTCTTCAAGAACGCCTTTCAACATTCCGCCATTGGCATGGCGCTGGTCTCCCCGCAGGGGCAATGGTTAAAGGTAAATTCAAGGATATGCTCGATCCTCGGCTATTCTGAAGGGGAGCTTCTCGCATTGACCTTCCAGGACATCACCCATCCCGATGACCTGGATGTCGATCTGAAATATGTCAGGCAATTGCTGGCCGGAGAGATCGAAACCTATACAATGGAGAAAAGATATATCCGCAAAAATGGCGGGGTGGTCTGGGCGCTGCTGGCAGTGGCGCTGGTAAAGGACAACAGCGGAACCCCCCTGTACTTTATCTCGCAGGTTAAAGACATCACCGAACGCAAACAGATGGTAAATGAATTGCTCAAGAGCGAGCAGCGCTATCGGACATTATTCGATAATACGCCGGCAGCAATTTTCGAGGAGGATTTTTCCGAGGTCAAAAAACACCTCGATTCCCTGAAACAACAGGGCGTCACGGATTTCCGCGCTTATTTCAACTCTCATCCCGAGGCCGTCCGCGAATGTGCGGGGATGATCCGCGTCCTGGACGTAAACCAGACCGCATTAAAAATGTACCATGCGGAAAGCAGGGAGGCTTTGCTCGAAAGCATGCTCGTTCAATCCAGGGGAGAGCAGGAGCATAACCACGAGGATTTCATCGCCATTGCGGAGGGCAGGACCAGCAACAGCTGGGAAGGGGCGGATGAAACGCTGACAGGCCAACCCCTCGAGGTCAACCTGAGCTGGTCGGTCACCGCGGGACATGAGCATGATTTTTCAAAAGCCATAGTCACAAGCGTGGACATCACCGAACGCAAACGGGCGGAGCAGGCGCTGTACGAAAGCGAGGAAAAACTTCAGAATATCATCCGCCACAGCAGCAGCCTGTTCTATACGCATACCGCGGATAATGTGCTGGTATACGTCAGCCAGCAGGCGCGGGAGATCCTGGACTGCGAACCGGAAGAAGCCATGGTGCACTGGCAGGAATTTCTTTCCGACAACCCATTGAACCAACGAGGCATCGAATCCACCGAATACGCCATCCGGACGGGAGAGCGCCAGCCCTCGTACCAATTGGAACTCGTCACCCGCAAGGGACGCAGGATCTGGGTGCAGGTGGACGAAAGCCCGATGGTCAGGGATGGAAAGACCGTCGCCATTGTAGGCTCGCTCACCGACATCACCGAGCGCAAACAGGCGGTGGATGCATTGCGGAGGACCGAGGCGCACCTGGAGGAAGCGCAACGCATCGCCCATGTGGGCAGTTGGGACTGGATCGCCGCGACCGATACCCCCCGCTGGTCGAAGGAACTGTGCAGAATCCTGGAGATTGACCCCGATAAACCTGTGCCCTCCATGACTGAGCAGGACAAACTCTATACGCCTGACAGCATGGTGCGCATGAGAGCAGCGGTGGAAAAAACCCTGCAAAACGGCGAACCCTATGAGATCGAACTGGAACGGGTGCGCGTAGACGGTTCAAGAAGATGGCTGCTGGCGCGCGGCGAGCGCTGGCTCGATGAACGGGGAGAGCTGGTCGGGCTGCACGGCACGGCTCTCGACATCACCGAACGCAGGCAGGCGGAGGAAAAACTGCGCGAAAGCGAGGAACGCTACAAAAGCATTTCGGAGGACATGCCCGCCATGGTCTGCAGGTTCAAAGCGGACGGGACGTTGACCTTCATCAACTCCTTCTATTGCGAGTATTTCGAAACACCGCGCGATAAACTTATTGGAAGCAATCTGTTCTCCCTCATCCCGGAAACGGAACGGGAACTTGTGATGGGAAACTATCTTTCGCTCAACCGCGAGAAACCGTATATTTCCTATGAATACAAGACAACCGACGGGAGAGGCGGGGAACGCTGGCAGCGCTGGACAGACCGCGCCCTGTTCAACGAGCAGGGAGAAATCTTCGAGTACCAATCCATTGGAGAGGACATCACCCAGCGCAAGCAGGCGGAGAATGAACTAAAAACTTCTCTTTCGATGCTCAACGCCTCCCTGGAATCCACTGCCGATGGCATCCTGATTGTGGACAGGCAGGGAAAGATTACGCTTTGGAATCAGAAATTCGCCGATATGTGGAAAATACCGGAAGAAATTCTCGCCGATCATGACGATGCAAAAACCATAAACTACATCCTGAACCAGCTTGCCGATCCGGAGCAGTTTATATCCAAAGTCAGTACATTGTACGAACAGCCGGAAGAATCGAGTGTAGACCAGATCCAGTTTGCAGACGGGCGCGTGTTCGAGCGTTATTCCCAGCCTCAAACAATCGGATCCAAAATTGAAGGCCGTGTCTGGTCATTTCACGACATCACCGAGCGCACACAGGCGGAACAGGAAAAACAGCGCCTGATCCGCGACCTCGGCGAACGGGTAAAGGAAGTATCCTTTTTACATAATGTCGCCAGGATCTTCATGGATTACTCCCGCCCGGAGGAGGAGGTCCTGCAGGATGTCATCAACAGCCTGCCCTCCGCGTGGCAGCATCCGGAGATCACCCGCGCCCGCATAACATTCCATGACCGGGAGTTTGCCACGCAAGGGTTCCGCGAAACCGCGTGGATGCAAACCCAATTCTTTGATATTTCCGACGGCAAACGCGGCTCCATCGAGGTGGCCTATCTGGAGGAGAGACCGCGGGGGGATGATGGTCCCTTCATGAAGGAGGAACGCCGGCTGCTTGAGTCGCTGGCCGAAAAACTGCAGACCTATATGCGGGGCATCCAGGCAGACAGGGCGATCAACCGCCAGGTGACCGAGCTGGAAACCCTGTATGAAAGCGGACTGGCCATCAGCCGCCTGCACACGCCGAATCAAGTCGCCCACGCAGTGATCGAGATCCTTGGCCGTAGGATGGACTGGCATCATATTGCCATCCGTGAATACGAACCCAGATTCAACAGCGTGAACCTGGTCGGATTCCACAAACCAAGCCTCAGCGCGGAGGAGGCGGAAGATCATATCCAGGAAATGAACGGGATCATTACCAATTCCCGTCAGGGTTTGAGCGGCTGGGTGACGTTGAATGGAACCTCCCTGCGTGTGCCGAATGTGAAAACGGATGAGAGATACGTGGATGTGTTTCCCAATATCCTCTCCGGGTTATATGTGCCGCTTAAGATTGGCGAGCGGGTGATCGGCTCCATTTCGGTGGAAAGCGAGGCGGAGAACGCGTTCACGGAACACGATCAGCGCCTGCTGGAGACCCTGGCCGGGCAGGCCGCGATTGCCATCGAAAATGCAAACCTGTTCACCACACTGCAATCCGAGTTGATCGAAAGACGGCTGATCGAGGCGGAAGTCCGTCATTTGAATGCCGAGCTGGAGGAGCGTGTGCGCGAACGCACCCTGCAGAGCGAAGCCGCAAAACGCCGCCTCGAGCTTGCCACGCACGCCGGGCAGATCGGGGTCTGGGAATATTATCCCGCAGAAAATACAGTCATCTGGGACGAACGGATGCACATGATCCACCACATCCCGGCCGGGGAGTTCGACGGCACTCCGCAGGCCTGGGCGCAATCGATCCATCCCGACGACCTGGAAAAAACGGGGATCGACAGGCAACTGGAGGTCACACAGGACCTGTTACTGAACAGGGAACACCGCATCATCCTGCCCAATGGTTCGGTCCGCCATATTTCCACCAGCTCGGTGACGGTCTTCTCCGATAACGGGGAAGCGGAACGCGTGGTGGGCATCAGCGTGGATATTACCGACCGCAAACAGATCGAGCAGGCCCTGAGCGCGAGCGAAGCCTACGCCCGCCTGCTCTTCGACGCCGCGCCTGATCCCGTCTCGGTGACGGAGGCGGACGGGACCGTGCGGGATGCCAACCGTTCCTTCGAACAACAGCATCAATTGAAACGCGATGAGATCCGCGGCAGGCGCATCTCGGAACTCGGCATCTTCCCGGCCGGGGAATCCGCGAGGCTGCAGGACTACAATCTCGCCATCATGAATGGCGAAAAAACACCGCCGGTGGAGCTTACCTTCCATGCGCCCGGAGACGGCCGGCACGTCCTGGAAATGCACTCCTATCCCGTTGAAGTGGGCGGCAGACGGCTGGTTTTGAGCACAAGCCGCGATATCACCACCCACAAACAGGCGGAGGAAGCCCTGCGCTTCGCCAACGCGGAGATGGAGAATGCCCTGCGGATCAAGGATGAGTTCCTCGCCAACATGAGCCACGAACTACGCACACCGCTTAATTCCATTATCGGCATTTCCGAAAGCCTGGAGGAACAACTGGTCGGCGGGCTGAACGAGAAACAGGAGAAATACGTCCGCATCGTCAAGGAAAGCGGGCACCACCTGCTCGACCTGATCAACGATATCCTCGATATTTCCAAGATCGAAGCGGGGCGCATGGAGCTCGACCTGCGCGCCTTCTCGGTGGAAAAGCTGTGCCAGTCCAGTATCCGCATGGTCAGGGAACTCGCCCAGAAAAAATCGCTGGACGTCTTGTTCCAGGTGAAGGGAAATGTGAAGATCATCTCAGGCGACGAACGCCGTTTGAAACAATCGCTGGTAAACCTGCTCGGCAATGCGGTTAAATTCACAGAGACTGGAAAACGGATCGGGCTGGAGGTGGAGGGTCACCCGCAAAGGAACGAGGTCACGTTTACCGTTTGGGATGAGGGAATCGGCATCGCGCAGGAGGATCTACAACTGCTCTTCAAACCGTTCGTACAACTGGATGCCGGTCTGACGAGGGAATACCAAGGCACGGGCCTGGGGCTTGCCCTGGTGGCACAAATGGTGCGCCTGCACGGCGGGCACGTCCGGGTGGAAAGCGAATGGGGCGCGGGCAGCCGTTTCATCATCACCCTGCCCTGGGGGGCGGAGGAGCAAAATGCCGAGGTGAAGGGCACCGGTGAGCTTTTGCCCCCGCACCAAATGCCGGCTGGGAAGCACAGCGGCAGCGTTTTGCTCGTCGAGGATACAGAGATCATCATCTCTCTCCTGAAGGAATTTTTGACCCATAGGGGGTATCAGGTATTCATTGCGCGCAACGGCAGGGATGGCATCCAACTTGCAAAGAGCGAGCGCCCCGACCTGATCCTGATGGATATAATGATGCCCATGATGGACGGGCTGGAAGCCGCAAAGCTCCTCCGCGAAGACAATGACTTCAAACAGGTTCCCATCATTGCGATGACCGCGCTGGCAATGCCCGGCGACCGCGAGCGCTGCCTCGCCGCCGGCATGACCGATTACATGAGCAAACCGATCCGAATTGACGAACTCGGAAAAATGATCGAACGTTACATACCCGCGGAAGGCAGGTCAAATGCAGAGCAAAATACTGATCGTGGATGACGACCCGGCTGGCATTGCCACCCTCGAATCGATCCTCGACGGGCAGGGCTATGAGATCCTGTCCGCGCAAGATGGGCCGGCCGCCCTGCACATGGCGGACGCATCGATGCCGGACCTGGTCCTGCTGGATGTGATGATGCCCGGTATGAACGGCTTCGAGGTCTGCCGGCGCCTGCGCGCTGCACCGAAACTTGCCGAGGTCCCGATCATCATTCTCACCGCCCTGGATGACCGCGCCTCGCGCCTGCAGGGCATCGAAGCCGGCGCAGACGATTTCCTCACCAAACCGGCAGACAGGCAGGAACTGCGCCTGCGCGTCAATACCATCCTGAGGCTGGACCGCTACCGCACCCTGCTGACACAGCGCGAGAATTTACAGCAGATGGCGGAGCGTGTGGTCACGGCACAGGAACAGGAACGGCGGCGTCTCTCCCGCGAACTGCACGACGACCTGGGACAGGCGTTGATCGCCCATATGCTGCGCCTGCGCAGTCTGCAAATGGAGCCACCCATCCAGACCGGCCTGCTCAACAGGGAGCTTGAAGACCTGATCGCAGATACCAACCAGACCATTCAGAGAATGCGCCAGCTTGCGCAGGATATCCGTCCCAGCATGCTGGATACGCTGGGGCTGCGTTCTGCGCTGGAAACCTACAGCCGCGAATTCGGTTTGCGCGCCGGCCTGCCCATCCACGTCGAAGTCGACGAGAAACTCGCGGACCTTTCCGATGTATACTCGATCACACTCTACCGTTTTTTACAGGAGACCCTGACGAACGTGATCAAGCATTCAAAGGCAACCCAGGTCTGGGTGGATCTGATCGTGGACGAGCACGCCATCATATTAACCGTGCAGGATAACGGCATCGGCTTCACCAGCGAAGATCGTTCCTCCGGGAGAAGCATCGGCTTGAGCGGCCTGGGCGAGCGGTTAATGCTTGTGGGAGGCCATTTAACCATCACATCCGCGCCCGCAAAAGGGACGATCATCTCCGCCCACCTGCCGCTGGAGGCAGCATGATCCGCATCCTGCTGGCGGAGGATCATTCCCTGGTGCGGGCAGGCTTGCGCGCCCTGCTCGAACGCGCCCATGACATCCACGTGGCCGGCGAAGCGTCCAACGGGCAGGAGGCCATCGAAAAAACGGTGGAACTCAAGCCGGATGTGCTCGTGATGGATATCATGATGCCGCGCCTTAATGGCATCCAGGCCGCCGAGCAGATTCGCAGCCTGAAACTGCCTGTCAACATCCTGCTGCTGTCCATGTATGCGGAGGAGGGATTGGTGCATCAGGCTCTGCAAAGCGGCGTAAAAGGCTATGTGTTGAAGACCTCGGCCGGCGAGGAATTATTACAGGCGATCCACACCGTGGCACGGGGGGAAACCTTCCTAAGCGCCACGATCTCCTCCATTGCGACACAAAGCGCAATGCGCCCGAAGGCCCCGCAAAGCAACAATCCGCTGGACGCCCTCTCGCCGCGCGAGAAGGAGATCCTGCAATTGATCGCCGAGGAACATACCAGCGGCGAGATCGGCAAGCTCCTCTTCATCAGCGAAAAAACCGTGGAAAAGCATCGCGCAAACCTGATGGAAAAGCTGCTCGTGCGCAACCTGGCCGGGCTGGTGCGCCTGGCGATCAAACACGGCCTCATAGATAAAGACCGCTGATAGCATGGGAATTTTCCGTATGACAATTTCCGGCATAACACAATTTGCGGCAGCGACCAAGGAGGTCCTATGTCCAGCACAATCCTGATCGTAGATGATGAACCCGCCGGGCGGCACACGCTGGAATCCATTTTGGAGGGGCAGGGGTATATCCTGGAAATGGCGGAGAACGGCATGGAAGCCCTGGAAAAGATCCGCCAGATCCTGCCGGATGTGATCCTGCTGGATGTGATGATGCCCGGCATGGACGGCTTTGAGGTCTGCCGGCGCATCCGCAATGACCCTTTACTGGCCGAGATCCCGATCATCATGCTCACCGCCCTCGACGACCGCAAATCCATGCTGAGCGGCCTGGAATCCGGCGCGGACGATTACATCACCAAGCCGTATGACCGCTACGAATTGCGCGCCCGCCTGCTCGGCATTACGCGCCTGAACCGCTACCGGAAATTAGTGGACGAACGCGCCAACCTCGAAGCGGCGCATGAACAGTTATTATCCGCCTACGATGCCACCATCGAAGGCTGGTCACGCGCCATGGATCTGCGCGACCATGAGACCGAAGGCCACACCCTGCGCGTGACCGCCCTCGCGGAACGACTGGCGATCCGCATGGGCATAAAGAACGAGGATCTTGTTTACCTGCGCCGCGGCGCGCTCCTGCACGATATCGGCAAACTGGGCGTCCCGGATGCGATCCTGCTAAAGCCTGATAAATTAACAGAGCAGGAATGGGAGATCATGCGCAAACACCCACAGTATGCATATGAAATGATCCAGCCCATCGAATACCTGCGCCCCGCATTGGATATTCCCCACAGTCACCACGAAAAATGGGATGGGACTGGATACCCGCACGGGTTGAAAGGGGAGGAGATTCCCATCGCCGCGCGCGTCTTTGCCATCATGGATGTGTGGGATGCTTTGACCTCCGACCGCCCCTACCGCCCCGCATGGAGCAGGGAAAAAGCGCTGGAATACATCCATGAACAATCCGGCGGGCATTTTGACCCCAACGTTGTGGAGCAGTTCAATATCATGATGGATTCAGGCCTGCTCGAAATTTAACAGGAAAACAACCCATGAACATACTCTCCGAAGCCCTGCTTGAAATCCGTGAACATAACGGGGCCGATTACAAACCCTTGATAGATTACCAGGCCTGGCGCGTGGCGTTGATGAATTACACGCCCGATCTTACGCCCGACAGGATCCACCAAATGCAAAAACACACCGAAACCGATGAGGTCTTTGTTCTACTGACAGGACGCTGCATCCTATTCATCGGCGAGGGCGAAGAGATGGTCACCAACATCCATGCGGTGGATATGGAGCCGTATAAACTTTATAACGTAAAGCAGGGCGTTTGGCACTCGCATACATTCAGCAGGGAGGCGCGCGTGCTGATCGTGGAAAACTGCGACACCGTGGAAGCCAATTCGCCGTTTGCACCGCTTTCCGGAAGTCAGTGCAGGGAAGTTGTGGAATTAACAGGGAAGTTGTGGAATTAAATGCATAGGGCGGGGTAACCCCGCCCATGCTTTCGTTACATTATCCAAACTCAAACGTCGGCATTCCCTCAACATTTGTCATCACTTTGAACAGCCCGCCGGAGAGCGGGTATTTTATTAATTCCGCTTCGCTCATGTTTTTTCGCGCCGAGGTGACGTACAACTCGTTCATATCCTTCCCGCCAAACACGCAGGAGGATGTCTGCCGGGCGGGGATGGGGATCTGCGCGAGCAATGCACCCGAATTCGGATTCCATCTCGTCACCTGCGCCCCGCCCCACATGGCGATCCATAGATTGCCGTCCGTGTCAGAGGTCATGCCGTCGGGCCAGCCAAGGTCTGCAGGCACACGGATCGCCACGCGCTGGTCCGTAATTTGGCCGGTACCAACATCATAATCGAAGGCTTTGACTTCGCGGGTGGGCGTATCAATATAATAGAATATTTTGTGATCCGGACTCCACGCGAGGCCATTGGAGATATGAATGTCATCCAGCAGGCGTGTTGTATCTTTTCCGTCGAATGAATAAAGCGCACCGCTGGCTTCTTTTTCGTCCATGTCCATTGTCCCGGCCAGGAGGCGTCCCGCAGGGTCACATTTGCCGTCATTGACACGGTTGGCGGCGGGCTCGCTCAAAGATGCAAGAACCGTCTCTCGCAGCGCAGCCGGCGCGAGGTCCGTAAAAGAGGCGCGTTTGCCGAGCAGGAGATGTCCATTTTTACATGGGGCAAGACATCCGACGAAGTCATCCAGTTGGGCAAGCAGCTCCGTTCCTGCATAGATGCGCTTTTCAAGAATGTCCACCCAGTACAAGGTCCGGGTCTTTGCATCCCATGCGGGACTCTCGCCCAGCGCCGCCCTGGCGTCGAGGAACAATTCGGTTTTCATGTTAGAACCAATCGCGTTTGTAGAAGATATACGTGGCAATGGCACCCAGGCCAAGGGACATCCCAATCAGCGAGAAAAAGGCATAGGGGTGGCCTTCGCCGGGCAGGTGGACATTCATGCCGTAAAACGAGGCAACAATGACGGGCATATTGAGGATGATCGTCAACGCAGCCAGCGCCTTCATGACCACGTTGAGGTTGTTGGAGATGATCGAGGCGAAGGCGTCCATCATGCTGGCGAGGATCTCAGTATTGATGCTGGTCATTTGAATGGCCTGCTGGTTTTCGGTCAGCACATCTTCGAGCAGTTCCTGGTCTTCTTCATAGTAATTGAAAAGCTGCGTGCGCTGGACGCGCTCCATCATCACTTCGTTGGAGCGCAGGGCGGTTGAAAAGTATGTCAGACTCTTTTGATATTTGAGAAGTTCGAGCAATTCGCGGTTGCGCGTGGACTTTTGCAATTGGTCCTCCACAATTTCAATGGCTCGGTTGATCTCGCGCAGCAGGTTCAAATAACGCGCCGAGGTTTCAAGGAAAATGTACAAGGCCAGGCGGTATCGTTTGCCCGTCTTCATCAAACGATACTTGCCGTTGATCAGCACCCTGAAAATATCACTGTCGTAACGGCAGACGGTAATGATCTTGTTCCCCAAAATCATAATGCCAAGCGGCACGCTGTTATAAGGGACGTCGCTTTCTGGCTGGTGGATGGGAATGCGAAGCAGGATGAAGGTGTATTCTTCATCCCGTTCCATGCGCGGCATCTCATCGCGGTCGAGCGAGTAATGAATATAGTCCATCTCCATCCCCCAATTGACCAGCTTTTCCATCTCTTCGGGCGTCGGGTCGATCACATTCACCCAAGCACCGTTGGCAATCGTTTCGATTCTTTCGAGCCCCTGCTCCGTGGTCTTGTAAATGGCCAGCATGACTGCCTCCTTGCGTGAAATATCATCACGCAGAGGCGGGCATCTACGTGATGGCTATTAACAGAATTAAAACGTGCCGTCCGCCCAAACTGGGCGGGTTGTCAGAAGAACCTACATCGCTTTCATCCGTCGTGTGATACATGGTTTCCTTGCCTCTCGGCATCGCTATTTTACGCCCGTTGAATGAATTCCACAACAGCGAATTTTGACCTACCCCTTGCCTGCATGGACAGCAAAGACCCGATGCGGAATTTTCAGGATCGCATGCGTCCCAGCCGCAGCCTGCTCAAACCTCTCCAGCAGTGACTTTAACTCCGAGTCGAATCTGCCTATATCCTCATCCGACAGACTCGCCCCAACCCCCGAACTCGCGCGGATGCGTCCGCGCCACGCATCGGGAGTGTATGGGACATCCAGGTCAAAGGAAAAAGAAAGGATATTTTCAAAGCCCGCCTCGCCCAGATCGCGAAACCAATCGGGATGGATGCCTGTCTTGTTGCCAAAACGCTCATACCAGGCCGGGTTATATTTTTGGACAAGTTTCTCAGTGCCATCTGCAACATTCCCCTCGAGTGGCAGCCAGTCGAAATGCGCGATCAAGACGCGTCCCCTCGGCTTAAGTAATCTCATCGCCTCCCCCGCCGCCCGTGGACGGTCGAACCAGTGCCAACATTGCCCCGCAGAAACCACGTCGAAGGATGAATCGGGCAAACCCGTCTCTTCGGCTTTGGCAAAACGGAACTCGACCTCCACATCCTCCTGCAGGCAAAGGTCCTTGGCCTGCTCCAGCAACGGCACCGAAATATCCACGCCGGTCACGTTGCAGCCGCGGGCGGCGAATCCGCGGGCCAGCGTGCCAGTCCCCGTGCCGAGGTCCACGAGGGCATCCCCGATCTTGGCGATTCCATCACTAAACACGCGCTCGAAGAATTCGTCAGGGAATCCTGCGCGGTATTTTGCGTAATCGTCCGCCGTCATTCCAAAGTTGACATTCATTTACGCGTCCTCGGTCTCCCGTGCCACCTTGTTGATCTCATCCAAACCTGCCCCGCGCGCCTTTTCCAACCGCTCGAAGCGTTTGCTGAATTGACTCATCGCATAGTTGACGAAATCCTCTTCCTTCAACCCAAACGGGACAACCTCATATCGCGCGAATGCATCCCCGATCACCCCGATGGCAGATGGGAGCAAGATATTCATCTGCACTTGGAGATTCTCCCATTCGCGGGGATGTTCCGCGATCAAACGGGACAAAAGATAGACGCCGTACGCAATGTGGCGCGACTCATCCTGCTTGAGCAAGGCAATGCCTTTGCGCAAACCAGGCAGCAGGTCGTTGCGTTCGAGCATGGTGAAGAAGGCTTGATAGCCTGTCTCCGCAAGAACACCCTCCACGACCATGTTATAGGTAACGGATGCCCGGATCTGGCTGGCGGGTGACGGGTCGGAGCGAAGCGCGTTCAAGGCGCCTGGCAGGGATTCGTAGAAAAGTTGTCGATAGTTATCGCCGTGATAGCGGGATAAATCCGACCCCACCCCTAGCCCCTCCCCTAAAGGAGAGGGGAACGCAACCTCATCCATGAAACGGCGGAAGAAATCCGTATGCTTGGCTTCTTCAAAGAGAAATGTCGTCAGGAACATTTCCTCTTCGAGTCGCCCCTCCTGCGCGATGGCCTGAATGAGGGGAAGCAGGTCAAGTGTCACCGCCTCCTCCCCCGCCACGAACATGGACAGAAGCAGAAGGCATAGATCTTTTTCCTCGTCAGTGAACTTCGCCCAATCCTGTTTGTCCTTTGAAAAATCAATATCAGACGGATTCCAAATCCCGAGTTTCTTCGCCTTCTCATACAAACGCATGGGCGGCAGGTCGCGGTTCAGTCCGCGGGTGGTGGTGGCAAATGAGGTGTGAGGCATGCGGTTCTCCTTTGGGTTATTCACGCAGAGTTAACGTACCCAGTTTATCGGCTTGATAGACAACCAAGTCGGGCATGGGGAAATGTTTTGCATTTGTTGTAACAGGCGCCAACCCATGTCCCAGAGCGGTGGCGGCAATCAGCGCATCGGCATCTTCCAGAACAACTCCCTGTGTTCGCCAGACACGAATCAACTCCCCTGCTTTATCAGTAATCTCAATATTGATCTCTATGGTCTCAAGAGAATCAAGAATATCGAGTGTGGCTTCACGTTCGCGATCCCGCATTCCTCGAATGATTTCAAGACGGGTAATTGCCGAGATATACAGCGTATCATCCGCAGCAAGCCCATCCAAAAGTTCATAATATCCGGCGGTCTTTCGCAAAAACAAAATCAAAATGTTCGTATCGAGGAGATAATCACTCATCCTGCCCCCATTCGGCAGAAAAATCACGAGTGGACTTTTTCCGCCCTTCTGCCACCCAACGATTGACATCCTCAAAGGTTGCCAATTCGGGGTGATTTTCATCTTTCCAAGCGCCGTAGGATTTTTTCAACACTTCCTTTAGTTTTCGGCGGCGCAATTCCCGCGCCAGCACTTCCTCGACAAACCGAGTCCGCTCACGGGAAGGGACAGCCTTCCGAAGTTCATCCATGAGGGACTTGGTGATATACAAATTCATTCGTTCTTTTACGGTACGCATTGCACTCTCCTTTTGCACCACGCATTGCACCATTATTATACCCCGATTCCCTGGGATATAATTCGAACATGCCCACCACCACGGACTCCATCCGCGCATATTACGACGAAAACACCCGCCTCTTCCTCAAATTCAGCGGACATAACAAAGCCCAAAACATTCACCGCACCTTGTGGATGGAAGATACCAAAACTCTCGAAGACGCGCTCAACACCTCCAACGCGCTCATCAAAGCGGAGATCGAATCGGTTGTACCGGCCAACGCGCGCATCGCGGACCTCGGCTGCGGAGTCGGGGCGGGATTATTTTACATTCATCCGCGCCTGCAAAGTCCCGCCCCCGCCCTTGGACTGACCCTCAGTTCCGTACAAGCCAGGCTGGCACAGGTCTCCGCCGTGCAACTGGGTCTGCAAAATCAAATCAACTTTGCAGAGGGGGATTTCACGTCCGTGCCGCTGCCAGGCGAATCACTTGATGCCGTTTATTCCGTCGAAGCCGTTTGCCATGCCGTGGAGCCTGAAAAATATTTCAAAGAAGCGGGTCGACTCCTTCGCAAAGGCGGCAAACTCATCCTGGTGGACGATGTTCAGGCGGCGCGTCCGTTCACGCAGCATGAGCAAAAATGGTTGGATGCGTACATGGAAGGCTGGCACGTCCCCGGCGTAAGAACAGCAGGCCAAACCCTTTCATTTGCAAACAAATATCAACTCAAACTTGTCAAGAACGACGAACTCACCTCGTATCTTCGTCTTCGCAACCTGCCCGATCTGCTTGCCGGCACGCTGCTCTTCCTCGGCGAGAGACTTCCCATCAAACACTCCATCGTCCCATCCATGCTGGGGAGCATGGCATTGCAGCAATGTTTGTTTATGAGGGTGGTCGAGTATCGGATGTTGGTGTTTGAAAAAACGACCGTGGACGACTGACGGCAGACCGCGTTACCACCGTCCATCGTCTTCCGTCGGCGGTCATATCTTATGAAAACCATCACCCTCCTCACCAGCGGCACGCGCGGCGACGTGCTTCCCTACATCGCCCTCGGCGCAGGTTTGCGCGACGCAGGCTACAACATCCGCATTGCCGCGCCGCGCGGGTTTGCAAATCTCATTCAACAAAGTCAGATTCCCTTCGCACCCTTCGACGGCAACCCCACCGACCTGATGATCGAACAGGGCGACTTCACGCCGTTCACCATCGGCACGAATCCCATCCGCTCCATCCGCGCCACACAAAATTTTCTACGCAAAGCCCGCCCGTTATATCGGCACATGTTGCACACCGCCGCCGAAGCCTGCCGCGGCTCCGACCTGCTCATCCACGGGTTGCCGACTATTTGGAGCGCACACATCGCCGAAGGGCTGGGCATCCCTGCCGTCCGCGCAATGCTACAACCCCTCACACCCACCCGCGAATTTCCGTCCGTATTATTACCATTTCGGTTTTCTCTTTCAGGGATTGGGAACTGGCTCTCCCATTGGATCGTGACTCAAGCCACCTGGCTTTCGTGGCGCTCGGAGATCAACCAAGCGCGTCACGCGGACTTTGGGCTTGCTCCCGCCCATCCGCTTGATCCTTCGCTACGGGCGGCTTCGCACCAACCGCTCACCCTCAACGCCTTTAGTACACATGTCGTACCACACCCAAAAGATTGGAAAGAGAAACAAATCATCACTGGTTACTGGCGTAACTTTGAAGTCAGGCAGCTTGCTGCCGAAATTCCAGAACAGCAAGCTGTTCGACTCCAATATTTCATCGCCTCCTCCCCCAACCCCATCGCCATCGGATTCGGCAGCCCCGGCACGCAGGGATATTTGCCCATGCTCGATGAAGCCTTGAAGCTCGCCAACGCCCACGCCGTGCTGACGATCCCTTCCAAATGGCATGACGAAATAAAATCCAAAAACATCTTGCCCATCGAATACGCCCCGCATGATTGGCTGTATCCACGCGTCAGAGTCGCTGTCCATCACGGCGGAGCGGGAACCACGTCAGCAAGTTTGCATGCTGGGATTCCCACTGTCACCCTACCCCTCGCCATTGACCAATTCTTCTGGGGCGAGCGGGTGTACAAGATCGGGGCTGGACCGAAGCCAATCCCACAACGAAAACTCAACGCAGAAAATCTGTCGCAAGCCATCACGCAGGCATTGACGGACGAGTCCATGCGGGCGCGGGCGAAAACCCTCAGTGTGGCATTAAGTCAGGAGAATGGGATACAGGCTGCGGTGAGCGCGATCCGTGACTGGGTGTAGAAAAAGTCAAGCGGTGGACGAATCTGATCGAGACGAGAAACCAACAGACGCAACAATCAAAGCAAAAAGCGAGAAGGCACTTCCGATCCAATACGGTGCGGAAACCGCGATCACTTCAAACGAGATGCCCGCGAGTGTCGGACCAAAAATATTCGTGAGTGCGAGCAAGGTTTGCATGCCACCCATAAGACGCCCTTGTTCATTGTCGGGTACGCGCAGAGAGATCAATGCCGTGAGTGACGGGATGCTCGTGCCCGTGCCCAGCGCGACAACGGCAACAGCGGGGAATAGCAACCACGCATTGGGGACGAATGCCATGCCTGCCAGGCCAACGACCATAAAAGTGAGACCAGCGGGGATAAGCACACGCTCGCCAAAACGCACCTGTAATTTGCCGAATAAATATCCCTGAATGAAAACACCACACAAGCCAACATAAAGATAAAAATAACTGTTCTGCGAGGGGGTCCAGCCAAAGCGGCTGTTGGAATACAACGGGAAATTGGTCTGCAAGCCCGCGAAGGCAAGGTTGAGCAGAAAGAGCGCGATGAGAAATTTTTGAATATTCTGCTGACGGAAGATACCTGTAAATTGATTTCTCCAACTGAACATGTGTGAAAGCGGTCTGGATTCCCTGCTCTCAGGCGGGAGTGATTCAGGCATCACAAAAAATCCAAGGATGGTATTGCCAAACGCCAGTGAGGCGGCGATCAGAGCGGGAATGCTGAGACCAAATCCGCTCAACAAACCTCCAAGCGCAGGACCCGACATGATCCCCAAGCCAAATGCCACGCCTGCGAGGCTAAGTCCGCGCGCGCGGGTTTCGGCTGTGGTTGTGTCGGCGATGTAGGCATGGGCGAGGGTGAGGTTCGAGCCTGTGAGACCATCGATGAAAACGGCGAGAAAAATCAGCGCGAGCGAATCTGCCAACCCAAGCAGGAGATATGCAAATGCCGTACCGAGAAGACAAAGCAGCAAAATGGGTTTGCGTCCGAAACGGTCCGAGAGCGCACCGAGGATGGGACCAGATACCAGTTGGATGGACGCGTACATCGACATCAAGCCGCCCGCGATGGCGGCGCCGCCATCCTGCGCCTGCACGAAGAACGGCAGCAACGGCAGCATGATTCCGTAGCCGAGCATGTCCACGAAGACGGCAATGAGAATGAAGATGAGGGATGAGTTCAAACCTTGAGAAACCTATAAATGGAGAGTGGTTCAGTGATTATACAGCCCTGCTTTCCACTTTTTTGTTTTGCTGGTATCGAAATTTAAAACCGCTCCATCCCAAACGGGCTCAAATCAAACGCCGTCTCTTGACCATTGACCAACTCCGCCACCACCTGTCCCGTCCCCGGTCCCAGCGAAAGACCAAGCATCGCATGCCCCGTGGCAACCGTCAGGTTGGAATGATGCGGCGAGCATCCGATGATGGGCATGCCGTCGGGCGTCACGGGGCGCAAGCCCGCCCACGTCTCTTTGATGTCCAGTTTTTCATCCAACCGAATATATTCGCGCGCAAAGCCTTCGAGGCGTTGAATCCAGCGCGGCTCCGGCGTGGTGCTGTACTCACCCACCTCGAGCCGCCCCGTGACTCGAATTAGATTCCCGAACGGCGAAACCGCCACGCGGCGATCTCCCAAAATCAACGCCTGACGCGGCATGTTCTGAATGGCAGACGCAGTGAGGCTGTAACCGCGCGCAGGCTGGACGGGGATGTCCAGCCGCAGGTCACGCGCCACGATGGGAGACCACGCACCCGCCGCCAGGATGACCTGCTGCGCTTCAAACTCACCCGCGCGTGTTTTTACAACCCGAACCTTTCCCTGCGCTGATGCAAAGCCCGTGACCGGCATATTCTCGTGTACCTCCGCCCCCATCGCGCGGATGCGCTCGCCGAGCAGTTGCAAAAAGACCGCAGGGTTGAGGTGCGCGTCCCCTGTGAAATGCACCCCGCCGAGAACGTCATCGCGAACAGCAGGCTCGACCTCTGCAATTTGATTCTTTTCATACACGCTGACGGGGATGCCGTGCTTCTGCATGAACTCCGCTTCGTGCCTGCCTGCGTCGAAGGCTTTTTGATTTTTGTATACATTCAAAAAGCCTGTGGTTTGGTAATGACAATCGAAATTCTCCTCTTCGATCATCTTTGCAAAATTATCCGCGCTGAGAAAACCGAGATTCTTCATCGGCTCCAGCGCGCGGCTCACGTTGGCTTCATTGCATGCCGCCGCGAATTGGATCAGCCATGAAATATATTTCAGGTCGAAGCGGATTTTCAAGCCAAAGGGACTGCTGTTCGGGTCGAGCATCCACTTGAGGGCAGAAGTTACCACGCCCGGCGCCGCCAGCGGAATGATGTGACTCGGCACGATATGCCCCGCATTGCCCGCGCCGCTGCCCTTGCCGATTTCATTTGAGTCAAGGATGGTCACTTTGCGCCCCGCTTTGAGCAGGTAGTAGGCGGAGATTAATCCAATTGGTCCGCCGCCGATGATCAATACATCATGTTTTGAATTCATTTCATCTCCATAAAAAAATCCCCTCCCATATGGTGGTTGAGTAGCGGCGCTTTGCGCCACGTATCGAAACCACACCTTCTATTCAGGTTAACTGAAGTTGCCTAACAGAAAGACCGGCGGCATGAAAGAAGCCAAGAAGTAAGTCTGGTCGACGACGCAAGCGAGCAAAACCACGATCAAGCATTGAGCGAATCTCCTCTTTAGAAGTTGGACGAGCATTTCTGAGATGTTGTTTAACATTTCCGTGACAATACTCTTCCGGATTGAGCTGTGGAGCGTAAGCAGGTAACTCTTCAATCATGATCTCAGGATGCTGGCAGAGATAAGCTTTGGTGAGCTTGCTAAGATGAATACGGGCTCGATCCCAGATCAAGATGATTTTTCCAGGTACCTGCCTACGGAGGTGTTCAAGTGCCTCAATCAAGTTATCGCTTTTTATCGAACCTTCAAAACATTTCTTGTAGATCTTGCCTGTAAGTGTCAGCGCTACGGCTGTCGATAGCGCTCGACGATCTTTGGTTACCCGTCGAAAAACGGGTCTCTTGCCAGTCCGAGCCCACGTCGTAGCCAATATTTCTTGAAAGGAGAACCCAAATTCATCCCAAAATACGATTTTTGCTTTGAGACGATGTGACTTTTTTTATCCTTGGCCAATCTCCTAGCAACCAAGCTTCCACTAACTCTTTTTCCTGTTCAATAGCCTGTGGCATTGGCTTTTGTGGACTGAAACCTAGTTTGCGCAACAATCGATTGAGGTAATTCGGATGATAAGTGACATCAAATTCTCTTTTGATCAATTTTTGGACACGGTCCAATGTCCAGCGATCAGTTGGATATCCATTCGC
The DNA here is from genome assembly GCA_030583885.1 of Anaerolineales bacterium. Classification (NCBI taxonomy): domain Bacteria; kingdom Bacillati; phylum Chloroflexota; class Anaerolineae; order Anaerolineales; species Anaerolineales bacterium. The sequence continues at coordinate 1,015,080 of CP129480.1, read as the reverse complement.
CAAAGCCCCTCGTTCCAGCTTCCTCTTTAAGCTTTGCTTTTGTGGATTACTCAACTTCGGCTCGCTACCAGCCGCTTTTCTTTTTTGGAGTCCGCGCATACCTTTTGTTTCTATGATTCTGGCCCATTGGCCGACCGTGGCCCGGCTTACTCCGAGGTGTCTTGAGATTTCGGCTTTTGACATTTTTCCAGCTTTCAACAGCCGTCCACCTTCAAGCCGTCTTTCTTCCATTTGTTCTCGGGTTAGGTATGATGGTTTCCATGTCATACCGACTATTGTAAATCAATCTAAGTAAACCTGAATAATTTCATGTCCACTTGTTATTGCTGGTTTCGATACACCGCTCAAAGAGCATTCGCGGCTACTCAACCAGCGATGGATCCTAAATTCCCTTCCCAAACGGATCGCGTTCATCCACTAAAATTTCACCCTCCGCCATGACCCACGCTTCACCGGTGATGGTGGGAATGATCTTATCTCCGTCGAGTTGGATGCTGCCTTCGAAGATACTTCCGACGACGCTTTGTTGTTTCCAGATTTGCCCGACTTGTAATTTTCCATCTGAATATAAACAAGCGAGTTTTGCGCTGGTGCCCGTTCCGCAGGGGGAGCGGTCATAGGCTTTGCCGGGGCAGAGGACGAAACTCTGGCTGTCCGCTTCGGGCGTGGACGCGAATAATTCCACATGGTCGATCTCTGCGCCGCTCGCGCCGGTGATGCCGTTCGCAGTCAAACCCTTGCGCACGCGCCACGAGAAATCGGTCAGCGCTTCGAGGTTGGACATGGTCACGTCCATGCCGTGGTCGTGGACGAGGAAGAACCAGTTGCCGCCATACGCCACGTCACCGTGGACGGTTTTGCCTTCGACGGTGACGGGGATGTGAGTCAGGTGGCGGTAGGCGGGGATGTTTTGGACGGAGACTTTATTGGGATATATGTCGTTGCGAGCCGAAGGCGAAACAACCTCCCCATTAATTGGGGGATTGCTTCGCCCCTGCGGGGCTCGCAATGACATATCATGCAATGTTGCTTCCACAACCCCAACAGGAGTCTCCACTTGAATAACGCCAGGTTGCACTTTGCCAAGATAAGCAAGCGAGGCGATCAAGCCGATCGTGCCGTGTCCGCACATGCCGAGGTAGCCGACGTTGTTGAAGAAGATGACTCCGAACTGGCAGGTCGGGTCGGCGGGCGGGACGAGGTATGCACCGACAAGAACATCTGAGCCGCGGGGTTCGAGCAGGACGGTGCGGCGCAGGTCGTCGTGATTCTTTTTCAGCGTGGAACATTTGTCAGCAACGGAACCAGTTCCAAGGTCAAAAGGAAGCGCGGTGATGAGTCGCGTGGGTTCGCCGCCGGTGTGGGAATCTAAATATGGGATTCGTTTCATAATCATTATTTCATGTCTTTGCGAGAAGGGCGATCTTCCCGACGAAGCAATCCCCTGTTATGAGGAGGTTGCTTCGTCGCACACCGCCCTGCGTTTGGTGCAGGGAAGAACAAGAACGCTCCTCGCAATGACATGTTAACTTATAGCCTTGAAGATTTTTTCGAATTCAGCTTTATCTTCGTCAGTGAGTGGAAGCAACGGCTGTCTTGGATTTCCAACGGGGATGCCGCGCAGTTCGCAGCCGAGTTTGACCTTTTGGGTGTAGCCGCCGCTTTCCATGTTGCGGAGCAGGGGCATGAGTTTTTCCATGTGCGCCCGGGCTGCCACGAAGTCGTTGTTGAGCGCAGCTTCGAGGACGTTGTGATGTTCGAGCGGAGCGCAGGAGGCGGCGCCGCCGATCCATGCGGTGGAGCCCCACAGGAAGTAGTCGAGCGCCTGGTCGTCGGAGCCGCAGATCATTTGATAGCGGTCGCCGTAGCGCAGGCGGAACTCGTAGACGCGGGACATGTCGCCGCTGGCTTCCTTGATGCCGATGACGTGGTCGTATTTGGTCAGACCGTCCATCACTTCGTAGCTGACTTCGGTGCCCGCGCGCCAGGGGAAGTTGTAGAGCACGATGGGAATTTTGACGGCTTTGGCGACGGCTTCGTAATGTGAGAGCAGTTCGCGCTGGTTTGGACGTGAATACGGCGGGACGGCGACCATGAGCGCGTCGTAGCCCATCTCTTCGGCGATCTGCGAGTAGCGGACGACGTCGCGCGTGGCGCCAGAGTTTGTGCCTGCAATAAGCGTCACCCGCCCATTGACCTTTTCTTTGGTGAATTTGAAAATGTCCAGCCGTTCCTGTTCGGTGAAGGCGTAGACTTCGCCCGTGGTGCCGCCTGGGACAAGCCCTGCGATCTTGTTGGCAATCAGGTATTCGATCAGTTGCTCGAGGACGGGGTAGTTGATGCTTTCGTCCGCGTTGAAGGGGGTGACGATGGGGGCGTATATTCCTTTGAGTTGCATGAGGGTTCTCCAGTTTCAGGTGTCAGGTCTCAAGTGCCAGGTGATTATGCGATGTTAGAGTGCGTCGCACCACACGGGTAGGATTTTCCTGTCGAGCAGGAGAATCTCACCTTGTAGACTCTCGCTCCGTTAGTCTGGTGCGACGCCCTCCGGGCGTGGTGAAAGTTTACTTCCCCCAGTGAAAGTGGGCAAGAGACAAATTCACTTCAAGTATCAATACCGAGGTCGCGAAGAACTTCGTCAACAGGCTTATTGCCGTCAAGCCAATATTCTTTTTTGTCTTCATGAAAAGTTTTCAGAATTACATGAAACCCTTTGGCTTGATTAAGACTAAAAACGATACATTCCAAAGCATGACGTACAGCTTTTTGCGCGTCATCTTTTGTAAGATAGGCTGGGGATTTATATTCTTCACTTTGAAAACCCTTTTGGTTTGGATCTGGATAAGTTGCGTGAGTTATCCCCCTTACGGTTTCATCGTCAACTTGAATAAATTCATGTTCAACTATTATTGTGTATGGATTTCCATGCGCAACCCAATTCCGCAGATTTTTCAATTCGGTTATTTTGCTGTTGAAATCTTGCGAAAGAGGGTCAAATCCTTGTTCATTCCAAACGAGCGCTATTCTCTTTTTGAAGGGCAGATTTTGCCAATCCTTTAAGTGCTTTTCTGTAACAAAGACCCTGTCTTCAGCCCCTATATACCAATTCGATTTTTCATTTTCAAAATATTCATATGCCAAATAATTTATGAGGCTATCTACCGCATAGAAACTATGTAAAATACATGAACTGGATAAGCGCCACCGAATCAGAAAATCGTCGGGAGAATCACCTTCTTCGATTTCCAAAACCTCCTGTAGCTCATCCAACGCTTGGCCAAGTTGCTGTTCAAAGAAGTTGATCGTAAATGTATGCTTCCGTTTGCCAGTTGGGAATTTCATAGATAGAGTTCTTCTTCATCCAACCATGGTTGAATCCACGGCTTATCATCCCCTTGTGGGACGGCGCGGAGTTTTTGATACAACTCGCGGACAGCGGGTTTGTCCGTGCTGGAGCGGCAGAGGAAGACGCGAAGTGGACGATTTGTTGTCATAGGCTTGTCCCCGAATTATAAAGTATGAACTTGAAGGCGGGTGATTTATTCCCCCACCCGCTTCGACATCAAAATATCAGGCTTGCCGATGCCGTTCGCGTCCGGCACCACGCCCGTGATGGCATATCCCATCTTTTGATAGAACTCGTACGGATGTCCCTTGAGATTGCGGATATCCCTGACCTTGCCCCACAGGTCGTCATACAGGTCAACATTCGAGAGCGACGTCATGCCATCCTCGTCGTCCGTGCCGAGCATGACCGTCAGCCCGCCGCGCTGGCGCACCTGCTCTTCGAAATCCACAACCAGTGCGCGCCCGATTCCCCGTCCCTGCACATGCGGCTGAACCGCCAGCGGATGCAACTCCCACACCTTGCCGTCATATTGCGGGATGCCGCCAATCATGCCGAGCAAATTCCCATCATCATCCAGTGCCGCGCGGCAGATGCGCTCCGCCTCCAGCATCTCCTCCACTTCCTCCATCCCCTCGTCAAACGTGCTCCACGCCGCCAACCAATGCTCGCGGAAGGCATCCACCAGTAACTGCGCCATCTGACGCCTCAGCCGCTCGTCCTGCCCGTCGAATGTCAGGATTTGCATCGCCGCCTCGTTTACTTGATCTGCACTGGATTGCGACTCCGAATCGACTCGACCGCCGCAAACGTGGAGTTGGTCACGCCGATCAACTGCTCATAGGGAATCGGCGCCTCGCCCCCGCTCTTGATTGCTTCAGCAAACGCAGCCATCTCCGCCCTCCAGCCTTTGTCCTGCGTACCTCTTTCTTCTTTCCTCTTTCCATCCTTCACAGTCACCAATGAAACATAATCATCCAACACGGCGACCATGCCCTCGCAGAAAACTTCGAGACGTTCCTTCGGCACGGACTTGTCGCCATTGGCGAGATAATCCACCACGCCGAGCGAACCGTCAGGGAAGGTGAACGTCATCGAGACGTTGTCTTCGCTGTATTTGCCGTTATCTGGCAACGCATGCGCACTCACGCTGACAGGCGGCGCGCCGACCAGGAAGGTGATCAGGTCAATGAAATGACACGCTTCGCCGATGATGCGTCCGCCGCCGATGGCTGGGTCTTGTGTCCAATGCTCCGCGGGGAGGCAGCCTGCGTTGACGCGGTAGTGGGCATGGAGCGGTTCATTTCGATCTACGATTGACGATTTTAGATTTCGGATCAGGGGAGAAAATCTGCGGTTGAAACCAGTGAGCAACAGCGATTGGCTGTTCGCTTTTAGCTGTTTGCGAACCGCTAAAAGCTGAACGCTATTGATCGCCAGCGGTTTTTCGACAAAGACATGTTTCCCGGCCTTCAACGCCTTGACCACCAAGTCCGCGTGGGAGTCGTGGCGTGTGAGAATGGCGACGGTGTTCATATGTTTATCGTTGATGATCTCATCTTCGGACGAAGTGGCGTATTGGAAGCCAAATTTCTTCCCCGAATGCTGCGCGTGAAGTCCGCCCGAGGAGGCGATGCCAATGAGTTCAAAATCCTTGTCCTTTTTGATGACAGGGAGAAGAGTGGAGTTGGCGAAAAGCCCAGCACCAAGGACACCCAGTTTGACCGTGGACGAGGGACGGCGGACGGTGGAAGGAAAAATTACTTTTCTTTCTTCTTTCATCTTTCCTTCGGGATACGCGAGAAGGACACCAAGAAATGCTTCCTTCTTCTTTCCGGTGATGACTTCGTAGGCTTTTACACCTTTTTCAATCGGAAAACGATGGCTGATCAGCGGAGCAACCTTCAACATGCCGCTTGCCATCAAGTCAACCACTGCCTGAAAATTCCTTCCCTCCGTCCAGCGCACATAGCCGATGGGATAGTCATCCCCGTTCTCTTCGTAATTCGCGTCGTAGCGGCCCGGTCCATACGAACGGGAATTGATGAAGGAAATCTCTTTTTCGTAATAGATTTTGCGTGGGAAGTTCAATCCCACCGCGCCAGTGGCGACCACTTTGGCGCGGTCACGGGCGATGGTTCCGGCCAGTTCAATGGGGTCATTGGAGGATGTGTCCGCGCAGATGATGATGCTGTCAAAGCCGTGGTTGGCGGTGAATGCCGCAGCGGCAGATTCTGCCTGTTTACGAGCAACAGCCTGCACGTTAAGAGCAGAAGCGAGTTTGACACGCTTCGGGTCAATGTCAATGCCGAGGACACTGCATCCCGCCGCAGACGCCAGCTGAATCGTCAATAATCCCAAAAGACCCAGGCCGATGACAGCGACGTTCTCGCCAAGTTGCGGTTCGGCGAGACGGAATCCATGCAGGGCAATCGCGCCGAGTGTGGTGAAGGATGCAGATTCAAAATCAACATTTTTAGGAAGCGGCGTTAAAAGATTGCGCGGCACAATGTTGTATTCGGCGTGCGTGGCATATCCCCCGCCCGCACACGCCACGCGTTGACCGACTTTGAAACCCTGCATGTTCTTTCCGAGCGCAACGATGGTTCCCGCGCTTGAATAGCCGAGCGCCATCGGCTGGTCGAGACGGTTGAAGGCGGCTTGCACGGTGGGAACGAGACCTTCGCGTTTGGCTTTATCAAGGACTTGTTTGACGAGATCGGGGCGTGAGCGCGCCTTGCCGACAAGACTCTTTTCTGCGAACTCCACCACCATGCGTTCCGTGCCCGCCGAGACGAGGCTGGCTGAAATTTTGACAAGAGCCTGTCCCTCACGCGGGGTGGGGATGGGAACGTCTTCGATGGAAGCCTGCCCGGATTTGATATTTTGCAAGAGTTGCTTCATGAACAAAAGTATAACGCAAATCAAAATTCAACCATTGAATGATTTGTGAACGCGCGCGCAATATGACAAACGTCATATTTTTCAGTTAAGGAAAAATTTAATTATTGAAAAAGAACTCCCCAAATGCTATCCTATATGAAAAGCGGGCGGCGCCAGCCGTCTTATTATCATTTCATCAAAAGGAGATAACCATGAAACTGGGTGGCTACGCCAACAAGATCGCATGGGTCGATCTGTCCGCCGGCAAAGTGGAATACAAACCCATCGCCGAAGATGACGCCCGCAAATATATCGGCGGACGCGGCTTGGGCGTCAAGTACGTCTTTGATAACGGACCGCAGGTCGATCCGCTTTCTCCCGACAACATCCTGTGCTTCATGAACGGACCCTTGACCGGTTCGGAAGCCAACATGAGCGGACGCATGGCGGTCGTAACCAAATCGCCCCTGACTGGAACCGTAACTGATTCCCACCATGGGGGCTGGTCTGCCGCCCGGTTACGCTGGTCCGGCTTCGATGGCCTGGTCTTCAAAGGCAAAGCGAAAAAACCCGTCTACGCCTACATCCACGACGATAAACTGGAATTGCTCGATGCATCAGAAGTTTGGGGGAAGGGCGTTCACGACACAATCAAACACTTCAAGGAAAAATACGGCGAAAAAGACCTGACCGTCATCGCCATCGGACCGGCTGGCGAGAACCTCGTCAAATTCGCATGCTGGATCAACGAGGACGACCGCGCTTCCGGACGCGGCGGCACCGGCTGTGTCGGCGGAAGCAAGAACCTGAAAGCCGTGGTTGTCAAGGCGCCGAAGAAGATCGTCAAAGCCAAGGACCGCGATAAGTGGAAAGAGGCGCACAAGACCGCCCTCGCCATGATCATGGACGAGCGCGTCGTCACCTCTCCGCGCAAAGGCGGACTCTCCGTCTACGGCACGAACGTGCTGATGAACATGACCAACGTCATCGGCGGTCTGCCCTCCATGAACAGCAAGTTCGCCGCCTATGAACATGCCGAAAAGATCAGCGGCGAATACGTCAACGACAATATCCTCGTGGATAACCCCACCTGTCATGCCTGCCCGGTCGCCTGCAAGAAGGAAGTCGAGATCAAAGACGGACCCTACGCGGGTCTGCGCATGGAATCAGTGGAATACGAACCATCCTGGTCTGTCGGCGCGAACTGCGGCAACGACGACATCCGCGTTGTGGCGAAGATGATCGACACCTGCAACGACATGGGTATGGACGCCATCGAGATTGGTCACCCCCTTTCCATCTGGATGGAAGCCAGCGAAAAAGGCTATACCAATGGCGATGGCAAACTAGCATGGGGCGATGGCGCAAAGATGGTTGAGATCGCCGGCAAGATTGCCAAACGCGAAGGCATCGGCAATATCATGGCTGACGGCGCAGACCCAACCGCCAAATATTTTGGTCACCCCGAACTCGCCATGACCTGCAAAGGTCAGGGCATACCCGCGTACGATCCGCGCGGCATCAAGGGTATGGGTCTCGGCTACGCCACCTCCAACCGCGGCGCCTGCCATCTGCGCGGCTATACCCCCGCCGCTGAAGTCGTCGGCAACGTACTCGGTCCCTCTACCGTCACCGACCCGCTCGAGTGGAAGGGCAAGGGCGAGCTCGTCATCATCTTCCAGAACGTCCACACCCTCACCGACTGCCTGGATCTCTGCAAATTCGCCACCTTTGCCGAATCCATGGATGCCTTCGCCGCGCAATACGAAGCCATGACCGGCCTTCCCGCCACCGCCGCTGACATGCTCAAAGTCGGCGAACGCGTGTACAACCTCGAACGCCACATCAACAACCTCAACGGCTTCGGCGAAGGCTCGGATTCCCTGCCCGAACGCTTCCTCAAGGAACCATCACAGCATGGCGGAAGCAAGGGACACGTCTGCGAACTCGACGACATGCTCGTGGAGTACTACGACAAGCGCGGATGGGTCAACGGCGTTGTGCCTGAAGCCAAACTGAAGGAACTGGAGATCATCTAACTCCCGCCTCTTCCTCAACCAAGCCTGATTCTGTTTCCCGAACAGGATTTTCCCCCAAATAACAAGCAGGGCGACGTACGTCGCCCTGCTTGTTATTTGGACTCAGACGGCTTGCCGTCGAAACTACGGGAGCATACCACTTCGTGGCACTTAGTAGCTCCCTGACTCCAAAAACCTACCCTCCACCCACCGCAGGGAAGACATTGACCGTGTCCTCCTGTGTGATCCGTGTCTCGAACTTGTCGTCGGTGAATTGCACATCGCGCCCGTTAATAAAGAAGTGGACGTGACCGTACATCTCGCCGCTCTCATTGAGCAATTCCTTTTTCATGAGCGGAAATTTTTCAATGATGGCATCCAGCAATTCCTGAGCGGTGACGCCATGGTCCACGTCGAACTCAATGGTTTTTCCGCCGGCAATATCGCGCAAGGTCGCAAAAAAGTTGACTTTCATTCTTCACTCCTCTTTCCAAAATTGGGCTCACGCAATACTTCCACGTTCATCCGTCCGCTGGAGATGGGCGAGAAAAAACTGACGATGGAATCAGGTTGGAGGGGGGTATCAATTCCCGCCGTAGTCAGACGCGGGTTCCGTCCATCCACATAGACAGGCACATCCTGACGCAGACCGCCACCCTCGTCAAGCAGGTGGAATCTGGCTTCGGGGTATAGTTCGGTGAGGTGGGCAAGCAGTTTGCGGAAGGTGTCCACCCGCGTATCATCCACATCGAGGGATGATGCTCCAATCACGGTACGCATATTGGCATAAAAACAGACTTGCATGAAGCCAGTATAACAAAGTCCCCCTCTTTTATAAAGCGGCTCACATTACGGGCATTGGATTATGCCCTGCGCCCACAAACACCCGCCGCAGACGGGGGCAATGTCATTGCCGAGGCAATCCTCCACATTGGCTTCGGAAAGGTCGCATCCGCCGCAGAAGGTGCAGGGCGCGAAAATAAAATTATGGAGGCGTTCGCGGTAGGAAACATAATCGGGGTTGAGCCAGATTTCCTCGAGTGAGTTTTCCTTTACATTGCCGATGATGTGTTTATGGGAAAGACGCGGCTTATTATGCAGGTAGCTCATGTGGGTGTGCATCAGGGGCCAGCACGGACTGACTTCCCCCGTCCACGCAATGGACATGGTGCCGTTCTCGACGAAGTTACAGACATCATTCGCGCCGCCCCAGTTGTTACCCGCAAAACTGACGTTGCATCCGCTGTTGAAGGCTTCGATAAGAGCGGTTTGCGTCTCTTCGTTGAAGTCCATTTTGGGCAGGCTGAGTTTTGGCAAAACCGGCGAGGGAAGGTAGGCAATATTCCGCATAGTACGGGTGTAAAGGCGATCCTCCTGCATTTCTACCGTGGCAGGCTGAACATTGCTTACCGAATAATAACGCGCGCCGAAGGTATGTCCCATTTTGATGATCTTTGGCAGATCATTGATATTGCGTTTCATGGCGACGAACGCAACGCCGATCTCCGGTTTGGGGAAGTGACCCGGTCCGCGCAGTTTGAAAAGGCGGCGCAGGTTTTCGAGGATAGCTGGAAGTTCCGCGCCGAGGCGCACATCGGCAAAACCTTCGGGGGTGGCACCATCTAAAGAGACCCATAACACATCGAGTCCAGCGTCAATTAATTCGCGGGATTTTTTTTCGGTGAGGATCGTGCCGTTGGTGATGAGTTCCACTTTTACGTCGAGTTCCTGTTTGATGCGGCGGATCCATTCGATGGTTTTGAGGTGGAAGAGCGGCTCGCCGATCCCGCCGAAGTACACATCGGGGATCGGGTCCATTTGTTTCAGGCCCTTGAAGATATGCTCGAAGGTCTCTTCGCTCATGCGCCCGATGGGCTGATCCCATGCGTTGCGGAAGCAGGTGATGCAATCGAGGTTGCAAGCGACGGTCGGTTCGATGTAGACTTTGGTGAGGTGGGTGACGGGGCGGTGCATACGGACAAAGTTCCCCCCTTCGTCGAGGCGGACTTTGGAGCCTGGATTCAGCCCATATTGGCGGGCAAGTTCGGGCGGAAGAATGAGGCGTCCGTTTTCGTCCACCTCCGCCCAAGCGGTTGTCTGTTTTGTGGAAGGGGCAATCACGGTCTCTCCTTACAAATAAACCAATGTCAACCTATCATATCCAATTTCACGAATAATTCACGTGACGAAAGTTACATTTCCATTCGCCACACATCCCAAATGGAAATGGGTGGAAGTGAAGGTGATATAATTTTCGTATTCCCAGCTTATTCCAGGAGAATTCCATTGGCTGACATCCGTGTTTCAAAATACGCGAAAATTCTGATCGAGCATTCCGCTCGTGTAAAACCAGGCGACCGCATCCTGCTGGAAGGAACGACTGCCGCTGAACCGTTGCTGCGTGAACTGTATGTTCAGATTCTTGAAAAAGGCGGGCACCCGCACTTGATGGTGGCCCTGCCCGGCACCATGCCGTTCAGCCAGGACGAGTTATATCTGACCTACGCAAATGAAGCGCAACTCGATTTTGTGCCAACCTTTTACAAACTGGCATACGAACAGTTCGAGGGACGCGTCCGCATTCACTCTGCAACCAACACCAAAGGCACAACGAATATTAACCCGGCAAAATCCCAGCGTCGCGGCAAGGCCATTTCAGCAATCACGGAAGCGCAGTTCCGCCGCGGCGCAGAGGGGGCTTTCAAATGGGTGACGACCCTCTTCCCCACCGAGGCATATGCACAGGACGCAAGCATGAGCCTGAAGGAATATGAGGATTTTGTGTTCGGCGCTGTACATGCGAATGAAGAGGAACCGATCGCCTTTTGGAAGAGCGTGGAACAGAAGCAGCAATCTGCGGTGGATTTCATGAAGGGCAAAAACCAGGTCATCCTGCGCGGACCCAACGTGGACCTGATGCTTTCCGTGAAGGGGCGCACATTCATGAATTCGTTCGGCACGTTCAACATGCCGGACGGGGAAATCTACACGGGGCCTGTCGAGGATTCTGTCAACGGCTGGGTCAAGTTCACCTATCCCGCAAACTACGGCGGGACAAGCGTAGAGGGCGCTGAACTAACCTTCTCGAACGGGCGGGTCGAATCTGCAAAAGCCGAAAAGAACCTGGACTTCCTGCTTAAAACGCTTGAGACCGACGCCGGCTCGCGTCATCTCGGTGAGTTTGCCATCGGCACAAATTTTGACATCCAGCAATTTACAGGAAATATTTTATTCGACGAAAAGATCGGGGGGTCCTTCCACATGGCACTCGGCGCAGGCTACCCCGAAACCGGTTCAAAAAACAAGAGCGCCATCCACTGGGACATGATCTGCGACATGCGCACAGACTCGGAAATCCTTGTGGACGGCGAGTTGTTCTACAAGAACGGTCAGTTCGTGTTCGAGAAGTAGTTGAAGGCTTGAAGGTTAATAGTTGAAGGTTGAGGAGTAGTCTTACTCAACCTTCTTTCTTTTCCGTGTACTCTGTGAAATCTGCGGATTATCTTTTTAATCATCCCCAAATGAAATGCCAATATTGCGCGCAGTGATGACCGCATCGCCATGGATGTTCACCCGCTTTGGGGAGGCAGTCGCCTCTTCAAGCGAGATGTCCGTGATCTCGCCGCACTGTAATGCCACCATACGGTCAAATCCGCCGCGCGCCGCCAAACGGACAGCCGCCGCGCCGTAACGCGTGGCAAGCCAGCGGTCAAAGGCGGTGGGAGTCCCGCCTCGCTGCAGATGCCCCAAGACCGTCACGCGCGATTCAAACCCCTGCCCTTCAATGTGTTCGGCAACCATCTGACCAATTCCTCCCAAACGCGGGACATACATTTCATCCCCTTTGCGGGAAAAGACCTGCTCGCCGCCCTGAAGTTTGGCCCCTTCGGAAACCGCGAGGATGCTGAACTTGCGCCCCTTTGCAGCGCGGGAGTGGATCTTCGCCAACACGCCTTCAAATTTGAACGGAATTTCGGGGATCAAGACCACATCCGCTCCGCCGGAGACACCCGCATGAAGGGCAATAAAGCCGGCATCTCGTCCCATTACTTCAAGCACCATGGCACGGTGATGTGACTCAGCGGTTGTATGCAGCCGGTCCAAGGCTTCCGTGGCGATGTTAAGCGCGGTATCAAAACCAAAGGTGGCTTCCGTGCCGCCAATATCATTGTCAATTGTTTTGGGAACACCGATCACAGGCACACCCTTCCCCGCCAGTTCGTGCGCGATGTGAAGCGTACCATCCCCGCCCACCACGAGCAGGGCATCCATTTTCAGTTTTTTGATGCCTTTTACGATCTCATCCGAGACATCAATGGTGACTTCCCTGCCGTCACGCATCACCTTGCGGGCATAAGGATTCCCGCGGTTTGCCGCGCCAAGGATCGTACCGCCGCGAGGCAAAATTCCGCGTACTTCATCGAGGCCAAGAGGGAGGATGCCCTCCTCCTCCAGGAATCCATCGTATCCATTCCTGATCCCATAGACTTCACAGCCATACTCATTGATGGCAGTCTTCACCGCCGCGCGGGTGACCGCGTTCAACCCGGGTGCGTCACCACCGCCCGTGAGAATCCCTATCTTTTTCATCATGCAGCTCCTGGTTAAAAACACACGCTTATGATACCCCATTCATATCACCAGGGTAGAAGAAAGTCCTTTCTTGCATTTCACACCCATCCCCCATATAATGTGACCGATGAACTCAAACCAGATGTCACTATTTCAAACCATCATCAAATGGTTCGTGCCGATTGCCGCAATCATCGCTTTTGGCACATGGATGTACATTTCACCGGAAGGCGCACTCGGCAAACTGGACGCCATCGGCTATGCCGTCTGTCACCGCATTGACGAACGCTCCTTTCAGATTGATGACCGCCAGCTTCCCTTGTGCGCACGCTGCACAGGCGAATTCTATACGGCTGGCGTTGCACTAATTTTTCAAGCCTTTGTCAGCAAAAAACGGAGCAAACTCCCCTCGCGCGGACTGATTGCCGTGCTTGTCCTGTTCTTCGCCGCCTTCGGCATAGACGGAACCAATTCCTACATCTACCTGCTCAAACAAACCTCCCAGGGTGCGCTTGACCAGGTCCCCAATCTTTATGTTCCCAACAACATACTGCGCCTTTTTACCGGAAGCGGCATGGGCATTGCGCTTGCGGCGGTTTTGTATCCGGTTGTCAACCAGACCCTCTGGCGTGAAATGGATGACCGTCCTGCGCTCGAATGGAAATTGCTCGGCTTCCTGACCGCGATCATAGCAGCCATCAACCTGCTCATCCTGACCGACAGTCCCATCATCCTGTACCCCATCGCATACATGAGTGCGCTTGGCACATTGTCCCTACTCGTTCTGGTATTCACCATATTGTGGATTATCATCATGAAACAGGACAATGCCTTCGACCACCCGCGTCAACTCTGGCTCCCGCTCGCTTCAGGCTTGACCCTGGCCCTGATCCTCATCCTCGGCATTGACCTGCTCCGGCTGCAATTCACCGGTACGTGGGGCGGCTTTCCCGGCCTGTGATCATACAACAAGTATGCGTCTTTTGCGTAGTATAGATGGTGGGCTTATACTCATCATACGTTAGAAGGAGAAATAAAAAATGGACCTCTTGCTCGGCATCTTTTCCGCCTTTGGGCTTTCCGCCAGCGCGGGACTCAACGCCTACATCCCGCTGCTTGTCGTTGGTGTCATCGCGCATTACTTCCCCAAAACCCTGACCCTCAGCCAGCCTTTTGACCTAATCGCCAACCCCTGGATCCTCATCCTGCTCGGCATTCTCGTCATCATCGAAATGATCGCGGATAAGGTTCCCGCTGTCAATCACATCAACGACGTTATCCAGACCATCATCCGCCCTGTTGCGGGAGCCATCGCCTTTGCCGCCAGCGCAAACGTCATCACCGATATAAGCCCTCTGCTTGCCCTGGCGTGCGGATTGCTCATGGCAGGAAGCGTACACGCAGTCAAGGCGGCGGCGGTACGCCCGGCGATCACAGCGGCAACGGCAGGTGCGGGCACAACACCTGCATCCATTGCAGAGGATATCATTGCCTTCACCACGTCCATTCTGGCCATCATGCTTCCCATCATCATGGGTGTCATCCTCGTTATCCTGCTTGCCCTGCTGATCTGGTGGTGGTGGCGACGCACGAACACGGCGCAAGCCGCCTGAAAATGTTGATGCTTTTGTTAACACAACCCGCCCAGGTTTCTAGTTTATAATGCATGCATTCATCGTCAAAACATTCATTTGAACAAGGAGAAGAAATCATGTCCGAAATGCCCGTCACCCCCAATGAAGAGCAGCCTAAAAAGAGCAATCAGGGACTCATCATTGGCATCGTTGTTGTTATCCTGCTGTGCTGCTGCTGTGTCGGCGCAATCGGCGGCTGGTGGCTGTGGGAAAATGGCGACAGCCTGCTCAGCCTTGCCCAGCAAATGATCTGATCATTCCAACCAAAATAATCCTCCGTTTATCGGAGGATTATTCATTTAAACCTTGCCTGCAATTCGCGCAGGCCTTCGTACGCTTTTTTCCGCAACGCAACATCCAAATCCAAGGCTTCCAGTTCATCCTCATCCAGCAGGGTTTGTTTTCCATCCGCCGATATCCATAGATCCAGGGCAAGGTCCACATAAGAAACTGTATCGGTCTCGATTACAGCGGGCTTGCTGATATTGCAATAGCGTCCCTTCAATTTCCCGTCATCACGGTCGAAAATTTCAAAAATGTTGTACCACCTGTCGGTGTAGAATGTTTCCACAAAGCGGTCGTTGCGTTTCAAGACGACATTCTGAAACGGCAGATCATCACGATTGAATAACGCTTCAATCGTCACAGAAGTTTCATCGCGGCTCACAACCACACCATCATACTGCCACGTCACTTCATCCGCAAGATTTTTCTTCAAGACTTTCATGTGAGGCATTTTACCTGGACCCGTATTGGAATGTTGTCGCCGATCTTCGGCGCATCTTTCATGCGGATGACAAGCCCGCCTCTTCCTTTGACCTCAAACTGGTCCCGCTTAAAAATCACATCCTCCACCATGAGTCGAATCTCATCCCCGCCATCCTCCTCGGCATGTATCAACACGGAAACCTTTTCACCGGCTCCATGCCTGTGCTTGCAAATCAAGGAATATACACCAAATTCCGTTTTGACTTTATCTTTTGAAATCACCTCCCCCTCGATCACATTCCCGACCCCCAGGAATTTAGCCACGACTGCAGACTCTGGATTCTTCCAAAGCTCATCAGGTGTTCCAGCGCGGACAATTACACCTTCATGCAGTACCAAAATGCGATCCGCAATGGTAAAGGCCTCCTCCTGATCGTGCGTGACGTAAATGGCAGGGATCTTTGTTGTATGCAGAATCATCCGCAATTCGTTGAGCAGGTCTTCCTTCATGGCTCTGTCCAACGCGCCGAGGGGTTCATCAAACATGAGCAGGCGGGGCTGGGGGGCAAGGGCGCGCGCCAATGCAATACGCTGCTGCTCGCCGCCAGAGAGGTCTGTCACGTTGCGCTTCTCGAACCCCGTCAAATTGATTTGCTCCAGAAGAGCGGCTACGCGCAGCTGGATGGTATCTGTTGGAAGGCTGCGCATCTTCAAGCCGAAGGCAACGTTTTCAAAAACATTCAGGTGAGGAAAAAGCCCATAGTCTTGAAAGACCAGGCCAAAGTCGCGGAGATGAGGCGCTGTGCGGGCAAGGTCAATGTTGTTGAAGAGGAGATGTCCACTTTCAGGAAACTCCAATCCGGAAATAATCCTCAAGATCGTTGATTTGCCGCTGCCTGACGCGCCAAGCAAACAAATCGTCTCCCCTTCTGCAACAGTGAAGGAGATGCCGCGCAGGAGCGGTTTGCCCTGGTAGGATTTTACGATATCCCTGAGTTCGAGCATTAGAATTCTCCAGAACTGGACAGGCGCAGCTTTTCAATGAACAATATGGCAAGTGTGGTGAGAACCATGAGCACGGTCGCCATTGCCATCGCCTGACCATAATTGAGGCCGCCGGGCTGGGAGAGGAAGCGTTGGATGGCAATCGGAATGGTGGGATATTCGGGGCGGGTGATAAGAAGTGTTGCGCCGAACTCGCCAAGCGAAACCGTGAAAGCGAACGTGGCGGCGCTCAATGTGGCGCGGGAGAGGATGGGAAAATCCACAGTCTGCCAAACACGGAAGGGCGATGCGCCCAGCATGGATGCTGCCTGGCGCAGCTGTTCGGGGATGGAGGCAAGTGCGGGCTGTAATGTCCGAATGACAAAAGGCAAAGCAATGAGCGAGTGCGCAATGGGCACAAAGAACGGCGAAGCAAGGGCGCGGCCAAACGAGAGGATGAATCCAAGACCAAGCATGACAGCGGATGAGCCGAGGGGCAGCATGATGAAGGGGTCTAGAAATTTCTCAAGCCTGGCAGGTTTGGCAAGCGCATAGGCGGCGGGATAGCCAAGGGCGAGCGAAAGCAAAACCGTGATGCCTGCATACCCAAGCGAGTTCAGGGCGGCCTGCACAGGCGGGACGTAAAACAACGAGCCGCGCCGATTGATAAAAAGTTCCCTATAGTAATCGGTTGTAAGTCCGTATTGAATTTCTGCACGCTGACCACGATCCGCTTCGAGACGGGCAAAGGAACGAATGGGAAGCGAGACGAGAGGGAAAAGGAAGAAGGCGGAAAGCAAAAGACGGAGTGTTACAACAAAGATTTTTTCTCTGATGGTTTTGGCAGGGCGGGCGGTGGAAAAGCGCGGGGCGGTCTGGGTGTTGACCCGGTTGATGATGCGGGTGTACAGAACCGAGAAGATCAACGTGAAAGCAAGTTGAATGACAGAAAGCAATGCTGCCAGGTTGAGATCTGGGAGCTTCAAAACGCGGATGTAAATTTCCACCTCCAGCGTGGAGAAGTTTGAACCGCCCAGGAGAAGGATGACGCCGAAACTGGTAAAGTCGAACATGAAGACGAGCAGAGCAGCGGCGAACAACGACGGACGCAGCAAGGGCAGAATGACATGCCGCCACGCCTGGAACGAATCCGCGCCAAGGACGCGGGCGGATTGCTCCAGTTTTGGATCAAGGCGGGAGAGGGCGTTGCCGACGATGCGAATAATGATGGTGGTATTGTAGAAAACATGAGCCGTGAGGATAAGCAGAAAGTGGAAACTGGGGGAGGTGGTGAATTCGGAAGAAAGGGGAAAGAGGAAAGAAAATAGACCGCGTGATCCAAGGAATGAGTTGAAGGCAGCGGCGACTACCACGGTTGGGAGCATGAAGGGAACGGCTGTCAGGGCGCGCAGGATTGATTTGCCGCGAAAATCAAAGCGGGAAAACAGGACCGCAGACGGCAGCCCGAGGATGAAGGTTAAGATTGTGGAGAGAGTGGCTTGATAGAGGGTAAATCTTAATGCGTGGTATGTGATGCGCAAGTTGGTTGGTTCGGCAAGGGTGGAAAGATCGAAGGTAAGGGTGAGGATTTTTACAAGGGGGTAAAAGAAGAAAACCGCAAGAAATGAAATCGGGGCAAGCCAGAGAACGAAGCGGGAATTCGTGGGGAGTAACAATGCAGACAGACAGACACGAATCCTCGTAATCGCGTTGTGAAGAACATTGATTATTTTTGAGTCCATATCTACCTGTCTGCCTGGATACCCATTTACATCCTCGCCTACTTCATTACTTCTGTCCACGCTTCAATCCACGGGTCGCGGTTGGCGGCGATTTCATCAAAGGGGAGCAACGCGGGTTGGTCAGCGACTTGTGCGTGTTGAACGAACACATCAGGCAGTTGAGCGGTTTTGTTGACAGGATAGACAAACATATTCAACGGCATATCCTCCTGGAATGGTTTGCCCAGTATAAAGTCCACAAATTTTTCGGCGAGTTCGCGATTTTTTCCGTTTTTGAGAACGCCGACAAATTCGATCTGGCGGAAGCACATGCCCGAGGCAACGATGGAACCCGTTGGGGATTCGGTCAACGGCTCGGCGGCGAAGAATACTTCCGCAGCCGGGCTGGATGCGTACGAAACGACCATGGGCTGGGGTCCTCTGCCGGAAGAGGCCGAGAAGTTGGTGTAGTAGGCCGTCTCCCAGCCGTCCACAACCACAACACCATTTTCTTTCAAGCTTTGCCAATACTCGAGAAATCCGTCACCGAAGTAGGCACGTGTGGCAAGCATAAATGCCAGACCGGGCGATGATGTGGCGGGATTTTCCACCACGAGCAGATCTTTGTATTCGGGCTTTGCCAAATCTTCAAAGGAGTGCGGTATGGACAAATGATTATCTGCAAAATATTTTTTGTCGTAGTTGATGCACACATCCCCATAGTCCACGGGCAGGGCGCGATAGGTTTTATCAATAACGAATTCAGAGGGAACATCATTTAAGGCGGGGGATCGATGGGCTTCGAAAATATCGGCATCCAATGCGCGGGAGAGGAAGGTGTTGTCCACGCCAAAAAGCACGTCCGCGAGCGGCGCATCTTTTGTAAGGATGGCCTGATTGAGCACGGAACCTGCGTCGCCGCTTTGCAGGAACGAAACCTTTGCATGATTCGCTTCTTCAAACGATCTCACAATCTCCTCGCTGATGGCAAAGGAGTCGTGAGTCATCACAGTCAGGGTCGCGGGCCGGGTTGATGCGGGTGCACAGGCGGAAAGCAAAAGACACAGGCTGAAAAGTAAAATGAGTGAATTTTTCATGCAAAATCCTTTTGTTATCATTAATCAGTGAACAGTGATCGGTCTTGAATTCGGTGGATGACGAGCAATAAGCCTGATGCGATTCGAACAGATGCGGTCTTAGCGGTCATTTCGTTGCTGATGCCGCGGGTTTTGTCTGGAAAAAGTGTTTCGTAATGAAGGTGCCAGCGAAGGTTTTCGGTACATACGCCTGTGACTTTCCCCTGCCAGGGAATCAAGGAGACGATGTCTCCGCTCCGCCCTTCAACATTGGCCTGGTCTCTGCAAAAGAAAATTTCCTCCACACCGTCGGCGAGTTTGATGGTACAGGCTGCAAGTTGCGGGATGGAGAGCAAGGTGATGTTGGCCAGGGTTTGGTCCATACGCCCGCCAAGCGCGCCGAGGATGAGGATCTGCCCGGGGTCGAGGGTCAAGGCATGTTGAATCGCAAGCTCGAGGTCGGTTTCATTTTTATCTTTTGGGAACAGGATCATTTCACCGTTAAAAGTTAAGTGGTCGAAATTCACAGGCAATGAATCCATATCACCAATGATGAAGTTGGGGGTGAGCCCCAGCGCAAGAGCATGGCGTGTGCCTCCGTCCGCGCAGATGATGATGTCGTCCGGTTTTATGAGGGCACGGGCTTTTTCCAAGTCAAGCAGTTCGCCGTTGGTAAAAATAATTATTCCAGACATTTTCTTCCTTCATGAAGGATGAGAGCGCTTCCCGGCAATGACATAAACAAACACATCCTCCGAGCGGAGGATGTTTGCATACGTATGGAAAATCCCTCCGCTGGCATTAACCAGATCAGGTGATGCGGGTCGAGCAAATCAATGCTCCTCTCAGCCTGCCAGGCAGGCTCCCCGTTCAGTTGTAAAGCGAGTATATGACCGGGATGGGTGAATGTCAAGAGAAATTCACCCATCAAAAAACAGGGCAGTGATCCTAGTCACCGCCCGTTTAGCGGACTCTGCGCTTCCACTCTTCCTTCATTTGCAGTTCGCGCGGACTCGCCCCAGAATCCAGGGCGAGGAAATCTGTCAACAGGCGGTTGAATTGGGTGGGGTTATCTATCATTGGAAAATGTCCCGCGCCTTCAAGGATGATCTGATGCATGTGAAGGGGCAGGGCATTTGCCTTTTCCTGGGATGGTAGAGTGACGGCGGGGTTATTGGTTCCATATACGAACAAACCGGGGATTCCGAGGGTGCTGATGCTCGCAAAAAGGTTATTCGCCTGAAGCCCTGCCATTGAAATAGAAACAGCCCGCGGGTCCACTTTGGAGGCGTCGGAGAGGGCGGCAATGGCTTCCGGCGTGCGGGATGCAAGCCAGTCAACGAGTTCAGTCGCGGGGGCGGTCCGCATCCGGGCGTTGAGCGAATCATACTCAAGCGGGCAGTTGATCATCATCATGCGGTCCACGCTTCGGGGCCATTCTTTAATGAAGGAAAGCCCGACCAATGCGCCGAGGTCGTGACCGACAAGAGCGACCTTGCCGATCCCCATTTCTTCAAGAAAGCGATTGACAAGGCCTGCCTGTTGATCGAGGGAATAACGCAGGGGGTCGCGGGTGGTATCACCAAAACCGAAGAGGTCGAGCGCGTAGGCGCGGAACGATGTGGATGCGACCTGCATGGCGTTGATCCAGTAACGCCATGAGCCGACCCAGCCGTGCAGAAAGACAATGGGACGCCCGCGCCCCAACGCCTCGTAATGCACCATCGAACCGTCAAGTATGATCGCGCTCATTTACATTTATTTTCCAAATTTTATTAGGATCGCTTTTACGCGCTCCGTAAGCTGGTTGGGGGCGAAAGGTTTAAGCAAGTATTCCTCCGCGCCTGCATCCAGCCCGGTTTGAATTTCCGAATCCTGTCCCTTGGCTGAAAGAAAAACAACCGGGATATTCCTTAAGGCGGGGTCGGCCTTCATCGCGCGGCAGGCATCGTAGCCTGTCATGCGAGGCATCCGTACATCCATCAGAATAATATCCGGGATGATATGGGATGCCTGCTGCAGAGCTTCCTCTCCATTGGAAGTCGTTACAACCTCGTGACCTGCAAAGCGCAATGTAAAAGCCACCAGTTCGCGAATATCGGGTTCGTCTTCGGCTATTAATATCCTCGCCATTCAAACTCCATTATTTCTGGATGGGCAGGGTGAAGGAAAAGGTGCTTCCATTGCCCGGCACACCCGTGCTTTTCATCCAGATGCGTCCATTGTGCATTTCAACCAACTGGCGGACTATTGGAAGTCCAAGACCAGTTCCAGGGGTGGCGAGAACGAGGGGATTTTCACCGCGGAAGAAACGGTCAAAGATGCGCTCCTGATCCTCAGGGGGAATGCCAACACCATTATCCTGAATATCCACCTGCACCTCACCGTTCATATGTTGGATATTGACATGGATGGTCCCACTCGCAGGCGTGTAATTGAAGGCATTGTCCACAAGGCTGCCCAAAATCTGGCGCACACGGTCGCTATCGCCGATGACCGGGGGCAAATCCTTGGATGCTTCGATGGAAAGTGCCATCGGTTTGTTCTCGGTTTGGGAACGGCGCAGGGTTTCGGCAACCACATCCTCGGCAATCCCGTGCAAGTCTACAGGCTGTGAGTTAAGTGTGACACGCCCTGCTTCGATGCGCGAGATATCCAGCAAGTCACCGACAAGGATATTCAGGCGGTCAATGTTCCCGCGCACGATCTCAAGGAAGTGCATTTGATTTTCGGTTAATGCACCCGCCGCACCCATCGTTAGAATATCCACGTATCCCTTGATGGCGGTCATCGGCGTGCGGAGTTCATGACTGACGGTCGCCACAAATTCAGATTTCAGGCGGTCCACTTCAACCTCGTGCGTAATATCACGGAATATGGATACCGTCCCAAGAAAATCCTCTTGCAGGATGACCGGCGCAAGGTGGACAAGCACAATACGCTTATTCTCCAGTTCCAACTGCTCGGCATATGTATCGCCGGGCTGGTGGGAGGCAGGGTCCTCAGACCAGCGGCGAATGGTTTCAGTCCATGAAGACGCGGCTGTGCCGAACAGCCCGCCAACCTTTTCCAATGAATTACCAAGCAGGCGCACACTCTCCACGGCAAGGATGCCTTCGGTGGATGAGTTGACAAAGGTAATACGGTTATCCGTACCTGTCACAAGCACGCCGTCTGCGACGGCTTCGAGGATGGCCTGCGAACGGCTGGCTTCCTCCTGTTCCTTGCGGAGCATGACGCCGAGACGTTCAGCCTGATCGCGGATCAATTCGTAGAGGTGCGCATTGTTAATGGCCACAGCCACCTGGCCTGCAATGGCTTTGATAAGGACAAGCATTTCGGGGCTAAAGAAATTTTCCGTGCGGTGGAAAACCATCAACACACCGATCACATCCTCGCCAACCAACATCGGCACGGTGATATTGCTGCGATGATCCCGCCCGGCGGTTGTACTCCGTACCCAGCGCGGATCCTTGTGCAGGTCATCCACAAGAACCGCCTCCCGATGTTTTACCACCCAGCCGGCAAGTCCCTCACCGACTTTCAATGTAAAGCCGCGTCCACCGGGTGCTGAACGGTCTGAAAGGTAACCGTAGCCTGCACGGTAATGCAAAAGATTATCCTCTGCATGCAGAAGCAAAATGGTGCCCTGTTCCGCACCAATGGCTTCATTAAGCAGTGACAGTGTACGGTTCAATGCGCGGTCCAGATCGAGGCTGGATGAAACTTCCGTGAGGATTCGCAGAAGCGTCTCGGTGTTCTGTTGTTCACGCTGCAACTGGGCAGTGCGTTCCACAACGCGCCTCTCAAGTTGAGAGGCGAGGTTCTGTGTTTCCGCAAACAGGCGTCCATTTTGAATGGCAACGATGGCTTGATTTGCAAGCGTCCCCAGGACCTGCATATCCTCCTCTGTATATACACCCGCTTGATAACTTTGGGCGGATAGCATACCAATTGCCCTGCCGCCCACGATCATGGGGACGGCAATAATGGATTGTGTCTCTTCGCCTTCCTCGCCCACCACCACAGTATCCATTTGATTCGCCTGCTCAATATTGGAGATCAGGATGGGTTTGGCAGTCTTTATCACCTCACTGCTCATGCCTTTGCCGAATTGGACACGTTCCGCCGTATGACGTTTTCCACGGTCAAAGAGATAAACGGGTTCAATCTCCCTCTTTTCCTCGTCAAGCAGAGTGATGACGAACGAATCAAAGGGTATGAGCCGCTCCGCCGATTTATGTACGGAGACATACACCTGCTCAGGCTCAAGGCTTGCGCTGACAAGGGAACTGGTTTCGTTAAGGACTGCAAAGCGCTGTGCGGTACGGACGGATGATTGATATAAACGCGCATTCTCGAGTGCAATGGTGGCTTGATTGGTGATTGTACGCGCCACTTCAAGTTCATTGATGCCAAAACGCACCCCGCCCGTCATTTGAGCAAAAATGAGGGCTGTCAGGTTTTGTTCGCTGGCCAGTGGAAGGGCAAGCAAGGCAGATGTATCCTGGCCGATCATTTCCATGAGAGGCGCAAGGTCCGGTTCACTGTGGACATCATCCGTATTGAAAATACCAAGCGATTCCCGCAGGCGGTTAAAGATGGGGGCATCCGGCAGAGGCTTTGGAAGCTTCGTCCGTATCCTAGGGGTGGTAACCTTCCAGTATGCCTGACCCCGCTCAAAGGTCACAACAGAAACGCGGCGGACACCCAATCCCTTGAACAATTCATCGGCTGTCAAATTCAAAATCTGGTCCGTATCCAATGATCCGGTCAGGGCGGAGGTGAAGCGGTTGAGCGTGGTGAGACGCTGGGAGCGCTGGTCCAGTTCAGTAGCGCGTTTTACGCTATCTTCATACAGACGGGCATTATCCAGCGAAACAGCCGACTGGCTGGCAAAGGTCAGCGCCACCTGCATTTGTTCGCGGGTATAAAAATTCGCCTGCCATTTTTCCACGGCGAGCGCGCCAACCAACTCACCTTTGGAAATTAACGGAATGCCCAGCCATGAAAGGCGGGGGGCTTCCAACGGCGGGAAACGCGAATCCTCACGCACATCGCGGACAAGGATGGGCTGGCCGGTTTGCGCCATCTCCTTGAAAAGCGCGCTGTCTGAAACGGAGATGGACAGACCCAGCCGCTGTTCGGCATCTGAAAAACCGCGTGCAGAAGCAACGGCAAGGCGGTCCTTCTCACGCAGCCAGAGCGTTGCTGTATCATACGGGATGATGGCGCTCAATTGATCGAGCAGGGAGTTAACCAACTGGTCACTGCGCAGACTGGAGGTGAGGGATGCGGCGGCATCGTTCAACGCCTGCAATTGACCGGCACGTTCCTGCGTTGTTTGTACAAGCCGCAGGTTATCGAGCGAGAGGGCAACCTGCTGGGCCAGGGAAAGCAAAAGTGCCTCGTCTTCAGCGCTGAAGGCAGAGGTGGCGTTGAAATTATCCAACACAAGAAGTCCCAACCCCTGGTCGTTCATAATAACCGGCACAAACAAACTTGAAACAGGCAAACGTCCCCCGGTGGCCTGGCGATACAGGGCCAGGTTTTCCGCACTCAAATTGTAATCGCGCGCAAAATTAATCTCATCCACGCGGCGCGTATGTTTGTTCATGAACGCAATACCGGGCAGGGCCTCCCCCATGCGGTAGTTGATTTGCATCATGCTTTTATCATCCGCATAACCGGAAGCGGCACGCGGGGCAAGGATTTCAGTTTTCGGATTCCAGAGCAGCACCATGCCCGCATGCGCGTGTTGAAGGACACGGCGCGAACTATCAAGCAACGATTTGACAATCGCATCGGGTTTCATGCCTGATAAGTGGTGGCTGAAATCAAGCAGCAGGTTTACCTCTTCGAGGCGGCGGCGCGTCTGGTTGAGCAGGGAAATATTCTGCAGGATCAGCGATGTCTGCTGTGAGATTTGCATATACACATGACGATCCTCTTCCGTTAAGGATGGCATGGGTTCCGGGCTGACAGCCAGCATTGCAGCAACCGGTTTATTCTCCACAAGTACCGGCAGACAGATCACGCCCTTTGCATGCAATGACGTGAGCAGGGAGGTATCACGCCATTCGTCATCTTCGTCAAGGCTCGAGATAAGAATGGGGGCGCCGTTCTGCAAACAGGTGCGCAGCGGATTCCGTTGGCCGAACAAGGCCTCCACATTGGTCGAACGCGGTAAACTTCCCAGCACATGCAGCAGGCGCGGACCTTCCGCTGTATTTTCCGCAACAAGCGCAACAGACATGCCGAGCTGCGTAAGTGTTTCACGCCCAAGCGCAGACAGGGCGGAGGATGCATCCAACTGGCGGCTGACGGATTCGGTAATCGCGAGGCCTGCGCGCACGCGCTGGGCACGACGATCCAGATTGAGCAGTGAAATGGTTTGTTCAAGGTCTTTGTGCAGCAGGACCGGCAGGTCATTCTGCGTGATCGCGAGCAATTTCTGCTGGCGCTGCATGCCGGATGAAAGTGAATCGATCCGCGCGCGCAGCTCACTCTGACGCAAGATATTGCTGATCAACAGGGCAGCCTGGGCAGAGAAGACTTCCGCCGCTTCAATCGCCGCGGTATCCGGGCGCAAGCCATCGGACGGATCATCCAAGCTGATTATTCCCACAACCTGCCCTTCCGCATTTTCAAGCGGTATGAACAAAAGATCTTCAGGATCCCATGTATTCCCTGATCTTTCGGAAGGCGCAGGGATATCCAATGTGACCATGTGCAGATCAGACGGGATGACGGGTGTCTGTTCGAGAGGAATAAAGTAGGAACGGCTGATCTTAAACTCGGGACGCATGATCTGCTGGATGCTTGAAAGCGGCTGTTTGCGGGCCAGCAATTCATTCATCGTTTCCTGCGGCACACCCACAGCAGTGACACGGCGCATCATGCCGGTCTCCGGTTCAAAAATGCTGATTAAAACCACACGGAAGGGCGTAGAGTCGCGGATACCGCGCGCAATGATCTGCAAAGCATGGTCCAGCGGCTGGTCATGACCTACGCTGTAACTTACATCCGCAAGACGCGCAAGCGTATCCGAGCGGCGATGCATCATCTCACTCTTCTGTTTTTGAGATTGATAACGTTGGGCATTATTTATGGAGATACCAGCCTGCACGGCAAGCATCTGCACCAATCCGGTCATCTCGGATGTAAAGAAACCGGGCCTGGCAGAGTGCAGGTTGATCAAACCAATCGTCTGCGCCTGGTAGGTGATCGGCGCAATGATCGCAGAACGCACGCCGCTATGGACTGGAGATATGCCCTCTTGGAAAAGGTCGGCCACGATATGCGGTTCTCCTTTTTTTACAGCAGTTTGTTCCGCCAGGGTTAAGCCGCGCATCGTCTCGCAGCCGATGAAACAATCGATCCGAGGATCATCGATGCCGCTGTTGTTATCAAATAAGATCACGGACGCACAATCCGCCTGTACTGCCCGCACCCCTTCATCATGCAAAACCTGGAGCAAATGCCTGATGTCCAACGATGCGCCCAGCTCACGGCTGATGCGCGTGATCGCAGAAAGCTGATCCACACGCTGGCGCAGGGAATCATCCGTCTGTGAGAGCAAACCGGCGGATTCCACTGCGGTAGCCATCTGTCCCGCCGCAGTCGATATGACCTGAAGATCGTACAAACTGAAGTAATCCGTTTTTGCGCTTCCCAGCATCAGTTCACCGATACTGCGTTCACGCGCCACCAGTGGAACAACCATGGCAGATTCCATCCCAAGCGCGTTGGCCAGCGGGCGATAGACAGGTAAAACCCGCCTGTCTGTGCCTAGACGCCCTGAAAGGAAGGGCTTTTGGCTCCCTGAAACCGTATAACGATAATTGGGATCGTCTACAAAGATTTGAAGGAAGGGGCCGTTGATATCTTCTGCAACCCCAAAGGCAGACTCGCTCCGCAAACGCAGCGAACCACGCGTCTCGTCCATCAGGAATACGGCTCCCGCATCTGCCTGGAAGAGGTGAGCCAGTTCCTGCACGGAATATTTGAGGATTTCATCGAGCGAGGCGGATGAAACGGAAAGACTGGCAATGCGGCGCAGTGCATCGGCGCGTTGCGCACGCGTGCGCGCCTGTTGAACCAGCATAACGTTTTCGATGATCGCCGCAGCCTGGTTCGCGACGATGTGCATCAAACGAATCTCATCATCCGTAAACGCGACCAGGCCGCGAGTGCGATGACCCACCTGGAAGTAGCCGAGCATGCGTCCCGAAGAAAGCAGCGGAACCAGCGCATTATCCCGCAGGCTCGCCGCGGTCGCCACATCCACAAGCCCAAGTGCGCCCCAGTTCTCGTCCGTCATCGTGTTCATGGTGATGATGGGTTGTTGATTTGAAATTATTTTTTCAGCGGGGCTGTCCGCCGGAATCGTGGTGCGATAGATTTCAACAAAATGGTCGGGCAGTCCCTGGAAAGGCGCCTTGCTTTCCAGCGTACGCTTCTCCTCATCATAGAGCAGGAAGCCAACGATCTCCGCAGAGAACAGAGGCGCCACACTTTCAACCAGCCGCGAAAAAATGGCCTGCATGTCACGCACGGAACCAAGCGACTGGTTCAGGTTTGCCAGACCTGTAAGCTCCATACCCCGTTTTTGCTCATCTTCATATAGTTTTGCATTGCGAATGGCGACTGCCGCCTGCCCGGAAATCAGGGATAGAAGATCAAGGTCATGCTGCCCGAACGCCCCGCCGCTTGTCTGACCTGCCTCCAGCGCGCCCACCAGATTGCCGCCTGCAACGAGAGGAATACCCAAATACGATTGAATGGGCAGCAGTTCAGCATTACTAACAAGATCAGATTGTGAGCGGATATCTGCAAGCAGGATGGGAAGGCGGCGTTCCACCAGTTGTCTTGTCAGGCTTCCGAATTGGGACAGCGATGCCGTTTCTACACGGGGCGAATGAAGCTGCTGAAAACGATAGGGGACCAAAGCCTGACGTTCCGCGCTCCACAACTTTAATTCAAGCACATCCGAGGACACCAGCCTGCTGACATTATCCAAAATGGAGCGCACCGTTGTTTCCAGGTCCAAGCTGGCGGCAATGCCCTGGCTGAACTCTGTCACCACGCGCAGAATCTCCTCCGATGCGCCGCTGCCAGATCCCAGCATGGGTGAATAGTCCCTGCCGCGTAAAGAGATCAGCATCATGGGATATACGCCCGGCACCTCGTAGGACGCGATTTCCACCAGCCTTCCGCCAATGGAAACACGCCTCGACCCGGGAGTAACACACAAATCCAAAAAATCGTCGGAGGGGCGCACCCGCCGCGCTAGGCTTTCCAGGTGATAGGGTTCATTCTCGCGCAGTTCAAAATAGGAACGCGCAGCATCGCTCAAATACTCCACCCGCCCGCCGGGCTGGAGGATGATAACCGCCTCATTTGAATTATTGGATCTGGGGAATACCAGCGAGTTTGTTTGATTCTGCTCAATCGATTGGGAGCGCGATAAAACACGCAAAATCATCCAGGCCAGTGCAATAACCACCAACCCAGCAAGAAACAGGCTAACTCCCAAACCGGAACCCATGGAAAATACTCACCTATGAGACGGCATCAGCCGCCGCATCCTGTCGCCGTGCATCAGCCGCCAGTTCAGTGATCTCACGAATATCAGCAAAGGAATGCAGGCTGGGCGAAACCAACCCTGCGGAAAACGTCATAAACGGCACCTTTTCCACCCCCCCCTCCGCTTTTGGCGCCTGGATAAATCCCTGCTGGCGGTCTATAAAGTTGTAATGACTTTGAATTTCCGTTGTAAAACGTTCCTTTATTTTCTGACGAATGAGCGGTGCGGCTTCATCGGTGGTGATGATGATAAAGTTATCGCCTCCCGCATGACCGATGAAATCGCTGGTCGTCCCCAGGTCGTCCACCACCTCGCCGATCAGCATCGCCGCAAAACGCATGACATCATCGCCTGCCACAAAGCCGTACACATCCTTGAATGAATCGAAGTAATTGATGCGGATGTCCAAAAGCGACCAGTTCTTCTCACGGATGATGCGCCGCAGTTGTTCCTCGATCAAACGGCCGGCCGGCAGTCCGGAGCGCGGATCCGTGAGGCTTTCACGCTCCGAGCGGCGAATGGCACCCTGCACGCGTAGTTTCAATTCTTCAATGTCGAAGGGTTTGGTAATGTAATCATCTGCGCCCAACTCCAACCCCTGCAGCTTGTCACTACGTTCATCCTTCTGGGTCAGGAAGATGACCGGAATATGGCTGGTGCGCGTGCTGGTCCGCAAATTGCGGCAAACTTCATACCCGTCAATATCCGGCAGCATGATGTCCAATACGATCAAATGCGGCAGGACCTGCTTGGTCTTTTCCAGGGCATCCCTTCCGCGGTTCGCCACATCCACGTCATATTTCATGCCCGTGAAATAAATCTTGAGCATGTTGGCGATGTCAATATCATCTTCAACCACCAAAAGACGAGCATTACCCATGTTGAGCCTCCTAAGCGCGTCGTTTCCCTTTGCGGGCATTTTTCCGAACGGCTTCGATCTGATCTTCTGTCACTTCGCGCTCGAACGAGCGGAAACCGCTCATTCGAAAACCATGTTTCTCCGCAATGGCGGTGATCTCCTGCACGCGTTCCAGCGTAATCTCCCTGCCGACCGTATAATCCTCGAAACGGCCCTCCAGGGCGAGCGCAATCGTCTCCGCCATGCAGGCATACGCCTTTCCCGGCGGAAAGCCGAAGTTAAAATGGAAATCCACGGGACCTGGCACATCCACCATGCCGCCGTCAATCACTAATATATCATCTCTCACCGCCGCCACCATTGCAGAAACATCACGAGGTCGCGCCACGTCACAGACCACGCTTCCCGCCTGCAGATGCCCGGGGCGGATGACATCATGGATGGAACTCGTGACCGTTAAAATCAATTGCGCATCCTTCAAAACATCCATCTTCGTACTGACGACAAGCTCGCTTCGCGCCCGGACCTTGAGCCTGTCCCGCAGGGCTTCGAGTTTTGGTTCATTCCGGGCGATGAGCAGCGTCCGGGCCGCCTCACCAGCCAACAGGTCCGCACAGACGCGCCCAATGGCGCCCGTGGCGCCCACGACGGCAACCGTCGCATCTGAAATTTCAATCTCCATCACCTTTGCCGCATCACGAATGGCCTGCACAGCCATTGCCACCGTGTACGAATCGCCGGTGGTGACGGGCACATCCAGCGCATTCGCGATGGTCAGGCCGGCATCGCCAACCACCGAGGTGAACGCGCCCAGACCGAGAATATTTGCGCCAAGTTCCTCAGCCATGCGCCCGCTTTGAATAATTTTACGATAGACCGTACGCTCGGGCAACTGCAGCATGCGGCGCGGCGTGTACGGACAGGCGATGAACCAGCCTTTGACAGCCTTGCCCGTCGATTCAGATATGATCCCTTCGATCTCCGAAATATAAACAGGAGGGAAGAAGGTGGAGAAAAAATCAATCTGTCCTTCTGAAAGCACCTTTCCTAAAAATGGAAACTTTCGGCTGACATCGCGCTTGGGATCGATGGGGTGAATGATGAAGGCGAAGCTATCCATGTTTCGACCGGGCTCGACAGCCGTTCACCACGACTCCACCTCGGCTTTCAAATGCCTGTGATACGGGGTTTGATGCAAATGAGCCAGCCTTAAACGATGATGGTCACTCTGGTCAAAGGTGATATCGCGGTCAATGATGCGCCATTCAGCGGAAGCCGCCAGCACCACGTCCGATTCGATGGTGCGCGCGGGATACACGATCATGCCGGAACCGATGCGGCAATTGTGTCCGACACAGCCGCCTATCACCGGACGGTTGGAAATGCTCAAATTCCCATTGCCGTCACGGGCGCGGATGGGGGCGGGAATCAGATTGTAATCCGTCCATGTGGAGCCCGCACCGATAAAGGTATTCCTCCCAATCACGCACATTTGCAGGCAGGTATTTTGCGCCACCATGCTGTTCTCCATCAAAGTGGTCATGAACAAAGCCGTGCGGAACGGCAAAAAAGCGCCGTCGCCAATGACGGAGAGCATCAATTGTACGTCCTGTGAAATATTAACGTTATTTCCGATGACACAATTCTCGATCACCGCCCCCGCATTGATGGTGACGTTATCCCCGATGATGGCGGGTCCATGGATGATGGCGCTCGGGTCAATGACACAGCCCTTGCCTACTTTCACCAGTTCAGACGATTCCAAAACCTGGCGTCCCTCATAAATAGCTTTGCCAAGGATCTTTATTTTAAAACCCACATCCTCGTTCAGGCGTTTTTCAAAACGCGCCCCGCGTGCAAATTGGCTGAAGACCATGTCCGCGATAAAAACATGCACCCACGAGTCAATCGCCAGCATGGCACGCAAAGGGACCTGGAAGACAAGGTCCCCGCTCTGGTCCGCCATGTAGGTCGGCACGTGATAATAGCCGATCTCGCGCGCCTGCATGTCAATCACCAGCGGTTCCACGCCCGCCTTTGGGCCATCCGGGTAATACCACAGGTCCGCAAGGTACAGACTTCCCGCAGGCGTATAGGAAGTGGAAAGCGGCAGGGCATGCTCGCGGAAGGCGGGGTCGTCCGCACGGAAAGCGGCACGGACGGGGCGGTTGAGTTTTATTGCCTCCGCCATAAATGCCTGAATATAATATTTGTCAAAAAAGAGGTTGTCACGATAGACAATGGTCGGCTCGCGGACCGGCTGCAAACGTTCCCCCTGCCTCAACTCCATTTCACGGGTCACATACGGCGCAAGTAAATTACGCTGGTGCAGCCAGAGCGGGGAGTTCTGAATCCGAAGTTCACGCGCGGGTTCACAAAAAGGCATGATCGGATTTTGCGCGTGCAGAATGACTTTAAGCATGATTGGAGATTATAAATCAAAGTATGAGTTAAGACACGCCGTTCCACAAAACAAAACTGTGATCATCCTGCCTGCCCGGCTACGAAAGTGGGACTGTGTCTATCGTGATCGTGCAGGATGGGTCGCCTTGCGCAATACAGGCGGTCTCCTCGGCGTTGAAAACCTTGCCCCCGCTCAACCAATATAGGGATTCCTGCAGCAATCCCACTGCCAGATGGCAAATTGGCTCATCTGCATTTCTGCCCCAGCACAGCGGACAACGCTCGATATGCCAGAAGATTTTATCACCCGCTTCCTCCACGCGCACCTTTTGGTCCGTGTGCTTGTTGAAGAGGTCGGCAAATTCCCTGACGCCCATGTGCAGCTTCATGGAAAGAGGCAGCAGACGAAACGCAGTCTCCGTCAGACCGAGCATGGAACCATATTCTTTGAGACCATAACTAAAGGCCGCCCGTCCCACGCGCAGAGCCAGCCCGCGTCCACCGCGAGGACCGTATGCCCGCTCCAGTGTATTTTGCAGGAGGCTCACTATTTCGAATGGAAGGGTGCGCTCAGCACGCGAAGGTGGATAATTCCCAATTAAATTCTCAAGCGAAGCAAGGCGGAGCACTGCATTCACCCCGCTCTCGCCAATCACCTCCTGCATGCCGAGAAAAATGATCCTGCCCATCTTCTGAGGATAAAAAAATGTTTCACCACTCATGGGGTTGGGGTGTCTTGATCAAGAAAGGATTTTAATTTCTGGCTGAAGGAGGCCGGCTCTTCCAGCATAGGGAAATGACCCGCTGCAGGGAATCGTTCGATCACTGCATGGGGGATGCCTTTTTGCATGGGCTGCCACTGCAAGGGATGGACAATGACGTCCTTATCACCGTACATGCCCATCGCGGGGACTTTGATCTGCGGGAGCATGGCAGTCAAGTCTGTGCGGCGAAGCGAAGCGATGGAAAGCAGGAATGATTCAACGGTTGTACGGGAGAGGTCGCGATCCATCATCTCTGGAAAGCGTGGATCTCTGCAAATAAAGGGGGAATACATCCGCATCCCGCTGCGAAACACACCCATCATATTGAAAAGCATGAACGCAATCGGCCGTTTGCCCGCGATTTTCAACAACGGTGCCAGCGATGACCCCACCATCGGCGAACCCACCACCACCACTTTGCTGACGCGCTGCGGGTACTGAATGGCAACAGCCAGGCTGACAGTGCCGCCCATACTGTGCCCCACCAGCGGCGCGTGGACAATGCCCAACTGCTCCATAAATTGATCGACAAGGCTGACAAAATCGGAAACCGCGTAGGTCTCGCGCTTTTTACCAGATTCCCCGAAACCCCAAAAGTCGAGGGCATAGGTGCGGTAGAAGGCTCCCAGATACGCCATGGTTTCCTGCCACAACCCCCACGAACCAAGCCAACCATGCAAAAGAATTACGGGACGCCCCCGCCCGTACACTTCATAATGAACAATTCCCTGATCAGTGGTGATGGATGACACGGCAAAAGGCTACCCGTCCCCTATTTCCCTTCCATTTCATTTATGATGCTATACAAAAGCTCAAGCAGGACCGTCTTTACAGTATCCCGCTCCGTGGCAACGCAAGGCAAAAGTTTTGTGTTCTTATCAAGCCGCAGGGCATGGCGCACATCCTCAATTTCCCATGAATCTTCCATGTCCTGCTTGTTTGCCGCAACGACATACGGTGTGGGCGCATACGCGCGGAAGGTCTCAAGGATGGAGCGCGCTTCGCGGAAGGTCTCGGGACGGGTGCTGTCCACCATGACAATAAAACCCAACATGCCCTCTGAAAGGATCTCCCACATGAAATCAAAACGCTTCTGGCCGGGCGTGCCAAAAAGATACAGCACCAGATCCTCATCGACTGTGATGCGGCCGAAATCCATCGCCACGGTGGTGGCGGATTTAACAGTGCGCTCCTCATCCGAAGAGATCTTGCGTTCCGTGGCAACAACATCGATCTCACTCACCGACTGAATGAATTGGGTCTTGCCTGCACTGAATGGGCCTGTCACTACCATTTTGACCGTTTGCATAATTCCTATCCTTCTAACCTTTTTGCATTACATCGTACGAATGCGGCCGATCAGTTTATTGACCAATGATTTCTGTTCTTCCTTGTTCTGCGTTGGGAACATCTTCGGGTTGGGCGGGACGGGAGCGCCGGCGAGGCGCACCATTTCAACCAGGCCAGCCTGTAAAAGACCATAGACGATCCTGCGGATCTCAATTTCGGTCAGCTTGTTCGTGCTCGCGATCTGACGCATCGTATTCTTCGGGTCGACGAACTTTACGACTTTCCATTCATCCACGCTCAAATTGACATTCGTAAGGGGTCGTTCGGTGAACCGCAGAGCCATGTCCAGGCTGGGGATCTCATCCTGCAATTGCTCCTGCTCACGCAGCTGACGCGAACCCTCGATAATGATATTCTCAAGGTCGAGCCGCACATTGATGCGGTCTTCGGGGGGCAGCATCTCATTTTCAAAGCGGAAGATACCCTCGACCCATGTAAACAAGCGGCGTACCACGTCGGTAAAATATCCCTGCAAATTCAACAGGATATCCTCCTGGGACAGATACCCGGCATTAATAAGCAGAAGTCCCAGCTCCTTATCGCTCATCTGCCCGGCGCGGTCGGCAATCGCACGATACTGATTGGCGTTGATCTTGTTGGCTTTATGAAGAATATTCGCCAGGCTTCCATCCTCCTTGCCAATCCGGGCATACGCCAGTTTCCCATCACGGAAGGAAAGAAACGCCTGTTCTGAAGCCCCATCCACAACCAACGTGCCAGTCTTGCTGGCAAGGTTAATCAGATTTAGCAATTGTGTGATCGTAAAATCACGTAAATTTCCACGCAGGGCCATGTGTCCTCTACTCACCCTCAAAGAGGGATAGGTTGCAAAATTATACTTGCAAGGGGATATTGCGTCAATTAATCCTCCTAACACTCTTGTTTGGGAAAAGCAGGGACGGCCGCTTTGTCCCTTTAACCTATCCCCTGCCTCAAAATGGAAGCTTCACGAGCAGTCTCCCGCCTCCTGCGGGTTGACCCGGTTTTCGAAGAGCAACTAATAAATCGGATACACATCCGACGGGCGCCTGGGGAAGAGGGCCTTCAACAACACCCGCGCGGTGTTATTTTCCCAGTAACAATCGGTAAAGGCGTGGCGTAATTCATCCAAAGTACGGTGGCCAAAGAGAAGATGCAGGAAGGTCAGATCGGGAAAGCTGGCGTCGGTCCCAACTCCGGAAGTAATTCGAAGAGGCTCGATGGAGGTGATCGCTCCGCGTTCGAAAACCATGTGCAAGCCGC
This sequence comes from Anaerolineales bacterium, assembly GCA_030583885.1. Taxonomy (NCBI): domain Bacteria; kingdom Bacillati; phylum Chloroflexota; class Anaerolineae; order Anaerolineales; species Anaerolineales bacterium. The sequence continues at coordinate 979,931 of CP129480.1, read as the reverse complement.
TTGTGTAAAAACTGATCCGCAGCTCGCCGGTATGCCCAACCGCAATGGACCCGGCCAGCCGCTTCTCCAAAGCAGGCTTGACGCGGTTCAGGAATGCAGGCAGATCCGCCACGCGGACATAGTACGTGTACGGCTTGCGCTGGGCAGGAAGTTTATCGTCCATTGCTTCGTATACAGGATGCTGCTCGCCAAGGCTGAAGCCAAACGAAGTGCGGGTTTGCGAATCGCGCCTGGCATATTCGCCGCCCTGCCTCCATAAATAACGCGCCACACTTAGCGAAACCTCCAGCCACGAGATTCCCGCAGCAAGCCCATAATAGGTGCAATACAAGCCATCGAACCACAATGAAGTGGCGTGCTGAATATACCCAACCCGTTCCCCGCCCGCATCTTCGATCACCGCCATGGCAAAATGATTGACATTATCCACGCTTTGCCCGTTCAGTTCATAATGTATGATCTCAGGGGTGCGTTCACAGGAAACTGCGTAGCGCTTTTCATTTTCCTGATAGATTTTCAAAATAAAATCCACATCCTTTCCCACGGCGGGGCGCAATGTGAACTTCTCCGTCTCGCCACCCTTTAATGCCGCCACATGCGGTTCAAAACCAAAGCGGCGGCCCACAAAATTTAAAGCCATAGCATAACCAAACTGGCGGTAGTAAAACGGGATGCCTGTAATAATCTGCACGAGATGACCGCGTTCGGCACTCCATTTGTGAACTTGCTCCATTTGCACACGGACAAGACCACGCCGGCGATACTCGGGCAGGGTACAGACAAGTTCCGGCCGTCCCACGCCAAACTCGATGCCCTCGTAGGTCCATATTTGGGGGATCAAGCATAACGTCGAAACGATGCGCCCGCTGGCAGTTTCCTCAACGATGGTAAAGTCGCGCGGGCTGAGAGTCGGATGGGGCCTGGCGAGCAGGTCGCGGGTCCATGAAGCGATGCGCGGGTCCGGCTTGTCGGGTCCATCGTCGCTGTGCAGGCGGCTGTTGATGTCCGCAACGGCATCCGCGTCTTCGGCGGAAGCGCGGCGCAGAATCAGCCCCTCACCGAGGTTGCGTAAAAATAAATCACTTTTCATCATCATGATATTCACGGCCTTCAAAATGGATCAAAGAATTCCCCGCTTTATTGGTTGAATTTCATTTGATCTTCAACAGTTGTTTCAACTGACCCATGGCTTCCTGCGGCTCCTTGAAGAGGATGCCCTGCATGCCGATTTCCTGACAGGCCTCGATATTAACCTTAACATCATCCACAAAGACCGCTTCATGCGCCTTGACCTGCGCCTGCTGCAGCGCAAGATGATAGATCCTCCCGTCAGGCTTTGCAATGCCAACCTCCGCGGAAATGACCAGATGGTCAAAGGCATCATCAAGTTTTTTTTTGAGCAGGTATTCACGCATGTCAGACCAGGCATTGCTGATAAGTCCGGTTTTATGGCGCGGACGCAGGGATCGCAGGAACCCGACCATCGACCAATCAATCACATCGCCGCCAAAAAATTCAGCTTCAAGTGCTGCAATCTCATCGTCCCGAATTTTGAGTTTGCGGGCAACAGACTTCCAATGCTGATCCACGCTGATCTCGCCTGTGGTCGCCTTTGCGGCAGTGCCATTCGGACCGCCGCCAAAAACGAGCTTGTCCATATCGTCATAGTCCATGCCAAAACGCTCCGCCAGATGCTGGCGCGGAGCCTGAAATTCTGTGCGCTGGAGGACACCGCCAAAATCAAAGAAAACTGCACGAATACCCATTACTTTATCCCAGAAAAATACAAAGCCTTAAAGAGGCTGGTCTTTTCGGCTTTGCATGAAACATAAACGTTTTTCGGTACATTCCCCGGCTTACCAAACCTACTACTTCTTCCTGCCTTTTGCAGGCGCCTTCTTTGCGGCAGGTTTGGCAGGGGTCGTTTTCTTGGCGGCAGGTTTCTTCGGCGTCTTCTTTGGGGAGGATGCCTTGGCGGGTGCCTTTTTTGCAGGCGCCTTCTTCGCCGGAGCTTTCTTGGTCGTCATCTTACTGGCTTCCAGCCTCTTCTCTTTTGTAAGAGGCTGGGTCTTTAATACCGAAGAAGCAGGTGTGGGCGGTGGCGCGGAGGCTTGCTGTTTGGCGGCTTCGCGCCAGTTCGGGAAGAACAGCTCCATTCTTTGGCGGGAAATGGAATTAGCGCGGCGGCATCGCGGACAATGCGCGTCGTAGTGATTCTGATTCTTCTCGTTCATGGTCACAATCGCGCCAAGCATTTCAACGCGGCTGAGGGTGAACGGGGTCTGGCAATAGATACAACGCAGATTCATAAGTCTCTCCTTGGCAGGAAACCATTTTTTATTCTGACAGAGATTCTACACTGATTTCACGTCCTGTGCGAATCGTCTTTTCATACGTGTCAAACACCAGGTGAACATGCATACCTGCCTTCTCATATAAGCGCAGGGCGCCGGTCAGGTTTTCCGCGTCCACACCAAGGCCAACCTTGCGCTTGCCGCGCCGAAAAAACTCGCCGAAGCTGTGCTGAAGGAGCGCCAGCCCAAGTCCCTTTTTACGCCAGGGGCGTCGGACGCCGAGGGTGTTTACCCAGCCGAGATCGGCATCTTCATAGGACCTCGGGCGGCACAAACTGACGCCGGCAATTTCATCGCCATCCATTGCAAGGAACCAGACAGTCGGATCATAACCTTCCCCTGTGAAGAAATGCTTGAAACGCGCAAAGCCTTCTTCGAACGGCTCAGGGATGTGACCAAAATGGTCGCGAAACGATTCTTCGGCTGCCGCATACACGGTCTGGATGTCCTTTTCGGGGTCGGCGGTGCGGACGGTGATTCCCTCAGGCCAGAGCGGAGGGGGGGGCGCTTCATCCATCTCGATGTGCATCTGGTGGAAACTGCGGATATAGGAAAAACCGCGATCCTCGAATAGTTTTTTGGAATCTACAGCGGCGCGTAATGTCCCCGTCCGGGGAGCGAAGCGCAGGTCTGCTGGCAGGTCGTCCAGCACGCGGCAGGCATGCGCTTCCGCCCATTGTAAAAGCCATGTGCCGATCCCCAGCCCGTCAAAGTCCGGGTGGACACGTCCCCAGATCCACGGATGGACGGGCGGTTTGGCGTTTGTCCACACCTCAATGTAGCCAGCCATTTCCCCTTTAGGCGAAACGACGAGGCGGATATCCCGCGCAGGATCAAAGCCCGGCGAGCCCCATTCCGTGCGGATCGCTCCAGCATCGGTGATGTCATCCTGCTGTATCACGGACTGCGACCATGCGTTGATCATTTCGATCGCAGGTTGGATATCATTTAAATTCGCGCCTCGGACGGTAAATCCTTCCGGCAATGAGATGTGTAAGGTTTCGATCTTTTCCTTCATGATGTCCTCTTAATCTTCAAAACTTCGTCCTGGCCGAAGTTCCTTCTCAAATGTAACGAATTCGCTCGCCACATGCATGCCCGCTTTTTCATACAAACGGGTTGCGCCAGTGGAATTGGACGCATCCACGCCGAGACCGATGGTCTTCGTTCCCCGGTTGTAGAAATCATGGAACGAATACTGAAGCAATGCCAGTCCAAGCCCGTTTTTACGCCACGGTTTGCGGACTCCGAGCGTGCCGACCCAGCCAATTCCCATGCGAAAGCGATTTTGGGAGAAACCCGCAATCTGATCGCCATCCCAGGCAACCAGCCACAAAGCCGGGTCAAATTCAGGTCTTCCGAATTTCCTATGAGACCACTTTTCAAAAGTGGCGCCGTGACTGCCCCAATGTTCGCTGAAGGCTTCATTATCCGCCTGCCAGACAAGGCGTCCATGCGCCTCCTTGTCAAAGGGATACAGTTCGATTCCCGCAGGAAAGGCAGGGATGGCCGGCGTTTCATCCAACGTGATCTCCATACGCCAGAAATAGCGGACGGGGACGTAACCCATCTCCTTATGCAGGTTGATGGCATTTTCATCCTTGCCATCCATCGTACTGCGGATGTACACGCGCAGGTCGGGCGCGGTGAGTTTCATCTCTTCGCGGGCGCGTTCCTCGGCGCGCTCCAACAAGACACGGTCAATGCCAAACCCTTTGAAGTCGGGATGAAGATAGCCGTCAATGGCTAAATGGGCGTGATCTTTTACATTATCGAAGTCCTGGTAGCCAACCACACGCCCATCCTGTGTTTCCATGAGAAAGGCGTCCGTTTCGAGGTTGAAGCCTTCGCTGCGCCACTCGTGCTGCAATTCCTCGGGTGTTAAAGCAACAGTGACATCACCGTCTGCTTGGCAGACTTCGTAGATGAGCTGCGCCACAGCGTGGGCATCCGCCCAGGTGACAGCGCGTAAGTTCAAGTTTGAGTTAAGAAGCGTTTCCTTTTTCATTGTTCAATTCCATCCAATCGTCCAATAAAATTCCCATATAAATAATATCCCAGCGTTTTCCATCCTTGAGCAATGCGCTGCGCTGGCGCCCTTCGATGCGAAAACCACACTTTTCATAGGAGCGGACCGCACGAGGGTTGTATTCAAACACGGCAAGCGTGACACGACGCAGATTAATTTCGGTAAAAGCGAATTGCAGCATGAGGGTCATCGCCTCAGTGCCATAGCCTTTGTCCCAGTCTTCACGGTTATTGATACCGATACCAACGAAGGCATCACGCGAAGCCCAGTCATGGATGACGTCAAGATTGATGTTGCCAAGCAGGCGGTCATCTTCGATGGCGCGGATGCAAAAATAATGCCGGGCGGGGTTTGCTTTTTCAAGGTCTTTCTCAAAAAAAGCAAACCCCGCCTTCGACGAGTGCAGACGCGATGCACTTGAATCGGATAACCGTTTTAATTCAGAATCGCGATTCCAGATGGCGTAGGCTTTGCCCAACTCTTCGTGATCCACTGCCCCAAGCCGTACCACTTTGCCCTTCAAAAAATCGTTCATGCCGCACCTTGCGCCTTCCATTCCTCGCGCAGCAATCCCATATACAGGCCATCGTAACGGACGCCGTCACGCAAACCTTCACCGCGCGCCCGTCCTTCGAGTGTAAAACCGACCTTTAAGTAGGACTTCAAAGCACGTTCATTGTACAAATGCAAGCCAAGCGTAATGCGCCGCAGGTTCAACTCGCAAAATCCATATCCCACGATCAGGCGCATGGCATCTGTGCCAAAGCCCCTACCCCTATACTCGCGCTCACCAATAAAAATGCCAAGCCATGCGTCGCTGTGGGTCCACGAATGTACCCACAGCGACGTAACACCAATCAATGTATCTTCATTAAGCGTGCGGATCGCAAAGCGGAAACTGTTCCCTTGTTTGTCGTCATTCTTTTCGACAAACTCCCTGGTCTTTTTCTCCGACCATAACTGCGCAGGCGCACTGTCACCAAGGCGGTGTGCCTGCGAGTCGCGATCCCATTTGACAAAGGATTGGGCCATCGTCTCCGCAGATTCGGAGGCGAGGCGGACGAGGGTGCCGCGATAGATGTCTTTCATCGCCTCCCCCTACGCCGACGCCTGCTCGCGCCATTCGGTATTCAACAAGCCGAAAGAGACGATGTCCCAAAATTCTCCGTCACGGTGCAGGGCTTTTCTGCGACGTACCTCTTCCATAAAGCCGAACTTCTGGAAGAGGCGGATCGCGCCTTCATTATAGGCAGCCACCACCGCAGTGACACGGTACAGGTTCAACTCGCCAAAGGCATAGCGCAGGAGCATGGTCAATGCCTGCGAGCCGTAGCCCTTGCGTCTATCCTCCAGCGCGCCGATCCCAAGGCGGACAAAGCCATTGCCGTTCGCCCAATCGATCCATTCCACAAGCGCCTTGCCGATGAAACGGTCATCTTCGCGGGCACGGATGGTGAAATAGAAGAGGTTCTTATCCTGCTCCATCTCCTTTTCGACAGCTTCATACTGTTTCTTCACCATCGCCGGCGAAAGCGGACGGACTGGTTTAAGTTCCATCAGGCGCATGAAATCAGTATCATGCGACCATTTGGATTCGATCTCAGGATGCGTTTCATGGTCAATGGGACCGAAACGGATATCCGTCGCTTCAAACAACTGGGTTTGAATGTCTAGCATTTCTCCTCCAAAACAACAAAAAAAGCCATGGGTCATCATTAACCCATGGCCGCTTTGCAAACGGTTAAATAAAAACGACCACGGGCTTGGCGCGCCGTGGTCGCGGGACAACAAGGTTGTTGCCTAGCGACGAACAGGCGCACTACGGCTATCGACACCAGCAACGCCGGTGAGAGAGGGGGGAATGTAAATCTTGTCCATAAACATTGGGCGTGCGCCTCCTTCCATAAGATGTGCTTTTTTCAAGTGGGTGTGAGTTTATCATGCAACCCGAAGGGGAGTCAAGACCATTTTTATCGGGACATATACATACAAGGCGGACTGTTCATCGCATTAAGCATGCACTTTGTCCGACAACCCGAACCATAATCGATCCGATCGTTGACAGGCCTCACCTGATAGAATAAAAACAAAACAGAAACAACAAGGAGAATGACCATGCTCAAGGAATTCAGGGAATTCATCATGCGCGGCAACGTGCTCGACCTCGCCGTTGCCGTTATCATCGGCGGCGCCTTCGGCAAGATCGTCACCTCGCTCGTCAACGACATCTTTATGCCGTTGATCGGTCTGTTGATGGGAGGCATTGACTTCAGCAAACAATCGATCCCCATTAGTGAAGAGGCAGCCATTGCCTGGGGCGCATTCGTGCAATCCATCATTGACTTTCTCATCATTGCCTTCGTCATTTTCCTGATTATCAAAGCCGTCAACAAGATGAAGAAAGCCCCGCCGCCCGCGGACACGACCACAAAAGATTGTCCATATTGTATAAGTGTCATCCCCATCAAAGCCACGCGCTGTCCGAACTGCACATCTGAACTTGACGAGTAAGGGCGGCCCGTCAGGCGCATCAAGATAAATGGTTCAAACAGGGCGGGTCACCCCTGCCCTGTAAACCATTTATATAAGGCGGGGGCAATGTCGTCGCCAGAGCCTTTATAATGTCTCTCATGGACTTCCTCGATAAACTCAACCCCCAGCAACGAAACGCTGTCACAGCGGCGGACGGGCCTGTTTTGGTCGTGGCAGGTCCCGGGTCCGGAAAGACGCGGGTGCTGACACAGCGCATCGCCTACCTCATCGCCAACGAAGGCGTCCGCCCGTGGCAGATCCTCGCTGTCACCTTCACCAACAAAGCCGCCAAAGAAATGGATGCGCGTGTCAAATCCATTTTGAACGAGCAGGCGACCGAAGGGATGATGCTCGGAACCTTCCACTCCATCTGCGCGCGGATTCTACGCCGCGAGTCCGAACACCTGCCGATTGAATCAAATTTCGTCATCTTCGATTCAGACGACCAGCAAAGCCTGACCAAAGCCATCATCCGCGAGATGAATTTGAATGAGAAGTTGTACCGCGCCCAAAGTGTGCATGCTTCGATCTCGCGCGTCAAGAACGAACTGATCCTGCCCGATGACTTCCCCATCAACACCTACCGCGACGAAGTGGTCAAGCGAGTATATACCGAGTATCAAAAGCGGCTCGTCGCCAGCAACGCCGTGGACTTTGACGACATTTTGGTTTACACCGCGCAACTTCTAGAGGACAACCCGCCTGTGCGTGACAAATACGCCCAGCGTTTCCGTCATGTCCTAGTGGATGAATTTCAGGATACCAATCTCGCGCAGTATGCGTTGGTGAAACACCTTGCATCACATCATAGAAATATATTTTGCGTTGGGGATCCCGATCAATCAGTGTACGGATGGCGCGGGGCGGACTACCGAAACATAAGAAGATTTGAGCAAGACTTTCCTGATGCACAAGTGATACTCTTAGAACAGAATTATCGCTCGCATCAAAACATCCTCGACGTGGCAATGGGCGTCATTGATCGCGCCAGCAACCGCCGCAAAAAACGCCTGTTCAGTCACCGCGGCGCGGGCGAGAAGATCTTCTTTTATGAAGCGCGTGACGATTACGGCGAAGCCTCCTTCGTTGTGGATACCATCGCGCAGCTCGTTGCCTCGGGAGATTTCGAGCCAAAAGATTGCGCGGTGATGTACCGCACCAACGCCATGTCCCGTTTGCTTGAAGAAGCCTTCTTGCAGGCACGCCTTCCTTATAAACTGGTCGGCGCACAACGCTTTTACGGACGCCGCGAAGTCAAGGACATGATCGCCTTCCTGCGCCTTGCCCACAATCCTGCGGACGAAGCCGCCCTCGGGCGCATCATCAACGTTCCGCCGCGCGGCATCGGCGAAAAGACTCTCACCACCCTGCACATGGTCGCACGCCAGAACAACACCAATGCAGGGAACATCCTGCTCGATCTTGCTCGTGGCGCAGAGTCACCTTTCTACAAATCCTTCACCGGGCGCGCCGCCGTCCCGCTCGCAGACTTTGGCGGCATGTTCACCAACTGGCATGCGCTCACGCAAACCGCCACCGTCGCCGAACTTTTCGACCGCATCGTGCGCGACATCAATTACAAAGAACACATTGTCGAAGATGACTCAGAAGAAAGCCTCGACCGCTGGGAGAATGTGCAGGAGTTGAAACGTCTCGCACTCGAATATTCCACGCGCACGCTCGATGAATTTCTCGAAAACGTCGCACTCGTCTCCGACCAGGACACGCTCACCGACGCCAACGCGCCCACCCTGCTCACGCTCCACGCCGCCAAGGGGCTCGAATATGGCGCGGTCTTCATCGTCGGACTCGACGACGGCATCATGCCGCACAGCCGCTCCTTCGACGAGCCCGAACAAATGGAGGAAGAACGCCGCCTTTTTTACGTCGGCATCACCCGCGCCAAAGACCGCCTCTATCTCCTGCGCGCCATTCAACGCGGCGGTCGCGGCATGGCGGAGGAAACCTTCCCCTCGCGCTTCATGGATGACATCCCAACGGATATGCTGGTCGGGCGCACCCGCACAGGACGTTCGATGCGCGGCGCACCATCCGATGTAAAGTGGTCGCTTCCTTCTTCGGGGAAATCTGCTCCTGTCACCCAAGCCTTGTACAAAGCTGGGACTCGCGTCCAGCACCCCATGTGGGGCGAAGGCATCGTCCTTGACACAAGAATGCAAGACGGTGACGAGATCATTGACGTGGTCTTTGAATCGGTCGGCATCAAACGTCTCGCCGCAAGTTTGGCGAATTTGAAAATTATCTAAACGCTCTAAGCGCCGTCCTCGGCGCTGCGGATTAAGGTGTAATTTCGATTTATGACTTTCAACTCCATTCACGACCCAACTCACCTTTACTTTGTCACAGCTTCCGTCGTTGAATGGATTCCCTTGTTCAAAAATCCAAAATACGCTGAAGTTATTTTGAGTTCGCTTTCATGGATGCAACAAGAGAAACGGCTCTTGCTTTTCGCGTTTGTTATCATGCCAACCCATGCCCATATCATCATCAAACCAGAAAAGCAAACCATGGGAGAAACTGTACAACAATTTGGCTCATATACAACGCATGAAATCCTCAGGAAAGTTCGGGAAGATGAAAGAAATGAATGGCTAAAGATATTTCAGCAACAAAAGCGCGATCCGCGTCATCATCACAGCATCTGGCAGGATATTCAGGCGAAAAATATCTTCTCCATGGAAATTCTTCAACAGAAAATGGAATATATTCATCAAAACCCGATAGCAAGGGATTGGAGATTGGCAAACGACAGGGCGGATTATGTTTATTCCAGCGCGGGCTATTATGACTATGGGAGGAGCCCAATCATTGGGATTACTGATATGAACGAATGGCAGGCTTCGACAGCTCCGCCGGGGACGGCGGAGGGAGCACAGTAATAAAGGAGACCCCCATGCAATACACCAACCTCGGCAAAACTGGAATGAAAGTCTCACGCCTGTGTCTCGGCATGATGACCTACGGCTCGAAGACCTGGCGCGAGTGGATATTGACCGAAGAAGAAGCCAAGCCTTTCGTGAAAAAGGCGCTGGATGCGGGCATCAACTTCTTCGACACAGCGGATGTGTACTCGCTTGGCGAAAGTGAAAAAATCACAGGTAATGTACTCCGTCACTTTGGCGTGAAGCGGCAGAATGTGATCGTTGCAACCAAAGTCCACGGGCAGATGAGCAATGATGTCAACGACCGCGGACTCTCCCGCAAGCACATCATGGACTCCATTGACAACTCGCTCAAACGCCTGCAAATGGATTATGTGGACCTGTACCAGATCCACCGCTGGGACTACAACACCCCCATCGAAGAGACGCTGGAAGGTTTGAACGATGTCGTCCGCGCGGGGAAGGCGCGTTATATCGGCGCGTCGTCCATGTTTGCGTGGCAGTTCTCAAAAGCACAGCATGTCGCCGAAATGAACGGCTGGACGAAGTTCGTGTCCATGCAGAATCACTACAACCTTGTGTATCGCGAAGAAGAACGCGAGATGATTCCGCTGTGCGTTGATCAGGGCATTGGTCTCATCCCCTGGAGCCCGATGGCGCGCGGATTCTTTGCCCGCAACAGCAAAAGCGGTGTAGAAACTCCTCGCTATAAAACCGACGGCTTTTTCAAAGAACTTTACGGGCGTGAAGATGATTTCAAGGTGGCGAACCGCGCTGCAGAAGTTGCAAAAGAACGCGGCATGACGTCCTCTCAAATTGCACTTGCCTGGGTGTTGAACAAGCCCCATATCGCCGCACCAATTATCGGGTCCAGCAAGATCGAGTATTTGGATCAGGCAATTACCGCGCTTGACATCAAACTCACGGAAGAAGAAATCAAACGACTGGAAGAGCTCTATCAGCCCCACCCGGTGCTGGGGCATACATAAATGTATTACCGCCTGCTCTACCTTGGCTTCAAAATCTATTGTTTCCTTTTTCGTCCCGTCCGCATGGGAGTGCGGGTGATGCTGGTGGAAAATGACGCGGTCTGGCTTGTCCGCCACACATACTTGCCGGGCTGGTTCCTGCCCGGCGGCGGATTGAATCGAAACGAAACCCTTGAGCAAGCCGCACGCCGCGAAGCCCGCGAAGAGACAGGTGCAGAATTGAACGGTGTCGCATTGCTGGGAGTCTTCACGAACTTCATCCAATGGAAGACCGATCACACGGTTGTTTTTTTATGCAAGGATTTCAAGATAACGGGAAAATCCGATGGTGAGATTGCAGAAGTACGGATTTTTCCATTACGTGAACTCCCTGAAAACACCTACACCTCCCACCACAGTCTGTTGGAAAAATACAGGACAGGAACATTGCAGTCAAAATTTGGGGAATGGTAGCAATTTTCAAAGCTGTTGTTGGCGGAGAATTTGCAGACGGTATAATACAGAAAAGACAATTCAACTTCAAAACGGACAATCAATGACATGGCAGAAACCCTGAAAATCGTCATCCCCATGGCCGGCTGGGGAACCCGCATGCGGCCGCACACCTGGAGCAAGCCCAAACCGCTGGTCAGCGTGGCGGGCAAGACCTCGCTCGAGCATCTGCTTGACATGTTCAAGTCCCTGCCTGACCCTGAAAACACGGAGTATGTTTTCATTGTCGGACCTTATCTCGGCGAGATGCAAATCCCAGCCTTCATTAAAGAGAACTACCCGAATCTCAAGGCGCATTATGTTGTCCAACATGAGATGAAGGGACAGTCCCATGCCCTGTCATTGGCGCGTGAATATTTAGATGGACCGCTGATCGTGTGTTTTTCCGATACTTTGATGGAAACGGATTTCTCCTTCCTTTCAAAGGAGGATTCGGACGGTGTGGCGTGGGTGATGCCCGTGGAAGATCCGCGCCGCTTCGGCGTGGCGGAGGAAGGCACAGACGGCTGGGTGAAGCGCTTCATTGAAAAGCCGCAAAGCATGGACAACAACCTCGTGGTGGTTGGGTGTTACTACTTCAAAAACTCGAAAAAACTTCTTGCCGCAATTGATGAACAAATGGAACGCGGGTTGATGCTCAAGGGCGAGTACTTTCTCACCGACACCATCACACTGATGATCGAAGGTGGAGCGAAGGTGCGCACGAACAAGATCAGCACCTGGCTGGATACCGGCACGATCGAGGCAACATTAGACACGAACAAGTTTCTCTTGGAGAAGATCGGTTCGCAAGCAGGAAAATTCAAAGGTTCAAATGTTGAAATCATTGGGCCTGTTGCCATTCATGAAAGCGCCGCAATAAGCAATTCAAAAATTGGACCGTTCACTTCGATCGGTGCGAATTGCAAGATCGAGAATGCTCAAATTTCAGAATCCATCGTCGAGGCGGATTGCGAGATAAAAGATGCAACCTTGACCCGCTCCCTCGTGGGCAGGCAGGCCAGGGTCAGGGGAAGAGGCGATGGCCACGTGTCGCAATTGAATATCGGCGACACAAGTTCGGTCACATCATAGAATCATGCACACAGTTGAATGCCGCTCGGATACGGAATACGCGGAGCGCCCGCTTTCGCTTGTGTGGCAGGGACAGCGCCATGAAATTGCGGAGATTTTTTCGCGCTGGCGCGGGCCCGCCGAAAAAGGATTTTGCGTCAAGACCGTGGAAGGTCTGGCGTTTGAATTAACGTACCAGGAAATTTCAGACGACTGGCACGTGCGACCCATTTAAACCTCGCCGCCGGGGACGGCGGCTGAGCGTAAGGAGGCTCGATGCAGGAAATCAGTGAAGTGCAAAGACTTTCAAAACGTGTGGCCGGGTTGAAACCCAGCGGCATTCGCAAGTTTTTCGATATTGCCGCGACGATGAAGGATGTGATCTCGCTCGGCATCGGCGAACCGGATTTCACCACGCCCAAGCCGATCCTGGATGCAGGCATCCGCTCGTTGCAAAACGGCGAGACGCATTACACATCCAATCACGGCAGGATCGAACTGCGGCAGGGTATTTCAGATAATCTGCAAAAATTATACAACGTGAAATATGACCCTGCGAGCGAGATCGTTGCAACGGTCGGCGTCTCGGAGGCGTTGTACCTCACGTTTACTGCGATCCTGAATCCCGGTGACGAGGTCATCATCCCCACGCCATGTTTTGTCTCGTATCAAGCCGAGGTCATCCTCGCCGGCGGCCTGCCGGTGGAAATCCCTGCGCGGCTTGAGAACAATTTCACCATTGACCCCGACGACATCCGCAAAGCCATCACGCCGCGCACAAAAGTTATCTTTATTGGGTACCCATCCAACCCAACAGGCGCTGTTGCTCCCCGCGAAGTGATGCTGGAGATCGGCAGAATCGCGGAGCAGCACGACCTGCTCGTCGTCTCGGATGAAATCTACGACCGCCTCGTCTATGACTTTGAACATGTCTGCTTCCCCGCATTGGATGAAGGCCTGCGGCGGCGCACAGTGTTGCTGGGCGGCTTTTCAAAAGATTATGCCATGACAGGCTGGCGCATCGGTTACGCCTGCGGACCAAGCGACATCATTTCGGGCATGGTGCGCATCCATCAATACACCATCATGTCCGCGCCCACCACCGCACAGGACGCCGCCATCGAAGCCTTGAAGACCGGCGAACCCTACGTGCAGGAAATGGTGACAGAATATGACCGCCGCCGCAGGCTGTTGGTGGCTGGACTTAACCGCCTCGGTCTTTCGACGTTCGAGCCGCGCGGCGCTTTTTATGCATTTCCCAACATCCGGGCATCCGGCATGGACGACGAGACCTTTGCGGAGACTCTCCTGCATGAAGAGGGGGTTGCCGTGGTGCCTGGCAATGCCTTTGGCCCCGGCGGGGACGGCTTTGTACGGGCATGTTACGCAACCGCATATGAAAAGATCGAGGAAGCCCTCCTGCGAATGGAAAGGTTCATGAGCAGGCACGGGTAGGAACATCAACCATAAAAAGGACGGATACCTCGAAAGGTATCCGTCCTTTTTATTCACCCCCATCCATAGCAGGGTATACTTCCAAAATGTTGGCGCGATTGATTGCAGTTTTGGAATCTGCAGGCAGAATCTTCTGGACCACAACGGGGGTTATCCTTCTGTTTATCGTCTCGGCACTCGATTATGTAACGGGCGCGGAACTTTCCTTTTCGCTTTTCTATTTAATACCCATTACCATTTTCTCGTGGGCGATCAAGGGCAACTCGGGCATCCTGGTTGCATGTATCAGCGCAGGGATATGGCTTGCGGTCGACATCCTCTCCGGCGCAAGATACTCGAACATATTCACCTATTTCTGGAACACCATCATCCGCCTGGGTTTCTTTTTATTCCCCGTGCTGCTCCTGAGAACGCTCGAACAGGAGAGGAGCCAGGCGCGCACGGATTTCCTGACCGGCACGGTCAACAACCGCCTCTTCAATGAGCTCATGCAAAGGGAGCTTGACCGTTCCATTCGTTATAAGCATCCCTTCACCATCGCATTCATTGACATCGATAATTTCAAAACCATCAACGATACATACGGCCACTCGTTCGGCAATACCGTCCTGCGCGCGATTGCGGAACACATCAAGAAAAATCTGCGGAAGACCGACATCATTGCCCGCATGGGAGGCGATGAGTTTGCCATCCTTCTCCCCGAGACGGATGCAACATCCGCCCGCACCGCCATTTCGAACATGGTTGAAAAATTATCGGGGAAAATGCTGGACCGCAAATGGTCTGTCACCTTCAGCATTGGGGTATTGACCCTGACCTCTCCCAACATCTCGGTAGACCAGATCCTGGGCATCGCCGATACGCTAATGTATTCGGTGAAAAACAACGGAAAGAATGGTGTCGAGTATTTGATTTATATGGATGAATAATATGGGGAATCCTGCCGCCCGGCCTGCGGCATTAATGTACCACAGTCAAAATACAGATCAGCGCATGGATACATCCGATATTTTGTATTTCACAGTAAAGAAGTCTTATGCAGCTCACTATCACCAATCTCGGCGAACAATACAAACGCGATTTCTGGGGGCTGAAAGATTTCTCCCCTGAAGTTCAGCCTGGCATTTTAGGCTTATGCGGACCGAACGGCGCGGGCAAATCCACATTCATGCGGATGCTGGCGGTCATCACCAAGCCAGCCAAAGGGACGATTCTATGGAACGATGTGGATGTCGTCAAATCACCCGATATGATGCGCGCGGTGCCCGGATATTTGCCGCATGAACCATACCAAATAAAAAATCCCGGGGGTACTCCCGGGATTTTTTGTACAGTTATGCATCAATCAGCTGACGACAACGACTTCGCTGGCTTGCGGACCCTTCGGTCCCTGCTCAACGATAAACTCGACCTTCTGCCCCTCTTCGAGATTCTTGAAGCCATCACCCTGGATCGCGGAGAAATGCACGAAAACATCCGCGCCGCCTTCACGTTCGAGAAAGCCGTAGCCCTTGCTTCCGTTGAACCACTTGACTGTACCTGAAATACGTTCTGACATCGTTTGCCTCCTTCGGCAAAAAAGAAATATGGAGGAACCGGTCCTTTCGCCAGAACAGATAAAACAAAACGGCCCATGGATTTGAACCCATGAGCCGATCGACATACTTCCAAAGCGAACGTACTGGTATCCTTAAGGCGCAACTTTATCATGTGCGCGAAAATGTGTCAATGGATGTTACGATTTCGCCAGGCTGAATTTATCCCTGCCGATGCGATAGTTGCCGTTGTGCTTCAAGACTTTTTCCACGAGGTCCTGCGGCACATCCACATAGGTAAAACGATCCTCGATGCGGATCTTGCCGATCGAACTGCCGGGGATATCGGCATGATGCGCAATCGTGCCGACAATATCATTCGGACGGACCCCATGCTCCCTGCCCTTGTTCATCTTCAGTCGGATCATGCCCGCCTCATGCGAGGTGCGCTTGTTCCCGGCCGCATCGCGTCTCCCTCTGACCTGGGTCCTGCCGCGACCAAATTCGCGTTCGCCACGCGGAGAGCGACTCTCGACCACGGCATCCACAACATTTGCAACGGGGCGCTGTTTCTCCGCCGCGCGGGATAACTTCAAGGCGGCGGCGGCAATCTCCATGGGGTCGTGACCTTCCTCCACCAAACGCGCGACCAGCTCACGCTCCTGCTGGAAACGTCCACGCCCAAGCCAGATCTTCATCTGCTCCAGCACCTGATTCTCGCGGCGTTGATTGATTTCCTGCGCGGTGGGAAGTTTGGCAAGGGTAAGCACCTGCCTGGTCATGGATTCGATCTCGCGCAAACGACGTTTCTCACGCGGAGCAAATAATGAAATGGCAATGCCCGTCTTGCCGGCGCGCCCTGTGCGCCCAATCCGATGGATGTACACCTCGGCATCGTCAGGCAGGTGGTAGTTGAAGACGTGCGAAATATTGTCAATATCCAAACCGCGCGCGGCAACGTCGGTTGCAACCAGCACCTTGATCTGCCCGGAGCGGAACCTGCCGAGAATCTGTTCACGCGCATTTTGCTCGAGATCGCCGTTCAAGGCTTCGGCGGGGAATCCGCGCGAGGAGAGCTGGCCGGCGAGTTGTCCCGTCTCGACACGGGTGCGGACGAAGATCAACGCGCTGGTGATGGGCTCCACCTCAAAAAGATTTGTCAACGCGGACAATTTGTCGCCTTCGTGGACGAGGTAATAGCGTTGTTCAGTGCCTGAAAGGGTAAGGGTCGATTTTTTTATGGTGACAGATTGAGGATCGCGCATGAAGCGGTCTGCCAGCGCACGTATGCGTGTGGGCAGCGTCGCGCTGAAGAGTGCCATCTGTCGGGTGGAGGGAGTCGCAGAGAGGATCTCCTCCACCGGTTCGATGAAACCCATGTTGAGCATTTCATCGGCTTCATCCAGCACGACGGTCCTGACGGCGCTCAGGTCGAGCACCTTGCGCGCCATCAGGTCAATGATGCGACCCGGTGTGCCGACGATAATATCCACGCCGCGTTTGAGCTGGTTGATCTGCGGTCCATAGGGCTGCCCGCCATAGACAGCCAGCACGCGCACTTTAAGATGCTTGCCGAAGTCGTTCATGGCGGCGGCCACTTGAAGCGCGAGTTCGCGCGTGGGGGCCAGCACCAGGGCCTGCGGCAGGCGTTGATGAATGTAATTGTTGAGCATGGGGAGGGCGAAGGCGGCGGTTTTGCCGGTGCCGGTTTGGGCCTGACCGATCACATCCACGCCGGTGAGCATGAGCGGAATCATGCCCAGTTGAATGGGTGTCGGCTCGGCATAGCCGAGTTCAGTGATCGCCTGCATGATCTCGTCACGCAGGTGGAGAGAAGAAAAATCGGTTGTCATCTTTATCCTTGTTGCAGGGACGCAGCGAGGCTGTGTCCCCACGGTTATGGGTTGTTTTGATGACTCCGCTTACTTTCTTCCTGTCAACAAGGTTTCCTTTTGCAAGGAAGCCCGCCCAACAAAAAAGCCCGATATTGTTTCATCGGGCTTGTCGTTCAGAGTGACCAAAACTATTTCCCAGAAATTCGCCCTCCATTGAGAGCGGACGAAAGTGTACCACAGATATTGCAGAATCTCTATTCCAATGTCTCCATGCTCAACAGCACCCATGCACCCTGATCTTTCACGGCGTAGACGCGGTACATCCGTTTTGGCTGGATGACCTCGAAAAACGAGTCGCTGAGCCTGAATTCGATGCCCTCCATTTTCAAGATGCAGGAAACGTTTGGCGATTGATGCCCACGGCGGTTGATGCCACCCTGCGACTTGAACGTCTCTGCGCATGCTTCGATCACCTGGATATCACCCAAGGGACCCGCTGCAAGCGGTGTACCCAAGCCCTTCGCCATCTCCACAGAAGATCGATACTGGCGCGGGACGATGACGAAAACGAACAGGACGGCAAGGATTCCCGCACATGCCATCACAGGCAGGAACAATCCACTCAGGCTGGATTGAAGAACATCAAAGACACCTACAAAATATAAAACCACGGCAAAGGCGACCAGTCCAAAACTGAAAACCAGGGAGATCAACGGGCTTTTGTTCTCGTACTTTACTGCATTGTATTGCATAAAATCGCGTTCGTTTTGGAAGCGTTGCAACTGGGCGGGTGAATAGCGTCCCTGCTGATTCTCTTTGAGATCAGCGGAAGAGAACATCCCCTTTTGCTCTAAAACATAATTGTGTTCATAGGCGGAATCCATAAGATGATCTCCTTATATGGTCATTAAAACAATCGCGGTCAATGCTGCGAAAATTCCAATCCACTGATTGCGGTTGAGACGTTCTTTAAGGAAAACCCACGCGAGAAAAACCGTTGCACCCGGGAAGAGCGAACTGATCACAGCGGCAACGTCCAACCGCCCCGCCTGCCCAGCCAGGATGAAGAAGAAATTTCCGCCGATATCGAGCAGTCCGTTCGCGGAGATGATGGGCATGGCGTTTAATTCGACCTTCCACGAGGAGCGGGTGAGCAGAAGGTACGTGACGACAAGCGCCATGCCGCTTGAGCGTGAAAGGATCATCTGCCAGATTGAGCCTCCATCGTACGTGGCTTCGTGCATGAAGACAAAGTAAAAGCCGAATCCAATGCCTGCGAGCAGGGGCAGTTTCAAGTCCGAGAGATGCGCCAGAATGTCCGTCATGCCGCCTTCGCTGTGGGAGATCATCCACACCCCGAAGAGGGCGAAGCCAAATCCGATGAAGGTTAAATAGCCGGGGAAGCCTTCGGTGATCATGCCAACCGCCACAGGCAGCGCCGCCGCCAGCAGCGCGGAAACGGGCGTGGCAATGCTCATCAAGCCGAGGGTCATGGAGTGATACAGCAGCATCAGTCCCATCGTGCCAAATACGCCAGCAACCAGCGCAAATATCTGTGCGCGGCGGTCAGGCAGAGGTTCGCCGACAAAGGCAAGCACGATAAAAAGAAAAAGTACGCCGACGACCTCGGCATAAAATACGGCGCGGTACGCGCCCACGCGCCGCGCCGCAAGCCCGCCCGTAAAATCGCCCGCGCCCCAACTGAGCGCGGATGCAAGACCAAAGATGATGGATAGCAATGTAATCTCCTGTTTCGGATTGCGGACTTCAGTCCGCGTTTTCACCATGCGCGGGCAGACTGAAGTCTGCTTTCCGTTTTTTTGCCCGCGCCAGCACCTTCTGTGCGCTCTTCACCAGCGGCATGTCGATCATTTTACCGTCGAGTGAGTACGCGCCTTTGCCCTCTTTTTGACTCGCTTCGAACATCCCGACGATTCTTCGTGCGTAGGCAACCGCTTCATCGGACGGAGTGAACGCCTCCTGCACCACCGAAACTTGATTCGGGTGAATGACCTGTTTCCCGCTGAAGCCTAGTCCTGCCCCGAACTCCGCTTCGGCTTTAAGTGCATCCAGGTCTTTGTAATCGATCGTGACTATATCAATGGGCTGCAAGTCAAACGCCGCGCAAGCGACGATGACCGCCTGCCGCGCATACAGCAATTCGACGGCATCCTTCGTGCGCGTCGCGCCAATGGACGCGGCGAAGTCCTCCCCGCCGAAGATGACCGCATCCAAACGCGGATGCGCTGCGATCTCCTTGAGATTCAAAATTCCCTTCGCGGTTTCCACGCCGATCAAAATGCGGATCGAATTGATTTGCCAGCCGTGTTTCAACTCGGCATCTTCGATAATTTTGCTTGCCCATTCGACTTGTTCAAACGATTCAACCTTCGGAATCACAATGCCAGCAGGATGATACGGCAGGACGGCTTCAATATCATCCTTCTCCCAGCCCGAACCGACCGAGTTGATGCGCGCCAGTTTTTCGCTCCCACCGAAGTCCAATTCCTGCAGCGCCTTGGCAATCGTGGCGCGTGCCTCCGCCTTCTTGTTGACGGCGGTGCCGTCTTCCATATCCATGCAAATCGAATCCACGCCCAGTGTGATGGACTTGGCGATCATCTTCCAGTTGTCACCGGGCATGTAGAGCAAGGCTCGTCGCGAACGCATTGATTCTCCGTTTCAAGGTTTGAATGTTGGAAAGTTGAAACGTTCAAACCTTCCGACCTGTAAACTTTCTAACTCGCTTTTTTCAAAAACATCGCCGTCCGTTCAAACTCGACAACAACCGTGCCATCGGGCTTTTTCCCCGTGCATTTGATTTTCACCAACCCTGCATTGGGTCGTGATTTGGATTCGCGCTTTTCAATAATTTCGCTTTCCGCATAGACCGTGTCGCCGTGAAAGACGGGGTTGGGATGCACGATTTTATCGTAGCCCAAATTTGCCACGATGGTGCCTTCCGTCAGGTCTGCCACGGTCAGGCCGACGACCAGACCGAAGG
Organism: Anaerolineales bacterium; assembly: GCA_030583885.1. Taxonomy (NCBI): domain Bacteria; kingdom Bacillati; phylum Chloroflexota; class Anaerolineae; order Anaerolineales; species Anaerolineales bacterium. Next base: position 959,750 of record CP129480.1, on the reverse strand, counting down.
TGAAGATCCCATTCACCAGCCGCTGACCGAATTCGGTGCGGGAGGCAAAATCCTCGTTAAGGTGAAGCGGCTGGGTGTTCATCGTCAGCGCGGAGAACAGCACGTTATCCATCTCCGTCACCGTGCGCCCGCCGTGTTTGAACTTCATCCCAACTTCGAGTTCATCGAAATATTTTCCGGTCATTATGCCTCCATCTCGATCAGGATCTGTTCGCGCTCCACCGTCTGCCCTTGCGTCACCGAAACCGATTTGACCACGCCATCCTTCAACGCCTGAATGCGGATTTCCATCTTCATGGCTTCCATCGTCAAAAGAGTTTGACCCTTCTTCACGGCATCCCCCACGCCCACCGCAACGCTTCGAATCTGACCCGGCATCGGGGCGGTCAATCCCCCGGCATGGTCGTGGCGGACGCCGCGTTTTGCGCCGGATGTTTTCGTGAGCGCGGATGTGTGCCCGCCCACCGTCACCCAGCGCTTCGCGCCATCCAAAGAGATGTACGCTACAACCCGTTGACCGTCCACCAGCAGGTCCATCCTGCCATTCTCCGCGCGGAGGACATGAACGGATATCTCCCGCCCGTCCAGCACAGCCATGTACCCATCATCCGACGGATTGATCTCAATGGATGTTGTCTCGAAGGTCACTTTCATTTGAATATATTTATCCGTTCCTGCAGGGTTTTATCGAGATTGGTATAGATCAGGAACAAGCCGACCGTGTCGATACATCCATGAGTCAAAATAGGGAGCCAGAGATTATAGCCAGTGTAGATGAAGATCAATCCCATCATGAAGCCGATAACTCCCGTGCTGAGTGCGCCGCTCTGCCCCTGATACCAGTGCGCCAGCCCAAAGATGACCGAGGTGAGTACCAGGATAGCGCCAACAACAAGTTTCGAATTCCCGAACACGGCAATGAGTTCACCCATCATGTAGCCGCGGAAGATGACCTCTTCCACGAACGCCACTACAACCCAAACAACCACCAGCATCAGCAGGAAACCCTTCAAATTTCCGCGCAAACCATCGAACATGGAATGGTCGGTTTTGCTTTTCGTGACCCTGTCCGAGAACGGCTCGATCACCAGCGTGGAAAGCAGTTGGATCACCAGGCCCAGAAAAATGCTCCAAAGGACCGTCGTGATCCAGTTTTCCAGTGGAAGGAATCCCAAGCCCGCCAGCCCATCGCCTCTCAACCAGAGGGTGACGGCAATGATCAGCAGAGCGGCAACGATGCCAATTCCGGGCAGGCGGCGAAAGCTGGTAAGCAAGATTATTGTTGTAACAAGCAACAGGATTCCCATTGAGATCACGGTTCATCCTCCAATTCGGTATCCGCTTGCCTGTCGCCACGGGTTGAAGGGATCGGTTTCGTTCGAGACGGCGGATTGTGCCCTGCCGCCCACAAAGACCACATCCGCCAGGGCGGCGGCGATCAACATATTAAGTTCGGATGATTGCTGGGTCAAGCCGCCCGAGTCCAAAACCTTCTCCACCCACCTCGTGGACACTTTGCCTCGTTGAAAATCAGCATGTGCCAACACCGCCTGCATGAAGTCAATATTCGTCACCACGCCGTGGACGATAAAATCACGCAATGCGGTTTCCATCCTCCGAATTGCGGCTTCGCGAGTCTCGGCATGGACGATCAACTTCGCCAGCAGGGGATCGTAGAAATGCGTAACTTCACTGCCGGTCGCAAAACCGGAATCTACACGGATGCCCGGTCCGCGCGGTTCGATGAATTGCAAAAGCCTGCCCGTGCTCGGTAAAAATCCATCCGCAGGGTCTTCGGCATAGACACGGCACTCAATGGCATGTCCACGCGGGTGGATGTCATTTTGCGCAAAGGGGAATTTCCGGCCGGCCGCGATGCGAATCTGCCAGTGGACAAGGTCAAGCCCCGTGACGGCTTCGGTGACGGGATGCTCGACCTGCAGACGGGTGTTCATTTCGAGGAAGTAATATTGCGATGCCTGCGGGTCAAAAATAAATTCGACTGTACCCGCATTGAAATAATCCACCGCCTTGGCGGCTGTGACCGCCGCTTTCCCCATTTCCGCGCGGATTTCCGGCGTAAGCAACGGGGATGGGGATTCTTCGATGATCTTTTGATGCCTGCGCTGCACGGAACATTCGCGCTCAAATAAGTGCACGAGGTTGCCGTGTTTATCGCCAAAGACTTGAATTTCAATGTGATGCGCGTCCGCCAGATATGTTTCGATGAGCAATCGCCCGTCGCCGAAGGAATTCCATGCCTCGCGCCGCGCGGATTCAACGGCTTCGCTCAATTCGCTTTCGGCATCGACCACGCGCATCCCCTTCCCGCCCCCGCCTGCCGCCGCTTTGACAAGGACAGGATAACCGATCTTTTTTGCGACATTTTTGAAATCCGCAACTGACTCCAGGCCTTCGAAGCCCGGCACGGTCGGGACACCCGCTTGCTTCATCCTGATCCGTGATTCGGCTTTATCGCCCATCGCGCGGATCGAATCGGCTGAGGGGCCGATAAATGTCAGGCCGGCGGAAGCCACTGTCCCTGCGAAGGAGGCGTTTTCGGAGAGGAATCCGTAGCCCGGATGGATGGCATCCGCCCCGCTTTGAATGGCCGCATGGATGAGTTTGTCCGCGTTCAAATAGGATTCTTTTGGCGCCGCGCCGCCGAGAAAAATAGATTCATCCGCAAGTTGAACGTGCAGGGAATTCGCATCCGCCTCGGAATACACGGCGACGGTCTTTATACCAAGTTCGCGGCAGGCATGCACGATGCGGATGGCAATCTCACCGCGGTTGGCGATCAGGATCTTATTGAACATTTTCACCAGGGTAACCATTTTACTTGTTTTTCGCCCCTTCGGAATCACTCGGGATATCCTCTTATCGCTTGCGCGGTGCGGCTAATCCCCAGCCTGCTTCTGGATATTCAAAGGGGGGGTGTTTCCGAAAATTCCCATCCAGGCTGCCACGAACAAAGCCGTCAATATGATTTGAACAGGCGGCCAGGCATAATCATATAGGAAAAGAGGGGTCAGGTCGGTGATGGATGTGGAAAAAATGCGGTGTATCCACCAGCTGCCAACGATCGCGGAAAAGACCGCCGCTGTCGACACCATCATTTTCACCGCCCGCCAGCGGATCAGCCCGCCGATGGAATAGGAACAGGCAATCATAAAACAACCCAGGGGAATCAGGTATCCCGAGGGAATCGTATTGAGGTACAAAATATGGAAGAGCAGCAGGGCGGAACTCATTCCAAGCGCGCCGAATATGGATGCCAGGACAAAACGCAAAGGGAAGGAAGCCGTTTCAAAGCGCTCGACCGCCAGCCTTGAAAAAAAGATGCCAAAACTGAAAATAAAACCGATGATCAAGCCCTGGATGAGGGAGGAGGAGATGCGGGTAAGGTCCAAAAAATTTGGAAGCCGGTAGGTAAGGTAGATCTGCACGGCAATGCCCATGGTACTGCCGAGCAGGGCGGAGCCATATCCGGCGGCAAGTCTGGCGGACTGCATGGTCAATTGCTGGTTGATCCATTCAAGAAGAACCCGCGCCTTGATACCGCCGCCTATAAAAGAGGGCAGATCCCCCGCGGCGTTTTGGATCTCCAAAAGAATGGAGGAAAGGCGGCTGTATTCCGCATTTTTCAGGACGAACTCGACCGCGCTGCGGGAACGCACATGACCGATCAAACTCACAGCCTGCGCGCCCAAGTCGCTCTCATCCAGCGCAGCCTTCCCCAACGAGGCGCCCTGGGCAGGTTCAAGGACCGCATCGTTCCATTCCGTACTTCGCGGGGCGATCAAACGCACGCCGGATAGCAATTGGGACGAAAAGGCCGGGTTCCTGTTCCCAAACGCCAGTTCAAGCAGGCGCCTGGATAGTGACGATGCTTTGGTTCTCAACAGGGGCAGTATGCTTCGATCCCTGGAAAGAAATTTGATCACACGGGCTGCGATTACTTCATTTTTCCCCTCGAGCAGGGCGAGCACAACAGCCGCCCGGTCCCGCGGATCGGATGTTCCCCCCCACCATTCCTCATCCTGGTAGCCATAGGTGAGGGAATGATACAGCAGGAACTGCGCCAATGAACCCGCTGCAGGCGCTTCCTTCATTTTTTGCCGGTACAGGTGTACCATCGCAAAGCGTGTGGGTCCCAGCACTGGCTGCTTCCTGTTCGAATTCCAATCCGGGAATTTCTGTTCCAGCAGGAGCGGGGCATCCTGCATTGACACGATGTCGTTATTTGGGTCACCCTGTAATTCCAGCATGGAGGAACCATTTGTATTAAAAACATAATCGATCATCCTGACCACATCCCTTGTGGAGGAGGGCCGGTGGGCCGGGTCGGCTGAGGTGATGCGCCTCAAGGCGTCCTTTAATATGGAAGGCAGATCAGGGTTGATCTCACACGGGTCGGGCATTTCGGCCTTCGTGTAAAGCTGCTGCATGCCCAGCATCCTCTCCCCGTTCCAGGGCAATTGTCCCGTAAACAACTCATAAAGCATGACCCCAAAACTGAAGATGTCCGACTTAGCCGTCACCACCAGCTGTTTGTGTTGTTCTGGAGGCGAATAGGGTGGAGTCCCCCGCCCGGTATGCATGGCCTGGGTCGTAGTGGAGACGGTGCGTGCCAGACCGAAATCTGAAAGATAGCTGCGCTGATGCAGATCAAGCAATACGTTGGAAGGTTTCAGGTCGCGATGGACGATCTGGTTTTGATGGAGAAAATCGAGGGCGGAGGCGATTTCCAAAATATAGCGCAGAATATCCGCAAATGGCATGGGCTTCTCCCTGATCTTCTCATACAGGGAGCCGCCTGCAAGATAAGGAGAGACAAGGTAGCGCACCTGACCCACCAGGCCGTAATCATAGACCGGCAGAATGTGCGGGTGACGCAGGGTGGCCAGTTTCTTGAGCTGCTGCTCCAAAACGGCGTCATCCACCTGTTCCTGGCTCTCCTCGGGCACCTCGTTGAACTTGATCGCAACGATATCCCGCCTGTGGGAATCTTCAGCAGACCAGACAATGGCCTGTCCGCCCGTGCCGATCGGCTCAAGCAGTTGATAGTGATTGAATTTCAGGCCGGGACGGAGGTCATTGAGCATATGGCAGGGGGATGACTGGAAATGGAAACAGACAGTTCATGGCTTGAATTAGATCAAGGAATGAGGTTTTAGAAACACGTGTATTTCACATAAAAAATGACGCTCCATGAATTATAGCCCCAAACAGAGTGCGTCAATTAATTAATACATCATTGAGGCTGGGAGTATATATTAGTACGAACCTTCCACGTAACAACCAATACTGAATTCCGGGCGCAGCACATACGCAGGCGGAGGCGCAGCAAATGCCTCATTAAACTGAAGCAGCAATTCCATCGTGGCGCCGTCGGCAATGTCGCGATTGGTTTCCGAGCCGGTCCACGTGTCAGGAGGACTGTCGGAAAATTCGGAGGGAGTATTATTTGCATTTCCACTAAATACATCCACCCCAGCCAGTTGGACCTTGATTATTCTTTGGTCTGCCGGGATGTCGATCCACTCCACATAAAGCGAATCCATCCGGATCGTACCGCCGCTGGAATTGGTGATCATCATCCGGAGCTCGTTGGTATTGGGGCTGGTCACGCCTCCGGCGCTCACATTGCCGCACACTCCGCCCGTCGGCGTAAAGGTAAACGTCGGTGTGAATGTGAAGGTCGGTGTAAGAGTGAAGGTCGGCGTGAATGTGGAAGTGGGGGCCGCTGGTGTAAAGGTGAACGTCGGCGTGGGGGTGCGCGTGGGAGTGCGAGTCGGGGTGCGAGTCGGGGTGCGGGTGAATGTGCTTGTGGGTCCGCCACCGCCTCCGCCGGGGAGTGCAGTTGGAGGAGGCGCTAATGTCTTTGTGGGGGTCCAGGATGGGATCACCAGGATCGTCCCAAGAGGCGTCTGGGCAACGGGCGTGCCAGTCAATCCGGGGATGCGGGTGACCGTCGGGTTTGCAGTCGATGTCGGCGGGGTCTTATTGGTCGCGGTCGGCGTGATGCCGAGGCCCGCCTGGATCTGCTGCTGGGCTTGATTGCCGGTGACCGGGACAATTTGAGTTTCCTGGCAGTATTGACCGGTCATCTGGCAGGCGGTGTCCAGGTCCTCCTGGGAGATGGATACAGGCTCGGACGGCGCGCTGATCGACTCGGTCCCGTCTTCGCCTCCCAACTGGACCGAAACCTGCTGGCCGGCCCCAAAATATGTCTCCTGCCCATTCGATATAATGCGGCCCGCCCCGTCATACAGGTTTACGACCATCTTCCCGTTCTTTTGCGCGGTAATGGTGGCATCCCCCATCAGCGTGAGCTCGGCCCCATTGACCATAAAGATAGCCCCCTCCCCGTCCGGCACCGAGATCATAATGCCGTCCTGCGGTGCCTTCTCGCATTGGATCTGTCCGAGTTCGCTCGAGAAGAAAAAGGACTCAAGGTTTCCGCTCTCGTTATCGAGGGTGGTATTCCCAAAGACCACCATTGTGATGGTCTGGCCCGGCAATGAACGCGGCAAATTGGCAAAGACCTTGAAGACGGCGATCCCCCATTCATCACGGTCGGGCATAAGCGGGGAGGCGCTGATGCGCTGTATTTTTTGCACATCCACGATATCGCCGTTTTCCGCAAAACGGTCCGCTGCACCCGGCGCGAGGTCGGCCTTGAGCGTGTTGTGTCCATAACAGGCCTTGTTCGAGCCGAGCTCATCACAGTAACCGGCGGAGGCCTCGATCGCATTTTGAATCAATGCCTGGCAGCTGGCATTCCTTTCCGCCACGGCTGTCCCGGTCAGGCTGGTCGAAAATAGAATGGTGTCAAGGTATCCCGCCTGATACGATACAAATCCAAACACAACGGCGCACAGGATGGGCAGGGATAGAAGGATCAAAAGGAGCGAGGCATAGGATTGTCCCTGTTTCTTTTTCCCCTTTTGCCGGCGATTGCCGGCCAGGCCCGCGGAGGAACCGGGTATTTCGCCCCGTAAACGGAGCTCATCCAAACGCCGGCGGGCGGGATCGTAGCTGGGGTCGATCCGCAGGATGTTCTTGAGGCAGATCAGTTCCTCTTTACTGCTTGAGAGCCCGCGTTTCCAGAATAACAGCCAGGCGTCCAGATTCCCGCGGTCTGCGCGCAGGATGTCATGCAGGATTTTCCGCGCCTCACTTAACTGGCCGGCATCCAGCAGGTCGTTTACTTCGTTAAGCCCGGGCTCCACCGAATCCATCCGTCCGTCCTGTCAGCGATTCGCCTACCACGTAAAAATTAAAATCAATTTCAAACGACCCAATTGAACAACAGCGCCGCTCTTCAACTCATAGGGTTTTGACGGAAGAAGGCGGGTTCCGTTCAGGAACGTCCCATTACTGCTGTGCAAATCGATAATCTCATATCGGTTCTCCACCCTCTGGATCATCGCATGTCTTCTGGAAACACCCTGGGCAAAACCGTCAACCGGGGCAAGGTCCACAAACACTTCGATTGTATCCTTTGCCGCCTCTTCCAGCCGTCCTACATAAATGACATCATCATCATGCAGGGCAAACGGTTCCGTCTTGCCATGAAGAAAAAACGCCATTCCGTGGTACGCTGTTTTAAGTTCATAATCCTGATGGATCAGGTCGGTTGTGCGCCGGTTGGTTATGTTCCGGGTGGTTTCACGCCCCAGGTGCAAATCCACAAAACTTGCCCCGCAAAATTCACATATAACTGCACGATTGTCATTCGCCAGTTTACAGACCGGGCAGAATTTGGGCAGGGAGCCTGTTTGCATTTTTCCTCAATTCCATGCTTTTACTACAATAATATAGTACCCTACCAGACCTGTAAAATCAATTACAACCTCTATACAAATACAGCTTTTCACAATCACTTCCTATTGTATAGACAAAAACCGGTTGTAAATTTCCCTTTACAAAATCCTGCTTCCTTGGGCCTTCTTCAGCAAATCCAACAACTCCCTTTCACGAGCATCGCTCAAGCCCGCTTTCATCTCATAATCGGCGGGAAGCTCGGACGACCATGCGAGGATATCCTTGATGGTTTCGGCCAGCGGCGTCCATGTCAGCCCCGCATTGACAGCTTTGGAAACATCCACATGCGCGAACCCTGCATACTGCCCGGTATCGGGAAGCCAGACGGGCATGTCGCTCCAAGGCGCAACCTTGTGTTGATGCAGAAAATCAACCGAAGCCCATTTGAAATTCGCATCACTGCCGCTCACCATTTTACAGGTCTGAAATACCGTTTCAAGAGAGACCGTCTCGCCCGTCGCATGGAACACCCCGGAGACATCCTGCTCGATCAATTGGATGATGAAGTCAGCCAGATCGCGGACGTCAATGATCTGCGTCGGCGCATCGGGGCGGTCCGGCGCGAGCACCTCGCCGCCGCGCGCAATGCGCGAGACCCAATAGGTAAACCGATCCGTCGGGTCATGCGGACCGACGATAAGCCCGGGACGGATGATCGACGAGCTGATTCCAAACACATCCTGCACAGTCTGCTCACATAGCGCCTTCAACGGACCATACGTTTCGTCCGTGATTTCCTCCACCGTTTCATCTTCGAGCGTGCCAACCGTATGGCTTTCCCTGATTCCGTTTTTGGACAAATCAGCATATACGGAGATGCTGGAGATAAAGACATATCGCCCGACTTTATCCTTCAACGCCTCGGCGGACATTTTCACAACACGCGGGACATAGCCGCAGGTATCGATGACCGCATCCCACTGGCCCGATAACTGGTCGAGGTCCTTTTCACGGTCTCCCCGAATTTTTTTAATCTTCTGAAACAGGGCGGGGTTCGTCTGTCCGCGATTAAAGAGTGTAAGCTCATGCCTGCGGACCCGCGCAGAATTGACAAGGTGACGCCCCAAAAAACGCGCGCCGCCGAGGACCAGGATCTTCATGGTTTGATCCCCACGACCGTGAAGAGGGTATCTTCCGGTTTGACGGGGGTAAACGTGAATTCGCTGAAGCTTTGAATATCCTTGAAGCCCGCCTGTTCGAACAGGGCAACCGCTTCAGCCTGGGTGTAGGAAAGCGTGGCGGGAGATTGGGAATGCACCTCGGACTGGATCATCACGCCATCCTTGATAACCTCCCAGGTATCGCGGGTGTCCTCCATATTGGTTTCGGGGTCGAAACGCGACCAGCCTGTCCTGCGGATGGTTGCACCATCCTCGGGGCGCACAGCCTCCTGTTCGAATCCAGTATCCAGTGGGTCACCCTGCCTCCAGAGCGTCATGAAGGGCGAGGCCAGCGCCCCTCCCGATTCCAGATGGTCGTAAAAGTGTCTCATCGCCTGCAGGGCCTGGCCCGGCTTAAGCAATAACTGAATGGAACTGGAGGGTACCAGAATGGTGCGGTACTTGCGCGGGAGGCTCAGTTCCGCCATGTTTTGGACATACAGATTCGGCGTGAGATTCTTCCGTTTGGCGTTCAATTCGCACATGGCGATCATTTCCGGGGAAATGTCCACACCGTCGATATCGATTTCCTGTGCAAGATAGTCAAGGAGCAACCGCCCGCTGGAACAACCGACATCCAGGGCGGGTTGTCCATATTTTTTGATCACATCAAGGTAGAAAAAACGGTCAGCCCAATCGGATGTGTCGCCGCGCAGCAAGTCCCAGTATTTGACCATCAATCCGTGATACTCATAGGTTTGGGTTGTCATTTTTATTCATGCTCCTTATTGCATGCGGCTCAGGGTCATTTCAGTCGCCTTGGCTTCGCTTCCTTCGGGATTGATATTGTACGCCTTAATAACCAGATTATTTTTATCAACAAGTTCCACTTCGGTGCGCCAGCCCCAGTCCGGTCCGCCGCCGGGATCGGTGTAACTTCCGAGGAGCGAAAATCCCTTCTCCGTGCCGCCGCCTGTGCAGAACATAATGGCGGTATTGTTGTGGAACGAATCCACCCAGCTGGCCTCAAATTGGTCCGTGATGGTATTGTAACCAAAAGTGAACATGCCATGTTGAGGTTCGCCCTCGATGGAGGCTTGGTAGAGCAGGAGCGCAAAGCGGCCATCCAGCAGGATCTGGATGGTTCCCGCAACAGAGGATTCATCGGCAAGTTTATCAGGCTCAAGCCAGAGCTTGGAAGTGCCGCGCCAGTTGCCGGCCAGTTGGGCGAGGAGCTGGTGAGGGGAGGAAGTGGTGTGGGACATGGCAAGTGGATAGTAGATAGTAGAAAGTGGAAAGTGGGTTTAGGATTCGGGTATTGGTGATTGGAGAATTTCGTTTTCAAAATTGGATAATGTGAGGTAGAAAGCTTTTTCCTCGCGGATGCCGCGTTTCCTTTGGGTTGGGACAAATGAGTTGAGGATCTTTACGATCTGGGTTAGCACATTCATACGATGTAAAACCACTTCAGGCTTAATGGCATGGCGGACTTTGTAGAGGCGGTCTTTTGCTTCGCGGGCTTCGCCGAGAGCGTATTCAAAGTAGCGGGCGCGATCTTACCTGTGGAGCGGGAGTATCCTTCGGCGATATTCGCGCTAATGCCGTCAAGGGAACGGCGAATCTGGTCTGCGGCATTGCGGGTGGATGGATTCTTGAACAAGGCTTCTGTATCATTCCAGGTAATGTCGGCGATGAAGAAACCAAGCCGATAGACTTCCAATCCCCACAACGGGTCTTGGGTAATCTCTTCCGGCACGGTCTTCTTCCACTCCTGATAGTTCAAACCATCCTCACTTTCCGCTCACTACTTTCCACTCACCACTTTTTACTTTCTACTTTCTACTCACTACTTTCTACATCCTAAACACACCAAATCCCTGCTCTTCAACAGGCGCATTCAACACAACCGACAGTGCCAACCCCAGTACTTGTCTCGTATCTACCGGGTCGATGACACCGTCATCCCATAATCGAGCGGATGAATGATAGGGACTGCCTTCGCGCTCGTACTTTTCCAACAACGGGCGTTTGAATTCTTCCGCTTCCTCCGCGCTGAGGGCTGGCTTGCCTTCACGGGCGAGTTGATCCTGCTTGATGGTGAGCAGGACGTTGGCGGCTTGTTCCCCGCCCATGACCGAGATGCGGGCGTTGGGCCACATCCACAGGAAGCGCGAGCCGTAGGCGCGGCCCGCCATGGCGTAGTTGCCTGCGCCGAACGAGCCGCCGATGACGAGCGTCAACTTGGGGACGCGGGTGGTGGCAACCGCATGGACCATCTTCGCGCCGTCCTTGGCGATGCCGCCCGTTTCATATTCCTTGCCGACCATGAAGCCGGTGATGTTTTGCAGGAAGATCAAGGGGATGCCGCGCTGGTCGCAGAGTTCGATGAAGTGCGTCCCTTTCAGCGCGGACTCGCTGAACAGCACGCCGTTATTGGCGATGACCCCGACGGGGTATCCATGAATGCGGGCGAACCCGCAGACAAGGGTCGTGCCGTACCGCGCTTTGAACTCGCGGAATTTGGAACCGTCCACGATGCGGGCGATGATCTCACGCACATCGAAGGACTCTTTGAATGCCCGCGGCAGGACGCCGTACAATTCGTCAGCGTGGTACAAGGGTTCTTCGGGGGGAGCAACATCCAGCGCGGAAAGATGCGAATGCACATGCCCCCGCGGCAACGTTTCCACGATGCTGCGTAAAATTTCGATGGCATGATCGTCATCTTCCGCGAAATGATCCGCCACGCCAGATTTGCGCGTATGGACATCCGCGCCGCCAAGCTCCTCGGCAGTGACATCCTCCCCCGTGGCGGCTTTGACGAGCGGAGGTCCGCCGAGGAAGATCGTGCCTGCACCTTTGACGATGACCGCCTCATCGCTCATGGCAGGGACATACGCACCGCCCGCCGTGCAGCTGCCCATGACAGCGGCAATTTGCGGAATGCGCCTGGCGGACATGCGCGCCTGATTGTAGAAGATACGCCCAAAATGATTGACGTCTGGAAAGACTTCATCCTGAAAAGGTAAATTTGCGCCGCCGGAATCCACAAGGTAGAGACAGGGCAGGTGGTTTTCCTCGGCGATCTGCTGGGCGCGCAGGTGTTTTTTGACGGTCAGCGGAAAGTACGAGCCGCCCTTGACCGTGGCATCGTTGGCGATGATGAGCACCTCGCGGTTGCTGACGCGTCCGATGCCCGTGACGATGCCCGCACCCGGCGCTTCGAGGTCGTACATACCGACCGCCGCGAGCGGGGAAAGTTCGAGAAACGGCGAACCGGGGTCGAGCAGGCGCTCGATACGGTCGCGGACGAAGAGTTTACCCTGTTCTTCGTGGCGTTTGCGATACTTCTCGCCGCCCCCCTGACGCACTTCCGCAAGGCGCTCACGCAATGTATGAGCGAGCCCGTTGTTGTGTTTTTTGTTTTCAAGGAATTGTGGATCGTTCGGAGAAACGGATGTTTCCAGGGTGTCCATGCGCCGAGTGTAGCATAAATGGGATGTCATTGCGAGCCTGCGGGAGGCAATCCCAAACGAAGCTGGTTTGCAGGAGATTGCTTCGCTCCACTCCGCCCGCAATGACAAAATCAATGATGAATGTCAGTTGTAATTTGATGCGATTTCTGCAAAGATAAAGTATCTTCAACAAAGGAGGTTGACTGATGAGACCAGTGTATGCGATCTCAGGCGGGGTGTCGAAGTTTGCAAAAGCCAGACCGGACAAAACCTTCCAGGCGATCATCAAAGAAGCATATGACTATGCAATCGCCGACATCGGATTGGACTTTCCGACGTTCACGCGCGCCGTGGATGGTTCCGTCGCCTCGTACTTCTCGGATCATTTCACCCGACAATTGATGGCCGGCATCATGGCACAGGACTACCTTGGGCTGTGTCCCAAGCCGGGGCATCGCGTGGAGGGCGGCGGCGCAACGGGCGGATTGTGCTTCCAGGAGGCGTGGAAGTCGGTCGCTTCGGGTCACATGGACGTGTGCGTGGCATACGGCTTCGAGACCATGTCCCACGTGGAAACGTGGAAGGGAAACGAGTTCATCGCCCTGGCCTCCGACGTGTCGTTCGATTATCCCGTCGGAGGTTTTTATTCGGGGTACTACGCCATGATGGTGACCCGGCACATGAAGGAGTTCGGCACGACCGTCGAGCAGCTGGCGCACGTCAGCGTGAAGAATCACATCAATGCCCATCACAATCCGTACTCGCAGAAGCGCAACCGCTACACCATTAACGATGTTCGCAATGCGCCGATGGTGGCGTGGCCCCTGACGCGGCTCGACATCTGCGTGATGTCCGATGGCGCGGCGGCGGTGATTCTCTGTTCTGAGAAGGGACTCAAAAAACTCGAAGCCGCAGGTGCGAAAGTGACGCGTCCGCTCGTGAAGGTGACGGGCATCGGGCGCGGCACGGACATGATGCGCATGGCGGACCGTCCGCATGTGGATTATGACTTCTTCATGGAGAACTACGCCACCGAGCAGGAGAAGTCATCGCATGAGACGAAGACGTATTACAAAAAACTGTGGGGTCACGGCACGCGTTATCCTGGAGTCCATTCGTTCCGCGCGGGACGCACGGCGGGCAACATGGCGTGGAAGCATGCGGGCATCCAAGACCCGTTGAACGAATTGGATTTCGTCGAACTGCACGATGCGTATACCTCAAGCGAAATCCAGACGTATGAAGACTTGGGATTGTGCCGCTACGGGGAGGGCGGTCCATTTGCGGAATCGGGCAGGGCGTTTTTGCCGAACATTGACTACGGCTTGAAGTTGAAGGACAAACCCGTCTGTGCGGTCAATCCCTCGGGCGGACTGATCGCCTGCGGACATCCTGTCGGCGCGACGGGACTCATGCAGGGCGTCTTTGCGGTGTGGCAGTTGCAGGGGACGATTCAAAAACATTTCCGCGACGACCGGCTTCAAGTGAAGGATGCGAAGCGGGGCGCCATCCATTCCCATGCCGGGACCGGGACATACGTCTCCGTCTCCGTTTTGGAAAGGGAGGGTTAAGTCATGGCCAAGCTGCCGTCACAACGAGAAGAAAGTTTAGGCGGGTTCGTCGTGCATGGGATTCCATTCCCCGTTCATACAGACGAGGAGTCATTGGAATTTCTGAAGAAGATGGCGCCGATCCAGATCGAGCAGGAATATAGAATCACATACCTGCATTCCTACGGACAGGACAGCCCGTGGTTCGCGGCGCTGACGAATAAACGACTGCTCGCGTCGCGCGACCCCGCAAGCGGATACACCACCGCCAACCCGCGCGGTCACGACATGTATTCAGGCGCGGAGACCAAGTGGGTCGACATCACGAACGTCCCAGCGCATGTGCATGCGTTCACGGTCTGTTATTTCGGCTCGCAGGAGTTTTTACCTGAATGTCCGTTCGTGCTGGCCTTGATCGGGTTCGAGGGTGTGGACACGCTGCTGCTCACGCGCCTGATGGGCGTGAACCCCGATGCGCCGTCGCTGGATTGGATCGGCATGCAGGTCAGGCCGCGCTTCCTGCGCAATTCGAAGTTGAAGCCGACGGATGTGTATTTCGTTCCAGCGAAGGAGTGATTGGGAGACTTAAGATTGATGGGTTGTTAGCGAATAAAGGGTGGTTAGGGGGATGAAGCATGGAGGATGGTTAATGGGGACGATCACAGTGCAGCAAAATACATGGGCTTCCGAGACGACTTTGTCCCGAAGCCCATGTTCCATTTACCATGATCCATCTTCTCAACTCATTGCCTAATGCGAAGTCCCCAAAGAGTATGTATGAAGGAAGAAGAGGAAAAAAGAAAGGGGAAAGAAATTTCCCAATCAGCGGCGCATGTATTTGCGGTGATCCTTTTTTATCAATTCCAACGCAGCGTTGTGGTCGATCGGCTTGTTGAAGAGAAAGCCCTGCCCGTAATCGCACTTCATCTCGATCAGGCTGTTGACCTGGTTTTCGGTTTCGATCCCTTCGGCGATGACGTTCATCCCCAGGCTGTTCGCCATGGCGATAATCGCGCGGATGATGGGGATCGCGCTGCGGTTGACGCCGAGTGTGCTGACGAACGAGCGGTCTAATTTGAGGTTGTCCACGGGCAGGTGCCGCAAATAGCCCAGTGACGAGTACCCGGTGCCGAAGTCGTCGATGTCGATCCCCACGCCGATCTTGCGGAGGCGTTCGATCTTTATCACCGCCACCTCCATGTCCTCGATCAGCGTCATCTCTGTCAATTCCAGAGACAGGCTGTTCGCCGGCAGTTCCGTTGCCTTCAGGATTTCATCGATCTGCTGGATCAGGTCGGGTTGGGAAAACTGCCGGCTGGAAATGTTGACGCTGATGGTCAGGGGCGGATCCATGCCGAATTGGACCTGCCATTGTTTCGTCTGCCGGCACGCCTCGCACAGCACCCATTGACCGATGGGGATGATCAGCCCGGACTCCTCGGCGGCTTTCATGAAGTCGGCTGGGTACAGCACGCCCCGTTCGGGATGTTCCCAGCGTATCAAGGCTTCAAAACCGCTCAACCTATGGGGCTTCAACGAGAAGATCGGCTGGTACTGGATCTGGAACTCCCCGTTGCGGAACGCGCTGCGCAGGTCGCTCTCCAGTTTCAAGACGCTCTCAGCCTGCTCCCTCATCCCGATGTCGAAGACCCTGAAATTGTTCTTCCCGCCAACCTTCGCGTTGTACATGGCGATATCCGCATCCCGGATCACGTCGTCCGTTCGTTCGTATCGCTGCAGGCTCATCACCACGCCGATGCTTGCGGTCATGTGGATGGTGTTCTCCTCCGCCTCGAACGGGGCTGCCAGGCTGCGCTGAAGCCGTTTTACGATGGTGACGACCTGGTCGCTGCCTTTGACGGCTTCGAGCAGGACGGCGAATTCATCCCCTCCCATGCGGGCAACCATGTCCATTGTGCGGATGGAATGTTTCAACCGCCGCCCCATCTCGATCAAAAGCAGGTCGCCGACGTTGTGTCCCATATTGTCGTTGATGATCTTGAATCGGTCGAAATCCAGGTAGAGCACCGCGAACAGGTCGCTGGGATAGCGCCTGTTCCACTCGATGGCATGTTCGAGGCGGTTCATGAACAGCCTGCGGTTGGGCAGGTTCGTCAACGGGTCGTGCAGCGCCTCGTGGATCAGGCGTTCCTCCGCCCGGATCCTCTTTTCCATCTCTTCATGCAGGATCTTCCGTTCCTCCCTCAACTCCTCTGCCTGCCGATGGAGGCGGTCCAACAGCCCCTTGATCCAGCCGGTCCCCATGCCGACCAGGGTTATGATCAGACTGCCCGTCAGGAAGTGACTGATGGTTTCGGTGCTGGGATACCCCATCAGGCGGGACATGAAAACATTCAGAGGGAAGCTGAGGATTCCAAACACCAGTCCGCCGTATACCCCCAACAGCCATCCGATGACGACCAGCGGAAAGATGCACAACGCCGCAACTATCCCGCCGATGGAAGGGTAGAGTACGTAGAAAACAAGCGCGTACACCCCCATACTGAGGAGCGCAATTCCAATGCGGGGATAAACCTGGGCGGGGACTCTCATATCACTGCTCACGACGCCGTCCGCACGTGCGGCGGTTGTTTCTCCAATTCATGTCTGGAGCGGGCTGGCGGGGAATGTGAAGACCGGAAGACAGCTTGGTGTGAGTCTAGCATAAATTTTTAGTTTTCAGGCTGCCATGTTGGAACGTTCAAACGTTCAAGCGTTCCAACATCGCAACTGCTTCCTAATACGCCACCTTGTAAGAATACAACGAACCTTTAAGGCCGCAAACTTCACCATGGTTCCACCAGACTGGCAGCCCAAGAGAATCAGCCAAAGCCCGGCATAGTGCATCCGGGCTGAAGTGCGGATTCGGTCATTCCTCATTTCCAAAAGAAAAATTTGCCGACCGCACCCGATAAAAATGCAAGGTTTGGCGCACAGCGCAGTACAGCCGTACCATTGAACCCGATTCCGCGGCGGTATAGAATCGATTTAAAGGAGAAAAAGATGAACTATTTGAAACTGCAATATCTTTACCTGCTCAATTCGGGTCTGTCCCTTATTTTTGCACTCGGCCTGCTCTTCATGACTCCCACCCTGCTCAGCCTGTTCGGGTTGAACGAGAATGCCGCCACAAGGCTGCTGGCTCAATTCATCGGAGCGGGGCTGATCGTCAGCGGGCTGGTGACGCTGCTCGCCCGCGAGGTGACCGACCTGCAGGCGCGCGCCGCGATCAATTACGCCCACCTGATCGCGGGTGTGCTTGCCATGGTCATCACCCTCAATGCCATCCTGACAGGCGTGATGAGCGGAGCGGGCTACCTGCCGGTTGCGGTCTTTGTCATCCTGGCGATCGGATTCGCCTATTTCCAGTTCTTTCGTCCGATGGAATGACCTCATTTGACACACTATCAGCCGCTCCACACGGGGCGGTTTTTTCCTGTGATACCATCAGGGCATGAATCGAATATTGGTGACCGTTTTATCGGTATCCGCCTTCCTCACCGCCTGCCAGCCTCAGGCAACTCGCCTCACCGCATCCACCCCAACCAGTACGCCCATGCGCCTCATCCCGACGCCGAGATACGACGTCCCGCCGACGACCAGCCCCACGGTCACGCCGGAGGCGACGCGCACGCCTCCAGCCACGCGGACAGCGGAATCCACGTCAACGGACAGTCCAGCCACTCTGATGGAGACTCCCGACAACACCTGGATGACCCTGCCCGTGCTTCCATCGCCTGATGAAAGCATCCGTGAGATCTATGAACTTGGGCAATCGCTCGGCAACGACCCGACTGCCGTTTCCATCTTCGGTGATTGCCAGGCGCGCCCCGAAGAATTCCTGGGCATCTACGAGGCCGACCCGCTCGCGCTGGCGAGCCTGCCGCCCGAATTGCGCAGCGTCGTGGACAATTTCGACGGATCGTTCAACCGCGAGAGTCCCACCGCGCGCGACGGCACCACGCCCGGCGCCCTGCTCTGGACCCAATGGCATCGCGGCAGGTTCGGGTGCACCTTCGCCGAAACGCCGGTCGAATGTGAACTGCGCATCCACAACCCGTCGTTCGTCATCATCCAGATCGGCTCGCATTTCGAATCGCGCAACACCGAATACCTGCGCCGCGTCATCACCCAGTTGATCGAGAACGGCGTCGTCCCGATCCTTGCCACCAAGGCGGACAACCGCGAACTCGACCACCGCATCAACCGCGACATGGCGCTGCTCGCCGGCGAATTCAATCTGCCGCTCTGGAACTTTTGGGCGGCGCTGAACGACCTGCCCAACCGCGGGCTGTACACGCGCAGTGACCGCCCATACCAGGGCGATATCTACCTGAATGAAGAGGCGCAGGAGATCCAACGCAGGACCGGTCTTGCTGCGCTCAATCTCGTCTGGCGCGCCGCAACGGGGGAATAAAAAGGATGACCGCAAGGGTCATCTCAACTTTACAACCTTCAAACTTTCGAACCTATATTAACCCTTCAACGGCGGCGCATCCTTGTCGTATACAAAGACCTGCACATCCATTCCATCCGAATTCAACATGTCGATCGCGGGTTGAAAGGTCGCATCCTTGATCTTTTGCATATCTCCCGCGGGCGCATACACCGAGAGCCGCGCCTCTTCATCCGACATCTTGGCGACTTTGATCTCCGCGCCGGCACAGGCGGCTTTGATGAGGTCGGTCATTTTTTTTATGGCATCGTCAATCATCATAAGCGGCTCCCAGTTTCAAAATTATACAACAGTTCATCCCGCGTTCAGCTTTGCCACGGTCACGCCTTCGCCGCCTTCCTTATCCCCGCCCTCTTCGAAGGATTTGACATACGCATGACCGCTCAGCGCGGCGCGTACCGCCTGTCGCAATTTCCCCGTCCCTTTGCCGTGGATGATGCGCACGAACGGCAGGCCCGCAAGATAGGCCTGCTCCAAATAGCGCTCCATCTTATCCAATGCGTCATCGGACATCAGTCCGCGTAAATCCACTTCCATGCCGGGCGAGGTGGACGATGGACGGTGGATGGTG
Organism: Anaerolineales bacterium; assembly: GCA_030583885.1. NCBI lineage: Bacteria > Bacillati > Chloroflexota > Anaerolineae > Anaerolineales > Anaerolineales bacterium. The sequence goes on along the minus strand of CP129480.1, from coordinate 940,785 downwards.
GACGATGGTTGCCGAGCTTTTTCGGTCTGTGCACTATCGTCCACGGTCTGTCGTCTGACCAAATCGGACAACCTGGCCCGCACGCGGATCGTCCCAATTTGGACTTCCGCATCAGCCTCGCCCAGGGCTGTCACCACGCCCTCGGCATTCAATGTGCTGACATTGACTTTCTCGCCCAATTTCAAGAACTGGTTGGCGGTCACTGAGAACTGACCACTGCGCCGCTCCACAGGTGCCTCAACCTTCCCTTCCATCTCGCCGATCTTCTCTTCGATGGCTCGAATGGCCTGCAAAGGCTGGCCGGCTTTCTTCAACTGCGTTTTCAACGAGTCGATATTTCGTTTCAGAACGGCCACTTCCAACTCGCCCTCGGCACGGGTTTTGGCAAGCGTCTCACGGCGTTCGTCTTCTATTTTTTCGAGCCGCTTTTCAAGATCAAGCGACTGCTTTTCAAGTTTGGCGCGCGTTTTCTCCAGCTTCTCACGCTCGCGGGAGGTGCGGTTGCGCTCCTTGCGGATGTCATCCAGCAGTTTATCGGCCCGCAAATCCAGTGGATTGATCTCCGCGCGCGCGGATTCAATGATGGATTGCGGGAGTCCCAGTTTCTGCGCGATGGCGAGCGCATTGGACCTACCCGGGAGTCCCAGGGTCAGCTTGAAGGTGGGGCGAAGCGTTTTGATGTCGAATTCAAGCGAGGCATTGACCACGGCCTCCGTGGAATGGGCGAAGGTTTTCAATTCGGGGTAATGCGTGGCAACCAGAGTCATCGCGCCTGTATCCAGCAAGTGAGTGAGGATCGCACGCGCAATGGCCGCGCCCTCCTGCGGGTCCGTGCCCGAGCCGAGTTCATCGAAGATGACCAGCGAGCGGTGATCGATCTGCTTGAGGATGCGAATGATGTTGGTAATGTGGCCGCTGAACGTGGAAAGCGACTGCTCGATGGATTGCTCATCACCGATATCGGCATGGACCGAATGGAAACAGGGCAGCTCGGAGCCGCTTTGTACGGGGATATGAAGTCCGCTTTGCGCCATCAACACCAGCAGGCCGACCGTTTTCAATGAAACCGTCTTGCCGCCCGTGTTGGGACCTGTGATCACGATGGCGCGCGTCCCTTCACGCGGGTCAACGTCAATGGGCACAACGGTATCAGGGTGGAGAAGAGGATGACGGGCTTGAATCAGTTTCAGGTTTGCAGGTTGAATGTTGGAAGGTTGTTGGATTGCAGCTTTTGAACTTGCAACTTTCAAACTTTTCAACTCATTCAGTACTGGCTCACTCGCCTTCAAGTCATCTGCATATTTCGATTTCGCAAAAATCAAATCCAGCATGGCAAGGTTTTCAACACCATACTTCAATTCAGCGGCATGTTCGCCCACGAGTGCGGATACTTCAGCAAGGATGCGGCGTTCTTCATCGCGTTCCTTTAATTCCAGTTCGCGGATTTCGTTGTTGAGTTCCACGACTGGCAAAGGCTCGACGAACAACGTCGCGCCGCTGGCGGACTGGTCATGGATGACCGCCTTGATACTCCCCTTGAATTCGGCGCGCAATGGAATCACATAACGGCCGTCCCGCTGGGTGATGATCGGTTCCTGTAATTTCTTCGCCGACTCGGTCAGGTAGCGCTGCAGGCGGGTCATCAAACGTCCGTGTGCCACCTTGATCTCGCGGCGCAGGGAGGCCAGTTTGGGCGAAGCGGAATCCAATACTTCGCCGCGGTCTGAAAGCACGCGCGTGACCGCATCCACGATGCCGTGGGATTCCGGCAACGCCTCGGCGAGCTGCGCAAGGCGTGGATATTCGAGATAGGGCCGGGGTTCATCCTGAGCGCTCTTAATAGCGGGGCTTTTCTCAGACCCGCCCCTGCTTTTTTCAAATGATTTTTTTATTTCACGGCAGGAGATGAGCGTAGATTTGATGTCGAGCAAATGCTGGGGATCCAGCACGCCGCCGCGCGCGGCGAGGTCCGCGGCCGGGCGGATGTCATGTGCGCCGCCGATGCCAACATCACGCACGGATAACAACTTGCGCGCCTCGGTCGTCTCCGCAAGGCGGGCGCTGGCGAGGTCGAACGAGTCCGTGGGCTCAAGAGCACGTGCCATTTCCATCGAAGCGGAAAAATCGCAGTAGCCCGCAAGCCGTTCGAGAATCTTCGGGTATTCGAGTACGTTGAGAGTCTTGCTGTCCATGCTGGGGATTATACTTCGCTCTGTCAGGATACATCCTTTGAAGGAGGGGCGACCCTCCAGGAGAACAACATGAGACTCAAAAACAAAACAGCCATCATCACAGGCGCCACCAGCGGAATTGGAAAAGCCACCGCGCTTCGTTTCGCGGACCAGGGAGCCGACCTGGTCTTAACCGGCAGGCGTTCCAGCCTGGGCAAAGCCGTCGAAGCGGAATGCAGGCGGAAGGGAGTCCGATGCATTTTCGTGGAGGCGGATCACACAAAGACGGAGGACTGCCAGAGGGTCGTGGATGCCGCGCTTAAGGAATTCAAGCGCATCGATATTTTGTTCAACAACGCAGGCATCGTCACCAAGGGGACCGCGGATACCACGACCGAGGAAGTCTGGCAGGATACGTTGAACATCAACGTGACAGCGGTGTGGCGCATGTGCAAGCTGGTGATTCACGAAATGAAAAAACAGGGCGGGGGCGCCATCGTCAACAACGGCTCGGACTGGTCTGTGGTGGCGGGGAAGGATGCGTTTCCGTATATCATGAGCAAGGGCGCGGTGGGGATGATGACCAAGGCCATGGCGCTGGATTACGCACGCGCAGGCATCCGCGTGAATGCGGTCTGTCCCGGCGATACGTTTGTGGATCGCTGGATCGAGAAGGGATATTTCGAAGGCTCCGACCCGGTGACAATGGAAGAAGCGATGAAGGAATCCAGTGCATATATTCCGATGGGCCGTTTTGGAAGACCCGAAGAGATCGCCAATGCGGTTTTATTCCTGGCATCGGACGAGTCGTCGTTTATCACAGGTCATTTGCTGCTGGTGGATGGCGGCAATACGGCTCAGTAGTTTCCTCATTTGATATAAATTCAGATACAATCGGGGCATTAATCACTTGGAAGTGAGGAGAGCACAATGAAAGACAAGCCTTTCGCGTCGATGGATCCGAGACAGATTGTCACCAGCATTACCGCCGGGCTTGTGATCGGATTGATCGTGGTGGTGCTGAGCATTTCGCTCGCCACGCTCGTATTCACGGGTGAAATGAGCTCGTATGTCCCGCGCGGCATCGGTATCTTTCTATTCGGCGGGCTCAGCATGGCGCTGGTCACATCGTTTCTGGGCTCGTTGCCCGGCACAGCCATCGGTCCGCAGGATGGTCCCGCCGCCCTGCTTGCAGTTGCTGCAGGAGGCATCGCCGGCGGGCTGGCAGGCTCCGCCAGTGCGCAGGTTGTCTTTTCGACAACACTGGCGGGCGTCATGATCGGTTCACTGATCACAGGCTTGATCTTTCTGCTGATCGGCCAGTTCCAACTTGGGAATCTGGTGCGCTACATCCCCTATCCGGTGGTCGGCGGGTTCCTGGCCGGCACCGGCTGGCTGTTGACTCGCGGCGCGATCGAAGTGATGGCCGGCGAGACGTTAAACGTTCAGACTCTCCTCGGCCTGATGCAGTCCGATAAGCTTTTGCTCTGGCTGCCGGGCACGATCTACGCCATGATCGTCCTGGTCGTTCTGCGAAAGGTCAATCATTTCCTGGTCTGGCCGGGAATCGTCTTTAGCGCCGTCATCCTTTTTTATGCAGCCTTGTTTGCAACCGGCACATCCATTGAACAGGCGCGCAGCATGGGACTGCTGCTGCAATCCTTCCCCTCGGGCGGACTTTGGAAACCGTTCACACTTGCCACCTTAAATCAAGTGGATTGGAACATCCTGGCGGGTCAGGCGGATAAACTAATTCCCGTGCCTTTGGTCAGCCTGATCGCATTCCTGTTGAACGCCACAGGTTTGGAACTGGTCGCCAAACGCGATATTGACCTGAATCATGAATTACGCGTCACCGGGCTCGCCAATCTGGCGGCAGGGTTGGGCGGCGGGCCGCCTGGATATCATTTATTGGGCGCCACGGCGCTTGGCCAGCGCATGGGGGCGAAATCCCGCATCGTTACCGTCACCACCGCGCTGGTTTGCGGGCTGGTGTTAATTGCAGGCGGCGGATTTGTCAGTTTCCTGCCTGTTGCATTGTTGAGCAGCCTGCTTTTGGTATTGGGCTTGTCCTTCCTCATCGAATGGGTCTATGACGCCTGGTTCAAACTTCCCCGCGCAGAATATCTGGTCGTCATGATCAGCCTGGTGGTGATCGCGGCGACGGGATTTCTTGAAGGCGTCGGGGCGGGGATCATCGCGGCCACCATTTTGTTCGTCATCAAATACAGCCGCATCAACACCGTCCGTGATACGCTGAACGGGACGATCTATCATGCCAAGGTGGAACGACCCGCGATTCAACGCGAGATCCTGCACAAATACGGCATGGGCATCCACATCTTCCGCCTGCAGGGATATATCTTCTTCGGCACATCGGATAAACTGCTGGGGCGCGTCCGCGAGCTGCTGGAGGATACCATTCACAGGGAACATTTCATCGTGCTGGATTTCCACCGCGTCCACGGGCTGGATTCGTCCGCTGTTTCCAGTTTTACGCGCATGCAGCAGCTTGCGGAACTGCACGATATTTATCTGGTCATAACACAAGCCGCGCCGTCCATCCGCCAACAGATGATCCAGGGCGGATTCACGCCCGGTCAACGCGTGCAGATCTTCCCCACACTGGACCATGGCGTGGAATGGTGCGAGAACATGCTCCTGCAAAAGCATGAAGCCTCCACACAGTTCATCCAGGTCGGCATCAAGGGTCAGTTGCGCAGGACCTTCCCGAAACCCGCATTGATCGACCGCCTGCTCACGTATCTCGAACGCATGGAAGTGGATGCAAATATGTACCTGATGCGGCGCGGTGATCCCCCGGAAGCCATGTACTTCATCGAGTCTGGCCGGTTGAATGTACTGCTTGAAACAGACCAGGGCGAAATGACGCGTTTGAGGAATGTCCGCAGCGGGACAGTGGTCGGGGAGGTGGGCATGTACCTAAAGGGGAAGCGCACCGCAAATGTGGTCACGGAGCAGAAAAGCGTGCTGTATCGTTTGACAGCCGAGGCCATGAAACAAATGGAAAACCAGGACGCAGAGACGGCTTCCGCCCTGCATGAATGGATCGCCCGCCTGCTGGCGGAACGCATGGCGGATAACGCCCGCGCCATCGAAGCCTTGCTGGATTAAGAATGTTTGAAGCACATACCACGAATTCTCGAAGACACCAAGTCACGAATTTTTCTTCGAGTCTTCGAGCCTTTGCGGATTTGTGGTGAAAAAGACTTCTTAGCCCCGCGCCGAAGAAAACAAGGAGAAATAATGATCGTCGTTTCAGATATGATGGGCACGCTCACCACCGGCTCGCCATTTTTAGGGCTGGTGGACTGGGTCAAACATAACCAAAGCAAACTTCGCGCGTACTGGTATATCGCGTCCATTACGCCGTCGTATCTGCTTGCAAAAAACGGGTTCATTGACTGGCAGACATGGGGGCAGAAGTTAATGGTGGACAGTCTGGGCTACATCAAGAATGCCACGCCGGAAAACGTCGAGCAGGCCTCGGAGTGGACGGTCGAACACAACCTGTGGAAGAAACGCCGCGAGGACGTGGTGACACGGCTCATCAAACACCGCGAAGACGGCGCAAAGGTCTACATTGCCAGCAGTGTGGTCGAACCGTTCATCCAGCCGTTCGCACGGCGCATCGGCGCGGATGTCATCGGCACGCCGGTGGAGATCGTGAACAGACGCGTGCGGCTGGTCAGCGAGTTGATGAAAGACGAAAAGAAGATCGAACAGGTGCTTCAGCGCCTCGGCGTGGACCGTGTGGATGTTGCCTACGGCGATACGATCCTGGATGTTCCCCTGCTCGAACATGCCGACCAGCCTGTGGCGGTCTATCCCGATGCGAAGTTGAAGGCCATTGCACTGGAGCGCAGGTGGGAGATCATCGGCGATACGCCAAAGTACGGTTGATTCAACTATTCAACGCCCGCACGAACGCTTCCGCCATCTTTTGGATGTTGATCTCTTCCGAAACAATGCGGAACGACTCCGCCCCCATCCTTCGCAAACGCGCCATGTCCGATAGCGCGTTTTTCATTGCGGCAACCAGCGCATCATAATTTTCAGGCTCGATCTGCCAACCGTTCGACTCTCGAACCAAATCATCCTGCGTGCCATCCCCTTTTGCAACGATGACCGGCAGGCCGTGACTCATGGCTTCCTGAACTGCAAGTCCCCCGCTTCCCGGCAGGACAAACAAATCTGCTTCTGCGAAATAGGGCTTTATCTCCGCCCCATGCTTTCCGCCGATATATTCCGCGGATGGATAGACCTCCTTTGCAAGCGATTCCATTGCCGGGCGTTCGGGTCCATCGCCGACGATGATCAAACGCGGTTCTGGGTCCATTTGCGCGCAGGCGTGCAGGAGGAGATCGATGCGTTTTCTTGCCTGCAATCGTCCCACGAACAAGAGCGTTGGTCGAATGCCAAAAGTCGAAGGTCGCGGCGGCATGGGAAAATCAGGAGCAGGCGAGACCGCATTATGCGCCACGAAAATCTTCTCACGCGGAAACCCGAGCGCGGCATATTCATCCGCGCCGCGCCGGCTGTAGGAAAGCAGGGCGTCAAATTGGTTGATGAATGCGAGCCTGCGTTTTCTCCGAATGCCATGCACGGGCGGCGAACCGAGTCCCCAGCCGATGACCCTTCGTCCGCGGGCCTGCATCCACTTGACGGCGGCGGGAGTGGCGAGATAGCGCGGGTTTGCCTCCACGATCAGTGTATCGGGATTCCATTCTTCGAGCCATTGAATGAAATTCCTCTGATAACAAAGGTAGAACGAGCCGCCAAACAGGTGGATATTTTTCGCCTCGACGTGCTTTGCGATTTGAGTCGTTCCGCCCGCAATCATTTCAATTGGACGGGGCTGACCGGCAAACAAACTCATCCCGCCTTCGCAGTGTCCGGCAAGCAGATCGAAAAACGGGACACGGTAACCCGGCAATACGCGCTGCTGCAAACCCAATTTTCCTTTGAAGTTCATTCCGCCTCGCAACGCGAAAAGATCACCGCATATTCGTCGCGGTATTCTTCGCACCAACGACTCGACTTCGAAACCGCCTCCACCAGCCTTGGCTGTGCCGCCTGCGAAAGCAAAAGCAGGTTGATGCCCTCGCGGTCGAGCATCTCCTGCCAGCCTTCGGCACTGGTCACACGGACATATTCCTCCCATTGCCCCTGCGAAAAACTATACATGCGCGTGTCCATCCAGGTGGGGCGGGAAGGCAGGGCAAATTGCAGGTACGAGCCGAAGGCGTAATCGTTCCAGAGCGGACCCGGCAGATCCTCGCGCGTTTTCAGATATTCCACCGCTGCGATGGGCGTGGTGGATAGCTCATACAGCGGCGCGGCATTTCTCCACCACGAGTCACGGACGCCCGGCAGGAGGAAAAGCGGCAGGAGGAACATAACAATTGCAATCGTCAGGTTGAGGCGCGGATTGATCCGCTCGATGGGTCGGTCGATCCATTTGTCGCTCCATTCGGCGGTCAATTTTGCAGTGAACATCGCCAGCAGGAACATGAACCAGATCACATAGCGGATGCCCGAAAACGCCAGCCAGCCGAAGCCAAGAAAGAGAATCCACTCCAGCGTGGACAATCTTCGGTTGGAAAACGCAGCCAGGGGGACGAAGAGAAGCGTCCATCCAAAAAAGAGGTTCATCTGCCAGCCTGCATTCGTCGGCGGACGCCACTCCACGCTGAACAAATAATCCGATGGATTGTTGAGGATGAAGACGAGATACTCCCACACGCCCAAGCTGTGCGGGTTGAGCAGGCTGACGGCAGACATCGCGATCAGAGTAATGAGCATGGATTTTCGATTCCCGCTCCCGGCCACGAGCGCCGCGCCCGCCAGAAGAAAGGGCAGGACGAACGATCCATGTAAATTCACCCAAAGAAAAACCGAAAGCGGCAGGAGAAACAAGGCGCGATTATTCCCCTTTTGCCATTTAAGGATGGCAAACAGACACAGCACGAACAACGGATATGCAAACAACTGCGGACGCATCACCCAGTTGTTGGACGTGGCAAGCCCGAGCAAAATCAAAAATATGGTTGCCGTCCGCGCGCCGCTGAAAGAGCGCATCAAAACCCAGAGTAAGCCATACGCCAGCCCAAGTAAAACGCAGCGCAGGAGGAAGGTCAACGCCGCGCCGCCCGCCTCATAGACCAGATAAAAAATAATTCCAGACAGCCACTGCTGATAAAAGATCGGCTGCCCCGCGCGGCTGTGACTCATCGTGTCCACAATGGGAACCGCACCTTCCCTCAAAATATCGCTCCCCAACCGCAGATACCACCAGTAATCCTGCACAGGGACGGACAGCAGGAACGAAAGTCCGATCAACGGCAGGAGGGCAATGCTCAGCCAGAGCAGGTCGTAGGAGCGGGATGCATTCATAATTATTTTTTCGGGACCACAAAGTCTTAAAGACGCAAAGTCACAAAGATTTGTTTGAGATTAGAGGATGATACGGCGAATTCCGTTCTTGATCAATGAAACGTTGAAGTTGATAAGAAATCCAAGGCGGTTTCCTGTCAACTTCAAATACGTCAACTCTTGCGAATGATGGACATTCTCTGTGCGCTCGACGGATTTCAACTCACATATGATGCGCCCTTCCACAAGCACATCGAGGCGAAATCCTTCTGCATACTTAATGCCATCGTACACCAAAGGAACAACAACCTGCCTCTTGTAATTCAACCCTCTTTTTTCAAATTCATGGCACAAACAAGTTTCGTAAACGCTTTCCAATAATCCTGCACTTAAATTTTTGTGAACTGTGCAGGCAGAATCAACGATCAAATGTGCACTCCGCTCGTCATCAGGCGGATTGGGAATCGCAGGATTTGTCGGCATGTGATCCTCCAATGATCTTTGTGTCTTGGTGTCTTGGTGTCTTGGTGTCTTGGCGGTTTATCCAACGTGTGGAGCAGGGTACGCGGGCGATTTATGCACATGCACCACCTTCCAGTCACCGTCCATCTTAATCATCACGCGGCTTTCATTATGCGCGGCGACTTTCACACCTGAAGCAAGTGCTGTGCTGATTAACAAGGTATAACTTGCAACTGCTGTATCGCCATAACGCTGGATCAACAAATTCGCCAGATCGAATCGCGTCTTGCCCGTCTCCTCCGCGCCGAAGACCGAGCCGCGTTCCGCGTTGGATGTCATCATGAATTCATGGAAAGGCAGTCCATCCAAACGGTGCGGCGTGACCCACCACTCGTACAGCGTCAGATCCTCCGCCGTCGTTTCGTGATAGGACCCAATGTCGTTCGTCATGATTCCCTGCAAATGCTTGAGTAAAAATTCTTGGACCTCATTATCCATGGCTCAGTCCTCCAGCAAGACCTTCAAATAAGAATCGACCATTTTATCGAGACCGAACTCCGCTTCCGCACGCCTGCGTGCCGCCGCCCGGAATCGACTCTGTTTCTCGAGCATTTCCCCCGCGGACATCGCCAGCGCGTCCATGTCGGGCGTTTCCAACTTCCAGGGATTCGCCCCGTATGGAACGATAACCCCCGCTTCATTGCCAACCAATTCCCTGAGCGAACCTGTGTCGAAACCGATGACGGGCAATCCGCATGCCAGCGATTCGATGACCGAGTTTGGACAGGGCGGGTTGACCTCCGCACAATACATCAAATGGGCCGACCGCGCCAGCTTGGGTATTTCTGTGCGAGGAACCGTACCGAGAAATTTCACAGGGACGCTGCTTTGCATTTTGTGTTGTGTGGCTTCATCCACCGTGCCAGCCACGAAAACTTCCATCGGGTATTTCGCGGACATTTTCTCCGCCACGCGTACGGCATGGAACAAGCCAGAGTTCAATCCACGCGCGAGGCTGCCCTCCAGCAATAACATGCGATGGACATTCGTTGGGCGTTCATGTTCGCCATCTGGCGAATAGATATCCAAATCCACGCCGTTGAGGATGACGGCAGCGGGAGCTTTCGCAATGCCATACCAGTCCACCCACCACTTGCGGATGAACCGGCTTTGATAGATTACCCTGTCCACAAAGCGGTCCCGGATGAGCGAAAGCATGATGTTCCCGTACTCCGCGCGGACGGTGTATTTCAGTCCCGACCATCTGACACGCTGCACCCAGTTGATCCCGTCCAATCTTTGGATGATGCGAATGCCCCGTCGACGGATCCTGTTCAGGTCAAAAAGGAAGCGAGTGCCTGCAATGACGAGCAGGGCGTCGGATTTGTCGCCAAGATCGTAGGTCACATCGATCCCGCGGGACTTTAATCCCTGCTCGAATTTCAGTCGAAAGGAAGCCATGCCGCCCGTCCCCTGTACGAATGGCGTAATGCAAATACGGGTCATACATAAAATTATAACCGTAGGGGCTCAGCGGCGCTGAGCCCCGGTTTTGAGGGATGCAGCAAGGCTGCATCCCTGCGGATTTATGGTATCCTTTGTTCAATACTATTCAGGGAGCATTCGTTCATGTATATCGCCATCGAAGGGGTGATCGGCGTGGGCAAGACCACGCTTGCCCGACTGCTGCAGCCGGTCTTTGAAGCGGAAGTCCTGCTGGAGATCTTTGAGGAGAATCCGTTCCTTTCCGATTTTTATGCGGACCGCGCGCGCTATGCCTTTCAAACACAGATCTTCTTTTTGCTCAGCCGTTATCGTCAACAGAACAACAACGTCCCGAAAATTCTTGCCGGGCATAAAAACCTGATCGCAGATTACACCTTCGCAAAGGACGCGCTCTTTGCAGGCATCAACCTGAAAGGCGACGAGCTGGATATGTACCACAAAGTGCATGAGGCGCTCGGCGAAAAAATCCCCAAGCCCGACCTGCTTGTCTATTTACAGGCCGGCACCGACACCCTCATGAACCGCATCGCCTTCCGCGACAGACCCTACGAACGGCAAATGGAACGCAGTTACATCCACGAGCTTAACAATGCGTATGAGGTATTTTTTTCAAAACCCTATGACCATACGCCCGTCTTAAAGATAGACACGAACGGCCTCGACATTATCCGTAACACCGAGCATTTTCAATTGATCGAAAACCGCATCCGCCAGACCTTGAACCTGACTCCGTTTCAGGCAAGTCTGCCCTTAAAATAACCAGGAACTCATGCGCGTTACCCGCGACTCCCTCCTCCGCATTGCCAAAGAGACCGCCCAGGAGCGGGCCTATAACGATGCGGACATCATCGCCGCCTATCTGACCGGCTCCCTGTTGAACGTGGATCCCATGCTCGGCGGCACCGCGGATATTGATATTGTCCTTGTCCACAAAAACCAACGGACAAAGCCCCGCGAGCTTGTAAAACTGTCCCCCGATTTTCATCTCGACATCAGCCGCCGCGCAAAGGACGAGTTCAAATCCCCGCGCGACCTGCGCGGCGATCCCTGGCTTGGCTACGAAATGTACGACCCGATCCTGCTGTACGAGCGCGAAAAGTTCTTCGACTTCGTACAGGCCAGTCTGCGGGCAGGTTTTGAATTCGAACAGCCGCCGCTCATGCTCCAGCGCTGCCGCAGGCTGCTTTCACACGGGCGCGAGATTTGGATGGACCTGTCCGAGCCCGATCAGGCCGCGGAACCAGCGAAAATCAGAAAGTATATGAAATCCCTCTTCCATGTCATCAATGCCCTGGCAGAATTAAACGGACCGCCCATCCAGGAACGCAGGCTGCTGCTGGAATTCCCCGCCCGCGCCGAAGCCGCGCAAAAACCGGGCATGGCTGCCGGCGCATACGGTCTGATCGGCGCGAATAACGTGGATGCCGGCAAGGTAAAAAGCTGGCTGCCGGACTGGATGGCCGCGTTCACCGCCGCCTGTGACGATAAAAACACGGACGCACGCATTCACAAGACCCGCCTGAATTATTACGAAAAAGCCGTCAAGTTCATGCTGGAAGGTGAAACGCCTCTCGCCGCGCTCTGGCCCCTCCTGCATACCTGGACATTATCCACCTCCGTGCTTGGAGGCGACCACCTGAAATTCTGGCAGAACGCCTGCAACGATCTCGGTCTGTTGGGGGACGGCTTTCAGGAGCGCGTGCAGGGACTCGACCACTTTATTGACGAGATCGAGATCGCATTCGAAGAGATCGCCGCCGCGAACGGACTGGACAGCGGACCATTGGCAGGTTTGTAAATGCGTGTATAATCAGCGCCAATGTACCGAGGAAATCCCCCGCTTCATCCATTGTACAAGTCCCCGGTGGACGCGTTGTTTCTTTTCAATTTTCGTTCTCAAAAAGCCTGACAGACACCTGTCAGGCTTTTTCTTAACATTATCGCGGGTAAGGGCGACCCGCCTTGTGAAAGCAGGATGTCCTGACAGTCATGGAAGGGTCGCCCTTACATTCGAATGGAGCGTTACATGAACAGCTTTACCGACGTAAAACTGGAGATCTTCACCCCGCAGGAACATACCTTAAAGATACGCGACGTACTTGCAAGAATCGGTGTGGGCGTGATCGGAAACTATGATCATTGCGTTGCCATCTCGCAGGTGACGGGTTATTTCCGCCCGCTGGAGGGAGCGGAGCCGTTCGATGGCAAGGTCGGCGAGATCAAAGTGACCACGGAGTACAAACTTGAAGTCAATTGCAAACGCGAGTTGGTGAAGGATGCGATTGAGGTGATAAAGCGCGTGCATCCCTACGAAGAACCGCTGATCAACGTCATTCCGCTGGCGAATCATCTTTTCGGATGAAATAACGTGTGTCAAAACAGAATCAGCCTCACCCGGCTTGAGACGCGAATATCGAATAACGAATATCTAAATCCAAAGGAGTAAAAATGCCCACAGACCCCCAATCCCCCTACCTGCCGTTCGGTGAGAATAAGAACGCCGCGTGGTATGGCAAGGACATCATATCCGTCAAGCAGTTCAGCCGTGACGACCTGGAGTACGTGTTCGGCGTGGCACACGAGATGCGCGGCATGGTCGAGCGCGTCGGGACGTTCGACCTGCTGAAAGGGAAGATCCTGGCGAACCTGTTCTATGAACCGTCCACGAGAACGTCGTCGTCGTTCACTGCCGCGATGGAGCGGCTCGGCGGGAGCGTCATCCCGATCAATGAGGTGAAGTATTCATCGGTGACGAAGGGCGAGAGCTTGTCGGATACGGTGCGCACGCTCGAATGTTATGCCGATGTGATTGTGCTGAGACACCCCGAAACGGGATCGGCGGCGATTGCGGCGAAGGCGGCGCGCAAGCCCGTCATCAACGCGGGCGACGGCACGGGCGAACACCCCACGCAGGCGCTGCTCGATACGTTCACGATCTTCGAGGAACTCGGCGCGGGTCAGGTGGACGGCATGACCGTGACCATGCTCGGCGACCTGAAATACGGGCGCACCGTCCATTCGCTGGCACGGTTGTTGTCGTTGTTCAAGGTCAAGCTGAATTACGTCTCGCCCGATATTTTGAAGATGCCAAAGGAAGTGATGGACGAGGTCGGCGCGAAGGGCATTCCGCAGGCGGAGTTCAGCACGCTCGAAAAAGTGCTGCCCGAAACCGACGTGCTGTATGTAACCCGCGTCCAGAAGGAACGCTTCGAAGACCCCGCCGATTATGAAAAGGTGAAGAACGCGTTTGTGATCGACCCTGCCATCATGAAAGCCGCCAAGAAGGATATGATCGTCATGCACCCGCTCCCGCGCGTCACCGAGATCAGCATGGACTTCGACGATGATCCCCGCGCGGCGTACTTCCGTCAGATGGAGTATGGGTTATACGTGAGAATGGCATTGCTGGCGATGGTATTGGGCAAGGCCTAGTGTCAAGTTCCAGGTGTCAAGTGTCAGGTACCCTGAAACGTGGAACCTGACACTTGACACTTCTTAATCCTCCGCCGCCCTTGCCATTTCCTCAGGCTCAAAGACCACTTCCTCTTTGCCGGTCAATTTATCGTCAATTTTGGAAACGATCAAACGTAAATGTCCGTTATGCGCAACATAATCCAGATCATCGGCAGGGACGGCAAGCACCGGGCAAAGCGTAAAGTTCTCAATCCATGTTTCATAAAGATCATTCAGGTTTTGCAGGTACTCGGGTGTGATCCTGCGTTCGTAGTCGCGTCCGCGCGAATTGATGCGGTACATCAGCGTATCCACCGAGGCACGCAGGTAGATCACCAGGTCCGGCGGGGGCAGGAATTGTACAGCCGTTTCATACAGCTCGCGATAGGTCTGATAATCACGGTCGGCAATATTCCCCTGTTGGTATAGATTATGTGCAAAGATTTCCGCATCTTCATAGACACTGCGGTCCTGCACCACGGAATTGGGATGCTGTGCCAGATTAAGATGCGAGCGCAGGCGATGCGTCAGAAAAAAGACCTGTGAATGGAAGGCCCAGGCAGACATATTCTGGTAAAAATCCGCAAGATAGGGATTCTCCGTGACCGGTTCATAGAACGGGTCCCAGCTCATCTGGTCGCACAACATTTTTACAAGCGTGGATTTTCCGACACCGATATTGCCTGCGATCGCTATGAATTTTTTCATGGGATTCTCTCAATAGGGAATTTTTTATCTCCCCCATCTTACCACCGAGTAAATCAAATGCGCGGGATTTTAAGAATAAAAAAGGCGGGTTCATCACCCGCCCACAAAGCTCAATTACTGTGGAATTTCTCCAGCCAGTTCCTGGTCTATCAACTGCTGGAAATTGGAGAAAGGCTGGGCTCCCACGATTGCCAGTCCATTGATAAAGAAGGTGGGCGTGGACTGCACGCCCAGGGTGAGCGCGAAATCCATATCCTGTTGGATGAAATCATCATGCTTTCCGCTGTCAAGACAGGCGGAAAATTCTTCGACATCCAGACCAAGGTCTGTGGCATATTGAATATAGATATCCCGCCCCAGCAAATCGCTGCTGAACAATAAATCGTGATACTCCCAATAGGCATCCTGGTCGTTGGCGCACAGCGAAGCCACCGCGGCGGACATGGCATTGGGATGAATGGATGTCAGCGGCAGGTTGCGGTACACAAAGCGGATCTGCCCGGGGTACGCTTCCAGCAATGGGGCATACGTCTCTTCAAAAAAGCGGCGGCAGAATGGGCATTCGAAATCGCTGAACTCGACAATGGTGATCGCCGCATCCTGCGGTCCGCGGCTTGGATATCCCTCCGTGGGAACATCATAGCGGACATATTGCGGCTGTTCCGTGACGGGCGCCTCCACAACAGGGCCCGAGGGCTGGTTTGCGGCTGGCGCCGGAGGCGCGGCTGTGACAGCCGCACTGCGTCCCCACAATACGTAGCCGACGAACAGACCCACAGCAAACGCAAGGACAACCAGGACGGAATAAAAATGACTGCGCTTGAAGGTGATAAAATCTTCAGCGTCCGGCATTGCCTGCTCCTCCATAACGACAGGAACGGGTCTTTTCTCAACAGAGGTGGATTTTTTTGTTTTTGTAGGCATAGTGGCGTGGATTATAGCCCTCCTGCGGGATTTGTGGAGTAGTACTTAAGTTTATATAATATTGCATCATTTTGGTGCGATCCGCGTACATCCTAAGGAGGCTCTGATGACAAATCAAACAAAAGGAAGAATACCCTGGTATCTGTGGCCCTTCGCGGCCATATGGAAACTGCTCGCCACCATTGTGGAAATGACGGGGCGCTTCGTGGCGATGGTGCTTGGCATCCTGCTAATCCTCGTCGGCATGCTCGTCAGCCTGACGATTGTCGGCGCAATCGTGGGCGTGCCACTGGCCATCATTGGTCTGCTGCTTTTCCTGCGCGGGATATTCTAATTATTCCTGGCTCATTCGAGGACAATTCCTCGAATGAGCCTTTTCCTTAAGAGACATCCAGCTTGGGCTGCGAATCCTTTTTAGCGGGCAGAATCAGGCTGCGGGCCGGGCGGGAGGCGATGGCCTTTCGAATGGCGGGAATCCGAAGGATCAGAAATACCGCGAGGATGAGTCCATAGATCAGCGGGCGGACGATGTCACCGGATAACGAGAAGAGGTCGCCTTTCTTGCTCCAGGCATAGTGCAGGACGGCGAGGGGGGCGATCAGGTACACAAGCCGATGCAGGCGCTTCCAGTTCTTGCCGAGGCGGACCTTCCAAATGTCGAAGGAAGTGAACGCGAGCGGGATGAGCAAAAGAAATGTAACCATCCCGACGACAATGTACGGCTTTTGCAAAACGGTCTGGGCGATCAGACTCCACGCAAGGCCGTAATCCAGATCCACAAAGATGATGACGTGGATGGTTGCATACATGAAGGCGTACAGGCCGAGCGTGCGGCGGCGTTTGAGCGGTTCGTTCCACTTGAAGAGGGTGTTAACGGGTGTGCAAAACAGGGAAAGCACCAGCAATGTGAGGGCGTGGCGTCCCGTGCGTTGTTCCAGTTCCTGAATGGGGTTGATCGAAAATGTATCCGTGAATAATTGGATAACGATCCATGCCAGGGCAGACCACGCATAAACATGAATGGCAATTTGAAGCGGGGTATAGCGTGAAGGGAATTTCATCTTTAGTAATGCAGCTTAAGGTCCATACCCTCATACAGACTGGCGACCTGCTCGCCGTATCCATTGAAAGGCAGGGTGGGTCTGCGGCTGAGCTCGCCGATGCGCCGCTCGGAAGCCTGCGACCAGCGCGGATGATTCACCTCGGGGTTGACATTGGCATAAAAACCATATTCATTGGCGGCGACTGTATTCCACAGGGTGCCGGGTTCATCAGCCGTCAACTCGATCTTGACGATGGATTTGATGGATTTGAATCCGTATTTCCACGGAACGACCAGACGGATGGGCGCGCCGTTCTGCGGCAGGATGGTCTCGCCATAGATCCCGGTGGAAAGGATCGTCAGGTCATGCATGGCTTCATCCATGCGCAGGCCCTCTTGATAAGGCCAGGGATAGAACGGACTTTTCAATCCGGGCATTTCCTCGGGGCGATGGATGGTTTCAAAGCGTACATACTTTGCATCGGAGGTCGGCTCCACCATCTTGAGCAAGCTCGCAAGCGGGAAACCATTCCATGGAATGACCATGCTCCACGCCTCCACACAACGCAGACGGTAAATGCGTTCCTCCTGCGGGAATAACCCCAGCAGGTCCTCCACACCAAAGGTTTTCGGCCTGGCCACCAGACCGCCCACCTCCACCGTCCACGGGATGGTGGTGAAGTCTTTGGACAGGGATGCAACCGCTTCCTTGTTGGTGCTGAACTCATAATAATTGTTGTAATTGGTGATGTCTTTCAGGAAATTGGCGGGGTTGCCCAACTCGTCGGTTCGTACGGGACCTGTTGCAGGCTCCGCGGCCCCCACCACAGTCTCCGCCGCGGATGGCGCACACGCGGCAAGCGCCGCACTCCCTGCAATCAGGCCGGCCGCCTTGATAAAGTCACGCCGCGAAAGGTAGACATCCTTCGGCGTGATCTCATGGGAACGAACAGGGACGGATTTCAATGGGTTGTTCATGCCTCTCTCCTCTACATAAAATCAATGAATAAGACGCCCCCATTCTAAGGAAACTTCCTTATATGAAGATGATAGGTTACTTAAGAATTTGAGGTGCGGGCTAATATGCCAACCGGCCCGATGTTAAAAAAGGCTCTTCGTTTTACACGAAGAGCCTTATCATATTGGGATGCGCACGCATTAGGTTGAAAACGATTCCACTGCAGATTGCATGTTCTCATAATTGGGAATGTTCTGCAAAAAGCCGGTCACACCCAAAACATGATAAACATGCGGAGGTGCATTACACAGCTTTACTTGCGCCACTTTATACTCCTGGCCGGCAGGCGTATATATTTTATAGACTTTCTGCATGGCACGCATTCCCGCACTGGTGAGCGTATCCACCCCGGCCAGGTCAAGAAGCAGAAATCGGGACCCTTCATCATATGCATCGCGGGCCGCTGCAAGAAGCGCCTCCTCGCCCTGTGCATCCAGCCAGCCGCTCAGGTGAAAGACAGTGACCGGCACCTTCCCCTCCACCTGTTCCATAACGATTTTCAAGGTAACGACCATGGCTCCTCCGACGATTAACGGTTTATAGGTCTTATTCACTGGAACGTGAACGTTTCGCCTCGCTCGAAGCGGATATTTGATCCGCTCCGATAAAGCGTGACATCCCCCGCCCCGTACACCTGCCACTCACCGCCCGCATCATTGACCATGCCGGTGGATTCATCGATGCCGATCAACGTGGATTCGGGCAATAATTGTCCAAGTTGATTTGCCCAGGTTTTACCAAAATTATCATGGTGCGGTAAAACACAGGCATTGGTGATCAAGTTCAAGCCGCGCAGTAATTTTCTTTCATGGGGATCGTAATAATGCTCGCATAACACCATTGCCCCCGCACTGCTCCCCGCGATCACCCCGCCTGCCTGATGCACCTCCAGCGCGGCTCGCCAGCAGGCGCTGTTGGCAAGCGTCTGCGCCAGATAACGGGGATAACCTCCCAGCAGATAGATCAGGCGCGAGGTCCGAATGGAGGCGGCGAGGGCTGCATCGTCCGCAGTGTTCAGGTCAATCACATCCGCTATAAAGACATTTTTGGCGCCCAGTTTTTTGAACCAGCACAGACCATTATTCCCCGCCCGTTGATGATTGCGGTCCGGCGCGGCGGCTGTGGGGATGATGCAGACCGGCGCATCGAACCCGCCGGCCAGCTCCATCGCGCGCAGATCCGGCGCGGACATTGCCCCGCCAAACTCCGCACCGCCCGCCAGTAAGAGATGACCCATTACTGCGCAGGGAATGAATCAAGCGCTGCCTGCATGGTTGGATAAATGCAAATGCTTTGCAAAAAGCCCGCAATGCTCAGCACATAATGAACCTGCGGGGACGGCTGTGCCAATACAAAAAACGGTGACTTGAATGTTTCATCCGCATGTTCAGCGCGCCAGACTTGCATCACATCGTTCGGTGTGAACATTTTATAAATGGTGTGCAGGGCGCGCAGACCCGCACTGGTCACCATATCCACGCCCTTCAGGTCAATCACCAAAAACCGCCCGCCGGAGTCCATCACCTCGCGTGCACGCTCAACGGCAAGAGTTTCTGTCTGCCCATCCAGGCTGCCTTCAAAATGCAGGATGGGCACGGGTCCTTCGGTCTTTGTGATCTTGAGCATATCCGTCATTCTCAAACCTCCGTGATGCATTCCATGGCTTTTGTTACAGTGGTGGCATTATACATCATGTAAAAAGTTCCCCGCGGACTTCCACGCGGGGAACTTTCAAGCTTGTAAAAGAATGGATTACTTCTCGAGTTTTGTCATCTCGAAATTGTCAAAGGTGACATTGGCGCCGTTTGGCAGGCTCTCCGTTGCCGCAAACAGGCCGACCACGCCGCTTGTGTAGGTCGAATCGGAGACGCTGTCAATTTTCTGCCCGTTCACATAAAGCGTCATGGAACCGTTGGCGCAATCCAAACCGAGGCGCATGGAACTTGAGCTGTTTGAGATCACGCTCGAAGTACCCTTCTTGAGGACTACATCATCCCTCGCCACCGCCGCCAGAAGGAAGGCATAATACCCATCGGGAGATACGCCGACGTAATAAAAGGAGTTCGTGGAACCCTGTTCGTTGCAAACAAAACCAAAAAATGCCTCGGGGTCCGTACTTTCGTTCTTCACATCCACTTCCATGTGAACATTCTCATAGGATTCGATGTCGGGCGTGGACCATGTGACATAGTATTCGGTAAACACCTTCATTTGCAAGCCGCCGTTCGCATATTCCACCGAACTGGAGCTGTCTGTGCCGGTCCCCCAGCCGCTGCTGCTGCTTGAAAAATTATCCTTCGGCAGGGGATTCAGCAGCGAGTCGACATCCGGGACGGCACAAGCCAGGGAAGCCAGCACAAGCATCAAAATGGAAACAAAAACCTTCAAGTTTGGACTCTTCATAATAAATCTCCTTTGATAATGTGAGTGCTATTCTAGCATCCCGCGCAGTATTGCAAAGGGTACTTAACTCCCATTTATTCTCCGCGTTCCACCGTCACCCGCATTTGAGTCCCATCTGTGCTGATGTCGATCCAGCCATTGCGGTCGGTCCGCAGCAATGAAAACCCGTCCAGCGATTCCAGCACATCCTGCGCAGGCAATCCATCCGGGTCACCTGCGGCAACGCTCAACACCACCAACTGCGGGGCCATGTTCTCGAACAGGTCGGGCGGGTTGGCCGGCGCGTAACCTGATTCGGACAACAGCAAGACATCCACTTTCCCAATCGCATTGCCAAACTCAAGCGACTCGAGCATCCCTTCGCTCAGACCGATGGGAAGCAGGGCGCGAAAACCTCCATGCTGGATGAGAACCACGCTTCCACGCGGACCTGTTGCCTGAATCTCGATAAAGGAATTTTCTCCCAGCACGAGCTTTTGCCCCGCCTCCGCGCGGGTGACGGGGATGCCGTTCAATGCAAAGAACTCATCCAACCTCTGCGCGGAGAACGAAGCCTGTGTATTGCCGCTCCACAGCACATTCTCGGGCGGATAGATCTCCACCACGCGCGGCAGCGCTGCCAGTTGATTCTCCTGCGTGGACGCGATGATGAGCCAGTCCAGATTGCGCGAGAAGAGCGGCAGCCGCCTGCCGAGTTCGTCGGAGAGATCGGTCACGCTCGCGCCGCCATTGATGAGGATGTTGCGTCCTTCGGGCGTTTGGACGAGCACCGCATCCGCCGAGCCGGCTTCGAGGAAGGTGATGTGGAATTGCCCATCGCCAGCCGTGGCGGAGGCGCGCCAGAACAGGATCATGCAGATGAAAAGCAACGAGAATGCGGAGGTCAACGCCACGGCGCGGAGCGCGCCCGCCGTCCGCTGGAACCAGTCTCGGATGTTTGACCAGCCAAACGTTATGGAAAGAAGCGTGGCAAAAAATACAAGGACAAACCAGATCGATGAATTCCCAAGGATGATGACGCCGTGCGGCACTTTGTCGAATAATTCCACCACACGGATGGAGTAGGCGGAGAATGGCCAGGCGATCCATGCGATGAGCTGACCGAGCGGATGGAAAACCACGCTGACCAGTAATGCCAGCCCGCTGACAATCATCACCGGCGGCTGGACCGGCAGGATGAACGGGTTGGCGATGAACGATATGAGCGAAATGCGTTTGAAGTGATATGCCATGATCGGGATGGTGGTCAATTGCGCGGCGAAGGTGAGGACGATGTTTTCGTTGATGATACGGGCAATTGTACTTGTATCTTCCTTGATTATTCGTTCGATGATGCGGTTGGTGAAGTTCGAGAACGGTTCGGAATACAGGATGAGACCGAGCGTGGCGAAGAACGAGAGTTGAAAACTGACGTCCCACAACACCAGTGGATTGATGAGCGCCATGAGCAGGGCAACCGCCATGAGCGCGTTCATGCCGTCGTTGCGCCTGCCGACCTGCCGCGCAAAAAGCGAGACGCTTCCCATGAACGCCGCGCGCATGACCGCCGCATCCCCGCCGACGAGGAAGGCATAGAAGAAAATTCCAACGATGGCAAGGACTGCGCCGATGCGTTCACCAAAAAGATTCTTGAAGATGGAAAAGAAAAGTCCCGCAATGATGGCGATGTTGAATCCCGAAATGGCGATGATATGCGCTGTGCCGGTGTCCTTGAACGCCTGTTGAAGTTTTTCCGAAAGTCCCGCCTGCTCGCCGAGCAGGATGCCTGCCAGCAATGACGCTTCGGGGTCAGGGAAGAGGCGGTAGGTTTTTTCGAGCAATCTTGTTTTGAATTTGTAAGTCTGTACGTAGACGGGATTCCCGCCCGCGCCGGGCAGGCGCGTGACTTCGGATTGGGTCATGTACGAGTGGATGCCGAAGCGCGCAAGATATTCGCGATAGGAAAATTCCTCGTTTTCGGGCGGTGTCTTCAATTGTCCACGCAGGCGGACCCGCTCGCCGTATTCGTAGGTCTGGTTGATCGGTACACGCACGAGCAGCAAGCCGGAAGCGGGCATGTCGCCGCTGCCCGTATCCACGGCTTCGACTTCGATGCGGAGATTGGTGTAACTGTCACGATAATCTGGGAGTCGGGTCAGTGTGCCTGTTATCAGCAGATCGTATTCGCGGTCGTTGTAAAAGGCGATGTGAAAAGGATCAATGTTCGGCTGGCGGAACTGGTAGTAGGCGGAGCCAAGGAAGAGAAAGATGGGCAGGGTCAGGATGAAAAGGTGAGGGATGAGAAATGAGTAAAGAGTGGGATGTAGTGAGTGGAAAGTGGAAAGCGCAGGATGGGTGGTGCTGGATGAACGTGATACGATAGTGCGCAGGAAGAGGGAAATAAAAAAGAAAGCCAGCGCGATCAACGCCCATGTCCCCAGAGGAAACGAGACGTTGTGTGCGAGGATGATTCCCGCAAGGAAGGATAGGGAAATCCATACCAAGGGCATGGCGTGGATTTTACATTAGATTATCCCAATGCCACATCCAGAATCATCATGGCCGTATATCCAGGCATCGCGCCGCCCCTGGCAATGTGGATATCCTTCTCGAGCTGTGATTCGGGAATCAATTCCTCGATGACGACGTAGATCATCGCTCCTGCTGCGAAAGCAAGCGCATACGGAAGGATCGGCTTGATAAAGATAACGGCGGTGGCTCCCAACACGCCTGCAGGATGGGGTTGAGTTCCGGGAACCATTCGATGAACATATTTTTTTACCACAACGGGTCACCAAGAAAACCTTTGTGTACCTCACCGCACTTGCGTACGGTGCAAGTGTAGTGACCCTTCGTGGTTAAGATACATACTCCGATTATAAAACTCCCCCTTCAATCCCAACCCTGACAACCCTCCTCCGAAATAATGTCATTCGCATCATGCCACGACGTTATATAATGCCCACGGTCGCACATTGCGCTTTCCCAGTGTTGAAGAAGCGCAATTTGTGACCACGCTGGGTATAATCCATCATCATGGCTGAAAAGAAACTCATCCTTGTCACGGGTGCAACAGGGTACGTTGGAGGCAGACTCGTACCGAAACTGCTCGAAGCCGGCTACCGTGTGCGCTGCCTCGTGCGCGACCCGTCCCGATTGCAGGGGCGCAGATGGCTCGATCAGGTTGAGGTCACAAAGGGCGATGCGTTAAATCCCGATGACCTGGTCAAAGCCATGCAGGATGTCTCCGCCGCGTATTATCTCATCCACGGGATGCAGGGCGGCAGGGTCAACGCGGAACGCGATCTGCAAGCTGCGCACAACTTCGCTCACGCCGCCGAAGAAGCACAGATCGAACGCATTATTTATCTCGGCGAACTCGTTGACCCGACCGCAAATCTTTCGCCGTATTTGCGCGCGCGTCACGAAACGGGCTATCTGCTTCGCTACAGCAAAGTGCCGGTCACCGAAATTCGCGCGGGCATGATCATCGGATCTGGCTCCGCGTTATTTGAGATGATCCGCTATCTGACCGAACGCGAGCCTGTGCTCGTTTGCCCGGCATGGTTCTTCTCGCAGGCGCAGCCCATTGCCATTCGGGATGTGCTCGCTTATTTGGTGGATGCGCTCAAGACCCCCGACAGCATTGGCCGCGTGATCGAAATCGGAGGCCCGACCCGCCTCACCTACGCAAGCATGCTGCTTGGTTATGCAAAGGAACGGAATCTCCGCCGCTGGTTGATTCCGACTCCGTTCCACGCCCCGCGCCTCTCCGCGTACTGGGTGCACATGGTCACACCAATCCACTGGCGTGTGGTCGCGCCGTTGATTGAGGGTCTGCGCGCGGAGCTCATCGTCCGCGATGATGCGGCGCGGACGTTATTCCCGCAGATCGAACCGCTCGATTTTCAGACTGCCGTCCATCTCGCGCTGGGCCGCATCCAACGCGACAACGTGGAGACATCCTGGTCGGACGCGCTGGTCACAGTGATGGGCGACTTCGAGCCGTACAAATTCACGGTCGAAGAAGGCATGTTCATAGAGCGCAGGCAGATACTGGTGGATCTGCCACCTGAAACCGTCTTCCGCTCGTACACGGGCATCGGCGGCGAGCGCGGCTGGTTGTTTATGGATTGGAGTTGGGCGTTCCGTGGCTGGCTGGATAAAGCCATCGGCGGAGTCGGTTTGCGGCGCGGACGCAGACACCCTGACGACATTCATGCAGGCGAGTCGCTCGATTTCTGGCGAGTCGAAACCGTGGACAAAGACCGCCTGATGCGCCTGCGCGCGGAAATGAAACTGCCGGGCAAGGCGTGGTTGCAATTCGAGTCCGTGCCCGCGGACGACGGGAAAACGCTGTTCACCGTCACCGCCTATTTCGCTCCGTATGGACTCTTCGGCTTTTTATACTGGTACGCCATGTGGCCCTTCCACAAGCCGCTCTTCGACGGTCTCACCCGCCGCATCGCTTCCCGTGCAAGGGTGCTGGCGCGTTCGTATTAAAACTATGGAGTGCAGGAGCTTGCTGTTGCACTCCAAAATGCCGCATTTGGGGTTATTTAAGACATGACGAATTTTCTCCTCCCCATTCTTGGATATGTATTCGGTTCGCTCCCGTTCTCGATCTGGGTCACACGCTACGTCAAAGGCGTGGACGTGCGCGATGCGGGCTCAGGTCACGCCACCACGACGAACACCATCCGCCAGGCCGGATTCGGCTGGGGCGCGCTCGTTTTGATCCTGGACATTGCCAAGGGATTTTTGCCGACGCTGCTTGCCGTGAAATATTCCGGCGAAACGTGGGTCATCGCACTGACAGCCACATTTGCAGTGGTCGGTCATTGCTGGACGGTGTTCGCGGGTTTTCGCGGCGGGATGGGTCTGGCAGCGGCGGGCGGCGCGCTCTTGGCGGTCAACCCGCTGGCATTTCTCATTTGCTTCGGGCTATTACTTCTGCTTGTTTTGATCATCCGTCACTCGGCGCGCGCGAGCGTGTTCACGGGCATCCTCGCGGCACCGGTCTTGTGGGCCGCCAACATCCGAGGCGACTCGTTCTGGCTGATGCTCGGCGCGGGACTCGTGATCGCAATCCGCTTTCTGATCGATTGGAATCGAAAATATCGGGAGTTATGGCTGGACCGCGAGAACTCTGAAAAAAGCGCGGGGTGAGATTCTGCTGTTAAGTCACAGGGCAGGTTGAAGCGTAGAAGGAAGCGTTGGGCATCTCAGTCCCCCAGCAGCCATTCGAAGAGACCGTGCTTTTTGCCGGAAATTTCCTCCAGGCGAGGCATGGACATCAACACGATGGTAATGTTATCGTGTCCGCCGCGTTCGTTCGCAAGATTGACCAGCGCATCCGCGGCAGACTTGAGATCCTTCTTCGAGTGGATGATCCTTTGGATTTCGTCATCCCAGACAAGGTCTGTGAGACCGTCACTGCAAAGCAGAATGGTATCGCCGGGTTCAAGATGGAAGCCCTGGTTGTTCTCGGATTCCTCGTCGGTTTCCTCATCATCGATCCGCAGACGGAAATCCACGTTGGGCAGTTTTACCCCGCCCAGATGGCGGCGAATGACATGCACATTCGGATGATCGTACATTTGCTCGGCAGTGATGATGCCTTTTTCGTAGGCTTCCTGCACCCAGGTATGGTCGATGGTCAGGCGCTGGATGAATTTTCCGCGCAGGAGATAAATGCGCGAATCGCCCACATACGCCGTGTAAAGTTTATTTTCAAGCACCAGGGCGCAGGCGCAGGTTGCGCCCATGCCCTCCTCATCCATCCTGCCGGCGGAATGCGCGGCAATTGCCTGGCTGGCATCATGGATGGCGCTTTCAAGTATTTTTATGGGTTTCCTTGCGGTGCTTTCTGCCACCCCCATGTTGATGTAATTCACCGCCAGTTCGGCGGCAATCTCACCGGCCCGGTGGCCGCCGATGCCGTCCGCCACAATCGCGAAGACAACCGGGCGGGCATCCTCCCTGCTCACCAAAAAAGATGAGACCGAGTAACGGTCCTCATTGTTTTTACCGGACATGCCGGCATGGCTGAGCGCGGCGACATGCAAATGAGCAAGTGTGGTACGGATCATTCTTCAATATCTTGAACAGTGATCGTCGGCGTTGAAGTCTTTGGCGGATTTTTTAACATAAACCGATAGGTTAATTGGCCAAAGTGTACCATATCGCCATGCGCCAGCCGGTACCCATCGCGCAAAACAGGCTCATAATTCACCCACGTGCCCGCAATTGAATGATTATCCATCAACACATAGCTTCCGTCATCCGTTTGCCTGAACCGTGCATGGACGGATGAAATGGACGGGTCGTCCATGATCTGCGTGCATTGCACCGGGTCGGTGCCAAAGATGATTTCCTTCTCAAGCAGCTGGATCGGCGCGACGGCGGCCGCCTGTCCATCTGGATTGAGGCGGATAAGCGACGCCGCCGCCACAGCAGACGTTGAGCCTGATTCTGTTTTCTTTGACTTGGTACGCGGCTTTCTACTCTTCCCCGCCTCCGCCACGGGCACAGTGTCCTGCTTCGTCACCTGGATCTGTTGTGTAAGCGGGTCCACACTGGCACGATGCGCTTCCTGTGCGGCGCGCAGGGACGGGATGCGCAATCGTCCGCTCAACAGGATGAGAAAGAGCACCAGCCCTGCCAGCAGGATCGAACCGAACGTGATCGGCGTGCGATATTTTGCAAGAAAGGCGGCGGGTCCCCTGGGGGCTTTGATCACGGTGACGGTCACCGGAATGGACGTGCTTGCCTTGCTCAAGCCCAGCACATCCATGGCCTCCACAACGATCTGGTGTTCACCACTGCTGGTATAGGCGTTCAAATCCCAGGTGAAGAGGTGGAACGGCTCGGTTGTGTTCTCGTCCACGATCAAACCATCCACATACAAGGTGGTGCGCGTGAGCGGGCGGACGTGGCCGTCGGGGAATTCCACGATGATCTCGATCTGCTGGTTTGCAGGCAGAAGAATCTCGGTATTGAAGGGATCATCCGCCGGCGCCTGCCGCGAAATCTGGGAGGGAGGCGCCACGGGGAATGGGTTGGGCGGCTGAATATCCACGTTGAAACGCTGCTCGGCGGATGTCAACGGACCCGAGGAAGTGTTCACCTGCACACCAAGGGAGTATTCGCCCGGGCTGTTCAAACGTGAAGTATAGGAAAGTGCGTATGTCCTGCGCAAACCGGAAAAATAGGCTTCGGGGTCGGGGAATCTCTCCTCGCCGGAATACTGGAACATGCTCCCGCCTGTTTGAATGGCGAGGTTATTGAACACTGCGGCGCTGGTGGTGGTAAAGGTTGTATTCGCATCCACGTACCAGACGAAGATGCGGATGTCATTTTCAAGCGCACGCTGAATGTACGGCTCAAGCGCATTTGCAAGGTTCGGGTCTTCCATTTGCGGGGTGATGAAGAGCACGGCGCGTTTCATACCGAGGCGCGGCGTCTGTGCACTGACGACATCCAGGGCAGTGGCGAGGGATTGCAGGTTGGGTATGGCAGCCCGCAGATCCGGTTGAAAGCCGCTTAACCCGACGATGAAATCCGCCGTTGCGGCATGGTTAATGACCGGTCCCGCCTGACTGACAAGGCTGAGGTCATCCGGCAGATCGGGCGGACGGCTTTGCGCCCACTGGGCAATGACCTGCGCCACACGTTGAAAGCGCGAGAACCCATTGGCATTGCGCACGTCCAGCGCTGTGCCCTGATTAACTGCAACCACGATCTGCATGGGGACGGCGATCTCGGTCAGCGAGTCGGCCGGGAAGGCGCGTCCGTCTTCGATAACAGTCACAGCCTCGGGGTTAAGTCCGGAGGCGAAGATTCGCTGGGCGTCGAATACATCCAAGAACGCGGAAACGGTTGGAAAGGATGCAAGATCGGCTGGGTAGAGAGTCGCAACCGCAGGGTTTTGCTGCGCGCGGACAGACGACACAACGCCAAGCAGGAGACACAAACCGAGAAACAGTGTTAAAAGTTTACGCATTACCCTCAACAAAAACAGGCGCTTCATCCCGCGGCCTGGACAGGCGCAGGTAGGTCAGCGTCCACACGGACTGGATATAGGCGGTGAGTATACCAGTGAGAAGGTAAAGCACGGGAATGTAAAGAGCGCAGCATGCCAGCGCAATATAGAGGGGCATAAGCGTCTCCTCGAGCGAATTTGCACCGATGGCGAGGGGAACAACCGCAATAATGATGGGAAACGCGATGACGATGCCAATGACCGCGCCGCCGACAAACAACACCAGCCCAAGGATGATGAAGTTAACCGCATTGGTTTTCACGATCTCCCAGCCGCGTTTGAAGCCCTCCCACATGCCGAGGTTCTCGACCACGATGGCAGCTTGCGCCTGCTCCAGAATAACCATCACCACCCAACTGATCGGGATCAGGATGCAGATCAGCGGAAGGATGCAGAGGAAGCCTACGCCTGCGGTAATCACGCCAAACAACACCAGCGGGACGAGCAGAACTGCCACCGCCAGCCCGATCAAAAAGTTCAAGCCGAAGATGCGCCAGAAGTACGGCATGCTCTCCGACCAAAGTTCGGCGAAGGCCAGGTGTTCGGCGCCTTTTTCAACCTTATACGCGCCCTGAATCAAACCGATCCTGCCCATGATGCCCAGTGCATAGAACAGGAGGGACAGCAGGATGATAAAGACGACAGCCACAAGGATGATCCACAGGTTTTGTTCGAGGAACTGACCAACCTGCTGAAATCCGCGTTCCATCTCACTGGTTGAAAATGGAAAATCCTCAGAACCTGTTTGATAACTACTGCCTCCGCCGCCTCCACCCCCCCCGCCGCCTCCGCTCGCGAACACGGCAAAGACGCCGAAGACCCACAAGATTTTATGTTTCCAGATGATCTGCCAGGCGCGTGTAAGCACCTCGCCAAGATTGAAATTATTCATACCGCCTCCAAATGTGTAATTTCTCCACCGTACAAGCGTTCATTTTTTATTCTGACCGCCGACCGTAGATGATGGCTGGCCCTGTCACGGGCAAACCTCGACGTACAGTGTTATGTACGAGAGAGAAACGGCAAAGTCGCTCATTCCCATTCAATGGTCGCAGGCGGCTTGCTCGTAATATCATACACCACGCGGTTGATTCCCTCCACTTCATTGACTATACGATTCGAAACCTTCGCCAGCAAATCCTGCGGCAGGCGTGCCCAATCGGCGGTCATGAAATCATCCGTGGTCACCGCGCGGATCGCGGCCGCCTCCTGATAGGTGCGCTGGTCGCCCATCACGCCAACAGAACGAACAGGCAGCAAAACCACAAATGCCTGTGAAGTCTGCGCACCTTTCCCTAAAAGCCCTGCATTGGATAATTCCTCCAAGAGGATCCTGTCCGCCGCCCGCAGGCGGGATACACGCTGTGGCGTGCACTCCCCGAGACAGCGTACGGTCAAGCCCGGACCCGGGAATGGCTGCCGCCAAACGAGGCTTTCGCTCAGTCCAAGCGCCTCCCCCACCAAACGGACTTCATCCTTAAATAAATATCTCAGCGGTTCGACGAGTTCAAATTCCATGTCTTCGGGAAGTCCGCCCACGTTGTGATGGGTCTTGATCTTTTCGGCTTTGTTTCTATCGGACGCAGAGGATTCGACCACATCGGGATAGATCGTCCCCTGCACCAAAAACTTTGGCTGACCGAGGTTCTTCGCCTCGCGCTCGAAGATACGGATGAATTTCTCGCCGACAATCCTGCGTTTCTTTTCCGGGTCCGTCTCACCCTTCAACGCACCGATGAATTCGTCGCTGGCTTCCACGGTGATGAGTTCCGCATGCAACCCACCCCGAAAGGCGGAAGCGACCTGCGCCCCCTCATCGGCTCGAAGCAGGCCCGTATCCACAAATACGCAGACGAGCTGGTCACCGATGGCTTTGTGAACGAGCGCCGCCGCCACGGAAGAATCCACGCCGCCCGAAACTGCCGCGAGGACGCGTTCGCTCCCCACCTGCCCGCAAATCCGTTTGACGCTGTCACCGATGATGGAGGCGGCGGTCCAGTCTGGTTTTGCGCCGCAAATATCAATCGCAAAATGCTTGAGCAATTCACTTCCGTTCGGAGTGTGATGCACTTCGGGATGAAATTGCACGCCGAAGTATTTTCGTTTGAGATCACCCATTGCCGCGTAGGGACTGTTGCCCGATTTTGCCAAGGGTTCAAAGCCTTCGGGAAGTTGGGTAACTTTGTCGCCGTGGGACATCCAGACGGTGGAGAGGTTGGAGGTTAGAGGATTGGAGATCAGAGATTGAATTTCAGCATGTCCATATTCGCGCTGTGCGGACGGGTCTACTTTGCCGCCGAGGGCGTGGGTCAGGGCTTGCATGCCGTAGCAAATACCAAGGATGGGAAGTCCGCTTTCGAGGATGAAATCTTGAATGAAGGGGGCGTTCTCTTCGTAGACGGATTTGGGTCCACCGGACAAAATAAATCCCTTCGGCTGGATCGAAAGGATCTTTTCCTGCGCTGCGTCCCATGGGAATAATTCGCAATAGACCTGCGCTTCGCGCACGCGGCGGGCGATGATCTGGGCGTATTGGGAACCGAAATCGAGAATGGCGATGGAATTCATAATTTAATCCTGTAGGGGCACAGCGGCGCTGTGTCCCTACGTGTTTGAAATAAGATGAAAATGCAAATGCGGGAAATCCTGATACCCCCCGCCGTTGACGATGAGTCGATAGGCCTTGAGGTCGAATTCGTTCACGAGGCTTTGGGCGGTGGAGTACAGGTCCGTGAGGAAGGCGGTATCCTGGGGGTCAAGTTCTGCAAGGGTCTTCACCTTTCGCTTCGGGACGATGAGCACGTGAAACTTGTAGCCCGGGGAAGGATGACGGAAAGCGACCAGGTTCGGGGTCTCACGGAGGCGTGTGACCGGGATGAGGAAATTCATGTAGACGAGAATCCAGCCAATGAAGGGAGAGAGGATCCAGAGAAGTTTCTTAATCAACGAAGGTGATCTTCCCATCATCCAGTGATTTGATGCAGGCAATGGATTCGATCGGTACGCCCAGGGAAGAAAGCACATCGCGTCCGCCTTCGAAGATCTTCTCGATGAGCGCGCCAATGCCGACGATCTTGGAGCCGGAGGCTTCCGCGAGACGCGCGAGACCGAGGATGGTCTGCCCGCTGGCGAGGAAGTCATCAATGATGAGGACTTTTTCGTCGTCCGCCAGATATTCAGGCGAGACAATGAGTTCGACCATGCGCCCCTTCGTGTGTGAGGGCGCAAGGGTGAGATAGACCTGGTCCGGCATGGTGATGGGTTTGGTCTTGCGGGCATAGACGACGGGCAGTCTCATATGAAGGGCAGTAGTCAGTGCGGGCGCGATGCCGGAGATCTCAGCGGTCAGGATCTTGGTCGCGCCGACATTTGCGAAGCGTCTGGCAAATTCCCGTCCGCAGACGTCCATGAGGTTTGGGTCCACCTGATGATTGACAAAGCTGTCCACTTTCAAAATCCCGCCGCCGAGCACCTGCCCCTCCTTCAAAATACGCTCCTGCAATTCGTTCATTTCGCCTCCGTTTGTCCAGACAGATTTAACGGGATTTTACAACCCTATGAAGGATGATGCCAGAGGGAAAATTTTATCAACCGCTCTTGTCCTCACTTAAGGTCGTAAATTACTCTGTGATAGAATCCTGCGCGTGAATAAAAAACTGATACTGGCGTCCAATTCACCGCGCAGGCGTCAACTGTTTGCGCTGGGGAATTGGGAGTTCAACGTCATCGGTGCAGATGTGGACGAAACGCCGCTTGCAAACGAAACGCCGGCAGAGTATGTTCTTCGGCTGGCGCAGGCCAAGGCTCTGGCGATCAAAGACAAGGCGGAGTCGGATGCGGTCATCATCGGCTCGGATACCACCGTGGTGGATGGCGATGTCATCCTCGGCAAGCCGGTTAATGCACAGGACGCTGAAGGAATGTTGAAGCAGCTGCGCGGACGCACGCATCAGGTCTACACCGGGCTTGCCCTGCACAGAATGCGGGATGGCAAAACGCTGACAGAGTTCTCCGTGACGGATGTGCCGATGCGGAATTATTCGGATGATGAGATCCGCGCCTACATCAAAACAGGTGACCCGCTGGACAAGGCCGGCGCGTACGCCATTCAGCATTCCGAGTTCCTGCCTGTCGCATCCATGCAGGGATGTTACGCCAGCGTGATGGGACTGCCGATGTGCCATGTCCTGCGCGCATTGCAAAAATTTAACATCGCCCCCACCGCAGACGTTCCCGCAGCCTGCCAGTCTTTATTGAATTACCAATGTCCCGTTTCCTCCGCGATCCTGAGCGGCGAACGGGTATCTTGAAAGGAAACGTAATGAAGCCATTACGCTGGATCTACACAGTCATCATCCTTGTTTTCCTCTCCGCCTGTGTTTCAAACGGAAGCAGCCTGCCACCCATTCTGGGCGGTCCCACTTCCGCGCCGCTGCCCACACCACAAGCGGGCGTAACCCCCGCACCGGATGCACAGGCGGCGGTAATGGCATTTTTGGATGCGCTGCAGCAGGACGATTATGAATCCATGTACAACATGCTGGCGCAGAACAGCCGCGCTGCGATCACATTGGAGGATTTCTCCAAACGCTGGAACAATGCCTTGAACGAAATGAGCCTGTCGGAAATCGAGTATTCGATCCGCTCCTCCCAGCTCAGCCCGGTCAACGCCGAGGTTGTGTACAGCATCACCTACAAAACCGTTTTGGCCGGCGATATCCAGCGCGAGATCGTCATGCGCCTTGCCAATGAAAACAACAGCTGGAAGGTGGAATGGGACGATGGCTTGATCCTGCCCGACCTCGCAGGCGGCAACCAGCTTGTCATGGAGTACAGCGTCCCCGCGCGCGGCGACATTTATGACCGCGAAGGTCAACCCATCGTCACACAGGCGGACGCCTTCGCCTTTGGCATCCAGACGGGGCAGATCGACCCGGACCTGCGCGAACTGCTGACCGGGGAACTCGGCGCATTGTGCGGACTCGATCCCCTCGCCATTGAAAATCAAATTGACGCCTCGGGACCCGGCTGGTACCTGCCCATGTGCGAAGGAACCCGCGCCGAAGCCCAACGGCTGCTCTCCCTCAATCCCGGCGGGTTGGTGGTGCAAAGTTATTCATCCCGCTACTACTTTGAAACCGGCATAGCACCCCAGGCGGTCGGTTTCACCCTGTCCATTTCGCCGGAACAATACGATTCCTACCGCCGCCGCGGCTACAACGGAAGTGAAAAGGTCGGGCAGCAGGGTATTGAAAGCTGGGCGGAGGAGTACCTCGCCGGACAGCATGGCGGCACGCTGCGCGTGGTTGCCGCAGACGGGCAGATCATCGCCACGCTGGGGCAGAGCAGTCCTCAGGCCGCCGACTCAATCTATCTGACCATCGATAACAACCTGCAGCTCTATGCGCAGTCCGCCTTGGAGTTCTTCCGCGGCGCCATTGTCGTCCTTGAAGTGGATACCGGGCGTGTGCTTGCCATGGCATCCAGCCCGGATTTCGACACCAATTACTTCGAGCCCACCAACCCGAACAACATCGGCTTGAGCAATTTATTGAACAACCCAAACAATCCCCTGCTTAATCGCGCCACACAGGGACAATATCCGCTCGGCTCGGTCTTCAAGATCGTCCCCTTTGCGGCCGCATTGGAAAGCGGCTTGTATCTGAAAGATACTCAATACGACTGCCAGTACGAATTCAGGGAACTGCCCGACCGTGTCCTGTATGACTGGACGTATGAATACTGCCAGCAGGCGCTTGCCAGAGGCGAATTCTGTAACACCTCGACCACCACACCCTCGGGCCTGCTCACCCTGCAGGAAGGCTTGATGCGTTCGTGCAACCCGTATTTCTGGCACATCGGCCTGGACCTATATAATTTTGACCGTCAGACGGACATTGCCAATATGGCACGCGCGTTTGGCTTCGGTTCCCCCACCGGCATCGAGCAGGTCCCCGAAGCCAGCGGACAGATTCTGGATCCCACCACTCCCGTGGATGCCGTCAACCAGGCCATTGGGCAGGGCGACGTGCAGGTCACACCCTTGCAGGTGGCAAGGCTTATGGCGGCAATCGCGAACGGCGGGACCTTGTACCGTCCGCAGATCGTCGAGACGATCCAGCCGGTGGACGGCGACCCGAAACTCGCCTTCCGCCCCGAAGCAACCGGAACGCTTCCTCTGCGCGACGAGAACCTGCAGATCCTGCAGGAAGCCATGTTCATGGTGACGAACTTCAATCTCGGTACGGCGCGTAACAACATCCGCGGCATCCAGTTCGATACGGCCGGAAAGACCGGTACCGCCGAATCTGGCAGCGGTTTGCCCCACGCCTGGTTTGCCGGCTATACCTTGAACGAGGAGGATCGAACTGGCAAGCCTCATATTGCCATTGCGGTGATCGTCGAGAACATCGGTCAGGGGTCCGATTATGGCGTGCCGATCTTCCGTTACATGGTGGAGGCCTATTACTTTGGAAGTCCGGGCAGGGTGTTTTATGATTTCGGTCAGATCGGGCAGCCGCTCCCCACGCCCACGCCGTTCGGCGGATTCCAACCATAACATGCCTCTGCATATGGGTACTAAAGGCCGCCCTTACACAGTCTTTTCCCAAACAGGGAAACTTTTAGGGTCTCTTGAAAGAAAAAGGTGAGCGTTTGACAAAAGCAGCCACCAAACAAGGTTTGATCACCAAAGCCCAATCCGGTTTCTTTTGGGTGGAAACCGGGGAGGGCGTTGTTATTTGTCAATTGCGCGGGAAGCTCAAACAGGGAAAAGCCGTCGGGGATATTGCTGCACTGGGAGACCGTGTCAGCATCACGCTTCTGGAAGATGGCAGCGGGGTGATGGAAAATATCGAAGAGCGCAAACAAGCCCTGGTCAGGCTGGATCCGCGCCCGCAGGGCATCTATCAACAGGTTCTGCTGGCCAATGCGGATCAGGCGGTCTTCGTCTTCGCGTGTGCAAATCCCGATCCAAGGTTGAAGATGCTGGATCGTTTTCTTGTCATTGCCGAAAAACAAAGAATTGCGGTCATCATCGTTGCCAACAAAATCGACCTTGTTCAAAACGCCAGGGATCTTTTTGGTCTCTATGAAGATATTGGCTATCACGTCATCTATACGTCCGTAAAAATCGAACAGGGCCTGGATGAATTGCGCGCTGTGTTAAAAAATAAGATCTCGGCGCTGGCAGGACCCAGCGGTGTGGGGAAATCCAGTTTATTGAACGCGCTTCAACCGGGGCTTGGGCTGGCGGTGAACGAGATCAGCAAATCCATGGGAAAGGGCAAACACACCACCGTCACGCGCCAGATGTTCCCATTGGAAGGCGGCGGATATGTGGCGGATACACCGGGCTGGAAGTCACTGGCATTATGGGATACACAGCCCGAGGAAATGGATGCCTATTTCCCGGAGCTGCGCGATCTTGTTCCGCACTGCCAGTTCAGCGATTGCACACATCAGCACGAGCCCGGCTGTGCCGTGCTGGCGGCGTTGAAGGATGGGAGGATTCATGCGGAACGATATGATTCGTATGTGAGACTGCGCTCCGGGCAGGAGTGACAACGATTTATGACTGGATACTGAGCGCTGATGATCAACAACTGGAACATCCTCGGACATGAATGGGCAGTGGATATGCTCCGCCAGCATGCCGCACGCGGCGAGATCCGCCATGCCTATCTTTTTTGCGGACCGCCCGGCCTGGGCCGGCGGACGCTGGCTTTGCGCCTCGCCCAATCTTTGAACTGCGAACATCCCGTTACGGCTGGCGAGCCATGCCTGACCTGCCGCACCTGCAAGCAGATCGAGTCCATGCAGCATCCCGACCTGACCGTGATCCAGGCGATGGATAATGAGTTCGCCCCAAAGGAAGGCGGCATCCTCAAAGTGGATCAGGTCCGCGAGGTGCAGCGTTCCCTGTCGCTAAAACCTTTTCAATCAAAATATCGCGTGGTTATTTTTTTACGCTTTCAGGAAGCCAACGATAATGCATCCAATGCCCTGCTCAAAACGCTCGAGGAAGCGCCGGCCCACGCCATCCTTTTGCTGACCGCCGATACCCCCGAAGGACTCCTGCCAACCATTGTTTCGCGGTGTGAGGTCCTGCGTCTGCGTCCACTTCCCACTGAAACCGTCGCGGTGGATCTGATGATGCGCGGCATGGAAGCAGACCGCGCCCGCCTGCTGGCGCATATTTCCGGCGGACGTCCCGGCTACGCTCGCAAACTGGTTGACGATGCAACCCTGCTTGAAAAACGCGAGGAAAGACTGGACGATCTTCAAACGCTCCTGCCTGCCCCTCGCGTGGAAAAATTCTCCTACGCCGACAAACTCTCCAAAGACAAGGATACCATGCGCCAGACCATCATGATCTGGCTCTCCTACTGGCGGGATGTGATGCTGCGCGCGGCGGGCGCAGGCAGTCCGCTTATTAATATTGACCGCAACATGGAGATCGAGTTCCTGGCCGGGCGGCTGGACCTGTCCACTGCGCGGAAGGTGGTCAACGAACACGAATCCGCGCTCGAAAAGATGGACCGCAACGTCAATTCGAGATTGCTGGCAGAAGTGCTGCTACTGAATCTGCCGAAAGTGTAAAAGCCCTTTACCACAGAATACACCGAGATGATTTTCTCAGAGTCCTCCGTGGTTTCCGTGCTCCTTGCGGCGAGATCTTTTCGTTACTCAATCGCCCCGCGCAGTTTTTTTGCAAGTTTCCCAAAGTGACCGGTATAGCGGATATCGTCCAAGCGTGGACGCGGGAGATCAACTTCCACGTCCAGTTTTATTTTACCGGGGCGCTGGGTCAATACGAGGACGCGGTCTGCAAGGAACAATGATTCATTGATCGAATGCGTCACCATGATGACCGTCTTCTGTTTTGCCTGCCAGATGCGCGAGAGTTCGGTCCACATGCGTTCGCGGGTAAGCGCATCCAGCGAGGCAAAAGGTTCATCGAGCAGAAGCAGGTCGGGGTCATGGATGAGCGCGCGCGCGATCCCCACGCGCTGCGCCATGCCGCCGGAGAGGTCGTGCGGGAGCGAGTCTTCGAATCCTTGCAGCCCAACCAGTTCGATCATCTCGTGCGCATTCCTCTTCGCTTCAGACGCATGCCTGCCTTCCAACTCGAGCGGTAGTTTGATGTTGTCGATGACCGAGCGCCAGGGCATGAGACTGGCTTGCTGAAACACCATGCCGATCTTCGGGCGGTGGTGATGCATAAAATGGATACTGCCATACGTCGGCTGGAGCAGGCCTGCCAGCACTTTGAGCAGGGTGGTCTTGCCTGATCCCGATGGGCCAAGGAAACAGATAAACTCACGCGGACGAACGCTGAAAGAGATGTCATCCAACGCGTGCAGTTCCCCGTTTGGGGAGGATGCTCCGTTGCCGCCATTGGGAAACAGCACGGAGAGATTCTTGACAGTCAGAGCGGGTTTGAAACTCATGAATCCTTTCACCACAAAGGGAACAAAGGGTCAAAGGTTTTCCTTCGTGCTCCTTCGTCCCTTTGTGTTAAGAACCGTTACTAGGGTACAAACTCGTTCGTGAACGCCTTGCCCAGATCCACAAGTTCGGGGATCAAGCCCATCTTCACCAGCAGGTCGTTCATATTCTCCCATGCCTGCGGGTCGGAATAGCCGATGCGTTCGGTTCCCCAAAACTCGATGGATACCAGCAATACCTGCATCTGCACATTTCTATCCTGATCCTTCAAATTCTCCACGAACTTCAGGCTGATGTCATACGCCTCTTCGGGGTCAGCCGCTGCATCTGCAATACCGCGCGCAAATGCACGCGCCATGCGCCGGATCAGGTCAGGGTCGTTTGCGATTGTCATCTCGCTGGTGACGATTCCGTTGGCGGTCAACTGCTCGTAATCCGCCACGCGCAGTTCGGTAAATTCAAAACCCTGCGAGCGCAGAACGATCGGTTCATTGGCGGCATATACAACCACAATATCGCTCTGTCCGCTGGCGAATGACTCCACCTGGTTAAAACCAACCGAATTGTATTTCACCTCCGACGAATTCACGCCGCCCGAAAACAGCAGCGCCTCCGCACCGATGTAATTCGCGCCGAACAAGCCGGGCAGGCCGAGGGTCCTTCCGCGCAGATCGGCGGGTTCGTTAATATTCAACTCCGGCGCAGCGATCACTGAAATCGGGAATTCCTGATACCACGCAAATGCATATACAACAGGCAGTCCCTGTGAACGCGCCAGCAACACCTGCTCGCCCGACGCCACCGAAAACGGGATCTCACCCGCGCCCACCAGCGCCACACCATTGGTCTCGAAGGAATAATCGAATTCGATCTCAATATTCTCCTCCGCAAAATAGCCCTTGTCTACCGCGACGTAGAACGGCGCATACTGGATGTTCGGGATGTAGCCCATCGGCAGTCGAATCTTGCGGACTTGATCCGCTTCATTCCGGGGCCCGGGGCTGGCACAAGCCATCAGGCCGAGTCCCAGCCCGAGCGTGAGTAAAATGATTTTCTTTAACATAGTGTCTCCTTTGAATTTTATGTCGTTGCGAGCCCCGAAGGGGTAAAGCAATCTCCTCGCAATGACATGGTTATTTCTGCCACTTCAAAAATCTTTTTTCCAACATCGTCACCACACCGTACAGTGACAAGGCCAGCGCGATCAGCATGAAGACCGCCACGAATACCATGGACGTGTCATACTGGAAATCGCCGAGTTTCAAAAGGAAGCCAAGCCCCCGGTTTGCATCCACCAGCTCCCCTACGATGGCGCCGATGACGGAAAGCGTTGCACCGATGCGCAGTCCGCCCAACAAAATTGGCAGGGAGGCAGGCAGTTCAAGTTTGAACAGGATCTGCCAGCGGGTGGCGCGCAGGGAGGCCATCATGTCATACAACGCTGCCGGCACGGCGCGGATGCCGACAATCGTATTCACCAGCACGGGAAAGAATACGATCAACGCACAGATGACCACCTTCGAGAGGATCCCGCTCCCCAGCCAGATGACCAGCAGGGGCGCGATCGCTATGATGGGAATTGCCTGACTGGCAACGAGATACGGCGCTAGCACCTTCTCAAGCGTGCGCGATTTTGCCAGCGCATATCCCACCACTGTGGCAAAGAGAATGCCCGCCAGCAGACCCAGCACGATCTCCAGCAGGGTGATGTGCGTGTGATACAGCAGGCTTCCATCGTTGAATGCGCGCAGGAAACGCGACCACACGTCCGCAGGGGCGGGCAGGATGAATCGCGGCAAGCCGCTCACCTGCACGATCATGTGCCATGCAAACAGTGCGAAGCCGATGGAAATCATTAAGGGAAGGATGCGTTTGAGCATGAAAAAGCGCCTCGGTTGAGTTAACCATCGAGGCGCGGAATCAGGCGCCAGCGGAGTGCGGAGCGGTTGTATCCACAAAAAATCCCGAAAACAACGAACGTTTGCGGGGCGTGAATCCAAACAGCGACGCGTGTGCTGTCGTCTTGTACCTTCTTCTATCCAGACTATTACTGTCGGCTCCGGAGTCACACCGGATCATGCCCGTTTTCCCAAGGAGGAAAGCGATGTACCCAAACAGGCTCGTGGGCTGTACCACCGATCGGGAATTGCACCCTGCCCCGAAGGTTATATTTGATTGATGCGATTATACCATTTTTACAACTTGAGTATCTTTCTTTCGCTGGTTTCGGAGACGGTGCGCAAAACGCCAAAGCGCGTGAGCAGGCGCAACGCCAGCCAGAGCAGGAGATAGGGAAGCCATCCCAGCGAATCAAGCAAGCCTATCAACAGCAAATACAAAGGGAGGGTCAGACCGAGCGGGACGAAACGTACATATGGCTGGATGGTCGCTTCGAGTTCGGTCCATGTGTTATCGAGGTTTGTGCGCGTCTGCTCCAAAAAGATTTCACGCTCCAGTGGATCGAGTCCGGGCTGGTTGTGCACCTGTGTCTCCAAACCTGAGAGCATCATTTCATCCGCCGCCCGTTTGAAATTCTCCGGAATGCGCAGTTCATCCTGCGCTGCGAACTGATACCCCGAGGCAAAACTGACGCTCAGCAACAACGCCATTACCATGAAAATCTTGCGCTGTTCATATAAGAGCGGACGCATCGAAAATTCCAAGCGCCTGCCCAACTCGCCGGTCAATATCCACGCGTGGAGAGTCATGCCCGCCATGTAGAGGATTGCGCCGGCGAACGCGATCCATCCGCCCCACCAGACGAGCAGAAAGGCTATTGCCCCAAGCGCATGCCCGAATAGAATCACTCTCAGCGGACGCAGGAACGCGCTGACAAGCGTGATGACCATGGACGTGACCAGCAAAGTCCCAATGACCCACGCTGCGGATTCCAATGCCTGCGAGAACGGGAAGAACAGTTCCAGATATTGATGCGACACCCTGCCGCAAAGAAAACCGATCACCCCGCCGCATAGAACGAGCAATGCAAGGAAGACGATCTCCCTGCGTTTGAGTTCGAACAGCCAATCGAGTTCCAGCCTCATGGGTTTTTACTATAACATAAGGGTCGGGGAAACAAGTTAATACAAACATGTCACTGCGAGGTACGAGGCAACCCCCGGCTGAAGGGGAGATTGCTTCGTCAGTCTATGCCCTCCTCGCAATGACATGAAGGTTATTTCAACTGCGCTTTGATCTTCTCGGCAGTGTCCTTGTAGCCTGCCAGCTTGTCGCGTTCCTTCCGGACCAGCGCGGCGGGGGCTTTGCTGGCGAAGTCGCTGGCGAGGAGTTTCTCCAGCCGTTCGATGTGGGACCCGGCTTCCTTGAGTTCCTTCTCGAGGCGGGATTTATCTTCTTCTGATGTTTCGATTCCTGAAAGATAGATATTGGTCGAGCCAACGACTAAAGAGGCTGTTGATGCAGCTAGTGCATCCGAAAGCTTATAGTCTGTTTTGACAAATGTTTCATTGATGTCGGTGCTAGACAGCGTTGAAATTATTGGTAGATATTCATTATATAAACCTGCATAGCTTCCTGTAACGAATGTGGCGCCAATTTTTTTGGATGGCTTAATGTTTTTCTCTGCTCGCAAATTTCTAATGGCACGAATTGACTCTTGGAGCAAAGAAAATTCAGTAATTTTTTGTTCTTCCCAGCCTTCGGGCTTGCGTGGTTCGGGGAAGCGGGCAACAATCAATGCATCCGGCCAGTCTTTGCAAATATCTTTTAACGATGATTCACGCAAAGCACCGTGCAGGTGCCCCCAGATCTCCTCAGTCACAAATGGTGTGAAGGGATGCAGCAATCGCAGGGACATATCGAACACGCGCGCCAGCGTCTTGACAGTCGAATAGCGGGTATCGTCGTTCTTCATCTGTTCTTTCGCAATTTCCACGTACCAGTCCGCAAAGTCAGACCAGATAAAATCGTAGATCTGCTGTCCAGCCTGCCCGTATTGGAAGTTCTGGAACTGGCGCTCCACATCGCGTACAAGTTGCTGGAGTTTTGCCCAGATCCATGAATCAGCGAGGGTGTAAGTTGGTTGACTAGTAGATTGGTCACCAGCCACCAATTTACCATCTTCCAATGTACTAATTGTATTAATCACAAACCTTCCCGCATTCCACAACTTGTTCGCGAAGTTGCGGTTGGCTTCCACC
Organism: Anaerolineales bacterium; assembly: GCA_030583885.1. Lineage (NCBI taxonomy): Bacteria > Bacillati > Chloroflexota > Anaerolineae > Anaerolineales > Anaerolineales bacterium. The sequence continues at coordinate 899,069 of CP129480.1, read as the reverse complement.
TTCTTCACCGACAGGTTCATGTCGTTTCCGGGTGTGGAACCAACCAACAGCGTGAAGCGAAGCGCGTCCGTCCCGAACTGGTCCATGACGGTGAGCGGGTCCGTCACGTTGCCATACGTCTTGGACATCTTGCGTCCGTGTTCGTCGCGCACCAGTCCGTGCAGGTACACAGTGTGGAACGGCGCTTCGCCGGTGAACTCGAGCCCCATCATGATCATGCGCGCCACCCAGAAGAACAGGATGTCGTAGCCCGTCTCCATGTAGGAGGTGGGATAGAAATATTTCAGGTCGGGCGTTTTTTCGGGCCAGCCCAACGTGGAAAAGGGCCACAAGCCGGACGAGAACCACGTATCCAGCACGTCTTCGTCCTGGCGAATGTCTTTCGAGCCGCAGGTGGCGCATTCGGTCGGGTCTTCGCGTGTGCAGGTCATGTGCCCGTCGGGGCAATACCACACGGGGATGCGATGTCCCCACCACAACTGACGGCTGATGCACCAGTCCTTGATGTTTTCGAGCCAGTTGTAATAGGTCTTTTCGAACCGTTCCGGCACGATCTTGATGCGCCCGTCCTTGACCGCCACCAACGCGGCATCCGCCAGCGGCTGGATTTTCACAAACCACTGCTCGGAGATCATCGGCTCGACGATCTCGCCGCCGCGCTGGGAACGCGGGATGGTGGTGACGTATTTCTCTTCGCGAATGACAAGACCCGCCTCTTTCATATCCGCCCAGAGCTGTTTCCGCGCTTCGAAGCGGTCCAACCCCTGATATTTTCCACCGTTCTCGTTGACCTTCGCCTCTTTGTCCAGCATGGAGATGATCGGCAGTCCGTGACGGTGGGCGATGTCGTAGTCGTTCGGGTCGTGTCCGGGTGTGATTTTCAACGCGCCCGTGCCGAACTCCATGCTGACGTATTCATCCGCGATGACAGGAATCTCGCGTCCAAGGATCGGCACGATGGCGGTCTTCCCGATGAATTTCTTGTAGCGTTCGTCCTCTGGATGCACTGCCACTGCCGTATCACCCAAGATCGTTTCAGGGCGGATGGTGGCAACGGGGATGTAGGGGTGAGTCTGAGACTCGCCCTTACCATCGTCTTTGAGCATGTACTTGAAGTGATACATCGTCGCTTCTTCTTCGCTGTATTCCACTTCAAGGTCGGAGACGGCGGTCTTGAGTCCCGGCGACCAGTTGATCAGCCGCGGACCGCGATAGATCAATCCCTTCTCATGGAGGTGGACGAACGCCTCCCGTACCGCGCGGCTCAGCCCATCGTCGAGGGTGAAGCGTTCGCGGCTCCAATCGCACGAAGCGCCGAGTCTGCGGATTTGGGTCGTGATGATGTTGCCGTATTTCTTCTTCCAATCCCAGGTGCGTTTGAGGAATTCCTCGCGTCCGAGTTCTTCGCGGGTGACTTCCTCGGTTCTCAAGAGGTTTTGTTCCACCATCAACTGCGTGGCGATGCCCGCGTGGTCGCTGCCCGGCACCCAGAGCGTGGGGATGCCCTTCATGCGGTGGTAGCGGATCATCAGGTCTTCGACGCTGACAAACATGGCATGACCGAGATGCAGTTCGCCGGTCACGTTTGGCGGCGGGATGGAGATGACGAACGGCTTGATGGACGGGTCGAAGCCCGGCTTGTTCGGGTCGTTCCACGCCTGGAAATAGCCGCCCGTCTCCCACAGCGCGTAGATGCGGTCTTCGGTGGATTTGAAGTCGTAGGCTTTCGGTAATTCTTTTGTCATTCGCTCTCCTCATGTCATTGCGAGGAGGGTGCTCTTCCCGACGAAGCAATCTCCCAATAATCTTGAGATTGCTTCGGGCTTCGCCCTCGCAATGTCATTGTTAAATAAAAACGCCTCGTCCATGATGAGGACGAAGCATATGCTTCGCGGTACCACCTCAATTCGCCGTTTTGTGCGGCGCGCTCGGTAACCGACAACCATCGGTCTTTGCTGTAACGGGCAACCCCGTGCCGTTCTACTTTCACATGGATTTCTTCGGCAACTTCATCAGACGACTTCGGCGCTGTTTTCCCGCGGAGACTTCCACCTTTTTGGTTTCGATGCCTTCGTACTCAACCAACGTCTCCTTCTCTATCAGGCAACCACACGCGTACTACTTCTGAATGGCGGAATTATACGCGCCGGACACGGAAGAGTCAAGAATTGAACAATGCCATACTTGCTTCATCCCAAATCAAGGATTTCCATTCATGCTCACCCCCCCACATCTTCTTCTCGCCGCTCTTGCCGCGCTTCTGGCTGGCGGAATCAATGCCCTGGCAGACGGCGGGACGCTCATCACCTTCCCCACGCTCACCTTTCCCGGCGTGCCGGCTGTGATGGCGAATGTCACCAATACGGTTGCGCTCTGCCCCGGCTATTTACCCGTCGGCTCCCAAACCTCTATGACCCATGTTTGATGAGTTTGAGGCATATCAAGCGTTATTGTTTCAACCTTGATATAGTATTGGTTGACAATATCTGGAGGCACCAGGTTCCTATGCCCTTGCGTTAAGATAACTTTATCAAATTTATGATGTCGTACGGCGTTCCGAATTGACCATTGATATGCTATTCCATTTCGCCTGACAGTTTCGAAACCAGGGCCGAATAACTTATTGGCGGGGTAGGGTTTGATGTTGTAATAATATTCAGTTTGCCCGGAATCGACGGGCATGATACCCGCATCAATCACCATGGACACGATTGCTGGTGAATTCACAATACGGTTAGAGCCCCTTATGTGGGCATATAGAATTGCCCACTCCGCCGAGTCCCTTTGACGCAGGAAGAACGGATTCAGAAAAAGACTACCCAAAATTAGAACGTTGCCAAAAAGCAAACAAATGGTGATCATCGAAAACCTGCTTTTAAAATTCGACATTTGAAAAAGCCATAAAACATACGGGGGCAGCACCAATTGGTAGGCATACGTCATATAACTCCATTTGTGCGGGCCGAGGATAAATAAAAAGGCCAGAAAACAAAGAATAAAGGTAAAGGCAAAATAATTAATTGGCAAACTGAAGAGGGGGCTGTCTAAATGCAAAATATTTGAGCGCGACAAAAAGCCTTTTCGAAACGGATTACTTTTCAAGAATCGTCGCGCACTCAAAAAAAGAAGCGACAGGCCCAATAGGATGCTGGGATAAAACTCCATTACCAGTTCAAATAATTGACCACGCAAATGATCTTGTGACCTAGTCGTGTTGGAAAGGTTGCCAATGAAAGTATCAATGAAATATAGTTTAAAACCCTGCCTGACCCCCAAAAAGAGAAGGCAAAAGACAAAAAGGAAAAGGAGACCGTATAAGATACCCTTCTTCTTCGAAACAAAGGCGAATGTGTAGACTGCCACGACCCCGAAACATATAACAAAATAGGATTTTGTGTAATAAGCCATCACCGATAAAAACGCGCTGGCGATCAGGCTGGGATAAGTGAACGAATAGCTGAATGGAATTAGTACTGCCGCCAGGAAAAGAAACACACCCATTGCAGAGGGGAAGGCTCCAAGACCACCACGGCCAGCCAAGACAACGACGATGAATACTCCACCCAACACGGAAATCAATACGTCGTTCTTGAGTGCGAAGATTATCCTTGCAACAAAAAGCAGGGAACCGAGAAGAAAAAAGAGGCTTATGCCCCTATACACCATAAGTGTGTTGCCAAACAATTTTGCAAACGGAATTGCAACCAGGTTATAACCGATGCCGTAGTTGTTCATTCCCAGCGGCTGATTCTCCAAAGAAAACGGATTCCCGCCTGCCAGAAAAATCTGCGTCATAACCTGGGATGCACCCTCCCGGTATTCTATTTGATAGGGAATAGCGATCGTGGATAAGGAAAAATACAGAAACCACAGGAGAACCATCATGATACCCGCCCAGAGAAAATACCTAATAGTTTTCATCGCATGGGTATTCGCCGGATCGGTTGGGGAAAAACGATAAATATTCCTAAAAATCATGCTGTGACCCTCGTATCTCTATATGTACTCAACCCATTTTTAGACGACAATAGTTTTTCTGAAACGGAACAAATCGGCTGGTCAACGGAGGTTTTAACGAGAAAACTCCGGCCTTGGCCATTCCTGTTTTATCCGGTAGATTTTCCATCTTTAAAAAATTGTGAAATTAAAATTCATGAAGGATTCTTTTTATCAAACATACATCACCTTCTTTGCGCACAAATGCAGCAAAAATCTAACCATACTTTTCTGATTTTACCATCCGGGTCGTTGTATGATATCAAATAGTAATATAGATTCCTTTACCATCCACATTTCTTTACTTACCCCTAAAAGTCAGGTCAGTCAACATGTTCTAAATAAATATCAACGATGCTATACTTGCCACATCCTAAATCAAGGCTACTCGCTCCATGCTGACCCCCCTTCATTTCCTCCTCATTTCCATCGCCGCGCTTTTGGCTGGCGGGATCAACGCCCTGGCAGGCGGCGGGACGCTCATTACCTTCCCCATGCTCACCTTTCTCGGTGTGCCTGCCGTCTCTGCCAATGTGACCAATACCGTCGCGCTCTGCCCCGGCTATTTCGGCGGGACGCTGGCACAATGGAACGACCTCAAAGGACAGAAAAGCAGGCTGTGGCTGATCGTCCCTGCGGGGGTCATAGGCGGTTTGCTGGGCGGCTGGCTGCTTTTGCAAACGGGCGAAAAGCTCTTCCGCGATCTGGTGCCGTATCTCATTTTGCTGGCTTCGGGTTTGCTGGCGGTCCAGGACCCCGTCCGCGCCTGGTTGACGCGGCGCATGGCGGCAGGACAAGGCTCGCAGTTGGAAAAGATCACCTGGCTGCCGGTCGCGCTGGCTTCGGTCTATGGTGGATATTTTGGCGCGGGGCTGAGCGTCATCGTGCTCTCCGCGTTGGGTTTGACGCTCGAAGACACGCTCACGCGTCTGAATGCGCTCAAGCAGGCGGTGGCGTTCTCCGTCAACATCGCCGCTGCGATCTATTTCCTCTTCTCCGGGCAGGTGCTTTGGTCCGCAGCGCTGGTGATGGCAATCGGCGCGTTGATCGGCGGATGGCTGGGAGGAAAACTGGCAGGGAAAATCAAACCATCCACGCTGAGATGGACGGTGGTGACGATCGGTGTGATCGTAGCGATCATTTATTTTGTGCGGTAATCCCGTTGGTTGAGCAGGGTGAGACGAACAAGTTAATGGAGTATTTTCACGTAGTAAATATAATCTATTCCCCCACCGACACCCCATTCTGAAAGACCGTCAACTCGTGACCCGCGCTCAGGTAGGCATGAACGGACGTGCCGGGCGGGATGGTCTTGGTGTGCGGTTTGAAGGCGTGGATCAACTTCCCAGACGATAAACGCAAACGATATTGATAATACGCGCCGCGGAAGAAGCGCGCCAGCACCAGCGCATTGGCAGGGTTCGCCTGGTCGAAGTTCACATCGTCGGAGCGCAGGGCGACCTCGACGGTTGAGTCAATGGGCAGGTTCACTTTCTGGGGGATCAAACCGAGTTCGGTTTCGATGCCGTTCTCTTTCACCACGCCGGGCAAAAAGTCGCTGTCGCCCATGAACTCCGCCACAAAGCGCGTGGCTGAGTCGTGGAAGATCTCTTCGGGCGCGCCTACCTGCTCCATCCGCCCGCTTTGGAAGACGGCGAGGCGGTCACCCATGTAGAGTGCCTCCTCCTGGTCGTGCGTCACAAACACCGCCGTGGCAGACATCGCCTTCAAAATGCCGCGCACCTGCTCACGGACTTCGTGGCGCAAGTCCGCATCGAGGCTGCTGAACGGTTCATCCATTAGAACGAGCACGGGACGAGGAGCCAACGCCCGCGCCAGGGCGACACGCTGACGCTCGCCTCCAGATAGTTGATGCGGGTAGCGCTCCCCAAAATTTTCCAACCCGACGAGTTTTAATATGCTGAGAGTTGTCTCACGCGCATGTACGGCGGGCTGTCCCTTCAAGCCGAATTTGACGTTCTCAAAAACAGTCATATGCGGGAAGAGCGCGTGGTCCTGAAAAACCATGCCTACGCCGCGTTTTTCGGGCGGAGTGAAATGCCTTTCGTCGGCAACCAGCCCTCCCTTGATGTGAAGCGAACCACTGTCGGGTCGCTCGAGTCCCGCGATCAATCGCAGGGTGGTCGTCTTGCCGCATCCACTCGGACCAACCAGCGCAAGAATCTCGCCGTTGGAAAGCGTGAAGGAAATATCATCCACTGCGGGCGTTCCTGCGGATGTGAATCGTTTTGTCACGTTGCGAAGTTCTAATGCATTCATCGGAAGATCTGTTCCCGTCGGAGTAAAAAGTATAACGGCGCGGCGGAGGCGACCACGAGCAACAGCGCGGCGGGTGCGGCCTGGATGTAAAAGCCTTCGGACGCCCAGACCCACACGCGCACAGCCAGCGTATCGAAACCCGCGGGACGAAGCAATAATGTAGCAGGCAATTCTTTGAGGGAGGTTAAAAAGACCAGCCCTGCGCCCGCCAGAAGGCCGGGCACGATCAGCGGCAGGATGACCTGGAAGATGGTCTGGATGGACGTGCGGCCCAGCGTACGCGAGGCCTCTTCCATCGAAGGCGACAGTTGATTCAGTGCGGATTCACTTGCCCTGACCGCCTGCGGCATATGGCGCAAGACATACGCCATGACGACGATCAGCGGCGTGGCATACAGGAATGGAAGATAACGGTTGACGAGCAGGACCAGACTCAACGCAATGACCACGCCGGGGATGGCATAGCCAACCTGGCAAAAACGCGAGATGGCTTGCGTGAGTTTATTCGGGTAACGCGCCGAAAGCAAGGCCACAGGCAGCGAAAGTAAAACAGCGATCACCGCCGCCAATGCGGACGCCCATAAACTGTTCCAAGCGTAATTGCCAAAGGTCTGCGACCCCGAACGCATGATGGAGGCAAGTGCGGCGGGGTCGAGCAAGGCTTGCACGCTCCACGCCGCAAGGACGATGACGGGAACCAGCAAACTGGAAAACACGACCAACGAGACGAGCAGGAAGGCGGGGACTTTCCATTTCTTGAGCGGCAGGGTCGGCGCGGGGCGCCACTGACTGTCCATCTGGGTGTAGCGCGCCTGTCCCTGCAAGCGGAGTTCGCCCCACAAAATCATGACCGCGATCACTATCAACACACCGCTCAACACCGCCGCGGCGGAACGGTCATACCGCCCGGAGAGTTGCACGAAAATCGCGGACGAAAAAGTTTCGTAGCGAAGCAATGCCACCGTGCCATATTCAGCCAGAACATCCAACGCGACGAGCAATGCGCCGGCTGTGATGCCGGGGCGCAAGGCGGGCAGGGTCACTTCCCACAAGGTTTGCCAGTTGCTGCGTCCGAACGTGCGCGAGGCTTCTTCGAGCGAGGCATTCAACGAGCGGAACGCCGCGCCACTGAGCAGATAGACATACGGGAACATGAACAACGTCAAAATGAACGCCGCTCCGCCGAACCCCAACGGGCTGGGCGTTGGGATCGGCTGACCGAACCACTCCGCCAGTAGTTGCGGAATCAAGCCGCCGCGTGGACGAAGAAGCGTCAGGTGGACGATGCCGCCGATGTAGGCAGGAATCGCCAGCGGCATCGCCAGCATCCAGCGGAAGACCTTGCGCCCGGGCAGGTCGGTGCGCTCGGTGAGGAAGGACATCGTCACGCCGACGAGCGTCGCGCCGCCGGTGACAGTGGCGGCGAGAAGTAGTGTGTTCCCGAGCAACTTCCAGATGCGGGTTTGCAAAAGACGCAGCCAGACTTCCTCCCCGCCCGTTGTCGCACGGAAGAATATATACGCGAGCGGGATGGCCACGAACAACGCCACCAGCCCCGCAGCAAACAGGAGCCGGGGGCTGATATGGTAGTGTCGGCGAAGTTGAGGTAGCGTGTTGCGTATCTGCATTTACTCTTAATTCACCACAGATAAACGCAGATGAATAGGATTGTGTATTGAACTATCCGTGTTGATCTGTGTTCATCTGTGGTTATTTGTATATTTTTCACCGCAGAGACGCAAAGGGTGAGGAGTGTAATATTTTTTCTCTGCGTTCTCCGCGCCTCTGCGGTGAAGATCAATTGGTTCTAGGGAAGACCAATTGCTTCCATCAAATCCAATGTGCCGTTCAAGTCAAGCGCGGCTTCGGCTACGTTCACATCCGCCAGGCGGAAGTTCTCCAGCGGTTCCACGCCTTCGCGCAGAGGCACACTAGCGAGCATCGGATATTCGTAATTCCCTTCCGCGAACAGTTTCTGCCCTTCCTCCGAGATCAGGAAGTCCAAAAATGCCTGCGCCGCGGTGACGTTCTTTCCGCCATTCACGATGGCGGCGGAGGTGGCGTTGCAGATCAAACCGATCTGTCCTTCGCCCTGGTCGGGGAAGACGATTCCAACAGGGCTGCCTTCCGCGAGTTGCAGGTAGTAATAGTAGTGATTGACCAGACCGATCTTGAACTCGCCCGCGCCGACGGCTTTGCGCACATCCGTATGACCACCGAAGAAGGTCACCTCGTTCACCATCAAGCCGGTCAGCCATTCCTGCGTGGCTTCATCGCCAAGCAACTGTCGCATCGCGGCGATCTGTGCCTGCATACCGCCGTTGGTCGAACCAGCCGCAGCGATCTGACCCTGCCACTTGGGGTCGGTCAGGTCAAAGATGGACTGCGGCGCTTCATCCGCGCCCACGAGTTCCGTATTGTACATGATAACGCGCGCGCGGCGGGTCAGTCCCACCCAGCTGTCCTCGGGTCCGATAAATTCCGCAGGCAGCAGGTCCGCGCCCACAGGGCGGTACGAGGCGAACAGTCCTTGCTGGTACAAGCTCTGAATGGTAAAGATCTCTGTCGTCACAAACACATCCGCCTGCGGGTTCGCCTGCTCCTCAATCAGCGCATTTGCCAGCTCGCTGTTACTGCCCGACTTGAGCAAAATTTTCACATTCGGATACTTCGCCTGGAACGCATCCAGGACGGGCTGGATGAGCGACTCGGAACGTCCCGAATAGATGACCAGATTGCCCGAAACGCCCGCCTCATTTTCTACGGGTGAATTTGATTCTACTGCGGGAGCATTTTCCCCAGGGACGGCTGTCCCGCCGCCGCACGCGCTGACCAACAGCGCCAAAACGAACAATAAACCAATTAGTTTTTTACTGAAGTGTTGCATCGAATGGGTCTCCTTAAAGGTAATTTTGAATAGACAAATATTGTCTCTTTCGTCTGATAGGGCGTAGTATAATGACCGCCACCTGAATAATCTAGATATTTGTATTAAAATTTATCTATATTGCATTGAGAACAGGTTTCAACCTGATTGAAAATTTTCGGAGATTTACCCCCCGCATGAACGTCAGCCCCGCCATGCAGCGCTATGCCGCTGAGATCTATCGGTTACAACACGACCATCAACAGGTCCCGCTTTCGCTTTTAAGTTCACACGTCGAAGCATCCGCGCAGGCGACTGCCAGCATGGTCAAACGCCTGCAAAAAAGCGGCTACCTCGCGCACGAACCGTATCGCGGCGTAATGCTCACCCCGGAAGGCGAACAGATCGCCATGCCGTCCCTGCGCCGCCACCGCCTGACGGAAGTCTTCCTCGTCAAAGTGATGAAATATGACTGGGCGACCGCCCATGAACTGGCAGACACCTTCGAGAAGGGCATCAACGACGAGATCGAAGACCGCATGGACGAACTCGCGGGCTACCCCACCCGCTGTCCGCACGGCGAGCCGATCCCCTCGAAGGACGGCGTGATGCCCCGCGTGGTGGATATGCCGCTGATCGATGTGCCATCTGAATCCGATTGTGTCATCAGCCGCGTCCGCACGCATGATTTTGAAAAATTAAACTACATTGGTGAACTTGGGCTTGTGCCGGGCACACCGTTTCATCTATTTAGCTGTGCGCCATTCAAAGGTCCACTGCGGCTGAAATTGCAAAAGCACGATCATCTCATCGGCTTTGAACTCGCCAGTTCATTGTGGGTGGAAGTGACCAAACAAGGCGCTGGAAACAAACTCCCCCCGAAGAAATAAAGCAATTATGGAGTCAGCCAGCTTGCTCCCGTGGAATACGCCAGCAAGCTGGCTGACTCCATATTTAAAAATCAACCCCTTGCCAACATATCTTTAAAACTCAATAATGCATGCTCCTCCGACGGGTCTGCGCCGTATGCCATGGCAAGATAATATGCCATGTAATCGCCAAAAATGATCAACGTCCACAAGTGGGCAATTATGGACTCGCCGCGCGCGTCGATCACATCCGTGTTGAGGGCTTCGAGCATGAAGGCCTGGCGCATCGCATCGGAGCGCAATTTGTTCCGCAGATGGTCGCTGGGTGCACGCATGAACAGGGTCATCGTGTGCGCATTAAGCGTGGGATTCGGGTTGAGCGTGGCAAGCAATGTGTTGTGCGTGGCTTCGGGGATGACCTCGAAATTCGCGCCCGCTTTCGCCATTTGATTGACCTGCGTCTTCCAGCGCCGCGCCACAGGCTCCAGATTTTGCGTGCCAACGAACGTCACCCAGCGCCCGACCAATTGACCAGCGTATCGCTTGGCGGGATTCTTCGCGGCGAGCACGTCCGCGGTAATGTGCTGTTGGGAGCGTTTCATCATCGCGACCGCTTCGGCTACGTCCGCGGCGGGGTCGGGGATAAGATCGAGACGGGTGAACAACGCCAATAACAAGCCAAACGGATATGCAATTGCGGCGTTGGCTTTGCCGTTGAAATCATATTTCCAAATGGGAACGTTCCTTGCTTCGGCATATTTCGCCATTTCTCCGCCGCTGGTGATGGCCAGTAAACTGCATCCGTTCCTGAATACGGCATCGAATGAGTCGAGGGTCTCTTCGTCGTCCCCGGAGTGCGAGACACAGACCGCCAATGTCCGCGCGCCCTGTGCGAACGCGGGGATGCCGTATCCGCGGTGGGTGGTCACGGGGAGGCGAATGCTCGAGGAAACAGAAGCAGTGATGAGGTCGGCAGGAAGCGCGGAGTCTCCCATCCCGGCGATGATAATGTTTTGTATATCCGTGAAAGCGGGGAGAGGCAGACTCTGTCCCAATTCCCATGCGGTTTGCAATTGACCCGGCAAACCGTCAATATGGGCAAGCATATGTTGGGTGTCGAGTTGTTTGAAGAGGGCGAGGTCATCCAGGTTCATCAACTTGCATCCTTGATGAATTTCGTCATGTCCTTCTTCATGGCTTTGAGCGAGGGCATGTGCACATACATCATGTGGCCTGCATCGTAATAGGACATGCGGATGTTCCCGCGCAGCGAGGCATCCAGGCCAAGATGGTCGAAGGTGTATTCGGTGGCGAAGTAGGGCGTGCCGAGATCGAAATATCCGTTGGCGACAAAGACCTTGAGATATTTATTGAAGTGCATGGCGCGGCGCAGGGTTTCAGCGACGTTGACATATTGATTCTGGAAATAACTGTACGACCAGTTCATCCAGACTTTTTCGCTGAGGATCTCATACGGCAGGTCGGTCTCGAATTTGAGTTCGGTGCGGATGTAATCGTTGAACGCCGCTGTGTACGGACCTGAGACCTGGGCGAACAACGGATCGTACTCATAGGTTTCAGTGACGCCGATACGGTCAATGCCCGTGTAACGGCTGTCCAAACGACCGACGGTTTTGCCGCGCTCGCGCAGGAGTTCCTTGAAATAATGGCGGTCGAGGATGCGCAGGTCACTGCGCTGGATGAATTCCTGCGAGATGCCCGTGTAGCGTGAAAGTTTTTCAACCACACTGGCGCGTTCCTCGGGCGTGAGCGCTGCGCCCTTGAGCAGGGCGGAGGCATACTCACCCAGCGCGAATTCCTCCGCTTCTTTTAACACGGTCTGCAGGGACGCTTTGAAACTCAACTTGTCGTGATACCAGGCGGTCGCCGCATAGGCAGGCAGGAAGAGAATGTAAGGCAGGTCGTTGTTGAAATTGAAGTCTATGGTGGTGAAATCGAGTACGGCGGAGATGAGGATCAGTCCGTTCAGCAGCATGCCGTGACGGTCCTGCAAATAACCGGAGAGTCCTGCCGAGCGTGTGGTTCCGTAGGATTCACCCGCGAGGAATTTGGGTGAGAGCCAGCGGTTGTAGCGCGTGGTATACAGGCGGATGAAATCACCCACCGAGGCAATGTCCTTTGTGAAGGTGTGCCACTCTTTGGATTTCTCGCCTTCCACGGGACGGCTGAAGCCCGTGCTCATCGGGTCGATGAATACGAGGTCGGTGTCATCGAGGATGGAGTATTGGTTATCGGTCAGTTTGAAGGGGGGCGGAGGCAACTCGCCATCTTCGGTGAGCACCACACGACGCGGACCAAGTACGCCGAGATGCAGCCATACGGAGGAGGACCCGGGCCCTCCATTGAAGGAAAACGTGATCGGGCGTTTGGATTTATCCTTTACGCCGTCCATGGTATAGGCGGTGAAGAAGATCTGCGCGCGCGGTTTTTCGATTTCGGTATCCTTTTCCTTGTCGTTGACCTCCTCCTTCAGCACCATCGTCCCGGTGGCGACGGTGTATTTGATCGTTTTACCGCCGATCCGCACGGAATGTTTGGTGGTGACGATGTTATCTTTTGGGACTGGCTTTTCTTCTTTTTCCTTCTTTTCTTCGTTTTTTTTTGTGTCTTCTGCCATGCGAGTCTCCATTTACTTAATTTGATTGACCAAACCATACACTTCCTTTTTATTCCAGCCGCTTGCCTCCGCCAATTTAGCGGAGATCTCCTTTGCAGACTTGCCCGCCTTCATTTCCTTCTTGATGGCCTTCAACAATTCATCCTCTGTCCACCGTCCACGGTCTTTGGTCTTTGGTCCTTCCACAACCAAAGTGAATTCACCTCTCGGCTCTTTTGATTTGAAATACTCGATCGCGCCGCTGATTTGGCCGCGCCAGTATTCTTCGTACATCTTCGTCATTTCGCGGGCAATGCAGATGCGGCGGTCACCGAGAATGGCGAGCAGGCCTTCGAGCGAATCCACGAGGCGGTGGGGAGATTCGAGGAAAATTAAAGTATAGGGCAGGTTACAAACCTGCCCTACATGTTTGCGGCGTTCGCTTGATTTATGGGGGAGATAACCAAGGTATAAAAAGGAATCGGTGGGCAGGCCGGAAACGGTCAGGGCGGCGATGGGAGCCGAAGGACCGGGAACAGGCACAACGTCGAAGCCGGAGGCGAGGGCGGCTTTGACAAGTTCATAGCCAGGGTCATTAATCGCGGGAGCCCCTGCATCGGAGACGAGCGCCACGTCACCCGTCGAAAGTTTTTCGAGGATGAAATCGAGTTTGTGTAATTTGTTGTGTTCGTAATAACTGGTCTGGGGAGTTTGGATATCGAAGTGTTTGAGAAGTTTTCCGGTGTGGCGGGTATCTTCGGCGGCGATCAGAACGACCTCACGCAGGATCCGCACGCCGCGCGGGTTCATGTCTTCCAGGTTTCCAATCGGTGTTGCGACAAGATACAGTGTACCCATTGGGTTATTCTATCACCCCATTGGATGAAAGGAACATCGGGCGCTTCGGCGCCCGATGGTTTTTATTGACAACCCTTCAGCTTGATCTCCAAAACGGTACAGCCTGCATCCCCGGGCGGGACGGCGACACAACACTGCGCCTCGGAGTTAAAGGTCGCATCGGATGGGCATTTGTTGAGATCATCATCGGAGAGGACAGGCGGGCTGCAGACCTTTACATCCATGACGAGAAAGGGTGTGCCTGTGCAGGAATAGGTTTGTCTTCCATCGCTGGTCGCTTCCAACCTGCACGATCCGTCGGGGTGAAGGGCTTCCACGACAGCACCCTCCTGAACGGAGACATAGGAATAGGGGAGTTTCCTGGTACAGATGCTGTTGGTCTCCCTGGCAAACGCTGAGTGGATTTCAATCCCCTCCGAACAGAACGGGGCGAAAGACGCCGAGGCGGATCCAGCCTCCTGAATCGTTGGAACCGTGGTCCATGTGGGGCTTTCAGGCGGGACGGTGGCGGCGGGCTGGCCGGGTGCAAACAGTTGATCTCGCAAAAGGAGGAAAGCGGTCACGGCAAAAACGAGAACAAGGCCGGTAACAACCCATCCCATTCTGCCGCGGGTGGATGGCGCGGCATTACCCAGGCGGGTTTTCGCGGAGCTGTTCGTACTGAAGGTCAGATTGCCCTCCTTGCCAAAGGCGATCAGGTTCAGGGCCTTTGCAAGGTCTATGGTCGTTTCGTATCGCCTGGACTTATCCTTCGCCATGGCGGTTTTGATCAGGTCATGTACCTCTTCCGGAAGATCGGGCACCAATTTCAAAATCTCCGGCACGGGTTCGGTGATGTGCTTCACCACCACACCCATCGGCGTATCGGCACTGTACGGCTGCTGCCCGCTCAACATCTGATAGACGATCACACCCAACCCATAGACGTCGCTGCGGCTGTCTATTTCATTCCCCTGCGCCTGTTCGGGACTCATATAGGCGGGTGTGCCGATGACGCCGCTTCCGGTCAACCCGCCGCCTGCCTCCGTCAATTTGGCAATGCCAAAATCCGAGATGAACGGCTCGCCATTTTCATCGAAGAGGATGTTATCAGGCTTGAGGTCGCGGTGGACAATGCCCTTTCTATGGGAATAGGCGAGTCCCTTTGCAATTTTTTCGATGATGCCGGCAGTATCCTGTATTGAAAAATTTCCCTTTGCAATCCCATCGGAAAGGGAACCGCCGGTCATGTAGCGCATGACAAAATACGGCTGCCCGTCCTCCTCCCCGACATCATACACCGGCACAATCGAAGGATGTTCCAACGCGGCGACCATCTTGATCTCGCGCTCAAAGCGGGAACGGAACTGCGGGTCATGCAGCATTTCACGCGGCAAAACCTTGATCGCAACTTCGCGGTCAAAACTTGGGTCGAAACCGCGATAGACCGTCGCCATGCCCCCGCGGCCCAGTTCAGATTTTATGACATAACGCCCGATCTTTTCAGGGATTGACATGCGCGCAAGTATAAACCAGCCGGAATGATGGCGCAAGCGGATAGATCCGCTTGCGCCTGTTTTTAGTATGCGGCCGGTCAAACTAAAATGCCAGCCTCAACGGCTGGCATTCCCCAACGATTCATAGGTCTGCAAAAGGCTGATCAGGATCCCGTCTGTAAAGGTGTGCATCTTCGAATACATTCGCGAAGTTTGGGAAGCCGGCACGTTCGCATCTCCATACACCTTGATCACCGACACGATCAGCGAATCGCGGAAGAATAAAAACGCCTTTGCCGCGTCCACGTAACTCAGACTGTAGCGCCTTGCGCGCGAGGCATATTCATAACCGATCGCATAGGCCTCGGATGCGGCTTCCTCATCATTGGCCGAGACGTAATTCATCAATCCATGAAATAACGAACGCGCACCGATGCGGTATTGCGCGCGCGCCTCCTCATCCAATTTTTGATACCAGGATTCCGCCTCGAGGCTTCCCTCCGAAATTTGCATGCGCACATTGCGAATGACTTCCTGCATCATCTTTTCAGGCTTGATCTCGCGGGACCCCTGGCTTGATTCCGCCCAGAGGGAGATTTCACTGCGCTTATAGCGGCGATGTCCGCCCTGGGTTTTATGCACGGGCAACACCCCCTTATCCGACCATAGCCTGACTGTGCTGGGATGCACGCCCAGTATTTCTGCTGCGTCACTTAAGGAAAGCCATTCGTCGGTCATATTTTCTCTCTGCAGTCCGACGGCAAACCGTCAGCGTGGAGCCTGCCCCGCAACTCCGAAAGGGTTAATCCGCCACCATGGCCATCTTGTCGGCAAAGGTCGGTTCATCCACCTTCTTCCTGAACGCGGTGACATCAATCCGCGTGAGTAGAATGGCGGCAATTAATAACATCAATGCTTCCATGCCAAATACAATGAGGTACCCGCTCAACGCATTCCCTGTGAGATGCGTTGCCGTATCCGCCACCACGCCCGCCATGAGCAAGCCTATGAGGCGCGAGAGTCCGTTTGAGAAGCCCCATGCGCCGATATACAAACCAACCTTTTCAGGGACGGTCAGGTCGAACATGAGGGAGAGATTGGCGATGGTGGAGATGCCCGTGCCAAATCCCAACAGGGTGATGCCAACGTAGAAGGTGGTCAGGCTGGTGGTCAAACCGCTGATGACGATCATTACAAATCCGAACAGCGCGCCAAGATTGCCCGCTTGGGCAGCATATTTCTTCTTCACGCGCCCGTCAAGGAAACCCGCCACGATAAAGGCGAGTAGAGTAAAGGTACTGCTGATGGACACGATGCGCGACGTCTGTTCGAGGGTCATGCCGAAGGCTTGGGCACCGAAGGGTTCGAGCAGGACGTCCTGCCCAAGGATGGCGGCGAGCAGCAACAGCAGAT
Organism: Anaerolineales bacterium; assembly: GCA_030583885.1. Taxonomy (NCBI): domain Bacteria; kingdom Bacillati; phylum Chloroflexota; class Anaerolineae; order Anaerolineales; species Anaerolineales bacterium. The sequence goes on along the minus strand of CP129480.1, from coordinate 882,695 downwards.
AAACGAAGAAGATCTTCGCTACGGGATTCTCCGTGATGGCGGAGATCATCTGTTTGACGGTGTACGTGTCCGCGCCGGAGGCTGGGGCGGAATGATCGAAGCGTGGCTCCAGCTTGAAGAGGCCGATCAAACCCAGAGTCAGGGCTGAAGCGGCAATGATGATGAAGGCGCGTTCAAGAGCCACAAGGTCAAAGGTCGTCACGAGGCGGCTGAGGGTGATGCCCGTCGCGATCATCCCGATGACCATGACCGTGAACATGGTGGCGATCGTTTTGCCGCGTCCCTTTTCGCCGGAGAGTTCGGAGGCAAGCGAGAGGTAGCAGACCGCGGAGAGGTTGTACCCCATCCCCCACGCGCCAAAGGCGAGGATGCCGGCAATGATGCCGAGGGTGAAGTTGTCACTGATGAGGATGGCTACCTGCGGTGAGACGGCGACGCCAATCACACACAGGATAAGACCAGCCAGAATATACGGTGAACGGCGATATCCAAAAATGGGGTGCCGATCAGAAAACGAACCGATGGCAACCTGGATGGGGGAAAGCAGATAGGGAAAAACAGCGAGGAGCGTGAAGAGGGTTTTGGAAAACTCGAGGTCGAAGATCATCACGCGGTTGAGCGTGCTGTTGATGGGGACGAGGGTCATGGCGACCGCGGTATGGATGAGGGCAAGTTGAAGGCGTTTTAGGAACATGGGTTCTCCCGTCATTGCAGCCAGCGGGCCGGCAAAGCAATGACGTATGTTTTTCTTAAACGGCGCAAGGGCGCTACTGACACCCTTGCCGTTATTGGTGAAATTTTACTTTTATGGACATATTGGTCAATGTAGATTTACATAGAATTTTACTAGAGAATTGTGAGCAGGTTCTGTGGAAATCTTCAGACCGTGAAGCATTCGATCAGGTTGTTATACGCCTGTACAATTTCCGTAGAGGGGTCATGTCCGCCGAAATTGAGGAAGACTTTGAACGCCGCGCTGCCGCGTTTATCGAAGAATTGGAAGCTGAGCGATTCGTGCCCGTCTAGGTGGCTCGGCTTGCGGAAGGCAAACACGGAGGCCAGTTCCCAGCCGCGGATGATCTCCTCCCAACGCGAGAAATCCAATTCGCGGGCGGCGTCACCTTCGAGTGCATGCACACTCTCCACTTCGGAGACCCGCAACTTGTGCGCGAGCATCAGCGTCATTTGGGAGCGGCCTTCGTTGTACGCTTTACGGATGATGGCAAGGCGTTCATCCTGAGTCAGGTTAGGGTTGAGAGGGATTGTAGTTTGGAACATGATTTGCAATCTCCTCTGAACTGTGATTGGGACGATCTTTGTCCCGTTCAGTGGCGTGGAGGATACAGACCCCCATTGCAATAAATCCAGATGACTGTTTGAAATCCCTTCTTAATTTCATTGCAAAGCATGTTCAACCGCATTGAAGATTTAAATAAAAAGGGAGAGACGATTTTCGCACCTCTCCTGACCTGAAGTTGGTTCGGTTATCCTGCAATCTTTGCCAACGCCTCACCCAATCTCGCAATCTCATCCAGCGTGTTGTGATGCGCCGCGCCAACGTGCACCATGCCGCCCTTGCCGCATAAAATACCCGCGTGCGGACCGAAGAGTTTTCACGGTTGAGCCGCACCCGACAAGAAGGCAGCCGCATAAAACGAATATAGCGTCCAAATGACATCCATCGGGCAATGTACGACAAACAGCATAAATCTATAAAACCAGGCACTCCAAAATAAGCATGGGATTAAATAATTCAAACAACTTAATTCAATGCTAAAGAAAAACATTGTAAATCTATCTGGCGCATGCCGTCCTTTGACAATAAAGTATATGAACATACTCTCAAAAGCGGTTGGTCAATGCATATCTACTGCCTCGGTCTCAATCACAACACCACACCCATTGAACTTCGTGAGCAATTCTCGCTCAGCGAAGATGCGATCCGTTCCGCATTATCCCGCCTTGCATGCGGACATCTCGCCGCATCCATCGCGGAATTGGTCATCATCTCCACCTGTAACCGTACCGAACTCTACGCCACCTCCAGTCATATGGCAATTGCCGAACTGGAGGCTTTTTTGTCGGACGCCTGCGGTGTGCCTGCGAAACAGTTTCGCACTCATTCCTACCGCTACGAGAATCTCGATGTCGCTCGCCATCTCTTTGAGGTTGCCGCAGGGCTTGACTCACTCGTCATCGGCGAACCTCAAATACTTGGACAAATCGTCCGCGCACTGGAGCTCGCACGCGGACAGAACATGGCGGGTCCCGTGTTGAATCGCTTGTTCCAATCCGCCATCCATGCAGGGAAGCGCGCCCGCACCGAAACGGACATCAGCCGCAACCCTGCTTCCGTGTCGTCGCTTGCCGCATCGTTGGCAGAGCGAGTCGTTCATCCGATTGCCGAAGCACAAGTGGTCATCCTCGGCGCGGGCGAAATGGCGGAATTGGCAGTGGAAGCCTTGCGCAAGCGCGGTGCGAACCGCATCCTGGTTATCAACCGTACTTTGGAACGCGCTCATACGATTGCAGACCACTGGGGGGCTGAAATCACAACCTTTGAAAATCTTGATTCTGCACTGGTATCTGCCGATATTCTGATCTCCTCTACAGGCGCGCCGCATCTGATTCTAACCGAACGCATGATCAGCGAAGCGATGCTCACACGCGCACACCGTCCGTTGGTGCTGATCGACATCGCCGTGCCGCGCGACATCGACCCCGACGCGGCAAACATTCCGCACGTCAAACTCTTTGACATTGATCACCTGAATGAAAAACTGGAAGGCGCGCTTGCCGAACGCATGGCAGAAGTGCCGCAGGTGAAATCCATTCTCGATGAAGAGATCAAAGAATTTGAAGAATACATGAAATCACTGGAAATGATCCCCATCATCTCCGATATTCGCCAACAGGCTGAAACCATCCGCAAGGAGATGCTCGAAAAAACCTTGCGCCGCCTGCCCGACCTGACCGATGCCGAACGCGCCCGCATCGAAGCCATGACCCAGGCGCTGGTCAAACAAATTTTGCACGCGCCCACCAACCGTCTGCGCGCCGAAGCGTCCTGTCCACATGCGCCCGAATATGCCGCCGTCGCCCGCACCTTGTTCGGTTTGCAAAGCGAAGGCTTGTGCGGTTTTTCGGGTCAAGCCTGCCCCATCTCTGCTACTGACTGACAACCATGAAGCTCATTTTTGCCACCCGCCCTTCAAAACTCGCCCGCTGGCAAACCCAATGGGTGATCAACGCCCTGCAAAATATTCATCCCAATCTTGTATGTGAAGAAAAGGTCATCACCACGCAGGGTGACAAAATTCTCGACAAGCCGTTGCCCGAAATCGGCGGCAAGGGAGTCTTTACGCAGGAACTCGAATCTGAACTCCTCAATGGCAATGTCCACTGCGCAGTTCATTCGCTCAAGGATCTGCCCGTTGAAAATCCTGCTGGATTAACCGTTGGATGTATCCCCGTCCGCGCGGAAGTGCGTGACGCGCTGATCTCACGCGATGATTACACCCTTGCGACTCTTCCAACAAACGCTTCCATCGGGACCTCGAGCCTGCGCCGCGCCGCCCAGATCCTTTCCCTCCGCCCAGACATTAAGACCGTGTCCCTGCGCGGCAACGTGGATACCCGCCTGCGCAAAGCCCTGGACGGTCAATACGATGCCATCATCCTTGCGGGCGCAGGGTTGACCCGCCTCAGTTTGGACTCACACGTGACCGAATGGCTCTCGCTGGATGTGATGCTCCCTGCACCTGGACAGGGCGCGCTCGCAGTCCAATGCCGTGCAGACGATACAACTACGCTTGAACTGCTCTCCATACTTGAAGACGTGTCCTCGCGAAAAGCGGTCGCGGCTGAACGTGCCTTCCTCAGCGGACTTGGCGGCGGATGTGCCGTGCCTGTGGCGGCTTACGCAGTGACCAGTGAACAGCCTGCCCTGAGCGAAGTCGAAGGGTCATCAGTCATCAGTCTTGTGGGGTTGGTGATTTCGGAAGATGGGAAGAAGGTTGTCAAAGTCACAGGCGAAGGAAGCGACGCGCTTGAACTTGGAAACGAACTCGCGCAAAAAGCGATTCAACAAGGCGCAAACGAAATCCTAAAACTGATCACTGCCCACTGATAACTGATTACTAATTACTATGAAAATCCTCATCACACGCCCCCGCGCTCAAGCCGATGAATTCGCAGAAAAACTGCGTTCTGTAGGCTTCGAACCGATCTCTTTTCCCGTCATTGAAATTCAGCCGATTGGAAATAACCTCGCACTGGAACGCGCACTCGAGAAATTGAATTGCTATGAGTGGGTGGTTTTTACATCGGTGAATGCGGTTGAGGTGTTTTTTTCTCCCTCATCCCCAGCCCTTCTCCCGAAGGAGAAGGGAGTCCCCTCTCCCTTCGGGAGAGGGCAGGGTGAGGGCACGAAAGTCGCCGCCATCGGACCGAAAACTGCCGAAGCCCTGCGAGTGCGCGGTGTGATGCCCGATTTTGTCCCTGAGGAATATGTAGCGGAGGCGATCCTGCCTGGCTTGGGAGATTTGCAAGGCAAGTGGGTCTTGCTCCCGCGCGCTGAGATTGCCCGTAAAGCCTTGCCCGAAGCGATTGCGGATGCTGGCGGAATCGCTCACGAGATTGCAGTTTATAAAACCTTGCCCACGGAACCTGCTCCCGAAGGAATCGCTGTGTTGAAATCAGGTGTGGATGTTGTGACCCTGACCAGCCCATCCACTGTTCAAAATTTCGTTGCCATCTGCAAACAAAACGGACTCGATCCATTGAACCTTCCAAACAATCCGTTATTCGCCTGCATTGGTCCCATCACCGAACAAGCTGCAAAAGAGGAAGGGTTGGTCAAACTTGTTGTTGCGAAAGAATACACAACCGATGGGTTGATCGAAGCGATTACACATACGGAGAAATCATGACTCTGATTGAACTTGAAAATCGTCAATCGTCAATCGTACATCGCAAATTGGTTCGTCCGCGCAGACTGCGCACCACACCCGCCCTCCGTGCGATGGTGCGAGAGACGGAACTTAACGCACACGATTTCATCTATCCCCTTTTTGTGCGGCATGGGACGGGACGAACTGCCATCAGTTCGATGCCTGGCGTGTATCAACTGTCAGTAGAGGAAGCGGTTCGGGAAGCTGAATCAGCCGCAAAGTCGGGTGTGAGCGCTGTCATCCTATTTGGAATTCCCAAAGAGAAGGATCCGATTGGGCTGGAGAATTTTGCGGAGGATGGAATTGTCCAGCAGGCTATTCGCGCCATTAAAAAAGAAATCCCTGAGATGGTTGTTGTCACCGATGTTTGTTTGTGTGAGTACACCAATCATGGGCATTGCGGCATTTTGAATACGGGCGAACATTTTCATACTGGTCTACCTGAGGGATACGTGCTGAACGACCCGACGCTGGATGTGCTGGCGAAGGTGGCGATCTCACACGCGCAATGCGGCGCGGACATGGTTGCGCCATCGGGCATGATGGATGGCATGGTCGCATCGATTCGTGAAGGATTGGATGGCGCCGGATATGAGAGCCTGCCGATCTTGTCGTATGCGGTGAAATACGCATCGTCATTTTATGGACCGTTCCGCGATGCGGCGGAAGGCGCGCCAAAGTTTGGTGACAGGAAATCTCACCAGATGGATCCAGCCAATGTGCGCGAAGCCTTGCGCGAAGCCGCCTTGGATGTGGAAGAAGGCGCGGACATGTTGATGGTGAAACCTGCATTGGCATATCTCGATGTCATTCGTATGGTGAAGGACGCCTTCCCTGAACTGCCGATGGCGGCATACAACGTCAGTGGCGAGTATTCGATGATCAAAGCCGCTGCCGCTAATGGCTGGGTGGACGAAGCGAAGGTCACACTCGAAACGCTCACATCCATCAAACGCGCAGGCGCGGATGTAATTATTACTTATCATGCCGTTGATGCGGCGAAATGGTTGAAATAAAAAGGAAACTATCATGTCAACAGAAAACCTAACTCCCCGCGCCGCATCTGAACGAACGATGCACAACGAACGCATGGTACATGCCGATTTCAATATGGCGCCCTTCACCATCGCCTGGGAAGTGACGCGTGCCTGCGCGTATGCCTGTGTCCATTGCCGCGCAGATGCGATGCACACGCCCGACCCGAACGAGTTGAATACGGAAGAAGCGCTGCGCCTCATCGACCGTCTGGCAGATTTTGGTTCCCCGATTTTGATCTTCACGGGCGGCGATCCGATGATGCGCAGAGACCTGCACGAACTGATCGCGTATGCTACGCAAAAAGGTCTGCGTTGTTCATTGACCCCAACCGCCACCGCCCTGCCGACAACCGCACGGCTTGAGAAAGTGCGCGATGCGGGCATTCGCCGTATTGCCCTTTCGCTTGATGCGCCGCGCCCCGAGATCCACGATGAGTTTCGGCAGGTCAAAGGTTCGTGGCAGCGCACGATGGATATTTTGCACCGTGCCCAGTCCATTGGGGTGAGCGTGCAGGTTAATACCACCGTTGCCAAACACAACGTGGACATTCTGGATGAAATGGTTCCGTTCTTGCAGGAAGTCGGCGCGGTGCAATGGTCGCTGTTCTTCCTTGTGCCGACGGGTCGTGCCCAAGTCAAAAATATGATCTCCGCCGAAGAACACGAACGTACCTTCAATTGGCTGTATGACCTTTCCAAGACTGCGCCATTTGACATTAAATCCACGGCTGCCCCGATGTATCGCCGTGTGGCAATCGAGCGTAAACGCGCAGAACAGGGCGGTGATAATCCCGTCACTTTTCAGGGCGCTGGCTTTCAATATGCAGATGGACTCAATCGCCCGACGCGCGGCGTCAATGACGGAAACGGTTTCCTGTTCATCTCCCACGTGGGTGATATTCAACCCTCTGGCTTCCTGCCGCTCACGGCAGGTAACGTCCGCACGGATGATGTGATCGATGTGTACCGCAACTCACAGCTATTCACCGACCTGCGCACTCCCGACAAGATCAAAGGACGCTGTGGAATCTGCGAGTACCGCGACGTGTGCGGCGGTCAGCGCGGACGCGCGTATGGTGTGACGGGCGATTATCTTGAATCCGACCCAGCCTGCGTATATATTCCACAAGGAGCGTAAATGACCACGGACACCACCGAACAACTTCAACGCACGTTCAACCATTACTCATTATTTTCCTTCAAGGATGCTTATTGGTCGCTGACTGCAGACGAACGTGCGAACTTCCACAAGAACTGGCTGGCTGCCTTGCGCGCGTCCGCCCAAAAAGTGGACCTGTTTCAAGGCACCGAACATGACGTAGACCTGATTGTCTGGTCTGCCTTAACCGTAAAGGACAATCAAGATGCCGCCACCTTTTTTGAAAAATTTGCAAAGGCTTTGGCTCCCTATCGCCATCTGATTGAACAAAGAGACTCCCTTTGGGGCTTTACGCGCCCATCGCAATATTCAAAGGCGCGCTCCAAACAGGAGATCGATCCGTTCTCTGATGAGCACAAGCCGTACTTGATTATTTATCCGTTCTCCAAAACGACCGAATGGTACTTGATGAGCCGCGAGGCGCGCCAGGGCATGATGAACGAACACATCCGCATCGGAAAGCAATACGAAGACATCAGCCAGTTGCTGCTTTATTCCTTTGGTTTGCAGAATCAGGAATTTGTCGTGGTCTATGAAACCGATGACCTGACCCGCTTCTCCGACCTGGTCAACGAATTGCGCGACACCGAAGCGCGCCGCTACACGTTACGCGACACTCCCTTGCACACCGCTATCTATCACCCCGCCGAAGAGACTCTTGCCTTATGGAAATGAACAGCCGTTTTCTACAAGCCTGTCAGCGCAAACCCGTTGACACGACACCTGTCTGGTTCATGCGTCAGGCGGGACGTTACATGCCCGAATACCGCGCCATTCGCGAGAAATATTCCCTGCTCGAAATTTGCTATCAACCCGAACTCGCCGCTGAAGTGACGCTTCAACCCGTCCGCGCTTTTGGGGTGGATGCGGCGATTCTCTTTGCCGATATTTTGCTGCCCGCTATTCCGCTCGGCGTCGGCTTGGAGTTTGCCAAGGGCGAAGGTCCCGTCTTGCAGAATCCTGTCCGCACGATGGACGATGTCAGAGCGTTGAAACCTGTCGATGCAGAAACAGACTTGGGCTACGTCATGGAGGCGATCCGCATCCTGCGCAGGGAACTCACGGATACTCCGCTCATCGGCTTTTGCGGCGCGCCGTTCACGGTTGCGTCCTACATCATCGAAGGCGGGTCGTCGCGTGAATTTCTCAAGACCAAAACGATGATGTATTCCGCGCCTGAAGTTTTTCATGCGTTGATGGATAAACTCGCAGATGTGTTCAGCGATTATCTGACGGCGCAAATCCGCGCGGGAGCGCAGGCAGTGCAAGTCTTTGACTCGTGGGTCGGCGCGCTCAGCCCATCGGATTACGAAACCTTCGTGCTGCCGTATTCGCAAAAGTTGCTCAAAGCCGCGCAGGCGATGAACGTGCCTGTCATCCATTTTGGGACGAACACGACGACGCTCCTGCCGTTGATGAAACGCGCGGGCGGTGATGTGATCGGACTCGACTGGCGCATCCCGCTTGACGACGGCTGGTCGTTGCTCGGAGACGATGTTGCCGTGCAAGGGAATCTTGACCCCATCGCGCTCTTCGCGCCTCTCCCTGAACTCAAAGCGCGCGTGCATGATGTATTACGTCGTGCAAACGGCAGACCTGGTCACATCTTCAATCTCGGACACGGCATCCTGCAACACACGCCCGTGGATAGTGTCAAAGCGGTTGTGGATATGGTGCATGAATTTTCTTCTGAGAAGGCGGAGGTCGGATGAATTGGATTGGTCTCCTCGCTGCCGCCACCGCTTTTCTGAGCATTTGGATCGGTCATGTGGCTGTCCGTAAGATCGAAGCTTCCTCACGGACGATTTGGGTTCCAACGGTGACGGCGATTGCTCTTGGTATTTCGCTGGAATATCTCTCATTGATCGTGGACAACCTGTTGTTGAAGACTGCCTTCGGCATCACAGGTATCACTCTTCTGTGGGATGCGCTTGAATTCACACGGCAGCAAAACCGCGTCAAACATGGACATGCCTCCGCCAATCCGAACAACCCGCGCCATGCCCGAATTCTCAAAGAACATCCCTCAGCCACGACGGTTGACCTGCTCGATCGCGAACCAACGGGCTCACAGATCACTGGACAGCGAACACCATGAACACTTTTGGATTGATCATTGGTATGGCGACCCTGCTTATCATCGGACTGGGGTTTCCGCTTGTCATCCGCGGTGAACGATACTTGGGCTACCTATGGTGGCCCTACATGATGGGTCTGGGTTTCCTGATCGTGTTTGCATCCCTCTTCATTTCATCGGATTGGTTGTCTGTTGTCGTTGGCGTACTGGGCGCAACCTTCGTCTGGGGCTCGACCGAACTCAAGGAACAAGCCGTCCGCGCGGAGTTGGGCTGGTTTCCTTTCAACGCAAACAAAATCAAACCGCCCTTTGAAGAAATCATCAGGAAATGGAAGGCTCCTCATCTATGATCGGATTATTGGTAATGGCATATGGAGGTCCCGACAAACTGGAGGATGTCGAGCCATACCTCCTGGATGTCCGCGGCTATCGCCCCACTTCGCAGGAGATCATCCATGAAGTACGCGAACGCTACCGCGAGATCGGTGGACGCTCCCCCATTCTGGAGCAAACTCAGGCGCAGGCAGATGCGCTCGAATCTGCTTTGAATTCGAATGGGAATGAATTCAAAGTCTATGTGGGGATGCGTCACTGGCATCCCTTCATCAAGGATGCGCTGGCAGAGATGCAGGCACAGGGAATCGAAAAAGCGGTCGGCGTGGTGATGGCTCCGCATTATTCGCGCATGAGCATCGGCGCGTATTACCAGCGGCTCGAAGAAGCCAACTCGCCCATAGCCATATCCCGTATCGAGAATTGGCATTTGGAAGCGGGGTATATCCATACGCTTGCAAATCGTGTGCGTGCTGCGCTTCAACGCTTCCCCGAAGAAATCCGCGCGGACATTCCCGTCATTTTCACTGCGCACAGCCTGCCCGAGAAGATTCTGGAATGGAACGATCCATATCCCGCGCAATTGCGTGAAACCGTCTCGGCAGTGATGGAAAAACTCGGCTCCCAACCGCATGAGTTCGCATTCCAATCTGCCGCCATCTCCACCATTCCCTGGCTCGGACCCGATGCGGGTGAAGTGATTGAAAGCCTTGTGGCGAAAGGTAAAAAGCATATTCTGCTTTGTCCCATTGGGTTCGTCTGCGAACACGTTGAAATTCTGTACGACATTGACATTGTCTATCAAAATCTTGCCAGGTCGCTTGGCATTCATCTCGAACGCATCGAAATGCTCAACACGGCACCCGAAATGATCGCAGGGCTGGCTGACTCAATTCGTGAGAAGGTAAAAGAAGCAGGTTGGTTATGAATCGAATCATTGTCATCGGCGGCGGGATCGCAGGTCTTTCTGCTGCCTATTACGCACAGAAAAAAATTCCCGATACACATATCACCCTGATCGAATCTGCTTCACACTGGGGTGGCAAGATCATCACGGATCGCGTTGCTTTCGATGATGGTCAATTCATCATCGAAGGCGGACCCGACACCTTTCTCGCCAGCAAACCCTGGGGCGTGGCGCTGTGCAGGGAACTCGGTCTTGGCGAGCGGTTGCATGGCACGAATCAAAACCAAAAGAACACTTATGTTCTCAACAAAGGGCGTTTGTTGCCGTTGCCTGAAGGTCTTGCCATGATGATTCCCTCAGATGTGCCATCCATTCTGCGTTCGCGTCTCATTTCATGGTTTGGCAAAACGCGTATGGGGTTCGATTTTCTGCTACCAGCAAAAAATGTCAACCCCGATAAGACTGGGGCAAGTGGCGATGAATCACTCGGCTCATTTGTCAGTCGTCGGTTGGGGCGTGAGGCGTACGAGAATCTCATCGAGCCGCTCATGTCTGGCATTTACGCGGGTGATGGCGATCAACTTTCGCTGGCATCCACCTTTCCTTATCTGCGCGATCTCGAAACTAAATATGGCAGCCTCGCCCGCGGCGCGCTTGAAATGCGCAAAAAATCCAACGGCAAAGCCGTGCAGGGTTCGCGCTCCGCGTTTCTCACGCCCACAACCGGGCTGGCGGAAATCGTCGAAGCCCTTGTAGCGCACCTTCAATCGCATCACGTAGATTTACGCCTGAACACCAACGTTCAAACGTTAAAACGTTCAAACGTTGAGACATGGCACGTGACACTGGACACCGAAACACTTGACGCTGACGGACTCATCCTCGCCACTCCCGCCTATGTCAGCGGACGACTGCTCGCCTCTTTCGACCCCGAACTTGCCTCTGCCCTTGAAAGCATTCCCTACGCCTCGACCGCCACCGTCTCCATCGCCTACCGCCTGAGCGATGTTCCCCGTGATCTCGACGGTTACGGCTACGTCATCCCGCGCCGCGAAGGACGCAAAGCTCTCGCCTGCACATGGACATCCACCAAATTCCCGCACCGCGCGCCTGAAGGATATGCATTGATCCGAGTATTTGTCGGGCGGGCAGGACAAGACATCCCCTGGAATGAAAATGATTTGTTGGAATTATCCAAAGAAGAAATGAAATTGACTTTGGGCATTACCGCCGAACCGCTTCTCTCCCGCGTCTTCCTGTGGGCTAAAGCCATGCCGCAATACAATCTGGGTCATCCCGAAATTCTCAAACGCATTGACGCCGCACTCGAAAAACATCCTGGTCTAGCTTTGGCTGGCAATGGCTATCGCGGCATCGGTATCCCTGATTGCATTCATTCGGGTGAAGTGGCTGTAGAACGCGTTCTCAAATTTTCACGTTCAAACGTTGAAACGTTACAACCTTCAAGCTAAAGGCAGGATAGTAATGAAAATCGATAAATCCATTTCTTTATTTCACGAAGCACAAACCCTATTTCCTGGCGGCGTGAACTCGCCTGTGCGCGCCTTCCGCGCAGTGGGCGGACAGCCACTCTTCATCGAACGCGGTGAAGGTTCATATCTCTATGATGTGGATGGCAACCGCTACATTGATTACGTCCTCTCATGGGGTCCGCTCATCACGGGACATGCGCATCCCGATGTGGTGAAAGCCATCCAGGAAGCCGCACTGATGGGAACATCCTACGGCGCGCCGAGCCCGTTGGAAATTGATCTGGCGAAGAGCATCATGGAGTTCATGCCGAACATCGAGATGATCCGTTTCGTCAATTCGGGCACGGAAGCGACCATGTCTGCGTTGAGACTTGCCCGCGCGTATACCAAACGCGAGAAGATCATCAAATTCGATGGTTGTTACCACGGTCACGCGGACATGCTGTTGGTACAGGCGGGCTCGGGCGTGGCAACGTTAGGCTTGCCTGACTCGCCTGGAGTGCCGAGCGCGGTCGCCTCAGATACACTTGTCGCACAATTCAACGATTCGGAATCCGTTGAAGCTTTGTTTAAAAAGTATCCCGACCAAATTGCGGGGCTCATCGTTGAGCCTGTCGCTGGGAATATGGGTGTTGTCCCGCCTGTTGAAGGATTTCTCGAAGGCTTGCGGAAATTAACTACCGAATACGGAGCGGTCTTGATCTTCGATGAAGTGATGACAGGCTTCCGCGTCCACAAAGGCGGGGCACAGAGTCTCTACAACATCAAACCAGACCTGACCACGTTGGGCAAGGTCATCGGCGGGGGGCTGCCCGTTGGTGCATATGGCGGGAGGAAAGAGATCATGCAGCTGGTCGCGCCTGCGGGTCCGATGTATCAAGCGGGGACGCTGTCGGGGAATCCGCTGGCCATGAGCGCGGGAATCGCGGCGTTGAGTCTGATTCGGGGTGAGGAATGTTGGGGGAAACTGGAGCAGGCTGCGGCTAGGCTGGAGGCGGGTGTAGCCTCTGCGGCAAAACAGGCTGGAATTCCCATCCAACAGACGAGGGTCGGCACGATGTTCACAACCTTCTTTAGCGAAACCAAGCCTGTAGGTTGGAGCACGGTCAAGGTGGCGGATAAAGTCCAGTTTGGAAAATTCTTCCAGAAGATGTTGGCGAATGGCGTGTACCTTGCACCGTCACAATTCGAAGCGGGGTTTATTTCGATCATGCACACTGATACAATTATCGAAAAAACCCTTGAGGCAGTGACGGAGGCTTTTCGCACATGGTAACGGATGGGAAGGTTCACAACGCAGCTTTGATACGGTATCGCCTTGGAAATGTATTGATCCTGCTAGGCGTGCTGACATGGCTGCCGTTTATTGTTTTACGAATAGCAGGAGAAAAGCCGGCCCTGCTTTGGTATTTGCCGTTTCATCTGCTTGGCGTGGTCGGCGGGTCGCATCTGCGTTCGATTTCCCGCAGGGAGATGGGCGCATTGTCCCCAAAAAAGAGTCGCTTGTGGGTTATCGGACATGTCTTGATCTTTCTTGGAGTCCTGGTTTGGGCACCCTACTTTTATCTGAAGGTTTTTTCCCGGGCATCCGTTGAATTGATGAACTTTCTGCCATATCATCTGATTGGCGTCTTGGGGGGAATCGTTGTGCTGGCGATAAACTACTTCATCTCCCGAAGGGATGTTTAACAGGCTGGACAAGGGGTGTGAGCCCTCTGCCTTGCCAATCGGCATCACGGAACAGAAGTTGTAACAAAACTCCTTGATTTTCGTCTTATATCATGAACCCGGATGATGAACTCAAAAAAACAGACCTGTCCGATCAGACGCTTCTTGCACGCGCCATTCAGGGCGACAAGGAAGCCTTCGGCGACCTGTATGAGCGCCATTTGGATGAGATTCAACGTTATATTTTCTACCGCGTGGCAAGCCGCTTGGACGCGGAGGATTTGACCGAAACGGTGTTCCTCAAAGCCTGGGAGGCTTTGCCGCGCTTCGGATCCGACCATGTAAATTTGCGTGCCTGGCTTTATCGCATCGCACATAATATCGTTGTGGATTATCACCGCACCCGCAAGCCTGACGATGGCCCGCCTGCGGCCCAACTGCATGACGACCATCCGTCCCCCGAGCACCAGTCCCAGATGCGGGATGACCATCAACATCTTGCCGCCGCCATTCAATCACTGGATGCGAACCTGCAGCAGGTGATCATCTGCCGTTTCGTCAATGGCTTGAACCATACCGAAACGGCGCAGGTCATGGGCATCCAGGAAGGATATGTTCGCGTGCTGCAACTTCGGGCGTTACAAAAACTACGGCAACTGCTGGAGAAAGAATGAAGAAAGAAACATTTGCTGATACTCTGGCATCCTGCCTTGAGGCCATTGAACGCGGGGAACAGACCGTGGAGGAATGCCTTAATCGTTATCCCGCGCATCGCGACGAACTCGAAAGCCTTTTAGAGACCATCGTCTCCATCCGGGAACGCGCCAACTTTGCACCGCGCCCGAGTTTTCAGCTATCCAGCCGCGCACGTTTGCTGAGGCGCCTTGATGGGGGGCATCGGCCTCTGGGCGGGCAACCGCTTCGTGATTCAAAACGAGTCCCCATCCAAAAACTTTCAAGAAAATATGCCATGTTCTGGGCAATCGTCCTTGTTTTGTTTGTTTCCCTGCTCGGCGGCGGAACAGTGCATGCATCCAAAGGCACTCTTCCTGGAGATGCCTTGTATCCGGTCAAGTTATCCATTGAAGATGTTCATCTACTCGTATCCAACGATGCCGAAAAGACATTGCTGGCGGTCGAATTTATTCAAAGGCGGGTCGAAGAAATACAAGCCTTGATTGCCCTGGAGAGGAATGATGACCTGCCGCTGGCCGCGTCTCTGCTCGCCGGGAGGGTTTCTCTTGCCACAGATACTCTGGCGGTTATTGAACAGAAAGATCCCGAACAGGCTGCCCAACTCGCAATTCAACTTGAGAGTTCATTTCGACTCCACACCAAAAACCTGACATTTCAACTTGAGATCGCCCCGAACGAAGCAAAACCTGCCATTGAACAAGCCATCCTTGCTTCGCGCAGCGGGCAGGAGGTTGTGCGGGATATGTTTGGGACAAACCTCCCCGCCCCATTCGTGACCCCGCCGGCCGGCCTCCCGCCGGAAAATATCCCTGCCCCAACTGTTACACCGCCGGCCGGCGTCCCCAGCCCGGTTGAAAATCCAACTGGCGGCCCGCCGGAAAATATCCCTGCTCCAGTAACCCCGCCCGGCGGTGGACCTCCCAAAGACATCCCCGGTCCACCCGGCGGCAGACCATAATTTTCCTCCAAAGAGTACCCTTGGGCCATCCTGTTTACAAATTTGTTAATCGTTGACATGATAACTACCCGTGCAAAAGGGCATCTTGGAGTAGCATATCAGTATCAGGCCTGATAATTGCTGTAACAAATCAGCCTCTCCTTCGTCATATAGGTCACAACTGTGCAGGTAAATAAAAATGAAACTATCCCTCAAGAAAAATTTACCGGGTGCCCTGCTCACGCTGGCGCTCTTCGGAATGGTTGCATGCGGCCTTCTCCAACCAGGCAGTGATGCGGCAGATGACAACGCACAACCAACCTCATCTCCGCTATCAAATGATCGGGAAGCGGGTCAATCCGCGGGAAATTTCGATTGTACGGACATCAACAACCTGCATCCAATCGGTCAAAGCATTTCGAAAACCCACGAAGTTCCCTACGAACAGGTGATGACCTGGTTTTGCGACGGTTACAGTTTTGAAAACATCCTGATTGCGCTGGAAACCAGCAAAGCGGTCGATGTCCCGGCGAACGCATTGCTTGAAATGCTGTTGGAAAAAGAATGGGAAGAAATCTGGCGAGATATTGGGTTCACAACCGATCCGTAGGCATGCTTGTTGACAGTTTCCCCGCCATGTTGACCTTGTGTACGAATAGTTGATAAAAGGAGTAAATTATGCAGAAAAATCTGATTTTTGCGCTGTTCATTGCCATGTCCATGGTGATAGCCAACGTACAGCCAGCCGCCGCCCAGGCAGGTACAGAGGTGGAGTTCACCGGCACAGTAACAGCCATTGATGCGGATGCCGGCACGTTCACGGTTGAAACCGAAGGGGGAGAAACCTATACAGTCGTCCCCGGCGAGGATTTTGACTTTACAACTCTTCAAGTGGGCGATACTGTGGAGGTGGATGGAACGTTGATTGAAGATGGCAACGTTTCCGCACTCAAAGTCAAGGTTGAAGAGCAGGATGACGAAGGGGACGAGCAGGATGATCCGTCCAGTGGATACTTCTGCACGCAATCCGATGACGAACATCCGTTTGGCGGCCGGTTGTCTGAACGCTACGAGACGGATTATGAAACGTTACAAGCCTGGTTCTGTGAGGGATTTGGCTGGGGGCAGATCATGCTGGCTTTACAAACCAGTCTGATCACCGGTGATGATCCTGCCACATTCCTTGAAGCCCGCAGCGCTGGCGCAGGGTGGGGCGAAATTTGGCAGGGACTGAATCTGATCGGACGCCCTGAACACGCGGGTCCGCCGAATGACGAGGATGGCGACGGAAAACCCGATTTTGCCGGTCAGCCGGAAGGTGTTGGGCCTCCGGAAGGTGTCGGTCCGCCGGCAGGCGCTGGCCCTCCAGAGGGAGCCGGTCCGCCGGCAGGTGTTGGTCCCCCAGCTGGTGCGGGTCCGCCGGGAGGCCGCCCCTAGGACGGCATAACAAAAACATTATAGGAGGCATCCCAAACCAGGATGCCTCCTTTCTATTTTTTAACTTAACTGCCTGTCGAGGTTGTAATTTTTATTAATGATTCCCTTAAACGCTCCACTTCATCAAGAGTGTTATAGTGGGTGAGGCCGACCCGCACCATGCCGCCATTGTCTTCCAACCCAAGCCGCTCGGTTACGTTGACGGCATAATAGTTCCCGTCCCACACATAAATCCCCTGCTGTGCCAGCTTTTCAGCAACGACTCGTGGATGCAGATCTTTCAAACGGAAGGAAAAGGTCGCCACACGCTCTTCCAAACGGCGGACATCGCTCAGTCCATAAAGTCGCAGTCCTGGAACAGATTCGAGGACGGAAAGAAGTGCGCGCCCAAGTTCGTATTCATAGGCGCGGATGGCTGTCATCGCCTTCTTGAGCTCCAATCGACGGTCTTGATAGTTATCCTCAGCCAGTCCTTCGACATACTCTGCGCCAAACTCCCTCCCGACCCATTCAAAATATTCAATTGCGCCAAGCACGCCGGCAATGCCCTCGTGATTTTGTGTTCCGGTTTCGAACTTACCGGGGGGTTGATTTGTTGCAGGACGCACCTTGTATGCAAATAATTTCTCCAGCAGGGCGTGTTTCCCATACAATATCCCCGAATGGGTTCCAAAAAATTTATAGGCGGACGAAACCAGGAAATCGCAGCCCAACTTCTGGACATCAATGGGGCCATGCGGGGCATATTGGACCGCGTCAATATAAACCATCGTGCCAGCCTCATGCGCCATGTTTATGATCTTCTCCAGCGGGTTGATCGTCCCAAGCGAGTTGGACGCGTATCCCACGGCCAAAAGACGCGGTTTTCGCCCCAATGCCTTTTGCAGGTCATCCAGTTTCAGCGTACCATCCTCAACGTCGAAATCCACCCAGTTGACCGTTACCCCTCGGTCCTGCGCCGCCAATACCCAGGGTGTTACATTGGCATCGTGATCGAGACGGGTAACCACGATTTCATCCCCTTGCCTCCATTCGCGCGAGATCGAGCGGCTGAGATGGAGGGTTATGGTGGTCATGTTATTTCCGAAGATGATCTCCTGCGGAGAGGCCGCATTGTAAAAGTCAGCCATTGCGCGGTGAGCCTCGTCCAGAACCTCATCCGATGCAATACTGGTTGCAAATACACCTTCATGATTGGCATTGCACTCAATTAAGTATCGATTGATACGTTCCAGGGATGGCTTGGCAATTTGAGTTCCACCGGGGTTGTCAAAGAACACAGCGGGGCGGTTCAGGGAAGGGAACTGCCTGCGGATCAAATCGAGGTTCGCACCCAGCCGGGTTGACGAGGGGATGGACATGTAAGTCTCCTTTAATATAATTTATATGAACTGATTGTATACTAGAAAAGAAAGGCGTGTAAAAACACAATAAGGAGGTAATATGTTTGACAATATCCTTTTGGCAGTGGATGGTTCGGAACATGCCCTGCGGGCCGCTCAAAAAGCCGCCGAACTGGCGCGCTCAGTGAAATCCAGCGAGATGCATGTTGTGGTCGTGTACGATACGATTCCCGTTTATCTGGGCGAACCGAACATGCAGATCGCCATCAACAGCCGCAAAGGCGAAGCAGAGAAGATCCTCGCAGATGCAGTGGCGGAAGTGGGGGACGTGCCATGCAAGCTCCACACGCATCTCATCGAAGGCAACTCCGCCGAAGCGATCATCGAGATCGCGACCACGCGCAAGAGCGACCTGATTGTGATGGGGTCGCGCGGTCTCGGCAGGCTGGCAGGCCTGATCCTGGGCAGCACCAGTCAAAAGGTCGTGGCATATGCGCCCTGTCCGGTTTTAATAGTCAGATAGGTTGGAGACTGGTTAACCGGTTTGTTGAGCACGCCGCTCGGCTTCCAAAAATTCCTCGGGTGTGTTGAGATTCCAAAAGCACAGGCCCGATGGATCCAAGGCACGGACTTCCTCGGGCGATAATGTCCGTACTTTTACCTGCGGGAACCAGGCGATGACCTTCCATTGATCCGCTTCAATTGCAGATTCGATGGCGGGCAGGCAGGTCCCGCGACGGTACAAGGCATGGATGGGCTCATAGCCTTCGTCCAGTTTTGCGATGACGACATCCGCCTCCTGAGCGACCATGAGCCTGCTTGCACTTTCAAAGAAATTTTTACTCGCAAAAGGCATGTCGCAAGCGACCACCGCCACCAGCGGATGGCTTGCAGATGCGACCGCAGTGTAGAGTCCGCCGAGGGCGCCGCGCCCGGGCTTGAGGTCCGAAATGAGGCGCACATTCTTAAGAAAAGCATAGTCGGCGGGACGATTCGTCGTTACAATCACCTCATTCGCGATCGGCGACATCCGCTCGACCACGCGCTCAATGAGCGGCTTCCCCAGAAAAGGTTTCAGCGCCTTATCCTCCCCCATGCGCGAGGATTGCCCGCCTGCTTGAACCACAACAGTTATCGCTAGTTTCACTGATTAATAAACCTTTCATCAAAATTTACGAGTAAGTTTCGCACGCAGATTAAACAAATTAAGCGATACCATGTACCACAGGCTTATTATAATGAGTTCGCTGGCAAATGTACTGGACGGTTTGACGGTTGAAGGCGAGTTGTATGAAAAGCTGGAAAACAACTCGCTGCGCTGTTTCGCGTGTGGACACCGTTGTTTGATTCGCGAGGGCAGGCGCGGGATTTGCCAGGTACGTTTTAACAAGGGTGGAACGTTACGCGTACCGCACGGGTATGTGGCGGCACTGCAAAGCGACCCCATCGAGAAGAAACCATTTTCGCACGTCCTGCCCGGCACGAATGCGTTAACGTTTGGAATGCTGGGCTGTGATTATCACTGCCCGTATTGCCAGAACTGGCTGACATCGCAAGCCATGCGCGATCCCGCTTCGGATGTGTCGGCACAGTTCATCCGCGAGATGACACCGCAAAAGATGGTGGAGTATGCGCAAAGCACGGGCGCCTCGGTGGTGGTCTCTTCCTACAACGAGCCGCTCATCACCAGTGAATGGGCATTGGATATCTTCAAGGCCGCCAAGGCAAATGGATTGATGTGCGCCTACGTCTCGAATGGGAATAACACACCCGAGGTAATGGAGTACGTTGCCCCATACCTGGACGCCTACAAGGTTGACTTGAAATGCATGACCGATAAAGGCTATCGCAAGATGGGCGGCACGCTGCAACACACGCTGGATGGGATCCAGCGCGCGCGGGAGGCAGGGCTGTGGGTGGAGGTGGTGACACTGGTAATCCCCGGGTTCAACGATTCAAATGAGGAGTTATGGGATGCGGCGCGTTTCCTCGCGGGCTTGTCTGTGGATATTCCCTGGCACGTGACGGCCTTCCACAAGGACTACAAGATGACCGAGCCGGATAACACGGACGCAAAGACCCTCATCCGCGCGGCAGAGATCGGACGCGAGGCGGGACTGCGATACGTCTATGCCGGGAATCTGCCGGGACATGTCGGGGAGTATGAAGATACCCTGTGCCCGGCCTGCAGGCACCCGCTGGTAAAGAGACGCGGGTACGTTGTGCGGGGGTATGACATCACAGGGGACGGGAAATGCCCGAAGTGCGGGGAGAAAATTGGCGGGGTATGGCATAAAAACCCCTCCGCAGTAGGGTTAAATGGAATTGGTTTTCCACTGCGATTGTATTAAGTGTATAATGTGAGCCGTTGTTCTTTTGAAAGGAGGCACCCTGCAAGAGAGTAATTTCCCCCTGCTTTTCCCGAATGAAAACCCCAAACCCCTTATTTCTCTATGGAGGAGAAACGTGAAAAAAAACCTGTTCGCCCTACTCTCGTTGTTCATTCTCGCCAGCATGGTCCTCATGGCATGCGGCGGAGCAGCAACCGAAGCACCCGCTCCTGTTGAACCGGTAGCGCCTGCACCAACCGAAGCCCCCGCCGAACCCATGGACGACTTTGAAGGAAAGTCCCTGACATCTGAATGTGTTGCACCTCAAATCATTCAGTCGGTTGAAGCAACCGGTCAGTACGAAGTGACATTTAGCTTGTGCCAGCCCGATCCCGCCTTCCTCGCAAAGATCGCCTTCAACGTGTACGGTATCTACCCGGAAGAATGGCTTGAAGCCACTGCCGGTGACGAGAGCCGCACCAGCGAAGGTCTTGAGAATCCGATTGGCACAGGACCATACGTCCTCAGCGAATGGAACCGCGGTGAAAGCATTACCTTCACTGCCAATCCTAATTATTGGGGTGAAGCACCTGAGGCGGAAACCCTCGTCTTCCGCTGGTCCACTGAATCGGCACAGCGCCTGCTCGAACTGCAGTCCGGCACGATTGACGGCATTGACAATGTCGGTCCTGCCGACTTCGATGTCGTTAGCGCTGACACCAACCTGTCCCTGAACGAACGCCCGGCTCTGAATGTGTTCTACATTGGCTTTACCAACACCTTCGCGCCGCTCGACAACCAGGATGTCCGCCAGGCGATCTCCAAGGGCATTGACCGCCAGCGCATCGTGGACACCTTCTATCCTCCTGGATCTGAAGTTGCTTCGCACTTCACCCCGTGCTCCATCCCGAATGGCTGCACCGGTGATGAGTGGTATGAATTCGATGTGGAAGCTGCCCGCGCCCAACTGGCAGCGGCCG
This sequence comes from Anaerolineales bacterium, assembly GCA_030583885.1. Classification (NCBI taxonomy): domain Bacteria; kingdom Bacillati; phylum Chloroflexota; class Anaerolineae; order Anaerolineales; species Anaerolineales bacterium. The sequence goes on along the minus strand of CP129480.1, from coordinate 861,346 downwards.
GCTTCCCCGATGGCTTCAGCACCAAACTGTTCTATCGCGATGTGGTCCGCGGCTACCTGCCGCAGGTCAGCAACGTTGCCCAGGATATTCAGGCACAGTTGAAGGCCAACCTCAACATTGACGCCGAGATCGTCGTCATGGAATCCGGCGCCTTCATTGAAGAATCAACAGCCGGCCGCTTGGATGGTCTCTACCTGCTCGGTTGGGGCGCAGACTTCCCGCACGTTACCAACTTCCTCGATTTCCACTTTGGCGCCGCCAACCCGCAGTTCGGCAATCAATCGCCGACCTATACTGAGTTACTGGCTCAGGGTGCCCAGATCGCCGATCCCGCCGAATCCGAACCGCTGTATGTGGAAGCCAACAATGCCATCCGTGAATTCGCCCCGATGATCCCTGTGGCTCACGGCGGTTCCGGCACAGCCTATCTTGCGGATGTCACCAACCAGCAAGCCAGCCCGCTGGGTAACGAATACTTTGCCGTAATGGATCCAGGCGGCCGCGACGTCTTCGTCTGGATGCAGAACGCTGAACCGATCAGCCTGTTCTGTGCGGATGAGACCGACGGCGAATCCCTGCGCGCTTGTGAGCAGGTTGTTGAAGCGCTCTATACATACGAGATCAACGGCACGGCAGCTGTCCCCGGCCTGGCAACCGTCTGTGAACCGAACGATGAACTCACAGTTTGGGTCTGCACCTTGCGTGAGGGCGTAACATTCCATGATGGCTCGACCTTCGATGCCAATGACGTGGTTGCGACCTTCACCATGGGTCTTGACGCATCATCCCCACTTCACAAGGGCAACACCGGTGCCTGGGAATACTACGACTATCTCTGGGGCTTGATGAACAAGTAAGAACACGTTTAGTGTAATAAAATACGGGATGGTAGTTTTTCTACCATCCCGTATTACTAGAGAGGCATATCCCCATGCTCCAGTACTTCATCCGCAGGGTCATCTCATCCATACCGGTATTATTTGGAATCCTAATCGTTACATTTATTATCGCGCGCGTGATCCCCGGCGATCCGTGCAAAGCCATTCTTGGCGAAAAAGCCACGCCGGCCGTCTGTGAAAGATTCATGCGCGAAAAAGGGCTTGATAAACCCATTCCCGAACAGCTTTTTATTTACATGGGCGAGGTGCTGCGCGGCGATTTTGGCAATTCGATCCGCATGAATATCCCCGTCACACGCCTGTTGATCGAACGGCTGCCGACCACCGTGGAATTAAGTCTTGCCGCTCTTTTCATCAGCATGGTCGTTGGAATTCCGCTTGGGGTCATTTCCGCGGTAAGACACAACACCTGGATCGACGTGCTTACCATGATATGGGCAAACATAGGCGTGTCCATGCCGGTCTTCTGGCTGGGTTTGATGCTGGCGTATGTTTTTTCCCTGTTGTTGAAGGACACCCCCTTCTGGCTGCCTCCCTCCGGGCGGATCACTGCCGGCATCCCAAACGATCCCTTTTTCAAGGTGTGGGGCTGGGATCTTCCCGATGGCGGATTTTGGGCGGCGCTGCTTGTCTTCCTTTCACGCATGAATATCCTGAACGCCTTGCTGACCTCCAATTGGAAACTTCTCAGGGATGCGGTGGAGCATCTTATCCTGCCGGCGGTTGCGCTCGGCACAATCCCCATGGCGCTGATCGCCCGCATGACGCGTTCCGCCATGCTGGATGTGCTCGGGCAGGACTACATCCGCACCGCAAGAGCCAAGGGATTGGGGAAAATGGGCGTGATCGTAAAACATGCATTCCGCAACGCGCTCCTGCCACTTGTCACCGTCATAGGACTCTCGCTGGGAGGCTTGCTGGGAGGCGCGGTGTTAACCGAAACGGTCTTCGGCCTCTCCGGGTTGGGACGCACACTGTTTGAAGCCATCACTGCGCGTGACTACGGCATCGTGCAATCCTTTACCGTTGTGATCGCTTTCTTCTACGTGATCATCAACCTGATTGTGGATATATCGTATGCATATCTCGATCCTCGGATACGTCTTAGCTAGGAAGCACCCATGGCAAACACTGATACAAATATTGCACAACTACTCGACGCGGAACGATTACCTCTGCAATCCACAAGCCTATGGCAGATCACTTGGCACCGCTTATTCCGCCGCCGTTCCGCCATTGTAGGCATGATGATACTCGGCATTTTAGTGTTCATTGCCCTTTCGGCACAATGGCTTGCGCCATATGGATATCAGGATGTGTTGATTGGTCTTGAGGATGTCAAGGCAAGGGAAAAGCCCTGTATCCATCTTCTGGGATGTCCAGAGGATAAACCCCAGCACTTTGCCGGCATTGATGGAAACGTACGCGATCAGTACAGCCGCCTGTTGTATGGCGCGCGCTTGAGTCTGATGGTGGGGTTTTCCACGGTCACCTTTGCAATCATTATTGGGACAACCCTGGGGGCGCTGGCTGGTTACTTCGGCGGCTGGTGGGACAACATCATCATGCGCATCATGGACGTCCTGCTCGCGTTTCCATCCCTGATCCTTGCCATTGCCATTGTTACGGTTCTCGGTCCGGGGCTGATCAATGCCCTGCTCGCAATTGGCATCGTCTCCATCCCGGCCTATGCCCGTGTGATGCGCGCCTCGGTCCTGACGGTGCGTGAAATGGAATACATTTCAGCGACGCGCGCCCTGGGCGGGAGCAATATGCAGATCCTCTTCCGGCGTATTCTGCCGAATGCGCTGACCCCGTTGATCGTTCAAGGGACGCTTGGAATCGCATCCGCTATCTTGGACGCGGCAGCGCTTTCCTTCCTTGGCCTTGGCGCACAACCTCCCACACCTGAATGGGGTTCCATGCTTGGCGCGGAACGCAACCAGGTATTCACCGCCCCCCATCTTGTGTTCTACCCCGGATTTATGATCATGATCACGGTGCTTTCCTTTAATCTGATCGGTGATGGTTTGCGCGATGCCCTGGACCCAAGACTGGCGCATGCAAGTTAATCAAAGCGACACTTATTTTTCAAACGCCCGCCCATAATGGGCGGGCGTTTTATTATTTGTAAAACATTCCCCACGCGGCAAGCAGACCGAAGGTAAGAAACACGATCCCAGCGCCGGTGAATATCTCACGCGGCTCGCGCTGATCAGACAACGTCATGTCAGGTGGAATGCCGATCACCATCCAGCGAACACTGGCAAACCAGGCGAACATTGCCCCACCCAGCAGACCGCCCACATGGCCCCAATTGTCAATGCCGGGCGACAAACCGATGAACAGGTTGATGGCAATGATAAAGACCGTGTTGCCGATCGCCTGACGCGCCTGCCCGCCAAACAACTCGCGGTTCTGGTAAAAGAAAACCGCCTGCGCCCCGATCAGGCCGAATACCGCAGTGGATGCGCCGACGGAATATCCGTTCTCCCCCGTAAAGAGAAAGGAAAATACATTCCCCGAAAATGCACCGAGAAAATACAGCAATGCAAACCTGCCGTGCCCAAGCTGGCGTTCCAGAAAACCGCCGATCGCCAGCAGCGCATACATGTTGAAAAAAATATGCGGCAGGGAGCCGTGCAGGAAAACGGGAGTAATAAACCGCCACAACTCCCCCACACGGATGGCGCTGTTGATCCGCGCACCGTAAATTTCGAGCCAGTCGATCTGATAGGCAGCATGGCCCCACAGCGCCACGCTCAGCATCTGCAGCAGATAAACGAACACCGTGAAACCGATCAGCACGTACGTCACAGTGGGAGGCAGGGAGGGCAGGGCGACGCGCACTGTCTGGGCGGGAGCGGCAGGCTCAAGCGTGGAGGGAGGCGCGGGCGATTCCCGTCCCGATGGATAATTGCTCATAAAGTCACCTTGCGATGATGCACGCGTAAATGTTCGGCGGAAATAATGGCGCGCACCTTGTCCACCGTATCATCCAAATGAAAATCCTGGTTGACGATCACATAGTCAAAGGCGTCGAGGCGCTGCAATTCCTTACGCGCGGTGGCAATGCGCAGGGAAAGGGAATCGGCGGTTTCGGTTTTGCGTTCGCGCAGGCGGCGTTCCAACTCATCCTCGCTTTCACAGGTGATGAAGATCAACAAAGCCTCGGGCGCAAGTTTACGCACACTTTCAGCACCCTGCACATCGAGCCGCATGACCACGTCCTTGCCGCTGGCAAGCGCCTCGCGCACCTGCGCCTTCGGAATACCCTTGTAATCGCCGTACACGATCGCATATTCGATCAATTCATTCTGCTCGATCATGCGCGCAAATTCATCTTTTGACACAAACCAATAATCCCTGCCATGCGTTTCGTTTTCGCGTCTTTCGCGCGTGGTGGCGGTGACGACAAAATGGAATGGGAACCCGCGCTCGATCATGCGCTGCACGATGGAATCCTTCCCAACCCCGGACGGGCCCGAGATGACGATCAATAATGGGTTGGGCTTGCGGAGATCGAATTCAGTGGACATTGATTAATTGTACCAAACAGGCTGCCGCCTCTTCCACAGCCCGGCCTGATTCGGTTAAAATAGGCCTATGCCCACCTATGACTTCCTTTGCAACGCCTGCGAAAAGCGCTTTGACGTGTTCATGACCTTCAGTGAATACGGCAACAAGCCCATCCATTGCGCATCCTGTGGGAGCAGCCAAGTCCGCCGCCGTATGACGAAAGTCCGCATCGCGAAAAGCGAAGAGAGCCGCCTCGAGTCCGTTGCAGGGGATTTCTCCGGCTTCGAGGGTATCAAGGATGACCCCAAAGCCCTCGGACAGATGATGCGGAAAATGAGCGGGGAAATGGGCGAAGACCTGCCGGCCGAATTTGACGAAGTGGTGGACAGGCTGGAAGCGGGTCAAAGCCCCGAAGAGATCGAATCCGTCCTGCCTGATCTGGGCCTGGACAGCTCATCTGATGTCTAATTTGTCCTAACAACTTTCCCCGTACCACTACAAACCTCATCCAGATTGTCGTGACTTTTGTCACGTATTTTCAGCCAAAATTAACTTGCCATTAATATTACAAATGCGTAGAATTCTGAGGTATTTGCTCGAATTACAAGAATACATAAGAAGGAGGTTCTCACAACATAAAGAAAAACACATCTTACGATTAATACTAACAAAAAGGAGAATGCAACAATGAATCTTAAGAAAATGCTTGTTTTAGTAGGCGTCTTGATCATCGCTGCGGTTGTTGTTACAGCCTGTGGCACACCCGGTCCTGTCGGTCCCGCCGGTCCTGTCGGTCCCGCCGGTCCTGTCGGCGAACCAATGAGCATCGCTGACCTGACCTGTACCGAATGCCACAACGACACAGCCCTTATCACGCGGCATAAAGCCAATTGGGAAACATCCGTCCACGGCACCGGTGAAGGGCTCGCCTATGCAGGCGAACGGCAAGCTTGCGCGGGCTGTCACGATGGCGCCGCTTTCAGCGAAATGATCGCAGCCGGCTTGAACTTCAGCCAGGTCGAGTCGGGCAATACTGCTCCGACCCACCAGGACTGCCGTACCTGCCATCAAATCCATACCACCTACACCGGCGAAGACTGGGCGCTCGAGACCAATGATCCTGTGACCTTGGTCACCAGCGGCGCGACCTTCGATGGCGGCGCGGGCAACCTGTGCGCCAACTGCCACCAAGCCCGTCGTTACCTGGGCAGCTTCGTGGATGCGAACGATGCCACCAAGTATGCAGCCACCGTCCGTTTCAACACCCACTACAGCGTTCAGGTTGATGTGCTGATGGGCCTTGGCGACTTCGGCGTGGAAGGCAAACCCGGCGCGCACTACTCCATGGTGGAGAACACCTGCGTGGGCTGCCACATGGGAGAGAATCAGGTCCACACCTTTGAAGCCCAGATCTCATCCTGCCAGTCCTGCCATGACGGCGCAGAAAACTTCGACGTTGGCGGCTACCTGACCGAATTCAACGCGAAATACGAGGAACTGGAAGCGGCTCTGCGCGCAAAAGGCATGATTGACGCAGAAGGAGCCACAGTTCCCGGCAGCTATGACGCAGGTCCCGCCCAGGCACTCTTCTTCTACAACCTGGTTCATGAAGATGGCAGCAATGGCATCCACAACCCGAACTACTTCAACGCCCTGATGGAAATGGCTCTCGAAGCACTGAAATAATCGGACGCCGTCCGCAAGGACAGCCTTTAAAGCAGTTGGGTAAGAAAAACGATGACGGGAAAGGCCCAAATCCCGTCATCGTTTTGTTTATTCATTGCGCCTGCAAGAATGGGAAGAAGGGTTCTTGATGTGCCTCAGAAATTTTTAATGGTGTATAATTTGTATTGACAAATCCCCGCCGATACACTAAAAAGTTAAATATACTTATTGTGACTTTTATCGTGCATTCCCAGCCTAAATTAACTTGTTATTAATAATCTATAAAGTTAGAATTTCGGTAAATTTTCTCATGTTACATCAGTGAACCTCCCAAAAAGAGGTTTCGCACCCATATATGTCTTCTATCGTTCTAACACGAAAAAAGGAGAAACTCACGAATGAATCTTAAGAAAATGTTTGTTTTATTCGGTGGATTGATCGTCTGCGGCGCAGTATTGATGGCGTGCGGCGGCGGAGCAGTCGCCGAGCCAGTTACCGAGACCGAAGTTCCCGCCGCAACCCTGCCGGAAATGCCCTATCTGGCGGAATGGCAGGGCTCCGCTCATGCCGATGTCGCCGGTCAACCCTTCCGTCATTGGGATGCGGAAGATCCCGCTGAGGTTCCCACCTCGTGCGCCAAGTGTCATTCCGCCGATGGCTACCGGGATTTCCTGGGCGTGGACGGCTCTGAAGCGGGCAAAGTGGACACCGCCGTACCCGCTACGAATGCCCAGGGTGTGACATGTGTGGCGTGCCACAATGCCGGTACCATTTCCAAGACCACTGTAAAGTTCCCCTCCGGTGTCGAAATCACCGCAGGGGATGATGTCCGCTGCATGGAATGCCATCAGGGACGCGAGTCCAAGGTCAGTGTGGATGCGCAGATTGAACGCTTCTCCATCACGGATATGGACGCAGTTGTCGCCCCCATCAAGGACGACCAGGGCAATGATGTCCGCTTTGGTTTCCGCAATGTTCACTACTACGCTGCCGCCGCAACACTCTATGGCGGCATGGTACAGGGCGGGTATCAATACGAAGGTCTGGTCTACGACTCCAAGAACGACCACGTCGAAGGCTATGACTCCTGCACTGGCTGTCATAACCCGCACACGCTCGAAGTCAAAGTCGAGCAGTGCGCGTTCTGCCATGAGGATGTCTCCACAGTGGAAGACCTCAAGAACGTCCGCATGGTCTCCTCTGCAAAAGACTACGATGGCGACGGCGATGTCTCTGAAGGCATGTATTATGAAATCGAAGGCTTACAAACTGCTCTGTATGCCGAGATCCAGACCTATGCCGCCGATGAAGCCGGCACCGGCATCGTCTACGACTCTGCCGCCTACCCCTACTGGTTCGCCGATGCTGATGGGGATGGCGTTGCTGATCAAAGCGCAAATGGTCCGGCAGGATACACCACCTGGACAGCCCGCCTGCTCAAAGCCGCCTACAACTACCAGGTCTCCCTCAAAGATCCCGGGGCGTTTGCCCATGGCAATAAATACATCGTCCAGCTGCTGCACGACTCGATCGCCGACCTCGGCGGCGATGTCAGCAGCATGGCGCGCGATGACGCCGGTCACTTTGCCGGTAATACCACCGCCTTCCGCTATTGGGATTTGAACAGCGACGGCGAGCCTGTTTACACCGTGCCGGGCACATGCGCGAAATGCCACAGCGCCTCGGGCCTGCCCCAATTCCTGAAAGAAGGCGCGAACCTGTCGAACCCGTCCTCCAATGGCTTTGCCTGCTCCACCTGCCATAACGAAGCCTCCTGGCCCGACCGCTATGTTGTCGCCAGCGTAACCTTCCCCAGCAGTGCTGTACTGAGCTTTGGCGGCAAGGATGCGGACGGTAACTACGTGGCGAATGAAGGCAACATGTGCCTCCTCTGCCATCAGGGACGCTCCTCCACACCCACGCTGAACCGCGCACTGGGCACCAAAGACCTCGACACCCCCGATCCAGGCATCCGCTTCAGCAACATCCATTATTTCGCCGCGGGAGCAACTCTCTTCGGTGCAGATGCGCAGGGTGCATACATGTACGATGACAAGGAGTATGTGGGGCAGAATATGCACGCCAGCGAGACCGGCAGACTGAACAAGTGCCAGGATTGTCACGACGTCCACGCGCTGGAACCCAAGCTCGAAGCCTGCCAATCCTGCCACGGCACGGCAGATCCAACTGCCATCCGCGAGAACGATGTAGATTATGATGGTGACGGTGATGTGACCGAAGGCGTCAAGGGCGAGATCGATACGCTCACGGAAGCCCTCTATGCCGAGATGCAGAAGTATGCCGAGGGCGCAGGCGGCGCGATCACCTATGACGCGCATGCCTTTCCCTACTTCTTCAATGCAGAAGGCAAGGGCTATGCAGCATGGACTCCCCGCCTGCTCAAAGCCGCCTTCAATTATCAATACGTTCTGAAGGACCCGGGCGCCTACACCCACAATCCCAAGTTCGTGATCCAGTTCCTGATCGACTCGATCCAGGATCTGGGCGGGAATGTAAGCATGTACACTCGCCCGTAAGCAATGCCCGCAACAAAAAGATGGCGGACTTTGTAAGTCCGCCATCTTTTTTGTTAATCACCCCGAAATAGTGATAATCAACACTTTTTCCCCATGACAGCCCCTTTTACAATATGGGGCATATACCCCATGACGTTATTTCATACTATAATACAGCAATTATTTTAAAGCTAAGGAGATTGTAATGCCCCAAAGGACACTGCCTCGCCTGCCCCGCACCTCGACCCTTCGGCTTCGCCCAAGGCAGGCCTTCATCCTGATCCTCGGATTTGGGCTTTTCGCCTTCGCCCTGACATCTCTCACAACGCCCGCCCAGGCCGCGCCCGTCCATCAGGACGACAAACCCTCCAATGATTTTTGTCTGGCCTGCCACCAACAGCAGGATATCACCAAAAAACTCGGGACAGAATTACTGGCCGTTACCATCAACCCCATCCAATTTGGGCGGTCCGTTCACGCGCAGGAAAACATCAACTGTGTGGACTGTCACACCGACATCAGCGACTATCCCCACCCATCCGTAAGGGAAAACAACATCCGTGCCTATTCACTGGCGCTCGCCGACACCTGCAAGGAATGTCACGAAGACAAATACGAAAGAATACAGGACAGCGTGCATCAGATCGCCTTCGATGCAGGCAACCAAAATGCCCCCATCTGCGCGGACTGTCATAACCCGCATACACAACCCCGCCTGATCGGGCAGGAAAGCGGACAACTAACCATCGCCGCCCGCAGGCTTGTCCCTGAAACCTGCGCCGAATGCCACTTGGAAAAGTATGAGCAGTACAAGGAAAGCGTCCACGGCAAAGCGCTGACCGAGGAAGGCAACGTGGACGTCCCCACCTGCACCGACTGTCATGGCGTGCATGATATCCATGATCCCACCACAGCCTCCTTCCATAACAGCACGCCCGGTCTATGCGCCCAGTGCCATGCAAACGCCGAGATCATGGATAAATACGGCATTTCCACAAACGTGATCAACTCTTATGTCGCAGATTTCCACGGCACGACGGTAAAGCTCTTCGAGGAACAATTCCCCGACCAGCCCACCAACAAAGCCGTCTGCACCGACTGTCACGGCGTGCATGACATCGTAAAAACAAGCGACCCCGCAGCGGGCATCGCCATGCAGGAGAACCTGCTCGTTCAATGCCAGCGCTGTCACCCCGGCGCCTCTGCAAACTTCCCCGCCGCATGGATGAGCCACTACGAGCCCAGTCCTGAACATTACCCCATCGTCTATTATGTCAACCTCTTCTATAAGTTCTTCATCCCCACCGTTCTGGGCGGCATGATCTTTTTTGTCCTGACCGATATTTACAGGCGCATCGTCAACCGCATGAAAGGAAAGAAACCCGCATGAACAAAGTAACCCAAGCCTACCTGCGCTTCCCGCTTGTGCGCCGCATCGAACACTGGCTGATGATGCTCTCCTTCACCATCCTCGGCACCACAGGGCTCCCGCAGCGATTTCCGGATGCCGCTCTCTCCCGCGCCATCCTCAACGGAATGGGCGGTATTGAAACCCTGCGCGAGATCCACCACATTGCCGCCATCGTGATGATGCTCGGCACCGCCTGGCATATCCTCGTCATGGGCTACAGCGTTTTCGTCTTGCGCGACCAGATGTCCATGCTGCCCACGTTGCAGGACGCCAGGGACGGTATTCAAGCCCTGCTCTACAATATCGGCTTTGTAAAGACCTACCCGCAAATGGGCCGCTACACCTTCGAAGAAAAGATGGAATACTGGGCATTCGTCTGGGGGGCCATTATCATGGGGCTCACAGGCTTCATCATGTGGAATCCCATTACTGCGACGACCTTCCTGCCCGGCGAATTCGTCCCTGCCGCAAAAGCCGCGCATGGCGGTGAGGCCGTGCTGGCTGTGCTTGCCATCATCATCTGGCACATGTATGGCGTGCACATCAAACGCTTCAACAAAGCCATGTTCAACGGCAAAATGACCGAAGAGGAAATGCTTCATGAACACCCTCTTGAACTGGCGGATATCAAAGCCGGTATCACGGACCGACGTCCCGACGCTGCGACCCTGCGCAAACGGCAGATGATCTACTATCCCATCGCCGCAGCCCTGACCCTGGGCATGCTGGCTGGAATCTACGGCTTTGTCAACGCTGAAGTAACCTCCGTGACCACGGTTCAGCCTATTACAGAATCCGCTCCGCAGGAATCTGGAACCACACCATAGTTAATCGAAATGGATGCACCGGGAAATTTAGCGCATCCATTTTTTAAGACAGTTCTTCGAAAAAACATCAACTGCACAAGCCGGAGGGCATCATGAAATTTCGAGAACGATTGAGAAGGTTTTTCTTCCCCGCGCCGGATTCCCCGCGCTGGATTCTTCTGCTGCCATACATCACCTTGATCGTTGCTGGGTTTGCCATCCTGTTTGGCGGGATTCATACATGGGAATACACCAACTCGAACCAGTTCTGCGGCGCGGTCTGCCATACCATGCCCCCGCAAAGCGTGGTGTTCCAGGAATCGCCTCATTCCAACGTCACCTGCGAGGAATGCCATATCGGGCGCGCTTCATTCTTCGATCAGGCAATGCGAAAGACGCAGGGCATCAAGGAATCCTACTATCAGATATTCAATCTGTATGAATTTCCGATCCGCGCCAAGGTGTTGCGCCCATCCGTGGAAACCTGCGAAAAATGCCACCGCCCCGAAACCTTTTCGGATGACAGCCTGCGCCTGATCCATCGCTTTGGAGACGACCGCCTGAATACCGCCTCCACCACCTACATCATCATGAAGACAGGCGGGGGCGATGCCCGCACCGGGGAAGCGCGCGGCATCCACTGGCACATCGCAAATAAAGTCATGTACTATTCCAGCGACGAACTCAACCAGGATATCCCTTATGTGCGCGTTTATAACGACGATGGCACATATACGGAATACACCGACGTCGAATCGGGTTTTGATCCCGCCGGCCTGGACGAAAACCAGCTCAAACCAATGGACTGCATTACCTGTCATAACCGTGTGACCCATGAGTTCATGTTCCCGGCTGATGCCGTTGACCTGTCGATGTCGCGCGGTCTGATCGACCCATCCATCCCCTTAATTCACGTAAAGGCTGTGACGGCTCTCAGCGCAGCCTACGCAACGCATGAGGATGCAGTGAAGGCCATAGCGTCCATCGAAGATGACTATAGCAGGAACCTGTTCGATTACTACAGCCAGAACGGCCAAAAGATACAACAGGCCGTGAAAGAGATCCAGGCCATCTATGACCGCACCGTATTCCACGACCAAAAAATAGACCCGACGACCCATCCCAACCACCTTGGTCATATGAATGAGCCGGGGTGTTTCCGCTGTCATGGCGGCACGCATCTCAACGCGGAGAAGGAAGCGATCCGCCTTGAATGCAACCTGTGCCACTCCATCCCGATTGTGGCTGGTTCGCAGGATTTTCTGATCAACATCGAGATCAGCCGCGGACCCGAACCAGAGTCCCATTTCAACCCAAATTGGATCAACCTCCACAACCAGGCGCTTGGTCCCTCATGCTCCAACTGTCATGGCGTAAGCGACCCCGGCGGAACGAGCAACACATCCTTCTGCTCGAACAGCGCCTGTCATGGGAATGTGTACACCTTTGCCGGATTTGACGCCCCGGCCCTGCGCGAGATATTGAAAGCGCAGCTCCCCCCGCCCGAGCCTGCCCTTGAAGTCCCAACCCTGAGCGACGACCCGACATTTGACAACTATATCGGTGTGCTCTTTGCAATCAGCTGTACGGGGTGTCACACGGAAGGGGACAGCGCCCCGGAAGGCTTGGACCTTTCGTCGTATGAGGCATCCATGCAAGGCGGGGACAACGGCGCGGTGATTCTGCCCGGCAATGCCGATGACAGCCTGCTGATACAGGTTCAATCCGATGACCACTTTAACACGTTCACCTCGGAGGAATTGGAGATCGTCAAACAGTGGATCAATCTGGGTGCACCCAGATAAAAAAGTGTCCTGGAATAAAAAGAGACACCCCGGAAAACTCAAGGGTGTCTTTTTTTATTCAGGCAATGGTATTTGAAATCAAATACGCACTGTATCGGTTGCCTGTACAGACACAGTCTCATGCACCTCGCTAGTAATGCGATGGTCGACCACACGCAGGTATTTCACGCCGAGCGAGAATGCCAGCAGACCGTAGGCAATGATGCCCATGCCGGTCACCCATTCCACTAGGGACGGGGTGTAACTGGCATAGGAGACCGTCGCCTGACCGGGCAGGTAGGAGATGACCGCCAGCAGGCCGACAATGTTCGTGTTGAAGCGGAAGGCGACCACACCACCGACGATCATCGCCAGCCCAAGCATGCGCCAGAAGGGGGATAGCCGCGTGGGCCGATAGAGCAGGAGGAAGGTCGGAAGAAGCGTGCCGACGATCATCTCGCCGAACCAGAAATTGAAGGAGAGAGTCCCCTTGGTGAGCAGTTCAAAAGCTTCCGTTCTGCCGGGCTCGTAGGTGTAGGTCTGGGCAAGCCAGTCCCAGAAGCGGAAGTAAAGGTAGCCGATCATCAGGTAGCCGAGGAATTGCGCCACGCGCTCGATCAACCCGTCGTTGATCTTCGCCTTGGGAGTTAGCCGTGCCGAGAGCATCGACGCCAGCAGGGTGAGGGCAATGCCACCCACGATGGCAGAGAACATGAAGAGCACCGCCATTTCGGGCTTGTACCAGATCGGGCGCGCCTTGATGACGCCGTAGACCGCACCCAGGGAGGATTGGTGCAGACTGGAGAGCCCCAGACCGACAATGGCAAGGAAGGGCGCATAGTTATGGACGTGTTCCATCTTCTCCGTCAATTTTGGGAAGCGTTTTTTCAACCACTCGAAGGAGGCGAAGATGGGCATGGTTTCGAGGACGAGGACAGTCAGGTAGAGCATGATGCACATGGTCACTTCCCAAAGCAGGGAATGGGTGTTCCAGTACACCAGCGCCTTCCAGAAGCGGTCCGGGCGGCCGATGTCGAGGATCAAGGCCAGCATCGCCATGGTGTAGCCAATGAGACCGACAAAGGTGGCGGTGCGGGCAATGGGCGCATAGCGTTTGAGACCGAAGAGGTACACGCCCGCGCACAGACTGAACGCACCCGCGCTGACCGCAATGGCAGAGAGGTCAATCGTGATCCACAAGCCCCAGGGGACACGGTCTGTCAGATTCGTGATCGAGAGCCCCTTCCAGAACACGGTGAGACCTCCAATGAGTGCGCCGAACAGGATCACGGCGAGAAAGGCAAGCCACAAGCCCCAGGGAGTGCGGACGGTCTTGATAATGGTTTGGATGATGGTTTTCATGTCAACCCTCCAAGGTTACATCGCGGACAGGCACCACGCCGACGGGCAGGTAGTATACACGACAGCCCGTGCCCAGGTTCTCGCGCAGGCGGTAGGATGGATATTTCTTCAACAACTGGCTGACTTGTGAGTTCGGGTCGTTCAGGTCGCCAAAGGTGCGGGCGCCGGTTGGACAGGCCACACAACAGGCCGGGGTGGCGGCAGGGTCCTCACCGGGGGTAAGACCAAGCGAGAGGCCGCGATCGATGCGCTGGTAGCAGAAGGAGCATTTCTCCGGCACACCACGTGGGCGGCGTTCCACTTCCGGGGTACCCCATTCCGGCACAGCGGGGTTGTCGCCATCGAAGTTTTCCCAATTGAAGGTTCGCGCCTCATACGGGCAGGCGATCTGGCAGTATCGGCAGCCGATGCACTTGTCATAGTCCATCATCACGATTCCGTCATCACGGTAATAGGATGCGCCGACCATGCAGACCTCCACACAGGGGGCTTTTTCGCAGTGCATACAGGGACGCGGCAGGTAGGTCATCTTGCCGTCCACTTCCCCGGCTTCCAACACCTTGTTCCACTCGATGTCAGGGTTGACATTATTGCGAGCCTGGCAGGCAAGCGTGCAATGGTTGCAGCCGATACAGTTGGACTGGTCAATGATCATTGCCCATTGATGTTCCCCCTTCGCGCCTTCAGAGGCTTCCACCTGGGTGATGGCACGCGTCCCTGCGGCAACGGCAGCGCCGACTGCGGCGAGTTTGATAAAGTCTCGGCGGCTGACAGTCTGGTTACTCATTTTCATCCTCCTCGGTATGCTGACGTTTTACTTCGCGGCGATAGAACTTTTCCAGCCAGGGTGCAAGCACAATCCCGCCCGCCAGGCCTAAAAGTCCGGCAAGCCCGGCATATCCCATCGGGCTGACAGGGGTCGGCTCGGGAGTCACTGCGGTTGCCACTAGAACATTTACTGGAACATCCGCGTTGGCAACAACACTCGTCTCACCCGTGCTGGCCGCTTCTGCCGAGGCGTGCATCTGTTCGGAATGACAGGTGTTGCATGAGTTCAAACTCGCCTTGAAGGAATGATCGGGAACGGTATGCGGCTGGTATTCCGCCTGCTGCAGATGATCCACGTGGCAGTTGATGCAGGAAACACCCTGCTGATGGTGCTTTGTATATGGGAATTCCATGCTCGCTTCCCGATGGCAGGAAATGCACAATTGGGAGGCATCCTGAAACCCGTTGCCGTCACGCGCCACTGTAAATTTCAAGGATGCGCTGTGGGCATCATGGCAGGTGGTGCATTCCATCCCGCGGGCATAGTGCGTGCTGCCCTCCCATTCTCCCCATCCAAAGCGGGTGTCGCTGTGGCAGCGGCCGCATAATTCCGGGCTGTCATCTGTCGTAATCGTTGTTTTTGGGTGATCACCGCCTTCGTCCACATGGCACGCGGAACAACTGACGCCATCCGCCTCCCATGTAGCGGTCGCAGGGTCAAACCCAGTTGCATGGCAGACGAGACACGCACCGGGCTTTCCCTGCTTCTCCCAATCCATGAGAAATGCCGAGCTTGTGCCGGATTGACCATGGGGGCCGCTCATCCATTGTGTCTGAAAATCGGTATGGCATTCGGCGCAGGCATCATCATTTTGACCGGCGGGTTCCCGAACCGGCGGGTTCACCCCTTCCTGCGCATCCGCCACCATCAAAGTCACCCCCGCAAACACCAGGGCAAAGATCAGGGCAATTACAATTCGATTCAACCAAGAGGACATGTTGGCATCTCCTTATTAAATGATTTATATGTGGACGTGTCGACGGGAGACAGGCACAGGTGCATCACGGAACACATCGCAATCGAGACATTCCTCGCGCAGGTGCCCATTGGGTAGGCGGCAGGTTTGCCAGCAGGGGCGTTCCCCTTTTGCCAGGCGTAATTTGATCTCGCTGTTTGGAAGCCCCTCTTCCTTCCAGCAGTGAGCCTGCCCGTTTAGCAACAGTTTCTTTTCCCTAGCGGCTTCCGCCTGCCAGCGCGCATCCAGTCTGTGAAGCACCATAACCACAAGCGCAGTCAAAGTCAGCGGCACGATCAGGCGAAGCACTGTACCAACCAAAACTACGAGTATTGAGGTAAGCGTATCCATGGTTTCCTCACGATTTCAGCCAGTAATTGACATGGCGACGGCGAACCCATTCACCAGCCAGCAGGAGCAAACCGAACGGCACCACCAGGCGAACCAGGAAGAGCAACAAAATGATCTCAGAACCGTTCATGACAATCTCTCCTTTCTTTATCCTGCCCCCACTATACGGCTTCCTTAAAATAAAGTAAATTCGGGACGCTCCCCATCTTTGACGATGGACTCACGCATCTTTCCCCGCCCAAACCTGCGGACTTCACCCCATGCATTTCCCATGCCCGTGGGGCATTCGCCCCATGCCGCAAAAAAGGAGGCTCCCGCTTTCAGCGGGAGCCTCCTTTTAAATTCAGAAAATCCTCGGAAAATTACGCCTTAATGATCCCCTTGCGGATCGCATAACGCACCAATTCAGAGCGCGAATGCAGGTTCAACTTGCGCATGATATTCTCGCGGTGACGCTCCACTGTCTTCGGGCTGATGACCAGCACCGCTGCAATCTCATCGTTGCTCTCACCCTCTGCAAGATGGGTCAGCACTTCGCGCTCACGATCCGTCAGCCCGTCAAGGTTTATCTTTTCCTCAGCCATGCGTTCCGTGTTGAAAAAATCACGCACCAGCAATTTCGCGAGCGATGGATACAAATACACCTCCCCGATCGCCGCCGCCTTGATCGCTGTGATCAATTCCTCCGGCGCGGCGCGCTTGGGAACATATCCCGATGCGCCCGCATCCAGCATCTGGAAGAAATATTCCTCGTCCTCGTGAATGGTCAACGCCACGATGTTCACATCCGGAAATTTAGCCTTTATTTCGCGCGTGGCTTCAATGCCGGTTTTATCGGGCAGACCAATGTCCATCAAAATAACATCGGGCTGGATGCGCTCTGTCTCCGCCAATGCCTCCGCAGCAGAACCGGCCTCCCCAACGATTTCCATTTCACTGTGCCCGCCCAACAGCATTTTCAAACCCGAACGCACAACCGCATGATCATCCACCAACAACAAGCGGATCGTCATTTAAGCCTCTTCCTTCCTGATCACATGATATGGGATCGCCGCTTCGACCTCGCTTCCATACTCAGGTCGCGAGTGGATCTCCACAGTCCCACCCAGCAGGGCAGCACGTTCTGCCATTCCCGCCAGCCCCAGCGAGCCTCGTCCAATGCGGTTTTTGACAGCCTCCATGTCGAATCCGATCCCATTATCCCTCACCAGAATATAGGCGTTTTTTTCCCTATATTCCAGGCTGACACTGGCGCTGCTGGCCTGTGAATGTTTGATAATGTTATTCAATGCTTCCTGAATGATGCGGAAGATGGCGATCTTCACCGTTTCATCGAGCGCATGTTCCTCGCCCGAAATATCCACTTTGATGTTCAGGTGCGTCAACTCCTGCAGCCGGCTCGCATACCATCTTAACGTGGCGGATAAACCCAGGTCGTCGAGATGGGCAGGCCTGAGGTCCGAGATGATGCGTTGTAATTCCCGCAGGGAGTCGGAGGTCAGAACCTGTAACTGATGCAGGGTGTCACGTTGTCCGCGCTTGTACTTCAATTCATTGGCAAGCCCGCGCAAGCCCATGCCGATTGCCGTGAGCGATTGACCGGTTTCGTCGTGCAGGTCGCGCGCAATGCGTTGTCTTTCGGCTTCCTGGGCGGCGACCACCCTGCGAAACAACTCAGCGCGCAGATTCTCGCGCTCGCGCGCCTCATGCAAACGCGCCTCTTGCAGCTCTGCGATCTTATGGTCGCTTTCCACCTGAAAGGCACGCAAAAAACGAATAACGAATATAGAAGCAAAAATGGCGCTGACCGCCCGCAGCAGCTGGACGGGAAAGCCAAAACTGTCGAAAAACAACTCGGAATTCAGGAAGGTGGATGGGGGCAGTTTGCTCGGCGCGGTAAATACCTGCCCGACCAGACTGTACCAGCCAAAGGCAACCGAAGCCCATAAACTATCGCGCCCAAAACTGACCAGACCCGCGCGGCGGAAGGCGCGCTGCTGCACCACAAGCCCGGCGGCGGCCAGCAGGCCTGCAGGGATGGCAATGGAGTAACGCGTCCACACATCGGCAATGATGTAAATATCTTCAAGTACATACGTGCTTTTAAAGCTCAGCAAACCATACACCCAGACAGCTTCCAGCCCAAGCGGGATGATAAGGCTCACCCGCCACGTGGATTCGCTCCCCAACACGAGATAGGATCCGAACGCGGCCAGCGACAGGAAGGAAAATGCCAGAAGCGACAGCGCGAGCATGGGATACACGGCAGCGAACAGATCGCCAAAGTGCCCCATGACCCTGAACATCTCCAGCCACTCATGCGCTGCATGGACAAACCCAAAGGCTGCCAGCGGGCGCAATGCCATCCTTAAACGCGCATCTGTCGAACGTCCGCCTTCCATTGCCACCAGCAGACCCATGCTGAAAAATGAAAGGCCGTAAAAGAAGTAGATGCCAATGAAAAGTGACTGATTCATAAATGTTCGTCAGCAGGTCCAAAGGTTTACTGAAACCTTTGGACCTGCTTATTATTCTTCCTGATTCCTCAGCCGCGCACCGCATATGCGGCAGAAATGGTCACCGGGTTTTGCCCTCATGCCGCACTGCGGACAATACGAATCCCCACCCGCATCTTCGTTCTTCGCCTCAACATGCGTCCTGCGCCTCGTCCTTTTGGATGGCGCGCGCCCCGCCTGCCAGTAGTACACAATGCCGCCCACGATCATCACAACGCCCAATCCGCCAATCAGGTAGGGCAGGGAGTTATTGAGCGAGACGCGTCCCAATGTGTTTTCATCCACCGGTGCAGCGGGTTGAAGTCCCTGCGGTGGTGCAGAGAGCATGTCCGTCGTCTTTTCGTATTGCAGGTTTAAGGCGAATTGTTCGCCGCCGGCAAGTTTTACGAGACCGCTATCGTAATATTTCCCGCCGCTCTCCACGGCAACAGATGCATGGGCGGGAGTCATCGACAGGGAAACAACATCCCTGGGTTCCAGCACAAGGACATGGAACTCATCGACCGCATACGCTCCGTCCCATAAGTAGGAAAAGATGCGCTGGTTTCCATTCAGCGTGAGCGGTTGATAATATTCAAACCGATACATGGTATTGACGGTGAGCGTCATGGTAAAAACCTGCCACTCACCATCCCGCCCAACCCCGCTGAAGGCGGAATTCATAAAATTGCCGCTGCCCGCATGAGATGCCACCGCAATCAGGTTCGCATCCGGCGGGATGCGGAAGGTCAGATCCACAGGTAGGGCAGTATCTGCAGCGGGCAGAAAATCCACGATCACCAGCATGCTGGGCTGGTCATATTCAGGCCACAACTGCACCGTCATGCTGGAAATGGTCACATTACTTTGTGCAGATGCGAGGGATGGGAACACAAACACAACCCAAAGTATCAATGACAGGAACAACTTGCGCATGGATGCCTCCAAACGATAAAGATTGCTTTATCTTACCATGCGGTTTTTAGGATGGGCATAGATGAAATCACGAACTGTTGTGGATAAATGTCACCCTTTTTATCTGCAAGTCATTTACAGCGCACTTACCAGCTGCCAGCACGCGCGGTTGTACGGTGTGGGAATCCCATGTTTTGCGCCGCGTTTCGTCACCGCACCGCAGATCGCATCGATCTCGGTCGGGGCGCCACGCCGCACATCCTGGAACATGGAGGAATGATTCACCGCTGTCCTGCGCGCCACATCCTCCGCCGCCGAAACGGGATTGCTGAACGGCAGCTGCACACGCTCCGCCCTCGCCACCTGTGCCGCCTCATTCGCCAGCGCAGACATCACCCTGCGTGCCGGGGGACGCGACAACAACTCGCCGTTCGGGATGCGCAGCAAGGCTGTCAAAGGATTGATCGCCGCGTTGATGACCAGTTTGCCCCACACGAGCGACTGTGCATCATCCACGATCTGCAAATTAAAATTGGAGGAACGCAGCGCCTCCTCAAGCGGACCGAGCGCCTGATTCTGCTCCAATGAAATGAGGCCTTCACCGCCGACTTTTACCAGTCCCGGTCCCAGCAGGGTGGCGCCAGTGGTGGTAATGCCGAGGGCGACCCGCGCAGTTCCAAGGTCCCGTATGAGCGTTTCGCGGTTGCCGAGTCCATTTTGAAGAGTCAGTGCAAGTCCATCGTCTGCGAGCGACTCTTTTAATTGACGCGCTGCGCGCTCGGTCTGCCACGATTTGACCAGCACCAGCGCATACTTCGAACCGCTCACTTCGCGCGGATCATCCGTGGCATGGACTTTGTATGCGTGTTCATTACCCTGTGAGTCCACGATACGCGCACCGTTTTCCTGAAGCGCTTTCAATCCATTCCTCCAGGTGCCGAGCATGGACACGGAATAACCCGCTTCGCCCAAACGCGCGGCGAAAAGTGTGGCTAATGCACCGCTGCCGACAAGAAGAATATCGTTTTTCATTTTATATACCTTTATACCCAGCGCGGTCACAAATTTCGCTTTTTTAGAAACGGGAGAGCGCAATTTGTGACCGTGGGCATTATATATGTCATTGCTAGGAGGATGCGTTTCGCCCGAAACAATCTCCAATTTTGCGCGAGAGCGATTCACCGCAAAGAACAAGAGCGCGGTTCGCAATGACACGGATTTATTTTATAAACTCTGCCCATTCTTCATCCGTCATTTCAACCGTGTGTTCAACGGCAGGGAAGCGTTTGCTCTCGACGTCGTCGATGTACTCGGTGAAGGCCTTGTTCATCCCGGCATGGAAGTTTGCATACTGCCTGACGAACTTCGGTGTGAAACGGTCGAACAGACCCAGCAGGTCATGCGTGACCAGCACCTGCCCGTCACAACCCAGGCCCGCGCCAATGCCGATGGTTGGGATCGAAATTTGTTTGGAGATGGCTTCCGCCAGCCGCGCAGGCACAGACTCAAGCACAAGGCTGAAGGCGCCTGCCTCTTCGAGGATCTTCGCATCCTCCAGCAATCGTTTTGCCGCGGAAGCGGTTTTGCCCTGCGCGCGGAATCCGCCAAGTTGATGCACCGACTGAGGCGTGAGGCCGAGATGACCCATCACGGGAATGCCTGTTCCCACTATCGCACGGACGGCATCCGCCCGTTCACGTCCGCCTTCGAGTTTGACCGCGTCCATGCCGCCCTGCTGCAAAAAACGGCCTGCATTACGGACAGCCTCCTCAATCGAAACCTGATACGACATGAACGGCATGTCGCCCACAAGCAATGCGGATTTCGCCCCGCGGGCAACGGCGCGCGAGTGATGCAGCATTTCCTCCATGGTGACGGGCAGGGTGTTTTCATAGCCCAGCACCACCATCGCGAGCGAATCGCCCACCAGGATGGAATCAATACCCGCCCTGTCCATCGCCATCGCGGTGGGATAGTCATAGGCAGTCAGCATGGTGATCGCCTCGCCGCGTTCCTTCTTCCGGCGGAACGTGAGAGTTGTCACCTTTTTACGCTGTGACGTGCTGGTTGAAACTGGCATTACAGTTGACATGGTACCCTCCGATAAAGGTAGAGTCCGCGTTGCGCGCCGGCACCCCTGGATGTGCGCGCGATTTCGGGTTGGCAGGATATAACGCCGTCACGTTCGGTTGGATACGTGCGGCATCCACATTATTCCATATTTTTGTCTTTTCGCCTATAATAAATTTGTCAGAACTTTGTCTCAGAAACTATCATATTTCCTTCAAGGAGAGACACCCATGCGAAGAATGTTTGGCTTTTTGATCGGGGTTTTTGCCGGCGGGTTGGTCGGCGGTGTATTGGCCTTGCTGCTGGCGCCTGTATCCGGTGAAAACCTGCGCGCCCAGCTCCGCGACCGCGGACAGGGCTTTGTCAACGAAATCCGTCACTCGGCTGATTCGCGCCGCATCGAACTGCGCAGCCGGCTCGATTCATTGAGGGCGCCCAGGGAGGAATTCTAACCGCGCATTACGGCCTCATAAAACTCCACCACCCTCCGCATATTCACCTCATAATCCGCCTTCGCGGAGATTATGTGCGTATTAAGACCTGCCGCCTCCCGCCGCAGGTCCTCCCTTTCGAGGCCCAGCAGGATCGCATCCGCAATGGACTGCGGGTCGGCGGGGTTGACCAGCAAGCCGTTCTGCCCGTGCGTGATCCATTCGCGGATCGATTCCAGGTTCCCCGCGATCGGGAAACAGCCGCAGGCCATCGCCTCGATCAATGAATTCGGCGTGCCGTCATGGACGCTCGGCGAAACCACGATCTGTGCGCCGCGAAAATACTCCCCCATCCTTTCATGCGGCACGGACGGCAGCAGTTCCACTGCGCCTTCGATCTTAAACTCCCGAATCCATTGCAGCGCCTGCGCCTCGCCCTGCATGGAGGCACACAGGAATTTCGCATCTGCGCGCTTTTGCAAGACAAGCGGGATCGCCCTGAAAAACGAATCGTTGCGGACGTACGGACGCACCCCGCGCGGATTGATGATGACCGGTTTCTTCGCAGGCTCATCAGGCGGATAAAACACATCGCTTCGGATGCCGCCGTTACCTGGCACGACCAATGTGGCTTTCCCCCCGCTGAGACCCCATTCCCGCGCAAGGCGGACATCGCGTTCCACGTCCGCGTGCAGGGCGTGGACCCTGCCCAGCGTCAGGCGCGTGTAGCGCCTCATCAACGGCGTGGACGGGGCGTGCAGGGTAAAGTCGTTGCCCCAGATGGAAATGATGAATTTTGGTGGTTGAGCGGAGCGGGTGCTTTTCCCGCTCGTATCGAAGCCGCTTTTCCAGGCCGCCGCCGTCAACATGCCTTCATACGGCACGCGCATGGCATGGACGATATCCGGTTGAACCTCCTGAATCAATGCCCGTAATTTTTTCGCGGAGTGGGGAATGGTCAGGGGGCCGGCCCATTGCCTGAAGAGGGTACGCAGGCCGAGGGTACGTGAGGAGGCGGAGGCGGGGCGTGAAGTCTGCTTTTTTGCGGCGCTGAAGGCAACCGGGGTGAATTCCAGGCGCTTGACGGGAAGATCCATTTCACATGGAAAGGTGGATGCGATGAAAACCTCGTCGCCGCGTTCCACGAAATAACGGATCCAGTTTTGGGAGATGGGGGAACGGGCGTCCGTTACGAAAAGCAGTCGCATCTCATGATTATACTCATTGCCCGCATTTAAGAGACGTAGTATATTTAAGGGATGAGCAAGGGACGCGTCCTCGTGGTCGAAGACAATATGGATACGTACGAGCTTGTGCGTTTCATCCTTGAGACGAACGGGTTTGAGACCTTCCTGGCGGTCAACGGACGCGACGGGGTCCATGCAGCAAACAGGCAGCTGCCGGACCTGATCATCATGGATCTCGCCATGCCGGAAATGGACGGCTGGACGGCAACACACCTGATCAAAAGGGATGCCCAAACCTCCTCGATCCCATTGATCACCCTTACGGCACATGCCCTGCCCATGGACCGCCAGCGTGCCATGGATGCTGGGTGCGATGAATTCATTACAAAACCCATGGACTTGATCGAGCTTGTGGAATCTGTGGAATACTGGGTCGGCAGGCGTTAATCCCGTGGTATGGTTCGAAAATCTTTTCAGTCAAGAGGAAAAATATGAAGCAAATTTGTGTCGTCGGCGTTGGATATGTCGGCCTGGTAACGGCCGCGTGCTTTGCCGATCTCGGCAACCGCGTCAGCGCGCTGGATGTGAATGAAGAACGCGTGGAGAATCTCAAAAAGGGCATCATGCCCATTTACGAACCGGGGCTGGATGAACTGGTCAAGCGCAATATGAATGCGGGACGGATCACATTCACGACCTCCTACAAGGAAGCCCTGAAGAATGCGGAATACGCCTTCATCGCAGTCGGCACCCCGGCGGGCGGAAACGGCGAAGCGGATCTGCAGTACGTCGCCGCCGCGGCAACCTCCATTGCGGAGAATATGACCGCGCCGCTCGTCATCATCAACAAGTCCACGGTTCCGATCGGGACCGGCGACTGGGTGGCGGACATTGTGAAGGGAGCCCAGCCCAAACAGATCGACTTCTCAGTGGTCTCCTGCCCCGAATTTTTACGCGAGGGATCCGCCATCGGCGACTTTATGAATCCGCACCGCACCGTCATCGGCTCATTGGACAGGGAGGCTGCGAACAAGGTGGCGCATTTGCATCTGCCGCTGCGCGCGCCGATTGTCATCACCGATCTGCGCACCGCAGAGATGATCAAGTATGCCAGCAATGCCTTCCTTGCCACGAAGATCTCCTTCATCAACGAACTCGCGGACCTGTGCGAACTCGTCGGCGCGGACGTGAAGGAGGTCGCGGCAGGCATGGGCTACGACGCGCGCATCGGACGTCACTTTTTGGATGCGGGCCTCGGCTGGGGCGGATCGTGCTTCCCCAAGGATGTGGAGGCGCTGGCTTTCATGGCCAAGGAGAAGGGATTGAATCCGCGCATCCTGAATGATGTGATGGAAGTCAATTATGACCGCCGCAAAGCCGCAGTTAAGACCTTGGAGAAAATGCTCGGCGGTAGTTTGAAGGGCAAAACCATCGGTTTGCTTGGGCTGGCGTTCAAGCCCAACACCGACGACATGCGCGACGCACCCTCCATTGACATAGCCGAGGCGCTGGTCAAGGGCGGCGCAAAAGTCCGCGCCTATGACCCGGTGGCGATGGAAGTCGCCCGTCCCATTTTGCCTGCCGTGGAGATGTTTGATGAGCCGTACAAAATGGCAAAGGATTGCGACGCGCTGATGGTCGTTACAGAATGGAACGAGTTCAAGCAGCTGGATCTTGAAAAAGTAAAAGGGTTGCTCAAGTCCCCGCTTGTTTATGACGGGCGTAATATTTACGACCCTGCCATCATGAAGGATATGGGCTTTACGTATCGCGCCATTGGCAGATAATCGCGCAGTTCGAGGACCGTGCAGTTCAATAGTCGGGTAGCCGCAGGCTAGTCGACTATTTGATTATTTGACCAAAAACAAAAAAAACACTACACTACCAGACCATGACCAATCCCCCCGTTTGTGATTACGAAGGCTCCGATTATCAGCAGTCCTTTTGGGAGCAGGGCGGGCGCGAATACGAAGACCGCGCAGAAGCCATCGCATTGAAAAGGATGCTCCCAAAAAATGGAAAGCTCATGCTCGAACTCGGCGCAGGCGCGGGACGCAACACGCCGCGCTATGCGGGCTTTGAGCGCATCGTCCTTTTGGATTATTCGACCACACAGCTGGCGCAGGCACAGCACAGGCTGGGACGTTCCGATAATTACATCTATGTCGCAGCAGATGTCTACCGCCTCCCCTTTCCGGACCATGTATTTGATTCCGCCACGATGATCCGCGTCCTGCACCACATGGCGGACGCACCGAAGGCATTGAGTCAGATCCGCAATGTGGTACAGCCGGGTGCCGTTTTCATCCTTGAATTTGCGAACAAATTAAACCTCAAGTCCATTCTGCGCTACTGGTTCGGAAAACAGGATTGGAGTCCGTTCACACTCGAGCCCGTGGAATTCGTGGACCTGAATTTCGACTTTCACCCAAAAGCCATTCGCGGCTGGTTGGGCGGACTTGGCTTTTCCATCGAGAAAACCCTTACCGTTTCCCATTTCCGCCTCGGTGTGTTAAAACGATGTTTCCCCGCCAAACTGCTCGCGGCACTGGACGGTCTCTTCCAGCCGACAGGCGCATACTTTCAATTCACGCCCAGCGTTTTTGTGAAGGCAAAGGCGGGCGGAGAAAACCAAGCGTGCGAATTTCCCCTCGATGTGATCGGCTTGTTCAAATGCCCGGATTGCGGGAGTGGAAAGTTACAGGAAAAAATCGATCACCTGCTTTGTCCCTCCTGCACTGCCCGCTGGGCCGTCCATGACGGCATTTATGATTTCCGCGAAAAAATGAAAGCGGAGTAAAAATCGGCAGGATAGTTGTTTATGAGGGATAAGGTTTCAAACCGTATTGGGAACGGGAAATGACGGCAACTTAATTACTTCACCAGCGGCAGGCGGATAAAAAAGGTGCTTCCCGTAAAATTCTCTTCATCATGTCCAGCGCTCTCCACCCAGATCCTGCCCTTTAGTGCCTTTACGATCCCGGATGCGATTGCCAGGCCAAGCCCTGCGCCGCCGCCCTTGTAATTGGTGCGGCTGGAGGAGTGCAGTTCCACCTTGCCCAATTGATATAACTTCTCAAAAATTATCGTATGATGCTCGGGGTCAATGCCGATGCCGCTGTCCTGTACGCGGATCTCCGCCATTTTCCCCCCATGTTCATCCTCCACAACAACGGCGGAGATGGTGATCGAGCCGCCATCCGGCGTGAATTTGATGGCATTGACAATGACGTGGTCGAGCGCCTTCTTCAGCAGTTCCGTGTCCGCCAACAGCGGGGGGATCTCCTTGATGGCCTCATCCAGTGTAAAGGTCAGGCTGCGAGCCGCGAGGTCGTCCACATAATCCTTGTGGATCAGCCGCAGGATCAGCCCCAGATTTACCGCCTCCACCTGCGGGCTGACAACCTGGCTGTCGAGCCGGGCAACGTCCAGCATGCTGTTCACGATCTGGTGCAAACGGTTCGTGCCCTGCAGCACCCCTTCGATAGCTTGCGAGATCGCCGGGTTGTTTTGAATGACCTCATCCGCGCGCAGCATACCGAGATACCCTTTGATCACGGTCAGCGGGGTGCGCAGCTCATGCGCGGCGACCTGGATGAATGCGGATTTGTTCTTGTCATGTTCTGCAAGCGTGGCATAGGCGATGTTCAATTCCTTCACACGCTCAGTGACAATGCGCTCCATCACCTGGTTCATGCCGGTCACCTCGTCATACAAACGCGCATTCTCCAGCGCAACGGTTGCCTGCATGGCAAAGGTGGTCACCATCAGTCCGTCATCCTCGCTGAAGGATTGTTTCGCGCGGCTCAACACGAGCAGGCCGACCACATTATCCTTTGCATACAAGGGCACGCCCAGCCAGGAACGGTCACCCGGAAGCCAATTGGGCTGCGCCCAGCCTTCCGCCGCATTCACGTCGCCGATGAGCAGAGTCTCCCCCCGGCCCGCAACGGTCTCATAAAAATCTGCGCCCTGGATCTGTAGCTGGAATTCTTCAACCGGCGCATCCGCCGGCATCCCGCGATGTGCACGGATATGCGGCGTGCCGTTGACATCCTCCATGAACAAAATACCGCGCTCATAAGGCAGGACCTGCAGCAACTGCTCGAGGATCTGCTGGGGGAGTTTCTCGATGGTGGTCAACGACGATAATTGACGCGAGGAACGCGCCAGCGCCTCCGCGCCGCGCCGCCGGTCCTGCTCGAACTCAAACAACTTTGCGTTTTGTGCTGCGGCTTTTTCCGCCACATCCCGCGCGCGGGCAAGTTCCACAGCCCGTTCACGCGCCTCTTTCAAGAGACGTTCCACCTCCTTTTGAGCCTGTTCGCGCTGCTGCACGAGCATGGTGCGCAGGAGCGCACTGGAGAGCAGGTTCTTCAAGCGGACATAGATATCCCAATCGGCGGGTCCCATCTCCACCCACATGAAGCCGAAGCGGTTGCTTGCCAAAGCCAGCGGCATGACCACGGCATCGTACCGATGATCCTGCGGAGTCTTCCCACGCGGCACCAATCGTCCCGTGGCAAGCGTGGATTTCTCCCGCGGGATCTGGAATTTGTTCTGGTCGTATTGCAATAACAAGCGGTAGTTTTCAGGCGGCGGGGAGGAGATCGAGCCGGGCGCGCTGAGGTCGCTGTAGAACATGACATACCAGCGTTCCAGCCCCATCAATGGGAAATGCCTTGAGATCGCAGCGCCAATGCCCTCCAGGGTCATGGCGGGCGCCATGGAAAAACTGAAGCTGCTCAGGGCTTCCTCCTTCTGCTCAAATTGCAGACGGCGGTATGCCTGCGCCCGTTGGGACAATTCCCCGACCAGCATGCGCGCCTGCTGGAAAAGATTCTCAGCCCGCAGCATGACGGCATGGTCCGTAATGCCGCCAAGCGCATATTTCCTGAACGTGGAGATGACGTTATCCCAGGTGGTGAAATCATATCCATTCCCTTGCAGCACCTCCACCATCGTCTGCACCATCTTCAGGAATGCGTCGCTTTTATCCGTCTCGCGCAGGCTTGCCAGGAAGACATCCCACGTGCGGCCGAATACATCAATATACTGCGCCCTTGCAGGAGCGCCCTCCTGGATGCCGGCCGCCCCGAATAACGCGCGGATGGCGGCATCGCGTTTGTTCTCCAGCCGGCTGGTATGCGCCACCTCCTTTGTAAGCACGATCGCTTTCTGGATGCTCTCCGGCAAACATCCGCAGGACCAGCGCACGACCAAATTCACCGGCAGGATGTTGACATCCTCCACATGCTCCCCATTCATGCGTTTCAACAGCGCATCAAAGGTTAATTTTCCGGCTTCATAAAAGGACTGATGCACCGTCGTCAACGGCACGCCCATGGATTGCGACTCGGCCACATCGTCAAAGCCGGTCAGGGCAATGTCATCCGGCACATGGATGCCGCGCTGCTGCAGAGCCTCCATCACGCCGAAAGCCATGCGATCATTGGACGAAGCTATGGCCTGCACGCGGATTCCGCGTTCATCCAGCAGGGTGCGGATTGCGGCACGTCCACTTTCCGGGGTGAACTCACCTTCCACCACAAGGTTCTCATCAAAGCGGATGTTATGTGCCTTCAATTCCTGCTTATATGCATTAAAGCGCAGGTCCGCCTCCAATTGACCGCGAATCCCGCGCAGGAACGCAATTTGTTTGTATCCATGGGCCTCGATCAAATGACGGATCACCGCGCGCATGCCGCCCTCATTATCCGAAATGAACGAAGTTACGCCCTCCACTGGAATTGCAAAGGATGCAATCGGCACAGGCGCAAAGATACTGCAAAATGTTTTGATATCGCCAAGTGACGTTCCGTGGGCAAGGTCTGCAGAAAGCAGCACCCCGTCAAATTTACCCGGCGTGATCAAGTCATACAATCCATAGGAACGTCCCCCTTGTGCAGGCGCGGCAAGTTCCACCGGCTTACCACCCACAAAAAAAACCGCATTCACATCATGGGTTTTGGCGGAATCAAGCACACCCGCCATGAATTCGGCGCCCCAAATACGGGACAACTGTGCGCCAAGTACGGCGATCGTCCTTCGTTCACCTGCGGGTTTTTTGGATGCTGTCATTCTATGATGATGGGATTATACGTCATGAAGGAAAAAACAGCATGAAAATAATTAGAAAATGTCCCGCAAAACACTGCGGGACATTCCACTGCCTTTATCGAATCTCGACCTGATAGGATGCGAGTTCACGCGTGAAGCGGGTCGTGCCGGAGACGGCCAGATACGCCTTTTCACCGGATGTCAACGAAAGCGAGATCTCGGCGGTCTGGTCTTCGTCGAGCGGGACCATGGTGACGCTTGAATCAGCTGTCAGGATGAGAGCCAGCCCGAAGGTCTGCGGAAGAACGTTCTGGACGCGCACGAATCCCTGCGCCTGCCAGCCTCCCTCATCCGCTTCAAAATCCGAGCTGTAGCCTGCCGCCTGCACCTGGACATCATCCAGCAAAAAGCCCTCGCCATTGACGGCGGCATCGGTGATGTATTCAAAGCGGATGAAGATGTTTTTACCGGCATAACTTGAAAGGTCTATCTTCTCTTCGATCCAGCCATTTGTGGCGCCGGTGTACCCCCAGCCATAGGAATTGCCGGAAGGGTTCGTGCCGGTGCCGGATGGCGTGGTGATGATCTCCCAGGTCTCGCCGTCTTCGGAGACTTCCAAATAAAGGTAATCCCAATCGGTTTCAATATCGTACCAGGTGCGGTATGACAACTCAATGGGAGCACTGACATTCGTAAAATCGAACTCGCGCGTCAGGGTCATGTTCGATTCATCGCCCTTGTTCGACCAGAATGCATACTCACCGGAGTACGGGTCGGCGGGCAATAATTTGGTAATGGTGGACCCTGTGAATGAAAGGGTGTACTCGCCCGCGCATTCGATGCCAATATAATCCGCACCGTATTGATGGACGGTGCGCGCAAGGGGCGCCTGCGGGCAGGCATAGATGCTTTCAGTGGCCGAGGCACGATGTGCGCCGGGATAATTATCATAAATATAGCGTCCGTCACCCACGGATCTATCGAGTACGAAGTTGGTCACCACCCAATCCATGAAGAAATCATCGGCAGTGATGGGTTCTCCCGTGAGCGGATCAGTGGCGGCGCTCTCACGCAGAACATCGTCCACACTCTCCAACCCATTGGCAGGGTCCCGTACGAGCGCTTTTGTCGCATCTTCTCCGAAGCGGTTGAGGAAATAGTTCATGAACAGGAAGCCCGCACCGTAATGCGGCGTGGTTGCATTTTGATCGTTGGGCCAGTCGTTCAATTGCAGGTCCGGATCATTGATGTACAGCCAGTCGAAGCCGCCGGGGTCATATCCGTTCAGAAACGCGGCAAGTTCAGAAGACCCTTCATTCAACCACGAAGTTTCATTGGCGTCCAAATTCCAATGGATCATATGTTGGAATTCGTGTGCCAGGACGCCGTACGTAAAGTTGTCGCCCAGCGCGGTATTGTCCGCATTGAAAAGGAACATCTCATGGCCGTTCGAATACTCCTGGATCAGCGGGTGGACAGAGTCCGCTGAAGAGAAGTATCCCGCGATCGAGAAACCCAACCCGCGGGCATACAGGATGTAAATATGCTCATCGCCGTCGATGCCGGGCGACCATTCACTGCCGAAGAATTCGCGGTTGGTGGGGTAGATCTTGTTCTCGAATTCATCCACCAGCGCCTTCATTTCGTTTTCGTTATATTGAACCCCGTCCTGCACCCAGAAATAAACATGCGGAGTGATATACCGCAGGGTGGCTTGAACTTCGTTGTTCACGTTCGTATCCAGGTTATGCACCCAGAAGGGCTTCGTATCTCCCACGGAGCGCGGAGCGGCGGAGGTTGCCATCACCTCGGGGATGTCACATAATCCTTTCAGGCGGCAGGCCAGTTCCCTTGGGTCGTTCGACGGGACAATGGTGTTCTGCAATGTCTGCAGGGTTTCGTTGGAGACCGAATCCACAGGCGGGCGGGTGATCTCAGGCTCAGCCGTGGGCGTGCCCCCGTCTGTAAAAACAGGAAAATCTGTGAATTCGGACGTCTGCTGAAACGCGTAATAGGCATAGCCAGCCATCCCCGCCACCAGCACACAGATACAGCATACCAGTGCCGCGATCCCGATCCCTATTGCAGTCATGCTTGATTTATTTTCTGTCATGGTTTCCTCTGGCATTAAAAGATTGCCCCATGATACCGCGCATCCGTGAAAAGCGGAGTAGGAAATTCAGACGATAAAAGCGGCGCGGAACTTGAAAGTTCCGCGCCGCTTTGGGTTACGCATCCACTTTTTGTCTGGTCTTCCTTGCGGAAGTCGTGGCTGTCTGGAAGACGATCTTGTTTTCCTTTTCATCCACATCCACGACCACGGTTACGCCGTCTTTGTACTTGCCGCTGAGCAATTCCACCGAAAGCGGACTTTCGACGTACTTCTGAATGGCTCTGCGCAATGGGCGCGCGCCGAAGGCCGGGTCGTAGCCTTCCTTGGCAAGCCAGGCACGGGCGGCATCGGTCAGTTGCACGCTGATGTCATGCTCGTTCAAGCGGTCCTGTACTTCCTTCATTTGAAGCACCACGATCTCCTCCATCTGTGCGATGGAGAGCGGCGAGAACATGATGATCTCGTCAATGCGGTTGATGAACTCGGGACGAAATGCATCCTTGAGCGCCTTCTCGATCTTGCTGTGCGCCTCGCGATCCTCATCCCCTGATTTGTGCGGCAGGAAGCCCAACGTGCCGCCCTTCTTCACGTATTCAGTCCCCAGGTTCGAGGTCATGATCAGAACCGTGTTGCGGAAGTCCACCACGTTGCCCTGACCATCTGTCATGCGCCCGTCATCCAGAATTTGCAGCAGTGCATTCCAGACCTCGGGATGGGCTTTCTCGATCTCGTCAAATAACAGCACGCGATAGGGACGCCTGCGTACAGCCTCGGTAAGTTGGCCGCCTTCCTCATAACCGACATATCCCGGAGGCGCGCCGAAGAGACGCGAGACCGTGTGCTGTTCGCGATACTCGGACATGTCGATGCGTACAAGCGCATCTTCATCATCGAACATGAACCAGGCCAGCGCTTTGGCAAGTTCGGTCTTTCCGACGCCGGACGGTCCGATGAAGATGAATGAACCGATCGGGCGGCCCGGGTCTTTGAGACCGGAACGCGCGCGGCGGATGGCATCCGAGATGGCATGGATGGCTTCTTCCTGCCCGATGATGCGCTCGTGCAGGCGAGCCTCCATGTGCAGCAGTTTTTCCGATTCGGTCTCCATCATCTGCGTCAGGGGGATGCCCGTCCACTGATGGACGACGGATGCGATGTCATCCACATCCACCACTTCATCAAGCTGATGCTCCGCCTCCCAGATATCACGTTTGGCAGTGTATTCCTGTTCGAGACGCAGGCGTTCGGCCTTCTTCTGGGCGGCGCGTTCGTAATCGCGTTCCAAACCGGCCTGTTCCTCCTCCGCGTGCATCTTGTCAATATCCGTTTTCATCGCCTTGAGGTCCGGCGGCATGGAGTAGAGCGCCACGCGCAATTTCGCAGCGGCTTCATCCATCAGGTCAATGGCTTTATCCGGCAGGTGACGGTCGGTCACGTAGCGGTCTGCAAGACGGGCGGCGGCAACAAGCGCCTCATCCGAAAAATGGACCTTGTGGTGTGCTTCGTAACGATCACGCAAGCCCTGCAGCATTTTGATGGTATCGTCCACGCTCGGCTCGTCCACAAAGATGGGGGCGAAGCGGCGCTCAAGCGCGGCATCTTTTTCGATGTGTTTGTGGAACTCGTCCAGCGTGGTCGCGCCGATGCATTGCAGTTCGCCGCGCGCCAGCGCAGGCTTGAGCATGTTGCTCGCATCCATCGCGCCCTGGGCTGCTCCTGCTCCGACAACCGTGTGCAACTCATCGATCATCAGAATGACATCGCCTTTCGCGCGCTGGACTTCGTCCATGACCGCTTTGAGGCGTTCTTCAAACTCGCCGCGGAAACGGGAGCCTGCGATCATCGCCCCCAGGTCCAACGCAACCACGCGCTTGCCTGAAAGGATCTCGGGAATATCGTTGGTGGCGATCTTCTGCGCGAGACCTTCAGCAATGGCGGTCTTGCCCACACCGGCCTCGCCGATCAAGACCGGGTTGTTCTTCGTGCGGCGGGAAAGGATTTGAATGAGACGCAGAATCTCCTTGTCCCGTCCGATGACAGGGTCCAGTTTGCCTTCGCGCGCAAGCTGGGTGAGGTCACGCGAGTATTTTTCGAGGGTGCGGTATTTCGTCTCGGCCTGCGGGTCGGTTACACGCTGCCCGCCGCGCAGGTCTTGAATGGCGTCGTAGACGCGGTCACGCGTCAGCCCGGCCGATTCCAAGATGCGCGCGGCGGGGGTGTTGCGTTCGGTGAGGATCGCCAGAAAAATATGTTCCGTTGAAATGTACTCATCTTTCAGGCGGTTGGCTTCCTCGTTTGCCAGATCAATGATCCGCTTGACGCGAGGCGTGATGAAGATCTGTCCCGCGCCGCCGCCGAAGATGTTGGCCTTCGGGCTGGCACGCAGAGTCGCATCGAGTCGTTCGGTCAACGCTTCGGCGCTGACGCTCAATTTCTCAAGGATCTGGGGAATCACACCGCCGGGCTGTTCGATCAGCGCCAGCAGGATGTGTTCGGTATCTATTTGATTGTGGCCGTAGCGCTGGATGATCTCCGCGGCGCGCTGGGCGGCTTCCTGGGCTCTCTCGGTAAATCTGTCAAATCGCATCATGGGATGGTTCCTCCGCTGGCGGACGACGGACGGAGGACCATTGTCTACGGTCCACGATCTACGGTCAGCCAATGGGAACATTATAACAAAAGCCGCATCGGCGGATTGTCAACGCGGCGTAAGAGATGTGTTAGATTTGCGAGCGTTCGACCAGAAACGGGATGATCTTCTCCCGCCAAAACTTTGGAAGGAGCATGCCGCTGGACATGCCGCCTGTGTTATAGCGTTCGGTGAAAAACGGCTCCGCCTCGGAGATGGGGTGACCGGTCAGGATGCGGAATGCTGATTCTATGAGGGCAACCAACTCATCGGGTGAGGAGGGAAGCGGAACTCCATCAAAATGTTCGCGCATCTCCCGCCAAAGATGGGGATCACCGCGCAAATTCCATTGCATGGGCTGTTCATCGAACAGGGATGCGATGGTTTTCATATCTACCCTTTCACATAGGACAATTTTTCGCAGATCAAGCCGGCCTCCACCTTGAACACATCCACGCCACGGACATGTCCATCCACCCAGGTGTAGCGCCAGCGCATGATGCAGCGATTGCCAAAGCCGAAGATCTCCTCGATCTCGATCCGCGCATGAGGCGACCCGCGGAAGAAGTCCTGCCAGAACCGACCAACCGCTTCCTTCCCCGAATAGACCGTTCCATCAGGAGCGGGATCCGTATTCTCGAAGAGACAATCCCCGCTCATCAACTGCATCATCCCTGCAACATCGTGGCGGTTGAAGGCCTCGTTGAACTCAAGGACGGTGCGGATCGCCGATTCCATCTTTGACATGCGGGCTGGACTCATGTGAACGGCTCCTCATTCATCTGGATTATCTGCAATATGGCTGCGCTGAAAGATCACCACGCGGCTGCCGTCCTGCCACAGGACCGTCAAGCCGAAACGGCGGCACAGGAAGTCGAACGTGTTGGCATGATAAAACGATACATGCGTCGGGTCTTGTGTGTAATACCAGTCTGCAAATGATTCGAGAGTCGCCCAGCGCTCGGTCATGATTCCCAATAACCCGACGGGCTTCAACAAGTCGCAGACACGTTGGATCTCCGCCTGCGGATTCTTGAAGTGTTCGAAGCACTCGGTCGAAAACACGAAATCATAGGGCGGGTGGAGCGGATGGTCGCCGAAAAAGGGATCGTAATCCTCGCAGTCGATGCCCTGCCGCCTGACAAGCCGGGACAAGGCCGGGCCAGGTCCACTTCCATAGTCCAGTCCACGCATGTCCTTGTGCAAATAGGGAAGCATCGGCTGGATGACACGGTTCAAGAACTGGACGTAGCCTCCATCTTCGATGCTGTTATTGTGGGTTTCGTAACGTGCCTTCTCCTCCGCCGGGGACAGGTGATGAGACGGGTCCGCAAAGATCAGCAGGCAGTTACCGCACAGATGATAACGGCGCGCATCCATGCCGCGCACGTCCGTTATCGAAGCGGACGCCAGGCACAAGGGACAATTCATGAGGATGATCTTCGCCAGATTGAAGCGCAATCCAGATCGTCGCAGGCGGTCAGCGCTCTTTGCATCATCGGCAGCCAGATCGAAACCCAGCGCTCGCTTGTTCCGCATCCGCCGCAACAATATTCGGTGGCAATATAAATGCACATCCCCACACATAGCTTGTAATCATCGTACAATTGCTCCCATGAGTAGTCGGGCACGCCGTTTTTGACGAGAGTTTCGTGATACCGTTTCAGCATGGGGATTTCGCACTGCCTGCGCATGTCAATATCCCAATCCAAAACGATGGCGTACGCCAGGTCATAGACTCCCAGCCAGGTGGTCAGACCCCAGTCAAAAGGCTGGCGGTCAATGATATAGATGGGACCATCCCCCTCACGCGGGACGAGAATATTGCCGTCACCGACATCCCCGTGGAAGATGGTAAAGCCGTTCAGATCTTGCGCGCGTCGAATCATGGCTTGCGGATGTTTGGCGAAAAGTTCGCGCATCAAATCATGCCAATGCGGATTCAACTCATCGGAGAATCGATTCCAGATATGCTCGACCCCCGGCTCAGCAATGTCCACAAAATTCTGAATATGCGCCGCATCATGGACAGGCGCGCCCGCTTCCGCCAGCCGCTGTGCGCCCCACCAGCGGGCATGCAGGATCGCCAGTCCTTCTGCGAGAGCCAGCCCATATTCAAGCGTCGGCTCTTTATCCCCCGCCTTGATGTGGGTGTCTGAAACATCCTCCAAAAGGATGTGATACCGATTGAGTTCCGCTGAATATTCCGCATCGTACCATCGCAAAAGCGGAGCGTTCTCCACATCCACGTAATCACGGGTGTAAAAGTTAACTTCCGAATCGGTAAAAAATTCGCCGTCGCCCGTGTCGGTATCGACCATTTTCAGGAACAACCGCTCGGGAAGTTGTCCCTTCGCATCAACGGAATATTTCACAAGCAGATTGGCGCTCGTGGACCAATTCCCCTGCCCCGTGCCCAACTCGAACGACTCCACCACGCCATCTGTCAGTGCGCCTCTTTTGGTCAACACCGACGTCAGCCACTGCACGGAGATTTGGTCGATACTGGTGATCACGTTGTTTGTCATCGGCTGCTCAATAAATGGATTGACCTGCAATTTTCATCATCTACACTGTATATCGCTTATTCCAACTATCCGGGAAAGTAAGCCCGTTTCCATAGACAAAGCGGATGAGCTGCCCGTGGTGCTGGACTTCATGTTCAAGCAGGTCGAATGCAAGTCCGATCTGCGGGTCGCTCAACTCCATGAAGTCGATTTCGTTCATTTGTTTATGCGACTCTTCCAGAGCGGCAAGCACAGACTGCTTCACGCGCGGCGTTGTGAGACTGCACGAGAATCCCTGCCAGCCACCCGCCTTGATCGCCTTGGTATAACTTTCACGAGCGCCGACGATGCACCACAATTGACCCGCAATACGATTGGACGGCAGGTTTGGCAAATCCAGGTTCAGGGATGTCTCATCCAGATGGATGACAAGATCGCGGGTCA
Organism: Anaerolineales bacterium; assembly: GCA_030583885.1. Classification (NCBI taxonomy): domain Bacteria; kingdom Bacillati; phylum Chloroflexota; class Anaerolineae; order Anaerolineales; species Anaerolineales bacterium. The sequence continues at coordinate 824,398 of CP129480.1, read as the reverse complement.
GTTTGAATGACCGATCCAGTTTTGCCCTCAGTTGTTGGTTCATGTTTATCTCCTCAACCTTGCCGTTATACCCAGTGCGGTCACAAATTGCAGCGTTTTACAAGCGGGAAAGCGCAATTTGTGACCGTGGGCATTATATATGCGGGGATCCCATGGGAGGTACCGCCCAACGGTGCGCAATATCATCCCCACAGGGGATTGCGAAGCCACCCAGCCATGCGCTCTGTAAGCAAAGCGAGACGGAGTACATTATCCTGCCGTCTCGCACCGTGGTGCTCGTCCGGGACGCTTTGGTAGCCCGCTCCTTGTCTTTAGGCTTTCCCGTTTTTCGCAATGGCCTCTTTGATGGCGGCGATATGCACCAAAGGATTGGGAAAGTCTTCGCAATATTGCCAACGATAGATAAGACGAATAATCCCGCTACGATCTACAACAAACTCACTTGGCATTAACCAAGGATTGTCCACGATTGGACGACCTGCCTCCCTGCGCGTTTGCGCCAACTTAACGCCTGCCTCATAATCGCAAAGCAGGAATTCTTCCGGCGCGTCAAAAAATATCTGGGATGGCTTGCCTTCCAAACACCCATATTTTCGATAGGCACGTTCTTCGGGGTCACACAAAACAGGACAAGGCACGCCGTACTTTTGGGCGTATAAGGCGGCGCGTTCCGGCTCGCCTTGGCCAATAACAACTATTTTTGCGCCTGCTGAAACATAATCGGTATACTCATTCTGCAGGCGTTGAGCGCGATCCATGCCACAGCCGCAACCAAATTGACGCCAGAATAATATCAGCGCAGGTTGTTCACGCCAGAAATCACTTAAACGAACGGACGCGCCTGACGAGTCGAGCATTTCAAAATCGGGGGCGGTATCGCCAACTTGAGGTGGCATCTCTGTCCAACGTAAACGAGTTGGTCCTTTTTTATAATGCCCCATCCATTCCTGTTCGGCGGACTTAATTTGCGACTCTAAATTTGATGACATGATTTCCTCCTAATATGTAAACATGCGGTCATGGTCCAACGACAAGCGAATGAGAACATTCGGCATGGCAAACTCTGCGGGTTTGCCGCTCAAATCCGAATCTGTTACGCCGCGCCCTTTGCTGGACATGCCTGATATATGGAATTTCCCACCGCCTGCAACGATGGCGTCATAATGTTCGCGCAATTTGCCTGTGCCAAGTCCCGCCAGGTTATCAAGAACAGCGTCGCGGATTAATTGAACTGCGTCGCCTGCGAGAAAGAGTGAAACAGAATGTCCCTCCTCAATTGCACTTTTAGCGACCAAAAATGCTAAAGCCGCAAGAGTAGGGTTTTCGGGGCCATTTGTTACATGAACCAGTATTTTTGCCATCGTTGTCTCCTTATTAATAAGATTTGGATGATATTGTACCTGTTATGCAAGGGGCGGGGACAGCGAAGCGTGGCGCAGAATCCCACCCGTCAGGCCGTTCGCCCCGCGAAAACGGGCTACATTATCCCGACGATTTTCGGGACGCTTTGTTGGGCAGCACTCTCATGGGCTTACTCCGTTCGAATCATCATCATCAAAACGACGCTCAAATGCAAGCCGCAATTCGATATTTCTCGGATCGCGCAATTCACTTGCGTACGCATCGAATCGGATACGAACATCATTAACAAATAGATCCGGGTCAATGGCGAGCATGTTTGCGGAGGCTACGAATCCAAGAGAGCCAGGACTGCCAGAGACCAGATAGACATTGGGTCTCGTCATTCCAGCATGATAGAGCCCGCAACGTACGGATTTGTAAAAGGTATTGAGCAAAGCGACTTCAGCATCAGAAATTTCGTGAAAAGTCCAACGGAGACCTTCTTTAAAATACTTTGCGGAGCCGCCCTCCCCAACAAACCCGGCGCGATATTTCCCGATCATCTCAAAAACACTTAGCACAATAAGTAACTGGGCAAAGCCGCGATTTGGAATGTCCCGGCTTTGCATTTCGATTGCCGGCTGAATCTGAAGGCGTACTGTTCGACGAACAAAGAACTCAATCTTTTCATCCAAGCTCAGTTGGCGATCAGACCCAGTGTGCGGTGAAAAGAAAGCAGAGAAATCGCTAGTAGTCATTTCATTTAACTTGCTGCCTAACGAGCCTGCTGGCGGGCGTGGATTCTGTTTGGGAGCGAGATTGTAAAGAGTGCCGCACCTTTGACAACCGCAAATTATTGTGTGAGCACTGAAGACTATCCGCACATTATACAACCTCCCTCCCCAAAAACCGACGCAACGGGGCTATAATCCCCGTAATGGCATCCATCACCATCCCCGCGCGGGAGGACGCGCAGGCGCATCCGCACCTGCGCCCGCTCAGCATCCTCAGGGACCTGCCCGCCGTGGCAGACCTGATCGAACTGTGCTTTGCCGACAGCATGGACGGCGAAGGCCGGCGCTACGTGCAGGACATGCGCCGCGCGGGCAGCGACAACTCCTTCATCAAGTGGGCCAATCGCGCCGCCGAAACCACCTCCCTGCCGCTGACCGGCTACATCTGGGAGGAGGCAGGGCGCATCGTCGGCAATGCCAGCCTCGTCCCCTTCCGGCAGCGCGGCCAGCGGCTCTATCTGATCGCCAACGTCGCCGTCCACCCTTCACAACGCGGCAGGGGCATCGCGCGCGCGCTCACCGAACGCGCCCTGCGGCACGCCCGTGAAAAAAAGGTGGATACCATCTGGCTGCACGTCCGCGACGACAACGCCTCCGCCATTCACCTCTACAGTGAACTCGGATTCGTCGAACGCGCCCGCCGCACCACCTGGAAAGCCTCCACGGACTCCCAGGCCGAATTATTGGATACAGGCATCGCCGTCACCGGCCGGCATCCCGCCTTTTGGGAGACCCAGCGTCACTGGCTTGCGCGCCTCTACCCCGAGGCTTTGAGCTGGCACCGCAACTGGAACTTCAACTCCCTCAAGCCGGGTCTGTGGAACTGGCTCTATCTGTTCTTCGTGGATATGAACATCCGTCAATGGGCGGCGGTAAAAAAAGACCAGCCCGAAGCCACGCTTGCATGGATCCCCGACGGGCGGGGCGAAGAAGGTCTCTTTGCAGGAGCAGGCGAAGGGTCCGACCCCGAAGCGTTGACAGCGCTGCTCATCCGCGCGCGCCGCGACCTGTATCATCTCTATCCAGCCGTCTCGATGGATTTCCCCGCCGGCCTGTTCGACGGCGCCATCCAGGCCGCGGGCTTCAAACCCGCCCGCACCTTGATCTGGATGCAGGCGCCGTTATAACAAAGTGCGTCGCACCCTCTGGTGAAAGGCAACTTAATCACCCATCCTGCGTATAACCTGTATCAAAAGAAACTGCCCGCGTTCATTGCGGGCGAAAAGGAGTAACCATGACAAGATTTCTACTTCGCTGGGCGATCAATGCGGCGGGACTATATGCCGCGATCTGGATCGTGCCGGGCATCGATTACCTTGGGGAGTGGTCGGGCATCCTGTGGGTCGCGCTCATCTTCGGCCTGCTGAATGCGCTGGTGCGCCCCCTGCTCAAACTGCTCACCTGCCCGCTCATCATCCTGACGCTGGGACTGTTCAGCATCATCGTCAACACCTTCATGCTGATGCTGACCAGCGCCGTCGGCCAGTCGTTCGGCCTGGCCTTCATGGTGGACGGTTTCTGGTCTGCGCTGTTGGGCAGCCTGGTCATCAGCCTGGTCAGTGTGGTGTTGAGCCTCCTGGTCCGCGAGGAGTTGAAGGGAAAAGGCTAGGGAATTAAACAGACGTCCCGCGGGCGGTTTTTACAAGCCTGCGGGACGTCTGTTATTTAATGCGCAGGGCGGATGTGCTTAACATGGTGAATATCAACTGCGAGTTGTTCAACATCATCAACACGATAAAGACCAATAGCGCTATTTGAAACCAGCGTTTGTCGGCAAGTTCCCTCCATGCCAGTGCAAGGAAAAGCACAATGGCATAGGTCCAGTTGACGGAGTAAAGGAATACGTCCTTGCCGTAGCGCATGTGCAGGGCGAAATTGAATAACAGGATCAGGAGGAAGGTCAAAAAGAAGCGGTTATCCTGTTTGCGCAGGTTTTTCAGGAAGAGCGCGCCGCCCAGCGCCATGAACGCCAGCCACGCCATCACCAGCGTGCGGCTGAGATCGGTTTCATAGCGGCTGATGCGCATCGGGTCCTTTTTGATGGATGCCCGGAACATCCAGACCTTCAGGAAGGGGATCTCCTCCTCAAGGATGAGCGGTTCCGGTGCGACGAAACTGTGCAGGAACATCACCCGCGCCAGCAGGTTCGCCCGTTCGAGCGCCGGCGGGAATTGATTATGTCCCTCGCCTTCATAACTTTTGAGATCGAAAAAATACGGCTGGGAATCGGGGTAGATGACGTTATTCAGCAAGGTCAGCGGGACGACCAGCGCCGTGACGATCGATCCATAAATAATGATCTGCCTGAGGTTGCGTTTGATCATCAAGTGCGCGATGAACGTCTGACCGAGATTTGAAATGGTGATGCCGAACGCGACCAGGCCCGTAATCACCTGCATAGAAAGCGGCTTGTCCTTAAGCAACAGAATGAGAAAGATCAACGCGACTGCCGCCAAAAAGATATACGTCTCGATCAGGGAGCTGAATATCACTTGCGCCGTGGAAGCACCGAACAGGGCGGCCATCAGCAGGGCATATAACGAATTGCCGGTCACCTGCCTTACAAAATACCAGACAAGAAAAACACACAGCGCGCCTGTCAGAGCGACCAGTATAAATGCGGCATAAAGCGTGTTCCCCTTCAGGAAAAGCGCGATCAAACCAACCAGCGGGCGGATAATGAGCAGCACGAATGGATGCACCGAACGCCAGTAATAATCACGGGCATGGTCTGTTGCAAAACGCAAGCGCCAAAGGCGGCTGTCTGAGTCAAAGAAAATATCGTCCGAATCGAAGGCGGGCTGGTTGAAAATGGAAACAAGAAAAAAATAGACGGAAAAGAAAGCAAAAGCAAGCAACCAGCCGCCCAGGTCTCGATCTACAAACCTGCCCAATGAGAACCCCTTGAACCGTACATCCCTGAAAACCGTCACCACCCACGCGGACAAGGACAGCCCCAGCGCCGCTCCGATTCCAAAGGAATTCCACTGAGTCCCTTCAAGCTGATAAAACCGCGCATCGAACAGACTGGGGAATTGATCCGCCATCTTGAACAGAATCCACCCGAAAACGGCAATGGAGCCGAACAAGGGGATGGCGATCACCGCCTCAAAGGGTCTTGATCGGAGCCTCGTGAGCAGCATAGGCAGGGTAAAATAAAGGAACAAAACCAGGCCGGCATCGAGAAGTAATATGGATGGGATCAGTTCGTGAGGCGTGGAATGGAAATTACTTAAGAAACCCGCCCCAAAATAACAAAACGGGAGACTCACCAGCCAGGCAGGAACCAGGCGTTTAATTAGTTTCATTGGCATGGATTATAAAATATAATTCAGCCATGAAGAGTCGGCTTATGCTGAACCAATTTCTCACCAACTGGAGGACCCGCCTGCTGTTTACCGTTATCCTGGCGGTTGGGATCTTTGCCCGCCTTTGGGAGTTTTCATCCCTGCCACCGGGCTTGAACCCGGACGAAGCCTCCATTGGCGTGGAGGCATACTATCTTTACAAATTTGGCATGGATAGATACGGGCTGTCCTACCCGGTTCACCTGATCTCCTGGGGCAGCGGACAAAACGCACTCTATGCGTATATGCTGATCCCCTTTGTTGCATTAAAAGGTGTCAACGCCTTTGTCATACGCCTGCCGATGGTGCTGGCCGGCATTCTCTCCCTGCCGCTGATCTATATTGCAGGCCGACGCCTGCTCGGCGAAAAATTCGCACTGCTGGCGATGTTCTTCATGGCGATCTCCCCCTGGCATATCGTCAATTCACGCTGGGCGGTCGAGTCGAATATCATGCCGTTTTTCTTTCTGGCAGGCTTCACCGCCCTCACGCTGGCGAACACCAAAAACCGGTGGTTCCTTGTTTCCTCGATCACCTTTGCATTAAGCCTGTACGCGTATGGGACGGCCTATGTCGGCGTGCCGGTATTCATCCTGCTGACCATCCCCCTGCTTCTAAAACTCAAACGTATCGACATTAAGCAAGTTGTCATCGGGGCGATCGCCTTCGTTTTGATCGCTTTTCCCATCGGGTTGTTCCTCCTGGTCAACACGCTTCAGCTGGAGCCCCTGCAGCTGGGTGCTGTGACCATACCCCGCCTGCCTGTGGAGGCGCGTTACGAGACGATGGCAGCGGTCTTCGGCCAGAGTCCGTTTCAGGCGCTTGCAGCCAACGCCAGAATCATGTTCGACGTCCTCTGGAGGCAATCTGACGCCTATCCGTGGAACTTCGTCGAACCGTTCGGGTACTTCTACAAGATCACATTCCCGCTTGTGCTGGCAGGTTTCATCCTTACGCTGCCATTCAAGTTCGTCAAAGAAAATCGTGTAGAGCACTGGCTGATCGCGGCATGGATGATCGCGTCCATTGTCGTTGGCATCCTTCATCCCGTCAACCTGACCCGTCTCAACATCATCTTCACCCCCCTCCTGTTTAGCATCGCCGTTTTCATCCTCTGGCTCGACAGGCGCATTCCGCACATGATCCCTGTCACGGCCTCTGTTCTCATGATCGGGTTCATCTTTTTCACTCAGATGTATCACGGGGATGAATATCGAAGGCGGGCAAGCGGCATTTTCAATGAAGGCATTATTCCTGCCATTCAATATGCCATGCAAAACACCGATTCGATGATCTGCTTTACCGAGCAGCGCTATTCCATGTACATTTACGTCCTGTTGACCCAGCGCTTCCACCCATCGGAATATGCGGGGGAACTTGAATGGACAGAACCAGACGACCCCTTGGATTCGGCGCGCATCCTGCGCTCGCTAAAGCAATTCCGCTTCAAACTGGACGATTGCCTTGATTCTCCGGGTGCGGTGTACATCCTCACGCTGACGGAGGAGCCGCCCAATACAAGCATCGATTACAAGGATAAAAAATTCGAAAAATTCCGCGTTCACCTGCCAAAGTAACACCGTCAAATTTGCGACGCGAGAATTTCGAAAATTTCCCTTAATAACAATCCATTGTTGACCGCCAAAAGCGCAAGGAATACCAGCAGGACAGCGTGGAACCATGTATGCTTTGCAAATCCCTGCCAGCCCAAACCAGCCAACAGGATCAAGGCATACGTCCAATTCGGCGAATATAGAAAAAACTCCTTGCCGTAGCGGAGATGAAGTCCAACATTCATTAATATGCAAGCCAAAAGGGCAAGGGAGATGGGCTTGTATCTGTTCTTCTTGAAGTTGATAAAGTGGGTTAAACAAGCCAACGCGAGCAGTCCCAGCCAGTATCGCACAGTGACGTTTTGAAAAAATGTTTCATATCTGCTCAAACTATTGATCTCGGGCTTGAAGAAGCGGAACTGCACGAACGGAATGTCGCCAGTGTACAAAATGGGAGTCGGCGCAACCATGTTATGAAAGAAAAACGCCCGCACAAGCGCCTGAATTCTAAGCGTGTTCAAGGGGAATAGATTCTGCTGTTCCGCCTGCAAGGTGGACGGGATGAAAAAGAACGGATGCGCCTCGGGATAGAGCAGGTTGTTCAACAGGGTCAACAGCACCAAAAAGACTGCAACAGTGGCCATGAAGCGAAACGTCTGCTTGATGTTCGGCTTGACCGTAAAAAACGCAATCACGTTCTGGGCAAAATTCGAGTGAGTGATGCCAATGGTCGCCAAGCCGGCCATGACAAGCGCTGGAAAAGGACGATCCTCCGCAAGCAGCACAAAGAACAAGAGCAAACTTGCGGCTAAAAAAATGTAGCTTTCGATCAATGAACCGAAAATCAGATGGGATGCGCTCAAACCCAGCAGGGATGCGGTCAACAGGCTATAAACCGGCGCCTGCGTTACTCGCAGGATGAATTTCCAGGCAAGGAATACACAGGCTGCCCCGCCAAACGCAACGATGATGTACGCACCAAACAGTTTGTCCCCTTTCAGGAACATGGCAGCCAGCTCAATGGGCGGCTTGAGCAGGATCAACATAAAGGGGTGAACCGACCGCCAGTAGTAATCCCGCCAGTGATCCGTAGTGAAGCGGAGTCGCAAATTGAACACATCCGCGTCGAAAAAGACATCGTCCACATCGAAGCGCGGGTGGTTGAGCATGGAAGCGGTCAGCAGGTATAACGAAAAAAAGACAGAGGCAAGCAAAATCCCCGCAATGTTTTCGTTCACGAATGAATAAAAACCGGTTTCCTTCAACTTGAAAAACTGTTTCGCCCTTAGTGTGTCCAGCATCCATGCCTGCCAGGGAAGCGACAGCAGGCTCACAGCCAAAAACACGGGAAGCAATCCGCTTTTCAGTGAAAACGCGGCGGGATTGAACAGTTGTGGATAGCGGCTTCCAAAAACGAATATCGAAGCGATAAACACGAAGAGCAGCAGAAATAAGGCGGATGTAATCGCAACGTCTGGCAAGCCCGTTTTGAAAAATTGCTTCATCCGAACGGCGAGAAAATAGCCCGCCAATCCAACCGTAAATTGCAGAAAAAGCACCAGGCAGGCGAACTCAAAAAAGCCGCCGTAATAATCATCCAGAAAGCCTGCAAGGAAAAAGATGATTACATTGGACGCCAGCCATCCCCCAAAAATCCGGGGGTGGAGGTTGGCGTCAAGGACTCTTTGAACAAGGGGCGCGGAGGGGATAACCCCTGCCAGAAAGAGAATGAACAGCGATACAAATGCGCCGATGGAAAGCGCGTTCAGATTCTCGAAACTCAAAACCGCCACAGTGAGGGCGGAAAATACAGCAAGCAAAAAAAGGAATATTTTTGTAAAAACAGACGTCTGCTCGATTCGTTCTTCCAAAAATGGGATCAGATAATATATGCAAACGATCAAGGCGAAGGCGGGGACGACTACAAGGAACAGGCGGTCGATCAAGGCAAGTTCATTGAAATTAAGAAGTTGCAGAGCCAGAGTCAGTGAAATTGCCCCCCCTGCCGCCGCGCCAAAAAGAAACCGTGTTAGTTTTGTGGAAATCCGCTTATCTTGTTTCATTTCACGTCGCCAACCCCGGCAAACTGCCCGCTGAAATGGACATGCGCACGGCACAGGCTGGCTGCACAGCCAGCCCGTCAATACCTTTTTGTTTTGTGCATGACCTGCTACAATCCCTTTACCAGCTGCAGGAATTCCGTCCATTCCTCTTCGAAGAAGTGGACGGTGACATTGTTCAATTCGATATGATAGGTGGTTTCGCCGTCGGGTTCCTCGGCTTTCCAGGCGAGGAAGTTTTCGGTCTCTGCAATGGTGCCGGTGCGGGGTTCATCATTATGATTACTCATGCTATTCTCCTGTTGGATGGGTCTATTTTAAAACGCTGTTGGAGGGAGGTCATTTTCCCTTTTTGAGCCTCAGGCTGAGGCGGCGGATGAGGTTGCGGATGAAAACCATGGTGCGCGAACCGAACGGTGGAGGCGGATGATAATCCTCCTTCTCAGGCCAGGGGTCCAAGTCCAGCATCTTTCGCATCGTATATCCCCAAAAAAGTGCGGCGGTGGCAAGGATGGGGGCGGCGACGACAACGCCAAGGATGCCGAACAGGTTGGCCGCGATGATGGCGGCGACAAGCACGGCGGCAGGGTGGACTTTCAGTGCGTCGGAAAGAATGCGGGGGGAGACGAGGTTGTCGAAGATCTGGTCGATGAAAAGCGCCACGAGCAGGATCAACAGGGTGTAGTACAGGGGCGGCAGGTCGAACAGTTTGAAGGCTTGAAAATAAGCCACGATGACGAGCAATGTCCAATTGATGGCGGGTCCCACATAAGGGAGGAAGCGCGCAAACCCGGCCAGAAACGCAAGCCCGATGGCATATGTAACTCCCAGGGTGCTGAGGACAACCGAATACACACTCACTGCAAGGAGAAAGAGGATGATCTGTCCGCGCAGGAAGGCGTTCCAGATTCTGCCCAGTTCACGGCTGAGACGCGCAAAGTCCTGCGCATAGCCCGGCACATCCACCGCGATGATGCGGTTGCGCAGACCTTTGCTTTCTGAAAGCACAAAATAGGAGACGACGATGACAAATAACGTCCAGCCGAGGAAACCAGCCGCGCTGCCCGCCACCGCGCCCAGCAGTGTGCCGGTGCGGTTCAGCAGGGGCTGCACCATGCCGAGGATCTGGGCGCTGAGGTCCTGCAAATCCAGCGTGCTGAAGTCAATTTTGAGGGGACCGAATTGATACACCTGCCCCGAAATGGTTTCGATCAGCTGCGGCAGCTGGCGCAGCACATCCTGCACGATGATGACCAGGCTTTGGATCTGCTGTATCAGCCCCACCCCGCCAACGGTGAGCAAACCAAGCAAAAGCAGCAGGATAATAATGTAAATGAAGCCGACTGCAAGCCCCCAGGAAAAATGCAATTTGCGCTGGAGAAAATCCGCCACCGGGTGGAACAGGTAGGAGAGCGCCAGCGCAATCAACAGAGGCGTCAGGATGAATTGAAATTTAACCAGCAATGCGCCAACGATGACAATGATCGTGAGCGCGATGACCAGTTTTGTGTTTGTGCCCCAGGTTGGGGAGGTTGAGGGTTGCGGATGATCCATGAACGTCATTCCATTTCAGCTTTCGTCATTCGATTGTATCAAAGATGGAAAATTTTACAACAAAAACATCCAATCCAAAAGAAAACGCCCCGCGAGAGATAACTCACGGGGCGTGATTGGATGTTGATCAACAGCCAGCGATAAAGGGGAAGAAGACACACCAGCGGAAGGTCGCATCCACCCACCAGAAGAAACCGGCGCAAAGGCAGATGAAGAGGAAAACACCGCCGCCGATGAAAATCGGGGTCATGTTCGTTTTCTTGCTGTTCATGGGGGCGGATGGAGGCGGAACGTACGCAGGCGCTGGTGCAGCCGCATAGGCCGGCTGGGCGGGCGGCGCCTGCACCGCCTTGCGGGAGACCGCAACAGTCGCGCCGGGGTCCATATTGATCGCGTCATACATCAGGACGATTTGTTCACCAAGTGAGACCACATCCCCGGCTTTCAGTACCACAGGGCCCGCAAGACGCTGTCCATTCACAAACGTGCCGTTGGTGGAGCCAAGGTCCTCAATAACGTACTTGCCGCCTTGAAAGGAAAGACGGGAATGCTTGCGTGAAACTTCGGCGTCGTTAATCGCAACCCCGTTGGACGAATCACGCCCAATGGTGAGCTGGTCCCCATCAAGCGGGAAGGTCACGCCTGGGGTGGGGCCCGACCTCATAACAAACTGGAACTGTGCCATCTTCTTCCTCCGGGATAACGTAAAAATGATTTTACCTAGTGTACAATCTTCGCGCTAAAAAGTCAAATCACCCTTTCTTACTACTCTTTTTGGGCGCATCTTTTGCATCGCCCACACGAGGCTGAGTCCTGGTTGATCTGGGCAAAAAGATCGTGAACACCGTCCCCACCCCGATCTTGCTCTTCACTTCCATGCGTCCGCCGTGCCCATGGATAATCTGCTTGCAGATGGACAGTCCAAGCCCTGTGCCGGATGCCCGTGATTCGTGCTCCCGCACGCGGTAGAACTTCTCAAACAAATGCGGCACCGCTTCATCGGGGATGCCCACACCTGTATCTTGAATATAGAGCGCCAGTTCGTTCTCTTTTGCCTCCGCGCGCAGCATGACCGTGCCGTTGGGGCGGTTGTATTTTATGGCATTGCTCAATAAATTCAAAAACACCTGTTTGATCTTGTCCCTGTCCGCTTCGAGCAGGGGAAGCCCATCCGGCGATTCCACGCGGAGCTGAATATTCTCATCCTGCGCCTTGGTTGCCATCACATCCCTGCATTCATACATCAAATCCGCAACGCTAAAGAGCGTGTTGCGGAATTGCACCCGGCCTGATTCGAGTCTCGCCAGGTCCAGGAACGAGGATGCCAGCGCATTCAGACGCATGGTCTCGTTATGAATGCTGTTGATGATCTGATCGCGCTGTTCCTGTGACATCTCAGGGCGCAAAAGCAGATACGTGGCAGTACTGAGGGAAGAAAGCGGCGTGCGCAATTCGTGGACAAATTCGGAAATCAGGTCAGACTGCTGGAACAAACGTGCATTCTCAATCGCAACCGCTGCCTGCGCCCCCAATACCAGGAGCATGGATTCGTCCGTATCGGTGAACTTTCCGCCGTGTTTATTCAACGCCTCCAGGACCCCGACAATTTTATTTTTGGTAACCAGCGGGATTCCGAGCAGCGATTGGGTTGGAAATCCCGTGGTCGTCTCCACATTGGAGAAGAAACGGGGATCATCATGTGCGTTTGCAATGCGGACCGGCTTGCGGTTGTTCACGATCCAGCCTGCAATGCTTCCCTCGAGCGGGACCACCAAACCTCGCCGGGTGGATTCATCCAGATTTGTGGAGACCTGAAAATACAACTGACGCGAGGTGTCATCATACAACAAAATGGAGGCGGCTTCGGCGCCGCTGATCTCAGCCGCTGCATGGACAATTCGCGAGAGCAAAATGTCCAGGTCCAGTGTGGAGGCGAGGTCTCGCGCAATGTCGATCAGACGGCGGTAGCCGTCCAGCCGCTCGGTTTTTATCTCAGCCACGCAGCACTCTCTCCGTAATCGCAGGGATGATCTCTGCCACATCATCAAGGATGGCCACATCCGCACGGACATTCAAATACGTCGGCGTATTGTTAATAATGATCAGGTGGGCGCCTCGATCCAGCGCTTGCATGGGCAGCCCTGCCACAGGCAGGACCTCCAAAGAGGAACCGGCAACCAGAATCAGGTCGCAATGACGCGCTCCCTTTTGTGCCTGGAACCAGGCTGCCTGCGGCAATTGTTCGCCAAACAGGATCACATCCGGCTTGAGAATTTGTCCACACCGTGGGCAGTGTGGGATCTCGCCCGTCTCCACAAAAGGACCAAGGTAAGGCTCTGCCTGTACCTGATGATAACACTGCGAACAGGTTAACGTTTGCAGTGTGCCGTGCATCTCAATTACCGTTTTTGAGCCGGCCTTTTGGTGCAGCATGTCAATATTCTGGGTGATGAGGGATTGTACATGACCCGCTTTTTCCAGTTCGGCCAGTGCGAAATGTGCTGGATTCGGCTCGGCATGGAAAATCTGACCCGCCAGCGGGCGGAACCACTCAAAAAAACGCTCGGGCCGGGTGCGAAAGGTGTTCAGGGAAGCCGCATCCAGCGGTTCATCCTTGGACCATAAGCCTGTTCCCGTGGAGCGAAAATCCGGAATCCCTGACGGAGTGGAAAGCCCGGCACCTGTCAGCGCAACGGCATGTTTGGACTGGCGGAACAAGTCCGCGGCAAATTCGATGTTGGTCTGCGTCTGTGAAGAAAAGGTGATCATCGCGCCTTTTCGCGCTCAATGACCACATCTGCAAGTTTCATGAACTGCTGGGAGGTCATGTTCGTCGGTTGAGCCATCACAGCGGTTGTCTGTAAACGCACGGCTTGCAGGAATAGTTCCGGGGCGGGGGTCAATGTGGCAGCAATCGAATGACCCAGTTTTTCCTGGACCTGTGTCCACGGCATCTGCGCCTCGGTACGCTGACGGTTGTTCAAGACAACACTGACGGTCTTGCGGTCGATGTTCAACCCCGCGATCTCATCAATTAACAGTTTGGTGTGTTGAATGGTGCCCGGCGTACCCTCCACCACAACCAGGCGCTCGTGGCAGAGTGGAAGGAGTTTCTGCACAAAATTTGGCAGACCAATTCCAAGGTCCAGGACAACGAAGCGGGCAAGCGAACCCAGGCGGGCGGTCAGTGCTTCGTAGTTATGTACCTGCGAGATCAAGGTCACATCGCTTGGTTTCTCAGAAGCCGGAAGAAACTTTATACCGGAAGCATGCTGTACGAGGGAGGATTGCACTTTCTCGCGCGTCACTTCAACCGGCGTGCCTTGCAGCATCTCGGTAAGGTCTTTCTGGTTCGGGATACCCAAATCCGTGGCGAGTGTCCCCTGTCCCGGCGTGAGTTCAGCCAGAATCACATCCGCTTGGACGCGGGTAAACAACGCCGCCGCCAGATTGGAAGCCAGCGAAGAGACGCCCAGTCCGCCGCGCGCGGAAAGCACGCCGATGATGTAGCCGCGATGCTCGAGTATGGCAGTGGCAAGCCCGCCCGGATCCCTTGGAGCCGCGCGCGCCAGCAGCGCCTTGACGTGCGATTGCAATTCAGTGGGATGCGTGGGCTTGGTCAGGTAATCATCCGCCCCGACCTCAAACCCGGACACCTTGTCGTCCAGCTGCGATTTGGCAGTGAACATTAAAATGGGAATGGCCACGGTTGCAGGATTCTTGCGCAGACGACGCGTGACCTCATACCCATCCATGTCCGGCATCATGACATCCAGCAGGATGAGATTCGGGCGCTCCTCCAATGCCTTCGCCAGCCCCTGCGAACCGTTGGAAGCCGCAATGATCTGATAGCCCTGCCTCTGCAGCATCAACCCGACAAGTCTTAAAGTATCCACATCATCATCAATAATCAGGATTTTTTCAGCCATGTTTCCTCTGCTTCCAAGCAAGTCTAGCACAAACAGGTATAACGGACAAGTTCTAACGCTTCATTAATGGCGTTATGCTATAATGAATAAGCAACGGGACGTTTCTCGTCATCTGGGAAAGTTCCCAAGCCTTGGGGATGACAGGCTTCGACGGGAGAGGCTGGTTCCGGAATGCGAGCCGAGCGCGCACCGACCTCGATAAATCAGTGCAAACAATCAAGTGCCAACAACCGCACTTACGCTGCCATGCCCCTCGCCGCCTAAGGTGAGAGCTAACAGTTCAGCCTCCTAGGAGGCTGCGTCCGCCGTCCTCGTCCTCTACCCGGTGACGGACCGGGCGAGACAATGATAGAGTGCCGCGCGTGATTCTGCTAAGCGCGCGAAAGACCAGCAGATGGTCACAGGCTTACCAGCCCGCCGGGGTGTCTGTGATGACGAATAGCGGCAGGCTACGCTCGTAGATTTCCGAGGGTCGAATCTTTCGGACGCGGGTTCAATTCCCGCCATCTCCACCTTGCCCATTGCCCAGTCATTATGCTGGGCAATGAGTGTTTATATGAAGGCTCACATGAAAAACACATTCTCCGACCTTAAACCCGCAGTGGTCCTTGGTTTTCTACCTGCGCTCCCATTCATTCTCCTTGAACTGGTCAATAGACGGGTGGCAATCCTCTGGCACATCCTTCCAGCCTGCCGGCCAGAATCGTTTTCCTGTTCCTCGTCCTTATCATGTGGCGGGGAATCATCGTTGATCAGATTGACCGCTCCCCCGGCGTTCTCCGCTGCGATTGACCCCGTCTTGTGATATAAAAGGCGGCATGAAAAAAGTTTTTTTTATTGGGTGCCTCCTGCTCCTGGGCTCGGCCTGCAATATGCCTGCAACTCCTGCGCCAACTGCCGAATCTGCCCCAGCGCAGACGGATTCCCCCACACCAACCCCTGCCTCGCCCAACCTGGATATCCCCACAAGTATTGCTGCCTCTCCCACGCCTGAACCGCCTCCATACTTCTTCACTGACGAATTTGATACAGGGTCACCCTATTGGGAATTCCTCCAAAGCGGGGGATTGAGTGAAGCCACCCTCCTTTTTGAGGATAACGCCCTCCGCATTGACATCTCAACTCCCGACACCTGGTCGATCGGCATCCACAATGCGCACAGCTACGCAAATGTCTTCATCCGCGCAAAAATATCCGCCAACCCAACGGGCTCGGCTGGCTTGATCTGCCGCTATGATGAATCGAAAGGCTGGTTTGAATACAATGTCGCAAGTGACGGGACATACAGCGCGCTCCATGGTCAATGGCTGGCGCCGGGCATTGCAAAATATGTTCCCATCATCACGGACAGAAGCGGACATTTAAATGCCGGCAGTTTGAATTACGAAATTGGACTTTCCTGCCAGGATAACTTCATCTTCCTTTATGTGAACGATGCCCTCATCCGCAGGTTGGAGGTCACCAACTATGGGCTGACAGAGGGAAATATCGGCATCACGGTATCTTCCTTCAAGGAAACGCCGATGACGGCATCCCTGGCATGGGTAACCGTTAACGAGAAGTGACATCATGTTTTGAGCCGTCCCGGGTACGGGACGGTTTTTTTGATTAAAAACCTACGCGCCGTTAACAGGATTCTTGCATATTTCGTTTAAGATTCAGGTATTGAAAACCATGAGTAAGGAGTTCTAAAAATGGGCAAAATCATAGGCATTGACCTCGGCACGACCAACAGCGTTGTCTCCGTCATCGAAGGCGGCACACCGACCGTCATCACGACGGCGGAAGGCGGGCGGCTTTGCCCGTCCGTTGTGGCGTTCAACAAGAACGGTGAACGCATGGTGGGGCAGACCGCAAAACGCCAGGCTGTTGTGAATGCAGATAACACCATCTATTCCATCAAAAGATTTATCGGGCGCCACTTTGACGAGACCAGTGTGGAACGCGGCATGGTTCCCTATCAGGTCGTGCAGGGACCGGCGGGCGATGTGCGCGTCAAAGTACCCGTGACCGGAAAGGAATATTCCCCGCAGGAGATCAGCGCAATGATACTGGGGAAGCTGAAGTCCGATGCAGAAGCGTATTTGGGCGAAGCGGTCACGCAGGCGGTCATCACCGTACCGGCCTATTTCAACGACAGCCAGCGTCAGGCGACCAAGGATGCGGGCAAGATCGCCGGACTGGAAGTGCTGCGCATCATCAACGAGCCGACGGCCTCCGCCCTGGCATATGGACTGGATAAAAAGAAGAATGAAACCATCCTCGTCTTCGACCTCGGTGGCGGCACGTTCGACGTGTCCATCCTTGAAGTGGGCGAGGGCGTGATCGAAGTGAAGTCCACACACGGCGATACCCACCTCGGCGGCGACGACTGGGACCAGAAGATCACCAACTGGGCGGCGGACGAATTCAAAAAGGATCAGGGCATCGACCTGCGGGCAGACAAACAGGCGCTGCAGCGGTTGCGCGAAGCCGCAGAGAAGGCAAAGATCGAGCTTTCCACCGTGATGGAAACCGAGATCAACCTGCCATACATCACCGCCGATGCCAGCGGACCGAAGCACCTGCAGTTAAAACTCAGCCGCTCAAAATTCGAACAGATGACCGAGGACCTGCTCCAGCGCTGCCGCACTCCGTTTGAGTCTGCATTGAAGGATGCGGGCATGACAGCCGACAAACTTGATGAAGTTGTTTTAGTCGGCGGTTCATCGCGCATGCCGATGGTGCAGGAACTTGTCCGCAAACTGACAGACGGCAAGGAACCGAACAAGGGCGTGAATCCCGATGAAGTCGTTGCCATTGGCGCGGCAATTCAGGGCGGCGTGCTTGGCGGCGATGTGAAGGACATCCTCCTGCTCGACGTCACCCCGCTCTCGCTCGGCGTGGAAACGATGGGCAGTGTCATGACGGTGATGATCGAACGGAATACCACCATCCCCGTCCGCAAGACCGAGACCTATTCCACCGCCGCGGATAATCAAACCGCAGTCGATATCCATGTCCTGCAGGGCGAGCGCCCGATGGCAAATGACAACATGAGCCTTGGACGCTTCCGCCTCGATGGAATTCCACCGGCGCCGCGCGGCATCCCGCAGGTGGAGGTTACCTTCGACATTGACGCGAACGGCATTTTGAACGTAGCCGCAAAAGACAAGGCGACCGGCAAGGAACAAAAGGTGACCATCACCGCCTCTACCAACCTGAACAAGAACGACATCGAACGCATGGTGCAGGAGGCCCGCCAGAATGAAGCCGCAGACAAGAAACGCCGTGAAATGATCGACGTGAAAAACACCGCGGACAATCTCGTCTACCAGACCGAGAAGGCCCTGCGTGACCTCGGCGACAAGGTTCCGTCCGTGGAACGCGGTGAGATCGAGACCAAGATCAACGACCTCAAATCCGCCGCGCAGGGCGACGACCTTGCCCGCATCCAGCAGGCATCCGAAGCGGTTCAGCAGGCGTTCCACGCGCTCAGCCAGCAGTTGTACGCGCAGGATCAGCCGCAGACGCAGCCCGAAGGCGGACCGTCCACATCACACGGCTCTGCCAGCGGCGACGTAATTGACGGCGAAGTGAAGGAATAAATAATAACCAGATTAGACCCTAAAGGTTCCAAAAACCTTTAGGGTCTTTTGTTTTATAATCCTTTTCATGAACAAACTCGGAAAGATAAACAAACGCTGGCTGATCCCGCTTGGGCTTTTGTTTGCCGTCGGCATCTACTACCTGCCGCCGGTGCACAGCCGCCTCACAACACGCGTGGATCTCCTGCGCACGCGCATTGTTTACTTCTTCAAGCCGCCGAGCGAAGCCGTCTTTCAACCCGGCGAACAGAATCCCTTTACCGTTGAAACCGCCGTTGGGACCGCCCGTGCCGAAATGCTTTTGACAATGACTCCCAAAGCGACATCCACGCCGCAGGCAGATCCCGCCTTCATACCGACGATCACCACCACGCCGATTCCTGATTCGGTTATGCTGCCGGGCGTCGTCTACGTTGACCAGCACAACCGCTGGAACTATTGCGGTCCCGCCAACCTCACCATGGCACTTAACTTCTGGGGTTGGAAGGGAGACCGCGATGATGTTGCAAAGGTGATCAAACCGGGCTCGCCGGACACAAAATTGAACTTCATCGAGCGCGGCCTGCCCGATAAGAACGTCATGCCGTATGAAATGGTCAACTTCGCCAATGAGCATACGGAATATCGTGCGTTGTATCGTCACGGCGGTGATATGGATCTGATCAAGCGCCTGATCGCCGCGGGCTTCCCTGTTGTGGCGGAAAAGGGATATTACGAACGCGATTACACCGGCAAGATCGACTGGCTTGGCCACTACCTGTTCACCACCGGTTACGATGATGCACAAAACGGATTCATCGTGCAGGACGCCTATCTCGAGCCCGGCCAGGATCTTTTGAGCGATTATGATGAATATCGGGACGGCTGGCGTTCTTTCAATTATCTCTTCATGGTCGTTTACCCCGCAGGTCGCGAAGCGGAGGTGTTGAACCTGCTTGGTCCCTGGGAGGATGAGGGCTGGGCGGCACAATATGCGCTCGAACTGGCCGAAAAAGAAATCCAATCCCTTCAGGGAAATGACCTGTTCTTTGCGTGGTTCAACAAGGGCACCAGCCATGTCGCCTTGAATCAATATGTAGACGCCGCGGCTGCGTATGATCAGGCATTCCGTGAATATGCCGGATGGGATACCACCAAGGGCAACCGTCCCTTCCGCATGATGTGGTATCAAACGGGACCCTATTTCGCCTACTATTATGCAGCCCGTTATCAGGATGTGATCAATCTTGCCAACACCACCCTGAACGACACCATCTCCACTCCCACCCTTGAAGAGTCCCTGCTTTGGCGCGGACGGGCATATTACATGATCGGCAACACCCCCGCCGCCATCGCGGATTATCGCGCCGCATTACAAGTCCACGCGAATTGGTTCCCCGCCGTGCAAGCGTTGCAGGAATTGGGAGTGCAGCCGTAGGATAGTTGGGTAGTTTTGTAGTTCATTGGTTTTGTAGTTGAAGGCAGAATGTAGTTCAAGGAGGACATTGAGATGGCAAAAATTGAGCGGTTTGAAGATTTGCAGAGTTGGCAGAAAGCGCGCCAACTTGCAAATTTGATCTATGATTTGACGGAGCATCAGAACTTTGCAAAGGATTTTCGCCTGCGAGGTCAAATACAAGATGCGGCTGGTTCGGTTATGCACAATATTGCTGAAGGATTTGATGCGGGAACCAATCCCGAATTTATCCGCTTTCTTAAGATGTCCAGACGCTCTGCAAGCGAAGTACAATCGGAACTATACTTGGCACTTGACCGAAACTATATCGATCAAAACGAACTCACCGAAGCATACAATCTGGCAACAGAAACAAAAAGACTGATCAATGGCATGATCGCTTACCTCCGTAAATCAAAACCACCCAAAGCCACTACCACCTAACTACTCAACTATCCAACTATGAGACTATTACACTTCGCCGACGCGCATATCGACATGGCAAACTACGGACGACATGACCCTGTTTCGGGTCTGCCTCTGCGTGTGCTGGATTTTCTCAAATCGCTGGATACCATCGTGGATACCGCCATCGGGCGCAAGGTGGATATGGTCATCTTTGCGGGCGATGCCTACAAAGACCGCTCCCCCGCGCCGACGTTCCAGCGCGAATGGGGCAAGCGCATCATGCGATTGTCTCAGGCGGAAATCCCCACCCTGCTGCTAGTTGGCAACCATGATATTTCTCCCGCCGTTGGGCGCGCGCATGCCTTGCAGGAGTTCAAGACCCTGCAAGTTCCGTATGTTAAAGTTTTGGATGCGCCCACTCTGCTGAAATCTGAAGACCTGTGGGATTTGCCGATCCAAGTCATCGCCATGCCGTGGATCGCGCGCTCGGGTTTGATGGCGCATCTCGAAATGAGCGCCGAAAAGCCCGATGAAATTTATTCGCATATCGAATCTCGAATATCGGACCTCATGGAAGATATGCTCTCACAAACCGATGACTCTCTGCCTGTCATCCTCACTGCACATGCCTCCATCGAAGGCGCGAAGTATGGCGGAGAACGGCTGGTCATGCTCGGCAACGATTTGGTTCTCTCAGGGAGTTTGGTGAAGAATCCGAAATTCAATTACGTCGCGATGGGGCACATCCACAAGCCGCAGGATGTGAACGAAGGCAGTCAGCCGCCCGTTGTTTACCCCGGCTCCATCGAGCGCGTGGATTTTGGCGAGGCGAAGGAAGAGCGCTTCTTCGTCATTGCGGATGTGGAAGCGGGGAAGGATACCAGCGTGGAGTGGATCCAACTCAAAGGCGTGAGAAAGTTCATAGATCGCCGAACAGTTTTAATGTCCAGCGAGAACGTGACCGAGGCTCTTAAAGAAGCATTACCCCAACCGAAGGAACTGTCCGGGGCGATCGTGCGGCTCGTGGTGGAATATCCAAGGGAATGGGATTCGCTCATTGATGAATCTGCGCTGAGGAAATATGCCGAGGATACGTTTGAACTTCATCTCGTCAAACGCCCGCAAAGCGAGGCGCGGGTGCGTATCCCCGAGGGACGGGCGGTGAGCAGTTTGAGTCCGCTGGAATTGCTGGAACAATATTTCGACTCGGCAAAAGTGACCAATGCGGATGAGTTGAAAAAACTTGCGCAGGAAATTATTTCGGACGACTCGCCTGATACTTGACACCTGACCCCTGACCCCTGATACTTGGGTATCCCATCTTCGCGAGGCTTCTATGTCTAAGGAACATTCACGTTATCGCTGGTTCGTGGTCGCTGTGTTCTTTTTCTTCATGCTCCTGCACCAGACCGACAAGTTGATGATCGGCTCGTTGCAGGTTCAGATCACCGATGAGTTTGAGATCAGCAACACACAATGGGGGCTGGTGAATTCAGGCGCATTGATCGTCGCCACCATCCTCTACCCGATCTGGGGATATTTATACGACCGCTACGCGCGTGCCAAATTGCTCTCACTGGCTTCGTTCATCTGGGGCGCGACGACGTGGTTGAATGCGCTTGCGAGAAATTTCGGCGTCTTTCTCGTAACCCGCGCCTCCACGGGCATTGACGACTCCTCCTATCCCGGTTTGTATACGCTGGTCGCGGATTATTTCGGTCCCAGCCTTCGTGGAAAGGTGTATGGTCTCCTGCAGCTCGCACAGCCCATCGGCTATCTGGTCGGCATGATCCTCGCCTTGATGATTGCGCCGATGATTGGCGGCTGGCGCTCGGTATTCTTCATCACCGGCGGGCTGGGACTGGTGCTTGCGCTGTTCATCTATTTCGGTGTCAAGGACATCCCGCGCGGAAAGGCCGAACCCGAATTCGAAGATATGCAAATGACTGAGATGCAGAACTTCAAATTCTCATGGGAGGAGGCGAAGCAGATCTTCAAAAAGCGCACCATGTGGTTCGTCTTTGCGCAGGGATTTGCGGGCGTCTTTCCGTGGAACGTCATCACGTATTTCTTCTTCGCCTATCTCGCACGCGAACGCGGCTACGACGAAGGCAGTATCCTCTTCACGATGGCGCCCGTCATCCTCATTCTCGCCAGCGGATATTTCGTCGGCGGCGCGCTCGGGGATGCCGCGTTCAAGCGTACACGCAAGGGACGCATCATCATCTCCAGTATCGGCGTCTTGATGGGTGCGGTTTTCATCACTCTCGCGCTCAACAGCCCCATCGAGGCGCGGAATCAATTCTTTATCTTCATGTGCCTGACGGCCATCTTCATGCCGCTTTCCTCCGCCAACGTGGTCGCCACCGTATACGACGTAACCGTCCCCGAAGTCCGCTCGACGGCGCAGGCCACGCAATACTTCATCGAGAACGCGGGCGCGGCATTTGCCCCCATCCTGACCGGTCTCATTGCCGATGCGATCGACCTGAAGACCGCCATCCTGCTCATCTGCGTGGTGGCATGGGGTTTGTGCTTCTTCTTTTATCTCGGTGCGCTCTTCACGATCGACAAGGACACAACCGACCTGCGGGGCAGAATGGCGGAGCGCGCCAAATCCATGTAATTCCCGTAGGGACACAGCGACGCTGTGTCCCTACATTTTTATGAACATCACCCGCATCGATCTCGCCAACAAATCCCATCTGCGGGATTTCCTTGCCCTGCCCTTCTCGATCTATCGGGATATTCCACAATGGGTGCCGCCCCTGCAAACCGACCAGCGCCTCCGCCTTAACCGAAAACGGTTCCCGTACTATAAACATTCCCAAGCTGAATTTTTTGTGGCGTACGAGGGGACTCGTCCCATCGGCAGGCTTGCCGTTCTGGACAATCGTCACTACAACAAATTCAACAACGAATCCACCGCCTTCTTTTACCTGTTCGAATGCGAAAACAACCTCGAAGCCGCGCATGGACTTTTCGAGGCCGGCTTTGCATGGGCACGTTCCCGCGGCTTGACCAAAATCACCGGCCCCAAGGGCTTCACTCCACTGGACGGTTTCGGACTGCTGGTCAAAGGCTTTGAGCATCGTCCCGCATTTGGGTTACCCTATAACCCCGCCCACTATGTGGATCTGATCGAAGCACAGGATTTTGTCGAAGCGGCCGAATCGGTTTCGGGGTATCTCGGAACGAACATTCAATTCCCACGCCGCATCCACGACCTGGCTGAAAGGATCGCCGGCCGCCGCGGGCTTAGGATCGCACGCTACAACAATCGTGCCGACTTGCGCGCCCTCGTTCCGCAACTAAAAAAGCTTTACAACGATTCCCTGCAGGGCACATCCGGCAACACCCCGTTGACCGATGAAGAAGTAAAAACGCTTGCAAATCAATTGCTCTGGTTTGCAAACCCAAAATTGATCAAAATCGTAATGAAGCAGGATGAACCCGTCGGCTTCCTGTTTGCCTACCCGGATATATCCGCCGCACTCCAAAAGACCCGCGGGCGGTTGTTTCCTGTAGGCTGGCTCGCGCTCCTGCACGAACTCAGGCACACAGACTGGCTCAATATCAACGGCGCAGGGCTGCTTCCTGAATATCGCGGTTCCGGCGGAATGGCAGTTTTGTATAGCGAAATATTTAAATCCATCCGCGAGTCGGGTCAATTCAAACATGCGGAAGTTGTGCAGATTGGCGTGGAAAATGATGCCATGCAAAGGGAACTGGAAAATTTCGGGGTTGACTTTTACAAGAAACATCGCACCTATCAGCGAGATTTGTAATACAAATTTGGGTTCGTTTGGCAGTTTTTTTTCCATCGCAAGACAGCTACAATAAAATTTGGAGGATACCATGACCATTATCGTAGCTGATACCACCTGCGGGCTTCCACGCGACCTGCTCGCCCGGCGGGGAATCCCGTTGATCCCGCAAGTTGTCATGTTTGGGGAGCAGGCATTCCATGATGACAAAGACCTCGATACAGCAACTTTTTTGCAAAAACTGAAAGCGGCAAAGGAATTGCCCAAAACCGCCGCGCCGGAGCCGCCCTTGTATTACCCAATTTTCGAGGAGGCGAAGAAAAAAGGGGGGAGCGTCATTGTGGTCGCCCCGACAGGCAGGGCCAGCGGCACCGTCCGCTCGGCGCAGACGGCCGCGCTGGAATTCCCGGGCGTGGATATCCGTGTGGTGGATACGCTCACGATCTCATGCAACCTCGGATCGCTCGTGTTGGTTGCGGATGATATGGCGAAGGCAGGCGGGTCCGCTGATGAGATCGTGGCAAAACTAAACGACATGATCCCGCGTGGTCGGATTTATTTCCTCGTGGATACACTCGAATATCTTGCCAAGGGCGGCCGCATTGGCGGAGCGAAGCGTCTGGTTGCTGAACTATTGGAGATCAAGCCCATTCTGCAGGTTAAGGATGGACAGGTCGAAGCCTTTGAGCAATTACGGACAAAGAAACGCGCGCTGGCGCGCCTTGCGGAGGTGACAGTGGAGCAATGCCAGGGCGGGGACGAAGCCCATTTGTGTGTGCTGCAGGTCGAAGCGGAGAACGAAGCGCAGTCCCTCGCTGCGGAATTGAAGTCGCGGGTTAATGTCGCAAACATTCCGATCTATGAACTGCCTCCCGCCATCGTCGTTCATGCGGGACCCGGGGCAATGGGAGTCGGTTTTTTTGTGCAGTCGGCGGGCGGGGTGGTATAATTTTTGCGCTCTTTGCATAATTCCCCACGAACGTGGTTATTAATTGAAGGAGAACGTGTATGTCCGGTCATTCCAAGTGGTCCACCATTAAGCGCAAGAAGGGCGCGGCAGATGCCAAGCGCGGCGCGATATTTACCCGTCTTGCGCGCGAGATTACCATCGCGGCGCGCGAAGGCGGCGACCCTGATGTCAATTTCCGCCTGCGGCTGGCCGTGGATAAAGCCCGCGCCGAGAACATGCCCAAGGACAATATCGAACGCGCCATCAAAAAAGGAACGGGCGAAGACAAGGAAGGGACGGTTTTCGAAGAGATCACCTTCGAAGGCTACGGCCCTCACGGCTCTGCCCTGATGGTGACCTGCGTGACAGATAATCGCAACCGCACGGTTCCGGACATGCGCCATGCATTTACCAAAACCGGCGGCAACATGGCCGAGCCCGGCGCAGTCGGCTGGCAGTTTGACCGCAAGGCGTATTTTTCCTTCCCGTCCGGCCAGTTGTCCTTCGACAAGGCGTTTGACCTGGGTGTGGTAGCGGGCGCTGACGACGTGGTGGACGGCGGCGATATCGTTGAAATCTACGCCCCCGTCGAATCCTTCAAGACCATCGCCGATGCGCTCCATCAGGTGCGTGTCCATCCCGATGAAGCAGGCCTGCGCATGGTTGCCAGGCAGGAGATCGAGCTCGATGTCGAATCAACGTTGAAGTTCATGAAGATGATCGAGACCATCGAAGAGCTGGATGACGTGCAGGATGTCTTTCACAACGTCAAAATCTCGGACGAAGCACTGGCTGCCCTCGAAATTTCTT
This sequence comes from Anaerolineales bacterium, assembly GCA_030583885.1. NCBI lineage: Bacteria > Bacillati > Chloroflexota > Anaerolineae > Anaerolineales > Anaerolineales bacterium. The sequence goes on along the minus strand of CP129480.1, from coordinate 798,864 downwards.
GATTTTTCAATAGACCTCTTGCAAAAGTCAAATTGAGTTGAGTTCAAGGTTGTAAATAGCAGCAATCAGGTTGAAGCGCAAAGCAAATCTCTTTCTACGATTGCGATACCTCTCGCTCAAAATGCGAAACACTTTCAACTTACGGAATATATGCTCAATCACAATCCGTTTCCGTGCCAAGCTTCGATTGCTCTGTTTCTCTCGTTTCGTCAGAGCATGGTATTTGGATTTCTTGAAGGGTGTTTGACTGTTCTGATGAAACTCCATCAATCCTTGATAGCCCGCATCTGCCAGAATACGCAGATGTTCAGAGAACTCACAGGCATCGTCTTTGAACAGTTGGAAGTCGTGTTTGCTTCCATGACTAAAGGCGGTGGTTATGATTTGGGTACTTTTTCGATCAGCCATCACCTGCGCTTTTTGGGTGTGACGCTTCTTTTTGCCACTGTAATGCCGTTTTTGGCTTTTTTTGGACGTTCCACTGGCTGTTCGCTGACATCAACCAGCACTACCTCGAACACCGTGTCACTGGCTTGGAGTGCCTTTTTGCCAGGCAAACGAAACTTTTTTGAACGGACTAAGGCCTCCTCTACCTTGCGAATGGTGCGGCAAACGGTTGCTTCACTGACACCATAGGATTGCGCAATATGAAATTCTGTGCGATATTCTCGCCAGTACATCAAGGTCATCAACAACTGATCGGCTCGGCTCAGTTTTGGCGGTCTCCCGAAGTCTCGCAGCCCTTTCTCAATGACTGTGAGCATCTGCTCGAAGGTTTCGCGCTGGACGCCAGTTAGCCGTTTGAAGTCACTACCTTTGAGATGTGCGATTGTCTTATAGTTCATGTGCCTATTATGGCACACTTATGCAAGAGGTCTAATCACAAAGGACACAAAGTACACCAAGTAAAAACCTTTGTGCATTTCGTGTCCTTTGTGTTTAAACAGATATGACTCTTGCCCTCGGAATTGACCCCGGCACCGCCACCACAGGCTACGGACTCGTGCGCCTCCTGCCGGACGGGGAACTGGTCGCTGTTTCCTACGGCATTATCTCCACCCCAAAGGACGCCACCCCGCCCGCCCGGCTTGAGATGTTGTTCAATGACCTGACGAAGTTGTTGAAGAAATACAAACCCGAAACCGCGGCCGTGGAAAAACTGTTCTTTTCGAGAAACATCACGACCGCCCTCGCAGTGGGACAGGCGCGCGGTGTGGTCATGCTCTGCCTGCAAAAAGCGGGCATTGAGCCCTTCGAATACACGCCCAATGAAGTAAAACAAGCCGTGGCCGGCTACGGCTCCGCGGACAAGCGCCAGGTGCAGGAAATGGTGCGCGCGCTGCTGCAACTCGACAAGATCCCCAAACCTGACGATGCCGCCGATGCGCTGGCAATCGCCATCACGCATTTGAATACAGCGAGATATGATTAATCATGCAGGGGCGCAGCGTCGCTGCGCCCCTACATTTTATTTACGGTAAAATACAAACCATGATAGCAACCTTGCGCGGAGAAGTTTCCCAGATCGAAGAAAACGCCCTGATCGTCGAAGTCGGCGGGGTGGGACTGCGAGTCCTCGTCCCTGCGCCCCTGCGGGCGAATGCCCAGGCGGGGGAAATGATCTTTCTGTTCACCCATCTCGCAGTCCGCGAAGATGCGTTGACATTGTATGGATTTGAGTCCCAGGCAGATCGCGACCTCTTCAACATCCTGCTCGGCGTGGACGGCGTTGGTCCGAAAGTCGCGCTTTCCGTGCTATCCACCCTGACGCTGGAGACCATCCAGCGCGCCATCTTTGCGGGTGAAGAGGAATTATTAGGGAAAGTGCCCGGCGTGGGAAAGAAGACCGCGCAGAAAATGGCGCTGCATCTCAAAGATAAACTCAAGCCGACCGACGCGCTTGCCAAAGTTGCTGCAATGGCGGACTACGACAGCGAAGTCCTTGCCGCATTAACTTCACTTGGGTATTCAGTGGTCGAAGCGCAAGCCGCCATTCAATCCATCCCAAAGGATGCGCCGAAAGACGTGGAAGAGCGTTTACGCGTGGCGTTGCAGCATTTTCAGTAACCCATGAGCGGACAAACGTCCGCTCTTTTATTATTTGCTGATTTGGAGAGAACCATGCTTAAGAAAAAAATCGCCTTTATCGGTCCCGGCGTGATGGCGGAAGCCATGATCGCAGGTTTGTTACGCAAAAAACTTGCGGATGCAAAGAACATCATCGCCTCCGGTCCGCGCGGGGAGCGGGGCGAAGAGTTGCGCAAGAAATACGGCATCAAAGCGACAACGGACAACTCCGTCGCCATCCACGAAGTAGACGTGGTGGTTCTCTCCGTCAAACCGCAGCGGTTGACCGAAGTGATGAAGGGACTGAAAGGCATCCGCTCGGATGCGCTGGTCTTGTCCATCATTGCGGGTGCGACGATCAAGAAGATCGGCACGGGACTGAAACACAAAGCCATCGTCCGCTCGATGCCGAATACTCCGGGACAGATCGGCGAGGGAATCACAGTCTGGACTGCTTCAAAAGAAGTGACCGACGAACAGCAGGAAATGACCCGCGCCATCCTCGGCGCGCTGGGCGAGGAAGTGTTTGTAGAGGACGAGAACTATCTCGACATGGCAACCGCGCTCTCCGGGACGGGACCCGCTTATGTCTTCCTCTTCACCGAGGCATTGATCGACGCCGGCGTCCACATGGGCTTTCCGCGCCGCATTGCAGAACAGCTTGTCTTGCAGACCATCAAAGGCTCCGCATCGTTCTACGAAAGCGCGGCGAGACATCCCGCCACCTTGCGAAATCAGGTCACTTCACCGGGCGGCACATCCGCGGAGGCGTTGTATTATTTGGAGAAGGCTGGCTTCCGCACCGCCATCTCACGCGCGGTCTGGGCGGCGTATCAACGCTCGCTGGAGTTGGGAAAGGAGAAGCCCGGTCATATTGAAACGGATGGGGAGAAGTAAGTTCGCAACAAAACATCATCCATCCCTGTATTCTCTACATGAAAATTTTTCGTATTGCCAATCTGATCCATATCCTTGCGATCTGGACGGTGCTCTCACAGCTTTTCCTTTTGCTGATCTTCACCCTTTTTCTTGGACCGAACTCGCGGGCTGTGATGCTCATGGCTACGGGGTTGATGGTGCTGTGGATCATGGCAGGCGGAACATTGATGTGGATGTTTCGGGAACCCATCCGTGAATGGGTATTAAAGGCCGGGTTGAACTGGGTAGTTAAATTCGTGCTGTTCTGCATCCTTCTGGCATTGTTTGAAGAAGCCATCGCAGTTTTTATGACCAACCTTGCGCCGCTGTTTGGGGTTCCGGTTGGCGCGGCGTATATTACTGCGTCCACCAATTATTTTGATGTGGTTATATTTCACAGTGTGATGGTCTTTATTCCCATGTTTATTGTCTGGGCTTTTCTACTCTCCCGCTGGAGTTTTTCTCACACGTCTGTATTTCTGCTCTTTGGCCTGACGGGCTTTCTTTCAGAGGCGATCTTCGCCGGCACATTTGACCTGGCGCGCGCGCCCTTCTGGATCTTCATTTATGGTTTGATGATCTGGCTGCCTGCTTATAGTTTGCCTGTTCGCAAGCGGGCAAAGCCTCCGCGGTGGTGGGTGTATCCACTTGCGTTGTTTGCCCCGTTCTTTCTTGCAGTCCCGCTGGCGATTTTGGTCAGTTCCTTGCACCCGGTCAGTATTCACTTCCCACCGATCCTGCCAAATTCTTGAGCGTATTCGATATCTGGTCCAAATAAAGACGCGGATGGTGTAAAATCCATCCGCGATTTTTTTCCAATAACCATTCTTCATCCACCACCTCATGTCCCTCATCTCCGTCTCCTCCCTCACCAAATCATTCGGCGCGTTCGATCTCTTCGCCAACCTCTCGTTCACCATCAACAAAGGCGCACGCATCGGTCTGGTCGGTCCGAACGGCGTCGGCAAAACGACCCTGCTCCGCATCATTGCAGGCGATGATGAAGCCTCGTCGGGGTCGGTATCCCGCGCCCGCGGAGTCCGAAGTGGATATCTGTCGCAGGAGGCTGATTTCAAAATGGAGGGTACGCTTTGGGATGCGTGTCACTCCGTCTTCGATGATCTGGTCAAACAGCAGGAGGAATTGCACCGGCTTGAGAATCTCATGGCGACCGACCCCGATGTGATCGAACGCTACGGCAAGTTGCAGGAGGACTTCGAGCGGCGCGGCGGATACACCTTTGAGACGCGCATCAAGCAGGTGCTGACGGGCCTGGGATTCGACACAGAGGATTATGGACTCGCCTTGAACCACCTCTCCGGCGGACAGCGTACCCGCGCCTTTCTGGCACGCCTCCTGCTCTCGGACCCGGACCTGCTCCTACTCGATGAACCGACCAACCACCTCGACATTCGCGCCGTCGAATGGCTCGAAGGGTATTTGAGTCAATGGGACGGCGCGGCGATCATCGTTTCGCACGACCGCTATTTTCTCGATAAAGCCAGCAATGTAATTTTGGAAATGCTGCCCGGCGCGTTCGAGTTATATAACGGCAATTACACCGCTTATTTGAAACAGCGCGAGGAACGCATTGCCCGCCGGCAGGAAGTCTTCGACAGTGAGAAGGAAAAACTCCTGAAGGAAGTGGAATACATCAAGAAAAATATCGCGGGACAAAACACATTGCAGGCGAAGGGGAAACTAAAACGGCTGACCCGCATTGTGCAGGCGATCGAGCAGGTCGGGCTGGAGGCGGTGTTAAATACAAAATGGATCGAGCTGGGCGTCAGCATGACCACCAGTCCGTTCAGCGTGGAGGAGGCGGAGCGGCGTGTGCGCGGCATGCAATCCCCCGTACGGACACTGCCGAATTTGCATTTGCGCCTTGGCTCCGAAAAACGTTCGGGCGACCTGGTCATCCGTACAAAGGATCTGCAGGTTGGGTATCGCGCCGAGCCCGGCATCCCTGAAAAAATGTTGTTCAACGCGCCGGACATCGAATTGCGCCGACAGGACTGTGCGGCATTGATCGGTCCTAACGGGGCGGGAAAAACCACGTTCCTGAAAACGATCCTTGGTCAGGTCGAACCGCTGGCGGGGGAAGTGACACTTGGGTCAAGCCTGCAGATCGGATATTTCGCGCAGGCGCACGAAGGTCTCGACGCGAACCGAACGGTCCTGCAGGAGATCGAGTCGGTCATGCCGCACTGGCTGCCGGGACAGATCCGCGATTATCTTGGCAAATACCTGTTCAGCGGCGATGACGTCTACAAAAAAGTGGACATGCTCTCCGGCGGCGAGCGCGGGCGTCTGGCGCTGGGGAAACTCGCCCTGCAGGATACCAACCTGCTGTTATTGGACGAGCCGACCAACCATTTGGATATCCCCTCGCAGGAAGTTCTCGAGTCTGTGCTGGAGGATTACCCCGGCACGATCCTGCTCATCACACACGACCGTTATCTTGTGGACGCCATCGCCACGCAGATCTGGGAGATCAACGCGGAAGAGTCCAGCCTGTTTTCATTCAATGGGACCTATTCTCAATTAAGAGCAGAGCGCGAAAAGCAGGAATACGAGGCGTTCATGGCCGCGCAAAAGGCAGGCGGTGATAGTCGGGGGCCGGGAAGCGATGCCCGCAAATCCAAAGGCGCGAGCACGAAAGAGGAAAGAAGAAGGCTTGCGAAATTGCAGGAACTGGAAAACAACATCGCCGAGCTCGAAGCGACCCTCGCGAATTTGGGCGCGCAGTTGGAGAGTCCGCTGGTGAATGCGAAGGAAGTTGCCGTGATCGGAAAGGAATACGAGCGTGTTCAGAAAGAGATGGATGGGAAACTGGCAGAGTGGGAGAACCTGCAGGGATGAAACCAACCAATGACAACAAAGACCCGCAACACCGATCGTCCGGCGGAAAAATCCTTTTTGGTCTTCTTGTCATTACCCTACTGCCTGTCATTCTTGCAGCCGCGCTGTTTTATTTTTCCTGGGGACTTATTCTCTCGATTGCGATCTGGATCGTATGGGGTTTAAGAGGAAACCGTATCCTATTCGTTTACTCCAACAGCCCAATATGGTCTGAGTATATTAAACAAGAAATTCTCCCGCACATTCAGGACAGAGCGGTTATCCTTAACTGGTCTGAAAGAAAAACGTGGAAACCGTCGCTGGCAGTTTGGGCATTCCATTATTTCGGCGGGCGCAGGAATTTCAACCCAATGGCAATCGTATTTCGTCCTTTTCATTTGCATGGAACATTTCGATTTTATGATGCCTTCCAAAACTATAAGCATGGAAGTATTGAAAGCCTTGCAAAAATCAAAGCGGAATTCTTTAGCGTAATCGGAGAATAGGGAGAAAACAAATCATGTCAAAAAGCGTCAAATTCGATTCTGAAATTCATTTCCTCAACGGCGGCGGGATTCAAGGACAGGAGCAATTCTATGACCACCTACATTGACCTCAGCCACATCATCCACGATGGGCTCGTCACCTACAAGGGATTGCCCGCGCCGATCATCTGCGATTATCTCAGCCGTGAAGAGTCGCAGTCACGCTACGCGCCCGGCACTGAATTCCAAATCGGCAAAATTGAAATGGTGACCAATACCGGCACCTACGTGGATTGTCCGTTTCACAGATACGAAGACGGTAGTGACCTGTCCGAAGTGGGTCTGGAAAGCTTCGTTGACCTCGAAGGCATCGTCATCCGCGCGTACCATCACAAGGGACTGGCGATAACAGCAGAAACATTCAAAGGCAGGGACCTGCGCGGACGGGCGGTTCTCGTCCACACCGGCTGGGATGAACATTGGGGGACGGATGCCTATTTCGAGGATCATTCCTTCCTCACGGAGGATGCGGCAATCCATCTGCGCGATTGCGGAGTCAAACTGGTTGGCATCGACTCGCACAACATCGACGACACACGCGGCAATACAAGACCCGTCCATTCGATACTGCTGCGGGCCGAGATTCTGATCGCCGAGCATCTGTGTAATTTGAAAAACGTCCCAGATGAAGGCTTGACATTCACCGCCGTCCCGCCGAAATTCAAAGGCGCAGGCACGTTCCCGGTCCGCGCGTTTGCGAAGATACGATCACAACCACATTAAAACAAAACTTCCGATGTGATCAGCATCGGAAGTTTTTATTTTTAGTATTCAATCGCACGCTTGAGCGATTTCGCGTTCTTGACCCAGGCTTTCACCTGGCTCAAGCCCGGCAGTTGCCTCACGAGCCTTTTCTTCCCTGAATTTGCTTTTGCAAATGCTTCGAGCAGGGCTTCAGGCTTGCGGTTGGCAAGTTCCACCACCGTATCCACGCCGGCGACTTCGAGCAGGTCGGAGTATTGCTCGCCGATACCCTTCACGCGGAAGAGGTCCGCGCGGTTGACCCATTCGAGGATCGTCTTTGTGCTAAAGCCGGTGGCTTCGGCAAGTTCCTTGCGCCCTTTTTTGGTGCCGCCCGCTTTCAAGAGGGCTTCCGTTGTACGAATACCTGCCTTGCGAAGTTTGGTGGCATACGCGCCGCCAATCCCTTCAATATCTGTGATCGTTGCCATTGATTTCTCCTTTTTTATTCTGCTTCTATCTTATATCATTAATGACAGAAAATCAATGTTTTTTACATCCCATTAACATCAACAAAAAACTTACATGCTAAAATAGAAAGACCTATTAATGAGGAGCAAGCAATGGCAAACATCATCTTTAATGGCAGGACCTACAACAGCCTCGACGAGATGCCTGTCAGCGAGCGTCAGGCGTATGAGCAAATGCTGCACATCTTCGTGGATAAGAACGGGAACGGAATTCCTGATTTCATGGAAGGTGACATGGTGCAAAATGTAATGAAAGCCCATTCAACCAACATCAGCATTGGCGGCAACACCATCCATACCGTGAACGACCTTACACCGGAAGCCCGCGAGAGCCTGGAAAATGCGTTCAAGATGCTTTCACAACTCGGGATCCTTCCAAAGGACATCCCTGCAACCACTTATACCCAGTCCGCTTCCCCGACCAGCCGCGAGCCGATGATTACATCCAGGCCCTTTGTTTCACGTGAATATAACCCGATGCTTCAGGAGGACAAAGGCGCGGGTCCGGTCGTATGGATCGGGCTTGGCGCCGCTCTGATCCTGTGTTGTTCGGGGGCTCTGGCGGTTTGGGTCTACCTGCTGATGTGATCATGAAACCCATCTGGCGCATCCTGATCTACACCCTGATCGCAGGCGCGATCTCGGCCCTGACCGCGCCGATTCCCGGCACGTCCCTGCTGCTCACCGCCCTGGAAATTTATATGATCGTACATCTCGCAAAGGTCAACGATTTCAAACTGGGGTTGAAGGAAATCGGCTACTCCACCGTCGCCATCTACGGGCTTTCGACGCTGCTCAAGGATACCGCGCTGGAGATCCTCAACTTCTTCCCGCTCATCGGCTGGGGTGCGGAAGTGCTCGTGGCGATGCTCTTCGTCCTCTTTTTGGGATTACTGGCGAACTTATATTTCAGCAGGCCCTCACGGCAGGGACGGGACCTTAAGAAGCACGCCGACTAGATACCCCGCCATCGCGCTGACGATCCCGATCACCGTCATTTCGATCCCGCTGCGCAGCGGCCTGCCCACCGTCATCCGCGCCTTGTATGCGCCGATGCCGAACAACACCAAAGCCGTAAAAAACACCGACATCCACATGCCCGTGGAAATGGGCAAAAAAACAAAGGGCACGATCGGCACCAGCGAACCGATGATCGCGGAAAGCCCCACCACCCATGCGGCGCGCAACGCCGTCCTGCGGTCTACGGGGGAAAGCTGGTGTTCCTCCGCCATCATCACCGCCACCCATACATCCTTGTTCGCCGTGATGGTCTCCACAATACGCTCGAGCAAATCTCCGTGAAATCCCTTGCTTTCATAAATATCGCGGATCTCTTTTTTCTCAAGGTTCGGCGCCTCCTTGATGTGACGATATTCGCGCTCGCGTTCGCTTTGGTACAAATCCGCATCGGCAAGCGTGGTGGTGTACGCCACCGCGCCCATCGAAATGGACTCGGCAAAGGTTGTCGCCAGTCCCGCCACCAGCACCACGCGAAGATCGTTCGTCGCGGCGGCAATCCCCAGCACCACACCGAGGACATTTACCAGACCGTCCTGCGCACCCAAAATAAAATCCGAAATTCCCGAGCCGCGTTTGTGCGGGTCGGTATGGTTGTGATGAAAAAGTTCATCGTGAAGGGTTGTCGTTTCCATGTTCTCATCATACATTTGACCGATCAAATATATAATGGACAAATGTCACGGACTCGAATTCTTGCCCTTACAGCTTGCATCCTCCTGTTTGCCTGCCAGCCGCCTCCCGCAAGGGAAACCGCGACTCCCATCCCGGCATCAACCACGACGATGCCTCCCGCTGCAACCTCGACTCTTGAACCCGCCTTTACGCCTGCGCCTCCCGCCCGCCGCGTGTTGATCCTGTCCATCGACGGACTCCGCCCCGATGCCATTCCGCTCGCGCCCATGCCCAACCTGACGGCCTTGATGCAAAGCGGAGCATACACACTCTCCGCGCAGACAACCCACCCGAGCGCCACCCTGCCCGCGCATGTTTCCATGCTCAGCGGGCAGTGCCCCGACAAACACGGCGTGGACTGGAACGATTATCTTCCTGAAAACGGGTACGCACAAGTCACCGATCTTTTCGACCTCGCTCATGCGGCAGGCATGCAGACCGTGATGTACGTCGGCAAGGAAAAGTTGCGGCAGGTCACCGGGCCCGAAAGCATGGATATCTTCGAATACATCAATGACCGCGATCTGGTGATTACCGAAAGATTGACCTCAAACTTCCCCGCCGACTTTGGTTTGATGTTCGTGCACTTCCCCACTGCCGATTGGATGGGGCACGTCTACGGCTGGCTTTCAGGCGAGCAATTGAGCGTGCTCTTCCGCGCAGACCAGGCGCTTGGAAACCTGCTGGTGGAACTCGATGCACGCGGCTTGCGTGAAGAAACGCTGATCATCGTCACCTCCGACCACGGCGGACATGACACATCGCACGGTTCGCACCTGCCCGAAGACATGACCATCCCGTGGATTGCCTCAGGTGCAGGCGTCCAGCCGGCTGCGCTGACGTCCGCCGTCACCACCACAGACACGGCTGCGACCGCGGCATACGCTTTGAATTTATCCATCCCTGGGGAGTGGGACGGCGTACCCGTCTATGAGGCGTTTGGTTTGACCATGGAAGACCAAACCACATCCTGCCGCTAAAAGGTTGACATCCCTTAAAATACAAGGGATGTCAACCTTTTGAATTGATTCAGTGATGCTTTCTATGGAAAATAGAAATCCACAGCCAGTGGGGAGTGATCCGACAGGTTCCTGACAACGTTTTTGGGTACAAGAGGTTCCGTGCTCGGGTTGGGCAATTTATACGATTGGAGATCCAGCATTGCCTGTGTAACCCAAACATGGTCCACCTTGCTGACCTCGGAAAAGAATGAAAAACCCGCTTCCACAAGGAGGGGCGGACATTCGATCTGGTTTTGTGAATATCCCATCAACACTCCGGGCGGAGGCATGTTCATATCGCCAAGCAAAATGGCCGGACCATTTGCATAGGATTTAATGGCAGTGGCAATATTTACAACATTTCGACAGCCCACTTCGTCAAAGCTGGGCTGGATATCCACGGCAAACACCTGCACCGATTGACCGCCCGCGGTGATGACTTCGGCGCGAATAAGACAATTGCTGACATTTGAATACGTTTGGGAGCTCTTTATCTCCAATTTTGAAAACAACACCAGATCATAGGGATTGCCATTTTTATCCACCAGGGCCTCATCCGCCTGGCAATAAAGGTATTCCATGCCAAGTTCTTCCGCCACCTGCTCCACGATCTCAAAATCATTGGCCAGCCAGCCGTTCGCCTGCTGGATGGAAAGCACGTCCGCATTGTACGCCTGCAGGATGGATATAAGCTGGGGCAGTTTATCCAATGCGCCGTTCCCGACGGTATAGCCCATAAAGCGGACAGCCCCGGCATGCGTCTGAAGGGCGGAGGCTGTAGCCGTAAGAACGGACGCCCCGGGAGCCGTGGGGGTTACATAGGGGGTATTCGTCGGTATGTTTCTTGTGGGAGTATCCTCGATGATCCGTGCCCCTTCGGGGATCCTGGACGTTCCGCAAGCCTGTACCAGTCCCATGACCGCCACCATGAGGAACAGACCCGCCTTAACCCACACCTTTGTCCTGCCTTTATTTGTTATTTTATTAGCGCTCATACGATATCTCCTCATCTCCTGTTTTTCGCACGTTGTTTGCACCCTTGGAAAATCCTATTATAAAAGATTACCATGATTTGAAAAGTTTTTTTGATGAGAGAATCAGCCGCCTCTTAATTTTTCCTTAATTTCCCAAATCAAGCCAAATAATCATTTTTCGCTTTTTTTGCAGATGTACGCAGGTCAAATTCAATCCAAACCTGCATGGTTCGTTGTGCAACGACGCTCTAAAGAGGCAGGATGAATGCAATGACAAATCCTGAGGGGAAAGCCTCGCGGCAGAGGTTCGTCTCCGCCTATTCCAGACCCGATCTGCACAAGAGCCTCCGGCAGACCGCCAAGACCCTGATCCCCTGCCTGGCGCTGTTCTACATCTCCATGCGCACTGTGGAATAAACTCCCGCACGTGCGGGAGTTTTCTTGCGTTTTAGAACTGCAGGTGCTTGACCGTCTCCCCTTTATTGATCAATTGTTTGAGCGAATCGATGCCGATACGCAGGTGCATATCCAGATATTTCTGCGTGACTTTTTTATCGCTTATTGAGGTTTTGATCCCGCCGGGCGTCATGGGCTGGTCGGAGACCAATAGCAAGGCACCCGTGGGGATCTCGTTATGGAAACCGGTGGTGAAGAGCGTGGCAGTTTCCATGTCGATCGCCATGGCGCGGATCTGGCGCAGGTACGCCTTGAATTTATCGTCGTGCTCCCAGACGCGGCGGTTGGTCGTGTACACCGTACCCGTCCAATAGTCCCGTTGGTGATCGCGGATCGTCGTCGAGATGGCTTTTTGCAGGTTGAAGGCGGGCAGGGCTGGGACTTCGGGAGGGTAGTAGTCGTTGGATGTCCCTTCGCCGCGGATGGCGGCGATCGGCAGGATCAGATCGCCGACCCTGCTCTTTCGCTTGAGTCCGCCGCACTTCCCGAGGAAGAGACAGGCCTTGGGTCTCACAGCACCCAGCAGGTCCATGATGGTGGCGGCGTTTGCGCTTCCCATCCCAAAGTTGATCAGGGTCACCCCCTCGGCAGTGACATTGGGCATGGGCTTCTCCTTCCCGCGGATGGGAACATTGAACCATTGCGAGAACATGGTCAGGTAGTCTTCAAAGTTGACCAGCAGAATGTATTTGCCGAAATCCTTGAGGGGGGTGTCGGTGTAGCGCGGCAGCCAGTTGTTGACGATCTCTTGTTTGGTTTTCATGGGATCTCCTGCGTTTGGGTCTTCTGGGTCAATCTTACTTGAATTTTCCCCACCGCTGCGGATCGCGCACGCCGCGCCAAGCAGCGGCAGTCCCCGTGGGACAAGTTCTTCTCCCGCCTGGCATCTTCAAAGCATGATACAATGACGTAAATTAGACGTCATATAACGTCAACATAACGTCGGGAGAAAATTCCATGATCGAAGCACTTCTTGGTTCAAAAAATGCAGAACGAGTATTGCTTTACATCTTTGCGCGAGATGAAGGGTATGCGCGTGAGATCGCCAGCTTTTACGAAACGGACTTGAAACCCATTCAAATGCAATTGGACAAGTTCGAGAAAAGCGGCATCCTTGTGAGCCGAACTGTCGGGCGAACTCGTCCGTATATGTTCAATCCGCGTTACCCATTTTTGAACGAATTGAAAGCTTTGTTGGAAAAGGCTCTTTCGTTTTACTCAACAAATGAACAGGAAGAATTGACAACGAATCGCCGCCGACCGCGCTCAAAAGGCAGGGATTTATGAAACACATCAAGAACATGAGCCAGGTGGAACTGGCGGCATGCGTTCGAGACTCGTTACGAGCAGAAGGGATTCACGTTGTGCTTTCAGGCGGAAGCGCGGTTGCGTTTTACAGCAGTAACAAGTACGTTTCAAAAGACCTCGACCTGATCAACACAGGTTTTGCACGGCGAAGCAGAAGCAAAGCCGAATGGATAGACACGGCTTCCACGAGCAGGGACGTTACTTCATCCACCCCGAAACAACCTTCTTCATCGAATTCCCTGATGGACCGCTCTCCGTTGGCGAAGAGCCTGTGAAAGAAATCAGCGAATTTGAACTGGCAACAGGGACATTGAAGGTACTCTCCCCAACCGATTGTGTCAAAGACAGGTTATGCGCGTTCTACTTTTGGAACGACTTGCAAGGGTTGGAGCAGGCGATCTTGGTGACAAAAAACCAGCAAGTGGATTTGAAAGAGATCAAGCGTTGGTCAAAAGTAGAGGAAAAAGAAAAAGAATTCAAAGCATTTACAAGCAAGCTTTAATTCCCCCCACCCTTCCTCCCCCAAATCCGACGGTGAAAACTTTGAATCCGCATTCAGACTTTACCTTGTCGTATTTGGGGGAGGTGTCCGATAGGGCGGAGGGGGTCGCGTTCAAGTTTTTCTTTGGTGACTTTTTGACCTGGATTGATGTTTTTGACTGGCATGTGATTCTAAAACAAAACTCCGAGTTTTTCTCGGAGTTCATTTTCATGCTATCCCGCCACAGGCGAGATTTGATATTCTATTTTACTTGGCACATTGACTCGCCGTGAAGCACCCATGATTTCCAGCGAGACAAGATTACCTTTATCGTCGTAATCCAGAATCACGCCTGGCTTATCCTCATCGCTCTCAGCAACAAGAGTGTCTGTGAAAATAATGGCAAGGATATCGGTTTTGCTATCATAATTGACTTTCATGGCTTATCTCCAATACTTTTCGATCTTGCTTATTCTGTCACGCTATGCAATTCCTCGCGCACAACACGCCGCAATAATTCTTCCAGCGGTTGTTGTTGCTGATTCAGATATTCGCGTAAAGCCTGATTGATCAGAGTCTGGTAATTTCCACCGCCCGCCGCTTCCACCTCGCCGCGGAACCAATCCAGAATATCATCATCAATGCGGATGGTGATACGGGTCTTGCCTTTCGGTGCAGGGACAACCGCGCCGCGTTTGCCTTTGCTAAAGTTATATTCTTTCTTCATCTTGATCCTCATACATCTTTCTTTCACGCGCGGTGGCTTTCCGCGCGGAAATGATTCGAATAACAATATCGCGAAACGTGTACACCACAACCAGGATTCGACTCAGAAAATCCCTGCCGTGGTGATAAAACGATCTTCTTTTTCGTGATCGTCTTCGATGGTGATGGCATTTTCATCTTCAAATACACCAACAGCATCGGCGAATTTGACGCGATGTTTCTTGTAGTTTGACTTTGCCTTGCTGGGATCCCATTCGTAGCTCATCGAACCTGATTATATGCACAATTGTACACAGGCGCAAGGCATTTCTCCAGGATCGTAGAGTTTTTATTTCAAGTGTTCCTTTATTTTCCCCACCACCGCGGACATGTCCCTCCTAACCTCATCATTCCCGAAGCGGACAACACCTTTCTTATCTGGTATCTTTTACAAAAACACCGCGCTTGAAACTTTGAATTTCTCCGCAAGGAATCGAATCTGGCGGACATTCAATTCGCGTTTGCCATTCAATATCTCAGAGACCACCCCTTGTGACCCGACCTCTGGCAGATCAGACTGCGTTAAACCATTTTCTTCCATCAGAAAATGCAGTACTTCCGCACCTGTAGCATCAGGAATTGGATAGTGCTCTTCTTCATAGATTTCAATAAGTGTGCCAAGAGTATCCAACAACCCATAAAGCGGATGTTTCTCATTATCCCCGATCTCATCCAGTAATTCATTGAGCCGTTTGACCGCTACGTTGTATTCACGCTCGTTGCGAATGGACAGCAAAGGTGCAATATTTGCCCAGTGGATTTCGAGTTCTTTAGTTGCGAGTGTCATTTTTCCAGTCTCCTCGGTCGTATTCTGCATGAGTGAGAACATGACGGACATACACTTTGCCGCGATTGAAATGAATGGATGTGATCAACCTGTATTTGTTGCCGCCAATATTGAAGATGACCCAATGGTCAAGCTTGTCGGCAGAAGGGAAAACCTGTCTCAATTCGGCAAAGGAGTGAAACTCAGTTTTTTGCACGATCTTGAACCAACGCTGTAACGCCATACGGCTGTCTGGGTGTTTCTCCCAGAATTGGATTAGCGTCTTGCGGGTAATGATGTGCATGGGTTATTTTATATCTCAAATTGAGATATTTGACAAGGGCAGATTATTACTTTTCTACAAACTCTATTATTCTCCGCACCACAGCGGATCGCGAAGCATCCCTCACGACCTCATCATTCCTAAATCTGACCACCCTCAGCCCCAACGCGGACAACGCCTTCTCCTGCCTGGCATCTTGCCCCCACCCAGCCTCCCCCAAATACGACGGTAGTTGATCTTGTCCTAAAAAAGTGGACACAAAAAATGTCTGGATCCAGTAGACTTGGAAAACAGGAGCAGGATCATGGACGAAAAGAAAACAAGGTATCGGAAGTACACCGAAGAGTTCAAATTAGAGGCTCTGGAACTTTTGAAGAGCAGCGGAAAGAGTGCCGGGCAAATTGAACGCGATTTGGGGATCACGCCCGGACTGCTGGTGAAATGGCGCGATCGATACCAAGTGATATCCCAAGGGACAAACCCAATGCACTTGGAAGTTAGTGACTTTGAAGCTGCCAAGCGTGAGATCAAACGCTTGCAACGACGGTTGGCAGAAGTGGAAGAAGAGCGCGAGATCCTAAAAAAAACAATCAACATTTTCTCCCGGGAAAACCAATGAGATACAAATTCATTCGGGAGCATTGCCAGGAGTATAGCGTCAAGCGGATGTGCCAGGTATTGGGTGTGACGCGAAGTGGGTACTATGCCTGGCAGCCAGAAGCAGTCGGTCCGCGAGAGGTGGAGAATCGGATTCTGGTGGAGCAGATCCGGGCAGAATACAAACTGAGTCGCGAGACCTATGGCAGTCCGCGCATCCAGGCGGGTCTACAACGCAGAGGGTTCGCCTGTGGACGACATCGAGTCGCACGTTTGATGCGGAGAGAAGGAATTCGCCCTCAAAAACGAAGGCGCTGGCGTCCCATAACTACGCAGCGCCAGCCAGGTGTGATCCCAGCACCGAATTATCTGAACCAGGATTTTTCTGCCAGCGCGGCAAACCAGAAATGGGTGAGCGATTTCACCTACATTGATACCGCGGAAGGTTGGTTATATTTAGCAGTGGTTCTGGATTTGTTTTCACGAAAAGTAGTAGGCTGGGCGATGGCTGCACAAATGGATGCAACCCTTGTCGAGGCAGCCCTGGACATGGCTTTACAAGGACGACAACCGCAGGCAAGCCTGTTACATCATTCCGATCAAGGCAGTCAATATACCAGTGCCGCTTATCAAAGCAGTTTAGCAGATGCACATATTCAGGCGAGTATGAGCCGAGTTGGAAATTGTTATGACAATGCGGTGGCAGAAAGTTTCTTTGCTACCCTCAAGGTGGAGTGTGTGACCTCTCAATTTGCAACGCAAGCAGTAGCTCGAACAACGATTTTTGAATACATTGAGGTTTGGTACAATCGCCAACGCTTGCACTCTTCACTTGGCTACCTCAGCCCGGTTGAGTTTGAGCAACAATCTGGACTTTAATTGTGTCTATTAAACCGGGGCAAGATCAAGTTCTGTCGTATTTGGGGGAGGTGTCCGAAGGACGGAGGGGGCTGGCTATCCCCATCCACCTCAACAACCAGCGCGGACTTGTGACAGTAAAAGTCAACAATGAATCCCTGAATAACTTGTTGTCTTCTAAAACGAACACCCAACTTATTTGCCCGTAGTTCCTGCCACAGAATTTTCTCAGCAGGCGTCATCTCGCGGCGCAGTTCTTTGGCGCGTTCCAGTTTTTCTTTGGCGACCTTTTGACCAGTGACGATATTCTTGATCGGCATGGCGGGATTCTACGATAAAACCTCTCTCCCGTCTCCCCTGAAGGGGAGAAGCCAATACCGCCCATACATAGCGACTTGCTTTGCAGATGTCCGTGCCAGCGGACAAGATAGGACTCACCCTCATGCCCTTTCCTTTAGGAAAGGGGCAACTCAACATGCCGAACAATTACCACAATCGGGGAAAGGTCCATCCTCTTCCTCTTCCCTCCCCCGTTTGGATTTGATACATAACACAACAAAAAACTCCGAGTTTCCTGGGAGTTCATTTTCAATCTAGCCCGCCAATGGCGAGACTTGGTATTCAATTTTGCTCGGCACATTGACTCGCCGTGACGCATCCAGAATTTCCAGTGAGACAAGATTGCCTTTATCATCATAATCGAGAATCACACCTGGCTTATCTTCATCGCTCTCGGCGACAAGAGTCTCAGTGAAAATAATAGTAAGGATGTCGGTTTTGCTATCGTAATTGACTTTCATGGCTTATCTCCAATACTTCTCGATTTGGACTTATGCATGGACAATTACATGCTCTCGAGTCAATTCGACATACCGATTATCCATCAATGCAGAGATCAACTGATCAAAATTTGCAACCAACAAAGCTTCCAGTTCGACGTTTCTTATATTGCCTGTGGAAATCAGCAATAGTTTCTGCGGACGGTCTTGAAGCCAGAACGCCGTGCTGAAATCCGAATCCTTCGTTGTGATGACACAATTGTTTGTCTCGGAATAGTCTAATAACGCGGCATCTGCGGTTGCATTGCCTTCGGGTAATTCCAGCGTGTGGACAGCGGTATGTCCGCGATCTTGAAAAATGCGGGTGATGCGTCTTGGAAGATTGGCGTCGATCAGAAAATTCATGCGTTGACCAAACTCATCCGCTTGACCTGGCTTAACCGCGCAGCATAGAACAAGACCGCTTGAATATCAGCGGCTTCCAAGTCTTCGTAATCTGCAAGGATTTCTTCATTGGTCATGCCTGAACTGAGCGTTTCAAGGAGCCATTCCACAGAGTAGCGCAATCCGCGGATAGTAGGTTTCCCAAACGCCATGTTGGGGTTGATGGTAATTCGGCTAAGGAGTTCTTGATTTGTCATGAATAAAATCTCCTGCTCCAATGATACACGATTTTATCTTCCCCACCACAGCGGACAACTCCCTCCCAACCTCATCATTCCCAAAGCGGACAATCCTCAACCCCATCTCAGTTAACACCTTTTCCCGCCTCTCATCTTCCTCTTTCTGTAGATCGTGGATATCGCCATCCACCTCCACAACAAGTCCCGCCTGATGACAATAAAAGTCGAC
The DNA here is from genome assembly GCA_030583885.1 of Anaerolineales bacterium. Taxonomy (NCBI): domain Bacteria; kingdom Bacillati; phylum Chloroflexota; class Anaerolineae; order Anaerolineales; species Anaerolineales bacterium. Next base: position 780,470 of record CP129480.1, on the reverse strand, counting down.
AATGAATCCCTGAATGACCTGCTGCCTCCGAAAGCGGACTCCCAACTTGTTGGCGCGGACTTCCTGCCACAGCAGTTTTTCCGCAGGTGTCATCTCACGCCGCAATTCTTTTGCGCGTTCGAGTTTTGCCTTGGTGACTATTTGATCTGTAACAATATTCTTGATAGGCATATTTGGATTCTAATTCAAAACCTCTCCCCAGCCCTCTCCTAAAGGAGAGGGAGTCAGACCATCTCCGCCCAATGCACACCTGATCTTGCCCCGGTTTAATAGACACAATTAAAGTCCAGATTGTTGCTCAAACTCAACCGGGCTGAGGTAGCCAAGTGAAGAGTGCAAGCGTTGGCGATTGTACCAAACCTCAATGTATTCAAAAATCGTTGTTCGAGCTACTGCTTGCGTTGCAAATTGAGAGGTCACACACTCCACCTTGAGGGTAGCAAAGAAACTTTCTGCCACCGCATTGTCATAACAATTTCCAACTCGGCTCATACTCGCCTGAATATGTGCATCTGCTAAACTGCTTTGATAAGCGGCACTGGTATATTGACTGCCTTGATCGGAATGATGTAACAGGCTTGCCTGCGGTTGTCGTCCTTGTAAAGCCATGTCCAGGGCTGCCTCGACAAGGGTTGCATCCATTTGTGCAGCCATCGCCCAGCCTACTACTTTTCGTGAAAACAAATCCAGAACCACTGCTAAATATAACCAACCTTCCGCGGTATCAATGTAGGTGAAATCGCTCACCCATTTCTGGTTTGCCGCGCTGGCAGAAAAATCCTGGTTCAGATAATTCGGTGCTGGGATCACACCTGGCTGGCGCTGCGTAGTTATGGGACGCCAGCGCCTTCGTTTTTGAGGGCGAATTCCTTCTCTCCGCATCAAACGTGCGACTCGATGTCGTCCACAGGCGAACCCTCTGCGTTGTAGACCCGCCTGGATGCGCGGACTGCCATAGGTCTCGCGACTCAGTTTGTATTCTGCCCGGATCTGCTCCACCAGAATCCGATTCTCCACCTCTCGCGGACCGACTGCTTCTGGCTGCCAGGCATAGTACCCACTTCGCGTCACACCCAATACCTGGCACATCCGCTTGACGCTATACTCCTGGCAATGCTCCCGAATGAATTTGTATCTCATTGGTTTTCCCGGGAGAAAATGTTGATTGTTTTTTTTAGGATCTCGCGCTCTTCTTCCACTTCTGCCAACCGTCGTTGCAAGCGTTTGATCTCACGCTTGGCAGCTTCAAAGTCACTAACTTCCAAGTGCATTGGGTTTGTCCCTTGGGATATCACTTGGTATCGATCGCGCCATTTCACCAGCAGTCCGGGCGTGATCCCCAAATCGCGTTCAATTTGCCCGGCACTCTTTCCGCTGCTCTTCAAAAGTTCCAGAGCCTCTAATTTGAACTCTTCGGTGTACTTCCGATACCTTGTTTTCTTTTCGTCCATGATCCTGCTCCTGTTTTCCAAGTCTACTGGATCCAGACATTTTTTGTGTCCACTTTTTTAGGACAAGATCACTACGCGGACTCATCCCAATCAGCAGGCACCCCTTCCCTTAAGGGAAGGGGACGGGGGAAAGGTTACGCCGATAATAAAGGCGTCGTAAGCGGAATGATGCAGCCTGCACAGCGACAATCTATTTTCAGTAGATCACGAAAGCACAAAACATGATTGATGTTGAATGACCTCAGTCGCACCCCAGAAGCGTTCAATGGCACGACTGAGCAGGAAAGCGACACGGCGCAAAGAAAGCCAGAAGCGATTGAAAGATTCTAACGGTGTTTTAAGCGCGGAGGCCAGATTCTGGCGCAAGGCAATGTACAGATTGAACAAGACAAAAGCCAAACCAACCAGCAGCAAGCGGATGACAGGATTACGGGTGGAAGTTCGAGCGCGCACCTGGTTCATTTGTCGGTAGCTCGACTCAATGCCGAAGCGTTGACGATAAAGTTCAAACACCTGGGCAGGCAAAATGCCAGAGGGCAATCCGGAGACGGCGTACGCAAACCACTTGCTCTTGTGTCGTCCATAGCGTCCTTTGGAATAGCGCTGGACGACCACCGCCTGCACTGTATATATGCCATATTTTGGGCTGTTAAAGGTGTAGGTGGTGACACGTGATTTACCTTGAAACAAAGTCCGCACACCGCCCGACTTGCCACGCACGGGAATGGGCGTTACGAAACTGACCTTGTGTTGGTCCAGAACCTTGAAAACCGGCTTGGAGCAGAAACCTTTGTCCAAAAACACCCGTCGAATGCGAAATTTGAGTGTTTTCAGGCGTTTCAGCAGCCAGCGGACGATGTCGGCCATATCCTCGCCATGTTCGATGAAGCGCAACGCCACAACGTAGCGCCGATGGTCCCGCACAATCGAAACCGTGGCGTAACCATGAAAATGGGTTGTCCCAGACTTGGGTGCACTGCGTACGATCTCCTTTCTGTCTTCATACGGCTGACCATGATATGGGATCAGGGTCAGGTCAATCGCCACATTGAAATCGCGTTTGCACTTCCATACACTGGGATGGAGTTGCCGATGAAAGATGCGGTTCAATCGGTTCTGCAAACCGGCTCGGTCTGGCAGCGACTGGGCTAATACTTCTCGCAGACGATTACCCGAAGGCGCATTCTGCAACTCCAGACAAGCCGATTCAATGCTCAAACGATGCACATTGGCGTATGCCAACACATACAGGATATCTTCGGCAGTGATCCGGGTGTTTCGCAATTCCAGCGGCAGGTTCTTGCGAACCACCGTCATGAAGGCATTCAGCACTTGCTCGGAACGAATTGTTCGGGTAATCTTGATTGTGGGCTTGGACATGGTTATGGGTTTCCTTGGTCGGAGCCAAGTTAACCACGTTCAAGCCTTTTCGTGAACTACTGATAATCATCCATGTCTTAAATCAAAAAACGGGAAAACATAATTCAACATGGCTGTCACCATTCTCCTCTTCATCCTGGGATTAATTGTCCTCGTTGTCGGCGCGGAACTGCTTGTGCGCGGCTCTTCGCGGCTTGCTGCGGCGTTTGGCGTATCTCCCCTTGTCATCGGGTTGACCATCGTTGCGCTTGGCACCGCATCGCCGGAGATCGCGGTCTCGCTCCAAGCCGCCGCCAGCGGACAGGGGGACCTGACCATTGGGAACGTGCTTGGCTCGAATATTTTCAATATCCTGTTCGTTCTCGGGGTCAGCGCCATGATCGCGCCGATCCTGATCGCACAGCAGCTCATCCGTTTGGATGCGCCCATCATGATCGGTATTTCCCTATTAACCTACCTCCTCGTGCTCGATGGCCGCCTTGGATCGATGGATGGCGCGGTGCTGTTCATCGGTGTCGTTGCGTACACGATTTTTTCCCTGCGCCAGAGCCGCAAGGAGAACGGGACGGTTCACCAGGAGTATGCGCAGGAATTCGCGCAAAAAGAAGCGGCTACCTCTGCGAACATCCTGAAATATGTTGCCTTCATCGTTGTCGGACTGGGATTCCTGGTGTTGGGCGCGCGCTGGCTGGTGGATTCTGCAACTTCCATTGCAAAGGCGTTGGGTGTAAGCGAACTGATCATCGGTTTGACGATCGTGGCGGTTGGCACGTCCCTGCCTGAGGTGGCCACATCCATTATTGCGGCAGTTAAGGGAGAAAGCGATATTGCCGTCGGCAACGCGGTGGGAAGCAACATCTATAATCTGCTCGGTGTGCTCGGCATTGCGGGCATGCTTTCCCCCGGCGGAATCAACATTTCCGGACAGGTCTTGCGCTTCGATTTCCTTGTGATGCTTTTTGTGGCGGTGGTCAGCCTGCCTGTGTTTTACATTGATAATAAGATCTCGCGCTTGGAAGGCGGTGTGCTGTTCTCGTATTATCTTTTGTACACGGCTTATCTTATTTTACAGGCCGCGCAAAGCGCGACGCTGACTGCGGTGAAATTATTTTCCCTGTTCTACATCCCGTTGACATTTCTTGTGATTGTCATCATCGCAGTGAGATCATATTGGGGAAGAAAACGTTCCACTTGACGCATCTCCTCTTTGCCCGTAAGATTGCCCCGCAATAGAACATTAATTCACTACAAAGGGTCACAAAGATTTTTGCTTTTACCTTTGTGTGCCTTCGTGACACTTCGTGGTTAAAAGGATTTTCAATGGAACTCGGTATCGTACGAAAAATAGACATTGACACTGAAATGCAGCAGTCGTATCTCGATTACGCCATGAGCGTGATCGTGGCGCGTGCATTGCCCGATGCCCGCGATGGACTTAAGCCCGTGCAGAGACGCATCCTGTATGCGATGTACGACATGGGCATCCGCGCCGATACGGCATACAAGAAATCCGCGCGTATCGTGGGCGAGGTGCTGGGCAAATATCATCCGCATGGCGACTCGGCGGTCTACGAAGCCATGGCGCGCATGGCGCAGGATTTCTCCCTGCGCACCCTGCTGGTGGATGGCCAGGGGAACTTTGGTTCGGTGGACGGCGACCCGCCCGCCGCGATGCGCTACACCGAAGCGCGCCTGACCAGCGCCGCGCTCGATATCCTTTTCGACCTGAACAAGAACACGGTTAACTTCGTCCCGAACTTCGATGACACGCTCGAAGAACCGGGCGTTCTTCCGGCCGCAATACCAAACCTTTTGGTGAACGGCGCGACGGGTATTGCCGTCGGCATGGCAACCTCCATACCGCCGCACAACCTGGGGGAAATTGTCGATGCGCTTGTGTACATGCTCAACAGGTGGGAAAAGCTCGACGATATCGATGTCGAACAGTTGATGAAATTCGTGCAGGGACCGGACTTCCCAACCGGCGGTCTGATCATTCAGGAAAAGGGTGAGGAAGGCATTGAGTCCGCGTATGGGTCGGGGCGCGGACGGGTGACCGTGCAGGCGAAGGCGCATGTCGAAGAGATGGAGCGCGGCAAGAGCCGCATCATTGTGTCCGAGTTGCCGTATCAGGTCAACAAGTCCAGTTTGATCGAGCGCATTGCCGAGCTGGCGCGTGATGGTCATCTCGAGGGACTGTCCGATCTGCGCGATGAATCGGACCGTCAGGGTATGCGCATCGTGCTGGAGATGACGAAGAATGCGAACCCGGAGATCGTCCTGCGCGACCTGTACAAACGCACGCCGATGCAAACCACGTTCAGCATCAACCTGCTGGCGCTGGTGGACGGCGAGCCGCGCACGTTAACCCTCAAGCAGGCCCTGCGAGTCTATGTGGAACACAGGATCACGGTCGTCAAGCGGCGCGCCGAGTTCGACCTGGAAAAAGCAAAGGCGCGCGCGCACATCCTTGAAGGATATCTGACCGCATTAAAGAATCTGGATGAGATCATCAACATCATCCGCTCCGCCGCGGACGTTGAAACTGCGCGGGCTAAACTGATGAAGCGTTACAAACTGACGGAATTGCAGGCGAACGCGATCCTCGATATGCAGCTGCGCCGGCTGGCTGCATTGGAACGCAAAAAGATCGAAACCGAATACAGGGAAGTCAGCGGGTTGATCAAGGAATTAACGGCCCTGTTGAAATCCCCGAAATTGATGCGCGGCGTGGTTGCGGACGAGTTGTTGAAGGTAAAAGCTGCGTATGCAGACAAACGCCGCACACAGATCATCAATTTGAAGGAGGGCACAAAAGCTACAAGATCGCTGACAACGTCCGACCTTCTACCGTACCAGACCGTGTGGATCGGCGTCACGAACGACGGGCTCGTCTCGCGCACGGCGGACGACAAGCAGCCGCGCCATTCCGGCAACGACGCCCCGAGATTTTTGGTGAAGGCTTCCACCACCGATACGATCTACTTTGTGAGCAAACTGGGCAAAGCCGCCGCGGTCGCCGCGCATTTGATCCCTGAAACGAACAAGTTGAGCCAGGGCTCGGCATATTACAAGGTTTCGCCGTTGACCGATACCGATCCGCTTGCGGCTGTGTTTTCACTGCCGGCCGGCAAGTCTGCATTGGGTGAAGAGACCTGTGTATTGACCGCCACGCGCTTCGGCATGGTCAAGAAAACCTTGATCAACGAATTGCCCGGCCCCTCCTCGCAGGCATTTACGCTGGTACGCGTGAATGAAGGCGACCGGCTCGGCTGGGTCGGTTTGACGGACGGCAAAAAGAAGGAGATTTTGCTCGCCACCTCCAGCGGCATGGCGATCCGCTTCAAGGAGGATGACGTGCGCCCGATGGGGCTCGTCGCCGCCGGCGTGAACGGCATCAAACTGGAGGAGAAGGACGAAGTGGCGGGCATGGAGATCCTGCCGGCCGAAGGGGATATTTTCCTGCTGGCGGGCGACGGTAAAGCCAAACGGGTTGACCCGAAGGACTTTCCCGTGCAGGGACGCTACGGCAAGGGCGTCGTCGCATGGGACCTGCCCGGCAAGGTTACGCTGGCCGCCGTCGCCAGCGGAAAACCGAACCACGTCGCCACCATCCACATGAGCAAGGGCGCGCCAAAGTCCGCAAGGCTGGATGCGGCCGGTGTGCGCAAACGCGCAGCCTCCAAGGGTGACCCGGTCGTGGAGGTCAAGCCCGGCGAAGCGGTGCTCTCGGTCAACGTCGGCTGGACGGTGGAGAGATTCCTTGGAGTACAGAAGGTGGTAGGGAGGAAAGAAGAAAAGAGGACATCGTCCCCGAAGGGGAAAGAAAAGGCTGGAAAGAGAGTGGAAAGTAGAAAGAAGAAGGCTGCCAAGCCTGCGGCGAAGAAAACGACAAAGGCAAAGCCGCCTGCAAAAAAGAAATCCCAGGTGAAGAGACCAACAAGGAAGGTTTCAAAGCCTTTGAAGAAGAAAAAGAAATAAGTTTTGGAAAGTCCTCTGAGTTCAAAGGAATTCAGAGGACTTTCTTATGGTTTTGAGGAGGTTTTCGCAGAGGCGGGAGGGTCAACCTATCTCATACGGCAGGCCGCGGATGGTGAACGATTTTCCATGCACGTCCACGTCCACCCTAATGGATAGCATCCGTGCGGGGACACCTGTGTTTGGGTACCAGATGCGGTTTTCCACAGGCAGGATCAACAAACCATCCTCGTCACCGATGGGGGTAAATGTATCGTCGAAATCCTGTTTATAGACGTGTATCCCCAATTTTTCACATAATTCCCCGGCAAATGAAACGACGTCCTTTGAGGGGATTCCAATTTCACTGACCTGCAAGATCTGTTCGCTGTTAAACGGGGTTTCCACCGCGTTTTTCTGGTCATGCCGTGCGATGAATTCAAGGATGTTCCCTGCCGAATCCTTGAAATACAGGGAGGTTGCATTCCAGACCCGGCTGTTGAATTCGGAGTTCCCTTTTTCATCCTTCAAAAGAGGGATCCTTTTTGAAAGCCATGCCCTGGCCTGCCGAAATTGATTTTCAGGGATGTTGAAGCAAAAATGATACGCGCCCTCCCAGTTGGGCGCAGCCGGGGTGAAGACCAGCTCCGTTTTACCGGCTTTGACCAGCAGGGAGTCGCTTTCGAGGTGGGACGGCAACTCCAACACGTTGGCGAAAAAGTCCCGCTGGGCGATCAGATCGGAGGTCAGGAGGTCGAGGCGTTTGATCCACATGTCATTGCTGGATGGTACCGGCCAGTCCCAACTCGGGCGCGATTCTTCTCATGGCGATAATGACGTTGCCGACATGCTCCCACAGGTCGATCCCGAATTCCTGCGCGGAATGGGTCATCTCCTCGCGCGAGGCGCCGGCGGCGAAGGCTTTGTCCTTCCACTTCTTTTTGACGGAATTTGCTTCAAGATCATACAACGAGTGGGACGGGCGCACCAGCGCGACGGCGGTGATGAGCCCCGTAATTTCATCACAGGCGGCGAGCGCCTTCCTGCGGACGGTGTCGCGCGGGATGCCGGTATGGTCCGCATGACTCAAAATATCCTGGATGATCTCCTCGCTCACGCCGCGCTCGCGCAGGATCGCTGATCCCTTTTGCGGATGCTCCTCCAGGGTTGGGTGGACCTCCCAATCGAAATCGTGCAGCAGGCCGAGCAACCCCCACAGCTCGACATCCTCGCCATACTTCTCCGCATAGAAACGCATGGCGGCCTCCACAGACAGCATGTGGCGCACCAGACCTTCATTTTTTACAAATTCACGCACAAGGGCAAGGGCTTCTTCACGGTTCATATTCATCTATATGCATCCTTACGATGGCGAACTCTTATAATTTCAATGACAAGCTTGTTTTCGAACACTTCGTATATTACCCGGTACTCCCCAACTCGAATTCGATGGGAACGTTCGGAACCGACGAGTTTCCTTACCCCGTGCGGGTATGGATTCTGCGATAAATCACCGACTGCCGCGACAATCCTTGGGATAATTTGTCGCGGCAGTTTCTGAAGTTCTTTCAGAGCGGATTGTTTCCACTCAATTTGGAAGGAAGCCATCCTGCTTCAACCTCGCAATCACTTCTTCGAACGGGAGGACTGGTTCTTCACGCCGTTCCGCCAAGACTGCAAGGTCTTCCAAATCCTCCAGCAGTTCCTCGAATTCTTCGATGGGAAGAATAACGGCGGTTTTTTTGCCCGATTCATCCGTGATGTATTGCGCCTGTAATTCTCTCAACACTGTCATTTTGACTCGCTTTCGATCCAAATTATACAACGATATCGTGCCTGCCGGCATACATTGCGCCTTATCGTTTCTAAAAAGCACAATGAGCGACCGCGCCGGGTATGACGGGTTTTCATTCGAATATCGGTTCCGGCTCGCCCAGCACGGGCAGGGGCTTTGTCACCAGCACATCCCACACAGCCTGGAAGGCGGCGAACAATTCGCGGAAGTTCCAGTACGCGCGCGAGCGTTTCAGGAAATAACGGTTATCCGCCTCCACGCCCGTGGATTCAAGGCCGAACCAACTGCACAGGAACAACGCACGCGGCATGTGGAATGCCTGCGTGACCAGGATTGCCTGCTCCACACCGAAGATGTGTTTCGCGCGGTAACAGGTATCGTAGGTGCGGCGTCCTGCGTAGTCCAGCACGATGTCTTCATTTGGAACGCCGCGCTGGAGCGCATATTGGCGCATGGCTTCCGGTTCATTGTATTCGACGAAGCGGTTGTCTCCGCTCATCAGGAGCTTCTCCACTTTGCCCTGCTCGTACAACTGCACAGCCGTCTGTACGCGGTCACTCAACACCGGGCCGGCCGAGCCGTCGCGCAGCAGACCCGCGCCGAAGACGATGGCCACGCGTGTTGAGCGAACCTCCTCCACACTAAATGTGCGCGGCACTGCGAAGATCTGCATTGCGAATTTTGGGGCGAACAACCCGATCAGGATCAGGAGACTCAATACAAGCGCAGTGCGCCAAAGGAACTTCAAACTTCGTTTTAACATCCGCACTATTTTATCAAAGTCGGCCGCTCCAGACCCGCAGCCTTCACATACGCGGCAAACTCTGCGTAGGCGGCATCCTCCACCACTTGCAGGGCGTCAATTCCATACACGGTCTGCATTGCGGATTTGCCATCGGTTGTGAGCATCAGGTCAATGAACGCGCGCTGGATCACGCGCCGCATCTCGAACGGCAGGGAGGTGGCGATCGAAATATTTTCATAAGGGATGATATTCGGGACGCGCCACACCACGATGACCCTGTCCAGCACATCCGGATAATCCGCTTCGAGCGCGGGCGAATTGCGCGCATCCACGAAGGTTGCGCCGAAGTCGCAGATGTCATCCGCATATACCGCGCGTACCACGCTCGGCTGACCTCCCAAAAATGCCCCGCCTCGTATCTGGACCTTGGCCTGGTTCAGCAACCCGAGCGGCACCACATACCCGGACGGTGAGACCTCGTCGCTCCAGCAGGCTTTCTTCTGGTCAAATTGCCTTAAGGCACTGGCCGCCTCCGCTGTGTTCTCGTCACGGACCGCGTCGTAATACGAGATGAAATCATTTTTGCGGTTGGCGATGATCTGCGTGCCGTAGAAGGCCTGTCCATCGCGCACTCTTGCCAGCAGGGCGACAGCCGTGTTATCTTCACGTACAAATACATAGCCGTATGGCGAGAGGGAGGCGATATGCGCGTTGTTTTTGGAAAAGGCTTCCACAAGCGCCTGCTCGGAGGCGGGGACCACCGTCACCACCCGATAGCCTGTCCGTGATTGGATGAAGGCGGCGATCGATTCCCCCGCCGCGATCATTTCGTCCGAGGGGCGCAGCGACGGTGCCAGGGCGAGGATCAAAGGATTTTGGTCCGTGCCAATTTCGGGCGGGGCGGGAGGCGTCTGTGTCTCCCACGGAGATGCTGAGGGCCTGGGAGTCGCTTCGAGTGTTGGCGTACGTGCAGGAGTCCCCAATGTCACCTGCACAGGGAATGAACATCCCAAAAGGGTAAGGAAAAACACTAATAAGATTTTTTTCATCTTGCAAGACTGTATGCGCACAATCATAATGATGTTGCTATAATAAGACAAGTTCTTGAAAGGTTGAAATACACATGAAAAACACATTTAACACGATCATGTCCATCCTGATTCTGGTGGTGCTTGCGGCCGGCGTCTATTTTATCGTGGAGACGGTACGCGAGAGTGCAGCGGCGGCAACGGCCCCATTCCAGGGGATAAACGAGGCGAACGAGTCATTGCAGACGCAGGTGTCACAATTGATGAACCCCACCCCCACCGTCATCCCCGACCCGGTGACATATATCAATGAGATCCGCGCGCTGGCCCGTCTGGAGACCATTCAATACAGCGTGGAAAAGGTCATCACCGCCGAAATTGGGCAGGGCACATTTGGCTTTGCATTTGGCGACAGGTTGTTATTCGTGGCGCACGGCATTGTGATCGCGGGGATCGACATGGAGAAGCTGCAGCCCGGAGATATGCGTCTGGACAACGGCGTGTTGTACGTTCGCCTGCCTCCCACCGAGATATTTATTGCAACGCTGGACAATGAAAAATCATATGTCTATGACCGCGATACAGGCTTGCTGACCAAGGGCAATGTGGACCTGGAGACTCTGGCGCGCCAGATCGCGGAGGACGAGATCCGCAGAGCCGCGCTGGAGGATGGCATTCTCGTGCAGGGACAGAGGAATGCCGAAGCCTACCTGCTCAAGTTCTTTACCGCACTTGGATACAAGGTCGTGCTCTTCGAATAGTCGTTACAACAGGGTCTGAGGACCGCAAAGGTCTTCAGACCCTTAATCGCTAAGGTGTGCAGGTCACGGGGAAGGTGATTTGTTGAACAGTTTCATTGGGGGTCAAAATATACAGTTTTACCCAGTATTCATTCGGCGCGTTGATTTGATAATACTCATTGATGACCTGCGTGCCCGCCTCCTCGAAGACCAGCGCGCCGACATCGGACGAGACGCCCGTGCTGACCTCCCAGCGCCAGGTGAGCAGGGTGGGTCCGTTGGCGGAGACCTGCGCTTCAAAGAAGACCGTCTGCGGGAATTGATCGCAATTCACCACAATGCGGTTCGGTTCCACGCGCAGGCTCAGATTGGTAACCGTGACGAAGGGCGGGGGGATGACGGGCAGCGGGTCGGTTTCGCCCTGCGCTTCGCCCAGGTCGGCGGACACCCAGCAAAAACCGCCGGGGTTGCCGGGGTCACGGACGTACCACCAGGTGGAAGTGTTGTTGCGCCCCTCCGCGCGCAGAACCTGTCCCTGGCGCAATTCGTTCACCAGTTGATATACGGTTCCCGGTCCATAGCGGCAGTTGACCCGCTCGCTTGTTATTTGCACCCTCACCTGTGCGAGGGTGGGTGTGGGTATGGCCGTAGGCGTGGAGGTACCAGTTGGCTGGCTTGTTGGTATGACCGGGGGAGTTGGGTCAGGGGTGGATGCTGAACGATTGCAGGACAGCAATGCGAACGAAACAAGCCCTGCAAGCAGGACGAGACGATTCAAGGCTTTCCTCCTTATATTTGTAAGGCAGGTCACACTCCATCGGCGTTGGAAACCGTGTGACCCTTTTTGCTTGTGCTACTTTACTATAACAGTAAACAGGACGGTCTGTTGCGCTTCCACGGGGTCGTTCGAAGGCGGATAGTACCCAAGAGTGATGTGTATTTCGCCTGCGGCAAGGGCTTTAAAGGTCCACACATCCACGCCGCCGCTTCCGGGCATGGCCTCCTCGCCACTGCCTCGATACTCCCTCGATACAAATTCCACAATGTTCCCGTCCAATTCATCCACAAGTTCCCAGTGATAGCCCGTGGACGGGTTGGAGGCGATGACAATTTTGAACTCGTTCCCGGCTGCAGCCTCAAGTTGCTTTGCCGGGTCTGAGATCTGGAAAATTTCGTTGCTGGTTCCTCCTCCGCACGCTGAAAGCGAGAAGGCGGAAATGAAAAGTATAAACAGGATTTTTTTCATGCGGATCTCCTTATGGTTTTGACTGGACTTCTTCCTTTGGCAGGGTAAAAAAGAATGTGGAACCTTTTTCCGCCTCGCTCCGGACCCAGATCCTGCCTCCGTGGACTTCGACAATTCTCTTAACGATGGCAAGACCCACCCCGGAGCCTTCACTTTTGGGATTCAGCTTATCGAACAGGCCGAAGATCCGCCCGCACTGTTCCTCCGCGATGCCAATGCCGTTGTCGCGCACGAAGAAAACGGTAAATCCGTTTTCCTCCCTGTCACAGCCGATTTCAATCTGCGGGTTGGGCTGGTCTCCCATGAATTTGACGGCATTGTCCACCAGGTTTTGCAGGACCTCCACCAGGCGTTGATGATCTCCGTGAACGGAAGGCAGGTTCGGGCGGAGTGTGACCGTTACGCCGCGGGCGGCAACCTGTCCGTGGACAATCTCCAGCGCGTCCCGTGCCAGCTCTTCAAATGGGATTGTCTTGAAGGGGTTGATGATGCGCCCGATGCGCGAGAGTTCGAGCAGTTCGCCGAGCAGGATGTGCATTTTTTTGACGGCCTCGCGGATGCGCTGGCTGTCATGCTCGAAACGCTGCATGTCATCCGATGCCACATCCTCCGCGAGGTAGCCGAGAAAGCCGTTGATGGTGACCAGCGGGGATTTCAGGTCGTGCGAAACGGTGTATGTGAAGCGTTCCAGTTCCGCGTTCTTAGACTCCAGTTCCCTGATCAGTTGTTCGCGTATAAGCAGTTCGTTTTGCAGTTCGCTGAACAACAGCGAATTTTCCAGCGCGATCGCCACCTGGTTGGCAAATGCCACAGCCAGTTCGGCATGGTGTTGGTTGAACTGCCCCTTTTTCGTTCCGTCCAGCATGATGGCGCCGATGATCCTCCCGCGCGTTTTTAACGGGATCGCCAGCCATGAGTTGACATAGGTGTGCGGCTCCTGCTTGAAATCCGCGAGTTCCTCCTGCACGTTGTTGTTCATGATAAATGGCACTTCGCCTTTGAGGATGGGCAGGGCCGAGTTGGTCTCGTCGGTCACGAACTCCACGTTTCCGTCCGAGAAAAGGGGTGGCAGGTTCCGTCCGCCGATGAACTTCTGGATATCGCCCTCCACCTGCCAGATGGACGCGCTGTCGTACGGGATGACACGCCGGATCTGGTCCAAAATCTGCTGGATGATCTCCGAGAATTCCAGAGTGCCCACGAGGTTGGCAAAACCTTCGCGCAGGGTTTCGGATTCGGCGTTCTTTTCCTCCAGTTTCCGGATGAGAGACTCGGCCTGTCGTTCCGCGTGTCTCTTTTCAGCAAGCTGCTTTTGTACTTGCAGATAATTACGGAACAGGGTTTCAGATAACACGCGCGTCATCACGGAAATCAGAATGATGATGGTGGCCGCCATGTAAAAATCCCCCGGCATACTGCGGGTGCTGGCGGCGGGTGTATACAGGTTGTATATGTCGCCAAAGACCAGCCAGGCCATGCAGATTAAGGTTAAAGCCGTGAGCAGGATCATGGTGCGCTTCCTCGTCACAAGGCTGGCAACGATCAGGATGCCGGGGAAGGCAAGCACGCTTATGTGATGGATTCCCAGTCCCCGCGTTGCAACGATGGTGCTTAGCAGAAGCAATATCATGGAGAGAAATACCGCGGCAAACTCGAACTTTTGACGGCGGACGAGGAAAAAACATGCAAGAACAGGCAGTGTGCTGAAGAGTGTCAACGTGGACGCAAAGTCGTTGCGGGTTTCACGGACGATCCATGCCGCCGCGATCAAGCCCGCCAGGATCAGGGCGATAAACCAGTAAAAAATGTACGTTATTTGTTCTGTGTCACGGTACATTTCACCCAAGGGCAGACGGTTTTCATTTTGCTCGTTGGGAACATTTCTCATCGCCTTGATTCCTTAAAAGAATTGTACCGCGTGTTTTTATTAAAGCCTGTGTTATAATAAATAGAAAATTTGTTCTTTTTACAGGTAGAAGGAGAATCTCATGAGCAAAAAAGTAATGGTCTTCATCGGCACTACCAAGGGCGGCTTTATTTTTACAAGCGACGCCAAACGGAAAAAGTGGCAGATGAGCGATATTCAATTCAAAAGCTGGAATATGATGCACATGCGGCTGGATCCGCGCGACAACCGCCTGCATGCGGCGGTCAGTCACTTTGTTTATGGACCGACCACCCATTATTCCGATGATTTTGGAAAGACCTGGGCCCAGGCGAAGCAGAACCCGATCATCCCGCGTCCGTCCAGGTCGGGACGCCCGCCCGGCACTGTCGAGGAAGCCTTTCGCTCGGAGGCAGGCGAGGAGATCAAGAATAAGCCGGAGAAAATGATCAAGGTTTGGAACATCACGCCCGGGCGCGCGCAGGAACCGAACGTCCTGTATGCGGGAGCGCAGCCGGCTGCGTTATTCGTCTCCAAAGACCGCGGCGAGACATGGGAGATCAATGAAGGCTTCTTCGACCATCCACATCGCGGACAATTCTTCCCCGGCAACGGCGGATTCTGCCTGCATACGATCCTGCCCGACCCCTCCAATTTGAACCGCATGTTCATTGCCATGTCCACGGGCGGGTGCTACCGCACCGATGACGGCGGGCAGACGTGGAACCCGTTCAATAAGAACGTGCGTGCTGATTTCAACCCTGATAAATATCCTGAGTATGGGCAATGCGTGCATAAGATGACAATGCACCCGTCCGCCCCGAATGTGCTTTACCAGCAGAACCATTGCGGCATCTATCGCAGCGACAACGCCGGCGGGGATTGGATCGACATCGGCGAAGGCAAACTGCCGACCCGCTTCGGCTTCCCGATCGCCGTGCATCCCGCCGACCCAAGGACGATCTATGTGGTGCCCGAGGAGAGCGACGAATACCACGTCAGCATCGACGGCAAGCTTGCCGTGTGGCGCAGCCGCGACGCGGGCGAATCCTGGCAGAAACTTACGAATGGTCTGCCCGACCAGGCCTACGTGGATGTCCTGCGCGAGGCCATGGCGACGGATAGCTTTGAGGATGCCGGCATTTACTTCGGAACGAATACGGGTCAGTTATTCTACAGCCGCGATTCAGGCGATAGCTGGGAATTGCTGGCGGATTTCCTGCCGCCCATCCAATCGGTGGCGGCGGCGGTGGTGGAATAGTAGTGAAGAGGCTGTCACATTTTGAAAGTGACAGCCCCTTTCTTATTAAGGGTTGTATAATCCCCTGAAATGATTACCAGAAAAGTTTTATTCCCTCTCTTGATTCTTCTTTGCATTGCATTCACTGTTTTCCTTTTCCAGCCCGGCTACATAGATAACGA
This sequence comes from Anaerolineales bacterium, assembly GCA_030583885.1. Classification (NCBI taxonomy): domain Bacteria; kingdom Bacillati; phylum Chloroflexota; class Anaerolineae; order Anaerolineales; species Anaerolineales bacterium. The sequence goes on along the minus strand of CP129480.1, from coordinate 764,821 downwards.
TTCAAAAAACCAACTGGAACAGATACGCAGCGGTCACTTCGACGACTGGCATCCGCCTGCCATGTCCTGGGTCTGGGGGCACTTCAACCGCATCGTTCCCGGACCTTTTGGCATGTTCCTCTTACAGGTGGTTTTGTTCTGGGCTGGGCTGGGGATCGTGGTAAACATGATCGCCTCCTCCCAAACGGGCAGAAGCTTATATTTACTGATTGGGTTCTACCCGCCGGCTTTCATGATGCTGGGTACCGTGATAAAAGATGTCCTTATGGGGACAGTCTTGCTATTCGGGTTTTCACTCATTCTATATTCGGAAAGGAGAAAGTCCATTGTCTCGTTCGTTTTCGGGATGTTGTTCCTTGGCTACGGAATGCTCATTCGGCATAATGCAATCCCTGCGGTGCTGCCATTGTGCCTGTATGCGGGATTTGTCTTCACAAGCTTGAACCCCACAATGACAGGCAGGATTTCCCCTGTTTGGCGGGGGATAATCACGGGGAGTGCCTTCTTCATCCTGGTATTTGCCGTTGGCAGGGCATGGAATAATCACCTGACCGACACAAAAACATATCCGTTTCAGCAGATTATGCTGCATGATCTTGTTGGGATCTCGATAAGAACGAAAACTTATCTTGTTCCGGACTACCTTGCTTCGGCTGAACAACCGTCCATGAAGGACCTGAGGCGGATCTATCAGTTAAGGTCGATGAAAAATTTATATTGGCCTGATTTTACAAATATCCACTTCAAAATCCTTCTTGACCCCGGGCAGGTCAGGGATCTGGTCAGTACCTGGGGCAGGGAGGTTGTCGATCATCCGAAGGCATATCTGATGCACCGTTCAGATGTATTTACGGGTGTTTTGAATTTAAAAGCAGCGCGGACCTGTGCCCCCTACTACTATGAAGAAACCACTTACAAGCCAAAAGGCTTTTACCAGAACGGCTCTGTGAATGATTACTATTCGAACAACCCAATCACCAACCGCCTCTTCATGTTGGCCGAGCCCCTGCGGGAAGGTTTGATCTACTGGAACTGGCTCTATGTCCTTTTGCCCCTGATCCTGTTTACAGTTTCGCTCCATTTTGTGCTGGGGCCGCGAACCAGCGACATCCGGTTCCCATCCATTGCACTGGCATTGAGCGCCAGTGGATGGTTATATGGGCTGGCATATTTTTTCGTTGCCACTGCCTGCGATTTTCGGATGGTTTATTGGAATGTGTTAACTGCATTGCCGGCATGCATGTTCCTGCTGAATTCCATTGGCAGGAAAAACAGTCCATTATAGTTGCCCCCCAGCGGGCAGCGGAGCGTTTAAATTCGCAAAATGGATGAAGCGAAACGTCTCGCTCGAAGAGATTGACGAAGACACCACTCACCTTGCCGCGTTGTTGGCTGATCCTGCTCTGAGCATGGGCTGGAAGCGAAGAAGGTCCGAGGGAATATCCTGAAAACCATTCAAAGCCTGCCGCCCATCCAGGCGGTGGAGGCGGTAGATATCAAAAAGCAAAATGGCTGTCCTCTGCATGTCAATGCCGGGAAATGCATAAAAAGTTGTATAATCCAAATGACAATTGCCGCCAGCCACTTTTAGAAATAGGAGAGAAAATGAAAAAAACAGCTTCGATCATTCTTGCCGTTCTGATGATGGCTTCTGTTCTGGGGAGTGCCGCAACAAAGGCAAAAGCCGCAGGCTTGATTACCTATGAAGGCGCCGTATTTACGTTAAGCAAGGGAATTGTCTTCCTCTTCAACGTTGATGAGTTTGCGAAAAAGAACGTGAAAGTAAGACCCGCAACCCTCTACATTGGCTCGGACGCCTATCCATTGAGCTGTATCTTCAAGGCGGATGAGGGCAAGATCCGCTGTGATGTGCGCGGCGGGCTGACCCAGTTCGCCGGACAGACAGGCATCATTTACCTGAACGGGCAGATCTTCTATGTGATCATCCCCGGCCGAGGCGGACCATCTGAGCAGGCAGGTCCACTGGTCTGCCCTGATGGTGAGGTGCCCGGCGCGGATGTGGAAGTTGATTTCGGTGAGTTTACCGATATCGTTTTTGTGCCCGGCAGCACGCTCGAGGAAGTGCAAAACCAGGCCGAGAGCTGGTTTAGCGAATCAGATTTTGAAATCGTCAGTGGCTTGTACTGCGGCCAGGCACCAACCTAATTGAGAAGGGAATAAACAAGGCGGAGGCTGTCAGCCTCCGCCTTGTTTTGTTCCGGTCACTTGACAGTAAGCGAAAATACGGCTGTTTGCTCCGGCTCCTCGCCGCTTGAAGGCGGGTAATATCCAAGCGTGATCGTCGTTTCTCCTGCCGAAACGGCTTTGAACGTCCACACATCCACGCCGCCGGAGCCGGTGGTGATGGGTTGATCGGGACGATACTCCCGTGAAACGAATTCCACGATGCTTTCGTCCAGTTCTTCCACGAGTTCCCAGTGATAGCCTGTGGTCACATTCGCGGCGATGATGATCTTGAACTCGTTCCCGGACGCGGCTTCCAGTTGTTTTGCCGGGTCTGAGATCTTGAAAATATCGCTTCCTCCGCTTGTGCAGGCGGAAAGGGCAAGGATGGAAATCAATAACAGCAGGATGTTTTTCATTTTGAGCTCCTTATGGTTTGACTGTGCGAAACCACATGTGCATTGTACACCCTGTCCTTTTTCATAGCCTTACAGAAATTTCCGTAATTTGATATTCTAATTAGAAAATTTGTTCTTTTTACAAGTAAAGGAGAATCTCATGAGCAAAAAAGTGATGGTCTTTGTCGGGACAACCAAGGGTGGCTTCATCTTTAGCAGTGACGCCAGCCGCAAAACATGGCAGATGAGCGACATTCTGTTCAAAAGCTGGAACATGATGCACATGCGCCTCGACCTGCGCGACAACAGGCTCCACGCGGCGGTCAGTCACTTCGTCTATGGACCGACCACGCACTACTCGGACGACTTCGGCGCGACGTGGACTCAGGCGAAGCAGAACCCGGTCATCCCGCGCCCGTCGAAGTCGGGGCGTCCGCCCAGCACGGTGGAGGAGGCGTTCCGCTCGGAGGCGGGGGAGGAGATCAAGGACAAACCGGAGAAGATGATCAAGGTCTGGAATATCACGCTCGGGCGTAGGGAAGAGGCGAATGTTCTGTATGCAGGAGCGCAGCCGGCTTCCCTGTTCATCTCCAAAGATCGCGGCGAGACCTGGGAGATCAACGAGGGCTTCTTCGACCATCCGCATCGCGGACAGTTCTTCCCCGGCAACGGCGGATTTTGCCTGCATACGATCCTGCCTGACCCATCGAATATCAATCGCATGTACATTGCCATGTCGACAGGCGGATGTTATCGCACGGACGACGGCGGGCAGACGTGGAATCCGTTCAATAAAAATGTGCGCGCCGACTTCAACCCTGATAAATATCCTGAATATGGGCAGTGCGTTCACAAGATGGCAATGCATCCGTCCAACCCGAACGTGCTGTACCAGCAAAATCATTGCGGCATCTATCGCAGTGACAACGCCGGCGAGGATTGGATCGACATCGGCGAGGACAAACTGCCGACCCGCTTCGGATTCCCGATCGTTGTTCATCCTGCCGAGCCGAAGACGATCTATGTTGTGCCGGAGGAAAGCGACGAATTTCACATAAGCATCGATGGGAAACTCGCCGTTTGGCGCAGCCGCGACGCGGGCGAATCTTGGCAGAAAATGACGAAAGGATTACCCAAAACCGCGTACGTGGATGTCCTGCGCGAGGCGATGGCGACGGATAGCTTTGAAGATGCCGGCATTTACTTCGGCACGAACACGGGGCAGTTGTTCTACAGCCGCGACTCAGGCGATAGTTGGGAACTGCTCGCCGATTTCCTGCCGCCCATCCAGTCGGTGGAAACAGCAATGGTGGAAGGGTAAATCAATAAGAGAGACTGTCATTCAAAGTGACAGTCTCTCTTTTGTAAAAGAAAAAATTCCTACTCCACTGGTGCAGTGGAGGTTTCCAGCGCGGGGAGCGATTGCAGGTACAGGAAGATCGCCGTGAGTTCGTCGTCGGTCATTCTGCCTTTGTACTCCCACGGCATGAACTGCAGGACGAGCCGCCTGCCTTCGGGTACGATTCCCGTGCGGATAGTCTGGATGAAATCCGCTTCGGACCACGATGCAAGGCTGCCGCCGGGAGTGAGATTGGGCGCCAGCATGGAGGTGGGGTCCGGCGGCGTGGCGCCAGCCAATTCCACCCCATGACAGCCGCGGCAGCCGTTGATGTCGATCAGGTATTCCCCGTATTCCACCGTTACGCCGGCTTCCACTGTGGAGGTGGGCAGGTTTTCATGGTCGATGATCGACGCTCCCAGCAGGTTGCCGAACGCGCCCGCGCCATAGGCAACCCTGCCCAAAAAGGTCATTTGATACGGAGGGATTTCGCGGTCCACAGGCGGGGCGGTTTTGAGATATGCGATGACATCGCGGAGGTCTTTGTCGCTGAAATATTGATAATCCATCGAACGCATCAAGAAGGAGGATGTGCCATCCTGTTTGATGCCATGACGCAGGGAGCGGATCCAATCTTCGTCGGTGAAACCTGCAACGACGCCTCCCTGCCCGGATGTGATGTTGGGCGTGGAGATTGTAACCATACCGGGCAGGTCGACGAACACCGGCTTGCCGCCGAGGTCGTCGCCGTGACATTCCGCACACAGGAAATCCGCCAGATGCCTGCCATGCTCGATGGACTCCGCATCGGCGGGGATTTCCACCAGCCTGACTTGCGCCTCGTAGGTTTTGTTGAATTCAGACATGCCTTTAGCGTACAACCCCACTGCCGCAATCAAGATCAATCCCGCCAGACTTCCCAAAACGATCCCGATCCATTTTAAAACCTTTTTCATCGCATTCTCCTTTACCGATAAATTATGCGAAGGCAAACGCTAAAACAACACCAACAGGTCTTTGAAGCCGTGTTCGATCAAGGCTGCATCTCCCGTGATATTGGCGCGAGACATGCCTTCTTTGTGCGAGAATCGCCCTGAAACGAAAATGTTGAAATCGAGCGCGTCCATTTCCATTTCGGCGGCGGGAGCGCCGTTGCCGATTTGCCAACGCCCGCCTGCAATGCCTGTCAGATTGAGTGTGATGGCACGACCTTTGAGGCGTTTCTTCAATTTCTCCGCCACATCCCTCACGACCAATTCGACGATGCGCCCGTCGTGTTCGCGCGTCTGCTCGAAGGGACGGTTTGTGGCGCGGCAGATGTCGAGGCGGTGCATCCACGTGTCGCGGCTGTGGATGACCCACATCAAATAACGCAGCGACATGAATCCGCCGACGGCATGGGGGGCGTGAATCCATTTGATGGCATGAAATCCATACGCCCAATTGTGGATGGCTTTGGGACCCGTTTGTCTTAATTCTTCGATCAGTTCAGCGGGCGTCATCCTTTTTCGTTCCCCCACTTGAAGCGCGTTAATCGCGTCTTCGGGCAATTGTCCCTTTTGGGGCATCTGGCTGTATTGGCGCAGCATTTCCCTGTAACTGACCCCGCTGAGGCAGCCGCCCGCTTGGTGAGCCACCACATCATGCACATCCCACGCGGTGCAGGCGGTGGGTTTGGACCAATCGTCAGCGTGAAGAGACTCGAGGAGACTCAGGAGCCGCTCAAAGGCTTCGGTCATGAGGCGCTGGGCTTCATCGGCATTGGTATACGGGATGCGTTCGGCGGATACAACGTTCGAGAGGGACAGTGCAGAGTGCATTTGCTTCATCCTTTCTTGACGAGAGCCGCTTCGAGCATGGACAACGCGGCTGGGATCAGCGACCCAAACCTTCCCTGCCCGACCGGGAGATGTGGTTCGTTCGCCATGTGCATGGCGGTCAGCCCGTGCAGGACGGCAATGGTCAGGTTCACAATCTGTTCGCTTGTGAGGTCGGTATTCAGTTCGTGCTTGTACGTTTCCACGCTTTTACGGGAGAATTCGAGGATGCCAAAACTCAGGTCGAGGCTTTCCTGCGAAGGGATAAAGCCAGGCACAGGACGCTCGAAACAGAGTTGGTAAAATTCCGGGTTTTCCAGCGCGAAAGTCATGTAGCCTTCGATGACGCGTCCGATTTCCTCCCGAAAGGTCGTGGATTCTTGCGCGGCTTTTTCGACGATTTCCCCCCAACGTTTGTACCCGAGGCGGAAGAGCGCGTCGTAGATGTCCATCTTGCCTGTGAAGTAGTTGTAGAGGGAGGGGGCGCGCATATCCATGCGGCGGGCGAGTTCCTGCATGGAGAGGGCGGCGACGCCTTCTTCGCGCATTATGGCGCGGGCAGCATCAAGAATGGCTTGTTTGGCTGCTTCGCGGTTGCGTTGAACACGGGGGGAGGTGGGTTTGTTTTTTTTCATTTTTACTAATATTGTTAGTTTTATCTAATTATATTAGTATTTTTTGATTTGTCAAGCCCGGCTTGAAAAAAGTAGGGATACAGGGCTGTGTCCCTACTTAATTGTTATCGTTTGAGGGTTCAATGCTTCACCCGATGCGGCGTCAAATCCCCTCCAAATTTCTCCTGCATCATTGTTTTGTAGTCAGACCAGTTGCCGATTTGGATGCAACTATGAAAGCAGAACTCTTGTGAGAATATCAGATAACCAGAACTCATACTCTTCTTCTGACCAGCCGCGGTCCCACACGAGCAGGTTGTACACCTCCGCACTAGCCAGCGTCCAAATGGTCTCAACCGCGGTCAGTTTGCTCAGCCCGCTGCGCAGTGGTCCATTCGCCAGCAGGCAGTCTATGAAAAAGCCCATGCCCTGATACCTGTCATCCAGATACTTCTTGAGCAGCTTCTTTATCTCTGGTTCGGTTTTGGCGGCGGCGTGCAGGATTTCCACGAGAGGGGCGATGTGCGAAAAGAACATCCGCATTCGACCGGCAAACATTTGAATTTGCCTGTGTTGATTTCGTTCTGATGCCACTTCCTGAATGTATGAACGCAGCATGGCAGGGATCGGCTGGCCATCCGTGCCTGCTGCCAGATCCATCGTGTGCGCCAGGATGGTTCGTTTATTCCTGAATACGGAGTAAATCGTTTGAGGGGATGCTTTCGCCTTGCGGGCGATGGCTTCGATGGAAACGCCTGAATATCCGTTTTTGATGAATAATTCTCTGGCGGATTCGACGATCTGAGCCTGGGCTTCGAGCGCCCGCGCCTGCCGCCTGCTGGAGTCGTATTTGCGTTTTGGGGGGATCTGCTTGGACATACCTCTTGACTCTTTCCAATTTTCATTTTATCATATCAATATTCAATATAGTAGTACTATATTGAATATTGAGCCCTCACCGTTCAAACCAAAAAGGAGAAAATTCTTATGTCCACACGAAACAAATCCACAGACCAAAGTACAGGCTGGGCAAAGTGGCTTGTTATAACCTTTGCACTGGGCATTGCCGCCTTCCTTGCAAGTCCCAACGCGCCTTTGGGCGGTTTTTGGGAAGTACAAGCCCATGATGGGCACACACCGGAAGGGATGCAAAGGATGCTCTTTATGCTACTGACTGCCATACAATCCCTTGCCTTCGGGTTCGGTTTTGCTTTTCTGCTTTTTGGGCGGGAGGCTGTTCGATCCTTTCTGCCCGCGGAAGGAGGTTTGGGTCTGGCAGTATATCTGGCAATTGCCTGGTCCCTGCTGAGTTGGTGGCCTCATACCAACCTGCACCAGACTCATAACCCGGACAACATCAGTGGACTGTTGACAATCGAATATGGTTTTCATGTCACTCTGATCTTTGGCGCAGTCGTCATCGCTTACGTTGTCTTGACGAGATCAAGACAACGTAAATCCTAGTTTCGACCAAAACCCATAAAAGGAGCCGTCATGTATACGTTATGTATTGAACATCCCGTCCCAAGTTACGACAATTGGAAAAATGCTTTCGACAACGACCCTGTTGGGCGTGAAAAGATGCGGGTACGCCGTTATCAGATCCTGCGCCCAGTGGACAACCCCAACTATGTCATGATCCAACTTGAATTCGATACAGCCAGCGATGCGGAGGCGCTGCTTAACGCCATGCGCGCAGTGTGGTCGCGCGTGGAAGGGACCATTATGACGAATCCCAAAGCACAGATCGTGGAGATCATTGAAACCAAAGAATATTGATGCAAAACATCCTGAAGGTTCGCAACCTTCGGGATGTTGTTTTGCATGTCATTGCGAGTGCTTTTTGTGAAGCAATCCCCCATCGAACAGGAGATTGCTTCGTCGTCGCTTCGCTCCTCCTCGCAACGACATGTTAGCGTTTGAGCGTTCGGTACTTGACCCGATGCGGGGTCAAATCCCTGCCGAATTTCTCTGGCATCATCGTCTCGTGATCGGATACGTTAAATTGATGATAAATCGCTTGCCAGTGACTTGACAGGTATTTTGCGTCCTGATATATTTGGATGGAAATTATTTCTAAATATATCAGGAAGATTATGGCTCCCAGAAAATACACCAAAACCAAACGCGAAGCGGCTTCCGAAGCGATCCGTCAACGGATCATCCAATCCACACTGGCGCTGCACAGCCAAAAAGGCATATTCGGCACATCGTGGAAGGATATTGCCAAACACGCCGATGTCTCGCTGGCGACCATGTATAACTACTTCCCCTCGCTGGATGAACTTGTCCCAGCGTGCGGAGAGTTGATGTATGCCATTGCCCAGCCGCCGTCATTGGATGACGCGCATGCAATGTTTGCCAATGCCGCAACCGTTGAGCAGCGCGTCGCCAGTTTGGTGAAAAACCTGCTTGATTTTTATGAGCGCGGCGAGCCGTATCTTGATATAGATCACCAGGAACGCATATTGCAATCGGTTCAGGAGTGGGAGGCGTATCTCAAATCCCTGATCGAAGGACTGACGCGCATGGCGCTCAAGCCCATCAAACCGAACAAACGCACGGTGGAAACTGTCAGCGCACTGTTGGATGTGCCTGTATTCCTGTCGTTTCGCAGAAAAGGAATGACGAGAGTGGAGATCGAGCGGATGATGAATGATCTGCTGTTGTGTTTGGTCGTCAGGTCGCCGGGTTAGCGGCGGCTTTTCTTTTATTGTCAAAGGAGTCAAAATGGACACAAACCTTGCAAGGCGAATCTATGCCTTGAATGCAAACGAGGGCGAAGCCCGCTGGTGGATGGGCGGGTTGGCGATTATCAAGGCGTCTGGCAAAGACACCGACGGACGCTTCGCGCTGGTGGAAGTGCTGGATCACGAGGGCGAGGAAGCGCCTTTGCACGTCCATCATAACGAGGACGAAGCCTTCTGGGTTCTGGAAGGTTCGCTTACGTTTGAAGTCGGTGATAAAACCATCAAGGCGGGACCTGGCTCGTTCCTGTTCGGTCCCAAAGGAGTGCCGCATCGTTATCGTGTGGATAAGGGTCCCTCACGGATGCTGTTCATCCTTGCGCCTTCGGGTTTCGAAGAGTTCATCCGTGAGACGAGCGAGCCCGCATCATCGCTCACCCTGCCGCCGCGACCTGATGCGCCGCCCACACCCGAAGATATGGAGCCGTTGATGCCGATCATCCAGAAATACGGGATGGAAATTCTGGGGTAGAAATTAGGGACACAGCGGCGCTGTGTCCCTATGGAATTATCTCTTCAACGTTCTATATTTCACCCGATGCGGGGTCAAATCTTTCCCGAATTTTTCTTCCATCATCGTTTCATAATCTGACCAGTTGCCGAGGTACATCTCCGCAATCGGCTCGCGTTCGAAGGCGATGATGTATGTGCAGGTTCATCGAGCAAACCGGCGGTCATGGCTAACGCCAGTGGAGCGGCTGCAAAATCATGGGGGAGTTACAAGATGTTGACGTTACACATGGGGTTTTACCACGTTCACGTTTTTCGATTACGTACAAAATATAGGACGAGGTGTAAACTATAATTGTGAATATTTTCACAAAAATAACTTTCATCCCCCTTTTCGTATGACACCTCTCACTTCGGCTAAGCACACTTGATTGTTATTATATTCACAATAATGTACGTTTATCTGCATATAACATCACAAAGGTATTTGCATGAACAAAACACTTGAAAGCGAAATCAATCAACTCCACGCTGAGATCTGCGCCGGCCTCGCCGACCCGAACCGCATCCTGCTCTTGTATGCACTCTCACAAAGCCCACGTAATGTGACCGAGCTCTGTAATGAGTTGGAGATGCCTCAACCGCTTGTCTCGCGGCATCTCAAAGTATTACGTGAGCGCGGCATGGTAACCACCGAAAGGCGTGGGACGGTGATCGTCTATTCCCTTGGCGACAAACGCTTGATCCAGGCGCTTGATCTTTTACGGGCGGTTATGCACGATAACATCGCCAAGCGCGCTGAACTTGTTCAGGCACTCTCGTAAAAATCATTCAAAGGAGTCCCTTTCATGAAAACTTTTCTTATACTAGGCGCTGGGACAGGCGGCACAATGGTCGCCAATAAAATGTCCGCCGCGTTGGATCCACAGGAGTGGCGCATTGTGATAGCGGACAAGGACGAGAACCACTATTACCAACCCGGTTTCCTGTTCATTCCCTTTGGGATCTACTCGCCTTCGGATGTTGTCAAGCCCAAACGTAATTTCCTCCCGCCCACGGTGGATGTGATCTTTGGCGAGATCGAATTGATCGAGCCTGACCAGAACCGCGTCAGGTTTAGCAATAACAGGTCGATCAATTACGACTATCTTGTCGTTGCCACCGGCAGTTTCATCCGCCCCGAGCAGATGACCGGACTGGTGGACGGCGGCGGCTGGCGCAAAAATATCTTTGACTTTTACACCCCCGACGGTGCCGCAGCTTTGGCGCGCTTCCTTAAATTTTGGAAGGGCGGGAAACTGGTGCTAAACGTGGCGGAGATGCCGATCAAATGCCCCGTTGCTCCGCTGGAGTTTCTCTTCCTGGCGGATTGGTTCTTCAAGGAACGCGGTATGCGTGACAAGGTAGATATCACCTTTGCCACACCGCTCCCAGGTGCTTTTACCAAGCCGCGCGCGTCTTCCATTCTTGGGAACATGCTTGAAGACAGGGGCATCAAACTCGAAACCGAATACTCGATCATGGAAGTGGATAACGCTACGCAGGTGATACGTTCTTACGATGAGCGCGAGATTCCCTATGATCTCTTCATTACCATCCCAACCAATATGGGCGCGGAAGTGATCGGCGCATCGGGTATGGGCGATGAGTTGAATTTTGTACCCGTCAACAAGAACACGATGCAAAGCTCCAAATGGGAAAACGTCTGGCTGATCGGCGATGCCAGCAACGCGCCTGCATCCAAAGCGGGTTCTGTGGCGCACTTCATGCTCGACGTGGTCGTGGAAAATATCCTGCGTCACATGGAAGGCTTGGAACTGCTCCCCAAATTCGACGGCCACGCCAACTGTTTTATTGAATCGGGCAATGAAAAAGGTGTCTTGATCGATTTCAACTATGACGTGGAACCTCTGCCCGGCATGTTCCCACTGCCTGGCTTTGGTCCATTCTCTTTGCTCAAAGAATCCCCGGCAAACCACTGGGGCAAAATGATGTTCAAGTGGATCTACTGGAACGTTCTACTCAAAGGCGGCGAGATGCCCTTTGAATCGCAAATGTCCATGGCTGGCAAGTGGAAGTAGGAGTCGCAATGGAAAACGAACTCGCCCAGATCAACCAAAAATTGGATTTCCTCATGGCGCAGTTTGCAGCGCAGCGCGAGGGGCAGCAGGCCATGAAGGAGCTGGTGGATGACGCCGTTCCGATTGTCAACCACGTCATCAAACTTTCGATTGACGAACTTGCCGAAGTGGGCAATGACTTTGAACTCAACGACCTGCTCTTCCTCGTCAAGCGTGTCCTGCGCGACACACGCATGTTGGTCGGCTTGCTCGATCAACTCGAAGCAGTTGCGGAACTCGCCGAGGAAGGTCAGCAATTTGGGAAACGCATCTTCCATCAGGTGACGATGGAATTGGACCGCCTCGAACGTGAAGGATATTTTGGATTTGCCCGGGCAGGCGGAAGGGTGGTCGAGCGTCTCGTCCACGACTACAAGCCTGAGGACGTGGAATCGCTCGGCATTCGCATGGCTGATGCATTGAAGACCGAGCCGCCAGCCAATGTCTCGCTCTTCGATCTGCTGCGCGCCATGGGCGATCAAAAAGTCCGCCGCGGGTTATATCGTTCTTTGAATCTACTCAAGGCCATTGGTGACTAATCGTCACATGTATCCCAACTGATTAAAGGAGAAACAAAAATGTTAGCTGACCTCACTGCAATTGCCTTCAATGAAGAAGGCTTCATGACGGACCCCAATGAGTGGACGAATGAAATTGCCGATGTTCTGGCCAAGAAAGAAGGCATTGAAACCCTGACCGCCGACCATTGGAAGATCATCGATTTCTGCCGCACAACGGGTATGGCTTCAGGCAAATCCCCCACCCTGCGCCAGATCACCACCGGCACGGGCATCTCTACCAAAGATCTGTTCGCGCTCTTCCCCAAAGGACCTGCCAAAAAGGTCGCAAAGATCGCTGGTCTCGGCAAGCCCGAGGGTTGTGTGTAATCCATTCTGGAGTCCAACAGCTCGCTGTTGAAACGTCAGTGGCAAGCTGCTGGATTCCAAAACAAACAAGGAGAAATATCATGACCGAAGAAACTCGCAAGATCGCGTTCATTTGCTCGAAAGGCGATTTGGATATGGCTTATCCCGCCCTCATCATGGGCTGGGCTGCCCTCGGCAACGGCATCGACGTGACCATCTTCTTCACGTTCTGGGGACTCGACCTGGTCACAAAGAAGCGCGTGGACAGATTGGAGATCGCGCCCGTCGCCAATACCAGTTTCAAGATGAGCATGATGGGACTGCCGACCGGCAACCTCGGCATCCCGAACATCATGGGCATCATCCCCGGCATGACAGCCTTTGCCTCCTGGTTCATGAAAATGAAGATGAAGGCGCTCGGCGTTCCTCCCGTGCGCGAATATCTTGAAATGCTCTCCGATGGCGGCGCAAAGATGTACGGCTGCAAGATGACCGTGGACATGTTCGGCATCAAGAAAGAAGATTTTCTGCCCTGTATCGAGAGTGTAGTCACCGCAAGCGATTTCATGGACATGACCGAAGGCTCGCAGATCATCTTCATCTAAACCTGTTGCTCGTAGTAGAAATAACACGGCGCATCATTCGGTGCGCCGTGTTGAATTATCCCGTTACCGATGGTTATTTCACCCGATGCAGCGTCAAATCCCCTACAAATTTCTCCTGCATCATTGTTTTGTAGTCAGACCAGTTGCCGATGTACGTCCTGGCAACCGAGTCGCCTTCGGTGATGTTGTACTTCATGTATAATCAAAGAAATGAAGACCACGCAATACTTTCAATACACCCGTCAACGCTCCGACCGTTCCACAATTGAGGATGAGTGGATCGAGCGAGTCATTCGAAACCCATTGCGTGAAGAATTTCAATCCGACGGCAGGATTCGCCGTTGGGCGCAGATCCCAGAAATGGAAAACCGCGTATTGCGGGTCATTTTGCTTGAGGACGGCGAGACCGTTCACAACGCCTTCTTTGACCGAAACTTTAAGGAGTAAGCCATGCGTATAAAATACTTTGAAGATACCGACACCACACTGGTTGAACTTTCCAGCAACCCGCCTGTCGAAACGCGCGAACTGAACGAAAACATCTACCTGGATTTGGACGGCCATGGCAACGTGGTCAGCATCACGATTGAACATGCCAGCGCGTCCAGCGACATGCGGGAGTTTCTCTACCAGAGAATACCAGCGGCAATGTCATCATAAGGCAGAGCGTCCCGAAGGTTATAAACCTTCGGGACGCTTTTTTGTGTGTCAGTGCGAACGCTTTTTGCGAAGCAATCTCCAACTCGACGAGGAGATTGCTTCGTCGCCCTACGGGCTCCTCGCAATGACAGATGGAAATTATCTCTTTAGTGTTCTGTATTTCACTCGATGCGGAGTTAAATCCTTGCCGAATTTTTCGGTCATCATCGTTTCGTAGTCTGACCAATTACCAATATACATCTTCGCAACCGAATCACCCTCGAACACGATCATGTGGGTGCAGATGCGGTCGAGGAACCAGCGGTCGTGGCTGACGACGAGGGCGACACCTGCAAATTCTTCGATGGCTTCTTCGAGGGCGCGCAGGGTGTTGATGTCGAGGTCGTTGGTGGGTTCGTCGAGCAGGATGACGTTGGCGCCTTCGGTGAGGGTCTTGGCGAGATGGACGCGGTTGCGTTCACCGCCTGAGAGGATGCCGACTTTCTTTTGTTGGTCGGAGCCCTGGAAGTTGAAGGAGGCGCAGTAAGCGCGTGAGTTGACCTTGCGCTTGCCGAGTTCGAGGAAGTCGGCGCCTTGCGAAATTTCTTCGTAGACGGTCTTCTCGGGGTCGAGGGTGCGGTTCTGGTCCACGTACGAGAGTTTGACGGTCTCGCCGATCTTGACCGTGCCGCTGTCGGGTTTTTCCTGTCCTGTGATCATCTTGAGCAGGGTGGTCTTGCCTGCGCCGTTGGGACCCACTATCCCGATGATACTGCCTGGGGGAACAGAAGCAGAAAACTCGTCAAGAATGAGGCGGTCGCCGTAGCTCTTGGTGACTTTGTCAAATTCAAAAACGACGTCACCGAGGCGAGGTCCAGGTGGGATGTAAATTTCCAGTTCTTCGCGGCGCGCTTCGGCTTCCTGGTTGAGCAATTTTTCGTAGGCGCTGACGCGGGCTTGTCCTTTGGATTGACGCGCTTTGGGCGACATGCGAATCCATTCGAGTTCGCGCTGGAGGGTCTGCTGACGTTTTGATTCGGCTTTTTCTTCGAGGCGGATGCGCTCCTGTTTTTGTTCGAGCCAGGAGGAGTAGTTGCCTTTGTAGGGAATGCCGTAGCCGCGGTCGAGTTCGAGGATCCAGCCTGCGACGTTGTCGAGGAAGTAGCGGTCGTGGGTGACGGCGATGACGGTGCCTTTGTAGTCGCGCAGGTGATGTTCGAGCCACGCCACGGATTCGGCGTCGAGGTGGTTGGTGGGTTCGTCGAGCAGGAGAATGTCGGGTTCGGTGAGCAGGAGTCGGGTGAGGGCGACGCGGCGCTTTTCCCCGCCTGAGCAGATTTTGACGGGCGTATCCGACGGCGGACAGCGCAGGGCGTCCATGGCGAGTTCGAGGCGGCTTTCGAGGTTCCAGGCGTCGTGCTTATCGAGTTGTTCCTGCAATTTGGCTTGTTCGGCGACGAGGGCGTCGAAGTCGGCATCGGGTTCAGCGAACCTGGCGTTGACCTCATCGAAGCGCGCGAGCATTTCGACGATGGGCTGTACCGCTTCTTTGACGACTTCCATCACGGTCTTGCTTTCGTCGAGTTTGGGTTCCTGCTCGAGCAAGCCGACGGTGTAGCCTTTGGATTGGGAGATCTCGCCGATGTAGTCTTTGTCGACGCCTGCCATGATGCGCAGCAGGGTGGATTTGCCCGCGCCGTTGAGACCGAGCACGCCGATCTTTGCGCCGAGGTAGAAGCCGAGCGAAATATCGCGCAAGATCATTTTGTTGCTGATGGGGATGAGTCGCCCCACTTTGTTCATGGAGTAGATGACTAAGGATTCGTTTGCCATTGGGGTTCTTTCAGTGAGTAGATGAGTAGAGAGTAGATAATTCGATATTAGACGGGGCGTATTGTATCAGATGAAGGGGGTGGGGATTTGGGGAATCGGTAGTTTGGGAATTGGGATGAAAAAATCCCCCGCCCTTCGACACGCTCAGGACAGCGCTTCGGGCTACGGGGGAGGTTGATTCGGTTTCGAGGGGCTTTGTGCTACGCTGTTAGCCCGCATGGGGATACCCTGAAATTTCAGGTAAAATAGAAAAAATGTTTGCTTGACAGCCACGCTATTTGTAGCGATAATAGAGGCATATCCCCCAGTAGTAGTTTCGACGAACCTGGTGCGAGACCGCCTCAGGGCGGTCTCTGTGTTTAAAGGGAAAATGAAGACAAACATCTACATTGACGGTTTCAATTTCTATTATGGTTGTATCAAGGGCACATCCTACCATTGGTTGAATGTGGCTGAAATGTGCCGTCTGTTGCTCCCGAACGATCAAATTCACCGAATTAAATATTTCACTGCACTTGTCTCTGCCCGTCCGAATGACCCTGACCAGCCTGTACGCCAGCAACTTTTTCTACGCGCTTTGAAGACCATTCCAAACCTTGAAATCATTCTTGGAACATTCCTGTCTCATGAAGTGAAAATGCCGCTCTCCTCAATTGGAAGCGGCTATGCCAAAGTGATCAAAACTGAAGAAAAAGGCTCGGATGTCAATATTGCCACGCATTTGTTGATGGACGGTTTCAAAAACGATTACGAACTTGCCGTAGTTGTCTCGAACGATTCAGACCTACTCCTGCCTATTCAGGTTGTCACACAGCAATTCAAAAAGCCCGTTGGCTTGCTCAACCCACAAAAGCATACGAGCGTGGCATTATTGCCGCATGTTCAATTCGTCAAGAAAATTCGAGGGACCCTTCTCCAAAACAGCTTGTTTCCAGATGTTATGAGCGATAAAGACGGACAATTTTCAAAGCCTGCGGGTTGGTAGATTGAAAGCTGGCTATAGAGATGAAAAATCCCCTGATTTTGGATGTCGGGGGATTTTTCTGTTTCGAGGGGCGTTGCCTTTGGCTGTTAGCTCGCGCGGGGATGAATCCCCGTGCTATTTTTACGAAGTCCGCTCGAAGCGGACTGGCACTAACAATTTGGCTATATAATTCAATATCTGATTTTCTAAATATTAAAACAAAGGCATACATATGGCTATAACAAAACTGCATGAAATGTGGGAACTGATTAATTCCAAGTTGCCAAGAGATGAATGGATTGCATTGCCAAAGATTTATTCATTGGTAGAGAAAACCCTTCAACTTACCCATGATGATTTTCTCCCATCAGCCCCTAAAACTGATGAGCCTAAATGGATGCGTAATGTTAGGAATGTATTGCAAAGTAGAAAGACAAATGGCGAAATTGCTTGGGATAAAAACGGCAAATATATGATACCTTCGTCAAGTGTTATTGTTTCAGACGACAGTATAGTAGTTTATAAACAAAACGTGCCCAGCCACGCAATATCGGAAGAACGATTTAGAGCAATTCAAAAAACCCGAGAACAAATTGGTTTAGCTGGCGAAACGTGGGTAGTGGATTATGAAGTAAATGAACTTGAGAACAATGGTCTTTATGAGTTGTCAAAAGAGGTTAAGAGGATTAGTACCGCAAACATAGCTGCTGGATATGACGTTCTATCTTATGAACTTGTTGGGGCGGAGAAATACATTGAAGTAAAAACCACAGCACTGAGCAAAGCCGAGTTTTTTATTAGCGCAAACGAACTTGATGTGGCAAAGGAATATAGAAACAGATATTGGATTTATTTTGTTTCGGAAATATTCGGCACTCCAAAGTTACACAAAATACACAACCCAGCAAGTGAAGTCGGAAGGTCTTTGCACTTAACACCAATTAGCTTCAAAGTTCAACTGACAGGATAATATTACCTTTTAGAATGAATTGCGTGCGAAGAAGCTGGGAGTCCGCTTTCGGAGGCAGTAAGTTATTCAGGGATTCATTGTCGACTTTTACTGTCATCAGGCGGGGCTGGTAGTGGAGGTCGATGGGGATATTCACGACTTGCAGAAAGAGGAAGATGAACGGCGGGAGAAGGTCTTGACTGAGATGGGATTGAGGATTGTCCGCTTTGGGAATGATGAGGTTGGGAGGAATCTGTCCGCTGTGGTGGGGAAAATTAGGGAAGCAATATCCGTGCTATAATCTTACTAGTAAGAAGGAGTAAATCATGGAAACATTAGCTACTACCCGTATGTCATCAAAGGGGCAGGTTGTCATCCCCGAGTCCATTCGCAAGCAGCTTGACCTGAAAGAGGGAGCACAATTCCTTGTTGTTGGCGAAGGAGATGTAGTTGTGCTGAAAGTGGTCAACTTGCCCGATATGAGTCAGTTCGATGAGTTGATCAAGCAAGCGCGCCAGCAGGCAAAAGAAGCGGGGCTAACCGAGGCAGGTGTCACGTCCGCAGTGGCAAAGGCACGGGGCAAAAAATGAAGATCGTTATGGACTTGAAAGTTGTGATGGATACGAACGTATTTGTCTCTGGGGTCTTCTTTAGCGGTCCGCCTTATCAAATCCTGAAAGCATGGCAGTCTGGCGAATTTGAATTGGTTGTCTCGCAGGAAATTCTGGACGAGTACCACAGAGTCGGTGAGATTTTGTCCACGGAACGCCCGAAGGTGGATTTGAATCCGATTCTGACATTTGTTATTGAACATGCAAGGGTCTATCAACCTGTCGAACTTAGTGAACCTGTCTGTGAAGACCCAGATGATGACAAGTTCTTTGCTTGTGCGTTGGCGAGTGGGAGCAAGGTTATTGTCAGCGGGGATAAGCATTTATTGAAAGTTTCTGGCTATCATGATATTGAAGTTTTGAAGCCGCGTGAGTTCGTGGATAGATATTTGGCAGGGGAATAATTCCAAACGGGGAGGGAAGATTGGTCAACGGACCGCTTCGCGTCACGGATTCACGGACGAGAACGGACTTTGTGCCGTTTGAAACATCATGAATTGCTTGATGCCGCCTATATCATTCCAGACAATATGTCCGAAGGAAAGTCCACGATTGAAAATCAGTAGTTCACGAAAAGGCTTGAACGTGGTTAACTTGGCTCCGACCAAGGAAACCCATAACCATGTCCAAGCCCACAATCAAGATTACCCGAACAATTCATTCCGAGCAAGTGCTGAATGCCTTCATGACGGTGGTTCGCAAGAACCTGCCGCTGGAATTGCGAAACACCCGGATCACTGCCGAAGATATCCTGTATGTGTTGGCATACGCCAATGTGCATCGTTTGAGCATTGAATCGGCTTGTCTGGAGTTGCAGAATGCGCCTTCGGGTAATCGTCTGCGAGAAGTATTAGCCCAGTCGCTGCCAGACCGAGCCGGTTTGCAGAACCGATTGAACCGCATCTTTCATCGGCAACTCCATCCCAGTGTATGGAAGTGCAAACGCGATTTCAATGTGGCGATTGACCTGACCCTGATCCCATATCATGGTCAGCCGTATGAAGACAGAAAGGAGATCGTACGCAGTGCACCCAAGTCTGGGACAACCCATTTTCATGGTTACGCCACGGTTTCGATTGTGCGGGACCATCGGCGCTACGTTGTGGCGTTGCGCTTCATCGAACATGGCGAGGATATGGCCGACATCGTCCGCTGGCTGCTGAAACGCCTGAAAACACTCAAATTTCGCATTCGACGGGTGTTTTTGGACAAAGGTTTCTGCTCCAAGCCGGTTTTCAAGGTTCTGGACCAACACAAGGTCAGTTTCGTAACGCCCATTCCCGTGCGTGGCAAGTCGGGCGGTGTGCGGACTTTGTTTCAAGGTAAATCACGTGTCACCACCTACACCTTTAACAGCCCAAAATATGGCATATATACAGTGCAGGCGGTGGTCGTCCAGCGCTATTCCAAAGGACGCTATGGACGACACAAGAGCAAGTGGTTTGCGTACGCCGTCTCCGGATTGCCCTCTGGCATTTTGCCTGCCCAGGTGTTTGAACTTTATCGTCAACGCTTCGGCATTGAGTCGAGCTACCGACAAATGAACCAGGTGCGCGCTCGAACTTCCACCCGTAATCCTGTCATCCGCTTGCTGCTGGTTGGTTTGGCTTTTGTCTTGTTCAATCTGTACATTGCCTTGCGCCAGAATCTGGCCTCCGCGCTTAAAACACCGTTAGAATCTTTCAATCGCTTCTGGCTTTCTTTGCGCCGTGTCGCTTTCCTGCTCAGTCGTGCCATTGAACGCTTCTGGGGTGCGACTGAGGTCATTCAACATCAATCATGTTTTGTGCTTTCGTGATCTACTGATTATAAGGCATGGATGTTGTTGTCAATAAAAAAGCGGGCAGGTTCGCCGCCTGTCCGCTGGATCCTGCCTACGGCTTGAAGTTGATCTTGTTCGTCACACACCCGCCTTTTTGGGCTGTATTGGTGCATAATGTGATGAATACACGGATGTTGTTCCCGGATGGGTTGTAGACAAATGCCGGCGCACTCAGGTTGAAGGTATCTCCCGGCGCAAGGACATCCTTTGTGGTTGTTTTCAAACAACCGTCCAGATCGGTAAAGCCGTCTGTAAGCGCCACAAGTTCCACATCCGTGGCCAAATCCTTCACTTCGATCTTTACAGACCTGAACGAGATCGCGCCTGTATTCTTCAATTGGAGATCAAACCACCAGCCTGCACATGAATCAAGGTTATCGAATTTCGCAGTAAATGACGGGGATGGCGTGGGCATCATCGTCGGTGTGGGTGTGGGCGGCGGGGTAAAGACAGGCAACAGTTGAGTCGATCCCGTGAGCGTGGCATACTCGCCCCATACCCAGCAGAATTGAGCACCCGCACCCGGGTTGCGGATGTACCAGTAATTGCCGGTCGGGTCGCGTCCATACACCTCTGCGATTTTCCCCACCAGCAAAGATCCGGTGATCACATAAGCGCGGCCCGGTCCATTGCGGCAGTTGGTGGGGACGGAAACACTGATCAATGGGATGGTTGACGTGGGCGTAAAAATCGGGATCGGCGTCTGTGTTTCGGTCCCCGCCGGGGATGATATAGGTGTGAGCGTTGGCGGTTGAACTGTAAACGTGGAGGCCGGTGTTGACGTCATCTCCGCTGTGGGAGGGAAAACCTCCAGCGGCGCATCCTGGGTCAACCCCGCGATGACCGTCTGCGCGGCGGCTGTACTCACGGAGCGAGCATCAGGCACGAGGGCTTCCGGTAACGAACAGGCAACACTCATGATCAACAACGAGGTCATTGACAAATAGACTCCGGGTGTGCGTGACATGATGACTCCTTTCCGAACAATATGCAGGCTGTGTTACGACGTCTTAAATCCAATCCCTGTTCCATGATCAACAATACCAGATCAGCCAGCCCCTGTTCAACCATTTCGCATGCAAAGCGATTGTAAACCCTTTTGACGCCAATTTTTCTGCGGAGGCGGCAAACCACTGCTTCACCCCAAATGGTTTGGCAGAGGATGTTTCCGCGGCAGACCGTTTCCACGCATCCAGGAAATCATAAATCTGCTCACCCGAGACAACCCGGTGGATGTGGTTCTTTGGCAGCACCGCCTTAAAATCCGTGATGTCGAATCCCATACGGAAATTGGTGCTGAAGAGAAGCGCCTCCAGCCTCCAGTTTCCATTCTCCACCCTTCTCGCCAAATTCGCCGACCAGATGCTGCCAAACGGGTTGGACGTCCCCTCGATCATCAAACCGCCGGGTAAAACACGGTCAGCGAGGCGTTCATAGGCGGGCGCAAAATCAAGTTCCTCATACTGACGCAGGACATTAAAGGCACGGATCAACCGCACACTTTCACCTGCCTGCAAAGGCAAATTAAATCCGCCCAGCCGAAAGCGGGTGATCTCATCTTCAAAGGGAAGCGCAGCTTCCACCCGCTGCCTGTCGATCTCAACGCCGAGGATGCGCAATTGCGGGTTCAACGTTCTGAAACGAGCGGCACTTTCGAGCGTGGTGCGCGGGTCAAAGCCGTAGCCAAGGTCAACGAACAACGAATCAGCGAACAAGCCGTCGGTCCGCGTGAGAAGCGACGGTTCGTAAAGCAGGATAAAGTTATCCACGCGGCGCAAGCGGTTCGAAGCGGTCTTGCCGCGGGTCGGCTGTCCAACCGGTTTTTTGGTTTTGTTTTGCATGTGCGCTGATTATATCGAGTCAACAAAAGAAAAGAGCCGGCTTAGCCAGCGGCTCTTTTCTTATTTTATACTTGCAAATGATACGGGTTAACTTCCAGGCCCCGCATCGGGGAGTTGAGACCATTGCGTGGCATTGTTCTGGATTTCCTCATCCGTAAAGCGTCCATGAATAAAGCCGGTGCCTGCGGGGATGAGCTTGCCGATGATCACGTTCTCCTTCAAGCCGAAGAGCGGATCGGTCGTGGAACCAATTGCCGCGCTTGCCAGCACTTTGATGGTGTGCTGGAAGGAGGAAGCCGAGAGGAAGGAGTCGGTGCTGAGCGAGGCTTTCGTTACACCGAGCAGGACTTCGCCGAAGCGGGCCGGTTGTTTTCCTTCCGCCAGCAGGCCCTCGTTCATTTTGCGGATCTCAAGGCGGTCGACCGCATCACCGGGCAGGTACCTGGTATCGCCGGGGCGCGTCACCTGCACCTTGCTCAACATCTTGCGGATGATAACCTCAAAGTGCTTGTCGTGGATGTTCTGACCCTGCGAGCGATACACCTTCTGCACCTCGGTCATGAGATACATCTGACAGGCATCGCGTCCCTGGATCTTAAGAATGCGGTGCGGGTTGAGCGAGCCTTCCGTCAACGGCTGGCCCGCCTCCACATGCGCACCCGTCTTGACAAGCAGGCGGGAGGTGTTCGGGATATCCTCGACAACTTCCTCACGCTGTTCGTAGGAAACGATGATCTTGCGTTCCTTCTTTTCAACCGCCACACGCCCGCTGTGCTGGGCGGTTATGGTGGCTTTTTCCTTTGCGGCGAGGATGTCGCCAGCCTGCACTTCGGATTCATCCTTTGCGATGAACTTCCAATCTTCAGGGATGGCATATTCATCATGCACCATTTCAGAGTGTTCAATGCGGATCTCACGCATGTCGGCATATTTTTCAGACTGCTGGATGTGGATCACGCCTCCGATCTCGGCGACAACTGCCTCACCTTTCGGCATTTTGCGTGCCTCGAACAGTTCCTCCACGCGGGGGAGGCCTGTGGTAATGTCTGCACTGGTAGCCGCCACACCACCGGTATGGAAGGTGCGGAGCGTCAGCTGCGTGCCAGGCTCACCGATGGACTGGGCGGCGATGATCCCCACCGCCGAGCCGAGCTCGACCATCTCGCCGCGGGCAAGGTCAATGCCGTAACATTTGGCGCAGATGCCGTGGTTGAGTTCACAGGTCATCGGTGAACGTAATTTGATTTCAGTGACACCCGCACCGGCGATCCTGCGCGACAATTCATGCGTGAGCACATCATTGTATTCAGCAAGCACTTCGCCGGTCTTCGGGTCGAGCACGCGCTCCGCCGCGAGGCGGCTGTACATGCGGCTGGCCATGGACTGACCGGCAACATCGTCCGCTTTGCGGATCCACACACCTTCGTGCGTACCGCAATCATGCTCGTTGATAATGATATCCTGCGCAATGTCCACGAGGCGGCGGGTTAGGTAACCGGCATCCGCGGTGCGGAGGGCCGTATCCGCAAGACCTTTGCGTGCGCCGTGCGTGGAAATAAAGTATTCCTGTGCGGTGAGTCCTTCGCGGAAGTTTGAGCGAATCGGCATCGGGATGATGCGCCCGGAGGGGTCAGCCATCAAACCGCGCATCCCCGCCAGCTGGGAGATCGTGGAGAAACCGCCTTTGGTCGCGCCGGAGGTCGCCATGATGGAAAGATTGCCATCCGGATCCATGTGCTTCTTGACGGCATCCCCCACCTGTTCAGTGGTGTCCTGCCAGATCTGGATCTCGCGTTCGTTCTTTTCCTGCTCGGTAAGCAACCCGCGGCGGAAATCACGCAGGATCACTTCAATGGCTTTCAAGGCATCGTCAATGATTGGTTTGCGTTCCGGCGGAATGGAAATATCTGCAACTGCCAGCGTGGTGCCGGACTTCATGGCATATTCAAAACCGATGCTCTTCATGCTGTCGGCAACCTGGGTGGTGATTTCCTGTCCGCACAGCTCGTAGACTTCAGCGATCAGATCCTTCACGCCGCCCTTGTCGAGCTTCTCATTCGTAAACTGCACCTGTTCCGGCAGGATGCGGTTGAGGATCGCACGTCCAACCGTCGTTTCAATGATGCGGGTTTCAGGTTCGGGCAAACGGTCACCCTTGTCGTCGTACCAGGTTTTCACACGGAGTTTGATCTCGCTGTGCACATGCACCTGGCCGAGCGCGAAGGCGAGCTCCACTTCATCAATGTCGGCAAACGCCCGTCCATCCCCGCGGTGCGCGGCTTTTTGCGGCATGGTCAGGTAGTACACCCCCAGCACCATATCCTTGGATGGGGAGATGATCGGTTCACCGTCCGCAGGCTTGAGCAGGTTCTTTGAAGCGAGCATCAATTCACGTGCCTCGGTGACCGCCTTCTGCGAAAGTGGAACATGGACAGCCATTTGGTCACCGTCGAAGTCCGCATTGAAGGCGGTCGTTACCAGCGGATGCAATTGAATGGCGGAGCCTTCGATGAGGATCGGCTCGAACGCCTGGATTCCCAGACGATGCAATGTGGGGGCACGGTTCAAGAGAACAGGACGGTCGCCGATCACGCTTTCAAGCGCCTCCCACACTTCGGGACGGTTGCGTTCGATCAAGCGGCGGGCGCCTTTCACGTTGGCGGCATAATTATTTTGCACAAGACGCGCGATCACGAACGGGCGGTACAGTTCCAGCGCCATGCTCTTGGGCAGACCGCATTGATTCAATTTCAACTGCGGACCGACCACGATCACGGAACGACCGGAGTAGTCCACACGTTTACCGAGCAGGTTGCGGCGGAAGCGGCCCTTCTTGCCCTTGAGCATGTCGCTCAGGGACTTGAGTTCGCGGCGTCCGCGGCGGGAGAGCGCCTTGCCGCGCTGCGAATTGTCGATCAGGCTGTCAACCGCCTCCTGCAGCATGCGCTTCTCGTTGCGGATGATGACATCCGGTGCGCCGAGTTCGAGCAGTCTCTTCAAGCGGTTATTGCGGTTGATCACACGGCGATAGAGATCGTTCAGGTCGGAGGTGGCAAAGCGTCCGCCATCCAACTGGACCATCGGGCGCAGGTCGGGAGGAATGACAGGCAGGACCGTCAGGATCATCCAGGCCGGGCTGTTGCCGGAACGACGGAAGGCTTCCACCACCTTCAAACGGGTCGTGGATTTCTTGCGCTTCTGCTTGCTCTTGGTGGTACGGACTTCGTGCCAGAGTTCCTCTGAAAGTTTATCAAGGTCAAGGCGTTCGAGAATATCAAAGAAGGCTTCAGCGCCCATGTCGGCACGGAAGACCTGTCCCCAACGCTGCTTGAGTTCGCGGTAGCGGATTTCGCTTAGGAATGTAAAGGGGCGAAGTTCCAACAGTTCATCACGCAGGCGCGAGGATTGATTCGATGAAGCGGAGGTCTGAGTCTCCAGTTCGCTACGCAGGGCTTCCATCTCCTGGTCCGCCTGTGCCTTGACGGTGGCGGCCTGGGTCTTCAGTTCCTCCAGTTCACGTTGCTTCCTGTCCTTCAACTCGTTCTCAAGGATTTCCAATTTCTTTTGGACATTCTTTTGAATGAGCGTAATGTGTTTGCTGGCAACCTTGTCGCCGGCATCGACGACCTTCTCGCCGGTTGACTCAAAGACAATGGTCTTCCTGGCCGGTTCGCCCATCTGGTCTTGAAGTTGTTTCTCCAACTTCTGACCTTCCTTGATGATGGGGTCCATCTGCTCGGCGATGCCCTCGTCGTAGCCCTGCTCAAGCAAAGCCTGCTTCTGCTTGAGTTCGGTGACGTCCTGATCACGCTTGGTCTTGATCTCGGCAATGCGGGCATTAACATCTGCAGCCTGCTCGCGCTCGGAGACGGAAATCTCATCCTCAAGGCGCTGCAAGGCTTTCTTGCGGGCATCCTCATCCACATAGGTGACAATGTACTGCGCGAAATACAACACGCGGTCCAGGTTGCGGCGTGAGACATCCAACAGCATGCCCATCTGGGAGGGGATGCGGCGTGTGTACCAGATATGCGCCACGGGGGTGGCAAGCGCAATATGTCCCATGCGCTCGCGGCGCACGGCGGAGCGCGTTACTTCCACACCGCATTTATCACAGGTAATGCCTTTGTATCGGGGGTTTTTGTATTTGCCGCAATAGCATTGCCAATCGCGGGTTGGTCCAAAAATGGCTTCACAAAACAATCCATCTTTTTCCGGGCGCAAACGTCTATAGTTGATCGTTTCGGGTTTCAGCACCTCACCATACGACCATGAAAGGATCGTTTGGGGCGAGGCGAGGCTGATACGGAGTGCAGTCAATCCCTTGGTTTCCACGGATTCTCTCCTAAAAAAGATTACGAATTCGAGCGGTCTCCCTATAGCGTGTAGTCGCTTGATAGTAGAGACAAACAAAGGCAAGCGCCGTGAGAGTATTTCTCAAGCGCTTGCTATGTACAGCTCGGTTTTTTTATATCCAACAGGCGGATTATATGCCCAGTACGGACGCCCGTCAAGGGTGTTAACTAGAGGAGAGTCTTGTACTCCAAAGCACTAACCGTCTCTTTACGGACCGATCACCTGCTCCACATCCAAATTGGCTGATACTTTCCGAGTAAATCCGCTTGATAATATGGGTCGGTCAGAAATGAATTCATCGACAACCATCTGATATGGACAGGCTTAATTCCATTTTCTTTAAGGATTTGCCGTTGAAATTCGGCCTGCCAGCAAGCCCTCCAGCGTCTCCTGAACGAGGCGGAGTTTCCCGTCGGGGAGAATGCCGGGGTCGACATCCGAAATCCCGAGCGGGGATTGAACGTTGATGCCGCCCTGCCCGGCAATGAGCTGGGGCCAGGCGATCTGGATTGCCTTGACCGTATCCGGGCTGACGGTCATCACCCAGCCGCCGGGACGGGTCTCGGGCATGGAGGTGCCGATCAACCAGGCACCCTGCGTACCGATATAGGACAGGAAATCATCATTTGCAAGCGTTGGGTAAATATAAAGAGCATCCACGTCACGGTCATTGAGCAGGACGTTGGCGTAGCCGCCATACCGAGCGGGGTCTTCGTCGGCGGGGACTTCGAGGTAGGTTGGGTATGCAATGGGGGAGAAGAAAACGGTATTGCATAAACCACAATAGTATCTCATGCCGTTTTGAAAGGCATTGAACGCGCGTGCGGCGTCCGCATCCCCCTGCGGGATGAGCATGCCGATATGATATTCTTCGATCAGCATCGCCAGGGTATACCCTGCAAGGAAGGCGGGCAGTTCCACCTGTGAGGCTGGGGCAAGGACGCTCAAATTGCCGCCGGCTGTCAGGTTGGGAATATTGACTGCAAGGAATTGTACGCCTGGCGCAGCCGAAATATACGAGGTAATGCCGGGGTCCGGAGGCAGTGCAATGACCACCTTCAAAGTTGGGTCGGCGAGGTCATCAGGAGTAAGCAGGTTGCGCACCTGAAAACGAAACCCTGACTCTTGCGCGAGGTCGTAGACCGTTTTTTGATACAGATCGAATGAGATCCTGTCCATATCTTCCGGCATCACAAGGATCGCCAGGGGCGTGGACGGTGTGGGAATCAATGTGGCAGGCGGCAGCGGGGTGTGAGACGGCACCACGGTGGGCGGCGGGATCTCCGTGGGAGTCCCTGCTCCACAGGCGCTCAAAAGGCCGATGGTCAATGCCGCGAAGAGAAGATATTTAACACGCACGAGGTTGCTCCGGATAACCAAGAATACCAGTATTATACTGCCTCATTTTATGAGGGAAGGTGGGATTAACTTTACTCTTAAATGCAAAGAGACGCAGGACATGCGCGTCTCCTTGGTTAACGACCACCGATCAATGGACAGCAATGCTGATCTTCTTGGGGCGGGCCGACTCCGCCTTGGGCAGGGTCAGGGTCAGGACGCCGTCCGCGATCTTCGCCTCGACCTTTTCCGCCTCGACCTCAACCGGCAGGCGCAGGCTGCGGCGGAAGGATCCGCTGGGAAGTTCGCGCAAAAGAAATTCCACGTCGTCCGACTTGTATTCGCCTTCGATGCTGACAACATTTTCCAGCACCTGAATGTTGAGGTCCTCGGCCTTCAAGCCGGGCACCAGCGCGGAGAGGATATAGGCATCGTTCTCCTCGCGAATATTTACGCCCAGTGCACGCTGCTGTGCCCGGTCCACCTGGCGGCGGACCGGGCGTCGGAATGGATGGGGTTGAATATAGAGCGTCATTTTTCTATCTCCTTTTTATATTGTCAATGCTGCAATATTAAATCGGGAGTGTAAGAAAACAAATAGCGCCAAATAGGATTTTTATAAGAAAAGGAGGGCCGCCGGACAGCGGCCCTCCTTTTCTTATGCGATAGGGTCAAGTTTGCATTATTAATCCAGGAACTGGTTGACGAAATCGAGGACGTTCTGGCGGTCCATGCGGAAGACACCGCCGGTGCCGGCACAATTGCCGTTGATACCGAAGGAGGTAACACCAGCGACGACATTGCTATCGCCGAGGAAATTCGGTCCGCCGGAGTCACCGAAGCAGGTGCCGCCTGTCGAGTGATTGTTGGATAACAAGAGTGAAAAATCGCCCGTGAAGCCGGGGACATTGATCTGAACCAGGTGCGGGGTGGCAACCATGCGAACTCTTTCAGCCTCCACGAACACGGGGTTGATTCTCTGAAGCCCGTAACCAACCGCAGTGAACCAGTTCTGTTTTCTGGGCTTGAGCGCATCCAGTTGGTTCGCGGAGGGAAGCGTGCCATAGGTATCCACATAGACCGGCTCACAAAGTTCGACTACGCCGACATCATGCAGGAAGAAGGCGGCATCATCATAATCGGGATGGGTATGAATGCCGCAAAAAGCCACGCTTGTGGCCGTGTCAAAGGGATAGCCAACAACATCATTTTGAACATCAGATTCAAACCACACGCGGCCGTCATCTGCACCAAAGGTGCAATGCCCGGCTGTCAGCAGAATGGTTGGGGAGAGCAGGGTGCCGGAACAACGCCAGGCGGGGAATCCGCCCACATCAAAGACAAGCAGGCCGACATGGGGGTGACCGTCGCCATCCAGTTCGCCGTTCGTAATTGCGCTGGCAATGCCGAAGGCGCTAAATACCAGAACGACAGAAAGCAAAATCGCAATCGTTACCTTCTTCATTTCAATCTCCTTTGGTGATCTCAGTGAAAATTTAAAATTTTATCTGACATTGGTTGCTTACGGGGAAGATCAAGGGATAAATCTGCTCGAAGCGCACCTCCTCGCATCTAGAAGTTATCTCAAAAATGAAAAAAGCGTCCCAAATCTTCGATTTCCCTTCATAGATTAGGGTTTTTTCCATGCTCAGGTGTTTTTGAGACAAGTTCTAGTAATTAACAAAAAACTGCCGGATGAAAATCGCCTCCAGCAGTCTGGCGGTCTGCAATGGGTACAGACCCATGACTTTGCGTCCCCGTCTCACGGCGGGTTTGCCTTTTCGGACTTGCACCTCACGAAATGACAGAACCATTATTGCAGATTTTGAACTTTATTTCAAGGTGGAATTTCCGAATCGCCCAAACCATTTATAATTCCCCCCAATGTCCAAAAAAACCTTCCTGCTGGCCGTCCCTGTCGTAATTGCCGTCGCAGGGATCTATCTGTACTTTACCGGACGGGCTTCCGCCCGGACAGCCCAGGTCTTCGACTGGTTCCGCGATCCATCCTCAAGAGCGGAGTTAATGATGACCGCCGGGACGCAGTGCGGCGAGGCCCCGTTCATTTTTCCGACAAACGGCCTGATCGGTTTCATCTGGAACGATTCCTTCCGCCCCGGTCACCGCCACTCCGGAATAGATATTTTCGCAGGGACGCAGGTCGGTGTGACACCGGTCATAGCGGCTTACCCCGGCTATCTCACCCGCGCAGCCGATTGGATTTCCACGGTCATCATCCGCGTGCCGAAAGACCCGCTTCGACCTTCGCGTCAGATCTGGGTGTACTATACACATATGGCGGACAGGAATGGAAATTCCTTCATCTCGGCGGAATTCCCGGCGGGCACCGGGGAAATCCCTGTGGAGGCAGGCACCTTTCTGGGGTATCAGGGAAATTATTCCGGCGACCCGCTCAACCCCACAGGTTTGCACCTGCATGTTTCGGTTGTAAAGGACGACGGTTTCGGAAATTACAAGAACGAACTTGATATCGAAAATACATACGACCCATCTCCGTATTTTGGACTGCCGTTGAACGCGAACGTCAATCCGCATACGATCCCGATGTGCCCATGATGTGCCAGGAAAAAGATGAATACATTAAGAGATAAAGTTGTTCTTATCACGGGCGCGGGGAAGGGCGCGGGACGGGTGCTGGCGGAAGCGTTCGCGGCACAGGGCGCACTCGTTGCCGCCAATGACCTGTCGCCCATCAACGTGGAGGAGGTCGTTAATGGCATCAAGGCCCGCGGCGGAAAAGCCAGGGCATATATTGAAGACATAGCCAAAAAGGTTGGTGCGCAAACGGTGGTGAATCATGTGGAGGATGATTTTGGGAGGATCGATATCCTCGTCAATCATGCGGCTGTTAAACCGCACGTTCCCTTGCTGGACATGGATGAATGGGACTGGCATCGCACGCTGGAGGTGAACCTGACCGGTGCATTCCTGATGACCCAGTCGGTGGGGCGTGTGATGAAAGAGGGGAAAAGCGGCGGGGTGATTCTGAATCTTGTCGCAGGCGAGGGGGAAAGGTCCGAATATGAGGCGGGGGCGTATCAATCCAGCAAGGCAGGGCTGGCTGAGTTGTCTCGGCAGGCAGATCTGGAATTAAGTCCGCATGGCGTGCGGGTCCATGCGGTTGAAAATTCCGCGGATGTGGACAAGGTTGTATTTTCCCTATTGGAGGAGGAATGAAGGAGTTGATCGAATACCGCGTGAAATTGATCGCAAGATTAATGGAAGCGGCAAGGGAATTTCGTTCGGCATGCGAATCGTACAGCAACCCTTTCATACCGATAGAAGGCGAATGGACGTTGCACCAGATCGCGTCCCACACACGGGATGTGGACAGGATGGTCTACGGCACACGCATCCGCCGAACGCTGCATGAAGAGAATCCGGAGTTCAAAAGTTTTGATGCGGATGCATGGATGGCGGAACATTACAACAAGGAGGAACCGCTGGTCAATATTCTGGATGAATTTTCCGCAAACATGGACGGTTTGTGTAAAACCCTGGAAAGCCTGCCGCGCGAGGGCTGGTCACGTGAGAGCAGGCATGAGACGCAGGGCGGTGAATTAACCTTGCAACTCTGGGTGGAGCGCAGCCTGGCACATGTTGAAGAACACCTGCAATCGGCAAGATATGCGAAAAAGTAGTGAATTTTGCCCGTTTTTTGCATATTCATGAGGTAAAATAGGCGCATGAAAAAGCAACGAATTATCCTGGTAGATGATCACGAGGTGGTACGGCTCGGTTTGAAATCCCTGCTTGAGCGGCATCCGCAGTTCGACGTGGTGGGGGAGGCCGGTTCGGCGCGCGAAGCATTGGAGCAGACCGCTTCCCTTAAACCTGATGTCGTTGTGATGGATATTCGTCTGCCCGGCACATCCGGGATCGAAGCCTGCGAGCAAATTGTCAACCAATTCCCCAACACAAAGGTCATCATGCTCACCTCCTATGCGGAGGATGAAATGCTGTTCTCCGCGATCCGCGCGGGAGCATCGGGGTACATTCTCAAGCAGATTGGAAGTGATGATTTGATCAAAGCGCTTGAGTCTGTCGGGCGCGGCGAGGCGTTGCTGGACCCCGCTGTGACACAACGCGTGTTTCAGGAGGTGCGCCGCGCTGTCAAGGAGGAGGAGGCTTCGGCATTCGCCCATTTGAGCCAGCAGGAAAAACACGTGCTTTTGCTCGTCTCGGAAGGCAAGACCAACCGCGAGATCGCCAAGAGCCTGTTCCTCGGCGAAGGGACCGTACGGAATTATGTTTCGAGCATTCTCTCGAAACTAAGCGTCAACAACCGTGCGGAAGCGGCGGCGTATGCAGTGGAACACAGTTTGAGGGAATACATTTCCAATTAAAGCCATCTGAATGATCCGCTCGTCGCGCGGGGACATGTTTGAATTTTCCAGACCGCGTTCGATGCGTCATCATTAACCATATTTCCATCACAGATTTTATAAGCTCGTTTCATAACACCAACCCAAGGAGGAACAACCCCATGAGTGAGGCGAAAGCCGTTCACGAACGGAAGCACATCTGGCGCGATGAATTCCTGCTCATCGTCAGCCTGGTGGTTTTCGTGGGCATTGTCTATGCACTGGATAATGCCATCCAGCCGGTGTTCACACCGACCGCCCTGTTGCTGACTGGCGCCTTTCTGGCGCTTGTACCCGCCGGGATCTGGCTGGTCTTTTTCTACCTGCAGGACCGCGCAGAGCCGGAGCCCAAAGGGTTTGTATTGGCCATCTTTGCACTCGGTGCACTGCTGGCAGCAGCCATCGGAATCCCGCTGGTTGAAAATGTATTCCGTGTCTCCCGCTGGATCTATACGGACACGCTGACCACCATTCTGGGAGGCATTCTTGTCGTCGGTTTCACACAGGAATTCCTGAAATATGCCGCAGTGCGCTACAGCATTTACAACTCGGATGAGTTCGACGAGCCGACCGACGGTGTCATCTACGCCACTGCCGCAGGGTTGGGATATGCCACAGTCCTGAACATCCAGTTCGTCGTCTCGAACGGAGGCGTGGACCTTGGCGCGGGAATCATCCGCATTGCCGTGGTCGCGCTGGCGCAGGCATCCTTCTCCGGCATCACCGGGTATTTTCTTGGACGCGCCAAGTTCGAAGCGGAATCGATCTGGTGGATGCCGCTCGGCATTTCACTTGCCGCAATTTTCAACGGCCTGTTCCACTGGCTGCTGGGTCTCGTCACCCGCCCCACCATCACCTTGAGCGGCGCAAGCAGCAACGTCTGGATGGGACTCGTCCTCGCGGCGGTGGTTGCCTTCGTCACGACAGGTATCATCCTGTGGCTGGTGCGTCGAAACCTCAACGCCGTGCAGGCTGGGAAATAGGAGGCAGATCATGGCAACCAAACAACCTTCCCTCGGTGACCGCTACGCGGAGATCACCGTCGTCCTCGTAACCATCATCGCGCTCGCCGCCGGCTGGTTCTACAAATCCGGCGTCGAAAATGCCAGCGTGCCCTTCAGCTCGGAGGGCATCAGTGCACAGGCTCCCAAAGGCTGGCTGCAATCCTCCCCGGCGAATGATGAACTCCTGCGCACCACAGATTTCAGCTCCAGCGGATTCGGCACGACGTATGCAGTGCGCAGGATCGCCATCGCCGAAGGCGTCACCTCTTCAGAGATCGCAAACCGGGTAACCCTCGAACATGCCCAAAACCTGACCGCCTTCCGCATATTGGACCAGCGCGAGGTGACCGTCTATGGGCGCAGCGCCTATGAAATCAGTTATGTGTTCGTCGAATCGAACCCCGACCTGACCCATACCCAGATCCCCAGAGTGGCGCGCGGAATGGATTACGTTTTCCTGAACGGCGATCACGCCATTGTGGTCTCCTTCCAGGCGGATGAAAAGAATTACGATTTCGATCTGAACCGCTTCCACCGCTTCATCCAGTCCCTTAACTTTTAGCAGAGGCGAACATGAAACCAATCACCTATAAGCCCTTTCTGTTCCTGCTGTTCCTGCTGATCGCCACCGCGTTAGCATGCAGAGGCGGTGCCCCGGCAGTCGAACCAGTCTCAACCGATGCGCCGTCCGATACCCCAGCCTCGGGAGCGGACGGACTTTCTGCAGCGAGTCGTTCGAAACTAATCTCAGCCACTGTGCAGATCCTTGCGCTTCAAAATATAAACGGCGAACTTACCCCAATCTATGGCGGATCGGGGACGATCATTTCCCCCTCCGGCATGATCCTGACCAATGCACATGTTGCCAGCCCGGCTACAATGGGCAACCAAGAAATTGAACCCGATGTTCTGATCGTCGCCATGGTGGTCTCGGAAGACAGGGCGGCTGTTCCATCCTACCAGGCAAAAGTAATGGCTGTAGATGGATACATGGACCTGGCAGTCATCCAGATCAGCTCGTCCGTCAACGGCACCCCCGTTGACACCTCCAGTCTGAACCTTCCCTATGTGGAAATCGGCGACTCGGATCAACTCCGCATCGGCGATACCGTCAATATTTTCGGCTTCCCCAGCATCGGCGGAAACACCATCACCTTCACAAAAGGCAGTGTCTCCGGTTTCTCCCCGGAAGACCAGCTCGGTGACCGCGCCTGGGTAAAAACCGATGCCACCATCGCCGGCGGCAACTCCGGCGGTCTCGCGACGGATAACAATGCCCGCATTATCGGCGTCCCGACCATTGCATCCTCCGGCGCGGATGTCGAAAGAATCACAGACTGCCGCCAGATTCAAGACACGAACATGGACGGCATCGTGGATCAAAACGACAGCTGCATCCCGATCGGGGGATTCATCAACGGCTTGCGCCCCGTCAACCTTGCCCAGCCGTTGATCCAGGCGGCACAGGCGGGCAGGGAATATACCAGTCCCTACCGCATGCCCGGGGTGGTCAGCGAAGCGGGCGGCGGCAACGAAGCCACATCCAATTTCGTCTGGCTCGATACTTCCGGCAGCGTCCAGAACTGCCAATGGACGGACAAGACCGTCAATTCATATCCCGCGACGACGTTGTGTGTTGCCGCAGGCTTTCGTTATTCCGGGATGACCAATGGCCAATTATTGCTCGAACACTGGTATCTGAACGGGCAGAAAGTTTCCGAATACAGTTACGCCTGGGAGTGGGATGAAACGGGTCTCTTCGGCACCTATCTGCCGAATGAAGGCAATCCCATGCCGGCCGGTTCCTATCGGGTGGAGTTGTTTGCGGGGGCAAACCTGAAACCCATCGGCACATCCTCCGAAGTGGCTGTGGACGGAGGCGGCAGTTCCGCACCTTCACAACCCACCCAGCCAGGCGGCACGGTGACGGTGTACGGCTTAATCTACGATGCAGCCACCAACAAGCCGATACCGGGAGCCTATGTATTCGTGCTCACGCCCGGCACCACCTTCGAAAAATGGAAGAGCGAGGACTTTGCGGAAAAATACGTTATTGTAGATATCCAAACCGGCAGTGACGGAAAATACAAGATCACCGACATCCCGCGCAACACACTCTTTACCATGGTGTATTCGGCGCAGGGTTACATCCCCGCCTTTGCCAATAACCTGCAGGCAGGACCTGATGAGCCTGAGCTGAACGAATTGAACGTCGGGTTAACCAAGTAAGACTGCGGTTGATTCATAAAACATCCCGTCCAAATCAATAATGGACGGGATGTTTTATGTTCTTCCATCGCTTCTCCCCGCTGACCTTGGGTTGGTTACGAGGCTGTAGATTCTATTTCTCCCCGCTGATCTTCATCCACGCCTTCTTCATATTCAAGGCATCCTTCTCCATGATGGGGCTTTCGCACAGGATGCGCCCCGCACAGCCAAATTCATGCATGGCTTTGAAGAGGGCTTTCAGATCCAGGTCGGCTTCGGCGAGGGGCAGGTGATTCTTCTCCCCTTTCGGGCCGTACTCGATGCCGGAAAGATGGATGTGCAAATCCTTCAAGGCTTTTTCGCCGAGTCCCTTGCCGTATCTCTCAAGCAGACGAGACCATTCATCATAGGTGTTCATCGTGCCGTCGCCGGGACGGGCGTGCAGGTGGGCAAAATCGAGGCAGGGCTGGACCATGTCCATGGCTTTGCTCATCGCAATCGCGTCCTCAAACGAGCCAAGCATGGCAGATTTTCCCATCGTCTCCGGGCGCAAGGTGACATTGTCGCTGTTCTTTTGCAGTTCCTTCACGCAGCCTTCCAAACGCGGAAGTGCCACTTTCAACACCTCGGCGGGGTCGTTTCCAAAATATGAACCGGGGTGAAAGATGATGTCCGTTGCACCGGCGAGGTACCCATAATGCGCCGCGTCCATCAACCTCTTTCTTGATTTAGGCCATTCTTCCGCGGTGGCATTCAGGTTAATGAAATACGGGGCATGCACGCTCAAGTCCACATCCTGCGCCGCGCCCGTGGACTGAATCAACGCGCAAGTCGCCTCGGTCACCCGCACCGACTGCACCCAGCCGAGTTCGAACGCATCCAACCCAATGGATTTGCTGAATTCGATTGCGCCAACCGATCCGCCGGGCTTTTTCGGCGTGCCTATGGGGGAACCAACTGTGCCAAATTTAAAGGATAAAGACATGAGCATTCTCCAGGTTTTAAGGTACCGGTAATCAGTTTGTACCTAACAGTGTAGTGAGTTTTAACCAGAGCGGCGGACCAAGAATCAACAAGCCGGCCAGGATCGCGGCTAAAGCGGCGACCAATACCGCGGCCGCCCCAACGTCCTTGCCGATCTTCGCCAGCGGATGCGCATCCGGGCTGGCAAGGTCAACGGTCACCTCAATGGAGGTGTTGATGAACTCCGCGGTGAACACCATTGCGGTGGTAAGGATGATGACCGCCCAATCGCGCGGCGGGAGTTCCAGCCAGATTCCCACGACAAAAACAACCGTGGCGATCGCGCTGTGAATCCACGCATTGCGCTGGGTCTGCAAAACATAAAACCATCCGCGTAAGGCGTGACGAAAGGATTGGATGCGGGACAAAAAAAATGACTTCACTCTGAATCCTGGATTTTGATATGACCCAGCCCTAGTCGTTCCAAAACATCTGCCTGGACTGCCCACATACGGGCTTTTTCCTCCGCCTCGGCATGGTCATATCCCAGTAAATGCAGGACGCCGTGCACAACCAGCAATTGCACCTCCGCTTCGACGGGGTGACCTGCGGCCTGTGCCTGCTGCGCGGCGCGAGGGACCGAGATGAGAATATCCCCCAGATAGGCGGAACCAGTTTCAGGGTCCGATTCGGAGGCGGGGAAGGAAAGCACATCTGTAGGCGCGTCCACGCCGAGATAATCACGATTCAGTTCATGCAGCTGCGCGTCATCTGTCAGGACGATGGTGATGTCTGCGTTGGAATGAGCGGGGCTCAGGTCAAGAGTGAAGCGGGCGGCCCGTTCGAGCAGGATTGATTCCAGAAAGTCCTGTTGGTTGTCAATGAAGATCATTTATCTTTTCTTGGGTTAAGCATGGTGGAATCCTGGTCTGGCACTTTGGCATTGGGATACTTCATACGGGGATGATATGTGCCGCGCAGCGTGGTCACAAAGGATTCGGTGATCAGGTTGAGGTCGCGCAGGGTTAACAGGGTGTCATCAAGCTGGTTGAATTTTTGGACGGTATCAATGACGCTCTGAACAAGTTTGCGTAGATCATCGTCGGTGGCAGGGCGTTCGGATCGGGCACGGGCTTCGGTGGCATCCGCCAGCATGAGCAAAGCGGATTCGCGCGAGGCGGGGCGCGGGCCGGGGTAACGGAATTTCTCGATATCCACGCGGGTCACATCGCCGCCCGCCGCCTCCATTGCCTGATTGTATTGGTATTGTGTGATAAGCGTGCCGTGATGTTCGAGTATAAAATCATGCAGCCTGCTCGGAAGACGGTGTTTTTTTGCAAGTTGTATGCCATCCGTGACGTGTCGGATAATGGTGGCGGAAACCTCCCCGGGTTCGGCATCCTGATGGGTATTTAAATTGCCCGGGATTTGATTCTCAATAAAGAAGTTGGGGTTGAGCGCCTTGCCAATATCATGGAACTGCGCGCCAACGCGTGTGAGCAATGGGTCTGCGCCGATCTTTTCCGCGGCTTGTTCGGCGAGGTTGGCGACCTGCAAACTGTGTTGATAGGTACCGGGCGCACTGCGGAGGAAGAACTGCAAAAGCGGGGAATCCGGGCGGGATATATCAAGCAGTTGCAGCGCGGTGGTCAATCCAAGCAGTTGGGCAAAAAGATATTGGAGCAACAGCGCGATGCTTGCCGCGGCAAACCCCGCAAAAACAACAACGCCGACAAATTGAACCGCACCCAGCCAGTCAGGCTGGGAAAGCGGCAGGCGGTATGCGATCAGGACCGCCAGCCCCGAAAGTGCAATGGCAATCCCGGCGCGGACGAAGCCCCAAATGCGGCGGGCGGGCCCAAGCGCGAGCAGACCGATCAGCGATGAAAATAAATAATACGGCGCAAGGTCGAGCGAATTGGGCAGGCCGTAGGCGGCGAGCAGACAGAGCGGGATGGCAACGACAAGTCCCACTTCCAGCCCGAACAACGTGGCCAGCAGCAGCCCTGCAGCCTGCAAAGGATAACCGTATGGTGCAAGCGTGCGGTCTGTGAAAAGACGTGCGCCAATCAAAAACACAACGAACAAGAGGGCGATGACAAGAATACTGCGCGGGTCATTGACGACCGCCGGACGTTTGCGGCGGAGAAAATAAAGCGGAACAAGGACGGCGGAAAGCACAATCACCGATCCCGCACCAGCCATATCCTGCCAGCGCTGACCGATGCTGATCATGCCGAGTTGTTGAAAGGCTTCCATATCGGCTGGGGTAATGATCTCCCCTGCGGGGACAATCGTCTCCCCTGTCTTATAGGTTTTCACGATCGGTTTCACGGCTTCACGCGCGGCCTGCCTTGCAGCAATTGTCAATTCATCACTGAAAAAACTGTTGGGGACCACAAAAGCAGAGACCAGTTCGGTCACGAGCGCGGACTGCTGTTCATTGAACGTCAGGGTCACAGAGGAGGAAATGCCAGCCTGCGCAGCCTCCACTTTATCCTCATGGATCGCACGGCGCATCACCTGTTCCAGCACACGCACAGATTCAGCCTGAACAGTGTCCCAGCGGGTATCGGAAATACCTATCAAATAATCAATGGTTTCCACCTTCAAACGCACATCACTCAGCGCAACGATCTTTGTCCTTTTCTCGACCGCTGTAAGTTCTACGTCCCCGCGGATGGCGGTGATGTTCTGTAGAATGGTGCGCAGCCGCTCGATCTGTTGACGCGCAATGGCGGGATCCGGCAGGCTATAAACGGGCTGGACTGCGCTCTCGGCGGCTTTCCTGGCTTCCTCCGTGCGGATCTCGCTTACATATTCAATATCCCGCGGAGATTGCATGATGGTTTGTGCCACCGCTCCAACCTCGACGGATTGCACGGCAGGGCGCAGACCCAAAGGCAGGGTAAGCGCGGCAAAAGAGATAAGACTGACGGCAAGGACCAGGCTGATCTGTAAAATACGAATACGGGACGGGACAGAGGTGCGTACTTGCATGGGAATCAATCACAAAGAGACTATCCTGCCTCTTCGCAGAAAGGATTACTTGGTGAGCAATTCCTTGACGGTTGCGCTGATCAGATCGTTCGGCGCGCGCCCCGCAACCTTGGGCATGACAACCTTCATCACCTTGCCCATGTCGCTCGGCACGGCTGCACCCGTCTCTTCAATGGCAGCCTGCACCAGTGCGCGCAATTCATCAGCAGGCATGGCTTGCGGCAGGAAAACCTCCAACACCTTGATTTCCATTTCGTTGTCGCTAATGAGATCGAGGCGGTTGGCTTTCTTTGCCTCTTCGATTGCCTCGCGGCGGTTCTTGATCTCCCTTTGGACCAACGCCACAACAGCCAGGTCTTCGAGCGTGGTCTGCCTGTCCACCTCCGCCTGTTTGACGGCGGCAATGACCATGCGAACCGTACGCTTGCGGATCTCGTCACCGCTTTTCATGGCATCCTTCATTGATTCATTGAGTCTCGTTTTTATATCCATAATTTGATTATACCTTTTTTAAGTTTGCCTGTTCCAGGGAGTGTTCCGTCACATCCTTATTCACAAAGCGTGCGAACATTACCGGGGTGAGCAGTTTCTGCAAAAGTTCGAACTCATACCGCGTGCGCTTGACCGCGGCGGCGCGGGCATAGGCGAAGTTGGGTCCCTGTTGCGGGGAATCGAGGTTCATGTGTCCATGTGAATCATGCGGCAGGAGCTTGAGCGTCAATGGGCGCATGAATGGGACAAAATAAAGCGCATCCAGCAGGAGGTAGATTTTTGCGGCATGCAGGCCTGGGCTTCGGAGCAGGTCCTTTTGGACAGGCTCAATTTCGGGCGGAGGGGGCGGCGAACCGTTGAATTGGTCCAGCCACAAGGTCACATAATTCGTATGAGAGTAGAAATCCTGCGCAGTGTGGAGCAGTCTCCCGAAGGCGATCCATGCCGAGAGGATGCCGGGCGAAAGCAGGGTGGCAAGGAGCAGGCCGCGCTGCTCAATCATGTAACGGTCGCCTTTCTCGATGTCGTTGTCGTAGTGAAACTCATCGTGGCCGATCAAACCGCTCCACGAATCCTGTTTGCCGTTTGCGGCAATGATGATCTCCAGTGCACCTGCGCTGAAATGCGGACCTAATGCCTCGCGGGTCATTTCTTCATGAATGGGTACAAGCATTCGGAAATTATACCCACAGGGCAGCATATATGCGAGGCACGCATTAGTGAGTATAATCCGCCCATGACTTTTTACACAGCAAAGGGCGACGACGGCACAACGGGCCTGCTAGGCGAGGGACGCGTGCCCAAGTATCATGTCCGCATGGAGGCGGTGGGCGCGCTTGACGAAGCCTCCGCCGCACTCGGCCTGGCGCGCGCCCAGTGTACCGCGCCGCAGACTCCCCCGATCCTGCTCGAAGCACAACGGGATCTTTACAAGCTGATGGCGGAGGTTGCCGCCACACCGGAGAACGCCAAGCAATTCCATTTCATCGACGAGGCGCGTGTTGCCTGGCTCGAGCAGCAGACCGACAACTTAAGCGATCTCGTTGAAATGCCAAAGGAATTCATCCTGCCCGGCGACACCCTCGGCGGTGCGGCGCTTTCGCTGGCGCGCGCCATCATCCGCCGCGCTGAACGGCGCGTGGTGGCTCTCTTCGACGAGGAGGCAGTCATTAACCCGGACTTGCAGCGTTATCTTAATCGCCTGTCCTCCCTTTGTTTTGTGCTGGAACTTCTTGAAAATCAGCACGCGGGTAAAAAAACATCCCTGGCGAAATCATAGGAAAACATGACGGGCACCTTTATTAACGTTGCCGCCATCCTGATCGGCGGCACCATCGGTCTGTTCTTTGGCGCACGCATTCCGGAACGGTTCAAGAAGACCGTCATTGCAGGGATGGGTCTCTTTACCGCGGCAATGGGCTTAAACATGTTCTTCAAAAGCGATAACCAGCTCATTGTCCTAGGCGCGTTGATCATCGGCGCCCTGCTGGGGGAATGGTGGAGACTGGAGGACGGGCTGCAGGCGCTCGGGCAGACCCTCGAAAAACGCTTCTCCCGGGACCTTGAGGCTGATTCCTCCAGTTCCAGATTTGTACGCGGCTTCATGGTTGCCTCCCTGCTCTTCTGCATCGGGCCCATTGCAATCCTCGGTTCCATCCAGGACGGCCTGACCGGCGACTACAACCTGCTGGCGGTAAAATCGACACTGGATGGATTCGCGTCCATCGCGTTCGCATCCACACTGGGGGTTGGGGTGTTGTTCTCCTCGATCATCATTCTTATCTATCAAGGCGGAATCAGTTTATTGGCGGGACAGTTAAGCGTCATCATCACAGAACCAATGATGAACGAAATGACCGCTGCGGGCGGCGTAATTTTACTGGGGCTTGCAATCAGCAATCTTTTGGAGATCAAAAAAATCCGCGTGGGGAATTTCCTGCCTGCGCTGGCGGTGGCACCGTTCATTGTTTGGGTGCTGGGGAACCTGGGCCATTAAGCCCAAAGAGGATGATACGCACGAAAAGCATCCTGAACAGGATGCTTTTCGTGGTGACTCCGGGGGGATTCGAACCCTCAACCAATTGCTTAAGAGGCAACTGCTCTGCCATTGAGCTACGGAGCCAATAAAAGTTGCGGACGATATTATACCGCAAAGAAACAGCGTGTCAAATAAATCAAGGTATATCCACTTTGCCATATGCTAAAATCGAGTGAATAATTTTATCGTCTCAAGGAGGAACAAAGCCATGAAAACGTCCGTGATTCAAAAACTTGCCTGGGTGTATGCCGTCATGTTTGTCATTATCGGTTCGCTGGCACACATCGCTTTCATCAATGACGCAGAAGGCTATACACTGGGGATCTTCAGGCTGGAACTGCACGACGACCTGCTGCACTACGCTTCCGGACTTTGGGCGGCGGTTGCGGCATGGAGATCGCACAAGGCCTCGGTGTTCTATTTCAAATTGTTCGGCATTATCTATGGATTGGACGGCGTGATGGGTTTCCTTCTGGGGCAGGGATACCTGGATGCGGGCATCTTCCTGCACGGAATCACGCCGCTGGACTGGGGTTTCAAATTCTTTGCAAACATCCCGCATATCGCCATCGGCGGCATTGCCGTGTTGATCGGGTTTGTATTAAGCAAGAGATTTACAGAAAATGAGCAGGCATAATAAACGGAGCGGGCGAGGCCTGCGGTTCTTCGTTTCCATAATGCTCCTGCTGGCATTGGGACCCTCGGCGGTCGGGCTGGCACGCGGTGCGTTCTACTGTCAGCTTTGGAGGAGCCCGCAGGTAATAAAAACAGACCCGGGCGACGAAACGATGCGGAGCGTCACAAACCGCATCCCTGAATATTCGCGTCCCGAAGACCAGACCTACCTGACCCTGCCGGAGTGGTATATCGTCTACAGCGCGG
Organism: Anaerolineales bacterium; assembly: GCA_030583885.1. Lineage (NCBI taxonomy): Bacteria > Bacillati > Chloroflexota > Anaerolineae > Anaerolineales > Anaerolineales bacterium. The sequence goes on along the minus strand of CP129480.1, from coordinate 722,356 downwards.
ATGAATACGGGGCATTCCTTCAGGAAAACTCGTCCACGCACTTCCCTTACTTCAGGGCGGTTGCGCAGTACTGGCAGAGTTATTACGATGTGTGCGGCGAGGTGCGCGGAAGATACCCGCGCAATGGAAGCGCGCAATTCGTGCTTGGCTTTATCGGTGTGAGTTTTACCGCCGAGAACATGTTCAAAGGACTGTACGAAACGACCATTGGGCGCGTCTTCGACTGGCTGGGTCCTGCCGGGCCTACGGAGGAGGAGATGTATGCGGCGCAGGTCGCGCAGGAGTTTGGCGCGTTCCTGCATAATACACCGTGGTATTTGTTCCCCTTTGACGAGAAGTTGAACGGCTTGTGGCAGGAAACCAGCTATCGGGGACCCGGCCTGCTTCGCAAATGGGAGCGTAAACTTGCGCTGACTGTTGAATATGGCGTCAAGGCATTGTACGGTGGTTTGACCCGTGCAGGTTCACAGGCAACCTATGGTGGACCGGATACGGAAAAAATATATGCGGTTGCCAAAGGCGTGAGCGACGACATGGCAGGCCCGCACTTTGAGATCATCGAACACATCGATGACGAAAGACATCTGGTGTTTATCACCCGCTACGAGGTCTTTTCGACACTTGTACCGGAACTGATGGAGCAGGGATTATCGTTCGAGGAGATCGCGGGGAATCGCAAGATATTGGTGACCTTATTCGCCCCGCAGGGAGGAACCTATACGTTCGAATATGGCAAGTATCTCTTTGATCTGCCGATCCTGACCCAGCCGGGGTTGACGCGCGCGGCGATCAAAGTGCAGGTTGACGAACTGCATCTTTTCCTCGAAGAATTACAGGAGTATCCAGACGTTCAATTCGAGCATATCTACGATTATTAATTAATGGTTATGTCATTCTGAGCCGCGAAGCAGCCCAGAGCGACATGGTACGAGGGTTCCATGAAAAAATGGCTTGGGTATCTTCTCAAAACAATCGCCGTGATATTGGGTATGACCATAGTAATAATTCTGGTTTTTACCGTTCTGGCAGGCCTGCGCGAAAATAAAACCCGCCATGAAGCCGCGCCGTCCGCAGGCAGGTTCGTGCAGGCTGGGGACGTTGAAATTTTCATTCAAGAGATGGGATCGGAAGAAGGACAGGCCATTCTTTTCATCCATGGCACGGGTGCATGGAGCGAGTTCTGGCTGGAGACGATGTCTCTGCTGGCGGAGGCGGGCTATCGCTGTATTGCGATTGACATTCCCCCGTTCGGTTTTTCCGAGCGGCCCGCCGCGCCGTCGTTCGGAAACACAGACCAGGCGAAGCGTGTCATTGCCTTGATGGATGCGCTGGGAATCGAGCGCGCGATTCTGTTCGGGCACTCATTTGGAGGCGGCACAACGATAGAAGCTGCGTTGATGATCCCCAACCGAATTGACACATTGATTCTGCTGGATGTCGGCGGGTTGAATTTAAACCTTGAACCGCAGCCGGATTCCGCCTCTCCCTCCGCCCTTGAGTTGTTCCTGTCGACCAAGCCGATTCGCAACCCGGTCCTTTCTGCAACAGCGACCAATCCGCTGTTGACGAGGACTTTGCTTGCCTCCATGCTGCACGACCCCGCCGACGCCACAGATGACCGCGTGGCGATACTGCAACAGACACTCGTCCTCGAAGGCGCAACAGATACGCTCGGCGACTGGTTGAAATATGTTCTGACAGTTCGGGAAGTTTCATTGACCACCGACCCCGCAAATTACCGATCGCTAACGATGCCCGCGCTCATCGTCTGGGGGGATAGCGACACGGTCATCTCATTATCGGAGGGCGAATATTTGCAAAGCATCCTGCCGAATGCCGAATTGGTGGTGATGAAGAATGTCAACCATGTGCCGCATGTGGAGGATCTGGACACACTTATCCCAATCGTGCTGGGGTTTCTCAAGTAGCACTGTCGAAACAACATCGCAATCGAGTGTCAGATTGCTTCGACTTCGTGCTCGCAATGACATGCATCACTGAATCAATTTCGAATATTTCTCATACCAAGTATTGGTGAACAAACCTGCGGGATCGTACACTTTTTTCGCGGCGAAGAAATCGGCGATCTCCGGGTATGAGCGTTGGAGCTGCTCGGGTGTGTAATGCAGTTGATAGGGCAGGAAGAAGCGTCCGTTCACCTGGGCGGTCAGGTCGATCAATTTGCGTGTGACCTCGATCATGTGGTCATTTCCCTTGGCGCTTACAGGCTGGTTGATGTACAACACAATCGAGTACATCTCATCAGGCGCATAGGTCAGGAAGTTATCCTCGGGGTGGATCACCCGCACCGAAGCGTTGAGCAGGTTCACTTTGTTTTCGCGGACGATCTCGCGAAGCCCATCCACAAAAGGAATGAACTGGTCGCGCGGGATGAAGTACTCATGCAGGATGTCCGTCTCATTCTTTAAGTTGTTGTTGATGTATTTGACCGAATCATGCATCGGCTCGTTGCGGGAGACCAGACACGCTTCGCCCTCCCCCATTGCCTGGGTACGCGGGACAACGGTGCAGGACTCCAGCATCGGCTCGACATTTTTTTCCAGGAACCACTTGATGCTCATGGCAAGGCTGCCCTTCTTGGAAAAATTCAGAACATAGCGGCGCAACTTCGTGCTGGAGACCTCGCCGAGCGGCGGGATATCCGCGTCGCCAATTTCCACCTTTGTATATTCATAAAAGATCATCTCTTCGAGCAGGGATCCCGGCGCGGTGGAGAGATGCCCGTAAAACAAACCGAGGTTCGGGTTGGGCAGGATCTCATTCTCGAATATTTCGGGGAAGTCACGGTACTTCACGATCTGTCGTTCCGTTTCGTAAATGTCGTTGTCCACGATCTCAAGGTCAACATCGAGAATGATGCCAAACAAGCCGTAGCCGCCGACGACCAAACGGAACAACTCAGGGTGCTCCTCACGGCTGACATTGACGATGCTGCCGTCTGCGAGCATGACTCGCATCGAACGGATCGAGCTTCCGACCGAGCCTGCGAGGTGATCCATGCCGTGCGCATTGACCGAGATGGATCCGCCCACACTGAAAATATCAGAGGATTGCATGGCTTTGACCGCGAATCTGGGATGCAGGTAATCCTGAATATCATGCCAGGTCGCGCCGCTTTGCACGGTGAGGATCCTGTTGGCTTCATCCAGCGACATCTGGTTGAACTTCAACATATCCAGGACGAGGTTGTTCTTATAGAAAGCCTGTCCGCCCATGCTGTGGCGCACGCCTGCCATGGACACTTTCAGTTTGTTTTCCTTTGCAAACAGGACCGCATTCTGGATATCGTCCACGCTTGTGATTTGGACGATACCGTATACCGGGGTCCGGTTCAAACAACTGACATCGTTAATCGAGCCGCCTTTTTGCTTCCACTGCAACATGGCGCTGACGGGCAAAGGACTGACTTCAACATGAATATCGCCTGTATTCACGGAGGCATCTGGAGAATAGGTGGAAATGGGTTCGCAATCCTTTTCCCCCACGGGGTCCGCAGAAAGCCGGTTTACGTCGTACCCCGTTGCCACCACAGCGGAAGCCACCACGATGGTTGCTGCCAGTTTTTTTCTATTGATGGGCTTGCCTGTTTTTTCCGTCATTTCGTCCGCCTCCGATTGAATTGGTAATTCCCACAATTCAGGTATTTTACGTCCGCGAAAAACCGTTGTCAAGTAACAAAAAAATCTCCCGCGGCTAACGGGAGATTATGTTTCAGGAAGATCAGCGCGGTTATTTTATCACCGCCGTGCTTGCCAGCAGGAAAAGAAAGTGCGGGATAAAACCCAGCACCACTGTGATGATTGCCGTTACTGTAGTGGTGAAGCCCAGCCAGGGTTCGCGTTCAACGGAAGGGTCACCTTCTCTCATGTACATGTTGACGACGACGCGCAGATAGTAGTATGCGGAAATCAGCGATGTGACCACGCCAATGAGGGCAAGACCCGTGAATCCCCCGGCAATGGCGGAGCGGAAGAGGTAGAACTTGCCGACCAGTCCCAGCGTGGGCGGGAAGCCGATAAACGAGAGCATGAAGATGGTCATGGCGGCGGCAAGGGCGGGGTGTTTCCTCGCCAGGCCCGCGTAACCACTTATTTCAAGACCCCTCCCTTCAGTTTTTTCGAGCGCGATGACAACGCCCCACGAACCAAAGTTGGTCACGGAATAAGCGACAAGGTAGAACAAGCCTGCGGCGATTGCAATGGGAGCAATTTCCTTATTCCCATATGGAACAAACGCCATGAGTATGTACCCGGCATGCGCAATGGCGGAGTATGCCAGCATGCGTTTGATGTTGCTCTGCGAGATGGCAACGAGGTTGCCGACGATCATGGTCAATGCGGAGAGCGCCCAAAGAATGTCGGTCAGGTCGGCGGAAAGCAGGGGGAATGCAGTACTGAATACACGGAACAAGGCGACGAAACCCGCGATCTTTGCGCCAGCCGCCATGAAGGCGGTAACGCCCGTCGGTGCGCCTTGATAGACATCGGGAGTCCACATATGGAAGGGGACTGCCGCAACCTTGAAACCGAATCCGACCAGCAGCAGGGCCGCCCCGATGGTCAGGAGCAGGCTGAAGGTCCCGCTGGAGGCGGTGTAGAAAATCCCGTTGAGGGATGTGGTCCCCGTCGCACCAAAGATCAAGGCTGTCCCGTACACGACAAATCCACTGGCGAATGCGCCCAGCAGAAAATATTTGAGACCGGATTCTTCAGAGTCGAGTTTGCGCGCGATGGCAGAGAGGACGTAGAGCGGGATGGAGAGCAGTTCGAGGGCAAGGAAGACTATGATGAGGTCTGTGGCTTGCGCCATGAGCATCATGCCTGTGACGCTGAAGAGCAGGAGGGTGTAGTATTCACTGCGTTTGATGCCCATACGCTGGTTGTACCCATAGGAGAGGGCGATACCAAACAGTCCGCTCGCGAGCAGGAGGATGTTGGCAAAGGTGGAGAAACCGTCGAGGGCAACCATATTGTTGAAACCAACGCTGGAGAACCCGATCTGGGTGATGGAATATCCCAACGCCACGGCCAGACCCAATGCCGCGAGAAAGGCGGTGATGCCTTTGCGGTCTTTTGGAATGAAGAGGTCGGCCAGCAAAAGCAAACATGCCCACACAACAAGGATGGTAAACGGGAGGAGGGTATAGAAGTCTATAAATTGAGGTTGCGTCATGAACGCTCCAGTTTTTAACCACGAAGGGCGCGAAGGAACACGAAGAATGATTGATGCTCTGTGTTCATCCTTATCATCCGTGGTTTACAAAGGCAAGGCGGAAAGCAGTTTATGCACCGCAGGGGCAAGGATATCGAAGAACGGCCTGGGATAGAGGCCGATCCAGAACATGAAGATGACCAAGGGAACGACCGTGGCGATCTCGCGCCAGTTGAGGTCCTTGAGTTCGTGATGATGGGTGATCTCGCCTGCAGGTCCGAGGAAGACTTTTTGGAACATGTACAGGATGTAAACCGCCGCCAGGATGACGCCGATGGCGGAGATGCCCGCATACCAGGGATTGCCAATGGCCTTGGAACCGAACGCGCCCAGCAAAATGGTGAACTCGCCCACAAAACCGTTGAGACCAGGCAAACCCATCGAGGAGAGCGAGGCAATCAACATGAGTGCGCCGAAGATCGGGGTGATCTTCCACAAGCCGCCATAGACCTTGATCTCGCGGGTGTGGGTCTGTTCGTAGATCATACCGATGAGCAAAAACAACGCTCCCGTGCTCAAGCCGTGGTTGACCATCTGCAAAATGGCACCCGCCACGCCTTCGGCATTAAGTGCGAACAATCCGAGCATGACGAAACCGAGGTGGCTCACGGAGGAATAGGCAACCAGTTTCTTGACATCCGCCTGGGCGAAGGAGACCGCCGCGCCGTAAATGATACCGATGGTCGCGAAGAGTGCGATCCACGGGGCGGCCTGGATGGCGGCATTCGGGAAGAGCGGAATGTTGAAGCGCAGGAAACCGTAGGTACCCATCTTCAGCAGCACACCCGCAAGAATAACGGAACCCGCAGTCGGTGCCTCCACGTGGGCATCGGGCAGCCACGAGTGCAGGGGCCACATCGGGACCTTGATGGCAAACGCCGCAGTGAACGCCAGGAAGAGGAACATCTGGGTGCCGGCTGTGATCACGTCTGTGGCATACAGATCAGGCAGGCGGACAAGCATGGTCGGGATGTTGAAGGTATCGGTCTTGATGCCAAGGAAGAGGATGGCAAGCAGCATCAAAATCGAGCCGGCCATGGTGTAGAGGAAGAACTTAACCGCGGCATACACACGATTGGGGCCGCCCCAGATGCCGATGAGGAAGTACATTGGGACGAGGGTGAACTCCCAGAAGATGTAGAACAGGAAGAGATCCTGCGCGAGGAACACGCCCGTCATGCCCATTTCCAACAAGAGGAAGAAGATCATGAAGTCCTTCACACGGTCCTCCACCGCCGTCCATGTGGAAAGGATGGAGATGGGCGTGAGGAAGGCGGTAAGCATCACCAGCAGGATGCTCAGACCGTCCACGGCGAGGAAATAGTAAATATTCCAGCCCGCCACATGGATCCATGCATACTTGGCTTCCAGTTGCAGGTCAGGGTTCGATGCCTTGAACTGTCCAAAGACCCACAATGAAATGGCAAATGTGAGCAGGGATGTGACCATCGCGGCCCAGCGGATGGCGCGCTTCTGTTCGGAGTTCATGAAAAGAATCACGATCACGCCCAGGATCGGGGAGAAGGTCAGGAGTGTAAGAGGTTGTAAAAGAAATTCCATGTTCTATCCTCGGTTTCTGCGAGTTATTTAAAAATCAGGTAGCCCAAAATCAAGACAACGCCAAGCAAAACAGACAGCGCGTAGGAGCGCACGAATCCGTTCTGAACTTTACGCATATTCCCGGAAATCCATTGTGTGGCCGTGCCGATCCAGTTGGCAAATGCGTCAATGCCTTTTTGGTCGGCGTAGCGATCCAGAGCAATGCTGCTGACCCAGTTGTAGGTTCCAGCGATAACGGTATCATGCACAAAGTCATGCCAGAAGCGCCAGTCGATCACATCCGCAATGAATTGCGAAATCCTTTTGAACGGCGTGATGATCAAAACACCATAGCCTTCGTCCACGAACCATTTGTTCTCCATGCCCGTGAAGACAAAGCCCAGCGGCTTCTTGAGCGGATCGGGCTGGTTGGATTTCAACGGAGTGCGTCCGTAAATCAGCCATGAGATGAGAATGGCGAGCAATGCCAGCGCGGTGGAGATCCCTGCAACCTGCAAATCAAGCGGAAGGGCCTCGATCTCACCGATCGTATATTCCAGCCAGTGACCCAGTTGATGGAAGCCCTTGAAGGGCAGATTCAACGCGCCTCCGACGACCGACAGAACTGCCAGCACCATGAGCGGCACGGTCATCACCTTTGGGCTTTCCTGCGCATGCCTGGCGGCATCCGTGCGCGCTTCGCCGAAAAAGACCATCCAGATCTGCCTGCCCATGTAGAAGGCGGTGAAGAAGGCGGCGATGCTCAACTGCCAGTACACGCTGGGATAATGCAATTTTGCATCGAGCAAAATCTCATCCTTCGACCAGAAGCCTGCGAACGGGAAGATGCCCGCCAGCGCCAGCGTGCCGATCATATACAGCCAGAAAGTGACGGGCATGGTCTTGCGCATCCCGCCCATGTTGCGCATGTCGCCCGGGTCGAAGACTTCGCCATGCACAGCACCAGTGTGGTCGTCATGACCCCCATATGCATCCCTCTTCGCTGTCTTTATACCTTTGGCAGGTTTCTTATCGTGTGCATGATGAGCGTGAGCATGGTGTCCGCGCTCCAGGCCGAGAATGACCGAACCGGCGGAAAGGAAGAGTAAGGCCTTGAAGAAAGCGTGTGTAATTAAGTGGAACATGCCTGCCACATACGCACCCATGCCCACTGCGGCGACCATGAAGCCAAGCTGGGAAATGGTGGAGTAGGCCAGCACTTTCTTGATATCGTATTGACCGACGGCGATCGTCGCGGCGAAGAGGGCTGTCCCTGCACCGACCATTGCAACGATATACTGCGCCTCAGGGACGAGCGTGTACAACGGCGCAGAACGTGTCACCAAATACACACCCGCGGTTACCATCGTGGCGGCATGGATCAGGGCGGAGACCGGCGTCGGACCCGCCATCGCATCCGGCAGCCAGATGTAGAGCGGAATTTGCGCGGACTTTCCCGCCACACCTATCAGCATAAACAAAGTAATGGCCACGATCACCCAGGGCGCTGATGCCGCAATGGCAGGCGCGGCTTTGAAGACCTCGTCAAATTGAAAGGAGCCGAGATGCCAGAACATCAAAAAGCCCGCGATGAGGAAGCCGAAGTCACCCACGCGGTTGGTGATGAAGGCTTTTATCGCGGCGTCCGAGTTTGCCCAGGAGGGGCGGGCGAGCGTGTCCATCTCGAACCAGAAGCCAATTAGCAGGAAGGAGCACAACCCCACGCCCTCCCAGCCGACAAAGAGCATTAAGTAAGAGTCGCCCGAGACGAGGATCATCATCGCAGCGATGAACAGGTTCAAGAAAACAAAGAAGCGGGCGAAGCGTCCCTCCTCGTGTTTAAAACGTACATCCTCATGCATATATCCGATTGCGTAGATGTGAATGAGGGTCCCGACGCCCGAAACGACGAGCATCATCGCAGTTGAAAGCGAGTCAACGCGGAAGGTCCAGTCGAGTTTGAGGTCCCCGATGTGGATCCATTCGGCGAAAGGCACGCTGACTGCAAGCCCGTGATTTGCCCATACCGAATACGCCAGCAAAACGGATATGACAAACGCCGCTCCCGACGCCGCACTTGCCACCGCGCCAACCACTCGTTCGCTGAACTGCCTGCCGAAAACTGCATTAATCAACAAGCCGATGACAGGCGCAAAGACCAGCCAGGGAGCCAGAAAATAAAAGCCTGTAACAGTTTCACTTAAGTGCATAACATTCTCCGGAATTCGATCAACAAATATCGAATTATCCCTTCAGGGAATTCATCTCATCAACGTCGATGTTCCTGCGGGATTTAAAGATCTCCACGATCAAGGCGAGGCCCACCGCCACTTCCGCCGCGGCAACCGCGATGACGAAGAATACGAATATCTGCCCATCGAAGGTCTTATGCACGCTGGCGAATGCCACAAAGGCAAGGTTTGCCGCGTTGAGCATCAGTTCAATGGACATGAAGATGATCAAGGGGTTGCGGTGAGCGAGCACGCCCATCGCACCGATGGTGAATAAAAATGCAGAGAGGACGATGTAATAATCAACAGGCACCATGATTCCCTATCCTTCTTTTTCCTGTTTGGTCAGCACAATCGCACCCACCATGGCGACCAGCAACAAAATGGATGTGACCTCAAACGGCAGGAGATACTGACCGAACAGGGTCATCGCCATTTCACGCAGGTTTTCGACCGTATTGATCGAGGCGTCCGGCGCTGTAATGCTACCATCCGATTGTGCGCGGGAAATGATCAAATAGACCGACTCCACCGCCAGCACGAGAGCAAGGATGAAAGCCAGCGGTCTCTGCCAGGGCAATGCCTTGGAAGGCGGGAGGTTTTCCGCACCCAGGAGCATGATCACAAACAGGAACAACACCATGATCGCGCCGGCGTACACCGTGATCTGGGACATGGCAATGAACGGCGCGCCAAGTAAAAGATAGAACACCGCCACAGTGACAAAATTCAACACCAAAAACAACGCCGAGTAGACTGCATTGCGGCTGAACACCATGCCCAAAGCGGTTGCAATGGCTACGAGGGAAAGAACAAGGAAGACAATCAGGTCGGAATTCATGGTTCTCCATTTACGATTGGCGCTCTGCAAACCAATCAAAACATCGTAACCCGCTAATAATCGGACGGGTCTTTCATCTCCGGAACGGAACGTGTGAACACGCCCGGTTCAACTTTTTTGGGAGTCAGCATCTGCTCGGAAGGAACAGGTTCGAGAAGCATGTCCTTTGGGTAGATGGCCTGCCTGCGGTCTGTGAAGGACAGCTCGTAATTGTCGCCGAGCACAATGGCCTCGGTGGGGCAGGCGTCCTCGCAGAAGCCGCAATAGATACAGCGCAGCATATTGATCTCGTAGGTGGAGGCATATCGCTCGCCGGGCGAGAAGCGTTTTTCATCCGTATTCTCGGAGGCTTCCACAAAGATCGCATCCGCAGGGCAGGCAGCGGCACAGAGTGAGCATCCAATGCACTTCTCGAGACCGTTGTCATAGCGTTTCAACACATGGCGGCCGCGGAAACGCGGGCGGACAGGCCTCTTCTCTTCCGGGTATTGCACGGTCACGGTTTTTTCCAGCCAGAACGACCGCAGCGTTTCACCAAGTCCTTTTGAGAGTTCGATTATGGGGTCAAATACGCCCATGGGATTTTCTCCTCAAGTCACGGTAAATAAAAGCCACTGCCACCAGCCCGCAAACAATGGACAGGACGGGAATACCCCAGATGAACAACTGGTTGTCCAATTCCTGGGCGAGCAAAAGCCCTGCGGCGGTGATAAAGGCAAGCACCAACGATAAAGGTAAAAGCACCTTCCAGCCAAAGGCCATCAAACGGTCATACCGTATGCGGGGCCAGGTGGCGCGGATCCAGATCATAAAGAACAGGAGCACAATGACCTTTAACAGCATGTAGATGGGACCCAGGAACCAGAAGCGGTCCACGCTGAACATGGTTCCCTGCAAGAACCAGAACTCACGATACCCGCCGAAGAAGAGGGTCGTCGCGATCATGCAGATGACGATCATCTTTTGATATTCCGCCATAAAGAACAGGGCGAACTTCATGCCCGAATATTCCGAGTGATACCCGGCCGTCAATTCCTGTTCGGCTTCGGGCATATCAAAGGGGGCGCGGTTCACTTCTGCAAGCGTTACAATCAAAAAGACCAGCGCGCCGGCCGGCTGAATGACTGCAAACCATATCCCCTTCTGGGCATCCACGATATCATTTAAGTTCATCGAATTGCCGAGAAGAATGGCAATCACAAAACACAGGCCCAGCGAAAGTTCATAAGAGATCATTTGCGCCGAGGAACGCACGGCGCCCAGCATCGCGTACTTGTTGTTGCTGGACCACCCCGCCAAAACAATGCCGTACACGGCAATGGACATGATGGACAATAAATACAGAATACCCACATTGAGATCCGCCACATGCAGCGTGATCTCGCGTCCGAAAAAATTAAAGGAGTCGCCAAGCGGGATCACCGCCGCCAGGATCAAAGAAGGCACAACAGTCAATATGGGCGCAAGGATAAAGACCGTCTTGTATACCCGCCCGGGCGTAAGTTCCTCCTTGAAGATCAATTTTACGGCATCTGCAATCGGCTGAAGCAGGCCCTGAGGTCCTGCACGATTCGGACCCACACGCACCTGCATCTTTGCAAGTGCGCGGCGCTCATACCAGGTTAGGTATGCAAACCCCGTCAAAAGGAGCAGGCACAGGATGAAACCTTTCACAACCCATTCAAGCCAGATTGTCCAGTCCATATTATTTCACCTTCCCCGCTGCGCTTCGCGCAAACACACGCGCGGCTACAGGTTCGCGGATCGCAATGCCCATACTGCGCGGCACCAACGCCACACCGGTTGAAATTGTCTCATCCGTCTTCAACACAGCCTCGCCGCTGACGCCGTCGAAGCTGATCTTCACATGTGCGCCGGTTTCCAGACCCATCTTTTTTGCCGTGGACGGGTGCAAAGACACTGTCGCCTCCCCGACACGTTCATGCAACAATTGCGTGGGATTGATGGTCACGCCGCGATCATACAGCTTGTTGACCGGCACAGCGATCAATTCCTTTTCCCGGGGACGAAGAGCCGCTTCCTTGCGGACCCTTGGTATGCGTACGGTTCCTCCAACTTGAGCCATGGGCAGGAGCTGCACGCCCAGACCCTGCGTGTTCTCATAGGTTGTTCCACCGTAATACAGGTCGCCGCGCCCGACAATCGGCCATTGGCCATGCACCTCGGCAAGTTTTTCATAACCCAGTTCCACCAGCGCATCAATTGAATTGGCAAGGATATCAAACACCACCGAAGCAGACGAACCTTCCAGAATGACGCCCATCTGCTTGGCAATCTGGGACGTGATCGCAAAATCAGGCTTTGAGTCACCTTTGGGTGATACAGCCGCATAGAAACGCTGCACACGGCGCTCCCCTGAGATATAGGTCCCTTCCCGTTCGGTATATGCCTGCACAGGGAAGACCACGTCCGCAATTTCGGTTGTGGCAGTTTCAAGAAGGTCCTGCACCGCAACGAATTTTGCACCCTTTAGCGCCTTCGCCAGATTGGGATCATCGCCCACCGGGTCTGCGCCTGCAATATATACTGCCTTTCCTTTGAGCACCTTCTCCAGATCGGGCACGGGGCGGAAACCGACCTCCCATGCGCCCTGGTCATTGGCTCTCTGCCAGACGCCGATCAGACCGTTGTTCGGCCTGCCGACATGATCCGTATCCTTTAAGAGAGCAGCGCATGCAGAAGCAAGTGCTGATGAGCCATTCAGGCCAAGTCCTTCGCTGCCGTAGAACACGAGCGCATTCCTTGCCTTTGAAAATTCATCCGCGATCTTGCCCTTCCTGCTGAAATCGCTGACGGTTTTACCTTCATCCCCATATGTATAGCGGATGGTGAACTTTGCGAATTTATCCAGCTTGGTCTCGCGTGGATTCGCCACGATCAAGGTGGCACCGCGGTCAGCGGCCTGCTTCACTCTCAGCCACCAAATCGGGGCTTCTTCATATAAATCAGAAGCCACGACGAGAATTGCATCGCCGGTGCCCATTTTGCCGATATTTGTGCCGGCGCCGACACCCACCAACTGGGTCAGGTCACCGCCGCCCATATCGGTATACAAAATGGCTGTGCCGCCGGCGTGGTCTGCCAACGACTTGAGGTTGAACAGATCTTCATTTGCAAGCCGCCCGGAAGCCAGTACAACGAAATTCTTTTTCGCCGAAGCAAAATTCTGCGCCGCCAACTTGGTGGAAGCGTCCCACGAAGCGCGTGCCAATTTACCGTCCCTGCGGACAAGTGGCCTGGTGAGTCTCTTTCGGCTTTCGGTGTAGTGATAGGAAAAGCGCCCCTTGTCGCACAACCAGATCTCATTCACTTCCTCGTTCTGGCGCGGCATGACGCGCTTCACCACAATGTCACCGCCCACACTGGCCTCGCGGCGCGTATTCAACGTCGTATTACACCCTACCGGGCATTGCGTGCAAATGGAAGCCTGCGCCTCCAATTCCCAGGGGCGCGCACCGAAGCGGAAGTCCGCTGTGGTCAATGCGCCGACGGGGCAGATGTCGGTGGTATTGCCTGAGAAAACAGAATCAAACCCGGGGTCCGATAATGAAATGATCTGGGTGTTGCGTCCACGGTCGTCGAAGCCAAGTACCGACTCGCCCGCGAGCTCATCCTGAAAGCGGATACAGCGCGCGCACTGGATGCAGCGCTCGCGGTCCAGCCAGATCAACTCGCCCAGCGGGACCTGCTTTTCGAGGTGCAGTTTTTCGTCAAAAATGAAGCGGCTCTTGCCCGGACCAAAGGCCACGGTCAGATTTTGCAATGGGCATTCGCCGCCCTTGTCACAGACCGGGCAGTCCAACGGATGCGAGGTGAGCAAGAATTCAAGCGTGCTATTCTGACCCTCCCTAGCCTTGTCAGAGACTGTCATCACCACCATGCCCTCTGAAACACGGTTGGTGCAAGCCGTTTCAAGTTTGGGCATGAACTGGATCTTGGGCTGGCCGTTCTCCATCACCACCTGGCCGGTGTTTCGGTCCAGCATGGGTCTGCCGATCTCGACCAGGCACATGCGGCACATGCCGACAGGCTCAAGCTTGGGATGGTGGCAGAAAACGGGGATGTCGATGTCCGCCATCTTTGCCGCATCCGCAACCAGCGTGCCATCCGGCACGGTGACCTGCTTTCCATTGATTGTTAGTGTGACTTGTTTACTCATTAAGTCTCCGAAGAAAACGATATTCCACGTTCGAATATCGGGTATCTTTTTAGGCTTTCACCGCTTTTTTGAAATCCTGGGGGAACCGTTCGATGCCGGTGACTACAGCCATCGTGGAAAATTCTCCCAGCGCGCACAGGCATTTGCCCTGCATTTGTTTGGCGACGTTAAGAAGCAGGTCTACATCGTCCTTTGAACCGCCGCCGGAATGAATGCGGCTGGTAAGATGCTTCATCCAGTAGTTGCCTTCACGGCAGGGTGTGCATTTGCCGCAGGACTCATGCTTGAAGAAATGGATGGTCTTGTTGACGACCCAGTCAATGTCCACGGTGTCATCCAGCACGATGACCGAGGCAGAACCGAGGTCCGCGCCGAGCGTGCGGACAGAGGCATAATCCATCGGGGTATCCAACACCTGGTCATCCACCACGATCAGGGAGGAGGAGGCGCCCGCCGGCATGATGGCTTTGATGGGCCTGCCCTCCTGAACGCCGCCCGCATGCTCATAGATCAACTGGCGAAATGTGGTGCCAAATGGAAGTTCGTAATTGCCAGGCTTGCGCACGCGGCCCGAGAGTGAAAAGACCTTCACGCCCGCACTATCCAGCGTGCCCATGGATTTGTACCAGTCCGCGCCATTGGCAAGGATGGGAGGCACATTGGTGAAGGTTTCGACATTATTGATAATGGTCGGCTTGCCATAGAGACCGTAAGAGGGCGGGAACGGCGGACGCACACGAGGCTGTCCGCGCTTGCCTTCGAGGGATTCGAGCAGTGCCGTCTCTTCGCCGCAGATGTAGGCACCTGCGCCGAGATGGGTATAAATTTTCAGGGAATAATCCGTGCCAAAGAGTTTCTCGCCGAGATACCCCGCATTTTCCATATCCGCGATCTTTTCATCGAGATAGGCAGCCAGCTGCCAGAACTCGCCGCGCAAATAGACATACGCCACCTTCGCGCCGACCGCATAGCTGGCCAGCGCGAGTCCTTCCAAAAACTGGAAGGGGTTGGCCTCCATGATCTCGCGGTCCTTGAAGGTGCCGGGCTCGGACTCATCCGCATTGGCAACGACATAATGGGGCCAGTTCCTGTTATCTATGAACGACCACTTCATGCCGGTGGGGAACCCCGCGCCGCCGCGTCCGCGCAGGCTTGAATTTTTTACGATCTCGGTGACTTCGGCCGGCTTCATCTTGGTCACGACTTTCCTGAAGGCCGCAAAACCGCCGTCCTTCTTGTAGGCGTTGATCATATTAATATCTGGAATATCGCGGTGACGCAAAAGGATGTGAGTCATGACTTCACTTCCCTTCCAGCCTGTTTGAGCGCCTTGATTAATTCCATGGTGCGGTCAACTGTCATCAGCTCATGATATTTGATGCCGTCCGGTCCCTGGGTTTGGAACATGGGCGCCTTGTCGCAGGCGGCAAGACACATCACAGACTCAATCGTGATCAAACCGTCTTCCGTGGTCTCACCGACCTGGATGCCAAGGTTTCCACAGACGGCATCCAGGAATTCATCCGCGCCGCGCAGGGCACAGGGCAGGTCCGTACAGACCTGCATCCGATATTTGCCTTCCTTTTTATCGTGATAGAGCGTGTAGAAACCCACGATCGAGGCAACGTCCGTCTCGGTGATCTCCAATATCTGCGCAATATCCTGCATGGCAGACTTGGTGATATAGCCTTCCTCGCGCTGGGCAAGGTATAAAAGCGGCATGACCGCCGAGCGTTTATGCTCGGGCGGATATTTTGCCAGGATTTGTTTTACTTCCTTCGGATACGTTTTCTCAAGGCTCATCTGTCAATATCTCCGAGGACGATGTCAGTGGAGGCAAGAATGGCGACCAGGTCGGCCACCAAATGCCCCTTTACGATCTGCGAAAGCACAGCCAGGTTATCAAAGGAGGGCGTGCGCATGTGGACGCGCACAGGTTTCGGTCCGCCGTCTCCTTCCAGCAGCACACCCAACTCGCCGCGCGGGGATTCGACCGCGTTGTAGACCGAAGCCTTCGGCGCGGGGAAGCCTTCCGTCCACAACTTGAAGTGATGGATGAGCGCCTCCATGCTCACGCCGATCTCCGAACGCGGCGGCGGGACGAATTTGCGGTTCTCCGAGCGCACCGGGCCGAGCGGCAGTTTGTTCAAAGCCTGTTCCACGATCTTCAACGACTCGCGCAATTCCTGCACACGTACAAGGTAACGCGCGTAGGTATCGCCCTCCGTCCGCATGGGCACGTTGAAATCGTACTGCTCATATCCACAGTAAGGACGCACCTTGCGCAGATCCCAACCCACGCCGGATGCGCGCAACATGGGACCTGTAACGCCGTAGGACAGGGCGACTTCCCTGCTCAGGTAGCCGATATCAACCATACGGTCAATGAAGAGCGGGTTCCTGGTCAACAGGGTTTCGTATTCGTCAACACGCTTCGGGAAAATCCTGATGAAATCGCGTACCGCCGTCTCGAATTCCACCGGCACATCGCGCCACACGCCGCCGGGGCGGATGTAGGTCGTCATCATGCGCTGGCCCGAAACCAGTTCAAAAATATCAAGGATCTGTTCGCGCTCGCGGAAGCAATACAGGAACATGGACATCGCCGCGAGGTCAAGCCCGGAGGTGCCGAGCCAGACAAGATGCGAAGCAATGCGCTGCAACTCCACCAGGATCACGCGCAAGGCCTGCGCGCGGGGCGGCACATCCAAGTCCACCAGTTTTTCCACTGCCATGCAATAGGCGAGGTTGTTGCCCATCGGGTTCATATAGTCGAGGCGGTCGGTCATCACTTCAGCCTTTTGATAGGTCTTGGCTTCCATGTTCTTTTCGATGCCGGTGTGCAAAAAACCGATATCGGGAATGCAGTTGACAACGATCTCGCCGTCCAGCTCAAGCAGCAGCCGCAGTACGCCGTGCGTGGAGGGATGCTGGGGTCCCATGTTCAGGAGCATGGTCTCGCCTGTCAGGGCGCGCTCCGAGACGAGATGTTTGAATTGTTCTACGCTGACTTCTTCAAGCTGGGCCATGATTATTCCTTTACATACGGCTTGCGCAGGTCAATCTCTTCAAAGTTAAAGGTGAACTGCGGTTCTTCATACCCAAGCGGAAAATCCCTCCGCAGCGGATGACCTTCGGCATCGTCGGGCATCAGAATGCGGCGCGGATCAGGGTGGCCATCGAACTCGATGCCGAACATATCGAGCAGCTCACGCTCGCGCCAATTGGCGACGTCATACACACGCGCCGCAGTCGGGACCCTCGGGTTGTCCCCGTCCAGTGGGACTCTCAGCTGCACCGACAGATTCTGTGCAAGCGAGGTCATCTGGTAGATGACATGAAAACGCGGCGAGGTCTGCGGATAATAATCCACCGCGGTCAACGCCGAGAGCAGTTCAAAATGATGTTCATCGCGCAACAGGGTCAATGCATCCACGATCTGCTCGGGCTTGACGAACAAATGCACCTCGCTGCGGAACTCTTCAAGCGCCGCACTAAAGTGGGCCTGTACGGCCTTTACGATCGGTTCGATTTTTTTATCCATTGTCTTCACCATGTCTTTATGTGTCTACGGGAAGTAATTTCCGTCTCACTATTGGAGATTGCTTTGCTGAGGAGCGGCTCGCAATGATGTATTTATCCTTTTGCCAGATCCGCGAACTTCGCGCGCTTCACTTTTTCATGCACCGTGAGCACACCATGGATCAACGCTTCGGGGCGCGGCGGACAGCCTGCCACATACACATCCACTGGCACAACCTCATCCACCCCCTGGTACAGGGCATAGTTATTGAAGACGCCTCCGCAGGAGGCGCAATCGCCCATGGCGATTACCCACTTCGGCTCGGGCATCTGGTCGTACAAACGGCGCAGGACGGGTCCCATCTTCTTCGAGACGCGCCCCGCCACGATCATCAAGTCGGACTGGCGCGGACTGGCGCGCATGAGTTCCATGCCAAAGCGGCTCATATCGTAATGTGGGGCCTGCGCGGACATCATCTCGATGGCGCAGCAGGCCAGCCCGAACAGCATGGGCCACATCGCATTCGTGCGCGACCAGTTGACCATCCCCTCCAACGTGGTGGTCACCACGCCCATATTTCCAAGTTTCTGCTCTACTCCCATTCCAGGGCTCCTTTTTTCCAGGCATACACATAACCGATAAGCAAAATGACGATAAAGACCGCCATCTCGATCAAGCCAAAGAGGCCGAGCTGGCGGAACGCGATCGCCCAGGGCAAAAAGAACACGACTTCAATATCGAAGAGAATGAAGAGCACGGCGATCAGATAAAAGCGGACAGGCATGCGCCGCGTCCCTTCGCCGTATGGGTTCATGCCCGATTCGTACGGCATGTCTTTCGCTGCAGATTTTTTCTTCGGTCCGAACAATTCCCCCAACCCGACGGCAATAAAAGCAATCAAAGTGGCTATCGCGATCATCACCGCGATGGCAATATATTCAAGCAACATGTTAAACACCTCATTGATGCGTGAAATCTGGCACGTTCGGCGAAGTATATCATAAGAGACTTTCAGGGGCTAGATTATGTGTCACTTTTCACAAAATTGGTGATAATTGTCATATTGGGAGGAAACTTCAAGAATCCCTTAACCTTGTAATCCTTTTCCAAATGCGGAATGACAGAAACTCAATCCCCCAAATAATCGCGTAACTCGCGGCTCCTTGCGGGATGGCGCAGCTTCCGCAAGGCTTTTGCCTCGATCTGGCGGATGCGCTCGCGGGTCACATCGAAATAACGGCTGACCTCCTCGAGCGTGTGCTCCCTGCCGTCCTTCAAACCGAAGCGCAGTTCCAGCACATCGCGCTCGCGTTCGGAGAGCACGGAAAGGGCATGCTGGACCTGCTCGCGCAGCATCTCTTTTGCGGCGGCATCCATCGGCGAGGGCGCATCAATATCCTCGATGAAATCACCCAGCGAACTGGAGTCAGCGTCCCCCACCGGGCCCTCCAATGAAACCGGCTCCTCTGCAGAGCGCAGCACGCGATGGATCTTTTGCGAGGCAATATCCAGTTTGTGTTGTATTTCAGGGTCGATCGGCTTGTTTTCCGCGTGCGCGCGCAGGACCACCTGTACATCCACCGCAGAAAGATAGCCCACTTCGAGGGCAAGCTCTTCATTACTTGGCTCACGTCCCAGGACCTGCGTGAGATGCCGCTGCGCGCGCAAGATACGCGAGATGGATTCGAACAAATGGACCGGAATGCGGATCGTCCGCGCCTGCTCGGCAATCGAGCGGTTGATGGACTGGCGGATCCACCACGTGGCGTAGGTGCTGAATTTGAATCCACGCCGCGGGTCGAACTTGCCGATGGCGCGCAGCAATCCCATGTTGCCCTCCTGAATAAGATCGAGGAAGGAGATGCCGCGCCCAAGATAGCGCTTGGCGACGCTCACCACCAGGCGCAGGTTCGCGCGGATGAGCGCCTGGTTCGCATCCTCCGCACGTACGTGGGCGGCTTCCATTTCCGCAAACAGGTCTACGTCGGACGGCAGTTTGCGGTAGAGCGTGCGCTGGGCGGGCAGCCCGTTCTCCTCGCGGGCATGCGTCAGCAGCCACTCTGCATATTTGAACGGAAGCAGGTACAGGCTGAGAAAGACGCTGTACGCATGCCGGGCAAGGTTATCCCAAAGATGGTCGACACCCCAATGACCGTTATCCAGATAGGCGCGCAGATAGGATGGGGAATCAAACTCCCAGCCCGCATGAAGCGACTGGGATTCAGCGATCAACAAGGCCAGGCTGGGAGGTTCATGATCGAGGCGTTCGGCATCCTCGATCAGACGATCCCACGAGGTGAGCATTTCAGAAATGAGCCAGTGATATATGGAACAGGCAAGTGAAACACCCTTGCGCTGTTTTAGTGTGCGGAGCGTGCCGGCCAGCCGGTCCGCCTCGATGAGCGTGGCAAGCCGAAACTCGCTGTCCGGCGTAAGCAGTTTGACAAGTCCGATCTCACGCAGGTACAAACGCACCGGGTCTTCGGAAAGCTCGCCCGCCACTTCATGCGAACGCACAGGCGGAGCATCCTCGAACTCATCCTCCTGCTGTAGCAGGGACTCATCGGGTTCAATGACATCCTCCAGCATGGACTCCAAAGTGGCTTCCTGCTCTTCCGCCAGTGATTCCACCACTGCACCCACGGACAAGCCCGGCTTCTTGCGCGGGACCTTTTTCCTTTTTACCGCTGGCTTTTGGACCGCTTTTGCCTTCGGCTTTACCTTCGTCTTTACCTTCGTCTTCGGTCTGCTTTTTGCGGGCATTGGGTTCCCTTTCCCAGATTCCTTCAGGAAGCATTCCTGCATCCGTCGCCTGTTCAAACCACTACAATATCAGGCCTGCCGCCTCGTGGACATCTTTCGTTTTGCCTTGTCCAGGCTGTTGAGCAGGCGTGCAAACTGGATCGCCTGCTCCTGGTATGCCTTCATATTTGCGCCGCCCTGCTGTTGTTCGTCCTCCTGCAGGAAACGCAGTTGATTGACATTGATCATCGCATGGGCACGCCGCAGATCCAAAAAGCGCGCCAGCAGTTCCTCAAGCAGGCGGTCATCCACGGGGTCGAGCGTTTCCGTCTGCGCGAGCAGGTCCTTCGAAAGCGTGGTCACTGCTTCGGGCAGATGACTCATCAGGTAATGCTGATGGTCCTTCTCATCCTGTTCCACCGCCAGACGCACCACGCCAAACAACAGTTGATGGTCAGTATACTCGAAGTCCTCCGCCACCAGCGGGCTCAGGCCGCATTCCTCCAGCCTGCGGTCCAAACGATATAACAATTCAGGTTTGCGGAATAAAACACCCAGGCAATGGGATTCGACCTTCAACCTCGGGTTGACCGCCACGACCGGCGTTTCCGCTTTTTCGCTTTGATCTGTCACCCGAGGCTTGCGCCTCACCACCGGACCCCGAGCCTGCGCCGCCGTCAGGGAGCGTTCATCCACCTTGAGCATTCGCGCCAGCGCCTGACGGTAGGTATCGCGCTCCATGGCGCTGGGCAGGTCTTCGATCAATGGAAGCACCTGCGCCGCGATCTGATTCTTGACCTTGGCGTCGTTCAAGTCCTGTCCCGCCGCCAGCGAATCCATTACATGCGTGACGATGGGTTTCGCGCCTTCGATGATGCGCTTCCATTCCTCCCTGTCGCGGGCCACGATCTCATCCGGGTCGAGGTCATCGGGGATGGTCGCCACGCGCAGGTCCGCCTGCAGGCGCGCTTCATTCTTTAGAAGTCCGCGCGCGTTAAAACCAAGTTCGCCTTCACGGTCCATTGCCGAACGGGCGGCGTCGAGTCCGCGCAGGACGGCTTTTTGTCCCGCAACATCCGGGTCCAGCGCAAGGACGATGCGCCGCGTGGAACGTTTGAGCAAACGCAGCTGGTCTTCCGTCAATGCCGTGCCCATCGGCGAGA
This sequence comes from Anaerolineales bacterium, assembly GCA_030583885.1. Classification (NCBI taxonomy): domain Bacteria; kingdom Bacillati; phylum Chloroflexota; class Anaerolineae; order Anaerolineales; species Anaerolineales bacterium. Next base: position 700,905 of record CP129480.1, on the reverse strand, counting down.
CCACGTTCTCATAGCCCGCCTGATGCAGGGCGATGACATCCAGATAGCCCTCCACGATCACCGCCTGGTCGGCGGCGCGGATCGGTTTGCGGGCTCTGTCCAGACCATAAAGCAGGCGTCCCTTGGAAAAGATCGGCGTTTCAGGAGAGTTGAGGAATTTGGGAATATCGTCCGGGTCCACAATACGTGCGCCGAAACCGGCCATGCGTCCCTGCTCGTCGCGGATGGGGATCATGATGCGGTTGCGGAACTTGTCGTAATATCCGCCGCTGTCGCGCTCCGAGAGCATGCCTGAATCGAGCAAATCTTCTTCGGAGAAGCCTTTGCTTGTGAAATGCTTGAGAAAATTATCATACCCCGTAAGCGCATAGCCCAGACCGAAGGTTTCGATTGTCGAATCGGTTAATCCGCGCTTCTCGCGCAGGTAGGACAGGACCTCCGTGTTGTTGAAAAGCTGGCTGCGATAATAAATGACCGCGTCCTCGAGCAGTTTGCGCAGGTTGTCGAAGGCCTCCCTTTGCTGGGGCGTCTCGCGCTGGTATTCCTTCAACTCCACGCCCGCACGCGCGGCAAGCTTCCCCAAGGCTTCCTTGAAATCGATGCCTTCGCGCTTCATCACGAACTTGAAGATGTCGCCGCCCTCATTGCACGCGCCAAAGCAGCGCCACGTCCCGGACTCGGGCCAGACCACAAAGGCCGGCGTGTGCTTGTTATCGTGGAATGGACAGAAGCCGGTATAGTTCCTCCCCGCGTGACGCAGTTTGACACCGGCCTCGGAGACAAGGTCGACGATATCGATTTTGGCTTTGATCTCATCAATGGTGGACATGGAATGGTTGCATTATAGCATTTGATGGTTTGGCAAAATAAGACCGCAGGGTCACAAGCATGACCCTGCGGTCTTTCTGCGGCGGGTTTTGAACTAGAACCCTTCGAGTTTGCCCAGGTCCGCGATACCGTTCGAAAGCGACGCGATCCGTTGCAGCAAGCCAAGCCGGTTCTCCTTTACCTTCCTGTCCTCCGCCATCACAAGGACCTTATCGAAGAAGGTATTGATGGAAGGGATCAGCATGACAACCACTTCAAGGAATTCGTCCACTGTAGACGGTTGCGCCTTGGTGTTCGTTTGCAGAGCCTTGAACAAGTCCTTCTCTTCCTGATCGGAAAATAATTTTTCATTGACCTTGAACACATCCTTCTGGTCGCGGGTGATGCGGACACAGCGCGCGAAACCATCCAAAATGGATGACCAGTCTTCGCGCGTCACCCACGCGGACAACTGCTTCACCGCCCGGGCGGATGCCGCCGGATTGTTGGATTGCTCTGCAAGGACGGCTTCGACGACATCATGTTTGTAGCCCGCATCCTTCAACACCACAGACAAGCGTCCTGCGATGAATTCGAGGACTTGTTTTTGAGTATCGTCCTTCACTTCAATCGGTTGTGTCTTCGCGGACTTTTGCACGGCGAGCGCGAGGTCGAAATTCATATCCTGTTCGATAAGCGGCTGGACGACGCCGATGGCAGCGCGGCGCAGACCGAAGGGGTCCTTCGCGCCGGTGGGAGCAAGGCCAGCGGCGAACAAACCAACCAATGAGTCGATTCTGTCCGTGAGTGCCAGCGCAAGACCGACCTTCGATCCCGGCACGGTCTGATATTGCCCGGCAATCGCCGCCGCTACTTCGGGGGTCTCGCCGGAACGCAGGGCATATTCGCCGCCGATGATGCCCTGCAGGGAGGTCATCTCGGTGACCATTTGAGTCGCGAGGTCGGCTTTGGAGAGATAGACGGCGCGCGCCAGGTGCTTGATAAGCATGGCATCTTTGAAGCTGAGCAGGGCCGCCAGTTCCGCGCCGAGTTTCAACATGCGGTCGGATTTATCGAGCATGGAGCCGAGTTTGGTGTGGAAGGTCAGCGAGGAGAGTTTTGGGCGATATTCTTCCAGTTTCAATTTCACATCTTCGCGGACGAAGAAGTCCGCATCCGCAAAGCGCGCGGAGAGCACGTGTTCGTTCCCTTCGCGGACAGTGTCGATGTGCAGGTCGTCGCCATTTCTGATGGCAATAAAGTGCGCCAACAATTTCCCATTTTTCTGGACAGGGAAATATCTCTGATGCTTTTTCATCACCGAGATCAACACATCTCTTGGCAATGAAAGGAATTCTTCGTTGAATCCGCCCATGACGGCGGTGGGCATTTCGATCAGGTTGGTTACCTCGTTCAACAGATCGTCATCCAGGATGGCTTCCCCACCGATGAGGGATGCGGCTTGATTGAGCTGTTCGACGATGGCGGACTTGCGTTCTTCTTTGTCGAGCAGGATGCCCGCTTCGCGAATGACCTCGAAATATTTATCCGCCGAGGGAATTTTGATTTCGGGAGAATCGTAGGGACGAAGTCCGCGGGAGATGTTGCCAGAGACGACGCCAGCATATTCAAACGGGATGACCATGTCACCGAGTAGCGCAACATACCAGCGAATCGGACGAGAGAACGAGACGCCCGAATCGTTCCAGCGCATGGACTTCTCGAACTTAATATCCGCCACTAACTTGGGCAGCGCTTCGGCGAGGACTTCGGGAGTGGGGCGTCCAGTCTGTTTGACGAGGGCGAAGACGTATTTGTTATTGCCTTCTTCGCGGACTTCCAAAGAAGCGGGGTCAATGTTGTTCTTTTTGGCGAAACCCAAGCCAGCCTGAGTCGGCTTGCCGTCTTTGTCCAGGGCTTTGTCGGCGGGTGGACCTTTGACGAGGTCTTCGCGGTCGGGCTGATTCGGGGAGAGAGAGTCCACTGAAACGACGAGCCGCCGCGGGGTTGTCAAGATGCGGACGTCGCCGTGGGTCAGCCGAAGCTCATCGAGCAGAGTCGGAATGCGGGTCGTCAAAAGCCCGTGAGCGACATCCACATCAGAGGCAGGGAGTTCTTCGACTCCAATTTCTAAGATAAAGTTGGCAGGTTGAAGGTTGGAAGGTTTGAAAGTTGAAACCTGCGAACTTGTAACTTTCGAACCCGTATCTTTCAACAACGGATACTCCAGCCCCTTCCTCTGCTCCTCATACGCGAGCGCCACTCCCCTGGCGAGTTCACGGATGCGGCGGAAGAAGGCTTGACGTTCGGCAACACTGATCGCGCCGCGGGTGTCGAGGATGTTGAAGGAGTGCGAGCATTTGAGGACATAGTCGTGCGCGGGGACGATGAGACCGGCGGCGAGACAGGCGTCGGCTTCGGCGGAGAAAAGGTCGTACATGGCGCGCACACGTTCGACGTCGGCGGTCTCGAAATAATATTTGGAGTGTTCGAACTCTTCCTGTCGGCGGATCTCGCCGTAGGTGACGCCCGCTCCATACTCCTCGTTCCAGATGGCGTTGGCGTTGTTGAGCGCGATGAGGATGCGTTCGAGCCCGTAGGTGATTTCGACCGAGACTGGATCGAGCGCCACGCCGCCCATCTGCTGGAAGTAGGTGAACTGCGTGATCTCCTGCCCGTCGAGCCAGACCTCCCAACCCAAACCCCAGGCGGAGATGGCGGGCTGTTCCCAGTTATCTTCCACGAAGCGGATGTCGTGCTGGCGCGGGTCGATGCCGAGCGCATAAAGCGACTCGAGGTAGAGTTCCTGCGGATTCGTTGGATCTGGCTTAAGGATGACCTGAAATTGGGTGTGGAGTTGGAAGCGGTTGGGGTTCTCGCCGTAACGCCCGTCGTCGGGGCGCACAGACGGCTCGACGTACGCCACGTTCCACGGTTCGGGTCCGAGCACGCGCAGGAAGGTGGCAGGGTTCATCGTCCCTGCGCCGACCTGGGTGTAGTACGGCTGTGTGATGAGACATCCCTTGGATGCCCAGAAGTCTTGTAGTTTGAGGATAATGGATTGGAAGGAAGAAGACATAGTTATCAGTGACCAGTGTTTAGTTTTTAGAGTGAGGGAATTATAACTGATGGTTAATGGAAGATGGAGAATGGGGTGGTGTCCATTCTCCATCTGGTTACGGTTCAGACTTAAGGGGTGGCTGGTTCTGCTACGAGTGTTCTAGCTTACTCATTCCTTATGGGGTTACATTACGGGCACAACGAAATCCATAAAATCCAGAAACATAATTTTTTTCGACTGGGTCGCCATAAAGCCTAAGAAATGATTGCGCCAGAAAATCACCTGATGACCAAGAACCGCCACGTTGAACGCGCAATTCTCCATCATCTGGTCCTAATGGATTATTTAGTGGTGATGATTGATAATACACATCTGAATACCAATCATTTACCCATTCCCAAACATTACCCGCCATATCATACAAACCATATGGGCTCTTGCTGCTCTCATAACTACCTACTTCAGTCGTATCACCCACACATTCTTTATCATAATTCGCTTTATCACAATCAATCCCTTCACCCCAAGGATATGTTCGTCCATCAACTCCACGGGCAGCCTTTTCCCATTGAGCTTCCGTAGGCAATTGAGTGCCTCTCCACTCACAATATGTTTTTGCTTGATTCCAATCCACAAATGCAACAGGATGGTTTGCATAAGACGAACTATCAAATCGTTTAGTGCTATATGGTCTAGCACACCCGCCTTCTTCAACACAAACTCTATATGCTGCATTGGTCACCTCATACGAGTCAATATAATAACTATCTAAATAGACCTCTTGCATAAGTGTGCCATAATAGGCACATGAACTATAAGACAATCGCACATCTCAAAGGTAGTGACTTCAAACGGCTAACTGGCGTCCAGCGCGAAACCTTCGAGCAGATGCTCACAGTCATTGAGAAAGGGCTGCGAGACTTCGGGAGACCGCCAAAACTGAGCCGAGCCGATCAGTTGTTGATGACCTTGATGTACTGGCGAGAATATCGCACAGAATTTCATATTGCGCAATCCTATGGTGTCAGTGAAGCAACCGTTTGCCGCACCATTCGCAAGGTAGAGGAGGCCTTAGTCCGTTCAAAAAAGTTTCGTTTGCCTGGCAAAAAGGCACTCCAAGCCAGTGACACGGTGTTCGAGGTAGTGCTGGTTGATGTCAGCGAACAGCCAGTGGAACGTCCAAAAAAAGCCAAAAACGGCATTACAGTGGCAAAAAGAAGCGTCACACCCAAAAAGCGCAGGTGATGGCTGATCGAAAAAGTACCCAAATCATAACCACCGCCTTTAGTCATGGAAGCAAACACGACTTCCAACTGTTCAAAGACGATGCCTGTGAGTTCTCTGAACATCTGCGTATTCTGGCAGATGCGGGCTATCAAGGATTGATGGAGTTTCATCAGAACAGTCAAACACCCTTCAAGAAATCCAAATACCATGCTCTGACGAAACGAGAGAAACAGAGCAATCGAAGCTTGGCACGGAAACGGATTGTGATTGAGCATATATTCCGTAAGTTGAAAGTGTTTCGCATTTTGAGCGAGAGGTATCGCAATCGTAGAAAGAGATTTGCTTTGCGCTTCAACCTGATTGCTGCTATTTACAACCTTGAACTCAACTCAATTTGACTTTTGCAAGAGGTCTAATAAACGTTATGTGCGGGGCTCGATTTCTCAAGAAGAATCTGATAAGTTAGATCAAAAGAGCTGATTCCCATTTCAAATTCTCCAGCTGGGACAAGCACCATTGGCACGCCTTTGGCGTCCGTGATTTCGGTTAGCAAGGGTGTGGCAGTTAGAGTAAAAATTTCAGATGGTGATGAACTCGAAATAGGAAGTGGTGTGTTGGTCAACTCCACAGTGTCAGGCGTTTTACTTAAATTTAAAGAAACACTCGTCGTAGGCGGAGTAGCTGTAAGTGATTGAATTAACTCAGGAATTCTATTGGACAAATCAATTATTAGCGGGGTTACAATCGCAAACATTACCAACAAAATTAGAATAGGCGTGCGATAAATGCGAAATAATTTCAACCGATAACGAATTGCCCCAACAAACTTTTCCCATCTATATTGCCATTCTATTTTTTGTATTCGACGTTTACTGTCATTAGATATTTTCTTTAATCTACGTTCAAGTTCTTGTCGCGTTTTCTCCTGTTCAATTTTCTCAGCGGCTTCACGTTGTTCTTCCTTTTCACGAGCAAGGGTAACCCTCCCCTAAACTATTCAGGTTAACTGAAGTTGCCTAACAGAAAGACCGGCGGCATGAAAGAAGCCAAGAAGTAAGTCTGGTCGACGACGCAAGCGAGCAAAACCACGATCAAGCATTGAGCGAATCTCCTCTTTAGAAGTTGGACGAGCATTTCTGAGATGTTGTTTAACATTTCCGTGACAATACTCTTCCGGATTGAGCTGTGGAGCGTAAGCAGGTAACTCTTCAATCATGATCTCAGGATGCTGGCAGAGATAAGCTTTGGTGAGCTTGCTAAGATGAATACGGGCTCGATCCCAGATCAAGATGATTTTTCCAGGTACCTGCCTACGGAGGTGTTCAAGTGCCTCAATCAAGTTATCGCTTTTTATCGAACCTTCAAAACATTTCTTGTAGATCTTGCCTGTAAGTGTCAGCGCTACGGCTGTCGATAGCGCTCGACGATCTTTGGTTACCCGTCGAAAAACGGGTCTCTTGCCAGTCCGAGCCCACGTCGTAGCCAATATTTCTTGAAAGGAGAACCCAAATTCATCCCAAAATACGATTTTTGCTTTGAGACGATGTGACTTTTTTTATCCTTGGCCAATCTCCTAGCAACCAAGCTTCCACTAACTCTTTTTCCTGTTCAATAGCCTGTGGCATTGGCTTTTGTGGACTGAAACCTAGTTTGCGCAACAATCGATTGAGGTAATTCGGATGATAAGTGACATCAAATTCTCTTTTGATCAATTTTTGGACACGGTCCAATGTCCAGCGATCAGTTGGATATCCATTCGCCAAAGCCCCTCGTTCCAGCTTCCTCTTTAAGCTTTGCTTTTGTGGATTACTCAACTTCGGCTCGCTACCAGCCGCTTTTCTTTTTTGGAGTCCGCGCATACCTTTTGTTTCTATGATTCTGGCCCATTGGCCGACCGTGGCCCGGCTTACTCCGAGGTGTCTTGAGATTTCGGCTTTTGACATTTTTCCAGCTTTCAACAGCCGTCCACCTTCAAGCCGTCTTTCTTCCATTTGTTCTCGGGTTAGGTATGATGGTTTCCATGTCATACCGACTATTGTAAATCAATCTAAGTAAACCTGAATAATTTTGGGAGGTTGACACGCGTGAGCATGGCATAAAAATACTTTCAATGGTCGCTTGGCTTCGGTCATATCCGTCCCGATTTGGAGTTATGAATGAAAAACGACGCAACCTTTATGGTGCGTCGTTTCGATTTCAGGCGTGGGCGTAGGATTTATTCAATTCCCGAATCACGGTTTGCGGCAGTTCAACAGGGATAAAATAATCCGCTGGAAATAAGTAGTCCTCTCCGCTTTCGTCAATGATTCGCATATCACCGTCGGCTTGCGCTTCTTTATCGGGAAGTACTCGATAAATTTTGTGCAATTCCAACGAGACGGGGTATTCGCTATTGTCAATGCAAATGGCAAATTTAGGTGTAGTTTTCATAGGTCAATCCAGATAATTCTTACGTTTGAACTCTTTTCGTCCGATGCCGTGCGCTTCGTACCAATGGATTTCGGCTTTGCGGACACGTCCATTACGGAGTTGGATGGTGGCAACCCCTTTCATTTTTCTCCATCGTCCATCGCCATATAGTTTTCTCAAACGCGGCAGGTCGCGGATGGAGTTTCCGATGGCAATCACTTCTTCGTTAGCGATGTCACTGATGATCGTGAAGGATTCCATCCCATGTTTCTCCTGCTCAAATTATACACGCATCCACACTGTCATTGGTCAGGCGCGTGTACAGTGCGCGGACAGCGTCCCGGTCCGCGTGAGCATGGCAGAGGAAGACTTTGAGGGGGCGTTTGTCCGCTGGCATGTTACAGTAATTTCTTGAACTCTTCGATGGTTAAGCCTGCGTCTTTGATAATTCCACCCATAGTGAAGGCATTGATCGGATTATGCGTGGGATGATGATAATTCGATTGTCTTTTACCATTGAGATATGTTTTCCCTCGCGAACCACACGAAATCCCGCTTTCTCAAAGGCTTTTACTGCTCGCTGATGTTGAATTCCCGCCAATTTGGGCATGTCTAAACCGCAACCTCCACCATTCGGGTTTGGGCATCTTCCAACAGAACCTCAACCGTTTCAAGGTATATTTTTATCGCATCCTTGATGTTTTCAAGCGCTTCTTGTTCCGTCTCGCCTTGCGACCAGCATCCTGGCAGCCCCGGAACCCAAACGGCAAAGCCTTCATCTGTTTCTTCAAGTCGAATTTTGTATTGCATGGTTAATCTCCTAAACTATAGCGCTATTATAACGCTCAATCCACGCCATCAATAGTCAGATGCGTGTATAGTGCGCGGACAGCGTCACGGTCCGCGTCCCACAAGAAGGGGATGATATGGGCATGGCAGAGGAAGACTTTGAGGGGGCGTTTGTCGGTGGTGGGCAAGATTTGTCCGCGATGGGGCAATTATACGTCAATGTTACGTAGGGGCGGCTCGCCCCATACCGCGACAGCAATCCCATCGATGGCTGTGACGGGAATGCCTTCTTTTTTCAGGAAATCCTGGAAAGCAACAACGGAATCAATCAGATCGTTCATGGCTTTTATTGACGTTCAGGCTTGCCAGCCGCGCCTGGAGTTGAATCATCGCCTGATTGCGTTCATTCCGAAACACGGACTCGGTTTCCCGCAGCCACGGTTGGAATTCCGCCATTAACGCAAAGAATTGCCGCACGCCTTCCTGCGGGGATAAGGCGTGCAACAAGCGGGTCTCTTCGGCGTAAATGGCGTCCCAATTTGGGGAAAATTTTTTCAACATGTTTTGTGCAATTCCGTTTGACGTATCATACCCGCCTAATGCTTTGATGTATCGGAACCGCCCTACCTGCGCCTACCTGGGTGTAATAGGGCTGTGTGATCAGGCATCCGTGCGCTGACCAGAAGTCTTGTAGTTTGAGGATGATGGATTGGAAAGAGGAGGGTTTCGACATTCGATATTACCCTTGCGGGCACCTTGTCGCTGTTCGATATTCGGGATTTTGGTGTGGTGGTTGAGTAGTCCCGCGTGATTGTCGCGGGATGCATCGAAACCCGGGGGGATTATACCTGATGGTTCATGTATAATTTGGGCATGATCTACATTCTTCAATCCCAACCAACGCCTGAGCAAATCATAGAAATGTCCAAAGAGTATGAAACGATGATCAAGATCGTCGTGGACATTCGCCGCCGAATTTTGGCGGGCGGCGGGGAAATGCACGCGGACTGTGAACAGGTGCTTCTGGAAAATGGCAGCGAGCAGGACGATCTTTGGGGCGCGAACTGGTATCCCGCCGACCAGCGCATCGAATTCGAATCGCTCATCAATATCCGTCCGAGGTTGGGGAATCGCAGCATCTTGATTCAAAGTGAAGAACTGCGGCAAAGCGTCGAAACGGTCACAAAGGAAATCTTTGGAGGCGCGGCATGACGGACAAAGAGAAAAAACGCGAACGATATTTACGCGACCCCCTGCCCCGCAGGCTGGGCGGACTCGCCGCCACCTTGGGACGAATTTCCTCCTCCGCCCGCGCTTCCAACGACCCGGCAGTGGTGCGGGGTCTTTTGGAGGAAGCAAAGTATTACATCGAATGGACTGCCGCCGAGACCGAGCCTGAGACCGCCGCCGAACTGGTCTCCATGCAAACCTTGATCACATTATGGGAAAAAGGCTGGGAAAACGCGTTTCAAAATACCAGCCAGCGCACCCTGCTTTCCGTGCAAGCCAAGCAATGGTCAGATCGGACGCTGGACATGTCGGGGTTGTTGGTTTAGGTCTTGAATGCCCATATGCGCCTCGTCAGGCAAAATCACCCCGCCCGACGTGGAAGACCCGCCCCTACCATTACGCAACGGTTCCGCGCCTTCATCAACCAAAACCACAATCCCATGCACATGATTTGGCATGATAATCAATGAACCCAATTCCACATGTCGATAATGATTCTTCAGGTCAAACCATGCATTGCGGACAATATATCCGTTACGGTTTAATTTCATTTCCCCATCCACGATTTCGCCAAACAGCATCTCGCGCTGCCAGGAAACAATGGTCACAAAATAGGCTCCCGACTGCGAATAATCATATCCCTTCAGGCGAAGACTGCGGCGATGGTGCTTTTGCGGATCGAATTTCACACCCCATCCCTTCCCCGCAGCGGTACAAAGGCAACGGGCAATAAGACCTCCTGCGAAAAGGCATCCCCATCCCGCCGCCACAACTCGAGTCTTTGAGCTCCGCTCCCCCCGATGGGCAGAATCATGCGCCCATGATCGGCAAGCTGGTCCAACAGGCATTTCGGCAGATGAGGCGTGGCGGCAGAGACAAGGATCGCATCGTACGGGGCGGATTTATCCCAACCTTGTGAGCCGTCCCCAACGTGAACAAACACATTTTCGATTCCAAGCTCCGCCAGGATGCGGGCGGCGCGGTCCGCCAGGGCGGGGATCAACTCCACGGTATGTACTTCATGCGCGAGTGCGGAAAGGATCGCCGCCTGATAGCCCGAGCCCGTTCCGACTTCGAGCACACGCTCCGCGCCGGTCAGCTTCAATGCCTGGGTCATGTATGCTGCAATATACGGCTGCGAGATGGTCTGTTTGAAACCGATGGGGAGCGGGGCGTCCTCATACGCGGACCAGCGAAACTCGAGCGGGACAAAGAGATGGCGCGGAATGGACACGAACGCTTCGAGAACACGCCGATCACTGATCCCCCGTGCCCGGAGTTGAAGCGCCGCCATGAGTTTGCGTTCCGCCAGATAATCCTGTTTCATGAGACCATCCCCATTAATCATTATACAACCGGGCAATGGAAGGAAATCTATCCCTTTAAAGAATCCCGCCTTCGCAATGCACGCAGTAATATTTGATACCCATCCTTTCCGAACAGATCCACGCGGTGCAAATGTCGCAGGGAATCGGGCGGGTCACATTCTTCCAGTCGGACGGGGATGATGAAGATATCATCCATTGGCAACATCTTTGCTTTTTCGAGGGCGAGCTTCAATTCCTCGTGACGATATCCATGCTGTTGGCTGAAGCCCTGCGAAAGACAGACGATCACCACGTCGCTCCCAAGGATCGCCCTGTGGATCTCATATGCCCAGTTCTGGCCGGGCAGTAGGGCTTCCGTATCCAACCACGGCTCGACATGATCTCTTTTCAGCCGTGCGCACAACACGCGCACGAGATCACGGTCCGCGTGGGCATGGCACAGGAAAACCTTGATCGTTGTTTTTTTCAAATGCTTCTTCATGCCACCACAATAGCCCGGACCCAAAAAATAAAAAACCCCTTTTAAGGGGCGGGCATTGGGTAGCCGTAAAAAAGGGGAGGCAGATATGGGGGTAGAACCAGCAACCAGGGTCAGCGATGCGGGTCTTGTCGTCTCTCAAATTCACTGAAGTCCCAAGCCGCAAAGAACACGCGCAGATCCGCCTTGCTCTGTAACCCCAATTTGTTGAGCACCTTTTCAAGATAGGATCGGACAGTCCCAACCGACAGCCCAAGGCGGGCGGCGATCTGGGGGTTTGTGTATCGCAGGCAGGCCAGCGCGGTGACATCCTGCTCGCGCGGGGAGAGGCCGATCCAGCGCTGGTAACGCTCATCCGTATTTGGATCGTGAACTGGATACGCAGCCTGGTTTGTCGATGGAAGGGGATGAACATCTTCCACAGTATGGGAATATTCTCTCCTGCTTTGCCGCGAGCCCATCCATAATTGTTTCAGTATTTTCCAAATGGACATTTGGGGAAAGTGTAATAGAACATCTGTTCTAAGTCAAGGCCGACGGATGTTTCCACAGAGAATGCAGCCATCCCCCATCATTAAGCTATAATCTGCATGACCGGACGTCATTCATCAGGGAACACCATGCTTGTCATCGTCAGCGACCTTCACCTCGGCGACGGAACCACCGCCGATTCGATCTCCCCCAGCGCGTTTCGATTATTTGCCCGCCGCCTGACGGAAACTGCCCGCTTTGCCTCCGTCCGCAGGGACGGGGGCTACCGTCCGATCGAAAGCCTCGACGTCCTGTTGATGGGCGACGTCCTCGATCCGCTGCACTCCACGCACTGGCTGGACACGTCTCCCGGCGACGCAAACTACGTCCGCCCATGGAGCGACCCGACCCACCCGAATTACGCGCCCAAACTGCTCGAGGTCACCCGCGCGATCCTTGATGAGAACAAAGAAGCCATGCAGATCCTGCGCCACCTCGCCAGCGGAGAAGAGATCCGCCTTGCGCCTGCAAACAGCAAAGGCGAGCCTGATCTCGACAGCCGGGAACAGATTCCATTAAAGGTCCGCATTCATTACATGGTGGGCAATCACGACTGGTACTATCACCTCAAAGGCGCGGCCTTTGACGAGATCCGCCGCGAGATGATCAAGCGGATGGGGTTGAGCAACCCGGTTTCCCCCTTCCCGTATGATGCAGAGGAGTCCCCCTTCCTTAAGGATCTATTCGAGAGGCATAAAGTCTCCGCCCGTCACGGCGACATGTACGACAAGTTCAACTACGACAAGGATAAGGGACGCGACCACGGTACCGTCGGCGATGCCTTTACCATGGACGTATGCAACCGTTTCCCCGTGGAGGTGCAAAAACGCTACGGCGACCTTCTGCCGGCCGGCATCGTGGACAGCCTGCGCAAGATCGCCAATATCCGCCCGGTGCTCGCCGCCCCGCTCTGGATCAGCGGACAGATCCGCCACTATGCGGGTTCGCATCCGCTGGAGGATGAATTAAAGGGCGTGTGGGACGATATTGCGCAGGAATTCCTGCAGCTTGACTTTGTGCGCGAGGCCGACAAGGCCTATCGCTTCGATGTGGTGGATGCCATGGAGTTGATCATCAAGATGTCGGGTCGCGCAACGTTTGCGACCATCAATGACGTGGTCATCTGGGTGCGGAAAAAGATGTGGAGCGGAAAACATTCCTTTGCCGGCCACGCCCTCAAGGAACCCGCCTTCCTAAACGGCAAGGCCCAGCACATTATCTACGGACATACGCATTATTATGAAGTGGTGCCGCTGGGAATGAACATCGGCATGCCCGAACCCCAAAGCCAGATCTACTTCAACGCGGGGACATGGCATTCCTATTTCGACCTTGCCATTCAAAATCCGAAGGAACAAAAATTCGTGCCTTATCAGGCGCTCACCTACCTCACCTTTTACACCCCCGAGGAACACGACGGACGCCGCTTTGAGACGTGGTCCGGCGCATACGCATAAATTTTCATTCGGAGCGCAGCGAGGGATCTTCTACTCGATCATCAGATGACTTTATGAAAAATTCCCGCCACACGTCAAGCGGATCATCCCCCCGCCGCAGACTTAACCCATGCAGGATCAGCCCGAACTGGGAGAATCCAAACCAGAGCAGGAAGAAGGTTAGGAAGATCGAAGCGCGGTCCACCCAAGCGGGGAAGAGTTGAATCCATACGGCGATCTCCCCGCGCCATGCAAATATCTTCAACTGATATTCGTCAATTGCGGCAAGGAAAAATTCCAGGCTAGCTTTCGTCTCCGTGAAATCGCCGCCCAGCAGGTAGGAAGCGTCGTCTAGAAACGTGGATGCCTGCCGGGCAAGCAGACTCACATCATCGACCTTGCCCTGCATCGCATCCGCGGAGGCGATCAGATCGGCCAGTAGCTTGTCGGGGATGTTAATTTGAAGGAACGGGATCAAGTTCAACCCGAAGAGAGTGACGCGCAACTGTTCGAGCGAGTCGCGTGCGGCGACCAGGCGTTCCCGCGCTGTTACCAGTTCGGGGACGAGTCCTTCATCCAGTGTTGTCTGCACATTCTTGAAAAACTCCTGGGGATCATTGAGTGTGAATTTTTCCAACGCCGCTTCCGTGGCGTTCACGATGCGCAGAGTGCGTTCGATCTCCCGCTTTGAATTGGTCAATGTGGTTTCCACCAGTGCCAGTTCGGCGTCTATCGCTTCCATCCTGCCGACCACATCGCGAGTCACAGGCTCGTTGTACGCCCAGGCAAGGACAATGCCGGCCACACTCAAAATCAACAGCAGGGAACTTGCTACGATCAACGTGCCGGTCAGGATTTTGCGCGTCATGGTTTGTCCTTTCGATGGGCAGGGGTGACGGGAATTCGAAAATTATACAGCCAAAGGGGAAAAACGCAGGGAAATCCCCAAATTAAGAGAAAATTACCTCTTGACAAACCGTCTAACTTAGACTATTATCTAATTAGACATCGGTCTAACACAGGCATTTGCCTAATTGTTTTATCCAAGGAGAGAGGCAGCCATGTCTACGAATACTTTCGAACATATTATGGAAAAACGAGAAATCGCCCCCCACGCGCTGGAAGCGGAGCCATCCACCCGCAGCATCTTCACCCACCAGACCGGTCAGGTACTCGTCACCCTGGGAACGCTCTTCAAACACGTGCCTCCCTTCAATGAGACCATCGACAAAACCACCGGCGACACGCTGATCTCCATTGGCAGAAAGCTGAAATCCGCGAAATAGAACGGACGTCCCGAGGGCACTGAGAACCTTCGGGACATTACAGCTTGTTCCGGGAAATTATACGCATAACGAGGAAACACATGGAAATCCTGACTGAAAAACAGATCACCGCCCCCGAGATCCATTGGGATTTCGGCACAGCCTACGAACTTTTCGTCAGCTTGCATGTTCTGCATGAGCCTGAATATTTTGGCATACGCCCTGCCTACGCCGCAAGTGTCCGCGCACGCATCCCGGTGGAGGAACGAAAACTGCTCGAAGATGTCTTTCGCCTGACCGGAGTGCCGTTGAAATGGCTTGCCGACCTCACCGCTCCCAAGGATGCCATCAGCGCGCTCTGGGCGCTGAAACAGATTCCCCCCGCCGAACGGTTGCTCAAACTCCAAAGAGTGGGCGAACCCATTGAATTCGTCAATGAAGAAGACAAAGAAAAGCATGCCAGGTTCGATGAAATTCTCCAGCGCGTCGCGTCTGAGGGAAAATGGACGGAAGCGGATGCGGATCATCTTTTCAAGACGTTTCACAAAAAACATGGCGGAATGAAAAGGGACGCCATTGAACGCGCACTGGATTGGTGGAGCCGCCCCGAGGAACTGGGCGAAGGGTACCTCTCCGCCTTGAATGCCTACTACCAGGCATTTTTCGAAGAGGACGAAAAACGCGTCGAACCCATCCTGCGGGCTGGTCTGGAAAACGCGCAGACACTCGCCTCCAAACTGACCTTCGAAAAGTTGTTCCTCGAACTCTCGCAGGGCATCAAACTGGAGGAGGAATTCCGCGCGGAAAAATTCATCATTGCCCCCGCCTTCTGGACGACTCCGTTGATCTTCTTCGAAAAACTTGACAGGCATACCATGCTTATGCTCTTCGGTACGCGCCCGGCGGATATGTCCGTCATCCCCGGTGAGACCGTGCCCGATGCGCTCGTCCGCTCGCTTAAAGCCCTGGCCGACCCGACACGCCTGAAGATCCTCTACTATCTCTCGCATGAAAGCCTGACCCCTGCCGAGATCGCCCGCCGCCTGCACCTCCGCCCGCCCACCGTAACGCATCACTTAAGGGAACTGCGTCTCGCCAGCCTTGTCGAATTATCCTTCAAGCAGGAGGAAAACCGCTACACCATCCGCAAGCAGGCGCTCGACCAGGTCTGCGGCAACATGAGGTCCTTTTTGGAAAAAGCCCCCGAATAAAACATGGAAGAAAAAACTTCAAAACTCTTCAAGCCGTTCCGCCTGCTCGGTGAATACGGCTCCCACGTCCGCGAGTTCAAGCCGAACGCACGGCTGTATTTGTTGAACGTCATCATCACCGGCATGGTGATGGGCGTCTTCCGCCTGATATTCAACTTTTATGCGCTCAGCCTCGGCTTCGACGAGGCCCTGCTCGGCAACCTCATCACCACCAGCAGTTTCGTCGCCCTCATTGCCGCCCTGCCGATGGGCTACCTCGCAGATGTGATCGGGCGCAAAGCCTCGCTCATCCTTTCAGGCGCGATGCTGGCATTCTCCATCATCGCCATGGCGCTTTGGCAAACCGAAGCCTCGCTCTACAGCATGAACGTCATCTCCGGTATCGCGCAGAGCCTGGCAGGCGTCACCATGTCGCCCTTCCTGATGGAAAACAGCAACGAGAAGGAACGTACGTATCTCTTCAGTTTCGGGCAGGGCTTGCAGATGACAATGGCATCCGTCGGCGCGTGGGTCGGCGGCTACCTCCCCACCTGGATCGGCAACGCGCAAAACGTCTCCGCCACCAGCAGTCTCGCCTATGGCAACTCCATCTTCATCGTCGGCATCGGCGCGGGGATCGCCATCCTGCCGCTGGCCTTCCTGAAATCGCCGCGCATCACCCGCAGTCAACGCGCCATCTTTGCGCCATTTGAATATGCCGCGAAACAGCCGCTCCTGCTCACCAAACTCATCCTGCCCATGTTGCTCACCTCCATCGGCGCGGGGCTGATCATGCCGTTCATGAACGTATTCTTCCGCGTGGTACACAACCAGCCGGACCCGGTCATCGGCACGCTCTTCGCATGGGGTTCGCTGGCCATGGGAATCGGGCTTTTGATCGCCCCGCCGCTCGCCGAACGCATGGGGAAGATACAACTTGTGGTGATCTCGCAGGCGCTCTCCATTCCCTTCCTGATCCTGCTGGGCTTTTCCCCCATCTTCTGGGTCGGCGCCGCCACGTTCTACATCCGCCTTGCGTTGATGAACATGAGTTCCCCCGTTTATCAAACCTTCATCATGGAACACGTGGACCCGTCCGCGCGCGCCACGGTCGCCAGCCTGACCAGCATGGCTTGGAATTTCGGCTGGGCATTCAGCCCCACCATCAGCGGCTGGCTGCAAGTCCAATACGGATTTGGTCCGCCCTTCATCGGCACGATCATCCTCTACACCATCTCGGTTGTCATGTACTGGGCATTCTTCTGGCGCGGGAGCATTGCCGCCGTCCCAGCCACCGCCGCGGCAGATTGAACGGAACAGAATTTTCTCCTCCTTTTTTAAAGCAGGTCGGATCGACATTCCGGCCTGCAGTTTTTTATGGCAAAATATAAGAATGGACAGGGATATGTTAAAGCACGATGTTCTCATCCTCGGCGGCGGACCGAGCGGACTCTCCACTGCATTGCATCTGGCAAAGATCGCTCCGCATCTCGTCCCCCGCATCCTGATCCTGGAAAAGGAACAGTATCCGCGCCTGAAGCTTTGCGCCGGCGGATTGGTCATCGACGCTGAAGTCATTCTTGAACGGCTCGGGCTTGACGTGCGCGAAGTTCCACATGTGGATGCATCGAATGTCCATTTCGATTTCGCGGGCAGGGGACTCGCCGTCCGCGTGCCGAAACGTCATGCCATCCGCGTCATCCGCCGTGATGAGTTCGATCACTGGCTGGCACGGAAGACTCGCGAAGCGGGAATCGAAATTCGGGAAGGCATCAAGATCAGTCATGTCATCCCCGATGAAAACGGTGTGGCGGTTCAAACCGATCAGGGGGAATTCCGCGCCGCCATCGTCGTGGGCGCAGACGGCTCGAACGGCGTAACACGCCGCAGCATCTTCCCGAACGATCCCGTCTATACGGCAAGGGTGCTGGAGGTTTTGACTCCCACCCAACCCTCCCCCAATCTTGGGGGAGGGCAAGGGAGGGGGAAAACAGCCTTCTTCGATTTCTTCCCCGTCCCCGACAATATCGCAGGCTATGTCTGGGATTTCCCCACACAGGTCAAGGGTCAACGCATGCGCTGTTGGGGAGTTTACGACACAAACCTTTTCTCAAACCTAAAACGCCCCGCGCTGAAAGCACCGCTCGCCGAGGAGATGAAACGCATCGGCTTTGACCTGAACGACTACGAGATCAAAGGTCACCCCATCCACTGGTACAGCCCATTGAACAAGGCATCCATGCCGAGGGTGCTGCTGGTCGGCGATGCCGTCGGCGCGGACCCGCTCTTCGGCGAAGGCATCAGCATGGCGCTGGGTTATGGCGCGATCGCGGCACAGGAGCTGGCGGAGTCATTCCAGCGTGGCGAATTTTCATTCCGCGGATACAAGCCCCGGCTGGTGCGAAGCGGGCTGGGTCAAACCTTGTTTGCGCGCTGGGTCATCACACAGATCCTCTATTCCTGCAAATGGAGATGGTTCCAGATCCTGCTGTGGCGCATGTTGAAGCCGCTCGTCCTGCTGGTCGCATGGATATTCGTTTTGAATTGGAGTAAAAGAAATTTTCCCATTACGACTTAACGTGCTTGATGAAACCCGGCGTGTTCAATTCGCGCTCCAACAGATACGTGAAATATCCCTGCATGAGGATTTCCGCTTCTTTTTTAATCCCAAGGCCGGGATGTGCGCGAGAGGCATCCCGGTAGCTTGAGCGCTGGAAATGGCGCAGATATTTGAGCGTTTCCACGGAGATCCTTGCAAGGTTGGGCAGGCCCTGCCCGCAGCGGAGACAGATGACGCCGCCGGCCGTGAACGAAAAGAACTGATCCTCGGCAAGAATCTCGCGTCCGCAATTCGCGCACTCGAATAACTGCGGGCGAAACCCCACGGCATCCAGTAATCGCATTTCATAATATCGAACCGCAAGCCAGGCTTCGGATTCCTTCTCGATGCGATCCAATGTCTCTACAAGCAATCGAAAGAGCGTGGGATTCCCGCCTTCCTCCTCGTAGGAAAAACGCAATAACAACTCAACCGCATACGAGGCATATCCCAATTTTACAAGGTCGTCATGCAATGGCAAAAACGCATTGACCGTTTCAACCTGCGTGACAATCAATAGATCACGGCCCTTTGCAAGCTGCACCGTAATTTGAGTGAAGGGCTGTAAATGTCCGCCTTTACGTGACGTCATCTTTCGCGCGCCCTTCGCCAGTGCGCGCAGCATGCCCTGCTCACGCGTGTACAGCGTAAGTAACTGGTCGGCCTCGCCCCAATTTGCATGGCGAAGCACAACGGCGGAAGCGCGGAAGGAGCGGAAGTCGGTCATGGTCTCGATACGGCGGCGCTGGTCGAGTAAGACGAAGTCTGTATCGAGGCCCGCCGCCTTGTTTCGGCAGGCTCAACACAAGCCTCGACCATCGAAAACTATTTATCCGTTACCAAATGTTCGGGAACAAAGGCTTCAGGGAGCAAGTCACGGACGGTGGTTTGCTTCGTCAACTTTCCCCTGCCATCCGCAAACAGGACGATGGTATCCAGTCCAAACTCAGCCATCACCTGGCGGCATCCACCGCAGGGGGAACCGCCGTTGTTCGTGACCACCGCAATCACTTCGAATTCAGTTTCGCCTTCAGATACGGCCTTGAAAATGGCGACGCGCTCGGCGCACATGGTCTGTGGATAGGCGGCATTCTCTATGTTTACACCGGTGTACAAACGCCCGGACTTCGTCCGCAGGGCAGCGCCGACGGGATACTTCGAATAGGGGGCGTACGCGCGGCGGCGCGCTTCGCCGGCAAGATCGATCAGGGATTGTTTTTCTTCTTTTCTTAATATCATCTTTGCACCTACCGATTGCTATTTCTTTTTGGCGTTCCGTTCAAGCTTTTTGATGGCGCGGGCGGGCATGCCCACCACAAGTGTATCCTCTGCCACGTTTTTCGTCACGACTGCGCCCGCCCCCGTACGCGCTCCATTCCCGATTTTCAACGGCGCCACCAGCATGGTATCCGAACCAATGAAAACATTCTCCCCAATATCAGTGGCATGTTTTTTCTCGCCGTCATAATTACAAGTGATCGTCCCTGCACCGATGTTGGTATGGGCGCCGATCTGTGCATTGCCAATATAGGAGAAATGCCCCATCTTTACGCCATCTGCAAGATATGAATCCTTCACCTCGCCAAAATTCCCCATATGGACGTGATTGCCCAGATGCGCGCCTTTGCGCAGGCGTGCAAACGGACCCATGTCCACATCATTTTCAAGTACTGCGCCCTCCAGGACAGAAGCAAGCACCTTGCACCCGTCTCCAATTTTAGAATCGCGGATGATGGAATTCGGTCCAAGCACATTGCCCGCGCCGATCTCGGTCCTCCCATACAAACAGGTGTTCGGCATGATGACCGTATCCCTGCCGATGGTCACGCCAACCTCAATATAGGTTGAAGCGGGATCCACCATCGTGACACCATTAAGCATGTGTGCCTGATTTATACGTCTGCGCATGGCAGTTTCACATTCCGAAAGATGCACGCGCGTGTTGATGCCGATGATCTCTTCGAGGTCATCCATTACCATGGCTTGAACGGACAGGCCATCCTTGGCCGCCAGTTCAACGGTATCCGTTAAGTAGTATTCGCCCTTTTTGGGATTTTTTGGGATGCTCTGGAGTGCCTTCCACAACCAGTTCGCATCGAAACAATAAGCGCCCACGTTCAACTCCCTGACCTGCAACTGCTCTGCCGTGGCCACATATTCCTCCACGATGGCTTTCACCGCGTCATCCGCCCTGCGGATGACGCGTCCAAACCCGCGCGGGTTGTCTGCAACTACGGTCAACATGGAGATGGGACCATGGTTATTCCTTTGGGTTTCGACGAGTTTTTGCAGGGTCTCACCGCGCAACAAAGGCATATCGCTGTAGCAGACCACGACAAGATCGGTCCCGCCCCGTAATACAGACCCGGCCTGCATTACGGCATGGCCTGTTCCCAGCTGTGGTTCCTGCAATACGGTCTGCGCAGAATCGCCAAGGTATTTTTTCACATCCTCGGCGCCATGCCCAACCACTACAACGGGCTTTTCCGTGGTGGCCTGCTGGATGGCCTGCATGACATGCCAGATCATGGGCCTGCCCGCAACCGGATGCAGAACCTTGGGCAAGGATGATTTCATACGAGTCCCCTGCCCGGCGGCAAGGAGGATGGCGGTTATTTTCATAGGGCACCTCAATCCCGTACATCTCGATACGAGTGAAAGAAAATGTACGGGCAACAAAACAGGATTTGTGCGGCAATGCATTGCTCCGCAACAAATCCTGCTTGAGAAAAAACGTCCGCTAGTGCGGATGGTTCAGGCTGGGGCACCTGGATTCGAACCAAGATCCACAGCTCCAAAGGCTGGTGTGCTGCCATTGCACCATGCCCCAGTGCGGGCAAAATTGTATCACAATTCTTTTTACTTTCCGCCGGGAATGATGCCGAGCTTACGCGCTTCTTCAAGCGAGATCACATCCGAATTGAGCGGTTTGTTGCCGTGTTTTTCCGCGGCTTCATCCCAGAAATCATCCGCATTCTTGGGTTTCTTCTTTTGGGCGGCTGCCTGCTTAAGCAGGGCCTCCATTTCCGGTGCGGGAATGGCCTTTGCAAGTTTATCCGTCTGTTTTTTAGGAGCAGGCATCGGGGCGGGCGAAGCGGGCTTTGTTTCGTCCGAGCCCAGTTTAAGTTCGCCGGTGACACCCATCGATTTCAGGGATTTCTCCAGCTGGGTGCGCAATGCAAGCAGGCCGCCCACCGATTCGAGGATGCGGTCCTCAGAGGCCAGGCCGTTTCCAGCAACAAGCAGCGCGTAAAGCGGGGTCACTGGAATGAAGAGCAGGTCATGATCGCCGCCGCTGAAGACATGGTATGAGTCGATCGTTTCCTGATGATTGTGACGCGCAGCTTTCAAACTGGCGTGATGAATCGCCATCAGCGTGGAAATCAGCGAAACCTCCATGCTGGAGTCGTGCAGTTTACCGGTACGCGCCTGCACGAGACCGCGGTCATTGAGCAGGAAAACCGCGTCAGCCTTGATATCCTGCCTGAAATTGGCGAGCAGGTCGGAAAGCCTGGAGTGACGTTCTTCGGTTTGTCCGCTTGTTTGTTCGGGAGGGAAGATGGTTTGCACAAGACCCAGGCCGCGCTCGACGACATCCAAAAAATCCGCCATGGGGATGGGTTTGTCGAAGATCGCAAGGGCACCGGCATTGAGCATTTCATCGCGCGTTTTCTTATCGGTCATGCCTGTGATGAAGATGACCTTCGCTTCAGGGTGACGCGCGCGCACCTTGTGCATGAGTTCCACGCCGCTCATGCCGGGCAGCATGTAATCTGTAATCAGCAGTTCGATCTTATTGCGCGTGGACTCAAGAAGCGCCTCCTCCCCGGATGGGGCTTCAAAGATCCTGATCTCCTTGTTCTTGAGCGTATCGAGCGTGGAATGCAGGAGCCTCAAAATATCGCGGTGATCGTCAACGAGCAGGATATTACGGGTCATACAGCCCGCCTGTTTGGCGACCCGAGGCTATCCTGCATATTCTTGGAGAAAAGAGATAATTCAAGATTGAAATAATGTTTGCGGGCGGATTTATTCATATCCGTCTCCTACTAACTGGATGAACGCATTATAGCAAAGATTGGGGTGGGCGACCGATGCACCTTGCGCACTTGTAAGTTCCATGAAAAACACGGGGATCTTATTATCTGCAGGCATCACCGATGTCAATCGCCTCGATATTCCAGAGCGGGGTGGCGGTTGGGTCCAGCCCAAAATGACAAACTTCAGGGCCTGCGGCGGCGATCCGCAAACGGTGGTACAGGGGAATTGCAGGAAGCTCGCTTGAAAATATGATCTGAGTCTGGCGATACGAATTAACATACGACGGTTCGTCAGGCAGTGCCTGTTGTGCGGCGCGGCAGGCGGCATCATACTCGGCATTGCTGAAACCAGGCACGTTCGTGCCAATCCACGAATTATCTGCGGAGGGAATTTCCGCACTGCTGAACCAGGTGCAGGGAGGTTCGATGCTGTTAACGCCGAGTGCATATTCCGCCAGGTCAAAGCTGCGCCCAAAGAGAAACCCAGCGGGGCCGGGGGCATAGAGATCGTTCTGGGTAAAATACTGCACACGGAGTCCGATGCCGCATTCCGCAAGCGAGCGCTCAAGGATTTCCACCACCTGTCTGCGCTGGGTGGCGGATGTGGTGTAGTAATTCAACTGCAGAGGGGTGTTGAAAGCGACATTCGAGACGCTCACTGCGCGGCGCGGCGTGGATGGATCATCGTCAGTATCCTGCCAGCCTGCCAGTTCGAGCAGCGAGATCCCAACTTCAGGGTCATGGGGAATCCCCGCAATCTGCGCATCAAACACAGGGTGGTCATCCGGAACATAGGTCGTCGGGACGGTTGTCAATCCAAACAGCACGTTATTCACAACCGATTGACGGTCAAGACAATAGGCAATGCCCTGGCGGGTGTGCGCATCCGCAAAGAAATTTGGGCGGTCCCGCTGAATATCATAGCCGTTATCATAAGAGGCCGGGACAAGCCCCAAACCAAGCCATTCAATCGACATGCCGGTTGCAAAAAATGCCTGCGCCTGTTCGGCGGCCTGCATTTCCCGCAACAAGCCCGCCTGATTATCCAAATTTATGGATGGGTCGAGAATGTCACAGCGGCCTGCAACCAGTTCGCTCAGAGCCGTATTCGGGTCGGGGATGAAGCGAAAGGAGAGGATGTCTATTTTTGGGTAACCGTCTGCGGCGCGGAAGTAATACGGATTCTTCACCAGCGTGATGTGGTCGCCCGCAATCCACTCCACCACCGTGTAGGGTCCCCAGCCAATCGGCGTGCGCGAAGCAATGTCAACGGAAGGCAACTGGTCGGCGGAAAATTGACTCCACAGATGCTTCGGCGCAGGCGCCCAAAAATTCGTAAAATACGCGGGGTCCATAAAACCAGGCACGCCCCACCACTGCAAGGTCTGCTCGTCGGCGGCTTCGTACACCTGTGTGCGGCCAATCAAATAAGGATTCGTTTCCGCATCCGCTTCGAGTTCAAAAGCATATACGGAATCATCGGCGGTGAGAGGCGTGCCGTCTGCCCAGGTCAGATCCGGACGTAAACGATAATTTACGACCATCTGATCCATCTCCAGCGGGGACACACCGTCATAGGTGATGACGCACTCATCATCGCGGCAGTCGGCAGGACGGACACGCACACCTGCTTCCAGAGCAACGAGATCACCATCCGCGTCCACAACCTGACCTCCAGCCTGCACCTGTGTTCTGACAATTTGCGCTTCGCCGTTTTCAATGGACGGCAGACGGGCAAGGATCACAGGCTGATATTCGTAGCTGATTGTATCAATCGGTCCGTTATAGACCGCGGCCAACACGCTGCGTGCGGCGGCGTTCGGTCCACCGAGAGGGTAAAGGGTGTTGGGTTCCTGTCCAAGACAGACAGTCAGGGAGGCGGGCGCCGGGAGTGACGGAGTCACGGTTGGCAATGGTGTGAACAAGGCAGTCGGAGTTTCCACCTGTGACTGCAATCTTGAGCAGCCGGCAAGAAGGATGACAATAATCAGCGCAAGGGGAGGATGAAAATATTTCAAGACTGTCTGCCGAATTGATGTAGTACAGGATATGCAAGCGTATAACAATGGCTGCAATTATACCCAGCACGGTCACAAATTGCCCTTTTTCGGAAGGGGCAAAGCGCAATTTGTGACCGTGGGCATTATATAACAATGTTAAAGGTTGAAACATGAATCTGAACTGCCCAAAATAAAAAGAGACCGCCTTTAGCGGTCTCTTGTCTTCCCTATTCAGCCAGCCAGCAGGCCACCCAATGCCCGGGCCTGACTTCCTTGAACTCAGGCTCCTCCTGCGAACAATGTTCAACGGCAATGGGACAGCGGGTATGGAAACGACAGCCGCTGGGCGGGTTAAGCGGGCTTGGCACATCACCCTTGAGGATGGTACGTTCGCGCTTAATATTGGGATGGGGAATCGGAATGGCAGAGAGCAAAGCCTTTGTATAGGGATGCAAAGGCTCGCGGTACAGCGAATCGCGATCCGTCAATTCCACCATCTTGCCCAAATACATCACCGACACGCGGTCGGAGATATGCTCCACCACGCTCAGGTTATGCGCAATGAATAGATACGTGAGGCCAAATTCCTTTTGCAGGTCCCTGAGAATATTTAAAACCTGCGACTGGATGGAAACATCCAGCGCCGAGACCGGCTCATCACAGACGATGAATTTCGGCTGTAAAGCCAAAGCACGGGCAATCCCGATGCGCTGACGCTGTCCGCCGGAGAACTCATGCGGGTAACGGCGGGCATGATATTCCTCCAGACCCACCTTCTTGAGCATGTTGATGGCAACCTCCCAGCGCTCCTTGGGGTTGCCAATCTTATGGATCTGCAATCCCTCCATGACGGATTCGCCGATCGGCATACGGGGGTTAAGGGAAGCGTAGGGATCCTGAAAGATGATCTGCATGTCGCGGCGCAGGGTTTTGAGCGATTTTGGCCGCATGGTGATAATATTTTCCCCATTAAAGGAAACTTCGCCGGAAGTCGGTTCAATCAGGCGAAGTATGGAACGACCGACGGTCGTTTTTCCGCAACCAGATTCACCCACCATGCCCAGAGTCTCGCCGCTTTTTATCGCAAAGCTCACCTTGTCCACAGCCTGTACCCAGGCTGTGACACGCTGAAGAACACCGGAGCGGACAGGGAAGTATTTTGTAAGCTTCTTTACAACCAGCAGGTCTGGCTTTTCTTGAGTGTTCAATTTAGTATTCATCGCCACATCATCTCTATTAGGATTTGCTTGCCTGCTTTAGCGGGGCAACATGTTCATCGGAGTCCTGGAAAAGCCAGCAGCGTACTTTGTGTCCCTCGGCAACTTCCGTTAATTCAGGGCGTCTATCAGTACAAACTGATAAATTATGTTCAATGCGTGCCAGACAACGAGGAGCAAAACGGCAGCCAGCCGGCAGATTCACCAGGTTCGGCACGGAGCCGGGAATAACGTCCAGGCGTTCACGGACTTCGCCCAGGACCGGGATCGAACCGATCAGACCCTTCGTATAAGGATGAAGCGGCTGGTCAAAAAGCGTGGCTACAGGGGATTGCTCCACAATTTCACCCGCGTACATGACCGCCACGCGGTGTGCCATCTCGGCGATCACGCCGAGATCATGAGTGATCAGGATCATGGAGGAACCCAATTGATTACGCATATCCCTCATCAGGTCCAAAATCTGGGCCTGGATGGTCACATCCAGAGCGGTGGTGGGCTCATCTGCGATCAACAGGTCCGGCACACAGGCCAGCGCCATGGCAATCATAATGCGCTGCGCCATGCCGCCGGAAAGTTCATGCGGGAAGGATTCGGCGCGGCTTTCCGGCTCGGGAATCCCCACCAGTTTCAGTAATTCAATGGCACGGTTTCTGCCCGCTTCCTTCCCAAAATCCTGGTGAATATTAAGCACCTCGGAAATCTGGTCGCCGGCTCGAAACACGGGGTTAAGCGCGGACTGGGGCTGCTGGAAGATCATGGAGATGCGGTTTCCGCGCACCTTCATCATCTCTTCTTCCGTGGCTTTAACCAGGTCCTTGCCATCAAAGATGATTTCGCCCTCTTCGATCTTGCCGGGCTGGCCGATCAAACGCATGATGGAAAGGGAGGTAACACTTTTTCCGCAGCCGGATTCGCCCACAATCCCAAGCACTTCACCATTGTTCACTTCAAAACTTACGCCGTCCACGGCACGCACCACGCCATCCTCGGTATAAAAATACGTCTTAAGATTACGTACTTCGAGCAAGGGTTTTTGAATATTTGTCGCCACAGGTATCTCCGCAATTGAGATTTTTCTTGCCGATTATAACTTCAAACGGGGATCCAGCGCGTCGCGCAGACCGTCGCCAATGTAGTTAAAGGCAAGGGAACATAAAAAGATCGGTATTCCGGGCAGCAGAGGCAGCCAGGGCCTGTCGAACATGTAGGTCTGCGTTGCAGAAAGCATGTTTCCCCAGGTGGGAATCGGGTCTTGAATGCCAAAGCCAAGGAATGCAAGCGCAGCCTCCGCGACCACAAAACCCGCAAGCCCCAGGGACGCATCCACAATGATCGGGGCCATGGCGTTTGGGATCATATGTTTCAAGATGATCCAGATGTTCGTGGCGCCCAGGGAACGGGACGCCTCCACAAATGTCTGCTCGCGCAGGGACAAAACCGTACCACGCATCAACTGTGCGGCGGCCAGCCAGCCAAAGCCGGCCAAAACAATGATGATCAACACCGCACTGCGCGCATCCCTGGGACTGAGCAACATGATATTTCCCACAAACCTCAGCACCGAATCCGGGATGGGGATCAGGTCTTCATTCCTTATCAGCATGGAGGAGATGATCAGCAGCAGCGGCAATGTTGGAATGGTCAGCATGAATTCCACAAAGCGCATGAGAACGGCATCCACCCATTTCCCGTAAAAGCCGGAGATCGCCCCCACAAAGATGCCGATGGTCTCCGCGATAAATACGGAGAACAACGCCACGGTCAGCGAGATGCGCCCGGCATAGATCAAGCGGGAAAAGTAATCGCGGCCAATATTATCCGTGCCCAGATAATGCACGCGGCCGGTCGGCTCATCCACCGTTCCAAATGGGACAAAGTATTTGTTGACGTTCAGTTCATCCACCCGAAAAGAGGTGATGTAGGGCGCCAGAATGGTCACGCTGAAAATAACTATCATGACAACCAGCGAGGCCATTGCCAGACGATGGCGCACAAAACGGCGGAAGACGATCTGGAACGGGGTGCGCTCCTCGATGATAATGGCTTCGGAATCGAGCTTGTCCAATTGGGCAGATACAGTCATCGAAAAATATCCTCAACGCTAGTTTAAACGAATGCGTGGATCCACAATCGTATATAGAATATCGCGCAGCAGTGTTGCAATCACGGTCAGAACCGCCAGGATGAAGAAGATCGCCATGGCCACCGGGTAATCATAATCACCCAGGGCAAGGATGTACAAACGTCCCATGCCGGGCCAGGCGAATATGCTCTCGGTGATGATCGCGCCGCTGAAAAGGGCCGGTATCGTAAACACCACGATCGTAACGAACGGTATCAGGGCGTTGCGGAGGGCATGTTTCATGATGACAACCACCTCACGCAAACCCTTGGCGCGCGCCGTGCGGACGTAGTCCTGACGCAATACATCCAGCATGCTGGCGCGGATGAAACGGCTCCAGACCGCCACATTGATCAAGGTCAGCACGGTGACCGGCAGGATCAGGTGCAAAACCCGGTCTTTGGCCGAACCAGCAACCACGTAGCCGATCATCGGAATCGTATAGTCACGCAGGGATTCGGATAAACCGGCGGGGATGTAGGGCAGCCCCGCGCTCCTGGGAATGATCGAGAAGACCAGGATCAAGAGCAAACCAAAGAAGAAACTGGGCATGGCTGACCCCATAAATGCCAGCGTGGTGAAAATATAATCAAACTTGGAATATTGCCGAACGGCTGAATAAATGCCCAATGGAATTCCAATGATAAGCGAGAGGATGACTTCAAGCCCGATCAATTGGAGGGTTTTTGGCAGGCGGCTCAGGATCAGGTCGCTGACCGGGCGGTCACGCAAAAGACGCCAGGACAAGCCAAAATCGCCCCGCAGAATACCGTCGCTGGTACGCCGCCCAACGAGGTCCTTCAAATAAACGTTTTCCCTGCATCCCACTTCTCTAATCTCGTATACACCGCGTGAATTTAGAACTTCCGCCTCGATCGGCTTGCGGCAGCCAACCACCATGTCGCCAAAATATTCCTTCCCGCCGATCACCACAGGTCCGCGCGGTGCGCCAATAAACCAGCGGCTGAAACGAACGGTCAGGTTCAAGTCCAACTCAAAGGAGGCGCGGATGCGGGCAATATCCTCTTCTGTGATCTGAAACCGTCCAGATTGTGTGATCTGGCGCAGCCCCGCCATGGGTCCCCCGGGCGCGAAGCTCAACAAGGTATAGGTGGCAACCGCTGAAATGAAAACAACCAATATGGATTGCAAAACGCGGCGGATCAGATACGCAGTCATAACTTCTCCAGCAAAAAACTAAGGGATTTCCTTCTATTGTACATTTTGGGGTAGGCATGTCTCCATGCCTACCCCAATTTTAACTCGGTTCGCTACCAGTACAAATTAGCGGATGAACAACTGGATGTCGATATGTTCCCAGGTGCCACCGGCTTCGGTGTAGGTCACGATCCTGCCAGCGTCCTCGGCAGCCACCAAAGACTCGCTCAGGCCGGCCAAAGACTCGGAAGCCAGGATGTCAACTTCGCCGCTGAGGAGCAGCGCTTCGGCGCTTTCAGGGGTAATGAAGGCGATGATGAACCTCGGGGAGGCAGGCGCGCCGCCGACCCAATATTCATTGGCTTCGAAGACCATTCTCTCGCCCTTGACCCATTCGACGAGCTTGTACGGACCATAGGAAAGGGGCTGCTCAGCCACGCGGGGATCGGTCGCCCAATCCTTGGCGGGAAGATCGCCCAACTGATGGGCGGGATAGATCCGCCAGACAGGGACGAAGTATAGCGGGTCCTGAACGCCGGGGATCCAGGTCTGGACATAGCCGTTGGCGGTGAAATCCACGCTCGCGGTCTTGTCGCAGGTGATGAAGGAGGTCGCGCCGGATTCCTTGTCACAGTCGATCTTGTAACCCAGTTCGAGGTCCGCACCGGTCACCGGTGTGCCGTCTTCCCAGGTCAGGCCGTCGATCAATTCAAACGTGGAGACCAATTGCTTCATGGTGACGGTGCCGCCAGTGAATTCAACGGTCTCGCCGGCAGCGTTGATCACGGACACGCCGGGGGCAAGTTCGACCACATCGCCGTTGGCGTCCACAACCATGGTGCCTGCGGAGACCTCGACATCGTTATTGGTGGTGCCGCCATTTTCGAGTGTCGGCAGTTCCTTGACCAGTTCCGCCTTGAAGTCATAGTTCAAGTGGGTTTCCTGCGCGGGGCGGGCGATCTGGTAGGCAATATTGGCTACGAAGGCATCTTCCACCAGGGTGAACAGGGAGGCGGGTTCCTGGGTGAAACCAAGAACGACGGTGTCGGAGCCGGCTTTTGCCCATTCCTGGACGTTGTAGTTGTAGTATTCCTGTCCGGGGGCGGGAGCGAAGCCGCTCAGGTCAGCGGAGGTCGCAAAGGTTTCGGTGCGGTTGAAGAGAGGAATGGAGGGAACGTCCTTGGTAAATTCCTGCTGGACGATGGTGTAGGCCGCAATGCGGTCATCCTTGATGAGGGTGTTGTTCGCCAGTTTGATGTTGGTGCTGGCAAGCTGGTTGCACCAGCCCATGCCGTTCTGACCTTCCCAGCCGTTTTCAGGCAGCGGGATCTGGTCACAGGCATACAGGGTCTGACCGCCGGGGTCAGCCTGGCCAACCCATGCGAACGCGCCCAATTCATAGTCGCGGCGGGCGAGACCAGTGGTATCACCGAACCACCAGGAGGCGGGGGCATGCAGGCGGACAACACGGATGCCGCACTCAGCCATCTGAGCTTCCCAAATGGAAGCCCAGGTCACACGGAAGGCGGCAGCGGTGGTGGTGAACTTGAGGGCAAGTTCGTCACCGGCGGCATTGACGCGGAAGCCTTCACCGGTCCAGCCGGCTTCTTCGAGCAAAGCCTTGCCCTTTTCCGGATCGAATTCGTAGATGGTCACGTTCTCATCACCGGCATATGCCCAGTGAGCGCGCGGGATGAAGGTGTGCATGATCAGGGAGGCCTGTTCTTCCTCATCCAGAAGAGGATACACTGACTTGATCAGGTCCTCTTTGTTGGTGCAGTAGGACATGGCCTGGCGCACACGCAGGTCGCTCAGGATCGGATGAGGGGTGGTGAAGGAAGCCTGCACAGCAGGCTCTTCCGCGGGCTGTTCACCGGCGGGCTGTTCACTAACAGGTTCTTCAACAACAGGTTCAGCGGGGGCAGTGCCGCCACAAGCGGCAAGCACCATGCTGGCGATGACCAGCAAGCCTAGAACAAAAAACATACGGTTTCGTAACATGGTTTTTTCTCCTCCAAGAAGAAAATATGGGGATTGATTTTCGAACACAACACAACAAACGTACCTGTCTTGACTGTCTCTTCTGATATCACCTCCTTCTATAGTTGAAAGGGGTCTTACCATTCAAAATCAAGCACACCAGATTATACCTAATTCCATAGGCACGTCAACACTGATACCCCTCCGGTAAAATGTATAGTCACCCTGCATCTGCAAAAATAATGCCCAAATCCATAAAAAACCCCTCTGGAGAACTGTTTTTTGGCGGGAATTTTATGACACCCGGATATGATTTTTGTGACAAAAAAAAGACGCGCCTCGTCCCGCGCCGATCCCTGATTCTTATCACCGGCAGCTTCATGCCCTGGTCAGCCTGTTCTGCTCGTCCTATGATGTTCTTTATAAAGGAGAA
Organism: Anaerolineales bacterium; assembly: GCA_030583885.1. Lineage (NCBI taxonomy): Bacteria > Bacillati > Chloroflexota > Anaerolineae > Anaerolineales > Anaerolineales bacterium. The sequence continues at coordinate 669,602 of CP129480.1, read as the reverse complement.
AGGGGCAGTCGCTTTGGATGATCTGCAAAAGCGTCTGCCACCTTATTCCACATTATGGGGTTGGTGTATTCGTCGGGATGGGTGTGTCCGTCGGGATGATGATCGGCGTCGGAGTATCCGTCGGCGGCGGGGTGGGCGTCTCGGTGGCTGGCGGCGCGGTTGGGGTCGGCAGGTTGAGGTTAATTCGGATGCGATTGTCCACTTGTGCGTTATCGCCGATCAGGGTCAACCGCAGGGTGAGGATCCCGTTCGGCAGGCCGGACAGATCCCATGCATGGAATGTGCCATTCTCGACGGCATGATTGCCTTCGCTCAATACCGTCCATGAGCCCGGGTCCTCCCCCTGCCCATATTCCAGGACCCATTTTTTGAAACCACCATCCGCATTGGCCGTACCTTTGATGTCCAGGGACGCACTGGTAACCACCTGCCCATCATTTAAATTGAACTCAACAACAGGCTGTGGATCGTCCGCCCGGCATTCACGCTCGGGCGCATAGATGGGTTCATTCGGCAGGTCATTGCTTTCCAGCCAGTTGCGTCCCTCGCGGGTTGTGAACCATTCACGCGCCCATTTATCCGTCACGTTCATGACGAGTTCATCTTCGCTGGGTCCTTTGCAGGCCTCGGAGGCCTGATACCCGGTCCAAAGGTCAATGGGAATGCGGCGTACGAGGTCCTGTCCCGGAGGGAATGGGGGTTGATCGAAGGCGAAGATCTCGGTGTATTGCGCGCGGCAGAAATTGGAAGGTTCCGTGCCTGAGAGGCGACAGACAATTTTATCCACGATGCCGCCCGGACGAACGAACGGGGTGGGTGTGCCGTTGGTGAGATAGGGCACGGCAAATTCCATGAACTGCGACCAGATGGGAGCCGCTCCGCTCAAGCCCGAGGTGTTTGTCATGGGGGTGTAATCGGCGTTGCCGATCCATACGCCTGTGACGAGATCGGGCGTGTAGCCCATGGTCCAGTTATCGCGGATGTCGTTCGTGGTGCCGGTCTTTGCCGCAACCGGGAAGGACAGGTTCAGGGGAGAATTGCGTCCGAACATCCAGGAGCGCGCCTCGTTATCCGAAAGGATGGATGTGATGAGATAGGCATGCTCCGTGCGGATGACCTGCTCGGCGGTTTGCGGTTGATGCTCATAGATCACATCGCCGGCAAAATTGGTGATCTTGAGGATGGCAACCGTCGGTACGCGCGCTCCAGCGTTGGCAAAGACGGAATATGCGGAGGTCAGATCGATCAGGCTGACGTCCCCGCCGCCGAGCGTGAGGGAGAGGCCGTAGTCGTTGCGGGTGAAGGTGGTGATGCCCAGCCTTTCCGCCATGGCGATCATGCCGTCTTTCTCAGGTGTGTTCGGGTCATCGTAAATACCGACAAATTCGAGGGTTTTTACCGCGGGAATGTTAAAAGAATTGGAGAGCGCGGTCCGCACGGTCATGCCACCGTGGAATCTTCCGTCATAGTTCCTCGGTTCATACGGCGCGTTGGCGCCGTCCGGGAACTGGGAGGGGACATCCCAAATCCATGTGGAGGCAGTCCAGCCTTTCTGAAAGGCGGCGACGTACGTAATCGGTTTGATGGATGAACCGGGCTGGCGCGTGGGGCTGATGGCCATGTTGATCTGCCCGGATATTTCCACGTTATTGAAATCGGGCGAGCCGATCATTGCCAGGATCTCGCCCGTCGACGGGCGGATCGCGATCAACGCGCCGTTTTGCGTATTGTTGGCTGTCATGGCCGCAACCTGACTGGTGACCAGTTCCTGGGCACGGTCCTGCAGGACGGGATCGATCGTGGTGTATACAACGAAGCCTGAACGATAAATGGTCTGCGCGTCGTACAACTTCTCCAATTCTGCGCGGATGTAATTAACCCAGTGCGGATATTTAGCCGCAAAGGAGGGCTGGCGGTAGGAATAGGACTTCATTTCATTGGCAGCCTGTGTGGCGGAGACCGGGTCGACGCAGATGGGGGCCGGGCTGTTGCTGACGGTGATGCATCCATCCGTCTGGCTTAACTCGAACATCAGCACCAGCACCTGCTGCTGGCGGACCAGGGTCACGTCCGGGTTGCTGTAGATATCATAGACAGCCGGCGATTGCGGCAGACCGGCAAGGAAGGAGGCCTCGCCCAGGGTAAGGTCCTTGGCAGATTTTCCAAAATAGGTCTCAGCGGCAGCCTCCACACCGTAGGCAAGGTTGCCGTAATAGATCTCATTTAAATAGAGTTCGAGGATTTCATCCTTGGAATAGCGGCGTGTGATCTCCGCGGCAAGGATGATCTCGCGTGATTTACGCGTGTACGTTTGCTCGGCACGTTCCTCCGGAGAAAGGAAAAGCGCGCGCGCCAATTGCTGGGTGATGGTGGACGCGCCTGAAACTGTCCCCCCGCTGCGATAGTTTTGCCACAGGGCGCGCATGATGGCGATCGGGTCGAAACCGGGGTGGCTGTAAAACTCCTTGTCTTCGGTGGCAATGGTTGCCGCAATCAGGTTGGGGGAGATCTCGCTGAGTGGAATATAGGTGCGGCGTCCTGCGGTGGGATCAAGGATCTCGTAAAGCGGCTGTCCATTGCGGTCGAGAATGCGCGTCGTTTCAAATTGGGAGGCGCGGTCGCGCAGGTCGCCCACTGAAGGCAGTGCGCTGGCGATCACGGAATATTGATACACCATATACGAGCCCACACACAAAACCAGGATGACAAAAAGAAATGCGGAGGCGATAAAGCCGCGCACCAGACAGCTTTTATTACCTCGCAGCAGCGCCTGGAATTTATCCCACAAGGATTGTTCATCCGCAGGTTGTGCATGCGCGGGCGGTTGATGGAACGTGCGCTGCGGGTTTGCAGGCGGGCGTTGATATACGGGGCGCTGCAGGTTTGCATGCGGCTGTTGACTCGCTGTCTGCCGATAGGCCGCATTTGAGACGCGCGTACCTTCCAGGTCCGTTTCCTCCACGCGGCGAGGCAGGGGCATATTGTCCTTGTCTATGGCGGGACGGGTGAATCGAGGCGTGGTATTGCCCGTTTGATTCGAATCAGGTGCCGGCGGAGTCCGAGGCGCGGGGTTTACGTCTCCGCGAGTCTCCTGTTCCGATTTTAGTAATCGGCGCAATTTATCGTTGTCTTCATTACTCATTATTAATACCCTGTCTATTTCGGCTTGCTCAACATCAGCAAATTCAACATGCCCTTCTGGAGGACTTCATCATTCTGGTTGCGGACTTCGACACTGGCGATCAGCGCGCCGCCGCCAATGCGCGGCAGGGCTTTTGTCTCGGTGACGGTCAACATGGCATGAATGGTGTCGCCGATAAAAATCGGCTTCACAAATTTCCATTCCTGAATCTCGCGGAAGGCAAGCACCGTGCCTTCGAGCAGGCCTGTGCGCATGATCAAGCCGGTGGCAATGGATAGACCCAACAGCCCGTGCGCAACACGCTGACCGAACGGGGTCGTCTTTGCAAATTCGGCATCCGTATGGATCTGGTTGTAATCGCCCGTAAGCCCTGCGAACGAAAATATGGCATCCTCGCTCACGGTGCGCGATGCAGTTTTGATGGTCTGTCCCGCTGTGAATTCTTCAAAGTAAAGTCCGGGCATGTCTCTCTCCTCTTTCGTGGTCTAAAGAGTCTTGCAGGTCTTACAAGTCGAAATGGTCAAAACTGCCCGACCTGTCGGACCATTCAAACCTGTCAGGCCAATAAGACGTATTCAGGATTATACCCGTTTGACCTTCCGAGGTTCTGCCCGTACAATACCCCCCATGCGCGACTGGTCATTAACCCTCGGCGACCCGCTCTACCTGACTTTGGCAGCGGACGCCCGTCTATGCACGCCCGACTACGTCAACGATCATATTTGGGAAGTGGAACTGGGCGCGGCAGAGCCGGCCGCCATATCCTTATATACAACCTTTGGTCTGCGTGCGCGTTCGATGCGTATTTTTTTACGCTTCACCGAAGGCAGCACCACGGTTGCAGACCCAAAGGCATTCGCCGCCAAACCATCACTGCGGCGGTACTACCCAAACTTCCTGACCCTCGATTTTGTTCCCCTCGAAAATCTACAAGTCACCACTGATTTTTGGGTCCCCGAATCCCATGCGATCGCCGGACGCGTAACACTCACCAATAAAAGCAACGCTGTGCGCCAGATTCAACTCGAAGTCTGCGCCGTGCTCGCGCCATTGGACGGGCAGTCCATCATCCCCACCCAACAGCAGCTTGTCAACATCCTTGCCGGCCAGACCAGCGGGATCGCTCCCGTCATCTTCATGACGGGAGGTCCCAGGCACGGCGCCGGGGCCCATCCCTCGCTCATGCTGGACCTCGAACTCGGCCCCGGTGCCACACGCACATTGTCCTTCGCCGAAGCCGCCCTCGATACCATCCCCGAGGCGTTCAACCTTGCCCGCAAAACCGCCGCCCGCGCCTGGCAGGCTGAACTCGCCCGCATCGAAATGCTGGATGCCTCGCAGGTGCTGGACATCCGCACCGGTGACATGGAATGGGACGCCGCGCTGGCCTTCAGCCAGAAGGCCGCGCATGGATTGTTCTTCGGCGGGGGAGACCATCTGCCCAATCCATCCTTTGTCAACGCCCGCCACATGGACAATGGGTTCTCACGCAAAGGCGACGGCACGGATTACCATCCCTCGTGGAATGGGCAATTCCCGCTGGAGACGTATTACCTCTCCAGCATTTTGCATGGTACGCCGCAGGTGACCAAGGATCTCCTGCTCAATTTCCTTTCCACGCAGGATGAAGACGGCGAGGTGGACGGCCAGCCCGGGCTGGCCGGTCAACGCGGCAAGTTGATCGCCGCACCCCTGCTCGCCAGCCTCGCATGGAAATATTTCCAGACCACGCAGGACGAGGAATTTTTGGCGGAGGTCTTCCCAAAATTAATTAAATTCTTCTGGTCGTGGTTCTCCGGCGCGCATGACAGAAACCGCGACGGCGCACCTGAATGGGACCACGTCCTGCAAAGCGGCTTTGAAGATAATCCGCTCTTCGATGTTTGGAATCCCTGGTCGCAGGGGCTGGATATTACACTTATGCACAGTCCGGCGCTGGAAGCCATGCTGTATCGCGAAGCGCAGACCCTCGCCAGGATCGCTGAAGAACTTGGCAAGCCCGAAGAAGAGACCGCATTGATCCGCTCACAGGCGGAAACCGTCAAAGCCTCCATCGAGGCGGGCTGGAATCCGCGCACAAGTTTTTATTCATATCGCGACCGCGAAACAGGGCTGGTCTCGACAGGCAGGGTGATCGCCAAACATAAAGGCGATGGGAACATGCGTCCGAAGTTCGAGTCCGGGACGCCGGTCCGCCTGCTGGTGGAGATCCAGACCAAAAGTCCGGCTGCGAAGCGGCCTGAAGTGGAGATCAGCGAATACTTCACCAAATCCAAGGGCGAGGTCGAAACGATTTTGGGCCATCAATTCCAATGGCGCACGGGCGGGCTGGTGACGGCTACTCAAAAGGTCTTCACACGCGTCGGGCGCGTGCGGGTGACGGGGCTGGATGAAAAGGACAGGATCAACGTGAAGATCATTGACACGACGGGCGAGGACATTACACTGGCCCTGCCGCTGTGGGCCGGAGTGCTTGAAAAGCAAAAGGCCTACGCGCTGGTTGGACGCAACCTGATGACCGCCGAACGCTTCGACCGGCCTTTTGGATTGCCGTCGCTTCCGCTCTCGCCGGACCCGCAGGCTGAATCCGTTTCAATGAGCGTAAGCCTGCCCTGGAACACATTGATCGCGGAGGGTTTGCTCGCGTACGGATTCCGCGCCGAAGCCGCACGCCTGACCGCGCATTTGATGAACGCGGTCATCCAAAACCTGAAACAGAACCGCGCGTTCTACCAGCGTTATCACGCTGAAAAAGGGACCGGCCTCGGCGAGCGCAATGCGCTCACAGGCTTTGCGCCGGTCGGTTTGTTCATGCAGGCGCTGGGCGTGACGATCCTTTCGTCCACGCGGGTGAAGCTGGAGGGTAAAAATCTATTTCCCTGGCCTGTGACGATCAAGTACAAGGGACTCACCATCACGCGCGGCCTGGAACAGACCACGGTCACCTTCATGAACGGGGAAAGCGCCATCGTGAAGGACGAGACGGCTTGTATTGTGGAGATGTAAAGTTGAATTGGCTTAAATGGTACAAGCATCCCGAAACGCACAGGATGCTGTAATGCTATATGTCAATCGAAGAAGAAGAAACTCCGTTTGCGAGATAATTTTACAGCATAGAATGTTGTTACTAAAAATGTATCCAAACTGGTATTATCGATGCTATAAGCCAGTGTTCTTTTTCCTTAACTAATATTGCCTCTTGAAGCGCTGCGCCATCATCATATCGGACAATTGCCTTATCCCCATTAATATCAATTGAGATAAAGGTTAGTTCAGTTTTGGAATTAATTGTGTTGCCTAAAACAGGTGCTCGACCATGATTGGCCTTTAATATTTCCTGAAACTCTTCTGATGTTAGATTCCTGTTTTCTAATTTTGCTCTATCAAGGGCTTTTTCTAACAATTTTGCTCCCTGTCCCATTGATATATATTGAGCTTGCATTGCAGTTAAATAACCTGTATTGCCCGGTTCTACTGCTTCTAGGCCAAGAATAGAAACTATTGCATCCCGTTGTTGATCGGTTAACTTATAGTCTTTTGTGTCAATGAAAACTGAGGGGAATTCAGAGACATCAAAGGTCTGGGAAGCATGCGCCATGAGTTCATATGATCTGTTCATTACCGCTACAATCTGCCGTGTGTCAGGTGTATCGGGAATGCCAGAATTTGCCCGTGCATTTTTTGTTCGAATAAATATGAATACAACACCCACAAGCAGTATCGCAATAATGAGCATGAAGGTTTTGTTTTTTTCTGTCATTTTCACTCCTATGTAACACCAGTTAATATACGACATGCCATGCCCATAGCAGGACATTTTGAGGTAAATTGTAGTCCCATCGAACTCTTTTTCTGTCTACACAATGCTGGCTTGCTAGCAACATTATCTCTCCCAAATTATCCCCTTCAAGAACTTCTCCATACCCAACTATTATTCGAGAGTGATCCGGCCCTTGAAAAGGATTAGTGGGCAAGTCCATCAAAAAGAAATCCCCGGCGCTCAAACCTGATGGTCCATCTGGGTAATATTCATATCGCGTTGTTTGAAATTGAGAAACATGCATATTAAACCAGTCAGTAGCAGCCCAAGACTTAGACCCAAACCAAGTCCCCCAAATATTCTGATATGTATACCAGTGAAATTCATCATTATCTCCCGGTATTTGGGGGATGCCGCCTGCCTCTAAAATCTGTGAAATATAGTTAGTGCAATCATTACACTGCTCTCCATCAGAGTCGATCCCATAGTTTGGATAATCTTCATTTCGATCATGTGCCCAAAGGTCGGCGTAAGCAACAGCGGCGGGACGGTTGTATCCATTTGAGGGCGGTGGCGTCAATGTGGGTACTGAAGTGGCTGTTGCCGTCGCACTGGCGGATGGGGTCGGCGTCACGGTCACAAAAGCCTGGTTGCTGTACAGGTAGATGCTGCCAATCACCGAATAGCCCGTGATCGCGTAATCCGCATTGCCCCGCACCGAAAGCGTGTTCGGATAATTCCCAGTGCCTGCAATATAGCGCCAGTGATTCACGCTGTTAATCACATATACATTCGTGCCCGCGCCGCTCGTAAAGGAGGCGTAATCCACCGCCGCCGCATCGAACGGACTGATCCTCACCATCGAAAACACCTTGTTATTTTGATGGATCGAGGTCTCAGCATGAATAAAATTCGACATCATGCCCATCCAGCCGCCGTTGGTGCTGCGCTTGTACGTGCCAATAAAAATGTTCGAAGCCGTGGCGCCGCCGGTCAGGCCCGTCACATTGATATTAATGTCGTACTTGAGATAGGTGCCATAATTGGTGCAGGTCACACCTGTTGCGACCGTGTTACAGGTCAATACCCCGCTGATCAGGGTGCGCGTGGGAGTGGCAGTTGAGGTGGGCGTATTTTCCAAAGTTGCCGTGGGCGTGGCTGTATCGCCTTCATCCAATGAACTCATGGCGGAGGCGGTTTGTTCCGGCGGTGAAGGAAAAATAATAACGCTGATGAAAACAGCCAGCAGCAGGCCGGCGCATGCAAAACGGATGATTCTTTGGATGGATCCTGGATTGTTTCCCATTATATCCTTCCCGTTTCAGTTTGTGAATTTTGCAACGACAATCTCAATATACCCCCCCCCCCGTACAATTTGTAAAGACAAATTCGGGTGATAATAGTCCAAAATCGATGCGGCCTGGAGCAGACCACGGTTACTTTCATGAACGGGGAAAGCGCCATCGTGAAGGACGAGGCGGCTTGTATGGTGGAGATGTGAGGTTTTGAATTGCCGTTAATTGATACTCTTGGAAGATTACTCTTCTAGGGTATGGGCAACGGTGTTAGGCTATTAATTATTGAGTTTTTGTTCAGCCTGCTTAATTTGCGCTTCGAGTTCGATAATATTTACCGGGAGTTGAACCAATTGCGAGAATTGGCCGTGCGAAATCAAGTTTTGACCATACGAGAAGACATTCTCGCCATCAATTCTATAACGGCCAAATGGATTCACCGTGATATAAAGCATACGATCTCGCGCATGTACGCGATCGCCGGAAATATCATTCAAGAACAAGATATACTCCTCTCCAAGGTTATAGAGAGGATCATCCGCCATTTGCATAACACCAGTCGATATAGATGGTTCAAAACCACCGGTTTGCATAACTACAATTTCCAATGATGATTTGCCTATGTAAGTGTCTAATACTTCAAAAACAGTATCAGAGAAAACCATCTCATCTATTGCCGAGCCTACTATATTACCATTCTCATCCCATACGGGGAGTTCAGCGCGCACTACACGAGAAACGGGCGCTTCAGAGACCCGCGCCTTAACAACAAGATCAGATTCCAATACAACCTGGTCCACTGACATTGCGTTAGAGACCCAAGTCGCTACAGAATAATCGTTTGAAGGAAGATTTGCAGGATTAGTTTCTGTTGGTAAAGCACTGAATTTCTCGTTATTACCTTGACCCAGCCAAAATACTGTTATAACAAGCGCACCTATTAATGACACGCTTATTTTGAGTTTTGATTTGTTCATTGCGACATCCTCCAAAATTATTTATCGTTAGCACATCCAGCCGCAAATTAAAGGCTTTGCGCGCCTTGCGCTAATCTCGCACAGTCATCCTGCAATTATTGTTGGATTATAGATTTGGAGGAGTGATAAGCAGGTAGTGGTTAAGTCCAAAAGTTCTTTGTTAAGGCACAGGCGCAGGAATAGAAGGTCGCCAAGAGTCAATATTGATCCCATCCGCAACCCACCAACCTTCTGTTGAAAATTGCCAATCCGATAAAAAATTGAGGAGAGTTTCACCGCCTTCGTTCGTTATTCTTAATTTTACAAAGGATATACCAGCCCCCTGCGAATTCATATCCTCACTAAGAATGCCCAGGGAATCCTTTATCGATAGCATTGTCAGATTCGTTTCCTCCTTTGATAAGTTCGGCAAATATAAATCCAGAGCCTGAGATTCATCCAATGCTATTATTTTCCCATTAACTTTTGACATTCCATATTCCGCTAATTTCTTGTTCAATAGATTCGCAGTAGAAGTTTCTGTAAGCTGGGATGGAGCAAGCCTGCGATACATTGATTCTGGCTCGATCTTAATCCAACCTTTGTTAATTTGCTTTCCTTCCATATTTACAACAATTTTAGTTAATCCATTAATTGGATATCCTTTGTCGCTGGCAAATACAGATTCTCGAACAACCATATGTATATTTACAAAATCGTCGGGCGCAAACTTCTCATTTGTACTCAAACTCTGAATAGTCACCTCAATTTCCAGTGGGCTATCTTGGAGAACAACAATTTGATTCACAGGGACACCTAGTTGACCGAGTTTGTTTTTCAAATACTCTACAAGACTCTCTTGCTGATTAACTGGAACCTTCAATCTTTCTGCTTTTGTCTGAGCGGAAAGGCTTAAAGTTAATATCACCACAAAAAACAAAGCAACTCCAAAAAGAAGTTTTTTGCGCTTCATGTATACCTCCGACTAGGGTCCATAATTATAATATTCATAATTATAGAATTTATTGACTCGGTATGGCGCGTCTTCGCGCCATAGCTCAAGATTAAACAGGTGCCAGACACTATTACTATCCAAATAACTAACATCAAGAAAGGTAGTACTCAACTCATTTTGCGGGCTAACGTGAACTTCTGAGTGAGCATGAACATAAGTTGGCGGTGAGAACCCCAGGTCTTCACAGGCTTTGAAGTCGCCATTAATATGGGCGCACCATTGCTGGAGACTACTGGACCAAGTTATCTTATACTCTACAACTTCACCCCAGTTTTGAGAACCGTAGTGAACAATAGGGATGTAGCCAGCAGGTGGGTTAATCTCAACATATTGCATAGGCAAGGTATAAGGCCAGTTTGGCGTATTATCTTTATAGTGACGCCAGCCAGTTTGTATCCAATGCGTGGTAGCGGTAGTTACATAGCTGGACTCTCCGCTTGTAATGAGCATGGGCGCTGTCGCCGGAGCGGATATGTTTGCCTTCACGCCATATACAGAGCCACGGCTATTTCCGGTATACCATCGATCTTGTTGTGTTGGTGTGGGAGACGGTGTAGAAGTTACCGTGTTGGTGGGTGTCAATGTTGGTGAAGAGGTCGGCGTCACGGTTACAAAAGCCTGGTTGCTGTACAGGTAGATGCTGCCAATCACCGAATAGCCCGTGATGGGATAATCCACATTGCCCCGCACCGAAAGCGTGTTCGGATAATTCCCGGTGCCTGCAATATAACGCCAGTGATTCACGCTGTTAATCACATATACATTCGTGCCCGCGCCGCTGGTAAAGGAGGCGTAATCCACCGCCGCCGCGTCGAACGGCGAGATCCTCACCATCGAAAACACCTTGTTACTTTGATGGATCGAGGTCTCAGCATGAATAAAATTGGACATCATGCCCATCCAGCCGCCGTTGGTGCTGCGCTTGTACGTGCCAATGAAGATATTCGAAGCCGTGGCGCCGCCGGTCAGGCCTGTCACATTGATATTAATGTCGTACTTGAGATAGGTGCCATAATTTGTGCAGGTCACACCTGTTGCAACCGTGTTACAGGTCAACACCCCGCTGATCAGGGTCGGGGTGCGCGTGGGAGTGGCAGTGAAGGTGGGCGTATTTTCCAGGGTCGCTGTGGGAGTGGCTGTATCGCCTTCATCCAATGAATTCATGGCAGAGGCGGTTTGCTCCGGCGGTGAGGGAAAAATAATAACGCTGATGAAAACAGCCAACAGCAGGCCGGCGCATGCAAAACGGATGATTCTTTGGATGGCTCCTGGATTGTTTTCCATTATATCCTTCCCGTTTCAGTTTGTGAATTTTGCAATGACAATCTCAATATACCCCCCCCCTCGTACGATTTGTAAAGACAAATACGGGTGATAATAGTCCAAATTTGCAGCGGTAAGGCACAGACGACGATTACGTTTATGAACGGGGAAAGCGCCATCGTGAAGGACGAGGCGGCTTGCATCGTGGAGATGTGAAGTTTAATTGTTTAATTTATACAAGCATCCCGCGTTTTGTAGGATGCTTTTTGCTTGTGTACAAAACAACACTAACGCTACGGTTCAGACGGCGGGTGGGGCAACCCGTCTTTGTATCACGGATGTGGAAACCAGTCTTTTGTTAAATTATCTGCCATCCACCAATTTTCAGCACGCAACTGTAAATCCAATATGTAGTTAAGAAGGATATCTTCATTCGCGTCTCTCAACTCTATCCTGCAAATTGTAATCTGCGCACCCCGAGCATTCACATCTTCCAATAACAAACGCACTGCAGGCATGAATTCGGGTAAAGCTTGATTGGCTGCATCAATAGACGGAGCAGATAAGAGTATGTTTGCTGTTTGAATGCCATTTGAGGATAAGACATCTAAGCCTGTCAAAGACATTCCATGGAGATTCATCCTGACCAGCACCAAATTCGCGGTTGCTTCATCAGTGAGATTTGATGGGCTATTGTCAACAAATAGCCCATCAATATTTATCGTATGTTCTACTTGTGCCATAGGTTCTGCTCTATTATTTAACAGCACAATAATATATCGCTCAACAAAATAACCATGACGGGTTGCCATTGCAACTTCATGATTGACCAAATTAATGTTTATGGGATCCTCAGGAGAAGCCCTTTCTCCATCACTCGTGCTTTGAATCACAACTTGAAGGCTAACAGGGAATTTTCGAAGAGCAATTATTTCAACAACGGGGACTTTTTGCAGCTCTAGCCTCTCTTCCAAATATTTCACTAATTCTTCCTGTGCTCCAACTTGCGTATATATTGAGAAGACAATCGTGATTAAAATCAAGAGCAGGAACGTTTTTGAAATCGACTTTTTCTGTTTCATTGCGCCTCCAAAATTACGGGCCATATATATGGAACTGGTAATATTGATCCTTGTCTATAACATATGGCGGGTTTTCTTGCCACAGATCCTGATCAAACATGTACCAAATACCATTTGCGTCTTTATAAAACACATTCCAAAAATAAGTATCTAATTCATTCTGTGAACTTACATGTACTTCGGAACGCGCCGAAACGGTTATTGGCGCTAGTTGAGCAGAGTAGCAAGCCTTGTTGACCCCATGAATCCACCCACACCAGGTTGTGCCACCTGCCCAATCCACTTTATACTCTATGATATTTCCCCAACCATGTATTGAGTACTCTATAATTTCATAGCCTGTAGTTGGGCTGAAAGATTCAACATAACTCCATGCCCATATCCAGCCCTTATAATATCGCCATCCTGATTGAACCCAATATGACATAGGCAAAGATACCCAATTAGACTCGCCGCTATCTTGGAGAGAGGGAGCTTGGTCAGGTGCTGATATATTTGCCCTTACACCATAAGCATCTGGGCGAAAATTACCGAGATGCCAGCTAGGCGCTGGGGTATTTGTAGGCGTTGAGGTTGGCGTCCTTGTCGGGGTGCGTGAAGGCGTTAATGTCGGCGTCACGGTCACAAAGGCCTGGTTGCTGTACAGGTAGATGCTGCCAATCACCGAATAGCCCGTGATCGCGTAATCCGCATTGCCCCGCACCGAAAGCGTGTTCGGATAATTCCCAGTGCCTGCAATATAGCGCCAGTGATTCACGCTGTTAATGACATATACATTCGTGCCCGCGCCGCTCGTAAAGGAGGCGTAATCCACCGCCGCCGCATCGAACGGACTGATCCTCACCATCGAAAACACCTTGTTATTTTGATGGATCGAGGTCTCAGCATGAATAAAATTCGACATCATGCCCATCCAGCCGCCGTTGGTGCTGCGCTTGTACGTGCCAATAAAAATGTTCGAAGCCGTGGCGCCGCCGGTCAGGCCCGTCACATTGATATTAATGTCGTACTTGAGATAGGTGCCATAATTGGTGCAGGTCACACCTGTTGCGACCGTGTTACAGGTCAATACCCCGCTGATCAGGGTGCGCGTGGGAGTGGCAGTTGAGGTGGGCGTATTTTCCAAAGTTGCCGTGGGCGTGGCTGTATCGCCTTCATCCAATGAACTCATGGCGGAGGCGGTTTGTTCCGGCGGTGAAGGAAAAATAATAACGCTGATGAAAACAGCCAGCAGCAGGCCGGCGCATGCAAAACGGATGATTCTTTGGATGGCTCCTGGATTGTTTTCCATTATATCCTTCCCGTTTCAGTTTGTGAATTTTGCAATGACAATCTCAATATACCCCCCCCCTCGTACGATTTGTAAAGACAAATACGGGTGATAATAGTCCAAATTTGCAGCGGTAAGGCACAGACGACGATTACGTTTATGAACGGGGAAAGCGCCATCGTGAAGGACGAGGCGGCTTGCATCGTGGAGATGTGAGGTTTTGAATCAGAATACGAATTGTGAGAGCATCTTGATTTTTCAAGATGCTTTTATTTTTGTTAATAAATTGATGAAATTTGGCACAAGTAAAAAAGTATGGTATAAAAATTTCGGGCTTTAAGTCATTATTCAGGGGAATTGCAGGGGGTAAGAACGCATTTATACGTAACGAAAGGAGAATGCTTATGACAAAAACAGTGGTTGCAGCAGCCTTGGGGGAATGCGTCCATGTGGCGGGCGTGATGAATTTTCTGCGCCTCGCGGAGTCGGCGGGATGGAAAACCGTGTTCCTCGGTCCAGCCGTGCCAATCAATGATGTGATCAAAGCCGTCAAACGCGAGAAGGCGGATATGGTTGGCATCTCATATCGCCTCACGCCTGAAACGGGTGAACGTTTATTGGGTGAGTTCGCCGAAGCCGCTTCGGAACTGCATGAAGCGGGAGTCCGCTTTGCGTTTGGGGGGACTCCGCCTGTGGTGGAACGTGTCAACGCAATTGGATTCTTCGAGCGGTCGTTCGATGGCAGTGAACAGGTCGAAGAGGTGTTAAGTTATCTCAAGGGCAACCAAGCCACAGTTAAGTCCGAAGCGGATTATCCGCGGACGGCGGTGGAGCGCATCCAGTGGAAATCGCCATATCCGATATTGCGTCATCATTTTGGCTTGCCGACGATGGAAGCGACCATCGCAGGCATCGAAAAAATTGCGGATGCGCACGCGCTGGATGTCATCTCGCTGGGCATCGATCAGGATGCGCAGGAAAATTTTTATCATCCTGAGCGGCAGAACCCGCGGCAGAAAGGCGCGGGCGGCGTGCCGGTGAGAAGTGAAGATGATTACCGCGCGTTGTATCAAGCCAGCCGACGGGGGAATTATCCGCTCCTGCGCACGTATTCGGGGACGGATGATTTTATAAAACTGGCAGAAATGTATAAACGCACGATCAACATCGCATGGTGCGCCATTCCGTTGTTTTGGTTCAATCAAATGGATGGACGCGGTCCGTGGGATCTGGAGGGTTCGATCCGTGAACACCAAAACGTGATGCAGTGGTATGGCGAAAATAACATCCCCGTCGAGTTAAATGAGCCGCATCACTGGGGCATGCGCGATTCGTCGGATATTGTTTTTGTTGTTTCGGCGTATCTTTCCGCATACAATGCGCGCGCGTTTGGCGTGAAGGATTACATCGCGCAGATGATGTTCAACAGCCCGCCTGGTTTGTCCGATGCAATGGACCTGGCGAAGATGCTGGCGGTGATTGAGATGATTACCCCCCTCTCCCACTCTGTGGGAGGGGACGGGGGTGGGGGCGCGTTTAGAGTGTTGAAACAAACCCGCATCGGCTTGCTCTCGCATCCGCTCGATACCGATGCCGCGCGCGGACATCTCGCCGCCGCCACCTACCTGCAAATGGCGCTCAAGCCCGATATTTATCACATCGTCGGGCATACCGAAGCCGATCACGCCGCCATGGCCGATGATGTCATCGAAGCCAGCAAGATCGTGCGCCGCGCGATTCAAAACGCGATGGGCGCGCCCGACATGACCAAAGACCCCGCCATCCAAAAACGCGTGAAGGAATTGGTGAAGGATGCGAATCTGTTACTGGATGCAATTCGTGGACTCTCCGCCTCTTCTGCCGACCCGCTCACTGATCCCGCGACGTTGACAGTAGCCGTCACTTCGGGCTTGATGGACGCACCGCAACTGCGCAATAATAAATTTGGACGCGGCGAGGTGCGGACGCGCATCGTCAATGGGGCGAGCGTGGCAGTGAACAAAAAAGGAAAACTGATCCCGGAAAGCAGAAGGATCGCGAAGATACGGGAAAGACGCGCCGTTCCAGCAGCGGTATAAACATGGAAGCATCAAGGAGAATTCAATGACACAATACTTTGCGGTCATCGGCGCGGGGCACGGCGGGAAGGCAATGGCGGCGCATCTGGCGCTGATGGGGTTCAAAGTCTCGCTGTACAACCGCACGCCCGACAACATCGAGGTCATTAAAAAGCGCGGCGGCATCGAGCTGGACGGAGGCGACGGCGCGCCGCATGGATTCGGCAAACTCGCGCTGGTCACCTCGAACATGGCGGATGCGATCAAAAAAGCGGAAGTCATCATGGTCGTCCTGCCGTCATCCGCTCATGCGGAAGTTGCTGCGACCATGGCGCCGCACCTCAAGGATAAACAGATCGTCATTCTCCATCCTGGTCGCACCTGCGGCGCACTGGAATTTTCAAAAGTCATCCGCGACAGCGGCTGTACGGTGAATGTCACCATCGCCGAAGCGGAGACCTTCATCTATGCATCCCGTTCGGATGGTCCTGCCGCGTCGCGCATTTTCCGCGTCAAGGATGCATTGCCGCTGGCAGCGCTGCCTGCCACCCGCACACAACGGGTGTTGGACGCGATCAATGAGGCATATCCGCAATTCTTCGACGGCGTGGACGTTTTGCACACCAGCCTGAACAACATGGGCGCCATCTTCCACCCCGCGCTGACCCTGCTCAACGCCGGCTGGATCGAAGCCACGCACGGCGATTACCAGTTCTATATCGACGGCGTGACCCCGTCCGTGGCGCGCATGTTGGAAGTACTCGACCGCGAGCGTGTGACTGTCGCTTCGTCGCTGGGCATCCGCGCGCGCACGGCTCTGGAATGGCTCAAACTCGCCTATGACACGACCGGCGCGGACCTGCATGAAGCCATCCATAACCAGCCCGGGTATTACGGCATCAAGGCACCGCCCACGTTGAATCACCGCTATATCTTCGAGGAAATCCCCATGAGTTTGGTGCCAATCGCCTCTTTGGCAAATCGATTCGGCGTCAACGTGCGCGGCATCGAGAGCATCATCCGCATCGGCAGCATCATCCACCGCACCGATTACTGGCGCCGCGGACGTACGGTGGAGAAACTTGGCATTGCCGATTGGAGCGTCAGTGAACTGACGCGCTTCGTCCGGGAGGGCGTGATCGAATAAAGTTGGAAACAGGCTTCGGAAGTTTGCAAACCTTCCGAAGTCTTCATGAAAAACACAAACAAAAAGGAGATACATTATGTGTGGAATCGCTGGCGTATTACGTCAACCAGCAAATGGAAACGTCAAATCCATGATCGAAAAACTGGCGCACCGCGGACCCGATGGACACGGTGTGGAGGAACTAAAACATGCTTCCATCGGGCATACGAGGCTTGCCATTTTGGATGTCGAGGGCGGACATCAACCCATGCAGTTCGAAGATGCATGGATCGCATTTAACGGCGAAATCTATAATTACCGCAAACTACAAAGAAAATATCTTTCAGATGCGAAGCTGGAAACCCATTCAGACACCGAGGTGCTATTGCATCTGTACAAAAAGTTCGGCCCCGAATTCGTGAAACTGCTCGACGGCATGTTCGCCTTCGTCATTTATCAGAACGGGGAATATCTGCTGGCGCGCGACCCCTTGGGAATCAAACCGCTCTATCTCGGCTTCGGCGCGAATGAAAACCAGATGTATTTCGCATCCGAGATCAAGGCTTTTGAGGGGAAGGTCGATTCGGTGAAGGAATTTCCCGCAGGTCACTGGTTCCATTCGAGGTCAGGATGGAAGCGTTTTTATCAAGTCGGAAAAACGATACAAAAGTTCGATGGGAGCGAGGCTCACGCCCTGCCGCTCATCAAGTCCACGTTGCGGGATGCAGTGCACAAACGAATGCTGGCAGATGTCCCTGTCGGCGTCAGCCTGAGCGGCGGACTGGACAGCAGCATCGTCTCCATGCTGGCATGTGAAGGCACGGAACAATTGCATTCCTTTGCTGTCGGCGTGGAGGGCAGTGAAGACCTGCCCGCCGCGCGACTGATGGCGGAGCACCTCAACACCCGGCATCATGAACTCGTCTACACCGCGCAGGACATGCTGGATGTGCTCCCCGATGTGTTGTATTACCTTGAAACCTTCGACCCCGCGTTGGTGCGCAGTGCCATCCCAAATTACTTTTTGTCGCAACTTGCGTCCGACCACGTCAAAGTGTTTCTAACGGGTGAGGGCGCGGACGAAGTCTACGCGGGCTATGATTACCTCGCGGATTTCGACGACCCCGAAGCCTTGCAGGATGAAATGATCGAGATCACCGAGGCGCTTCACAACACGAACCTGCAGCGCGCCGACCGCATGTCCATGGCATTTGGATTGGAAGCCCGCGTCCCTTTTCTGGACGTGAAATCTGTTTCGACCGCCCTGGGTTTTCCCGCCGAGTGGAAATTACACAATGGACGCGCGCCCAAGCACATCCTGCGCCAGGCATTCGCGGACGACCTGCCCGACGAGATCGTCAACCGCCCCAAGCAGAAATTCTCCAAAGGCGCAGGTTCTTCCGACCTGATTTCCCAACTTGCCGAAGAAACGATCTCCGACGACGAATTCCTGTCCGAGTCCCAGCGGCTGCATAGCGAGTGGGATTACACCCTGCCAAACAAGGAGGCCCTGTATTACTATAAGATCATGCAGGCACACTACGAAGACCAGTGGCTCTTCCCGAACATGGGCCACAGTCGGAGTTTATAATGGATATAAAGAAAACATCCCGCAGGTGCGGCCAGGTCGATCAAAGCTTGTATAACCTGCGGGGCGGCACCCAAAATCAGTGCGCGGAGCAGACATGGAAACGTTCGACTGGCAGACCTGGATCATCCTTCCCTTATTTGTATTCATCGCCCGCCTGATCGATGTGGCGCTCGGCACAGTGCGCATCATCTTCACCTCGCGCGGCAAGAAACATCTCGCGCCCCTGCTTGGCTTCGTGGAGGTCTTCATCTGGGTCAGCATCATCGCACAGATCACGAGGGGGTCGAACAATATTGTTGCCTATCTCGCGTATGCAGCGGGATTTGCAGCGGGGAATTATCTCGGCATGTTCATCGAGGATAAACTTGCGATCGGTACATTGGTTGTCCGCGCGATCGTGCCGGAGGAGGTTTCCACGTCCCTTGCAAAGACCCTGAAGGAGAATGGCTTCGGGGTGACCATTGTCAGCGGCATGGGTTCGCAGGGGCCCGTGAAACTGATCTATACCGTGGTGATGCGCAAGGAATTGACGATGGTGGCGGAGAGGATCAAATCCGTGAGTCCAAATGCCTTCTTTACCGTGGAGGAACTGCGCTCCGCCGAGCATGGGATTTTTCACCCATCCGCGCAGTCCACCACGCCGTTCGGCATGCTTACAAAGCGGAAATCGAAATAAGATTGGAGTATACTCAAAGCGGATGGGTTCATCAGATCGATCCGCTTTCATCAAACATCGGGGAAAAAAATAGGACAAGGAAAACCGAAATGAAAATCACCCTTCTTCATTATTCCGCGCCGCCCGTGGTTGGAGGCGTGGAGAGCGTCATGGATCACCATGCCAGATTAATGGCTCGCGGCGGACATCAAGTGCAGGTCATTGCCGCCCGTGGCAGGCAGGTGGATTCGCACATCCGCTTCACATCCATCCCGCTGGTGGATTCGCGCCACGCGGACATCCTGTCCATGAAGGAGGAACTGGACCGGGGGAGAGTCCCCGGCAGTTTCGAATCAGCCGTCGGGAGGATCGAGGCGGCCCTGTCCGAACATCTTCAGGATACGGAAGTCCTCATTGCCCATAACGTCTGTTCGCTCAATAAAAATCTTGCACTGACCGCCGCGCTTTTCAACATCAGCCAGAGGCAGAAGGACCTGCACATGATCCTGTGGCATCACGACCTTGCCTGGACAACGCCGCGTTATCTGCCTGAACTGCATAAAGGATATCCGTGGGATCTCCTGAAGACCGCGTGGAAGGGAGTGACGCAGGTGACCATCTCCGACATGCGGCAGGACGAACTGGCCGGGCTGATGAAATTAAAAAAGTCGGACATTATCGTTGTCGCAAACGGCGTGGATGTGAACAGGTTTTTCAAACTCGAAGAGGAAACGCAAACGTATATCGCCAAAACGGGATTGCTGGATGCAAACCCGCTTTTGCTGTTGCCGGTACGGATCACATCGCGCAAGAACATCGAACTGGCGCTGAACACACTCGTGCATGTGCGAAAGGCGTACACAGACGCCCAATTGGTGGTGACGGGACCGCTTGGTCCGCACAACCCCGCCAATGTAAAATATTTCGAGAAACTGGCTGCCCTGCGGCGCGACCTTGGATTGAGCGGTGCGGCGCACTTCCTTGCCGAGTTGACGGATGAATACATTCCCGATGCGGTCATTTCCGATTTTTATCAACTGGCGGATGCGCTGTTCCTGCCGAGTTTCGAGGAAGGGTTTGGCATTCCCATTCTGGAGGCGGGACTGGCGGCGATGCCCATCTTCTGCTCGGATATCCCGCCCCTGCGAAAGCTCGGCGGCGAGTTTGCATCCTATTTCATCCCCGAGGAAGACCCCGAAACAGTCGGCAGAATGATCGTGGAAAAACTGGACGGGAACATGGTGCTGGGAATGAAGTCTTTTGTCCGTTCCAATTTTATCTGGGACCGCATCTACAAGATGAAGATCAACCCCCTGCTCCATGAAGTAAGAGGAGAAATGTCATGAATTCGGTTTCAAAAAACAACCTGATCTCGAAGGTGCTTGTGGCGGTTGTGCATGGATGCGATCAAACGTCAGCCGTCAATGCCGGGCATGCCGTCGCCGGAGGCGAAAAAATCCTGCTGGCCGGGTTTATTTACGTGCCAGAGGGACAGTCATTAAGTACGGCAACCCTGCATGCACGGGAATTGCGAAAGACCTTGAAGCAGTTATACAAGGTAAAGCGGAACAATAAATGGGCGCAGGTGCATGTCTCGCACAGGCCCTGGGATGATCTGGTCAAGGTGATCGAAGACGAACAGCCGGATTTATTAATTCTGGAATATCCCAATCAGTTCGAGGCCTTGCAGGTTACGGTCTCCGAGGTGCTCACGCAAACACCCTGCAATATTGCAATCGTAAATCAAAAGATCACCGCCGACATAAAAAGCGCATTGATCCCCATACGCGGCGGGCCGTACACAGGGCTGGCCTTGCGGATTGCCCTGTCCTTAAACAGGACCCAGCATACAAAAATTTCATCCTTGCACCTGTTCTCGCAAAACATGACCGCGGCACAGGATGTGGCCTTCAAGGGCGCGGAGCGTGTCCTGAGAAACCTCCCCGAAATCCAGCGCAATGAAGTCATTACAGACTACCCCATTGACACGATCTATAAATCATCGCAGGAGCACGACCTGATCATCATGGGCACATCGGCGCGTCCGAATGAACCACCGGTCATCGGGACGGCCGCTGAAAAGATGATGAACGAAAGCCGGCATGGCGTGCTGCTGGTCAAGACAAAGCTGCCATATGAAGTAAACCCTGCCAGTGAAGAGGCGGGACAATCCGCCATCTCGGTGCTCGTGGATAAATGGTTTGCGGAAAACACATTTCACGGCGACGAGTTCAAGGACCTGAAATATTTACTTTCGCTGAAGGAAAAGCAGGGTATCGCCATCAGTCTTGCCCTGCCCGCACTCAACGAGGAAGAGACAGTGGGAAAGGTGATCACCACCATTCAAAATGCGTTGATGACCGAGGTGCCGTTATTGGATGAAATCGTCCTGATGGATTCAAATTCCACAGACCGTACGCGTCAGATCGCCGAGGGACTGGGGGTGCCGGTCCATATCCATCAGGAGACATTACCCAACTATAAGGCGAGACCTGGAAAAGGCGAAGCCTTATGGAAAAGTCTGTATTGCACGCGCGGCGACATCATCATCTGGATCGATACGGATATTGTCAACATCAGCCCACACTTTGTATACGGGTTAATCGGACCTCTTCTGCTCAAACCGGAACTTAATTTTGTGAAGGGTTTTTACCGCCGCCCGTTAAAAGTGGGCAACAAAATGCAGGCGGGCAGCGGCGGGCGCGTCACTGAATTGACCGCGCGTCCGTTAATCAACCTCTTCTACCCCGAACTTTCCGGCATTGTCCAGCCGCTCTCCGGCGAATACGGCGGCAGGCGCAAGGCGCTGGAACAACTTCCCTTCTTTTCAGGCTACGGCGTCGAGATCGGCCTGCTGATCGACATGCTCGACACATTCGGGTTGAACTCCATCGGGCAGGTCGATCTGCTGGAACGCATCCATCATAACCAGCCGTTGGAATCGCTCAGCAAAATGTCCTTTGCAATCATCCAGGCTGTCATCCGCAAGCTGGAAAGACGCTATGCCCTCAGCCTTTTGGAAAACGTGAACACCACCATGAAACTCATCCGCTATGGGCGGGAGCGTTTCTCCCTGGAGGTGGAAGAGATCACCGAGGGCGAACGTCCGCCCATGATCGAAGTGGAAGAGTATCTCGATACACGCAGGAAAAGCCATTAATCATCATACACTTTCGAGTTATACTTCCAGCATGAGTGTTTTCCTGCAACTGGCTTTCCTTCTTTCGATCATCCTGCTTGCCGCGAAGACGGCGGGGTACTTAAGCACGCGCATCGGACAGCCCTCCGTGCTGGGTGAATTGATCGTGGGAATTCTGCTCGGTCCATCCCTCCTGAATCTGTTTGGGATTTCCTTCATTGCGCACGAACTTTCCGAATTCATCCGCCTGTTCGGTGAAATGGGTGTTTTACTGCTGATGTTCCTTGCCGGACTGGAATTCCAGTTTGATGACTTGAGGGACAATATGCGTGTCGCAGTTTTTTCAGGGACGATGGGCGTGGTGGGGCCCGTCTTGCTGGGATGGGGGACGGGGCTGCTCTTCGGCATGACGCACGCCGCCGCGCTCTTTCTTGGTCTGACACTAGGCGCGACCAGTGTCAGCATTTCAGCGCAGACACTGATGGAACTCAAGGTCCTGCGCACGCGCGTCGGATTAAGCCTGCTTGGTGCGGCAATCTTTGACGATATTCTGATCATCCTTTTACTTTCTGTTTTTCTCGCTTTTCTTGGCGGGGGCGGGGGCGGTGGACTTGATATTCTGCTGATCATCATCCGCATGGCCGGTTTCATCGTTTTATCGGTCATGTTCGGGATGCGCATCCTGCCGTGGATCATCCGCCGTGTCTCAAAGTTGCAGATCAGCCAGGGACTGCTCAGCGTTTCGCTTGTCACCATGTTCACGTACAGCATTGCCTCCGAATATGCTGGCGGGCTGGCGGCAATTACAGGCGCATTTATTGCAGGATTGATGCTGGCGCGCACACCTGAAAAAGAGCGCATCGAAACAGGCGTCCATGCAATGGCATACGGGCTGTTTGTACCGGTCTTCTTTGTGCAAATCGGCTTATCCATTAATCTGCGCGGCTTTCCACCACAGGCATTGCTTTTTACCAGCGCTCTCGTACTGGTTGCGATAATCGGAAAATGGCTGGGCGCAGGCCTGGGCGCAAAACTGGGCGGACTTTCAGGACGCGAATCCGTGCAGCTGGGTGCAGGCATGATCTCGCGCGGCGAGGTCGGTTTGATCGCGGCGAGCATCGGGATAAGCAATAAACTCGTCGGCACAAATGAATTTTCAGCAATTGTTGTCATGATCCTCGTCACCACATTGATCACACCGCCCATCCTGCGGGCATTGTTCGCGCGGAAGGATGTCAAAGGCCAGGAAATACATCTCGAAGCCGGGCAGGGTCGGGCTTCATCCGAGGCGGTGGAATTGGAGGCGTCGTGATGTACCTGCTCACCCTCGTCTTGAACAATCCAGATCTGCTGGAAGAGCTGCTGGGGGCATGGAGCAAAATCGGCGTGGTGGGGGCCACCGTCCTGTACAGCACCGGTTTGGGAAGGCTTGGTCAAAAACAGGGACTGCGCGATGACATGCCGCTCTTCCCTTCGCTGGACGATTTTTATGAAGGACCCCAGCTGCAGACATTAAGCCGCACCATTTTTACCGCGATAAAAGATGAAGGAAAGATCAAAAAAATCGTGGATGCCACGCAAGGTATCACCGGTGATCTCAACCTGCCGGAAAGCGGCCTTCTTTTTGTGACGCCGCTGCTGCAGGTATATGGCCTTGAAAAGACAGGGAGTACAAAATGACAAATCCCCACGTCCACTTATTGTTGGTAGCCGTTGTGCAGGACCAGGACCTCGAAACTGCGACCAAAGCCCTGAAAAACGTCGGTGCATCGCTGACGTATCTTTCCAGCGCCGGCGGTTTTTTGGGAAGACGCAACGCCACCCTGCTGATCGGCCTGCCTGCCGAGAAGGAATCACAGGCATTGGCTGCGCTACAGGAAGCCTGCCGTCAGCGCATTGAATATATGACCCTCCCATTGGAAGGTTCCCCGATGCCCATGCCGGCCCCCGTCCCTGTGACGGTTGGCGGCGCAAAGGTATTCGCTTTACCTGTGGAAAGATTTGAACAACTCTGAGGAGAAAGCGCCATGAAAATGATCATCATCATCGTAAAGGATAACGACGCCGACACGCTCACACAGGCCTTCACGGCCGGGAGTTTCCGCGTGACACGCGTGGCATCCACCGGCGGTTTTTTACGCAGCGGGGTTGTCACCATGCTGTTGGGCGTGGAAGACGACCAGGTGGATGCGGCCATCACAACAGCGCGCACTTCACTGCCGCCGAAGGAGGCTGAAAAACGCGCCACCCTGTTTGTCGTCCCTGTGCATCACTACGAACAGATCTAGACTGTCAGATAACCACAAAGGCGTTGATCAGGAAACATTCCTGTTTTGATTGGCGTCTTTGTTTTATTTAACCAACTTAAGAGGTGTATTATGAAACAAAAATCCCGCATCCTTTTTGCCCTGCTTTCTTTAATCGGAATCAGCCTGGCCTGCGCCAACCCATTGACCGAGCCTGTGCCCGCAAGCCCCGCCAACGTGGAGACCATAGTTGCCGCCACATTCCAGGCGCTGACTCAATCCGCGCCTCCCGACTCAACTCCCGGCCTGCTCCCGGCTTCGATGTATTATCTCGGCAATGACGGCGCCGGACTTTCGCAGGTCTACCGCCTCGACAGGGACGGCGTCACCGTCACACAGTTGACATTCGAACCTGTGAACGTAAGTGAATATGATGTTTCCCTTGTGGACGGCAGCCTTGTATATGTATCCAACAACCAGCTGCTCACCGTCAATGCGGAAGGCAGCAGCCGCGCCGTGATCTTCGAGGGCGGGGCCGTGGACGAGAACAATCCCTTCCTTACGCGGCTCATCAGCCCGGTCTGGTCGCCGGACGGACAGACCATTGCCTTCGGCCACCGGGGCTTGAGTTTCTATTCCATCCTGAGCGGACAATCCAACCGCGTTCTGGAGGACCAGACCAACGACATAGGCGACGGGTTGGTCATCCCGCAGGAACTGTACTGGCCGGAGATGTACTCTGCGGATGGCGGCAAACTCATCGTCACGCTTGGTTATTACGAAGGCGCATCCACCGCCATTTATTATCTTAACGGCGGAGCGCTTGTCCGCCTGAACGGCGGTGAAGGTTCGATCATCTGCTGCGGCGATTACACAATGAGCGGGGATGCCTCCACCCTGTTCGCCGCCAGTCCATTCATGGGCATGTTCAGCGCCGGTCTCTGGCGCGTGGATACTGGCACAGGGAACGTCACTACCCTGTTTCGGGGGGATTTCGATACCAACCCCGCCGATCTTGCTGACAATCCCTTACTTGCCCCCGACGGTCAGCTGTATTACTTTTATGCCAGCGTACCCACCACGGACGACTTTATCAACCGTCCGCCATTGCAGCTCGTGCGTTCTGCGGCGGACGGCGTGACCAGCCGCACGGTCCTGCGTCCGGAAACCTTTGAAAGCATGAACGAAGCGCTCTGGGCACCGGATGCCAGTTTTGTCATCGTAGCCAATGCGCAGAACGACCAGATCCATCAGGGCGGCGCGGCACAGTTGTATTACACCGACGGGCGTCCCATGCTCCCGCTCGTAACGTATGCATATTCCATGAAGTGGGGACCGTAGATCCTTTTGCGGGAGACCCAACCCCAACTCGTTCTACCAAAATGACACCGCCTGCAAGGACGGAGTCATTTTTTGATGTACAACCCGGGCATGTTCAGGGAGTCCATCATGAAAAAAATCCATCCATTTCCTCATCCTTTGAGTAAAACATAAAAGGCGGGGAAGGCCGGGCGCAGGGGAAGAGTCCCGATCACTTGCGCTATAATAACAGGAGGAGCAGCGTATGACCATTCATCTTGAAATCCCCGATTCGGTAGCGGAAGCCATGCGCCTGCCGGGCGGCGAGCGCCAGCAGCGATTGCTGCTTGAACTGGCGGTTTCCCTGTACACACAGGGGATCCTGTCCTTCGGCAAGGCGCGTCAGTTGTGCGGAATGACAAAATTCGAATTCGGCCTTTTACTCGGACAGCGCGGCGTACCGCGGCATTATTCCAGGGAAGATTTGCAGGATGATTTGACCTATGCCGGTCGCTAGCAATACCTCTCCCATCCTGAACCTGGCGGCAGTGGATTTATTACGCCTCCCGCAGGGGCAATTTGGAGAGGTGATTATTCCCCGGGCGGTGATGGATGAACTCAGGCTCGAATCAAATTATCCGGGGACGGATGGCATTCAGAAAGCCATCTCCGCAGGCTGGCTGCGCCTGGAAGCCGTTAGGAATAAGGAGATTGTCGCCGCGTTAAAGCGCGAGTTGGATGATGGGGAGGCAGAAGCAATTGCCCTGGCGCTTCAGTTGCAAACCCAAACCATTCTGATGGACGAGCGCGAGAGACGCTCGGTTGCGAAGGTCATGGGACTCAACCCGATTGGCATTCTTGGAATTTTGATGCGCGCAAAAGAGGACGGAGAACTTAATTCCGTTAAAGATATCCTGACCCGGTTGCAAAATGAAACCGGGTTTTATCTTGCCAGCGATCTCATGCGGGAAATCTTATCGAAAATTGGCGAATAGCCGTCGAGGGGTTGAATTCTTCTTCAAAGGGAGTATGTCATGAAACGCTTCGTTCTCATCCCCCTGCTCGTTTTATGTCTCGCCGCCTGCGCCCCGCAAGTGACCGCTTCTCCCGAAGCGACCGTCACCCCGCCGCCCACCGCGACGATCCCTCCCACGCCGACCCTCCATCCCGAATTCATGGCTTTGCAGGAGTTAATATCCAGTTCCGGCGGGCGCTTTACCCTCCGTCCCGATGGAATGATCGAGGATGGCGGGCAGGCAATCCCGGGGCTGAAGGTGGATGCAAAAGGAGGGATGACGCTCGCAGTGGACGGGGAGGAAGTAACGCTCGATCCCGCTCAGGCACAGTTTGATGATGAGACAGGGTTCTCCTACCCGGGCTACATTTTGAATGAAGACGGTGCGTGGGTGGAGGCGATCACACCAGAAAGAACTGAGGTAGGGCAGGCGACTATGACTACTTTGAAAGAACTGGGGGTAACGGTGGGAACAGATGGCACTGTGGAGCTAAAAATGGATGGTAATTCGGTTGTGTGTGTTGAAGTAGAGACAGGTAGAGAGGTGTGTAGAGATGGGATATTTCACCGACAATTTGTCGAGGACTCTGCCAGAGAGAACGCAAAAAATACTGGACTTGCCCCTAAAAAAGGCGAGAGGGTTTCCCCTGGGGCACCCACAGGTGCCGTGGTTGCCTATGCTGTCGAATTGGTACGACAAGCTCGGCAGGAATATAGATCGAATTATAATGGAGACGACATAATAACTGATGGAGCCGGAGGTTTCCAGATAAAAATGCTGAGTGAAGATGATAAAAAATGGGGGGTGATAACGTTGGTAAATGACAAAGATCCAAAAGCGCCAAAATATTTTGTATATGAAAACCAAGCTGGTGAAGTTGTGATAGTGCGCATACAATAAGAGTCGCGGTTAGGCGTTGCAGAGTATTGTTATTTCTGGTTGAATGGTGTTATGAAGAGATTGGTTGGGGGATTGTTGGTTTTGTTGTTGATTTTACTATTTGTCTTTGGTTATCTGTATCAATATGCTGGGCTCAAGGAATATCTGCGGGCAGAAAGTACTATCTGGACTACAGCTTCTGAGGATGATAAGTCCAAGACGAGGGAAACTTTTTATGGAACTGATCCGCGAGGAGCTGAGCGGGGAATACTGGCGGGTAGTGTACCAGGGCGTGTGTGGGTCTGTGTGGGAGGGTATGTGTGTACCAAAAACTGGTATACAACCTATGAGTGTACCTATCCATGCACCGCTACTGCTCCCAGCAATATCGTGATCACGGAAGGGGCGAGTGCAAATTCCTATCCCAGCACGAAATTGTCGATCAGCCGCGTTTTCCCCACGAAGACCGCCATTGAAAGCAGTGTTTTTCCTTTAATTTGATCCAACTCTTCGAGCGTATCATAATCCGCGCAGGAGACGTATTGCATCTGTGCCAGCGGCTCTGCCTCGATCACTGCTTTCATCTTACTTCTTAGCGCCTCGGCATCCCTTTCCCCATCCTCAAACAACCCCTTCGCCGCGCTCAACGCGCGGAACAAGACCGTCGCTGCCGCCCGTTCGGCTTCGTTCAAGTACTTGTTGCGGCTGGACATCGCCAGCCCGTCCGCCTCGCGCACCGTCGGGCAGATGATGACTTCGAGCGGGAAGTTCAAGTCCTTCACCATTTTACGGATGACCGCCGCCTGTTGGGCATCCTTTTGACCGAAATAGGCTTTATCGGGCCGGGTGGCGTTGAACAGCTTCGCCACAATGGTGGTCACGCCCTTGAAGTGACCGGGACGCATTGCCCCCTCAAGCGGACTGGTCAACGCCTCGACCTGCACCCAGGTCTGGTAGCCGGGCGGGTAGATTTCCTCGGCTGACGGAGTCCACACCACGATCTCCTGCGCCGTCCCCGGCGCAGGGAGCGAGGAGAGCAATTCCAGGTCCCGTTCGAGATCGCGCGGGTACTTGGAGAGGTCTTCCTTGGGACCGAACTGGGTTGGGTTGACAAAAATGGAGACGATGACGTGGTCGCACCCGGCTTTTGCCTGGCGGACGAGCGATAAATGCCCCTCGTGCAGGTATCCCATCGTGGGAACCAGACCAACTGTCCCTTGGAGAGAGAGGCGCGCAGCTCGTAGGTCTGAGAGGGTGGTGACGGTTTTCATATCGCTCCGAGTAGATTTGTCTATACAAAATCGCGTTTAGGGGCTTGACAAGCTAGAAATTTTGTTCTACACTTTATCCACCAATCAGATTCAAGGAGAAAATAATGGCTTACGCACACACCAATTCAAAAGGAAACACCTACTACCTGCATTCCAAGGGCAGAATGTTCTTCTTCTCGAAGGAAGTCAAGGAAGGCGTACTGGATGCCGTGCCAGCGGGCTACGACGTCGTTGAAATGAAGACGGGCCTGCCCGTGCTCAAGAAGAAAGTTGTGGACGCCCCCGCCACCGAGGTAGCAGCCCCCGCTCCCGAGGCGGCAGCTCCCGCCACAGAGGAAAGTGCAGGGTAAATAAAAGTATAACCCTGTTCGACACAATTCACCGTTCTTTTAGATAAAAAAGGAGACCAAAATGACACGTACACAAGCATCTAAAAGTTATGAAACGAAAGCGGGGATGCCATGCCAACTCTAAACCGCGTTCAATTGATCGGCCGTTTGGGCAAGGACCCCGAAGGCAAGTTCACGCCCACGGGCAAAAGGGTCTGCCATTTCAGCCTGGCGGTCAGCAACCGCTGGAAGGACAAGAGCGGCGAGACCCGCGAAGCCACCGAGTGGGTCAACATCGAAGCCTGGGGGCGGCTTGGCGAGATCTGCCAGGAATACCTCAAAAAAGGCAGCCTGATCTTCGTGGAAGGTCGTTTGAAGACCGACAAGTACGAGGATAAGGGCGAAACCAAGTATTTTACAAAGATCGTGGCACAGACCCTGCAATTCCTGGACAAGAAGGAAAAGGAAGAGCCGCTGATGGCTGTGGATGAAGATCCCGGCGATTACGAGTTGGCCGCGGAGTAAAGAACAGCATACAATGAAATAAAAGTGACAGTCATCTTCAAGGTGACTGTCACTTTTTGGTTATTTGCGGCTATGCTCCCACTGTTATGACCACGTTCCCCTGCCTGCCTCCCGTTTCAGCATGGCGATGCGCCTCGGCCATTTGCTCCAACGGATAGCGTTTATCGATAACAGATTTGAACTTCCCTGCCTCGACCAATTCCTTGATGAGATCCAAATCCTCGATCTTTTCACTGGACAGGGCGCATACCACCTTCCTGCCGCCGCGCATGGACGTCCACAACATTTGGAAAAGTTGCTTCATCTTGAAACTGGCTAACAGGTAGATGCCGTTCGGACTTAACGAATTCCTGGATTGGGAAAACGAACTTTTCCTCATTACATCAAAGATCAGGTCATAGGTCTCGCCGTTTTGGGTGAAGTCCTCTTTGGTATAGTCAATGACCCTATCCGCGCCCAGCGACTTCACAAAATCCAAGCCTGGCGTGCTGCATATCCCGGTTACTTCCGCGCCGAAATAGTTGGCAAGTTGCACCGCAGCCGACCCGATCCGTCCGCTGGCACCGATGACCAGCACCTTTTGCCCCGCCTGCACGTTGACCTTTCTCAGCAGGCTCAACGCGGTCAACGCGCCGTAGGGAACTGTAGCAGCCTCTTCATAGGTCATGTTGACAGGTTTATGCGTCACCATACCATCTTGGGGCAGGCATAGATACTCGGCATTCGCCCCCATGCTCTGACCGCGATACCCGAACACCGCATCCCCTTTCTTGAATCTCTTCACATCCTTCCCAACAGATTCAACATCCCCGGCAAACTCGCTCCCAAGGATGGAAATCCGCGGCTTCGTGAGACCAAAAAACATCCGTGAAGGAATCCAAAGTAGAAGGGGCATCGAGAATTCGCGCGGCGAGATCGCCTTGAAATTCCGCGCCCACAGGTCCCCGACGGTGACAGAGGTGGCGCGTACCCGCACTTGGATTTCATTATCCTTTGGCATGGGCTTTTCCACTTCCTTGAGGTGAAGCACCTCCGCTGCTCCGTATTCGTTATATACAATTGCTTTCATGAGTTTTCTCCATTCTGTTGAACAATTTGCAGGTCAGGCTTTCAGCCCGATAGTCTCGAGAATTTTATGCATGGCGGGTTGGAAACCCGCCCTACGATTCTGTTTCATCTTCAGGGACGTAATAAAACACTTCCTCCAGCGGCACACCAAACACGCGCGCGATGCGAAACGCCAGTTCCAGCGAAGGGGAATATTTTTCGCTTTCCATCGCAATGATGGTCTGCCGCGTCACGCCCACTTTTTTCGCCAGCTGCTCCTGCGTCATTTCGTCGTGGTGGAAGCGCAGTTTCCGAATATTATTTTTGACCTGGCTCTTGCCCATCTCACCCTCCCTTTCGATACAGATGGATCTTTGAAACATCGCCAATGATCTCCGCCAGGATGGAGAAAAGAACGATCAGGCTGACCATCATCAGCGGCGGCTGCCCAAAAATGAAGGCAAAAACCGAAAGCAGAACGCCGATGGAAAAGGTAATGTAGGAAATTTGGATTCCCTTCAAGCCGATCAGTTTGTCGCGTTCATCCTCAATAAATTGCGGTTCCTCGTATTTTCTGGACTGGATGGCTTCGACGATGGTCAACAAAATATTCGTCAGGATGCTGGCGACAATATTGACCACGATATTGACCGCGATGACGATTGACCAAAGCGCGTACAACCTGCCGGCGACCAATTCACCGGATTGGATCATTGGCAATAGGTTTGCCAAATAATAGACCCCGATCAATAGGTGGCTGACCAATGAAACAGTGATGTTTTTCTGCTGGTATGACATAAATTCCTCTTTTCTGTCTGTTTTAACTTACATAGTGTAAAAATTTATAAACATATAGTAACTCAAGACTTACATAATGTCAATGATTATTTACATGATTTCTGAAAATTACCACTTTATTCACAAAAAGTGAGTTAAAACCAACCAGCCGACCCATAATCAGGTCGGCTGGCTCGCTTCCTACTCGTTACTCATCACTATTTCTTTTTCGCCTTCGACACTTTCGTGGCGGGCCTGCCTTTGGAAACCTTCTTTATTGGAGCCTTCTTCCCCTTCACAGGTTTCACCGCCTTTTTGCTCTTTACGGATTTCGCACGCTTCACAGGCTTCGCCTTTGGCACGGGCAGCGTTTCCAGTTCGCCGACCAGCTTCTCCAGCACATCGAAGCCGCCCTGCCAGAATTGCGGGTCGCGGATATTGATGCCCGCTTCGCTCAAAATCTTTTCCGGCGCTTCCGATCCGCCCGCAGAAAGGATCTTCAAGTACTTCGGCTTGAAGGATTCCCCTTCCGCCTTGAACTGCTGATACAAAGCCAGCACCAGCAACTGGCCGAAGGCATACGCATACACATAGAACGGCACCTGATAAATATGCGGGATGCCCACCCACTCCCACTTGAACTCGTCGCTCAGGTCGAGCGAGTCGCCGAACTGTTCCTTGAGATTTTCAAGGTACGCGGCGCTCAGGTCATCCACCGAGGCGTTCTTCTGCACCAACTCATGCGCGGTCTTCTCGAACAGCGCGAAATACGACTGGCGCATAATGGTCGCGTACGCATCATCCATCTGTTTGAAGAGGATGTCACGGCGTACAGATTCATCTTTTTCCTCCGCAAGCAGTTTGTCGATTAAAACCATTTCCGCAAACGTAGAGGCGGTCTCCGCCAGCGGAAGTGACGAATGGAAGGTGAACGTGCTGTGATGCGACGCCAGCATGGCGTGGATGGCATGACCAAGCTCATGCGCCAGCGTCGCCACTTCGCGTCCCGTGCCTTGATAGTTGACCAGCACATACGGAGTCATCTCCGGTGTGATGGACGCGCAGAACGCGCCGCCGCGCTTGCCCTTGCGAATTTCGCTGTCAATGCGGTTCTCGTCAA
Organism: Anaerolineales bacterium; assembly: GCA_030583885.1. Classification (NCBI taxonomy): domain Bacteria; kingdom Bacillati; phylum Chloroflexota; class Anaerolineae; order Anaerolineales; species Anaerolineales bacterium. The sequence continues at coordinate 636,742 of CP129480.1, read as the reverse complement.
AGACACGCTTTGCTAAATCCGCTACTTGCGGCGAGAAGACATTGAACGCATCCAGCACCATGGTCACGGCTTCGTTCCAGCCATAAGTCTTCTTGGAGGCGGCAACCGGCGCGTAAATATCGTAGCGGCGCAACTTCTTCATGCCCATATATTTGGCTTTCATCCTGAAGTAACGCTGGAAGATGCCCGTGTTCTTTCGCGCCACACTCAAGAGCGCTTCCACGGCTTCTTCAGGGACGTCATTGTTCAGGTTGCGCGGCGCGATCGAATCCTTGAACTTGCGCAGGATCACATTTTCCGTGTGCCAGTCCCGCAGAATGGTTTGATAGATCTGCCCAAGGATGGGGCCATCCTCCGCATACACCTTAAATTGCGATTGATAACTCGCAGCGCGCACGGCAGGGTCGGCGCTGTAGCGGTAGGAGAACAATTCCGAGGCAGTCATCTCCTTTTCCCTGCCGTTGACTTTCATCTTGAAGACGTAGCGGTTCGTAATCGAGTCATACAGGTTGCCCAGCGCGCTCACGCCGGTCACATTCTTGAGATTGACGATCTTCTCTTCCGCCTCGCTTAACGTATGCGGTTTATACAAACGCATTGCTTCGAGATAATAGCGGTAATCTCCCGCAGCCTCCATCAGGCGTTTGGCGTTCTCATCGTCCAGTTCCTTCCACCATAGGCTGAAGAACAGCGTGCGGTTCTCGATCTCCGCCAAAAATTGCAGCACGCGCGCCTGCAATGACTGCGCCTTCTGGTCCTGGGTATCTGCTGCAAAGGACAGCCCAGCAAACGAATACAACTTATTGCCGATGTGCGTCATCGCATCGCTGGCTTTCACCACATCCACGAACTGTTCGGCGGGCATGTCAGGCTTGAGCTTGTCGCGCACGCCTTCGAACGAGGTCACCTGCTCTTCGATCATGTCGAACGCGCTCTGCAATTCGGGGCTGTCATAGCCGGGGTACAGCGGGGAAAGGTCCCATTTGGAAAGTTTGTATGCCATGTGTTCTCCTATGGTTGCAGGGGCACAGCGTTGCTGTCTCCTCACTTTTGATAAAGGCACAGCGCCGCTGTGCCCCTGCAAAAAAATTACAAACTGGATCGGACGTGCATGATATCGCCGTCCTTGATCGGGTATTCCTTGCCTTCGAGCCTTAACTTCCCTTTTGCCTTCGCCTCATTCATGGACCCGAGGCTGATCAAGTCTTCGTACGCGACCACCTCCGCCCGCACAAATCCGCGTGAAAGATCGGTGTGGATCTCTCCGGCCGATTCCTGCGCCGTCGCACCGAGACGCGTTGTCCATGCACGGACCTCGTCCTCGCCCACCGTGAAGAAGGTCTGAATCTTCAATAGTTCATAGGATAGATTGATCATACGGTTGAGGCTGAGTTCCCTGATGCCGTACTCCTCCATGAAGACCGCCGCATCCTCCCCGGATAACTGCGCGATCTCCATTTCGAGTTTTCCCATCAACGCCACCGAGGGATGGTCCAGTTTTGCATCCGGAGCCTGCTGTCCCTCGCCGAGGTTGAACACCGTCAGAATGGGTTTGCGGGTCAGCAAACCGAAGCTGGAAAGTTCCCTTTCCTCTTCGTGCGCAAATTCCAACGCACGCAGCGGCCTGTTATCCGAAAGGGCGGCCTGAAGCTTCTCGAACAGTTCCGTCTGGCGCGCATTCAGGGTCTTGTCCGTGCCGCCCTTTTTACGTTCATCGGTCAGGCGTTCCAGTTTGCGTTCAACAGCGATCAGGTCGTTCAACAGCAGTTCACCCGTCATCATTTCCGCATCGCGGAGCGGGTTCACGCTTCCACTGGGATGCATCACGCTGTCATTCTCGAAGGCGCGCACGACCAGAAGCAGACCGTCCATCTGGTTGAGTTGATTCAACAGCTGTCCGGAAATGCCGCTTTTGGCGGAACCAGTTTCCAGCCCGGCAATATCCGCGTAGGTCACCTTGGTATAGACCGTTTTCTTCGGGTTGAACATCTTCGAGAGCGCATCCACGCGCGGGTCTGGGACGTCCACCACAGCCTGATGCACTTCGATACGGCCCGCCGAGGCAGTGGTCGGGGTGTTGCCGCGTGTGAGCGCGTTGAAAATTGTCGTCTTTCCAGATTGAGGCAGTCCTATAATTCCTAGTTTCATCTTGACCTTGTTGTTGGGAGTGGTATACTTGCCTTCGCAATTGAGCCGAAGTGGCGGAATAGGCAGACGCGCACGACTCAAAATCGTGTTCCCTACGGGAATGAGGGTTCGATTCCCTCCTTCGGCACACAGGCATACCCAACGCGGATTATACCCTACGGGCACTTTACACCTCCCGTCAAACGTCCTCTCAAATCGAGGACGTTTGATTTTTATAAATTCCACGCCCAAAACGTTGACATGGGGTTTTTTGAATTGTACAATTAATCAGACAACAAGCGACATATCCCGTGGCAAAAGCGTATATCCTCCTGAGGCGATGTTCAAACAGTTTTCCGGAGATGCAAGATGAAACTATACCTACTCTTTGCCGCAATTGATATTTTGATCCTGCTGGCGTATCCGATTGTATATATTATTTATGGCCTTCGCAGATTGACGGGTGTAAAATAAGGCGTATCTCGCTTTGATCACGGTGCGAAGAAATTTCCAGGAGGCTCACGATGCCCACATTGAACGATGTCCTGGCAGTCATCTTGGGTGGCGGGCGCGGGGCGCGCCTGTATCCACTGACTCAAATGCGCTCCAAGCCGGCTGTTCCGATTGCGGGCAAGTACCGCTTGATCGATATTCCCATCAGCAATTGCATCAACTCGGAGATCTTCCGCATCGCGATCCTGACACAGTTCAACTCCGTGTCCCTGCACCGCCACATCACACGCACTTATAACTTCGATTCCTTTCACCAGGGCTGGGTGCAGATCTGGGCAGCAGAACAGACCCTCGAAAGCGCGGACTGGTATCAGGGTACGGCGGATGCGGTGCGCAAGCAGCTGCTTGAGATCCAGGCGGCAAACGCCAAGTACATCCTGATCCTGGCCGGCGATCATCTCTACCGCATGGATTACAAGGCCATGGCAGAATATCACTGGGATAACAAGGCGGATATCACAGTGGCGGTCCAGCCGGTTTCAAAGGAGGAGGTCACGCGCTTTGGGATATTGAAGCGCGAGTCAGATGGGCGCATCTCCTCTTTTGTTGAAAAACCCAGGGATCCCGAAGTACAAAGGAAATTTATCAGCCGAGACGACCCGCAGAGACCCTTTCTGGGTTCGATGGGCATCTACATGTTTAACACCAGGGTGCTGATGGACCTGCTGATGGATTTCCCCGACCACGACGATTTCGGCGGGGATATTATTCCCCAGGCGATAAAATCACACTCGGTATACGGTTTTGATTTTGACGGCTACTGGCAGGATATTGGAACCATCCGCTCGTTCTACGAGACCAACCTCGCGCTCACAACCTCCGCGACGCCGTTCAATTTTTACGACACAAAACTTCCCATTTATACAGATACCCGCTTTCTGCCGGGCTCCATTGTGGATGACAGCCGCCTGCGCGATGTCCTCATCGCAGAGGGATGCCGCATCCTGAAAGCCGAGATTACCCATTCCATTATCGGCATCCGCAGCCAGATCGGGAGTGGATGTGTGATCAAGGACAGCATTGTGATGGGTGCGGATTATTATGAACGTGACCGCGAGGGATTACCCATCGGCATCGGCGCAAATTGTCATATTGAGGGCGCGATCCTGGACAAGAACGCCCGCATTGGTGCCAACGTCACCATCCGCCCGTTCCCGCGCAACACGGATATGGACAACGAGAAATGGTATGTACGGGACGGCATTGTCGTCATTCCAAAGGATGCGGAGATATTATCCGGCTCAACCATTGTGCCCTGAAAAGTGCCTGAAACCCGGCCAGGAACACACGAAGACACCAGGTTTATTCTGTCTTGTCAATAAACCGGCTTTTCAGACGCTCTCCGAGGCCGGCATATGGTCAATTCTATGGTAATGTAGCCTTTCCGCGCGCCGGGCACAGGGGTCAACAATAAATTATGCTATACTCGCGTTAATTATGAAGTCACCGCGCGAATTTTGGCCGCGCTGGGCTGAGGCCTTGCGCCGATATCAACTTCACGAACTGACCGCCTCGTTCCTTGAAGCAGGAAGTCCTCTTGCCCTGCTCGGAGCGCAGGCGATTTATTTTGGCGGGGGCTTTATAAGGAGTGACCAGTTGACCGCGCTCGCCGAGACGCTCGAGGAGGAAGCGGAAGCGCGGGCATTTGCATCCTTTTTAATTCAGGCAGGAGCACGCCAATGACGGTATTGGTAATCATCATTGCAAGCGCACTGCTTCTGCTTGTCATTACAGTATGGAAAAAAAGATTTCCTGCAAGACTGCGGGATATCCCTGCTCTTACAGGCTTGTACCGCAAACTGGGTCTAAGCGTGGAAGACGGCACCCGCCTGCACATTTCGCTTGGACATGGGAGCCTGCTCGATGCACGCGGAGGGTCCGCGCTCGCCGGGTTGGCCATGTTGCGCATCATTGCAGAGCGCACATCGGTCAGTGACAAACCCGCTGTCGCATCCGCCGGTGACCCTGCGCTTGGACTATTGACACAGGATACCATGCAGGCAGGCTATCAAGCTGCAGGCGCGGACGATCTCTACGTCCCCACCACGGGGCGCGTTACAGGGTTAACCCCCTTCAGTTACGCTGCCGGTGCAATGAACATTTTACAAAATGAAAATGTCTCTGCCAATCTCATGCTGGGACATTTCGGTCCCGAAGCCGCACTGCTGGCAGATGTATCAGACCGCGAAGGCGTGACGGTAATCGGTGCAAGCGACAACCTGAGCGGGCAGGCTGTCCTCTTTGCAAACACACAGGATGTGTTGATCGGTGAGGAGCTGTTTGCGGCAGGCGCATATCTAAACGCCGGTGCTTCTCATGCAGCCAGCCTGACCGTACAGGATATCCTCCGCTGGCTGGTGATCATCGCCTTGCTCGGCGGCGCTTTTTCAAAATTCTTCGGGGTCATCTAATGCGAGTCTTTACCGCAGTCATTGCCATCGCCGCAGGCGTTTTAATTCTGGGCGGTTATTTCTTCCCTGCGCTGGCGGACGTGCAAACGCTTTTACTCAATTGGGCGATCATTTTGGCAGGCGCTGCCGCGCTTGTGGGAATTTTCAATTTGATCGCAGTCCATACGGACAAGATCCGCCGCGGTGAAAAGGGGGGCATCTACAGCGCGCTTCTGGTCATCGGGTTGGTTGCCACACTGCTCTTCGGCATGATCCTCCGCCCCCAGCACAGCGCCATGCAGATCGTGCTAAATGGCATCATCCTTCCAACCGAAGCCGCACTGATGGGCGTATTGACCGTCTCCCTGCTGTACGCGGCCATCCGTCTTCTGCGCCGCCGCGTTGATGTGATGGGGATCGTCTTTCTGCTGACTGCCGTACTCATCTTCATCGGCTCAGCCACCCTGCCCTTTGGGGACGTTCCCGTCATCGGCACCTTGATCCGCCCATGGGTCACCCAGATATTGGCGCTCGGCGGCGCGCGCGGCATCCTGATCGGCGTTGCACTTGGCACACTTACCACCGGCTTGCGCGTGTTGTTCGGCGCAGACCGTCCATACGGGGGCAATTGATGGCAGACCTTATCAAGTGTCCATCCTGTGGTGAAAGCAACCTTGCAAACCAGGAGTTCTGTCAATACTGCAAGACACGCCTTCAGCCATTGACAGGCGAACTTAAAGATGCCAGTACCCCCATTAAACCCGGACAGGCTCCAACCAAGAAAAACACAGCCGAACTTGAGCCCATCCTGCCGCAATGGTTAAGGGATGCGCGTGATTCGGCCCGCAAAGGAGCGCCGTTGCCTGCGCAGCCGCCTGAAGGCTACACAGCCGCCTCCCCCGCGGAAGACCTGCTGGCTGGTCTGCACTCACAAAGCGGACAAAGTGAGGAAGACGATACACCGGACTGGCTTGCCAGCATCACAGGGGCCACGCCAAAATCAAAAAAAAATCGGACCGAATCCTCCGAGGTCCGCTGGGTGGAACTGGGCGACAAGGATGATTTTGCACAGGACGAATCCACAAAGGAGGCAGACTCACCCTCCTGGTTGAAAGGCGCAGCCGCGGACGAACCCAAGGCGGAAGAAAAGGACGAGTTAAGCGATTGGTTCCGTGAAGCAAGCAATCTTCAGGAGCCGTCACAACCCGTGCAGTCATCCTCCCTTACTTCTACGGACCTCAATTCTCCATCAGATGATGCACCGGACTGGCTGAACCAAATGGCGCTGGAAAATGAGCCGAGGGATGACGTCAAACCCTTTGCGGCATCCTCGGATCTGTTCAGCGATGCCCCTGAAATATCCATCAATTCTCCAGACTGGCTGCACGGCCTGGAGGCCAACGCCCAAAGCGCTGACTCTGCCCTTTTTCCGGAGACAGGTATTGGTGAATCTGAAGCGGTTGAAAGTCCAATCCAGGAAGCCCTCCCGGATTGGATGAAGGAAATGCCCGCATCCGAGGAACCAAAACAGGATACAACCCCAAAATGGTTGCGGGGGGAGTCGTCCAGGTCTTCAGATGAGGAGGAACTGCCGACATGGTTATCAAAGGATACATCCCCCCTGCGGCCCCTGCCCGAGCAGGAGCCATTCGCGCAGGATGATTCCTCCTTGGAGGATGTCCCGAATTGGGTGAAGACCTCCGCGCCGCAGTCTCCCGTTTCTTCACAACCAGAAGAGATAATTAACGAGCCTGCATCTCCTTCGGATGCCTCTGAGTGGTCCGTCGCCTTTGAAGCCGAGGCGGAGCCTGCGCCGGCGATTGAACAGGGAACGTCCCCTGATATGCCGCCTGCATTTACAGCCGATGCCCAGGCAGGCGGCAGCATGGATGACCTCTTTACGGACATGCCGGACTGGCTTTCGAGCGCCATGGAAAGCTCGTCGCCTTCATCCGCTTCCGCGTCAATCATGACCACAGATGCCATCTCACCCGGTGACCTGCCTTCATGGGTGCAGGCGATGCGCCCGCTGGAAACGGGGATCTCACAGCCTGCTTCATTTTCAACTCCCAGTGATCAAACCCTGGAATCACGCGGCGCGCTGGCAGGCCTGCAGGGCGTGCTCCCCGCGGTACCGGGCTTCACTCCGACCAGCAAACCGAAAGCCTACTCCATCAAATTGCATGCCAGTGAAGAACAACAGGCGCATGCGGAATTACTGGAACAGATCCTAGCGGCGGAAACCGCGCCCGTTCCGATCGAATCCTTTTCCACGTTGAGAACATCGCGAAGTCTGCGCTGGTTCCTTGCCTTTATCCTCTTTTTTGTTTTGAGCGGCGTTCTCTTCATCCGCACGTCGATCTTTTCCATGCCTGCGGGGGTTCCGCATGAGATCGGAAGCGCCATACAAATATCACAATCCATACCCGAGGGCGCGCCCGTGCTGGTGGCTTTCGATTACGAGCCTGCCCGCGCCGGGGAAATGGAAGCCGCAGCCGCCCCCATGCTGGACCAGATGATTCTGCTGCGCCATCCGCGTTTGACGTTTATCGCCACGAACAAGACAGGTGCGCTTCTGGCGGAACGCCTCCTATCCGGACCGTTGGGCGGGCACAACTACCAAAGCGGGATCCAATATTTGAATCTTGGCTATCTGCCCGGCGGACAGCTGGGCATCCGCGCTTTCGCGCAAAACCCGCGCGTCACATCTCCATTCGACATGTCTCTTGACCCTGCATGGACATCCGCTCCTCTTTCGGATGTCGCATCCCTCCCGCAATTTGCCATGCTGATTCTGATCACAGATAATGCCGATGCCGCCCGCGTCTGGATTGAGCAGACGGAGTCCGTACGCGGCAATATTCCATTTGTGGTCATTTCCAGCGCGCAGGCCGCGCCGATGATCCAGCCCTATTATGAATCGGGGCAGCTCAACGGGTTGGTGCCGGGTCTATACGGCGGGGCAATCTTCGAACAATACAACGCAGGACGTCCCGGCACGGCGCGCGCCTACTGGGACGCTTACAGCCTCGGCATGTTGCTTGCCATGGCATTGGTTCTGGGCGGCGGACTTTGGAATCTCGCCCTGGGTTTGCAGGACCGCGCTTCAGCAAGGGAGACCAATTAAAATGATCTTCCCCGCGGACCTGATCACAGTTGTCCTGAGTTTTTTGTTCACCATCCTTATCTTTAGTTATTGGATAGGGGATAATCCGCTCTTCCGCATCGCGGTGTACATCTTTGTGGGAGTATCCGCCGGGTATGTGGCCTCAATCGCCTGGTGGCAAGTCATCGTACCCCGTCTGCTCGATCCGCTGCTGCCGACACTGCTGGGCGGTTCCACGGCGGAGCAGTTGATCCTGCTGGTGCCTCTGCTTGGCACGGTGTTCATCTTGATGAAAATATCACCGCGTCTTGCGGGGATTGCACGGATTACCATGGCATTTTTGGTCGGCGCCGGCGGCGCCGTGATCATCGCCGGCACAGTGATCGGCACGCTTATCCCGCAGGTCGAGGCGACCATCAATTTCTTCGATCCCAACACTGCTGCCGCGCGCAATATTGACGTCTTCGAACTGGCGGGCAACGGCGCAATCATTCTGACCGGCGTGGTGACTTCCCTTATCTATTTCCATTTCGGCGCACGTCAAAAAGCGGACGGCTCCGTGCGGCGCTATGGGTTGATCGAGTTGTTCGCCTGGCTGGGACGCATCTTCATCGGCATTACGCTGGGCGTCATCTTTGCCGGTGTGTACGCGGCTGCATTAACCGCATTGATCGAACGCCTCGCATCCATCATCAACTTCTTCAACTTGTTTGGGAATACTTAAGTATCATGCCATCCTCCCTGATTGACGGTAACTCACTGCTCGCCATAGATGTCGGTTCGGTGAACACGCGTGTCGTGCTGTTCGATGTCATCGAAGGCGAATATCGCTTCGTGGCTTCCAGTTCCGCGCCCACCACTGCCGAAGCGCCCTTCAAAGACGCGAGCATCGGTGTCCGCCATGCCGTTGGGAATTTGGAGAAGGTGCTGGGGAAGTCCCTGCTCGACGATTCGCACGGGCTGATTAAGCCGAGTCAACCGAACGGGTCCGGTGTGGATGCGCTTGCCGTCACGCTATCCGCAGGTCCCGCGGTGAAAACCATCGTGGTCGGCCTGCTCAAGGACGTCTCGCTTGAAAGCGCGCGGCGGCTTGCCGAGACCACGTATACGCGCATCGTGGATACCATCGGATTGAACGATCTGCGCAAGCCGGCCCAGCAAATAGACAGCATCCTGCGCGCACGTCCCGACCTGGTCGTGATCGCGGGTGGAACGGATGGCGGCGCATCACTCTCCATTCAAAAATTGCTGGAGCCGATCGGTCTTGCCAGCTTCCTGCTACCGGAAGAGAAACGCCCTGCCGTCCTGTTTGCCGGCAACGAAAAAATGGAGGAGGAGGTAAAGAGCCTGGTCGGTTCGCTGGCCGCCTCCCTGCATTTCAGCCCAAACGTGCGCCCGTCGCTTGAGACGGAGGATATTGACCCCGCCGAACGCGAACTGGCACGCATGTTCATCAATATTCGCAAACGGCAGATCAAAGGCGTGGACCTTTTGGATCTGTGGTCCGGCGGGCACATCCTGCCGACAGCATACGCGACCGGACGCATGGTGCGTTTCCTCGCAAAAGTTTATGGCGCAAAAAAAGGCATCCTGAGCGTGGATATAGGCGCATCCGCCGCGATCATTTCGGCAGGCTTCAATGGAAAATCCACCTTGAGCGTGTATCCGCAATTCGGACTGGGTGAAAACCTGTCCCGCCTTTTGAATTACACATCGCTTGAAGATATTTTGCGCTGGTCATCGTTCGATGTTTCCAGGGACATCCTGCGCGATTATCTCCATCAAACGTCACTGCATCCATCCACCATTGCCGCCACCAAGGAAGACCTTGCCATATCGCAGGCGGTTGCGCGGCAGGCGTTGTATCTTGCGATGCTGTCTGCGCGGCGTGATTTTCCACGAAGTATTGCGGCCATCAAACCGACTCTCACCCCGCTCTTCGAACCCATCCTTGCGGGAGGCGGCGCACTGAGCGACGCTTCACGACCCGGTCAAAACCTGCTTCTGCTCCTTGACTCCATCCAGCCTGTGGGTGTGACCACACTTATCCTCGATCAAAACAATCTGCTTCCCATGCTGGGGGCGGCCGCATCCCAGAACAACATCCTGCCTGTGCAGGTGCTTGAGTCCGGTGCGTTCCTCAGCGTCGGGACGATCGTTTCGCCTGTTGTCACTGCCAATTATGGCACACCCATCCTGCGCGCAAAACTGGCGTATGAGAATGGGGCGGAAGCCCGCATGGACTTGAAGTATGGAGCCCTTGAAACCCTTCCGCTTGCCAGCGGTGAGATGGGCAAATTGACCATCCAGGTTTTGCGGGGCGCAGACGTCGGCTTTGGACCCGGTCGCGGCGGCACGATCCCGGTAAGCGGCGGGGCGTTAGGCGTTGTGTTCGATGGGCGCGGGCGTCCCCTGGGTCTTCCCTCCGACCCAATGCGGCGGCGTGAACTCATCAAAAAGTGGAATTGGACCCTCGGAGGCTCGTAAATGATACAAGCGCCTGTCAACCATATTATCGGGCTTACCTCCATTGTGCGTGAACGTGTTTTACCCGTCTCCGGCGAGGTGCTTGTGCGCCTTAATCAAAAGGTTAACTCTGTGGATGTGATCGCCGAGACTCGCTGGGCGCGCGAGCATGTGCTGCTGGATGTGGCGCGCATCCTCGGAGTGAGTGCCAATGCGGCGGAGCGGCTGATCAAATGCAAATTGGATGAGCGTCTCGCAGCCGGCGCGGAAATCGCAATCGGCAGGGGACTTTTTCCGCGTCATGCGCGCGCACCGCGTGAAGGCCGCGTGGTTGCGGTGGGCGGCGGACAGGTGTTAATGGAAGTGGGCGAATCGAAGATGGAACTGCGGGCCGGCATCCCCGGCATGGTGATCGAGATCATCCCCAAACACGGCGTGGTCATACAGACCGCCGGTGCGTTGATACAGGGTGTTTGGGGAAATGGCCGCATCGATTCGGGGCTGCTGGTAAACCTTGCGGAAAAACCAGATGGCGTGCTTACCGCCGGGCGGCTGGATGTGAGCCTGCGTGGTTCGATCATTCTGGGCGGCATGGTGAAGGATGCAGAAACCCTGCAAGCCGCGTCTGACATACCCGTGCGCGGACTCATCCTCTCGAGCATTTATCCAACCCTGCTCCCGAAGGCGCGGGAGATGCGCTATCCCATCATGGTCACCGACGGGTTCGGTGCATTGCCGATGAATTCCGCCGCCTATAAACTGCTCAGCACAAACGCCAAACGCGATGTTACTGTGAACGCAGAAACCTATGACCGCTACAGCGGCGCAAGACCTGAGGTGATCATTCCCCTGCCGATTGCGGCAGACCCGCCCGCCCCGCGGCAGGTGGAAACCTTCTCGCCCGGCTTGCAGGTGCGGATGCGCCGTCCACCTGCCCTGGGGATGATCGGTTCCATCGTCGCGGTCAAACCCGGTCTGACCACGCTTCCAAGCGGTCTACGCGCGCTCGCAGCCGAGGTGAAACTTGAAAACGGCGAGACGGTCGTCGCACCTCTCGTAAACCTTGAAGTTGTGGGATAATATCCGCAGGAATAATATCGCAAGTCATCACGAAAATAATCAGGAGAGTGCTCCATGTCTTTCGATGAAACCAATTTCGACGATCTTGATGATGCCCCGCTCCCGGAGGAATCAAATAACAACCGCACTTTTCTGATCGCGGTTGGCATCCTGGGCGGAATTATTCTGATCTCACTTGCCTGCCTTGTGGGAGTGTATTTATTCGGTTCACAAACCTCGACCAACGCGCAACAGACCCAGATCGCCAATGCCACCCAGACAGCCCAGGCAGCCAATGAATTTGTGAGCATGGCATTAACCGCCACGTTCGAGGCATCCATCATTCTGCCGACTGCCACCCTGGAACCGACCACGACCTCCGTGGTCAATGTTCCCACCGCCACCGAGACTCCGGACCCCAATGCGGTGGGCGGCACCCCCGCGGCCGCAACTGCCACCGTCGGCGCCGCATTGACACAAGCCGCAGCCGCGCAACTGACCATCATCCCCACGACAACGGCATTGCCCAATACCGGCTTTATGGATGATTACGGTGTTCCCGGCCTGGTTGTGATGGCGCTTGCCTTTGTGATCGTCATCCTGCTTGCCCGCACATTACGCTCCAACAATCCCGCAGCGGGATAAAGTAATTATTCCATCCATACGTTACGGGACGGCGAATTCGCCGTCCCGTTTTTATTTATCGAGTCTTACATAAAACCTTTTATTGTTTTTTCCCTTGTTATCGGTTCTTGGATTCAAGTCAGAAGTGCAACTTTGAAGGCGGTCAAAAAATATGTGCGGAGATACGTGAAGCGCAGGATTCACATTTGGGTCGCTCTCGATCTGCTTGAGCAGGGAGTGTTCGCGGAGTTTGTCATTGGTTGATTCCATGGTTATAATTCAATCCAAAATTCAGGCACTGAATTTAAACCGTTTGAGACAGGTCAAGAGAAGATTCTGGAAAACAAAACCGCACGACTATTTCAAGTCATATGGTTTTGGCATAGTTTTAGCGACAAGAAGTTTGTGCTACGGCGTGGGGGTAGTCGTTTCTGGTGAAGCTGTAATAGATGGAGATGGTTCAGTTAATGTAATGGTGGGAACAGCAGTTGGCGTAATTTGGGATGAATCAGATTCGGAAAGTGATTTTTGGATGTAGGCTATCAGGTCTTTAAGAGCCCACTCATCACTTACTGAAATTGCCCTGTCATCTATAATCTCATACAGACCCTGAAATCCACCACCTGTTATCCAGTAATGGTCAGTAACAACGTTGGCTGTTGAGCCCGCTCTGCCAAAATCGAGGAAAAGCAAATAGGTTTTGTTCATTTTGGGAATGATCTTATCCGCAATCATTCGGTCTCCATCCACTACACCGCCAAGAGAGCGGATGCGAGCGTTTTTTTGTTGGATATCACCTTTTATGAGTTGGGTAATATTAAAATCCATATCTGTAAAGATGGTCATGTCAGGCGTGATTTTCTGCGCCGGATCGCCCTCCGGCCGTCTCCCATTAGGAGTATTCCAGCGGCTGGCATATATAGTATTCACATAACCAATCACAATCAAGTCAGACTCAGTTACGAGCTCGTCAATCGACATCGTAACATACGAGGCGTGAGATATGATAGTAATTGGTTCTTGCTTATCCTTTTTCGGTCCCATCACGTAGATGAGGATCGGAATTACGATGAGGGCGACCATCAGGAACAGAGTTTTCTTGTTCATCTATTATTTATCCTTGGTAAGCTATCTTTGCGATACGAATTTCTGCAAATAGGCTCTATGGGTATTGCCAATTGATGGCTTCTTTATCCGCGGTCTCCAAGCTGATTTTGTTAGTTTCGCCGGTAGATATGCCGCCATACATAGTTACATGACTACAGTTTATATCGTAAATATCATTTAGCAAAAGCCAATGTCCAAACTCATGTGTCATTAGATTCTGAATATTGAAAGTTGAAGCCGCGGGTGGATTGCTAGTGTCAAACGTTCTCTGGTCATTAAATACAGTATAGACGTCGGTAAGAGTCGCCCCTATGTAAACTAACCCTGTATAAGCTGGCACACCATAGTTTTCAATATAGCCCAGACTGATCGTATATGATGTTTGCGGTGAATTCACAAAGCTAAACGGGCTTGGAGTGGCATTTGTCCATGTATTCGCCGCATTGTTTATTGAACTTATCCAAGATGTTGGAATGCTTGTGTCGATTCTATATGGCACACTATAGCTAGGCCAAGATGGGCCGCTTGACCAACAAATTCCACTACTATTACTCCTAGGCGTAAACGTTATAGCTGTTGAAGTTGCCGTGCGGGTAGGGGTTCTGGTCGCAGTCGGCGTCACGGTCACAAAGGCCTGATTGCTGTACAGATAGATGCTGCCAACCACCGAGTAACCCGTGATGGCGTAATCCGCATTACCCCGCACCGAAAGCGTGTTCGGATAATTCCCGGTGCCTGCAATATAACGCCAGTGATTCACGCTGTTAATGACATATACATTCGTGCCCGCGCCGCTCGTAAAGGAGGCGTAATCCACCGCCGCCGCATCGAACGGCGAGATCCTCACCATCGAAAACACCTTGTTACTTTGATGGATCGAGGTCTCGGCATGAATAAAATTCGACATCATGCCCATCCAGCCGCCGTTGGTGCTGCGCTTATACTTGCCAATGAAAATGTTCGAAGCCGTGGCGCCGCCGGGCAGGCCTGTCACATTGATATTAATGTCGTACTTGAGATAGGTGCCATAATTGGTGCAGGTTACACCTGTTGCAACCGTGTTACAGGTCAACACCCCGCTGATCAGGGTCGGGGTGCGCGTGGGAGTGGCAGTGGAGGTGGGCGTATTTTCCAGGGTCGCTGTGGGCGTGGCTGTATCGCCTGCTTGTAACAGCTTCATCGCAGATACACTTTCCCCTGGCTGCGAAGGCAGAGTAATAGTGCTGATGAAAACAGCCAACAGCAGGCCGGCGCATGCAAAACGGATGATTCTTTGGATGGATCCTGGATTATTTCCCATTATATCCTTCCCGTTTCAGTTTGTGAATTTTGCAATGACAATCTCAATATACCCCCCCCCTTGCAAATTTGTCAAGATAAATTAAGGTAGTTTTGTTCCGAAATAAAGCCGCGTTGTCACCTTCATCTTCTTCAAGGGGAGGGAATGTATCCTATACCGCGCTTTCAGCCACGACCTTTCCATAATCCAAAAGCGATTTGACCATATCCCTCGTGCGGCCTTCGGCATACACACGCAGGACGGGTTCCGTCCCAGACGGGCGGATGAGCAGCCACGAGTCATCCGCCATAATATATTTCACGCCGTCACGCTGGCTGACCTCACTCACTTTTTGACCGCCGATCTCGGCCGGCGCTTTCTGGGTGAGAAATTCCGTCATTTCAGCCTTGGCAACGGGACGGCTGAGGCGCAGATCCACGCGCTCGTACATGGCAGGACCGACATCGGCGAGCAGGTCATCCACCATTTCCGTGAGGGATTTCTTCGCCTCTGCAAGCATCTCCACCAGCAGTAAGCCCATGATGGGACCGTCACCTTCGGGGATATGCCCCTTGAATGAAATCCCGCCTGATTCCTCGCCGCCGATCAGGACATCCTCCTTCATCATGTAATCCGCAATGTGACTAAAACCGACCGGCGTTTCATGCAATGTCAACCCATAGCGTTTTGCCAGGCGGTCGATCATGCGCGTGGTGGAGACGGTCCGCACTACCGCGCCGCTCATGCCGCGTTTTTCAACCAGATATCTCAGCGAAAGCGCCATGATCTTGTGCGGATCAACAAAATTGCCGCGTTCATCCATCGCGCCGATGCGGTCTGCGTCGCCGTCTGTCACCACGCCAAAGTTACCAAGCCCGGAGCTGACCGCGCTCGAAAGCGGACCGAGGTATTTCGCAATCGGTTCGGGATGCACGCCGCCGAAACCCGGGTTCATCTCGCCGCGAATTTCCGCGATCTCACAGCCTGTCCCCTGCAAAAAGGCCTTAATCACGCCGCGCCCGGAGCCGTACATTGCATCCACCACGAAACGCTGGGGATTGTCCGCGATTATGTCCGTGTTGATCAACTTCCGTAGATGCTCGAAATACGCTGTCAATGGGTTGAACTTCCGGATCAACCCGGCCTCGCGCGCCTTTTTGAAATCCATCAGATTGGGACCGCGCGCCTGTTCCTCGTTGTCATTGATGTACACTTCCACGCGGCGGCATTGTTCGGAGAGCGCCGAGCCGCCAAAGGCGCCCTTCAACTTCACGCCGTTATAGCGCGGCGCATTGTGTGAAGCGGTGATCATGACACCCGCGATGGCATGGTTGTTCTTTACGGCATAGGAGATGGCGGGCGTGGGCGAATCGGACTGTGCCAGTAACACCGTAAATCCGTTTGCGGCCAGCACCCGCGCCACCTCCCCGGCAAAACGGTCGGAGAGAAAGCGGGTATCGAACCCAACCACTATTTTTTTAGGGTCGGCATTTATGGATTTATCCCAATGGTCTGAAGCGACTGCATCCGCAATGGCTTGTGAGACCATGCGTAAATTGCTGAATGTAAAGCTGTCCGAGATGACGGCGCGCCAGCCGTCCGTGCCGAAATGAATGGGCATGGATCATCCTTTTTTATTGGAATTTGGTTCATAGTACGGAATGATGTAAATTACGGGGCCGGTGTGGACGAAGCCTCAAAGTTTGGAGCGGGCGTGGCATACGCCACGGCAGATTCCAGGAGCCAGCCCTCGATTGGTTGTCCATTAACCGTCGCATAGATCTTTACCCATGTCACGCCATTCAATACATTGAACTCCGAATACGTCTCCACAATCGTACCATTCAGCAGGGTCATCAAATATTTCCCGCCGGCACCGGGGGTTTCCCTTAAATTTGCGCCGCCGCCCTCGCTCGCGGAGATTCTTCCATAGACCGGCGTCGGTGGAATGGTCATCGTGACGGTGGGCGTTGTAGTGGGAGGCAGGGTCACTTCCAACGTCAACGGCACAGGGCTTGGTGTTTCCTCTGTCGGGGTGAGGGAAGCGGAGGTGCTTGAAGGGCTGGCACTGCTTGTCGTTGTCGGCGGCGGACTGAAGGTCGGGGAGGGAGGCGCGGAGGTTTGAATCGTGGGGGTGGATTCAATGACCGCGTCCCTGCGGAACGGGAAGCCTGGGCGCATCAAGGCAAATAGAATCACAGCGAAAAGCACAAGGGCAATGCCGCTGAAAATGATCCCTTCAAGAGAGGGGCGAAGCCGCAGGACAAGGAGCGTGACCAACCCCAACAAACCTGCCAGCGCAAAATGTGTCATGAAGACGAGCAGGCTCTGAGGCCAGACATCCGGCAAGCCGGAGCCGAGGCCGAAACCGCCGGCACTGACCGGCAGAAAAAATGCGTATGCGACGATCACGCTGGACAGGAAGGGTCTTTCTTCGGAACGCGCAAAGGATATCACCAACGTCACCGCGCCGATGGCAAGCACGAGCAGCGCGGGAAACCATAACTGCGAATGGACATGGACATTCCCCCGCGCAACATCGGGCCAGATGCGTGCCGCAAATCCCGTCAACAGGCCGCCGGTGAAAACAAGCGCAATACTGATGAGCAGGGCCATGACCGTTTCGAAAAGAAAGCGTAGGGAGCCTGTCAGGACGGCAAGCAGGAATCCCACCCAGGGAGTCATCAATGGCGCGACGAGAATGCCGAGCAAGAGCACGGCCGCTGAGTCAAGCAAAAGGCCGAGTCCAAGGATCGCGCCGCAAACGAGGGAAAAGACGAACAACTCAACCGAGGGATACGCGCGCCTCGCAAGGGAGGCGATTAACGCCGCCTGTCCCTGCGCATCGGCCGGGATGGAGGAGCGGCGCGTGGCGCGCCTGCGGCGGATGCGCTGTGCCGAAACGCCGTCTTCCTGAGGCCGGCGAGGCGGTTGTGTTGGATCGATCGGATTGTCAGAAAATGACATGCTTTCAATTATACAGGGGATGAGGGATTAGCGGGGAGGACATATGGCACAAAAGAATTTAACCTATAATAAAAGAGGACACTGCTATAATAGCCGTGGACGCGACCAATGTGCGGCGCGTATCCCATCACCAAGGCAGGTACTCCATCATGGTCCGGTATTCCCTCTAATCGTTTGCAATCAGCCAGCCGCGGGGATTCTCCCGCATGCCCGTTCCACCTTTTTATTACGCACGCCACTTGATGCCTGGCGTTTCACTGAAAATTAACAATATGACCCAACACCGAATTACAGACGACCTCGAAGCCCTGCTCGACGTGCTGCCTTCCAATATTCGCCATGCGGTGGAAAAGGCGAACAACAGCGATAACCTGCTGGAGATCGTCATTGACCTCGGGCGCCTGCCCGCCGCGCGCTTTGTCGAAGGCGAGATCGTGCTTTCCGACAAGGAGATCGCCCGTACAGAAATCGACCACATCACCGAGCGCATCGGCAACTTTGACGCCGACAACCGCGCCGGCATGGAACGCACCCTCCACCGCATCTCCGCCATCCGCAACCGGCTTGGCGTCATCGTCGGTTTAACCTGCCGCGTCGGCCGCGCCGTGTACGGCACCGTGGACATCATCCAGGACATCATCGAATCGGGCAAGTCCGTGCTGATTCTCGGACGCCCCGGCGTCGGAAAGACCACGCTGCTGCGGGAAGCCGCGCGCATCCTCGCGGAAAACAAACGCGTGGTCATTGTGGATACCTCCAACGAGATCGGCGGCGACGGCGACGTGCCGCATCCCGCGGTGGGCAGGGCGCGCCGCATGCAGGTCCGCGAACCGATGCTCCAGCACGAAGTGATGATCGAAGCGGTGGAGAACCACAACCCCGAAGTCATCGTCATCGACGAGATCGGGCGCGAACTCGAAGCCCTCGCCGCGCGCACCATCGCCGAACGCGGCGTGCAGCTCATCGGCACGGCGCACGGCCAGACCCTCGACAATCTTTTGCTCAACCCAACGCTGAGCGACCTCGTCGGCGGCATCGAAGCGGTGACACTCTCAGACGAGGAAGCCCGCCGGCGCGGCACCCAGAAAACAGTATTGGAACGACGCGCGCCGCCCACCTTCGATGTGCTGATCGAGATCCAGCACCGCGAGCGTTTTGCCGTCCACCTCGACATCATGTCCGCGGTGGATTCGCTCCTGCGCGACGCGCCCATCCTGCCCGAGATCCGCACGCGCGACGAAGCAGGCCAGGTTCAGATCGAGAAAGCCAAGCCGACCACCAAGATGGATACAAAAACGCCTCGCCGCACGCGGATGCCTGTTTCCGTTTCCGAGGAACTTTCGCCGCGCTCCGAGTCGATCAATCCGCCTGTCATCGCCACAGCCAATCTTGGCGCCAGATTGCAGACCGTGCGCGTGTTCGCCTACGGCGTGGCGCGCAACCGGCTGATGCAGGCCGCAAAGAGACTCGGCGTGCCCGCCGTGGTGGTGACCGATGTGAACGAAGCCAACGTGCTGGTCACCCTGCGGACGTATTACCGCAACCGCGAAGCGACCGTGATCGAAGCCGAGGGGCGCGGGATGCCGATCTATGTATTGCGCGCGAACACGGTCGCCCAGGTGGAGCAGTTCCTCGGCGACCTGTACAACCTGACCGAGCAACAGCACCCGCGTGACAGCATGGAGGATGTGCGCGACCAGACCAAGCAGGCCATCGCTGCCGTGCTGAACGGCGAACGCTGGGTGGACCTGCCGCCGGGTCCCTCGCTTGTGCGCCGCATCCAGCACGAAATGGCACGCAATGCCGAATTGGTTTCCCATTCCTATGGCAAGGAACCGCGCAGGCATGTGAGGATTTTCAGGGAGTAGAGACTGGGTATAATTGCGCCAGGAGTCATCATGAAACCTGAGTTCGAGTGGGATCCCCAAAAAGCGCAAAAGAATCTTCAGAAACACGAAGTCGCTTTCGATGAAGCGAGTTCGGTTTTCGATGACCCTATGTTCATTACCCTGCTGGATTACGAACACTCCGACGACGAAGAACGCTATATCACCATCGGCATCTCGAACAAAACCAGACTTTTATTGGTGGCACATACCGAACGAGAAAATCGCATCCGCATAATCAGTGCCAGAAAGGCGACGAAACATGAAGAAAAATTCTACGAAGAAACAGGATGATTACGAACTGCGAAAGGAATATGACCTTTCGAAAATGACCGTCCTGCCGCGCGGACGTTTCGACCCGAAACGCAGGATCGGGAGTAATGTTGTCGTGTTGGAGCCGGATATTGCAAAGGCGTTCCCCAGCGATGAAGCCGTCAATGAGGCCCTGCGCCTGATTTTGAAGGCGACCAAGATTTCGCAAGGGACGGCGGCTTCAAGATAAAGTGGTTCAAAAGACTTCCGAGGTCCCAGCGGAATCGGAAGTCTTGTTTTAGCGGGTCCGTCGCTCGTGCACCGCATCCAGCACGAAATGGCACGCGAATGCCGAATTGGTTTCCCATTCCTATGGCAAGGAGCCGAGACGGCATGTGAGAATATTCAGGGAGTAAAAAGCTTTTAGCGGTTGGCAATTAGCACTTGGCTAAAAGCTAACCGCTAAAAGCTAATCGCTAAAATGTTCATCACCCTCGAAGGACCCGAAGGCTCGGGAAAAACATCCCATATTCCCCATCTCGTTGAATTTCTGCGCGAGAAGGGATATACCGTCTTTCCCACCCGCGAACCGGGCGGAACCTCCATCAGCGAGCAGGTCCGCGATATTCTGCATGACATGAAAAATGCGGAGATGCATCCGCGCACGGAGACCTTGCTTTACCAGGCCGCGCGCGCCCAGATCGTGGAGCAGGTCATCCAGCCGCGCCTGGCGGACGGCGAGATCGTCATCTCCGACCGCTATTATGATTCCACCATCGCCTATCAGGGTTATGGGCATCAGCAGAATCTGGAGGACATCCGCGCATTGGTCAAATACGCAACAGGCGGCTTGACCCCCGACCTGACCATCCTGCTCGACCTCGATGTGGAGGTGGGGCTAAGAAGAAAGAAGAAAGATAACGAGTGGAATCGCCTGGATGCCTACACCATTGAATTCCATCGCCGAGTCCGCGCAGGGTATTTGGAGATGGTGAAATCCGAACCGCAACGCTGGGTGGTGGTGAATGCGGGGCAGGCGTGGGAGTCCGTGCAGGCGGAGTTGAGGAAAGTAATCGTTGAAAGATTGGAAGGTTGAAGGTTTACAGGAGAAACTAAATGACCGAGCAATGGATGCCCGGCGATAAACAGGAATTAATGACTGCCATCGAGCGGGAGTGGAAAGCCCTGATCGAACTCGCCGAATCGCTGACCGACGAGCAAATGTCCGCGCCGGATGCGGGCGGATGGTCGCCCAGGGATAACCTCGCCCACCTCGCCGAATGGATGAACATCCTGATGGGCTGCCACATGGACAAGCGTCCCGCGCATGAAGTCATCGGCGTTGCAAAGGACATCGTCAAGGGCTGGGATATGGAAGTCATCAATCCCGTATTGTTCGAACGGAACAGGAACCGTCCGCGCCGCGAAGTGATGGGGATGTTGAAACAGGCATACGTCCAGTTGACAGCGAAGCTCAACTCCATGAGTTTCGACGACCTGATGAAGCCGCGTCACGCCGAGGACCCCGAAAAGCGTCCGCTATTATTGTGGGTGCTGGGCAACACCACCGAGCACTTTCAGGAACACCGCGAAACCATCGAAAGAGAATCCAGGAAGCAATGACCGCCGACTCTGAAAACGACATCAAGCATCTGAAAGCCATCGGCAAAATTTGCGCGCTGACGTTGAAAAAAATGATGAAGCATGCCAGGCCCGGCATGACCACCGCCGAACTCGATGACATCGGAAGTGAGTTTCTAAAAAAGGAGGGTGCGAAATCCGCGCCGCAAGCCATGTATAAATTCCCCGGCGCCACCTGCATCAGCATCTCGCCCGTCATCGCGCACGGCATCCCCGGCAGTTATGTCTTGCAGGCAGGCGACCTGATCAACATCGATGTCTCCGCCGAGCTGGACGGCTACTTCGGCGACACCGGTGCTTCGATGGTCGTCGCCAAACGCATCCCCGAAATCGAGAAAATGTTCGAGGCGGCAAAATCCGCCTTGAACAAAGCCGTCCAGGCCGCGAAAGCGGGCGCGCCGCTCAACGGGATCGGCAGGACGATTCAAAATGAAGCCAAACGAAAAGGCTACAATGTCATCTATGATCTGACGGGACACGGGATCGGAAAATCCCTGCACGAGGACCCCTCCGCCATTTACAATTTCCACAAACCCGATGACCGCCGCACCCTTAACGAAGGGCTGGTGCTTGCCATCGAGCCTTTCCTCACCACCGGGCGCGGACGCATCGTCGAGGAAAAAGACGGCTGGTCCCTGCGCACAGTGGACCGCACCATCGCCGCCCAATTCGAACACACCATCATCGTCACCAGGAATGAGCCGATCATATTGACAGCATAGATGTCATTGCGAGGGCTGTTGGTTGAGTAGCGCGAAGCGCGTATCGAAACCCAGCCCTCGCAATGACATATTAACTCTCCTTCAACCATCTCTTCACCGCCCCGCGCGGATGTTGGTACTTCGCCATCTTTTCCAATAATTCATCGGGTGTCGATTCGCAGAACACGGATTTTCGATGTTCAGAGAAGACGAAGCCTTCCGCCACGGCATGGTCCATGGCCGCCAGCAGGGGATCATAATATTGTTTCACGTTCAGCAAACCCACCGGCTTTTCATGCGCGCCGGTCTGCGCCCAGGTGATGGTCTCAAAGAGTTCGTCCCAAGTGCCGAATCCGCCGGGCAGGGCAATGTAGCCGTCCGCGAGCTCGTGCATGCGCGCCTTGCGGCCGTGCATGTCGGGAGCCACCTCCATGCGGGTGAGACCGGTATGGGCGAGCGCCGGCGTATTCATGGAGGGGATGATGACACCGATCACCTCGCCGCCGGCGGACAAAGTCCCATTTGCCACTTCGCCCATCAAGCCCGTCCTGCCGCCGCCGTAGATCAGGCGGATGCCTCTTTGGGCGAGGGTCACGCCCAAGTGAAATGCGGCAGTCTTATAGTCTGCATGAACCGCATCGGATGACCCGCAAAAAACACAGATTGATTTCATGGTTTTCCCATCTTTTCCTTTAAGGATGTTATTTCGGCTGTCCCGCCTGTAAAAGGGCAGGTTAGAATTACGTAAGTGTACTATGCGGACGCTTGACTCACAACCTGCGCAGGGATAATAATAGCGGCATGGAATACAAAGATTATTATAAGATCCTTGGCGTAAGCCGCAAAGCCGGCGTGGACGATATCCGCAAGGCGTATCGTAAACTGGCAATGCAATATCACCCGGATAAGAACCCCGGTGATAAAAAAGCCGAGGAAAAATTCAAGGAAATCAACGAGGCGTACCAGGTCTTGAGTGACGAGCAAAAGCGTTCCCGCTACGACCAGCTGGGCAGCGCCTATTCGAACTTCCGCACCAGCGGCGGCCGGCCAGGCGATTTCCAATGGGATGACTGGTTTCAGCAGGGCGGTCAACAAAGGGGCCATGGAAATGCGGAAGATCCATTTGCGGGCGGTAGCTTCTCTGATTTCTTTCGCACCATCTTTGGGGAGGCCGTGCGTTCCTCGGCGCGCAGCCAGGCCGCACAGCAGGGATATCAACAGGAAGCACAGATCAGCTTTCAGGAGGCCTACGAAGGCACAACCCGCCAGTTGCAAACGAACCGCCGCAAACTTCAGGTACGCATCCCCGCCGGGGTGAAGACCGGCTCCAAAGTGCGGGTGGCAGGCGCGGGACCGGAAGGACTCGATCTCTACCTTGTCATACAGGTCGAGGAGGATGGCCGCTTCGAGCGCGACGGGTACGACCTGACCACGACATCCCCCGTCAGCATCTTTACGTTGATCCTTGGCGGCGAAACACAGGTTGAAACGCCCGCGGGCAGGGTCAAGTTGAGCATCCCGGCCGGCACACAGCCCGACCAGGTCTTTCGGCTGGCGGGACGCGGGATGCCTCATTTGCAAAAGAACAACCCAAAAGGTGACCTGTATGTGAAATTGAAGGTACAGATTCCAAAGTACCTGTCGTCTAGGCAGAGGGAACTCATCGAGGAAGCGTCCCGCATAAAGTTTTAAGGTTAATGACAGGAGCATTTATGAAAACAAAAAAAGGCATCCTTGCTTTTCTGATGGTGATGCTTGCCATGCTGGCATGTCAGACCCCGTCTTTCACCGGGCAGGTCCAGCCCCCCGCCGTGGCGATTGAAACAGTCCCGCCCTCTTCCGTGCCCGTTGATACCAACGTGGTCAATCCCGCCATGCAGCAGGAAGGCCTCGTCCTGCTTTATGAAAATGTCAGCGCGGGAACGGTTGCGATCTTCACGGATCAGGGACAGGGATCCGGTTTTGTCTACGACAGACAGGGGCATATCATCACGAACTACCACGTGATCGAAGGTGCGCAAACTGTGGAGGTCCGTTTCACTTCGGGCTTCAAGGCATACGGAACCGTGATCGGGACGGATCGGGATTCCGACATCGCCATCGTCAAAGTGGATGCGCCGGCTGGCGAACTTTTCCCGCTCCCGCTCGGCGATTCAGACTCGCTGAAAGTTGGCCAGACCGTGGTAGCCATTGGCAACCCCTTTGGTTTGAACAGCACCATGACGGTCGGCATCATCTCCGCGCTGGGCCGCACATTGGACTCAGCCAATACCTCGCCGGAGGGCAATTCATTCAGCGCCGGTGACATCATCCAAACCGATGCGGCCATCAACCCCGGCAACTCCGGCGGTCCGCTTTTCAACATCCACGGCGAAGTGGTCGGCGTCAACCGCGCCATCCGCACCACGAATTTTACCGAGACCGGTCAACCCGTCAATTCGGGCATCGGGTTTGCGATTTCGATCAACATCGTCAAACGCGTGACCCCCGTTTTGATCGAGAAGGGAAAATATGATTATCCCTTCATGGGTATTTCATCCATCAACACCCTCAGCCTGGACATGGTCAACGCGCTTGGCTTAACGGAATATGCGGGCGCATATGTCACCGGGGTGGTGCCCGGCGGTCCCGCGGAGAAGGCGGGGATCATTGCAGGCACCACCCCCACCAACATTCCCGGCCTGCTTGGCGGCGGTGACCTGATCGTGGCCATTGACGGACGCCCAACCCGCACCTTCGACGAAATGCTCTCGTACCTTGTTGCCAACAAATCTCCCAACGAGACGGTCGTTCTGACCGTATTGCGCAAGAATGAAAGGGTGGATGTGAACATCACTCTCGGCGCAAGGCCGTAGATGAATATAAAAACGGTTCGGACGAAAATCCGAACCGTTTTTTATTATCCAAACCGTTCCTCGCGCCAGACATCTGCGCGGTTGTGATAACCTGCCTGTTCCCAAAACCCGCGTTTATCCTGCAGCATGAACTCCAGGGACCTCAGCCACTTGGCGCCCTTCCACAAATACGGGGTTTCAAGGTCTTCGCGCCCGGGGATATAGCCCACCATGCCCCGCAACGGATACCCATGGTCAGGCGTGATCGGTTCACCGTTAAAATGCGTCGCCAGCAGGAAGTTATCCTGCAGGACCACCGCAAGCGGTAAATTAACAGTAAAACCGTATTCCGCGTGCTGCATCACATACGTGGCGGTCGGTTTGATCTTGATCACGCCATTCTCCACCAGCGTTTTCAAGGAAACACCCTCCCAGGTGGTATCGAATTTGCTCCAGCGCGTGACACAATGCAGGTCCATTTTGACGGACGTGCGCGGCAGCTGGTTGAACTCATCCCAGCTCCAGCGCTTTTCCTCCTCCACCTCCCCCCAAATGCGCAGCTCCCATGTGGCGGCATCGAACATCGGCACCGGCCCATAATGCAGGACGGGGAATTTTTGCGTCAAAGACTGTCCGGGCGGAAGCCGCCCTTCCGCGCGGATGCGCTCCTCCTCCTTGCGGCGGTCCAAACCTTCGAATTGGAACATGGGTCACCTCACTCGATAAAATGAATACTTCCGGCATGAAATAGACTCTGCATGCCGGTTTGATGTTACATGCAAAAGATGATAGTTTCCTAAGGATGGGCAGAGGGGTACATGGGTCAAATTACCCATGGTTGGGGAAACGTTTGCTTTTATAATAAACCAAATTTGGATGGGCGCAAGGAGAGAAAATGAAAAAACCGACATTAAAACAAAGGTTTCAATACTGGTTCGACAACTACATGTCGCGCGGAACGGCTGCGTTGATCGGCGGGCTGGCCGTCATTTCGCTGGTGATCATTTTCCTTGCCGCCGCGGTCATCCGCATCGGGCACATCGTCATGGATGACGAGGCGGAGGTCACCTTCGGCGAGGCGGCCTGGATGAGTCTCATGCGCACCCTGGATGCCGGCACGATGGGCGGCGATACGGGTCCCGGTTTCCGCGTGGTCATGCTTCTGGTCACATTGGGCGGCATTTTCATTGTATCCACACTGATTGGCATTCTAAGCAACGGACTTGAAAGCCGCATTGAACAACTCCGCAAGGGACGCTCGGTGGTGCTGGAGAGCGACCACACCCTCATCCTCGGCTGGACGCCGCAAATCTTCACCGTCATTTCCGAACTGGTACTGGCGAACGAGAATCGCAAAAACGGCGCAGTCATCGTGATATTGGCGGGCCAGGACAAGGTCGAAATGGAGGATGCGATCAAGGAACGCCTGCCGCACACAAGGAATACGCGGGTCATCTGCCGCTCGGGCAATCCCATTGACTTGAACGATCTCGAAATCGTCAGCCCGCACACGGCCCGTTCGATCATCATCCTTGCGGAAGGCGATGATTCCGACACGCACGTCATCAAATCCGTACTGGCAGTCACCAACAACCCGAACCGCCGCAACAAGGCGTACCATATCGTGACGCAGCTCAACGACTCGAAAAACCTGAATGTCATCGAGATGCTCGCCGTACAGGACATTGTGCAGCCGATCCTCGCCACGGACGTGATCGCGCGCGTGGTGGCGCAGACCTCACGCCAAAGCGGGCTCTCCACCGTCTACACCGAGTTGATGAACTTCGACGGTGATGAAATCTATTTCACACAGGAACCCAACCTCTCCGGCAAGACCTATGGCGAAGCCCTGCTGGCATTCGAAGCCTGCGCGGTGATGGGCATCCGCACAGTGAACGGCATGGTTGAAATGAACCCGCCCATGAACACGCGCATCCAATCCGGTGACCAGATCTTTGCGATCGCCGAGGATGATGACAGGATCAAACTTTCGAACCTTTCCCGCATCCCGCTGGACGAAAGCCTGATCCTGAAACATGGAAGGTCATCCAAGCCCAGGCCTGAGCGGACATTGATCCTCGGCTGGAACCGTTCGGGCGGAAATATCATCCGACAGCTGGATTACTACGTCCCAAACGGTTCACAATTGACCGTTGTTTCAGACATCCAAGATCTTGAAAACCAGATTCGCAGCGACATTGGGAAACTGGCCAATCAAAAACTAAGCGTGCAGGAAGGCGATATCCGTGACCGCGACCTGCTCGAAAAACTGGAAGTCACAGAGTATGACCATGTCATCGTGCTGGCATACAATCACCTCGCGCCGCAGGAAGCGGACGCCATTACACTCGTCACGCTCCTGCATCTGCGGAATATCGTCGAACGCGACCAGACGCCCTTTTCCATTGTCAGCGAGATGCTAGACCTTCGAAACCGCGAACTCGCCGAAGCCGCCAAAGTGGATGATTTCATCGTCAGCAACCACCTGATCAGTTTGATGCTGGCCCAGCTTTCCGAGAACGCCGAACTCATGCACATCTTCGAAAACATGTTTAACCCCGAGGGGGCGGAGATCTATCTCAAACCCATCCGGGAGTATGTTGCAACCGGTCAGCCGGTCAACTTCTACACCGTCACCGAAGCCGCAAAGCGGCGCGGTGAAACCGCCATCGGCTACCGTCTGATGAACGAAAGCCGCACCATCGAAAAATCCTACGGCGTGCATACCAACCCGAAGAAATCGGAACGGGTTATCTTTGCGCCTGAAGACAAATTGATTGTGATCTCGGAAAGGTAGGCTTCCGTCCCTGCGAGATCCATGGCCTCGCAGGGACGGTTTTATTTCAACCCCGCAACTTCAATTCCATTTCTAATCAAAATCCCCCGCAGCAGCTTTGCGTTCTGCGCGGCGTTTGGATGATCGCCATGCAGGCACAGCGTATCGACGCCTACGATTTTCTCCGCAAATAAAATCCCGTCGTTGATCAGCTTCAACGCATTCTTGGCCACCTCCCCAGGCGACTCGATCAACGCGCCCGCCTGGTTGCGGGACATCAACGTCCCGTCGGGGTTGTAGCCCCGGTCCGGGAATCCCTCCGCCGCGACCCTTAATCCCAGTTCGACACCCGCCTCACACAAGGCCGAGCCTGCCAGCCCAACCAGAACCAATTCCACACTGACTCTTTTTACCGCCCGCACAATGGCCTCTGCCAATGTACCATTCCCCGCAGCCTGGTTGTATAAGGCTCCATGCGGCTTGACATGGGTCAACTCCACGCCTTCCGCTTTTGCAATTTCCGCCAGGGCACGAATCTGTTCCCATACCAGCGCTTCAACTTCCTCAGCCGGAACACTCATCTCCCGCCGCCCGAAATTTTCACGATCTTTCCAGCCCGGATGTGCACCCACATTCACACCGAATCGCTTTGCCAATCGAACCGTCTCGCACATGGTTTGCTCATCGCCTGCATGAAATCCAGAGGCAATATTTGCCGATGTGATGTATGGCATGATGGCTTCGTCATTGCCAATGCCTTCGCCGAGGTCGCAGTTTAGGTCGATTTTCATCAGCCGCCTTCCTGTCGTTGCGTGAGAGCGGTGGCAAGCGAAGTCATCTTCATTTTATACAGGGATTCCCCCGGGTTAACGCCCTCGCAATGACACGATCATTTTACGGTATTTCTCCTGCGCTTCTTCCACGGTAGTTTCTCGAAAACGAATTTTACTCCTGCCCGCTTCACACTGCGCCAGCAGCGGCAGATCCGTGCGGATAACGTTGGCGATCTTGGGATAGCCGCCCGTGGTGGGAGAATCCGCCATCATGACGATGGGCTGTCCACCGGCCGTGATTTGGATGCTGCCCATCGTCATCCCTTCGGAAATTAATTCATCACTTGCAGAATGCGAAATGGATTTTCCCTCCAGACGATACCCCATGCGGTCGAAGGATGTACTCAATCTGTATTCGCCGCCATAAAAAGTTTGGATGCCCTCTTTTGTAAACCCACCCGCCTGTGGGCCCGGAATCACTTCGATCTCAGGAGAGCGGCTGTATTCCATATGCTCCCCAACCGGAAAATTTCGCGCCGCAAGTTTTGACAATTCAATTGAAGGTCTTCCTGCTTGCAGAATATCCCCTGTGCGGATGGCCGACCCAAGTCCGCCCCGCAGATAGGTGGATTTCGAATCCAGAACAGATCCCGTCTCAAACCCGCCAGCAATGGCAAGATATGCCCAATTGCCTCCGCTTATTTTCTTCACACGCACATGCCAGCCTGCACGGACGTAAAACGAAGTCCACAACGGGAATGTCCAAACATAGTTTTCAACTTCAAAGCCTGCACCGGTGACCGCCAGCACGCAATCGCGTCTTGCACGAAGGGTTGTATCGCCCAACCCCATTTCGATCACGACTGCATCTGGCGGATTGTCCATCAGGGAATTCGCGGTGCGATATGCGAACCAGTCCATTGGACCTGAAACGGGTACGCCATAGCTTTGCCATCCATACCTGCCTGAATCTTGAAATGTGACCAGACCGGAAACATCCAGAACTTCAAGCATGGTCATCCTCAATAGGAACGAACTTTACGATATCCCCCGGTGAAAAAAGAAATGGCGTTTCGCTAGCCGGGTCAAATAATTTGAGCGGCGTCCAGCCAATCAGATGCCAGCCGCCGGGGGATTCGAGCGGATAGATTCCGGTCTGCGAGCCGGCGATGGCAACCGTGCCGGCTTTTACATGTGTGCGCGGTGTTTCCATGCGCGGCATGATCAGCCGTTCGTCGAGGATACCCATGTAGGGGAAGCCCGGCGCAAACCCCATCATGTACACGGTGTAGTCGCGTTCACTGTGGATGCGGGCCACATCAGCGGGGGAAATGCCTTTCGAGACTGCGACAGTTTCCAGATCCACACCGGAAGCGCCGCCGTATCGCAGCGGGACCTCGAGCCTGCGAGGCGTACGCTGAAAGGAATCATCCAGCCGGGTCATTTTATCCCGCAGCCATTGAGCGGCTTGATCGAATGTCAACACCAGCGGATCATAGTGAATTAATACCGTTGAATAGGCGGGGACAATTTCACGCAGGCCCCGGATTGGATTCGTTTGCAAAAGCACTTTGAGCGCGTGAACACGCTGATTTAGTGCAGGGTTGATCCCGTCACCAAGCTGGATCAGCAGTGCAGAATCGCCAAGCGGCTTGAGCATGATTACGCGAGTTCGAAGATCGAGATCGACTCGATGTGGTAGGTTTGCGGGAAGAGATCAAAGGGGGTCACTTCCACCAAACGATAGCCGCCGTTGACGAGGCGTGCCGCGTCGCGCGCCAGCGTGGACGGGTCGCATGAGACATATGCCATGATGTGGGGTTTGATCTTGAGGATGGCATCGAGGGCGTGTTTTTCGATCCCTGCGCGGGGAGGATCGACGATCATGTGAACCGGACTCTCCATCTGAGTGACCAATGCAGGGAGAATCTGCCCGGCCGCGCCTTCGTATAATTCCACGTTATCGAATTCATCAAGATTAAAAACAAAATCCTCGCAGGCGGAGGGAGATGCTTCAATGCCGATGACCTTCGCATATTTTGGCGCAAGGAATTTGCTGAACAGCCCGGCGCCGCAATAGACATCCAATAATATTGCTGTTGATGCGGCGGGCAGTTTCGCGAGCAGATGCACGACCATTTTCTGCGTCATTTTTGTGTTGACCTGAAAAAAAGAACCGGCTGAGACTCGGAAATCTTTTTCAAGGATATTGATGAAGAAATGATCCTGTCCCGCGATGATGACAGAATGATCTTCATGGATATGCACCACGGAAATATCTGCCTCGATTTCGATTTCAGGTGTTTCCTCTGTATCAGATTCGAGCACGAGCAATAATTCGTCGTCCAGCCCGGAACGCAGGGAGACCCGCTCGAGATTCAGTTTTGATTCAAATTGCAAATCATGCCAGAGATCATCGATTCCTGCTTCAGGCAAATGGCATTCTTCAATGGGGAAAACCGAATCCCCCTTTGAGTCGATGAAACCGGGTTTGCCGTCCTCGGTGAGGTGGAATTGCATATGGTTGCGATAATTCCATTCGAGCGGGGATGCGACCATTGGTTTGACGGGTGGACTTTGAATCTTTCCAATGCGCTGGAGCTGGTCGTGCAGGATTTCAGTTTTTGCGACCAATTGGTTTTCATACGACAGGTTTTGGTAGTGGCATCCGCCGCATTGGGTGAAGTGTTTGCATTTCGACTCGATCCGGTCCGGCGATGCCTGCAGGATCCCGATCAATTCACCGCGCGCGAAACCCTGCTTTTCATGGGTCAAATGCAGGCGTATCCGTTCCCCCGGCAGGCCAAACGGAACAAAGACAGCTCGTCCGTCCGGGAGGCGCCCCATGGCATCGCCGCCGTAGGTGAGTTTTTCAAGGGAAATCTCGTGGCTGGAAGGAACGGTCATGAGGATGGAAATTATGGCTGCAACAAAAAGAGGAAAGACCAGAAGACAGCCCTTCCTCTTTTTGTTTTTGAGTTGGGTTTATGCGGCTTATTTCAAAAAGAACGAAAGCACCACAAGCACAAGGATAAAGAAGCCCGCCAGCGTGCCGATGCGTCTGAGGTCCTTTTTTATCATGCTGTAATCTGGGTTGAACTCGAACTTCTGGGGCGGCGTGTTGACCACCATGACGGGTGTGGGGCGTTTGTTTTTCCTGGCCATTTTTCTCTCCTAATTTTGTAATCGCGCAAAAACCACAATGCGCTGATCATTGACAAGGTATGGGTAGCATGAGATGAGCGTAACGGTCGGCGCGCCGGTGGACGCCATCACTTCCACGGCGGTTGGTTCAACCAGAACGGTGCGGTCCACGATGTAGGTGAACTGGCGCTGCTGGGTGTAGATGATGACCTGATCGCCGGGCACGAGCCTGTCCAGATAGCGGAAGATCTCGCCATAGACATCGTTATGCGCCGAAAGCACCACGTTTCCATCACGACCCGGATCCGGGGAGCCGACATATTGACCGACTCCCTTCTTGAGCTGTTCCCAGCCATCGCCCTGAACGACGGGCGCATCCACATTGATCGCAGGGATCTGGATGCGGACAGCCTGGGCCGGCGCGGCAGTTGGGATGGGGATGTTTGCCAGCGATTGCACCATTGGCAGCAAGTGGGCGGGGATTTCCGCCTCGTTGGGGCGTGTATTCCCCTGCGCATCCGGCGGGACGTGACCGGACGGCAAGACCACTGCCATCACCAACGGCGTTGGGACGATGGTGGCCGGGTTAAGCGCGGCGACGACTTCATCATTGAGCGTGCGGAGCAAACCGACACCATTCAGGATGACCGCCACCAAGCCAAGCACGGCGAGCACTTCCACACCCAGAAGGACACGGTCTAAAAACCTGCGGCGCGGGCTGGCGGGAACAGGCGTTGGCGTGGATTCGGTGCCTTCTGTAGTATCAATTACGGGCGCGGATTGAGATGCGTCAAAGTCAAAATCAGGCGCAACGGAAACAACCCGCCCCGTGCGGCGGTAGTGGTCCAGCCGTTCCTTGCGCGCGCCGCGGCGCTTCTCCACCAGCAGGCGGCGGAGTTCTTCGACGGACAGGTCTTCGGGCGCTTTTCTGCGGACCATGGCGAAGGGATTATACCGCAAGGAAAGAAAACCATCTCTTTGGCAAATAAGCTTTCTCCTGTATACTTGTATTTGGAGGAAGTCATCATGACCGCAGAAATTGCAATTATGAACAAAATGGGCATTGCATTAGCTGCTGATAGCGCCGTAACCATAGCAAACAGAGGCGACTTAAAGAAAATCTACAACACTGCGAACAAATTATTTATGCTGTCACGACATCACCCAGTAGGAATAATGATTTATGGGAATTCTCAATTACATCATGTTCCCTGGGAAACAATAATAAAAATCTATCGAAAAAAACTAGGCAAAAGAGTCTTTAAAACTCTACATCAATATACGTCCGACTTCACCAGTTTCTTGTGTAAATTCTTTTCTCCATCCGAACAAGAAAACCACTTTTACTTAAACGTTGCCGGCTTTTTTTTCAATTATATTTACTCGGAAATTGACGAGAAAATAGAAAAAATCACTCACGAAAAAGGGGAAATTGAGCAAAACGAAATAACAAATGTAGCAAAGACAGTGGTTGATAGGCATTATGAACTGATAACATCTGAAGATGATTTAACCTGTTTTCCTAAAAATTATTTATCAAAAATCAAAAAAATATACAAAAAGACGCTCGATAAAGTTATTGATGATGTCTTTGAAGAATTGCCATTTGACCAAAACACTCTAAGCAGACTGAAAGAAGTTGGTTTTCTCTTCTGTGTAAAAGATGTGTTTGTCAATAGCACTTCTGGGGTTGTCATAGCTGGCTTTGGAAACGATGAGATATTTCCCGCTTTATATTCAATCAGCATAGATGGAGTGATTAATGGATACTTATTCAGGTTTACTTAGATTGATTTACAATAGTCGGTATGACATGGAAACCATCATACCTAACCCGAGAACAAATGGAAGAAAGACGGCTTGAAGGTGGACGGCTGTTGAAAGCTGGAAAAATGTCAAAAGCCGAAATCTCAAGACACCTCGGAGTAAGCCGGGCCACGGTCGGCCAATGGGCCAGAATCATAGAAACAAAAGGTATGCGCGGACTCCAAAAAAGAAAAGCGGCTGGTAGCGAGCCGAAGTTGAGTAATCCACAAAAGCAAAGCTTAAAGAGGAAGCTGGAACGAGGGGCTTTGGCGAATGGATATCCAACTGATCGCTGGACATTGGACCGTGTCCAAAAATTGATCAAAAGAGAATTTGATGTCACTTATCATCCGAATTACCTCAATCGATTGTTGCGCAAACTAGGTTTCAGTCCACAAAAGCCAATGCCACAGGCTATTGAACAGGAAAAAGAGTTAGTGGAAGCTTGGTTGCTAGGAGATTGGCCAAGGATAAAAAAAGTCACATCGTCTCAAAGCAAAAATCGTATTTTGGGATGAATTTGGGTTCTCCTTTCAAGAAATATTGGCTACGACGTGGGCTCGGACTGGCAAGAGACCCGTTTTTCGACGGGTAACCAAAGATCGTCGAGCGCTATCGACAGCCGTAGCGCTGACACTTACAGGCAAGATCTACAAGAAATGTTTTGAAGGTTCGATAAAAAGCGATAACTTGATTGAGGCACTTGAACACCTCCGTAGGCAGGTACCTGGAAAAATCATCTTGATCTGGGATCGAGCCCGTATTCATCTTAGCAAGCTCACCAAAGCTTATCTCTGCCAGCATCCTGAGATCATGATTGAAGAGTTACCTGCTTACGCTCCACAGCTCAATCCGGAAGAGTATTGTCACGGAAATGTTAAACAACATCTCAGAAATGCTCGTCCAACTTCTAAAGAGGAGATTCGCTCAATGCTTGATCGTGGTTTTGCTCGCTTGCGTCGTCGACCAGACTTACTTCTTGGCTTCTTTCATGCCGCCGGTCTTTCTGTTAGGCAACTTCAGTTAACCTGAATAAAATACAAAATACAATCAGATGCAATAATAAATCAAAACAATGAAGCAACAATTGTTCCATTTGCTCAGCAAGAAATGGTCTACACATTTATGGAAGGAGTTGACCCTGATTACAAGCAACTAATCGAAGGATATCTTAAGAAATTTTTTGAACAATATCCACAGACGCTGGTTGAAAACCTGTTGGTGACCGGTCTGAGTGATGAGCAAAAAAAGACGATTCTTGAGACTCTTTTAGGTCAAGGCGAAAAAAGTTTAAGGAAATTTAATGAAGAACTGCTACAATATAGAAGAGAAAATTATATTGAGCCAATTATCTCGACTGTAGCGTCACTGCCTAAAGACGAACTTGCGGCTATGGCAGAGTCATTGGTAAATTTAACTTCATTTAAACGTCGTGTATCAATGGACAGAGAAACTGTAGGTGGTCCAATTGATGTTGCAGTAATATCGAAAGGAGATGGGTTTGTATGGATTAAGAGAAAACATTACTTTCCATCCGACCTCAATCATCATTTTTTTTCAAATTACTATTCAAATGAAAGCGATAGTTAATAATGAAAACTAAAAAAGACATCAAGCCTAATACGAGTAAACTATCATTTACATATGACGAATACAGAAAAAAATTTTTTCCTGTATCAGCAAAGAATATAATATTAAAAAAGAGAAACCCTACTGAATTAGGTATTACAATGGCAAAAAATGCACTATCTGAACTCAAAGAAGCTCTACAGGCATCATTAAAGGTTTAATAATATTTATTGCCAAAATTAGCCACTTTCGTTATAATGTGTGCCTGTTCGGGCGGGTAGCTCAGTTGGTTAGAGCATCGCGTTGACATCGCGAAGGTCGTAGGTTCGAGCCCTATCTCGCCCACAAAAAAGCTCCTTTTGGGGCTTTTTTATTTCCTGCGCCAGAAGCGGTGGTTGAACTTTTGAAACCCCTCCCGTTCGAAGAATTTATGTGCCCCCGTGTTGAACGCCCACGAATCCAATTGGATCATCGAGACGCCCAACTCGTCCGCCAAGTCGTCAGCGTGCGCCATCAACACGCTCCCCACACCGCCTCCGCGCGCCTCGGGTCCGACGGAGATCTGGTCCACGAGCAGGTAGCGCATCGCAAACGTGAACACGGTCTCCTCGCGCTCGATCAACTTGCATAGGATGTACCCCAGCGCCTCCCCGTTGTTCTCCGCGATGAAAATGTGAACGGTCTCGTCTGCGAGCATCTTCTCGAAGAACGTGGCCGCAAAATCCGCAGACTGCGGCAGTTTGAAAATATCTGCGTGGTGTTCGGCATGGATGGTCTGCACGTCCCTGCACAGGTCGGAGAGGATTTTCGCATCCTGCGGGGTTGCCTTACGGATGTTCGTGAACATACCGCAAGAATATCATATCCGCGCTTGACAGTCATCCGAATCGGCATATAATTCTGCCCATAATGAAAACGCTTCGACCGGGACGAGTAGCTGGTCCGGTGATCTGACAGAGAGTCCAGGCTGACAGTTGAGAGCCTCGACCAGAGACAGCCAGCGAAAACCACTCGCGAGCGTAAGATCGAAAGCTGTTAGCGATTAGCTTTTAGCAAGTAGGTTGAACGGGTGGCTCCGTTAGAGGCCCAAGAGATGTTTCGAGTTGAGGAGATCCCTCGCGTGGCTCGGGACAAGTCGGGTGGAACCGCGTGAATTGTATTCTCGCCCCGTGTTCGGGCGAGGATTTTTGTTTAAGGAGGTCGCCATGACTACCCACACTCGTCGGCGCCTCGGAGGTTTGTCTGCTTCCCTCTGAGACGCGAACATGTCCCCGAAGCAGGAACAAACCAGATTGAGAAAGGAAGCGAAAATGTTACAACAAGGCATGGAAAGATACGAAGATTCGTATTTGTATAAGATCCGTCACTCGGCAGCGCATGTCATGGCACAGGCTGTACTGGAGTTGTTCCCGGATGGGAAACCCACAATCGGGCCGCCCGTCGAAAATGGTTTTTATTACGACTTCGACCTGCCGCGCAATCTGACGCCCGAAGATCTGGAGCAGATCGAAAAGCGGATGCGCCAGATCGTGCAGGGCAGGCATGAGTTCAAGAAAACGGTCATCTCTGCGGAGCAGGCGAAGAAGATCTTTGCCGACCAGCCGTATAAATTGGAATTGATCGAGGGCCTGGAACAAGGCGGCTTCGAC
The DNA here is from genome assembly GCA_030583885.1 of Anaerolineales bacterium. Lineage (NCBI taxonomy): Bacteria > Bacillati > Chloroflexota > Anaerolineae > Anaerolineales > Anaerolineales bacterium. The sequence continues at coordinate 600,073 of CP129480.1, read as the reverse complement.
GAATACGGGGAGCCGCTGAACGAGAAGCCTGAGATCTCCATCTATCAGCAGGATACATTCACGGACCTGTGCCGCGGTCCGCATGTGGCGAACACGAAGGAGATCAAGCAGGATGCCTTCAAGTTGATGTCCGTTGCGGGTGCCTATTGGCGCGGCGACGAGAACAACAAACAGCTCCAGCGCCTGTATGGCACGGCGTGGGAAAATAAAAAACAGCTCGAGGAATACCTCCACCAGCTGGAGGAGGCGAAGAAGCGCGACCATCGCAAGCTGGGCAAGGATCTGGAGATCTTCATCTTCGATGAGGAGGTGGGACCCGGTCTGCCTTTGTGGCTTCCCAACGGCGGAATCATCATCGAAGAATTGGAAAAGCTCGCCAAGGAAATGGAAGAAAAGGCTGGCTATGACCGCGTCAAGACGCCGAGTGTGACGAAGGAAGACCTGTTCATCCGCTCGGGACACCTGCCGTACTACGCCGAAAGCATGTACCCGCCGATGGAGTTGGAGGGCGTGAAGTACTACGTCAAGCCGATGAACTGCCCGATGCATCACAAGATCTTCGGCTCGAAGGGACGCTCCTACCGCGACCTGCCCGTCCGCCTTGCGGAATATGGGACGTGCTATCGCTACGAAAAATCAGGCGAGCTGTTCGGCTTGATGCGCGTCCGCTCGATGCAGATGAACGACGCCCACATCTACGTCACGGAAGATCAGTTCGAGCAGGAATTTCTGGACGTGGTGAAGCTCTATCTTAAATACTTCGATTTATTCGGTATCGAGAAGTACGTCATGCGCTTTTCGAAACACAGCAAGGCGGGGCTCGGCAAGAAGTACGTGGACAACGAACGCCTGTGGCTGAAGACAGAGGAGATGGTGCGCCGCGCGATGTTGAACGGGGACATTCCCTTCGTGGAAGTCGAGGATGAAGCCGCGTTCTACGGTCCCAAGATCGACGTGCAGGTCTGGAGCGTGATCGGGCGCGAGTTCTCGCTTGCCACGAATCAAGTGGACTTTGCACAACCTCAGCGCTTTGACCTGAAGTTCACGAACAAGGACGGGCAGGATGAAATGCCGCTGTGCATCCACCGCGCGCCGCTCTCCACGCATGAGCGCATGATCGGTTTCCTGCTCGAGCATTACGCGGGCAACTTCCCCGTCTGGCTTTCGCCGGAACAGGTGCGCGTCATCTCCATCACGGACGGGCAGAACGAATACGTGGAGAAGATCGCCAGGGAACTGCGCGGGAACGGCATCCGCGCCAGTGCGGATGTGTCCGCGCAGCGCATGAACGCCAAGATCCGCCAGGCACAGTTGATGAAAGTCCCGTACATGATCGTGGTCGGCAACAACGAAATGGACGCGGGACAGATCTCGCTGCGCGTGCGCGACGGCAGCCAGCAGAATAATATTCCGCTCGGCGAGTTCATTGCGCGGACGAAGGATCGCATCGAGAGGCGGGCGGCAGAGTTGTAGAAGAAAGATCCTGAATAACATGACTCACCCCGAAATTAAGGTTTCGCGGGTGAGTTCGTTTTTAAGAACAAAAGGGACGCTGATGTATGCAGAAAACGCTGATTTGTTTGTTTTTATCAGCGTCAATCAGCGTTCATCTGCGTACCATATTAAATTCGGGGTTAATCATGTTTGTTTCCATTGCATAGATGGCAAATTACTTGTGTAGTTTTCTCAACACAAACAGCGACGTTCCCTGAACTGACAGCGCGGTCAAAAGCGCGGCTCCAAAGGAAATACCCAGGCTTGTTTTTTCAATCAGCAGGCTGAGTATAAGGAAAAAACCAATGAAGGCGAACATCCCATACAGCAATCCACGCATGACGTGCGCTGCCGCAGCCGCCCCATGATCACGGTGAGCGAAAATGGACAGGATGGTGACATACAGGGGAATCGTCGTCAACAGTCCCGTCATCCGCGAGCCGATGAGCGGCGCAATGCCTGTCAGCAGCAGGATGAAACTTGTGCCGATAAAAATCCGCACGGGGATATCCCATTGGCTTAATTGGGCATCGTCATTTTTCACCACCGCATCATTGGGCATGAACCACAAACCTACCAGAATCGCCAAACCAACCATCACAAAGATCGGCAGGAGCGAAACTGTGGTATTTTGCAAAAAGCGTGTGCTCAACGAAAAGATGAACAGACTCCCCGCAATGGAGATAGGCCAGCGAAACCGCGTGGCAAGCCACGAATACGTCAGGGCATAGGCAACAAGGGAGAGTCCGCCGCTGATCACTCCCAACGACGCATTCGCCGCAAAGGATGCGCCATGGCTGAGCGCCACAAAAAAGATCACCGGTCCCGAGGTAAGCGGCATGCCCACGATCCAACCGCTGACAGCAGGTCCCCAACGGCGACCCGCAAGGCTGGCAGATCCAATGATGACCGGCGCAAGAATCAGTTTGAGTACAAGGAGATTCATTTCGATGCTAACCAACTTCCGTGATGAGCGTCCGTTTCGCACCAGCGGACATTAACGTCCCCGCCACCGACTCCGCCGACGCCTGATTCACCAGCGCGATCATATTTCCCCCGCGACCTCCGCCGCTGAGTTTTGCGCCGAGCGCGCCGGCCTCCCTTGCGGCGGTGACAAGTTTATCCAACTCGGGCGAAGAGACGGTTAAGTGCTGCAAGAGCACATGATTTTTATCCATCAACGCGCCGAGTAATTCAGGCTGGCCGTCTTCAATTGCGCGGCGCGCCCTCAATGAGATCTGCCCGATCTGATTGAAAATATCCTCAAAGCGATCTGTATCCTCCAGCCATAAACGGCGCACATCGCCCACGGATTCCCGCGTCGGCGCGGGGATGCCCGTGTCGCCAATAACAATGCTGAAGGGTCTGCCCGCCTTGAAGGTTTCGATCGGCTGGCCTTTGATAAAGTAAACGGGCATGTTGTACGTGATCACCGTGTTATCGATCCCCGACGGCGTGCCGTGATGGAGCTTCTCGATTTCGTAGACGAGGTTGTTAACTTGTTCATTGGCCAGGGGGTAGGCAAGGTGAGGGGAGAGCGCGCGGATCAATGCAACCGAGACCGCCGCACCGGAACCAAGTCCCGAGGCGACGGGGATGGTGGATGAAATATGCAATTCAAGATTAGGTGCTTGGGAAATTTCAAAGAGGTGAAAAAGTTTCAGGATAACCGAACCAATGGGATGGTCGGAAGGAAGCGTGGAGAGTTCGGCATGCAGGTCAATGCTGGGGGCATGGATCCAAATCCCGCTGGCAGCCGAGTCCGAGACTTCCACCTCCACATGAACCTGCGTGACAGGAACCGCGAGCGCGGGGCGGGTATAGACAACGGCATGCTCGCCGAACAGGATGATCTTGCCGGGCGCGGATGCTTTCACGAGAGGTAGAAGATCGTCAGAACGGCTGCCCCCCAAAGGATCATGGTGATCTGAAACGGGCGGTCTGTCAGCAAAATTTCCTCCGGCGCGCCGCCTGCATCCTCGACGTGAATAAGATAGAGATAGCGAAAGATCGCATACACCACGAACGGAATGGTAAGCATCATGCTGTGGTTGTCCGGCACGTTGGGTGCGGAGAACGTGTAAAGCGAATACGCCACAATGGTCGTGCCTGAAACAATCATGATGTATTGGTCGATCAGCGGCAGGGTGTAACCGTCCAGCACTTTTCGGTGCGAGCCAGCGCCATGCGCGAGCAAGGCGAGTTCGGCGCGGCGTTTTCCAAAACCGAGGAAGAGCGAAAGCAATGTCATGACCACATACAGCCAGGGGGAAAATCGCTCGACGGAAATCAAGGTGACACCCGCATGCACCCGCAAGACAAACCCTGCCGCAATGACCAGCACATCTATAATCGGAATGTGCTTGAGCCATTTTGTGTATGCCATGTTGAGCAGGAAGTAAATGATAACAACCGCTTCAAAGCCGGGTGTTAATAAATATGAAAACGAAAATGTGATCACGACCAGCGCAATGCCGGCGAACCACGCAACGTTGACGGGAAGTTTGCCGGACGCAATCGGCCGGTTCTTCTTTTCGGGGTGCTGGCGGTCTGCCTCCACATCCGCGAGGTCGTTGAAGATGTACACGCTGGAGGAGATCAAACAGAACAGCGCGAAACCTGCCAGAGTCCGCAGGAACGAATCGGCACTAAGCAGTTGTTTATCGAACACCAGCGCGGCAAAGATAAAGACATTCTTTGTCCATTGGCGCGGGCGCATGGTCCTGATCAGGGCGGTTAACATGCGCCTATTTTACCTGATACAATATTTTCATGCCCAAAATCCGTTTGGATATTCTGCTCGTGGAGCGTGGATTAGCGGACTCGCGCGCCAAAGCCCAGGCCCTCATTATGGCGGGACAGGTGCGAGTCAACGATCAGGTCGCGCTCAAACCTGCCACTGGGGCCGATACAAAATCCACTCTGACGGTCGATACCGGTCCGCGTTATGTTTCGCGCGGCGGCGAAAAACTGGAAGGCGCGTTGAACACCTTCAGCATGGATGTAACGGGCTTTATCTGCGCGGATGTGGGCGCATCCACGGGCGGGTTTACCGATTGCCTGCTCCAGCACGGCGCGGCAAAAGTCCATGCCATTGACGTGGGCAAGGGGATTCTGCATTGGAAATTGCGAAATGACCGGCGCGTGGTCGTGATGGAGGGGACGAACGCGCGCTTCGTGGAATCCCTGCCGGAGAAAATGGATCTGGTCACCGTGGATGCATCGTTCATTTCATTGAAGGTCCTGCTGCCGTCCATAAAAAAATGGGTTTCAGAAAACACTCAATTGATCTGTTTGATAAAGCCACAATTTGAAGCAGGCAAAAGGGATGTTTCACGCGGCGACGGCGTTATCCGCGACCCCGAAATCCACAGACAGGTCTTATCGGATGTTTTAAGGTATGCAGAAAGTGAGGGGTTCGGCTTGCGAGGATTGGTTAAATCCTCGCTATTGGGTCCCAAAGGGAATGTGGAGTTTTTGGTGTGGCTGGCTATGGAACCGAATGATATTTCGGCGGACGAATTGGTACATAACGTCATGGAACAGGAGGTTGCTTCGGATTAACGTCCTCGCAACGACAAGACCATGAACTGTCCCAAATGCAATTCGGAACTGGTGAAGAAATTCTACAAAGGCATGATCGAAGTGGAAGCATGCCCCACCTGCCGCGGCATGTGGTTGGATTTCCATGAACTTGATCAATTGGAAGACACGGCCTTCAGCCAGGATGTGTACAAAGGCTCACTGGTCCACTTTCAAACCAAAACGAACTATCCCTGCCCGCATTGCGGCCTGGAGCTGGACGAATTCCAATACCGCCTCTACGACCTGAAACTGGACACCTGTGCCGAGAACGACCACGGCTTCTGGCTGGATGCAGGCGAGGACGAGCGGGTGATGGCGATCATGCAGAAGCGGGCGAATGAGATCCAGCGCAAGATCAATGCCGAAGCGGAATGGAAACAGATGCTGAAGGGGATGCACTCATTTCTTGGTAAATCGTAGATCGCCCGCCAACCGAAAAATCAACAGCATGTAAAATCCTAGTCTGCTGGCAACCCTGTGCTTGAAGGATCGCGTTTCCATGGATAAACAAGGGCGAGGACAACCAAAAACCAGACAGGCACCCACCAAAAGTAGTGATTGTGGCTTTCCTCCAGCGCCTGTACGAACGCCATTCCATACCAGGCGGTCAAGTAGAAAAAGATGACGAGCATTTTTCGTCTCCAGTCGGATTGCATGAACGTGAAGATGATAATGGGAAGCAGCGTGACAAAATCCCAACTGCCAAGATAAGGCGAGATGAGGAGCGCCAGCCCCAAACTCCAGTATGTAGCGGTGATCGGTACCAACTGTCTCCAGATCAACAGCGAAACAGTGACGACTGCGATCACCACGATTCCCCAGACGGCCATTCCCAAATTTCCAAAGTTCAATGTGAAGAATTTTAACAAGGTTGGAAACGCCCAGGGGGCATTGGATGTCATGCTGGCAAACGCGTCAGGCATCCAGTTTGGATAAGCAACAAATAGCGGCAGGCACAGGACAAAAGATGCAATGACGATCCGCGCCCAAAACGCCAGCATGGATCGCACACCCCTGCCCTCGAAATGCCATACACTCAGGCCAAGCATGGTGATCGTCATCAAATGAGGTTTTGACAGCCCCAAGGCCAGAAGGAATGCGCCTGCCCAATGCCGGTCTCTTACGATCAAATATGCTGCACCAACCGCACATAATGTCGTGATCAGGGAGAATTGCCCGAGCAGCAGGTGATAAACCGTCGGCGGAAACACGAATGCAAACAGCGCAGTGAGGATGGTTAGATGGGCGGGTCTGTACTCTGCCTGTACGATCATGACGATCAGACCGGTCACAATCAGGCTGAACACAAACCAGAAATACAACGCGGCCTGTTCTCCCAGCCAGCCCATCGGCGCAAAGAAACCGATGGACATCGGAAGCCATGCGGCCGGCAGGCTGGGGTTGAGGCTGGCGGTATCGTATGGGCTCATCCCGTTTACCAGCAAATGGGCGGGTCCCCAAAGTTCATTATAAAGATCCTTTCGCGGGGGCAGGATGTTCCAGTAGACAAGCCCAACGACAAGAACGAAAATGGTCAATATCACGATTGTTGCAAACAGGTGGAATCCATTCACTGTTTGCGGATCAAGCTGGATGTCCTTTTCGCGCAGAGTCTTAAACATGCGGTAAATCATAACTTAATTTCAGGATGTGAATACGATGTATTGCCGTACTTAAGCATAATCGTCAGGATACAGGTACAATTCACGCCATGTTCAAAATCAAATCCCCGCTCATACCATTTTCCATCACGATCCTTGCGATTGCGATATTGACCTTGTTCGGCCCCGAGGAAAAATCACTGGGATCGAACGTCCGCCTCGTCTACGTCCACGGAGCCTGGGTGCTGACTGCGGAAATCGCCTTCCTCCTTGCGGCTCTCGCTGGGTTGTTAGGCCTGCTTCTCCGAAAAGACGCCTGCCACACCTGGTCAGCCGCACTCGGGCGGACCGGCATCGTCTTCTGGGTCACGTACCTGCCGCTTTCCCTTTTTGCCATGCAAGCCAACTGGAACGGATTATTTCTCGCCGAACCGCGCTTCCGCATCGCCATGACATTCGCCGTTACGGGCATCCTGCTCCAGATCGGCCTATGGATCATGAACACAAAACGGCTGACATCGCTGGCAAATATCCTCTTCATTATTTCATTACGCATGATATTTTCCACTGCCGAAAACATCATGCACCCGCCGCCCTCGCCCATCTTCAATTCGGGCTTGTGGAATGTCATCCTCTTTTTCGTTGCGCTGAATGTGCTGGCATGGCTTGCGGGTTTCTTCCTGACAAAATTCTTCCTGCGTATCCAACCTGAAAGGGCATAAACCCGCTTGCGCATCCGTTTCCAACTTATCGTTTTCATGTTCCTGCGCACCATCCTGAACACCGCCCACAGGATGGTGTATCCTTTTCTGCCGGTCTTCGCGCGCGGGCTGGGCGTGGATATCTCCACCATGTCGCAACTGATGACCGTGCGTTCCCTGATCGGCGCGACCAGTCCGCTTTTTGCGCCCCTTGCAGATCGTCTCGGCAGGAAGTTCGGCATGTTGACCGGCACCGCCATTTTCACGCTTGGTGTCGGGCTGGTGGCGATCTCCCCCTCCTTTTGGACGCTTGCCATTGCGCTCATGCTTGCCATGGTTGGCAAATACATGTTCGACCCCGCCATGCAAGCCTATTTCGGTGACCGCATCCCCTACCACCAGCGCGGCACCGCCCTCGCAGTGACCGAAGTGGCGTGGTCCATGTCCTTTATCATCGGCATACCCGTGGTGGGATTTTTGATCGACCGCTTCGGCTGGTCTGCGCCTTTCCCATTTTTCACGATCCTTGGACTGGTCATCTTCTTTGTCGTCTGGCGCATCGTCCCGCGCGAAGACCCGCATCACGACCCTGCTTCAAATTCTCGTGACAACTACCGCGCCGTGCTCACCTCCGTCCCCGCGCTGGCTGGCATTTCCATTGCACTGTGGGCCAGCGCGGCGAACGAACTGGTCAACGTCATCTTCGGCGTCTGGCTGGAGGATTCATTTGGACTGAAGATCATTGCGCTGGCAGGGGCCTCTGCCGTGATCGGCATCTCCGAACTCAGCGGAGAGGGACTGGTCGCCCTGACAACCGACCGCCTTGGCAAACCGCTCGCGCTGGCCATTGGGCTGGTCTGCAATGCCCTCGCCTCGGTCCTGCTCCCCTTCATCGGGCAGACACAAACCGGCGCGCTGATCGGTCTCTTCCTCTTTTACATCACGTTTGAGTACGTCCTCGTCAGCCACATCCCTCTGATGACGGAGCTCGTCCCTTCGGCGCGGGCGACCATGCTCTCGATGAATGTCACCGGGCATGCGCTCGGGCGCGCGCTTGGGGCATTCCTGGCGGGAATCATCTATCAGCCGTTTGGGTTCATGTTCGTAGCGTTGACCGCGGTAGTATTCAATGCTGCGGCCCTGCTGGCTCTGCGCAGGATGCAAAAAGGCTAAACGACGTGCAAACGCTTTTGGGCTTTGCCGCCGTATCTGTCATTTTAGTTGCCCTACTTTGGGTGCTGGTTCCCGCATGGTATGGGCTGCCACCCATTTCCACCCGGCCGGAACGCATCCGCAGGGCACTGGAATTGACAGAACCCAAACCGGGGGAAAGGTTGTACGACCTCGGCTCAGGCCACGGACGGGTGCTGGTCATGGCGGCGAGGGAGTTTGGGCTGCACGCTGTGGGTATCGAAGCAGGACCTGTACAATGTCTCATCAGCTGGGTGAATTCCCGTTGGAACGGGGTCGGCTCGCAGGTCAAAATCGAGGCGGGGGATTTTTACAAATCGGACCTGAAAAATGCGGATATTGTCTTTGCCTACCTCACATCAGACCATGGGATTCGTCTTCAGGAAAAATTGCGGAACGAGCTGAAGCCCGGTGCCCGTGTGGCGACAATTTCCTTTGACATACCGGGCTGGGATGCCGTGTTTTTTGACCGCGAGCAGTTGATCTTTGTCTATCAAATATAAAAAGCCCCGTCCATGGACGGGGCTTTTTATATTTGAGTATTGATTAGCTAACGCCGGAGAGGCTGGAGTTGATTTTGCTGAAGACGTTGCCGATGATTGGTCCAAGGATCATCAACGCCGCGATAACAACGATGGCTACCAAAACAAGAATCAGCGCGTATTCAACAAGACCCTGGCCTTTTTCTTTGGGTGAAAATAACATGGTGTAGGTTCTCCTTTCCTTCGAATTTCCCAGGAAGGCCTCCTGAGATTGTCCTTATTTTACTTCGATTGTGCAAAAAGGCAAGTCCCCAAAGTGTGTTTTCCCTAACAGTTATGTTAGCCTTACAGGAAAGCAAACAGATGACATGGCACACTGGAACAGTCCCAGAGCACCCTGTTCGATGGATATTTCATACCTACACGCTGGAAAGGCTGGAATTGATGCCGCTGAAGACCGTGCCCAGGAAGGGTCCAAGGAAGAGTAAGGCAACAAAAACAACAATCGCAACCAAAACAAGAATCAATGCGTATTCAACCAGGCCCTGCCCTTTTTCCGCGGGCGGAGACAACATGGGGGCTTCCTCCTTTCTGAATGGATTTCCTGAAAAATACTGGATGTCTTCATTTTACTGAAATTTCACCCATCTCACAAGGAAGTTAACAATTATGCAAAGTCGCACAAATCCCTGCCAGGATTCAAACAGGCACAATCTGACATAAAAAAGACAAATCTCGCGGATTTTCATCCACGAGATTGATCTTGTAATCAAATCACAAACAGGGGGTTAGAAGCTGGAGAGGCTGGAGTTGATTTTGCTGAAGACGTTGCCGATGATTGGTCCAAGGATCATCAAAGCTGCGATAACAACGATGGCTACCAAAACAAGAATTAGCGCGTATTCAACAAGACCCTGGCCTTTTTCTTTGGGTGAAAATAACATGGTGTGGATTCTCCTTTCTTTATCAATTTCCTGGGAAGGCCTCCCAAGAGTGAATTTATTTTACTTTGTTGGAAGGAAAAAGCAAGCGCCGGGGGGCATTTTTTGTCTACAATAATGTTAGGTGGGACACGACCGCTTCGGCAATTTTCCGCGGGGCTTTTCGGAATTTGGTGATCCAAACCAGATAAAAAGGCCTTCCACCCCCCTTTTCTGTGGTTAAATTACATCATCAGACGATCCATGGAACATCGGTGACAAACATGCTCATACATTCTGCATCCCAACTACTCACACTCGCCGGCGGACCCCAGCGCGGAAAGGCGCTCGGTACGCTCGGCATCATCGCGGACGGCGCCGTCGTCATCCGCGATGAAAAGATCGTCGCTGTTGGCAAAACGGACGAACTCCGCAGTGCCTATCCCGACGAACCCTCCTTCGACGCCAACCACTGCGTCCTCATGCCCGGCTTCGTGGACCCGCACACGCACGTCATCTGGGCGGGCGACCGTGCGGACGAATTCGAATTGAAAATGGCCGGCACGCCCTACCTCGAGATCCTCGCGGCGGGCGGCGGCATCCTCTCCACCGTCAAAGCCACGCGCACCGCCAGCATGGAAACCCTCATCGCACAGACCCGCCCGCGCCTGCTGAGGATGTTCCGCAACGGCACGACCACTGCAGAAGCAAAAACGGGCTATGGCCTGCAGGCTTCCACCGAACTACGCCTGCTCAAGGCATTGCTCGCGCTCAACGACGAAAACCCGCTCGACCTCGTGCTCACCTTCCTCGCCGCGCATGCCATCCCACCCGAATATAAGGATGACCCGCAAGGCTACACGGACGAAGTGGCCAACACCATGCTGCCCATGTTGAAGGGTTGGTGGGAGACTCATGCTCCGCGACAGTCCCTGCCCTTTGTGGATGTCTTCTGCGAGACGAAAGCCTTCACCCTCGAACAATCGCGTCAGATCTTAACCCGCGCCGGGTCGCTGGGATTCCCGCTCAAGATCCACGCGGACGAATTCGACAACCTCGGCGGCGCGGCGCTCGCAGCGGAGTTGAAAGCCGCCTCGGCGGACCATCTTGTGGTCACGTCGGATGCGGATATCGAAGCGTTGGGCAAATCGGATACGGTCGCTGTCGCGCTCCCCTGCACACCGTTCGGTCTCGCGGAACCGCATTACACGCCCGCAAAAAAACTGCTCGCAGCGGACGCCATGCTCGCCATCGCCACCGACTGCAACCCCGGCACATCGTGGAATGAATCAATGCAATTCGCGATCGCGCTCGCCTGCCGGTACATGAAATTAACCCCGGCCCAGGCCATCGCGGCGTCCACGATCAATTCGGCACACGCGATCCGCAGGTCGGATACGGTCGGTTCGCTGGAGGTCGGCAAACAGGCCGACATGCTGATCCTGTCCGTCCCAGATTACCGCCAGGTCGGCTATCGCTATGGGACGAATCTCGTCAAACAGGTCATCAAGCGCGGACAGGTCTATTCGGTGGATGTGGGGTATTATCGAACGGCGTAGTAGAATCTTGTCATTGCGAGCGAACGAAGGAGCGAAGCAATCCACTCTTTACGCAGGAGATTGCTTCGCCGCCCGGCCTCGATACGTGACGCAAGGCGTCACTACTCGACCAACGGCGGCTCGCAACGACATTTATGGAGAAATACATGCAAATTGACATCATCGGCGTCCCCATCGACCTCGGCGCAGACCGCCGCGGCGTGGATATGGGACCCAGCGCGATCCGCTATGCGCACCTGCAAGGCAAACTCGAAGAGCTCGGCTACACCGTCCGCGACGAAGGCAACGTGGAAGTGCCGATCGCGGAGATGTGTTCCATCACCGACCCGAAATTGAAATACATCGACTGCATCGTGCCGATGGCAAGAAGAGTTTCGGGGGCGGTATCCACTTCGATTCAGGCTGGCAACTTCCCCCTTGTGTTGGGAGGCGATCACAGCCTGTCCATCGGTTCGGTGCGCGGAGCGACACGGGACAAAAAACTCGGCGTCATCTGGGTGGATGCGCATGCCGATTTCAACACCGCCGAGACCACGCCGTCCGGCAACATTCACGGCATGTCGCTCGCCATCCTTGCCGGGCTGGGCGATACGAGCCTCGTGCAATTATGGGACGAGCCCACCCCGGTCATCGACCCGAAGAACATCGCGATTATCGGCGCGCGCGACCTGGATGCCGGCGAAAAGGTCAACCTGCAAAATGCCGGCGCGATGGTGATGAGCATGGAGCAGATCGACCGCTACGGCATGGTCACGGTGGTCGAGAAGGCCATCGAACGCATCAGCCGCAATGTGGACGGCATCTTCCTTTCCCTTGACCTCGATGCGCTCGATCCAATGCACGCACCGGGTGTCGGCACGCCTGTCCCTGCCGGGCTGACCCGGCGCGAAGTGCACCTCGCCTGCGAACTTATTGCCGAGACCGGAAAACTCATCGGCATGGACGTGGTCGAAGTCAACCCCATCCTCGACGTACAAAACCAAACCGCCGCCCTCGCCGTGGACTTTGCCCTCTCCGCGCTCGGACGCCGCATCTGGAACGGACATTCATGAAACCGACTCTTTCCGACCTTGAACGGCTCGCCCGCGAAGCGGGAGCCATCCTGCGGGATGGATACAACAAAGACCACACGGTTCATTACAAAGGGGTGATCGACCTTGTCACCGAAACAGACCACGCCTCCGAAGCCTTTCTGCTCGGCGAAATACATTCACGTTTCCCCGAGGGACATATCCTCGCGGAAGAGAGCGGCGAAACGGACGGGGGAAACGGCGATACCTGGTACATCGATCCGCTCGACGGCACGGTCAATTACGCGCATCACATCCCCATCTTCTGTGTCTCGATTGCGTTCGCATCGAAAGGTATCACTACACTCGCCGCAATCTATGATCCCTTGCGCGATGAAATGTTCTCCGCCGAACGCGGGGCGGGCGCATTCCTCAACGGCAAACGTCTTCAGGTATCCAACACAATGGAACTTCAAAAAAGCCTGCTCGTGACCGGCTTCCCCTACGACACGTGGAACACCGAACTGGATAATTTCAAATATTTCGAGCGTCTCGCCAAGCGGACGCAGGGCGTGCGCCGCCTCGGGTCCGCCGCACTGGACCTGTGCTACGTCGCCGCGGGTCGCTTCGACGGCTTCTGGGAGTTCAAACTCAAAGCCTGGGACATCGCCGCCGGGGGGCTGATTGCCGAGGAGGCCGGCGCCAAAGTCACCGCCACGGATGGGAGCGCAGATTACCTTGCGCCGCTGACCATCCTTGCCGCCGCGCCGGGGATTTATGAGCAGATCAGGGAGCAGTTGACATAGAAAAACGGACGGTGCGAGCCGTCCGTTTTTTTTTATTTGTGGGCCCGGAAGGATTCGAACCTTCGACCAAGCGATTATGAGTCGCCTGCGCTAACCGCTGCGCCACGGGCCCGTGCTTAAGTATCAAGTGCCAAGTGTCAGAGTGTCATGTGACACCTGGAACCCGACACTTGACACCGAACACCAGAGCGGGAGATGGGATTCGAACCCACGAATATCAGCTTGGAAGGCTGACGCCTTACCACTTGGCGACTCCCGCGAGAGATTGATTTTACTGTGATGCGCAACGCCAGTCAAGCACCTTGACCGTCCCCCTGCAATACAGTAAAATACGACCCGCTCAATCAATGCTCTCGTAGCTCAGTGGATTAGAGCGCTTGCTTGCGGAGCAATAGGTCGCAGGTTCGAGTCCTGCCGAGAGCACAACAAAAAGAAGCGGAAGGCCGCTTCTTTTTGTTTATAATGGATGAAGACGAACATGAAAAAAAATAAACCTCATATTTTATTAACCAACGACGACGGCATCCGCTCGCCCGGCTTATGGGCGGCGGCAAGCGAACTCTCCAAGATCGGCTATGTCACCGTGGCCGCGCCGCGCGAACAATCCACAGCCATGGGGCGCAGTCTGCCCAGCACGTCCGACGGGATCATTCGCAAGGAACAGGTGCAGGTCAACGGTCAGGAGTGGAGCGTCTACGCGGTGGGCGGCTCCCCCGCCCAGGCCGTCCTGCACGGTATTTTGGAGATCGTCCCGCACAAGCCCGACCTGATCGTTTCCGGCATCAACTACGGCGAAAACGTCGGGCTGGGCATCACCATCTCCGGCACGGTCGGCGCAGCCATGGAAGCCGCCTCACTTGGCTATCCTGCACTGGCGGTCTCGCAGGAAACCGACGCGCATCATCACCTGACCTATTCGGATGAGATCGACTTCAAACCGGCGGGATGGTTCACCGCCTACTTTGCGAAATTGATTCTGGAAAAGAAACACTTTGATGGTGTGGATTTTCTGAAAGTGGAAGTGCCGCGTCACGCCACGCCTGAAACCGGGTGGCAGATGGCCAGGCTTTCCCGCCACCGATACTATCGACCGGTCCCCGCTGAAAGAGAATCCTGGGAAGTGCCCGGCACAGTCACGTATCAGCACGACAACACCATTGACCACGAGCCAGAGGGCACGGATGTATACGTCCTGCGAAAGAAGAAGATGGTGGCGGTCACACCCATCAATTTGGACATGACCGCGCGCGTGGATTTGAATGAGTTGGAAAAGTATTTGCGGGATTCTCCGCCGCACCGCGGCTCGGAATGACAATCAAGCGCGGATCATCGTCAACAGCATCTTGAATTTTTGGATTGCCTTCAATGCGTGCGGTTCATCCGCCGGCATGATGATGGCATCGCCCGTCTTCAACCGGAACGGCTGGCCGGAGATGGTCACCTCCGCTTCACCTTCGAGCACATGCACAAGCGCATCGAACGGCGCGGTGTGCTCGCTCAATCCCTGATCCCTGTCAAACGCAAACAACGTGACGTTGCCCGCCTCCGCCTTGGTGATCTGGCGGCTGACGACGGCTCCCTCCTGATAGTTGACCATTTCAGCGAGATTCAGAACTTGTGATTTTGGGGCTGTGGACATGGGTTCCTCCAAGTTTATTTGAAATATTGTAAGGGCGACCCGCCCAGCGAGAGTAAAGCACTTTGCAAAACAGAGAAGGGTCGCCTTTACCTTTCCTCGGGCGGTTTAATGGAACGGAATTCCTTGAACAATAAAAGATCATAAACGATTTTAAGCCCGCCCGCAAAGAAAAAGGGCGTGCTGAATAAAACGGGGATACTAAAGATCAAACCTGTCAACGATGGGGAAAGGGCGGAACCAATGGATCGGGCGATGGCGGTCACGCCTTTTGCCCCAGCACTTCCATGCAATCACAAGGGTTGTAAAATTTCGTCAATCATCCATGCTACAATTTGCAACAATGAGCCCAGTTGCCGACTTTCTTGATCTCAACCGTCCCATTATTTACTTTGTCTATGGGCTGGTCTTTTTTATCCTTGGCTTTGCCATCATCCTGCACACCCGGCGAAGTTCACGCCTCGAATTGGCGCGGAGCCTGCGCTGGTTGGCGGCGTTTGGAATCACTCACGGATTCTATGAATGGGGCGTGGTCTTCATTCCAATCCAGGCTGAATACCTCGACCTGCCGGCAGTGCGCATCCTGGAACTACTGCAACTGATTCTGCTCGCAGGTTCATACAGTTTCCTCATGGCGTTTGGCTTGGCACTGCTCCACCTGGACAAACGCCGAGCCTGGTCCCACTGGCTGACAGCGTTCCTGTTCACGGGCTGGCTCATCGTCACGCTTAGCATGATACCCTCAGAAATCACCAACGAGCGCCTGTGGCGATATCCCTCAAATGCATTTGCCCGTTATTTCATCGGCTTTCCCGGCGGGTTGCTGGCGGCGTACGGGTTGCGGAGGCACACCCTGCTTCGCATAAAACCGTTGAATGTCCCCCGCATTGTTCTGACCCTGCAAATTGCAGGGATCACCCTGGGCATCTATGCCCTACTGGGTGGATTGATTCCTCCACCGGTGGATTTCTTTCCCGGAAATATTCTCAACCGCGACACTTTCACAGATTTCATCGGCGTACCCCCATTGGTTTTCCGCTCCCTGACCGGTGTGATCCTTGTGTTCACTTTCGTTCGCGCCTTGGAAATCTTTGATGTGGAAACTGCCCGCCGAATCGAAGAACTGGAGCGGCATCACATTCTTACCGCCGAACGCGAGCGTCTGGCCCGCAACCTGCATGACGGCGCTATTCAAAAAGTATATACGGCTGGCTTGCTGGTTGAGTCTGCCTCAAGGCTGGCAGACCCCAAAAGCGAAATCGGGTCCCGTCTGAAAAAATCCGTCTTGGTCCTGAACGATGCCATTGCGGATCTGCGTCGCAACCTGTCGGAACTTCATGCCGCATCGAACCATCCGGTTGAATCCCTGTCTTCCGTGGTGAGTCGGATTGCAGATGACCCACATTACTCATCGCTGGTAAATATCACGCTGAAAGTCAATCTTCCGGAAGGTAGATCCTTATCGCCAATTCGATCCAGCCATGTGCTTGCGATTATGAACGAGGCGATGGCAAATATTGCCCGCCATGCGCAGGCAAAGAATGTGGAAATCCAGGCTAAGGATTTGGATGAAAATCTTAACATTGTTATCAGGGATGACGGTGTCGGATTTTCCTCCGAACAAAAAACCGGTTACGGCTTACGTAACATGCATGACCGAACACGCCTGTTGAATGGCAATTTGACTTTCGAAAATAATAACGGCACGATCGTAACCCTCGCCCTCCCATGGATGGATCCATAACCCATGACCAAGATTCGCATTCTCCTTGTAGACGACCATGACATTGTCCGTTTGGGATTAATGACCCTGCTAAACGACCAACCCGATATGGAGGTAATCGGCGAAGCCAGTACAGCAGGCGAAGGCGTCAAAATGGCTGAAAAGCTCCAGCCGGATGTGGTGCTGATGGATATCCGCCTGCCCGGAGAAGGCGGTATCGAAGCCGCCGCGCAGATCACAAGAAACACTCCATCCTGCAAGGTGGTCATGCTTACGTCCTTTGCAGATGACGAACTGGTCGTACGCGCCATCCGTGCAGGCGCAGTGGGATATGTCCTTAAGCAGGTCGGGAATGATGAATTGTTGAGGGCGATCCAGGCAGCGGCGAGGGGCGAGGCGCTGCTGGATCCTGCTACGACGGCGCGTCTATTGTCGCGTGTCCGCGAGGCCGAACGGAAAGCTGACGAGGATGCCTTTCGCGATCTCTCCGACCGGGAAATGGAGGTTTTGATCCACCTTGCCAAGGGAAAGACAAATTCTGAAATCGCCGCGCTCTTGAACCTGAGCGAAAAAACCGTGGGAAATTATGTCAGCAACATGTTCAAAAAGCTACACATGAACAACCGCATTGAACTGGCGGCATACGCTTACGAGCATCATCTGTTTGATCGCATGGGCAGGGAAGATTAAATGGGAAGCCCCGGAGGTTTGCTCCGGGGCTTCTGTCTTTCATCGGTTCCGGGACGCCTCGGCGCCGACTTGAGACCGATTCCTACTCTTCGGGGGTGTGGTAGCCTTTGGCGCGTTCGATGAGCTCTTCATCGGTCAGGGCAAAGGTACCGTTGTGACAATGGCGGCAGGCATAATCCAGACCCACTTGTGAAAGTGAGTAGGTCTTCTCCACATCACCTTCCTTGACAGTGTAGAACTGCCCGATCTGCTCGGGGTCGATTGCCATCAGGTGGGTGCGGATATCGCCAGTGAAGGTGTCGAGATTACCCTGGGCGTTCTTGCCGATCTTGGGCATGTGACATTCAATACACGCGATATCCATCGTATGCTTTTGATATTTGTCCTGCTTGAAGTGGCAGTTTTCGCATTGGGTACGGGTGGTCTGCTCCCCAGCCTCACGCAATTGAATGACGCCAGTATGCGGGTCATGGCACACGACACAGTCAATGGCAATATGCTTGGACTGGAAGAGCTCCTCATATTGCTCGTGATGCTCGATGAAGCCGCCTTTGGCATCCACAAACTCCTGGGCGCCGCGGTCATGACATTCGCCGCACAATGCAGAAGAGCGTTCGACTTGTAACGCAAAACCGTGAGGCTCCTCGGCATGCTGGCTTCCAGGTCCATGGCAGGCTTCGCACTGGATCCCAGGCTCAGCCCAAGTGCCTACGATACCTTCCAAGTCATCCTGATGGGCATCTGGGGGCCAGGCGGAGTAACCGGTGGTGTGACAGGTTCCGCAATCATAGACCTTCTTCTTGCCGGAGTTGTACAGCACCCAGCCGCCATCCTTGCCCACATCCTTGTTGGCATAGTTCCACTGGTTTAGATAGTCCTTGTGCGCCTCGGCATCAGGGGCTTCACCTTTGGGCGAGGTGATAATGTACCCGTCCTGGTCCATGAAACGAACCTTCCAGTTATACCCGCCGATCACATAGGAAATATCATCCCATGTGTAGCCCTCGGGCAGGGGGATTTCACCCCGCTCTGCTGCAAATGGATAGTCGGGTTGTTTACCGTCTACAACCTTATTCAATTTCCACGGATGACCTGACATCATGAAGGTGTCATAAAGCTCTTGATGGCACTCTGAACAGGCAGCGGAACCAACATACTCCGCGCCCATTGCCCCTACCGCTGGACCGGGAGGACCAGCAGGTCCTGGGTCGCCTTGTGGACCTTGCGGTCCGACAGGTCCGGCACAACCAGCCAGGGCAAGCGCCAGCAATAGAACACCTGATGCAAGGATCAAGATTGTCTTCTTTGACATGGCATTCTCCTTAATGTTTTGGGAATACACCATGAACGGTTTCGATTTGGCGTCCGTTCCGCTCATGGAGCTAGGGATTTGGAATCCCTTTCTTCCATTCTAAAGATTAAAGCCAGTTAAATGCAGGGGAATCCTCCCCGGATAAAACAGGGGAGGATTCCCTTATTTATCTTCTGAATGACCATCCGCGGCTATGTCACTTAAGCTCAAAACACGGAGTGCCCGCTCCGAGTTTTGAAAAACCACGAAAAGAGAATTTGCAACTTGAAAACATTGTATGCCATTTGAAGCCAAATAGGGTAGTTGCGCTTTCCCCTATTTTGTCAGGGGCATTATCCATGCGTTTCTTCCGGCGGTTTCACCGAACGAAATTCCCTGAACAATAATAAATCGTAAACTATTTTCATTCCGCCGGAGAAGAAAAACGGTGCGCTGAACAAAAAGGGGATGCTGAAGAACAAACCCGTCAGCGACGGGGAAAGGGCGGAACCAACGGATCGGGCGATGGCGGTCACCCCCGCTGCGGCGGAACGTTCGTCCGGCGCCACAACCGCCACCGTGTAAGATTGACGCGTGGGCACATCCATCTGGGAGATGCTGAAGCGCAGCAGCAGGACACCGATGGCGAGCGGAAGCGTCGGCATCAACGGCACGAGCATCAACAGGATATTGGATGGGATGTGCGTGAAGACCATTGTGTTGATCAACCCGATCTTTTCTGCGAGTTTGACGGCAAGCAATGCCGAGACGCCCGCGAGGATGTTCGCGCCGAAGAAGATACTTCCGAGGACTCCCGTATCCACGCCAAATTTGGCGTGAAACCAATACGCCATGAAACTTTGTATGATCAGTCCGCCTGCAAAAGCATCGAGAGAAAACAATGCGCTGAGCTTGAAAACGACGTTCCGCGAGCGATGCAGCCCCAGAACTTTTTTGTCGTGATTTTGCGTTTGCGCGGCTTCGATGGCGGGAGATATGCTCAGAAACATGATCGCCAGAATGAAACCGCCAAGCGCATATCCGATAAGGATGAAGCGGTATGACTCGAATGCCGTCCAGCCATTTGACAGGAAGTACTGTGCCAGCCATCCACTCCCCAGCGCGCCAAATGCGGACGAAAACGACCCGCCCAGGTTGTACCATGCAAAGAGTCTTGTACGCGATCTATCCGAAACGAGTTGAGTCAGCCCCGCCTGCTCCACCGCAAGGAAGGGACCGATCTCCTTGTCGTTCGGGCTGATGACGCCGATGATTGCCGCAAACGTGAGGATGAAGAGATTTTTCGTCAGGACAAAGACCAGCCCCGCGCCGAGCATGAGCAACGCGCCGATCAGCAGCGTGCGTTTGCGCCCGAAGCGGTCTGCATGAGTGGTGAGCCAGAGCGAGATGCCCGCATCGCCGATCAGTGTAAGCGTGAACAGCAAACCAACCTGCTTTTCGGAAAGTCCCGCTTCGATGAGGTACAGCACGAGGATCACCGCGAGCGAGCCGTAAAAGAACATGCGGATGATGCGGGTGGCGAATAACAGGATGATGTCTTTGCGATGGGTCATTTTCCGCTCACATGAATAACAAGCCGATCAACGCCCCGCCGATGATCAACCAGGTGGAACTGACCTTGAATCGAATCATCAGGGCGGCGGACAGAACAAATAATATCACCGAGGGAAGTTCAACCAGTGAAGCCTGCCCAAGTTGGAATGTGACCGCCGCCATCAAACTCAGCGAGGCGACGATGACGCCATCCAGCAGAGCGCCAGCCCAGGGGGAGTGCCGCAGTTTTGGGATGATGGGACTGCTGATGGCAACGAAGATATAAGAAGGCAGGAAGATGCCCAGCGTGGCAATCAGCGCGGCGGGGACTCCCCCCAGCAAATAACCAATGAAGGTCGCGGATGTGAACAACGGACCGGGCGTGATCTGCCCGACGGCAATCGCGTCAATCAATTGTTGTTCCGTCAGCCAGCCAAGACGTTCGACAAAGTCCGCGCGCAGGAAGGCGACCAGCACATAACCGCTTCCATAAAGGACCGCGCCGATTTTCAGGAAGATCAGAAAGAGGGTGGACATGCTGAATGAAACCGGAGCAAGCATCGGCGTGAGAAGAAGCGGAAGAACGACCGAAATCGTCCCTCCGCGCAGGCGGTTCCAGTTTTTTATCAACATGACGATCAATCCGCCCGCAAAGAGAAGCAGAATCTCATTCACGCCGGAAAAATACAGGGCGATGCATGCAATGGCGAGCGCAATGCTCCCTCCGCTTTTCAACGCCTTGCGTCCCAGTTCAAAAAGCGCCTGCAAAATGACGGCGATCACAACCGGTTTGACTCCATCCAGAAGACCCGCGGCTTGCGGCATGGAGCCGTACTCGACGTACAACCAGGCGCATGCAAGCACAATGAACATCGCGGGCAGGGTGAAGCCCATTCCTCCTGCGATCATCCCCGCCCAGCCTGCGCGCAAATAACCGATGTGAATCGCCATCTCGGTGGAGTTCGGGCCGGGGATCAGGTTGGTCGCCGCAAGCAGGTCAAGAAACTCCTCATCCGCAAGCCATTTGCGGCGGCGGACGAATTCATCGCGAAACATGCCGATGTGCGCGGCGGGACCGCCAAAGGCGGTAAAACCAAGTTTGAGAAAGGCTGTGAGTACTTCCAATGCCGGTTTCATCCCGCGCCAATCAACTCCTTCAAGATCGCAAGTGTTTCAATTTTCCCGCCCATGCCGTTCTCGCCGCCGGGGCCGGCGCAGGAGGGACAGCCGTCTTCACATTCGCAGTGACTGACCAGCTCAAATGCGCGCTGCATTAATTCATCATGGATTTCAAATAATTTCTGACTAAAACCAATTCCCGCAGGGACAAGGTCATACAGAACTATGGATGGTTTACCATCAACAGCAGACCATGCAGGTTCAGAATATACCCCCAAGTCGCCCGCGTCACACATCAGGAACAGCGGCGCAAGGTTGCCAAGCACAAATCCCAGGCCACCCAGGCCGCTGCGCATGCGCACGTTCTGTTCCACTTTTTGATGACAGGTGCGGCAGAGCGTGGTCAGGTTTTCCAGGCGGTTCGCTTCTACAATGGACGTGAATGTGCGGAACGGGGTTTTGTGGTGCACGTCATGGTCACGCGTGGATTCGACCGCGCCGCACACCTGACATTTGAACTGGTCCCGTTTTCGGACAGTTGCGCGAACTTTTTGCCAGTTGGGTCCGTAGTCGTTGGGGTCGTTGGTCCATGCGCCCGCTTCACGCAGATGCAGGAGGGTCTCTTCGGACAGGGTCAGCCAGTAGCCGGTCGTCTGCAATTCGGAGGGAGGCATGTCCAGCAGTTCCTCCCCCAGATTTTCATACGTGAACCAGCGCAGTTTTTTAAATCCGACGACCTGGGTGGTGACTTGGATTTCACCATACCCAATCCCGCCGCCGGGGACGGCGGCTTGCGCTGTTTCATTCAACACCTGTATTTCGGAACGCTGCTGGGATTCGGTATAGTAATCCAGCCCGACGGGGATCAACTGCGCGATGTGGTTTTCCAAGTTGAGGTCCTGTACAAAATACTGCTGTCCTTCATGCATGTAGATCGCGCCGGGGTGGACCATCCACGCAGCGGATTCGCCGTCCACAGTGCCGATCGTCGTCGGCCGTCCATCATCTGCGGTTGCCTGAAGCACCACACTTTTCGGCGAAGCAGAGCGCAGGGAAATATTCGCGGCGGGATAGGCATCCTGCATCCAGTAGTATTTTTCATTCGAGAAATGCGCTTCGTTATTGGAAAGCAGGAATTGAAGGTACGCCTCGATCAATTCCCACGACAATGAGCCAAATCCCTCGCCCTGCTGAAACGGCAGTTCAAACATGGCACAGCGCAAATGCTCAAGCAAAATCAACAGATGATTTGGATTCACCAACGCCTGTTCGGGCGATCTCCCAAAAAAATATTCGGGATGATGTGCAAGAAATTGATCCAGCGGATTGGGCGACGCGACCAAAACCGACACGGCAGGATCATCCCCGCGTCCCGCCCTGCCTGCCTGTTGTCTCGCGCTGGCAATGGTGCCCGGATAACCGACGAGGATCGCCGCGCCCAATCCGCCGATATCTATCCCGAGTTCGAGGGCGTTGGTGGCGACCACGGTTTTGACCGAGCCGTCGCGCAGCCCCTGCTCGATCTCGCGGCGCTGGTGCGGGAGGTAGCCGCTGCGATAACCGCGGATTTTCCCATCACCCCCAGCCCGTCTCCCAGAAGGAGAGGGAAACTCTTGCAAATAGGTAAGCAGTATTTCCACCGTTCTTCTCGTCCGCGCAAAGACGACGGATTGAATATCCCGCGAAAACAAATCAGATGCCAGTCTCACGCTTTCGAGCAGGCTGCTTTTTCGCAAACCCAATGCCGCATCCGTAACGGGCGGATTGTAAATGATGAAGTGACGCTCGCCGCGCGAGGAACCGTCATCCTCCACAAGCTCGACGGATTCTTCGATGAGTGCTTCCGCGAGTTCCTTCGGGTTGCCGATCGTGGCGGATGCGAGGATGAATTGTGGTTTTGCGCCGTAAAAATTCGCCACGCGCTTCAACCTGCGAATGACATTGGCGACATGCGAGCCAAAAACTCCGCGGTACGTGTGCGCCTCGTCAATGACGATGAATCTGAGATGGGAGAAGAAATCGCCCCAGTTGGCATGATGCGGGAGGATACCGGTGTGGAGCATGTCGGGGTTGCTTAATATGATGCGGGCAGTCTTGCGAATGGTGGGACGTTGGGATTGAGGGGTGTCGCCGTCATAGATGGCATGTGTCAGGTTCCAAGTGTCAGGTGTCAGGTTTTGAAGTGTGGATAGTTGGTCTTGCGCAAGGGCTTTGGTGGGGAAGAGATAGAGGGCGCGCGCTTCGGGGTTTTGGAGCATTTCCGCGAGCACCGGCAAATTGTAGGCAAGCGTCTTGCCGCTGGCTGTACCACTGGCAAGGATGATGTTCTTATTTGCGTGGACATAAGCCCAGGCGGAAAATTGATGGGAATAGAGCGAATGAATGTTGCGGGAGGATAATGTCCCTCGAAGGGGAGCAGGCAGATCGGTCGGGAAGGGCTGCGTCTGCGCGGCGCGCGGCGGGGTTGTCCTCCATGCGGCGAAATTCGGCGCGGTGTCCGCGTCCTGTTTCCAAAAGTCAAACAAAGGCTGGAGAGTGTTCAAGTTTAAGATGTGCTTTTTTGCGGCAGGCTTGCTTCGGTATGCAATGAGCGGAACGCCCAGGCGCCGACCATCAACGGAATCCAAAAGGTGACTGCGCGATACGTGAGCGTGATGACGACCGCCTGACTCCAGTTGACGCGCAGGGAAGCCAGGGCCAGCGGCATGACACCTTCCACAATTCCAATGCCGGAAGGTGTGGGGGAAACGATCAAAAAAAGATAGGCAATGGAAAAGCCGGCGATGATCGTCCCCGCGGAGAACGGGACTCGAAAAGATAAAAAGCAAAAGCTCAAAATCAACATCAACAGGGTCTTGTTGAAAATACCCCACAGGATGGGCCGCATCAGGCTGGACGGTTTTTCGGTCAGGCCGGAGAAACCATCCGCAACTTCATGTGCAAACGCATATGCGCGCACCTCGCTCAGGTATTCCTTCTTGCGAAAAAATTTTACAACCCGGTTGATCGCGCGCGCGACCTTCGCCAGCAGGTTCCCCAATCTCCTCTCTGAACGATAACCAAGATATAGAACAAAGGCATACACAAGCGCAATGCAGAACAAAAAAAGCGAGGCCGATATTTCGCCCGCATCCAGGTCGTTGCGGCGGAACAGCACGATCAATCCCAGTGCGAGGACGACCAGGAATGCGGCCTGGTCGAGCAGGAGGAATAACGCAGCGGCGACGGTCGCTTTGCCGGCGGGATGTCCGCGGCGGCGTGCTTCGGACGCGAAAAGCGCGACTCCTCCCACGCCCGCAGTGGGTGCGACCACGTTGACAAAGTTCGCCGCGACGGCAATGCGGCTCAACGTGAGGATCGATTCGTGCACGCCGAGCAAATGAAAAATGGACTGATACATGCGCCCGCTGGTGTAAAACCACAGGAACTGTACGAGGATCGCCAGGAAAAAGAACCTTAAACTCGCGCGCTGGAGTGTTTCGAGCAGGGTTTCAAGTTCGCTTAAACTGAGCGCCACCACTGCAATTCCCAGAAACAGGATCACCACAACAATAAATTTTTTCATTGGTGAGGATTATACACAAAATAAGAGGGCAGGCAAAAGCCTGCCCTCTTATCGTTCCATGGCCGCAGCGGTTAATCCCTGCTTCTGCCGCTGATCAAGGAAACATAGTAGAGCAATTGCAGGATGGCAGTGACAAGACCCGCCACATAGGTCAGTGCGGCGGCGTTGAGGACGCTGTTCACGCCGCGCATCTCCTCGTCAGATTGGATGATGCCGCTTTGGGCAAGCAGGCGTTTCGCGCGGGCGGATGCGTCGAATTCCACGGGCAGGGTGGCAAGCGCAAAAAGCGCGCCGCCGGAGAAGACGATCACACCAAGCCAGGCCAGTCCCGTCCAGCCGATGAACAGGCCAATCAGGATCAAAATCCAGCCGAGGTTCGAGCCAATGTTTACCATCGGCACCATGAAGCCGCGCAGGCGCATGGGAAAGTAATCCTCTGCATCCTGCTGGGCATGGCCCAGTTCGTGCGCGGCAATCGCAAGCGAGGCAACCGACGCGCCGTTTGCCACTCCGTTCGAAAGGAAGAGTGTTTTGTTGCGCGGGTCGTAATGATCCGTCAGGTCGCCGGCCACGCCTTGAAGTTGCACGCCATACACGCCACCGGTGGACATGAGCCTCTGCGCGGCTTGTGCGCCGGTCAGTCGGCTGCGGGCCGGCACCCGGCTCCATTTGTTATAGGCCGCCTTTACATACCATGACGTGATTGCCATGAGGATGAAGGCGGGGATCATGAAGATTAGGTAGTTGGGGTCCAGAAAAAACATGTTCTATGCTCCTTTTGTTTAATTACCAATCATTTCAAGCAAAATTCTGACAGCCTCGTCCAGCTGCGGATCTTCCCCCGCCTGGCGGTCTTCGAGGGTCATGTCCGCTTCGTAATCCGGGGTGAGCCCGATTTTGTGGATGGTATTTTCGTTCGGTGTAAGCCATTTGGCGATCGTGACACGGATCGCACCGTTCTCACCGGAAAGAGGCACCCAGTTTTGGACGGAACCTTTTCCATAGGACACCATGCCGACAAGCTTTGCGCGGCCCGAATCCTGCAATGCGCCCGCCACAATCTCGGAGGCGGAGGCGGATCCTTCATTGATGAGCACGAGCAAGGGAATATCCTCGTCCGTCGCAAGACCGCCTGCTATGGCTTCGTAGGTCGTACGGGTCCCGTCACCATATTGTTCATACAGCACAACACCGCCCGAAAGGAATTGCGAAGTGACTTCCACGGAGGTGGATAAAAATCCGCCGCCGTTATTGCGCAGATCGAGGATGATGCCTTTGGGGTTTTGCGCCATCAGGTCGGTAAGCGTGGCGAGCAATTCAGGGGTTGTCTTTGAGCCAAAGGTGGTGACCTGAATGTAGGCAATATCGTTCTCGAGCATTTCGCCGCTGGCAGATGCAACCGTAATCCTCGCGCGGGTCACATCGAACTCGAGCAGTTCAGCGACGCCTTCGCGCAGGATGGTGAGCTGGACAACTGTGTTGGCGGGACCGATCACCTTGAGACGGGCAACCTCGGCGTCAATGTCTGTCATATCCTCGCCGTCAATGGCCACGATCTGATCACCGGGCAATAGACCGGCTTTTTCTGCGGGGGAACCGGGCATGGGGCTGGTAATGGTGAGGTATTTCGTGGTCGTATCCACATACGCGCCGATGCCTTCATATTCACCGTCGAGACTTGCATTGGCTTGTTCATAGCTTTCGGGATCCATGTACGAGGAATGTTCGTCGCCGAGGGCCTCCATCATGCCCTTGATCGCGCCGCGCATGAGCGCCACATCGTCCACGGGCTGGTCCACATAATTGTTTTGGACAAGGTTCCACGCTTCCCAGAACGGCGCAAAGAGGGTCTGCAATTCTTCCGGTGTGGCGGCCTGCTGTGCGGGGGAAGTGGCGGCAGTCTGTACCTCTGCGGGGGGTTGCTGGAAGGCGGGCATATTCGCAAAGGGCATGAGATGCCCGGTCACAAAGCCGCCCGCAAACGAACCAAGCGCAATTACAACAATGACCAGAACGAGAAAAATATACTTTAAGGTTTTATTCACAACGGCCTCCAATTCGGCTCAAGATATCAGGAAAGATACCACTCATGGATTAAAGATTGCTGAATTCCTTGTACGAGTAGTGTAAGAAACGGGTCACTTATTCAGAATCGCCTGTCGGGCCTTTCTTACTTCTCTCCAGCTCCAGGATCCTGCGGCGCAGTTCATGCATGGACTCGCCCTCCTTTTTTGAGGTGGTTTTCAGGGAATGGGTCAGCCTCTCCAAAGGATCTTTTTTATCATGGCGAAATGCGCCCCGCACAATGACGTACATGATGAAATTCACGCCGACGACCAGGACGATAAATATCAATGCGCCAATCATGGCATTACCGGTTTCCATGGCGGTTCTCCAAAACATCCTTCAATTCATTCCAATCCAGCAGCTGTGCGTCTGCATCGCCGTCGGCAAATGAACCGTTATACAAAATGCTGAACATGCCCGCTTCACGCGCGGCGCGCGTGGTGCGGCGGATGTCGTCGATCATCACGCATTTCGACGGGTCGGTTTCGCCTGCGAATTCCATGGCGATCTGGAACGATTCGGGCATCGGCTTGCAATATGGCGCGACGGCGTTCACATCCACAATGGTGTCGAACAGGTCGGCAAGCTCAAGCACAGTCAACACGCGTTGGGCGTGGGCCCTGTCTGCGTTTGTAAAGATCAGGTTGCGGGTTGGAAGGGAGGCGATGGCCGAGCGCAGGGCCGGGTTGGGGGTGAGGTACTCGCCCAGCGGCAGGTTATGCACATAGGCGAGGAATTCATTCGTATCGATCCTGTGGTTTGCCTGCAAGCCGCGCATGGTGGTCCCATATTCCAGAAAATATTTTTCGCGCAAAGCCCCGATTTGATCTTCGGGAACGTTCAAATGCCCGCGCATGTATTCGTTCATGCGCTGTTTGATGGCCTGCCACAACCCTGTGGTGGGCGGATACAAGGTGTCGTCGAGGTCGAAAAAAATGGTGGTGAATCGCATTGGGTGTGATTATATAATACCCTGCCCGCAAATTGCGTGTGTCGTGGGTATAATCGCGCCATGTCCATTCGATTGCTCTCCTCCGAAGTCTCGTCCCAGATTGCCGCCGGTGAAGTGGTGGAGCGTCCCGCTTCGGTCGTAAAGGAACTGGTCGAAAATGCGTTGGACGCGGACGCGAAAAACATCTCCATTTCCATTGAGGCTGCGGGCAGGACCCTGATCGAAGTGGCGGATGACGGGCACGGCATCCCCGCTGCCGAATTGGAACTGGCCGCCTCGCGTCATGCGACCTCGAAACTGATTCAGTCCGAAGACTTGTTCCACATCCAGACCCTGGGATTCCGAGGCGAAGCGCTGGCTTCCATTGGCTCCATCTCACACATGACCATCACATCCCGCGTGGAGTCTTCAAAGGAGGGCGCGCGCTTGCGGGTGGATGGCGGAATATCCGCAAACGTTGAAAAAGCCGGTGCACCAGTGGGAACGGTGGTGCGTGTGGAAAATCTGTTTTACAACGTGCCCGCGCGTTTGAAATTCTTAAAAACCGATACGACCGAACGCCGTGCCATTGATGCGCTGGTCACGCGGTACGCACTGGCATATCCGAATGTCCGTTTTAAAGTGACGGACGGTAAACAAGCGACATTGCAAACCGCCGGCGACGGGGATCGGCGTGCGATTCTCGCAGCATTGTACGGTGTGGATGTTGCCAGGCAAATGCTCGAAGTGATGGCCTCCGAGGAGGGGCTGGCCTTATCCGGTTTCATCAGCCCAACCTCACTTACACGTTCCAATCGCCGGGAGATCACCTTCTTCATCAATGGCCGCTGGGTGCAGGATGTCTCGTTGAACTCCGCGCTCTTGCAGGCGTATCACACCCTGTTGATGGTGGGACGCTATCCACTGAGCGCCTTGTTCCTGGAAATTGCGCCCGAGGATGTGGATGTAAATGTGCATCCCACCAAGGCGGAAGTCCGTTTTAGAAGCCAGGATAAGGTGTTTAGTTTTGTACAGCGTTCAACGCGCAAGGCCCTGCTGGCGTACACTCCCGTCCCATCCGTTTCACCGCAGTTGTGGGGTTCACGGCCCGCACCTGCGGAACCGAGGGAGATCGGGATCGATTGGTCGATTGCATCTTCGACGGCGGATGGTGGAGCGGCGATGATGGGCAGTGAGCCGTTATCAGTGAGCAGGGACGAGCCGAAGGATCAAAGGTCGTTCTCAACCGGCGTGCCTTTATTGCGTCTCATTGGGCAGATCGGCTCAACGTATCTGGCGGCGGAGGGTCCGGATGGTTTGTATCTGATCGATCAACACGCGGCGCATGAGCGGGTGTTGTTCGAGAAATTGATGGCGCAGCGGGAAAATAAAAGCATCCCGTCACAGGCGTTGCTTGCCCCGCAAGTTGTCACACTGCCGCCTCAATCGGCGAAAATATTGACAGGGCAATTGCCGTTCTTAAATCATTTCGGCTTTGAAGTGGAAGAGTTCGGTACGAATACCTTTCAAGTGCGCGCGATGCCAATCCTATTCTCGGGCGGCGACCCTGCATCCGCGCTGAGGGCTTTGGTGGAGGATTTTGAAGAGGACGAGACTCCATTACAGGCGCAGGTGGAGGCGCGGCTTGCGGCCAGAGTCTGCAAACGACTGGCAGTCAAAGGCGGACAGACACTCACGAGCGAGGAACAGCGCAGCCTGTTGAACGATCTCGAAGCCTGCCAGTCGCCGCGGACATGTCCGCATGGCAGACCGACCATGGTCCATCTCTCAGTGGACATGCTTGAACGCCAGTTCGGGAGAAAAGGGGCAAGATGATGCGGGTTGCTAAATTTGTAAGGTGGGCAAAAAACAGGGCGAATACATTAAAATTGAATCCATGAAAAAGCTTGCGGAAATCATGACCACACAAGATGTGGAAACAATCTTCGAAACCATACAAGCCATGGTGGCGCTTGTGGAAAGCGACGGCACGCTGGTTTCGTGGAATTCCGCCTTTGAATCATGGAAGGGAAGGCTCCCGTCAACAGCCAGTTTGAATGACCTGTTTTCAGAAAAGGACAAAAATGTTTTACAGGCCAAACTGACGAACAAAACGGCGGCGCATTGGGCGGTGCAACTGCCCCCGGACGGCGCGGGCCACGCCGTGTTTTATAACTGCTTCCTTTTTCCTGCCCAGGACGGACGCACCCTGTTCATTGCCGAGCAGATGGAAACAGATATTACATTACAGGAAATAATCCAGGACCTGAACGGGCAGGTGAATATATTCCATGCCAAAAGTGAATCCATGAGAAAACTCGCCCGCAGCAAACAGGTCGAACTCAATGCGGTGATCGCGCAGGCCAAGGAGGTCTCCCAAACCGATCCGCTGACCTTTTTGCTCAACCGCCGCGCGATCATCCGCGAATTACAGGATGAGGTACTGCGTGCCGAACGGTATAACACGCCGCTTTCCATCTCTCTTGTGGATGTGGATAATTTCAAAGCGGTGAATGATACCCACGGACATCCCATAGGAGATCAGGTATTAAGACAGGTTGCCCACCAATTGCGGGAAGGCGTCCGTACTCCGGATATCGTCGGAAGATATGGCGGTGAGGAGTTTCTAATCCTGCTGCCGAGTTCGGGCATAACCGCCGCCGCAGAGCAAGCCTCCCGTTTGTGCAAGCAGGCACATAAAAAAGTGATGCATGTCAAGGAGCACGCGGTAAAAATCACCCTGAGCATCGGTGTGGCGCAATTTCGTCCGGGCAAGGATACATGGGAAACACTGCTCAACCGCGCCGACCATGCCATGTATAAAGCAAAGAGCAGCGGGCGTGACCGCTGGGTGGTTGCAGAATAAAAAGTCCCCTACAAAACGCAGGAGGCTTTTTGTTCATCTTCAAAAATCTGGTGAAATGAGGAAATTATCCTCTCTTTTGCCTGTTCCACGGAAGGGCCGGGGTCCAGCAGATCCGCCAGCGATACCAGCGGCTCGTTTAAACCGCAGGCAATGATGCCATCCCAGTATTCCATGTCTGGCTTGACATTCAACGCAAAGCCGTGACGGGAGATTCCGCGCGCATCCACCTTGACGCCGATGGCCGCGATCTTCGCAGGCTTTTTCTTGTCTTCGGGCTTGCAGCGCGGACAGCGTGAATGGACATCGGCCTGGATCCACACCCCGGTCAAACCGGAGCGCTGGCCTGCCGCAACCCCAAACTGCATCAATGCCCCGATCAACATTTTCTCCAGTTTACGGACGTAACCCACATAATCGGCTTCGGGAAGTTTATTGTCTGTGTTTACTTTTCCAAGCGGAAGAAGCGGATAGCCCACCAGCTGTCCCGGGCCATGATAGGTGACGTCGCCGCCGCGGTCCACCCAGTGAATGGAGATGCCCTTTTGTTTTAACTGTTCCTCATTCCAGAGCAAATTCCCGGCACGGCCTTTTCTTCCGAATGTATAAACATGGGGGTGTTCAAGCAAAAGCAGGGTCGGCGGGCGTTTTCCCACTGCAATCTCCGCCGCGTATTCATCCTGCAATTTCCAGGCACGTTCATAATCGATCAGACCCAGATCAATAATATCGAGGTTCATAGCATTAAAGTCCACAGGGGCGGGGAACCCCGCCCCTGCATGTATTATTTGAAGATTCTTCGGTACAGATCCGATTCCAGCAGTCCGTTCGGGTCGCAGCGTTTTTTCAATTTCCTGAATTTGGCTACTGTGGTTTTTCCATAAAATGCAAGCGCCGTCTCGGCTGTGGTTTCGCTGTTCTTCGCAAAATAGAATCGCCCGCCATTGGCGAGCACGATCCTGTCGAAATCCAACAGCATGGAGCGCAATTTTGCGCGGCTGCCATCGGTCACTTTGAAGTCCATCGCGAGCGAGAAACCGTCCACGGCATGCGTAAGCAGGAATTTATCCGGGCGGTGGCGTTTGGTGACTCCCAAGTATGATGGCAGGCGGTTCTTAAGCGAGAGCTTGAGCATTTCCGTCCATGCAGCTTCGGCAGTCTCTTTTGGAAGGAAGGATTGATACTGGATCAATCCCTTGCGCCCGTAGGAAAGTTCCCAATCGGGGACATAATCCAAAAGGAAATGAAAGGCCGCATGGGGCTGGCGAAAGGTATGGTTACGCAACGACGCAATATATTTTGCGGTGTTGATCCCCCATGTGCCCAGGTTATTAAAAAACGGGGTCATGAAGTAATGCAGCAGCGCCTTCGGAAAAACACCAAAGATGCGCGGCGGCAGGATTTGATTTTGAATCTTCATCGTCTCCTGCGGATTTGGGTCCTCGTCTTCATGCACATAGCGTGCGGCATGGATCTGTCCGCGCCCGAGGGATGAGCCGCCCGCAAGACAGTCCAGCCAGCCGACGATATAATCATAATTCGGCGCGCCATCGTGCAGGCTGGAGAGTTGTCTGCCGAGATTCTGCACGGGCCATGCGTCCACAGTGAGCAGGCCGGAATGGATGCGCTTCATTTGCAGGGTAATGGATGTGAAAATGCCAAGCAATCCATATCCGCCGATCATCGCGTAAAACAAATCCGCATTCTTTGTGGACGTGCAGGTCACCACCGCGCCCGTCGGCAGAACGGCGGTGAACTCCACTACGTGTTCGCCGATCGTGCCCATTTTGAAATTGTTTTTTCCGTGAATGTTCGCAGCAAGACATCCGCCCAGCGTGGTCTTCATGGTACCGGAGACAACGGGCGGCCACCAGCCTTCGGGTTCGACCTGTTTCCAAAGTTGTTCCAGTGTGACGCCGGGCTCGCACCGCACCTGACCCCTTGCCTGATCCCATTTCGTGATCCTGTTCATCGCTGACATATCCAGCATGATTCCGCCGCCGTTCAAGGCGGCATCGTTATAACTGCGACCGGCTCCCCGCGCTGTTACGGCAAGCCCCGTTTTCCTTGCGAGTTTGAACGCGGAATAAATTTCCGCGGCGGATCTGGGTTGGATGAGATAGGACGGCGCGCTGAGCGAATGTCCGAAGTTATCGAGTTGGGTGAAGGTGTTTTGCATGGTGGGTTTGGAATGAAGTTAGAAGGACATGCGGCGGAAGATCACCGATGGCACATGTTGAATGATGAACATGATCCAGCGCCATATGGAGGCAGTATAGACCAGTTGTTTGCGCCTGCGCATGGCTTTGTAAATATCGTCCGCGGCCTTTTCGGGAGGGATGGCAAAGGGGGTCGCCCCCTGTGCAGCTTTGAGCATTTCGGTTTTCACAAAACCGGGTTTGACGGTCAATACGTTGATGCCATGACGGGTGAGCCTGTTGCGAAGCGCTTCAAGATAGGTGGCAAGCCCGGCCTTGGATGTGTTATACCCGGGGTTGCCGATGCGGCCGCGGTCTCCGGCGACGGAGCCGATGCCAACGATCTGTCCCATTTTGGCATTTTGGAACATTTCCGCCACCGGGCTGAGCCATGCCATGGCACCGATCAGATTGACCTCGATCATCCTGCGGTCGTTTTCGAAATTATATTTGTCAACACCGCCGGGCGGATGGTTAACCCCCGCCATAAAGACAAAAACATCCAGCCCGCCAAGGTCTGCAACGACTTTTTGGAGCAGGGCGGGAACTTCCTTGTATTTAGCCACATCGTGCGGGTAGGCCAGGGCGCGAACTTCACCGCCTGCCTGATTGATCTCCATACACAAGGCGTTCAATTTATCTTTTTGGCGGGCGATCAGGGCAAGGGTGTATCCCTCTTTTGCCAGTTTACGGGCGAGAGCGGCGCCGATCCCTTCGGAGGCGCCGACAATGATCCCGCGTCGGCGTGAAGTTAATGGGGTGGCAGGAGCAGGTTTGGGTGAGTTGGACACGAGGAACCTCGTCGAAAGGAGTGGAATGTCATTCTAACACAATCCAATTCTTGACGAAAATGGACGTATAATTCCATTATTCGTGCCAGCCAGGGCCAGATCTAGGCTGGCGTTCAGGAGGAGCGGCCATAAGGGTGATATGAAGAAAAACAGGGATGAGCACAGCGGCGTATTCCAGCGTGCCTGGGAGGCGATCGATCAGGACGATACAATTCCGCCTGAAGAAAAGGAGGGGGTCCTAAAACTCATACAGGTGTTGATTGAAGCCGCCGAGTCATCCCGTGACTCACAGAAAAAGGACGGGTGGGTCGAGCCTGTTGCGCGGGAAATCATCTCCAAACATTCATTGTTGACCCTGGTAAGACAGCAGGCGGACGAACTGGATTCCTTGAAAAGCATCAGTTTAAATTTGACATCCAGCCTGGAATTTCAGACCGTTCTGGATGCAGTCGTGAGCGAAGCCATGCGGCTGGTGAAAAATTCGCGGTCGGCCCACATCTTTTTGTATTCACACGGACGATTGGAATTTGGCGCATCCTTGAATATGGACGGGGAAAGGAACAAGGTTTTCGCCATGCCGAGGCCGCACGGACTTACCTATACAGTGGCAAATCATGGGGAGCAGCTCATCGTCGAAGATATCCTAAGCCATCCGCTCTTTAAGGATGTCCCGCGGGACTGGGGCGGCTCGATCATCGGCGTCCCGCTCAAATTCAACAATGCGATTGTGGGGGTCATGAACCTTTCCCGTTCCACCACCGGCGGGTTCACCGGGTCGGAACTGCGCCTGATCGGATTGCTGGCAGACCATGCGGCAACGGCGATCTTCAATGCGAGCCTGCATCGAGGTGTGACCGAGCTGGCAAACACAGACAGCGTCACGGGGTTGCCCAACCGCCGTGCATTGGACGAACGCCTTCAGGAGGAAATGCGCCGTGCCAGCCGCATAAACTTGGGATTTTCCGTTGTGATGATGGACCTGGACGGATTCAAGCATGTGAATGATACCTTTGGTCACAGTATTGGTGATGATGTCCTTCATGATGTGTTCAATTACCTTGCCGGGAAAATGCGTTCCATGGATTTTCTCGCCCGTTACGGCGGCGATGAATTAACCCTGGTCATGCGCGACAGCGGGCAGGCGGAGGCTGAACTCGTCACCAAAAGAATCATTGATTGGATCAGGGAATATGTTTTTCCGGTTTCAGCGAGCCAGTCCATTCGGCTGGGGATCACCGCCGGGATCGCCGTCTATCCATTACACTCGCGCACCGCCAGCGATCTGTTGCGCGCCGCGGATGCGGCGTTGTATCAAGCCAAAAAATACAAGCGCGGCTCGTATGTCATTGCCAGGGGAGCTACAGGGCCACTTGACCCATTAACGTTAAACACCTTTATTAAGGATTGATAGCCGATAAGGCTCCTTTCCTTGCAACCAAAGGGACTCACACGGGGTTATATCATCACATAATAATACCCACGGTCACAAATTGCGCTTTCCCCCTTCTAAAAAAGCGCAATTTGTGACCGGGTGCGGTATACCAAACTCAGGAGCTGGATCATGCCCCGTAAAGTAAAACTCATCCTCAACCCGATGGCAGATATGGGACGCGCCTGGAAGACCGCCAATGACCTGCGCCCGATCGCCCAGGAATTCAAAGGCGACCTGACCTGGAGTGGGACAGTCTACCCGACTCACGCCATTGAGCTGGCAAAGCAAGCCGCCGCAGAAGGCTGTGACCTGGTTATTGCCATGGGCGGGGACGGTACTGTCCATGAGGTCATGAATGGACTCATGCAGGTCCCGCAAGAAAGGCGCCCCGTCATGGGTGTTGTCCCCATCGGCTCCGGCAATGATTTCGCCTACTCGATCGGCCTGACGCAGAGATCATCGTATGCGCTTGCCCACGCGCTCAAAGCGGAAACCGTAAAGCCGGTGGATATCGGCCTGCTGACCGACGAACACCGCAGGCAGGAATACTTCGACAACACCCTCGGCATCGGCTTCGACGCGGTCGTCACCATCCGCTCGCATAAACTGCCCATCGTCAAAGGCTTTCTGATGTATCTCACGGCGGTCATCCAGACGATCCTCTTAAATCACAATCCCGCCAAGGTAAAAATAGAAACGGATGCGGAAACATGGGAAGGCAATACCCTCATGGTGACCTTGTGCAACGGTCCGCGGGAAGGCGGCGGGTTCATGCTCTCGCCTGATTCGAAGAACAACGATGGCAAAATGGAATACGTCATCGTTGACAAAGTCTCGCGTGCCACCATGTTCCGCCTCGTGCCTGAATTCATGAAAGGCACACACATGCGCTTCAAACAAGTGCGTATGGGAGAATTTAAGAAACTCACGCTCACATCCGACCTGCCGCTTTACATCCACGCCGATGGCGAGATCTTCACCAGCTTCGGCAGCAACTTGAAAAAAGTGAGTTTCGAGATTTTGCCCCAGGCCCTGCAAGTGGTCCACGGTTAAACAAAAACGGCGGCCGGATTTTATGTCCGCCGCCGTTTCGCTTAAGAGATTTATCGGAACAACCGCGCAGATGCCATCAATGCAATCGAAATAAGGATGAAGATCGTATTTGCAGTGGTGACAAAGACCTGGCGCTTACGAAGCGCTCCCATCGCAGCCATGTGCGCGTCCGTGGGCTTGCCTTGAATTTGCGCGCCAAGCGCCGCCAACGCACCGTTGGTGTTGCCAATCATGAACCCGAACACGAGTGCCAAAATCCCTGCAACTGCACCAACGCCGAACCCGATCCCCGGACCGCTCATCATCCAGCCGGAAGTGAACCAGTTGGAGCTAACCCCATACAAATAGGTTCCAGCCAGTACGGTCGTCAGACCGCAGCCAAGCATCACTTTTGAGAAAGCAGTCTCTCCCATCAAATGACCAGCGAACTGTCTTCCCGCGTCACCGGTTGCGCCGATGGCGGGACCGATCACCAAATTCATCAGGATGGCTCCTCCCGCCCAAATGATGCCGGCAATAATGTGTAAAAAACGTAACACAGCGAACATATTGATCTCCTTATATTTATAAATTCAACGACATACAACACAAACTCATCCAAGACGATGCGCATTTCGAAACGTTCCTGTTATACCCGCACAGGCAATGATAGAATCGAAGCATGCCCGGGCTCTCCGCCTCCCTGCAAAAACATGATTTGGGATATTTCCTCATTGTGGCTGGATTTTGGGGATTCGAATTGGAATCCAGCGATTCGGATTCCGCCCTCGAGGAACTATGCGCCTCCCTTCTGGACCTCGAAGCTGTTTCCGAAACCCTCGAAATTCTTCCCGCTGAAGCCCGCGGCGCATTGACCGCGCTCGCCGAATCCAGCGGGAAAATGGAATGGGTCGCCTTCGCCCGCAAGTATGGCGAGATCCGAGAGATGGGCGCAGGCCGGCGCGACCGGGAACATCCGCACCTCAAGCCGACATCCATCTCCGAAATTCTCTTCTATCGCGGAGTACTCGCAAAAGCCTTCTTCGACACCGAAAAAGGCGCACAGGAATTCGCCTACATCCCTGACGATCTATTTGAGATCATCGAACACATAGGGGCGATAGGTCCGTCGCCCGCAACAAAAAGCGGACCTCTTGGACGCCCGGCTACTCCCGTCGAAAAGGCACACGAGATCCCCGCCACCGACCACATTCTGGATGACGCAACCACCCATCTGGCGGCGTTGCGTATCGGTGGCCGGGTAGCCGAAGGCGTATCGAGACCACAACGTGACCTACAGGAATTACTGAATACTGCTGGTCTCATCAAAAAGAAGGTACTGCAACCCGAAGCGGTGAAAAATTTCCTCGAAGCCGCCCGCCCCGCAGCATTGACCATGCTCTACAACGCCTGGCTCGCATCGGATACCTTTGATGAACTGCGCTTAGTGCCAAGTCTCGTCTGCGAAGGTGAGTGGAAGAACCAGCCGCAGGTAACACGCGAATTTCTACTGGACTTGATTAATGACATTCCGCAGGGAAAATGGTGGAGTCTGCCGGCATTCCTGCGCGCGATAAAGGAAAAATTTCCCGATTTCCAACGCCCCGCAGGGGACTATGACTCGTGGTTCATCAAACGCGAATCGGACGGCCAGTTCCTGCGCGGATTCGCGTATTGGGATGCAGTGGATGGCGCGCTCGTCACATATTTAATTCAAGTATTGCACTGGCTGGGCAGAGTTGACCTTGCTTCGCCGGAAGAGGGGCAGGAATTCATGGCGTTTAAAATTTTGTCGATGGTCGAAAGTCAAAAGTCGGGCGACCTTCAGCCTGTGGCTCTCAACGGAAAAATAAACGTCTCTTCCAATGGACGAATCGTCGTCTCCCGCCATTTCTCCCGCGCGGTGCGCTATCAAATTTCGCGGTTCTGTGAGTGGGACAATGAAAAAGGCGACGATTACATTTACTCCGTCAGTGCGAGATCGTTGAAGCGCGCTCATGAGCAGGGATTGAAAGCCGAACAGCTGCTGGCACTGCTGGTCAAATACACGAATGGAGCGGTCCCGCCCGCGATGGTCAAGGCGCTCAAACGCTGGGACGCGAACGGGGCAGAGGCGCGGGTGGAGAGTCTGCTCGTGCTGCGAGTCAGCAGGCCCGAGGTTATGGAAGAGATGCGCAAGTCGAGGGCGGGGAAATTCCTGGGCGAGTTATTAAGTCCGACGGCCGTGGTCGTCAAAAGCGGGGCCATCGAAAAGGTCCTGGCGGCGCTGGCGGAGTTGGGCCTGCTGGCGGAAGTGATACGTGACGATTCGAATCATGACACATCGCGCGCGGGGAAGTGACTATAATGAAATCACCAAGGAGATGAACATGTCGAAGACAGACTGGATCCAGCAGGAGATCGATGGCTTGAAATCGCAGGGACTGTACAACACCATCCGTACGATCGGCTCGCCGCAGGGCGCATGGCTGATCGTGGATGGCAAGCAGGTTTTGAATTTTTGTTCAAACAATTATTTGGGGCTGGCGAACCATCCCGCGTTGACCGCCGCCGCGAAAAAAGCGACCGATGAAATGGGCGTGGGACCCGCCGCTGTGCGTTCCATTGCGGGGACGATGACCCTGCATGTGGAGTTGGAAAAACGCCTGGTGCAGTTCAAGGGCGTGGAGGCGGCAATCACATTTCAATCCGGCTTCACGGCCAATCTGGCGACCATCCCTGCGCTGGTGGGCAAAGAGGATGTGATTTTTTCAGATAGGTTGAATCACGCCTCCATCATTGACGGCTGCCGTTTGTCGGGCGCAAAGATCATCGCCTATGAACATACCGATGTGAAGTCGCTCGAAGAACAAATAAAAGCTAATCTGAAGGATTATCGCCGCGCGCTCATCATCACGGACGGCGTCTTCAGCATGGACGGCGACATCGCGCCGCTGCCCGCTATTTATGAAGTGGCGAAGAAATTCGATATTCTATTGATGGTGGACGATGCGCACGGCGAAGGCGTGCTCGGCAAGGGCGGGCGCGGCATCGTCGATCATTTCGGCTTGCACGGCAACGTGGACGTGGAAGTCGGCACGTTCTCCAAAGCCTTCGGCGTGGTCGGCGGTGTGGTGGCGGGCAAGTCGGTCATCATCGAGTGGCTGCGCCAGCGCGGACGCCCGTTCCTGTTCTCCTCTGCGATGACCGTGCCGGACACGGCGGCTTGCCTCGCGGCGGTGGATCTGCTCGAAGACTCAACGCAGTTGGTGGATAAACTGTGGGACAACGCCAAGTACTTCAAAGCCGAAATGAAGAACCTCGGTTTCAACACGGGCGTGAGTGAAACGCCCATCACCCCGGTCATGCTCGGTGAAGCGCCGCTGGCACAGCAGTTCAGCCGCGAGTTGTTCGATGCGGGCGTGTTCGCCATGTCCATCGGATTCCCGACCGTGCCGCAGGGCAAGGCGAGAATCAGAGTGATGATCTCCGCCGCGCACGCGAAGGACGATCTCGATAAGGGCCTGGAGGCGTTCAAGAGTGTGGGGAAGAAGTTGGGTGTGATTTAGGTTGATGGTCACATAGTGAATAGTTTGACGGCGCAGGTGGGTCGCCGTCTTTTTATTAATTTAAACTATTTTTTGGGGATAATTATTCAAATTATGCCAACACATCATATCCAAGAGATTTTAATTTCGTCTTGTAGGGTTTTGAATTCTTTATCTCCAGTAACCAATTCCGCCCTGCGGAGTTTCGCCAATGCCGCCGCAAAACAATCGGCATAGGATATATTTCCATTGGCTTTGAAAACAGCGGCTTGGCGCGTTAACGTCCAGTCAATTTCCACGATCTCGATCCCCATGCCCTTGATTTCGCTAATATATTGGTCTGCCATCCCGGGGGAATTCGTGCGGGCAATCGAATACCACACCTCCCCCAGGTTGATGACGCTCATCATGAGATTTGTGTCGCCCGTTACGGCCTTATGAATCAAGCCTCTGACAAGGTCTGCCCCCTGCTCATCTTCAAAGAAAGCCATCAATGCGTATGAGTCGAGTACTTTTGCCGCCATGACTATTTCTCCCTTTCCTTGTCCTTGCGGCGTTCTTCAACCAGAATCTTCAACCCTCCCCTGCCTTTGAGAGATCCCTGCAGGTTTCTAAGATACTGTTCGGTCACAGGCTTCAAGACAATTGCGTCCCCGGTGTCTGTGACGATGATCTTCGTCCCATTCTTAATCCCATATTTTCGCCGCAAGGAGGCGGGGATGACGATCTGCCCCTTAATGGTTGCGTAGGTTTCCATTTTTAGCTCCTTTATATGTAATATATTACCTTAACCTGAAAAGTAAGTCAAGAGGAAAAAAGTAATACTTTTGAAAGAATGTAGCCTTTTGGGGTGTTCGGAGATATGCTGTTTCATCCAGCCATTCGTATCTTTCAACTTCCTCCCCCTCACCATCAAACCCTCGCGCCCGGGCCTTGCGCGCGCAGCACGCGCTTGGGGCGTATAATCCAGATGGAGAAACGGCATGACAACCATTATCATTATCCTGGCAGTTGTCGGCATTGTCATTGCGGTCGCCCTGTACGATCATTTCCGCAAATGAACGTGATGCAGGTTGTGTGTAATTTCGCGGTCCGCGCCGCCGCAGACTGGGTTGAGAGGTGATTTTGTTATGGTAAAATCGCCTCCGCTTGAAAATTTAGATTTCTCATGGAGGGATGGCCGAGCGGCTGAAGGCGCATGTCTTGAAAACATGTTTGGGTCACACCAACGTGGGTTCGAATCCCACTCCCTCCGCTGGTTATTGACGATTCCCGATTTATGGTTACAATATTATCGTCAAGTGAGACATGGGGAGGTGCCAGAGTGGCTGAATGGGCTCGCCTGCTAAGTGAGTGCCGGGTTAAACCGGTCGCGGGTTCGAATCCCGCCCTCTCCGCTGAAAACACGTCCGGGTGGGCGTGTTTTTGTTTGGTGGTCGCGCGCGCCCATGATCCACATCTACACGGCGGTTGGGGTATCTGCCGCCCCGGTCCACTCGATATCAAGCCTGGAGGCTTCCAGCGGGGTGATGCCATGCTTCCACGCCAAAATTCTATGGGCAAGGATACCTCTGAATTGCAATAAGAACGGCAGGGGGTCGCGGAAATCCAGGATCACATCGTCGCTGGTGAGGAAGGTTTTCAGCCATTGACGGAATCCTCCACTGGCAAGGGAGGCCGGCAGAGCCTCGCTCAACATGCCGCCGGAAAGCATGTGGGCGCGGTCGCCCGGCGGCGTGATGCAGTTCATGACCGGGTTCAGGAAGGCCTCCACAAACTGCGGATGTGAAGCCAGCAGATGCACGCCGCCGGCCGCATACGGCAGACATTCCAGGGCAAACAATTGTCTGTTCGCCGCCTCCATGAAATCAATCGAGATCTGGCCGCTGAAGCGGTTCCTTTGCACAAAGGTTTTCACCCACCGAAAGATGGCGTGGTGTTCCACATGTTCAAAGAGGATCGGTGCGCCCTCGCGGGTTCTGACGCTGCACGGGTAGGTTGCATGCGCGGTGATATGGCCATTGTGACAGACCGAATAGGTGGAGTAGCGCTGTCCCTCGATGTATTCCTGCGCGATCCAGGGCGGATCATATTTCAGTGTGGATAACGCCTTCTTTAACGGCGGCAGGACCATGGTCCGCGAAGCGAGGCGGGAATAGACGGGCTTAAAGATCAACCCGCGCCAGTGTGCGTACGCCTGGAGCAGGTTGTCATGGCTGTTGATCAACATGGTCTCAGGCGCATACAGATCGTTTTCGATCGCATTGATCACAAAATGCCAGCGGTTATAAAGATGATCCAGTTTGTTGATCGGTTCCGCAAAGATGACGCAGGGGAGCTGCTCGCGGCCCGCCCCGATATGGAAGATCTCCTCTCCGCCGGGGATGAGCAGGTCGATTCTATTGCCGGCAATGATGCGGTTCAACGCGACGAGAAACGCCTCGTGGTTTTGACGCGGGGCTGGCACCACAAAACTGGCTTGGAGCGCATTGGACGGCTGGCTCAAATGCCCGCGCAGACTCTCCGCCATGAAGACGGTCTGTCCCGCGCGG
Organism: Anaerolineales bacterium; assembly: GCA_030583885.1. Classification (NCBI taxonomy): domain Bacteria; kingdom Bacillati; phylum Chloroflexota; class Anaerolineae; order Anaerolineales; species Anaerolineales bacterium. Next base: position 557,753 of record CP129480.1, on the reverse strand, counting down.
CGGAAGGCCCGCGCGAGAGCCAGGACGGCAGGCGTTCGTCCGCCGGTCAGGAGGATGTTCATCTGCATATTGTATCTGCTTAATAGGATGTTCATCAGGATTGTGGCGTTATCTTTGTTACTATTACTTGTGGCAGCTTTCACTATTATAAGGTTGGGGGAATGGACTTAACTGCGAATGGATGACCGCGGTCATGCCGAGCAGCGACTGGTGTGGTTTGGTTGTGGCACGGAGGCTATGATGCCCCAGATGACAGACGAGAGAGTCCGAGCGGGATTATCCCACGAGGAGGATCTTTCCCTATTACATGAAGTCAGCATGAAAACGGCGGGCGTTTCGCGGCTGGAGATGTGCATCCAGTGCGGGACGTGCGGGGGCTCCTGCCCCGTCGCCAAGGACATGGATCATACGCCGCGCATGTTGTTCGCAATGCTGCGGGCGGGGATGCGCGAGGAGGTCCTGCGGAGCAATACGCAGTGGATCTGTGTCTCGTGCTACCACTGCGTGGTGCGCTGTCCGCAGGAGGTGCACATTGCGGACGTGATGTACACGCTCAAAGGCATGGCGATCAAGGCAAAGCTGTACGCCAACTCGACCGCACCTGACTTTTCACAAACCTTTGTGGACATGGTCGAGTCGTATGGCCGCAGTTTTGAAATGGGGCTGGCGTCACGTCACTACCTGAAACACTTCCCGCTGCGCCTGCCGGGCATGATGCCGATGGGGCTGGGCATGATCACCAAGGGGCGCATGGCGCTTACGCCGAAACGAATCAAGCACATGGATCAGTTGACAAAGATATTGAACCGCGCCAAGCAACTGGAGATGACCTCATGAACAAATATCTTTTGTATCCGGGTTGTTCGATGGAATCCAGTGCGAAGGCTTACATGGAGTCGCTCAATGCGATCGTGGAGCCGCTCGATCTGCACTTCGAAGAGATCGAGGATTGGAACTGCTGCGGTGCAACGGAATATCTCGGCATCAATCTGATCCCTGCCTATTCGTTGATCGCGCGGAATCTGGCACTGGCTTCGAAGCAAAAGAACCCCGTAAACGGGACGGGCGGTACGCGCACGGTGGTCGCGCCCTGCTCGGCCTGTTATCTCAACCTTGCCAAGGCGGATCATTACATGCAGGAGCGTCCCGCGCTGGGCCTGAAGGTCAATGAGGCGCTGGCGGCGGGCGACCTGCAGTACAAGGCGGGCACGCTGGATGTGCGCCACCTGATCGACATTCTCGTCTATGACGTGGGTCTGGAGAAAATTCGGGATGCCGTTGTGCGCCCATTGACGGGACTCAAGGTCGTGCCGTACATGGGCTGCATGCTGCCGAGACCTGATTACCAGCATCGCTGGTCTGACCATGAGCATCCCACTGAATTGGATGACCTGCTGCGCGCGCTGGGCGCGGACGTGATCGATTATCCGCTCACGACGCAATGCTGTGGCGGGCACATGACTCAGATCGGACCTGAAACTGCCTTCGAACTCATCCGCCGACTCGTGGCGGATGCGGACGAACGCGGCGCGCAGATGATGGTCACGGTCTGCCCGATGTGCCAAATGAACGTGGATGCCTACCAGAACGAGATGAACAATCACTTCGGTACGGACTATCATATGCCGATCCTGTTCTTCACGCAGTTGATGGGGCTGGCGTTCGGACGCGAGCCGAAGGAACTGGGCATCGGCGCGGAGATGGTCAATTCACGCAACGCGCTGGCGAACATCGGAGTGGAGGTGCCTGTCACCCAGGAGCCAGCCGCGCCGAGGAAGAAGGATGAAGGTCTGCCCATGCCGCGTCGCTGGACCAAGCATGAGGACAGGAAGGAGGCGGTGAAATGACAGAGAAAATCGGTGTCTATGTCTGTCACTGCGGGTCGAACATCGCGGGCGTGGTGGATGTCGAAGATGTCGCCAAATGGGCGGCGGAAAAACTCGGTCATCAGGGCGTGGTCGTCGCGCGCGATTACAAGTTCATGTGCTCCAGCCTCGGGCAGGAGTTGATCGAGAAGGATATCAAGGAACTTGGGCTGACGCGTGTGGTGGTTGCGGCTTGCTCGCCGCATTTACATGAAAAGACCTTCCGCATCGCGGCGCAGAACGCGGGCTTGAACCCGTATCTGGTTGAGTTGGCTTCGATCCGCGAACAGGTCTCTTGGGTGCACACGGATAAAGCCGTCGCCACGGCGAAATCAAAGGCGGTGGTGTCAGGCGCGGTGTCGAGGGTGATCGAGAATGCTCCGCTGGATGAGATCAAAGTCCCGATCAATCCGAATACGCTGGTGGTGGGCGGCGGGATCGCGGGCATCCAGTCTGCTTTGGAGATCGCGAACGCGGGCTTCCATGTGTATCTGGTGGAGCGCGAACCATCCATTGGCGGACACATGGCGCAGTTCGATAAGACCTTCCCGACCCTGGATTGCTCGGCTTGCATTCTGACGCCGCGCATGGTGGAGGCAGGGACGCATCCGAACATCACCTTGTTGACGTGGAGCGAAGTGGTGAACGTGGCGGGATATGTCGGCAATTTCAACGTCACCATCAAAAAGAAGGCGCGCTTTATCAATGAAGAACTTTGCACGGGCTGCGGCATCTGCCAGGAGAAGTGCCCGAAGAAAGTCATTGACGATGTGTACGAAGCGGGGTTGGGATACCGCAAGGCGGTCTACACACCGTTCGCGCAAGCCGTGCCGAACTTCCCTGTGATGGACAAGGAGAACTGCATCTATTTCGAAAAAGGGACGTGCAAGGCGTGTGAAAAATTCTGCCCAACCAACGCGATCGACTTCAACCAGCAGGATGAATTGATCAACATTGATGTCGGCAATATCGTGCTAGCCACAGGCTATGACCTGTTCGATGCGCGGCGCGTGAGCAATTACGGCTATGGACGATTGCCGAATGTGTTCACGAGTTTGGAATTCGAGAGATTGTCCAACGCGGCGGGACCGACCACTGGAAATATTGTTTTGCGCGACGGCAAGACCGTACCAAAGAGTGTCGGCATCATCCATTGCGTGGGCTCGCGCGACAGGAACTTCAACAACTACTGCTCGGTCATCTGCTGTATGCAGGGACTGAAGTTTGCGCATCTCGTCCACGAACGGACGGGTGCAACGGTCTACAACTTCTACATTGACATGCGCACGGCGTACAAAGCCTACGACGAGTTCTATCAACGTGTGCTCGAAGAAGGCACGTTGTTCGTGCGTGGCAAAGTGGCAGAAGTCACGGATGCGGCGCGCTATTCCAATGAAAGAGGCAAGCTGATCATCCAGACCGAAGATACGCTGGCTGGCAAGCAGAGGCGCATCCCTGTGGATATGGTCATTCTCTCCAGCGGATTAGAGCCGCGCCACGACGCCAGGGAAGTCGGAAAATTATTCGGCATTTCCTGTTCGATGGATGGCTGGTTCACGGAAAAACATCCCAAGCTTGATCCCGTCTCAACGATGACCGAAGGCATTTACATCGTGGGCTGTGCGCAGGGACCAAAGGATATTCCATCCAGCGTGGCGCAGGGCGCAGCGGCTTCGGCGCGGGTGCTCGATAAAATTCTGCAAAAGGAAGTAGCACTCGAACCGATCAAGGCAACCGTAAATAAAGAGATGTGTTCGGGCTGCCGCATTTGCAATGGACTGTGTCCGTTCAACGCCATTGCCTTCCTCGCAGATGACAATGTCTCCGAGATCAACCCCGCGCTCTGTCAGGGATGCGGCACCTGCGTGGCGGCTTGTCCTGCGGGCGCGATCAGCGGCACGGGCTTCAGCAATGAACAGATCATTGCACAAATTGATGGCTTGTTGATGCGTAATCTCGAACCCGTGGAAGCGTAAGGAGTGGACTCCATGACTGACCAATTCGAACCGACCATCATCGGCTTTACCTGCAACTGGTGCAGTTACCGCGCATCGGACCTGGCGGGGACGGCGCGCATGAAATATGCGCCGAACGTGAGACTCATCCGCCTGATGTGCTCCGGGCGCCTCGACCCGACCTTCGTCCTGCGTGCTCTTTCAGAAGGAGCAGACGGCGTCATGATCACTGGGTGCCATCCGGGTGAATGCCATTACATCGAGCAAAATTACAAGGCACTGCGCCGATTTCTCCTGCTCCGACGCGTGCTCACAGGTCTGGGCATTGAGCCTGGACGAGTCAAACTCGTGTGGGCAAGCGCGGCGGAAGGGGCACGTTTCGCCAGTGAGACCACCACGTTCGTGGAGGAGATCCGCAAACTGGGTCCGTTGAACTGGGGCAAGGATGACGATGGACCGCAGACCGCGGACGATGGTAAATCGTCCATTGTCCATGGTCAGGAAATGGAGGTGCCAGCATGACAACGAATGGCAAACCCAAATTCGCAATGTACTGGGCGGCGTCCTGCGGCGGGTGCGAAATCGCGGTATTGAACACGCATGAAAAAATTCTGGATGTGGACGCCAATTTCGATGTCGTCTTCTGGCCCGTGGCAATGGACGCGAAGTACAAGGATGTCGAAGCCATGGAAGACGGCTCGATCCTGCTCACGCTTTTCAACGGCGGCATCCGCAATGATGAGAATGAGCATCTCGCCAAACTCCTGCGGCAGAAATCGAAGATCATGGTTGCGTTCGGTTCATGCGCCTGTGAAGGCTGCATCCCCGGGCTGGCAAATCTCAGCCCGGTAGGTGACATTGTCCACACGGCGTATAACACCATCACGACCGATAATCCAAACGAGATTTATCCGCGCACTTCGTATGACGTACCCGAAGGCGAATTGCATATCCCCACACTGGCTAAGGTTTTACGTCCGCTCGAACAGGTGGTGGACGTGGATTACTTCATGCCGGGCTGTCCGCCTGAGTCGCATCAGATCGCGGCAGTAATCGATCTGGTCATCAAAGTGGTTAAAGGCGAAGCAGAACTCCCGCCGAAGGGAGCAGTGATCGGCGCGGGTGATTCGACAGTGTGTGATGAATGTCCGCGTGCGCGCAATGTCAAATTGATCAAGGAATTCACGCGGATTCAGGACATTGCACCCGTTGACCCAGACCTGTGCCTGCTCGAGCAGGGGATTCCGTGCAACGGTCCCGCCACGCGCAGTGGATGCATGGCGCGCTGTCCGGGCGTGGGTGCGCAGTGCATCGGCTGTTATGGTCCCGCCGAGGGTGTGATGGATTACGGTGCGAGATTGATCACCGCCTTTTCATCCGTCATCGACGCGACGGAACCCGAAGAGATCGACCGTATATTGGACGGCATCCCCGACCCGACCGGACAGGTATATCGCTTCAATCTGGCAGGGTCCCTGCTCAAAGCCAACAGGGATGCCTGGAAGGTGAAATAGCCTATAAGGACGTGCGTACGTCAAGCCATCTTGAAAGGAGGATGACATGACTACAAAACCAACCGAACCTGTGGAAGATCGCAACGCGTTGCTGGAAAAAGCCCTGATCGAAGAATACCTGCATGACAAGGGCTATTCGCTGGAAGACCTCAAGAAATTGCCGGAGGCACTTGCTGAAAAGTTAATGAAGGAAGCCTCGCAGTACGCTTCGCTCAAATTGGAGGAAGTGGAATCACGGGCGCACTTCGTCAAGGAACTGAAGGATGGCGGCGCGTCACTCGAAAAATAAAGGATGGAACCCATGCAGAGAATATCCATTGACCCCGTAACACGTCTCGAAGGACATGGCAAGATCGAAATATTCCTTGATGACAAAGGGAATGTCGCCAATTCCTATTTTCAGATTCCCGAACTGCGCGGCTTCGAGCGTTTCGTCGTGGGACGCCCCATCGAGGAGATGCCGCTGTTGACGAACCGCATCTGCGGCGTATGCCCGGAGGCGCATCACATGGCGGCATCCAAGGCGGCGGACGCGGTCTACAAGGTGGACCCGCCCCGCACGGCAAAGATGCTGCGCGAACTGCTCTACATGGCGTTCTATTGCACCGACCACACCACCCACTTCTATGCGCTGGGTGGACCTGATTTCGTGATGGGACCCGATGCGCCCGTGGCTGAGCGAAACATCCTTGGCGTGATCCACAAGGTGGGGTTGGAGATCGGCGGCAAGGTCATCCAGATGCGCAAATACGGTCATACCGTCGTCGAAATGCTTGGCGGGCGCAAAGTACATCCGTGCTCGTCCATTCCTGGCGGAATGACCAAGGGCATCACCGAGGAACAACGCAAAGAGATCGAAGAGATGGGCAAGTGGGCTGTGGATTTCGCGCAATTCAGCCTCAAACTTTTCAACGACATCGTGCTTGGCAACAAGGCGTATGTTGACCTGATCCTTGGTGACGTGTATACGCATCGCACCTACTCGATGGGCTTGGTGGATGAAAACAACAAGGTCAATTTCTACGATGGCAAAGTACGAGTGGTTGATCCGAACGGCGGGGAGTTCGTCAAATACGCGCCGAACGAATATATGAACCACATTGCCGAACACGTCGAACCGTGGACCTATCTCAAGTTCCCGTATCTCAAGAACGTCGGCTGGAAGGGCTTTGAAGACGGCGTGGATTCGGGCGTGTACATGGCAACCCCGCTCTCGCGCCTCAACGCCTCCGACGGCATGGCAACACCGCTCGCGCAGGAGGAACACGACAAGTTCTACAAGACGCTTGGCGGCAAGCCCGTACATCAACGCCTTGCCACGCACTGGGCGCGCCTGATCGAACTGCTCTACGCCGCCGAACGCTGGGTGGAACTGGTCGCCGACCCCGAGATCACATCACCGAATGTACATGCCAAACCGACCGAGATCCCCACCGAGGGGATTGGCATCGTCGAAGCGCCGCGCGGGACTCTCACGCATCACTACTGGACCGATGAGCGGGGCGTCGTGACCAGGGCGAATCTCATCGTCGGCACGACCAACAACTACGCCCCGATCCAGATGTCCACGAACAAGGCGGCGCGCAGTCTCATCAAGGACGGCAATGTCAATGAAGGTCTGCTCAATATGGTGGAGATGGCATTCCGTGCGTATGACCCGTGCTTTGGGTGCGCCACGCATTCCCTGCCGGGGCAGATGCCTTTGGAGATTACCATTCGGGACGCGGATGGAAATCCGCTTGAGGTGGTGAAACAGTTCTGTTAAGCGGAGGCAGTTATCGGTTAGGGGTGAAACGAGGAAATCATCATGAAAACCATTGTGGTGGGACTCGGCAATCCCATCCTCGGCGATGATGGTGTTGGCTGGAAAGTCGCTGACGAAGTGCTGAAGCAGCTACCACCCGATTCGCAGGTGGATGTCGAATATCTCTCGCTTGGCGGGCTGGCGTTGATGGAGCATCTGATTGGTTATCACAGGGCGATCCTGATTGATGCCTTCGCGTCGGAGGATGAACCCGGCGCCATCCTGATCTTAAAGTTAGGCGACCTGCCCAATTATTCCGCGTTCCATACAACCAGTTCGCACGATACATCCCTGCAAAATGCGGTTGAACTGGGCAGGTCCATGGGCGCACAGCTGCCCGACGATATTGAGATCATCGGGATCGCGACAAGGCGGGTATATGACTTTGGTGAGGAACTTTCGCGGCCGGTTGCGGATGCGGTGCCATTCGCGGCAAGGATTGTCATTGACCTGCTAAAACAAGTCACAAAGCATAAAGAAGAATATCAGCCGCAGGGGTGACTTTGTCCATCTTGGATATTTGCGATAAAGGGGGTACGTTTAATGTGAAATGCACGAGCTTTCCATCACACAGGGCATTCTCGATATTGCACTGGGGAACGCCGGCACCCGCAAGATCAAACAGGTCAACCTGGTAATCGGTCAGTTTTCCTCCATTGTGGATGACTCGGTCCAGTTCTATTGGGACATCCTCTCGAAGGATACTGCGGCCGAGGGTTCGATCTTGCATTTTGAACGAATCCCCGGCGAAATGACCTGCCGCAGTTGCGGACATGTCTTCCGCCCCAACGGTGAAACGTTTGAATGCCCGGCCTGTTCGAGTTCATCTGTCGGGATCAGCAAAGGCAATGAATTCCAGGTGGAAAGCATTGACGTTGAATGATGTATCGGAGATCGACCATGAACACGCGCATTCCCATTATCGAAAAAATTCTTTCCGCCAATGACCGCATTGCAGCCCGCAACCGCGAGGTGCTCGACCATGCCGGTGTGTATGCGATCAACATCATGGCGTCCCCCGGCGCGGGCAAGACCAGCTTTATTCTCAAGACTCTTGATGCGTTGAACGGCCGCTTGAAACTCGGTGTGGTCGAGGGTGACCTCGCCAGCTCCATTGACGCAGAAAAAGCGATGGCGGCGGGATTGCCCGCTGTACAGATCAACACCGGCGGCGACTGCCATTTGGATGCGGTCATGCTGGCGGATGCGCTGCCCTCCCTTCCGCTTCAAGACCTGGACCTTGTGGTTGTCGAAAACGTCGGAAACCTGATCTGCCCAGCGAGTTTTCTGCTCGGCACGCATTTGAACGTGCTGATCGCATCCATCCCAGAAGGCGATGATAAACCGTATAAGTATCCCGGCATGTATATGGGGATGCAGGCGCTCATCATCAACAAGATCGACCTCCTGCCGTATGTGCCGTTCAACATGGAATACTTCAAACAGGGAGTGGAAGTGCTCAACCCAGGCGTAACACCCTTCCCCGTTTCCTGCAAAACAGGCGAAGGGATGGATGTCTGGGCAGACTGGTTGGTCGGAAAGGTAAACACACAAAAAAACAACGGAACATGATGGCAACCATGCACGTTCGTGTCAGCGGGGTCGTACAAGGGGTCGGTTTCCGCCCGTTCGTGTACGGGCTGGCAAAACGACTCAACCTGCACGGCTGGGTACGGAACACATCGAACGGGGTGGAGATTCTCATAGACGGCAGCACGGGCAGCATCGACCAGTTCGTCCAATCCCTGTCCGCTGAAAAACCGCCGCTTGCAAAGATCGAGGCAGTCGATCTGACACGGGTCGAATTATCGACTATCGAATATTCGGATTTCGAGATCCGCGAATCCGCAGCCATTTCGGGGGCGTACCAGCCCATTTCCCCGGATACAGCCGTCTGCACGGACTGTGAGCGTGAGTTGTTCGATCCAAACGACAGGCGTTACCTTTATCCCTTCATCAACTGCACCAACTGCGGGCCACGCTTTACCATCATCAAGGACATCCCCTACGACCGCCCGAACACCACCATGGCGGATTTTCCACTTTGTGACCGCTGCCGCGCCGAGTACCAAAATCCGCTGGATCGCCGCTTCCATGCCCAACCTGTGGCCTGCCCTGAGTGTGGTCCATTCGTTGCGCTGCGAGAGACGCATGCTCATTCCCCGAATCCCAACCCGACAATTTCCACCATTGAATACCGGCTCTCAGCAATCTTGAAAACCCGCCGTCTGCTCCGTGAAGGCAGGATCATTGCCGTCAAAGGACTCGGCGGATTTCACCTCGCCTGCGACGCGGGCAATCCCCATGCGCTGGAGGAACTTCGCCGCCGCAAAGGCCGGGCAGGCAAGCCGTTTGCCCTCATGGGGGCGGATCTGGAAACCATAAAAAACATTTGCAGCATCACTGAAGATGAAATCAACCTGTTGACAAGCCATGAAAAGCCGATTGTCCTGCTCGAAAAAAAACATGAGGCGAATACCATCAGCGCTGCGCCAAACATGGATACGCTCGGTTTTATGCTGCCCTACACCCCGCTGCATCATTTGCTTCTCCATCAGTCCGATCCCACGCTGGCGCGCGAACCTGCCCCCGCCATCCTTGTGATGACCAGCGGAAATTTCAGCGAGGAACCCATCGCCATTGATAACGAGGAGGCTCTCGAACGCCTCTCCCCGCTTGCCGATGCCTTTCTCCTGCACGACCGTGATATTCATGTACGCTGTGACGACTCGGTTGTAAAAATAGACCGAAGACCGAAGACCGTAGACCATGCAGCGTCCATTGTCCATCTCCGTCGCAGCCGCGGGTACGCCCCGTATCCTGTTCAGCTTCCATTCAACTCAAAACCAATCCTTGCCGTCGGCGGCGAACTTAAAAACACATTTTGCCTTGCGCATGACCAGTATGCTTTTCTCAGTCATCACATCGGCGACATGGAAAATGCCGAAACCTACACATCTTTTGAGCAGGGCATAAAACATCTCTCGCTCATCTTCCGCGTCCAGCCCGAGCTCATTGCACACGACCTGCATCCGAATTACTTCACCACGCAGTACGCGCAAAAATCGGATATTCCGCGAATCGCCGTCCAGCACCATCACGCGCACATCGCCGCCTGCATGGCGGACAATGCTCTTGATAACAGACGCGTGATCGGACTCTCCTTCGACGGCACCGGATACGGAACCGACGGAGCGATCTGGGGCGGGGAGGTATTGCTCGCATCGTATTCGGACTTCGAGCGGTTTGCCCACCTCGAATATTTGCCGCTCCCCGGCGGTGACTCCGCCATCCGCCACCCGTGGCGCATCGCAGTCGGATATGCCCACGCGTTGGGTGTTGACATTGACAACCTGCCCTTCCTGAAAAAAATGGACAAGCAATCCATCGAAATTATCCGACAACAGGTGGACAAAAAACTCAACGCCCCGCTCACTTCCTCCATGGGACGCCTCTTCGACGCAGTGGCAAGCCTCATCGGTATCCGCAGCGATGTCACCTACGAAGCCCAAGCCGCCATCGAAATGGAAGTCTTGTCCAAGCCGTTCATTGCCTCGGCGGAACCATATCCTTACGAGATCGATGAAACGATACAAGTAAAAGAGTTGCTCACCGCAATCACAAAAGACATCCGCGCAAAGGAATCCGCTGGCATGCTCGGCGCAAGATTCCATAAAACGATTGCAAACATCGCCATCGATGTTTGCAAACAGGCTCGTGAAAAAACGACCCTGAACGAAGCCGCCCTCTCCGGCGGCGTGTGGCAAAACCAGGTCTTGCTAACCCTCGTCCGCGATGGATTGGAAACCGCCGGCTTCGTTGTATACTTCCACAAACAAGTCCCAACCAATGACGGCGGTCTGGCGTTGGGTCAGGCTGTAGTAGCCAATGTCATTGCGAGCCGCGAAGCGGCAAAGCAATCCCCACCATCGCGGAAGATTGCTTCGGGCTAACGCCTCGCAATGACAAGAAGAAAGGGAATTCTATATGTGCCTCGCCATCCCCGGTAAACTGACCGACATCTACGAAAAAGACAATCTCCGCATGGCAAAGATCGACTTTGGCGGTATTGTCAAGGAAATCTGTCTTGCATACACCCCCGAAGCGAAGGTCGGCGAGTACGCCCTTGTCCACGTCGGCTTTGCTATCAGCCTTATGGATGAAGAGGAAGCGCAGGAAACCTTGAAGTTGATCAAGGAAGTTTCGGATTTCGAAGATGAAATATCTGGATGAATACCGCAACCCCGGAAAAGTAAAAACCCTGTTGCGCGAGATCGCATCCATTACCACACGCAACTGGGTCATCATGGAAATTTGCGGCGGACAGACGCACGCCTTCCTGCATCACGGGTTGGACGCCATGCTCCCGCCGCAGATCGAACTCGTGCATGGGCCGGGCTGCCCTGTTTGTGTAACTCCGCTCGAACAAATTGACAAAGCCATCGCCATCGCCTCGCGCCCCGATGTGATCTTCACCTCCTATGGCGATATGCTGCGCGTGCCGGGCTCAACGAAAGATCTATTCTCCGTCCGTGCGGGTGGCGGGGATGTGCACGTGGTGTATTCTCCGCTCGAAGCCGTGCAAACCGCGGAAGGAAACCCCGATAAGCAGGTTGTTTTCTTTGCAATTGGGTTTGAAACCACCGCGCCTGCGAATGCCATGGCGGTCTTGCAGGCCAGGAATAAACATATCAAAAACTTTTCGGTTTTGGTGTCGCATGTCCGTGTGCCGCCTGCGATGGAGGCGATTCTCGGTTCCAAGTCCAACCGCGTGCAGGGATTTTTGGCGGCGGGGCACGTTTGCGCAGTGATGGGCTTTCACGAGTACCCGCCCATCGCGGAGAAATATCATGTGCCCATCGTGGTCACGGGCTTCGAGCCGATTGACCTGTTGAACGGCATGGTGTCGGCGGTCAAGCAGCTTGAAGCTGGGCGCGCCGAGGCGGAAAATCAGTATCAGCGGGCGGTCAAGTTTGAAGGAAATGAATCAGCTCAAAGGACGATTCGAAGCGTGTTCGAATCCGTGGACCGTAAATGGCGCGGCATCGGCATCATCCCGCAAAGCGGCTGGGGATTGAATCCGGATTTCGCCGAGTTCGATGCGGAAAATAGATTCGACGTTGGAAATATATTCACGCAGGAGTCGCCATTGTGCATTGCAGGAGAAATTTTGCAGGGATTGAAAAGGCCGTTGCAGTGCGCCGCGTTCGGCAGGCAATGCACACAACAAACGCCGCTCGGCGCGCCGATGGTTTCGGCGGAGGGCGCGTGTGCCGCATATTACAAATATCATCGGGATGTGGTGTATGAATGAATTCGATTTTGAGGGATATACCTGCCCCGTGCCGCTGCGCCCGAACGAGACGGTGATCCTCGGGCACGGCTCAGGCGGGACCTTGAGCCGCGACCTGCTTCGGAGGCTGTTTCTCCCCGAGTTGGGCAAAGCCGCGCCGCGTGCGTTGGATGATTCGGCTGTCGTTGAAATTGACGGTCAACGATTCGCGTTGACCACTGATTCGCATGTCGTCTCGCCGTTGTTCTTCCCCGGCGGTGATATTGGACGTTTGGCAATTTGCGGGACGGTCAATGATCTGGCGATGGTCGGCGCAAAACCGATTGCGCTCACTTGCGGCTTCGTGCTGGAGGAAGGCTTGCCGTTCGAAACGTTACAACGTGTGGCCGCTTCGATGCAGGCAGCAGCGCAGGAGGCGGGCGTGTACATCGCGGCAGGCGATACGAAAGTGGTGCAAAAAGGCGGCGCGGATCAGTTATTCATCAATACGTCGGGCATCGGCAAGATCGCAGATGGTGTGAATATCTCTGGCGCGAATGCGAAGGAGGGCGATGTGGTCATCGTCTCTGGGACGATTGGCGATCACGGCATTGCAGTCCTTTCGGCGCGTGAAGATCTGGGATTTGAAACCATGCTCGAAAGTGATGTTGCGCCGCTCAATCATCTGGTAGAGGCGATGCTCGCAGCGGGCGAAGTCCATGTGCTGCGCGACCCCACCCGCGGCGGACTGGCGACTTCGTTGGTTGAGATCTCCGAGCAGTCGAATGTGACGATTGAAATTGAAGAGCAAACACTGCCGTTCAAACCTGCGGTAAAAGCGGCGTGCGAGATGCTGGGTTTCGATCCACTGTGGATTGCGAACGAAGGGAAATTGGTTGCGTTCGTGAAGGAAAGCGATGCTGAAAAGGTTTTGGATGCGATGAAAAAAACAAAATATGGCGGGGGTGCCGCCATGATTGGGAAAGTTATGGGGGTTAGAAAATCACAGGTGCGATTGAAAACCGCCATCGGGGGAACGAGGTTGGTGGATATGCTGCCCGGGGAAATGCTGCCGAGGATTTGTTAAATGGTCTAGGGACGAGGTCACCTCGCCCCTGCGTTAATTTCCCCGATGCTTGGTCAGTTCCGCATACTTGGGATTCCTGCGGATGTATGCCGCCACATACGAACACATGGGAATCACGCGCAGCGATTTTTCTTTTGCATATTCCAGCGCGACCTGTGCGATTCTTCCCGCCACGCCTCCGCCGCGATGGTCAGGGTGGACACCGACATGCGTCATCACGATCGTATCCCCATCTTCGATGTAATCGAGTTTCGAAAGTTCACCGTTGATAAAGACCTCGAAACGATTTTCGGCAGGATTGTTGTTGATTTCGAGTTCTTCGAGATTGATCTCCATTCGATTCAACCTGCTTTCTGTTTCTCGCGCGCAATGACGGCGATATATTCCATGATGATCTTCAAGCCCGCAAATACCGTGGCTTCAGACGGGTCAAGCGGCGGGGCGATCTCCACCACATCCAGACCGGCGAGCGAAAGTCCCTGGGTGCCTTTGAGGAGGGTCAGTACATCGCGTGATGTCAGGCCGCCGAATTCGGGGATACCCGTGCCCGGCGCAGCGGACGGATCGAGACAGTCAATATCGAGCGAGATGTGTACGGCATCACAGTCGTTCAGGATGTTATAGACGCTGTCTGCCACTTTCCTCATACCGCGTTCCGCCACATCCGCGGCGGTGTAGACATGGATGCCGCCGTTCTCGATCAGGTCGATCTCCTGCTCCTCCCACGAGCGCAAGCCGACCATGCAGACATCGTGCGGCTCAATGCCAAAATCCAATGCGCGGCGCATCGTGTTGGCGTGGGAAATGCGCGAGCCGTCAAAGAAATCACACAGGTCGGGATGCGCATCCACCCACAGCACGCCGAGGCGCTGGTCCTTGTAGCGTTCGCGCTGTCCTTGCAGGATGGGAATGGTCACCGAATGGTCACCGCCGAGCAGGATCGGCATATTCGGGAGGGTTGCCACACGCCCTCGGACGAGGTCAAAATCCATTTCAGGGTTGAGAATGCTGATGTCACCGAGATCAGCCACGGTTAAGTCCCTGAGGCGGGTACGATCCTCACTAAAAGGAGTCAAATGTGTGGACCACAATCGCAGGCGTTCAGGCGCGAGAGCCGCTCCCTTCCTCGCGCTGGCAAGTCCGTCAAAAGGAATCCCAATGACGCTGAAATCAGCCTTTTCGGGGGAAAGCTCCGGGCGATGCAGGTCGCCCCATAAGCCGTGCGTGCCTTCAAGGGTCATAATTGCTCTCCTTATGGACGGATTGTACCGTTAAACAAAAAACGGACAACGATTTTCATCGCTGTCCGCTCACAAGGTACGGCAAACTTATTTTGAATTGATGAACGCGATCAACGCTTCGATCTCTTCCTCGGACAAATTCAGGTTTGGCATCTGAGTATCCGATTTCACCGAGGCGGGGTCCTTCAACCTCAAACGCAGCGCCTCCGGGCTGGCGGAAAATTTCGTGAGATTAGGACCCACTTCAAGCGTCACATATTCGGAAAACGAATAGACTTTCGTGTTGACGTGACAGGTGATGCATCCTTTTGCGACGAACAACTGCCTGCCCATTTCGATCTGAGAAGCGTTCGGATCGGGTGTCATCCCATACCCCGGTTTGCCCTGCACTTCCACCTCAGGGACGGCTGATTCCGCCATGAAGGTACCGGCTCCGACCAACAGACATAACGCCGTCAAAGCGATGGCAAGACGGCTCCTCCGTCGAAACACGAAGAACAAGCCCACGAGTCCGCTCCCGAACGCCAGCACGCGGACGATCAAATACAGCGGAACAGCCGCGGCAGGCTGTGATACCGTCTGCGTCGCGGGCAGGCTCACCACCCCTCCCACCGGCGCGGCGACGGTCAGCATCGGCATGAGTTGTTTCATGCTGAATGCATCGATGAACCAGCGCCACTCGCCCTCTTTTGGGAATGTTACTGTCACGGTGTAATGTCCGGGTTTGCCATCAGGTTCTGCACGGAGGACAAACTCCTGTTCCTTGTACAGGTTGGCAATGATCTTCGGTTCGAGTCCATCCAGAGGCGTCCTGCCGTGCTGTAATAGAGTGAAGCCGATTGTCAGCGGTCTTCCTGCAACGATATTCCTCGGCAGTTCATCCAGCACGATGACCGCCCAGCCTCCAGCGAAAGCCGGGACAGAAGCCAGCAGGGACAGAAGCAAAGCAAGACCTAAAGCAATACGGATGCGGGTGAACATATCAACCTCCAGTAAAAATAGTGGGACTAACTATCTGGCAGACGGTCTGCGAGACCGATAAGCGAGCACAAAAACGACCGATAACCCGGCGACGATGATGAGGCTGAGCACAGTTCGATGCGGGGAAAGCGGCTTGCCGGTCCCGCTGGTCACCTTTTCGGCTTGCAGTTTCAGGGAATTTTCGGCGGGCTGGGTTTGCAGGAACAACGCATCAGCAAACACATCCGCCATCTTCGGATCGGCGATGTACCATTTATTGTCATATTCCGATTCGCCATTTACGATGCCATCATAGAACACGAAGCCGGAATCGGGGTAGTAATACAGGAAGTCGAAAGCGATCTCACGTTTGCCGTCCAGATAGAAACGGGTGATCTCGTAACCGGTCCCGGGATTTGACGGTGCTTCGGTCCTGTCCTCGAAGAAGTTGGCGAAAGCGAAGAAGCTCACAGTCAGGGCAGGATCCGTAATACGGACCGCTTCTTTCAAGTCCGCGCCGGTGACAATGATGAAGGAAAAGCCCCCTTTCGCAAAAACTGTGACGGAAGTCATCAGGCTCAACAGCAATGCCAGCTCGAGCGATTTTCTAAAATGGGAAAACATGCACACCTCCTTGGGCGGGTGATTTTCAATATCCATACACCGCCTGCGGAGGTTTGGTTCCAAGGTTTTAAGGAATCGGTCGAAGGGACTCCGCAATGCGGATCGCTTCCTCAAGCAGCAGGTTGGTCTCGAGTCGATAAGTGATGTCTCCATCTGCCCAGATCAATACGTGACCATCCACCAGCCGCATGAAATCCATATTGCCGTTGCGCAGCATCAATGGGTAAGATCCCGCGGCCCAGATCGCACGCCGACCATTGACTTCGGTTTCTTCAATCACCGTCGGATGGAACTTTTCTATCACCCAGGTTCCTTCGGGGATGAAATGCAGGCTCATAGCAGCCCGTCCCGGCTGTTGGGCATCCAACCAGACGAGGATTGTCATGGAACCGTTGGCATCTTGGACATAAACGTGATTCGGCAAACCCAGATTCGGTGGATAGGTTGGGAGCAGAATTGGGTACTCGACAATTTCCCGAGCATTGGCGAGTTTCGTTTCACCGGCTATTTCATCTAAAAATGTGATCAATGTGGATGATTGCGCGGCAGGTGTGGCGGTCACTGGTGCAACGGATTCGGGTGTAGTAAGCGCTGGCGATTGGACGGGGGCGGGGAAGATGCGGACAATTCCGATCTGGATGAACTCGATGATGGCCGCACGGGCAGGAGGAATGAGCATCAGGCTCGAAAGCAGAATCAGTAAAATGGTCAGCGACCAGGCGAAGGTGCGGTAGAAGAAGCGAGGACGAGTCGAGTGGCGGAGATGCGGCATGACAGATCCCACAATATTGGGCGTACGCGGGTATTCCATCCCAGCGGCAATGGAGTGGAGTTGTTTTTCAAATTCGGTCTCGTTCATGTCTCGCGTCCTTCAGAAAGAACAGGAAAATCCTGTTGAATGATGTTTCGTAATTTTTCGATTGCCCGGTTCAACCGTGATTTGACCGTGCCCTCCGCCACCTGCAAAACATCCGCTGTTTCGTGGGTTGAAAGATCGAGAAAATAGCGCAGATAAATGACCTGTTGATCGGTGAATTTCAGGGTTCGAACGGCTTTCCAGAGGTCGCTGGCTTCCATGCGCTCCATGCTTTTTTCTTCGGGAGCAGCAGGGGCTGGTTCGCTGCGAAATGCGCGCGTTAATGCCAGTAAATATCGTCCTGCAGAACGACGGCGGTTGCTTGCCAGGTTTGATGCAATGCTCAACAACCACGGGCGAAGCGGGCGGGTTGGGTCGAAGTGTTTAAGATGATTCCAGGCGCGTAAAAAGGTTTCCTGGGCGATATCTTCCGCATCGTCGGGATCGCCAAGGAGCAGGTACGACAGCCGAAAGACCGCCTGCTGATGCGCCAGCATCAACGGTTCCCACGCTGCCGTGTCGCCGTTTGCGGCATGGCGGATTAAAGTGGATTCATCCAATGTGCCTCTCCGGAGAGGTGTCGTTTTCATACGTTATACACCGATTACAAGTAAATGGTTCCCTATAATCCCTGAAATTCCCGGTTTTAAGAAAGTGATATTGACCCGCGTTCCGTTTGCTCTTACAATGATATTCATGGTAGTAAAGTTTGCAGGTTTTTTTCGCCCCGATCATGACCCTCCCTTATGAGCGAGATTTTGACCAGTTATCCGAGCATTAACTTTTAAATTTTTGGAGGAACCCCATGAAAACCGAGTTTGTATCAAAACGAGCAAAGATCTACGCCGATGTCCCCGATGAAAAATGGAACGACTGGCGCTGGCAGTTGAGTCACCGCCTGAACACGGCCGAAGAAATCGAAAAGGTACTCCCACTCACCGAGAGCGAACGCAAGGCATTGCAAACGCAGGGCTTGTTCCGCGTGGATGTGACGCCCTACTTTATCTCCCTGATCGACCCGGACGACCTGAATGACCCCATCCGCAAGCAGGTCATTCCGCTTGCAGAGGAAATGACCTCCTTTACCGCCATGATGGAAGACTCCCTCGCGGAAGACCGCCACTCTCCCGTGCCCGGGCTGGTTCATCGGTATCCTGACAGGGTACTCATGCTGGTCACGACCCAGTGCGCCTCGTACTGCCGCTACTGCACGCGCTCGCGCATTGTCGGCGACCCCGGTCAGACGTTCAACCGCCAGGAATTCGAGATGCAGATCGAGTACCTCAAGAACACGCCGCAGGTGCGCGACGTACTGCTCTCCGGCGGGGACCCGCTCGTGCTGGCGCCGAAGGTGCTTGAAGAACTGCTCTCGCGTTTGCGCGAGATCCCGCACATCGAGATCGTCCGCATCGGTTCGCGTGTGCCGGTCTTCATGCCGATGCGCGTCACCCAGGAACTGTGCGACATGCTGGCAAAATACCACCCGCTGTGGTTGAACATCCATGTCAACCACTCGAATGAGATTTCCAAGGAACTTGCTGAAGCCACGGATCGTCTTACAAAAGCGGGCATCCCGCTCGGCAACCAGTCTGTCCTGCTGGCTGGGGTCAATGATAACGTCCATATTCAGCGCCAGATGGTGCATGACCTTGTCCGCATCCGTGTGCGCCCGTACTACCTGTATCAATGTGATCTGGTGGAGGGTGCCGGTCACTTCCGCACACCGGTTGCCAAGGGCATCGAGATCATGGAAGGTCTGCGCGGACATACCTCCGGCTACGCCGTTCCCCAGTTCATCGTGGATGCGCCGGGCGGCGGCGGGAAAATCCCGTTGATGCCCAACTATCTGCTGAGCATGTCCGACCACAAGGTCATCCTGCGCAACTACGAAGGCTACGTCACCACCTACGAAGAGCCCACCGATTACATCCCGTCTGATGCCGCAAAGTTCAAGGGACTCAAACGCCCCGAACCCGGTCAAACCGGCATCACCGGCCTGCTCGACGGCGATGAGATGTTCATCAAACCCGAGGGCTTCGACGAATTGCACAACCGCGGCGGCATCCAGCACCGTCTCAAGGACGAGAACAAGTGGAAGCCGCTGGGAATTGGTTCCGGCGACACGGATTAGTGAGATAATATCATGGCTGGTTCCCGGCATCGGGGAGCCTTCCACGATGTATCCATTTTCAAGGAGATTTGTATGCGAATAAAAATGATGATCCTGCTTGCGCTTGTCTTTATCCTGGCGGCATGTCTGCCGGGGCAGGAACCTGTGGATGTACAGTCGCAGGTCAACACCCTCGTCGCTCAGGCAATCGAAACCAATCAACGTCAGATCGAGGAAGCCGTGGCACTCACGGTTGCCGCGCAGCAACAGCAGCCATCCACGCCTACAACAGCGGACGAACCAACGCCCGTTCCCACCGACACGCCTGCGGAACTCCCAACCCTCATATTCACGCCGGAAAACACTCCGCTGCCAATCCTCCCCACAGCCACCCGCCGCCCCGTCCAAAAAACGGAATATGCCTGTAATGCAATAAGCAGGAGGCCTTTTGACAACACGGAGTTCAATCGAAAGGCAAAATTCGATATCAAGTGGACCATTGTCAACACCGGCACGAAAACCTGGCCCAAGGGGATTGATGTGAAATATTACAGCGGCCCCCAAATGACGAACGTCAAGAGGGTTGAGATTCCGGTTGCGCTGGCGCCGAACCAATCCTATGTCGTAAACCTGGATGCGGTCGCCCCCGATAAAAAAGGGTTCTTTGTAATGACCTGGATCGTGGACGGTCCCATGTGCTATCCCTACACCGCCATCAATGTGAAATAAGCTGTTTCGTGAGAAAAGATGATTCGGCGAAACCATAGGACGTTTGCCCTGCTAACCATCGCTGTGATCATGCTTGCCTGTGCGCCGGCGCTTGCACCGGCGTCTGAGCCGATTCCCACCTTTGACCCGAACTCGATCCACACGGTCATCGCGCAGACCGCGGATGCGGCGGCAACTCAAACCGCATTGGTCGCCCCCCCCACGGAAACATCCGCACCCACCGTAACCCCCACGGAACTTCCCACGGAAACCCCCACGCCGACGTTCCTGTTCCTCCTGCCCACGCTCACTTTTACCCCCACACCGGTAACGATCGTGCCTTCAAAATCGGAATATGCTTGCCAGATCTTTTCCCAAGACCCGCAAAATGACAGCCGGATGGCTAGGAATGAATCCTTCGATGCAAAATGGACGGTGGTAAACGTTGGCACCCAGGCATGGGAACGGGGAAATAGTGATTACCTTTATAACAGCGGCGACAGGCTGCACAAAACGGGGGGGTATGATTTCGATGTAACCGTATCTTCCGGTGAATCTGTGGAACTGGTGGTAAACATGCAAGCCCCTGGCAGCCCGGGCACATACAAGACCGCATGGCGCATCGTCATCGGTAAGCAAAGGTTCTGTCCCCTTAACTTGACCATCATTGTAAATTGAAAAAATCCTCCGAGCAAAAACTCGGAGGGTTTTTTATTTCAGGAGGCCGGCGGAAGAGGCTCGTCGCTGGGAACAACGGCTTCCCCGGGTTTCTTGCGAAGCAGGAAGAAGCCGGTCACGATCGGAACGAGGATCAAAATAACAGAAAGACACAGAAGGGCATATCCTGCCGTGGGGGGCATGGGTTGATCCACACCGCCCACCGAGTACGTCCCGTTGCCGGTCACGCCGCCGAAACCCATAATGCAGGTGAACAGAGCACAACACGAACATAATAATGCAACGACAATTGTAACAACCATGCTGGTATTCTTATTCATATGGAATTCTCCTATTTGGCTTTCCTACAGTATACATTCAATAAAAATGGGATGCAAGTGCCGCCATACTGCCTCCCAGGGCTACCAGACCATCAGCTTCGCAGTTTTGCGCCAAGCTCATGCTCCAGCCGTTTGACGATCTTGCTGC
Organism: Anaerolineales bacterium; assembly: GCA_030583885.1. Lineage (NCBI taxonomy): Bacteria > Bacillati > Chloroflexota > Anaerolineae > Anaerolineales > Anaerolineales bacterium. The sequence goes on along the minus strand of CP129480.1, from coordinate 536,611 downwards.
GGATGGCTGCCGCATCGGCATCGGTCATTGTTTTTTCGGATTGGTATGTAAGGCTGTAGGCCAGCGACTTTTTGCCAACCCCGACCTGATCGCCTCGATAGACATCGAACAGGCGGACATCTGTGACGGTCCTTCCGCCCGTCTGCCTGATCAATGCTTCGACGGCGGCGGCTTCCGCTGAATCATCCACGATGACGGCAATGTCTTCGAAGATGGGCGGCGTCTCAGGGACGGTTTTAATGCCGTAGGCGGGGTTCTGGTTTCGCAGCAGGTCGAGATCAAATTCAGCGACGATGACAGGCGCGCCGCCGAACTCAAATTTTTCCTTCACGAGCGGATGCAATTCACCAAAGATGCCCACAATCTGTCCGTGGACTTTCACTTCGGCAGCTTTGCCCGGGTGCAGATATGGAGTGGATTCGCTGGCCGTATAGGAAATGTCTGTCAGGCGCAACCCGCTCAAAAGGAGTTCGAGGCGTCCCTTCATATCGAAGAAATCAAGAGTGGGCGATTCCTTCACATCCCAGGCGTAGGCGAGGCGGGAACCGGTCATCACGATGGCAAGTTTGCGCGGCTCAAAGGGCAGATCATTTCCATTGGGCTCGAAGACGGAACCGATTTCAAACATTGCAAGAGATTCGGCACGCGCATTTTTTTCCGTGATCTCAAGCACGGAGGTAAGCAGACTGCGCCGCAGCACACTGCGTTCGGGGGCGATCGGGTTCGTGATGCGGACGTACTTCCCGCCGGTCCTCAAGCGCGCTTCACGTTCGGGGGAGGTCATGCGATAGGTGACGACTTCCTGCAGGCCCAGCGCAACGAGCAGGTCGCGCAGATGTTCCTCCCACTCGTGAATGGGGTTGCCAACCTGCGGTGGAAGCGCATCGGCCATGCTGGTGGTGGGAATATTGTCGTACCCGTAACTGCGCGCAACCTCTTCAAGCACATCGGCGAGGCCAATGACACCTTCGTTGATATCCATGCGATGGTTGGGAGCGGTGACGCGCACATGCTTCTTCGTTAATTTGCACTTGAATTCAAGGCGGGTGAGAAGCTCTGAGATTTGTTCAAGCGTGAGGTCAATGCCCAGCAGGCGTTTGACATCCTGTGCCGTGACATCCACAACCGAATCTTTCGGCGGGAACGGATATGCATCCACGAGCCCGGGTGCAACTTCACCGCCCGCCCACTCTGCCATGTATTGAAGGCCGCGCTTCACACCCTGCTCTGCAAGCGCAGGATGCACGCCGCGCGAAAAACGAAAGGAGGCTTCGGACGGAAGGTTGTGCTGTTTCGCTGTACGGCGAATGTTGATGAAGTTCCAGGCAGCGCCTTCGAGCAATATATTTTTTGTCGCATCGGTTACCTCAGACTCGGAACCGCCCATCACTCCTGCAATTGAAAGTGAACTTTTTTCGTCACACACCAGCACATTTGTGGAGGTTAGTTTGCGTTCAACTCCGTCAAGCGTGGTAAGTTTCTCGCCATCCTTCGCGGCACGGGTGATGATCCTGATCTTTTTTTTACCGGCGCGTTTTTGCAAGACATCGTAATCAAAGGCGTGTAATGGCTCGCCAAGTTCGATCATGCTGTAGTTGGTCGCATCCACCACATTGTTGATGGGGCGCACCCCCGCCAGCTTGAGTCTGCGCTGGACCTGATAGGAGCTTGGCTTGATCCCGACATTGCGGATCAAACCCGCCACAAAGCGCGGATTGAGTTCGGGGTTGGTGATTTCAATTTCCACGGAATCCGCAACCGCAGCGCCTGACATTTTAAACTCGATGGCCGGTTTCCTGAGTTCGCGCCCGGTCAACGCGGCGAGTTCGCGCGCAATTCCAATCACGCTTGCATTGCGCGCCATGTTCGGAAGGATGGAAATGTCCAGCACCGCATCACCCATGTATTCTGCCAGAGGCATGCCAACCGGCGCATCATCGTCAAGAATGATGATGCCCTCATGTTCCTCGGCAATCCCAAGTTCCTTTTCGGAGCAGACCATCGAGTATGAATCCACGCCGCGGATCTTGGCGCGTTTGAGGGTCATCAACTGCTGTCCTTCGGCGTGCCCGTCGTACAGTGTTGAGCCTTCCTTTGCATACGCCACTTTGATCGGCTTTTCGAGCCGGCCCGCGCCCTTCAAGTGGAAGATGTTCGGTGCGCCGGTCAATACAACCTGCTCCTGTTGTCCGTCGAACAAGTCAAGCAGGGTCAATTTATCGGCATTGGGATGTGGTTTCACCTCGCGGATCTCCGCCACGACGATCTTGTCCCTGTCCCACGTGATGCCGCTGGTTTTGAATTCATGCTTCTCACTGGAATGCATGCCGGATGCGGCATGATCAAGCATCGGCAGTCCCGCGTATTTGATCTCGTCCACTTCGAGACCCGCCAATGTCAACTTGCGGGCGATCTCTTCGACGGAGAGACCGTCAAGGTCAATGAAATCTTTCAGCCATGATAGAGGAATTTTCATAAATCACCTTTTCACCACAACGTGTCACGAAGGCCTTAAGTCGTTTCCTTCGCATCCGTCGTGTTTTAGAAATTAGAACTGTTCCAAGAACCTGACATCGTTCCCCCAGAAGTAACGGATGTCGTTGATCTTGTTGCGCAGCATCAACTGGCGTTCGGGTCCCATGCCCCAGGCGAAGCCGGAGTAGACCTTCGGATCGTACCCGCCGTTCTGAAGCACAACGGGATGCACCATGCCGCAGCCCAGAATTTCAAGCCAGCCGGAATTCTTGCAGACCTGGCAGCCCGCCCCGCCGCACACGAAACATTCCACGTCCACTTCGGCGGAGGGTTCCGTGAAGGGGAAGTACGAAGCGCGGAATCTCAAACGCGCACCTTCCCCGAACATGCGGCGGACGAAATCCGCGATGGTGCCCTTCAAGTCCGCGAAGGTGATATTTCTGCCAACGGCGAGTCCCTCCACCTGGTTGAACTGGATCTCAGAGCGTGTTGTAATTTGCTCATGGCGAAAACACATGCCAGGTGACGCAATCCGAATTGGTGGTGGGTCTTGCGGGTTGGTTGCAGAAAACTCGCGCATTGCGCGTATCTGCCCGGGCGAGGTCTGAGTACGCAACAAGATTGGATTGTCGCCGCGATCACCAGCCTCGATATAAAGTGTATCCTGCATATCGCGCGCGGGATGATGCGGTGGGAAGTTGAGCAATTGGAAATTCATCTCGTCCGTCTCAACTTCACGTGATGTGTACACCTGAAATCCCATCTCCGCGAGGATATCCAATACGCGGCGCAGTTGTTGCGTGGATGGGTGCAGCCTGCCGATCTTCACCGCGCGTCCGGGCAGGGTCACATCCAGTTGTTCCTCCTCCAGGGATTTCGCCAGCGCGGCATTCCTGATCACCTCGGCACGTTCTGCCAACGCGGCTTCCAGCGCCATCTTCACACGGTTCGCCGCCGCGCCGACAGCTGGTTTCTCCTCCTTGGAGAGTTTCCCCAGCCCGGCAAAGACCTGCATCAGCGCTGAACTGCGTCCAACATGCGCCACCCGCCAGGCTTCCAGCGCGGCTGAATCTGTGATGGATGAAAGATGCTCCAGTGCGGCTTTTTCGATTTCATTTAATCTTTCCTGCATAGTGCCTCCGTTATTCAATGTCGTCGCGAGCCCGAAGGGCCAAGCAATCTCCTTGTATCATGCGATTGCTTCGGGCTAACGCCCTCACAATGACATAATAAATACAAATAAAATCCTCCCGTCCACAAATGGGACGGGAGGAGGAAATCCCGCGGTACCACCCAAGTTAATCGCACCCGCCGTTCGAGGCTTGCGACTCTCTTTGTGCCGACCAGCATCGGCTTCTCATGTAACGTTGAGAAAACGGTTCAGACTACAAAACGTGATATGCTCTTCACCTGAACGGCTCGAGAGGGAACTTCAACTGGGTTCTGTCGAGTGCAGCTTTCAGCCTTTTACTGCACCTCTCTGGCGGCTTCTGCCAGCCTACTTTCCTCTGTCACAGCCTTGTTATTATGGCTCGCCTGTTGGGGTGAATTATCTGCAAAAACGAAAGGCTGTCAAGGCTTGTCGGATACGAATTACAGAGTGCCTCAAGATTATCAAAACCGGTAATCCATAACAAGCGGTAGAATCCAGGCCATGCAGCGGAAAATTGACATCTCCTCATTGCTTCTACTAAGCGCCCTGCTTCTTGGCGTAATATTCCGCTTTTATCCCGCCATCACGAATGGGTTCCCTCTCAATGACGGCGGCATGTTCTATACAATGGTCCAGGACCTGAAAGCGAAGGGCTACGCATTGCCGCAATGGACGACCTACAACCATGCGGAGATTCCCTTTGCCTACCCGCCATTTGGATTTTACATCGCCGCGCTTCTGTCCGCGCTTACACCTGCCCCCGACCTATGGATATTTCTCTACCTGCCGGCAGTGGTCAACACCATCTCCATCCTTGTCTTTTATAAACTCGCCGGACAGATCCTTGCCTCACGCATCTCCGCTGCGCTGGCGGTGCTGGTCTTTGCGCTTGCACCGCGGTCCTTTCTCTGGCAGATCATGGGCGGCGGAATCACCCGCGCGTTCGGGATGCTGTTTTTTCTATTACTGCTCTGGCAGGCAATTCAATTATTCAGGAAGTACGGGAAAAAACATCTGGTATTTTCCATCCTCTTCGGCGCAGGTGCGGTGTTGTGTCACCCTCAAACCGCGCTGCACACAGCGCTAGGGGTTCTGCTGCTCTTCGGCTTTTATGGCTTGAACAAACGCGGATTCACTTCCGCAATATTCACGGGCGCGGGCACGGCTTTCTTGACCGCCCCCTGGTGGTGGACAGTCCTTTCCCGACATGGGCTCGAGCCGTTCATTTCTGCAGGGCAAACCAGCCAGCGGACGCTCGAGTCCTATTTATCCCTTCTGCGTTTTGAGGGGCTTGGGGATTATCTTTTCCTTCCCATAGTATTGCTGGCACTTCCCGTACTTTGGAGCTCGTTAAGAAAACGGGAATTCCTTTTTATCACATGGATCGCGGCTGCCTGCCTGGCGGACCCGCGCGGAGCCGACGGGATTATCCTGCTTCCCTTATCCATGCTGGCGGGGGCTGGGTTGCAAAAACTATCCGCGTGGATCAGCCGCCCGGACAGCGATCAGGCGGAGGTCATATTCATGAAGCGCCGCGCCCGGATCCTGCTGTTTTGTCTGATCTTCTACTTCATCATGGTGGCAGGCATTTTTGACTTTCAATTGATCAATACCAGTTTGAAGGCGGATGATCTTGCGATGATCGAGTGGGTGAATAAAAATATTGATGGAGAAAAAACTTTCCTACTGGCAACAGGACGGGAGTTTTCGATGTCCGACCCGCTGCAGGAGTGGTTTCCCGCGCTGACGGATCAGCACAGCGCAACGACCATGCAGGGTTTGGAATGGACTCTCGGTGAAAATTTTTTTCCCTGGTACGCTGAATTGATCGCCTTCCAGCATTGCACGGATGTGAATTGTGTCAGTGAATGGTCAATGCGCAATGGTGTGGACTATGATTTTCTGGTTGTGCTGATCCCCCCTGAAAGTGACGGGAGCGAATTGGCGGGTTCGCAGCGAACACTCGCTGTTTCGACAAGCGGTTCGACTTTTCATGCGCCTGTATATGAATCGGAACATGCTCTGATCTTTGAGTTAATAAAGCGAGGGTCACATTAAATATGACCCTCGCTTACATCCCTGCCTTCCCACTCATTCATGAACTGGTCGAGAAAACGCAGCATTACTGCGTGCCGCTGCTCTCCTATTCTTCTGGCGGTGGGCGTGTTTAACATGTCCTTGAGCAAAAGCAGTTTTTCGTAAAAATGGTTGATGGTCGCGCTCCTGCTGTTTTTATATTCTTCAAAACTGGCGTGTACTTGCGGCGGGGACTGCGGATCGTACATCATCCTGTTTTTATAGCCGCCATAGGCAAAGGCGCGTCCAATGCCAATCGCGCCGATGGCGTCCAGCCTGTCGGCATCCTGTACAATCAGGCCCTCCAACGAGTTCATTTTATTTTCAACACCTGCGCCTTTGAAGGAGATGTGCGTGATGATCCCGCAGACCTTGTCAGCGGTGGGAATGTCCACGGAGCAGGCCTCAAGCCAGGCACGGGCGCGAAGCGGGGTTTCATCGTCGCTGTCGTTGAACTTCCAATCGTCAAGGTCGTGGAGCAGGGCGGCGAGCTGGACGATGAAGAGATCCGCGTTTTCCTGTTCGCAAATGGCGACGGCATTCCTCCACACGCGGTGGATGTGCCACCAATCGTGACCCGAGGAGTCGTCTGAAAATTCCCCTTTGATGTATTCGACTGTTTTTTGAATGATTTCCTGTTGATTCATGCCCCTATTTTCCCACAAAATAATGCGGGTATAATGCCCGCATTATTTTCAGCGCATGTACAACCGCCTTTTTAGTACGTCCGGCATTTGATTGAGACGGATATGTAAATCAGCCTGCTCCCTCATAAGCGGATCTGATCCACGCGACCAGTTCGGCATCCACCTCCTTCGCGTCGGTCAAATTGACAATGTAATTGCACATGCTTCCCTTGGGCTGCTCCAACAGCCTGGCGTTCTTCTTGAGCTCCTTTGCATTGATGCCCACCTCGAAACGCGTGTTGGTCTTGGGTCCGATCATCGCAAATTGTTTTTTGCGGCGCAGGCTGACGTAGCCCTTCTTCGGCGCGATTTCGAACTCACCGAACTTTCCGATCTCCTCCATCAATTTTTCATGGATGGGACGGAAACCAGCCTTCGCGCCTGAATAAATTTCATCCAGAACGGCATCTTCCGATTTACCTTCCGACGCACGCGTGCCGTCTGATTGGAGGATAACATGCACGAGCGTGTTGGCATCCCCGTGACCAAGCCCAAGCTTTTCCTTGAGCATGTCGCGGATCTCGCCGTGTTTGGAGAGTCCGCTCTTCTTAACAATGGCGGCGAGTTCATCGATTGACTTGCCCGTTTTTTTTGAATGTTCTCCAGTTGGGTCTGAATGGCTTTGTCTAAACTACTCATGGTCGTCTCCTTTACGTTAAATCAGTTTCGTGTCAATTTTCCAATCCTTTGTAACATGCGGTGTGCAAGGTATGACCACTGATGCAGGTTACGCCGCGCTCTGTATCTGGGACTCGAACAGAGCCTTCACGAGAATTTTCGCATCCTCATGGTTGATGCCGTATTCGCGCTGAAGCATCCAGCGGATTTCGTTATGCTTTGCCAACCCGGTGCGGCGGACAAGATCGGCAAGTTCCTCCAGCGACATGCCCAACATGGTTTGAATGGCGGTGAGCTCTGACTGAACAACCTTATCAAAATTACTCATAACATCATCTCCTTTGACAAAAGGCGGGGTAATGTCATGATTATAGAACAAATTTTCTATTTCTTCAAGGGATATTTCTTTCAAGGAGTTTCTGCAGGTCATCCTCCAGGCGTTTGCGCACACGGGTCGCGATGGGGGCGTTTAGAAATCTGCCAAGCGTTGACTCATCCTTCTCCTTTTCGTACCAGTGACGAAAGACCTCGAGAATGCCAACCGCCTCCCCCGCGGACCGTTGAACTGTCACCACATCCCCGGCTTTGACCTCGCCCTCGGCGATCACACGGCAATAGAACCCCGGACGTTCCACATCGCGGTATTTCTTCACAAACCGCGGATCCCCCATCCACGCTGCCAATGTCCCGCAAGGGATGCGGGGCGCGGTCACTTCTAGGGTCACTTCGCCGGCCTGCAGGCGATCTCCAATGTTGAAATCCGCGCTTTGCAGGTCAGAGATGGTGAGATTCTCGCCAAATGCGCCGGGCGCAAACTCATCACCCAACTCCACTGACCAGTACGCATAATCCTCCGCGCCGAAGACATAAACAGCCTGATCGGGTCCGCCGTGATGCTTTTTGCTTACGATGACGTCATCTTTCAATCCGGGCGCAGAGATATACACGGCACCCGAAACCGGCACTTTATGGATACCCGTCCTGCTGAGCGAAGTTGCAGTTTGTAATTCACGCTCGATTCCAATATTTACGCTGAGAATTTTCATGAATGGAGTTGTACCCCGGCGGGTCCTATCCCAATTGCGGATGCCATGTATATACTTTATTCCGTCCCTCTGACTTTGCCTTGTACAAGGCCTTATCCGCCCTGTGGAGCATGTTCTCCAGCGTGTCGTTTGCCCGAAGTTCCGTGATCCCCATGCTGACGGTATTGAATTGAGCAGCCTCCGATCCAATGACTGTCTCCGCAAACGCCATTCGCAGCCGCTCGGCCAGCTCGGCTGCTGTTTTTTCCGGGGTTTCCGGCAGCAACAGCACGAATTCCTCGCCGCTTAACCTGGCAAAGATATCCGTTTTTCTTGCGCCGTCCGTGCAAATTTTCGTAAAGGCGACAAGCGTCTGGTCTCCCATTGCGTGGCCATAGGTATCATTTATATTTTTGAAATAATCCAAATCCATGAGGATCAGGGATATAGGTCTGTCGTATCGTTGGGCACGCTGGACTTCCTTGAGGGCCAGTTCCATGAAATGACCGCGGTTGATCGCCTCGGTAAGGGAATCCCTTGTAGCGAGCAGGTGCAGTTCCTTCTGGTTGTTTTTCAGGTTCGTAATATCATGCAGGGCGATCAGGCGGCCGATATCCCTGTTCCTGCCGTCCATGATGGGCGTAACCTGCACATCCATATGGATTTTCCTTCCCTCCCCCAACTCGATTTCGAACTGGGTATTTGCCGAGACCAGCGCCTCCCTGTCCGTGCGATTCCATTTTGAAAAAACTTCATTGATCGGTCTTCCCAATACATTCAGCGGGACGTTCAACATCCTGCGCGCGGCGGGATTGATATCAACGATCCGTTCCTGAACGTCGATGACCAGCACGCCTTCGGTCATCTTCTCTATCAGAACATCCCTTGCCACCGGGACAATATCCAGAAGCTGGTATTGGAGCAAAGCGTAGGCAAAGGCAACCGCGGTAATGGTAAATGAGAAGGGGGTGTTATCCGCCCCGGGCAACGGATTCAGCCCGGCAACAAAGATGATGCTGTTCAACCAGGTGATGCCCAATCCAATGAGGATGACACCGACCTGTCTGCGATACAACCCGGACGAACGGGCGAACGTCCGCACAAGCAGGATGGTGGTGAGCAAGATCAGGGAGTAGGAATAAACCACATTGAGCCAGAAAACGGGTCCGGCGTCCAGAATGACCGCGCTGTTGGCTGTACGTTTGCCGGCGAAGAAGAGTCCATGATAGGGGTCTGTGAACAGAAGAAGCAGGACAATGCCGGGTTCCAGATAGATCAGGGCGGCCAGCGGACGTTTTAGCCAGTGCGTCAGATTGGAGATTTGAAGGGAAAAAATAAAAAACGCCGCAGGGACGGTGACGACTCCAATGTAGGTAAGATCAAGCCAGAAATAGTCCGAATGCGCCGGTGTGCCCGCCCAAAAAATTGCGTAGGTAATATCCCACCAGGCAAGGGCAAGGAGCAAGGCCATCAAGGAGGTGGCGCCGGGCGCGGCACGGCGCGTTTGCAGAATGATGGCCGCGACCAGCAGACACACCGTTCCCGCAATAAATAGCAATGCGCTGTAACCTATGTTGGGAGGAACCATCCAGTCTCCTTCATTCGATTTTACCCCCATCCGGCAGGCACCTGCCACTTTCATCACCCTTTATGGCTCGCGATTTCCCGCCCAAACAACCACCTGATCGCGCCCGTTCCTTTTTGCGATATACAGGGCATTATCGGCATTTGCGATAATATCCGCTTTTGTGGTTCCATCCCCGGGAAAATCCGAGATGCCGCAAGAGATCGTGGTTCTGGCGGCCTGAGAATCCAAAAGCGCCATTGGCGACTGGAACTGATTCCTCCACTTATCAGCGATATGGAAGGAGATCTCGGAGGCCACATTCAGCAGGACCACCAAAAACTCATCCCCGCCATAGCGGCAGACAATATCGCCGGTGCGGGTCTGGCTCAGCAGTTGATTTGCGAGGCGTTGCAGCATTGCATCCCCCACGCCGTGGCCAAAATCGTCATTTATTTTTTTAAAGCCGTCAATATCGATCATGACGAAACTGATCGGATAATTCTCCCGTCCGGCCCGCGCGAGTTCGCGCTCCAGGGTTTCGTCCAGGTAGCGGCGGTTGTATAACCCGGTCAGCGGATCGCGGATGGCCTGTTCGCGCAGTTCGGTCTGGAGGAGCTGTATCGCCTCGATCTGGAACTGGAGTTTCTGGTTCGCCCGGCGAAGTTCCTCCTCGGCAGACTTCCTTTCGTTCAATTCGTGCTGCGCGGCGGCGAACAGCTGGGCATTATCCATGGCAAGCGCCGCCAGCTGCACAAGGGAGCGCATCACATCGATCTCATCGTTCAGAAAGGGCTTGTCGGGTGCGGTGCGTCCCAGCGCCAGGATCCCAACCGGCTGGTCGTTGATGATGACCGGCACATTTACAACAGCCTTCAGGTTATATGGGGCGTACATGGCAAGCCGTTCAGCCCATTGCGAATAATCCTGCCTGACCTGCGGCTGGCGCGTGTTGATCGCCAGCATGGATAAACGCGCGTCCTTCAAGGGGATGCGCGTCCCGAGCAGGGCTGTATTCATTTCCGACGTGGTCTTTACAACGAGCACGTCGTCTTCCAGAAGGGAGAGGACCCCGAAAGGTGAATCCAGCAGATCGCAGGCGCGCAGCAGGATCGCATTGAGAACATCGTCCGCTCCGCGGCGGTTCAACAGGTCGAGTGTGATGTTGTGGAGGGCGCTTAATCTTTCATTTTGGAATTGCAGTTTTTCCTCGGCATCCCTGCGCTCGGAGATATCCTGGATAAAACCGATGGCAGTGATTTCCTCCGAAAAATTCGTTATGCGGGTTGCCGCAACCTGGATGGGAAATTTCGAGCCGTCGCGCCGCAACCCCATAATTTCATAACGCACCCTGTGCCCCTCCGCCTGTTTTTGCAAATTTTCCGCAAACAGGTCGCGGCTTTCAGGTGCCACTTTTTCAACCGTGAGGGTGCCAAGTGCCTCGGAAAATGTATCGCCGAACATTTCCAAAAAGGTCGGGTTGGCATACACGATCCTCGAATTGCTGGTGATGACTATGCCGACCGGCGCAGACTCAACAAGGACTTGAAAACGGGTTTCGATTTCCGTCAGAATATCTTTGGCTGGATAACGAGGGATCACCGTGGGCACATTTCGATGGCGGCGGATATAAATAAAAATCCCCGCAAGTAATACGGACAAAACCAGCAGGGACCAGACAACTGGCATCAACTCTTTCTCCTGCAAAAGACACATCTCCCGGTGCGATTATAGCACTTGTATCGTTTAGTGGCGTATTTCATCATTTGGGGGGAGTGGCTACTTTCGTGGGCTACCCACAAAGGCACTAAGAACACAAAGCCACCAGGAAACCTTTGACTCTTCGAGCCTTTGTGGCTTCGTGGTCTATGAAGAAAGCCCATCCTTTCAGTCATTCTCCATTTGGGGACGGGTTGTCTCGAGCCAGCCTGACGAGAAAGGCGCCATGCATCCCGCCGACAACTGCACCCGAAACGAACAACGTCCCTGCCATGACCAAAACGGATTGCCATGGCACAGACATCTCGAACGCGATATCGATACCCCAGAAGATGATCGGCATCCCGAACGTCCATGCCAGCATGTTGGCGGGAATCCACACCCCCGCGCCGCGGACCTCCCTGCGAATTGCCAGCCACTGGGCGAACGACAGCACCGCACCCCCGACAGTCCCCATCCCAGCCGCAAGCAGGAGAATGATCCATTGGGGCGGTTCAACCATCGGCGCGGACGAGGCGGATGCCTCTCCCATGCCCATCAAAGTCGAGGGCAGATATCCAAGCACGTAGGCGGCCAATGCTCCGATCAACGTCGCGCGCCACCACAAGAATTTGGAAAGGAATGGGAACCACGGATGCATTGCCCACCACTGCGCCAGCCCGACAATGGTGGCTTCGATCCCGCCGCTTGCGACGGCAAGGACGAATGCCAGCAGAATGCCTGTGATGGTTTGCTGGCTATCGAGTTTTGAGAAGGCCAGGCCTGTGAGTGCAAACGTCAGCCCAAGCCCGAGCATTTCGCTGAAGGCGTTCGCCAGAGTCCAGCGCGTCCATAATGGATGTTTTGTCATGCGAACCTCACTATATTGATTCTACGCAGTTCCCCGACAGTTCGTTTTAAATATCGCATGACGTATGTAAGCAGTTTTAGATTGCATCCATCCCCAATAGTATTACCGCGCCTGCCACATTACTTCGGCTGCGATCACAGAGCCCATCAACGCGGCAAACACAAGGACAGTTCCCAGCGTCGACCCGGCAAAGACCGAAAGGATGACGGCCAGGATCCTGTTCCAGTTGAATTTCTCGATGAAGAGACGCGTCAGCCAGCCGGCAAGGATGCCGGACAAGATCAACCCGACTCCCTGGCAGACGAGAGTGACGATACCTGCAGCTGTCCCCTCGCTGTCGCCGTACCCATTGAGGGCGAGGAGCGTGGAGAAGAATGCAACAAGTCCGAGCACGATGAGGAAGATGACGGTCAGTACGGCTGAGATGATGGAAAGGGTTTTGGTGGACATAAGTGCGGGGTCTCCTGTGGCTTTTTTTGTAGGATTATACTTTTTTGTCATCCAAATTTCGTTCCTTCCCCCATCAGACTTTCATTAACCTCCCCACTCGTCCAGTTGCGTGTTTAGTCGGATAGTCTTATAGTCGGATAGTCCGATCGTCAAACGACCGCCCGACCAACGACTATTGACCATGTGACTGTCGGACCAGGAGACAAAATCCATGCACTTCAGCGGCTGGTATCAATACATGCGGCAGGGCGACGACAAGCCCACCGTCACAAAAGAATTACTACTGCGCGTGCTTTCCTACGCGCGTGAATATTGGGGACACATCACGGGCATGCTCGTCACCATTTTGCTCGGCACGGGCCTGTCCCTGCTGACGCCGCTCGTCTTCCGCAACATGATCGACGTGGTGATTCCCGCCAAAGACACAGATCGACTCGTCCTGCTCGGTGTGGCGCTGCTGCTCATCCCTGCACTTAACGGCGCGATCAATGTGGTTCAGCGGCGCTTGAACTCGGCAGTGGGCGAAGGCGTCATCTACGACCTGCGTTCGAGTCTCTTTGCGCGCCTGCAACGCATGTCCCTGCGATTCTTCACCAACACAAAAACGGGCGAGTTGATGTCCCGTCTCAACAATGATGTGGTTGGCGCGCAGAACGCCATCAGTAACACCATTGTCAACATCGTGACCAATCTCATACAGGCGATCGCCCTGCTGGCGGTCATGCTCACGCTCGAATGGCGGCTAACCATCGTCAGTGTGCTCATCCTGCCGTTATTCATCATCGCCGCACAGCGGCTCGGTATCGTCCTGCGTGACATCGCCCGCGAAGCCATGGATCACAACGCCAAGATGAACGCGCACATGAACGAGACCCTCAACATCGGCGGCGCACTGCTGGTCAAATTATTCGGACGCACGCGTGAAGAGGAAAACCGCTTCCGTGAACGCGCCGCCAACGTGCGCGACATCGGCATCCGCCGTGCGGTGGTCGGCTCGTCGTTCTTCGTCATCTTTGGTCTGGTCAGCGCAGTGGGCACGGCGCTGGTCTACGGTCTCGGCGGTTACTTCGTCATCACTGATGTCTTCACCGTCGGAACCATTGTCGCATTCGGCTCGTATCTCGGTCAACTTTATGGCGCACTGCAAGGACTGGCTGGCGCGCCTGTCGAGTTTTCGACCAGCATGGTCAGTTTCGAGCGCGTGTTCGAGGTCATTGATCTTCCGCAGGATATCATCGAAAAAGAAAATGCCATCGAACTCCGCGATGTGAAAGGCGAGCTTGAATTCGATACCATCTCCTTCAACTATCAAGTTGACCCATCCAAATTATTGAAAGATGTCAAGCGTTACGGACGACATGAAGACGTGGGTGCGGTCCTGTCATTGGCGGATAAAAGCAACGGGGAGAAGGAGATGAAGAGCACCGCATCAGACTCAGGGGAGACTGACTCCACATCCCAAGCCAGAGAGGTCGCTTTGGAGGGAGTCTCCTTTACCGCGCGTCCTGGAAGTTTGGTCGCGTTGGTCGGTCCCTCTGGCGCGGGCAAAACGACGATGACCTATCTCATCCCGCGCCTATATGACCCCACGGACGGCGTCATCCGCATCGACGGGCATGACCTGCGCGACGTCACGCTTGATTCGCTTGCGCACACAATCGGCATGGTGACACAGGAGAATTATCTCTTCCACGACACCATCCGCACGAACCTGACGTATGCGAAAATGGACGCGGCGCAATCCGAGATCGAAACCGCGGCGCGCACCGCGAACATCCATCAGTTCATCATGGACCTGCCCGACGGCTATGACACCATCGTGGGCGAGCGCGGATATAGACTCAGCGGCGGTGAAAAACAACGCATCGCGCTGGCGCGTGTGATCCTCAAAGACCCGCGCATCCTCGTGCTCGATGAAGCCACCAGTTCACTCGACAGCGAATCCGAAGCTCTGATCCAGGATGCGTTGAAGCGCGTCATGGCTGGGCGCACGAGCATTGTGATCGCTCATCGTTTGAGCACGATACTGGCGGCAGATTTAATTTTGGTGATGGATCGAGGGAGGATTGTCGAGAGAGGCACTCATGATGAGCTGCTTTCCCAGAATGGGTTGTATGCTCAGTTGTATGAAACGCAGTTTCGAGGGGAGAGGGTCTGAGGGAGGTTGGTCAGTGCCCTTGACAACTTACTAACTAGTAAGTAAGATCGGCCGATAATGGTCAAGATCGAAAACAGCAAGCGGACGATATTGAATCTGGCGGAATCCCTGTTGATGGATGTGGGCTTCAACGGCTTCAGCTATGCCAACATCGCCTCCGAGCTCGGTGTGAAGAACGCCGCCATCCATTATCACTTCCCCACCAAGGAGGACCTGACCTGCACGGTCATTCAACGCTATCGGGAACGCTTCAGGCTGTGGACCAACAACTCGCGTGTGAAAGATTTGCCCCCTGCGGAGAAACTGGCCTGGTTTTTTAACATCTACTCTGATGTCCGCACAGACAATGGCAAGGTCTGCCTTGTCGGTTCTCTGGAGGTTGAATTCAATTCGATCCCTGACCGGTTGCGCGGGGAGGTTGAAGGCCTGCACAGGGAAATGCTCAACTGGCTGGAGGCAACCCTCGCCGAAGGAAGAGAGGCGGGCGTGTTCCAATTCAACGGCGAACCGGCGAGCAAAGCCGCGTTGATGTTTTCCAGTTTGCAGGGCGCCCTGCAAATGGCGCGTGCGTTGGGAACAAAGAAGTTCCGCGATGTCGTTCAACAACTTAAACTCGATCTGCTCGTCTAAATTTTTTATCGTTAAAACTTACTAGGTAGTAAGTAATTTATCAAGGAGAACATAATGGCTACTTTAGAACTGACAGAAATAAAGCAACAAGGGGTTGTAAAAAAGGTGTACCAGGCCTTTTTCAGCCCGTCCAAATATGAGGTGAAACCCACCGATGAAGCCGTGCTGGCGCGCGGGAACGCCCATCGCATTCCTTTTGACGGCGGCGAACTGGCGGTCACAACCTGGGGCGATAAGAGGCATCCCGCCGTCTTGCTCATGCACGGCTGGGGCGGTGCACGCGCGCAGATGACGGGTTTCGTCGAACCTTTGTTGAACGCCGGCTATCGCGTGGTGGCGTACGATCAACCCGCGCACGGTGAATCGGATGGGGTCTTGACCAACCTGCTCGAGATCGCACCCAGCATGGGCGAGGTCATGAAGCGGGAGGGACGTTTCGAAGCGATCATCGCCCACTCATTCGGGACTTTGATCACGTCCTACGCGCTGGTCAACTTGAATTTCCCGCCTCCCTCCAAACTGGTGTATTTTGGCGCTTTCAACCGGCTTTTGGATTCCCTGCCGCGTTTTCAAGCCATCGCAAATCTGCCCGACGAGGTTGTGGATGGCATGCGCATGATGATCATCGAGAAATTTGGCGAGGGCGTGCTGGAGGCGGTCGTCAACGAAACTTTGACTCCGCGCATCCATATCCCCGCCTTGATGTTCCACGATGCTTCCGACAATGTCACGCCGATTGAAGACAGCCGCGCGATTGCAAAGGCATGGAAGAGCGCGAAACTGATCGAGACCTCCGGGTTGGGACACAGGGGCGCTCTGCAATCAAAAGAGATTCATGAACAGGTTGTCGGGTTTTTGACGGGAAAATAAATATGCTTCACAACTTCCCCCAAAAGCCACAAATTTGGGGGAAGTTGATGAAGAGCGGGATCAAGGTTTGTTTTCCTTTTGCTCCCACAACTGCCGTGTAATTTGTATTTGACCTGCGTGCTCCCTGGCATGTTCGAGCGCGTGGAGCAGCGCCCAGCCGATGGTGAATTCACGGTTGGTTTGCGGCGAACGGCGCGGGAGTTCGAGGTCTTGCAAGGAGAATTTCTCCAGGGCGGCGCCGGCCTGGGTCAAGGTGTCATCCAGCCGCTTTTTCAGGGCATCTGTTCCCAGACCTTTGACTTTGAACTCTGCATCCCGATCCCGGTCCGATGGTTCCTGCGCCGCCACGTCGCCGATCCAGAACCGCTCCGCGCCAGTAAGATGGAAAACCAGTACGCTGATCGAGTTCATGTCCTGACCGGGGACCCAATCCAATGCTTCAGGCGGGAGTCCATCCAGCGCTTTATCGACATCATTGTGACAACTTCGCAAAAGGCTTAAGTAGTCGGCAAAATAGGTCTGCATCTTTTATATTCCCTTCATTCTTCTTTTTTCTTCCCGCTTGTAACCAGCCGCGGTATTCGTCCGTTTCACCTCATGCATTTCAATGCTCTGCTCGAAGTCTCCAGCGATGCCGCAATAAACAAGAAAAAGACCGCGCATCGTTCCATGCCATTATAGCAAGGATGGCGATCCGTTTCGCATATAATCGCGGCAGGAGAAACCGAAATGAAAACCCTCATCATCCCTTTCTTTGCCATCCTGACCGAAGTGATCGGTACCTCCGCCCTTAAATTCCCGGATGGATTCACCATCCCCAGCCTGGTCGTTGTTGTCGGATACGGCTTGTCGTTCTATCTGCTGTCCATTGCCTTGAAGGTCATGCCGCTCGGAGTGGCATACGCCATCTGGTCCGGTGGGGGATTAATCCTGACGGTTATTGCGGGCATGATCCTATGGCGCGAAACGCTGGACTGGGCGCGCGTGAGCGGGATCGTGCTCATCATCGCAGGCATTATTTTGATCAATGTGTTTTCAAAGTCACCGGCACATTAAGGTCGGCAAAAAAAGAGAGACCAGTCCACGGCTTGGTCTCTCTTTTCGCAATGACTTGCGCGGAATCTATTCCTTGGCTGGAGGTTCGACGGGTTTTTCATCGGTCGCTTCCAGCGGGGGCGTTTGCGGCGGGGTTTCTTCTGCCGGGCTTTCAATGATATCCTCAGCCTGTGATGCGATGGGAGTCCCACCTGGCTGATTGTTCTTTTTCTGCTGCTTGAGCCTTAACTTCTGTTCCTTCTTGCGTTTCTTTTCCAATTCCTTTTTTCGTTTTTCAAATTGATAGTTTACCTTGACCATCTCACTTCCTTTCCACAGACAACGGTTTAAGTTAATTTTCAAAAATCATTATAGCATTCAAAGTGCAATATTCACACCCGCCTGGCGGGGGATGCTCAGGGCGCAATGGCGAACAGGCATTTAAGATAGGCGCCTTCATCAAACGTGACGGGGTGATCCGGCGCGTGGCCGCTGCGTTCCAATTCCTTCAAGGGACGCCCCGCCTCCTTTGCGGACCGCTGGACTGCGTCGAAAAAACGGGCGGCATCCACACGGCTGGAACAGGAGGCCTGAACCAAAATACCGCCCGGCTTTAATACGGCAAGCCCCAGTTGGGTAAGGCGGCGATAGGCTGTCAGCGCTGCCTCGACCTGTGACTGATTCTGCGCGAACATGGGCGGGTCGAGGATGACCATGCCGAAGCGGCGTTGAATCCCCTTCATTTGCGCGAGCGCTTCAAAGGCATCCATCGCGATGGTTTCGAATTTTGCAGCGTTGACGCCGGGCACATCCCGGTTGCCGGCAATGTTGCGCAGAGTCGCTTCCACTGCCGGCCGGCTGATATCCACGCTGAGGACCTCCTCCGCACCGCCGCGCGCCGCATAGACGGAGAATCCGCCCGTGTAGGAAAATACGTTCAACACCGACTTTCCCGCGGAGAACGCCTCAACCCTTGCGCGATTGTCGCGTTGATCGAGAAAGAAGCCGGTCTTTTGTCCGTGGATGGGGTCACACTCAAAGGTGAGTCCATTCTCCTTGAACAGGATCAGGCCTTCGGGAGGCTGACCGAGGATCGTCATCCCATCCGTCAAGCCGTGTAAATATTTTGCCTGCCTGGTGAGCGAACGGCTGAGTCTCAGGATCAACCGCTCGAATGGATGGCCCCCCTCCAGCGCGGAACACAATTCCTTCAAGTGCGGGACCCAGGCCGGCGTGTAAAGTTTGATGACAAGGGTTTCGGCGTAGCGGTCGATCACCAGCCCCGGCAGTCCGTCGTTCTCGCCGTGGACGAGCCGATAGCCGTTTGTGTCCTGTTCCTGTAATGACGCGCGCAATCCTGCGGCGGTCCCCAGTTTTTCACGGAACCAGTTGCGGTCGATCGGCGCGGGTTTCCCTTTTTGAAAAATACGCACGCGGATCGGGGATGTGGGGTCGTACAAACCGACGGCAAGGAATTTGCGTTTGCCGTCGAAGATCACAGCCAGGTCGCCGGGCGCACCCTCATGGCTTTGTTCGATTATGGATTGATCGAAGACCCAGGGATGTCCCTGCCGAATGATGCGCCCGGCAGGCGCGGTGACTTTCATTGCAATGCGCTGGGAGGCAGGGAGGGGAAGATCGGAAAGTGCGGGAATGAAATCCATGATTTTTGGTGGAAATCATATTACTATAAAATCATGGCCGATACCATGCAAAGAAGGTAAGCCGCATCCCTTATGGATGCGGCTTACCTTCAAACTATTCGATATGACGCACTTCCCCGCTGACAGCGATGCTTTCCGCCGCCTTCTGTGTGAATGATACAGTCAGGCGCGATGGCATGCCCATGTCCTCTCCCTGTAAAATTGTGAAGGTCTTTGGTCCCCGCCAATTGATGTCGCGCAGATACCCCGCCAGCGCCGCGGCGGCGGCTCCCGTGGCGGGGTCTTCGTAGACTCCGCCGGAGGCGAATGCATTGCGCGAGTGGAACACATCATCGGATTCGTTCCAAAGCAGGCTGATCGTGACCAGTCCCTGCTCGGCCATGAGTGCGCGCACCTCGTCAAATGGGTAGGACATGTCCGCCAGAGTTTTGCGGTCCTTGAGGGATATGATCAGGTGCTTGGCGCCTGCCCCCGCCAAACGGATAGGGAAGCGTGTATCAAGTTGTTCCTTCGTCAGTTTGAACGCTGTCAGGATCTTATCCACATATTCCTGCGGCGCAGCCTCCGACCACGTCTCGGGTGATTGCAGTGTGGCCGACATCCCGTTCGTAGATTTTTCCGCACGTACGCTGATCTGGCTGTCGTTCAAATAAAGTTGATAGGTCCCTTCGCCAAAGCGTTCACCGAGCGCGCCGCCGAGCGCAATGGTGGCATGACCGCAAAAGGGGACTTCCATTTCAGGCGCGAAATAACGCACGCGCCAGCCTTCGCCCTGTTTGACAAGAAATGCCGTTTCCGAATAACCGACCTGTTTGGCGATCGCGAGCATTTCCTCGGCAGCGGGCGTCTCATCATAAAATGCCACGCCAGCGGGATTGCCGCCCTGTCCATTCTGGGAGAAGGCGGCGAGTTTTAACACGTTCATTCATACCTCCAAATTTTTTTCAAAAATAAACCGCATCCTCTCAGACGCGGTTTACTGGTAACAGATTACTGTAAACTGAATACTGGTTCTAATCCAGCTTCCCTGTGATCATCGCCATCTTCACCTCGCCGATGGCGCGGGTGATCTTGATCTCGCGCGGGCAGGCCTCGGTGCAGGAATACGCGGTATGGCAACGCGCCACGCCGTCCGTCTTCGCGAGGATTTGCAGGCGTTCGCCGGCGGCTTCGTCGCGGCTGTCGAAGATGAAGCGGTGCGCGGTCACGATGGCGGCGGGACCGTAATATTCGCCGTTCGCCCAATACGACGGACAGGAAGTGGTGCAAGCTGCGCATAAAATACACTTCGTCGTCTCATCGAAGCGTGCACGGTCTTCGGGACTTTGCAAGCGCTCGCGTCCGCCTTCGGGCAGCGGGCTGTCATTGATGAAATACGGCAGCACCTTCTTGTAATTATCGAAGAACGGCTCCATATCCACGATCAGGTCCTTGGCGATCTTCAAGCCGAGCAACGGCTCCACGGTGATGTTCGCCCCGATATCACGGATCAACACCTTGCAGGCCAGCATGTTGCGCCCGTTGATGCGCATCGCGTCTGACCCGCACACGCCGTGCGCGCACGAACGGCGGAAGGACAACGTGCCGTCCTCCTTGCCTTTGATGTATTCAAGCACATCCAGCACGCGGTCGTTCTCATCGGCTTCTATTTTATACGTGACATAGTTGCCGCGCTGGTCCTTCTCGGGGTTGTAACGGAAAATTTTGACTGTAACTTCCATATAAGTCTCCTGTCAAAAACCTCTAAACACGAAGGGCACAAAGGTCACGAAGGAAAACCCTTAAACCCTTTGCGTACTTCGTGTCCTTTGTGTTTAATAAACTCTGGCCTTGGGCTGGTGCTTGGTGATGACAACGGGCTTGTAACTGATCTCAAGCTTGCCGTTCTTCTGCGTGACCAGCGTGTGTTTCATCCAATTCTGGTCGTCACGGTCGGGATAATCCTCGCGCGAATGTCCGCCGCGTGATTCTTTCCTGTTCAACGCACTCAGCGCAACCACTTCCGCAATTTCGAGCAGGTTGCCGAGTTCCCAGGCGTTCAACAACTCGGTGTTGAAAATCTTGCCGGTGTCTGTCACACCCACGTTCTTGAAGCGTTCCTTCAATTCACGCACCTTGTCCAGGGCGGCCTGCATGTCCTTTTCGTTGCGGTAAATACCGACATCCGCGAACATGACCTTCTTCATTTCATTGGCGATGTCGAACGCATTTTCCCTGCCAGACCCATTGCGCAGCGCCTCCAGCGTGGATCTTGTGCCTGTTGCTGCATCCCCGGGCAGATTCTCAAACCCGGCTGCTTTTGCGTACTCCGCCGCCTTGAGTCCCGCGTGTTTGCCGAACACAACCAGATCAAGCAGGGAATTACATCCCAGGCGGTTGCCGCCATGCACGGAAACACAGGCACATTCCCCGGCCGCATACAACCCAGGCAGAACTGTGTTCCTGTCATCAATCACAACTTCGCCGTATTTATTTGTCGGGATGCCGCCCATTGTATAGTGCGCAGTCGGCTGGATGGGCATCATCTGGGTCAGCGGGTCAACACCCAGGTACACCCGGCAAAAATCAATGATATCGGGCAATTTTTTCAGGACTTGTTCAGTGGTCAAATTGAATTTGGAGCCGTCAGGGTTCGTACGTCCATCTTCCGCCGCAAATTTATTCACGCTTTCAGGGCGGATATCCAAATAGACGTAGTTCTTGCCGTCAATACCGCGTCCCTCTTTGACTTCTGTATAAATGGCGCGGCTGACCACATCGCGCGAAGCCAGGTCCTTGATGGTTGGCGCATAACCGGGCATGAAACGCTCGCCCCTGCCGTTGATCAGCACGCCGCCTTCACCGCGTACACCCTCGGTGATGAGGATACCGAGCTTATAAATCCCCGTCGGGTGGAACTGAAAGAACTCCATATCCTCCAGCGGAATGCCGTGACGCAACAGGATCGCCGCCCCATCCCCCGTGTACGCATACGCATTGGACGTGACCTCGAAGATGCGTCCGTGTCCGCCTGTGGCGAAGATGACTGCTTTTGCATGGATGGTATGCAATTCGCCCGTGGCAAGGTCCACCGCCACCACGCCGGCCGTCCTGCCGTCGACCATGATGAAATCCAGCACTTGATATTCATCAAAAAAGTTTACTTTGTTCTTAATGCACTGTTGATACAACGTTTGCAGGATCATGTGACCCGTGCGGTCGGCGGCGTGCGCCGCCCTGCGGACGGGTTTGCCCGTTTCGTTGTTGGTGTGCCCGCCAAACGGTCGCTGGGAGATGCGTCCGTCCGGGGTGCGGTCGAAGGGCAGGCCCATGTGTTCCAGTTCGAGCACGGCGTCGATCGCCTCATTACACATGAACTCAATGGCGTCCTGGTCGCCGAGATAATCGGACCCTTTGACGGTATCGTACATATGCCATTCGGGATTATCGCCTTCCAGGTTGCCGAGCGCGGCAGCAATGCCGCCCTGCGCCGCGCCTGTGTGCGAGCGGGTGGGATATAACTTGCTGATGACGGCGGTCTTGGCAGTGCGCGAGGCATACAAGCCAGCCATTAATCCCGCGCCACCTGCACCAACCACCACCACATCAAATTGATGAACGTTTGCCATGAATTATTGCTCCTGAATTTTCAGCACAAGGGCTTTTGGTCTTTCCTTGCGACACTTCATGTCCTTCGCAGGCAGGGATTTACGAAGTCCAGATGATGTACAAACCCATGCCACAGACCGCGATCGTCATGAGGATGCTCAGGAAGCGCACGAACTTGCGCGCGCCCGCGCCTGCGATGTAATCATCCGCAATCACGACCAGGCCATGCACGCCGTGCGCCGTTGCCACCAGCAATAACGCGCTGGCGGTCAGCTTCCAAAACGAAGAGGCCCAGGGATCAAGGTCCGGCACATCCGTGCTTTGCACGTGGGTAACGTTTGGCAGGAACGCCCAGCGCATCACATCTGCAAAGTTCATCTGTTCGCGCGCACCCATGATCAAGGCACCGGTCAAGCCCACGAGGATCAGACCATAGATCGCCAGGGCAGAGAGGCGGGTGAAGATCCACATCATGGCTTCAAAATTCGTCAATCCACGCTGCTGGATGGAGAGTTTTCTCGATTTTGTCGTCATGCTACCCTCCCAATGCCGTATTCATGATCACGAAGGCGGAGATGCCAAACAGCGGGATAAACACCGCCCATTCGATCCAGATGGCCTCCGTCTGGTAATCCTGCAGGTTGGGCCACAGGTCCAAAACGGTGATGCGCAGTCCATTGATCGCGTGGAACAAGGCGCAAAAGAAAATAAAGATTTGAAAGGCCCAGTTCTCGTACATGCCGTTCAGAAATCCCCCCGTCTCGCCGCCGATGAAGGATGCCAGAATGTGCACGGCGATGAAGACGGCCATGCCCAGCCCGCCGATGCGGTGCAGGATATACGTCAGATAGCCCGCCGGCCCCTTATATCGCAACCCCGCCGAAAGGCTGACATCTCGTTTCAAGCCCATCTATGCCTCCGTATGACTTTTCTGTGGAAGATCCGCCCACTCTCTCCCGGTGATTTTATAGTTTCAGCGCCTATTTTACTATCTAACCCATTAAATCGCAAAAGAAAGTGAAATCGTGAACAATGAAAGGTGACAAACATCCTGTCAATTTCATTTCAGCCGTCATGTAATAAAGTGTAGCAAGACCTTTATAATCCAATTCACACCGCTTATAATTTGCACATTCTCCTTTATTCATGAGCCCAATTCAGCAAGCGCAATAACACCCTTCAAGGAGGAGCACATGTCTGGTTCGAACGAACTTTCCCGCCGCGATTTCATCAAGGTGACGACGGGAATCGTGGGAGGATTGATCGGCGCAGTGATCGGTCTTCCGGCTGTTTATTATTTGATAGACCCCGCACTGCGCGAGGGCGGAAAGGACGCTTGGATTCCCATCGGAAATTTTGACGATATGCAAATAGGCGTTCCCTACGCCTTCTCCTTCACGCGCGTCCAGGTGAACGGCTGGGAGCGAACGGCCAGCAGTTTCGGCGGATACGCCGTCCGCAGATCCGAAGACCCCAACGACTTGCTCATCCTCAACAGCCGCTGTACGCATCTCGCCTGCACCGTCAACTGGTCGGCTGAAGCGGGAGCCTTTCTCTGCCCCTGCCACGACGCCTCCTTCAGCATCGAAGGCGGCGTGCTGCACGGACCACCCCCCCGCGATCTCGACGTGTACGAAGAACACCGCCTGACCGAGGACGGTTTGATCGAGATCTTCTTCAAAGAGAGTTAAACCATGTGGAAAAATATCTATGCCTGGCTCGATGAACGCATTGGATTCAACGAACTCTACACCAACCTGCTCGACCGCCCCGAACCCAAAACCACCTGGTGGAACACGCTCGGCTCGGCCAGCATGTTCCTTTTTATTTTGCAGGGGCTGACGGGCATCTTCCTTACCGTCTATTACACCCCCTCCCCCGATCATGCCTACGACTCCATCACCTACATCATGGAAGGCGTGGCCTTCGGCTGGCTGATCCGCGGCATCCACCACTGGGGCGCAACCCTGATGGTATTGCTTGTCTTCATTCACATGCTGCGCGTGTTCTACACCGCCTCGTTCAAATATCCGCGCGAGCTGACCTGGCTGATCGGCATCGGGCTCTTCCTCACCACCCTCGGCATGGGCTTTACAGGCTACCTGCTCCCGTGGAATCAAAAAGCATACTGGGCAACCATCGTCGGCACGCAAATTGCAGGGACCGTTCCCTTCCTTGGCGAATTCATTCTCAAGGTACTGCGCGGCGGACCCGAGCTCAGCGCGCTCACCTTGCAACGCTTCTTCGCCGCCCATATCTGGATCATCCCCGCCATCCTCACAGGCCTGATCGGTGTGCATTTATATCTCATCATTAAACACGGCGAGTCACACTTCCCAACAAAGGAAGATTAGCGATGAACGACGAAACTAAAAAACAAATCAACGAACGCTATGAACGCCAGCTCAACAAAGGCGAGCGCTTCTGGCCCGACACCCTCTTCAAAGACCTGATCATGTCGCTGGGAGTCTTCGTCCTGCTGATCCTGCTCGCCACCTTCGTCGGCATCCCCGCCGAACCCAAGGCAGACCCCAGTGACACATCCTACATCCCGCGCCCGGAATGGTACTTCCTCTTCCTCTTCAAATTCCTCGCGCTCTATGGTCAACTGCCGCTCATCGGCAAAATCGAATGGATCGCCACCGTCATCATTCCCACCGTCGCCCTTGGTGTGCTGACCCTGCTGCCCTTCATCGAAAAAAGCCCGCACCGCCATTACGGCAGGCGCGCCCTGCCCATCTCCATCATGACCATCATGGTCGTCGGCATCGTCCTGTTGACTCTCACCTCCGAAGTCCCCACCGTCTCCGAAGACGGCTCCACCCTGCTGGGGACTCTCCAAACCATTTCGGGTATCGCCATCCCGTTGGCCGCTTACATCCTGCTCTTCGTCTTCAAATCGAACACCCGCCTCATGATCTGGACGACAAGCCTGGCTGCCCTTTCGATGATCATTCTCTCAGGGACGGTTCTCGCCCTCGCCCCCGAAAAACACGGCGAAGAGGTGGAAGTCGCCACCACCCTGGTGGACCAGATCGTCGCCGGGCAGGATGTGTACTCCGTCCATTGCACCGAATGCCACGGTGACGATGGCTCCGTCGCGATCATCGCAGGCGTGGAGGGACTCGAAGGTGAAAAGATCACGCCCATCAACAGCCGCGATGTGCTCTACACCATCACCGACCCTTCCATGTACGAAGTCATCGCCTACGGGCGTCCCAACGCCGGCATGCCTCCGTTTGGCAAGACCTACGGCGGTGAACTCTCGCGCAGTGAAATAGATTACATGATCATCTTCATGCGCTATTCATGGGATGACCGTTTTGAAGCGCCCGAGATCCCCGAACTCTTCCCGCCGCTGGCAGAGGGGGAAGTGCCATCCTACGATGTCCACATCCAACCCATCGTCAAACGCTATTGCATCTCCTGTCACCGCGCGGGCAAGGATAACAACGACTACCTGATGACCACCTACGAGGAGATCCTCACCACCGGCGAGAACGCGGAGTTCAACGTCATCGCCGGGGACGAGAACAACTACCTCCTGCAAACCATTCAGGAACATCCCATCATGAATCCCGAAAAGCCCGATGAAGAAATAATCGGCGTCATGCCGCCCAGCCGTGCCTTGAAACCAAACGTGATCGATGTCTTCGTCCGCTGGATCATGAACGGCATGCCAAAGACGGCAGCGGAGGCGGGCGCGCTGTTCCAAACACCCACAGAAACACCAGCGCCGTAATTCAAATTCCGCACTACGTGAAAAAAGTCGGGACACAACATCCCGACTTTTTTCCCTCTGATCTTGTCCTAAAAAAGTGGACACAAAAAATGTCTGGATCCAGTAGACTTGGAAAACAGGAGCAGGATCATGGACGAAAAGAAAACAAGGTATCGGAAGTACACCGAAGAGTTCAAATTAGAGGCTCTGGAACTTTTGAAGAGCAGCGGAAAGAGTGCCGGGCAAATTGAACGCGATTTGGGGATCACGCCCGGACTGCTGGTGAAATGGCGCGATCGATACCAAGTGATATCCCAAGGGACAAACCCAATGCACTTGGAAGTTAGTGACTTTGAAGCTGCCAAGCGTGAGATCAAACGCTTGCAACGACGGTTGGCAGAAGTGGAAGAAGAGCGCGAGATCCTAAAAAAAACAATCAACATTTTCTCCCGGGAAAACCAATGAGATACAAATTCATTCGGGAGCATTGCCAGGAGTATAGCGTCAAGCGGATGTGCCAGGTATTGGGTGTGACGCGAAGTGGGTACTATGCCTGGCAGCCAGAAGCAGTCGGTCCGCGAGAGGTGGAGAATCGGATTCTGGTGGAGCAGATCCGGGCAGAATACAAACTGAGTCGCGAGACCTATGGCAGTCCGCGCATCCAGGCGGGTCTACAACGCAGAGGGTTCGCCTGTGGACGACATCGAGTCGCACGTTTGATGCGGAGAGAAGGAATTCGCCCTCAAAAACGAAGGCGCTGGCGTCCCATAACTACGCAGCGCCAGCCAGGTGTGATCCCAGCACCGAATTATCTGAACCAGGATTTTTCTGCCAGCGCGGCAAACCAGAAATGGGTGAGCGATTTCACCTACATTGATACCGCGGAAGGTTGGTTATATTTAGCAGTGGTTCTGGATTTGTTTTCACGAAAAGTAGTAGGCTGGGCGATGGCTGCACAAATGGATGCAACCCTTGTCGAGGCAGCCCTGGACATGGCTTTACAAGGACGACAACCGCAGGCAAGCCTGTTACATCATTCCGATCAAGGCAGTCAATATACCAGTGCCGCTTATCAAAGCAGTTTAGCAGATGCACATATTCAGGCGAGTATGAGCCGAGTTGGAAATTGTTATGACAATGCGGTGGCAGAAAGTTTCTTTGCTACCCTCAAGGTGGAGTGTGTGACCTCTCAATTTGCAACGCAAGCAGTAGCTCGAACAACGATTTTTGAATACATTGAGGTTTGGTACAATCGCCAACGCTTGCACTCTTCACTTGGCTACCTCAGCCCGGTTGAGTTTGAGCAACAATCTGGACTTTAATTGTGTCTATTAAACCGGGGCAAGATCACTCTCCCATTTTGGGAGAGGGGTAGGGGTGAGGGTAGGTAGCAGGTACAATATTCCCAAAATTCAATACTTGGAGAAATCATGAAAACAGCAAGCGGACTGGAATACATCGAAGTGGAAGCCGGCACGGGCGTGCAGGCAGAGGCGGGAAAGACTGTTAGTGTGCATTACACAGGCAAGTTTCAGGACGGCAAGGTCTTTGACAGCTCCATCCCGCGCGGCGAGCCGATCACCTTCCAGCTCGGGCGCGGAAACGTCATCAATGGCTGGGACGAAGGCATCGCGCTGATGAAGGTTGGCGGCAAGGCGCAGCTCGTCATTCCGCCAGCCCTTGCCTACGGCGAACGCGGCGCGGGCGGGGTCATTCCCCCGAATGCGACTTTGATCTTCGATGTTGAATTGGTGGATGTGAAGTGACTTTAAACTGTAGGGCGGGCTTACAGCCCGTCGAGTAAAACGTCAAGCTACAAGCCTGACCCACAAAAAAGGTCGGGACTTTTCAGTCCCGACCTTTTTGATTCATTACTTCTTTTTCTTAGCCGTCTTTTTGGCAGGTTTCTTCGCGGCAACCTTCTTAGCCACCTTTTTCACTGCTTTTTTCGGCGCAGCCTCCTTCACTGCTTTCTTTGTCGCGGTTTTCTTTGCCACAGCCTTTTTCATACCCTTCGACTTTTGACCTTCGACCTGCGACGACGCCGGAATATCCTTATCCATCCAATTAATAACCGCATCGCCAAATTCGGAGCACTTGATCTCCATTGGGTTGTCCATCAGGCGGGCAAAGTCATATGTGACCGTCTTCGCCGCGATCGCGCCTTCCATGCCATTGACGATCAGGTCGGCAGCTTCGCCCCAGCCCATGTAGCGCAGCATCATCTCTCCCGAAAGGATGACCGAACCGGGGTTGACCTTGTCCAGGTCGGCATACTTCGGCGCGGTGCCGTGAGTCGCTTCGAAGATGGCGTGACCTGTCTCATAGTTGATGTTCGCGCCCGGGGCAATGCCAATGCCGCCCACCTGCGCCGCAAGCGCGTCGGAAAGATAATCCCCGTTCAGGTTCATGGTGGCGATGACATCGTAATCGCGCGGACGGATGATGGTGAACTGCAACGAAACATCCGCAATCGAGTCCTTGATGAGCAGCATCTTCTTCCACTTGCCGTCGCCGTGGGTGTCCCACAACTTCAACGCTTCCTCCACTTCGCCCTTGATATCGTTCTGCTGGGCGGGGGACATCATGTCGAAGCCGGGGTCGATCATCTTGGCATTGTCTTCCACGCTCAAGTTCGGCCTGGCTTCCTTGTTGCCAAGGATCCACGTCTCGCGCTCGGTGACAATTTGTCCGCGGAATTCGCGCTTGGCGAGGGCATAGCCCCAATCCTTGAACGCGCCTTCGGTGAACTTCATGATGTTGCCTTTGTGGACGAAGTTCACGCTCTTACGCTTGTTATCCAGCGACCACTGGATCGCAGCGCGGACCAGGCGGTCGGTGCCTTCTTCGGAAATAGGCTTCAGACCAATGCCCGCCGTGTCAGGAAAGCGCATCTTGGCGTATTCCTTGGGGAAGGCTTCCTTGAATATCTCTTTGAATTTTTTATTATCTTCCGTGCCGTTCGCAAATTCGATGCCGGTGTAAATATCCTCGGTGTTCTCGCGGAAGATGACCATGTCCACGTATTCGGGATGGCGCACCGGCGAAGGCACACCTTTATACCAGCGCACCGGGCGCTGGCAGACGTACAGGTCGAGCAGTTTGCGCAGCGCCACATTCAACGAACGGATGCCGCCGCCGATGGGCGTGGTCAGCGGTCCCTTGATACCGACCAAAAATTCGCGAAACGCTTCGGTGGTCTCATCGGGCAGCCAGGTCTGGAACATCTTGAACGGTTTCTCGCCCGCGTACACTTCCATCCAGTGAATTTTGCGTTTGCCGCCGTACGCCTTCTGCACCGCCGCATCGAACACGCGCACAGACGCACGCCAGATATCCCGCCCGGTGCCGTCGCCCTCCACGAACGGGATGATCGGATTATCAGGAACGTTCAACTTTCCATTTTGGATTGAGATCTTCGTCCCGCCTGCAGGGACTTTTACGTTTGTGTAAGCCATCTTACCTCTCTCGTTTTTGAAAATTTTTTTTGGATTATATCACCCGTGATATTTGCGACAAAGTGACGATATTCTTAACCTTTGTTATACTCCATTTATGCTAAAACTCCCCGGATTGATCGACCCCCACGTCCATGTGCGCGAACCCGGTGCAACCCACAAGGAGGATTGGGATACGGTTACGCAGGCGGCTCTGGCCGGCGGCGTAACGACCATCCTGGCGATGCCGAACACCAACCCGCCCATTTTCGATGAAACGACGCTTGACCTGGCATTGACCGCTGCGAAACAAAAAGCGCGCTGTGACTATGGTCAATACCTCGGCGCGGGGCCGGACAACGCGGATATCGCCGCTTCGCTCGCCCCCAAAGCTGCCGGGCTGAAGATGTACCTAGACTCCACCTTCGGGGAACTGCGCCTCGATGACATGACCCTCTGGATGCCTCACTTCGCGAAATTCCAAAAAGATGCGCCGATGGTCATGCACTCCGAAAGCCGCACGATGGCGGCGGCGATCTTGTTCTCCGCGATCCATGACCGCCCCATTCACATCGCGCATGTTTCATTAAAAGAGGAGATCCT
Source organism: Anaerolineales bacterium (assembly GCA_030583885.1). Classification (NCBI taxonomy): domain Bacteria; kingdom Bacillati; phylum Chloroflexota; class Anaerolineae; order Anaerolineales; species Anaerolineales bacterium. The sequence continues at coordinate 506,289 of CP129480.1, read as the reverse complement.
GTTGATCAAGGCCGCCAAGGAAAAGGGGATCAAGGTGACCTGCGAAGTCTGCCCGCATCATTTATTCCTTTCAAAGGAAGACATCCCCGTCATCTCGCACGGACAGCCCGGCCGGGGCGAAGTCCGCCCGAGGCTGGCGACCAAAGAAGATGTGGATGCGTTGTGGGTAAATTTGGATGTGATCGACTGCTTCGCCACCGACCACGCACCGCACACCCTGCAGGAAAAGGATTCGGAAAATCCTCCCCCAGGCTTCCCCGGGCTGGAGACGATCCTGCCGCTGCTTCTCACCGCCGTTGGTGAAGGGCGATTATCGATGAACCATATTCTCGAAAAGATGTACACCAACCCGCGCCGCATCTTCAAGCTGCCTGAACAGCCCGAAACCTGGGTGGAAGTGGATGAGAATGCGGTCTACGAGATCAAAGCCGCCGGGCAGTTCACCCGCTGCGGCTGGACCCCGTTCGAAGGCTGGCAGGTGAGGGGCAAAGTAACAAAAGTTGTACTGCACGGCAGGACCGCCTTTGAGAACGGAAAAATCATCATCGGAAAAGGCTTTGGCAGGAATGTTCGGATATAAACCACATATTGCTATCCGAAATATCCTTATCTAAAGCCCATATTTGGGGGTATTTGTTTAGACAAGAGTTTCTCACCGCGCCCTTTTCTGTGGATAACTGCCTGTAAACTGTGGAGAACTACATCCCCCTGTGGACAATAAGGCCGTTTTTTCAAAAAGAGGTCTGACAACTTAAAAAACCCACCCCCCATATATGGGGGGTGGGTTTTCATTATCCCTAAATATAGAAATCTCGCTAAAAGAGTGTTTTCAACCATTTAATTGTTCATAAGTTATTCAAGATATATCCACAGCGGAGCGAATGCCTTGAAAACGGATTCAACCGCAGGCGTGGAGGGAGGCAAAGCAAGTCATCCCGTATATGGGGGTGAATCCGTTTTATCCACACTATCAACACCCCCTACTAATATTACTAAATCATATAAATATATATATACTTCTTGAATCTATTAAGGGATTCCTGTACAATCCATGTACAGAACGTTCGTCCCCTCTTTGCCAACCTTGGGAGGTTGCCATGGATATGATCAAAGTTTCAGCCAACTCCCGTACCTCTGCAGTCGCCGGGGCCATCGCAGGCGTCGTCCGCGAGCATAAAAGGGCGGAAGTGCAGGCCATTGGAGCTGGCGCCGTGAATCAGGCGGTGAAGGCCCTGGTGCTCGCCACCGGATATCTCAAGAACGACGGCATCGATGTGATCTGCGTCCCCGAGTTCGTGGATGTGGAGATCGAAGACAAGGTTCGTACTGCCGTCAAGTTGGTGATCGAGCCGCGTTAGCGCAGCACCTTATTGGACAACCGAAGCCAGGGTGGCGTATATCATACCCGTTTGATGCACAATCGTGAACACGGCGGGTATAATCTTCACAGGTGGATGCTTCACACTGCGCCCGTATGTGAATCTGCGCGCGGGCACCCTCCACCTTATTCATATCCCATGAAAACCTGGAATAGACTCCCGCGCTTCCTGCTGGTCGTATCCCTGCTTGCCGGTCTGTGCGCAGGACTCTTCGCCCCGCGCCTGGAGAATGTGGAGGCGATGCCGTTGGGGGTCTGTCCGGGTGGGATAATCAGCCAATGGACATTTGATAATGTTACAACTCCTTCAACAGGTTTAGGGACTTTTGCAAATGGAATAGGTATAAATCCAGCGGCTCCACAATTTCCTACAGGTAATCCTGACCCTTCTATTAGTTTTACAAGTTGGAATACTCCTATACTTGACGAGACTGCATTTGTTGAATTTCAAGTGCCGACATCAGGCAGATCACTCATCAGATTGAGCTTTGATTTCCGACGATCCCTTTCCGGTCCGATTTTGCTTCAAGTTAGGTACTCAACAGATGGCTCAACATTTATTGATTTTGGTTTGCCAATTTCTGTTACGGATGCTGAGACTTGGTTAGGACATACAATTAATTTTAGTTCTGTTACTTCCCTTGATAACAACCCCAACGCATCTTTTAGGATATACGGGTATTCTGCCTCAGGCGGCAGTGGTACGCTGCGTTTTGATAATGTAACAATTTCGGAACTGTGCCCTCCTCCCATGACACTAATCATTAACGAAGTCGCCTGGGCGGGGACAAATGCAAGTGAAGGACATGAATGGATCGAATTATATAACCCGGGCGCATCCCCGATAAATCTGAGCGACGGCTGGCGGCTTGAATCAAGTGATGGAACTCCAAACATCGATTTTTCATCCGCATTGTGCACAATACCCGGCTGCACAATCCCTGCCGGTGGATATTTTTTGCTGGAGCGGGATACCGACGGGGTAATCTCAACCATCTCTGCCGATCTTATCTATGCCGGCGCACTTTCAAATAGTGGAGAAACCCTTTCTCTTTACTCTCCCGCGAACGAGCTCATTGATACCGCCAATGGCAACGGCGGCGCGTGGCCCGCTGGAAGTGCATCGACAAGAAGCACGATGGAACGCATCGGCATGCTGCCCGATGGCGATACCGCCTGGTTTACCAACGATGGCGTCATGCGAACCGGGCTGGACTATAACGAGGATCCGATATGGGGCACGCCAAGGAATGGAAACTCACTGACACCGACCCCGTCTCCCACCAACACCTCGACGCCCACGCCCACCATCACCACCACGCCGCCGGGCGTCCGTTCCGTCATTATCAATGAGATCGCCTGGGCCGGGACAGCTTCCGGTCTCCCCGACGACGAATGGATCGAGTTGTACAATCCCGGTACCGTACCCATCAGCATCACCGGCTGGAATTTGCGCGCCGTCGACGGCACGCCGAATATCGTCCTGAATGGCACGATCCCCGCGGGTGGATATTTCCTGCTCGAACGCGGCTCCAATCTTGGCGATGATACGACCGTATCCGACATTCCTGCGGATCAGATCTATACGGGGAACGCCCTTTCCAATACAGGTGAGGCCCTAACCCTGTACGATGGTGCCAATAGAGTCATCGATACTGCCAACGGGAACGGCGGCGCATGGCCTGCAGGCAGCGCGACCACCTACGGCACGATGGAACGCATCACCGGCACCGTGGACAGCGATACCGCCTGGCACACCAATACGGGTGTCAAGCGAAATGGATTAAATGCGAACGGCGGAAATATCCTGGGCACACCAAGGAACAGCAATTCCATTGGACCCACTCCCACGCCCTCTTCAACCCGAACGTCCACACCCACCAGCACGCCCGCCTTCGTGATAGATCCCCGTCCCATCATCAACGAGATTCTCGCCCGCCCCGGCTTCGATTGGAACCAGAACGGCAGGGTGGATGTCTTCGATGAGTTCATCGAGATAAAGAACCTCAGCCCGATCGATATCAACTTAAGCGGCTGGAAGCTCGATTTGCTGGACGGCGGCTCCTTCTCCCTGCCCAACGTCAGCCTGAAACCCGGCGAGCGCGTTGTTTTTTATGGCAGCCAGACCAACCTGCTGCTCAGCGACGGCGGCGCGACGATCCGCCTCTATAACCCCAGTGGAAGGATCTATGATGCCTATACCTACTCCTTCGCAAGGGAGGCGGACCGATCCTTCTGCCGCCTGCCGGATGGAAATGTCTTTGGAAAATGGTTTGAAGACTGCACGCCCACGCCCAATCTGGCAAACTCGCGCGCAGGCGTGGTCCCATCCATGCCGGGCGGCGGGTATGAATCCCCCGTCTGCGAACTGCCGGATACCATCCCCGCCGCATTCCTCTTGGCCGAGTGCCGCGGCTACGGCGCAAACATCTGGAACTCGTTTTATTGGGACCAGCCCGGCTGGCACGTTTTGTTTTTCCGGCAGAACACGAGCAAGTGGGAGGCGTTCATCGAGTAAAAGGACAGCCCATGGAAACCTTTTTCACCTTTCTTGAAAAGCGCGTCGAAGACTCAGCCTCCCTGCTCTGCATCGGACTCGACCCGCACTTCTCCGACCTTAAGGAGCCATCCGCCGCATCCGCCCGTGACTTTTGCCTGACTCTCATTCGAGCAACCGCTCCCTATGCTGCGGCATTCAAACCCAACGCGGCATTCTTCGAAGTCTTCGGCGCCGAAGGCTGGACGGCTCTCAAACAGGTCATCGAAATCGTCCGCGAAGAATCAGACCGCATGGGTTCACGCATCCCCGTCATCCTGGATGCGAAGCGCGGCGATATCGCCTCCACAGCGGAGGCGTATGCCCGGGCCGCATTTGAGTCCCTCGGCGCGGACTGCATCACATTGAGTCCATATCTCGGCAGGGATTCCATAGAGCCATTCATCCAAAATCAGGAGAAGGGGGTTTTCCTGTTGTGCAAGACGTCCAATGCCGGTTCCATGGATGTGCAGGATTTGCTCGTTCTGCCCAGGGGGGCAAACAACCCCGTGCATTTATATAGTTATATTGCGCAGCTGGCGCAGCAGTGGAATGAGAGGAACAACGTCGGCATTGTCGTCGGCGCGACCCACCCGCAGATCATGGAAATGATCCGTGCCGCCGTTCCGGACCTGTGGTTCCTCTCGCCCGGTGTCGGCGCGCAGGGCGGCGAATTGGAACTTGCGCTCAAGGCCGGGCTGCGGAAGGATGGAAAGGGAATGCTGCTGCCCGTCTCGCGTGCCATTTCCCGCAACCCTGCAGGCCCGGCCAAAGCCGCCGCGGAGTTGCGCGACCAGATCGTGAATATCAAGCGCACGCTGAACCAGGGATGATACAACGACTTGAAATGGATCACCCATGACAAAACTCGATAAGCACCTTGCAGCCCTTGCCGATGGACTGCTCGCGGCAGGCTGCATCAAATTCGGCGAATTCACCCTGAAATCGGGACTGAAATCCCCCATGTACATTGACCTGCGCCGCATCATCACTCATCCCAAACTGCTGGAACAGATCGGGCGGGCATATCTGCCCCTGCTCGAAAAACTGAAGTTCGACCGTATTGCCGGACTGCCTTACGCGGCCATTCCCATTGCCACAGCAATCAGCCTGGCGGGGAATTATCCGATGATCTATCCGCGCAAGGAAGCCAAAGCCTATGGTACAAAAGCCGAGATCGAAGGCGAGTATCACGCCGGGGAGACGGTTGTCATCATTGACGATCTGGCCACGACGGGCGGAAGCAAATTCGAAGCCATCGAAAAACTGACCGGCGCAGGCTTGCTCGTGAAGGACATCGTTGTGCTGGTGGACCGTCAGTCGGGCGCAAAGGAATCGCTGGAGCAGGCAGGCTATGCCATGCACGCGGTGTTGACCATATCCGCTTTGCTCGAGTATTGGGAGCAGCATGATAAAGTGAATAAGGACAAATTATTGGAAACATGGGATTTTCTGAAGGGATCGAAATGAAAAAGGTGCTTCTTTTGGGAATTTTGTTGATCTCGATCCTGGCATGTCTCCCGGTCATGGCGACAACCAGGGATGTCAGTGTAAACATCACTGCATTTGTTGACGGGAATGGGGAAGGGATATTCTCCGAGGCCTATAAGCCCCTGCCCAATACCCTGGTTATCGCAAAGTGGAATCGGCACGGAGGCGGGTACCGGGAAGTTAAGCTGACGGATCAAAACGGGCAGGTGAATTTTACGGTCAGGTATACACATTATTTCGATGTCAGTGTGGTCCCTCCCTGCGGATATTACTCCACCACCCCGATATTTCAGGATATGACCACTCAAGAAAAGGCCGAGTTTGGTTTTTGGCCCGCCGCTCCGCCGCATCAGATATCCAGGGTGAAGGTCCTTGTTTGGAAGGACCTGAACTCCAACGGGGCGCGCGATCCTCAGGAGGAGGTCGTGAACGAAAAGGTGAGCGTCACGTTCAATGTTCCTGGAGAGGTGAAGGGCGTTGTTGACGTGGATAATTTCGCCCAGGAATCCAATGACGGCTGGTTCGACATCAACCTGGGAAATTCCTGCGGGACCATCAACGTGCTTTGGCTGGGAGACGCTCTTGAAACCAGATCCGTCAGTGAACCGGGAATAATCAGCGATGATGAACACGGGAATGTTGCCATAGAGATCCCATACAACCCGGGCGAAACGACAGTCTATTGGGAAATAAAATAGAAGGCGGTACGGAATCCATATGCCAAACAAACACACCTTCAAAGCCGTCATCCTAAACGCGGGCGGAGGCGGGGCGTTCGTGGAGATCCCCTTCGATGCGGAAACGGCATTTGGCGCGAAAAAGCCCAGGGTCAAAGCCGTGATCGAGGGCGTTCCCTATCGCGGTATGTTGACGCGCATGGGCGGTGAGCAGCATATCCTCATCATCCTGAAATCCATCCGCGAACAGATCGGGAAAACATTCGGCGATGAAATAAGAATCATTGTGGAGGCAGACACCGCGCCGCGTGTGCTCGAAATCCCGAAGGACCTGTTGAAGGAGTTGAAGAAGGATAAGGAAGCCAAAGCCTTCTTTGACTTGCTTTCCTACACTCATCGCCGCGAATACGTGACCTGGATCAACGAAGCCAAAAAGGAAGAAACCCGTCAGGCGCGTATCTTAAAAACCATCGCGCTGTTGAAGAAGGGCGAAAAGTCGCGCTAGTGTATCCCCTCCTGCGTTCGTTCCTTTTTCGCCTTGAACCTGAGCGCGCGCACGCGCTCACACTTTTCGCATTGCGGTTGACGGGCGCGTCTCCGCTGCTGAATTGGACCGTCAGCCGCATGTTCCACGCACCGGAAAAACCTGTGGATGCCTTTGGTTTGAGATTCAAAAATCCCGTCGGGCTGGCAGCCGGATATGACAAGGACGGCCTGGCAATAGCGGGTCTTGCCGCGCTCGGGTTTGGCCACGTGGAAGTGGGCACGGTTACGCCCCTGGCGCAGGATGGAAACCCAAAGCCGCGTGTCTTCCGTCTGGTGGAGGACGAGGCGGTCATCAACCGCATGGGATTTCCCGGGCGCGGCGCGGATTTCCTGCGCAGGCGCATCAAGCCCGTGGATAAGATCAACCTGCTCCAACGCGCATTGGGAACCATGCCGAAGGGACAGCCGACCATTTTGGGGGTGAACCTTGGCAGGAACAAATCCACACCCAATGAAGACGCCGTGCTGGATTATCTGGCCCTTGTGCAGGATTTTTCCCCGTATGCCGATTTCCTGACAATCAACATCAGCTCACCAAATACTGCGGGACTCCGCGAGCTACAGGGTCGGGATGCGCTGGAAGGGCTGCTCGTCGAACTCCACGCACAGCGCCAGTTTGAGGAAACAAAGCTCGGAAAACAGGTGCCGATCCTTGTCAAACTTTCGCCGGATCTCACGGATGCGGAACTGGACGATGCGGTTGAAGTCATCCTGCGCGCAAGCATGGACGGCATCATCGTTACAAATACGACCCTCGCACGCGAGGGATTGAGGTCTGCACATCAGCGTGAATCAGGCGGGTTGAGCGGCGCCCCGCTGGCGGTTAAGAGCGAAGCGGTTCTTCGTCAGACGGTGCGGCTGGTGAATGGCGAAGTCCCGATTGTCAGCGTGGGAGGCATTATGCGGCCCGAAGATGCAAAACGCCGCCTCGATCTCGGAGCGGCGCTGGTGCAGATCTATACAGGTATGATCTATCGCGGACCATCCCTGGTGAAGGAAATTGTGAAGGCGATCTAGTCATGGCTGCGCGGGACGCAGGATCGGCATGGGGGCGTCGTTGCGGCGGGTAAAAAAGCGTTCGGGCAGAGGCACGGGGGCAAGGTCGCGGTCCGTCGAAAGCGAGTCGGCGGGAATGAGATATAAATTAATGGGGCTATCCGTGCCGAGACGGATATCCTGGAATGCAAAAATCACATGGGTTCCATCCGGGCTGAAGGATGCATCGCGGTAACAGCAATTGCCGTTGAAGAGGGCGGGTTTCTCCTGTTTGTGGGTGAACCCATTGTAAAACACAAGGTCGCCGAACCCGCCGTTGCGGGTATTGCCATTGAGGAAGAAGAGCAGGTCGCCGTCCCAGCTATAGTTGACGATCTCGTTGCTGAATGTGAAACGACCGAGCGGGAAGTCATCCAGGCGCACAGGGTCGGCATCATTGCAAAATTGAATCTCCATGATGCGGATGGTATCCACGCGGAGCCCGCCGGAGGGGGCGAGATATTTTATGGCAAGTTTTTGCCCGTCGTCCGACCACAACGCGCCTTTTACGGCCAGCTCGTCGTAGAAAAGGCATCCGCCCATGTCCAGCAGCTGGCTCTTTCTGGTAACGGTTAACAACGTTTCAACATCGAACGGGACGACGAACAGTTCGCGGTTCAGGCTGATGGCAGCCTGCTTTCCGTCCGGCGAGACATGGAAGGACTCGAAATATTCAGCCGAAAGATAATTGAATATGTTCTCCTCGCGCAGTGTTTCGATGTCCACTGTTTTTGCGGTCTTGCCGCTTATGTAAAGGATGGTCCTGCCGTCAGGAAGCCATTGCAGGTTGAACTTTGCGGCACCATCGTTGGTGACGGGGATCAGCTCTGTGCCGTCCACGTTCATGATCCAGATGTCGTTGTTGCGCAGGAAGGCGATCTTATCCGCACCGCCGATCGCGGGGAGTAATGCTGCGGCTGCTTCTTCCGTCGGCGCCGAGGTGGCTGTTTCCGGGATGGAGGCAGTTTCGGTGGTTTGGATGAGGGCCGCGGAGGCGGCATCTTGCGTCTGAATGACAGGTGGCGTGGGCGCCGCACGCAAAAACGGAAGCAGGCTTCCGCCCAATAAATATACGCCGCCGCCAAGCAGGATCAACACAAACAACCCCGCAAACACAGCCAGGGGACCAAACCTCTTTTTCCTAGCCGTAAATGTCTTCTCATTGGAAGGTTTTGAGATCGTGGTCCTGTTATAGGGCGAGATTTTCACGGTCGGCTTGCTTTGCTTAACCGTTTCGAGCGGGGATTCACCGCGCAGAAAGGCTTTGATGGTCTCGGTCATTTCAACGGCGGTGGAGAAGCGGTCGTCCCTGTCCTTTGCCATGGCTGTGGCAATGACCTTCTCCATCCACGCGGGCAGGTTCGGGTTTGCCTCCAGGATGCGCGGGACCGGTTCGGTGATGTGTTTGATCGCCACGCCCAGCGGAGTATCCGCCTGATAGGGCTGCCTGCCCGTCAGCATTTCATACAGGATGACGCCGAGCGCGTAAATGTCGGCGCGCCCGTCAACGGTGGCTTCCCCGCTTGCCTGTTCCGGCGCCATGTAGGCCGGGGTGCCGATGATGGCGCTCCCGGTGACGCTGCCCGCTTCGCCTTGTGTGAACTTGGCGATCCCGAAATCGGAAATGAGCGGGACGCCCTTGCTGGTAAAAAGGATGTTGCCCGGCTTGAGGTCGCGGTGGACAACGCCGCGGGCATGCGCTTCGTCCATGCCCGGCGCGATCTGGTCGAGGATTTTTACCGTGTCCTGGATGCTGAAGGTGGAACCGGTTTTGATGCGTTCAGAGAGCGAGCCTCCGCCCATGTAGCGCATGACGAAATACGGCTGGTTATTTTCCTCGCCCACATCATAGACCGGCACAATCGAGGGATGCTCCAGCTGGGCGATGATCTTTGCCTCGCGCTCGAAGCGCACTTTGAAGTTGGGGTCTGCGTGCACGAGTTCGGGCGGCAGGAATTTGATGGCAACCTCGCGCTCAAAGCGCGGATCGTAGCCGTGGTAGACGGTTGCCATGCCCCCGCGTCCCAATTCCGATCTGATTTCGTAGCGCCCGATCTTTTCAGGTTGCATGCGGGCAAGTATACCTAAGATTCAGGGGGAATACGTTCTGAAAAAACGTTGCAATTTTCTTAAGAGGTCATGTACAGCCCGCCCGTGGATTCCATCCAGTCCGCAATCCTTTCCACGGCGGCGGGAATGTCATTGTCGGAGATATCAAATTCCAGTTTGGGCAGAAGCGATTCGTCAAAAAGTTCGCGGATCAACTTCTGTTCATCGATGAACAGGTTCAGATCATCGTATTGCGAGGGATTGCCAGAGACCTTCAACCGTTCAAGCCGTGCGTCGGCAAAGGATTCAGGCGAGCGCGTCAACAGCACCAGCCGAAAATTGAGCGGCAGCAAACGCTCCTCCAGCCAGCGGAAATCGTAATCCTTGTTGTATGTATTCAGCTGATACATGCGCGTGGAGAGATGGAAGCGGTCGATGATCCAGGAATAATAGCGCTGTAACTCGAAAAGTTTCACCCACGTCTTGTAGGTTTCCATTGCAAGGGACGCCTCGTGCGGCTCAAAGTTGATCAGTCCGCGCCCCCAGGGGAGGTTGGTGAAGGCGCACCATTCGCCGCTGATCAGCGGCGAATGGTATTTGTACTTGCGCGGTCCCACAATACGCGGATGCTCGTTCAGCGCGAAGGCGATGTCGGTCTTGAAGGTCAGGCGCGTGCCTTCGAGGATGATCTTGGGGGTCAGTTTGGGCATGCGGCTATTATATGACGGAGGACCAGAGGCCGTGGACGGCATGGCCGGACTCGGTTTTTATAGCCCATTTGTCCTGTTAAAAATTCTGATAAATTTCTGAAACGAAACGTCCGTGCAATTGTGGTATATTCCCACCGTAAAGGTAATCTTATGGACGATAAAATCACAATCATTGAAGGACCGCCCCCGATCTTCGAGCATGTGAATGATGGTTGGGCAATGGGCTTGAACGAAAGCCCGACACTCTCCGTCCCTGCGCTGACGCGATTGCGAACCTTTAACGGTCCCGCGCTCGTGCAGAGATGCTACACCGCCTGGCACAGCAAGGCCTCCATTCACCTGCACTACCGCAACGAGATGGGCCTCGAACAGACCGCACCCATCCTTGCCGCCCGCAACGTGGACACCCCCGAAGGGAATGTTTTGCTCCTGTGGATCTATCTTGACGGCGAGGGTGTGGAATACGAAATGGACGCCGGCGACGACGACCAGCTGGACGATTTCCCCGACGAATAGAAAGGAATGAGGTGACAGCCGCCCTTAAGCGGCTGTCACCTTTTTGATTAACATGACAACGCTTCTCCCCTCGATGCAAGCTGGCTCTGTTATCCTGAGGCTGAATCGCCCCGAACGCGCCAACGCCTTCAATTATGAAATGACCACAGCCCTGCAAAACGCACTCGTTGCTGCGGAGAATGACCCGCAGGTGAAGTGCGTGGTCATCACCGGGTCAGGGAAAATCTTCAGCGCGGGGCAGGATATCAGTGAAATGAAAAAAAGCGGCGGGGAAATTTCCTACCGCGGACATTTGGAAAAGACCTACAACCCGCTCATCCTGCAAATCCGGCGGATGGGCAAGCCAGTCATCGCCGCGGTCAATGGCGCGTGCGCTGGCGCGGCGTTTGGGATCGCGCTTGCATGTGATCTGCGCATTGCCAAATCCAATGCATATTTTGTAGTGGGCTTTAGCGGCATTGCGCTCGCGCCCGATTCGGGTGTTTCGCTATTCCTGCCGAAACACATCGGGCTTGGGCGTGCACAGGAATATTTTTATTCCAATAAAAAGATTTCCGCGCAGTTGGCATATCAATGGGGCATGGTCAACCAGGTGGGCGGATTCACCTATCAGCGGCTGGTCAGGCAGTGGGCGCAGGAACTGGCTCGGGGTCCGCGTGAGGCGTTTGCGGCGGGGAAGCAGGCGTTCAATCAGGCGATCCTGCCCAATCTCGAGGAAGTCCTGAACTACGAAGGCAGCCTGCAGGAGAAGGCAGGCAGGTCGGCGGAGCATCGCGAGGGTGTGGCGGCCTTTTTCGAGAAACGCGCGACAAAATTCAATTAGCGCAACCTTTCACGAATGGCGGGGGTTTTTATATTCATCAAAAGCCATCATTTTGCCAAAAATAAGCGGATTTTTGTCATATTGACGCAAGGTTGATTCTCGTGTAAAGTTTGATGGTACTTGTGAATTATCGGATTAATCGTATGACCCAGCGAGTTGACAAACATCGTGCTTAAAGCGGGCAACCCCGTCCGGGGTGCCCGCTTATATTTTTCTCTATAACCTACCTAGGAGAACATCATGTCAGGACAAATCAATGCCTTTGAAATGGCGCAGGAGCAATTCGATGCGGTTGCCAAACAATTGAAACTCGATTCGGGTGTGGCGGAAGTATTACGCTGGCCCATGCGCGAGTATTCCTTCCGTATCCCTGTGCGCATGGACGATGGCTCACTGAAAGTTTTTCAGGGCTTCCGGGTTCAACACAACGATGCGCGCGGACCCAACAAGGGCGGCATCCGCTTCCACCCTGCCGAAACGATGGACACCGTCCGCGCCCTGGCGACCTGGATGACCTGGAAATGCGCCGTGGCGGACATCCCTCTCGGCGGCGGCAAGGGCGGCATCATTGTGGACCCGTCCACGCTCTCGGTCGTCGAGAAGGAAGAATTGTGCCGCGGCTGGGTGCGCGCCATGTGGAAGAACATCGGTCCGCGCAATGATGTTCCTGCTCCGGATGTCGGTACCACCCCGCAGATGATGGGCTGGATGATGGACGAATATTCCCGCCTTGTCGGTCAATTTACGCCGGGTGTGTTCACCGGCAAACCTGTCGGCGGCGGCGGCTCGCTTGGCCGCACCGAAGCCACAGGCTATGGCGTCATTTACACCGTGCGCGAAGCGATGAAGCACCTCGGCATGGACTCGAAGAAATCCGTTGCCGCGTTGCAGGGCTTTGGAAATGTTTCGCAATACGCAGCCATCGGCTTTGTCGAGATGCTCGGCGGCAGCATTGCCTGTGTCTCCTGCTATGACCGCCACGACAAGAAAGCCTACACCTACAGCAAGAAGGGCGGTATCGACCCGCGTTTCCTGCTTTCCATCGTGGATCAATACGGAACCATCGATAAGAAGAAAGCCATGGACTCCGGCTACGAAGTCAGCGACGGCGACAAATGGATCGAGTTCGAAGCCGATGTGTTGATCCCCGCCGCGCTCGAAGGCCAGATCAATGTCGACACGGTCAAGAAGATTTCCAAGAACGTGAAGATCGTCGCCGAAGGCGCGAACGGTCCCACCACCCCCGAAGCGGACGAATTCTTCAAGAAGAATAAGGTCTTCAACATCCCCGACTTCCTGTGCAATGCCGGCGGTGTGACCACATCCTACTTCGAACAGGTGCAGAACGACATGAACTTCTACTGGTCCAAGCAGGAAGTGCTGGAAAAACTTGACCAGAAGATGACCTCCGCCTTCCACGGCGTGCTCGAGCGCAGCGCCTCGGAGAAAGTCTACATGCGCGATGCGGCCTACATGGTTGCGATCGATCGCGTGGTCAAAGCCATGGAAATGCGCGGCTGGTTGACCGGCAGCGCATAGCTTTTCGTGATTAACAGTTGGCGATTAAGAGGATGCGCCTGCGAGGCCGCATCCTCTTTTTGATGGACGCTTCCTCCCTGCCCCAAACCTGCTCCTGTTTTCTCTACCAGAATCCTGCACCTAAACATTTGATACAATCACCTAAAACCAAACGCTAATCGCCAACGGCTGTTAGCTGACAGAGGCTCACATGGCAAAACAGAATTTCAAATGGGACGACCCCCTCCTTTTCAACGACCAACTGACCGACGAGGAACGCATGATCCGGGATACGGCGCGGAAGTATTGTCAGGACAAGTTGATGCCGCGCATCCTTGAAGCAAATCGCAGTGAAGTCTTCGAGCGCAGGATCATGGATGAAATGGGGAGCATGGGTTTCCTCGGCGCCACCATCCCCGAGGAATATGGCGGGGCTGGGTTGAACCACGTTGCCTACGGACTCATTGCCCGCGAAGTCGAGCGCGTGGATAGCGGCTACCGCTCCGCGATGAGCGTACAAAGTTCGCTGGTGATGTATCCGATATTCACCTACGGCACGGAAGAACAACGCAAGAAATACCTGCCGAAACTTGCCAGTGGGGAGTGGGTTGGCTGTTTCGGGCTGACCGAACCGAATCACGGCAGTGACCCCGCCAGCATGGAAACCCGTGCAAAGAAAACCGATGGCGGTTATATCCTGCATGGCAACAAGATGTGGATCACCAACTCCCCGATCGCGGATGTGTTCGTAATTTGGGCGAAATTGGACGGTGAGATCCGCGGCTTCATCCTCGAAAAGGGGATGAAGGGCTTGAGCGCGCCGAAGATCGAGGGCAAGTTCAGCCTGCGTGCCAGTTCCACGGGCGAGATCGTCATGGACGAAGTCTTTGTCCCTGAAGAAAATATCTTTCCCGAGGTTAAGGGCTTGAAAGGCCCGTTCGGGTGTTTGAACAAGGCGCGTTATGGCATTGCCTGGGGTGCCTTGGGCGCAGCGGAATTCTGCTGGCATGCGGCACGGCAATACACGCTCGACCGTCCGCAGTTCGGGCGTCCGCTGGCGGCAAACCAGATCATTCAACTGAAATTGGCAAACATGATGACCGAGATCACGCTGGGATTACAGTCCGTTCTGCGCGTGGGACGTTTGATCGACGAAGACAAGGGAACCCCCGAGATGATCTCACTGGTCAAACGCAACTCCTGCGGCAAGTCGCTGGACATCGCCCGTACCTCCCGCGATATGCACGGCGGCAACGGCGTTTCGGATGAGTATCATGTCATCCGTCATGTAATGAATCTGGAATCGGTCAATACGTATGAGGGCACGCATGACATCCATGCACTGATCTTGGGAAGGGCGCAAACGGGGATTCAAGCGTTCTCATAATTTTGTAAGGGCGACGCAGCGCCGCCCCTACAAATTATATATGACCTTCCAAACAGACCACACCCTCCGCGCCGACAGTGGCGTTATGCGACACTCCTGCGGGCAAATCCAATCTGTCTCCTGCTTTCAATGTCAGCGATTGATTCAGTTCGGGCAAGCCGAAGGTGATGCTTCCCTGCACAACGTAGATGACTTTGTCAAAACTGTGCTTGTGTGCGGAGTAGGTATCATACGGTCCATTTGACCATGAATATGGATCAAGACCTTCGTCCGCCATCAACTGCCGGAGCGTAATGCGTGTCGGGGGCTCAGAACCAGCCCAGGGTGTGACGCAAGGCAGGGTTGTCATCTGATTTTTTCCATCAGTTCGATGCGATTTCCAAATGGGTCGAAGACGTGCGCGCGTTTGTATCCATCCAGCGGCGGCTGGGATGTGTCGGTTTCGTATCCAACCGATCCAACCGACTGGATCTTTGCAATCAAGCCTTCAAGGTCATCCACGATGAAGGCGGGATGCGCCTTGCGCGCGGGGCGAAAATCCGCTTCGACGCCGAGGTGCAGTTGTACATTTCCAGACTGGAACCACGCGCCGCCGCGTTTGGCGAGTTCGGGCGGCTTTGGTATTTCGATGAAACCAAGCCCATTGATATAGAACCCGCGGGCCTTCCCTTCCCCGCCCTGCGGTATTGCGATTTGCACATGGTCAATCGAGAGGATTTTCATCTACGGTTGGGCGGGGTAGCCTGCATTGAGCCAGGCTTCGAATCCGCCAAGCATGGCCTGGACGTTGGTGTAGCCGTTGTTGATCAGAAGGAACGCCGCACGGGCGCTCGTATGTTCGTTCGGTCAGGTGCAATAGGTGATGATCCACTGGTCTTTTTCGAGCGAAAGGTTGTTGATGTTGTTCTCGAAATTTTGCAGGGGAATCGAAATGGCGCCTGCAACATGGTTTGCGGCGTAGGATTCCGCGCTGCGCACATCGACGATGACGGCCTGGCCGGCGTCAAGCGCGGCTTTCGAATCCTGCACGCTGATGCGCGGAGCTTCGTCTTCAGACTGCAGGATGGTGTTGTTTTGCGGTTGGGCGGGCGGCGCGGGCGATTCCGCCTGCGGTGAAACGACATTGCAGGCAAGGGCGGTAAGCAAAAGGATCGATACCGCTAAAAGGGTTTTGCGTTTTTTCATCTCTCTCCTCAATTGGTTTGTAGGTTACGCTTGCAGCGTGACGAAGCGCTGATGGAACTTGTCACGCTGCAAGCATGATCTACAGTTTCATTTACAACTGGCAGTAGCGGTCCACACGCCTGCCGATGATGGCAAGGCTGTCTGTCCAGAATTTTTTGGTGCGGATGTTGATGCCGAACTGGTCGGCGAGTTCCGCCGCGCGCGCTTCGCCCGTGGACGCGAGCAGTTTCTTGTACTCCGGTACGAACTCCGCGCCGCGTTTCTGGTAGATGGCATACAAACCTGTGGCAAAGAGCAGGCCGAAGGTATAGGGATAGTTGTAGAACGAGAAGCCGCTGGTGTAGTAGTGAGGTTTCCACGTCCACATGAATTTTTGCAGATACTTCCCATCCAGTCCTTCACCGTAGGAGGCCTTCTGCGCGCGTTCCATGATGTCGTTGAGATCATCTGCGGAGAGTTCGGACTGGGCGCGGCGTTCGAAGACTTCCTTCTCGAAGAGGTAGCGTGAGTAGATATCCACGACCACCTGTGAGGCGTTGTTCAATTGCGCTTCGAGCACGGCCAGGACCTCCTGCGGGTCGGTGACCTGCTCCAGCACGGCTTCGGTGACGATGGTCTCGCACATGATGGAGGCGGTTTCCGCCAGGGTCATCGGCGTTTGCTGCTGGAGCGGGGTCTTGCCCGCCTGATAGGCGCACTCATTGTGGAAGGCATGGCCGAGCTCATGCGCCAGCGTGCTGACCTGGTCGAACGAGCCGTCGAAGTTGCTGAGGATGCGGCTTTCCTTCACGGCTTCCACGCCCATGCAGAACGCGCCGCCGCGCTTGCCGTCGCGCTGTTCGGCATCGATCCAGTTGTTATCGAAGGCGCGTTTGGCGAATGTCCCAAGTTCGGGGGAGAACTTGTTGAAGTTGTTGACGATGAAATCGCGCGCCTCGTCCCATGAATAGACCTTGTCGGTCCTGCCCATCGGCGCGAAGAGATCCCACCAGGCGAGTTTTTCCTTGCCAAGCAGTTTGGCTTTATGTTTGAAGTAGCGCTCGAACATCGGGAAGGAATCCTTCATCGCGCCGAGCATGGCATCCAATGTGGCGCGGTCGATGCGGGCAAAGTCGAGCGAGGCGTGGACGGCATCCTCGCGTCCGCGCTTTTTATCGAGCGCGAGCGTCTCACCCTTGACGCCGTTCATGCAGGCCGTCAATGTTTCCTTGACCCCCTCCCAGGCGGCATTCTCCGCTTCATAGCCGCGGCGGCGGGTGGCTTCGTCGGGATGCGAGCGCAGATTGATCAGCGCGGGCATGGGCATCTTCTGGGGCGTGCCGTCCAGCTCAAAGTCCACGCTGAGCTGCGAAGTGATCGTCCCCTGCAATTTTCCGAAGGCGTTGCCCCCGCTCAAGGTCAGTTCGGCGGCGAGGGCTTCCTCCGCTTCGCTCATCAGATATTTGGATTGTTCCGCGTTTTCGAGCAGGGCGAATTCGTGTGCCTTTGCTGAAAGGTTGGTCTTCGCAGCTTTCCTGACGGCGGGCTTGCCGAGCTTTCCGACCCAGGCGCGGAATTTGGTGTTGAGGATGTTCGCCTGCACTGACATTTGTTCGAATTCGGAAAGGATGCGCATGGCCTCCTTGTCCCGCGAGTCGGTGGAGATGAAGGAATAGATGTAGGGATCCAGGGTGTTCGAAAGTTCAAAAAGTGCGTTGAAACGGTCCACGGATTCGCCGAGCAGTATGCCAAGTTTCTTCGGCTCGGTATTTGCATTGGCTTTGCCGGCTTTTTGGAAGAAGGTTTCCAGTTCATCCAGCGCAGACGTGTATTTCTTGACGGCATTCTTGAATTGCTTTGAATCAAGCGAAGGATAGACGTTGGTCATATCCCAGCGGGGTGCGGAAATGGTCATATGGGTGCTCCTTGTGAAATGATGGATTAAGTATACCGTGATTGGAAAACAAAAACACCCGTCTGAACCATGCTCAGACGGGCGTTTCCATTGAATGGAAGGTTATTTCTTTACCAGTATGAAGGATCCCGTGAAATTGACGCTGACGGAAACATAGCCATCTTCGGTTGTATGTACACCGACGGAGATCTTTTTCCCATCAGAGGGGTCATGCAGGTCTGTGGGGATACCGTTCCCGTCAAGAGGTTGAAGGGGAAGTTCAACCCAGCCGCCGGAGCCATTTTCGGCGGTTTCATCCCAATAGAGTATGGCGAATTCCTCGTTTTCCATCCCTACGGGGATGATGAAGGATACGACCATGAAATCCTCCATGGTCTTTATGAGGGCATTATCCTTGAGTACATTGGCGGTAAGAGCCGATATGAATTCATAGCCTGGGTCAAGCGCGGCGGGCAAGCCCCCGGCAGGCAGACTGTTTATGAAGGCAAAGTCGTTGATCGGACAGGGCAGGATTACATGATCGCCGTTGGGCAGATGCACCGTAATATTGGTCATGGAGCCATCGCAGGTGACCTTCTCGTCGCCGGTAACCGGGATGATCGCGGATAATAAACTCTTGCTGCCTCCACTCCCGCCACCTCCCCCGCCCGGGATCGGGGCGCAGTTTGGATCCTCGACCAGGCTGCCATTGAAGATGTTGTAATCGCCTGAGCCGTTCCCGCCGAAGGTGACACCATTGAAATGCAGCGTGCCATTCGAGCCGGCCTCAATGCCATAGCCGTTTGCGTTGTTCTGGAAGAAGCTGCAGGTGACGGTCGCGTCACCGCTGGCGTTGATCACAATGCCGTTCCCGTCGTTGCCGCTGGCGGTCACGTTGTTCAGGGTAATGTTCACACCGCTCAACGTTGCGCCGTCGCGGTCCAGGATCAACCCGCGTGCATCCGTGAAGCTTGTATTCGAAATATTGATCGAACCGGAATTGGTATTTGCATAGAAGCCGTTACTGTGGCTTAACCCGGTATTGTCTCCGTCGAAACTGCTGTTGCTCACCGTGATATCCCCGGAGTCGGAACTGAGCAGGGCTGTGTTGTTCAGGATGATACTTCGTTGCTCCTGGACATCAACATTGTTCAGGGTGATATCCCCGCTGGTTGTATGGATTGTCACGCTATTCCCAAACAAGACCTCGTTAAAGGCGAGGTCATTCAGCGTAATATCGCCAACCCACGGATTGGCACTTGTACCGATCTGGATGCGATTCGAATCAAAATCGGTCTGTCCGCTGAAGGCGGGGGTTACTGTATCGCCGTTCCACCCGCCTTGAAGAGTCAGGTTAAAACCTTTTAGCGCATTATAGTCCGGTTCATAAATGGGATTCCCTCCAAGGAAGGCAATGTTATGATTACCGCCGCCGGGTACCAGCACGAATGAACCGCCCGGACTGGCAGTGAAGTAGATAATTCCGTCCTGCTCATACATGGAGGCGCTGGTGGCCGGGTTGCTGCTGTCCATGTCGTTGATGAGGAGTTGGGGGGTGGCGAAATTGATCGTGCAGCCGGCACCGCCGGGCAATACCCCCACCGGACACCACATGGGGTCGGTATCTGTGATGATCTCTGCCGCCGCCTCGCTGGCAAGCGGCAGGAGGGTGCCCTCCTCATCCAGAACAACCACTTCGGTGTTCTCTGGGAGATCCTCTAATATTTCCGAAACGGACGGGGGCGCGGGGTCCCCGTCAATTGTTTCCTCCACGACCGGTTCCTCGGGCGGATTCACCTCGTCCGCCAGGACGGCGACCGGGAGGATCAGGCTCGCAAGCAGGGTCAATATAATAATAAGACCGGGAACAAGAAAGCGATCATTAAGTTTCATCTTTAACTCCTCAATCCTCAAATAGGAGAAAACCTTGCAAATCTGATAAGATTTATCCATTTTACGGCTTTCAGCGGTCGGAGTCAATGGAAAACCTTAATAATCATGTAGGGAAAAAGATGAGATTCGGGTTGCCCAGATTTGTCAAATAATTCTCTCGCAGGTGTTACCTATAGTAAATCTTGTTTCTCTGGCAGTACAAATACACCACCCAATAGGGTAGAGCCAGCGCTGAAACTTTTTGGCAGTTTTTTTCGTCAATTTGGAGTACAGTTAAGATGGAACTGGAGGTATTTATGAAACAGGATAGATTTTTGACCGGCATTCTGATAGGCATCGGCGCCCTCATCCTGCTCGCGCTGGGACTGTTCTTCACGCGGCAGGATGGGCGGGATTATGTTGCAGATTCCGCTCCGGACGGCGTGGTGCATAACTATGTACTGGCTGTTTTGAACAAGGATTACCAGAAAGCCTACGGCTACCTTGCAGACCTGGAACACAAACCGGCCTATGAAGAGTTCCGCCGTTCCTTTTTTAATGGCATGGTCAACCCCGGCGATGTGGGCGTGGATATCGGTTCGGTGGAGATCCATGATGATGAGGCGATTGTCTCGCTCGCGATCTATTATTCCAACACCGATCCTTTTTCCAGCCGTTATTCAAACTCCGACCGCGCCCTGCTGGTGAAGCAGAACGGCGCGTGGAAGTTGAATTCCATGCCGTATAACTTCTGGGATTACAGTTGGTATCAGGAGCCGTATCAGCCATAGTTTCATGTCATTGCGAACTTGCGGTTTCGACACCTGCACTTGCGTGCTGGTGCAAGTGTACGGCGGCGCTGGTTGAGTAGCCCGAAGGGCGTATCGGAACCCGCCGCCTACTCAACCACCTGCTTTGTTCGCAATGCCGGAAAGGGAAACCGATGAAAACCATTCGACGACTATACTTTTACGCCGTCGCCGTCATCAGCATCGAAGTGGTGCTGTGGGGCGTCATCAGCCTGTTGCGCTCGATCTTCAACTCCAAACAAGTCGTGGACAGTGCTTCCACACTAGCGCAGGCCTTATCGCTAATCCTGGTGGGTGTGCCGATCTTCCTGATCCACTGGCTGTGGGCGCAGCGCGCCTCTGCAAAGGACGAGGAGGAAAAAACGGCAAGCCTGCGCGCCATATTTTTGTATGGCATCCTGCTCGGCACGCTTATTCCTGTGGTGCAAAACACGCTTGCGCTGATTGACCGCATCTTCCTCTCCGCGGCGAACCTGTACACCACCCGTGCCATCGTCGGCGGTGCTCAGACGTGGAGCGATAACCTGATCGCCATTGTCATCAACCTGCTGCTTGCGGCCTATTTTTGGAACATTCTCAAGGAGGAATGGCGCTCGCTTTCCGAAACTGAAAACTATGCCGAGGTCCGCCGCCTCTACCGCTTCATCTGGATGCTCTACGGCCTGCTCATGGTCGTCTATGGTGCACAGCAGGCATTGGATTATGCCTTTACCCTGTCCACTGGCACGCTGTTGGGGACTGTCGGACGGGAGACAGCCGTCAATGCGATTGCCATGCTCATGATCGGCGGGCCGATCTGGTTCTTCTCCTGGCGCGTCTTACAGGACGGGCTGACTGTTTCGGCTGAAAGGGACTCTTATCTCCGCCTCGGCATTCTCTACCTGCTTTCGCTCGGCGGCGTGGTCATTGTCCTGACGGCGGGCGGGAACCTGCTCTACATGATCCTGATGCGTTTGTTCGCTGATGGGGAAACCTGGACGGAATTCGTGCAAGACATCGGCGCTCCGATTTCCATCGGTGTGCCCTTCGCAGTCATCTCGGCATACTATAGGACGTGGCTGAATCAGCAATTCGCATTCGATGAAAACGCGCCGCGCCGCGCCGGCAAACAGAGACTGTACTCCTACATCCTCTCCTTCCTTGGTCTTGCGGCGGTGTTCTTCGCAGTGCAATCCCTGCTTTCCGTGGTGATCGACCTGCTCACGGGCAGGGCGTATCTAGGCAGCAGCGGATTTGCATCACCGCTTTCCAGCGCGCTGGCGTTCCTTGTGGTGGGACTCCCGCTCTGGCTGTTGACGTGGCGGCCGGCCCAGGCGCAGGCGATGTTGGAGAATGATGAAGGCGAGCATGCACGCCGATCGGTGATCCGCAAGACGTATCTCTATCTTGTCCTCTTCGCTGCCGTCATTGGCGGGATGGTTTCGGCGGGCGGTTTGATCTTCACGCTCATCAACGCCGCGCTTGGCGGCGGGACGGGAAACTTTGTCAATTCCGTTCTTAACACCCTGCAAACGCTCGTATTGTTCGTTGTGTTATTGCTGTATCACCTCTCGGCCCTGCGAAAGGATGGCACAGCCCATGCTGATATGCTGGAGGAAAAACAGTCACAATTCAAGGTGCTGGTCTTCGACCATGATGGCAAGTTCGGCGAATCCGTCAGGACCGTGTTTGCAAAACGTGCGCCGAAACTGCAATTGACGGTGACCAATGCCAATGAAAGAATCGCAAACAGTGTAAAAGCGGATGCAATCATCCTGCCCGGGTCACTGGCGGTGAATACGCCGGCTTCGCCAAACCTCGAAGCGTGGATTCGGTCATTTGATGGGAACAGGCTCATCGTCCCGGATGAGGCGGCGGGCGTGTGCTGGATGAATGATTTTGAGCAGACAGCCGATTTCGCGAAGGCGATGGCGGAAGGGCTGGAGGTCCGCCCGCAATCCGCAGCCCGAAGCACACCGCTGTGGGCGTATGTAGCCTATGTGTTCGCGGCATTGTTTGCGTGCCAGTTGTTGTTCATGTTGATCCTATTTGGGGTTTCGATGGTGACGGGGTTTTAGCCTGCTTCATTGCAAGGAGGCGGGGAGCACCGATGACGTGCACCACGAAGCGAAGCAATCTTCATCCCAGCGGAGGATTGCTTCGCCGCTTCGCGGCCCGCAATGACATGGAAGTTAATGATATACTTTTGAAAATTATTCCACGAAACCGAGGGCGAACGCCATGAAAGTAACTGTCCTTCAAGAAAACCTTGCACGCGGACTGAGCATTGTTTCACGCGCTGTATCGCCGCGCAGTACACTTCCCGTTTTATCGAACATTTTGATCGCAACCGATGAGGGCCGCCTGCGGCTCTCCGCCACCAATCTTGAATTGGGTATTACCTGCTGGATCGCCGCGCGCATCGATGAAGACGGTTCGACGACCGTGCCCGCGCGCACGTTTTCGGACCTGGTGAGCGCCATGCCGAACGATCAGGTGCAATTGAGCCTCGATCTGAAGACGCAGAGTTTACATGTGAAGGGCGGTGCTTCGAATAACGACATCAAGTGCATCGATGCACAGGAGTTTCCTCCGCTGCCCACGCCTGAAATGGACGGCGCAGTCCAATTGAATGTGGCTGATTTCAAGGAGATGATCCATCAGGTTGCGTTTGCCGCCTCGACCGATGAAGCCCGCCCGGTATTGATGGGGGTGTTGATGAACGTGGAAAAGGATAAGGTGACGATGGCGGCGGCGGATGGTTTCCGTCTTTCCGTGCGCAAGGCACAGCTTTCACAGGCGGTGCCGCAGCCGCTCAATGTCATCATCCCCGCCCGCGCGTTGAACGAACTTGCACGGGTGGCTGGCGACGGCGAGGAACCCATCTACATGGTTGTGCCGAAGAACCGCGGACAGGTGCTCTTCCGCGTCAAGGATGTGGAGGTGGTTTCGCAGTTGATTGACGGCACGTTCCCGGATTACCATCAGATCATTCCGCGCAGTTACAAGTCCCGCACGCTGATCTCCACGGCGGCATTGCTCAAGGCCTGCAAACAAGCCGAGATTTTTGCACGGGAGGGCTCGAATGTTGCGCGGCTGGACATCAAGGAATCCAGGGGCGAAATGCAGCCGAGCGAAGTGGAAATCTCGGCGACATCCGAGGAGACGGGGAAGAATGAAACCATCGTCGAAGCCACGGTGGATGGCGGCAGCGTGTTGATCGCCTTCAATGTCAAATTCCTGCGTGAAGCGCTGGAGGTCATCCGCACCCCGAATGTCGCGCTGGAAACATCCGCGGCGAATGCGCCCGGGGTGGTCAAGCCCGTCGGTGACGAGGGGTTCCTGCACGTCATCATGCCGATGCACCTGGGATGATTAAATGTAGAACGAATCCAAATCCGTCAGGCAGTTTGCTCTGGCGGATTTTTGTTATCATTGGGTCAACAGGTTTCCGATGACATTCCCCAGCATTTCCATGGACAGCGTGTTAAAAATATTGCTCTCGTTGAGCCAGTATCCCATTTTAAGTGGGCGCATCCGTTCGCGTATGAGGAAGGAATTGTTCACGCGCGGCATCATCGCAAAGGCCGTGTTCGAGACGGAGGCGCGGAACAAGGCTATCGAGTCACAGGAACGCGAGGGACTGCACGATCCGGTTGTCGAAGAAAGCGCCGAAGTCTGGGAGACCCGGCTTGCGCGTGTACGGGACTCGCTCACCGATTTTTATTTTGCCTACAACCTGCCCTATGCCGAATTTGAAAACATCGTCCGCCAGGCGCTGACAGAGCAGGGCAGTTCTGAATCGGATTTTGTGTGGTTCAACCCGGAGCTTTCCCCGCAGGATATGCTCTTCGAACAGGCTGAAGTCATTGAATTGATGCCGCCCGAAGAAAGGGAGAAGTATGGGGCGCGTTTACAGGAGATCATCGTGGTGCTCATCCGCACCATGATCAGCGATCAGTTGAAATATATCAAGATCGCGCGCCGCTGGTTTACCGCGGGGGACTTGAAGGAAATCCGCAAACGCAAGATCGGCGGGGGAAAGATCGGCGGAAAAGCGGCAGGGATGCTGCTGGCCATGCGCATCCTCAAGGAGACCGCGCCGCCGCAGGTCCGTGAACGCTTCAAGATCCCGGTCTCTTACTACCTCGGCTCGGATGTATTCTATAACTTCATGTCGTTCAACGGGCTGATGCACTGGAACGACCAGAAATACAAGAGCGAAGATCAGATGAGGGCGGATTATTCCATGCTGTGCGCCGAATTTTCAAAAGGGCAGTTCCCCGCGGAGATCATCAAACGACTGGAGGAGATTCTTGTTAAAGCGGGGAATACCCCCCTGATTGTTCGTTCCTCCAGTTTGTTGGAGGATAACTTTGGCACCTCCTTTGCGGGCAAATATGAAAGTGTCTTTCTCCCCAATCAAGGAAGCCGGAAGCGGAAACTCATAGCACTGACGGATGCCATTAAAAAGATCTATGCAAGTGTCCTGGACCCGGATGCCCTGCTCTATCGCCACCACAAGGAATTGGTTGATTATGATGAGCGCATAGGCATCCTGATCCAGTTCGTGGAAGGGGAAAAGATGAGGCAGTATTACCTTCCGCATGCGGCGGGAGTCGCCTTCAGCCGCAACCTGTACCGCTGGTCGCCTCAGATCAAACAGGAGGATGGATTCCTGCGTCTCGTCTGGGGATTGGGAACCCGCGCGGTGGACATGGTGGCGGATGATTATCCGCGCCTTGTGGCGCTCAGTCATCCGGCTTTGTATCCTTCATCTGATATTCGCAGGACAAAAACGTATTCCCAGCAAAGCGTGGATGTGATCGATCTCAAAAACAATAAATTCATCACCGCCCCAGTGCATCAGATCATTCATGGCGATTATCGTGTGCTTCGCTTCATTGCCCAGACTGAACAGGATGGTTACCTGGCGCCTATCCGTTCAACGATGGCAGAGCCTGAAAAAATGGTCATTACCTTCGACGGGTTGTTGTCCCGTACATCCTTTGCGGAAACCATCCGCGACGCATTGAAATTATTGGAAACGCACTACCACTCCCCGGTGGATACCGAGTTCACGGTTGAAATTCTCGAACCCGAAGAACAACGCTCGGACGTTCGCATCACACTTCTGCAATGCCGCCCGCAAAGCCATATTCAGGATTCCGGTGAAGTGCAGATCCCAAGCGACCTGCGGCGTGAAAATATCGTTTTCTCCTCCCAGCGCATGGTCCCGCAGGGCGCGGTGCAAAATATCCGCTATATTCTTTATGTTCCGTCTGAAGGGTATTTCAGACTCGCATCGCAGGTCGAGCGTGTCGCGCTGGAACGTGCCATCGGTCAACTCAATGCTGCGCTAAAGGATGAAACCTTCATTGCTGTTGGTCCCGGCCGCTGGGGCACCTCCACGCCCGATCTCGGCGTGCATGTTGCCTACAGCGATATTTATAATGCACGTGCGTTGGTTGAACTGGCGGGTGAAACTGTTGGCGCGTCATCCGAACCGTCCTTTGGGACCCACTTCTTTCAGGATCTGATGGAAGCAGAGATCTATCCGCTGGTAGTTTTCCTCGATGACAAGGACGCCATCTTCAATCGCGAAATTTTCCACGACACCCCAAACCGCATCGAAGAATTCATCTCCGTTGACAACCGGCAGGTTCTTTCCGCTCTGCGATTGATTGCCGTCCAGGATTACCGCCAAAATCATCACATCGATTTGGTCATGGATTCTCAAAAGAGTCGTGCCGTTGCATTTCTGGTCGAGGATGAGCCAGGGGAAATTTTAGAGGAGGAGGAATAAACAAAATTGGGCGATGATGTGTCGCCCAACTTTGGTGACCTGCAAAAAGAACAAACGTTCTATTTTGTTTGCGCCTCCCCTTCAGGGACGGCTGCCTCTGTTTCCCCAACCTGATCCTGCACTGGGAGCCGTTTCGTCCAAACCAGCCATGTGATGAACAACAACATGCCGATCCATGCCGTCGGTGCGGCCAGCGTTCCGCCGAATGCCATGTTAAAGCCCGGCACAAGGAACAGCACCGGCAGTCCCGCCACCGCATTGACCGATCCATGCGCCAGCGCCGCCGCCCAGGGACTCTTTGTGTTCAAGTACATCCACGAAATGATGATGCCGAGCAGCACGCAAAAGATGATCATCATGAACACACCCAATACCGGATAGCCCGGATAGTTATGTCCCTGCAAGATCGCAGGCGCATGCCAGACTCCCCATATCGCCCCGCTGACCACCATCGCCTTCCATTGTCCGAGTGGCAGCAACTGCGGAAGTAAATACCCGCGCCAGCCCAATTCCTCGCCCAGCGCAAATACGACGTTGATCAATGGTCCCAGCGTAAATGCGAAAGCGATCTGGACGAGAACGATCAAGCCGACCGGAATTGCTCCGCCGCCCGCCGCAGACTCCATTGCACTGCGCATCATCGTAAACTCCAAGTCCAGTACTGCCATGCCGAACAGCACTGTCAGCAGACCGCCGAAAATGGTCAGGGGAATTGGCAGCAGCCATGCCCACAAATAGAAGCGTTTCGGTCCCAGCGTATTCAACCGCAGACTGCTGAACGGTTTCTTCGCAACGAATAACGTGACGATGATTGCGGCGATGCCCGGTCCCCACATGGCAGTTGCCCATAAACCCTGTATCGCCAGTTGTTTGGTTGTGGCATCCATATCACCGAATGCCAGTGGTGCAATGAACAACGTCCACGAGAAGATGAACGTGATGACCAGAAACCAGGTCAGGGATTTTTTTCCAACATTTTTCCTCCAACATTAATATTTGTACTGTGGCATCGAGCGCCGTCGGATCGTCTCACGCGTGAGCGGACGTTTTGCGATCACATTGATCTTGTTCGCGTTCTCAAGGATGTGTGTGGACACGACCTCCCAACCTTCCTCGCCCCATTCATTGAGAAGTGTCTCCAATTCATCGGCGGGGACTCCTTTGAAAAATCCGCCGACGGTTTGCACGCGGTATTCCCATTTTTGAAGTTGATCGTTCATCATCGTTTCCTTATCGTTTTGCTTGAGGTTCTGGCGAAACATCGTTGCTATTCCCAGCGAAATGTCCACGTCGCAATGATCGTTCCCATGATAATGATCCCACCAAGCACAGCCACTTCCATAAGGTGTTCACCGAACGTTTCGCCGAACCATAACCCTCTTAGCAGCGTGACCACATGGGTCATAGGAACAAACCGGGATGTGTTGCGAACCGCCTCCGGCATCAACTCCAGCGGAAAGGTCGTTCCGGAAAGTGCCATCATAGGAAAAAGAAGCACATTCCCGATGATCGTCGCTGTGCGGGGGTTGGGAGCGAGGCTCGCAAGAACAAACCCGAGGGAAATAAACGCGGCAGTACTCAGGCAAATTCCCATGATGAGAGGCAATGGACTGCCGTCAAAACGAACTTTATACACGGTGACGCCAAGAAGGAACAGCAGGAAAATACCCAGAATCGTCATTGCAAAGTGTGTCAACACGTCGCCAAGGATATAGGTGAGCGGACGCAATGGCGTGGCGCGGAACCGACGCAGGACCCCTGCCTCCCGCCGACCCGTGGTTTCGACGGACACGCTCATCAACCCAACCACGGCGATGACGATCGCCGCATAGGATGGCAGAAAAACATCCAGTGCCCCGCGTCCGCCGGACATTGGGTCAGGTTCGTTCCCAAAAATGAATCCCATAAAGATCAACAGCAAGGGAGCAAACAACAGTATAAAGAACACACCCATCGGATCCCGCAGGGAAAGCCTGACCTGGGCAATTACAAGTTTCTGTAAAGCTCGGATTTGTATCATTTAATTCCTCATTTTCTTTCCAGTCAATGCCAGGAATACGTCTTCCAACGTCGGTTGTTCGGTGCGCAGATCATTGAAGCGCGTGGCGCCGGAGTCTAGGGCGTTGACCACACCGCTGACCAATCCCTCCCTTTGTCCGTAGACAATGACTCGTTCGCCGATCCGCTCAACCCGACTGACACTGGGGATCCGCCGCAGGGATTCTTCGTCGAAAGGTTCAACAACATTGAAGACCACCCTGTTTTCCGCTCGTAGTGAAGCGATCAGACTGCCCGGCGTGTCAAGTGCCACAATTTTCCCATGATCCACGATTGCCACCCGGTCACATAGGCGCTCCGCTTCTTCCATAAAATGCGTGCTGAGGAAGACGGTCCTCCCCCGCTTGCGGATGTCCTCTATCAGGTCCCATACTGCCCGCCGTGATTGAGGATCCAACCCTGTGGTTAATTCGTCCAGGAAGACCAGTTCCGGGTCGTTGAGCAGCGCCATGGCAATGAACACCCGCTGTCTTTGCCCGCCGGAAAGCTTATCAACGTAGGCGCCATCCTTCGATTCTAACCCTACTTGTTCCAACAGTTGTCGCCATTCCACCGATTTTCGGTAGAAGGAGGCGAAAAGATCTAACGCTTCTCCCACCTTGATTCGAGGAGGAAGAGCGGCGGACTGAAACTGGATGCCGATGCGTTCCCGCAGCTCATATCCATCCTGCTGCGGGTCCAAGCCCAGTACTCGTATGCTGCCCCGATCCGGTTTGCGTAGACCCTCTATGCACTCAATGGCTGTTGTTTTTCCGGCTCCGTTTGGTCCCACCATTCCAAAGATTTCTCCTTCATGCACTTCAAAAGATACATTGTTTACAGCAGTCACGCCCGGGTATTTTTTGAGCAGACCTCTTGCTTCAACCACAATGGTTTCTCGTATTTTCATGGTTTCCACACTCTAGTATTACATTGAACGTGAAGGTTATAACGCCAGCAACACATGCAAAACAATATCTGCTGAGAAATGCGCAATGATCGCGGATTCAAGTCCGCGTTTCCAGTACAGCCAGCCGAACGCGACACCCGCCACGCCGTTCAGAATGATGGCGCGTGTGATGACCAGTGGCGTGAGCGGAAGAAGATTTGCCGTGGCAGGCAAATGCCCCAGACCAAAAAGGACAGCCGCAAGAATGTTTGCAACCCAGAACACTGCACTGGTTGGTTTGCCTTCCGCGGTTTTGCTGATAAACGAACCAAGCCACACGAACAGCGACATGACGAACAGGCGCAGTAGAATCTCTTCAGTGATTCCGCCATAGAACGATGCAAGAAATCCCTGCCATGCAGGCGGCTTTACGGATCCGCTTGCCAGGGCTTCTGCGGCATCACCCAACTCGCGTAGCAAGGCAGGTTGAAAGATGGCGACGTCTAACACGAGGATAAGCCCTGCCGCAGCCACGCCGATGCCGATGCTCATCGGCAGGATCGCCCGCACTTTGTCAGCGACGGATTCTCCTGCCAGTTTCGCCTCCAGGATCGGGGTTCCAAGACCGACGCGGTTGGCGAAGAAGAGGCCGAGCGCTGTCAGTATGGCAAACATCACGGCGTTCTGACCAATTTGAATGGCGAGAAGAAGCGGTACAGGAATTGGTAATTCCAGTTCCTGCAAGATTGTGCCTTGTAACGTCAGCGTGTATGGGATGACGGCAATAACACCAAAGACTGCCGCGATCCATACGATGAAAAAGATCTTCCAGTTGAACGGTTTTTTCATGTTGTTTTCCTTGTTTCACGTGAAACAGGTTTGGCTACGCTTTCGTCTCGCGCTGGTACAGCACAAAGGAGTAGATCACCAGGAAGACCGCCGAGCCAAGGACGGGCGCAAGCGTCAGCCATACAGCGGTTGGACCGCCGAAGAAGGCTCCAAGGAAGGCGAAAACTCCCGAAGCCATGAACAACACCGAGCCGAGTTGATGCGTCTTGTCCCAAACGGTATCGCTGGAGAGAGTCCAGGGAGTCCGAATCCCGATGAACCAGTTGCGCTTCGCCTGCCTGAGCATGTAACCGACGGCAATGAACAGGATGCCCATGAACGGCAGCATCGCAGCGCTCATCCTGAAGTTTTGATACCCGAGGTTCCAGGCGAGCGTCAGCCCGTGGATATAGAGCATGAACGCGGTGATGAACAGGATAAAGAGATTGAATACGCCGCGGAATTGCGCGATGTTCGCCTTGAGCGGGTCGATGTTTGGGATGGCGAGGAACAGCGCGAACATGCCGAGCGTAACCAGCGGCATCATCCACACGCCCCAGAATTTGGACATATAGCCGTCCACTTCGTCGTTCGCATTCCAATGCGAAGCCATCTGCCCAGGCAGTTGATTCCACAAGAGCGCGCCCGCAATGACGGCCGCGGCGACCAAGATGAGAACGAGGATGGCGGTGAGTTTGGTTGACATTCGATTTCCTTTCTGTTGTTTCACGTGAAACGTTATTTGCAGGGGCGCCGTGCCGCATGCGCCCCTGCGGGATTATTTATCTTCCTTCGGCAGGTGGCTCTGTCCCAGCGCAACCATGCCGCTCAGCCCGCCGAGATTCATCGTATCCACTGCGGACGACGGTACGATGATCAGCGCACCCTTTTCCTTCAGACCTTCGAAGAGCATGTTCATGGCGCGCAGATGCAGCGCCGTGGGATTGTTGATGTATGCCTGTGAAGCTTCTGCAAAGGACGCTGCGATCTGCTTTTCGGATTCGCCGAGGATGACACGCGCTTGACGTTCGCGTTCCGCCTGTGCCTGCCGCGACATGGCATCTTCCAGATCCTGCGGGATGACGATATCGCGAATCTCCACCGACTGAACCGTCACACCCCACGGCGTTGTGCGCTCGTCAATGACCTGTTGCAGTTCCTGATCGATCGAACTGCGCCCGACGAGAATATCCGCCAGCATCTTCTTGCCGATGATGTCACGCAGCGCGGTCTGTGCCGCCCAGTCCACGGCGGCGCGGTAGTCTTCCACTTCCAACGCGGCTTTCTCGGCATCCCATACCACCCAAAATAATACAGCATCCACGTCTACAGGCACGGTGTCTTTTGTCAGCGTTTTCTGCGCGGCGAACGGCGTGACCATCACGCGGTGATCGATCCACGTTGGGGTCGTGTCCACGATGGGAATGATCCAGAACAAGCCGGGTCCCTTCAGCCCGTGAAACTTGCCGAGCCGCAACACGATGACCTTCTCCCATTGCGATGCGACCTTCAACGCGAACAAAATATACACGCCGATCAACATCCAAAAAACAACCCAGCCGCCAAGCATGGCATCGGAATATTTCCCGTCACCAAGGATCGCGCCGAGAACGGAGATCAACAGGAACACGGCAAAAATAGTCCCTGCAATTGGCGGGATGTGCTGGTCTTCCTTTTTGTTTTGAACAAGCGACTTAAGGTATCTTGAATTCATTTTGACATTCTCCTTCTTCATGATTCTTCACCATCTTCGTCATTCGCTTCTTTTCTGGACTTCAACCTGCCTCCGACCATCAGGCTGACCTCGCGCTTCGAAAATCCCAACCGAACAGCCTCGCTGATGAATCGGTCTGTCAGTTCCAGCAGGGACTCGCTGCGCAGTTTTTCACTGACCTCTGGCGGCGGGATCTCTGTGATGAATGTTCCGCGTCCTTGTTGCGTGGAGATGATGCGGGCTTCGTCCAGGATACGATAGGCACGTGCCACGGTGTTGAAGTTGACACGTAGTTCCAAGGCCAATGCACGGATGGTCGGCAGTTGATCGCCTGGTTTCAATATCCCGTTCACCAGTTGACTTTGGATCTGGTTCACGATCTGGGTGTAGATGGGCAGCCCTGAATGAAAGTCAAGTTGCAGGGTGAGTTGTTTTTCTTTCATGGGCGATCCTTTATTGTACTAATTGTATCATTGTATGCATTGTAGCACTCCGGTGTATTTTGTCAAGAGGAGAATCCTGCTCTTTCGCAGTGTCAGGTTTCAGCCAAGGCGAGGCGATTCGTGTTTACAGTCCTCTTATGATTTAAAGATAGTCTGCATGGTAGAATTTATATGCAATTACTACAAGGAGTAACTCAATGGAAGCAAAGACTGGTACCTGGACAGAGAAAAAAGGTTTAGCCCAAATGTTGAAAGGCGGCGTCATCATGGATGTGGTGAATGCCGAGCAGGCCAAGATCGCGGAGGATGCGGGTGCGTGCGCGGTGATGGCGTTGGAACGTGTGCCTGCCGATATCCGCGCGGACGGCGGTGTGGCGCGCATGTCCGACCCCGACATGATCCTGAAGATCATGGATGCGGTGTCCATCCCGGTGATGGCGAAGTGTCGCATCGGTCATTTCGTGGAAGCACAGATTCTCGAATCGCTTGGCGTGGACTACATCGACGAATCCGAAGTGCTCACCCCCGCAGATGAAGAACATCATATTTTGAAACACAACTTCAAAGTGCCGTTCGTATGCGGATGCCGCAACATCGGCGAGGCATTGCGCCGCATCGGTGAGGGCGCGGCGATGATCCGTACGAAGGGTGAAGCAGGCACCGGCGACGTGGTCGAAGCGGTGCGTCATGCCCGTACGGTGATTGGTGCGATCCGCCAGTTGCAGACGATGAGCGATGAAGAATTGATGACCTTCGCCAGGAACAACGGCGCGCCGTATGAATGGGTGAAAGAGACCAAGGAACTCGGACGCATGCCCGTGGTCAATTTTGCGGCGGGCGGTGTTGCGACTCCCGCGGATGCGGCCTTGATGATGCAGCTCGGCGTCGACGGCGTGTTCGTTGGCTCGGGCATCTTCAAGAGCGGCAACCCCACCCAGCGTGCACAAGCCATCGTCAAAGCGGTGACGCATTATCAGGATGCCTCCATCCTCGCGGAAGTGAGCAAGAATCTCGGCGAAGCCATGGTGGGCCGCAATGCCGCACAAATGCCAGAAGCGGAACGTCTGGCAGTGCGTGGCTGGTAAAACCGAACGGTCTACCGTCCATGGTCCAAAAATGAAAATTGGAGTTCTCGCCCTGCAGGGCGATTTTTCAGAACATAGTTCCATGCTCAAAAGAATCGGCATGGAGACTGCCGAAGTACGTTTACCGAAACATCTCGATGGATTGGATGGATTGATCATGCCCGGCGGCGAATCCACGACGATCGGCAAACTGGCGGTGGCGTACGAGTTGATGGAACCGTTGCGCGAGTTTGGAAAGTCCCATGCCATTTGGGGAACGTGTGCGGGTGCGATCTTCCTTTCCAGGGATATCGGGCGCGACCAGCCCCTGCTTGGGTTGATGGATATCAAGATCCGGCGCAATGCGTTTGGACGGCAGGTGGACTCGTTCGAGACCGATCTTGAGATCGATGAGTTGTTCAACGTCACCGGCACGGAACATTCCTATCACGCGGTCTTCATCCGCGCACCGATCATTGACTCGGTTGGTAAAAAAGTGAAGGTGCTTTCGAAACTGGAAGATGGACGCATCGTCGCGGCGCAGCAGGGCCATTTGCTGGCGACCTCGTTCCATCCTGAGTTGACGGACGATACGCGCTTTCATGAGTATTTTATTTCGCTCGCAAGTTGACATGTCGTTGCGAGGAGCGAACAAAGTGAACGACGATGCAAGCTCCTCATATCAGGGGATTGCTTCGCAAAGTGCGCTCGCAATGACATAAAACATCCAATGACCATTCGCCCACTTGATTTTCTCGACCTCCCCACCATCGCACGCTATCGAAACGATGTGCTTACCCTCGATAGCGCGCGCGCCCTCACGCGCGGCCATCCCCTGGGTGCGATGGGACTGCTGGCCTACATCAACCCGGCGCGTCATTTGTATGCGGCGGTTGACAACGGCGGTGAGTCTGTTTTATTGGGGGGCGTCATCCACACCCGCGGTGAGACCTTTGCAAAGTTGTTGTATCTCGCGCCTTCATCCAGATTGTATGATCCGCAACTGCCTGTCTTGATCGAGCATCTTGCACTTCAGGCTGGCGAATGGCAGGCGTTTCATGTGATTGCAGAAGTGGACGAAACGAGTGACGTCTTCCCCGCGTTGCGGATGACCGGTTTTTCCGTCTATGCGTGGCAGAGGGTCTGGGATGCGAGTCTGCTGGAAAAGGCGAAGGCAGGCAGCGGCGGAGACTGGAGGCGGATGCGGTCCGTCGATTTGCACGCGGTGCAAAGTCTGCATTATCAAATTGTCCCGCAGTTATTGCATCCTGTTGAACCTGCGCCGAACCGTGTGATCGGTTTCGTGCATCAGGAGATGAAGTGTTTTGCAAGTGTGACTTCTGGAATGTATGGCATGGTGCTGACGCCGTTCATTCATCCGGATGAGAACAAGGTCAGTCAAAAAATCGCATCGCTTGTTTCAGGCCTGACGGACCGCGGCGGACGTCCCGTCTATTTGAATGTGCGTTCGTATCAAGCCTGGCTAGAACCGGTGTTGGAAGATCTTGGGGCAAAGGCTTCCGCGCGGCAGGCCGTGATGGTAAAACATCTTGCGCATCTGGTGAGGAACGGCCAGACCGTGCGTGCGGTCCCGACACATGTGGGTGTGCAGCCTTCGCGCATCAGCAGAATGGAAGTGGATGAGTAATTGGTCTGCGTTTGATGATGGCCGCAGCATCGGCATGGTGGGCGCCGAGGGCGCTGTGATCATGAACGATGAAGAACATCCCAATGGTGCGCGCATTATATTAAAACGCGGCAGGGGGTATATTTCAGTTTCATGCAATCTGTACGGCTGGATGGATCATACGCGTTTCTTTGGCTCGGATTCCGAGGCCCAGCGTGAGTATGCGGCCATGAAGGCCATGCTCGATGAAGTGCTGGCGGTGATCAACACCGACGGTGTGAAGGATATAAAAATATGGGAAGCAATTTCAGAATTTGTCAGGCGGTTTCCATAAATGCTTAAGGCACTTATCTTTGATTTCGACGGGCTGATTCTCGACACCGAGACGCCTGAGGTCCTGGTCTGGCAGTCCATTTACCGCGAACACGGATTTGAACTCCCCGTCCATGAATGGGAAAAGACGATCGGCGGATACGGCATCTCGACCTTCGACGCGGCGGATCATCTCTCGCTTCTTTCCCAGAGACGGCTGGATCCTGCGGCGATGCGCACGCGCTACCGAAGAGAATCAGACCTGCTCATCCACGCCAGTTCGGTGATGCCCGGAGTATTGAACTTAATCGAACAGGCCAGAGAGACGGGATTGCAGATTGCCATTGGTTCCAGTTCCCCTCATTCATGGGTGGATGCGCACGCAAAACGACTCGGCATCTTTCATTGTTTCAAGCATATTATCTGTCAGGAGGATGTGGCGCCCGGCAGGACAAAACCCAACCCGGATATTTATTTGAAGGTCCTGGAGCGGCTCAAAGTCCAGAACACGGAGGCGGTCGTCTTCGAGGATTCTCCCAATGGTGTGCAGGCTGCCCGCCATGCGGGGATCTTCGTGGTGGCTGTTCCCAACCCATTGACGGCGAAGATGGGTGTCTCCGGTGATATGACGATTTCATCCCTGGCTGAATTATCCCTGCGGGATTTGATGGCAAAAGTTCCCTGAAAGAATGGAATGAAAATGCATGCCTAAAAAAATTCTTGTGGCGGGGATCATGCTGGTGTTTTATTTTTTGGGGGCGATGGGCAGGGAGCAGCCAGTGGCCGTCGTGGCCCCGCCTGTGGTTTTACCATCCACGCCCACATTGACGCCTGCGCGTACCCCTGAGGTCATTCCCATTGAAGACAGCCCGCTCAAGGAGGCGGTGATCGCCTCCGCTGATTATTTGGTGCGCCAGCAACTGGCAAACGGCGAACTTTCCTATCAGGTGAATTTCCTGAACAACCAGAGGTCGTATGTTCCCTCGGATATCCGCCTGATCGCAGGGACGGGGGCTCTTTATACCATTTGCCGGGTTTCGGGGGATTCAAAATATTGCGAAGCGGGAGACCGCGCGTTGAACCATTACCTTGAATTGCTGGTGAGTGACCCGCAAAGATTCAAGGGGACATGTCTATATACGAACGGCGGCTGCCCATTGGGCGGTGCGGCATTGACCGTTGACGCCATCTACAAGCGCTGGCAGGCCAGCGGCAGGTTTATGTTGAAGAACCGCAACCTGCTCACAACCGCCACGGATCTGGGAAATTTCATCGTGTCCATGCGAAAGCCTGACGGCGGTTTCCACCATTTGTTTGACCCGCATTTTGCCGGCACAATGGACCCTGATTATTTTGTCACCTATTTTCC
This sequence comes from Anaerolineales bacterium, assembly GCA_030583885.1. Classification (NCBI taxonomy): domain Bacteria; kingdom Bacillati; phylum Chloroflexota; class Anaerolineae; order Anaerolineales; species Anaerolineales bacterium. Next base: position 469,816 of record CP129480.1, on the reverse strand, counting down.
CGGCGAAAGTTTATTTGCGCTTTTACAGCTCAACGAAATGACGGGTAACGATTTCTGGCTTGAACAGGCACGTGAAGTGAATGCGTACATGGTCGCACAGCCCGTCACGGAGGACCACTGGCACAGTTATGCATTTGCCATGCTTGCCCGCCTGGACACACTCAACAATACCGATAAAAGCTATGCAATGCAGATCGCAGACACCATCCTTGCCGGGCAGGTCCGCTCGCTGAATTCCGGCAATACCAGCATTTCCGCCGCCACCAAAGTGGAGGCGCTCGCGGCGCTGGCCCAGGCGTTTTATCTCTCCGGCGCGGAGCATCAGTGGCTGGACCGCGAGATCCGCACGTTCATCGCGTTCGTCCGCGCGCGGCAATTGCCGGATAACAACTGCAACTTTGACATCAGCGACGAAATTACATTAAAGTATACCGGCGGCGTATTCAGCAGTTGTGACGATCCCTCCATCCGCATTGACGGCGTTCAGCATTGGGTCAATGGTGTTACCGCATATCTGGAATATCAGGGTATGATAGGGACAAGGTAGCCTCTGCGGCCATGTTACAGTGTTCCGGCTGTTTTTTGTTTAAATAGGAGATAAAAATGAGTATTGGAAAAATAAAATGGCAGTCGGTTGTTTCAAAATATGCCTACCCGGAAACATGGCGCAGTGTATGGCAGGTGTTTAATTCGGTCATCCCGTTCTTCGTGTTGTGGTATCTCGCATACCGCAGTCTGGAAGTTGGCTACTGGCTGACCCTCCTGTTGACCGTCCCTGCGGCGGGCTTCATGGTGCGCATGTTCATCATCTTCCATGATTGTTGTCACGGTTCCTTCTTCCGCACGCCGCTGGCAAACAACCGATTGGGGCTTTTGCTTGGTGTGGCTGTATGGACTCCCTATTTTGCATGGAAACATTCCCATGCGATTCACCATGCCACCGCCGGTGACCTGGACCGCCGCGGCATCGGCGATGTCTATACCATGACGGTGGAGGAATACCTGGCTGCGCCCTGGTATAAGAAGATCGGCTACCGCATCATGCGAAGTCCGTTGATCCTCTTCACCGTGGGCGCGCTGATCGTCTTCGTATTTGCGCACCGCTTCTGGGAAAAAGACGCAGGCAAACGCGAGAAGAACAGCGTGATCTGGACGAACATCGCCCTCTTCGCATTTGTCGGCTGGGCGGTCTATCACATCGGCTGGCAGGCATATTTACTGGTCGAGATCCCCATTCTGCTCATGGCATGCGGTGCGGGTGTGTGGTTGTTCTACGTCCAGCATAACTTCGAGCCGACCTACTGGGAACGGCACCAGAACTGGGAGTTCTTCAGGGCCGGCATGGACGGCAGTTCGTTCTATAAACTTCCCAAAGTCCTGCAGTGGTTCACCGGCAACATCGGATTCCATCATATCCACCACCTCAGCCCGAAGATTCCGAACTACAAGCTGGAGGAATGCCACAATGAAAACCCGATTTTCCAGATCGAGCCGCTTACCTTTCGAGACAGTTTGAAGTCGCTCTACTTCCGTCTGTGGGATGAAAAGGAAAAGATGCTGGTCGGCTGGCGCGCCGTGAAAAAATACAAAATGCAAATGCAGGGCGATAAAACATAAACAAAAAGGACTGGCTTCAAAGAGCCAGTCCTTTTTGTTTCCCAGATATTTTATACGACCTTTTCGCGCATCACCGAGCTGATGTAATCCATCAACGAGACAACGACCGCGATGGCGATCATCTGCGCGCTGGCCGCGCGGCAGTTCAACAGATTGATGTTCTGCTGGAGCAGGAAGCCGATCCCGCCACCGCCCACGAAACCGATGATGGTGGACATGCGCACGTTGATGTCCCAGCGGTACATGGTGTAGGAAATATACGGCGGGACGATCTGCGGCACAATGCTTTTCACTCTATCAGTTTTTCCTGTTGTTGTATATCAGCAAAATTACACATATTTTTCCCTGATCTTGGATGATATGTAATCCATCATGGAAACAACGATCGCAATGGCCAGCATGTTGACACTGGCCGCCCGGTAGTTAAGCAGGTTGATGTTCTGCTGAAGGATGAAACCAATTCCGCCGCCGCCGACAAAACCAATGATCGTTGACATGCGTACGTTGATGTCCCAGCGGTACATGGTATAGGAAATATAAGGCGGGACGATCTGCGGGACGACAGCGTAGATGATGGTCTGTAAACGATTTGCGCCGGTGGCTTGTATGGCTTCTATAGGTCCGGACATGATGCTTTCCACCTGTTCGGAATACAATTTTGCAAGCGAGGCGATCGTATGCAGTCCCAACGCAAGCGCACCTGCAAATGGTCCAAGACCCACCCAGGCGACAAAAACGATTGCCATGACAAGGGCTTCGATGGAACGGGTACCATTTAGAATGGTGCGGATGATTCCGTAGAAGATGATCCCGATTGGCAGCGATTTCTTTGGCGAGGCTGTGATTGCCAGGGCCAGTCCGATGATCGCGCCAATCCCAGCGGGCCAGTGGACTGTGATGGACGGGTTGTTGAACTGATACAACCAATCTATTCCCTGCATGGTCAGAACCGCTACCAAAGCACCGGCAAGCGGGGTGACGATCAGGTTGATGACTTTCCCAGTTGCGGGAGCGATTCTGTCGCTGATTGTCTGACCAAAATTACCAAATAGTCCGCCAAAAATCCCACCGCCGATCACGCCGGCAAGGGCGGGTAACACCATGGTCACGATGTCACCCACTTGGAAAACAAACTTTCGAATGAAGAAAAGCGGAGCCTCTTGATTTTGCGTAAGGTAACGGCCAGCCTGAAGGAAAATATCTCCAAAGAACTTAATCGAGGCAAGTACCAGGATGGCTGCGATCAATGTGTAGAGTAGATTTGAGAGCCGTTTTTTTAATTGTGACTCTGCATCATCATCCTGGATGGAAAGGAACCACCTTACGAACCAAAATCCCAAAACCGGCAGGATGATTGCGCCCACCAGCGTGGGAAGAAACGTATTTAAGAGGGGCGATAACAAGGTCGTGAGAAGGTCACTAGCCTTAATCCCCAGCCAGATACCCAGAGGCCATCCAATCAGCGAAAGGGAAATATGGCTGAGCGTACTCTTTATATCCGACATCAAGTTGCGGGCGGCAAAGAAGCTGATTGGGATGGCTAATAAAGTGCCAAAAGCAGTGGCAAGCAGCGCCATAAACACAGTTTCAACAATTTTTTCCCAGGTGACCAGGGCTTCCCGGGAGATCATGGGAACTCCAACTGGCACTCTTCCGGTGGCGCGGATGGCTTGCGGTTCTTCCTTGACCTGACGGTTGGGGATGGTGACTTCTACCCGGAAATTTCCCTGTGCATCCGCCTGAAAACTTCCCATCTGCAAAGGAACCCCGTCAGGAGCATCGGGGCTGAACCCGATGAAGTTGATGGGTCCGGATGAGTTTTCCTGGAAGTTGTATCCTTCCACTATGATGGTTTCCTTGGGATCGGCACATGCGACACTGGTCAGGATGAACGCCCCTGAGCGTTCTACTTGATGGGGTGTAACGCCTTCTTCGGGACATCCCAAATAGAAGGGTATCTCAACATCCACCGACTCAAATTCGTAATCGAGAATTTTTGGATGCGCCAAAGCCCTGAGAATTCGCGTAAGTGAAGCCACACGTCTTTCAGAGCGGGTCTCTTCGAAGTTAATGTTGGTGACCGAAAAGCCATACGCGAATGTGATGAAGACAAGGAGAGTTAGCAGCCCAACAAATAGAGATCGCAGTAATGATTTATTTTTCATTGAAAACTCCTTTATCCCACACGCTCTGCGTCTTTGCCGTAGATTTCCCGGAATTTTTCGTCGTCGATTTGATTGGGTGGTCCATCGAACATTAATATTCCATCGTTGAGCGCAATGGCTCGGTCGGCGTATCGGTGTACCAAGTCCAGGAAGTGCAGACTGCAAATGACGGTGACGCCGTCTTCCTTGTTGATCTTCTCGAGGTGTTGCATGATGGAATGAGCTAGGACGGGGTCCAAACTGGCGACAGGTTCATCTGCCAGGATCATGGCGGGTTCCTGCATCATGGCGCGCGCGATCCCCACCCGTTGCTGTTGACCACCGCTGAGTTCGTCAGCGCGCTTGTATGCCTGGTTCATAATGCCAACTTTGTCGAGTTGGGCGAGAGCCATTTCAATATCGCTTTTTGGGAAGCGGTTAAAGGCGCTCAACATGGGGTGGACATATCCAAGCCTCCCCGCCAGGACATTGGTGATGACTTTTGAACGGGATACCAGATTAAAGTGCTGAAAAACCATACCGATCTTGCGACGGATGCGGCGCATCTCATCCTGACTGGCAGCGGTAACATCCTGCCCGTTCCAAATGATCTGTCCTTCCGTGGGTTCGATCAGACGGTTGATACAGCGCAAGAGAGTGGATTTTCCAGAGCCACTTAATCCGATCACGGCCAGGAATTCACCCTGCTTCACGTTAAAACTGACGTTCTTAAGGGCCTGCACGTCACCATCATACACTTTGGAGAGGTTTTTGACTTCTAGCATGGTGAAAGACCGCCTTTCTTGTGTTCAATTTTAAATGTTCAATTTTAAAAATGTGGGCGAAAAGAATAAATTTAGAAATGAATAATACCCATATTTAAATCTTGCCCCAGGTTTCCCTGGGGCAAGAAATGGTAAAGCGTCTAATACTACTCACCAAGGTTTTCGAGAGTGATCCCTTGTTGGGCAACCAGAATGCGGACGCCGTCAAAGTTCTCATCTGCGATTGGTCCGGCTGCGGTCCAGCTGTAGAATTTCTCGTTGCAAAGGGAGTCGGCGCAGGCCGGGTTTTCGAGATCGATAAATTCGATCAAAGCATCAATGATGACCTGCTTCAACTCGTCAGGGAAATTCGGGGAGAAGGACATGGTATCGTTGGGAATTTCCTTGGAGAGGGTCAGGAGACGGACCTTCTGGACGATGTCAGGCGCATCACCGGTTACGCTTCCGCGGGCATCCAGCACACGGTAGTCACCGCACCACAACTCACCCTCTGCATTCGGGGCGCAGGAATCCAGCACATCATCAGGAACCTCTGGGGAATCACCTATTGCCCAACGGCCTTCCGGCAACAAGGGAGGGCTGAAGAAGGCGGTGGCGACATCAGCCTGTCCGTTATATACCGCCAGGATGGACTGTGGGTGACCGCCAGCCTCGACTGTTTCGCCAACTTCGATGCCCAAATCAGAAAAGATGGATGCGGGGTACAGGTAACCTGAAGTGGAGCTGGCATCCGGGTAAGCCCACTTGGCGCCAGCCAGATCCTCGAGGGTCTGGAATTCGCTGTCGCGGGCGACGAAGAAGCCGGTCCAGTAGATATTCCAGCCGCGGCGTTCGGCCGCTAAGCCGGGCTGAACGCCACACAGTTGATTGGCAAGCACATAAGGGACTGCCGGGATAAACCCGATGGTGTCATCAGGCGAAGCGCACATTTCCTCAATAGTTGCGGCGTAGGAGGTGGGCACGCTGACCTCGAAGGTCAGACCGGTGGCTTCATTCAATGCTTGTTCAATCAGGGCGCCGCTCTCGATCATGAAGTCTACATCCACGGATGGAACGAAGAGTACCTTGATCGGTTGTTCAGGTGAACCAAGTTCAGGAGTTGGCTCTTCAGTAGGCTCTGCGGTGGGCGGAACTGCAGTGGGAGCGGGGGCTTCTGTGGCAGGAGCGCCGCAGGCGCTGAGGATCATCGCAACGGAAACGAAGATCGCCAGCAGGACGAAAGACAAACGTTTGTTCATATCTTCTCCTCTTAAGAGATAATGGGATTTGTGGGGTGCAGCCACCCCTGACAGAATCATGATAACGCAAAGTCGCGGTAAGAACAAGTACGCTATTCTTAAAAAAGTTTACCAGGCTACTGTATCTCCTGAAAAGATCACCCTTTATTGCGCAGGACGAAGGCAATGGGAGTCAATCCCAGTGTCAAGGCGACGAAGAGCAGGCCGATGTCGAAAACGATATAACTGCCCGCGCTCACGCTCGCCTCCGCACGGACTGGTTTTACCATTGATTTTCTGATAGAATGTACCTGCTCGTCGTTAGGGTGCCCCCCTCACCCTGGCGGCGAGCATTTTTACAAAAAACTCCCGGCACATTTGTGCCGGGAGTTCCTCGTTTTACATTCACCATTTATTTCACCACAGACAATGGCTCCCCCCGGTCATCCCCGCGCGGAGTTCGTTTCTTCAAGGTAGCGGCATCAGGCCCGGCAGGGATGGCTGCATTGGCTCGACCTTCACCGTCACCCAAGTACCGGCCGCAGCGGCCTGCAAGGTGACGTAGGTGATATGCAGTTCCTCCATATGCATGAACACCAGCGTGGTTCCACCATCCGGGATGAAATGCGTACTGCCGGCCCCCCAACCCCTATCCTGAAGTTGCTGTTCGTGAAAATCCTTGATTTGCGCTGTGTCGGAGGAACTGGTATAGGCCAGCACGCCCGGTAACCGCTGGATGTCGAACGCGTCATCCATGATCGGGAAATCGGTCAGCACCGCCAGGCAACCCTGCGGCAGCTGCGGACCTTCGAACGTGTCCACCTGGTCAAGTTCATATTCAAATGCCTGTTCCCCCTGCACACCCTCCCCAAAAAAATCACCTGCGCCCTGAATCCGCATCGAGTACTTCACCACATATCCGCCCGCTTCAGCCAGCCATACCTGCCCCTCCACGGTTGTGCTGGGTGGATATTCCAAGACAGCGGCATCGAAATCATAGCGCCGGGCCTGGACTCCATTCACCGGCTCCTGGCCGCCCTCCCTGGCGGAAAGCAGGGGAGGCAGCAATCGTGCCGGCACAAATGGCTGGCTACCTTCCGCGCGCTCGCCCCATGAAACACGGCATTCGCCGTCATCCATTTGTGAGTAATAGGCCTCGCCAAGGTGCCCGGAGAGAATGTTATCCCGGCCGCCTTCAAGCCTGGCAATATCCACAAAGGTGAATTGCGCGTTGATTTGGCGGTTGGCTTCCTGGCGGTAAGTATCGATGTACTCAAACGCGATTCCGTTCTGCGATCCACGGAAGGAAATGGAAAGGGTCTGGACATAACTTTGCAGCCCATCCAGCCCCGCGGTCGGGTCGGGTAAAAAGTAGCCGCTCAGGTCAACATTCCCGGCCTGTGGTATGTTCCCGTTCTGGTTATCGGTTCCAACGCCGAAGGCGCGGCATGACAACGCAAGCAGCGCCAGGCAGGTCACTGCAACTGCGGCGCGGTTCATGATCCCCTCCTTGGAATGATCGTGATCGGAACGGTGTACGGCTCCTCACCGGGGCAGTTAAAGGGAACGTCCAACGTCCCTGATTCAAAGCTAAAATCATCCAGCACGATCTGGCAGGCGCCGTAGGTATAACCCGGAAAAGACATACTGGCGCTGTGATCTTCGCCGGTGCAGGTGAGCGTGGTACTGTTCACGCTCAGGGCCGCCAATTCCATGCTCACCACGGCGGCGCCGTCGTCGTCCATCTGGCCGCTGAAGGTGATGCCCGAACTGCCCTCCCAAGGCGGGCTGTGCACGCACGAACCTCCATCCAGGGAATAGGGCGGGATATCGCTCCATATCGCCTGGGTGCCGCTGCCGCTGATCCCCCCGTTTTCATCCATCTTGAGGGTACCGCTGCCGCTGTAGGTGGTGATCACCGACGCCATCATGTATGAAAAGCTCGTCCGTTGATGGAACTTCATTGAAGCGCTGCATTTTTTGACCTTAAACGTGATCGGCGGTTTAAGATCAACTTTTTCGCCGAACATAGACACTGTAATGTTGATGGTTTCATTGCCCTCCTTCTTTCCGGTGGCGTACGAGAATTTCTCTATGTTCACTGAACCACCAACTTTGGCGTTCGTATAACGGAAGAGTTTTGGAGAAACAGTGCCCACTTTCGAAGATAGCCTTGCTTCTGCTTCATTCATCCGAGGAACTAATGGGGGCGCTTTACTTCCCCGTAAATATACGAAATAAAATTCAATTGTTAATTTCTGCCCCATGCAAATTTCTGAGGGAATGTCCGGTGTCATCAATCCCACGAAGAGCGGGCTGGGGCCTTTTGGTGGATCAGTCCGGGCCGCCACCGGCCGCGAGTCTGCGAGAAAGGCGAGAGACAGGATCAGTAGCAAAAACAGCGCCTGGCATGAAAACTTGCATGCATGTTTCATCGATTGCTCCTTTCGATGTCCTGCATGGGGTGACAAAGACCGTAATGCCTGGGATTAAAAAAAGTATAGTCACTTTACCGAAAGATTTCAAGTAAGAATTTTTCAACGGATAGATATTTGGACAGAGCTTACATAAATAGTCAACTTCAATCACTGACGTTCAGCGGGGGTAAATTCGCCGACAAGATGAACACAAGAAAAACCCCCGCTGGTGCGGGGGTTCAAGGGCTTACTTCATCATCGGCGCCGGCTCGGCGTACAACTTGCGATGCGCCACACTCAACGCGCGGACTTGCTATGGATGCCTACTTCGCCCTCATTCGATTATTTCGCGGATTGTGCTCCACTTCAGCCAAGCCCAGCGCCTCCATCAAGGGCGGCATGTACATCGCAAATCTCCCGCGGAAGCCTTTCTTGAGTCCATACCACCCGCCAATTGGATTATTGGGCGAGCGTCCCCAATATTCCACGGTGCCCTGCACGGGTTCCTGTTTTTCGTCCTTGCTTCCCAACTCCATCCAATCGCCGTGTTTCTTCAGCATGGCATACAGGTCGGCGAGACAGCGATAATCGTAGTGCAGGACGGTTGAGCCAACTGTGCAGACAATGATCTCTCTGCCGTCCTTCATATCCACATACATTTCATAGTCCGATGTGAGCGGAGGTGTTTTCAACTTCCAGGGCTTGTCTTTCGTACGCTTTTCCATGTTCTTTCTCCTTAAACATTACTTCTTCGAACGTTGGATGGATTCAGCTTCCTTCTTCAGGTCGGCGGCGAATTTGTCGAACGACTTATCGAAGGAGGGAATCATCCCTGCAAACAGCGGGAACAACGGACCGCCGATTCTCTCGGTCATCGAAAAGTTCACACCGCTTGCCACTTTTTCGATGCTGTACACGCGGCTTCCCATGGCGTCGCCCCACACCAGTCGTTTCTGCGGCTCGAACTCCTTGACCTTCAATTTGAACGTCCGCTTCGCATCCAGCGTCGACTTGAGTTCGATGGTCGCACCTGCCTTGATCTCACCTTGAATAGAAGTGACGGTCGAGTTCCAGCGCGGGTAGTCCGCGGCGTGGGTGAGTAATGCCCATACGGTGGCGGGGTCAGCCGCAATGGACGCGCTGACCGAGGTCTCTCTGCTGAATGTCCTCTTTAAGGTTGTTGCTTTTTGGTTCACGGTTGATCTCCTTTTCTTATTTAGACGATTGGGGATCAGAAAATGATAGGGTGTAGGGCAACCTGTCCAGCAAACCAGCAAAGCAGTGAAGTGAACCAGCCCTGACGGGCGGCCCTTAAGCGTTTTCTTCGAGGTATTTCGCCATCACCTGGCGGTTGTGCTCAAGGTGGTGCAGTTGCAGTTCCGCCGCACCAGAAGTGAACGGATCGAGTTCACGCAGGATATTCATCCGCAAGTCGAGCAGTTCGTCCCGGCTTCGATGTTCTGCTTCCCTCACCAATTCAAGTTTGATCAATTCTTCCTGAGTTTTTTGCTTTGGGTTGAAGATGCCGTTCAACTCGGTGCACTGGTGGCAAATGCCCTCTTTGTTGATGAGTGAACAACGATGATCGAAAATGTCCATCATCTTGGTTCGGCTGGCGTGCAGGTGATATTTTGCCATGGCTTCGGAGAGTTGCAGTATCTGCGCGATCTCCTTGACCTTGAAGTCATAAACCTCTTTTAGCAAAATGACGAGATGTCCCTCCAGCGGAAGCGACTTGGAGATGCATGTAAAACAGAAAGCGATGTGTTCCTTGATTTCAAATTGTCCCTGCGGTGACGTTTGCCGAATGTGCATGGCTTCTTGAAAGAATTCGTGGTTGCCCAGGGATTCTTCCCTGCAAATATCGGTCACAGTTTCGGGCCAGCGTTTTTGTGAACGAAGCAAATCCTTGGCAAGATTGGATGCAATGCTGAATACCCACGTTTTCAACGACGACTCGCCATTGAACGTGTCAGATTTCAATTGGGCTTTGAGATAGGTTTCTTGAACGATATCCTCGGCATCCTGCATGCTTGCGGTGATGCGCAACAGGAAGGATTTTAGTTCCCGTTGAAAAGTTGGGAATTGGGTGGAGAGGTCGTCGATGGACATGGATTACCTGATTACCGTCCACTACTCACTGGGTTTCCCCATACAACTTGCGATGCACCACGCTCAATGCGCGGACCTGCTCCGCCGCATGATACGAAGACCGCACCAGCGGATTCGACTCCACCCACTTGAAGCCGATCTCTTTGCCATACTCGCGCAATTCGGCGAATTCCTCCATGGTGTAATAACGCTGCATGGCAAGGTGTTTCTTGCTCGGCTGTAGGTATTGACCGATGGTCAAAATGTCCACGCCCCAACTGCGCTGGTCGCGCATCACGGCTTTAACCTCGTCCATGGTTTCGCCCAAGCCGAGCATGATGCCGGACTTGGTTAACACCTCGGGGTCGAGTTTCTTTGCATTGGACAGGGTCGCCGCCGCCCATTCGTAGTTATCCTGCGGCTGGACGGCTTTGAACAAACGCGGCACGGTTTCCACGTTGTGATTCAGGATTTCGGGGCGGGCGTCCATGACGATCTTCAAGGCTTCGATGCTGCCCTTGAAATCGGGGATCAACACTTCGATGGAGCAGCCGGGCAGCAGCTCGCGGATGCGGCGGATGACCATCGCGAAGATGGGCGCGCCGCCGTCGCGGCGTTCATCGCGGTTCACGGACGTGATGACGGCGTGCTTCAATTCCATGGCTTTCACGGCCTGTGCCACGCGCTCGGCTTCGTTCCAGTCCAGCAAAGCGGGCTTGCCGTGTTTGATGTCGCAGAAGGCGCAGGTGCGCGTGCAAACGTCGCCGAGCATCAAAAACGTCGCGGTGCCGCTGCCCCAGCATTCGCCGAGGTTCGGGCACATGGCTTCCTCGCACACGGTGTGCAGTTCCTTCTTGCGCATGAGTCCGTGCAGCCATTCGTAGGTCTCGCCCGAAGGCGCGCGGACTTTGATCCAATCCGGGCGGCGCAGCGGACGCGAATCTGTTTGGGGGTTGACTCTGTCTCTCGTCGGGGTAACAGGCATGGGCTCCTCTTGAAGCGTTTATGTCATTGCGCGCGCAGCAAAGCAATCTCCGACTCAACGGGAGGTTGCTTCGGGCTGTCGCCCTCGCAACGACATGTAATTATTTCTTCCTCACAACCAATCTCAATCCTCGAACTTCGACAACCTCGACGGAATCGCCCTTGCGGATATTTTCCGAGTCTGCGGCTTTTTCCGCGCTCCACAATTCACTCCCCACCTGCACCTGTCCCGCGCCTCGCTTGAACAGGACGGCTGTTCCCGTCTGCCCAAGCATGGACTCCTGCCCGATGCGGACCGGCGAACGAAATGCGCGCACGGCGAACATGATGACGGCGAAGGAGATCAAGCCGAAGAAAACGCCCACGCCAACCACAAGTGGAACGGACACACGCTGGAACTCCGGCGTGCCGGGCGAGTTGAACAAGACCAGCGCGCCGACGATGAAGGACGCCGCGCCAGCCGCCGTGAGCGCGCCATACGTTGGCGTATTGAATTCGAGAACGAATAGGACGAAGGCAATTGCCATGAAGATAAGACCGAACCAGTTGATCGGCAGCACGCCCAGACCGTAGATCGCGAGCGTGAGCAATACCGCGCCGAGGAAGCCTGCGAACCATCCGCCGGGGCTGGAGAGTTCGATCAGTATCGCCTGAACGCCGATCGCAAGCAGAAGGAAGGCGATGTTCGGGTTGGTGAGCAGGAGCAGGATCCCCTCGATGAAGCTCATTTCCAGCGGGCGGACGCGGATGTTCTCCGTGTTCAGGGTGCGCGTCTCGCCGCGCACGTCCACCTGCATGCCATCCAATAATTGCAGCAGGCCTTCGGTATCGTCCGCGATGAAGTCGATCAAACCGATCTCCAGCGCTTCGGTTGCAGTGACCGCCACCGCCTCCTCGATCATCGCTTCGGCAAGCGCAACCACGTCGGCACCGCGACGTTCCACCAGTCCGCGCGCAACGGCTTTCAGGTCGTTCACGGCTTTTGCCCTTGCATCCGACCCCAGGTCCTCGCCCGAACCGCCGATGGGGCTTGCCGCGCCGATCACCGTGCGCGGAGCCATCGCGGAGGCGTCTCCCGCCATCGTGATCAACGCACCGGCGCTTGCCGCCTGCGCGTCGCGCGGTGAGACGTACACCACGACCGGCACCCGGCTGTTGCCCATCGCTTCGATGATCTCCAGCATGGTGGCGACACTGCCGCCGGGCGTGTTCAATTCGATGATGAGCAGTTCCGCATTATCGCGTTCCGCGGTTTGGATGCCGCGTTGGATGTATTCCCGCATGGGCGGCATGATCGGTCCCTCGGCAGTCAGCACGATGGCGAGCGGGTCTTCGTTTTGCGCCGCGGCAGGCTGGAAGACCAGCACGAACGAGGCAAAAATTATCAGTAACAAGCCGAATGTCCGGCGGATGTGTTTCATCACTTGTTCTCCGTCATGAGATTATTATAATGGCAGTGGAGGCGAATCATGTCCGATGCTAAGAAAACTATTGCGTTTCGCGTCATTTTCCAGTTGTTGCTGGTTGTGGTCATTGCGCCCTTGCTCCCGATGATCGTCTCCGGCGTGTGGAATTGGTGGCAGGCGTGGGCATATGCCCTTGTGAGCATTCTGTCCTTCGTGGTCAGCCGCGCCCTTGCCGGCCGCCGCCACCCGGATCTATTAAAGGAACGCGCCCGTTTCATGCAGGCAAAGGACACGAAACCATGGGACAAAGTCCTCGCCCCATTGCTTGGGATTGGCTCGATCTTGATTCCAGTCGTTGCGGGGGTGGATAAATATTACGCCCTCTCGCCCGTTTCTCACCCGACCCTACACCTGCTTGCGCTGACCGGCATTCTCCTTGGCTATGGTTTTTCCTCCTGGGCGCTGATCGAGAACCGCTTCTTCTCCGGCACCGTCCGCATCCAAACCGAGCGCGGACATCACGTCATCTCCACGGGACCGTACCGCATCCTCCGCCATCCCGGCTACGCCGGCGGCCTGCTTGGCTATATATGCATTCCCTTGTTGTTGGATTCGCTCTGGGCGTGGATTCCCACCATCCTGTTGATGACGGTCATGATCGTCCGCACCGCGTTGGAGGATAGAACCCTGCAAGCCGAACTGCCCGGCTACAAGGAATTCGCGCAGAAAACGCGGTATCGGTTAATCCCGGGAATTTGGTGAAACTCCCGCAGGGGCGGCCATGTGGCCGCCCCATTCTTTTTTATCTCAACGCAAGCACCAGCGTGCGGATGCTTAACCCAATGATCAAAACGCCGACAAAGATCATCAATACCTTCAAGGGCAATTTCTGCGTCAGTTTTGCCGCAATCGGCGCGGCAACCGCTCCTCCAATGAGCAAGCCAACAATGATCTGCCAGTATTGCCCGAGACTCAGCGTAAGTACGAACAAGATGGATTGTCCCAGGGTGACAAAAAATTCCGAAAAATTGACCGAGCCGATGGTCATGCGCGGATTCTTGCCGCGTGCCACCAGCGTGGATGTAACCACCGGTCCCCAACCACCGCCGCCGATGGCGTCACAGAATCCGCCAAAGAGACCGAGCAGGCTGATGCGCGGACCATGATACCCGTCCGGTTTGTGGCGCGGAACGATGGTGAAGGCTTTGTAGACGATCACGCCGCCCATGATCAGCAGGTATGCTGAGATATAGGGCTTGATGACATCCCCATCGATGGACGTGAGCACATATGCGCCCGCCACACCGCCGATCACACCGGGAATCAACAGCCGTTTTACAAGTTTCCAATCCACATTGCCCAATTTCCGATGCGCCAGGCCGGAAACGCCTGTGGTCACCACCTCCGACATGTGTACGCTGGCGGAAGCCGCCGCAGGGGGGATGCCCAGACTTAGCAGAAAGGTGTTTGAACTGACGCCGTACGCCATGCCCAGGGCGCCGTCGATGAGTTGTGCGATGAACCCCACCAGCACATACAGAAGGATGGAAAGTTCCATGAAGTTCTCCTTTTTGTAGTTTCTTACTCTGGATTGTCAAAGTGAAATATATTCTATAGAATTAGTAGTCTTTATGGATTCAAAAAAAGCGCATGGCATGCGTGCGCCTACTATAACCCCAGCTTTTTCCGGACTGCGCTCTGTCTTTTCGTTACATCCGCCAATGAGGTGTGATCGAGAATATCGACAATGGCATTGCGCACATCACCCATCACCAGCCGCAGGCCGCAGGTCGCTTCATCGGGGCAGCCGCAATGTTCATACGACATCTGGCTGACACACTTGATCGGGGCCACAGGACCATCCAGCACGCGAAAAACTTGCCCGAGCGTGATCTCTTTGGCAGACCTGGCCAGGTAGTATCCGCCGCCAACGCCCATCTTGCTGTGAAGCAGACCCGCGTTCTTGAGCGCCAGCAATATCTGCTCAAGGAACTTGGGGGAGATCTGCTCGCGAAGCGCGATCTCCTTGATCTGCAGCATCTGTGGGGCGCTGCTTTTTTCAGCGGGCTCCGCCAGCGCGATCATTGCCCGCAGGCCGTACTCGCCGCGTTTGGAAAGTCTCATTCCCGATCTAACTCCTAGTAATCCAATAGACTTTATTGGACGCAATCATAATTCAGAGGCTGAATTATGTCAAGGGCATTTTGTTTGGAAACCAGCCTGTTATTTTGTTACAATGTTGCCGATGTACCTTATCCCTGCGATCCATGGACAATATATGAAACTACGCACTCCCTTTTTCATCCTTTTATGTTTGCCGGTCCTGCTTGCGGCCTGCAGTGGAAAATCAACAGCTGCCGTCACTCCGCAACCACCGGTCTTCACCCCCACGCCAGACCTGTGTTCGGATGAAAATTTGCCGGCGGAAGCGGCAAAGGTCAATAAATTGATGCGTGAATTTGACGACTATTCCACACTGGCATCCAATACGCCGCAGGCTCAACTCGTCACGGTCATCCCCGAATTACAGCGTGTCCTGCGCGAGGCGCAGGACCAGTCCGTGCCGCTCTGTCTGGATGGGCTAAAAAAATTACAGATCTCGCACATGACAGTGGTTGTCCAGACTCTGATCGCGTTTATGGGCAGTTCGGATGTGAACCTGATCAATGCCGGCATTTCGCAGGCCCGTGACCTGCATTTACAGTATGACGTTGAGCTCGCACGTTTGCTCGGGGTGACATTGACGGTTCCTCCAGCGCCCACATCTGCCCCGCCAACACCGGGATCCAATCTTCCTCCGGAAATGCCGGCAGGCCCTCCCGTACACACCGTGATAAATCCAGGCCCCAATGTGGTGAACCTGCGCAGCGCGCCGGATTTTAATGCGCCTCAAGTGGGCGTCCTTGCAGTGCAGGGCTCTGTACTTGCGCTTGGAAAAACACAGGATGACCAATGGCTGCTGGTGGAGATGCCGGAACAGCCCGCACAAACCGCCTGGATATATGCCGGGCTATTACAGCTCTCAGCGCCGATCGAAGAACTTGCGGTGGTTACCCCATAGCAGGACGGTCAATCCCTGGCCATGTTCAACTTTTGATAATAACGATCCAGCCACTGGTTCGACCATCCCCACAGGGTTGAATCCAGCACGATTCTTTTTACTTCTTCGCGCGTGATCTTGGTTTCATTGCCAAACACATCCGCATTATTGCGGCTGACCGCCAGTGTGCGGATGGCGAACATCAATGGAAAGATGCAGCCCAGCCGGATGCCGTGCTGCCACCAGGGCAGGGCTTTTACATAGGTCAACGCGTGTCTTAAATGACGTTCGGCCTTCTCCGTCATTCGGTCCAGGACTTGAAGCGCCTGCTGGCGATAGTCCGGGTCGAAGAGCTGGTCGGCGGAGATGCCGGTTTCCGCGAGGAATTTTTTGGGGATGTAGATCCAGCCGCGGTCGTAATCCTCGCGCATGCCGCGGATGACGTTCACGGTCTGCAGGGCCAGCCCAAATTCGCGAGCGAGCGGCATGATCTCCTTTTCCCTGCGGCGGATGGTGACGGAATACCAGGCAAACAACTGCGTCACCAGATATCCAACGCGGCCCGCCACCTCGAACATGTAATCGTCCAGGTCTTTTTCGTCGTTCACCGTGGAGCCTTTTTGCGTCCAGCGCGCCATGCCCTGTGTGCTGTTGATGACGTGATGGACGATGATCTCCTGGACTTGATACGGCAGGGAGAGCAGATGCAGCAGGATCTCCCCTGAATGCTGCGCCACGATCGCATCCGGATTGCCGGTGGCAGAGTCCTTTAGTTGACTGGTGAGACGGATGACATCCTCCTGCTCACGCAGGATGTTGATCCATAAATTCAACAGTCTGACTTTTTGTTCGGCTTCCATCTCGTCATTATCTTCAAGATAGTCCGACACCCTCAGGAGCAGATAGGCGATGGTGGTCGCGTCACACAAAATACGGGGCAGGCGTTCGATGCCAAGCGCGAACGTTCGGCTGGTGATCCTCAGCAGGTCTCGTAGGTTCATCGTCTCTCCTTGAATTATTTATAACCCACTTTGGCGATTTTTGACCCAAATGGTACCGATGGGATGGGGGTTGGAAAGGGGACTGATCCCCTTGACAAATTAGAACATATGTTCTATATTAAGGGCAGACGGCTTTTCCCACCCAGGGTTCCAAAAGGAGAATTCCCATGAACCGTTCCCTTAATTTTCAATTGATCCCATTCCTCAGGGGCGTCTCCCTGAAGCGCGGCGCGATCTTTGGAACTATTCTTGTTGCCGCACTGCTGGCCTTCGAGGTGTCCAATTTTGGCATAACCTCGTACACCCTGCGGGATATCCTCGGCGATCTGCAGTTCGCGGGCATACGCTGGGCATCCATCCTGGCCTTTGCCTTTTGCGGCATCGACTTTGCCGGGATCGCCCGCATCTTCACCCCTGAACAGGGGCGCGACGAACCCGTCGAAGTGTACTATCTCTTTGGCGCGTGGCTGCTTGCGGCTGGGTTCAATGCCATCCTGACCTGGTGGGGTGTGTCTGTGGCCATTAATAACCATAACATCCAGGGCGGCGCCCTGCTGGGTCAGGCGACCATGACAAAGGCCGTGCCGATCTTTGTGGCGACGATGGTCTGGTTGATCCGCGTACTGATCATCGGTACCATCTCACTGGCTGGCGAACGACTCTTCAGTCTCGCGGATGCGCCTGTCCGATACTCCGCGTACCGCAATGAACCCGCCTATTCCGCGCCTCAACCGCGCGCCTCGAACCTGCCCTCCACGAATTATCCCCGTCCCGCGCCCAAGCCGCGGCCGGCTCCCGCTTCCAGCTATGGAGTGAACATTCCCGAGCCAACTTATCATCCCGTCGGCATGAGCGCGATGAACCGTACTCGAAACAATCCTTCCACGCGGAGGTAGTCCTTGTCCTGAACAAGGTTTCGTTTCCTCTCCTCCACGCCCTCTGGGCGAACCGCTGGGACGTCCGCAAGGGCGTCTCATGCGTTAATTATTCAAATTCATCCAGCGTGCTCTTGCCGTGGGTCAATACATACAGTCCGCGCGGACTGCCGTCGTTCTGATCGTGGATGAAATCGGTGACGATGTAGTCTGCCTTGAAGGCGGTTTCAAAGAGTTCGCGGGTGAAGAAGCGCCAGTCACGCGCCAGCGAAAAGTCCCTTGATTTCAAGTCGAGGAAATCGCCGGGGATTTCGGCTAGGAGCAGGCGGTCTTCGAAGGGCGGCACTTGCTCGGGCGGCCGAGGCAGGCCATCCTCCGCATGGTGAAGCGCGTAAAAGGGACGGAGTCCGCTGCGGGCGATGTGGGTCATTTTGAGGGTGGGGCGCGGGCGTTTGCCCAATCTGCTTTCGACGCGGCGTGTGTTGATCCACCAATCCACCTGAAAACGGTCGGAAGGCAGGCCGGCGTTGAGGCCGTCGCGCATTTCGCCGTATTCCGAGCGGCGATAGGTGGTGCAGACCGCGCCGAGTTTGGCGATGTTGAGATAGGCATTGCGGCTGAGCAGGGGATCGTATGTCCATGTGATGTGATCGAGTCCCTGATGCCGCACCATCTGCCATTGCGCACGTTTGAGCGCGAAGCCGATGCCGCCGCTGCGGTGATCGGGATGAATACCCATCATGTGCGAGCAATGTTTCAAGCGCGGACCGTCCGGCGTTTCCTCCAGTCCCGCAAAGCCAAACACAAAACCGGCGATTTTTTCCCCGCTGAAGGCGCCCAGCACAATGCCGCCGTTGTGTACGGCGGTGATGAGCATATGCAGCGGAACGACATCCGTTTCGGAGCCGGGCCAGACATCGCGCTGAAGCTCCTCCACAAGGCGCATCTCTTCGGGGCTTTCAATGAAACGAATGGTGAAATCTGTCATGGCTGGCGGGGACGCAGGGAGGCAACTCGCTTCGTGATGCCCTCCCATGCACGCTGATACCAGGGCCTGCGGATCAGGTAATCGAGGCGGTAGATGAAGCGCGCCGGCATCAGCCCAAAATGGCGCGGCATGGAATCGATGGCACAGGTGCGGTTCACGGCGAAGTAATCGAGCCAGAAGGAGGAGATCGGAAAATTGGGGATGATGCCCTCGAGGAAGACCGTCATGGCACGCAGGGTGACCGGTGATAACGTCAGAAGATAGCGGCGCCTGCGCGTCACATCCATGATGATCTCGATGATCTGCTGCAGGGTGAAAAATTCACTGCCGCCGATCTCATACACCTGGTTGAGCATCCCCTCATTTTCCAGCGACCACAACATGCAGGTCACCAGGTCCTCCACCCAGACGGGCTGTACCACCGCCCGCCCGCCGGACGGGATGGGAAAGACCCCAAAGGAAGATTGGATCAGCCGTGAAAGGTTGTTGGTGAAATGGTCTTCCGGTCCGTAGACGAGCGACGTCCGCAATATCGTGTAGGGCACCTTCCCGTTGCGGATGTGCTCCTCGGCCAGCCCTTTTGCCTTGAAGGCAGGATATGCCGAGGTGCCTGCCGCGCCGATGTGACTGAGATAGACGATCCGATCCACGCCCGCATCTGTTGCGGCTTCGACGAGGTTTTCCGTGCCGCGGATATCCGCTGTCAACAGGTCGCCGCGGCTGCCCTGGTTCTCCGCGCTGGCAAGATGGAAGATGGTTTCCACATCGCGCAATGCTGCGCGCAGACCGCGTGTATCCGCCAGGGAGACTACTGCCACCTCCACAGGGACGCCTTTGGGCAGGCGCGGTGTGCGCGGCGAAGGACGGATCAACGCGCGCAGCGGATGTCCAATGGACGATAACTGGCGCACGAGGGCACGACCGATGAAACCGGTCGCGCCGGTGACGAGAATCATGGGAAGGATTATAGCAGAGGGGGAAAGGCGGCCTGAAAATAAAAAAACGCTTGCGCAGGATTTTGTGGGCGCTGAGGGACTCGAACCCCCGACCCCTTCGGTGTAAACGAAGTGCTCTAACCAACTGAGCTAAGCGCCCGGGAGAACCGCATTATAGCATGCGATTCCAAAATTGAAAAATTACCTTCCCGCGCCTGCGTTATAATCACAGCCAATCAACAGGAGAAACCCATGACCGACTCAAAACCACTTAACTGGACTCCCGCGCCCGATGCGGGATATTCCGTCATCCGCCGCGGCGACGGCGGTATGACCCTGACCTTTACCGATTTATCAGATGCGACCATGGCGCACTGGCACAAGTTCGCACTGGAGCACCTGCTCGGCATGGACCGCCGCACGCGCAACCTGTATGACCTGCGGGCTGTGAAGGAGATCCCGGAGAAAGCCATCCGCATGGCGGTGGATGCGAACAGCGACCCGTCCGCGCGCAACATCCGCGTGGCGGTGGTGGTGGCGGATCAATCCATCGCGGAGGGCATCCGCAAGGTGGCGGCGCTCGCCGAGACGGGGCTGGCCTCCGCGCTGAAGATCTTCACCGATATCAACGAAGCCGAAGCCTGGCTGGCGCGCCCGTTGGATCAGATCCCTTGATGTCATTGCGAGGAGTGGCGCTCCGCGTCACGACGAAGTAATCTCCAACTCGGTGAGGAGATTGCTTCGGGCTGTGTGTGGTTTCGATACGTGGCGCCCAGGCGCCCCTACTCAACCACCAGCCCTCGCAACACTTGCACCTGACGCAAGTGCAGGTGTGACCTGATTGTTTATGAAATCCCCCACTCTTCCGATCGGGAGTTTTACATTCCACTGGGGTTCCCGCACGTATGTGATGGGAATCCTGAATGTGACTCCCGATTCGTTTTCGGGGGACGGCATCATTGCCAAAGGGGATGTGATTGAAATGGCCGTCAAACAGGCTGCGGATTTCCTCGAAGGCGGCGCGGATATTCTGGATGTTGGCGGCGAATCCACGCGGCCGGGCTCCGCACCCGTGAATGCGGAGGAAGAGACGGAGCGGGTCATCCCCGTCATCGAAGCGCTGCATAGTAATTTCCCCAATGCGATCATTTCAATAGATACCTATAAAGCCAGCGTGGCGGAGACGGCGATCCGTGCGGGGGCGCACATCGTCAATGATGTCTGGGGCTTTCGCGCGGATGAGAGAATCGCGTCTGTGGCTGCGAAATATAAAACGCCAGTGATTTTGATGCACAACCGCAGCAACCCTGCCAGCGTGGAGGTACGCGAGAAATTGGGCGGGACGTACCTCGGCGCGGAGTACGGGAATCTGCTCGAAGATGTGAAGCGCGAATTACTCGTCAGTGTGGAGATCGCGAAGAATGCCGGGGTGCGGGAAAATGTTATATTGCTTGACCCAGGCATCGGCTTTGGAAAGACGCGCGAGCATAACCTCGAGCTGATCAACCGACTCGGAGAGATCCGCTCGCTGGGATATCCCATCCTGTTGGGGACTTCGCGCAAATCATTTATCGGATTTACATTGGACCTGCCTCCAGATCAACGAATCGAAGGAACTGCTGCGACGGTGGCGGTGGGCATCACGCGCGGTGCAGACATCATCCGTGTGCATGATGTGAAGGCGATGGCGCGCGTGGCGAAGATGACGGATGCGATGGTGAGGATGAATTGAGCAACTCATACGCCAGGGAACTTCTCCGCACCGGCATCATCGAAGCGAAGACGGGCGACCGGGATGCCGCCCGCCGCTATCTCGACCGCGCCATTTACATGGCGGGTTCGCATGAGGTGCTTGCCGAGGCCTGGTTCTGGATGAGCGCGGCGCTCGACGATGCGGCGGAAAAACGAAAAGCCCTGGAGAACTGCCTTTCGCATGACCTGCATCACACCCGCGCGCGGCGTGCACTGGCAATCCTCGACGGCAAGATCAAAGCCGACGAGTTGGTGAATCCCGACAACCTGCCCCCTGCACCCGATGGATTGCGCAGCGCGGATGCCGAGCGCTTCATGTGCCCCAAGTGCGGCGGACGCATGTCGTTCGCGCCCGACGGCGGCTCACTGGTCTGTGATTATTGCACGCGCGCGCATGCGCTGGGCCTGGGCGCGAAGAAGGAAGATGAAAAGGATTTCATCGTTGCGATGGCAACGTTGAAAGGACACGGCAGGCCTTTGCAGGAGCAGGCCTTCCATTGCAACGGCTGCGGCGCGAAGTTCATCCTGCCGCCCAAACAAATTTCCGCGGACTGCGCGTACTGCGATTCGCCGCACGTCGTTCGGCTTGAAAACTCAAAAGACCTTCTCGCGCCAGACGCGCTCATCCCGCATGCCTTCAGCCAGAAACGCGCCGTGCAATTGCTCGTCGAATGGGTGGAAGGGAATGGCATCACGCCTGAAAAGCAGGTCGAACTTCCGCGCGGCTTGTACCTGCCGCTGTGGACCTTCGACATCGGCGGCACGCTGGATTACACGGCTGAGGTCGTCGAATATGAAGAGCAGGCGTTCGGCAGCCAGCGCGAGCGCAAGGTGAGACGCGTCACGGAAAAATATCCCGTGCTGGTGGACGACCTGCCGCTGCCGGCCTCCCGCAAACTGTCTGCTGTTTTCTCGAAGCTGATCCCCACCTTTGACCTGAAGCCGTTCCAGCCGTACGACCCGCGCTTCCTCGCCTCCTGGCCTGCGGAGATCTACGACGTCCCGATGGCGGATGCCTCGCTCGACGCGCGCAGTCAGGCGTACAACAAATTGAAGCGCGACCTGCCTTCCCTGTTGCGCGGACTCAACATCGTCCACACCTCCTCCGCGAACATGCTGGTGACCTCCTTCAAACTCAACCTGCTGCCCGTGTGGATGACCGAGATCCCCTTCGGCGGGCGCGAACATCTCGTGCTGATCAACGGTCAAAGCGGCATCGTCGCCAGCGACCTGCCCGAAAAGGACGATGACGAGGAAGGCGGCTTGTTCAGTTTTCTCGCAGATCTGTTGAAAGACTGACCGCGGACGATAGACGACAGATCGTCCCTTCCACTGCGTTAGCCATTATGTGGAAAGTCTTTTCTCAAACAAATCGTATTCTTTTTCCTTTCCTTCAACCTTTGACCAGCGCTTGATATCTTTTAACCTCACTGGCTGGTTTTTTGCCACCAGTACCGCTTGTTCCAATCCCTGCAAGTCGTTCCAGAAGTAAAAGGCGCACAGCCTGTCTTTGACACAATCCGTTGCAGACAATATTTTTAACGTCCCTGTTGACAGCGCGAACTCGCTGACTTCCGCCACAGGTTCTTCGCCCACTGAAAGCGGACCATCAGGGAACTCCACAAAATAATCTGTTTCAGGGTGGGTGAAGTACCGCCCCTTTTCCTGAAACGCCAAACTTTCCATCACTGCCTTGATTCTGCCGTGCCTTGCAAAGCCTGCGTTGACCAGGTCCAGATCTTTTGAAACATATTTATCCCCGCTGTAAAACGAGACCGCGCTCCCGCCTGAAAGCACCACATGGATTCCTTCCGCTTGCAGCGCATCCTGAATATATGCCGCCAATTCCGCCTGGCTCATGGACTTGATGCGCTTCATAACGTCTTGCCTCTTGCGCGCGGTCTGCGGCGGTTCATCATCAGTTCATCCCGCTCGGCGGCTGGATAGAACGAGAGCGCCTTCTCCAACAAGGCTTTCAATTCATTCAAAAACGGGTAACGCGGATTGAAAACGTACGGGCGCGTCCGCCCCACCTCGCGGCTGACCAGCACCCCGCCCGCCTCCAGTTTATCCAGTTGATTTTGAATGGATTTCAAATCAGCCTCGAAGAAACGCGCGATCCCCCGCGCATAGCCCTCTGCGCGCGCGAAGATATAGATCAGCACCCGTTCTGCGTTCTTTGAGCCAAGCAATACTTCGATCATGGGAAAGCCTTTCAGCGGCGACGGATAAAAGCCGTCATATGACGTATATTTTCCGTCATTGTATCACAACCTGACCGTGACGACATCGTACCCGGAGGGTATGGACGGTAGACCATAAACTGCGTGTAGATTAACGCCCGCTACCCTTCCCCTTCGTGACCTTGGTGTCCGTCGTGTTTAACGCTCTTTGCACCCTCGCCCCACCCGCGCTGGGACCTTCAACTCGTGTTCCCGCCCCCTCCGCCACTCCCTTCGGTCGGGCACCTACCCAAAGGGCACGCTGTCCCCCAAGTCCGACATGGGGATTGTTGTCTTCATTCAAAATCTAAATTGTCGGACTTGGGGGAGGACGGGAAGGGGCGCAATTGACGTGTGACCTGCCTGTCCCGCTCCACGTTACCCCCTAACTTCTTCTCCCAAAATGGACGGTTGTTCTTCGGCATGGTCGCATGCTGCGGACAGCCATGCCAGAAACAGCCATCCACGAACAGCGCGATTTTTTGTTTGGGGAAAACAAAATCAGGCTTGCCCATCTCGCCTTTTCACTGTATCCTTGTCGTACCAAGCAAATCCACTCAAATAGAGGGATTAATGAGACGAGAATATTATTCGGATACGATTTCAGATTTCCTAAAAAGAAATAACGATGAAATACTCGGCAAACTTGCGCAAGGCAATGATTTTGCTTTGGAACAGATGCAACGGGATGCTTGGTTAGAAGAAATCCGCATTCTGAAAAAGGTTTTACAATCCTATAACGGATCAATTTATTTCGAGTATTCGATTCCAAGAATGGGAAAACGAATTGACGTTGTTTTGGTTGTAAATTCGGTCATCTTTGTTCTTGAATTTAAGGTTGGAGAAAAAGAATTTCCTTCTTATGCGATTGACCAAGTTTGGGATTACGCACTTGATTTGAAAAATTTTCATGAAACAAGTCATGATTTATACATTGCTCCAGTTTTGATTGCTACCCATGCAAAAGCACAGGAAGCTATTATTTCAACTACTGCTCACAATGACAAATTGCTTGCACCAATCAAATGCAATGAAGAATTACTAAAACAGGTGATTTCGGATGTTTTAATTTTCTCTGATGGAGAGGAAATTAATCCAAATGACTGGGAATCGGGGCGTTATCAACCTACCCCAAATATCATTGAAGCAGCAATGGCTTTATACAACGGACACTCTGTTAGTGAAATATCTCGAAGTGACGCAAGTGCAATAAATCTCACTCAAACATCGGATGCGGTTTCTGAGATTATCGAATTCTCTAAACAAAATTCTGTAAAATCTATTTGTTTTGTTACGGGTGTGCCAGGCGCAGGTAAAACTTTGGTGGGTTTGAATATTGCTACAAATCACATAGATAAAGATAGCGACTTGTATAGTGTTTTTCTCTCAGGTAATGGCCCTCTTGTTGCTATTTTGCGTGAAGCTTTAACTCGCGACAAAGTTCGGCGTGAAAAAGAACTTGGAAATAAAGTGAAAAAAGGGGAGGTTATGAGTGAAGTAAAAATGTTCATTCAAAACGTTCATAACTTCCGCGACGAAGGTTTAATTGATAGCCAGAAGCCTCCAATTGAACATGTGACGCTGTTTGATGAAGCACAGCGTGCATGGGATTTACAACAAACAGTTAATTTCATGAGCCGTAAGAGGGGATATGTAAATTTCCATATGTCTGAACCAGAATTCTTGATTTCTTGTCTTGATCGTCATCCTGATTGGGCTGTAGTTGTTTGTCTTGTGGGTGGCGGACAAGAAATTAATACGGGTGAAGCTGGGATCAGTGAATGGATTGATGCTTTGGATCGCTCATTTCCTGACTGGCATGTTTATATTTCCCCACAACTAACAGATAGCGAATATGGTGCTGAAAAAATTCTGCATAAAATTAAGGCTCGAAAAAATGTAACTCACAAAGAAGAATTGCATCTAGCTGTTTCAATGCGTTCTTTCCGTGCCGAAAATGTATCACTGTTAATTAAGCAGATTTTAGATTTACAGCCTGAAGAAGCAAAAAAGACTTTATCGAATATAAGAGGAAAGTATCCAATTGTAATTACACGCGACCTTGCCAAAGCAAAACAATGGCTAAAAACTCAAGCGCGTGGTTCTGAAAGATACGGAATTGTCGTTTCATCGCAAGCCGAAAGATTAAAACCACATGCCATAGATGTTAAGTCTCCCGTTGATCCAATACATTGGTTTCTCGATAGAAAGGACGATGTTCGTTCTTCTTACTATCTTGAAGATGTTGTTACTGAGTTTCAAGTGCAAGGTCTCGAATTGGATTGGGCTTGTGTGACTTGGGATGCCGATTTCCGTTATACAAAGCAGGGTTGGGAACACTGTTCCTTTGTAGGTGATCGGTGGAACAGAATCAGAAAGCCAGAGAGACAAAACTACTTGAAGAATGCTTATCGTGTCCTTTTGACTCGTGCAAGACAAGGTATGGTAATTGTTGTTCCATCAGGAGATGCAGAAGATCACACACGTAAGAAAGAATATTACGATCCAATTTTTGAATATTTACAAGAGATTGGGTTTGATGTTATTTGACACAAAAAAAGAACTCCTAGAATTTCTTTAGGAGTTCTTTTCATATTTCTTCTCAACCATCAAAGCCTTCACCAACCCTTTGCCCTTGTATTTCCCGCGTAGACCATGAATGTACTCGCGTGTTATCGGCGTAAGGATGATCTTCTTTGCGACGGCATCCACTTCAACGTGAAGATACGTTCCATCCGTAATGCCCAACTGCTTACGAATTTTGGATGGAATACGTATCTGTCCCTTTGAATTGGCAATCGTTTCCATTTTGACTCTTTCAAAACCTGAAAGAATTCTACCATTCACCTTCAACCTGCGACTTTCGACCTTCAACCTTCACCCCCCAAACCTTCCAACCCTCCAACCTGCATCCCTTCCCAATCTACCAACTTCCCAAAATTCCTTTACAATCCCCCCATGCCCTCCACCCTGCCCATCCTCCGTGCCCGCCGCGAACGCCGGCTGGACAAACAAAAACGCGGCGAAGACCGTGCCCGCGGCGCGGTCCTCAGCGGGGGAATCGTCCTTTCGATCATTCTGGCAGCCGCCATCCTGCTCGGCGCCTTCGCCTACGCCGACGTCACCCGCGACCTGCCCTCCATCGAGATCCTGCCGCGCCTGCTCAACCCGCCGGATGGCTTGCTGCTCCAGCCCACGCGCATCTATGACCGCACAGGCACGCAGCTCCTCGCAACCTTTGCCCCCGAAGACACCCCGCGCCGTTACATCCCCGTCAGCGACCAGAACCCGCAGCACATCCCCGAAACCCTTGTCAACGCCGTCATCGCCGCCGCCGACCCGCACTTCTGGGATCATTCGGGCTTTACCCTGAATCAAGTTACGAGTTACGAGTTACACGCCACGCTTGCACAGCGGCTCGTTTTTGATTTGCTCCTTTTCGCCGAACCGCCCGACCTCCGCCGCGCCATCCGCGAACGGATTCTCGCCGCACAGATCACCGCGCAATTCGGGCGCACGCAGGTCATCGAGTGGTATCTCAACAGCGCCAACTTTGGAAGTCACGCCTACGGGGTCGAAGCCGCCGCGCAGTTGTACTTCGGCAAACCCGCCAGCGACCTGACCCTCGCCGAATCCGCCATCCTTGCCGCCGTCAGCCAATCGCCCGCGCTCAATCCGCTCGACGCCCCGCAAGTCGCCATTCAACGCGGACGCGAACTGCTGTATGTGATGAACGACCTCGGACTCGCTCCCACCTCCGAAGTGGAATCTGCGCTGTTGGCGACTCCCACCTTCCAAACAACGCCGCAGACTCCGCCCGTAGTTGCTCCTGCCTTTGTCAACCTCGTCATCGCCCAATTGGATTCCTCCATCCCGCGTGAACGCATCGAACGCGGCGGCATCGTCATCATCACCACATTGAGTTACGACCTGCAAAAACAAGCCGCCTGCGCAACCGAAGTCTACGCCGCGCGTTTGGCAGGGACTCCCGACCCCGCAATAGACTGCGACTCGGCGCGGCTGTTACCGTCCCTGCCGCCTGCGGTCACATTTACAGATTCATCCGCCAGCGCATTGATCCTCGACCCAAAGACAGGTCAGGTCCTGGCGTATGTCGGAGAAACCATCAGCGGAGAAGAAACTCCACTGGTCAGTGCACACAAGCCTGGGTCAAGCCTCGATGCGTTTGTTTATCTGACAGGATTCACGCGCGGCTTGAGTCCCGCCTCGTTGACGTGGGACATCCCCCCCTTCGGGGACTTCGCCAGTGAAGTAACCATCCAAAACTTTGACGGCATCTTCCACGGACCCGTCCGCTTGCGGATTGCATTGGCGAACGATTATCAAGTGCCTGTGGAAACGTTGAAGAGACAGATGGGGATCGGGAACGTGACGACCATCGCGTCGTCGTTCGGCCTGGATTTGAATTCGGATGTCTCGATGCTCGACCTCGCGGGCGCGTACGGTGTGTTTGCAAATCAGGGCGTGTATTTTGGCCGGGACTTGAATGATGATTTCACGCCGTCAACCGTCCTGCGTGTGGAAGGCGCCGACCGCGGCGTGCTGCTCGACTGGTCCATCCCGCAGGCGCGGACGGTGGTCACTTCCGCGATGGCCTACGTGATGACACATGTGCTCAGCGACGAACCCGCGCGCTGGGAAACGTGGGGCAGGCAGAACGCGCTGGAGATCGACAGGCCCGCCGGCGTCAAGGTCGGGCAGACGGTGGAGGGGAGTGATGCGTGGGTCATCGGATATACCCCCTCGCATGTGGTGGTTGCGTGGAGCGGTGTGCGTGCCCCCCTTGCATCCCCCCAACAAGTGGGGGGAGAAAAAATCACTCCCCGCTTCCCCGCTGCATTGTGGAATGCGCTGATGCAGGCCGCCTCCGCCGACAAACCCGCCGACGGCTGGGCGCTTCCGCAGGGCGTGGCGGTCATGACCGTCTGCGACCCCTCGGGCCTGCTGCCGACGCGCGAATGTCCGAACCTGGTGACGGAGGTTTTCCTCACCGGCAGTGAACCCACCCAGGCGGATACGATGTTCCGCGAGTTTGCGGTCAACCGTGAAACGGGCCTGCTCGCCACGGTCTTTACCCCGCCCGAATTGATCGATACCCGTGTGTATATGCTCGTCCCTGAGAACGCGCGGGAGTGGGCGCAAAGCGCAGGGCTTGCGGTTCCCCCGGCCACCTATGACGCCATCCAGCCGCCGCCGCTGAACCCGAATGTCAACATCGCCTCCCCGCAGCTCTTCGCAGATGTGAGCGGCACGGTCCGCATCAGCGGCACGGCTTCCGGGGATGATTTTCTCTATTATCGTGTGCAGGTGGGGAGGGGCTTGAATCCGCAGGAATGGATCCAGTTGGGAAGCGATTCGTTCGAACCCGTGGAGAGTGGTCAGCTGGCCGAGTGGGATACGACGGGATTAAGCGGGTTGTACGCCGTGCAGTTGGTGGTGGTACAGAACGACCAGCTGGTGGAGACAGCGGTAATCCAGGTGACGATAAAGTAGGGGCGACGCATGCGTCGCCCCTACGAATTACCTCGCCAAAATCTCCGCCATGTGCACGTATTCCATGTTCACTTTTCGTTTATTCGAGATCACATCCGTCAGCGGGATGAAATCGATGCCCTTGCCTTTGAGGCCGGTCATCACGCCGTGTTTGTCCTGCGCCAGCGCCTCCACGGCTTTGACTCCCATGCGGGCTGCCAGCAGGCGGTCGTAGGCGGTCGGCGAACCGCCGCGCTGGATGTGGCCGAGGATCGTCATGCGCGTCTTGAACCCGACGTCCATCCCGTCGATTTTTTCCGCCAGTTCGGTCGTGCGGATCGCCGACCCCTCCGCGTTGATGATGATGGCGTGCGTCTTGCCGCGCATGTAGGCTTCCTCTATCGCGGTTGCCACTTCATCCACGGTGGCCGGCACCTCGGGGATCAGGACGATCTCCGCGCCGCAGACAATGCCCGCCATCACGGCCAGATAGCCGCTGTTGCGTCCCATCGTTTCGACCAGGAACGCGCGCTGGTGGGAGGAGGCCGTATCGCGCAGTTTATCCACCGCGTCCATGATGGTGTTCATGGCGGTATCCGTGCCGATGGCGATGTTCGTGCCCCAGATGTCGTTGTCGATGCTGGCCGGGATGCCGATCACCTTCACGCCCTGCTGCGCGAGTGCGTACGCTCCGTTCATCGAACCCTCGCCGCCGATCACGATCAGGGCTTCCATGGCGGCTTCGTTCATCCTGCGGATCGCATCGCGCTGGCCGGCCGGTTCCATGAAGCGCTTGCTGCGGCTGGTCTGCAGCACGGTCCCGCCGCGCTGTAGAATGCTGCCCACGTCGCGCGCGCCGAGCGGCTTGAATTCGCCGTTGACCAGCCCCTCAAAGCCGTGCATCACGCCGAGCACATCCATGTTGTTCCCAAGCGCCGTCCGTACCACGGCGCGGATGGCCGCGTTCATGCCGGGTGCATCCCCGCCGGAGGTAAGCACCCCTATCTTGATCTTCTCTGCCATCTTAAATTTCTCTCTTGATTTGAAAGGTGTCGAAATCGCGTGCCACCACGGTGTCGGCAAAAACGGATTGCGCTTCCGCGGTCACGTCTTTTGCGCGGTAGCGGCGCGAAATATGTGTCAGGATCAACTTTTTAACCCCCGCTTTTTGGGCGAGTTCCGCGCTCATGCGCGCGGTGAGATGCGAGAACTGCCCTGCCATATCCTCTTCTTCATCCAGATAGGTGGATTCGATCACAAGCGCATCCGCATCCCTGCAGACCTCGAGCAGGTTGTCCGTCCGGCCGGCATCCCCCACAAGGACGAGCTTGCTGCCCCGTTCCCAGTCACCCAGCACATCGTCCGGACGGACGCGCTTGCCGTCCGCCAGGGTGATCTCCCGGCCGGCAACCAGCTCGCGGCGTTCAGGCCCGAACGGTACGCCAAGCGCATCCGCTCTTTCCGCAAGGAACGGCCGCCGTGCCTTCTCTTCAAATACATATCCAAGGCTGTCTGCCCTGCCATGCGAGACCTCGAAGGCCGTCACCGTAAAGTCATCCGCTTCGAAAATGATCCCGGGCTTGACCTCCACCAGACGCAGCGGCATCGGTGTTTGCTTTCCGCGCAGGACAACATCATAAAGAAGCACCCGCACACGCTCCAAAGCGCGTTTGCTTCCAAAAACCTCAAATTCCTCAATGGCCTCCCAGCGCAGGAACGTGGAAAGCAGACCGCCCAGGCCCAGGATGTGGTCCAGGTGTCCGTGTGTGAGCAGGGCGCGTGTCAGGCGTTTGAAGCCGATGCCGGATTGCAGGATCTGTCTTTGCGTGCCTTCGCCGCAGTCCACCAGGAAGCGATATTCGTTGTGGGATACGATTTGTGCGGATAACCCGCGCTTCGCGGAGGGCGCAGATGCAGATGTGCCAAGAAAAAGGATTTCGAACAATGGTTTGAGTCCTTGCAGCCGGATGATCGCAGAAGAAAAAAAATTCGCGGACGGGTTTAAAAAACCCGTCCCGATCGCATCTTCGGTTCATCGCAAAGAGCGCCGGGTTTTAATTACTTTCAGGTTCTTTGCGGTTGATTATGTGAAACAAAACTTAATAACCCTGTAATTGTACCTTATCGCCTGCCCAAAAAGCACTGATTTTTCCGCGAAATAGCGGGCGGTTTGACATCGTATGTTTGACAGGGACGCGAGAGAGTGACGAAAAGGATGGTCTTTCTTCATGGACCATAAAGGCTCGAAGACTCAAAGGGTTCCTGGTGGCTTTGTGCTTTAGTGCCTTTGTGGTTGGCCCACGAAAGCAGCCACTCCCGGATGCGATCCCCTGCGGGAAAAACAGACCATTTGTGCTATAATGACTTCGCTCTTTTGCGTATTGCGAATCGCGTATTCCGTACAATGCCTCTCCTTAAACCGTCCACCCCACCCGGAAAAAATGCAAAACCTGCGGGAAAAAGCCTGCCATCCAAAAAGGCGGGATCGCCGCGCAGTAAACCTGCGCCGCGAAGCAAGGCGCAGCCTCATGTGCCGCCGCGTGAACCTTCCTGGTGGGAAAGCCTCTCCGATGAACGCAAATTGGATGTGGTCGGCATCCTCCTTGCCTTCCTCGGCATCCTCATCCTTTTGGGTCTGGTCTCCGCCAACCGTTCCGCCTTCATTGGCGGCATCATCTTTTTCCTGACCCAGATCTTTGGCTGGGGCATGTACATCCTGCCCCTGGGCCTGCTGGTCTTTGGCCTCTGGCTGGTCTTCCGCAAGATCGAACGCATCCCCCCGCTTTCCGTTGAACGCGCGACCGGCAGCGTCATCCTTTTCCTCTGGCTTCTGACACTCCTGCATTCCCTCGTTGCCACCGTTGAAACCGCCGAAGTCGTTGCCCTGACAGGCGCGGGCGGCGGCTATTTTGGCGGACTTTTTCAACGCCTCCTGTGGGCCGGGTTTGGTCCCGGCGGGGCGGTTATCGCCATGCTTGCATGGTTTGTCATCGGTGTTGCGGTCATGCTGGATAAACCCGTCACGGATTTGTTCTTCTGGCTCGCGCCGTTGACATCCAGCCTGCGGAAGATGCTGAACATATCCATCCCGCCTCCCGCCCCGTTCGGGCCTGATTCTGTTTCCGAAAACGGGTTCACGCCGATAGATCCATCCGCCATGCCGCAGCTGACAACCTCCCCTGTTCCCGTCCAGCCGCTGCGGACGACGAGCGGTCCCGCCGTCATCCACTGGAAATTACCCGGCGTTGGCGACATTCTCGATTCGGGCAATGCGCCGTCGATCAATGAAGAGTTCATTCAACAGCGTGCGCGATTAATTGAAGATACGCTGGCTTCCTTTGGCGCGCCGGCGCAGGTGGTGGCGATCAGCCGCGGACCGACGATCACGCAATTCGGTGTCGAGCCGCTCTTCGTCGAGACCCGCGGCGGGGTGCGCACACGAGTCCGCGTGAACAAGATCGCCTCCCTGTCCGATGACCTTGCGCTTGCATTGGCCGCGCCGCGCATCCGCATTCAGGCGCCGGTGCCGGGACACAGCTACGTCGGCATTGAGGTGCCGAACGAAGAGATGACGATGGTGGCGCTGCGCGATATTCTGGAAGGCGAGGTGTATAAGAACAACCGGAAGCCGCTCAACTTCGCCCTGGGGCGCGACGTGGCCGGCCTGCCGGTCATCGCCAGCATTGAAAGCATGCCGCACCTGCTGATCGCCGGGACGACGGGCTCCGGCAAGTCGGTGTGTGTCAATTCCATCCTCACCTGCATGCTGCTGTTCAACACCCCCGATGATTTACGGCTTGTGCTGGTGGACCCGAAACGCGTCGAGTTGACCGGTTACAACGGCATTCCTCATTTGCTGGGCCCCGTCGTCGTCGAGATGGACCGTGTCATCGGCGCGCTGCAATGGATGACGCGTGAAATGGACAAACGGTATCACCTGTTTGCCCAGGCCGGCTCGCGCAACATCATTGATTACAACGCGAAGATGAAATTACAGGGACAAAAGAAACTGCCGTACCTCGTCATCATCATCGATGAGCTGGCGGATTTGATGATGATCGCGCCGGATGAAACGGAAAGGACGATCACGCGTCTCGCTCAGCTGGCGCGTGCCACCGGCATTCACATGATCCTGGCCACGCAGCGTCCCTCCGTGGATGTGGTCACCGGTCTGATCAAGGCGAACTTCCCCGCACGCATTGCCTTTGCCGTGGCGTCCAATACGGACAGCCGCGTTATTCTCGACCAGCCCGGTGCGGAACGATTGCTCGGGCGCGGTGACATGCTCTATCAGGCGCCGGATGCTCCCGCGCCTTCGCGTCTGCAGGGTGTCTTTGTTTCCGATAATGAGATCCAGAATTTGGTCGAATACTGGCGCACACAGGCGGGCGGCGCAAGTCCCTATGCGGTGGCGGGGATGCCTGCGGAAGCTGTCCCGCAGAACGTGCCGCTTAAGCAGACCCCATTATGGGAGGACATGGCAAAAGCGGAGGGGGATCCGCTGTTCGATGAGGCGGTGGAGATCGTCCGCAAGGAGGGACGCGCCTCCGTATCCATGCTGCAGAGAAGGCTGCGCATCGGGTATACGCGCGCCTCGCGCATCGTGGATATGATGGAGGATGGGAAGATCGTCAGTCCGCCGCAGGGCGGCACGCAAATGCGCCAGGTGTTGGATTACGGTCCCACAGCGCCGCCAAAGGATGACGGTATGTAATCGTAACGAAAACCGCCTCTTTTTACAGGCGGTTTTCGTTACGATTACAAAAAACGCTGGATTGTTTGCAGGAGTGCTTTCAGGCTGATCGGTTTGCTCATATATTCGTTTGCGCCTGCCTTGAGACAGCGCTCGCGGTCGCCGGGCATGGCAAAGGCCGTGATCGCAATAATGGGGATGGAAACAAAACGAGGGTCTGACCGCAGGCGGCGGGTTGCCTCCAGGCCATCCATGCCCGGCATTTGAATGTCCATCAGGACGACATCTGGAACGCTCTCTTCCATGATCTCCAGCACTTCCAATCCGTTGTGTGCAACGCTCACGTTGAATCCGCGGTCCTCCAGATAATCCTTTATCACGATCACATTGGTTTCATTATCCTCTGCAAGCAGGATGCTCCCCAGCCGGGCAGGCGTGACAGTGGAACCTGTTGCGATCCCGCCCGCATCTTCCTTCAACCGCACGTCAGGCAGGCCTGTGTCGGATGAGGGAATTACCCGGGTCTGCTTCCAGGGCAATACCAAGGTGAAGCGGCTGCCCCCGCCGAGCTTGCTTTCGGCTGCGACCTCTCCGCCGTGCATGTCCGCCAGTTTCCTGACCAGTGCCAGCCCCAGGCCTGAACCTTCGTGGTGGCGCGATAGACTGCTGTCCAATTGAACAAAGGGGTTGAATAATTTTTGCAGGTCCTCCGCTGAAATCCCAATGCCGGTGTCTAGAACCGAGAAACGGATCTGGTTTTGTTCGGTGTCGGTTTGAACCTCCAGTTTTATCTCCCCGTGTTGCGGCGTGAATTTGGCCGCATTATGCAACAGGTTGACCAGCATTTGTTTGAGCCGTTTTGGGTCCGCAACGATGCTTGGTTGTTCCGGCGCAGGTGAATATTCGACGGTGATGGATTTCCTCATGGTCAGTTCATGGATGAAATTCAGGCTTGCTCGGCAGATCTCGTCCACACCGACGGTCTGCGGGATGATGTCGAGTTTGCCGGCTTCGATCTTGGATATGTCCAGGATGTCGTTGATCAGGTCCAGCAGGTGCCTTCCGCTGGAGGCAATGATCTCGATACGGTTTTTCTGGTCATCGTTGAGCGGACCATGCATGCCCTCCAGCAGGGTTTCGGAGAATCCCAAAATGCTGTTGAGCGGCGTGCGCAATTCGTGACTCATGTTCGCCAGAAACTCATTCTTGACCCGGTTCGCGTACGTAAGTTCGGCCGTGCGCTCCTCCACCCGTCTTTCCAGATCACTGGCATGCTGCCTGACCATTCCCTCGGCTTCTTTCCGTTCTGTGACGTCGCGGTAATTGATGACGATTGCATTGACGCTCGGTTCATCCAGCAGGTTGGTCGCCACCACCTCAACCCAGCGCCATGCGCCGCTGGAATGTCTCATACGGAACAAGCCGCGTTCGACGTTATTGGGATTTTTGACAAGCTCCAAAAAGCGGACATGTGCGGTCTCCGCATCCTGCGGGTGCAGCAATTCAAAGATGCTTCGGCCTACGAATTCATCCGCGGCATATCCGAGGGTTCGCATCGTGGCGGGACTTTCCCACAACAGGGTGCCGTCCGCGGCGAGCAGTGAAATATTATCAAGACCATTTTCGATCAGCACGTGCAGGCGTCTCTCGCTGTTTTTCAGGACTTGCTCGGCTCGTTTTCGTTCGGTGACATTGGTGGTGGTGACAATGACTTTGGAGAAATCCTTTTCATGCCCGGGGACAACCGACCAGCCCAGGCTGATCTCAAGCGGCTCCCCCGTGAGCGTTTCATCCGTCCCCTCCCAATAGTTGCCGGTCCTTCCCTCGGCAATTGCAATAAAGTCCTCGTGGATGTGTTCCATTTCACCCCTGCCGAGGATCTGTTTCGTGTTGCGGATCAATTCGTCCTTGCTTTTTGCGCCGTACATGCGCACCGCGGCAATGTTGGCGTCCAGGATCTTGATCATCCCCAGACATTCCACGGCGGCGTTCGGAGCGGAGGTAAAGTGGGCATGGAAATCGGTGATCCCCTGATGCTTCAGGGAGTCGAGGTGTTTTTTGACCCGCGAAAAATCCTCCTCCCATATGGCGACAGGCGTACCTTCAAACAAGGTTCGATAGCGCTGTTCGCTTTTATTAAGCCGCGCGGTATGGCTGTGGATCAGCCAGTACAAAAGGATGGATGTGACGATGATGAATCCCCAGCCTTTGTATATGCTGATCAGGACAAGCGAAGCGCTGTCCGTTGCAACCGCGGCGGCAAACTGGTCGGAGTACAGGATCCACAGCCATCCCACCAGTAAATAGATCCCGGTTATCCTTAAAGCGCTTTGATCCCGTTTGAACAGCGTGATGATGCGGAAACGGTCAGTCATTTGCTGCCTCCGTCCATAAAAGAACATCAAACCTGGTGACCCTCGATCCTTCGCCAGCCGGTTATGCAATGGAATTAAGTATAGCATTTCCGCGTTGATAATTTTAGGCGCAAATACTTGCAAATGGGATACAAAAAAAGGATCCCCGCCGCATGCCTTCACCCTGTTTTCACTTATAAGTGAAGCGGCTTTATGATACATAGTATAATGTCAACGAAATTTCCCTCGGAGGAAAAATGACTGATAAGAAGACCAGTCCTGGGCAAGATCGAAGGATACGTGTGCTCGTGGCAAAACCCGGTTTGGACGGACACGACCGCGGCGCAAAGGTGGTTGCCCGCGCCCTGCGCGATGCCGGCATGGAGGTCATTTACACCGGCCTGCGCCAGACCCCTGAAATGATCGCCGAAGCCGCGCTTCAGGAGGATGTGGATGTGGTCGGGCTCTCCATCCTCTCCGGCGCGCACATGGCGTTGACCCCGCGGGTGATGGAATTGCTGAGAGCCAACGGGCAGACTCACGTGAAAGTCTTTATCGGAGGCATCATTCCGGATGAGGACCTGCATCGCTTGATCGAGATGGGAGTGGCCGGTGTCTTCGGTCCCGGCGCCTCCACCGAAGACATCGTCCGTGACGTGCGGATGGCAATGACAGGATGAAGTTTTCAATAACACAGAGTGCAGCAGGCTCTGTGTTTTGTTCTTAATGTTAATGACATATTCTCAGGCAGTTCTCAACGGTGACCGTCTCGCATTGGCGCGCCTGCTCACACAGGTGGAAAACAATGCGCCCGAAGGGCGCATTGCATTGATCGAACTTTTTCCACACACAGGCAGGGCGCATCTTATCGGCGTGACGGGCGCGCCGGGTACCGGCAAATCATCGCTCGTCAACCAGCTTGCTTTGCTGTACCGCAGAGCGGAGAACAGGCGTGTGGCGGTCGTTGCGGTGGATCCATCCAGCCCGTTCACAGGCGGGGCGGTGCTCGGCGACCGCGTGCGCATGCGCGACCTTTCCGGCGACCCCGGCGTGTTCATCCGTTCCATGGCAACGCGCGGTTCACTGGGCGGGCTGGCGCAGGCAACTGCAAACATTGTGCAAGTTTTCGATGCGGCAGGTTTTGATATTATCATGATTGAAACTGTCGGCGCCGGACAAAGCGAGGTGGATATAGCCCGCCTCGCGCATACCACGCTGGTTGTGGAGGCGCCCGGCCTTGGCGATGATATTCAAGCCATCAAAGCCGGCATTTTGGAAATTGCGGATATCCTTGTCATCAACAAGGCGGACAGGCCCGGCGTGGAAAATACCGAGAAGGCATTAAAGTCCATGCTGGATCTGGCACACCCGAGCGAGCGTGTCTTCCGGCATCACGGTTCCAGCATGCGGACGCCTGCCGCCAAACAGGATGCATCCGCCGCGCCGATGTGGATACCCCCCATTCAAAAAACGGTTTCCACGGAAAGCAAAGGGATTGTGGAACTGGCAGAGTCCATTGCGCGGCATGCGGCGCACCTCCGTCAGGGCGGAGATTGGGCTGTTCGTGAGCGGGCCAGGCTCGAGGTCGAGCTGGAGGCGTTGATCCGCGAATCGCTGCTGGAACGCTTCCATGAGGCTGTGCCTCAAAACGAGTATGAGGATGTGCTCGCGAAGGTCATCCAAAGAAATATTTCGCCGTGGGAAGCGGTAACGAGGTTGTTGAAGGAAAGGTCGAAATGAGCATCATGTATGGCGGACGGGTGCGTTTGCGCGCTGTGGAGCGCGAGGATATAAATAAGTTTCACGAATGGGTGAACGACCCCGAAGTGACCCGCGGACTGGCGTTGTATTTGCCGATGTCCATGACGGACGAGGAGGGCTGGTTCAATGCCCTTGGGCGGCGCGATCAAAAGGAGAAACCCCTGGCGATTGAAGTGCGCAGGGGCAGGAAGTGGAAGTTGATCGGCAATTGCGGTGTGTTTGACCTGGATCCTGTGAACCGTTCTGCTGAACTTGGGATTTTGATCGGTGATAAATCTGAATGGAATAAGGGATACGGTTCGGAAACGATGACCCTGCTTTTGCGTCACTGTTTTGAGACCCTGAACCTGAACCGCGCATTTTTGCGGGTCTATACGGATAATGTCCGGGCTGTGCGCTCCTATGAAAAAGCGGGCTTTGTTTTGGAGGGACGTTTGCGGGAGGCGGTATTTAAATTCGGAAAATATGAGGATGTCCTGATCATGAGCGTTTTACGCCCGGAGTGGACCTCCCGAAAGAAGGAGAAGTAGATGCACCATGTTCATCGCGACTTGAAGGTATATGGCGGGATCAAACTTTTTGCGGGCAGCGGCGCGCCGGAGCTGGCTCAAAAGATCGCGGATTATCTTGGCCAGCCTTTGAGCGGGCGCGAGGTGATCGAGTTCCCGAACGAAAACCTGTTCGTGAAATTGAGCGGCAGCGTGCGGGGACAGGATGTGTATTTGATCCAGACCACCTCCTCGCCTGTGCACCGCAATCTGATGGAACTATTGATCATGATTCAAACCCTGCGGCTGGATTCGGCGGCGCGCATTACGGCGGTTGTGCCGTATCTGTGTTACGGCCGTTCGGATAAAAAAGACCAGCCGCGTGTGCCGATCACCGCGCGTTTGATCGCAGACATGCTTGAAGTGGCCGGTGCAGACCGCTACATGACCCTTGATCCGCACGCAGGACAGGTGCAGGGCTTCTTTTCCATCCCCGGCGATGTGCTGACCGCATCCCACCTGCTGGTGGATCATATCAACACGACACTGCGTCCAAAGATGCAGGACCCGGTGGTCGTTTCCGTGGACCTGGGCTTTGCGAAAAAAGGGCGTAATTACGCGGCGGACATGGACATGCCGATTGCTTTCATTGAAAAGCGGCGTCTGGGAAATGAAGCCAAGGCTGAAGCGTTGACCCTGATCGGGGAGGTGAAAGACCGTGATGTCATCATCGTGGATGATGAGGTGGATACCGGCGGTTCCATTGCCCAGGCTGTGGATGTTGTGAAAAAGAACGGCGCGCGGGATGTGTACCTCGTGTTTGTCCATGCCATTCTCTCAAGTGACGGTGCGGAACGGCTGGCGTCGCTGCCCATCAAACAGATCATTACAACGGACTCCGCTCCGCTCTCGCCTGAAAAAATGAAGCACCTTAAAGGACGGATCACGGTGCTGTCGGTCGCCTCCCTGCTCGGCGAGGTGATCAAACGCGCGCACGAGGGGCGCTCTGTGGGTGAGATGTTCAATGAATAGAATGACTGTTGGCGGTTGGCAGGCAGCCTTTCGCCAACCGATGATGGCCAACCGCTAAAACCATGCCCGAACTTCCCGAAGTTGAAACCATTGCCCGTGCCATAGAACCGCAGATTACCGGAAGGACCATTGTTTCCGCCGATGTGTTCTGGGCGCGGACGCTCGCTGTGCCATCTGTAAAAAAATTCAAGGATCAGGTTAAAGGGCAGAGGATTATGGGGGTTTCACGGCGTGCAAAGTACCTTGTTCTCCAGCTCCAGGATTACAATCTCCTTGTACATTTGCGAATGAGCGGGGATATAATTATCAGGCAGGGTAAAACCAAACCGGAAAAGCACGACCGCCTCCTGCTGAACTTTTCGAACAGCAGGCAGCTTGCCTTCAACGATACCCGCAAATTCGGGCGTGTCTGGTTGACCGACCAGCCTGAAACGATCCTCGGCAGGCTGGGTCCCGAACCGCTGGAAAAGGGGTTCACGCCGCAGTGGCTGTATGAAAACCTGAGCAGTCGCAAACGTCAACTGAAACCGCTGCTCCTGGACCAGACCTTTCTTGCCGGTCTCGGAAACATTTACACGGACGAATGTCTGCACATCGCAAAACTGCATCCGCTGGCCCTGTCGAATGCGGTGACGAAGAGACAGGCTGGGGCTTTGCATGAAGCGATCCGCTCCGTGTTGAGGGAGGGCATCCGCCGCAACGGCGCCAGCATAGACTGGGTCTACCGCGGCGGGGATTATCAAAACCATTTCCGTGTGTATGACCGCGAAGGCAGCCCCTGCCCGGTCTGCGGCACGGAAATAAAAAAGGTCATAGTTGGCCAGCGCGGCACGCATATTTGTCCGAAGTGCCAAGGAGTGAGGTAACGCAATGATCATAGATTTTTCCCCTACGCCCGTTTTTTACATCATCATCGGCCTGCTGGTCGGCATGTTCGTCGGCTGGGTCGGCGGTTTCTTCGACGCCAATAACCGCACGGCCCAAAAAATAAAGACCGCGGAGACAAATGCGGAAATAAAAATGCAGGAAGCCGAATTGAAACTCAAACAGGCCGGGGAACAGCTTGCGCATGGATCCCCGTCTTCCGAGAGTGTGCAGGATGACCCCGGGCTTTTGCGGATAAAGAACAGGGATGGGCGCATCATGCTCGAGATGGACGGTGCACCCGTGACGGGAACCCTCTCTCCCGAGAAGAAGAAACGGCTGATCGAATTGATCACTTTCTTTCGCCCCTGGCTTGAAGGCGGCGGGACTTCCCCCCAGCTGCCGCAGACTCCGCCCATGCCTGCACCTGCTGTTCAGGAACCTGCATCCCGTCCTTTGCAACCCGTCAAGAAACCTGAAGCGGAAAAAAATATCCGTTCTCTCAGCATCGTCCAGCAAATAGATACGGTCCTGCAGGCGCGTCTTATGGATACATCCCTCGATAAAAGAGGGATTCGCCTGCAGGAATCTCCCGAAGGCGCGGTGGAAGTGTATGTCGGCCTGCAAAAATTCCACTCTGTCGACGATGTCCCCGATGAAGTCATCAAAGCGGTGATCCGCGGCGCAATTTCAGAGTGGGAAGACAAGTACACGCCGCGCTTATAGTTTTCTTATTTCCTCTTATACCTTGCCGTCAGTACCGGGCACGGCGCACCGTCGGCGATCTCTGCGGTGACGTTCGGGGAATATAACTGGCGCAATAAATTCGCGCTGTATTGTGAGCCCATGCACAGCAGGTCGTACCCCCCTTCTTTAACCTCAGCCAGGATCTCCTCCACCACATTGCCCTGACGCGCCCTGACCGCTGCGGTCAAGCCGTCTTCTTTTGCGATCTCCAGGGCCTGGCGCAGGCTTTTCCCGACCGGCGTGTCTGTTTCTTCCGGATGCTGCCAATTCTCGCGCAGTGTCCTTGTGGTCGGGTAATCCAAATTCATGGGTGGCATAATATGAAGCAGGGTGATCTCCGCGCGGCTCTTTAGTGCAATTTGCATGGCCAGATGCTCGGCGGTTACCTCGTAGCCGAGTCCGCCCACACAGATCAAAATATTCCTGGGCGGCAGTTTGGATACAGGCACATACAGGATCGGCTGTTCGATCTCTTCCAAAAGTTGACGAATGGAGCGCCCTGCCAGCAGGCGGCGGATTTGCGGACGCCCCAGTGGACCCAGCATGACGATGAAATTTCCCTGTCTTGCCTTGCGCGGAATGATCTCCTCCGCGCTTCCGTTCTGGACCTCGAGGCTGTACGCCGTCCCATTTTGCTGGAACAACCCGACAGCGCGTTCGAAGATATCCTCCAGCGGGTGGTGGTCGTCTATCGCAGCAGGACTCAGGGTTTCGGTCACACCGAGCAGCGAGATCTTCGAGTCAAGCGTCTTTGCCAGCCATGCGCCATATTCGATGGCCTGCCATGTCCCTTTGAATCCGTTGGTTGGAATGAGGATTTCAGGTTTCATTGTTTTCTACCGAAAGATGAATAATCCAAGAGTCCCTGCGCCGACCAGAACATATTGCGGAGGAATGTCCAGGAAGACGAGGGCGATGAAGCTCAAAACGGCGATTAGAATTACGCGCCACTTTATTGATTTTTGACCGGCAGCGCGGAATAACTGCCATGCCACAATCGTCAGCAGCACACCGACTGCGGGTCCCATGCCTTTGATGAAGCCTTTCATCCATTCCTGTCCCTCCATGCGGACGAGGACAAATGCCGCAGTGAACATTAGAAAGGTGGGGGGGATGATCGCGCCCAGGAGTGCCGCAAGCAGCCCGGGGATGCCCCCGCTGGAATAACCGATGAACATTGCCAGTTTGAGCGCTTCACTGCCCGGCACCAGGTTGGAAAAACCAACCGCCTCCACAAATTGCGCCTCGGTCATGATCTTCCCGACGGTTTCCTTGTATAGCAGGCCAACGGATGTGGGGCCGGCGGTGGTCAGCAGGTTGACCTTTAGAAAGATCCAGAACAGCCGCAGGTCCACAATGAACCAGGAGCGGGTTTTTGCCGCGGCTGTTTCCTCGTTGGATGCATGCGCCGGTTTCATCGAAATAAAAAAATCCCTGCAATGCCGCATGCCAGAAGCACCAATGGAGCAGGCGCATCGCGCAGTAATGCGATCAGGCTGATGCCTGCCAGTGTTAGCGCCTGCCAGCCGACCTCCCCGCTTCCGTTGAATATCTTCCATGCAACGGTCAGGATGAGCACCGCGACAGCCGGCGTCAACCCCTCCACAAAGCGGCTGACCCATGCCTCGCGCTGCATGCGGTGAAGCACCAATACCACGCCAAGCATTAACACCGTGGGCGGGAGGATGGCGGCCAGCAGGGATACCAGTCCGCCGGGGATGCCGGCCACGGTATAGCCGACGAACATGGCAAGTTGCAACGCGTCACTACCGGGCAGGAGCGTGGAAAGCCCGACCGCCTGTACGAATTGTTCATCGGTTAGAAACCGTCCCACGGCTTCGTTATAGAGCAGCCCGGTGGATGCCGAGCCGGAGGTGCTGAGCAGGTTGATCTTTAGGAAGATCCAGAAGAGGGTCAGGAGGATGTTCACGGAGAGGTTGGTTATGGATGCTGGTTTGGATGTCCAAGTCTATCATGCAATCACAGCCCCCTCCATTTTCAACAACCATTCCTTCGTGGGCAGGCCGTCCCCGCCGCCGTACCCGTGGAGTTTTCCGTCCCTGCCGATGACACGGTGGCAGGGAATGACAAGCGGCATGGGGTTTGTGGCATTTGCCCGCCCAACGGCGCGGTATGCATGCGGATGCCCAATCTGCGCGGCGATCCCGGCGTAGGTGCGCGTCTCACCGTAGGGGATTTCGTACACCGCTTTGAGCATTTTCTGCTGAAATGGGCGCAAGGTTGACCAGTCAATGGCGAAGGTGAAGCGGCGGCGTTTGCCTTTCAGGTACTCGCCGAGTTCCTTTGCGTAGGGGTGGATGTGTTTTTGGCTTTCCTCCACATTTCCTTTCAGACGGTGGAGCAGGTAGTCGATTAATTGGGGCTTTGCATCTGCCCACTCGACCGCAACCAGACCGAAAGCGGAGACAGCGAGGCGAAAATCGCCCAGTGGGGTGCCGTTTAGTTCGCCAAGATGGATTTTGGAGGAGAAAGATGCCATTTTGCCATCCTTTTTTAAGTGAAACCGATTACAAACTTGTTAATTGTTGGACAATCGTAGGGTAGTCGTAGGTTTTGCGTCAAGTTGTTTTGAGACAATCATGATAAATTTACTGGCGTAAGGTGATTTCTCTTCTCCTCCTTTCAAAGAGAACCGCGGTCGGCGTCCGCGGTTCTCGTACTTTAAGAGGGGACATCCGCAGTATAATCGCGTCATCAAACTCTTGCGAGGGTAACATGCCTGTACAAATCACAATTATTGGTCTGGGCCAAATTGGCGCGTCCCTGGGGTTGGCGCTTGCTTCCCATAAAGATCAGGTTATAACGACCGGTCACGACAAGGATTTCAGCATCGAGCGGCTGGCACAAAAAAACAGCGTTGTGGATAAAACCAGTCATAACCTGCCAGGCGCGGTGGAGAATGCGAACATTGTCGTGCTTGCCATCCCCGTCCATCAGGTTCGTGAAACTTTGAGATATATTTCACAGGATCTGAAAAGAGGCACGGTTGTGGTGGATACCACTCCGATCAAAACCGAGGTGGCAAAGTGGGCGCAGGAAATCCTGCCGGACGGTGTTCACTATGTGGGACTTGTCCCTGCGATCGGGCCTGAATATCTGCATGAGACGGGTACAGGCCTGGACTCAGCCCGGGCGGATCTATTCTCGAAGAGCCTTTTCCTGCTTTCAGCCCCTCGCGGCACGCCCAGCGACGCCCTGGAATTGATATCGGGGCTGGTCGGTTTAACGGGCGGCAACGTAATGATCACCGATTTTGTTGAATCGGATGGTTTGATGGCTTCCGCGCATTTGCTGCCACAATTGGTTTCTGCATCCCTGTTGAATGCGACCATCCCTCAGCCCGGCTGGCAGGAAGTCCGTAAGGCGGCCAGCCGAACTTACTTCGCCGCCACATCCGCCTTGGCAGATCAGGAGGATACCGAGGCATTGCACATGCTTGTCCTGCAAAACCGCGGGAATGTTCTGCAAAAACTGGATGCAATGATCACCGCCCTGCTTGAACTGCGCAATGATATCGAAGATGCCAATGAACAAGCCCTGAAGGACCGCCTGGAACAAGCGCAGGATGGACGCCGGACCTGGCTGAACGAACGTTTCGCGGCAAACTGGACGGGGGTGAAACGCGCGCCCATCGAGAAGATATCCATAAAGGAAAGATTGTTTGGCACGATGTTCAACAAGCCTGATGATAAAAAGACAAAATGACCTGCTATTGTTACATCCTCGAATGTGCGGATGGAACTTACTACACCGGCTGGACAACCGACCCCGAACGGCGCGTAAAACAACACAATAAAGGTGACGGCGCACGTTATACAAAAACAAGGCGGCCTGTGAAACTGGTGTACAGCGAAGCACAGCCGGATAAAAAGTCGGCCATGAAAAGAGAGAGGGCCATAAAAGCCCTGCCACGAAAAAAGAAAATGGAGTTGTTTACGTAGCAGGGGCGACGCATGCGTCGCCCCTGCAGGTTTT
This sequence comes from Anaerolineales bacterium, assembly GCA_030583885.1. Lineage (NCBI taxonomy): Bacteria > Bacillati > Chloroflexota > Anaerolineae > Anaerolineales > Anaerolineales bacterium. The sequence goes on along the minus strand of CP129480.1, from coordinate 424,914 downwards.
AATCGGTGAACAATGGCAGATGCCCCAGCGAGTGGATGTTCATCCACTGGGCGCGGTCGCCTTCAGTGAGGATCGCGGCCTCGCCCACGATCGCTGCGCCGGCTTTATCGAGGATCATGCGCATCCCCTGCAGGGTGGAGCCTGTGCTGATCACGTCGTCCAGGATTAAAGCCTTCTTGCCTTTAATGACCCCGCGGTCCTTTTCATCGAGGATCAGCACCTGCGGCTGGCCGGTGGTGATGGAAAGGGTTTCGGCCTTTAGCGCGTCACCCATGTACGGCTTGTACATTTTACGAAGGATGATATACGGCTTTTTTGTTTCCACGGAAAGCGCATACGCCAGCGGAATGGATTTGGCTTCCGCGGTAACGAGGATATCGTAATCAACAGCCTTTAGTTTTTTGGCAAGTTCATGCGCGCAGGCTTGTACCAATTCCGTATCGCCAAGGATGTTGAGGATGGCGATCCGCAGGCCGGGTTTGATCTTAAAAAGCGGCAGGTCACGTTTTATCCCTGCGATCTCAATGGAATAGACTTCACGTTCGGTCATGGGATTCCTCCATGGGAAATTTGCAGGGGTAGTTTATCACGATTTAACCGCATCCAAGAATTAGAAAATTTGTGCTATACTCTGCCCATGCGTCCGATCCGCTCTTCCGATATTGGCAGCTACCTGTATTGCCGCCGCGCCTGGTGGTATCGCAAGATTGGGACTCCCTCCGAAAACCAGACCGAACTCGCGGCTGGGACCGACCTCCACCGCCGCCACGGACGCCAGGTACTCGCCTCGCTTCTCACGCGGACCGTGGGCTGGGTCCTGTTTCTGGCGGCTGTCCTCACGCTGGTGGCGTACCTTTCCTTTCAATGGCTATGACCCACATTATTTTCCTCCTGTTCCTCCTGTCCATTCTCTTTTTCTGGCAGTCGAACCGCCAGCAGAAGGCCGCCGGTCTGCCCGGCGGGCGCGTCATCTACACCGATACGGACGGCTGGGGCAGGGTGGAGAAGCCTCTTTATTATGCGGTGCTTGGTCTGACGGGCAAACCCGACTATTTGATGGAAAAGAACGGACAGCTCATCCCTGTGGAGGTGAAGTCCGGGCGTGCGCCCGAGGCACCCTATGACTCGCATATTTTTCAACTGGCATCATATTGTCTGCTGGTTGAGAAAACCTACAATAAACGCCCGCCGTATGGGATCATCCATTACGAGAACCGTGATTTCTCGGTGGATTACACGCGGGAATTGGAGTCGGCTTTGATCAGCTTGTTAACGGACGTGCGGCATGATGAAGCGCGGAAAAATGTGCCTCGTTCGCATGAGCAGGCATCCCGTTGTAAGCGATGCGGATATCGTAATGTCTGTGATCAGAGACTGGCGTAACGCAGGCAGACAAAAGGTATAATTTCGGCATGTCTGCATCCTTCATCCCCAGGAGTCCGATTATCGCGGCATACCCAAAGATGCCGGAAGCCTTTGCGGAAGCGGAAGCCATGTCTGGCTTTCTGAAGGAAAGGGGCATGGAAGCGCCGTTCGGTTCCCTGTACGATGAGGCGCTCCGCAGGCGTGTCAAAAAAGGTGAGTTTGACATGCTCATTGCTGTCGGCGGGGATGGCAGCATGCTGCGGGCAGGTCATTTGTGTGCGCCTTCGCGTGTTCCGATTTTGGGTGTAAACCTCGGCAGGCTTGGGTTTTTGATCCAGATTGACCGTCAGGAATGGCGCGCGCATTTTGAAAAATTATTCAAGGGCGAGGCCTGGATCGAAAACCGTATGATGCTGCGCGCGGAGCATATCCGCGCAGGGGAAAGCCTGGGCAGTTCGAATGCGTTGAATGAAGTGGTCGTTGGGCGCGGTCAGAACCTGCGTCCCGTGCGTCTGACGGCTTCGGTGGATAATCGTCAACTGGCCAGTTACGTTGCCGACGGGTTGATTGCATCCACGGCGACAGGTTCCACCGCGTACGCCCTGGCTGCGGGCGGACCCATCCTGCCGCCGGAACTGCGGAATATTTTGCTCGTGCCGATCGCTCCCCACCTTTCCGTCGACCGCGCGGTCGTTTTGTCGGAAGGCTCCTCCGTGAGCATTGTTGTGAAAAGCGAGAACACGGTCTTAAGCGTGGACGGTCAGCCGCCGACACCTTTGATGGAGGATGATCAGGTGATGGTGACCGCCGCCGATGTGACCGCACAGTTCGTCCGCTTTGGAGACCCGGGTTATTTCTATAGGAACATCACTGCACATATGAATGAAAACTCAACAGGATTTCCACGATGACCGAAACTACAACGTTGTATTGTTATGCCCATCCCACACGCGAGACCTCCCTGCGCTGCAAGCGTTGTGATAACCCCATTTGCACATCCTGTGCGGTCCGTATGCCGACGGGCTACATCTGCAAGGATTGCTCCCGCGCCCATAAAAAGGTGTTCGATACGGCGCTCTGGCATGACTTTGTCCTGGGATTTGTGACCGCCGGTATTCTTTCAGCCCTGGCCTCCTTTTTGGTGACCCTGATCGGCGGGATTGGTTTCCTGGGCTGGTTCCTGATCCTGCTTGGCTCTCCCACGGCAGGCACGATCATTGCCGAGGGGGTGCGGCTGGTCACGGGCAGGCGCCGCTCGCGACCGCTTTTTCTTACCGTTGCGGCCGGTGTTGTGCTTGGTGTATTGCCCATTGTTTTGCTGCAGTTGGTCACCATGAATTTCTTCGGCATTCTTTTTCAGGCCATTTATCTAGTGATTGCCGTGCCGTTGGTGTATACCCGCCTTTCCGGAATTCAACTTTTTAGATAAACCATGCTTACCGAACTTCACATCCAGAATTTTGCAATCATAGATAAACTCGATCTGCGTTTCGGGCCGGGACTCATCATCCTGACCGGTGAAACAGGCGCGGGAAAATCCATCATCCTCGATGCGGTGGTCATGCTCATCGGCGGCAAGGCGGACACGACCTTTGTCCGCACCGAGTCGGATGCCGCGTTTGTCGAGGCTGTATTCCAGCTCAAAGGTCCCGAAAAAGAGGCGGTGCACGAGATCCTTGCCCGCGAGGAATTGATGGACGATCCCAATTATGTGGTCTTGATGCGCGAGGTCCGCAAGGAGGGACGCAGTGTGGCGCGTGTCAATGGGCGCACGGTGAATGTTGGCTTGTTGAAGGAGTTGGGTGCGTTGTTGATCGACATCCACGGCCAGGCGGAACATTTGTCCCTGCTGGATCCGCGCGCGCACCTCGGCCTGCTGGACCGTTACGCGGAAGTTGCCAAACCGTTGACAGAGTACCGCCAGACGTACCACGCCTTGTTGAACCTGCGGCGCGAGTTGGGCGACCTGCGCAAGGCGCAGGCGGATGCGGACCGACGCATCGAAACCCTCACCTATCAAGCCGAGGAGATCGAAGCCGCAAAATTGAAAGCCGGCGAGGACGAGCAACTTCGCAAGGAACGCGACAGACTGGCGAATGCCGAGTCGCTGGCGAAGAATGCGCAGGAAGCCCTTGCAGTGCTGGAGGAAGGCTCCCCGGAAACTCCCGCGGCAACGGACCTGGTGGGGCAGGCCGCGCAGGCGCTGGCGGCGCTCGCAAAAATAGATGAAGGCCAGGTTGAGCTGGCGAATCAGGCCGAGGTCATGCTGGATACGATGTCCGACATCATCCATGGTGTGCGGAATTATCTCGAAGAGATCGAGTTTAATCCAAAGAGATTGGATGAGGTGGAGGAGCGTCTGGACCTGATCCACTCGCTCACGCGCAAATACGGCGGGAATATCCCGGCCGTCAACGCGTACGGAGAGGACGCGCGCAAACAGCTGGAGACCATCACCGGTGCGGCAGACCGCATCGATGAGCTGGAAATGCAGGAGGCCAAACTGCTGGAGAAACTCGCCAGGCAGGGCGGCGCGCTTTCCGAAAAACGAAAATCCGCCGCCGCTGAAATGGGCAAGGGCATTGAACTTGAACTCGATGATTTGAAGATGGCATCCGCCCAATTTGGCGTCGACTTCCAGACCAGGCCGGATCTCAACGGCGCGCCTATTGCGGACGGGACGCGCATCGCCTTCGACCAGAACGGTTTCGACCGCGTGGAATTTCTCGTCGCACCCAACCCCGGCGAGGGGCTCAAGCCGCTGGCAAAGATCGCCTCCGGCGGCGAGACCTCGCGCCTGATGCTTGGTTTGAAAAACGTCATGGCGCGCGCCGACGAAGTGCCCGCCCTTATTTTCGATGAAATTGACCAGGGTATCGGTGGACGCGTGGGCATGGTGGTCGGGCAAAAACTCTGGAATCTCTCGCGCACCCATCAGGTGTTCTGCGTCACGCACCTCCCGCAGCTGGCCGTCTTTGGCGAACAGCACTATCAGGTCCAGAAACTGGTCGACAAGGGACGTACCCTCACCCGCGTCGAAGTGCTGGACGGCGAAGCCCGCCTGCTCGAACTCTCACAAATGCTCGGCGAAGTGGGCGAGGGCACGCTGCGCTCGGCACACGAGTTATTGCAGACTGCCCGCCAAATGATAAAAGAGACAAAAAAATAGAATCAAAAAAAAGCGGAGATATCAAACCTCCGCTTTTTTTGTTCGTGTTAGTTACCCCCCCCATGGTTTCGCCGGGACATCTGAAGGCACACTCTACAATAACCTCCACAAACCTGTGCGCTAATTCACGAACTTAAGGGGGATTTTATCGCGGGGCTGTTTGTAATAAATTAAGACCGATTCCAGTAAAACTTAATTTATTTGGGAGGTGACCGCCTGACCAATTTTCACTGCACTCACACCGGGGGAAGGGACCTGTCAGGAACGGAAACCTCAAGGAGGAACCTGATGCAGAAAAAACACGGCGCTCACCCGGTCTTTAAAATCTGTACCACCCCGCCTGCCTTAACGTTCATATTCATTATCGTTGCAGTAATTCTTATCGCTTGTAATTTACCGGCAAATCCACCCGATGGTACGCAGGAGTTCTCCGACCAGAACGCGCGCATGTACCAGATGTATTTCGACTCGTCTGCGGACCCGGCGCTGAACGAACTCCAAAAAAGGCGTTTCATCGGTCATTTGCATCTTACCGATATCGAAGACATCTTTGGCGACATTCAATCCCTGCCGATGGACGAGGACTGCAATTATTTCGGCGGACCGACATTGCATGAAGGTTTGATCTGGTATCTCACAGTCACCGCGGACTTGGTCGGCGTCAATCTGGTCAGTGTGTCTCCCGATGGCACCCGCAGTTCCGCCTTTGACCTGGACGGCGACCGGGTGGTTGACATCCTCGACGTGCGTCTCGGCGACAACCGCCGCTTCTCTTTCTTCACCGAACAGTTGGGGCTGGACGTTTTTAGAAATTGGCTGCAGGGACTGGATCCCTTCTGCAATTCCGAACTGATCCGACAACTTGGACTGCCGGAACTCGGCTGTGACGAGAGAGGCGACGGTTCTTCCGGCGGCGGAGATGGATTTGCGCCCGGCTCCGGCATCATCGATCCCTTTGATATGATTTGTTCCGAATATGATAGCGGGCCGGGGTCTCAGATTATGACCGGCGCAGTGCGCGCCAATATGATTTTTCATAGTGCAAGTAGTTTCGGGTATGGCAATGGATTTAGTCGAACCACTTACACCTATGTCCAAACCGGCAGTGACGGAGAAATAGTAGTGGTAAGCAGGATCATGGTAGATACGTTCGACGATGGTACGGGTGTAAGAACTGTTCAAATAATTTCAGAAACCGTCAATATGGATGGCTATGGTTCTCGCGTCATCACAAAGTTTCATGCCGATGGATCTGAAGCTCAGCGTACCGAAGCATTCACAGTTACTGAGGGAGACGAAGGCAATGCTGGTTACTCATCAGAGGCTACAACCCCACCGCCGCCAGATCCAGTACCGGAAGGCCCTCGAAGTGACCCTCCGCCAAGCAGCGGCGGGACCGAGGGTAACCCCGGCCCGGAAGGGGACGACTCGGCCATCGCAGAATTCTGCCAGCGCCGCGCCAACCACCGCAGCGGTGCGGAACAAGCCGCCAGCACCGACCCCTCCTCGATGAGCGTCAGTTGCGACGACCTGGTCGGCGCGCCAGCCGGCGGCAACTGCACGATCATCGAATGGGCAAGACCGGAGGACTTCCGCAGCGTGCTCCACCCATCCTCCGATAATGGTTGCGACACCTTCCAATCGCCTGATGATAGCCGCCATTGCGAACCGTCCAATATTCAGGAGCGCCTGCGCGGACTGACCTCCCATCTGTGGTCGCTCGATATACCGGAGGTCACCATCTGCCCGGCCGTTGTGTGCGACCCCGCTCAGTCGGCCGACCTTCGCACCTACACCGCAGGCGGGATCGAATTCTCCTGCCCCGTGCCCGTCTTGGAACCTTCTGTTGGGGAGACTCCCACCCTGGTACCTTCGGCCAACACCTGCCCGCCCGGGACCTATTTTGCGCCGGGCAGGGGGCTCTGCATCCAAAATCCCCAGGGCGACGGCGATGGCGGCAGCGCAGGAGGGGGATGCAACTTATCCATTGCAGCCTGCAGCGCCCAGGGACAGTCCTTTGATGGAAACAAATGTGAATGTGTGGATATCCAGTGATTGGATCATACGTTTTGTATGGAAAGATCTGAAAAAATAGAATCAAAAAGCGGACGTGTGAATTCGTCCGCTTTTTTGTTGGTTTTGTCACTTAACCCATAAGTTTGCCACGCCTGGAAGCATAAGTTTGCCGCGATTTACTCATAGCGAATCGTCAAAAATCATGAATTGAAAAAGGAATGGAAGGATAAGTTTGCCGCAAGTACATTCTGGAAGCATAATGTTGCCGAAAAAAAATTACGTATTTTCACACAAAATGGGTCCCAGCTGTGATTAATTGCCTCGAAAAGATCTGAGGCGAGACGCAACTTGATCAAATGCTAACGATTTTGTCCGGAAATCGGTAACTCGCGCTGTTGTGTCAGTTGCAATATCCCCAATCTGGAAGCATAAGTCTGCCAAAGCGGCAGACTTATGGGTTAAGTTACAGGTTTCAATTATAAGATTAAATGATGACCGCCAGGGTGAGGGGGGCACCCTAGCGGTCATCGTTTGCAATAATACTACCACTGCAGTAAATATGCAAGCCTATTTTAATAAGAGAATCATTAAAAGCCGGGGGAATTCATGGTGCCCTGAGTAGGAATCGAACCTACATCTAAGCCTTAGGAGTGCCTTGTTCTATCCATTGAACTATCAGGGCGACGCTGGGATTATACACAAAAGGCGGGAATCCATCCACCGCCTCTTGCAAAACGTTAACGTCCATAGTCCACGAACAATGCTAAAATATCCTCATGAACACCGCACGACCGCCCTGCTAAGCCGTACTCCCCTTAACTTCCAAAAAACCCACACCCGATGACCTCGACGGTGCCTGACGCAGCCGTCTATTCGTATTTAAGCGCGCCCGTGCTCCGCCCCGTTCCAATTTGTCGCACTCCCTCAACTTCGACAAATTGGAGGTTTCAAATGGAAACAATTCGGGGCCGAACGTCCCATACTTTGGATTTAACTGAATTACGCACGCGGCTCGCAAACTATAACCGCATCACACTCGACCTCGGAACGGGTGACGGAACATTTGCCTTCCACCATGCCCGAGCATTTCCCCGTCACTTCGTCATCGGCGTGGACTCGTGCCGCGAGAACCTGCGCGAACATTCGCGCGCCAAGTTGCCGAACCTGCTTTACGTCATCGCCAGCGCTCAATCCCTGCCTCACGAGTTGAGCGGACTGGTCTCGCACATCACCATCAACTTTCCCTGGGGCAGTCTGCTGGAAAGTTTGCTCAATGGCGATCCGCGGCTCCTGTGCGGGCTTGAATCCGCTTTGGGTGGGGCAGGCGGGCTCGAGGTCCGTTTGAACGGAGGCGCATTGGCAGAGGCGGGCTGGGGTCTGCAGGGCGGCGCGGAGCGGGTCCGATTGAGTCTTGAATCTGGGGGCTGGAAAACCAGTTTTCCCACGATGATGGATTCGCGCGTCTTGCGAAATTTCCCCAGCACCTGGGCAAAGCGCCTTGCCTTCGGGCGCGATCCCCGCGCGGTGCAGTTGAGCGTATGTATATAAAAATTGGGGCGCGTCTGGTGGTTTCGACGCCGTACTTGCGTTCGGTGCAAGTGTACGGATTTCGTCCTACTCAACCACCGGACGCGGCTCGAACATTTACGGAAGCGTCACTTCCATGATGACCGGCATGTGATCCGAGATGTGCAGCGTGTCCTCCAGGCGGACGTAGTGCGCGCCCAATTTCACCGAATCCGGCAGGAAAAAGTAATCGAGTATGCGGTCGGGACCGGGGATGGCGGGGTCGTTGGGCCAGCGCGTGAGCCATGCGGCGAAATCCGCGCCGCTGGCCTGCTCGAGGCTCGGCACGGCCTGGTAGCGGTCGAACAGATATTTAATTTCGCTTTGCGTGTTGTAATATTTTTGATGCTCGGGATGCAGGCGGCTGAACGACACGTCATCGGGAGGCAGCAGGTTGAAGTCGCCGCCCAACACCCAGGGAATCCCTGCCGCGCTCAACTCGACAAGGACAGCATCGATCTCGCGCAGTTGAACATCCTTGGTATCCGTGTCGTGGACGTACAGATCAAGGTGGACGGTCAATGCCGTAAATTCGCTTCCGTCCGAGACGGGCATGGTCGCTTTCAACAGCGCAGGCCTGATCTTGAACTGATCCGTGACAAAGTCGCTTTTTGCAAAGGACAGGGCGATGCGCTCTGCATCGGTGATCTTATATTTCGAGAGGATCGCATCCTCCCAGCCGACGCTGCCCTTGATGCGCGGATGCGGCACGTAAGCGGATTTCCAGCTGAAGGTGGATGTCACACACGCGTACTCCGGCAGCATGGCCATCAGGCGCGCAAGTTGATCTTCGTTGTAGGTCCGCCTGCCCCCGTTTTCGATCTCCTGGATCATGATGATATGCGGGTCCTCCGCGCGGATGACGCGCAAGGTCTCTTCGAAGGCCAGCGTAATGTCCTCCTGCGACGGCATGTCATCGGGGCCGTCATTGTTCGGCAGGTCGCTCCAGAAGACGTAATTCTTGCCAAACATGGTCTGGACGTTCCATGTCAACACCTTCAAGGATTGACCCGCCTCCAGCAGCGGCGCGGACTCAGGACACGCCACCGCCTCGGTCTCGACCGGGCCTGGGTGGTAATTCCCAAGCCACAGAAACCCGAGGGAGGCAAGCACAACCGCCAGAATGAAAACGCCAAGCCAACGCATGATCTTCACTGCAACTTTCATATCTCCTCCAAATTGGTCGATAAAACGGAACGATTTTGCATTGTAGCATGGCACTTGTTGATTTTCAACCGGGTAAAAAATTCGCAACGATTTCCTCCCACCAATACCCGGTTTTAATTTTATAACAAGGAGAAGGTCGCGCGGGAAGCGCGACCTTCTCCTTCCTCTACAAACCCTTCATCACATTATGTCCACTCACGCCGCTGACCCCGCCGTCGCCGTGGACACCGCTTCCGCAGATAGTGCCTATGGTTCTCTGATAACCCCAAAATATACCGTCGTTATCATGTCACTGCTTACATAAGCATCCAGGTTCAACTTGGTCGTCGTTCTGTATCCATTGTCAATGGCGACACAATACCTGCCAGGCTTCAGGTCGCTAAAGATCACAGCACCGTTCGAATCAGTGGGAACAAAGTTTAGGGTGCCAGTGCTGGATGTACATCCAACCTGATCAGCAAGTGCCAACCTGTGTGATGAGGCGCCTGTCTCGCCGCCATCCATGATTCCGTTTTGGTTATCATCAAAGAAAACAACAGCCTTGATCTGACCGGGATTTCCATTGTCAGTAAATGGTGGTTCGCTTTCGCCACACGCTGTGAGCAAAACTAGCATTAACCCAAATATCAATAAACGCTTCATTGGCTACTCCTCATGTTTGGTTTTGCCAATTTTACTGTAAAACCTTGACCACATTCCGTCCCGCCGCGCCGCTGACTCCGCCTCCGCCGTGGACACCGCTTCCGCATAGGTAGAGGTTGTCAATCGGTGTCTTGTGGTTGGACCAGCCCGGGATTGGACGCATGAACAGGAACTGGTCGAGCATGAGTTGACCGTGGTGGAGGTCGCCTTCGGTCAAGCCATAGGTTTCTTCAAGGTCTTGGGGAGTGAGCGATTTACGATTGACGATTGACGATTTCAGATTGGGGAAGTATTCCGCCAGAGTATCAACCGCCAGTTTTTCAACTTTCAAACCTTCAACCTGCCAACTGCTATTTTTCAACACGTACGGCGCAAATTGCAAATGGATGGAAACCGTATTACCCGAAGTCGTCACTTCGAGATAAGGCTTTTCGGAAATCTCGCCATACTTTGTCGTGTCGTAGGCTTTTTCCAAATATCGAATGGACGGGGCGACCGCCAATGTCCCTGCCGGGATGCCGTGATTGCCCTCTGTGAGCAGGTGAATCTTCGCCACCGAGCCGCGCATTTTGATGGACTGCGTGTGCCAGACGAATTCAGGCGGCAACTCCCGCGGACCAACGAGTTTGAGCAGGGTGTGTTTCGGGTCGGCGGAGGAGAGAACTGTTTTCGCGAAAATCTCTTCGCCGCTTGCAAGGACAACACCCTTTGCAATTTGATCTTCAACTTTGATGCTGGCAACTTCGGCGCCGGTTCTGATCACACCGCCGAAGGATTTCACGGCATTTGCCAGCGCCTGTGTGATTTCGCCTGCTTTGCCGACATTGACGTGTGCCAGTTCGCCGCGATTCATCCAGTTATGGATCAAGGTGTAGCCCGTGCCTGCGGACATCGGTCCCAGTGTGGAGCCGTGGATCGCAACCGAAGCAACCGCCGCTTTGACAACTTCGGATTCGAAGTATTCCTCCCCGAGTTCCTGCGCGGTCATCGGCAGGGCGCGGATGAAGTTGAGCATGTCCTTGCGCCCGGCGAGGCGCAGTTCGAGTCCGAGTTCGAGCAAGCCGTAGCCTTCGCGGATGTTCATGCTCTTTGGAAGTCGTGGCATGATCGTGGAGTAGGCGGCGTCAAGGATGTATGCCGCCTTGTCCATAAAGCGGACAAATTCGCTCCAGCGCGCTGCGTCCTTTGCGGAGATGCGTTTGATGGACTCGGTGTCGAGTGTAATGTGGTTGCCATCAGGTTGCAGGGATATAAACGCTGGTCTCGCGCCGAGCGGAGGGTTAAGTAGGCGGCGCTTGTCGACCGTATCGAAACCCGAAGTCGAAGCGGGGAGTGAGAGCTTCAAGTCTTTGACAATATCCGGGCGGAGATTTCCGCCGGTGAAGACCGAATCGACGGTGAAACCGTCGCCGAAGGATTCGGTCACGGCAGAACCGCCGACGATGGCGCGGCGTTCGAGTACCAGAACCTTTTTGCCCTGTTTGGCGAGATACGCGGCGGCGACCAGTCCATTGTGACCCGCGCCGATGATGATGGTGTCGTAGTGATTGGATGTCATTAATGATTCCTCTCCTTTTTTGCGCATTTTTCCTTTCTTCAGGTATGTTAACTTTCGTTCACATGATACCTTAGACGATGTACCGGGGCAACAATCCGTTTGCAACGGCAAGATCAAAGTCCATAATATCTATTTGATACGAATGATAATTTTTCCCGCAGCATGACCTGCGCCAACATGGCGGACCGCCTCCGCCGTGTTTTCAAGCGGATAGATTTGGTCAATAACCGGGGTGACCTTACCCGCCTCGATCAGGTCTTTGACAAAAGCCAGGTCAGCAGCATTTGGAGATGCGAAGAGATTCGTCACCGTCTGCCCGCCGCGCCGGGAGACAAGCGGGCCCATCATCAGCGACTCGAAAATTTGCCTGCCTTCTCCGCCAACCATAACATACGTCCCCTGCGGTTTGAGCGCGCGACGATAGTCCGCGAGCGGGCGATAGCCGTTGACCGCCAGAATCAAATCGTAACGCTGACCACTGCGAGTGAAATCTTCGTGGGTGTAGTCAATGACATGGTCAGCGCCCAAAGCACGCAGCCCTTCCATTTTTTTCGTGCTGGATATTGCTGTGACTTCCACACCGAAGGATTTGGCAATCTGCACCATAAACGTCCCCACGCCTCCAGACGCGCCGACAATTGCCACTCGGTTTCCAGGCTGGACGCCCCCCTTGCGCAGTCCCTGCAATGCCGTGACCGCCGCCATCGGCACCGCTGCCGCTTGCTCAAAGGTCAGGTTGGCGGGCTTCTTCACCAGCACAGACTCGCGCGCGCAGGCAAATTCTGCGAAGCCGCCAAAGCCCGTGGCAATATCACCGAAGACCTCGTCGCCCGGCTTGAAGCGGGTGACGTTTTTCCCCACAGCCTCGATGCGCCCGGCAATATCCGCGCCCATGATCTTGTCTTTCGGTCTCAAGAGACCAAAGCCCATCAGGCGTGGAACGGGTCCGCTCAACAGACGGCAATCGGCAGAGTTGACCGAGACAGCATACACTTTGACCAACACTTGGTCATCTTTCGGTGTGGGCACGGGAACCTCTGCCAGTTTCAAATGTTCGGGTCCGCCATATTGGGTTAATACAATTGCTTTCATTTCAGATTCCTTTTTTATACAGGTTAATTTTCGCTGTTCGACCATTTCAATGCATTCCAGAAAATGAACAAAAGACAGATCACTTCCACCGTTGCGAGAAAAATGTAATGCGGATACAACGTGCCTCCGCCCACAATGTAGAGTATGTAAAGAGGGCTGACGATCAGGTTCACCCGGCGATTCGCGCCATGTTCTAAGACACGGGAGAGGAAAATCATGGCGAATCCAACCGTCCCCATCACTGCGCCGAAAAGCATCAACTGCGGAATAGAAGCACCAGTGATGACTGAAGTCTGCGCCAGTTCCTCTGCTATACCGGGGATGAACAGGGAAAGGACATCTGTTTTGATGACGCTGAGCATGACCACGATCCACAAGGTAGAGAGCAGATCTCGGTTGTCGATTCTTTTGGTATTCATGCTTATTTCTCCTTCAACGTTTTGAATTGAATGACGATCAGTACAAAAATAATGATTATTTCACCTAACAGGTAGAGTGTGCCTAAAACGGTGGGTCGATATTCCGGATATAACTGTACAGTGGCGCTAATGAGCATAAACAAAGTGTTGAATACGATCAGAAATCCCACTTTGGGCTTCCTGTTAACATCTGCCATGCGCCGACAATGGATGTCGTACATCAGCAGGAAAGCCGCATACACGATCAGACCACCAATGCAGAGGGGATGAAAGCCGAACAAATTGTTCAAGGGTAGCAGCAGGACCAATGCCAGCACCAGAGAAATGCCCGTGCCAGTTCCATCCAGTTTGAAGAGCGATTTAGGGGACACTGACATGCGCTTTATGAAGCAGGATTCGGCAGGGTATTGGATAGCGCAACGATCAGGCTGCATGACAGCATGAGAAAAGCGACTGGCGCCCAAATGGCGCGTTCGCCAGCGCTGGGTGTAATGAGATTAAGAATCAGGCTCAGCGTCGAAAATGCAACAATGACCCACATCATCCACCGCGAAGCTTGTGCCCAAGCGGGCAGAATCAGGTCGGCGCGGGAGAGCGCGACCAGCGCAAAACCAACCAGCAGCACCGCTTGAAATAAGGCGGCGACGCGCAACGCAGGTGGGAATGTGCCGGGGTAGGCTCCGCCCATGGCGTATGCGCCCCAAGGCGCCCCGGCTGCCAAGGCGACCTGAAACGCGGCGGCGCCTGATGCGATGACCGCAAATCCGATTGCGGCGTACTGTGTGATTGACATAAGATTTCCTTTTGGTTTGAGGTTTGGTTTTGATTCTTCCACGCGGTTGACCGACACCAGCGGCAGACCGAGGTCACGCATCCGGCGCAGGATTCCGTACAGGGCGGGCTGATCAGTCACAGGTCCAGAAAGAAGCGTGGTTCCATCCTCTTCCAGCGTGATGGATATGCCGTCGAACCAGTCCTGCCAGCGATCATCCAAATGCCCTTCGAGCCGAATTTCGTAGAAGTGAGTCATCGTCAATGCACACAAATATACTGGCAGGGTTAGACTGTGTTCCTGACAGCAATAGATTGTTCAACGTAGTTTGTAGACTGTCGCTGTTCATAATTTACTTTCTCCTGTCTTTCTGCAATTAAATTAATTTTTGCGAAAAACAATATTTATAACGAGTAATTAGCAAAAGAAGCATTACTTCTACAACAGCCCCAATTGCAACCTCCTTCCTTTCGCTAACGAGCGCCACCTATAGGGCGATGTCAGCACTATCCACGAATGAGCCGTAGGCCGGTGACAACCAGCCAGACGAGCCACGTAGCCAGGCCCAGAACCCCAACGAACACCAGTGGCGACCCATTCGCGATGGCGAGGTTTCCGACCCCGGCCAAGATGGGCAAACTGCCGCCCACCACGCCTAACAGCCGCTGCCATGGTCGCGTCAAACCGCTGGCGTGGGTGGCTAACGCCGCGCCGATGAAGGTCGCCCCGAGCGCGGGCAACGCGAGCGCGAATGCCGCGGCATGGAGTTGCCACATCAACTCGAAGGCGGGGGGCGGCTCGGACAGGCCATCCGCGGCGAGCACGACCGCGATGTGCGTGGCAATGGTGAGGGCGAATAACGCCGAGAGCGCCGCTCCGGCTGCTACCGCGAGCCGCGACCAGTCCGCCCCTGCGCCGCCACGGCGTTGAATGAGCCCGTGCAGCGCCGTGACGAATAACAGGAGCAACACCATATTCACGGACTCCAGACCCGAAGTGACTGCCAAGGCGCCCTGGTTCTCGGCGTGGTAGGTGAGGACCACACCAAGAGGATCGCTGTAGTTAGGCGCACCAGTGACCGCAAACACCGCGTTCTGAAAAATCATTGACGCGGCGTAGGCGAGCGCGACGACGCCGACGATTCGCGTCGTGGACACCCTGTATTCCATTTCAGTGGTCGTGTTGTTTGTATTCATTTTTGTATTACTCCTTTTTTTATTTAGAATTTGTTGATTCAAAGTGACTGTTATCTGGTTCACCGAAACGAGCGGAAGACCGAGGTCACGTACCTTTCGCAGCAACCCATATAGGGCGGGCTGATCAGGCACAGGTCCAGAAAGAAGCGTGGTTCCATCTTCTTCCAGCGTGATGGACATGCCGTCGAACCAGTCTGCCCAATGGGCATCCAGATGCCCTGCGATCCGAATTTCGTAGAAGTGAGTCATCATCAACGTGCGCGAATATAACGGCAGGAGAGTATTGCCGTTAGGACCAAAAGTATTGTTTTGAGTATTGTTGGGGTTAGAGCAAGCCCAGTTCGCGGGCGCGAGCGACGGCTTCGGTGCGGCTTTTGGCTTGCAGTTTGGCGAAGATGCGCAGGTTGTGCCCCTTGACCGTGCTAAGCGCGACGACCAGTTTTTGGGTGATCTCCTGGTTGGAAAGCCCCTGCGCAATGAGGCGCAGCACTTCGAGTTCGCGGTCGCTCAAAGGGTCAATTAAAGGCTGAATGATGAATGATGAAGGATGAATAGAGGGGGTGAGTGCAGCCAAAATTCTGTTTGCGTATTGCTGTAACTTACTGCTCTTGAACTTGGACAAC
Organism: Anaerolineales bacterium; assembly: GCA_030583885.1. Classification (NCBI taxonomy): domain Bacteria; kingdom Bacillati; phylum Chloroflexota; class Anaerolineae; order Anaerolineales; species Anaerolineales bacterium. Next base: position 409,329 of record CP129480.1, on the reverse strand, counting down.
AACTCTGCCATGGGTTTGCCCTCATCGACAAAGAGGCGCAAATAACCTTCGGGTTCTGCCAGGGTCAGCGCTTGTTCAAGGGCAGCGAGGGCTTTGGCGGAATCCTTTGCAGAAAACGCCAGCGCTTGCGTGATCAGAATATCGATGCGGCTGCGCAGGCGGTTTTGACTCCCTGCCTGTTTCAAGAGAGACTCCAACATTTGCAGCATGGTCTGAAAATGTTGGTCGTTCTGATTTTCAGCGAGCATGATCCGGGCGAAGGTGAGATACCCGAACTCGTTCAGGAAGATGGGTGTATCTTGCAATGAAAGCCCGCTCTGGTGTGCCCAGGCCTGTGCTTTGTTCAAGTGGTTTTGCTTGATGTGAATACGAGCCTGCATGGCTTCCACCGGGCGCAGGTTGGGGATCGGCGTGCGGACGTAAAAACGCTGTGCGTCGTTCAGCAAGTCCAGAGCACTGCGCAGGTCGCCTTCTGATTCTTTGAGGTACGCCTGCGCCAGAGTCTTGCGATACATCCAATCCACGATGGTGGTTTGCCTGCCAAGTTCAAATGCTTTTTGCAAATGAGGCGCGGCGGGTTCATCTTCGCCCATTTCGTGATGCAGCAGCCCCAGCCCCAAATGATGGTGCGCTGTGTGCTGTTCTGCGCCGTGTTCTGCCGCCAAACTCAACGCCGTTTGATAGACCTGCATGGCATCGCGCAAGCGACCCTGGGTGATGAGAATATCCGCTTTGCCGAATGATGCCGCCACCGCAAACACAATATTGCCCGCTTGCTGAGCTGCATTCACCCAGTTGCTCATTAACTCGAAAGACTTATCCAACTCGCCGCTCGCCCAATACGTAGTGCCTAAGATCGACGATGCCTGCGCCTGCATGTACTGGTCTTCATGCGGGATGATATCCAGCGCCGTTTCGACGTATCTGACCACATCGTCAAAACGATTCTGCGTTTGCGCATTGTATGCGCGGGCGAACGCGATGCGCGCGGGCAGGGTGCGGAATTGCTCGGCTTCCACGATCACCAATTCTTCGCGAGGGCGCTTCAATGAATTTTCGGCATCCCGCAAACTGGACTCGCTCAGCATGACATTGCCCGCATCCATGTATGACCAGCCGATCTGAGTCAACAGAACGGGACGCACACGCCTCACATTCAACGGAAGTTGGTTTGCCCACCCAAGCCAGGTGCCCGTCTGAAAGGTTTCATCCATGCCAAGCCAACTGTTTTCCAGCAGGCGGGCGGCACGGTCAACATCCGCAGCGGACATGGCGTGCTGGAACGCCTCACCAATTTCGCCATGTTGCTCGAACCACTCACTGGCGCGGGTGTGCATCCCCGCGACTTCTTCCTTGCTGTGCTTTTGATTCAATCGATGACGAAGCAGATCGCGAAAAAGATGATGATAGCGATACCAGCGTCTCTCGGTATCGAGCGGAATGACAAATAAATTATTGTGTTCAAGGGTTTCCAGCGTTTCCTGCGCCGAAGTGTCTTCATCCTGCCGCAGGGCATCGCACAACCCGCCACTTAATCGCTCCAAGATGGATGTGTGCAGTAAAAATCCCTGCACATGCTCTGGCTGTTTGTGCAGCACTTCTTCCAGTAGATAATCCAACACAAAGACATGCGTTCCGCTAAATGAGCGGATGAACGCGGCAGAGTCTTGAAGTCCCTGCATGGAGAGCGCCGCCAATTGCAGCCCTGCCACCCAGCCTTCGGTGCGCTTATCCAACACGGCAACTTCTTCCGCGGAAAGCTTCAACCCCATAACCTGATTGAGAAATTCGGCGGCTTCACTTTCAGTAAAGCGCAAGTCCGCGGCGCGAATTTCGGTCAGTTGATTTCTGGCGCGCAAGCGGGCAAGCGGCAATGCGGGGTCTTCACGGGTGGTGATGACCAAATACATCTGTGGCGGCATGTGCTCCACTAGAAATGCGAGCAGTTCCTCCATCGCTTTGGAATCTATCGCGTGATAATCATCGAGAACAAGGATGAAATTATCTTCTGTTGAAGATAGTTCGTTGAGCAAGGTGGTGAGCAGTTCTTTGGCAGAGATGGGTTGCGATGATTGAAGCGCCGCCAATACACCGTCACCGACACCAGTGATCAGGGTTTGCAGAGCAGCTATGAGGTAGGTCAGGAAGCGGGAAGGGTCGCTGTCGCCCTCGTCCAGTGAGATCCACGCCGCAGGGATGTCGCCCGAATCGATCCATTCACTCACGAGGGTGGTTTTGCCAAACCCTGCAGGCGCGGAGACAAACGTTAATCTGTGCCCCTGCCTGATCCCATCGGATAACAGGATGATGAGGCGTTTGCGGGAAACCAGATCACGGCGAAGCGCTGGCGGGTTGATTTTTGTTTTGATGATTGGATTGGGCATAAGGGTTCTTCCAAAACGATCTTCCTGCCATTGGTCAGGCTGCATGTATGTACGTTTTGGACTCAACGCGGTTGTTTTGAAACTGGAACTATACCATTAAGGACGATGGGCGATAGTCTATCGCCCATCGTCTATCTTCTAAAACCCATCCTTCAACATTTCCTTCGCCGCCAACATGCCGGGCGCGCCCATCACACCGCCGCCGGGATGCGCGCCGCTCGCGCCGAAGTAGTAGCCTTTGAGCGGGGTGCGGAAGTCCGCCCATTGCGGTGCCGGACGCAGGAAGAAGATCTGGTGCAGCAGCAGTTCGCCGTGGAAGATATTGCCGCCGGTGATGCCGGCGATGCGTTCGATGTCTTTGGGTGAAATAACTTGCATGCCCACGATGCACTCGCGGATGTTCGGCGCGTATTCTTCGATGGTGGCAATGACCGCTTCGCCGAGTTCGTCGCGGCGCTGGTCGGTCCAACCGCCTTCTAGGTCGTACGGCGCGTATTGCACGAAGCAAGACATTACGTGATGTCCGGGCGGCGCCATGTCGGGGTCGATCATCGATGGGAAGATCATGTCGATGTAGGGGCGTTTGGAAATCTGCCCGTACTTTGCGTCGTCGTAGGCACGTTCGATGTAATCAATGCTCGGGCTGATCGAAACCGCGCCGCGATGCAAAACCGAGTTCGCGCCGTTGCCTGTATATGGCAGCGCGGTGAAGTTCGGCAGTTTGCTCAGAGCAATATTGACCTTACCCGACGAGCCGCGCGCGCGGAAATTTTGAATCGACGTGACGAAATCATCGGGCAGATGTTTACCCTCAACGAATTGCAGGAAGGTGCGCTTCGGGTCGGCGGCGGACATCACAACTTTGGATGTGAGTTCATCTCCGTTTTCGAGGATGACACCTACGGCGCGTCCACCCTTGACCTTGACCTGCTGCACGCTAGCGTTGACTCTGACCTCCACCCCGAGCGCTTGGGTCGCGTTAAAGATCGCGCCGCTGACTCCGCCAGAGCCGTTCTTGGCAAAACCCCACGCACGAAACGCGCCGTCAATTTCGCCCATGTAATGATGAAGCAAAACATACGCGGTCCCAGGCGAGCGCGGACCAAGGAAGGTGCCGATGATTCCGCTGGCGGCCTTGGTGCCTTTGAGTGCATCGGTCTCGAACCACTCTTCGAGCAAGTCCGCCGAGGATTGGGTGACGAGTTTGGCGACCATGTACAGTTCTTTTTCAGAAAGCCCTGCCGCATATTGACCGAGTTTGAGCAAGCCAAGCATGTCAGGCATGCTCAAAGAAGTTGGGTCAGGTGGAATCAAATTGATGATCGGCTTGATCGCCTTTGCCGCACGCGCCATGACGCGGGCATACCCGTCGTATGCTTCCGCATCCTTGGGCGAGTGACGGTAGATCTCGCGGCGGGTCAGGTCGTGGTCATCCCATGCAGCGAGATAATCGCCATTTTCCATGGGGGTGAAGGTGGAGGGCAGCGGAAGGATTTTCAATCCGTGTTTGGGCAGTTCCAAATCGCGGATGATCTCCGGGCGCAACAGGCTCACCACGTACGAAAACTCGGTGAATTTATAGCCGGGGAAGATCTCCTCAGTCACTGCCGCGCCGCCGACGATATGTCGGCGCTCGAGCACGACCACTTTTTTGCCAGCAAGAGCGAGATATGCGCCAGCCACAAGTCCGTTGTGACCGCCGCCGATGATAATTGCGTCGTACGTGTTGGATGATGTCATGGGTTTTCTCTGTTTGAAGGTTGACAAGTTTGAACGTTTGAAAGTTTCAGGTTGGCGGGTTCAACTTTCCAACCTTCTACCCTTTAAACTTGTCAACGTTTTTTCCATTCTGGTTCATAAAACGGAAGGTTGACCACCTTCGCAGGCGCGTGTTGACGGTGATGCTCCACCGTGATCTCCATTCTCACATCCGTGCCGATTTCATAATACGGTCTCTGCAAGTGCGCAAGGGCGATGTAGCGCTTCAACACGGGCGACCATGTGGAAGTGGAGGCATACCCAACCTGCACGTTGCCAAGGAAGATCGGCAGGCTTCCGCGCACTGCCATGCCGGGGATCTGCGGCGGCAAGCCGACCTTGCCGAATATTTTTTCCATGCCGACCCAATCCACTGCCAAACCGACCATCTTCCACGCGGATCCTTCGCGCTTTTCTTTTTCCAAGGCGCGGCGACCGACAAAATAGCCGGGTTTGTCGAGCGCGACCGTCCAATCAAGTCCCAATTCATAGGGAGAAGATTTCTGCGGCTCGATCCACGCATGGCTGGTGGAGGTGTAATCCACATCGAGCATGAACAGACCCGCTTCCACGCGCGCCATGTCCATTGCCAGAATGCCGACGGGCGTGATGCCGTAGTCCGCGCCTGCTTCCATGAGCGTGTCCCAAACGTTGAGCGCGTCTTTGGCATCCATCCAAATCTCGTAACCAAGGTCGCCTGTATAGCCCGTTCTTGAAATGGTGACTTCGATTCCATTGATTTTATTTTTCATCATGCGGAAATATTTCAATTCAGCCACTGGAGTTTCTGTCACTTTATTCAAAACTTTTCTGGTGTTTGGACCTTGAAAACTGAGCGCGGCAATTTCATCCGTCACTTCGGTGATGAAGACCTCCATGCCGACAGCGTTCATCGTCAGCCAGCGCAGATTCGGTTCCGCGGCAGTCAGGCGGAAGGTCTGCTCTTCGAGTCGCGAGACGGTGCCGTCGTCGATCAGCTTGCCTTCTTCATCGCACCAGCCGGTGTAAGCAACCTGTCCCACTTTCATTTTGTGAATGTCTCGCGTGGTGACGCGGTGCAGCAGCGCCGCCGCATCTTTTCCTTTGATGATGTATTTGATCAGCGGCGAGATATCGATCAACGCCGCCGAGTTGCGGATCGCCCAATACTCGCGGTCGAGCGTGTGCTCGTACGAGCCAGCGGCGAAATAACCCGCCCACTTGCGCCAGTTCTGCGGCTGGCACAACGCGGACGTCCGTTCGTGGAAGGGGGTGGTTTTTAGGTTGAGCATAACATTCCTTTTTGAACCGCCAAGCATGTGAAGATCGCTAAGAAAACCTTTTTAAATCTTCGCGTTCCTGGCGTTCTTCGCGGTAAATTTGTTTATTTGTTCGAATACTCCGCCGGCGCGAAGAAGACGATCACTGTCAGTTCTTCTTTAATCGAGTGGAATTTGTGCTCGACATTCTTTGCAACATAGACAATTGAGCCTGCCTGCACGGAGCGGTCTTCGTCCGCGACTTGAATCTTCGCCCGTCCGCTCACCACATAATAGACCTCATCCTCCGTGTGCGGTTGTTGTGGATCAACTCCGCCTGCGGGGAGGGCATACAGTCCCATGCTCAAGTCGGGGACGTTGAGGAATTCGACGTAGGGTTCGTCCGAGGCTTTTTGCCGGGAAATGAGTTGGGTCAGTTCGTAGGCTTGCATGAGACTCCTCCGATTGGCGCGGATTGTACATTATATATAATTTTATGACAACCAAGGTTTGGGATATTAAAGACAAAACGGGTCAGAAACTCTCTGACCCATCAAAATTGACTTCTTTCTCATTGACTTCTGTTCAACCGTATTGCCACGACCTCATTCCACACCAAAATCGCCAGCAGGAACATATAAAATGCCGCGCCTTTGAGCGCAAAGGCGGGAGCCGCGAGCGCGAGCGTTCCCCATGTGTAGAGCGAAAGGTTCTTCCATTTTTCATCGTTGCGGAAGGCGAAGCCGAGCACGATCATGGCGGGGAAGAGTGTCAGCCCGAGCGCCACGAATGACAGGTCGTGCAGACGTCCGTGCCTGGTGGCGGGAGTGTCGCGGATGGTCGGGTCGGTGGTAAAGGACAGGGCGGCGAGGGCGAGCCCGGCGAACATCATCAGCGTGGAACCCATCCTGGAGGCAGGAGCAGGGTTGAGGTCGAAAAAGAGGCGCACGGCAAGCGTCATCATGAGCATCCCGCTGATGATGAATGTCGCGGTCATGATCCAGCCATATCTGCCGAGGGCGAGGCCGCTGGGCCAGTCGAAGGTCGGGTCGTTAATGGGATGCCAGCCGAGGCTTTTTAGAAAATCGAATTTCACAAACGTGAGGATGGTTGTAACGCCTGCAAAAAGAACGGGGCCGAGCAGAAGGATTCGTTTCATCGCCTAATGATAACAGCCCCGCGCGTGCGGGGCTGTTGATTACCTTCAAGGTTCAGGGCTGGAGGTTTTTGCTAGTAGCGGTTCCGCCCGCCGCCGTCGCGATTTCTGTCGAAATTACGAGGGCGCTCTTCGCGAGGCTTGGCGACATTGACGGTGATGGCACGTCCCATGAAATCCTGTCCATTGAACATGCTGATGGCTTTTTGCGCCTCTTCATTGGTTTCCATTTCCACGAAACCAAATCCTTTGGCGCGTCCTGATGCGCGGTCCTTGATCAGCGCAACAGAGGTGACATTTCCGGCCTGGCTGAAGTGAGCTTTGAGATCATCCTCAGTGGCGGAGTAGGGCAGGTTGCCTACATATAACTTGTTTTCCATCTCTTCTCCAATGTATCCACGTTCCAGCCTTGAACGATATGGAAGTTTATCATGGATTAATATTTTCTGAGAAACAAAAAAGGGATGAAAAACCCGTCCGTTTCGCCCTGCGCCCCTACCGGCTCCACCCGCCGGGCAGGCGCATCACCCCGAGGTAGACCAGCAGCAGCGCGCCAAGGATGCAAAACAACCCGTTGCGAAAGCGGATGCCATCCGCGGCATGCTTCCAGCGCGCGGGCAGGTGCGCAACGGACGCGGCAATGAGCATCGTGACGGCGTGTTCGATGCGGTACATCGGGAAGCCCAAGCCTGTCACCCCCATCCAGATAAAGAGGATGAATCCAAGCGTGGCCTGCAGGTCCATCACGCCGCTGAAGGCGGAGGTCAGACCGCGGTCCATGCCTTTGAATTCCCCGCCGCGCAGCCAGCCGATCGCAAATTTGACCACAGCAATGGCGGCGACCAGCAGGACCAGCCAGCGCAGGTGAGAGTGACCGATAAATAGAATGTCCATGTTGTTCTCCAATTCCGCGAATTATACAGCATGGATGGCGCTATGCGCTGATCTCAATGGTTGAGTTTATAATCAATCAGAATTAATCGAAAATCCTTCGGAGGAAACATGACCCATACCACCATCCTGACGGAAATCCGCGGGCGCGTGGGGATCGTCACGCTCAATCGTCCGCAGGCGATGAACGCCTTCAATATCGCCATGCTCACCGAACTCTTTGACGCGCTCGAAGAGTTCGATACATCCGAAACCATTGGCGCGATCGTCGTGACCGGCAATGAAAAAGCCTTCGCGGCCGGCGCGGACATCAAGGAAATGGCGGATGCCTCCTATGTCCAAATGGTCACGCAGGGGCGCGTGGAGATCTGGGACCGCATCCGCGGCATCGGGAAACCGGTCATCGCGGCGGTCTCCGGCTGGGCATTGGGAGGCGGATGCGAGTTCGTGCTTTCGTGTGACATGGTCATCGCATCTGAATCTGCAAAATTTGGCCAGCCTGAAATTACGATTGGTGTCATCCCCGGCGCGGGCGGTACACAACGCCTTGCGCGCCTGCTCGGAAAACAGCTTGCCATGGAAATGGTCATCAACAACCGCACGCTGACCGCCGCCGAAGCGCTGCAGTTCGGCCTCGCCAACCGCGTCGTTGCGGTGGAAGGGTATCTCGATGCCGCAGTTGCCTTCGCGGAGGAGGTCGCCTCGCGCGCGCCGCTGGCGGTGCGCATGGCCAAGGATGCGGTCAATGCCGCCTTCGAGACCACGCTGACCGAAGGCCTCAAAACCGAGAAGCGTAATTTCTATCCGCTGTTTGCAACGCAGGATCAAAAGGAGGGGATGCAGGCCTTCATCGAAAAACGCAAAGCGGCCTGGAAGGGAAAATAGAGTTGCCCGCCTCGGCAGCCGGATTCAAAACTGCCTTTTCCAAATTGGGCTTGCGTAAAAATCCGGTCATTGCCCATGCTTCCCTGCGCGCCTTCGGTTCCGTGGATGCGGAGACCATGCTGTCGGCCCTGCTCGATTCCACGCGCGGGCTGATCATGCCGGCCTTCACCTACAAGACGATGTTAAACCCGGAGATCGGTCCGCCGCGCAACGGCCTGACCTACGGCAGTCAAACGGACCTGAATAAAATGGCGGAGCCCTATCACCCCGGCATGCCCGCGGATAAAACCATGGGTGTTTTGCCTGAAACATTGCGCAGGCACCCGAAGGCAAAACGATCGTCCCACCCCATTCAATCCTTTGTGGGCATCAATATGGATGCGATCCTCAACACACAGACCTTCTACGAGCCCTTCGCGCCCATCGCCGCGCTTGCCGAACAGGACGGCTGGGTCTTGCTGCTCGGTGTGGACCAGTGCGTCAACACCAGCATTCATTATGGGGAGAAACTGGCGGGACGCATGCAGTTCATCCGCTGGGCCTTGACGCGGGACAAGGTGGTCGAATGTCCCGGCTTTCCCGGGGACTCGGAGGGTTTCAATGCCATCGCCTCCGACCTGGAAATTTATACGCGCCGCGTGGAGATCAGCGGCGCGCCGGTGCAGGCGGTTCATTTAAAGAGTCTGCTAAAAGTTGTGGTGGAAAAGATCCACGAAAACCCCCATGCCCTGCTGTGCGGCAGGGCGGAGTGCGAAAGGTGTGAAGCGGTACGATGGGGGTGAGATTCACTGAAACGTGATCGGTTCCACGCGCCAGCTTTCCTCACCCATCAGTTTTTTAAGCCGCTCGAATAACTCGGGGCAGATGCGCGTGGTGTCGTTGGGGAAGTCGATCAGGTGTCCCTTGCCGTTCTCGAAGATCTGAAAACTGAACTTGTCGCGCCCGTGGTGCGAGATCAGCGTGCCGTACAACGTCTTGATGCGGCGCTTGTCACGCTCCTTGTCGCCCGTGTGACGGAGCATGACCGTGATCTGCTGCGGCGGATGGTCCTTGTCCCGGTCCTCCTTGACAAGGGGGACATACAGGGACGGGATGAGCGCTTCACGCGGCTCCCCGGCCTGCCCGGTCTCTTCGACATTCGCCAGCGCCTCAACAGCGCGGGTGACGAGAGGGGGAGTGACCTCTTCATTCTTCCTGAACTTCGGCTCCGGCTTGGACGCGATGGCCGCATCGTCAAAGGACGGCTGCCATTCACTGTCCCAGCCTTCAGGGAAGTTATCGGGCGGCGGCGGCATGTCACCATCCACATCATAGGCGGAGGCCTTTTCTGCAACCTGCGGCTGGGGCACAGGCTTGGGTGGAATCGGTGCAGGCGGGGGAGCCGCCTTTGAGGATGAGACAACTGCCGGCCTGGGCTGCGAGGCGGCCGGGCGGAGGGGGGCGGCCTCCTCTGTCCGCGCGAGGACGGGCTTGGGCGTTGAATCCTGTTTGGCGTACGGGTCATCCGCCGCCACGACCACCTTGATCTCGGTCTTGATCGTGTCCACCAGGATCTTGGGCGGGGTGTTGCTCTGGTCCACCTTGCCTTCGACGATGATGATCTGCCCGACGGTCAGTTGCGTGCGATAATTCTCCCAGGTCTTGGGGAAGAGCACGAGCTCGATGTTGCCCTGGATATCCTCCATGGTGACGAAACCCATAGCCTTGCCTGTTTTCGTGGTGTACGGGCGGACGAGTGTGACCAGCCCCGCAACGCGAACCCTTTCCTCGTGATCCGCTTCGGGCAGCTGCCCCGAAAAATAACTGACGATCTGTGCGAGCTGGATCTGGAATTCGTTGAGCGGATGGTCGGAGATGTACAGGCCGATCAGCTCGCGCTCCCAGTTGAGCATGTCTCTTTTTTCGACATCCTTTACTTCCGGCAGGCTGATCTCTTCGACGATGCCCGTGGATGAGCCGAAGAGACTCATCTGTCCCGCATCGGCTGCGCGGAAGTGATTACTGCTGATGGCGATGATGCGGTCGAGGGAGGCGAGCAGGGAGGCGCGGTTGCCGAACTGGTCGAGCGCACCGACCTTGATGAGGCATTCCAGCGAGCGTTTGCCGACCCCGCGCAGGTCCACGCGGCGGGCGAAATCGTTAAGGTCGGCGAATTTCCCGTCCCTGCGCGCTGCGACGATGACATCCACCGCGCCCTCGCTGACGTTCTTCACCGCGCCGAACCCGAAGCGGATGGAAGGTTTTCCGTCGATATCTTCGATCTCGAAATCCCAGCCCGGGGTGTTGATGTCCGGCGGGAGCACGGGCACGCCCATGGTGCGGGCGTCGGCAACATAGAGCGCCACCTTTTCGGTCTGTCCCGCCGAAGCGGACATGAGCGCCGCCATGTATTCGGCCGGGTAATGAGCTTTTAGAAACGCAGTTTGAACGGCGATAACGCCGTAATCCGCGGCATGGCTCTTGTTGAACCCGTATCTCGCAAACTCCTCCCAATCCGTGTAGATCGCGTCGGCGGTGGACCGCTCCATGCCTTTTTCCACCGCGCCTCTCACGAATTTGGCGCGATGCTTTTCAATATCGTCCTTGTTCTTCTTGGAGATGGCTTTACGCAGGTCATCGGATTCAGACGGCGTATACCCCGCCAGTTCCACCGCGGCGCGCATCAGTTGTTCCTGATAGACGGGGATGCCGTAGGTATCCTGAAAGATCGGCTGCATGGCGGGGTGGCGGTATTCCACCTGCGCCTTGCCGTGCATGCGCGCGATATAGGACGGGATGAATTGCATCGGGCCCGGCCGGTACAGCGCGACCATGGCGATGATGTTGTCCAGGTTCTTTGGTTTCATCTCCACAAGCCAGCGCGTCATGCCCCCGCCTTCCACCTGGAAGACCCCGGCCGTCTGTCCCGCGCCCATTAATTCGAACGACTTGGGATCGTCAATCGGGATGTTGCTCAGGTCATAGCGGATGCCGTGGCGTTTTTCGATCATGTCACAGGCGCGCGCCATGACGGTCAATGTGATCAGCCCGAGGAAATCCACCTTTAACATGCCGAGCGAATCGAGGATGCCCATTTCGAACTGGGTCACCGATTTGATGGGCGTATCCTCTGAATTCGAGGTCGGGCGGTGGAGCGGGAGATACTCCTCGATCGGCTTGTCTGAGATGACCACGCCCGCGGCGTGCGTGCCGGCGTTGCGGACCGTACCCTCCATCTTCGCGGCGATATCGATCACCTCGCGCATGCGCGGGTCGGTGTCGTAGATCTGTTTGAATTCCCTGATCGCCATCGCATCCCCCATGGAGGAGCCTTTGCCGGGTGAAAAGGGCACAAGCTTTGCAACGCGGTCCACTTCGGGCAGCGGCACTTCCATCACGCGCGCCACATCGCGGATGGCGGCTTTCGTCCCCATGGTGCCAAAGGTGATGATCTGCGCCACCTTGTCCGCACCGTATTTGTTCGCGCAATATTCCAGCATCTCGGAACGGCGGTCGTCGCGAAAGTCGAGGTCGATATCGGGCATCGAGATGCGCCCGGGATTCAAAAAGCGTTCGAAGATCAGGTCGTGTTCGAGCGGGTCGACGATCGTGATCTCGAGGGTGTAGGCGATGATCGAGCCGGCGGCCGAGCCGCGGGCGTTGTACCAGATCCCGTTCTCGCGGGCGAAGCGGCACAGGTCCCACACGATCAGGAAGTAGGCGTCGAATCCCATCTCGTGGACGACTCTCAGCTCATAGTCGAGTCTTTCACGGACCTCGGGCTTGTCTGCGTCATCCCCGTACTTTTTTCCCGCCCCGGCCCGGCACAACGAACGCAGATGGGTCTCTGCTGTGTATCCATCCGGCACGGGGAACTCGGGCAGGTGGTATTCCTTGAACTTGATGTTGACGTTGCAGCGCTCGGCGATCAGCAGGGTGTTGGATAACGCGCCCGGCACCTCGGCAAAGATGCGGTTCATTTCCTCGGGTGAGCGCAGGTAATACGAGTCGTCGCTCATGCGCATGCGGTTCGTGTCCGAGAGCACGGTCTGGGTCTGCATGGCGAGCAGGATCTCCTGCAAACGCGAATCATCCTGGTTGACGTAATGCACGTCGTTGGTGGCGATGTATTTTGCGGAATAGCGCGCGCCCAGCTCGAGCAGTTTTTTATTTAATTCCGTGATCTCCTTGATGTTGTGCTGCTGCAGTTCCACAAAGAAACGGTCGGGACCAAAGACATCGTAATACCAGTTCCATTTTTTGAGCGCTTCCTGCGGGTTTTCGGAGAGCAATGCGCGCGGGATCTCGGCGGACATGCAGCCCGAGGTGCAGATCAATCCGTCCGCATGGGCGGCGAGGAACTCGCGGTCGATGCGCGGGTAATAATAGAAGCCGTCCATTTGCGCGGCGGAGGCGATCTTGAGCAGGTTCCTATAGCCGGTTTCATTCTCGGCCAGCAGGAGCAGGTGATAGGACTGGCGGTCCAGCTTGGAGTCCTTGTCCTTCATGCCGCGCGCCGCCATGTAGGCTTCGAGCCCGATGATCGGCTTGACCCCCGCCTCATGCGCGGTTTTGTAAAAATCGATCACCCCGAACATCGTGCCGTGGTCGGTGATCGCCACCGCGGGCATGTTCATTTCCTTGACGCGCTGGACCAGCTTGCGGATGTTCGAGAAGCCGTCGAGCAGGGAATATTCGGTGTGGACGTGCAGGTGGGCGAAGGACATGGCTTAAAAAAGATTATAGCACGCATGTTCAAGAGTTCGCCCGCGGGATGCTTAAAAAATCGATTTACGGATAAAATACAGAACGCCCCATACTATTTTCCCTGCCCGGGCTTTATTTGTTGGATCGGTAGTGCAACACCATGTCACCCATCCCTGTCAGCAAAGCCAAGATCATCCCGCCGCGCCGCCGTGACGAGCTGCTTACGCGCCAGCGCCTGCTGGACATGTTGTTCGATGCGCTCGATAGAAAACTCGCGCTTGTTTCCGCGCCTGCGGGTTATGGAAAGACCTCGTTATTGATCGATTTGGTCGATCAGAGCGAACTGCCCTGCTGCTGGCTGGCTTTGGATGAGCTCGACCGCGACCCTCAACGCTTTGCCGCCTATTTCATTGCCGCACTGGCGGAGCGCTTCCCGAAATTTGGCAGCCAGTCGAAAAGCGCGCTGGAGGGCATGTCCTCCTTCGAGCAGGATATGGAGCGCCTGCTGGTGACCCTGTGCAACGAGATCTACGAAACGATCCACGAGCATTTTATTTTCGTGCTGGACGATTTCCACCTGCTGGACGGGGTCCAACCCATCCAGTATTTCATCAACCGTTTCCTTCAACTGGCGGATGAGAACTGTCACCTGGTGATCGCTTCGCGCATCCTGACCAGCCTGAACGACCTGCCCCTGCTGGTGGCGCGCGAGCAGGTCGGCGGCTTGAGCTTTTCCGACCTTGCCTTTCAACCGCATGAACTTCAGGCCCTGCTGGCGCAGAACAACAACCTGCAGATCTCCGATGAACAGGCGCAGCACCTGATCGAAGAGACGGAAGGCTGGATCACGGGCTTGCAGTTCTCCGGTGCGGACGTTTTGCGCAAGCATACCGCGCACGCACTGGTGGACGGCGGTGCGGGACTGTTCGACTACCTCGGCCAGCAGGTATTGGAGCGCCAGCCCGCCGACCTGCAGGAATTCATCCTGCGCACCGCCCTGTTCGATGAATTCGACTCCTCGCTTTGCGAGTCGGTCCTGGCTCCGTTCTATGCCGAAGCGCAGGACTGGCAGGATTGGATCAAGGTCATCTCGCGCAACAACCTCTTCGCCCTGCCGGTCGGCGCGGATGGGCGCTGGCTGAGATATCACCACCTCTTCCGCGATTTCCTGCGGGAGCGCTTTAAGCGCGAACGCCCGCAGGAGGTTGCGCCCGTGCTCACCCGCCTCGAGGCGGCCTATGAAGAACTGGGCGAATGGGAGAAGGCCCATCATATCTGCCGGCAGCTCAATGACATGGACCTGCTGGCCGCGATGATCGAGCGGGCAAGCACGCCCATGCTGCAGCACGCCATCCTCACGCTTGAATCCTGGCTGAACGACCTGCCGCCCTCCATGCTGCGGAGACGTTCCGGCCTGCTTTCGATTCGCGGCACGATCACATATACAAAGGGCGACCTGAAGGAGGGTTTGAGACTATTGTCGCAGGCGGTGCAGATCTGCCGCCAGGAAAATGACATCCACGGCCTTAACCTGACCCTGGTGCGGCGGGCGACAGCGTACCGCTTTCTTGGCGATTATGCCGCCTCCCTGCGCGACGCCGAGCAGGTCATCCAGTCCACGGAAGCCAGCGATGATATGCAGGCGATGCATGCCGAGGCGCTGCGCATCAAGGGACTGGCTTTCCATCGTTTGGGGAATACAAGACAGGCAGTCTCATTTTTGGAGCGTTCGCTGGAGCTGTTTCAGGCGGGCGATCCGTCCGGCGTCCCCATATTATTAATGGAAACCGGGATGGCATACCGCGCCATCGGGGATTTCACGCAAGCCCGAAACGCCTATGAAAAAGCCCTGCAGATCTGGCGGCAGGAGGGCAACCTCTCCTGGCAGGCAAGTTTGCTGAATAATCTGGGTGTTCTCCATCAATTTCTGGGAGAGTATTCAAAAGCCGCCCAGACTTTCGAGGAAGGCCTGCTGTGCGCCCAGCGCAGCCGCTATACGCGCCTTGATATTCTGATCTCCATCAGCCTGGGCGACCTGTATGCCGAGCTGGAAGATTTCAGCATGGCCGGGCAAAACTTTCAGCACGCCTCGGATGCCCTGCAGGGGATGGATGACCGCTTTGTGTCCCATTCCTTAAAGTTTGCGCAGGCGAACCTGGCGATCCTGCAGGCGGATGCGATAACCGCGCGTACCATCCTTGAGAGCATCGAGAAGGCGGTGCTGTCAGGCGATTCCAGTTACGAGAACGCGTTTTTGCATTTGTTATGCGGGCGTCTTTGCCTGCTGGAGGGGGACGCGCGCGAGGCGGTCCATAAATTGGAACAGGCGCAGGTCGATTTTTCGGAAGACGGGCGCGACCTGGAGGCGGCTGTGACCGATGTTTGGCTGGCGGCCTCCTTTAACCGCGCGGGGAAGCCCGAGGAAGCGGCGCAAAAGATCAAGCGGGTATATGGCGGTGGCAAACAGGTCCCGCATGCGCTTGTGGTTGCCATGCACCAGGCGCGGAAAGGCCTGGAAGGCATGCAGGCTGACGCGGGAATGGAACGCACGCTGGCGGACCTGTTCGCACAGGCGGAGCGCCTGTCTAACAGGCTGCCCGCCATCCGCCGCGAACTGCGCCGGCACGCGCGCGTGGTGCAGACGCCCGCACCGCACATAACCATCCAGGCATTCGGCGGGGCGGTTGTCAGCATTGGCGGCAGGACCTTGACCTCCTCAGACTGGCAGACCCAGTCGGTGCGCGACCTGTTCTTTTACTTTCTGGCAATCCCCAAACCGATGACCAAGGAACAGATCGGCGAGGTCCTGTGGCCCGATTTATACGATGCGTCCAAATTGAGACTGCGCTTCAAAAATGAGATCTACCGCCTGCGCAGGGCGGTCGGGCTGGAGGTGGTTGCCTTCAAGGATGTCACCTATACGTTCAACCGCCGCCTCGATTACGAGTATGACGTGGAGGCCTTCGAATCCTTCCTTGCCAGGGGGAAAGCGGCGCAGGACCCGCAGGAGCAAATCGCGCTGTACCAGAAAGCGGTCGACCTGGTGCACGGTCCCTACCTGCAGGACGTGTATGCCGATTGGGTGCGCCATGACCGGGAACGTTTAAGCCGCGAATTTCTGCATGCGCTGGTCAGCCTGGCCGACCTGTATCAAAAAAATGCACAGCCTGAAAACGCCATCGCCGCCTGCCGCCGCGCAATTGAATATGACCCGGCCCATGAGGCTGCCTATCGGCTTTCGATGCAGGCCTACAGCCGTCTCGGCGACCGCGCCTCCATCAAACGCATGTACGAAGCCTGCCATGAAGCCTTGAAACGCCTGCACAACCTGCCGCCTTCCATGGAGATCGAGGAGCTCTACAGCCGCCTGACGCGCTGAAAAAGCGCATACCACTGCCCGCGAGTACCATGAAACACGCTTCGGGCGGCACTGGGACTTCGCAGTTTGCGCCTTGCAGGGGGCAAAAAACACCAAAATGCTTTGCAAAGGGGCTCTGGGAGCCTGTACCATGATTTTTGCAATGAAATTGCAATGAAAACAGCCCCAAATCGGGCTGTTTTTTAATCTTTTGAAGCCTGTTTTGAAGCCTGGGGGTATGTATAGTAGGGGCATCGTACTTCAACCCGCAAAGCATTCAAAAAGGAGTTATCCCATGAAAACCAAACTTAACCTGATCGCCGCCTCCCTCTCCAGCCTCAACCGCCAGCACATCCAGCTCTTCTTCGTCCTGCTCACCCTGACCATGCTTGTGCTCGGCGCCGGCGCTCCGGAAGATGGCGGCGGGGTCGGCCGGTAGTGATCCTGCTGTTCGCCGTTGCCGCCGGGCTGCTGGCTGGCATCGGTTGGACGCGCCTGCGCGGCGAAACATACCAGCCGCCGGACCTGAAATATCTCTGGCTGGTCTTCATCGCCTTTCTGCCCCAGTTCCTGGCAGTCTATCTCCCCGCCACACGAGAGCGCGTCCCCGAGGCATGGGCGGCCCTGCTGCTGCCCGTCTCGCAAAGCCTGCTGCTCGGGTTCGCCTGGCTCAACCGCCGCCTGCCCGGCATGAAGGTCCTGCTCCTCGGCGTGGCGCTCAACCTCACGGTCATGGCAGCCAACGGCGGCTTCATG
Source organism: Anaerolineales bacterium (assembly GCA_030583885.1). Classification (NCBI taxonomy): domain Bacteria; kingdom Bacillati; phylum Chloroflexota; class Anaerolineae; order Anaerolineales; species Anaerolineales bacterium. The sequence goes on along the minus strand of CP129480.1, from coordinate 392,217 downwards.
CCCATCAGTCCGCAGACTGCCAGCCGCCTGGTGCCGCAGGAAGTCTTGAATGACATCCAGCCCGGCGAGCGCTTCGGCACAAAGGACATCCTCCTGCACCCGCAGGAAACCCGCTTCGAGTGGCTTGCGGATCGTTTCCTGCCCCCGGCCGGGTCCGCCTACCAGGTGGCATTCAGCCTCGGTGACGTTTTCATCGCCCTTGGTGTATTCTGGCTGCTGGCCAGTCAAAAGATACCCGAACATCCATCCATTCCCATTAACAAAGGTGTTTCCATATGATCTCATCATTCGTAAGCTACCAGCCTCAAATCCAATTGAATATTGCGCCGATCCGCACCCCGGACGGATTGAGCCGCATCTTTGCCGCCGCGGTGGTCAACCGCCAGTTCTGCCAGATGCTCCTGCAGGACCCGCACAATGCCCTGCAAAAAGGGTATCTCGGCGAGACCTTCCCGCTCAGCAAGCAGGAGCGTGATGTGATCGTCTCCATCCGCGCCGAAACGCTCGCCGACTTTGCCCGGCAGTTGAACAGCGCCCTGCGCAATCATTAGACTTCATTATTGTGCCCGCGCCGGCCGCTCCCCGCACTTGCCTCACGTGCAAGTGCGGTTGCGTCCCTCGGGTGCGTGACGTTTCGAGAATCGACCCGCCCATTCAATGCGCAGGCCCGCCCGCCACGCAGGGAACCAAAGAAACAGCAATCGGAAAATTGCTGCATATCGGTACGCCTTGGAAATACAATGATTCTGGATATTAATTTGAAAACCCTACCCAATCCCGAACAAAGGCTGGAAGCCATGTTCCAGGCCTTTGACGATATCCTGCTTGTAATGGACCATCAGGGCAGGATCCTGGACTACAAGGCCGGCAATGGCTCCAAAATGAGCACCCCCGCCCGGAAAAAGACCGCGCTTAAGTTCCAGGATTTCGTGCCGGCCGAGGTGGGCAGAAAATATGAGAAGGCGCTCCAGGAGATCCTCAACGGAAGCAAGGTCGTCCTGTTCGAGTACATGCTGCCCCTGCTGACGGGCGAGTCATGGTATGAGTCCCGCCTTGTTTCGTTCAAAAGCGACCAGACCATCATGTTCGTCAGGAACATCACCCGCCATAAAGGGACCTCGGATTCCGAACTGACGCTGGCCTACGACAAGACCATCGAAGGCTGGTCGCGCGCGCTCTACCTGCGCGACCAGGAGACCGAGGACCACACCCGCCGCGTGACGGACATGGCCCTGCGGCTTGCCCGCCGCATCGGCATTCCCGAGACGGATTTGATCCATGTGCGCCGCGGAGCCGTCCTGCACGATATCGGCAAGGTCGCCATCCCGGACAGCATCCTGTTCAAGCCCGGCCCGTTGACGGATGAGGAATGGGTCGTCATGCGCCGCCACCCGTTGATCGCGGTGGAGATCCTCAGGTCGATCCCCTACCTGAGCCCGGCCCTGCCGATTCCCCGTTCGCACCATGAAAAATGGGACGGCAGCGGCTACCCGGACGGGCTGGCTGGCGAAGCCATCCCGCTCTTTGCGCGCATCTTCGCCTTTGCCGATGTCTACGACGCGCTGACCTCCGACCGTCCCTACCGCCGCGCCTGGACGCAGGGCGATGCGCTCGAATATATCCGCACCGAATCCGGCACGCATTTCGACCCGCGGCTCGCGCCGCTCTTCTTCAGTCTGTTCAATGGGCACTGTGAGCATTAATTCCCCGCATCGAAACAAGGATTTCGCAATGGCAAAAAAGATCGAAGCCTGGACGCAGTTCGGTCCACGGCTGGAGACCGCCGCGCCCATGACGCCGCGCCAGCTGGTGGACAAGATCAGCCTGGAATCGAACGAGAATGCAAGCTCGGTGTTGACCGTGCTGACCTTTTTGGACAGTGTGATCGAAGAAGCGCTCAAGGCGGGCCGCATCGTACAGCTGCCCAATGGCACGTATTACAAACCCGTCGGCATGCCGGACGGCTCCATCGAGATCAGCGTGCGCGTCAACCCCGAGGTGATCAAACGCCTGAACGCCGAATTCCGCGGCGGCTGGCAGAACGCGCAGAACATCGGCAAGAGCGAGGCCGAGATCATCGCCCTGTGGAACGCCGCCCACCCGGAAGAACCCATCGAAGCATAACCCGCACGCACCCGGTCTTTGGGTTTAATGTTACGCACCGTCCCGAAGGTGTTTTATCGCTCGAAAAAGCTCTTTTCAGAGAACCTTCGGGACGTTCTGTACAAGGTGAGTTAAGAGGAAAGAAGCCGGTTCATCCATCGGAACGAACGGGGGCGCCATGATGCGCATTTTGGAAGATTCAGCCTGGTTTGCAAGCCGCCTGAGCGGGCAGGGACGACCATCCACCAAACCATTTATAAGGAGGATTCGACCATGGCACAGAAAATCCAAGCGTGGGCTGCGTATGGCCCGAGGATCGCCCTCGGCGACCCGATGAAGAAGGAGGAATTGATCGAGAACATCGTTGCCGCCACCAACCAGAGCAAGGGCTCGGTGCTGGCGGTGCTGGCCGAACTGGACGTCCAGCTCGAGTCGGGCTTGAAGGCCGGGCGCATCGTGCACCTGCCCAACGGCACGCACTTCGAGCCCATCGGCAAGAAGGACGGTTCGATCAACATCGGCGTGCGCGTCAACCCGGAACTGGACAAGCAGGTGAACAACGGCTTTCGCGGGAACTGGGTGAATTCCGCGAATTTCAACAAGAGCGAGGCGGAGATCGTCGCCTTGTGGAACGCCGAACACCCCGAAGACCCGATCCCCCCTGACGGGGAATGACCCCTTTCCACCCTGCCCGCCAGCGCCGCTTTTTGGACGGCTCGACCCCGGTCGAGCCGTCTCTTTCCCGGCTTTTCTGGCTTAACCCGCGGGTTTGTCGGCTTAACGCGAAAGTTTGTTGGCTTAAAATCAAAGTTTGTTGGCTTAACCCGCGGGTTTGTTGGCTTAATTTTGCCCCCGCGCCGCTAGGACAGGCTCAGCCCCCCGCCCGGCGGGAGGCTGGCCGGAGACCCGCCGGGCGTTTTTGGGGCTGCCGGGTGGTTTTTCGGAGAGTCCCGGTTGGGCATGCTAAAATCAGGCAGGTAGGAACGCTGTTTTAACCCGCTGCCGTCTAGAATCCCATATTAATTTCGGCGATCAGGCGGCCGGTCACCGTCCATAAGCCGTTATCCAGCAAGCAGTCTATACACAAGTTGGCAAACCCCTTGCAAAGTATAGGTAAAAACCATGGCAGATGATAAATATCTTCCCCCAGAATCAGACAAAGGTGACGCAGCATATGCGACTGGACGTGCTTTGTTATCGGCAATTCCAGTTGCTGGTGGAGCTGCTGTTGAACTGTTTCAATTTATTATTACCCCTCCTCTTGAAAAACGCAGAAATGAGTGGATGAAGGAAATAGGTCAAGCCGTCCAAAATCTTGAGGAAAACAAAGGCATTGATGTTGAGCAATTAAAATCCAACGATGTATTTATAGATACGTTGCTTCAAGCAAGTCAAATTGCACTGCGGAATAGTCAACAAGATAAACTAACCGCGCTGAAAAACGCTGTAATCAATTCAGCACTTCCGCAGCCAATTGAGCAAACGCTTCAACAAATGTTTTTAGATTGGATTGACACTTTCACAGTATGGCATATTCGCATACTAAACCTTGTTCATAATCCTCCACAATGGGCGATTGACAATAACAAACCATTGCCACAAAATATTATGTCAGGCGGCTTAACAATAATCCTAGAACATGCTTTTCCTGAACTAGCAAAGGATTCAGCGCTTTACCACCAAATTTGGAGAGATTTACATCAAAGAGGACTTATAAATACAAGTTCAGATGGACTAAATACGATGATGACATGGAATGGAATAATAGCCCGCAGGACGACTGATTTAGGTCAGAAGTTCCTCGTGTTCATAAGCGAGCAAAAGTAAAGTTTATTCCATTCCAAAAAGCAAGCCAACAAAGCATGCGCCCCGTCTTCGCTGTGCTCCGCTCGCTTCGGGGATGATACGGCGTGCGCGATTTACAAGTATTTCGCGAAGCCTGGCTTTGAGTTTATACTGCTCCCAAGCACAGTCCACGCTCCGCGGACGCAATACCGTTGGGTTGCCAAATCGTAAAGAGTTAGACGCAAGGAGTTTCAATGATGATTAGAAAATTATCAATTGAGCAAATTCGGGAACTACTTATTGCAACACCCGAACAGGCAGTCTTCGATTGGAAAGTAGATTTTGTTCTTCCCTCCACAGCAGAAGCACAAGGCGAACTCATCAAAGATGTTACCGGGATTGCCAATGCATTGACTTCTGCACCAGGCTACATTTTTTATGGCGTCGACCCGCGACAGCCTGAACCTATTCGAGGGGTATCCAACACATATGACGATTCACGGTTACAGCAGCTTTTCGAGAACAAAGTTCGCCCTGCTGTCGAGTTTGTTTATTATGAGGTAGCTTCTACTGGCAATATCATATCTGTCATCCATATATCACCGACCCGAAAACGCCCTCACATAATTACGGTCAATCTTGGAAAGATGAAAGACGGGCAAATCCCAATTCGTCGCGGCTCATCAACAGACGGGGTGACCATCGAAGATCTTTTCCAGATGTTTTACGGACCGTTCAGTGGTTATTTCGAATCAGTTATCCAAAAAAAGCAACTCCAACTACAGCAACAACAAATCGAGCAGGAAGACCTGCGAATGCTTGATAAGCACGCTGATGAATTACAGCGTCAAATGAGGCGCAGTTTAGGATTACCAGATTGAATTATATGAATGAGAATCACTGTCAGTTCAACCAATAGGCAGCTTAACACCGCGTACACCTCGTCTTCGCGGGCCCAACAGCCTAGCGCCGGGGACGGTGGCACAAGCGGTTAGCTGGCTCTTAGAAAATAGGAATATTGAAGCGCTATGAATACCGACTCCTTGCAGCAACTCACAAAAGCTTATGGTCTAACACAGAGACACTTCACATTGCTGAATCTCGGCTTCTTCTTCGAAGATATCGCCCGCCGCGCTAATCTTTCACGTCTGGCACGAGAGGTTGCTGTCCGGACTCCCGACGGCAATTTGTATAAGCTGCCACCACATGTTGCGAGCGACTTTCTTCAACAAATGTATGACCTTCCGTCAGAACCAACGTTGATGTCACATCTGGTCTTTGTCGCCTCTCTACGTGCAATTACGATGTCAATAGTGACGGCAGTAGATAGTACAGTCGTCGACGGAACTAGTGAAATCGCCGCCGCGTATGAAGCAGATGTCTTTGCTGGCGATGGAGCCGTCACGGATTCATTTCTTGGTATCGCGCGATTTCTTCGGAACGTCCTTTCACATAACATTGAGGATAGACTGAATGTGCAATCTGCCGACTTCGAGGCGCTGAAGAACTACCGCAACAGCAAAGCCAATAAGTTTTCGCCCAGGATGCTCTTCAAGTACGATTACTCGGACGCGGCTTCCACCATACATATCCCAGGCTACGCGCCGAATTTTTCAATCGTGCTTGATTTGAACACAGTCCATGTCGGTCAAATACTTGATGATGTTTTGCCAACCTATCAGGCATTGCTATTCTTAGAATTCTGCTACAACTCGTTGTTCATGCTCAATCGCAAGTATGGCACATCAACTGCCAGCTAACACAGCGTCCCGTAAGAACATCGGGAAGAATTGCACTCCGTACTTTGCGGAGCGAACGGCTGGGCGCTGGGGACCGCCTACAAGTATTTCGTGATGCGTGGCTTTGAGTTTATACTGCTCCCAAGCACAGTCCACGCTCTGCCCGAGGGGCACGAGACCGTTGGGCGGTTAAATCCAAACAAAGAAAGCGTAAACAATCAATGAGCGATGAATTCCCCAAATTACTTAAAGAATTACGGACAAAAGCGCGAATCTCTCAAATGGATTTAGCAGATATGCTAAAGATTAGCCGGGCCCTGGTCAGTTCTTGGGAAGATGGGTCTGATTTACCATCACGAAATATAATAAAAAATATAAGTAAAGAACTAAGATTGAATACAGTTGACATCGACAAGTTATTGTCTTCGGCGGGATATGAAAAACTAACTGGGGAGGAAGTAGTAAACCTCATAAATGAAAATCTATCTTCGGTAGGTCTCGTCATGGGGGGACAATTGAGCGCATCGCATGATGAATTATCACGGCTCTTTAATAGCACTGGTGCAGTAATGGGAGGCACTATTAACTCACTTGATGAAAAAGTGAAATCAATTGAGACTAAATTGGATAGCATATTAGGTCTTGCGCCAAATAAGAATCCTGAAATCATGGAAGAAATTGAAAACAGGATGAGACCGATAATGCTTGAAGTGCAAGCGATTAGACAAGACGTTGTACCCCAACTTGAAACGACTAAAACACAATTATCAAAGACGGATGAGTTCTTACGCAAAAATGCGGATTTCTTCATTACAGCAGTTGAGGGCGAAGGTGCGGTAAAAGTTGTAAGCAAAGAAGTGGATTCGCTAGAAAAACGTTTGAGTAAAGTCGAAGACCAAATCAATGTAACCAGGAACAGGACAATTGCTATGGTTTCTGGCATAGTGGCAACTGTCTCCATGTGCATAGCCTGTATCAGTTTAGGATTATTCGCTTATGCTACATTTGTAACACCATAATGGCAGTTTCTTGGAAAGAAAACCGCCCAACAAAGCCCTCTGTGACTACAATGAATGGACCACACTGGTCTATAATGTAGTGTAGAAGGCGGAGTAGGATGGCCCGATGTGTGGGCGGGTATCCCACTCGCATCGGTCGGGGACGGTGGCGCACACCGTTAGCCCGCGGGGCCAGGACCCGCAATTGTTAAGGAGGCTTAGATGAAGACTTTCCGGTATCGGGTGATCGACGCCGCGGGTGGCGAGATTGGCATCATTAATGACTCTCGCCCGATGATCCAGGTGGGCGAGCGCGTGCAGTTGCCCGACGGCTCGACGGGCACGGTCCTCGACATTTATGACGACGAGGACGGCAAGGAAGGGGACGTGCAGGCGACACTCGCGGTGGAAGAGTAGGCGTCCTGGAACAGCAGTCAATCCCCCTTGCCTCGGGGCGCTTCTTCGGAGCTTTGATCTTGGAGCGGTGCGATTCTACCTGCAGGGGTTTCAGAGTAGGGTGGCGGCGGCCTAACAAAGCGTACCCCGCCTTCGCGGAGCGAACGGCTGGGCGCTGGGGACCGCCTACAAGTATTTCGTGATGCGTGGCTTTGAGTTTATACTGCTCCCAAGCACAGTCCACGCTCCGCCCGCAGATGCAAGCCGTTAGCTTGCCCCTTGCAAAACATTATCGCTTCGTGATATTATCGGGCTATGATTGAGTCCTTCGCCTCTGATGAAACCGAAAAAATCTTTCGTGGTCAAGTTTCAAAAAAGTTCCCGAAAGATATTCAACGAACCGCCCGCCGAAAGTTGATTTATCTGGATGACGCAGAAGGTTTGCAGGATTTACTTGCGCCTCCTGGAAATCGGCTTGAAAAACTAAAAGGTGACAGGGCTGGACAACACAGTATCCGCATTAATGACCAATGGCGAATTTGTTTCAAATGGTCAGCCAACAAGGCGAAAGATGTTGAGATTGTGGATTATCACGGATGAGAGAAAATATGATGGACAAAACTTTATCACCTATTCACCCTGGCGAAATTCTGCTTGAAGATTTTATGAAACCGCTTGGTTTGAGCCAGTATCGTTTGGCGCATGACATCGGCGTTACTCCAATTCGTATCAGTCAGATTGTCAATGGCGGGCGTTCAATTACTGTTGATACTGCCATGCGTCTCGCTCGTTATTTTGGCACAAGTGCAGCGGTTTGGCTTCGTATGCAAGTTCGCTATGATTTAGAAGTTGCAGAAAGCGAATTGAGTGGAAAAATCAATAAAGAGGTAAAAGTATTATCTCAAACGCCAAATCGCGTGTAAGCTGGCAGGCAAGCTAACAAAGCATGACTCCGTACTTCATCGGAACGAACGGCTGGGCCATTCGATACAGCTTCGCCAGTCAGGGCAGGCGCTGGGACTGCCTACAGGCATTTCGCGAAGCGCGGCTTCGAGTTTATACTGCTGCCAAGCAGAGTCCACGGTCCGCCCGAGGCGCAGGTAATGTAAGCCGTTGGGCAGACAAGAAATTGCCTTGAACCTAATCAATCCGTTGGTCTGCTAATAACTTCTGGAGTCTTGTAATGCAAATCATAAATTTACTCTCTGGGATGGTCATTTCATTCTTCTGTATATTCTTGATTGGATTAGCAATTATGATCGTAATCAAACCGCGACGTGCCGAACAATTTCTCGGTTCTTATGCCAGTTCAGCACGTGCACATTACATAGAACAGATTGCGCGCTTGATTGTTGGTACAGCAATGGTTGTTCTCGCTCCCTTCATGTGGTACTCGAATCTATTCAATCTTTTTGGCTGGATTCTCATTGTTACTACCATCGGGTTACTGCTCACCCCTTGGCAATGGCATCACAAACTTGGAGAACGGGTTATTCCGCTAACGCTCCAATATATGAAGTTTTATGCACTTGGTGCTTTCTTGCTTGGCATACTTGTCATCTATAGTTTATCCAGAGTTCTGGTCTCGTGATTAAATCGCAGATAAAATGTAGCCAAGTCGGAAGTACGATTTGTACCCAGCAGGAGAGTCTTGCACAAGCGATGTCTGCCCAACAAAGCATCCCGTAAGAACATCGGGATGATATGCACTCCGTACTTCGCCCCCTTTTGGGATGATACCGCGTGCGCGATTTAGGAGCATTTCGTGAAGCGTGGCTTCGGGTTTATACTGCTCCCAGGCACAGTCCACGCTCTGCCCGAGGGGCACGAGACCGTTGGGCGGGGCGAGTGGCTACTTTCGTGGGCTACCCACAAAGGCACTAAAACACAAAGCCACTAAAACACAAAGCCACCAGGAAACCTTTGAGTCTTCGAGCCTTTGTGGCTTCGTGATCTATGAAGAAAGCCCAGCCTTTTAGTCACTCCCTGGGCGGGTACTTTCCAAGTCAAAAAGTGTTAAAATAATAGTGTGAAAATCTACCTCGATTTATGCGCCATTCAGAGACCGCTCGACACCCAAAATCAGGTTCGGATTGTTCTGGAATCGGAAGCCGTCCTCGGGATCATTACCTTCTGTGATAGCGGGCAGGCAGAATTACTTTCATCAGAAGCCCTATTATATGAAGGTGAACAAAGCGCACTGCCAATTCGTCAAGAACATACTCGCTCAGTTCTCGCAAAGGCGAAAGCGAGTCTGAATGTTAGCGAAAAGGAAAAAACCAGAGCGGCAACTTTGATAACATTTGGAATTAGACCGCTTGATGCACTTCATATAGCATTGGCAGAAGCAGGCAGCGCTGATTATTTCTGTACATGCGATGATAAGTTGCTACGGAGTGCAAAGCGAGTCAAAGATTTAATGGTAAAAGTGGCAAATCCTGTTGATTTGGTTCAGGAGATTGAAAAATGATTACAGATGCGAGACCCCTGATCGAAATTAATCAACAAGCCATCAGCCTGCTTTACAAAGAGCTGGGCACTGTTGATGCTGTTCGTTTCCTTAAGCAATTTACGCAAGGGTATGGAAATTACACTCAGGAACGTGAAGCTCTTTTTGCCGACAAATCCCTCGATGATATTGTGAGTGAAATCGAAAAAAGGCGAACGGCAGAGTAACAAGAAGTTTGTGAGCGCAGGCTGATTTTCCAGGCTTGCGCTCTTTCTTAATAACTGAAAGCCTTACGGGTAAAACGCCGCCTAACACAGCGTCCCGTAAGAACATCGGGAGGAATTGCACTCCGTACTTTGCGGAGCGAACGGCTGGGCGCTTCGATACGGCTTCGCCAGTCAGGGCAGGCGCTGGGGAGCCCTGGCGTCACAGTCCCGCCTGTTTTCCCTCTGTTATAATCCCTTCCCTGAAAGGGATTGTATGCTTAAGAACTTCGTAAAACTATTCAGTGGCGACCCCACCCGCAAGACGGTCGAACAATACAGTGCGCTTGTCGAACAGGTCAATGCGCTGGAGGCGGGCTATGCGTCCCTCAGCGACGAGGCCCTGCGCGCCAAAACCGATGAATTCAAGGCGCGCATCGGCGATGCGCTCGAAGGACTGACCCCTCCGCTCGCGGAGCGGGAGGCGGGAGGCGATCAGGCCTATCACAAAGCCGGGCAGGACATATTAAATGAGATCATGCCGCAAGCCTTCGCGGTCGTGCGCGAGGCCTCCAAGCGCACCATCGGCCTGCGCCATTACGACGTGCAGATCATCGGCGGCGCGGCGCTGCACGGCGGGCAGATCGCCGAGATGCGCACCGGCGAGGGCAAGACCCTCGTGGCGACCCTGCCCATCTACCTCAACGCCCTGCTCGGACACGGCATCCACCTCATTACGGTCAACGATTACCTGGCGCGGCGCGATGCGCGCTGGATGGCTCCCATTTACCACGCGCTCGGGTTGAGCGTCGGCGTTCTGCAGATGGCGGCCGTCACCGAGAACGGCAAGAAAGCCTTTCTTGTGGATTTCGAGCGCGAGTCCCCGCATGAAGACCAGGAACACCTGCGCATGGTGGAACGCGTCGAAGCCTACAGCGCGGACGTCACCTTTGGCACCAACTCCGAGTTCGGTTTCGATTACCTGCGCGACAACATGGCCATGCGGCTCGAGAACCGCGTCCAGCGCGGCCACTATTTTGCCATCGTCGACGAAGTGGACAACGTGCTGATCGACGAGGCGCGCACGCCGCTCATTATCTCCGGTCCCGCCTCCGGCGACCTGGAATGGTACGGGCGCATGGCGCAGGTCGTGAAACAGATCAAGCCCGAGGACTGCGAGGTGGATGAAAAGAACCGCAGCGTGGCGCTGACCGAGATCGGCATCAGCCGTGTCGAATCCATTTTGGGCCTGCAGCTGCTCGACCCCGACCGCCCCGAAGACCTGACGCCGGAGCAGGCGCGCCTGACCGGCTATCTCGAACAGGCCCTGCGCGCGCAGTACCTCTTCCATCGCAACAAGGATTATCTCGTGCAGGGTGGCAAGGTCGTCATCGTGGATGAGTTCACGGGGCGTCTCATGCCCGGGCGCAGGTGGAGCGACGGTCTGCACCAAGCGGTGGAGGCCAAGGAAAATGTCAAGGTCGAGCCGGAGTCCGTCACCTACGCCACCATCACCCTGCAGAATTATTTCCGCATGTATCAAAAACTGGCGGGCATGACCGGCACCGCGCTCACCGAAGCCGAGGAGTTCAACAAGATCTACAAGCTTGAAGTCGCGCCGATTCCCCCGAACCTCGAATACCAGGCCTATGGCGCCGGCGCGCCGCTGGTCGAGATAAAAACAAAGGACGAGGAGGGTTATTCGTATTCGTATTTTGCAAAGGCGGGCGAGACCGGGCCTCTCTTCTATCGCAGGAAGGATTACCCGGATGTGATCTTCCGCACGGTGGAGGCGAAACTGCGCGCCATCGCAACCGAGATCATCCGCTATCATGCACTCGGGCGCCCGATGCTGGTGGGCACCACCTCCGTCGAATCATCCGACCGCCTCTCGAACCGGCTCAAGGCGGAACCTGTCCGCCGCCTGATGCAATACACGCTCGTCCGCAGCCAATACCTGCGCGCCAACGACCTGGAGGAGGACGGCCGCCTCATTACGGAGCTCGTGCCGTTCAATGAAGCGATAGACAAGCTCACCCCCGACGCATTGCGCAAGTTCATCGCGCCGCACGGGCTGACCAGCATCAGCCTGGACGACGAGAACAACCTCAACACCCTGCTGGAGATCCTGCAGCTGCCGGAAACGGCAAAGGGCCGCTTGAAGTCCATTTTCCAGGGCGGCGTGCCGCATCAGGTTCTGAATGCGCGCCGCCACACGGAGGAGTCGCAGATCATTGCCGGCGCGGGCGCATTCGGCGCCGTGACGATCGCCACCAACATGGCGGGCCGCGGTGTGGATATCAAACTCGGCGGCGAGATCGCCGAGGAGGTCACCTCGGCGGTCAACCGTGTATTGGGCAGGGCGGGCTACAAGGACGCCTTCGATATGCTCCTTCAGGAACGCCGCGAGGTCTTGAAAAGTACCGACCCCTCCGTGTATGGGATCTACGATGCGGAGGTCAGGCACTTCCTGCAATATTTCGATGACATGGAACGCGTGCGCGAACTGGGCGGTCTGCACGTCATCGGCTCGGAACGCCACGAAGCGCGCCGCATCGACAATCAGCTGCGCGGCCGTGCCGCCCGTCAGGGTGACCCCGGTTCCTCGCGCTTTTATCTCTCGCTCCAGGATGACCTGATGCGTTTGTTCGGCGGCGAGCAGGTCAGCGGCATGATGGAACGCCTCAAGGTGGACGATTCCCTTCCATTGGAAATGCGCATGGTCAGCAATATCATCGAAGGCTCGCAAACCCGCGTGGAAGGCGCCAACTTCGACGTCCGCAAACATTTGCTGGAATATGACGATGTGCTGAACAAACAGCGCTCGCAGATCTACAACCAGCGTGACCGCATCTTCGTCAAGGAGGATTTGAGCGGGGATGTCGCAGACATGCTCGAGTCGGAGGTGGTCAAACGCGTGGAAATGGCGCTCGCCGACGAAGAGGGTCCCTGGAAGCTGATCGCCTGGCTCGATCAGGTCCAGCCGCCGTTCGAGTCGAAGGACGGCCTGTTCCCTTCCTACGGCTTCAAACTGCTGTTGAATGAGATCAAGGATGACGTCCAACAATCCACCTTGAATGTCATCGAAAAATCCATCGAAGCCGAATATGCGCATGCCATGCGCGCCATCGAGTCGCTGATCAACAAGACCGAGGAGACTCTCAAACAGCAGATCAGCGACCGCCAGGATACGCTGGACGCCTACTTCCAGGGCTTGCGCGACCTGGAGGAGATCCCGCGTCCGCAGAAGATCCTGGAGGAGATCAACGGCCTGGTGCATTTGCCGCTGCGCTTTGGCAGTGATATTCAAAAGACCCTCGCGGACGACCCGGAAGATGCGGCGGATGATATTCAGGAACTGGTCGCCAGCCAGCTGACGGTGATCAGCGCGACGCGTGTGATCGGCGCGATCCAGAACCGCGTGGGCGAGCAGATCCAGTGGCAAAATCCCCTGCCTTCGGATTGGAACGATCTGGCGGATATTTTGTTGCATACGGCGCAGGAGGCGCTCGACAGGAAACGCGAGAGGCTGAATGCCCAGGTTGCGCGCGATATGGATGTCCTGTCCCAGCGCGAGAATGCATCCACGGAGGCGGGCAGACTGCGCCTGCTGCTCACGCTGTCACAGGGCGCGCGCACCGCGTTCGACCAGAAGACCCACAAACAGGTGAAGCAGGTCTTCAGCCGCTTTACCTACGTCTTTTTTGCGGCGCAATTGATCGAAGGCATGGAATCCGAGGCGCTTGTTGAAGAGGTGATGGATCATCTTGAGGCGGCGGAGGAGGCCTTGCGCGAGACGTGGGGACAGAGCGAGTTCAACCGTTTGAATCAGAACGCCGTGAAGCTGGCGGACTTCGGTCCCGCAGCGCGGATCGCCTTCGGGGAAGGCCGCCTCAACGAAGCAGTGGCAGGGTTGAGCGAGTCCGAGCGGACGGCGCTGGCCGCGTCAATCGGCAAATATGTATTGAATGAAGTCCATCGCCAGCTGCTGTTGGGCGCCTTCAGTGAGTTGTGGGTGGAATATCTCACAAAAGTGGAGGCTTTACGCGTTTCGATCGGCCTCGAGGCTTACGCACAGCGTGACCCGCTGGTACAATATAAAGGCCGCGCATCCGAAATGTTTTCACAACTTCTTGAGGATGTGCGCGGGCTGGTGATCAGCCGCGCATTTGCGGCGAGACCGCGCAGAGTGGAGATCACCCCGATCGAGACCACAGAGGCAGTCGTTGCGCCGGGCGAAGCCTCGGTGCAAATTGGCGGCAGCAGGAAAAAGAGAAAACGCCGCTGACCCAGAGGCAGAGTTGTTCAAAGACCAAACCGCCCCATTGAACAAGTATTTTGCGCTTCCAAAGGTGGATCTACACCGCCATCTGGAGGGGTCTTTGCGTTTGACGACCATGCTGGATATTGCGCGCCAGCACGGGGTCACGGTTCCCGTCAGCATGTTCAACCTAAGCGGGCTGGTGCAGGTACAGGACCAGGACCCGATGACGTTCACGAATTTCCTGGATAAGTTCAAGACCCTGCGCTTGTTTTACAAGTCGCCGGATGTGATCCATCGCGTCACCCGCGAGGCGGTGGAGGATGCGGCAAAGGACAATTGCCGTTATCTGGAGCTGCGCTTCACGCCTGTGGCGCTCAGCCGCGCGGAGGGATTCCCCCTGCACGATGTCATGGACTGGGTCATCACCAGTTCACAGGAAGCCGCGCAGAAATATAAGATTAAGGTCGGTTTGATCGCTTCGGTGAACCGTCATGAAAGCGCCGAACTTGCCGAGCAGGTGGCGTGGCTGGCGGCGGAGCATGTGAAGAACGGTCTGGTCGGCATGGACCTGGCCGGCAACGAGGCGGAGTTCAAGGCCGATCCCTTTTACGGCATTTTCAAGGAGGCCAAACAGGCCGGCCTGCATGTGACCATCCATGCGGGCGAGTGGGGACCCGCCGAAAACGTCCGCGATGCGATCGAGAATTTGGGCGCCGAGCGGATCGGTCACGGTGTGCGTGTGCTGGAGGATGAAAACGTGACCGCGCTGGCGAGGGAACGCGGCTCGGTTTTTGAAGTGTGCGTGACCAGTAATTTCCAGTCCGGTGTTGTCAATTCCCTCAAGGAACATCCCCTGCCGCGCATGATCGAGGCGGGCTTGAATGTGACGGTCAATACCGATGACCCGAGCGTCTCGCGCATAACATTGGCGCATGAATATCAGGATGTGTGCGAATCCCTGAACGTGCCCTCGGACGTGTTGAAGAAGTCCATTTTGCTTGCGGCACAGGCATCATTTTTGCGGGATGAGGAAAAGACGCAGCTGGTCGTATCGCTTCGGAAGGAATTGAAGTTATAGCACCCTGTCATTGCGAGGGCGTTCCTGTCCCTGGCCCGAAGCACTCTCTTATACAGCGTGAAGGCTGCCTTGCAGGGAGGCACCCTCCCCGCAGCCACAAATCTTTATAAACCCCACCACATGGAATCCCTGGAAATGCACCAGGACGGTGCAAGGATAACAAAAGCGCTCCTTTGCCGTCTCGCAGCGGCGTGCGCCGATGTTTCCGGAACGAACGGTGTGTTCTTCGCAAAGTTGTGGTGTGACACCCTCCCCCCACCCCCTGCTCCCTTCGGGAGTGCTTCGCGAGGAGAGGGGCAAAGCGGTGAGGGGAATCTCACCAAAGGAGTATCCTATGAAAGATCCATTTAAGTCCCGCGACGTATTGAAAGTGGGCAAGAGCAGGTACGTCATCTACCGGCTCGATGCGCTGGAGAAGGCAGGCTTGACGAAACTCAGCAAACTGCCTTATTCCATCCGCATCGTGCTTGAAGCCGCCCTGCGCCAATGCAATGACAGGGAGATCACGCAGAACGATGTGAAGAACATCGCCGCGTGGACTCCAAAAGGCGCGCGCCCCGGCATTCCATTTTTACCCGGCCGCGTGGTCATGCAGGATTTTACCGGTGTGCCGGCTGTTGTGGACCTGGCCGCCATGCGCGCGGCTGTTGCCCGTCTCGGCGGCGACCCAGGGAAGATCAACCCGCTTGTGCCCGTGGACCTGGTCATTGATCACTCCGTGCAGGTGGATTTCTTTGCCACAGCCGACGCGCTCAACCGCAATACGGAGGTTGAATTTCAGCGCAATCGTGAACGCTATGAGTTTTTGAAATGGGGGCAAAAGGCATTTGATAATTTCCGCGTGGTGCCCCCGATGACGGGCATCGTCCATCAGGTCAACCTTGAGAATCTTGCCGAAGTCGTGATGACGAAACGGAATGGCAAAGATGTGCTTGCCTTCCCCGATACCCTCGTCGGCACCGATTCGCACACCACCATGATCAATGGCCTCGGCGTGGTGGGTTGGGGCGTGGGCGGTATCGAAGCCGAAGCCGTCATGCTTGGTCAGCCGATGGACATGCTTCTTCCGGATGTCATCGGCTTCAAACTCAGCGGCAAGCTTAGGGAAGGCGTCACCGCCACCGACCTCGTGCTGACCGTTACCCAAATACTGCGCAAAAAAGGCGTGGTGGATAAATTCGTCGAGTTCTTCGGCGAAGGACTCAACAGCATGTCCCTGCCGGACCGCGCCACCATTGGCAACATGTCCCCCGAATACGGCGCAACCATGGGCTACTTCCCTGTGGATGAAGAGACGCTTCGCTATATGCGCCTGACGGGCCGTTCCGACGAGGTGATCGAACGCACCGAAGTCTACATGCGCGCGCAGGGGCTCTTCCGCGACTCGAACTCACCCGACCCGGAATTTACCGATACGCTCGAACTGGACCTCGGGTCTGTGGTGCCATCGTTGGCGGGACCCAAGCGTCCGCAGGACCGCGTCCCGCTGACCGAGATGAAGGATACCTTTCAAAAGGCATTGACCGCCCCTGTGAAGGAGCGCGGCTACGAACTCTCCGGCGAGGCATTAACCCGCGAAGCGACCTTTGGCACGAACGGCGGCACGCAGAAGATGAAGCACGGCGCGGTGGTCATCGCGGCGATCACCTCCTGCACGAACACATCCAACCCATCCGTGCTGGTCGCGGCGGGGCTGCTGGCAAGGAAAGCCGTGGAAAAGGGTTTGAACGTCAAGCCGTATGTCAAAACCTCCCTCGCGCCCGGCTCCCGCGTGGTGACGGAATATCTCAAGCAGGCCGGCCTGATCGACCCGCTCTCCAAACTCGGCTTCAATGTGATCGCCTATGGCTGCACGACCTGTATCGGGAACTCCGGTCCCCTGCCCGGCGAGGTTGCCAAGGCAGTCACAGGCTCGGACATCGTTGTGGCGGCGGTCATCTCCGGCAACCGCAACTTTGAGGGGCGTGTGCATCCGTTGGTGAAGGCGAACTTCCTCGCCTCGCCTCCGTTGGTGGTGGCGTACGCCCTGGCCGGCACAGTGGACATCGACCTGAATAACGAATCGCTTGGCACAGGGTCTGATGGGGCGGCGGTCTATCTCAGGGACTTGTGGCCCAGCCAGCAGGAGATCAACGAAGCGATTGCGGCAAGTGTCAAATCGGAAATGTTCAGGGATAAATACTCGGATGTGTTCTCCGGTTCCGATATGTGGAAGGAGATCAAGGTCAAAGAGGGCGACCTGTTCGAGTGGAGTGATGAATCCACCTATATTCATCACCCGCCCTACTTCCAGACGCTTACTTTGGACCTGCCTGCCATTCAGGAGATCAAAGAGGCGCGCGTGCTTGGCATCTTTGGCGATTCGATCACCACCGATCATATTTCCCCGGCGGGCAACATCGCCATTGATTCCCCGGCGGGCAGGTTCCTGCAGGAGCGTGGTGTTCAACCCAGGGATTTCAATCAGTATGGCACGCGCCGCGGTAATGACCTGGTGATGGCGCGTGGCACGTTTGCGAACATCCGCCTCAAGAACATCATGGTCGCTCCGAAGGAGGGGAATTGGACGAAACACCAGCCCTCCGGCGAAGTGATGGCCATTTTCGATGCCGCAATGAAATACAGGGATGCAAACATTCCCACCATCGTGCTGGCTGGAAAGGAATACGGCTCCGGCTCCAGCCGCGACTGGGCGGCAAAGGGACCCATGTTGCAGGGCGTGAAGGCCGTCATCGCTGAATCATTCGAACGCATCCACCGTTCGAACCTGGTCGGCATGGGTGTGCTTCCGCTGAGATTCACTCAGGGACAAAACGCCGAGTCCCTCGGGTTGGATGGAAGCGAAGTGTTTACCATCGAAGGCCTGAACGATCAGATCAGACCTCAGAGCGAGGTGACGGTCAAGGCGAAGAAATCCAATGGCAAGCTTGTTGAGTTCAAGGCGGCGTTGTTGTTGAATACCGATGTGGAAGTGAATTACTACCGCAACGGCGGCATCCTGCATACGGTGTTGCGGAATTTGATGAAGTAAGACATGTGTGTGACGTGTAAAGTACAAAAAGAGACCCGCCGCGCGGCGGGTCTCTTTTTCAATCCGTGAGGTTTATCCGCCGCCGGGGATGATCGAGCCGATTGCCAGGAACGAGAAGATCAGCACATCCTGCAAAAAATGGATGAACCACGCCCACCACAAGCCGCGTGTCTCCAGCATGGACTTGCCCAACAGCCAGCCGAGAAAACCAGCCATCAGCACGCCGATCACACCGTAGGGGACTCCATAAAAATGACCGAGCCCAAAATACGCCGCCATCAACCACAAGGCCTGGTGCCTGCCGAGCGGCTGCTCCAGCACGGACAGAAAGGATGCCTTGTAGGTCATCTCTTCGTTGAAGGCATTGAGTGCGGCGGCGATCAGGATGGCGGGCAGAAAAGGCAGGGTGCGCAGGACGATATCCAGCGGGGGACGACCTGCAAGTACAAGAAAAGTCAGCGTGCCAAGACTGATGGCGATCGCAAAGATTCTCCCAGCCTTGTTCCATGTCTCTCCCTCCTTGATCCCCAGCCAGCGGACAGGTTCGAGCGCTGCGTTTACATCCCCTTTGACGAGGAAGAACGCATCGCGCGTGCCTTTCAGCAGGAACAAAACTGCGATGATGACCAGCGTCACGATCAACCGCAGGGACTGCTCCGCCAGCATGAAGACATTGAAGGATGGATTTTTCAGCCATGCTTGGTAGAACGGCAGTTGATCCAATTTTGTGAAGACCAGCCACTCAACAATGATAAGCACGAGGAATAACACAAAGAACGGGCGCAGCGGGCGGATGGCGCTCCATGCAAAAGTCAAACCCAACCCTGTGAGAATGACGATGCCCGCCATTACAGTGCGCATATTGCCTGTAAAGGTTTGATGGAATATCTCCCGCATGACGATCATTGGCAGAATGGATGCCAGCAAAAGAAAGACCCAAGCGGTGATGATCAGCGGCTTGCGGGATAAAACTGGGGCGTTGTTTTTCATTTTTCTCCTTTTTGGATCAAGTCTTATTGTAACGATTCTTGTTGAGAACACAACTCGATGGATGTATGCAATTTTTGGTTTAACTGTCACGAGTCCATTTCCAAATCGGTTATACTTCGTTCGCTTACATGGCGGAATGACCGCCCTGCATGGAATTTACACGAGAAATTGAAAGCAGTATGACCGAACATATCCGTAATTTTTGCATCATTGCCCATGTTGACCATGGAAAATCCACGCTCGCAGACCGCCTGCTTCAATTGACAGGCTCCATCTCCGAGCGTGACATGACCGAACAGGCCCTCGACAGCATGGACCTCGAGCGCGAAAAAGGCGTCACCATCAAGGCCTCGGCGGTGCGCATGTTTTACAACGCCAAAGACGGTCAGCGCTACGAACTCAACCTGATCGACACGCCCGGCCACGTGGACTTCGGCTACGAAGTCAGCCGCGCGCTCAAGGCCTGCGAGGGCGCGATCCTCGTTGTGGATGCCACGCAGGGCATCGAAGCCCAGACGCTTGCCAATCTGTATCAGGCGCTAGATGCCGACCTGGTGATCGTCCCCGTCATCAACAAGATCGACCTGCCCTCCGCCCGTCCCGATGAAGTGGCTGAAGATGTAGGCTCCCTGCTCGGGGTCGATCCTGATGCGGTTTTGCGTATCTCTGCGAAGGAAGGCCTCAATGTCGAGGCGATCCTCGAAGCGATCGTCGAGCGTGTGCCCGCTCCAAAGGACGCGGATGATGAACCCGTGCGCGCGCTGATCTTTGACGCGCATTATGATTCATACAAAGGCGTGATCGCGTATGTGCGCATCATGGAGGGAAAAATCAACTCCACGGATGTGCTGCGCATGCTGGCCACCAAAGTGGATCTGCGTCCTGTTGAGATCGGCATCTTTGTGCCGGGGATGCAGCCGGTGAAATCGCTCGGCTCCGGTGAAGTTGGATACATTGCCACAGGATTCAAGACCGTGCATGAGTGCCGTGTCGGGGATACGCTGACAACTGCCTCTGCCCCTGCGGCAGAAGCCCTGCCCGGATATTTCACGCCCAAACCGATGGTCTTCGCCGGCATCTATCCTGTCGAGGCGGACGATTACACCATCCTGCGCGAATCTCTTGATAAACTGCAGCTCAACGATGCCTCATTAACCTTCCAGCCCGAAACCTCGCAGGCCTTGGGGTTTGGTTTCCGTGCGGGCTTTCTCGGCCTGTTCCACATGGAGATCATCCAGGAACGCATCGAGCGTGAATATGACCTGGATGTGCTTTTCACCGCTCCATCTGTGGAATACGAAGTATTGATGATCGATAATGAAGTGGTACAAGTGGACTCGCCCGCCGAACTCCCCGACCCCGGCAAGATCGTCGAAGTGCGCGAGCCGTGGATGAACATCGAGATCATCACGCCCACCGATTATTACGGCCCCATCATGGAACTGGTGACGAAGCGCCGCGGCATCTTCAAACAGCAGGAATATCCCGCGCCTCACCGCGTACAGCTGGATTTTGAGATCCCGCTCTCCGAGATCATCGTGGATTTCTTCGATCATTTGAAATCGCGCACCAAGGGCTATGCCTCGCTCGATTATCAGTTCCTCGAATACCGCGCCGACAAGTTGCAAAAACTCGAGATCCTCGTCAACGGCGAGCCCGTGGATGCGCTCGCAGCCATTGTCCATGAGAAGGATGCGTTCCACAAGGGACAGCGTCTCATCACCAAACTGAAGGATTTGATCCCGCGCCAGTTGTATGACGTGGCGGTGCAGGCTGCTTCCGGCGGACGCATCATCAGCCGCGCCAATGTCAAAGCCACGCGCAAGGACGTGCTGGCCAAATGTTACGGCGGGGATATTTCCCGCAAGAAGAAACTGCTCGAGAAACAAAAACGCGGCAAGAAACGCCTCAAGATGGTTGGCAATGTGGAGATCCCGCAGGAGGCGTTCATGGCGGTTCTCAAACTGGAAGACGAATAATTTTAACCACAAAGTACACGAAGGGACACAAAGGTTTATACTGTTTTCCTTCGTGACCCTTTGTGACCCTTTGGTGAGTTAATGAAAGATATCAAACGCTGGCTCCCCGGTGCGCTGATCAGCATTGTGCTGATCGCCGCCATTCTGTATTATGTCGATTTCCAAACCATGTGGAACTCGGTCCGCGCGGCAAATTACCGCATTCTGGCGGGCTCGATCATCCTGTCTTTTGTGTGGATGCTCGTGCGCGCCAGGGTTTGGAAAACCTTGTTGCGCGATAGACCAACCTACAAGGACGTCTTGTTCACCACCGCAGAAGGGTATTTGCTTAATAACTTTTTGCCCTTCCGCCTCGGCGAGCTCGGGCGTGCATTTCTTTTAAGTAGAAAGTCGGGCGGGATGAAATTCGGCGAAATTCTGCCGACCATCGTCATTGAACGCGCCGTGGATCTTGTCTTTTCAGCCATGATCTTCCTGTTTTCACTGCCCTATGTCGTCGGCGCAGATGGCTCGGAGCGCATTGGCTATATTGTCGGCGCTGTTGTCATTCTTGGGCTTGTGTTCATGTACATCCTTGCCCGCAATAATCAATGGGCGTTGGACCTCTTCCACAAGCTCAGCGCGCGCTGGCCCTCCCTGCAAAGGTTCGGCGGCAGGTTCCTCGAATCGTTTTTTCAGGGCCTCGGCGTGCTCACAGACGGCTGGCTCTTCCTGCGCTTTTTATTTTGGATGACCCTCAACTGGGCGATTGCGCTCCTCGCCTATTACCTGATCATGCTCGCATTCTTCCCGCAGGCGCAATGGATTTGGGGATTCTTCATCCTCGGTGCGGCGGCATTCGGCGGAGCCATTCCATCCCTGCCCGGCGCAGTCGGCACATTTGATGGCGCGATTGCAGGCGCATTAACCCTGCTCACCGGCGACCAGTCCACGGCCCTGGCGGTGGCCCTGACTGCACGCCTGTACAATTACATCAACAGCGGTGTGATCGGCGGACTCGGCCTCCTGAACGAAGGTCAAACACTTTCGGGCATTTATCAACAACTAATGAATTTAAGAAACAACGCGCAGATGGAAGAAAGCGGGTAAATGTTCCCGCTGTATGACACCCTGCGCTCGCGCAGATTCCCGCTCATCAACTGGCTGTTGATCATCCTAAACGGGATGGTGTTCTACTATGAATTAACGCTGGGTGAAGATGGACTCTTTCGCTTCATCCATGCCTGGGGGCTGGTTCCGCTCCAGTTGACATCCAGCCCGGCTGAGGCATGGCCTGCGATCTTCACCAGCATGTTCCTGCATGCCGGCTGGTTCCACTTCCTGAGCAACATGTGGATTCTCATCATCTTCGGCGATAATGTTGAAGACCGCATGGGAGGCGGACCCTACCTGATCTTTTATTTGTTGAGCGGAACCGCCGCCGCTTTACTGCAGGCTTATTTGTATCCTGCCAGCGTCATTCCCATGATCGGGGCAAGCGGCGCGATCGCCGGTGTGCTTGGCGCATATTTGATCCTGTTCCCTCGCGCGCGGGTTGCGAGCCTTGTGCCCATCTTCTTCATCTTTACGCTGATCGAAGTGCCCGCCCTTATTTTTCTCGGCTTTTGGTTCGTTTCGCAATTGTTTTCAGGCTGGCTGGCCTTGCAGGGCGCGGACATGAGCGGCGTGGCGTGGTGGGCGCACATCGGCGGGTTTGTTTTTGGATTACTGGCGGTCCGTTTGTTTGCACGAAGGCGATATTGAGCAATCACAAAAAGGTAAATGGATCATGGCGAAACAATATCTTGTTACAGGTGGTGCGGGGTTCATCGGTTCGAATTATGTCCAACGGCTGTTGAAACGCGGCGAGAACGTGACGATTTACGATAATTTTTCGCGTGCGGGTGCGCCGCGCAACCTCGACTGGTTGAAACAGGAATTTGGCGAAGGGGCTTTTGATGTAATCGCCGGGGATGTCCGCGATGCCGACAGGATCACAGAGGCAGCCAACAGTGCGGATGTGATCGTGCATCTGGCGGGTCAGGTGGCGGTGACAACATCGGTTGTCAATCCGCGTGGTGATTTTGAATCCAATGCTCTTGGCACGTTCAATGTGATGGAAGCCGCCCGTTTGTCGGGAAGAAATCCCATTGTGATCTATGCGTCCACGAACAAGGTCTATGGCGGCATGGAGGATGTGGAATTGACCGAGGAGCCCACGCGCTGGCGTTACAGGGATCTGGTGAATGGCTGCCCCGAAACGCAGCCGTTGGATTTTCATTCCCCGTACGGCTGTTCCAAGGGCGCGGGCGATCAATATGTGCGTGATTATGCGCGCATGTACGATCTGCCGACGGTTGTATTTCGTCAATCCTGCATTTATGGTCCGCGCCAGTTCGGCATCGAAGACCAGGGTTGGGTGGCATGGTTCATCATCGCCGCGGTGATGGAAAGACCGATCACGATCTATGGCGACGGCAAACAGGTCCGCGATATTTTGCACGTGCAGGATTTGATGAACGCCTATGATCTTGCTGTGGAAAAGAATGATATTGCGCGCGGCCAGGTCTACAACATGGGAGGAGGACCGCATAACGTGATGTCGGTGTGGGCAGAGTTCGGCCCGAAGTTGGAGAAATTGATCGGCACTGCCATTGAAGTTGCGCGCGGCGATTGGCGGCCCGGTGACCAGCGTGTGTTCTATGCGGATATCACAAAGGCGGAAAGGGAATTGGGCTGGAAACCCGCGCTTGGCGTGGAAGAGGGCGTGCAGATGTTGTTCGATTGGGTGAAGCAAAACAGGGCGTTGTTCTAAACTGATGGGAATGAGGTTATGATGCAGGAGTATTTTTCCTGGCTGCTTGATAATATTACGAAGTCCGTTCCAGATCTGTTTGCTGCGATTTTGATTCTGGCCATAAGTTATTATGGCGGTGCTCTATTAAGCCGTTTATTGCAGCGCGTATTGGAACGGCAGAATGCCGAACTGGGGATCACGCATCTTTTATCCCGAACGCTCAAATGGGCGATCATCTCCCTCGGTGTGGTTGCCGCCTTGCAGAGATTTTTCAACGTTACAGCGTTTCTAACGGGTTTGGGCATTATCGGGTTCACCGTTGCTTTTGCGCTTCAAAATATCATGCAAAATTTTGTATCGGGGGTTATTCTGCTTGTGCAGCGGCCCTTCAAGGTGGGGCATAGTGTCGGTATCGCAGGATATGATGGAACGGTGTTGAAGGTCGGTCTGCGCACCACGGAGATCAAAACGCTTGACGGGCGCATGGTTTTCCTGCCCAATGCGGATGTGCTTTCCCAGCCCATCATCAACTACACCCGTGCCCAGTTTCGCCGCGTGGAGCTGCCAATTGGGGTGGCTTATGAGGCCGATCCTGAAAAGGTTCGCATGGTCATCCTGCATGAGGTCACGAAAGTACCCGGCTATGTGGATGCCCCCGAACCGCTCGTCCTGTTCCACACGTTTGGCGACTCTGCCATTGACCTGAATGTATTGTTCTGGGTGGACACGGCGGTTAATTCACCCGTTGCAGCAAAGGACCGTGCCCTTGCCCGCATCAAACAGGCATTTGAAAAGGCAAACATCGAAATCCCCTATCCGATCCAGGTACAGGTGGTTCGGGAACAACCGGGCCGGCGGCGAAAACCAAAATAACCGCAGTCCCTGCATATGGCGAAACCGCCGCAGACTCTGCGGCGGTTTCTTGTCGGTACAGTGGATTAATGACTCAGGATGTATTTCTTTACAAAGTATGCAATTGCCAGGGTCAGCACGATCGGCCCAAGGTAGAAGGAAAAGCCCAGCAGGAAGGATGTGACCTGTAAGACGAGAACGAACTCTGTAGTGGTGGGCAGGGAGCGGGCGGCGGCGGCGAAGATCATGAATCGCAGGCCGATGTTGATCAGATCGTCCGAGTTGAAATAGAAAAGGCCGACGATGATGCCAATGACGACAAATATCCATATCAGATAATTCGGCATTGAAACATCCGGGTTGTTTGCAAGGACATTGGCTGTGCCTGTGGCTACGCCGCCAAGAATGAAGAGCCATTTAAGAAGGAAATTCCAGTTGTCTGCCGCAAGCACTTCCTTTTTTTCCTCGGGTTGAACTTTCTTTTTCTGTGCCATGTTTTTTCCTTTTGAGAATTTATTTTTTATGCAGGAGAATCCGCCCAATTAAACCACAAAGTTTCATTAAGTTGACCGCTTTGGATGCGGCAGCCTGAACCTGATTGGATAATCCGGATGCATGAGGATGGTGCAGACGGGCATAAAAAACAATGTCCGGATGTCCACACAAACCAGTTCAAACATAAAGGAGCCGTCATGAAAATGACGGCTCCTTTATGTTTGAACTGGTTACATGCTTCCGAAATACTTCTTCCAGAAGAACATGATTGCCATGGTGAGAACGATGGGACCGAGGAAGCCAACGAAGCCGCCAATGAAACCCGTAATAAAAGATCCAACGGCCGGGACGGCGTTTAAGGCGCCGGCTACCGCGCTAATGATCAAATAGCGCAAGCCGAAGTTCATCAGGTCGGCGGAGTCAAAATAAAATATGCCGAGTAAAACGCCAAGCAGGAGTAATATCCAGCCAAGATACGGTTCCGCGCCGGTGAAATTCAAGGCGGACACCAGACCTGCAACTACCACGCCTCCAACATAGAGCCACTTCCACATTGCGGTGTTGTCCGTCGCTGCTGCTTTGGGCTGTTCCTTTGGCTGCGACTTGGGCTGGGCTTTGGGTTGTGCTTTCTTTGTAGCCATTTTACTTTTCTCCTTTTAAATAACTGGTTTGGAACTACATACTTAACAACCCCTGAAATGAAGGGAAGGTTTCCAATTATTCGCCCAAATTCCGAAACGTCTATACAAATACCTGCGTTATAATACTCCCCGCCTTATGAAAATCCTGACAGTTCTCACCTATTATCGTCCGCACACCAGCGGACTCACCATCTATGCCGAGCGGCTTGCACGCGCTTTTGTCAAACGCGGGCACCATGTCACGGTGATGACCACGCAATACGATCCATCCCTTCCCAATGATGAAATGCTGGATGGCGTCAGAGTCATCCGCGTGCCTGTTGCGGCGCGGATCAGCAAGGGCGTGCTTGCGCCAACGTTTGGGCTTGTCGCTACCAAACTGGTCTGGCAGCATGATGTTGTGCAATTGCATCTCCCGCAGTTCGATGCGCCCGGCGTCGCATTTCGTGCGCGTCTCCTTGGCAGGCCCGCCATCCTCACCTATCACTGTGATGTGCAGCTTCCCCGCACATTTTTCAACCGCATCGTCAACCGTGTGGTGGATTTTCAGAACAATATGGCGGGATTTCTCGCGAACCACATCGTGACCTACACCCAGGACTATGCGGATCACTCGCCCTTTCTCTCGCGCTTCGCCTCAAAACTGACCCCGATCCTACCTCCCGTTGGACTGCCTGACCCCACGCCGCAAGCGGTTTCTGCCTTCTCAGAGACAAACCTCACCAGGGAGCGGAATCCCGTCATCGGCATGGCGGCGCGTTTTGCATCGGAGAAGGGCGTCGAAGTCCTGCTGGATGCCTTGCCCATAATTCTGAAAAAATACCCCAAGGCGCAGGTCCTTTTTGCAGGGACCTATGAAAACGTAATGGGTGAGCAGATGTATTCAGATAGACTCATGCCGCGCATCCGCACATATGAGATCAGCGGCAACTGGAAATTTCTTGGCAACCTCGATCCCGTGCAAATGGCGGCATTTTATCCCAACCTGGACGTGTTGACGGTTCCATCGCTCAATTCCACCGAAGCCTTTGGGCTTGTGCAAATTGAAGCGATGATGAACGGCGTGCCGTGCGTGCCGTCCGCTTTGCCGGGCGTGCGTCAGCCGGTAACCATGCATGGCATGGGCAGAGTCTCTCAGATTGGAGATCCCGCCTCTCTGGCGGAATCAATTTTGGGCGTATTGGATGAAGCGGAAAAGTATCGCGGTGATATGGACGCCATCAAAAAATCCTATGACCCCGATTCCATTGCGCAGGAATATGAAAAATTATTTGCGAAACTTAAGAGGAAGCAGTGAACAATCGTCCATTGTTAATCCAAAATCGGAAAGCGAAGGATTTTCTCTTTCCCCAGATCAGTTCACTGCCCTATTTTCGCGGTTTGTTGCGCGCGGTGGAGGCTTCCTATTACCAGGATTTGCCGCTGCCCTCCCCGGTGTATGACCTGGGTTGCGGTGACGGTCACTTCGCTTCGCTCACGTTCGCAAACAAACTGGATGTGGGGCTCGACCCCTGGCACAAACCCATTCATGAGGCAAAACGATACGGCGCGTACAGATCCCTGGTGGAGGCGGATGGAGCTAGCGCGCCGTTCCCATCCGATTATTTTTCCAGCGGGCTAAGCAATTCGGTGTTGGAGCACATCCCGCATATCGCTGATGTCTTGAAGGAGACCGCCCGTATTCTGAAGCCGAACGCCCCGTTTTATTTCTGCGTGCCAAACCCAAAACATTTCCATGCACTTTCATTAACAAGGGTTTTCGGCAAACCCTATGAAAACTGGTTCCGCAAAATATCCCGCGTCCATCACGCGGACGAACCGCATGTATGGGAACAGCGCCTTGGGCGCGCAGGCTTCAAGCTTGAGCGCTGGTGGCATTACTTTCCACCCGCATCCACGCGCGTGTTAGAATGGGGCCATTATTTTGGCCTGCCGTCACTGATATCCAGGGTGCTGACGGGCAAATGGATACTCTCCCCCACGAAATGGAATCTCTGGCTGACGGAGCGGTATGTCAGAAAATATGCTTCCACTGCGGCAGCGGAAGATGGTACGTACACGTTTTATGTTGCCGTTAAAAAATAGATGGATTTTGGCGAAACCGATCTTATACTTTGTTGAATTGCCTGCCCTTCCCCCACCTCCCTTTATGAAACCCATCCCATACATCACGGATCGATCATCCCGTACTCCGTAATTCATTAAACCTCGAGTTGAGCCGAATGACAAACGACAACCTTCAGCCACCAGCAGAAAAGGAACCCACAGTTCTGGACTTCTATAAATCCGTTACAAAGGACTGGCGTTCCTTCTTCAACTTTATCCGTTCACTGTGGGATGCGAGAAGGCGTGAAGAGATCAGCCAAACGCTTGCGCAGGAGGCAGCCCAGCCGCTTGAAGAACCGCCGCTCGAGCCTGCGCGTGCGACCTCCTTCCCCTGGCGTTCCCTTCTGGCCTTGTTCCTTGCGCTGGGTGCGCAGGCGCTTGTGGAGCCTCCAAATCGTCAGGGTATATTCGCGCTGGCGTTGTACCTTTTTGCGGTTGGACTGGCAGTCTGGGGAACGTTCAAGAATGAATGGCATTTGCCGGCCCTGCCTGCCGTAAAATACATTCCCGATCCTCTCACCACCCGTCTGCTCCCCCTGATCGTTGCGGTTATTTTGGCACTGATCGCCTTTGTGGATTTCGGCGGCGGGTTGTTCACGCTGACCAACACCCTGCTATGGATTTTATCCATCGGTTTGCTTGCTTATAGTTTGTGGCTCAAAACCCCAAAGAGTGGTGTTGTGGATGCGGAAACACGCCGTAAAAAAATGCTCTGGAACGGGATCGTGCTTGCCGTGTTTGGCGTGACCCTTTTTTTTCGCCTGCATCAACTCCAGTTTGTGCCGGCTGAGCCGTTCAGTGATCATGCTGAAAAGTTGCTGGATGTATATGGAATCACCGAAGGGAACACCTTCATCTTTTTTCAAGAGAACACGGGACGCGAAGCCTTTCAGTTTTATTGGACCCTGCTGGTGTCGAAAATATTCAACACGGGGTTTTCCTTCCTCAGTCTCAAACTTGGCACGGTTTTACTTGGCATATTAACCCTGCCCTTTGTTTATTTGCTTGGCAGGGAATATGGAAATGAGCGGGTTGCCCTCTTCGCCCTCTTTCTTTTCGGGATCGCCTATTGGCCCAACGTCATCTCGCGCATTGGACTTCGTTTTCCGCTCTACGCGCTCTTCCTCGCCCCCACGCTTCTTTACCTGACCCGCGGGCTGCGTTCCCGCAACCGAAACGATTTCATCCTCTGCGGCATTTTCCTGGGAATTGGTCTGCATGGGTACAGCCCGTTCCGCATTGTGCCGCTGTTTGTGGTTGCGGCATTTCTCATTTATTTTCTACACGTCAAGTCGAGGGAGAATCGTCAGCAGGCGCTCTGGTGGCTTGCCATTGTTGTTGTCGTTTCCATCTTTGTCTTTTTACCGCTTATGCGGTACTGGATGGAGCGCCCGGACCTGGTTGGATACCGCGCCCTGACCCGCCTGAGCAGTCTGGAAGCGCCCCTGCCCGGGCCGGCCTGGCAGATCTTCCTTTCCAACATGTATAAAGGTTTGTTGTTATTTAATTGGGATAACGGCAAGATATGGGTGCATTCGGTGCCAAGCCGCCCGGCATTGGACGTGGTGACAGCTGCATTATTTGTGCTAGGCGTCCTATTATTGCTCGTGCGTTATGTGCGGCAGCGGGATTGGCGCGACCTGCTCCTGTTGGTCTCCATTCCAATATTGATCCTGCCGTCGGTGTTTTCGCTGGCTTTTCCCGGTGAAAACCCCTCCTTGAATCGAACGGGCGGCGCGGGGGTGGTGGCCATCCTTGTCAGCGCGCTGGCTCTGGATGGGTTTATATCAAGTTTTGGCGCGGAAAAGAGGCGGCAGTTCATCGCCTATGGGTTGACGGGGGCCCTGTTCGCAGTTTCCGCTCATCAAAATTATGGCATCGTCTTTAACACATTTGGACCGGCCTTCAGGTCTGCCGTTTGGAATACGTCTGAATTGGGCAGGGTGATCACCGAGTTTAGAGAAAAATACGGGCAGACCGATACGGTCAGGATCATACCCTTCCCTCACTGGGTGGATACGCGTCTGCCGGGTGTCTGGGCGGGCATTCCCAACCGTGACTTTGCCATGTGGCAGGATCGCCTTGCAGAGAGCATAAGTATGCCGGCTCCCAAAATGTTCCTCTTTTGGAGCAATGACCCGGAAACTGAGAAGATTCTTAGGGAACTCTATCCAAATGGCAAACTGAGCCGATATACTTCAGCCGTTCCAGGCAAGGACTTTTATATCTTTTTAGTGGAAGATTGATCGCCTCATTCATCCGCGGGGCATGAGGCAGTAACCATTATGAGAAGCAAAAAACACGCATGGGTATACGATTTTCTTTTTATCCTCGTCCTGCTTTTGGCAGGCACGTTGCGGTTAACCGGTGTGAACTGGGGCGAAGGATACCATCAGCATCCGGACGAGCTCTTTCTGATGGGAGTGCTGGATAACCTGCGTACGCAGAGTTGCGAAGATTCGCTCATCCCTGTGGACGCCTGCCCTCCCGAACAAAAGCGCTGGTTGACCTTTCGTGAATATCTGGATGCGGGGACATCCCCCCTCAACCCGTATAACCGCGGGTATGGGTTCTTTGTCTACGGCAACCTGCCCATGACGCTGACGCGTTATGCCATGGACTTAAGCGGCAACGATGACATTGGGAAATCCAAGTTCTTTGCACGGCAGGTGTCTGCGCTGGCGGATCTGCTGACGATTTTCCTGCTTTATTTGATCGTTTCAAGCTTGTATGGACGGAAGGTCGGTCTGTTTGCCGCCGCGTTCTCCTCGCTGGCTGTGATGCAGATCCAGCAATCGCATTTTTTCACGTCGGACCTTTTTGTCAATCTGTTCATGTTTTTGACGCTGGCGTTTGCGGTAAAGATCGCGGGATACAAGGACAACCGCGGTGAGGCTGCGGTCGCTCAACAGGAAGCGGGAGGGGAAACACAGCAGACACCGCGCCGATCGCTGCTCGTCACTCAACTACTCAAAAACCCGATTTTCTATTTCAGCATCGGCTTTGGCCTCGCATTGGGCATGGCCATGGCATCCAAGATCAACGCGGCCGCGCTGGCATTTGCTTTGCCGTTTGTATTTGCCGTTCGCCATCTCATGTACGACCGTAAAAAAACACCCTCCGCCGATTCCTGGACGCTGATCGTTGCCTTCCTCATCGCCGGCGGACTTGCGACCATCCTCTCCTTCCGCATCTTCCAGCCGTATGCGTTCGACGGCATTGGCTTGAACCCGCAATGGGTGAATAACATTGCCGAACAACGGGTGCAGGCCACGGGCGAAGCCGACCTGCCGTGGAATTTGCAATGGGCGCGCCGTTCGCATTTGTATTCATTTGAAAACCTCACCCTCTGGGGACTTGGGCTTCCGCTTGGCATGCTTGCCTGGGCGGGGTTCCTGCTCATGGGCTGGCGAATTCTCAAAGGTGAATACCGCCATTTGTTGTTGTGGGGCTGGACCGCCTTTTATTTCCTCTGGCAATCGCTTCAATTCAACCCCACCATGCGTTATCAATTGCCGATTTATCCCCTCCTGTGCATGATGGCAGCCTGGTTTATCTTCGAACTGGCGGGATGGAAAACCTTAACATTCAAACGGTTTAACCTGCCGGCTGTTTTTGCGGGCCTTCTTGGAATAATCGTCCTATCCCTCACCGCCGTCTGGGCGTTTGCCTTCCATAGCATTTATCTGCGTGATGAGCCCCGCATTGCCGCTTCGCGCTGGCTCTTCCAGAATGCGCCGGGTCCCGTCAACCTGCGCATCGAAACGGAGAGCGACGGCATATACAACCAGCCGTTGCCTGTCCATGCCGATGTGCTGATTCAAGCCGGTGCACCCTTCAACCTGTCGTTTTCTCCGAACCGTGATGGACAGATTTCCGAAATTTTTCTCGGTCATGCGATGGACTCTGTTACATCCCCCTCGACGATTGTTCTGACTCTCTCTTCCGCCTCGCAGCCGGACGTTGTGCTTGCGCGCGCCTCCAGGGTGGTGGATTTCACACAGACGGAGGATCCGCGCGGACCGTCCGTCACGTTGACATTTGACCGCGTAGTGCCTATCACTGAAAACCAATCGTATGTCTTGAAGATGGAAACGCTGGGGACTGCGCTTTCCCTGAGCGGCTCCTACCTTGCCAATGAGACCGATTACGATTGGGGCCTGCCCTTCCGCATCGATGGATACGATGCCTTTGGCGGCATCTATCGCGGCGACCTGATTTTGCAGGTCTATTGGACGGACGACGAAAATAAACTCAACCGCTTTGTCGAGACGCTCTCGCAGGCGGACTACATCATCATCCCCACCAACCATCAATACGCCCAGATCACCCGCCTGCCCGAACGCTATCCGCTGACCACACAGTATTACCGCGAATTGCTCGGCTGTCCGGAGAATGAGAACATCATTGAATGTTACCGCGTGGCGAAGCCCGGACAATATACGGGCAGCCTGGGCTTTGAATTGGTGGAGGTCTTTGAGTCTTATCCGACGCTGGGTCCATTGGTCATCAACGATCAGGCCGCGGAGGAAGGGTTTACCTTCTACGACCATCCCAAGGTAATGATTTTCCAGAAAACCGCGGAGTTCGACCCGTCACAAGTCCATGAGATACTCGGCAGGGTGGATTTAAGCAAGGCTGTCCAACTTAAGCCGACGGAGTTCGCCGATTACAAGACGTTGATGCTGCCGGATACCCGTCTGGCTCAACAGCGCGCGGGCGGCACATGGTCTGATCTGTTTGATTACGACTGGATTCAAAACCAATATCCCATTCTCGGCGTGCTGCTCTGGTATTCATTTATTTTCGTGCTGGGACTCTTCGCCTATCCGATCGCGCGGTTGGCGTTGCCGGGCTTTGGACAATATGCCTATCCATTGGGCAGGGTTGTCGGGCTGGTCCTGCTTGCCTGGATTGCATGGATGGGCGGTTCTGTCGGCGTGCCGTACACACGGACGTCCATCAGTGTGGTGTTTGCCCTGGTGGCGGTGGCAGGCGTCGGGTTGTGGTTGAAGCGCAGAGATAAGTACCGGGATGATTGGAATGCGAATCGCAGATTCTTCGTCACCGTTGAGATCCTCTTTTTTGTCTTCTTCCTGATCGACCTGCTCATCCGCCTTGGCAACTCGGATATGTGGCATCCCGCCAAGGGCGGGGAAAGGCCGATGGATTTTTCGTATTTCAATGCGGTCTTGAAGAGCGAGAGTTTCCCGCCGTATGACCCCTGGTTTGCAGGCGGATACATCAATTATTACTATTATGGCTTTGTGCTGGCAGGCACGCCGGTGAAACTGCTTGGCATTGTGCCCTCGATTGCATACAACTTTATTTTACCGACGTGGTTTGCGCTGGTCGCGATCGGTGCGTTTGCGATTGGCTGGAATTTGATGGAAAGGAAGGATGCGGATCAATCGCCCCTGATCGCCGGTCTGGCCGCCTCCTTCATGACCGTTTTGCTGGGCAATCTTGGGACGATTCGACTTGTCTTTAACGGTTTCCAGCGGGTTGCCGCGCCGGGCGGTGTTGTGCCCGCGGATGCGACCTTCGTGCAGAAGTGGATCTGGGCGGTGCAGGGGCTGTTCATGTCGTTTGGCGGCGATTCCTTCCTGCCCATCGGGCGCGGTGACTGGTATTGGTTCCCCAGCCGGGTGATCCCGGCACCGAATGACGTGGAACCGATCACGGAATTCCCGTTGTTTACCTTCCTGTACAGTGACATGCACGCGCACATGCTGGTGATGCCCATTACCTTGTTCATCATTGCCTGGGCGGTGTCATTTATCAAATCCCGTGCGCACTTGACTCGCGGCGAGTGGATCGCCGTCCTTGGCATTGGGGCATTGATGACCGGCGCATTGAAACCGACGAACACATGGGACTTGTACACCTACTTCCCTCTCGCCGCGATAGCGCTGGCATACACGTTGTATCTTAATTTTGAATGGAGGGATTACCTTAATCTGCCCGCCTGGTTGGGACGCGCCGTCGTTGCGCTTGGCATGGTTGCAGTGCTGTATGGTCTCGGCACTCTGCTGTATTTACCGTTTTCATATTGGTACGGACAGGGGTACGGCGAGGTCAATCCATGGCAGGGCTCACATACGCCGATCTCGTCCTACATCACGCAATGGGGATTATTCCTTTTCATCATCGTAGCCTGGCTGGCGTGGGAAACCCGCAAGTGGATGGCGTCCACTCCGCTTTCACGTTTGGGCAAACTTCGTGATTACGTCCTGTGGATCGAAATTGCGCTGGCTGTGTTCATTGCCCTGCTCGTCTTCCTCGCAGTGGACGGGGTCCGCATTGGCTGGCTGGCGTTGCCGCTTGCCGCCTGGGCCGGGATACTCATCCTGCGCACAGGCATGCCCGATGTCAAACGCGGCGTGCTGTTGATGATCGGCACGGCGCTTGCGCTGACCATCGCTGTGGAGCTGGTTGTGCTGGTCGGCGACATCGGCCGCATGAACACGGTCTTCAAGCTGTATCTGCAGGCGTGGATGCTGCTGGCGGTCAGCGCCGCCGCTTCCTTCGGCTGGTTGGTGGATGCGGTCCCATTCTGGCGGCTGCGCTGGCGCACGGTCTATCAGGCGGGCGTTTACATGCTGTTTGCGGGTGCATTCATGTTCACCCTGACCGCCACCACCGACAAGATCAGTGACCGCATGACACCATCCGCACCGCGCACGCTCGACAGCATGGATTTCATGAAATACTCCTCGTATGCGGATTATGGGCACGACTTTTCCCTGGCGGAGGATTACCACGCGATCCTCTGGATGCAGAAAAACATCCAAGGTTCTCCTGTGCTTCTCGAAGCTGCGCCGGCAGGCGTGCAATACAGATGGCATTCGCGCTTTTCCACCTACACCGGCCTGCCCAATGTGGTTGGGTGGCAATGGCACCAGCAGCAGCAGCGCGCCTTTTTATCAAACGAAGCTGTCCAACAACGCGGCGCGGAAGTGGATGCCTTTTACATGACAACGGAAAAGGATGCGGCACGGGACTTTCTCCGCAAATATGGCGTGCGGTATATTGTCGTTGGACTCCTGGAACATGCAAAATACACGCCGCCTGACCCGAACGCCGCGAATGGGCTGTTGAAATTCGATCGGTTGAACGGTGTCCTATGGAATGAGGTGTATCTTAACGGGAATACGGTTATCTATGAGGTCCTGCCATGATTCTACATATCACCTCCCGCGCGGAATGGGATGATGCGCAGGCACGCGGCGAATACACGGCGCCAAGTCTGGAGAGCGAGGGCTTCATTCATTGCTCCACCGAAAGGCAGGTCCTGCATGTCGCCAACGCTTTTCAGCGCGGGAAAAATGACCTTGTGCTGCTCGTGCTCGACGAGACAAAACTCAAGCCCGGGCTTAAATGGGAGGCGCCCGCGGGACCTCCCGCTGCCGGCATTTCTGAATCTGATTCGTTCCCGCATATTTATGGTCCCATCAACTTAACGGCAGTCGTCTCTGTGCTGGACCTTGAGCCTGACCCTGCTGGAAATTTCATCCTCCCGCCTTTATGAATTTGACTGAGCTCAGTATCCATCCCGCGCGCCAAAAGGATGCCCCGTTCATCGCAGAGATGATAAAGCTTTCGATGGGCAGTCTGGCAGATCATCTCTTTGGCATGGATGATTGGTCCATAAAAAGACAAATTGAAAACCTTGTGCGCAGGAATGCCGGCCGGTTTGGTTTGCGCTTCTCATTCGTTGCGGAAGCCGGCGGGATTTCGAAGGGAGCCCTGCTTTCATATAAAGGCGGAAGCGTTGACTATTTGAATGCTGCCACTTGTCCGCATTTGTTTTCCGTCATGGGCGTTGGGCCAGCCTTGCGCTTTATGATGCGTGGGATCAGCCTGCCCGGCGGGCGAGAGGCCGTGAAGGATGAATACTATATAAGCAATCTGGGTGTCGATCCCGCTTCGCAGGGGCAGGGCATTGGCTCTGCGTTATTGAAGTTTGCTGAAGAATTGACCCGTGATCAAAAACTGGCGAAGTGTTCGCTGATCGTAGGCTTGTATAATCAGGATGCCTTTCGTTTCTACCAACGGCATGGTTATGAGGTCGTTGAGACGGTGCAGGATAAAAACAAAACCCTTGAATATCACCGCATGGTCAAAAAACTATCCTGAACCCCTTTTGACCACTGATCACGGATAACTGGACAATAATGACCGCCTTCTTCATCTGGTACATCCTCCTGACCCTGCTCGGCTGGCTGACTTTCCCGCTGGCATACACCCTGTTCCCTGCTTTGATAGATCGCGGCTATACGCTCGCGCGTGCGGCCGGTTTATTGATCTGGGGATATACCTTCTGGCTGCTGGCATCCCTCGGCGTTACCCAAAATGACACAGGCGGAATCATATTTGCCCTTGTCATTCTGGCCGGCTTGAGCGTCTGGTCCATCGCCCACGCTCGATCACCCGTTGTCGATTTCATAAAATCCAACAAGTCCCTCATCATTGCCACGGAAATCCTGTTCTTCCTTGCCTTTGCCTTTCTTGCCTTTGTCCGCTCCGCCAACCCGGATCTGACCGGCACCGAACGCCCGATGGAACTTGCCTTCATCAACGGCATTTTGCGTTCACCGGCGTTCCCTCCGCAGGACCCATGGCTTTCCGGTTATGCCATTTCCTATTATTACTTCGGCTATGTGATGACCGCCATGCTGACGCGGCTCTCCGGCATTAACGGGAGCATGGCGCACAACCTGATGACCGCGCTTATCTTTGCGCTTGGGGCGGTTGGGTCGTTTGGAATTCTCTATAATCTCCTGGACCGCAGACCGCAGGCTGAAGACGGTCCGCGGTCATCTGTCATCGGCCTTTCCTGCCTTGCCCCTCTTTTCCTCCTGCTGGTTTCCAACTTCGAGGCAGTGCTTGAGATCCTGCATCGCCGCGGGTTGTTTTGGACGAAAGATGCGGGCAGCGGTGAATTTACCAGCACGTTTTGGACATGGCTGGACATGAAGGAACTCTCCCAGCCGCCGCTGGAACCGCTTGCCTGGATCCCAGACCGTTATCTGTGGTGGTGGCGCGCCTCGCGTGTCATTCAGGATTACGACATGCTTGGCGGCCATCGCGAAGTGATCGACGAGTTTCCCTTCTTCTCCTTCCTGCTCGGTGACCTGCATCCACATGTGCTGGCGATTCCCTTCGGCCTGCTTGCGATTTCCGTGGCATTGAATCTCTTCCTCGGCGGCTGGCGCGGAGGGATCAATCTGTTGGGTGCCCGATTGCACATCACCCCCCAGGGCTTTTTATTTTCTGCTCTCGTTCTCGGCGGGCTTGCCTTCCTCAACACCTGGGATATTCTTGTTGCGGCGGCGTTGATCGTTTCATCCTATGTCTTTTGGCGTGCGAGGGAAGACGGCTGGAATTGGCCCCGCCTTGAGGATCTGTTCCTGCTGGGCCTGCCGCTTGGCCTGCTTTCCATTCTTTTGTATTTTCCGTTCTATCTTGGTTTTTCCTCACAGGCGGGCGGCGTGCTGCCGAACTTCATGTACATCACGCGTGGTGTCCATTTCTGGGTCATGTGGGGGACGTTGCTCATCCCCATTTTTTCATACCTGCTTTACCAATGGCTTGGTAAAAAGATTCAAGCAAATTGGAAGCTCGGATTTTCCATCGGACTTGGCTTGACCCTGCTCCTCTTTGCCTTCACTTTTTTGACCGGCTGGATCGCTTCCTTTGCGGATAGGGACTTTGTGGGATACTTCCTGGCCTCCCAGGGCATGACCGCCTCCCAATACCTCGCCGCCACCTCCCTGCGACGCTTGAATCACATTGGCAGTCTTATTACCCTGCTGGCGATCCTGATCCCTGGGCTTTCCTTCCTCTTCCCCAGAATCACGAACCACGAATCACGAAGTACGGATGACGAACCCGCCGTCCACCGTCCACCGTCCACCGTCCACTTCTCTCTCCTGCTGCTCTCCCTCGGTGCCATCCTGGTCCTCGCCCCTGAATTCGTTTATCTGAAAGACCAGTTCGGCTACCGCATCAACACGGTTTTCAAGTTCTATTATCAGGCTTGGATAGTATGGAGCCTGGCCGCGGCATTTGGCGCTGCCGTCCTTTTTCGGAATTTGCAGGGAAAAACGAATATCATCTTCCGCGTGTTGATGGGCGTCGTTATTTTTTCAGGTTTGTTATATCCAACCCTTGGCTTGCTGACGAAGACGAACAACTTCAAGCCCATGTACGGATTCACCCTCGACGACTTCGACCGCATTCTGCGCGAGAACCCGGATGAGGCGGCCGCTATAGACTTTCTGCGCGGTGTCCGCCACGGGGTCGTCGCGGAGGCGGTTGGAGATGGCTACAGCAACTATGCCCGCATCTCCACCCACACCGGCTTGCAGACCGTCCTCGGATGGCCCGGTCACGAAGCCCAATGGCGCGGGACGTTTCTGCCGCAAGGCTCCCGTCGCGAAGACATCATGAAACTATACAGCACCGCCCGCTGGGAGGAAGCGCAAGCCATCATCGAGCAATACAATATCCGCTATATTTACATCGGCATCCTCGAGCGCGTATCCATGCCGGTCAATGAAGAGAAGTTCCAGATCCATCTCAAGCCTGTTTTTCAGCAGGGCGGCACGGTCATTTACGAAGTGCCGTAACTCTTTGATACAATTGCGCCCATGACCTACCGACATTTCAAATACGAAGGCTGGCTGTATGGGCTGGCATTCCTCCTCGCCCTTGGCTTGCGCCTGATCCAGCTCGGTGCCATACCGCTTAACGACGCCGAAGCTGCGCCCGCACTGCAAGCCCTTCAGATTGCGCAAGGCTCCAGGCCTGCGCTTGCCCCCCATCCCCTTTATATTGTATCCACCTCGATCCTTTTCTTCCTCTACGGCGGCGGGACGAATTTCCTCGCCCGACTCATCCCCGCCCTCATCGGAAGCCTGCTGGTTTTTGTGCCGCGCCTCTTTGAGGACCGCCTCAAACCCCGCCCGGGTCTGCTGCTCGCCTTCTTCATTGCCCTGGACCCCGGCCTGACGGCGTTATCAAGACAGGCCGCCAGCCCGATCCTTGCGATTGCCTTTCTGTTCGCCGCCTGGGCATGTATCAGCAAAAACAAAATGCAGCATGCGGGCTTCTTCGCCGCCATCGCCCTGCTCAGCGGACCGTCCATCTGGCCTGGCCTGCTTGGGCTTGGCATCACCTGGGCGATCTTGCAGGGATTGAATTCACGCCGCCCAGCACAAACGAAAGTTGAACATTCAAACTTCGATGTAAAGGCGGCGCTTCCCGCCTTTACCATAACCTTCGTCACCGCCGGCACACTCTTCTTCATCGTTCCCAATGGATTGAGCGCTGTGCTTGCCTCCATCTCTGCATTTATCAATGCCTGGCTTATTCCCTCGGATGTGTCCGCAGGCAGGCTGTTCCTCTCGCTTCTGGTCTATCAACCGCTTGCCCTCCTGCTCGCGTTGATCGCCATCCTGCGCGGCCTGGTCAGGGGGAGTCCCAGAATCATTCCATTAAGTATCTGGCTGCTGGTTTCCCTGTTGCTGGCGGTCTTCCTGCCTTCGCGTCACGTGAGTGACCTGGCATGGACGCTCATCCCGCTTTGCGCCCTTGCCGCGTTGGAATTTGCACGGAGCTTCACCATCTTCCCCGAAGAGCGCAGCGAAGTGATCGGCGTTGCCCTGCTCACTGCGTTCATATGGACGTTTGCCTGGCTGGATTTTGCCGGTATGGTCTGGCTCCCATCAGATTCACAGCAGTATCTTGTGCGGCTCTGGCTTTTGATCGGCGCGCTGGTAATGCTTCTATTGAGCATCCTGCTGGTTGCGGCGGGCTGGTCCGTCCGCACCGCGCGGATCGGCGGCGTGTGGGGCATGGCGCTTGTGCTGGGGCTGCTCGGTTTCGGCGGGACGCTTGGCGCCGCAGGCTTGCGTGGATCGGCAAACCCGGAATTGTGGCGCTCTCCCTCCATTCCTGCGCAGGCGGAACTCCTGCAAAAAACAGTTTGGGATATTTCCGGATATGGGTTGGGGCACAAGACTGCCGCATCTGTCGTGATCGTTGGGTTGGATTCCCCGGCCCTCGAATGGGCATTACGCGGGCACGATGTGAGCGTCGTTGGATCTTTGAACATCTCCAGTTCGCCGCATCTTGTCATCACCCCGTTTCAAATGGACTCTGTCCTTGAAGCCGCCTATCGTGGCCAGGATTTCGGCTGGCGCGAAAACCCGCTTTGGAGCCCGGCCCTCCCGAATGACTGGAGACGCTGGGTTGTCTTGCGTCAAATGCCGCAAGCCGGCGAGACGATCATCCTCTGGGTGCGTGACGATCTTTTTCTCGACAGATAAATCCATGACAAAAACATCCCCTCCTTCCATCATCGCCCTGGACGGTCCGGCCGCATCGGGAAAATCCACCCTCGGAAGAAGACTAGCCGATTCGCTCGGCTATCTTTTTTTTGATACGGGCGTCATGTACCGTGCCATTACATGGATCGCATTACAACGTGACATGAACCTGCGCGACGAAGCGCTCATCACCGAACTGGCGCAGAAGGCAAACCTGGATATTCGCCCGCCCTCGAAAAATGACGGCCGCGCCTGTGACGTGGTCATCGGTGAAAAGGACGTCACCTGGGACATGCGCGACAGCGAAGTGGACGCGAATGTCTCCGTTGTCTCCGCCTATGCGGGGGTTCGTCAGGCGCTGTCCGAACAACAGCGGCGCATCGGCCTGCGTGGACGGGTGGTGATGGTCGGCCGCGATATCGGCACTGTTGTTTTGCCGGAAGCAGACCTGAAGGTCTATCTGGATGCGAGCGCGGAGGAACGCGCCAGACGCCGCTACGAGGAGATCATTGCGCGCGGTGATAAAGCCGACTACGACGAAATCCGGAAAAAAGTGATCGAGCGTGACCATATCGACTCGACACGTGCGGTCGCGCCGCTGCGTCCCGCCGAAGATGCGGTCATCATCCATTCCGACGAATTGGATGCAGACCAGGTCTTTGCGCGCATGCTGGAATTATGCAAATAAAAGAATATCGCATTCCTTTGCACATTCGATTCAACCGAATATTTCTACGTCCGGCATTTCGCGCCTTGTTCCATATGTTGGGACGCATCACGATTTTTGGCGGGGAACATGTCCCGTTTGGCAGGCCGTACGTGATCGCGATGAACCATATTTCGATCTTCGACCCGCCGCTGGTGATTTCCTTCTGGCCCGAACAGCCCGAAGTGATCGGCGCAGCGGATGTGTTCGAGAAAAGGGGACAGGGTCCACTGCTTTCGATGTACGGTGTCATCCCCGTCCATCGCGGCGATTATGACCGCGCCTTGCTTGAAAAGATTTTGGCGATCCTGGAAGCGGGGCGTCCACTGGCTATTGCGCCCGAAGGCGGACGTTCGCATCAGCCGGCCATGCGCCGTGCCAAAGCGGGCATAGGGTACATCATCGAACACGCGCAGGTACCCGTTCTGCCCGTCGGTTTGTTTGGCACCACCGATGATTTCTGGCAGCGTGCGAAATTGCACTGGCGTGGTTTGCCGGGAAAACGTGGCGAAAGACCGCAACTTGAAATGCGTATCGGCAAACCCATTCACTTACCGCCTGTGACCCAAAAGGGCGCGGAGCGCAGGGAGGCGCGCCAGCGCAACGCGGATCTGGTCATGCGTCATATTGCGGGGCTTTTACCTGAGGAATATCACGGTGTCTATGCCGGACAAGCCATCCCCCCCGCCTAAACCTGTCAGCGACATATGGAGGCCTGAACTGGTGCGCCTGCCGAAAATTACCCGCGCGCGCCGCATGTTTCGCGCCTTCTCTCATGCGGTATTGAAGCTTGTTTCAAGGATTTGCCTGGATGTAACCGTGGATGGGATTGAGAATTTCCCGCAAAAGGGGCCTTTGCTCGTCGTTATCAATCATATTGGCGATGCTGATACACCTGCGATCATTGCCGCCCTGCCCTTCCCCCCCGATGCGCTCGGCAAGATCGAATTACATGACCTGCCCATTCTTGGGAAATTAATGGACTGGTATGGCATTATCTGGCTGCATCGTGGACGTCCTGATATACGTGCCTTGCGCGCCGCTTTGGACGGCTTTGCAGAGGGACGCGTGATCGTCATTGCGCCGGAAGGCAGATATTCCGTCACCGGCGCGCTGGAGGTGGGCAGCGGCGGCGCGGCCTTCCTCGCGTATAAATCGCGCGCACCGATTTTGCCGATCTCCGTCACCGGTACGGAGAACGAAATTGTCTATGGTCAGCTCAAACGATTTCGCCGCGCACGGGTGCATGTCAAAGTCGGGAAAATGTTCCGGTTGGATGAGCAGGTTGCGGTGCGGCAGGAGGCGGTGATGCAGGGCACGCGTCGGATCATGGCTGCGCTGGCAGACCTGCTTCCGCAGAAATATCGCGGGGAATATTCCTGATACTCATCGCGTGTCAAACTTTGGGGCTATATAATGCCGTTGTCACAAATTGCGCTTCCCCGCCTCTAAAAAACGCAATTTGTGACAGCGCTGGGTATAATTCAGCGAAATGTATTTTATTCCGACACTCCTTGCAGGCATTTCGTTTCCTGCCCCGCCTACTCTTGCAGGCTGGTTTGTGTGGGTAACCCTGCTGGGATTTCTGGTGTATGCCTTGTCCCGCTGGCGGGTTTATCAGCCGGCATGGAAGGGGCGCGAGTGGGGAATTTTCATCCTTTTTTTTATCCTGATTCCAGGTACGGCTTTATTCATTGGATTAAGACTGACATCCGCTTCCGTCCGCCCTCTGCCGGGTCTCCCGGCCGATGCGCCGGGTTCTGCGCTGATGGTTTTTTCCGCCATCCCCTGGCTCCTGGGAGGCAGCTTGCTTGGACCCATCGGCGCGGCTTTGCTGGGCGCATTTGCAGGTCTTTTGCGCGGGGCATGGGACCTGTATTCGGTCTTTCCCATCCTTGAGTTTGCCTTGCTGGGCGCATGGTTCTCCACAAATACGCGCCAGCGATACCGTACACCAGCATACCGATTGATACGCCAGCCGCTGGTGGGCGCACTGTTGTTGATCCCCTTCCACACATTGTTCTACATCGTGAGCGCGTTGTTCACCCAATGGGGCGCAGACATATCCGGGCCGGCCACCGTGCGGTTGGATTTTGCCCTGAGCAATGCCGGCCCGGTTACGCTGGCGTTTGGCGGCGAGATGCTGGTTGCGGGAGTTGTCATGCAGGTTGTTTCCATGGCATTCCCTGCCATGTCGGGTGCAGAACAGCCCCTGCAACCTTCGCCGGGCGAGAAAAGCCTTGAATCGCGCTTTATCCTTGCAGTCGGTGCGTTCATTTCGCTTTTGTTTTTAACGTTGTTGATCGGGGATTGGGTGGTGGCCGGACGTGCCGCCCGCAATATGCTGGAAGACCGCCTCTCAAGTGCAGCGCGGTCCACTGCGCAGGGAGTGCCGTTTTTTCTTGAGACAGGACAGAACCTGGCGGCGCAGCTGGCTTCCGACCCGCGCCTGCTCGAATCGACCGGCGATGACTTGGATACGATCCTTGGCGCGCGGATGCAGGCTGTTCCCTATTTCGACCAATTCGTTGTGCTGGATGCAAACAACAGGGCTTTGCTGGCAGGTTATCCCAAGCATACAGCTGCAAACTTCCAATTATTCCCGGAGGAGGAATCCGGGATGGTACTGGCTTCCAATGGCGTGCGGACGCAGGTCTATTCCATCCCGCCCCCGGCAATTGGTGATGTTTCACGCGTCACCTTTCTGGCCGCCATTGTGGATTCGTCCGGGCAGGTGCAACGCATTCTGATCGGACGCACCACATTGAAGACCAATCCCCTCAGCCTGCCGCTGATCGAGAGTCTCGATAAGATGCGCAGCCTCAGCGGTACGGGAATGTTGTTGAATGAAAATCACCGCATTCTCCATCATTCGGATCCGTCGCAGGTACTGACCGTCTACACTGGTCAACGCGGCAATGAAGCCTTGTTTTACGACGACACCGCCGCGGACGGCACGCGCCAGATGGTGTATTACCAGCCTGTGACCGGGCGCCCGTGGGCGATTGTGTTAACCGTCCCCGCCCGGCAGGCGCAGCAGATCGCCTTGAATATTGCCATGCCGCTTTCGTTGATGATCATCTTCCTTGCATTGGTTGCGATGGTCTCCTTAAGGCTTGGTCTGCGCGTGGTGACCGGTTCCCTGCGCAGCCTTGCTGTGGAAGCCAACCGTATTGCCCAGGGCAATCTGGATAATCTGCTTGAGGTGGA
Source organism: Anaerolineales bacterium (assembly GCA_030583885.1). NCBI lineage: Bacteria > Bacillati > Chloroflexota > Anaerolineae > Anaerolineales > Anaerolineales bacterium. Next base: position 348,081 of record CP129480.1, on the reverse strand, counting down.
CGGCGTGGATGAGGTCGGGCAGTTGCGGCGGGCGTTCGAACAGATGCGTTCCAGTTTGCAGGCGCGCCTCGAAGAGATCAACCGTCTGTTGCTGGTGAGTCAGGGCGTGGCATCCAGCCTGGAGATGCAGGATGCGGTCAAACCGGTGCTGGAGGCGATCCTTTCCACAGGCGCAAACTCCGTCCGCGTGGTGCTCTCCCCAAACATCCTTCCGGATGCCTTTGTTGAGCTGCCCTCCCGTTTTTCATTGGACTCAACGCAGGATATCCATGCCCATCTTGATGACCAGATCCTCGCGCTGGCACAAAGCCAGGAAAAGATCGTTATTCCGAATCTCAGCCGCTCGCGCGAACTGGACCTGGACCCGTCCCTGCCCCAGCCGCTGGCAGTGCTGGCTGTCGCCCTGCGTGATGAGAACCGCTACTATGGCGTGGTGTGGGCGGGCTATGAACAGCCGCGCATATTCTCGGGTGCAGATATTCGCTTTGTGACCACGCTGGCTGGTCAGGCCGCGCTGGCGGTTGCGAATGCGCATCTGTATTTGAATGTGGAGGCCTCGCGCAGACAACTGGAAGCAGTGCTCAACTCCACGCCGGACCCCGTGCTCGTGACGGATCATCGCAACCGATTACTGCTTGCCAATCGAGCTGCCGCTTCTGCGCTCGGGCAGGCTGCGGATGATACCAGCAGCGGCATGGAGACCGAAAAGGTCGTAAAACTTAAACCCCTTCTGCACCTGTTGCAAAGCACAACCATGGAGAATCGGTCTGCTGAAGTTGTGCTTGCTGATAAAAAGACGTATCTCGCAACCGCCTCCTCGGTGATGTTGGAGGGGCGTCAGATCGGGCGTGTGTGCATCCTGCGTGACGTAACCCGCTTCAAGGAATTGGATTCGATGAAATCGGATTTCGTTTCCACCGTGAGCCACGACCTGCGTTCCCCCCTCACGCTGATGCGCGGGTATGCCAGCATGCTGGACATGGTCGGCGAGCTGAATGAGCAGCAGAACGGTTATGTGGGGAAGATCATTTCTGGCGTGGAGAATATGTCGCGCCTTGTTAACAATCTGCTCGACCTGGGACGCATCGAGATCGGTGTCGGCTTGCAGGTGGAGCGGGTCAATGTGCTGGATATCATCGAACGCGTCAGCAGCGCATTGCAATTGCAGGCTTCCCAGAAGAACATTAACTTGAGCATTGAACTTTCCAGGGATATGCCCCACGCAATCGAAGCGGATCAGGCGCTCCTGCATCAGGCGCTGTACAACCTCGTGGAAAACGCGGTCAAATATACACCTGCGAATGGGCGCGTGGTCATCCACACGCTGTCGCAGCCCGGTGATTTGATCTTTGCCATTGAAGATTCCGGCATCGGCATTGCCGCGGAAGACCTGCCGCATCTGTTCGAGAAGTTCTATCGCGGCAAACAGCGTGAGGCGCGTGCCCAGCCCGGCTCGGGGCTGGGACTTGCCATTGTCAGTTCGATCGCCGCCAATCACGGCGGACGCGTATGGGTGGAAAGCGTGGCCGGCAAAGGCAGCACGTTTTATTTACAGATCCCCCTCGCACAACCCAAAGAATCGAAGCCTGCCTGAAAAACGGATTTGTACTATAATCCACCCTTGTCCTGTTCCAGGGACTGTATGATTTTGCCGGCAGGCTGGTAACGATGATCAACCAAAAAGACAGTTCACAAACTCCCATTATCGAACGCACAACGGCATATAAACCCCGCAGAGGCTGGCGATCCTGGCTGATCGGGCGCCCGTTATCCACAGCAGATGCCCCGCATGAAACCATCGGAAAAATGGTTGGGCTGGCAGTCTTTGCCTCGGATGCGCTCTCGTCGAACGCGTACGCCACGCAGGAGATGATGGTCGTGCTGGCTGCTGCGGGAACGATCGCGTTTGGATATGTGTTTCCAATTTCTCTGGCAATTGTCATCCTGCTTGCCATCGTTTCCATTTCATATATTCAGGTCATTCATGCCTACCCAGATGGCGGGGGCGCCTATGTTGTTGCGCGCGATAACCTTGGTGAATTGGCGGGTCTTGTTGCGGCATCCTCCCTGCTTACCGATTACATCCTGACGGTTTCGGTGTCGATTTCCTCCGGGGTGGCACAAATTGTCTCTGCCTACCCGGCCTTGCATGAATACCGTGTCGTTCTTGCGGTGACAGCCGTTTTCTTCATCATGTTTATTAACCTGCGCGGCGTACGCGAATCCGGCGCCGCGATTGCCGTGCCAAGTTTGTCGTTTGTTGTCATCATGTTCGTTACGCTCGGCGCTGGTGTGTTCAAATACTTTAGTGGATCGCTGGGCTTGGTGGTGGACCCGCCTGAGATCCACGCGCATGGGATCACATCCGTGCTTGGGCCCTTGCTTATCCTGCACGCCTTCTCCAGCGGTACCGCCGCCCTGACGGGAATCGAAGCCATTTCCAACGGCATCACCGCCTTCAAGGAGCCGCGCAGTAAGAATGCCGCCGTCACCTTGTCATGGATGGGCTTCATCTTGGCGAGCCTGTTCCTCGGCATTTCCTTCCTTGCCAGCCGTGTCGGCGCCGTTCCATCGGAAATCGAGACAGTCATTTCCCAGCTGGCCCGCACCATATTTGGCGGTCAGGGATTCATGTATCTTGCCGTTATTCTCGGCACAACCATCATTTTGATTCTCGCTGCAAATACCGCCTTTGCCGGGTTCCCGCGGTTGGGGGCATTGATGGCCGGTGACGGTTTTCTGCCGCGCCAGTTAACGTATCGAGGCAGTCGTTTGGTGTACTCGCGCGGCATTGTTGCCCTGGCACTTCTCTCCTCCCTATTGATTATCATCTTTCAAGCCAGTGTAACGCGTCTCATTCCCCTGTATGCCATTGGCGTGTTCCTGTCTTTTACCCTGGCGCAGTTTGGCATGGCGCTGCGCTGGCGGCGAAGCGGAAAAATTCATCCGGATCATGAAGGAGATCAAACTTCCAGGCGGGTGACACGGCTTCAATTTGACCGCATGTGGCGGGTAAAAATGGTCTTCAACGGATTCGGTGCGTTGAGCACTGCTCTGGTCATGATTGTGTTTGCGGTCACAAAATTTCAGGACGGCGCGTATGTTGTGTTGATCCTGATCCCCGTCCTGATTTGGGCATTATGGCTGATCCACGGCCATTACAAAAGACTTGCCCAAAAACTCTCGCTGGATAATATCGGTGTCATCCCGCCGCATGCCATGCGCCACCGCGTGATCATGCCGATCAGCGGGGTGCATCAGGGGACGCTTTCCGCCCTGCGCTATGCACGCATGCTTTCGGACGATGTGACCGCGGTCCACGTTACGATCGAACCGGAAGATTCTGAAAAGGTCCGTAAAAAATGGGAGACCTGGGGCGAGGGCATCCGCCTGGTGATGCTGGATTCCCCCTACCGTCTTTTCATCGAACCGATCCTTGGCTACATTGCCGATATTGCAGCACAGCGCCAGCCCGGCGAGACCATCACGATTGTGGTGCCTGAATTCATTTCAGACAACCGCATGACCTCTGTATTGCACACCAATACGGCGGAAATATTACGCAGTCAGTTGAAGCATTTGCACGATATCGTAATTACAAATGTGCCCTATCACGTCCATGAAAACGGCGGGCATTAAGGAGCTATGGAATGAATTTTATTGTTGTAGGCTGCGGAAGGGTTGGCGCGGATCTGGCCTACCGCCTCTTCCAAAATGGATACCAGGTGGTGGTGGTGGACAGCGATCAAAAGGCATTCAACCGCCTCCACCCGGACTTTCGAGGGCGCACTGTTGAGGGAGACTCTCTTTCCGCTGACACATTATCCCGCGCCGGTGCAGATAAGGCTGACGGCGTTGCCGTCGTCACCAACTCGGATACGATGAACGCCGTCATCGGGCATACCGTCCGCGCGCATTACCCCAACGTGAAGCAGGTCATCGTCCGCAATTATGACCCTGCCATGCGCGAAATGCTCGAAGCCTTTGGCCTGCAGCTTGTCAGTTCCACTGCCTGGGGTGCGGAACGCGTGCAGGAATTGCTGATCGACCCGTCCTTCCGCGCGGTATTCTCAGCCGGGAACGGCGAAGTGGAGATGTACGAAATGTATATCTCCCCCAAATGGGATGGCATGACCATCTCTGATCTATTGGATGGATGCGGCCAGATCGTCTGTGCCGCGCTAACTCGTGCGGGGCGGGCGCAACTGCCGACCCCGCACTCCACGCTCACGAGCGGTGATGTGCTTACCGTCAGTGCAACCTTGGATGGCGTAAAAGCCCTGCGCGCAAAGCTGCAGGAAGGCAGGGAGGCGTAATATGTTCGTATTTATTGCCGGGGGTGGGCGCACAGGCGCCCAACTTGCCGCGGATTTGATCGCTCAAAACTATGAAATCCGCCTTGTGGAGCATCGCCGCGAGCTGCTGACCCGTCTCCATCACGAACTTCCCACCGAGGTCATCTACGAAGGGCAGGCAACCGACCCTGCCGTCTTGAAACAGGCCGGCTTGGAAAAAGCAAACGTACTGGTGGCTTGCACCAATGATGACGCCGCCAATCTCGTATTGTGCTACCTTGCGCGGACGATGTTCAAGGTCAAACGTACCGTGGCGCGCATCAACAATCCGCGCAATGCCTGGCTGTTCGATAAAAACTTCCATGTGGACGAGACCATCAATCAAGCCGACGTGATGGCGCATCTCATTCAGGAGGAAATGTCGCTGGGTGACATGATGACCCTGCTCAAACTCCGCCGTGGACGTTACTCGCTGGTCGAGGAGAAGGTTCCAAAGGGCGCGCAGGCGATCGGCGTGCCGCTCAAGGACCTGGGCCTGCCCGAGCAGTGCGTGATCGCCGCCATCATCCGCAATGGACAGGTGACCCTGCCGCGCGGCACGATTGCATTTGAAGAAGGCGATGAAGTGCTTGCCGTCACCGACGATGAAGGCGCAAAAAAACTCGCCATCCTGCTTGAGCCGCCAGACCGGTCTGTACTGTAATGGAAATAAATTCGCCCGATGGGTTTTGCCATCGGGCGAATTTTTATTTTCCGACCATTTCCTTCATCTGTTCCACATAGGCAAGTGATTGATGCCTGAAATACGTGTTGTATAACTCTGCATAATGTCCGTTTTGCTCCAGCAGGCCGTCGTGATCGCCTTCCTCGATGATCGTCCCTTTTTGCATGACCACGATTCTATCCGCGGCTTTGACGGTGGACAGGCGGTGCGCGATGAGGATGCTGGTCGTATTCTTCAAAATGAGATTCAACGCCTGCTGGATCTGCCATTCAGTGAACGGGTCGATGCTGGCAGTGGCTTCATCCAATATAAAGATGGCGGGGTTTTGAACCAGCACACGCATCAACGCCACGAGCTGGCGCTGTCCCATCGAGAGGCGGTTGCCGCGCTCGCCGACTTCGGTGTGCAGACCTTCCGGCAGGGTTTCCAGCCATTCGCCGTCGCCGATCTTCTTTGCAAGTTTGAGCAGCTCCTCTTGCGGGACGCCGGGCGCGGCGTAGCGGATATTCTCCATGATCGTGCCGGAGAACAGGAATGGAACCTGGGAGACAATGCCAAGCTGGCGGCGGTATTGGGTCAGGTCAAAGGTGCGGATGTCGCGCCCATCAATCAACAAACGTCCCTGCTGATATTCATAGAAACGCGCGATCAATTTTGCAATGGACGACTTGCCGGCGCCGGTATGTCCCACCAGCGCAAGATTCTCCCCGGGTTGTACGAGCAGGTTGAAGCCTGTAAGAACCGCCTCCTTGTCCGAATAGCGGAAGTGAAGCGCGTCAAAATGGATTCCGCCTTTCAGCCGCGGCACATCCTGTTTTTCGTTTTGGATGACGTTCGGGTCGGCGTCGATCAAGGCGAAGACGCGTTCCGCGGCGGAAAGTCCGCTTTGGATCTGTGCCCAGAACGAGGTCAGGTTCAAAACAGGGAAGAAGAACTGGTCGAGACTCATGATGAAGAGATACCACGCCCCGATGCTGACCATGCCCTGTGCGGCGCTCCACCCGCCGACATAGATCAGGACGCCGACGAAGATGCCGCCGAGCGCATTCAGCACGGGGAAGACCAGCGAAAGAATAAAACCGCGCTGCACGTTGACGTGATACGACTGCTGGTTCGATTCATCGAACGACTTGAAGATCTCCTGCTCCTGCCGGAAATTTTTCGCGATCGAAATGCCGCTGATGGTTTCCTTGATGGCCGCGTTCACGTCGGACATGGCTTTCATGCCGCGCCGGCTCACCCGCCGCGCCAGTACGCGGAAGATGGATGCGACGCCGAAGATGACCGGCATAAAACCGATCAACAGCAATGCCAGCCGCCATTCCGTGCGGAAGAGCACCACCGCAATGATGACCGCCTGCATCATCTGTGCGACCACGTCGGTGACGATGACCACGAGCTGGCCGAAGTCGTTCGTGTCGGAGGTGATGCGTGAGACGATGCGGCCCGACGAGAATTGATCGTAGAACGAGAGGTCATGCTCGGCGGCGGCGCGGAAGGCGCGGGAGCGCATGTCCAGAACCACATCGCCGACGGCGCGCACGATCAGACTCCGCCGCAGCCAGTTCAGTCCCCACAAGCCGAATGCCACGCCGACAAGTGCCAGCCCCACCCATGCAATGGATGCCACGCCAGGCTGGTCCTGGATCAGGTCCACCATGCGGCTGACAAGGATGGGCAGTGCCGCGCCGATGAATGCCAGCACGATGATGGTGATGGATGCATATATCAGCCGCGCAGTCTGCGTGTTGAAGTAGTTGACCATGCGGTTGACCAGTACACGGTCTGTATACTGGCGGTCGTATTTTTCGTCGTTTAATCCTACAAAGAAACCCATAAATAATCCTCTGTCATTGCGAGGAGGGCGATAGCCCGACGAAGCAAACTCATGTAAATGGAGAGATTGCTTCGGGCTGACGCCCTCGCAATGACAATAATGCTATTCTCTAAAAATCCTCGAATACGCCTCGGATGTTTCCATCAATTCCGCATGCGCCCCGATGGCGGCGATCTGGCCTTTGCGGAACACGATGATCAGATCCGCCCAGCGTATCTGTGAGAGGCGGTGCGTGATGATGAAGGTGGTGCGTCCGCGCGTCGCATTGGAGATGGCGCGCTGGATCTTGTCCTCGGTGGCCGAGTCGATGGCGGATGTGGAATCGTCCAGCACCAGGATGCGCGGATCGGTGAGGAAGGCGCGCGCGAGCGCAATGCGCTGGCGCTGTCCGCCGGATAATGTCACACCGCGTTCGCCGACAGTGGTTGCGTAGGTCTGATCGAAATCGAGGATGAAGTCATGTGCCTGCGCGGCAATCGAGGCGGAGATGATCTCCTCCTTGGTGGCCCCGGGTTTGCCAAAGGCGATGTTGTCGCTGAGCGAGCGCGAGAAGAGGAAGATATCCTGTTCGATGATGGAGATTTGTTCGCGCAGGGCGGCCAGGTTCCAGTCGCGTACATCCACACCGTCCACAAGGATCTGCCCTGCGGTCACATCGTAGGTGCGGTTGATCAGCTTGACGAGGGAGGTCTTCCCCGCTCCTGTCTGCCCGACCAGGGCGACGGTCTGGCCGGGCTTGACCTTGAAGGAAATGTCCTTTAGCACGGGTTCGCCGTGTGGATAACTGAACGAGACGTTTCGGAACTCGATCTCGCCGGCCATGTTCGAGGTCCGGCCCGAGGCGTTTTGGTCGAGGTGAGTCTCTCGTTGGATGAGTTCCAAAATACGGCGGGCAGAGGAGACTCCCGAAGAGATCTGCGAATAGGCGAACGTGGAAACAAAGGTCGGGAATCCAAGCAGCTGCAGCATGCCGAAATATGCAACGACCGCGCCCACGTCGATCAGCCCTGCACGGAAGAGGAACAGGGAGTGGACGAGCCCGCCCGCAAATGCAAGGCCGAGCAAAAGCATGGCGATGTATTTCGCTTCGAGGTCGCCCTGCACCACAAAGGTGTCGCGCACCTTGCGCGCGTTGGTGACAAAGCGTTCGACTTCAGCGCTCTCCTGTGCCGCGCCCTTCATGATCTCCACGCCGTCCAGTGATTCGGAGAGGTGGGTGTTCATTTCCCCAAAGGTGGCGCGCACTTCGTCCGTGATCGGCGCGAGTTGTCTGAGATAGCGCGCCAGCGAAATAAAATAAATGATGGTGAAGATGAGCGGCGTGGCGACCAGCGACGGGTGATAGCGCGGACCGAAGAAAAGCGGCATGAGGATGAACATGAACGAGCCGACCACCAGGTTGAGGCCGGGGCTGAACATGTAGTTCACCTCGCGCACATCGTTGGTGGCGCGCGCCATCGTATCGCCGACAGGCTGCAAATTATGGAAGGTCATGCTCTTGCCGAGCAGGGAAAGATACAACTCGTCGCGGATGTCGCGTTCCATTCTTTGCGCCATCAACTCCGCGCCGAAGTTGCGCCCGAGCTGCAGCACGCCGCGGATGATCTGCGATATCCCGATGGTCAACGCAAGCGGCAAAAGCACCGAGGTCTCCGCTGGAACCTTGAGCATGGCGTTGAATGCATCGCCCGTCAGCACCGGCACGACCACTGCCAGCACGGCATTCCCGATCGCGCCGACAAGGATCATCACCATGATCCATAGGTATGGACGGGTGTGTGACAGGATCCAGCGCACCGCCGAGGACTGGTCGTATTTATTCGTGCGCTGCAAGGTAAATTCTGCGGGAAGGTCCAAGGTTGTCATAGAACAATTGTATCATTTTTGAATTCATCGATTCCGCAACTATTAATTCAGATACGGGTTATCTTATTTGGACTGGCGATCCTGCCAGCCAAACTTTCAACTCACAAGGAGAGTGTGAAATGTCTTTACCTCAAACGATTTCCGGTTGGTGCATGTGGTTATACTTCCTCTGGGTCGGCATTGGCGCCTTTGTGGCGCTTCCAATGTTCGGCATCATCGCCGGCATCCTTGCCCTGGGATATGCCCTGGCCTCCCTGTTCGGTAAGTAAACAACCTTTCAAAATGACAGAGCCTCCTATTTGGGAGGCTCTGTCATTTAATTTCGGAAAATATCTTCGCACATTCCAGTGAATACTCCCAATCTGTCCCATCTTCAATGCTCCACCATGCGGAGAGGACGGCATGTGCCAGCGCCCACTGGATGATCCGCTCCCGCTCCCAACCCAGCCTCTCGTGGATGATGTCCACCCGCCTCTTTGACATAATCTGAAAACTGCCCCAGTCCGAAAAGCCCTTCCACGGGTTAATCATCAGCGGACCGATCTCGTAGCCGACTGGCCCGATCACGCCCTTCGGGTCGATCCCCAGCCATCCCCGCCCGGATTTCAAGATGTTGTAATGGTGAAAATCCCCGTGCATCAGGCGGATATCATCATCCGTAAATAACTCCAATAACGACGTTTCGACCCGCTCCAGAATTTCCTTCGGGAAAGGTCCCGTCCCGCCGCCAAAATGCGGGCGGATTTTCTTCAACCCATCGAACCAATCGGATAATCGAATAAATGTATTGCTCAAGCCGCCGTACCCATTCTGGGCACTTTCCTTGGCGGCGGGGACGCCGCTTTGAGCCCAAAGCCTTTGCATTACATCCACGGCGATGTGTGTGCGTTCGTCGTCGTCCGCCAACTCGGAGAGCATCGTCCCCGGCACGAGTCGTTCCAACAGTGACATCCCGCGTTCTTCGTCACACTCCAATAGACGGCAGGCGCCATGCCCATTGAATAAGCGCAACGCCGCCAGCTCGCTTGCCAGTTCACCGCGCGGCACGCCGATCTTGAGAATTACACTCCCCTCTCCCTCAGGGAGAGGGGCTGGGGGTGAGGGACGTTTTGCAAACGCAACGAAATTATAGGAAAGGTTGGAAACCGGCCAAACATCCGTCAATCCCCAGCGCGTGGATGCGTCTGCGATCAATTCAGGCAGGCGCGCCAGCATCATCCGCCCGTCCTCGCCAAAGGTGCTGTGGATCGTTTTGATGAAATCAGGAGGCAGGTTCAATCTTTATTGATAACCCGCAGGGTAACGATCGGCTGTCCCTGCTTGCGGAACTTGACGACTTCGGGATGCGCCTGCGCGTATTTTGCAAGACCGTCGTTGTCCCATGAAATGCGTCCCTGGGAATAGGTGACGCGGTACGATCCCGCCGACACGCTCTCGCCGTGCAGCAGCACATCGGTCTTGATCTCATTTTCCAGCGCGGCGGTGTTTTCTTCCGCTGATTCAAGCAAAGGCTTGTATTCCGAATCGAGCGCGTCCAGCTCCGCCTGGATCTGTTTGAGTATCCCGGCGCGTTTGGCTTCGTAATCCAATCTCGTTATATCCGTTGCGCCGCGCAGGTTTTCCAGCCGCTTCAATTTCTCCGCGATGTGTTCACGCGAGGGACGCTGGTCTAATTCGCCCAGTTTCTCCACCACGATATGCTTTAAACTTTTCTTCAATTCCACCTGCCAGGTTTTGCTCTGGCAGCGCTGGATGATCTCCTCGAATAATTGGCGCAGAAATTCAGGGCTGTGATTTTGCTTTTCGGCAATGGCGGAGAGTTGTTCGGGCGCTTCGCCGTCCAATCCGTAGCGGCGGGAGAGGATTCGATAGTACGTATCCTTACCCGAATCGCTGGTCAGGCGTTTGTGGATGACCTCAAGGAACTGCGCGACAACAGACTCAAGATGTGCCTCACGCACCTGCTCGATCTGCCCCTGCTCGAAACCAAGATCGCGGAGTAATGTGCTGAGTTTGGTCTCCTCCCCGTAGATGACCGCGAGTAATTGGTTCAGTCCGGTAACCTGTATTTTGAAATCCATGGCTTGCTCCCTTCCAAATCAATTGTAAGGGCCACCCACCCAGATCAGACAATCGGTTTGCCAGCCTGGAAGGGTCGCCCCTACAGTTCACGAGGGAAATAGCTTCTCGAACACCTCGGGGCAATATTTCCCCACCATCCCGCTGGACAAGCCGTTCTCCTTGCATATCTCAGCATACAAATCCACGGATGGGCGGCGGATGCGTTTCTGGGTATCCAGGTCAAGCCCCCATAGACCGAAGCGCTGAGTCCAGCCGCGTTCCCACTCGAAGTTGTCCACCAGCGACCAGTGGAAGTAGCCCTTCACAGGCCAGTTGAAGTTGACCGCGCGCCAGACCTGGTGCAGGTGCTGAGCCAGATAACGCGGACGCATGTGGTCATCGGAATCCTCCACGCCGTTCTCGGTGATGATGATGGGAATGTCCGGATACGCGCGCGTGATCCATTTGATGGAATCGAAGATGCCTTCGGGGATGTTGGCGAGGAAGTTCGTGTCGCTCATGTCGGCGTCTTTTGGATAGCCGCTGTTCGAGAACAACTCGCCGGGCTTGAAGAGGTCGAACCAGACCGTATCCACTGAGTAATAGTTCAAGCCGAGATAGTCCTGCGTGCCTTTGGCTTCGGGGATGCGTTGATTGCCGACAGGCGACTTCATCACGCCCGTCGAGATCGCGGACGGGAATCCCATATTGATGCCGCTGTAACGGATGTCCCGCATCATTCTGTCCAATGGCGACCAACTCCAGCGCGGGACCATCGGGCGGTAGTGCAGGGCGTATCCCGCGCGTGCTTCAGGCTGCAATTCATGGATGGCGCGGTACGCAGCGGCGTGCGCTTTCACCATATTCCCCAGCACGCGCATGGATAACTTGATATTCTTCTTGCCGGGCGGGAACACGCCCGCCACATAGCCGCTCAAGGCATACACGTTCGGCTCATTGATCGTACACCACAGCGTGACATATTCCTTCAACGCATCCACCATTTTGCGCACATACTTCTCGAACAAGGGAACGATCTTTTCATTCTCCCATCCGCCGCTCTCCGTCACCCACAACGGATCCGTAAAATGATGCAGCGTAACCAAAGCCGTCATATTACGTTCCCGCAATCCGCGCAGCATGAGGCGGTACTTCTCGATGGCTTCCTCATCCCACGAATCGGGCGTCGGCTGGACGCGGCTCCACTCCAGCGAGAAGCGATGCGCGTTCTGTCCCGTTTCGGCGGCGCGGTCGAAATCCTCGCGCCAGCGTCCGCCCCACCAATCGGCGGCGAGCCCCGACTTGTGCGCAGTGTGTCCCGCCTGCTCCCATGCGTGCCAGTTATTGTTGGTGTTATTCCCCTCCACTTGATGTGATGCGGTGGCTGTTCCCCATAGAAATCCCTTTGGAAAATGATAGGTGCCTTGAGGCATGATGGTCTCCATGTTGTAGGGACACAGCCACGCTGTGTCCCTACATGCGATTCAAATATGCAAGATAGAGTGCAACGGACCCTGCCACGGCGGCATTGAGCGATTCGATTTTGCCTTTCATCGGAAGTTTCAAGACGATGTCGCATTTCCTGCGCGTGAGTTCGTGCAGACCCTCGCCCTCCGAGCCGACGACCAGTCCCAATGCGCCTTTCAAATGACGCGACCCCGCCTCGACCTCCGTCCCGGCCTGGTCCAATCCGACGACCCACACATCGTTCGCTTTGAGCGCGTCGATCGTCTGGGACAGATTCGCCTGGGCGATGAGCATGTGCTCGCTCGCGCCGGAGGATGCGTTGACCACCGCAGGCGTGACGTCCACCGAGCGCGCCAGCGGGATGACGATGCCGTGCACCCCGACCGCCTCCGCCGTGCGGATGAGCGTGCCGAAGTTCTGCGGGTCTTGCAATGAGTCGAGGAGCAAAATGAACGGCGGTTCGTCTTTGATGTTATCAAGTATTTCGACCACATCCGAGTATGGATATTTGTCCACTTCAGCGACCACACCCTGATGGTTCTGGTGGACCTTGTCCAGTTTTCCGCGCGGCACGTGGCTGAGCTTTATCTTCTGCTGACCCGCCAGTTTGACGATCTCTGCCAGCTTGCCCTTCTCCTGCGCGGAATCGGCGATCTCGATCGAAAAAACCTGCCTGCGTTTCGCGCGCAGGACTTCATGGACGGCGTTGCGGGAGTAGATGAATTCTTTCATATGGGCTGATTTTACTTGATTAAAAGCAGCCATAAATCCTATAATCACCCCATGATACATCTCGCCATCCCCGGACGCGGGGAACTCACCATTCAACACATCGTCACGGACGTGAACGGCACGCTTGCGCTCGACGGTGTCCTTTTCGATGGACTTGCGGAACGCATCACCGCACTGCGCGGACGAGCCCAGATCCATCTGCTGACAGCGGATACGCACGGCAAACAGGCGGTCATTGATGAGCAATTGGGGTTGGCGGCGGTCCTCATCAAGGGCGGGAATGAAGCCTTTCAAAAAGCGGACTACGTCCGCAGGCTGGGCGCGGAGACGGTCGCCGCCATCGGTCAGGGGGCGAACGACGCACTCATGCTCAAGGAATCCGCGCTTGGAATTTGTGTCATGTCTCGCGAAGGCGCTGCAACCGAAACCCTGCTCTCCGCCGATCTGCACATGCCCGATATTTTTGCCGCGCTCGAGTTATTCACCAATCCAAATCGAATCATCGCCACCCTGCGAAAATAAAAGGGGCGGACAACCGTCCGCCTCTACAGGAAATTATCCCCATCGCCAGGTGGTGCCGTCCTTGCTGTCTTCGATGGTCACGCCCATCTCTTTGAGCTGGTCGCGGATCTGGTCCGAACGCGCCCATTGTTTTTGCTTGCGGGCTTCATTGCGTTCCGCGATCAATGCATTGACCTGCGCTTCCTGCCCGCTCGAGCCTTTCTTTTCGACAAGCTGCAGGCCCAGCACGGCGGCGAGTTCGCGGTAGATATCCTGTACTGCGGCAATTTGTTCGCTCGTTGCGCCGTTGTCTCGTGCGGTGTTGATGAACTTGGAGAGTTCGAACAGGGCGGCGACGGCGCCCGCGGTGTTGAAGTCGTTGTCCATGGCTTCGGTGAAGCTGGTCTTTGCGGAGGCGCCTGCGGCGGCGAGGGCGGCGAGGGAATCAGCGGCGAGTCCCTTTGCAGATGGGGAGGCAGGCCGCAGCGCGGATTTGAGGCGCTCGACATTCTTTTCGGCGGCGTCGAGGGTGTCGTCATTGAACATCAACGGCGCGCGGTAGGTCCCGTTCAAAACCAGCATGCGCATCACATCGGCAGGGCGTTTCGAAAGGAATTCCTTGATGCTGATGATGTTGCCGAGCGATTTGGACATTTTCTCGCCGCCGAGCTGCAGCATGCCGTTGTGCACCCAATAGCGTGAAAATGGTTTGCCCGTGTAGCTTTCGCTTTGCGCGATCTCGTTTTCGTGATGGGGGAAGATCAGGTCGTTGCCGCCGCCGTGGATGTCGATCTGTTCGCCGAGTTCGGCGAGGTTCATGGCCGAGCACTCGATGTGCCAGCCCGGGCGTCCCCTGCCCCAGGGACTGTCCCAGGAGATCTCGCCTTCCTTGGCGGCTTTCCAGAGCGCGAAATCCATGGGGTGGTCCTTGGCTTCGCCGACCTCGATGCGCGCGCCGGCCTGCATGTCGGCGAGTTTGCGGCCGGAGAGTTTTCCGTAATCGTCGTCGCTGGTGACGCGGAAATAGACATCGCCGTTCGAGGCGGCGTAGGCATGTTCCCTTTGGATCAGGCCCTGAATGAATTCAATGATGAGCGGCATGGTCTTGCTGACCTGCGGATAGGAACTGGCGGGCAGGATGTTCAAATTCTTCAAGTCATTGGTGTAATCTTCGATGTAGCGCTGTGAAAGTTCAAGCGGGTCTTCGTTGAGCTGCCTGGCGCGGTTGATGATCTTGTCGTCCACATCGGTATAGTTCATGACGTGCCTGACGGTGTAGCCGCGGTATTCCAGGTAGCGGCGGATGATGTCGAAGACCAGCGCAGACATGGCGTGGCCGACGTGCGCGTCGTTATAGACGGTGACGCCGCAGACGTACATTTTGACGAGGTTCGGCTCGAGGGTTTGAAATTCTTCGGTCTTGCGGGTGAGGGTGTTGTAGATTTTGAGCATGTGCCTATTATAAACCACAGATATTCAATCCTTGTCAGTCTTCGAGAAGCGGCGCAAGCTGCTGATAAAAAAACAGGACGCTTCTTGCGCGCCCTGTTCACTGGTGCCTGTTTCCTGTTTATTGTTCTACTTTTTGTTTTTTTTCGCATGGTCTTCGTCCACACGTCCGAAGATCATGCGCCCTGCGGCGGTTTGCAGGACCTTGCTGATGTTCACCTCCATGTATTCGCCGATGTATTCCTTGCCGTTTTCGACGACGACCATCGTGCCGTCGTCCATGTAGCCCACGCCCTGGCCGTATTCCTTGCCTTCCTGCATGATGTTAATGCGCAGGGCTTCGCCGGGCAGGACAATGGATTTGACCGCATTGGCAAGTTCGTTGATGTTCAGCACTGTCACCCCCTGCAGTTCGGCGATACGGTTGAGGTTGTAATCGTTGGTCAGGACCGGACTTTTTAACTGCTTGCCGAGCACGATGAGTTTGTCGTCCACTTCGCGCACGCCGTCCACGTTGATGTCCGAGATGCGCACGAGGATGTTGGGAAGTTTTTGCAGTTCAGCCAGCACTTCCATGCCGCGGCGGCCGCGCTGGCGGCGCATCCCGTCGGGGGAGTCTGCAATATATTGGAGCTCGTTCAGCACAAAGCGGGGGATGAGAAGCGTGCCGGGCAGGAATCCGGTCTTGGCGATATCCGCCACGCGTCCATCTATGATGACGCTGGTGTCGAGCAGGATGGTGCGGTTCAGGTTGGTCCAGGAGGACGATCCGCCGCCTTCGCTGCGCCCGGTCAATGCGCTCAGCAACCCCATAATGTCACCCTGGCGCATCACGAAGAGCGCAACGCCGAAATAAGAGAAGACCAGGACGCCGACAAAAGGCAGGATCTGGCTGAGCGGGGCAGGGAGCAAGGAAAGCGGGAAGGCCAGCAGTGCGGCGATGAGCAGGCCCACCACCAAACCGGTCAACCCGGCAAAAAGACTTTCCGCCGCCAGCCGTCCCAGCAGGGAGCGGAATGCCCGCGCGGGGCGTGTGGTGACATACGGGGTGAGGATCAAGCCCGCCAGCGCGCCGACCAGCCCAAGGACAATGGTGGTGCGATACACGTCATCCGGTGTGAACCTTGAGAGGTCAAATCCCCAATATCCCCCGGCAACCGCCAGGACGATCATTCCAATAATACGAAGAATGAATTCAAAACTCATCAATGCTCCTTCAAAATAAATGGAATTACAATATAATCATATGATAATAGCACGGGTGACACACCCCGTCAATTCGAATAATCCTTAATCTCATATTGTTGTTATAATCCGCTTCCATCGTTCTTGCACTTTGTGTGCCTTGATGAGGAAACGAGCGACATGACCCTTATTGATACCCTTAACCGTCCCCTGCGCGACCTGCGAATTTCCGTCACCGACCGCTGTAATTTCCGCTGCGTATACTGCATGCCGAAGGAAGTGTTCGGCTCGAATTACAAATTCCTGCTCCATGAACAAATCCTGACGTACGAAGAGATCACGCGCCTGGCTCAGATTTTCGTCTCGCATGGAGTTAGGAAAATCCGGTTGACCGGCGGCGAGCCGCTCGTCCGCAAGGATTTCCCCGACCTGATTGCGATGCTTTCACAGATCCCCGATATTGACCTGACCATGACGACCAATGGCGCGCTGCTTCCGCGCTTTGCCGGGGAACTCAAGGATGCGGGATTGAAGCGCGTGACCGTGAGTTTGGATTCGCTCGATAACGATGTATTCAAATCCATGAACGATGCGGATTTCCCGGTGGAAAAAGTGTTGGAGGGAATGGCCGCCGCCGCCGCGGCCGGGCTGACTCCGATCAAGGTCAATATGGTGGTTAAACGCGGGGTCAATGAGTCCAGCATCCTGCCCATGGCGCGCTTCTTCCGCGAAAAGGGATATATCCTGCGCTTTATTGAATTTATGGATGTCGGCAGTACCAACGGCTGGCGCCTGGACGATGTGGTCTCCGCCAGGGAGATCGTAAAAATCATCAACGCGGAAATGCCGCTGGAACCCGCCGACCCGAACTATCGCGGTGAAGTGGCGGAGCGCTGGCGCTACAAGGATGGGGGCGGTGAGGTCGGCATGGTCGCCTCGGTCACCCAGGCGTTCTGCCGTGATTGCAACCGCGCCCGCCTCTCTGCCGAAGGGAAACTCTATACCTGTCTCTTTGCCATCAAGGGACATGATTTCCGTGCCCTGCTCCGCAGCGGCGCAACGGATGAAGATGTTTCACAAGAGATCGCAAAGGTCTGGGGTAGACGCGCAGACCGTTATTCCGAGATCCGATCCGAAAACACGATCCCGCTTCCCAAAGTGGAAATGTCGCACATCGGCGGTTGATCACTGTCACGCAACAAGCGGGAAACCATGAAACCTGTGGGGTGATCCAGGCTTTCACCTGCTTAATCTGGAGGTTTGTTTGTCAAAGAATATCAAAGCCGTATTGTTCGATCTGGACGGCACGCTTCGTCATCATCTGCCCAACGGCGCGGATGTTTTCTCCGCCCATGCACGTGAGATGGGGTTGAACTTCTCTGAAGAGGACAGGATCCGCTCCAACCGCTGGGAGCATTACTACTTCGCCAACTCCCCGGAAATACAAAAGGATTTCAAGGAATTCAAGGACGCCGCCTTCTGGGTCAATTACAGCCGCAGAAAACTGGTGGCTTTGGGCTGCGACCCAAAGGAGGCGGCGTCCCTGTCCGCGCCCATGTCTGCCTATATGAAGGAACATTACAAACCTGAGGTGCATGTCTCTGAAGAATCGCACGCGCTGCTGGGCTCCCTGCAGCAAAATGGATACGTGCTTGGCGTGATCTCGAATCGCGATGAACCGTTTCATGAAGAATTGAAGACCCTGAACCTGGATTCCTATTTTCAATTTTCACTGGCGGGCGGCGAAGTCAACTCCTTCAAGCCGGATGCGCTCATCTTTGAACATGGATTGAAACGGGCGGGCGTCAATGCCGATGAGGCGATGTACGTGGGCGACAATTACTTTGCAGACATTGTCGGTTCGCGTCGCGCCGGACTGACGCCTGTGCTCTACGACCCGGACACTCTCTTCCCCGACGCAGAGTGCGCGGTCATCAAATCCTTTACCGAGCTGCCGGAGTTGTTGAAATAAAAACCGCAGCACGATATCAAGGCCGCGAATCTTATTCGCGGTGTTCGTCTTCCAGGCTGTCGCATCAATTCCCGGCCCGTGGATGTAAATTTCCCCGAGGTTTCTTCCAAAAATCCAGTAATTTACATACCAAGCGATAAAATGGGTATTAATAAAAAGGAGACCATCATGGCCTGGGAACGGAAGATCATGCGCATTGTGCGCGTGCGTAATTCACAGAAAAAAGGTGTGCTGGCAAGGTTGTTGACAGCCATCGCCGAGGCGGGAGGCAATACCGGCAGCATCGTTCTGTTGACCGAGACATCGCAGCATGTGGTGCGAGACATCACCGTCACGGCCGAGGATGAAAAGAGTCTCGCAGCGATTTTAGGGGCGATCGAAAATAACGAAGGCACAAAAGTCATCGAAGTCCGTGATGAAGTGCTGGAACTTCATCAAAAGGGAAAGATCGCCATCCGCTCGCGCTATCCGATAGATTCGTTGACAACCCTGCGGCGCGTGTACACCCCTGGCGTGGCGGAAGTCTGTCTGCGCATCGCAAAAGACCCGTCACAGGCGCGGTTGTACACCAGCATCAGCCACATGGTCGCAATTGTCACCGACGGGACGGCGGTGCTTGGGCTGGGTGATATCGGTCCGCTGGCGGGCATGCCGGTCATGGAAGGCAAGGCCATGCTCATGGAAACGCTGGTCGGCCTTTCGGGCATCCCTATTTTGCTGAACACGAAAGACCCCGATGAGATTGTTCAAGCCGTTGCCGCCATCGCGCCGACCTTCGCCGCCATCCAACTGGAGGATATCTCCGCGCCGCGCTGTTTCGAAATCGAGGAACGTTTGCAGGCCATGCTGGATATTCCCGTCATGCACGATGATCAGCACGGTACGGCAGTGGTCTGCACTGCGGCGTTGATGGTCGCCACGCGCGAGACCGGCACGGACTTGGACAAAGCAGTCATCGGGCAAGTCGGGCTGGGGGCGGCCGGCCATGCCATCGGTCGGATGATGATGCGCCTGACCGGGAACGCGGTCCACGGCGCGGACTTGAGTCCGGATGCGCTGGAACGGTTTGAGAAGGCTGGAGGCATCAAATCCAGCCTGAACGACATCATGGCGAAATGCGACATCGTGGTTGCAACCACAGGTGCGCCGAACCTCATCCAACCCGAGATGGTGCGCAAGGGACAGATCATCCTTGCGCTTTCAAACCCGAATGCCGAGATCGATCCCGAGATCGCCATGGAACGCGGGGCGGCGTTTGCGGCGGACGGCAAATCTGTGAACAACGTGCTGGGCTTCCCCGGCATTTTTCGCGGTGCGGTGGATTCATGTGCGCCGCACATCACGCATGAAATGTATCTGGCCGCCGCCAGGACGATTGCGGAAATGACCCAGCCCGGCGAACTGGTTCCAAACCCATTGGACAAGAAAGTACATCATGCCGTTGCGCGTGCGGTGGCGGAGACGGCGATCAAACAGGGTATTGCCCGCGCCGAGTATGTGCCGTATGTAGAGGAATAGACGAAGGCCTGGGGCCAATAAAAAAAGCGACCTGCTTCTTTCAAGAGCAGGTCGCTTTTTTATGCATCATGAGGTATTTTATTTGTGACCGTTCTTTGCCAGCACCTCTTTCAGGGTGGTGCCAAGCCGCGTGATCCCCTCGCGGATCGTGTCCGGCGAGGAGAAGGAGAAGTTGATGCGCATGGTGTTTTTTCCGCCGCCATTGGGGTGGAAGGATGTGCCCGGCACGAAAGCCACCTTGCGTTCGATGGCAACCTTCAATACATCTGCCGCATCCACGCCCTCGGGCAGAATACCCCACAGGAACATGCCGCCCAGCGGTTTTGTCCAGTGCATTTCGGGCGGGAACATCTCGTCCATCATTTCCAGCATCACATCGCGGCGTTCCTTGTACGTGGCGCGGATGACCTTGACGTGTTCGTCCAGAAAGCCGCCCTTGGCGACCTCATACGCCACCTGCTGGTTGAAGGAGGATGTGTGCAGGTCTGCGGCTTGTTTGGTCATCACCAGTTTTTGAATGACCTGCGGCGGCGCAACCACCCAGGCAAGGCGCAGGCCCGGGGCAAGCAATTTGGAGAACGTGCTCAGGTAGATCACGTTGCCGCTGTAGTCACCATCGCCATCGTTTCGGAAATGGTTGTCGAGATATACGACGGAAGGAAGATGCTCCCCGTCATAGCGCAGTTGACCGTACGGATCGTCTTCAATGATCGGTACGCCGTATTGGTCTGCGAGCAGGACCAGCCTCTTGCGGCGTTCGAGGCTGAGGGTCGAACCGGATGGGTTCTGGAAGTTCGGGAGCACGTAAATGAACTTCGGTCCGATGCGAAGCGCCTCCTCCAGTTTATCCACGATCATGCCGTGCTCATCCGACGGGACGGAAATGTATTGCGCGCCGTACGCGTTCCACGCCTGCAATGCACCCAGATACGTCGGTGATTCCACCACAATGTAATCGCCGCGGTTGATGAACAGGCGTCCGAGAAAATCCAGCGCCTGCTGCGAACCGGATGTGATCAAAATATTGTCGGCCGTGATCGGCACGCTGTAGCGTGCCGTGTGCCGCGCGATCATCTCGCGCAAAGGTTTGTATCCCTCCGTGGTGCTGTATTGCAATGCCTGCGCGCCGCGTTCCGTCAACACGCGGTTGCACGCCTCTTGAAATTCCTTGACTGGAAAGACCTCGGGGGCAGGCAGGCCGCCTCCAAAGGAAATAATATCGGGCTGTTCGGTCAGTTTCAGCAATTCACGAATGGCTGAACTCCCCATCTTCTGCATACGGTGCGCGTACCGATACTCCCAGGGCGTTTGCATTTTTACTCCTTGATAAAAGATGAAAAAAGCCTGACAGATACACTCGTACCCATCAGGCCTGCTGACTTATGGCATCAAAATGCCGGAAAGATGTGGCGCCAAAAATACAGTCATGGCACTACTATCTTACCCAGTTTTCGCGTCCCGCGCAACTGATTAATGTAACTGTAAATTGGATGAGACTTGTCACAAATTATTGGAGGAATAAAAACCCGCCCCACTCCTGACCCGAACCTGCTTCTGTTCCCCGTCATTTAGCTCCACCCTGAGCGAATCGGTCCACGCTCTTCGGTCTGCTGTCCACTACCCAAATACCGCGATCACCATCACGCCTGCAAATACGATTGCCGCGCCGACCACGCGAATTCCGCCCATCTCTTCCTTCAAGAACTGCCATCCCAGGAACGCCCCGATCACCGCACTGACCTCTCGGATCGCACCTGAATAGCTGAGCGGCGCAAAGGTGTAGGCGAACAGGGCCAGCATGTAGGCCACCAGTCCAAGTACACCACCAAGCAGGAGATAGTTTCGGTTGTTCCTCCACACTCTTACAAACGAATCCCAGCCATACCTGCGGGTGAGGTAGGGTGTGGTTACAAATGGGATCATCACAAACATGAACAAGCCATACGGCAGCGCGGGTCCGTTTTTTACGGCAGTCCCGTCAATGAAGGTGTAGATCGAAATGACCAGCGCAACCGATAGCGCCGTCAGGATGCCCTTCAAATGCGGTTTCTCCCCGCGAGTGTTGAGCAGCGCCGTCGCGCCGTTTAGGACGATGCCGCCGGTGATCATGGCGAGACCGATATACCCGCCAATGGTCAACTCCTCGCGCAAAAATAATGCAGACCATAAAACCAGCAAGGCAGGCGCCGCCCCGCGCGCAATCGGATAGACCAGCGAAAAGTCATGGTCTGTGTAGGCGATGCACAACAGAATGAAGTAAATCGCCTCCAGCAGCATGCTGATGACCGCGAACAGCCACATGTGCTGCGGCGGCAAGCCTGAAAAGAAGATGAAACCCAATGCCAGAATCCCGCTCAGAATCACCTGCCAGCCCATGGCAATGTATTTTTCTTCAGCGTTTTTAAGCAAAAAATTCCACAAGGCGTGCATCGCGGCGGATGCGAACAGAAGCGCAATCGCAAGAACGGGCATGGGTTACCTCAAAAATTCGATGAGATATTTGTTCACTTCGTCTGCTTTGTCGTGCTGTACCCAGTGGGTGGCATCCTCGAACATGACCGACCTGCCGTTATCGCACAGCGCCAGGGACGGTTCCACCATTTCATGGCTGAGCGCCACATCCCGTTTGCCCCATAGAATGAGGATTGGCGTTTGCACCTGCCGCGCGGGTAGTTTCTTGCGGTTGAAAAAATGCTTCAAACTGCTGTGAAAAATGGCGCGATACCAGTTCAGCATCCCCGTCAACGCGCCGGGCTGTGACCATGCCTTTTTGTATTCGGCAATGTCCTCCCTTGTGAAGGTGCTTTTCTTCCCCGAACCGACCAGCATCCGCGCCATGTTGCGGAAGCCATTGCGACTCAAATTCCATTCGGCGATGTGCCGCAGTTGAATGGCGAAGATATACCAGGATTTCCTGCGTTGCAGCGGGTCTTTCAATAGAAAACGCGCCATCACATCGGGATGCGGGACGTTCAAAATGGCGAGTTTCTCCAGCCGTTCGGGGTGATTCAACGCCATTGTCCATGCGACCACCGCGCCCCAATCGTGCCCGACTAATTTTGCTTTCTGTATCCCAAAATGGTCAAACAGACCGATGATGTCCCGCGCCAGCGTATTGACATCATACGCCGCCGTCCCGAGCGGCTTCTCGGACAGGTTGTACCCGCGCTGGTCCGGGACGATGACACGGAATCCCTGCTGCACGAGCGCGGGAACCTGCTTGCGCCAGCCATAGTGGAATTCGGGAAAGCCGTGCAATAAGATAACCGACGGTCCGTTTTCGGGTCCGTCGGTCAGCACATGCAGTTTGATGTTGTTAGTTTGGATGAACTGGCTTTGCATCCGCCTAGTATAACGGAATTCTCGCCCCATTGACTTTGTCTGCCTGTGTGGAGAATAGATATTCCATGGCAGAGACGATCTCGGCAGGGCTTGTGCCTGTGCCTTTATTTTCCACGTCTATCGCGCGGACGAGGATGATGTTTGCGGTGACTTTCGCTTCCTTCAATTCGGATGCGAGCGAGAGCACCATGTTCTCCTGCGCGGCTTTGGCGGCGGTGTAGACCCCCGATTTGCCCGGCGGGTTTGGCACCGTGGATGCCGAGATGATAATGACACGTCCCCAGTGATTGGCGGAGAGTGGTTTCGAGAACGATTTGAAGAGATTAAACGTCGTGCGGACATGCTGGTTAAGCATGAATTCCAGATCATTGTGCGGGGTGTCCACGAAGGTCTGGCCGCCGACCCAGCCGCCGACGAGATGGAACAGAGCGTGGACTCTGCCGAATTTGGAAAGAACAGCTTCGGCGGAATCCTGAAGCGCCTGTGCGTCGAGCAGGTCCACGCTTTGGGCGAGGAGTCTGTCTGCAGGCAGGTTCAGGTCACGGACGAGGGCATCCAATTTCGCCTGGTCTTTATCAAGCAACACCAGGGTATGTCCCTGCCCGGCAAATGTTCTTGTGACGAGGTTTCCAAGCACGCCGGTTGCGCCCGTGATGACGATGGTCTTATTCATACAACGCCTTGATCTGGGTTTCGCTCATGCCTTCCACGATGGTGGGTTCGTGCTGTTCAAGCAGATGTTCCTTGCCGCGAAAATCGATCAGATGCCCGGACTTGGCAGCTTTGGTCTCGAGGTAAAAGCGGTTGTGTTCATTGCTCGGCAGGATGTGCGGCAGGCGCTCGTTGATCCTGACACCGTGCTCTTCGAGCTGCACGATTTTCTTGGGGTTGTTGGTCATCAGCCGCACGGATTGGATCTTGAGCGAGTGCAGCATGTGCGCGGCAACTGCATAATCGCGTTCATCATCGCGAAAGCCGAGCGCGAGGTTCGCCTCCACGGTGTCAAGACCCTGATCCTGCAAGCTGTACGCGCGGATCTTGTTCGTCAGCCCAATGCCGCGCCCCTCCTGGCGGAGATAGAGCACAACGCCCTTGTCCATCCCGCCGATCTTTTTCAGGGCAGCTTCCAATTGATCGCGGCAGTCGCAGCGCAGGGATCCGATCACATCGCCGGTGAGACACTCGGAGTGCAGGCGCACGGGGACATCCTCCGCGCCGATGACATCACCTTTGAGGATGGCGACGTGTTCCTTGCCGTCGCGGTTATTCGAGAACGCAACGATGTGAAACTCGCCAAAGCGCGAAGGCAGTTCCGCAACCGCTTCAATGTGGACGCAGATCTTATCCTCGCCGTAGCCTTCACATTCGTGGCAGCAATCTTCTTCAAGCAACAGTTCAATTTGTTCGTGCGTAATTCCAGACATAATTCTCTCCATGATCACAAAAAACGTGACCTACTTGATTTTATACTTCAGAACAACCCCGCCGTCTTCCCATCGTTCAACATCCAACAGGTTCATCTCAATTGCCGCATCACGCGGGAGTCCGGGTCCATCCGCGGGGGTGGGGGCGGTCATGCCGCCGAAGACCATCGGTGCGATGTACATGATTAGTTCATCCACCAGTCCCAGGCGCATCAATTCGAAATTCATCGTCCCGCCGCCTTCCACCATTAACCGTTCAACGCCGATTTGTTTCAACGTCCTCATCATTTTTTCCAGGTCGACACGCTGCGTATCATCTACAAGGGTTTCCACGCCGTGCGCACGCAAAAGATCGATCTGCGTCTTAGATGTTTGAGATGTGGTGAATATTACGACCTGCGTATTTCCAACCTTAATAAAATCTGAGTCGGTGGGGATGTCGGCGACCGTGACAACCCCCACCTTGATCGGATTCGGCGAACGCCCCTGTTGGATCCTCCCCTTACGCAGCGCCTCGGACTTAACGATGAGTTTGGGTTGCTCTTCGAGAAGCGTTTTCCCCCCGACAAGCACTGCATCCGCCTCCGCGCGGAGTTGATCCACGCGTTCCTTGTCCTGTTTGGATGAGATGGCGGTGCCTTTGCGTTCAACCGTATCCATCTTTCCGTCCGCTGACACGGCGACGTTAATGAAGGTGTAGGGGCGGTCCATTATCTTAATACGAACCCGCAAAATATTTATTCAATAAACCGTTGTAGTTGACATTGACGATCTCACGAGCAAGGGCGAAGAAATCGGCAGAGGTGGCATGCCCATGGGCATGGCGCCTTGCATACTCCTTCAGGAACTTGGAGAAATTACCGTGTCCCATGAGGATGCGCATTTCATCCAGGAATCGCGCGCCCTGGAAATATACAGCATTGGTGTACAAGCGGAACGAGCCGCCGTTGTAGATGTTCGTATCCACGTAGCCAGTTGGGTTGAAGTAGTTCACGCGGAACTGCCACCACCAGCTGATATTGGCGGGATAGTTGTTTTCATAAAAAATGCGTTCACTGTAGGTTGCCAGCGCCTCATCCAGCCAGGGTTCAAGCGCGTGGTCGTTTCCCACCAGCCCGTACCACCATTGATGTGCAATCTCATGCACACCGATGGCGGCAAGGTTGTTGCGCGCGCCGCCGGTATATTGACTGTAAAAATCGGTGGAGATAAAGATCAAACCATCGTATTCCATCCCGTCGTCCATGTCGGTCTGTACGACCGCGAGGCTTTGATACGGATATGGTGCGAACTGTTCCGAGAATGTATTGACCGCCTGCGCGGCTAACAAGAGGATCCCGTCTCCGCCGGTTTTATACCCGTTGAAATGATACGAGCGGATCGTGATATTCCCCGCAGTTGATTCGACCACGATGAATTCATTGCTGGCTGAGAGCGCCAGTGTACGCGCGCCGTACAAGCGGTAACGGGTCCATTCGCCGTTCTGTTCGGGCGAAGCGCCCACGGCGAGAGTGACATCCGAATCCTTTTTGATGTTCAACTCGATGTCCGCTGAATCATAGACGAGATGCTCGCCCCAGGGCATGGAATCATGCAGGATCCATCCGTTTTTGTACGGCACGATGAACGGATACCAGTCCACAAGGTTGATCTGGTTGTAGTCGTATCCGAACACATCGCTGGCTGATTTCTGAGGGATGTTGAGTTTGAAGTTCAGGGTCAGTGTGGTGGCAGCTCCCGCTCCAAGGGGCTGGGGCAGGCTGACCGTCATGCGTTGGCCGCTGATTGTGTACGAATTTAATGATGTGCCATCCTGGGCAATGGAATTCAGTACGAATGCATTGCCATATCGATTCGGTTGGACGGAAAATACGATCTCGGATAATGATACACCCGTGTTGTTGTAATAACGGATGGTCTGGTCGGTTGTGATGGTTTTTCCCCTGAAGTCCAATGTTGAATACAGGATGTAGTTCGGGCGTGAGGAATTCGCCCCTGACGGCAATGTTGGGGAAACGGAACCAGAGGCCGGCCCAGGGGGAGGCGGGGTGAAGGTCAGCGTGGGCGGCAGTGTGCTGGTGAAGGTCGCAGTGGCGGGGGGCGCATCGGTAAACGTCGGCGGAACTGTGTCGATCGCACCTGAGGGCTGGAAGGGTGTCGGCGTGGGGGATGCGTTCGGATCCTGTGTGATCAGGATGAACGGTGCAAAATGCCGCGGCTCGGGAGTCGGTGTTGGTGAGGCGCAGGAGGCCAGGACTGTCAGGATGAGTACGAATTGCGTAACTCGCAGTGCGTACTGGATGCGGAATCCGTTCATTGATAGGTGTTTTGGAAGTATTTGCGCACGATGTCCGAGTAGTCGGTGCTGGTGTGCTGGCTGAGGATACGGAAGAAGTCGTTGGCGGTGACGATCCTGCCGCGTCCCTGCGCGAGGTAATCGCGGATGAAGGCGAAGAAGGCCTCGTCACCGATGCGGTTGCGCAGTTCTTCGAGGAAGTGTGCGCCCTGGAAGTAGGCCGCATTGGTGTAGGGACGGAAGCCCTTCCCGTCATAGATGGGTATGTCCACAAAGCCCTGCGGTTTGTAAAAATCAATGCGGTATGTCCACCACCAGCTGACCAGTTCGGGATGGACATTTTCATAATAAATGCGCTCGGAGTATGCGGCCAGGGCTTCATCCACCCAGGGTTGTAATGCCTGGTCGCTGGCAACCTGTTCGAACCACCATTGATGCGCGGTTTCATGTGCGGCAACAAAGGTGAGATAGTTTGCAGGCGTGCCGTCATACAGATTGTAGAAGTCCTTGGGCAGGTAGAAGAAGGCGGAGTATTCCATGCCGTCGTTGAAGTCGCCCATCACGATGGCAAGTGTCCTGTGCGGATACGGTCCAAAACGCTGCGTAAAGACCTGTACAGATTCGGCGGTGGCTTTCAATGCGGCCTGTCCACCGGCTTCGTTGAAGGGGAAGTAATAACTGGAGATGGTGCTCTCACCAACCTGCGTGCTTGAAACTTGAAACTCGCGGCTGGCGGCGAGGGCGAATGTCCGCGCGGCGGTGATGG
Organism: Anaerolineales bacterium; assembly: GCA_030583885.1. Classification (NCBI taxonomy): domain Bacteria; kingdom Bacillati; phylum Chloroflexota; class Anaerolineae; order Anaerolineales; species Anaerolineales bacterium. Next base: position 320,646 of record CP129480.1, on the reverse strand, counting down.
TGTAGCGGGTGGAGTCTGTCAGTTGTTCGGGGAATCCGCTGGCGGCGACGATGGGGGCGCTGGCCGGGTCTGTAAATCGGACGGTGACTTCATAGTCGGCGGCATCGTAAACAAGATGTTCACCATAGAACCAGGGGTCATGCAGGATCCAATCGCCGTTGATGTTCGGCACAACGAATGGATACCAATTGGTCAGGTTCATTTGACGCACCGTATATCCATAAATGCGTGGACGCGAGATGCTGGGGTCCTCCTGTTCGGCAAAGGGAAGTGCAAGGGTGAATTGAAGGGAGATCTCGAGGGTGCTTCCGGCGGGCAGGAAGGATGACAATGCCACATCCAGCCTTTGACCGTCGAGCGAGTAGGTTGTGGTCGGCGTCCCGTCGATGGCGATGCTGTCGAGGGCGAAACTTCCCCGCCAGAGGTTGGGGACAACAGCCATGACGAGGGTATTGATCTGGTTGCCGCTCAGGTTCGGGTAAAAAATGGTCTGATCCACTGTGACGCTATGTGCGTCATAATTTATGGTGGCATCCAGAATATAGTTGGCTCGCAGGGGCGCAGGGGTTGGCGTGGCGAGCGGTGTGGGTGTGTCCACTGGAAGCACAGGAGTGGTTTCGGTGGGGAGCGCCGTCTCGGTGGGTGTTTCTAATGGAGGTGGTATCGTTGCAGGGGAGGCGCAGGCAGAGATTAAAAAAATAATCAAGGAAACAAGGCGAAGGGATGATGTGGTTTTATATCGCATGGGCCTTATTCTACCGCTTGTCGCATATTTTTTTAAAACTTTTGACGGAAATTAAGAGTAATATCATAATTCTGTTTCAATCATTCATGCGGTACCCCGTGATCAAAAAACTCCCGCCGAGGTTTCGACGGGAGAAAATCACAAGGGTGGAGTTCCTGCCTAGCCCTCCAATTTCTTCTTGAGCGCAGCGAGTGCGGCGTCATAGCCCGCGAGCATCTGCTTTTTCATCATGTCTTCCATGCCGGGCACACTCGGCATGCCTGCGGGGAGCAGCACAGCTTCGGTCTGCAGGGTCACTTTTGTGCCGTCACCGTCCTTTTCGAGGATGTAGGTGCTGACCACATCCGAGGCGGGCGGTGCGGCAAAGGTCTTGGTTCCGAATTTCCTGTTTTCCTCGAAGGCGATGACTTCGGAGACGATCTCGTTCTCCACGCCCTGTGTGGATTTGATCCTGGTCTTGATCTTTGTGCCTAGCTTGACCGGTCCATCCGCCTCGATGCCGACCACGTATTCGTTCTTCAGACTGTCCAGGCTGGAGACGTGTGAAAAGATTTTCTCCGGGCTTACGTTGATCTTGATGGAAGTTTCGATAAGGGCCATTTCTAAAATTCTCCTTTGGTTTTGTCAAATATTAACTTTTATTATACAGACTTCACTCGTTTCCACAAGAACCCAAGCAGGAAAAACAGGGTGGCCGTTAGTACTATGGCCGAGCCGGAGACGATGTTCAGATAGTAGCTGAGATATAAACCGATCACAGATGACAGTGCGCCGATCAAAGCGGAGACCAGCATCATCGGGAAGAGACGGCGCGTGAGGAGATATGCGGTTGCCGCGGGCGTGACCAGCATGGCGGCGGCGAGGCTGACACCCACGGTTTGCAACGAGACCACAACGGTCAACCCCAAAAGCACCAGCATCAGATTCCGCAAAAGTTCGGCGGGCAGGCGCAGGGTCGCGGCAAGAACCGGGTCGAATGAAATGACGAGGAAGGGCTTGAAAAATAATCCCACGGTCAAAAGGATGGCAAGGCTTAAGCCTGCGATCAACCATAGATCGGCTTTGCTTACGCCAAGCACATCCCCAAAGAGGATGTGGGATAAATCCACGGCATAGGTTTGCATGGAACTGATCAATGCCACACCCAGGGAAAGCGCCGCCGCGAATAAAATGCCGATGGCAGTATCCTCCCTGACCGTCCCCTCACGCGAGAAAAAACCGATGCTCAATGCGACAATCACCGCGGCGACTCCCGCACCGATCAGCAGATCGCCTCTGAATATGTAGGCAATCGCCACTCCGGGCAGGATGGCGTGCGCCATGGCGTCACCGAGAAATGCCATGCCGCGCAGGACGACGTAGGTTCCCATTACGGCGCATAGAACGCCGACGATGACGGAAGCGAGCAATCCGCGCTGCATGAATTGATAAGCGAGGGGCTCGAGGAACCAGTTCATTTCACCTCTGCATGGCTGTGAAGAGCATGATCTTCATCGGGAGGACAGCATTCATCCACAAGCATCACCCCATTTTCTGTGACCAGAAGGGAATTACCGAAGGCCTGCGCAAGGTTTTCCCTGACAAATACCTCCTGCGGCGCCCCGAACGCAATGAGACGGTGATTTAGCAAAAGTACAAGGTCGAAGCGTGAAGCAGCTAGATTCAGATCGTGTGTCGAGATCATGGTCGTCACCCGGCGGCTTTTCAGGTGGTCCAACAGGTTGAGGGTAATGTCCTGGGTTGTCATGTCCACGCCTGTGAACGGCTCGTCCATTAAAAGGATGTGCGGTTCCTGTGCGAGTGCGCGCGCCAGAAAGGCGCGCTGCTGTTGACCACCGGATAACTGCCCAATCGAATGCATTGCAAGGTCGGTAATGCCCAATTGTTCGATGCTTTTCCTGACTACCCTTTTATCATCACTGGATGGACGGCTCAGCCATCCCATTTGTCCGTAGCGCCCCATCATGACCACGTCCTGCACCGTGACAGGGAAACGCCAATCCACATCCTCACGCTGCGGGATGTACGCCACGCAATCCTTGTGCGCGCCGAGCAATTCACCGTGGATCAACACATGCCCGCTGTGCAGCGGCAGGATTCCAACCAATGCTTTAAACAACGTGGATTTCCCCGCGCCGTTCGGTCCGACCACAGCCACGCGTGCGCCATGCGGTATCTGAAAATTCAAATCATGCACGACGATCTTTTCGCCATACCCAATGCTGGCATTTACAATTTCAAGACGGTGAGGAACATGTGTCATATCATACTTAAGGGCGACCCTTGAAGAGCCGCCCTTACCTGCCTTCCTGCGGGATTTCCTAATCTTACTTCAAAGCGTCCACAATGCGGGTCGTATTATGCTTCATCATGTCAATGTATGTCCCTGCGGGTGCGCCGTCGGTGAGCGACTCGAGGTGCAGATCACCGACAACCTTTATGCCCGTCTCCCCCGCAATTTGATTTGCGAGGCTTGTATTTTCAACATCGTCCAGGAAGACCGCCTCCGCCCCGGAGGTTTTGACCTCGTTAATGACAGCCGCCAACCGCTGCGCCGATATCCCCGCATCGGAACTCAGGCTGGCAAGGATGGTGTCCACGATCTCGAACCCGTACCGCCCGGCAAAATACCCCATCGCTTCGTGATTGGTCACCAGCAGGCGGCGCTCGCTGGGGATGTCAGCCACCTGTTCGGTGATCCATGCATCCAACGCTCTCAATTCGTCGATATACGCATCTGCATTGACTCGATACACCTCTGCGCCCTCAGGGTCGGCTTCGATGAATCCGTCACGGATGTTCTCGACGTACCTGATGACAAGGGTCGGGTCCAGCCACATGTGCGGATCGCCCGCTTCATGCCCGGACCCTTCGCCTGCTTCTGCTTCGCCGGCATGTTCATCCATCTCACGCGGTTCCAGGCCAGTCGTCGCCTCAATTACCAGACGTTCACCGCCGGCATTCTCAAGGAGCGGTTCAATGAAGTGTTCATATTCCAGCCCGTTCAGGACCAATACATTGCTCGCGGCGATTTTCGCCACATCCGCAGGCGCAGCCTGATACGCGTGCGGGTCCGCGCCAACGGGGAGCAGTGAATCCACCTTGACGCGGTCACCTGCAACGTTCCAGGCAATGTCCGCTAGAAAGGTGGTGGAGGCGAGCACTCTCAAAGTCCCGTCACTGCCTTGAGGGGCGGATCCACAGGCAGTCAGGAAAAGAGCCGCGAGAGCCGGCAGTCCAATAATGGAATTGATAATCTTTTTCATTTATAATCCTTTTTTAGCCCCCACCGTTGGTGAGGGAAGAGTTGATTTTATGCGCGGCACTTCGCGCACAGCCCGAAAAGCTGCAGCCAGTGTTCGTTGATCTGGTAGCCTGTTTTCCGTGCAATGGAACTGATCAAGGTACTCAAGTCATCGCCTTCGAAGAACTCCACCTGCCCGCACTGCCTGCAAAGCAGAAGGTGTTGATGCCCCTGGCCCATTGAGATGAATGCCTGACAGCCCATGGGTTGATGCACGCGCTGGATGAGACGCAGTTCCTCGAGTTTCTCAAGCGTGCGATAGACCGTGACCAGCCCCAGCGCGCGATATTTTTTGCGCGCCATGTCGTACACTTCCAGCGGGGTGAGTGCGCGCATGGATGTTTCGACCGTCTCCACCACCGCACGGCGCGCGGCCGTGATGCGGTATCCGTTCTCATGCAGTTGGGTGAGCCAGATTTCAGCGGACATCGGCGCTCTTCTTGATATTGAAAATCATTATCAATAAGTATAAACATGAAAAGGCAAAGTGTCAAGGCGGCGGGCGGGTAAAAAATAAGAGTCTCATCACTTCGATGAGACTCTTATCCATCAGGACATGCCGATGTCCTGTGGATAATCTGATACCGTACCCGCCTGTACAGGCATCAATTTTTGCAGTTGATTCAAAGCCTGCAAACCTTTCCACAGACCCCATAGAAAATACAAATGGAAGAAGAAGCCGATCCAATCCTGGAAAGCCAGCAACAATCCCCCGTCCAGTGCATACAGTAGCATTCCCGTAACAAATGCCCAGCGTTGCGACCTGCCCGCAAAGACCCCAAACAGGACGAAGACGGTTGAGATGACAATGCTTAATACCAGGCCGAGGCCCTTGAAAAGCATTGCTCCTTCCGGTGCCTCCTGTGCGAAAAGAAATGCGAACGCATCCGTTAATTGGGTTATCCCCAGTCCGATGATAAAGGTCATGCCGCCCCCAAAAGCCGAAATGAGGGAATTCAACACGGACAACCCTGCGATCCAATGGAAATTGTTTGCGCCGATCTTTATGTTGCGTGCAAGCGCTGCGGCGATCAAGGATCGATTGTCCGGTCGCGATCCAGAGGATGGTTCTTCCTGAAACTGGCTCATTTGGAAACTCCCTTCTTTGATTTCCACACTATATACGATAATGCCCTGTGAGTCAAACAGGGATTTTCCGGGAGGATGACAGGGAACAGGCTCAGGCTTCTCCGCAATGACCAGCGGTTATTTTCAGTGTGCTATTTCCGCCACACCCACTGCGGGTTGAAGCCTTTCATCCCAAGGTCTGTGACCTCTCCTGATTCGATCTCAATCACCTGTAAACGCGACTCGAACGGGAACGTGTCCAGGATATATACATCGTACAGTAAATACCTTCCATCCGGCGACCAATTCAAACTGCTGTGCAGAACATCGGGTGTATCTGTAATCGTGTGCGCCTCACTGCCATCCGCGCGCATCAGCCAGATCTGGTCGCCGCGCGGGATGGCAAGGTCGCGCCGCACAACGGCAATAAATTCGCCGCTGGGCGACCATGCAGCCAGGAGATTTTCCACACGGTCGTTCGGATTCAGGTTCGCAAGCGCTTCCGATTCAATGTCGTATAAAAATAACTGCGTCAGGAACTGGTTGTCTCTGATGACGACATCCCGCAGCAAAATGGATTTGCTGTCCGGGGACCATAACGCGGCAGCTCCAAGAATATTCCTGATCACGCGGCTTTCTCCGTCTTTCATATGATACAGACGGATTCCCTCAGGCGTGGCATAGCTCAGCCATTCGCCATTCGGAGACCAGCGCGGGTTACCGCCGGGCAGCTGCGTCTCTTGAAAGACAGGCTGTTCCTGCCCCGTGATGATATTGATCCACCACAAGGTTGGCAATCCGCTTGCGTTGCCGCTCAAACTCATGTGTTCATAGATCACGCGGTTTCCATCAGGAGACCAGACCACGCCCGAACAAACCGCGTCCGCACAATCCGATATTTTTTTATTCTCCATGCCGTCCAGGTCGATCAGCCAGATCTCATTTTCGTGGCTGCTCGTCTGGACGATATACACCACGCGGGTTTGATCGGGGGATGTTGCGTAGTCAATGATGCTGTGGGCCGCCTGTGTAATGACCCGTGATGTATCCTTTTTATAGTCCGTAATCAACAATTGCTTAAATCGATTTTCATTTTCATCTAGATATAAAATCTGCGCATCGTTCACGGAAGTTTTAACTGGCACACCAAAATTGAAATTTTCCTTCGCCCGGACATACGCGCCCCACGTCAACCCGAAGCCGAGGGCCAGCACGATCACTGCGCTGACAATGGGCAGGACCGGCGCAAGCCTGTCCAGGAATCCAATGCGGTCGAAGATGCGGCGGCTGTTAACCATCAACAGGCCGATGACAATCAACACGATTGCCAGCCCCAGGCTGAACGATGTAATCAACGCCAGCCCGAGCAGAATACGGTTGATTGCAATGGCAACCAGCAGGATTGCGATTGCATCCGGGCAGGGCACCAGTCCGCCGCTGATGCCGAGGGCGATGAGGGAGCGCCAGGTGATGGTTTGCGGGACATCGTGGGAATGCACTTTCCCATCCCCATGATGATGAAAACCGGCGGGCATCTTTTCCACCTTCAGGCCCCCGGCCGGCTTTTTGTTTGTTGATGCAGAAGGTGCAAGCGGACTTCTACGCGGATTTAATTGCGGGGCGGGTTTCAGTGAACTGCGCCAGTATAAAAATCTTTGCCACAATAAATAAAAACCCAGTCCAAGGATGAGCAAGCCGGAAAGGATTTCGAGGAAGGGGATGATCGTGGTCGGGAGAATGTATTGCGAAGCCGCCAGCGTGATGGTGCCCAGCAGAAAGACGGAACCGGTGTGTGTCAATGTGACGATGGTGCCGAGGGCAATGGCGTGAAATGTCGTACCGCGCGAACCCACCAGGTAGGCCGCAACGACGGTTTTGCCGTGTCCCGGTGTCAGCGCATGGAGCGCGCCCAGCGCAAGCGCGATGGCAAGTGCGAAGACATAGAATGAAATGGAAAATTCCTTTTGGCGGACAAGGTCAAGCAGAATTTCCTGCGGACTTCTTTCCGCCAGTTCCGGCACAACCTGCTCAGCGGTTTCAGTGACGACATCCTTTTCCTGACCAAATGGCAGGGCGGGTGTGCCGCTGTCCCAGGCGCTCAGTAGTTTTGTCTGGTTTGAAATCAGGCTGCTGTCTTGAATGATATCAATGGTGATGATGTGGCTTTTCTGGGTTGGGAATAAAAAGGCGGTATGATCCGCCGCGCTGAGATAAAACCAGTTGATGGACTTTGTTTGTTCCAGCCTGTTTTCGAGAACCAGTTGACGGACGTTGTTTGTTCCCGGGCTCCACCCGGCGGACAGGTGGAAGGTGATATGTTCCTGGCCCGCCTGGAAACTCCGCAAGTCTGCGGGCAGTTGCACGGAATCCATCCGCAGGGGGAAAGGCTTGTCGTCGAGCGTGGCAGTCATCAGCGCGGCACGAGCGTTCCCCCACGTTTCGGTTTCGAACGGGCTGAGAGTCCCGTCCTGATCCGAGTCCATTTCATACCAGAGAAAATTCGTCAGCAGCGGGCCGGGTTTTACGACCCATTCGATCTGCAGGCCGGTGTTGGAGATGGTGACATGGAGGGTGTGCGCATAAAGATCGGCGGGATGCGCCCGTGCCTTTGTGAATGTCGCCGAGGCGAGGATGACGAGCAATAAGATGGATGAAAAAAGTTTGGGGAATTTCATGGGAGCCAGCGCGGCATGAGACCCTGTGCGAGGATGAGCGGCGCGCTGAAGCCCGGTTTCCATACGCCGATTTCGGGATTGAACGCACCGCGAAGTTTAAATTGTTGAAAGATGAGCGCGCCGCCCCACGGGTCCCATTGCGGCGAGTTGTATGTGTAGTTCTCTTCGCCGGCGATGACGATGCCTTCGAGCATGGATGGATCGAAGAGCCAGAGGATCTGGGATGGTTTCTCGTCACCGGCGCGAAATCCCAACACGGCTTTCTCCTCGAGCGGCGACCAGGCGATTGAATAATACGAATAATCGCGGTTATCCCGGGAGCCGATCAGGGTCATGGAGTCGTTCAAGGAAAGATCAGCAAGACGCACCTGTGTGCGCAGCCCGTCCTCCTTCTGTTCGATGATGGTAAAGAGAAATCTGGTGGAATCAGGCGACCAAGTGACAGGTCCGCCGGTGTTGGATGGGAAGATGTAGCGTTTGTTGTCGGTCAGATCCAGCAGGTTGATGCGGTCTGCAAGGCCGTCATAGGATGCAAGCTTGTTCGAGTCTGGTGACCAGGACGGGTTATATCCCAAAATTTGCCGGTCTTCATACACGGGACCATTCTGTCCGCTTTGCAGGTCCAATATCCATATGCGCGGAGAACCAAAGGGCAGGTCGGGACCCGGTCCCGCGGCTTCACGTGAATACGCGATGCGATAACCGTTGGGCGCAATGGCTGGCGTGGTGCAGCGGTCGCGGGCGCAATCCAGCAGAAGGGAGGCCTCGCCGCCTGCGCGGGGTATGCGCCACAAGTCGATGCCGCCCTGCCCGTTGACGCTGGTGAAAATGATGAGTTCACCGTTTTTCGCCACGTCGAACGAAATGACCTTTATCTTTTCATCCGTGAGCCGTCGCGGCGGATTGCCGTTCAGATCCATCGCCCAGATGCTGCTTTGATTTTCGCCGCTTGCCAAATAGGCGACCCATGGAGCGCGGACGGAGAACTCCCAGGCCTGTTGTTTTTTCAACTCGCGGCCTGTTGCGCTGACTCTGCCGGGCAACAGCGTCAGTTTGTAAACAGTATCCAGTTCAAACGGTGCGGCGGGAACGAATTGCATGGAACGAGAGTCAAGCCATTCGAAGCGTCCATCCAATGCAGGCTGGATCGAAAGAAGCGCCTCGGTCAGGTTGGGATCAACGGATTCAGAGAAGGTCAACTCGATGGTTTGGAGGGGGCCGATCAGGCCGCGCTCGGGCAGGTTCGCTGAAACCCGAACACCCGCCTGTGCCCCGGCCAGGACGGTCAGCCCGACGAAGACCGCCAGCAGGACAATGATGCCGATTGCGGCAGTATCCAGGGTAAGGCGAAGTTTCATGGAAAGAGATAGGGCTGGTTGGGGACGGGGACCGCCTGCACAGACTCGGCCGCGATCATCGGCACGGCACGGCCATTGAGCGTAATCGATTCGATCATGCCTTTCACCAGCACCCATGAATCCTGTTCGAGCGCAGCGGCATCATCCCATTCCGCCGCCATGGCGATCGCAAAGCCGTCCGCCGCACAGCAGGAGACCACAAAGCGGCTGACGAAGAATTGATCCTCCCCCAGGCTTTCATCGAAGTAAACGAAACCGATCACGGACGCCTTCTGTCCGTTGAATTGCAGGGTGTTTTCCTCATAATTAAAGAGTTTGATCCAATCCAGAACATTGCGCTCTTCGGAATCTGTTTCAAAGATCAGCGCCGAGGAATCCGCGCTGACCAGGGGCGAATTGGTATTGAATCCCTTTGTGGCGAAGGCGGACGAGTCCAGCGGGCGTGCAGGGATGAGAACGCCGATCAACAACGGCACCAGCATGAACCATAAACTCACAGGGGCGGGCGCATGGTCATGCTCATGCGCGTCATCCTGCCGGCGGGAGCGTTTGACCTCGGCAAAGATGGTGTGCGCCAGCACCGCCAGGAAGACGATCCCGAAAATCGTCAGCGGAATGAAACGGCTGTTGATATACCAGGTCAGTTGTCCGTTGGCGGCTTTGGACGCGAAGAAGATGCACAACCCCAGCAGCAGCAGTCCTTGAAAGGAGCGATACATTCTCGTTTGCATAAGGTTCCCTATGGCTGGAAGTAATTAAAGATCAGCCCTGACAGCAGGCTTATCATGAACGGAATGGCAACAATATAAAACACGGAGCGTCTTTTGAACACCTGCAGATACATCAGCACGCTTTTGATGTCCACCATCGGCCCGAAGACAAGGAAGGAAAGCACCGAACCGAAACTGAACGTGCCGACAAACCCCAGCGCCACGAACGAGTCGACGGTGGAACAGATCGAAAGCAAAACCGCCAGTGCCAGCATGACCAGCACCGAGAGGATGGGTCCGCTCCCGAGCGTGAGCAGGAAAGATTGTGAGGCAAAGGTCTGAAGCGCTGCCGCAAACACGGCGCCCATGATCAGGAAACGCCCCATCTCAAAGAATTCATCCGCAGTGATCAACAAGGATTTGCGAATCTTTGCGGTGAATGGATCATTTGACCCTGCAGAGGCAGGATCATGCTCATGGGAAAGCACCAGCACGGGACGCAATACGTTCCCCGCCTCCTTCTCGACCGAGAAAATGAGACCGGTTACGACGGCGATCACAAAGCTGAGAGCGATCCGCCAGAAAAGCATCTGCCCCCAGCCAAACGCCGCCGCCGTGCTCAATATGACAATCGGATTCAAGACGGGCGCGGCGAGCAAAAAGGCGATGCCCGCCGAAAGCGGGAGTCCCTTGTGGAAAAGCCTGCGCGTGAGAGGGATGACTCCGCACTCACAGACGGGAAAGACCATGCCCATAAATGCGCCGGTCACAGCCGCCGCAACGGGGCGCCCGGAAATCCATCTGCCCATTTGGTCTCGGTCAAGGAAGACCTCCACCAAACCAGATGCAAGCGTCCCCAGCAAAAGAAACGGGACCGCCTCCACGAAGATGCCAAGAAAGACCGTGGCAAAAACATTCATGCGGTCCCACAGCCAGGCAAAAAACCCAGCCGGGATCATGCTGGCTGCAACCATGACCAGAATGCCGGCGGCAATGGCCAGTATCAATGTGCGGGGCAGACGATTGGAGCTTGTTGTGGTTTGCACGCGGTAATTATAACCATGAACGGAACCTGATCGACCGAAAATAAAAGGACTCTAAAGTTTTGACCTTAGAGTCCTTTCCATGATTCAACTGATTGCTACTGGGGGGCGCCTTCGATGGGATAGCCTCTGGCGTACCAGTCCTTCAATCCGCCGGACATGCTGGTGGCGTTATATCCCGCCGCAAGCAGAATGTCCCGTCCCTCCTGGCTGCGGTTTCCCGAACGGCATACCACCAGGATCTCGCGACCGTCTGGCACTTCATTGATGCGCGCCTGCAATTGATCGAGCGGAATGAGCGTGGTGTTCGGCGCATGGTATTCGTCCCATTCCTCCTGGGTGCGGACATCCAGGACGAATATCCCATCCTGATACATTTGATACGCCTGATCCACACCGACTTCACGGGCGAGGGGAGTACCTCCTCCGCCTGCCGATGCGATCAGATAGACCAGAAAGGCGACAAACAGGACCATCGTCAATTGCACCGCGGGACGGCGTAAAATGGAGGAAAGCCCGCTGCGGTTGTTATGACTGCTGCTTCTCTTGTTTTTTCTTCGAGACATACTGCCCTCACAGATTTCGATTTTTCCCTTGGATGAGGAGACGTGAAGTATTCTTACCCACACATCCAGAATAAAGGACGGCGTGTCATCCCTTGAACGATTTCACCGCAGATTCAAGTTCCGTATGGATCTCAAAGAAGGCGGCCAGCCCGACCATCTCCAATACCTGTTCCACCGCAGGCTGTGGAGCAAGTATCTTCACATGCGCACGAACGGCGGTGTCCCGTTCCTGGTTGATCGCGCCGAAGGATGGCCGGCCTCCGTCCTTTGCCTGCGCCGATTGGCCGGAGAATATCTTCACCACCGAGTGCAGTGACATTAAACCCGCACTGCTTACATACGGCACCTTGCTCAAGTCGAGCAGCAGGTCGCGGGCACCGTTATCATAGGCCTCCTGCGCCTTGTTGATCACATCGGTGTAGGTGGATGAGTCGATGTCGCCCATCAGGTGCATCACCGTCACAGGGACATTGCCTTCCTGTTTGGAAAAAGTGATTTGCATAAGGTTCTCCTGCGTTCAGATTGAAATTACCTGAAATTGAATTCCTCGAAGTGGATGTTCCCCGCCGGAACGCCGGCTTCGAGGAATTTCTTTTCGAAGGCCTGCACCATCGGGAGCGGACCGCACATGTAGACATGCTGTCCGCGGATGCCGCCCTCCGCATTTTTGATTATCTCGTCCACGTTCAGCGAGCCATGCACGGCAGAAAAACGGATATAAGGCTTGATGCGTGGATGCTTCTTTATAATATTCTCGATCTCATCCACGAACACGGCCTCCTCGCGGTGTCTGACTGTGTAATAAAAATCAATATCGTGAGCGAGGTCCGTTTCCAGGTCCCGCATGAACGCGAGGAAGGGGGTTACACCGATCCCGCCCGCCACCCAGATCTGCCGGGGTCCGCCGGTCTTATAGTCAAACATCCCGTACGCGCCTTCGATGATTGCGTCCGTGCCCGCCTTCAGGGTTGCGAATAAATGGCGCGTGAAATCGCCGCAGGCTTTGACGGTGAGGCGCAGGACATCTTCACCCGGCGCGCTGGAGATGGTGAATGGATGTGATTCGTTCAGCTCCCTGTCACCGCCGAATCGTACAAACAGGAATTGACCGGCGCGTTGTTTTTGGATCGGCTCCTTCTTTGCGCGCAGGACCACCTCGGTGACGGAGTTGTTGGGATGGTTCACCGCTTCCACCGTGTACGGCACATATTTCCTGAAGAACCTGCCAAAGACCTCGGTGTAAAGATACGAAACCGTCCCAAGAATGAAGAAAATCTGCACCCAGTTGATGGCGATGAACGCGCTCAATGCATCGATGGTCAGTGCATGGATATACCCGAGGATGAAAAAAATGCCGATAAAGCGGTGCAGTTTCTTCCAGCCCTCGTAGCTTTTCCCGGTCAGGTTATTCAAAAAGGGAATGCGCGGCGCAAGCGTGGGCAATACGATCGCAACGATCCCCAGAAAGGCAACGATGGCCAGATAATTTCCCAGGCGCAGATTTATGGTGGTGATGGGCACGGTTAACAAATGAACAAACAAAAGCAGGAAGGCGCTGGTGGATGTATGGCGATGCGTCATGTACATTTTATCCAGCCCGCCAAAGTAAGGTTCCGCCCATTTCGGACGGCTGGAAAGGAAAAGCGAAAAGGACATCAGCACGATCACCACGGAGCCGAGCACTTCCCCGGCGTACGTGCGCACAAAATCTTCACGCCCGTCATTGATCGGCGGGAAGACAAGCCAGACGACGACGGTCAGGACCACCAGAACAATAAAGACAAGGTTTCCCAGTTTATGTTTCATTTTATGACCTCGTTAATATGAATCAACAGCGATGCAATTGAACTGCATCGCTGTGGATGGACTCTTTTTAAAAAGATTGAACCGCAGTCTGTTTGTCTGTAAAAATTTCAAAGAATGCCGAAAAACCGACCATGTCCAAAACGCTGACGATCTCAGGGCGCGGGTTGAGCAGTTTGATATTCTTTTGCATGCCGCTGTCTCGTGAACGGTCAATTGATTTGAGCGCCGACCAGCCCTGCTCGGGATCGGGCAACGGCTCGCCGCGCAGAAGCAGTGCAACTGTGTGCAGGGAAACCAGCCCCGCACTGGAGATATAAGTCAACCCGCTCATATCCAGGATGATGTTTTTTGCACCGCCGTTGAAGACCTCCTGGGCTTTCATGATCAAGTCCTGATAGGTCTGCCCATCCAGCTGACCCGCAAGCTCCAGTATGGTCACAGGGATATTTCCCTGTTCCTGCGAAACGGTAATTTCCATCGAATGCTCCTCCTGTAGTGTAATCGTCCAATTATAAACCCGCTTTTCGTTCCAGTCGTGTCAGGCGGCGGTCAATTTCGTCCAGCCAGAGTTTGCGGACATAGACCGGCAGGTCCGCCTTTTCGACCTCCCGGCGCGCAGATTTCGCCCATTGGATGGAGGTCTTCACATCGCGAATTTTATGTTCGTAATACTTCGCCAGTTCGATATGGGCGTAGATATGCCCATTTTGTGAAGCTGCCTCCCACAAGCGGACAGCCTGACTTAAATCCCCGCGCTTCTTTTGCAGGATCGACAGCCGCCTCACCGCCACGCCGAAATCTGATTCTTCCAGACCGGCTTCGAGTCCACGCTCGAACAGACGGGCGGCTTCATCCCAGTGACCGAGGTCCTCGAATAGTTTGCCGAGTGCAATGAAATCCAGCCCGTGTTCCACGCGCCCGTTGTACGGGTCTGCCAGCAGTTCGCTGACATGGCCCAGCAAGGCGGACATGGCGACCACGTCCATGGCGTTGTGATAGAACACGCCGCCCATCGGACGCGCATCCCCTGTGCGTAGGTAATCGAAATACAGCCAGGGAATTTCGTAGCCCGGCACCTCCTCGGAGGTGCGTGTGAAACCAAGCACATGCTCTTCGAGATATTTCAATGCGCGCGAGGGGAGTCTATCCCGCCATAAACGCCGCGCCAGCGGGAGCAGGTCAATGTGGACATAACCCTTGAACGGGGCGGGGATGCGATGCAATGAATAGCGTGTATTGAGCAGGGGCGCGTCGAAGGCCTTCCCATTGAATGTCACCAGCCCCTCGCATGGCGCAAGGAAATGGATCAACGCCTCGAGCATGGCGGGCTCTTCGGCCGGGTCGCGCAGGAAGAATTGCTGTAAAACGAATTTTCCGTCCACAAAGCGTGCTGCGCCGACGAGAAAGGCATAGGTGCCTGTACCTCCGGCCATGCCGGAGGTCTCCGTATCCAGAAATGCAAATTTGTGGATGGGTACTTCCGCAATGCGCGGGTCGTTCGCCCATTGGGAGATCAACGACAGGGGGAAGCTGGAATAGGGGGATATTTTCCCGTGCAGGTATTCCTCCCCAAAGACCTGCTCGGAGACGAAGGCTTCGCCGCGCGGGGTGGCGAGAAATGTCCCAGCCACGACAGAGTCAATGGCGTGGCCGGCAATTTGAGGCGGGGAAAGATGCGAAGTCCCGGTCTTTACGCCAAGGGACTTCAACTTATCTGCAAGCGAAGACATGTGTTCTATTTTATCCCCAACTTAATAAAAACAGGCATCCATGTATCATGGACGCCTGTTTTTATTTGATCACTTAATTTAATCCGTTACCAGAATGTAGGTGCCGGAACGGTGAACGTTCAGGACGGGCTGGCCGTTCGCAAGAGTGAGAGGTATTTCCACCCAGGCGCCGAGGCCGTTGCTGGCGGTCGTATCCCAGAAAAATGCGGCGATCGATTGGCCGGCATCGAGGGACACCGGGAAATTTAACTGGACTGATGAGCCTTCGGGGAATTTGCCGACCGCCTGGCCATCTTTGAGGACGGTCATCGAAAGCCCGCTCAGGTATGCCCCGTTGTTCGGGAAGTCCATTTGCGCCTCGACAAGGGCCGCTTCATCCAGAATAACCGCATATCCACACAGGTTGTAAAAGAGACTTTGGATGCCGAAGAGAGTCAATGCGGTCACGTTCGATTCGCAATCCAGCATTACCGGAGTCCCCCCTGTAACGGGGATCAAGGCCGTCAGCGCGTTGAAAGGCCGGGAGTCCGTCTCCGAAGATGCGACCGGGAAACCGTTTTCCATATCGATATGAGTATCGGCGGATTGATAACCCTGCACAGTGTCTAGGCCTGCTCCGCCGTCGAGCGTATCCATGCCGGCTCCACCGTCCAAGATATCGTTGCCCGCCTCCCCATACAGCATGTCGCCGCCGCCGCCGCCGTGCAAAACATCGTTCCCGTCGCCGCCGTATAGAATGTTATCGAGGCTGTTTCCGGTAATTGTGTCTGCAAAGACAGAGCCGTACACAATCTCAAAGTACCCGCCCAAGGTGAGCAGCAATCCGCCGCCGACGTTCTGCTGGCTGCTGTTGCCCAGATCGATGGTCACAGGCGAGTCGAACAGGCGGAAATCCAGCGTGTCGGTTCCGCTGGAAACCAGTTCGATGGGCCCATTCGTGCCCGGTTGAAACACGAAGATATTGCTCCCAAGGCCGCCGTCCACAATGTCGCCGCTGGAATGCGTCCCGGTGATATACATCAAATCATCGCCCGCACCGCCGTCGAAGGCATCAATGCCGTCGCCTGTCGTGAACGTATCATTGCCGTCCCCGCCAAAGATGGAATTGGTTCCCAGGCCGCCGTACAGCGTATCGTCACCATCGCCGCCGTACAGCGTGTCATCACCGTTTCCCCCGTTCAATGTGTCGTTGCCATCCCCGCCATGGAGGGTATCATTCCCGTTGCCGCCGAAGAGCGTATTATCCCTGGAGTTTCCTGTTATCGTATCGTTGCCGCTGCCGCCGAGCACCGTTTCAATTTCCGATGCGCCCAGCACCAGGGTAAGATTGGCATTGATCACCTGGCTTAAACTTTGGTTCAAATCGACATTTAAAGAACCCGTCGAGACGCTGAAATCCAGCGTATCAGTCCCCCCACCGGCGATATCCGTGAGGGTATCGGTGCCAAGCGCGGAATCGGTGTCGAAGTAATAGGTGTCGTCTCCATCGCCTCCGTTCAACGAGTCGTTCCCGGATCCGCCGTCGAGAAAATCGTTTCCATTCCCGCCATTCAGGGTGTCGTTCCCGCCGAGGCCGATCAAGGTGTCGTCCCCGTCGCCGCCGGAGAGCAGATTGTTCAGGCTGTTGCCGATGATCGCATCATTCCCGCTGCCGCCGGTGACATTCTCGATCTGCGTGGAGGCCAACACCAGGTTCAGGTTGACATTGATGCTCTGATTTATGGTGATCGCCAAATCCACCGTGACGGAGGCGTCGGAGCCTGTGAAGTCCAGGGTATCCGTCCCGCCGCCGGCGGCCTCGATGATCGTATCGGTGCCGAGCGCCTCGTCCACATCGAAGTTGTAGGTATCATTGCCCGTGCCGCCGGACAGTATATCGTCGCCTCCTCCGCCTGTGAATATGTTGTTGCGGGAGTTGCCCGTTATGGTATCCGCGCCGGCGGAGCCGATGACGTTCTCGATGCTGGTGCTGGTTTGGAGCCTCAGTATCAAATCGCCGGGGTTGACGGTTTGGGATGCGGTGCTTGCCAGGTTAAGTGTAATGCCGGGAGTGCCGTCCGGCGTGAAGCCTGAAAAGTCCAGGGTGTCGGAATCGGTATTAGCCGCCTCGTTGATGGTATCGGTGCCGAGCGCACTTCCGGAAAAAATATATGTGTCGTTGCCGGCCCCGCCCGTCAACGTATCATTGCCGGATCCGCCAAGCAGCGTGTCGTTCCCATTGCCGCCGCTCAGAGTGACGTTGCCGGCGGTAAAGGCTGAAGCATCCAGAAGGTTATCCCCGTTTCCACCTGTGAGTGAGGCGTTCTCGATATTCGAAAGAGTAAAAACGCTGCCGGTGGAGCGCGTGAGCAATGCGTCCGTCAGAACAAAATCCGAATCGTTGCTTGAAACAATGGTATCGGTCCCGCCGGCGCCATCTATGGTGGCTGTGCCTCCCGTCCAGCCGCTCACGGTAAATCTATTGTTGCCCGCCCCGCCGGTCAGCCAAGCGTCTTCGATGCTGACGAGCGTATCGTTTCCGGTGCCGGTCAGAAGAGTGTCTGTAAGCGTTTGATTGGCGTTTGCCGTCTGCACAACGCGGTCGTATCCGTCGCCGCCGTTCAGGGTGTCATTGCCCGCACCGCCGACGAGGATGTCATTGCCGTTCCCGCCAAGAAGGACATTCGCGGACCCGTTGCCGGTCAAGATATCGTCTCCGTCACCGCCGAACACATTTTCCACGTTGGACAGGCGCAAGATCAGGTTTCCATTCACGGTCTGGTTTGAGGCGGTTGTCGCCAGATTCACAGTGATGCTGCTGAGTGATGCGGAGAAATCCAGTGTGTCCGTGCCGGCGCCTCCGTTCACCACATCGCGCCCCAATGGGCTGTCCGTATCGTATACAAACACATCGTTGCCGGCCCCGCCGTTCAAGGTGTCGTTGCCTCCCGCGCCGGTGATGATGTCGTTTCCGTTTCCGCCATTGATCGTATTGTTCAGATCGTTGCCGGTCAGCACATCGTTCCCGCCACCACCCGTCAGATTCTCCACCTGTGCGGCAAGGAGATTGATGGTCAGGTTCGAATTCACCACTTGATTTCCGGTGACGCCGAGATCGACGGTCAACGCGTTGCTGGAACCTGTGAAATTCAGGGTGTCGGTGCCGCCGCCGGAATCCTCGATGATCGTGTCGGTCCCAAGGGCCGAATCGGTGTCGAAAAGATAGCTGTCGTTTCCCGCGCCGCCGATCAGCGTATCATCCCCCTCCCCGCCTGTCAGTGTGTCGTTCCCATTTCCCCCGTAAACCGTATCGTTTCCCGCGCCGCCATCAACCCGGTCATTGCCGCCCAGGGCGTCAATCGTGTCGTCCGCTCCGTCGCAGGTAATTGTGTTGGCGCCTGAGGTGGGGGCCGGAGCGCAAATGGCAAAAACGGGCCGCCCGGAGGGAAACATGAGCATAAGCAAAACCAGGGCAGCTGTTCCCATCGCCTTTAAGTTGTACTTCCATTCAAAAGCCAGACCTTGCATGATTGATAAATCCTTTAGGCGAGGGCCATTCCCAAAATACACCCATCGCCCATGGAATTTAATCACGAATCGTGGAATCGAGGCTTTACAGGCGGTTTGCCGCAGCCCGGCAGAATTGTCAGCCGAGTTCCCGACTAGGGCGGGCCTGTTTCACCTGGCATCTTTTTGAGATTTATGTTCCAGGCCGGGGGTTCACAACGGGCTTGGCGATGACGAATAACCTGCCCCAGCTCAGGTTCCCTTCGTTTTCGATGCAGGTTTGCAGGGTGAGGTGGTATTCGCCGCGATAGACCTTGTTGAAGAGCTGTTCGGCGGTGAGCAAGTTTTGTGTTTCCAAGTCTTTGAAGTTGCTGTATGGGCTGAGCGGTTTCAATGCCTGGTATTGCAAGATGCTTTCGACCACGAAACTCTGTGTGCGTCCGTTGCCGTAGACGAGGGTAATGGCGTCGCCCGGTTTCAAGCCCGAAAACATGGAGCCTGCCAGATAGTTATGCGCGAGCAAGCCGACATTCCCGGTTTCCGCCGCCATGCCGAACTGCGTGATGACAGAGTCGATACTGGAGACATATCCGGGATTACCCTTGGGCTGTTGGATAACGGGGAATGCCATCAAACCGGAGACATAGATGCCGCGTAATGAATGTTCATCCCCATTGCTGACGGCCTGGATGAAGTCGGAGAGAGCGGGGATTACATTGGGGTTTTCTTTTGCGTACGCCTGCACAGGGAGGGCAAACGTGCAGAACAGGATCGAGAACAGGATGAAAGAGAATATTCGGTTTTTAAACTGTGTCAATCGGTCTTTGGATGTCATAAAAAACTCCTTTGAGCATCCAGACCTTTTGCACAATGTATGCAGAGTGCTTAAGATCCTAGAGGCTCGTTTTCGGTGGCCTGGCAGTCATGGCTGTGCGGGCACAGCGGTAGACCCATGGCTTTGCGTCCCCGGCTTTCGACGGGTTTGCCGTTATCGGTACGATCCACTTTTAAGGTTCAAAAATAAAAACAGGCTTGACCAATAGCCAAGCCCGCGGATGAAAATACATTACAAAAATGTGATCTTCGGCGGCCTGGCGGTCCTGGTTGTGCTGCCACAACGGTAGACCCATGGCTTTGCGTCGCCGTCTTTCGACGGGTTTGCCATTATCGGATGTTTATCAATTACAACTATAGTCCAAAACCGTATGGCCGGCTATGGGGGATTCCCCTACCATGAGCAGGGGAAAACAACTATGGACTTCCCGACCGGCAGTTGGTATTCCATGCTACACTTGTCCCTACTTTAAAGGATGGATTTGGTAAAAAGACATCTTCCCTTCTGGCTTAAGCTTTTATATGGTTCCGGTGATTGGGGCATTGCCAGCATTGGCATGATGCGTTCGATCTTTTATGCCATATATCTGACCGATGTGGTCGGCATCGAGCCGCGCCTCGCCTCGCTCGGCGCGCTGGCCGGCATCATCTGGGATGCAATCAACGACCCGCTGATCGGCATGTTGAGCGACCGCATGAAATCGCGGCTTGGACGGCGGCGTCCGTTCCTGCTGTGGTTTGCCTTCCCCTTCGGGTTAAGCTTTGTGATCCTGTGGTCTGCGCCGCACTGGGAGAGCCAGATCGCATTGCTGGTCTACGTGACGCTCGCCTTCATGATCTCGGACACGCTGAGCACGCTTGTGTCCATGCCGTATCTTTCCCTGACCCCGGAACTGACCCAGGACTACGACGAACGCACTTCCCTTTCGAGTTTCCGCACGGTCTTCCAATTGTTATCCGCAATGACCGTTGTGATCGCCGCGCCCATGATCGTGGACGGGGTGATCATCGGCGGCGGCACGCAGCAACAGGGATTCATGCTGGCAGGCGCGATCTTTGGCGCCATCGGGTCGCTTCCGCTTTTCTTCATAGGCCTGTTTGTGCGCGAGCGGTACGCATCCGGCGAGCAGGAATCGTTGTCCTTCCGCGAGACCCTGCGTGTGGCATGGGAGAATGTCCCGTTTCGTTATGCGGCCGGCATTTACATGTTCAACTGGTCGGCAGTGGACATGGTCGCCATCACGTTCCCCTTCTTTTTATTGTATTGGGTGGCGCAGGGGGACCTGCTTGCCCGCATTAACATTCTTGGCGTTGACCTCGCGCTCGAATCCGCCTTCTTTGGCGTGTTGATGCTCGTATGCGTCCTGTTCGTCCCATTCTGGCTGTGGTTCGCAAAACGCTACAACAAGATCAAGGCATATATTGCCGGCATGTGCGCGTGGATCGTTGTGCAGGCATTGATCTTTACCATTCAACCGGGAGATACGAACTACCTGCTGCTCATTGCGGCACTGGCAGGGATCGGCGTATCCGCCGCGTATATTCTGCCTGACTCGATTCTGCCCGATGTGATCGAATGGGATGAACTGCGCACACGGCGCCGGCAGGAGGGCATCTACTACGGCATCCGCACCCTTATCCGCAAGCTGACCGGTGCGCTGGTCATCTTTGTTACCCTGCAAATTTTAGGCTGGTCCGGGTATCAATCCCCGCCAATCGATGCAATTCAATTTTCCCAGTCCGACTCTGCGCTGCTCTCCATCCGTTTGATGGTTTCATTTATCGGCGTGGCGATTTTATTGGGGACGATCATCCTGGCCTGGTCGTATCCGCTGTCGCGTGAAAAATATGAACGCATCCAAAAACTATTAAAGCACCGTCGCGAACAAAAAAGCAGAGCGGAGGAAATTCGCTCCGCTTAACCCTGACACCGCACACCGGATAATTAGATCATCGTCGGTTCTTCGTACTTCCCAAACACCTTCGTCATCACCCCAATGATCTCGCCCAATGTGCAATACGCGTGGACACATTCCATGATATGGGGCATGGTGTTCTCTGTGCCTTCGCAGGCGATACGCAGTCTATCCAATGCCTGTCCCACATGCCCGCTGTCACGCGTTTTGCGGACTTCGTTCAAGCGCGCCACCTGACGGCTGTATCCGTTCGGGTCCATCTTCAGGATTGGGATGCTCAACGGCTGATCCTCTGCATAGGCATTCACCCCCACGATCTTGCGGATGCCCGTATCGATCTCGCGCTGATACCGATATGCCGCATCGGAAATTTCGCTTTGCATGAATCCCTTTTCAATGGCGGGGATGACGCCGCCCAGATCCTCGATGCGGCGGAAGTAGGCGTACGCATCCTTCTCCATCCGGTCTGTTTGCGCTTCGACGAAGAAGCTCCCCCCAAGTGGATCCACCGTGTTCGCCACGCCTGATTCCTCGGCGATGATCTGCTGCGTGCGCAGGGCGATGGTCACGGAATGTTCAGAGGGAAGCGCAAGCGCTTCATCCAATGAGTTGGTATGCAGGGATTGTGTGCCGCCGATGACGGCGGCAAGAGCCTGAATGGCGACGCGTACCACATTATTCTCCGGCTGCTGCGCCGTGAGCGAGACTCCCGCCGTCTGTGTGTGGAAGCGCATCAGCCACGAGCGCGGATTCTTTGCTTTAAACGTCTCGCGCATCTCGCGCGCCCAGATGCGGCGGGCGGCGCGGTATTTGGCGATCTCTTCGAAGAAGTCGTTGTGCGCGTTAAAGAAGAAAGACAGGCGCGGCGCGAACTCATCCACATCCATGCCGCGCTCGATCCCCCAGCGGACGTATTCCATCCCATCCACCAGCGTGAACGCCAGTTCCTGCGCGGCAGTCGAACCGGCTTCGCGGATGTGATAGCCTGAAATGGAGATCGTATTCCATTGCGGGACCTTTTGCGCGCCGAACTCCATCGTGTCCACGACCAGTCTCATGGATGGTTCGGGCGGGAAGATGAATTCCTTCTGCGCGATGAACTCTTTTAGAATGTCATTTTGCGTTGTGCCGCGCAGTTGATCGGAGCGCACACCCTGCTTTTCAGCGGCGGCGAGATACATGGCCCAGATGATCGCGGCGGGCGAGTTGATGGTCATGCTGGAGGAGACTTTGTCGAGCGGGATCCCATCCAGCAGGATTTCCATATCCTTCAGCGACGAGATCGCCACGCCGCACTTGCCGAACTCGCCGAGCGCTTCGGGCTGGTCGGTGTCATAGCCCATCAAGGTAGCCAGGTCGAAGGCAATGCTCAGGCCGGTCTGACCCTGCTCGAGCAGGTATTTGAAGCGCGCGTTCGTTTCCTCCGCGGTGCCGAAGCCGGCAAACATGCGCATTGTCCACAGTTTGGAACGATGCAGCGTCGGGTGGACTCCCCTTGTATAGGGGTATTCGCCTGGAAGTCCAAGCGAGGCGGCGTAGTCCATATCCGCCACATCGAGCGGGGTGTAGATGCGGTTGACCGGTTCGGAGGAGGTCGTGATAAATTCGTCTGCGCGCTCCGGCAGTTGGCCCAACGCTTTTTCAAGGGAGGCCTGCCCCCATTTTTTCAGCGAATCTTTTAACCCGTCGAGTTTCTTTTTATCGTACATGACAACTCCTTTGGCGAAGATGTTTGCATTATACCTGTCTCCCAAAATGATATTGGAATTTATCCTATTGGGGTAGGGAGGGTCTGGTATACTCACGAACAAAGGTGCGATATGCCCCGCTTTGAAATTGATGTAGACCCCTGTGATCATATCACCGCAGACGCCATCGGCAAACCAGGCCAGCGCGTCTTTTATTTGCAAGCCTATCAGGACCAGCGTACGATTACGATCATCATCGAGAAGGCACAGTTGCAATCGCTTGCCATCGGCATCGAACAGTTCCTCGCGCAGATCAGCCAGCAAAACCCGCACCTTGAAGAAGCCTCCGGCGATTATGTGGAACATGTCATGCGCATCAACCCGCCGGTGGACCCGCTCTTCCGCGCCGGTGAAATCGGGCTGGGGTATGACAAGGACCGCGACCGCGTCGTCATCTTTACCAAGGAATTGCTCACCGAGGAGTTCGAACCCGAGTCTGCGGCGCAGGTCCGCTTTTGGACGACGCGCACACAGTTGCGGCAATTAGCCCGCTGGGGACAGGATGTTGCCTCGCGTGGACGACCGATCTGCCCGCAGTGCGGCCAGCCGATGGAACCCGAGGGACATTTCTGTCCCAAAAAGAACGGGCACTTGCATTGACGTTCAAACGTTTGAACGCCCAAACGTTTCCCCATGAATTCAAAAATACAAACCGCCCTCGCATACGGCGCGTATGAACTCAAAGGCCAGTTCATGCTCGGCTCGAACTACACCTTCCTTGTGGATGTGCATCATGAAGGGCAGACCTGTCAGGCGGTGTATAAACCCAGCAAGGGCGAACAGCCGCTCTGGGATTTTCCGGAAAGCACGCTTGCCCTGCGCGAAGTCGCCGCCTATCAACTGAGCGAGGCGCTCGGCTTTCCCTTTGTCCCGTTCACCATCCATCGCGATGACGGCCCCTACGGTCCCGGCTCATTGCAACAGTACATTAATTATGACGTTGAATACCACTACTTCACCTTCACGCCCGGGGATAAACAAAAACTCCGTCCCGTGGTTTTATTCGACCTGCTTGCCAACAACGCCGACCGCAAGGGCAGTCACATTTTTTTCGAAGATGAAACACAAAAGCTCTTTGCCATCGATCACGGGATCTGTTTTCACGAAGAGGATAAACTCCGCACCGTGATCTGGGATTTCGCCGGCCAGCCGATCCCGGACGAATTGCTCGCGCCTCTTTCCCAAACCGACAACTGGCCGGACCTCTTCGAGCAGTATCTCAGCCCGAGGGAGATCTCCGCGTTGTTGATCCGCGCAGAGAGGATCTGCGCAACAAGAGAGTTCCCGCGGCCATTACAGGGACGCAGGGCCTACCCATACCCCCCGGTCTGATGAGATTGCTTCGGGCCTGGGTCTCGATACGGACTTCGTCCTACTCGACCACCCGCCCTCGTAATGACATAAAGGAGATTTCATGCACTATACACTTGCACTCATTGGATTCGGCAATGTCGCCCGCGCGCTTGCGAGACTTTTAGTCCGCAAGCAGGGCCTGCTCAAATCCAAACATGGCGTCACCTTTTCATTCACGGGCATTTCCACCGGCAGTCATGGATTTGCGGTGGATTCAGATGGGCTTGATATTGAAAAAGCATTGGAACTTGTCGAAAGCGGAAAGTCCATTTCCCCTCTTTCCATTTTCCGGGTGGACGACTCACTTGCGGTAATTCAGAACGCCTCCGCCGATGTGGTGTTCGAGAACTCCCCCGTCAACACACAGACGGGACAGCCCGCGCTCGACCATATCCGCACGGCATTGAATTTGGGGATGCATGCGATCACGGCAAACAAGGGTCCCGTGGTGCATGGTTATCGCGAGTTGACCGAATTGGCGAAGAGCAGGGGAAAAATGTTTCGGTTTGAATCCACGGTTTTGGGCGGCGCACCCGTTTTCTCGGTCATGCGGGAGGCGTTTCCCCTGGCAGAGTTGACATCCTTCAAGGGTATCCTCAATGCCACCACCAATGTCATCCTTTCCAGAATGGAGGGCGGGGAATCCTACGATGAGGCGTTGAAATACGCGCAGTCCATCGGACTGGCGGAGACCGACCCGACCAACGATGTGGACGGCTGGGATGCGGCGATCAAGGTGGCTGCGCTGGTGACCGTGCTGTGGGATGTGCCGATGACGCCGCAGCAGGTCAACCCGACGGGCATTCGCGGAATCACATCCGAGATGATCGCCAAAGCCAAAGCGGAAGGCAAACGGTACAAGCTGGCCTGTTCTGCCGAAAAAGTTGGGGACAAGGTGGAGGCGAGCGTCTCCCCGCAACTGGTGGATGTGATATCGCCGTTGTATGGGATGATGAACTCCAGCACCGGCGTGACCTTCCGCACCGATGTGATCCTGGATTACTCGATCACACTCTCCGAGAAACCCGGCATGCAGGGCGGACCCGTTGAAACCGCCTATGGTCTGTTTGCGGATTTCGTGAATGTGGTGAAATAAAATGTAGGGGCGCAGCGTCGCTGCGCCCCTACATTTTTAAAATACCAGCAAAATCACCAAAGCCAAAATGGCAGGCAGGGCCTGGATGTAAAATATCCGCCTGCTGACGGTGTATGCGCCAAAGATTCCTGCAATGGTGACACAACTCAGAAAAAAGATCTTCACTGCGTCGCCTGTGCATAATCCCCAGATGAGTCCAGCCGCAAGGAAGCCGTTGTATAGTCCCTGATTCATGGCGAGGGTCTTTGATTGTTTTGCAAACTCCTCCGTCATGCGGAAGGTCTTCATGCCGTGAGGCTTGTCCCACAGGAACATTTCAAGGTAGAGAAAGCCGAAATGTAAAAGGGCGGCGATAACGATAAGAATGTCGGATACGAGTTTCATTGGCTCTCCTTTGGTTAAATGGCGAGTATAGCAGGAAGTTAACCACCAAGGCGCGAAGACACAAAGTCACTAAAAATCATTGTGTCTTCGCGCTTTAGAGTCTTTGTGGTTCGTTAAAACAGAACAAAAATTCTGTTATACTGACGACCATGTCATTCTGCCTGCACCGTGCGCAGGCACGCGTGAGCCGCGCTCTTGCTTTTTGCGGCGAAGAATCTCTACAATTATGGTAGAGACCCTTCGCTACGCTCAGGGTGACACCAACAGGTGAACCTTATGGCAAAAACAAAAACTCACACCCGATTTGTCTGTCAGCAATGCGGACGAGTCGCCGCCTCCTATATGGGCAAATGCCCGCAGTGCGGCGCATTCGACAGCATGCTGGAGGAAGTCATCCACGACGAACCCGTTTCCAAAAAGGGAGTCGGAAATGTCCGAGGACTGAGCGGTCGCTCGGAACCGCGTCCCATCTCCGAGGTCGGCGGTGACGCGGAGGATCGCGTCCACCTGCCGATCGGTGAATTTGCGCGCGTGCTCGGCGGCGGCATCGTGCCGGGCTCCATCGTGCTCGTGGGCGGGGACCCGGGCATCGGCAAATCCACATTGATGCTGCAAATGGCGATGGAGATGGCGAAGGTACAGCGCGTGCTGTATGTGTCGGGCGAGGAGTCGGAGCGGCAGATCAAGATGCGCGCGGTGCGTTTGTTCAATGGGACGCAGGAACTGCCTAAGGAATTGCTGCTGGTGACCGAGACGAATCTCGAAGTGATCTTCAGCCACGTCCGCGAATCAAAACCCGACCTGTTGATCGTTGACTCCATCCAGACCACGTACCTCACTGAATTGGATTCGTCGGCGGGGTCGGTGTCGCAGGTGCGCGAGTGTTCGTCGCAGTTGCGGGAGTTGGCGAAGTCATCCGGGATTTCCGTGTTTATGATCGGGCATGTGACCAAGGATGGCGCCATTGCGGGTCCGCGGGTGCTGGAGCATATCGTGGATACCGTGCTGTATCTGGAAGGCGACCGTTTCCAGGCGTATCGTCTTTTGCGTTCGGTGAAGAACCGCTTCGGCGCGACTTCGGAAGTGGGCGTGTTCGAAATGCGTGAAGGCGGCATGATCGAAGTGACCAATCCCTCCGAGGCGTTTTTGGCGGAGCGTTTGGTCAATGCGGCAGGCTCCACTATTGCAGTGACCATGGAAGGCACGCGCCCGATCCTGGTTGAAATTCAGGGATTAACTTCGCCGACTCAATTCGGCAATGCGCGCCGCACGCCAAATGGCGTGGATTTTAACCGTTTGTTGTTAATTACGGCGGTGTTAACCCGCCGTGTGGGACTGAAACTCGCCGAGCAGGATGTTTTTGTGAATGTGGTGGGCGGCATTCAAATTGACGAACCCGCCGCCGACTTAGCCGTCGCCGCCGCCATCGCTTCTTCATGGAAGGATGTGCCTGTCCGCGCGGAGGCGGTCTTGATCGGTGAGATCGGTCTGGCTGGTGAATTGCGCATGCCCGGGCAGATGGTGGCTCGCTTGAAAGAAGCTCAGAAGCTCGGTTTCAAAACCGCCATTATCCCAAAGGCGATCCGCAACCCCCATTCTGGGGGCATGGGCTCGGAATATCCGAAAGGAATCGAGATCGTCGAAGTCCGCTCGCTGGATCAGGCGTTGAGTGCGGCGTTGAAGAAAGAGAAGTAAAGAGGTGTGGAATGGTATCTGCTGAATTGCAGAATCTCGACCTTGAATTGTTCATGCGGGAAGCGCTTGCTGAAGCGGATGCTGCGGGCGGAGCAGGAGAGTTGCCCATCGGCTCGGTCGTCGTTCTGGATGGAAAAATCATCGCACGTGGGCGCGCACGACATCGTGAATTCAAAAGTCAAATTCGACATGCGGAATTAAATGCCCTGCTTGCAGCAGGGGAAGACTTATGGCGGGATTACAAACGGGCGGTCCTTTTCACATCGGTTGAACCGTGTCCCATGTGCCTGGGGGCGGTGGTGATGGCGGATATTCCCCATATCATTTTTGCCAAGCATGACAAGGTGGTGTTCTCCAAACTAAGCATAGAAAGCAATCCTTACATTAATCGACACATCAAATCGTATCATGGCGGGGTGTTGGAGGCAGAATCGTCTCAAATCATTGCCAAATACCGCCCCGATGTTTTGCAATACATCGAAAAGGGCGGCCTTTAGAGCAGGAGAGGTAACCATGTGCCGAAGTATCAAACCCCTTAGAAATATGGATCACCCCGTCACCGAGCAGGAGATCTACGAGGCGGCCTTGCAATATGTGCGCAAGGTCAGCGGGTATCGCAAGCCATCCAAAGTGAATGAAGGAGCATTTCAAAAAGCGGTGGAGGAAGTGGCGGAAGCAACCAGGAAAGTATTGGAAAAGCTGAAGTCAAAACCGTTTACAAACCAATAACAACTTACACTGCAACCAACCTTCACTTTCCCTCGTATACCTCCTTAGCAATCACCTGAGGAGGTTTTTCTTATGTATCGAAAACTTATGTTCTTTGTCGCGATTCTCGCGCTGACCACACTCGCCTGCGGATTCCAAGTCAACGTGCCGCGCCAGATGGAAGCCGGCCCCGATGTGACCGAAACCATCAAGATCCCGTATTCCGCCGGCGGCGAAGACAGCCTGAAACTGTCCTTTGGCGCGGGTGAATTGAAATTATCCCCCGGCGCGGGCGGGCTTGTGGATGGCACGGCCACCTACAATTACGAACAGTTCAAGCCGGAAGTGAAGACCGACGGCGGGAATGTCCACATCACGATGGGTGAGACGCGCATCAATTTCCTTCCATCATTCGATAGCCTCAAGAACGAATGGGATCTCAAACTCGGCGGCCAGCCTATGGATTTGAGCATTGAATCCGGCGCATATGAAGGGGACTATGAATTCGGCGGTCTGGCGCTCACCCGCCTCACGGTCGCAGACGGCGCGGCGGATGTGGAACTCTCCTTTTCGGAACCGAACCCGGCGGAAATGACGGTCTTCAGTTATTCAACCGGTGCCTCCGACATCGAAATGAAGAATCTCGCCAACGCCAATTTCAGTCTCTTTGACTTTTCCTCCGGCGCGGGCAATTACACCCTCGATTTCTCCGGCGAACTGCAGCGCGACGCCTCGGTCAAACTGACCACCGGGTTCAGCAATCTGATCGTCATCGTGCCGGATGGGATCGATGCCGTGGTGACCGTGAAGAGCGGTGCGTCGAATGTCAACGCAGGCTCAGGCTGGAGTCAGAGCGGAAACGTCTACAAGCAGAAGGGCGAAGGCCCCACACTCACCTTCGTCATCGAAATGGGCGCGGGCAACCTGACCCTCACCCGATAACAAGCCGCAATTTACGCCCAACACGGAGTACGCAACGCGTACTCCGTGTTTTTTCCTCACAGAGTGCGCCACATCCTTTGGAAGGTATATAAAAGGGTTGTCTAATTCAGAGTAAAAGGTCATAATTCATCCGTGACCTCTATCACTTGCCTTGAAACAGATTGCACAATAAAATCGTGATTGTCGGTAATTTTTACCTAAATTAAGTGAGGTTCGCATGCAGATCACACGCCAGGCAGACTATGCTGTTCGCGCCGTGCTTCATCTCGCCCGCAATAGCGACCAGCGCACAGCAACCAGCACGATTGCAGAGGAACAGCGTATTCCGCCTTCCTTCCTTGCCAAGATCGTTTCGCAATTGTCCATCGCGGGCCTCCTGCACACGTCACGCGGCGCACGAGGGGGCGTCACGCTGGCCCGCACCGCAAAGGAGATCACCCTGCTCGAAGTCATCGAAGCCATCGACGGCCCCATCCAGCTCAATGAATGCGTCGGTGAAAACAGCACATGTTCCTTCGGGGACGACTGCCCCCTGCGCCCCGTCTGGTGTGATGCGCAGGATGAGCTTGTTGGCAGGCTGAAAGGCACGAACTTCGCCGATATGATCGCCAAGGGACAGGTCGCCGTATAAAAGCCTTAAACGAACAAAGCCTCCCGGCTATAATTGCCGGGAGGCTTTTTTATAATACCCACAGTCGCAAATTACGCCTTCCCCTTTCAAAAAGCGCAATTTGTGACTGCGTTGGGTAGATTTCACGAATAAGGATGAAAACCATGGATATTCGACGTGCGCTGTCTGGCGCGCTGGTCCTTTTGATGACCGTTCTGGCATGTGCCCTGCCGGGACAACCTTCCGCTTCGCCGCTCCTGCCGACGCCTGATACCCGGCTGGAGATCATGGTGGCTGAAACAGTCTCTGCCGCCCTCGAACTGACCCGCCAGGCAGTCCCCTCAGCAACGCTTTCTCCAACTTCCACGCCCGAATCAATGATCGCCCAGGTGGATTCCTCCGGCAGCGCACTCACAACCGGCGAAGACGGTTCCGCCCTGTTCCGCGATGAACGCGGAAAATATCAGATCACCACCCCGGGCGGCTGGCTGGCCGTGCGCATCAACCAGCAGGAATTCCTGGATGCCGCGCTCCTTCCGCAAGTCGCCCACCCCGCCTTTCAGCGTTCGCTTGACAGTGTGCAGGGACAGGATCCAAACCTCTTCCGCCTTTTTCTATTCGACCTGAACGAGGAACATATTGACGGCGGGTTTGTAACCAATGTCAACTTCCTGTGGAACGAGCAGGAGGAGATATCCCTTGAGAATGAAACCAGCCTGATGGAACTCGCGGATGCACTCCCCGATTCCCTGCCTGGTTCGGAAGTGTTAACCGTTGAACTACTTCCGCTTGAAAACGGAACGAAAGCCGGCATCATCACTTCCCGCCTTGAAGCCATCACATTGGACGATGTGGCAGTGGTGTTGTTCCAAAAGCAGGTATTAATTGACCTGCCCATCGGGACGCTTTCCATTACCTTCTCAACAACTGAGACCTGGCGCGGCGTGAGCGAGCCGTTGTTTGATGCGATGATCGAATCATTTAAACACGTAGACTAGGAGATTCAATGCCGACACCTCGCGTCATCCGCGCGCCTCGTGGAACGGAACTGACCTGTAAGAACTGGCTGAGCGAAGCCGCCTACCGCATGATACAAAACAACCTTGATCCCGAGGTGGCCGAGAAACCCGAAGATCTCGTTGTCTACGGCGGCCGCGGGAAAGCCGCCCGAAGTTGGGAAGCCTTCGATGCGATTCTCGAAAGCCTGAGAAATCTCGAGGAGGACGAGACCCTGCTCGTGCAATCGGGCAAGCCTGTCGTGGTCTTCAAATCCCACAAGGATGCGCCCAAGGTGTTGATCGCCAACTCCAACCTCGTGCCGCACTGGGCAACGTGGGAAAAATTCGATGAGCTTGATAAAAAAGGTCTCATCATGTACGGGCAGATGACGGCCGGTTCGTGGATCTACATCGGCACGCAGGGCATTCTGCAGGGAACCTATGAAACATTCGGTGCGCTTGCCAAACTCAAAGGCTGGGGCTCGCTCAAAGGGAAGTTCATCCTTACGGCGGGACTGGGCGGCATGGGCGGCGCGCAGCCGCTGTCCATCACCATGAACGAAGGCGTGGGATTGATTGTCGAAGTGGACCCCGAACGCGCGGAACGCCGCCGCGCCATCGGCTACGTGGATATGATCGTGGATAATCTCGAAGAAGCCATGACGCTGGTCGAAGAGAATGTCAAGAACGGAACACCGAAGTCCATCGGGTTGATCGGCAATGCCGCGGATGTCTACGACGAACTCTCCAGGCGTGGGGTAATCCCCGATGTGGTCACAGACCAGACCTCTGCGCATGAGGCATTGTTTTATATCCCCTCGGGGTTGAGTATCACCGCTGCGAACCAGCTGCGCGAATCCGACCCTGAAAAATATAAAAAGATGGCAATGGATTCGATGTCCACGCATGTGCGGGCGATGCTTGCGTTCCAGCGTGCGGGCGCGGAAGTGTTCGACTACGGCAACAACATCCGCCAGCAGGCGTACAACAACGGCGTGACGGATGCGTTCGAGTTCCCCGGCTTCGTGCCTGCCTACATTCGTCCGCTGTTCTGTGAAGGCAAGGGGCCGTTCCGCTGGGTGGCGCTTTCGGGTGACCCCGCAGATATTTACACCACTGATCAAGCCATTATGGAACTCTTCCCCGAAGATGCGCATTTACACCGCTGGCTGAAAATGGCGCGTGAGAAAGTGCCGTTCCAGGGCTTGCCATCACGCATCTGCTGGCTTGGTTATGGTGAACGCGCCAAAGCGGGATTGAGGTTCAACGAACTCGTTTCAACTGGTAAAGTGAAAGCCCCCATCGTCATCGGGCGCGATCATTTGGATTCAGGTTCGGTCGCTTCGCCGAATCGCGAAACCGAAGCGATGAAGGACGGTTCGGATGCCATCTCCGATTGGGCGATCCTCAACGCGCTGATCAACGCCGTCGGCGGTGCGACGTGGGTGTCCTTCCATCATGGGGGCGGCGTGGGTATGGGCTATTCCCAACACGCCGGTCAGGTCATTGTTGCGGATGGCACGCCCGAAGCCGTTGTCAGATTGGAGCGAGTCCTTACAACAGATCCAGGCATGGGCGTGGTCCGACACGCGGATGCGGGCTATGAGACCGCCATCGAGGCGGCAAAACGCCATGGGTTGAACATGCCCATGTTGGGGAAATCATCCTGAACATGATTTGCCGCATTTGGATTTTGACTCTCTTTGCGTTTCTCCTGCAAAGCTGCGGATCATTCGTTTCGGTTCCGCCGCCGATACTTGACTCCTCACTCCCCACTCCGACTCTCACGCCGAGCCCCACGCTCGTGCCTGCGACGGAGACACCGCTCCCCACAGGGACACCCGAGCCGCTGCCAGCCATCGAACGTGTGCTGATCGTCAGTTTTGACGGCTTGCGCCCCGATGCAATCGAAGCGGCGAATATGGAAAACGTGATGGCGCTGATGCAAAGCGGTGCGTACACTTGGAGCGCCCGCACCATTGCGCCAAGCCTGACGTTACCCGCGCATTCTTCCATGCTGGTAGGGACGTGCCCCGCCAAACATATCGTGCGTTGGAATGAATACGTGCCCCAAAACGGTTTCGCACTCGGTACCGATATTTTTGACCTTGCCCATGCCGCCGGCTTGCGGACGGTGATGGTGGTCGCCAAGGAAAAACTGCGCCAGGTGACCGAGCCTTCCAGCACGGATTTTTTCGAATTCATTGACACGACGGATAAGATATTGGATTCAACAACAGTCTTAAGACTTGCGCTGGATCAAATCAATCGGGGTTTCGTCTTAATGTTCGTTCATTTTGGCGAGGGGGATCTCGCTGGTCACAACAGCGGCTGGATGTCCCGCGCGCAGCTTGGAGTGTATGGTCGTGAAGACAGGGGACTTGGCTCGATGATCCAAACCCTGAAAGACAGGGGTATGTACGATGGTACGCTCATCATCGTCACCTCCGACCACGGCGGGCATGACTCGACTCACGGAACCGACCTGCCCGAAGATATGACCATCCCGTGGATTGTCAGCGGTCCGCGCATTGTCCCCGGCGAATTGCAAACCCGGGTTTATACGATGGACACCGCCGCCACCGCCGCCTTCGCGCTTGGCCTGCCCATGCCGCCCGAATGGGACGGCCTTCCCGTCTATGAAGCCTTTGGCATGCCTGTGGATGAATCTCGAAAAGGTGGCTGTGGGTACTAAACAGATCAGGTCATCTCGGTTGCATTGAACAACACTGCATCAGACAGCTATCGCCGCGGTGCAGTGCCGGGGTATTGCCGTCATTCTGGGGGATACCCTACGGTGGTAGGGTGACATGGCAGGCGTTTTGAATTAATATTTACACCGCTGCGGTGTCATATCGGACAATACTTGCGCCACCTGAAGGGAGGTGGGAGATATGGCGCAAGGGCTGCCAAATTCGAGGGAGATCCCCTTGAGTACCGCATTAAAAGATACTGTTTTTATTTTTGGAGAAGCATATGAATGACCGCCTACGTCGCACCTACGGATTTATCATTGGACTTGCCTTTGGTACTGTATATTCCGTCATTTCGCAATTTATCAATGTATGGATGCTGCCTGGCATTCCTCTCTTCGACCTGCCTGTTGGACGCGTTGAGACGGCGATGCTGACCTCGTTGTCCATGGGCATCATGGGATTGATGGCGACCTGGGATGAAGAATCATTCTGGGGCGTGTTTGGAAGCGGGTTGTTCGCTGTGATTGGAGGTTCCCTGCTGGCTTACATTAATTCAGGCGGCGGGCAGGTTGCAACTTCGTTTTTCCTGTCTCTATTCACATTTTTGCCTCGCCTAGTCATCTACCTGCCCCTCATCTTTTTTTTCCGCTGGCTGGTGGCGGGTCTGGATGAAACCGGGAACGCCCCTTCCAGCGGATTGATGCGTTTATTGAAGGTGACGTTTTCCATCCTGATCGTTGCCGTGATCGGCGGCAGGTTTTCATTGTTGGCTCCCGAGGCGCGGGAGGCGTTACGAGACATGAACGCACTGGTGTTGGAAGGCCTATCCTCTGTTGCAAATGGCGGGGGAGTGCCGGACCCGCTCATCCCTGTGGAGGGATTCACAACCCATGCGAAAGGCGCATACACGCTCGAATGGAGCAGTGACGTGGACAGCCTGCCCGTTACAAGACCGATGGTTGCATATGGTGTCACAGAATCGCTGATCATTGCCCGCTTTGAAACCGAGTACCAGTTTGGCTGCGCGTTTACGCCGCCCGGCCATGTACCGAAATGCATTAATATCACCCGCATGAGAAGATAGGGCAGCGGGGTAGTACCTTTGTTCAATTGAGCATTTCGTATCTTTGCGATAGGATTGGGGTACTTACCCTCAAATACAACCTGCTCTTTTGGGGCAGTTGTAGATTTACTGGTGACTTTATCGGTAGGAGAGAGTTGAGCGGGTTCGGCGTTTTTACGCCGAACCCGCTCAGGATTTTAAATTCTCTAATACTTCTCCAACATATTTCCTCTTGACCAAAACTCAACTCCCGCATAAATTTAAGCTCGCTTAACTAAAAAGAAGGCTTAACTATGACCAAACCTGCTCAATTTGCCCATTCCATCCGCGCCTGGATGGACGTTTTCATGAACCGCTCGATGCGCGGCTGGCACCTCTTTGCCAAATCCACCGGGCTTTCGATGCCGCAGTTCAGTATTCTCATGCAGCTGCATCACAAGGGCGCGTGCGGCATGTCCGAGGTCAGCGAACGTTTCGAGATCACCCCAGCCGCCGCGAGTCAACTGGTGGATAAACTCGTGCAAGGCGGGTTTATCATGCGGGAAGAAGATCCAACTGACCGCCGCGCCAAACTGCTGAACCTCACCGATGAAGGACGGGAACTCATCCAGCAGGGACATGAGGAACGTTACCGCTGGGTGGATGAGTTGGGGCGCAAATTGACCGCCGAAGAACGCGCCCATGTCAGCGAAGCGCTGGACATCATGACCCGCGCCGCGCAGGAAATCGAAGCCGAATCCGCTCAAGAGACGGCTTAACCTCCCGAAATATTCCACGCCCAAGTCACAAGCCGATCCTATACGTACCTCCGTTCACCACTTATCAGTAAATTCAATCAATAAAGGAAATTTATGCAAGCCACCCTCACCCAACCCCAAGTCCGTGCACGCCGGGAACGACCGTCCTTCAAGGGCATTGGGCGTGCCATCAAATACCTGACGAAGTATGGACGTCAGGCAACGTTACCGTATCTCTTTTTGATCATTGCCACGCTTTCGCAACTGGCTGTGCCGCGCATGATCCGCAACGTGATCGACGCGGTCACCAGCGGGTTTCTTGCCGGCCAGGTGTTGCAGGCTCTTGAAAATATTCCCGCCCAATTTGTCAGCGCAACCCTGCCGAAGATTCTCGAAGCCCTGGGCTATGACTCTGCTTTAACGCTGGACCAGCTCAAAGTCACGCTGGAAGCGGATCTGACCAACGCGCCGCGCGCGTTGGTCACAGCCCTGGTCGCGATTGTCGTCTTCGCCCTGCTGCGCGGCATCTTCTCCTTCCTGCAAGCCTTCTGGGCGGAGAAGAATTCGCAGTCGGTTGCGTATGACCTGCGCAATGACCTGTATGCCAAGATCCAGGGATTGTCCTTTGCCTATCACGATAAAAATCAAACGGGACAGTTGATGATCCGCGCGACGGATGACGTGGAAAAGGTGCGCCTGTTCATCGGGCAGGGGCTGCTGCAACTGGTGGGCGCGGTGATCCTGTTGAGCGGTACGGTCATCATTTTGTTCTCGTCGAATGTTTTGCTCGCATGGACAGCCATGCCGATCCTGCCGATCGCGATCGTGTTGTTCGCCGTATTTGCGGGCCTTGCCCAGCCGATGTTCACGAAGGTACAGCAAAAACTTTCAACCTTGAATACGGTCTTGCAGGAAAACCTCGCGGGCATCAAAGTGATCAAGGCGTTCACCCGTGAAAAGGAACAACAGACAAAATTCCGCGCCGCCGCAGACGACACGATGGATCAGTCCATTGCGGTGTCACGGTTGTTCACGTTCCTGTTTCCGCTGGTGTTCCTGATCGCCAACCTCGGACAGGCTGCGATCCTGTATGTCGGCGGCAGGCAAATCATCACCGGCACGCTGACCATCGGCGCGTGGCAGGAATTTTCCCTGTACCTGATGTATCTATTCTTCCCGATCATGATGTTCGGCATGATCGTCACCCAAATGGGGCAGGCCTCCGCCTCCGCCGACCGCATCTTTGAAATCCTCGACGCCAAAAGCGATATTGTGGACAAACCGAACGCCTCGAAACTCCCCGCCGTGAAGGGTGACGTGAAATTCGAGAACGTCACCTTCCGCTATGTAGGCGGCGGCGAACCTGTGTTGAAAAATGTTTCGTTCGAGGCAAAGTCTGGTGAAACCATTGCCCTGCTCGGCGCAACAGGCTCGGGCAAGACCAGCATCATCAATTTGCTGCCGCGCTTCTATGATCCAGTCGAAGGTCGCATCACCATCGATGGTCACGACCTGCGCGATGTCAGGCTTGATTCGCTCCGTTCGCAGATCGGCATTGTGCTTCAGGAAACGACCCTGTTCAGCGGCACCATCCGCGAGAACATTGCCTTCGGCAAGCCTGATGCCACCCTCGAGGAGGTGCAGGCGGCGGCGAAATCCGCGGCGGCGCATGATTTCATCATGTCCTTCCCTGATGGCTACGATACGCACGTCGGCGAACGCGGCACCACGCTCAGCGGCGGACAAAAGCAGCGTGTGGCGATTGCGCGCGCGCTGCTGCTCAACCCGCGCATTCTCATTCTCGATGACTCGACATCCAGCGTGGACGTCGCCACCGAGGCGCACATCCAAGCCGCGCTCGAAACGCTTATGAAAGGCCGCACCTCCTTCGTCATCGCGCAGCGCATCAGCACGGTGATCAACGCCGATACGATCCTTGTTCTTGAAAAGGGCGAGGTGGTGGCGCAGGGCAAACACGCGCAATTGATGGAGGAAGAACCGATCTATGCTGAAATCTACAATTCACAAATTCTCGCGCATCACAGCGATGCCGCAGCGGAGGTGGCACTATGATGCACGGCCGCGCTGGTGGTCTTCTTAATCAAGAAACGATCAAGCCGCGCAACCTGGAAGAAACGCTTGGTCGCCTCGGCAAATACTTTGGCAGTTTCTGGTACATGATCGTTCTGGCAGTTTTCTTCGTCGTTATCTCCACCTGGACGCAGGTGACTTCTCCCGAATTGCTGGGACAAGCCACAGATTGTTTCCTCGTGCCTGCTGGAAACAGCGCCTTCGCTCAACCCGCCCTGCCAACTGATTCAGGCCAACAAGCAGTTTCTTCCTGTTGGCTTGGGACAAGCGAAGACCGCTCCGCACTGTCCTATTCGCGCCAGATCATCTACAGCGCCTATCATCTGGGCGGATACACCACGCCTGATATTGCAACCGCCACAACTACGGAGCGCATTGAAGGCATGTTCCGTTTGATCCTGATCGTCATCGCGTTGTATG
The DNA here is from genome assembly GCA_030583885.1 of Anaerolineales bacterium. Lineage (NCBI taxonomy): Bacteria > Bacillati > Chloroflexota > Anaerolineae > Anaerolineales > Anaerolineales bacterium. The sequence goes on along the minus strand of CP129480.1, from coordinate 282,864 downwards.
TGATCGGCGCAGTGCTGACAGGCACAACCTTCTTCGCCATGGCGTGGACAGGTCAGCACGTTCTGCGTGTCCTGCGCGTGGAAGTGTTCGAGAAATTGCATCAACTTTCCATGAGTTATTACGCCGAACACGAAGCCGGCGACCTGATGAGCCGCATCACCAACGATACATCCGCCATTGAACAGGCGTTTTCGTTCGCGCTCGTTAATGTGTTCAGCGGCATCCTTTTATTGGTCTGGGTGGCCTATAACATGCTGACCTTAAGCCTGCCCTTCGCCCTGCTCTCGCTGGCTGTCTCGCCGTTGATGTTCATTGCCACCGTCTGGTTCTCCGGTCAGGCACGCAAAGCCTTCCGCAAGAGCCGTGAAGAGATCGGTAATGTCAACGCCGAACTGCAGGAGACAATCTCGTCCGTGCGCGAAGTGCAAGCCTTCAACCGCGTGGATGAAAATATCGAGCAGTTCAAGGAGGTCAACGCCGCCAATCGCGATGCCAACGTGCGCGCTGTGGCATACACCTCCGCGCTGGCGCCAACCTTGGAAGCCTTCTCATACATCGGTCTTGCCATTGTCACAGGCGTGGGCGGCTGGTACCTGCTGACAGGCGACAGGCTTTTCGGCGCGACTGTCACGCTTGGCCTGGTCATTACTTTCCTGGCGTATGTCCAGCGTTTCAACCAACCCATCCAACAGATCGCGGTATTGTGGACGAATATCCAAAACGCCATTGCGGGCGCGGAACGCATCTTTACCATTCTCGATGAAAAACCCGCCGTGGTTGATAAACCGGGTGCAAAGGCAATGACCGAGATCAAAGGCCGGGTTGAATTCGACGAAGTCTCGCACGAATATGAAGATGGCGTACCGGTCTTGAATAAGGTTTCCTTCTCCGCCGACGTCGGGCAGACCATTGCCATTGTCGGTCCGACAGGCGCGGGCAAGACCACCATCATCAACCTGCTGCCGCGCTTCTATGATGTGACGCACGGTTCTGTAAAAATTGACGGCATGGACGTGCGCGATGTCACCGCTGATTCACTCCGCAGGCAGATCGGCATCGTCTTGCAGGATACCTTCCTGTTCAGCGCCTCGGTGATGGATAACATCCGTTTTGGCCGCCCCACTGCAACCGATGAAGAAGTCTACGCCGCGGCAAAACTTGCCAACGCAGATTCGTTCATCGAACGCCTGCCTGAAAAATATGAGACAGTGCTCGGCGAACGTGGCTCGGGTCTTTCTCAGGGACAGCGGCAGTTGCTCTCGATTGCGCGCGCCGTGCTGGCAAACCCCCGCATCCTGATCCTGGACGAAGCCACTTCCTCCGTCGACACCAGAACCGAACGTCTCATTCAAAAAGCCTTCGACCAATTGCTTGAAGGACGTACTTCCTTTGTCATCGCGCACCGCCTCTCCACCATCCGCAATGCGGACATGATCCTTGTTTTGAAGGATGGACAGGTCATCGAACGCGGCAGGCACGATGAATTGTTGGAGAAAAAGGGTTTCTATTACGACCTGTATATGAGTCAATTCAAAAAGCAGGAAGAAATGCAAGCGAACCCCGCATAAAGAGCTAGGGGCGCAGCGTCGCTGCGCCCCTATAAAATTTGCAACAGTTTCGTCGTATCTTCCAGTATCAAATCCGCCCCCATCTTCTTTAATTCAGGTTCCTCCCCGAAGCCGCATAGGACACCCACCGTCTGTGCCCCGGCGGATTTGCCCGCGCGGATGTCCACGGTGGTGTCGCCGATCATCAGGCAGTTTTCGGGTGGGACTCCCATTTTTTGCGCGGCAAGTAGAACCGGGTCGGGATAGGGCTTGGTATATTTGGCGGACAAGCCGGTGACAATGGCATCGAAATATTTTACGAGATCGAACCTTTCGAGAAATGCCATCGTGCCTTTTTCATCCCTCGCGCTGACCACAGACATCGGGTAACGACCATGTAATTGCTTGAGCATTTCGTCCACACCGGGGATGAGCAGGAATTCCTTCGCGGAGCGTTTTTGGTGGCGGTTCAGCCAGTTGATCACAGCAACCATCTCGTCGTCAATGTGAAGCGTATCGGCCAGACCAAGCAGGGCGTTGCCCGGAGCCTCGATCCACATCACAAAACGGCGGGAAAAATGATCCGGGTCCTTAAAGATGAGGTTCGGAAAAAAACGCGAGATTTTCCGTACATACAGGTCATCGGTATCACTGAGGGTACCGTCCACGTCGAAGCATAGGGCTTTGACAAAATTTGTATCAACAGGCATGGATTAATTGTACCAAAAGGACTATACTTAACCCAGTTAAGACGATGGCCCAGGATCGTACACACTCTCTGCTCGAATTATTAATTTCCATCAACCGTGAGGTCGCTGCCGCACTGGATCTGCGCACGGTTTTGCAGCGCCTGCTCTTTGCCGCCATCCAGCATGTGGGCGGCGAGCGTGGCAGTATCGTTGTGATGGATGATATGGGCAAACCCGTGGATGCTACCATTGTTTATGGGAAGCAGTTCCATGACCATACCACCCAGCAGCTGCGCGAAACAGTGGAGCGCGGGCTTGCGGGTTGGGTGGTGAAAAACTCCAAGCCGGTGCTTGTGCCGGATACCAGCAAGGATCACCGCTGGCTGCGCCGCGCAGATGATTCTGTGGAAAACAGCGGCGCAAAGTCCGCGATCTGTGTGCCATTGATGGCGCGCGAGCGCCTGGTGGGGGTTCTGACGCTTGTACATTCTGTGCCGAACGCATTTAATGAAGAACATTTGGAATTGATGCGGGCAATCGCCGACCAGGCGAGTGTGGCGGTTTTGAATGCGCGCCTGTACACCGAGAGCCAGCGGACGGCACGCGTCATGTCCGCGCTGGCAGAGGGTGCGGCGGCGATCAATACCTCGCTCGAGATGCCGGACGTGTGGCGGCGCATCCTTAACCAGACCATGCAGGCCTTGCAGGTTGAGGTCGTGGCGCTGGCTTTGCTGGATGGGTCGAACAATGACATTGTCTTCCACGCGGCAGCCGGTCAAAACTCTGCTGGTATTCCGGGCAGGCACATCCCCGCCGGGCAGGGATTGGCTGGGATCGTGGTGAATGGCGGACAGGGTCTGGTGATTCCATCCGTCAGACAGGAGTCCCGCTACAGCCAGGTGGACAAGTTTGAGGGAATCGAGATGCGGGCGGTCGCCATTGCCCCGATCCAATCGCAGGGAAAGGTCATTGGCGTGCTTGAAGCGATCAACCCGGTCTCCGGCGGATTTGACCCGGATGCCATGGTGGTGATGACCGGGCTGGGAAGCCTTGCGGGAACGACCATCCAAAATGCAATCCTTTTCGAGCGCTTACAAAAGGCGCACGAGCATTACCATGAGTTGTTCGAAGACAGTGTGGATACGATCCTGATCACGGATTGGGACGGCAGGGTGCTGGAGGCGAATCGTCAGGCTGTTTCATTGAGCGGGTACGCAGTTGAGCAGTTACAGAGCATGAACATTGATCAGCTGCATGAAGTCAACTGGGATAAAACCGGCCAGAAATTCGGGACGCTTAAGAATACACCGGGCTGTAATTACGAATCCGGTTTGCGCCGCCAGGATGGCGTGGTCACCCCGATCGAAGTGCATGTGCGCCGCGTGGAATTTGAAGAGTCCGATTCGCTCCAATGGATCCTGCGGGATGTCAGCGAGCGCAGGGAATTGGATTCCCTGCGCGACGAGATGACTTCCATGATCTACCATGACCTGCGTTCGCCGCTTGGCAATATTGTTTCCAGCCTAGAAATGATGAGCACGCTGATTCCCAAGGAAAAAACGATCACCATGATGCTGACGATCGCGCAGAATTCGACAGCCCGCATTCAGCGTCTGGTCAATTCCCTGCTGGATATCAACCGTCTCGAAGCAGGCCAGCAGATCGTGGATCAGAATGCAGTCAACCCCGTTGAGTTGATCCGCGAGTCCATCATCGATGTGGAACCGTCGGCATCCTCGCGCCAGCAAACGATCATCAATAATGCGACCCGCGTGCTTCCGCTGATCTGGGTCGATGTGGACATGGCGCACCGTATTTTTATTAACCTGCTCGAAAACGCGATCAAATTCACCCCGATCGGGGGACAGATCGAAATTGGGGCAAGGACCGCCGATGGAATTTTTATGGAGTACTGGGTGCGGGATAATGGCCCCGGCATATCCGAGGCGGACCAGGAACGCATCTTTGACAAGTTCACCCGTGTGCGTGGCAGGGACCGGCCCGGCGGGCTGGGCGTGGGACTGGCGTTTTGTCGTCTTGCGGTGCTTGGACACGGCGGCAAGATCTGGCTGGAAAGCGAATTGGGAAAAGGGACCACCTTCTGGGTGACCCTGCCCATTGCCCAAAAGAAGGTCGCCGGTCAGATCAAGCGTCAGACAGGCAGGCTGGTCATCAAATCGATCAGGTAGAATGCAGCATGCCGGTTGACCTGATTTCCTGAAAGTTCATCCTCAGTATTGTGCAGTGTCGTACATTGAAGGGAACGCAGGCATGGTTCCTTATTTCCCCTTCCATTTTCCAGGAGTACCATGCAGGAAGTTATAAAAAACGTTTTCATCGAAGACCAGTTTTCCGGCGTGACCTTGGGGGTGATCGTCACGCAGCGCGGACTTATCCAGATCGACGCACCTCCCTCCCCTGAAGACGCACGTTCGTGGCGCGCCGCGTTGATGAATCTTGGAGGCGGCATGGAACGCGCGCTGATCAACCTGGATGCGCATCCGGATCGAACGCTCGGTGCGCGTTCCATGGATTGCATCGTCATAGCTCATGAGAAGACCGCCAACACCTTTCGCACGCGGCCGAGCACCTTCAAGGCGCAGGGCGAGGAGACAGGCGCAGACTGGGAATCGATTGCCGGACTTGGCAGTGTGCGCTGGGCTCCGCCGGAGATTTCATTTACAGACCAACTGACAATGTTCTGGAGCAATACGCCTGTATTGCTTGAGTACCATCCCGGTCCCTCCAATGGATCCATTTGGGTGCACCTGCCCGAGGAAAAGGTTATTTTCATTGGCGATGCCGTGTTAAAGAATCAGCCCCCCTTTCTTGCAGGTTCCAACCTGAAAGCCTGGCTTGATTCCCTGAATCTTCTGCAGGAGCCATCCTTCAAAGGATATACATTCATCAGCAGCCGCGGCGGCATCATGACAACGAGCGCCGTCAAATCGCAATATGAATTCCTCAAACACGTCCATGGAAAGTTGGAAAAGATCACAACAAAGAAACCGAATCCCGCCGCGGTCGAGAAACTGGTTGCCTCCCTGTTGACATGGTTCAAAGCCCCGGCCGCGCGCCAGAAGCAGTTTGCCCAGCGCCTGCGTTATGGACTGCTTCACTACAACTCACGCCACCACCATGCCTCCACCCAGCCCTATGAGGATTAATGCCTTCAGCCCGCCCGCTCCTTGAGCTGACCCGCAGCTCCCTTGTTGAATCAACCCACTTTGGTTCCATCGCGGTTGTTGACTCGACAGGGAAACTTCTCCACTCCCATGGCGACCCTCATACGGTCGCCTTTTTGCGCTCATCCGCCAAACCGTTCCAGGCGCTTCCATTTGTGGAACGGGGCGGCGTGGAACAGTACCGATTCACGCAAAGGGAACTGGCACTTTCGTGCGCCTCGCACGAGACCGCTCAACTGCACCTCGACACGGTGAATGCCATGCAGAAAAAGGCAGGCATCGAAGAAAGCCTTTTGCACTGCAGCGGGCATTTGCCCGGCGACCCGGCCAAATTGAGACAGGTGATCAGGGAGGACATCAAGCCTACTGCCAATTTCAACAACTGTTCAGGCAAGCATACCGCCATGCTGGCATTCGCCAAAATGCGCCGCCTGCCGCTCGAGAATTATCTCGATTTTGACCATCCCATTCAAAGGGACATTCTGAAAGCGCTTTCTGAAATTTGTTCCATCGAAATGGAAGAGATTGGCCTCGGCATTGACGGTTGTTCCGCGCCGAACTTTGCCATGCCGTTGTTCAATGCCGCGCTCGGCATGGCACGCATGTGCGATCCGCGGGATTTAAGTAAAATCCGCGCAGACGCCTGTAAAAAGATCACGGCCGCAATGACCGCGCATCCGGAGATCGTCAGTAATTCCGGCGAGTTCGACTGCGAACTGATGAAGGTCGGCGAAGGGAAAATAATCACCAAACGCGGCGCGGAGGGCTTTCAGATCGTCGGAATCATGCCCGGCGTCATCGGGGAGCGAGGCGTGGGCATCGCCTTCAAAGTGACCGACGGCGACCCCTCGCGCATGAACGATGAACTGGAAAGAGGCACACGCGTCCGCCCGGCGGTCACGCTGGAGATCCTGCGTCAGTTGGGCGCACTGGAGCGGACGAAGTTGGATGCGCTCGAGAATTTTGGTCCCGAAAAAGTATTGAAGAATTACGCGGGCATCATTACTGGAAAATCAAAACCCGTCTTCGAGTTGAAAACTCCATGAAAAGACTGCAAACCCGCGCTTTGCAAATCCACAAAACACTTTTAGATGTCTTTGGCGAGCCGATATGGCGCAATCCGTTGCCCGCCATCGACGAGCTGGTCTCCACCATCCTCTCGCAGAACACGAACGACGTCAACCGCGACCGCGCCTTCGACGCCCTGCGCGCAAAATTCCCCACATGGGAAGCCGTGCGCGACGCGCAGGAAAAGGATGTCATCGCCGCGATCAAGCCCGCGGGACTCGCCAATCAAAAGGGACCGCGCATCCAACAGGTACTGCGCGCCATTACCGGGGAACGCGGCTCGCTCGATCTGGACTTTCTGGCTGGCCTGCCCATCAAGCAGGCGCGTGCCTGGCTGACGAAGTTCAACGGCGTGGGACCGAAGACCGCCGCCATCGTGCTGTGCTTTTCATTGAACATGCCCGCCTTCCCGGTGGATACGCACGTCTATCGCGTGACCGGACGCATCGGACTGCGCCCGGAGAAGATGACCGTGGAACAGGCGCATCCGCATCTCGAAGCGGTTTTCCCGCCGGAAACGTATTACGCCGCGCACTTGAACATCATCCGTTTGGGACGCGAGGTCTGCAAGGCGAGGAAACCATTGTGTCCGCAATGCCCGGTCAATGGATCGTGTGAATATAAAGATAAAACGAAATAATGGAAACTCCTCCCGCCAGCCTCGCGCTCGGTAATCTGGGCGTGCCGCACACGCTCTTTCATCACGAAGGCTCGCTGGAGTCGTTCGAGCAGGCTGCGCGCGAGCGGAACCAGCGTCCGGCGCAGGTGGTGCGCTCCCTTCTCTTCCGCGTGCGGGAGGATGAGTTCGCGCTGGTGCTGGCGGCAGGTCCGCAACAAATTTCATGGAAAGCCTTGCGGAAGGCGCTGGGACGTTCGCGCATCTCGCTGGCGACTGAGGACGAAGTGCTGGCTGTGACAGGCTACCGCATCGGGACGGTCAGTCCGTTTGGGATGGCGCGTCCGCTCAGGGTGTGGATCGAAGCAGGTGTGTTGAAGGAGGAGGAAATATCCATCGGGTCGGGAGTCCGCAACACAGCCATCATCATGAAAAGCGCGGACTTGCGGCGGGCGTTGGGGGATGTGGATGTGGTGGAATTGTTTGAGTGAAAAAGACTCTTAACCGCAAAGGCGCACGAAGGTTCACAAAGGAAAACCTTCGTGTACCTTTGTGGTTGAAAAAATGGAGAAAAATATGAGTTACAAACAACGCACACTGGATTTTCTTGAGATCGAATGGAAGACGTATATCGAGCGCTTCCACCGCCTGCCTGCGGAGGATGGTATGAAGCGCGTGAAGGCGCAGGGGTATGAACGCTTCCGCGACATGCTGGCGCACATCCTTTCGTGGTGGGAGGAAGCCATGCCCATCATTCTGGCGATCGCCGAGAACCGCGAATACGAACGCAGGAAATACGATTTCGATGCCTTCAACGCCGGGGCGGTCGCGAAGTACGGGGATTGGGACGAGACCGAATTCCTTGCCCACTTCGAGAAAACGCGTCAGAAAGCCGCGGCAGATCTGAGGTCCATGCAGGAGGCGGTGTTCGAGAATCGCCGCGTGCGTGCGTGGATCAACGGCGTCTTCATCCACCATGCGCGCGAGCACCTCGTCGCATTGAGCAAATTCCTCACGCTGGATACGCTCGAACACGAGTGGGAAACCTATGCGGCGAAGTTCGATGCGCTGGAAAAGAAGGACGAGTTTTTGAAGAAGCAGGACGCGGCACGCTTTGCCGATTTGCTGGCGCACGCCGTCGCATGGTGGGAGGAGGGCGTGGCGGCGGTGAAGGGTGCATTGAAAGACCCCGCCTTTGTGTACGGCGGTCCCGCCGACACCGATGCCTACAACGCGGAAATTGTGGCAAAATATCAGGGCATGAGCGAAGCGGAAGTACGTGCGCTGTTCGAGCGCACGCGGCTGGAGATGATCGAACTGGTGCGCGGGCTGCCCGAAGGCGCATTCGAACACCCGGCCATCGAGGAATGGCTCGCCGCGGACGTGGTCGAGCATTTCGACGAACACGCCGCCAAGGAATGAATTATGGAACATAACGTTTATCTCGCCCTGGGAAGCAATCTTGAAAACCGCCTTGCAAACCTTAGGGAGGCGGTCGGCAGCTTCACCCCGCAAATGGCGGTGCGCCGGAAATCGCCCGTCTATGAAACGCAGCCCTGGGGATATGCTGACCAGCCCGCATACCTGAACCAGGTCATTCAGGTTGAAACCTATCTCGAGCCGCAGGCGCTGCTCGGGCATTTGAAACGCCTTGAAACGGCGCTGGGACGCAAGCCCAATTTTCGCAACGGACCGCGTTTGATCGACATGGATATCCTGTTTTACGATGACCTGATCCTCGATACGCCGGAGCTGGTGGTCCCGCATCCGCGTCTGCATGAACGTGCATTTGTGCTCGCGCCTCTGGCGGACCTCGCGCCTGAGCTCGTCCATCCGGTATTGAACAAATCCGTGAGTGACCTGCTGGCCGGGCTGAACCTCAAAGACATCAAGTTGTATGAAGGAAAGTGACGCATGCGAATTGTCCGTTATCAAACCAATGAAGGTGCGCCAGCCTACGGCTGGATGCTGGAGGATAAGGTCGGGGAAGTTCAGGGGAATATTTACGGCGAATACCGCCGCCGTGAAGCCAAGGTGCCTGTCACAGAATTGAAGCTGCTCGCGCCGTGCGAGCCGGGCAAAATAGTATGTGTGGGACGCAATTATGTGGAACATGCCAGGGAATTGGGCAACGAAGTCCCCAAGGTGCCGCTCATCTTTTTAAAGCCGCCTTCTTCCATTATTTCAAACGGGGATGCCATCATCCTGCCGCCGCAATCGAAACAGGTGGAGCATGAAGCGGAGCTGGTCGTTGTGATCGGCAAACGCGCAAAGAACGTCACCACGGAAGCTGCCAGGGAAACCGTCTTCGGCTACACCATCGGCAACGACGTTACCGCGCGCGACCTGCAGCAAACGGACGGTCAATGGACGCGCGCGAAGGGTTTCGATACCTTCTGCCCGTTCGGTCCGTGGATCGATACCGAGTTCGACCCGTCCGATGCAGTGGTGACCTGCCGCGTGAACGGGCAGATGCGCCAGATGGCGTCCACGCGCGACATGGTCTTCAACGTCGGCACGTTGATCGCGTACATCTCGTCCGTGATGACGCTGGAGCCCGGCGACCTGATCTTCACCGGCACACCCGCCGGCGTGGACGAGTTGAAGAACGGCGATGTGGTGGATGTGGAGATCGAGGGATTGGGGAAGTTGAGCAATCCGGTGAAGGCATAATTTCATCCTGCTTCAGGGGCGGATGACCATCCGCCCTTTTTTTATGGTTAAATTCAATACAGGAGATTAAACGAATGTCCGCACACGAATTCGAAACCTTCCTTCAAAAATATCCCGCCTACAAGCAAACCGCCTCCATCGATGCCCTGCGCAAAAAGGATTACGCCCGCCTCGACGCGGGCGGGCACGTCTATCTCGATTACACGGGCGGCGGTATCTATGCCGAGTCGCAGATCCAAAAGCATCAGCAACTCCTGCGCGAAGGCGTCTTCGGCAACCCGCATTCGTCCAACCCAACCTCGCTCGCCGCCACGCATCTCGTCGAAGACACGCGCGCATACCTCCTCAAATTCTTCAACGCCGACCCAAACGAATATCTCGCCATTTTCACGTCCAATGCCAGCGGCGCGCTGAAGTTGATCGGCGAGTCGTATCCGTTTTCAAACGGACGATATCTTTTAACATTTGATAATCACAACTCCGTCAATGGGATTCGGGAATTCGCCCACGCGCGCGGCGCAGAGGTGACCTATATCCCCGTCATGCTGCCCGACATGCGCGTGGACGCTTCGCAGCTTGAAACGGAACTGGCTCGACCCTCCAGGACCGGTCATAACCTGTTTGCCTATCCCGCCCAATCGAACTTCTCCTCGGTCAAGCACCCGCTCGAGTGGATCGAGAAAGCCCACGCCCGCGGCTGGGACGTCCTTCTCGATGCGGCCGCCTACGTCCCCACCAGCAAACTGGACCTGAGCAAGGTCAAACCCGACTTTGTTCCCATTTCCTTTTATAAGATATTCGGCTATCCCACGGGGCTTGGCGCATTGATCGCACGCAAGGAAGCGCTGGCGAAACTGCACCGTCCCTGGTTCGCAGGCGGTACGATCACAGTCGCATCCGTGCAGGGTGACAAATATTATCTCGCAGAAGGCGCAACCGCCTTCGAAGACGGTACGTTGGATTACCTCAACATCCCCGCGCTTGAAATCGGGTTGAAGCACATCGAGTCGATTGGGTATGATGTGATCAGTGAGCGCGTCTGCGCGCTGACGGGCTGGCTGTTGGAAAATCTCACGTCCATGAAGCACAGTAACGGCGTGCCGCTGGTTCGGGTTTTTGGACCAACCACCACCGAGGGAAGAGGCGGGGCGGTCACGGTCAATTTCTACGACCAGAATGATATCGCCTTCGACCATCGTTTCATCGAAAGCGAGGCGAACAAGGTCAACATCTCCCTGCGCACGGGCTGTTTCTGCAATCCCGGCGCGGGCGAGATCGCGCTCGGCATCTCACGCGTGGAACTGGATGTGTGTTTCACCCGCCCTGAACACAGGGATGTCATGTCCATCGACGAGTTCCGCAAGTGCATCGATGGAAAATCCTCCGGTGCAGTTCGCATTTCTGTAGGTCCATTCACGAACTTTGACGACGTGCAGGCGCTGCTGACGTTCGCGAGAGGGCTGCTTTCATGAACAACCAAACCCGCTCTCAGATCAAACCCGGTATGACGGTGCTGATCGTCCTCAAGCAGGACCAGCACACGGGCAAACTCACCAAGGGCATCGTCAGGGATATTCTCACCAAGTCTCCCAATCATCCGCACGGCATAAAAGTCCGCTTGATGGATGGGCAGGTGGGCAGGGTCAAGGAGATTGTCGAAGAGTGAGCAAAAATATGTTCAATCTTGCAGCCCGTTTTCTTCTGGAACTCGCCGCGCTGTACGCCTTTGGCCGTTGGGGATGGAACCAGCGCACGGATTTCCTGCGCTATGTACTGATGATCGGCCTGCCCCTGCTGGCTGCCACATTGTGGGGCGTGTTCCGCGTGCCCGCAGATGCCAGCGCAGGCGGCGGCGCGCCTGTCCCCGTGCCGGGCTGGGTGCGCCTGATGTTCGAGATCGCCTTCTTTTCGTTTGCGACCTATTGCTTTTTCGCCGCAGGTTTGCAGAATGCAGGCTGGGTCTTCGGGATCCTCAGCCTGCTTCATTATGTCCTTTCGTATGACCGCATTCTCTGGCTTATGAAATCCTAAGGTAATTCCCGGGGGATTTATGTCATCCAAACCCCATGAATTCACACCGCCTCAATTACGACAGGATCGCACGTCACTACAACCAGCGCTACCCCGCCTCCCGGCATTGGGAGCGCGGACGGGCGCTGCTCAGCCTTGCAAAACGAATCAAAGCCAAAACCATGTTGGAGGCCGGCAGCAGCACGGGCTACTGGCTTAACCTGCTCGGCCGGGTGACGGACGGATTGTTCGGGCTGGATTACTCGATGGGGATGCTCCGCCAGGCGCAGGGATAGTCCGCGCCGCTCCACCTTTCATGGCCGGGCAATTTTCCTGCCGCGTGCTATACTCGCAGAAACCATTCTGCCAGTGAGGCTGTATCATGAGAAAATCCCCGCCGATCCTGTTCTTCTTCCTCCTGCTCTCCGCCTGCGGACCGTCCGCGACGGCAGCGCCCATGACGACGGAGCCGCCGCTTGCGGATGATTTTGGCTGCATTTCATCCAACCCCACCCAGGCGGATATTGACCGCGCGCTGGCATACAGCGGCAATTTGTTCGATGTGCCCGAATGGGAACGGACCTATACCGTCGCCGACGGGCGCGTATCCGTGGCATGGTCCAGCACCCCGCTTGCCGCGGTGGCATATCTTGAAGCGCTCATCTTCCCCTGCGGGTATGAAGAACCCGACCTCGATTTCTTTTTCAGCGATGAAAATTGGGAGATCATCTTTGAAAACTATGAAGGGTTTGAGCATGTGGACGAATGCCGGACCACGGACGGGTTAAGGCTTTATCAATTCATCGGGGTTGACGATGGGTATGAATACGACATCCATTACTGGGCACGCAACGATACGGATACACGCGTCATTACGATGATGACGGTGTTCCCCATCGAGTCGGAAGCCCTGATCGAAGAATATGCCCGCCGCCTCTTCCCCGCACTTCTTAATTGCCCATAGGAAACAGACATGACCTCCCGCTACGACATCCTTTTCCAGCCCATTAAAATCGGGCCCGTCACCGCCCCCAACCGCTTCTACCAGGTCCCGCACTGCAACGGATTTGGATATCGCATGCCGAAGGGCATGGCGGCGATGCGCGAGATGAAAGCCGAAGGCGGCTGGGGCGTGGTCTGCACCGAGGAGGTGGAGATCCATCACACCACCGACCTCTCGCCGTATTTTGAGGGACGCCTGTGGAGCGATGAGGATATCCCCGCCTGGCAGTTGATGACGGAAGCCGTCCACAAGCACGGCGCGCTGGCAGGCATTGAACTGACGTATAACAGTCACGACGCCGCTAATTTGTATTCGCGCGCCGCTCCGTTCGGTCCGCGCTCGATGAGCATCACGGGCGGCGGCGGATACGAACCCGGTCAGTCCCGCGCCGCCTCGAGGGACGACTTGAAGCAGGTCCGCAAATGGCATCGCAATGCGGCAATCCGCGCCAAGCGGGCAGGTTTCGACATCATCTACTGTTACGCCGCGCACAATATGACATTGGCATTCCATCTTCTCTCCAAGGATAATGACCGCGCCGACGAATATGGCGGCTCGCTCGAAAACCGCGTGCGCTTCCTCCGCGAACTCATCGAAGATACGAAGGATGCAGTTGGCGATACCTGCGCCGTCGCCGTCCGTTTTGCAGTGGACGAACTGCTCGGCGCGGACGGGATGCAGTCCGGCGGCGAAGGGCGGGACATCGTTGCCATGCTCGCCGAACTGCCCGACCTGTGGGACGTGAACATCAGCGCGTGGAAGAACGACTCGACCACCTCCCGTTTTGAGAAGGAAGGCAATCAGGAAAAGTACATTTCCTTCGTGAAAGGACTGACCACCAAACCCGTCGTCGGCGTTGGACGATACACCTCGCCCGATTCGATGGTCTCCGCCATCGAACGCGGGGTCATGGATATGATCGGTTCGGCGCGCCCGTCCATTGCCGACCCCTTCCTGCCCAACAAGATCAAGCAAGGCAGGCATGAAGACATCCGCGAGTGCATCGGCTGTAACATCTGCGTCACGGGCGATACGCGCTTCGTGCCCATTCGCTGTACACAAAACCCGACCATGGGCGAGGAGTGGCGGCGTGGATGGCATCCAGAGATCATCCCGCCCAAAAAGAAGAATGACGAAATTCTCATTGTCGGCGCGGGACCGGCCGGCCTCGAAGCGGCGCGGGCCCTGGGTCAGCGCGGGTACAAGGTCATCCTCACCGACGCGAAGCGTGAGGCGGGCGGGCGCGTCCTGCTTGAATCCGCACTTCCGAATCTCATCGAGTGGCGGCGCGTGATTGACTGGCGTCTCACGCAAATTCAAAAGATCGAAAATATTTATTTCTACCCATCCAGCCCCATGTCCTCGCAGGATGTTCTGGATTCCGGCGAGCCGCATGTCATCATCGCCACCGGTTCGGCATGGCGGCGCGACGGCGTGGGGCGCACTGTCTCACGCCCTCTTGAAGGTACAGGCAGTATCTTTACGCCTGACGATCTGATGAACGGCATCGTCCCCGGAGGGGGCAACCTGCCTTCGGGCAATGTGCTTATCTACGACGACGACCATTACTACATGGGCGGCGTCCTCGCGGAACTGCTCGCAATAAACGGCTGTACCGTCACGCTCGTCACACCTGCTCCCACCATCTCCTGCTGGACGGAATTCACCCTCGAACAGGATCGCATCTACAAGCGACTCCTGGACCTGAACGTGACTTTCCTCCCGCAGCATGTTCTCGCCTCCCACTCCGCGACAACTGCCACAGTTTCCCACGTCATTACCAACGCCGAAACTGTTCTCTCCTGCGACGCAGTTGTCATGGTCACCGAGCGCACCCCCAACGACAGCCTGTATCACGAACTCCAACCTGCCCTTGCGGACGGACGGCTCAAGTCGCTGCGGCTTATCGGTGATGCGGAAGCGCCGAACATCATTGCGCAGGCGGTCTTCAGCGGTCATCTCGCAGCACGGGAATTCGATGAAATGATCGACCCCGATGTGACGCCGTTCAAGGTGGAGCGATAGGATATGTCATTGCGAGGGCGTTAGCCTGAAGCAATCTCAATGTTGAATTAGGAGATTGTCTCGTCGGGGAGGTCACCCTCCTCACAACGACATAAAATAAACCATGACCACCCCCCTCATCCTCGTCAGCGGCGCAACGGGCTACATCGCCAGCCGTCTCATCCCGCAACTCCTCGAGCGCGGATATCGTGTCCGTGCAATGGCACGTCACCCTGAGCGGCTCAAATCGTGCAAGTGGTATTCGCAAGTGGAAATGGTCCGCGGGGATGTGATGCGGCCTGAAACGCTGCCCGCCGCCTTGGACGGCGTCCGTACGGCCTATTACCTCATCCATAACATGTCGTCGGGGCATGGATACACGTCCATTGAGCTCGAAGGCGCGCATAATTTTGCGTCTGCCGCCGAAGCCGCGGGTGTGGAACATATCATCTACCTCGGCGGACTGGCAGACCCCGAACAGCATATTGCTCCGCACATGCGCTCACGCATCGAAACAGGCGTAACGTTGCGAAAGGGAAAAGTGCCCGTCACTGAATTCCGCGCGGGAGTGATTGCCGGAGAAGGGAGCATCTCCTTCGAGATGATCCGCTTTATGACCGAGTTGCTTCCGATTGTGCCAGGTCCCGCATGGCTGAGAAATAAATCCCAGCCGATTGCCATTCAAAACGTCATTGACTATCTGCTTGCGGCATTGACCAACCCGAACGGGCGTGGACATGTCTTCGAAATCGGCGGGCCCGACACCCTCACCTATCAGGAATTGATGAAAAAATATGCGGAGATCCGCGGGCATAAACGCGGATTCTTTTTGCTTCCGCGCATTCCCATCTGGTTCATGGCGTTCGGCATTGGCTTGACAACGCCCGTGCCGTACCCCATCGCATATGCGCTGGTGGGTGGACTGTCCAGCGACAGCGTGATTCAGCATGGCGGGGCGGGAGAAACCTTCCCTGAGGTAAGGCTTATTGATTTTGAATCGGCTGTCCGCGAGGCGTTGAAGCGTTTGCATCCGCTGACAGTGGAGCAGGTTTGGGACGACGATCAAAATGCGTCGCTCAAGCACGAAGGTTTTTTCATCCTGCATCGAAAAGATAAAAAGTCGGGGGAGTTCATCCACAAGGCATTTTCCTTCGGTGATGAATGGAGCGACGGACGGACGCTGTACCTTGCCCCGTTTGGGATGCGCGGTTTTTTGTATTGGGCTGTGCGGCGCCTTTGGTGGTAGAATGATGGAAATAACGATCAGCAAGCGGCGAAGCCGGTGGAATTCCGGCGCTGTCCCGCAACTGTGAAGTTAGTTATGTAGTTGAATAGTTACATAGTTGAGTGGTTGAACTACAAAACTATCGCACTAACAAACTACCAAACTAATGAAGCCAGGTCGCCCGCTGTTGGTCGCTTCACCACACTCTCGCGGAAAGGAGGTGGATGACGGCAGACCCTCGAATTGCCTCTCCAGCCTCCCCAGCCTTTGCTGGGGATTTTGATTCCATACCCATTAGGAGAAGAACATGTTACGCAAGACCCTGATTTTGACTTTACTGCTCGCTCTCGCCCTTGCAGGATGTGCCCCCGCTTCAACCCCGACCGAAGCGCCTGTTTCTGTTTCTACGGATATTCCCGCCACTGAAGCGCCGGCCTTCGATGTGACGACCTTCACCGACGGGCTTGGCCGCGAGATTGAACTTGAAGGCCCCGCGCAGCGTGTGGTTTCGATTGCGCCTTCCAACACGGAGATCCTTTTTGCGATTGGTGCAGGCGCGCAGGTGGTGGGACGCGATGAGTTTTCCGATTATCCCGCTGAAGCCGCATCGCTCCCCAGCATCGGCGGTTCGATGGGCGAATTCAGCGCGGAAGCCATCGTGGCGCTTGAACCCGATCTTGTCCTTGCGGCCGAGATCAACACACCTGAACTGGTCAAGCAATTGGAAGATTTGGGGTTGACCGTTTATTATCTGAGCAACCCGACCACGCTCGAAGAGATGTATGTCAACCTTGAGATCGTCGCCCGGTTGACAGGTCACGATGTGAGCGGATTGGTCGAATCGCTGAAAGTCCGCGTCGCCGCAGTGGATGAGAAGATCGCGCCGCTCAGTTTTCGCCCAAATGTGTTCTATGAGATCGATGCGACCGATCCGAACAAACCATGGACGTATGGCCCGGGCACGTTCGGCGAGCTCTTGATCGAACGCGCCGGCGGATTCAACGTCGGCAGCGTGGCAACTGACCCGTACCCACAGCTGAGTTTGGAACAGATCGTGGTTGCCAACCCGTCCATCATTGTCCTTGGTGATGCGATGTGGGGTGTGACGGTTGAGTCTGTCCAGGAACGTGCCGGCTGGGATGCAATCGATGCCGTGCAAAATGGCAACATCTTTCCCATCGACGATAACCTGATCAGCCGCCCCGGCCCGCGCCTGGTGGATGGCCTCGAAGCGCTGGCACGGATTTTGCATCCAGGTGTGTTTGAATAAAGTCATCTCATGTTTCCCTCTCCCACTCTGGGAGAGGGAAACGGAGTGAGGACATGCGCAAACCCTTGCTGTGTACTTTTCTCTTTCTTCTCGCCGCAATTGTTCTCAGTCTTGCGATCGGTTCTGTCCTCATTTCCCCAGCCGAATTATGGGACATCTTGCGCGGGACGGGAGAGAAGACCTACACCTTCATTATCTGGAATATCCGCCTGCCGCGCACTGTCTTGATCGCGCTGACCGGCGCGGCCTTGAGCGGGAGCGGCGCGGCGTTTCAGGGATTGTTCCGCAATCCGCTGGCTGACCCATTCCTGATCGGCGTCGCTTCCGGCGCGGGACTTGGCGCAGTCATCGCCATGTCGATCCAGTGGCCCTATTCCTTTTGGGGATTGATGGCAATTCCGATGTCCGCGTTCATTGCGGCGTTGTTGACGGTCTTCATCGTTTATTATCTCGCCCGCGTCGGGCGGACGATTCCGACCACCAATTTGATCCTTGCAGGTGTGGCGTTCTCTTCCTTCGCTACATCCCTTACTTCGTTTCTTATGCTGCGCTCCACCAGCGAAGTCCGCCGCGCGCTGGGATGGCTCTTGGGCGGCGCGAGTCAGGCAGGCTGGACGGCTGTACTTGCCATGCTGCCCTATCTTTTGATCGGCTTGGGGATTCTCGTCTTCAGCGGATACCGCCTCAACCTCCTGCAATTCGGCGATGACCAGGCGCAGCAGCTTGGCTTGAACGTCACACGTTCCAAGACCATCCTGCTGGTCGCGGCATCGCTTGCCACCGCCTCCGCAGTTGCATTCTCCGGCATCATCGGTTTTATCGGGCTGATCGTCCCGCATGTGATGCGCATGTGGTTCGGCGGGGACTATCGCCGTCTCATCCCGCTCTCCATTATCGGCGGCGCTGCTGCCCTGTTGATATCCGATATTATTGCGCGGATCGTCCTTGCGCCGCAGGAGATCCCTGTTGGCATCATCACTGCGTTGGTCGGCGCACCCTTCTTCTTGTGGGTGCTGCGCCGCGTGAAGAATCAAGGATATTGGTAGATATGACCGTCAAAACCCGAAAACTGGATTCTCAAAGCATCCACCAGGTGGACAAGTTCAACCGTACGTTCACGGTGGCATCAAAACTTGTACTGGGTATGGAAGATGGAAGGATCACCTGTTCGATTGCCCCCGTCACACCATATGAAAAGGAGATCCCGATTGACGATATGGATGCATCCACATTCATTGACAGCGATGAAAAGGTCATCTTCTTCGCCGATGTGGATGGAATTGTCGCAGGTCAAATCAAAATCATCACGTGGTGGAATCGATTTGCCTACATTGATGACCTGATCGTCAACCCGCAAGTCCGAGGGTTGGGCGTGGGTCAGGCTTTGATGGGTGAGGCAATTGGATGGGCGAAGGCGAAGCGTTTCCCCGGCATCATGCTCGAGACGCAGGACGATAATGTCCCCGCCTGCCAGTTGTATCGAAAATGCGGTTTCGTCCTCGGCGGCTTCGATCAATACACGTTCAAAAATATCAAGCCGAACGAAACCGCGTTGTATTGGTATTTGATATTTTAATTGTAGGGGGCAGCGACGCTGCGCCCCTACCGAAAAGAAAAACACATGCTCAAAATTCAAAATCTCTCCGCCTCGTATCATGGACATCAGGTTCTGCACGATGTTTCGCTTGAAGTGAAAAGTGGTGAAGTGCTTGCGCTCATCGGTCCGAACGGCGCGGGTAAATCCACCATCATCCGCGCGGCGAGCGGTGTGATTCCATCCACGGGGCACGTCCGTACCAACGGCGACGACTTCCATTCGCTCGACCCCATGCAGCGCGCGCGATACATGGCAGTTGTGCCGCAGGCGATCTCGCTGCCGCCCGCGTTCACGGTCTGGGAGACGGTCTTGATGGGACGCACGCCCTATCTTGGATTTCTCGGTTACGCCTCTTCCCTTGACGAAGAGCTTGCCCGCCGGGCCCTGAGCCGCGTCCACGCCCTGGCATTTGCGGACCGCCGCGTGGGCGAGTTGTCCGGCGGAGAGGGTCAGCGTGTCCTGCTCGCCCGTGCCTTGTGCCAATCCACGCCGATCCTGTTGCTCGATGAACCGACGGCGCATCTCGATCTGCAATATCAAGTCAGCCTGTTGGAGTTGATCCGCGAACTCGCGCGGGATGAAAATCTCGCTGTGCTGGTTGCCCTGCATGACCTCAATCTCGCTGCCCGTTATGCCGACCGGGTCGCTTTATTGGTCGGCGGGCATCTCAAAGCCATCGGCTCTCCGCGAGAGGTGTTGACCCCCGAAGCGATTTCACAGGCGTATTGCCTGCCTGTAAAGGTTGTGGAACATCCATATATGGATGTTCCATTGGTACTCTGCTAACTTGAATAGTATATATGGATTAATGAGAATAAAAATTCAGGCAATTCAAGCCGGATAACGCTCGAATAAACCTTAAGCGGCTTTTCCCTAGTTCGTAACCACGAAGATCACGAAGGTTTAAAGCGAGACAGTCACCCACAATGTGACTGTCTCGCTTGATTATAGGAATTTGAAAACTATTCTTCTATGAAGTAATCAGAGTCGATTCGTTTGAGTTCATAATTCACAATCGAGTTGACTCCCACATTGTAATCAATCATCAACTGGCTTAATGTTTCACCGCCAATCAAGGTGATTTTGCTGTCAATTTTCGATGCAAACTCTTTTGCTTCGGTCGTAAAACCAGATGTCGTGATGAAAATTCCCTTTTTTGCCCGCTGCCCTTGTAACGCGCCTGCAAATTTCTGGATTTCAGGTCGCCCGACAGGGTTTTCCCATTTCTTTGCCTGAATATAAATCACATCCAAACCAAGGCGGTCTTCGTTGATGATCCCGTCAATTCCGCCGTCGCCGCTTTTACCAATGGCTTTTCCTGCTTCTTTGCGAGTGCCGCCGTACCCCATTTTCACCAACAAATCAATGACCAGCCTTTCAAAAAAGGATGGCGAGCAACTTTTGACCGTTTGCAATACTTCTTCTGCCAGCGTTTGGCGCAGGCTTTGATAGGCGGCTTCAATGGCTTCTTCGGGTGTTTGAACATCTATTTCGCTTGGAATGATTTCTTCTTCATCATCCTTGTCGCGTCTCGACCTAAATTCCACAAATTCATCATATTGGTTCAGGAAATCAACATTAATTTGTTTTGGAGATTGTTTGAGCACATCCAATCCCCTGGGTGAAATCTGGAATCGCCCCCGCCCAGTTGCATTCAACAAGCCAGCCTTGCGAAGATAAGTCGCCGCCCAGCCAACACGGTCATAAAATCTGGTCTTTCTTCCACTGGGCAGCATCTCTGCCAGTTCAGGCTCAGTAAGATTGAATTGTTCAGCCAATACTTTTGTGGATTCCTGCAAGGAATGTTCTTGCTCGTCAGCAGCAAGATTAAGTATCGGAAGCATTAAAGATTGATAATCAGGTATTGTCATTTCAATCTCCCAGGGTAAAACAAACCACTGTATTGGCTATTTTCGCAAGTTTAGCACAATTTTATAGTTCATCCACCACGATCCCCGACGCCAACCCGCACGGACGTAAACCCTTCAACAGGCTCAGGACAAGCGTCCGCGCTATTCACACAAAGTCCGCTCATACCCCTTCGGGCACTTAGCGGGCTAGTCGCCTTCGGCGGCTTCGTACGGGTAGCGGGGGGATTTATCCCCTTGCGGATTTCTTCACGCGCCGTGATGAACTCCATCACCTTCCTGCGATTTTCCTCCACAGGACGAAGCGCATCCACGAACAGGGCAGAGGTGGGTCTCCACGGTAAAAAGTCCTTGCGTTGCACCTGAATCCGTTCCCAAGTGGCGGGTTCATCGTCTGGGAAGTCCAGCACACGTTGGCGTACCCGCGCTTCCCAAATCCTCTCATTCGATACGAAGGTGTGGATGGGGCGAAAAGCGGCGTTGTGGTTCTTTGCGATCTCAAGGGCTTGGGAGCGGTCTGTCCCCATAAACACTGAATCGACGATGATGCTGATTCCCAATTTCAATTGCGCCTCGACCAAATTCAACAGGATGCCGGTCATCTCCTCCCAAAATGGGTCGGCACGCTTGCGCATGTGTTCGGGAATGGACGCAACCACGTCGTCAATGCGCAGGAGCGGGATCTTCAACTCCCGTGCGGCGGTAGTTGCAAGGGAGGTTTTCCCTGTTCCCGGCAAGCCTGAGAAGATGACCAGTGTCGTTTTCATAATGATCCGCGCTACAGCACGATAATTTATGGATACTACCACGAAAGGTGGGGAGGGTTGACGTAGTCTATGGTCATATCAACCTTATTCGATGAAACGAGAGAAAATGAGTCAAGCACAAGCTGAAAATAAAACCAAATTTTCGATTCATCCCGCCACGGGAATTGGCCATGTTTCTTTGACCGTTGCCAGTCTGGAGAATCAGGTCCTGTTCTACGAAAAGGCAATGGGATTCAAACTCCACTGGCGGGATGAGAATCGCGCGGGTCTCGGCGCAGGCGGCGCGGACCTGCTCGTCCTCAACGAAGCGCCGAACCTGAAAAAATATCGCGGTGTAACGGGCTTGTATCATTTTGCAGTTTTGTTCCCCAACCGCCGCGAACTTGCCATTGCGCTCGCGCGTTTGTCCGCACGGAAGGTCCGCAATTATCCCACCGACCACATCATGACCAAGACCACCTACCTCGACGACCCTGAAGGCAACGGCATCGAGTTGTACTGCGAATCCCCCGAGGACGGCTCATGGACGATGGAGGACGGCAAATACGAAACGCGCCGCGCCGACGGTTCCTGGAGCGACGGGCGTGAACCGCTGGATGTGGAGGCGTTGTTCAGGCATTTGAAGGAGGATGACAACCTCGATGCCCCCATCCCGTCCGAAACAAAAATGGGACATATCCATTTGCACGTGCGCGACATCCCCGAAGCGCTCGATTTCCATCACGGCGTGCTCGGTTTCGATGTGATGGGTCATGCGAAGGAATTCCAGATGGCATTCGTCTCCGCAGGCGGATATCACCATCACATCGGACTCAACACCTGGCAGGGAGAAGGTGCGCCGCATCCCCCCGCCGATGCAGTTGGTCTGCATCACTTCACCGTGGACTTGCCGAATCAACCCGCATTGGACGAAGTGATTGCCAGGGTTGAGAAAGCAGGCATTCCCTACAACCAAACCGAAGACGGCTTGCTCCTGCACGACCCATCTCAGAATGGGGTGGTGTTGCGGGTCAAATAGACCGTGGACAATGGACCGTGGATGAAACATCCGCGGTTCTTTTTTGTTCCCCGTATAAATTCGCGGGCTGGTGTTGTCTCTACCCCAACTGGAGACACTCAATGCTCGCTCAATTTTCCGATTCGACCCCGAAGATCATCCTAAACCCCGAAGGCAACGAACCTGCGGATGTTTGCATGCCCAATATCAGCCCAAAAGAACGCCGGAAACGCATGCAATTCGGTATCCTGCAGACCGTTTTTGGCCTGGCCATTTTCACCGCCATACTCCTGCTTGGCGCGGACAAAGCCTGGCGGCTGCCGCTCTTCTTCATGTTCGCGGCAGGAGCCTCGTCCATCTTTCAGGCCCTCGACAAAACCTGAGTGATCGAAGCTGCGCGTGGTACACGCCTCATGAACGGAAAATCAGAAAAGATCGAAGACCAGAAGGAAGTGTGGAGAATCCGCTGGCAGGCGGTGCGGGTCATCGTCAAAGGCACGCTGGCAGGGCTCGCCATGACCGCGCTGGCGATGCTGATTCCGTAGACCGTGGACGATAGACCATGAACCATAAATGCGCCCTGTTGAATACAAGGCGCTTTTGTTTGCCAAGTGCTGGCGTATAATCGTAAGGGCGGCCCTTCAATATAAAAAGATGCCTTGTATGGTATGGGCGGGTCGCCCCTGCTCTCAAATCTAAAATCGGAAATAATCCCATGCATATACTAGTCACCAACGACGACGGCGTAACAGCCCCTGGACTTCTCGCTCTCGCGCAGGAGATGCGCAAACTCGGCAACGTGACCGTCTTTGCGCCGGATAAGAACTGGTCCGCTTCCGGACACGTAAAGACGATGGAACGTCCATTGCGCGTGAAGGAAACCCTCCTCGCGGACGGCACATCCGCGTTCGCCTCGGATGGCGCGCCTTCGGATTGTGTTGCCCTGCCATTACTTGGTCTCATCGAAGAGCAGATAGACCTGGTCGTTTCAGGCATCAATCCCAACGCCAACATCGGGCATGACGTGACCTACTCCGGCACCGTCACCGCCGCGATGGAAGCGGTCATTGCCGGTGTGAAGGGCATCGCGGTCTCGCTGGATTCGCCGGAGGGGCACAAAGGTCCACTCGACTACTCAACTTCGGCTGTTGTCGCGAAGCGCGTCGCGGAGCAGGTCATCGCGGATGGATTGCCCGGGGGCGTGGTCTTGAATGTCAATGTGCCGTATCTCAAAGAGTCCGAACTCAAGGGTTACATGATCACGCGGCAGGGATTGCGTGTCTATCGCGATGCGCTCGATGTGCGCATTGACCCGCGCGGCAAACCGTATTACTGGATCGGCGGCGAAGCGCCGACCGGCGTCGCGGAGGACGGCACGGACTTCGGCGCGCTCGCGCAGGGCTATGTTTCCATCACCCCCTTGCAATTGGACCTGACCCATCTCAAGGCAATGGATGTCTTGAAGAAGTGGAGTTTCAAATGAACTTCCTCAAAAACCTCTTCGGCGGTTCGTCCGCCAAGCCTGAAAAACGCTATTACGTTTTCACGGTCAAATGCCTGCGCTGCGGCGAACTGATCGAGGGGCGCGTGGATCTGGACAATGATCTCAGCGTGGAATATGAAGAAGGCGGCGATGTGTACCATGCCCGCAAGGTATTGATCGGTGAAAGCCGATGCTTCCAGCGCGTTGAAGCCACATTCAAATTCACACCTGCGCGCACATTGATCGAAGGTCAGGTCATGGGCGGAGAGTTTGTATCGTGACAAATCCAAGGATCGAAAAATATTGGAACGATTTTCTTGCGACCCAGCCGCCTGATTCTCCCTATCGCAGTAAATCATATGTTGCCGAAGGCTTCGGTGATCATCCCAAACTGGCGGATGAACTTGGTGCATTGATTCTTAATGGAATCAAAACAGGCACTTGTTCCGCGCTATGGGAGTGGGAAGTCGAAGGGAATCCGATACCCGAAGGCGGGCTGATCTCCATTACCTTGAACGGCGCTGGTGAACCGATTTGCATTCTCGAAACCACCGAAGTCACCCTCCGCCGCTACAACGAAGTGGACGAAGACTTTGCCCGCTCCGAAGGCGAAGGCGATCGGTCCCTTGCCTATTGGCGCGATGCTCACGAACTTTTCTTTTCACGCGTCCTCGCAAGGATCGGCAGGGAGTTCAGCGAAGATATGCCCCTCGTCTGCGAACGCTTCCAGGTCATTTATCAATAAATGCGCCGCGCAACGCAAATCATCCTCATTCTGCTCGCCGTCATCCTGATCATACAGGCGGCATACTCCCTGAGCTGGCCCCTCGCGCACGACGAAGCGCCCCTCTTCTACGAAGCCTTCCTGATGCAAAGCGAAGGGCGCATGCCATACCGCGACATCTTCGACTTTCAAATGCCGGGCGCCTATGCCGCCTATTACCTGCTTGGCGTCGCCAGCAACTTCGGTCCCTTCCGCATCCGAATTCTCGATCTTCTTATCCTCGCCGCGCTCATCGTTTTCACCTATCTCGCCATGCGGCGTTTTGGCAAACCTGCCGCGCTTGCGGGCGGCATTCTCTTCGGGTTGAAATACCTGCAGGGCGGGCCCGCACTCTCGTTGCAACGTGAATATCTCCTGCTCGTATTCATCGCTCTCGCTCTTTTTGTAGGATTGCGTGACACTCTAACTCTCAAGCATCGTCTCAGCCTCGGCGTTCTCTTCGGTCTGGCGGGGGTCATCAAGCCCCACGCAGCGCTCGGCCTGCTCCCCTTCCTGCTCTTTGACATGGCAGACCTTCGCGGACGCCCGGGCATGTCCCTGCCAGATCTTGCAAAGCAAGGCATCCTTCCGATGGGGATGGGATTTTTGACTCCAATTTCATTGGCCACTGCATGGCTGGCATTGACGGGCGCATTGACTCCTTTCATGGATATTGCGCTGAATTACTGGCCGCTTTACTCGCAAATCAACGGCGAGATGGCGATCACGCCCCCGGCAGAGCGAATGTCTTATGTATTGAATCAGGCCTGGCGTCTGGGCGGAAGCGGCTGGTGGTTGATCCCCGCCGCACTTGGCATCCGTCTCAATCGCAATCGTCAAACATATCTGCTCGCCAGTCTTGCGCTGTGTTATGCAATCTATCCTGCATTGTCGGGGCAATTCTTTCCATACCATTACATTCCGTTTACCTACTGTATCGTCCTTCTTGCATCATTATCCATCTCCACCATTAACCATCCTCCATTAACCGTTTTACCCTCTTTCATCTTGCTTCTTACACTCGCGATTTCCATCCGCCCTTCCCAAACCCTCCTCCGTCAGCTTGAAGGCAAATCCATCGCCACCTCCACCAACCGCGCCGGGGAGATCACCCGCTTCCTCGAAAAAAACCTCGAAGAGGGTGACACCGTCCAGCCGCTGGATTGGACGGGCGGCACGCTGCTTGCCCTGCTCCATACGCGCGCGCCGCTTGCAACTTCGTACGTATTTGATTTTTATTTCTATCATCATGTTTCCAATCCCTACATCCAATCCATCCGGGCAGATTTTATGACTCAATTGCAGGGAGCCCAGCCGCGTTTCATCATTGAAGTTGCCGCCATAGACAAACCATGGGTTTCCGGCGAAGACACCTCGCGCGAGTTTGCCGAACTGCGCTCATTTCTGGATGAGCGGTATTCCGTTACAATGGAAAAGGAAGATTACGTCATCTACGAATTCGACGATGGACGATAGACCGCAGACCGTGGTCAACTGTCCATTGTCCATGGTCAAACATGAAACGCATTTCCATCCTTTACCTTATTCTGCCCTTCAGCCTCTTCCTCTTCGGCTGGGTGCGATTATCCATTGCCATTCCCCTTGCAGTCATTCTGCTCATCGCACTCTGGCAACTTCTTAAAAACGATCAGCCGCCAACCATCAACTGCCAACCCGCAACTGTTTACTGGTTGCTCCTCACTGGCGCCTGGCTCTTCCTCTCCGGCATCGGCGGCTACGCCTTCCAAAACTGGGATCACAACTGGCGCAACGTCGTCCTGCGGGATCTGATCAACTTCGACTGGCCCGTCTACTACGCCACCCCCGAACGCGGGCCGATCAAAATGCTGGTCTATTACGTCGGCTACTGGCTGCCCTCGGCATGGATCGGCAAACTCCTCGGTTGGAAAGCCGCCAACTTTGCCATCTTCCTGTGGACATGGCTTGGCATCATCCTTGTCACCCTGCACCTCGCCTCTGCTCTTAAAACCTCCGCCCTCAAAGCAACACTTCTCCTCATTTTCTTCAGCGGACTGGACGTACTCGGCGCGCTATTCTTTGCCAAAGATTATCCAACCTTGCTGCCGCCCATCACCCACCTCGAGATATGGTCGAAGAGTTTGCAATATTCCTCTTTTACCACACAGTTATTTTGGGTCTTTAATCAAGCCGTCCCTGCCTGGTTGTGTATTGCTATGGTCACTGTCATTGCGAGGAACCATGAAATGGCAACGAAGCAATCCCCGAACGAGTCGAGGATTGCTTCGGGCGACGTGCATCACCCTCGCTATGACATGATCATGCTCCTCTGGTCCCTTTGCTTCTTCTTCGCGCCTCTCGCCGCGGTTGGATTTTTACCCTACGTCCTTATCGAACTCATCAAAGGAACTGACTTCAAAGCTCCATTCAAACATCTCCGTCTTGAAATCATCCTTGCCGCCATCATTATCTTTCTGCTTTCATCCTTCTTCTTCGCTGCCAATACCGCCGCCCAGTCCCGCGGACTGCAATCCATCCTCTTCACCGATTTCCTCGCCTTCTTACTATTTGAAGGCGGGATTCTCTGGCTTGTGCTTGCTCCAGTCAAATGGCGCGACCCGCGCTGGATGGTCACTGGCTTGCTTTTTCTCGTCATCCCCTTCATCCAATTCGGCAGCGACCGTGACTTCGTCATGCGCGCCTCCATCGCCCCGCTCTTCTACCTGATGTTGATGACAGGCGAAACCATCTTCCAGAAATCTACTCCCCGCTTAATACTTGCAGGATGTTACTTGTTACTCGCTATCGGCGCCTTAACTCCCACCTACGAAATGAACCGCTCCATCTATCGGACCTACGAACATTATTTTGTTCTCGATGACGGCCGGAAAGTCCAAACCATCACCGAGCCTGTAACCCGCCTCGAACCGCCCGGAGTCCCCGAATACGAGCATCCCAACACGCTGACGGCAGATGCCATCCCCACCCTCCAATTCATGACCGATGAACTTTCGCAGAACTTCATCGCCAATGTCCGGCAGACGTTTTTCTACAAATACCTTGCACCCCGCTAGAAGAGGAAACCATCATGTCCCAACCTCCATCCCTTCCAGATCCGCCGGCCTTTTACGCCGAAGTCTGGAATATCGTCTGTATGATCCCGCGCGGAAAAGTCGCTTCGTATGGGCAGATCGCCAGGATGCTCCGCCCGCCCGCTGGCGTGGACGCTGAAACTTTCTCTGAATTTGGGGCGCTTTGGGTCAGCAATGCAGTGGCGGCCAGCCCGAGCGAAGTGCCGTGGCAGCGGGTGGTCAATTCCAAAGGCGAGATCACCGAACGGGACGGTCTTGAAGCGAAACGTCACAAACTCATGCTCGAAGATGAGGGTGTGCCGTTTAATGTGAGAGGCCGTATTGACATGAAGAAATACGGCTGGAGCGGAAAAACAAAATAAGGAGATTGCCATGCCTGCGTTTACTTCTCCTCCAAACATGCAAACTTTCTACGAACAGGTCTGGAACCTCGTGCGCCAGATCCCCGTTGGAAAGGTCGCCACCTACGGTCAGATCGCCAAATTGATTCCCCCGCCCCATGGCGTGGAGATCGAAGCCTACGCCGCCTTTGCCCCGCGCTGGGTGGGCGGCGCCATGGCAGCCTGTCCCGATGATGTACCGTGGCAGCGAGTCATCAACTCGCAAGGCAAGATCAGCGAACGCCCCGGCGCGGAGAGGCAACGTCCGCTGCTCGAAGCCGAAGGCGTGGTCTTCGACGCCAAAGGCAAAGTGGACTTGAAAAAATTCAGTTGGAGCGGGATGAACGAAGACGATGCGCCGAAACAGGCAGCGATGTTCTAAAAAAGTGGGAAGTTGATCACCGCTGACCACTTCCCACTGATAACTGACTACTACTCACCATTCCTCATTCAAACCACCTATGTCCCACATCCTCATCATCGGCGGAACCTCCACCGACATCCTCCACCTCGAAACCCAAACCGCCCCTTCTGCGGGCGGCGCAGGGATGTACACCGCCATGGCGGCTCACCGCTGCGGATCAAACGTTTCCCTCTTCGCTCCTCACCCTGACCCCATTCCCGACGTTCTCCAATCCATTGCGGAGCGACTCACTGTATGGTTCGGACCCATCGTTAACCCCGAAGAAGGACTGCCGCATTTTGAAATCTCCCAGCGCGGCGGCAAGACCGAATACCTCAAAGCCACCTTCGGCGCAGAGTCGACTCTCACGCCGGAGATGCTGCCCGCCGACCTCTCGACGTACGCTTGCATTCACGTCGTCCCGCTTGGCGATGCGCAAAAGCAATTGGACTTCATCACCGCCTGCCGTAAACGCGGCGCAAAGAAAATTTCCGCAGGCACTTACCTGACAGGCGTGGATAAATCCCCGCACCTCGTTCACAGCATCATCGCGCAGACCGATATCTTCTTCATGAACCAAAGCGAAGCCGTTGGTTTGTTCGGCTCGCTCGAAGCGGCACACACCGAAGCAGGCAAACTGCTCTTCATCACCCTCGGCGCGGATGGCGCGTGTGCCATTCAAGGCAATTACAAAACCTTCATCCCCGCCGTCCCAACCACCGAACTCGACCCCACCGGCGCCGGAGATACGTTTTGCGGCGCAACTCTGGCGTATCTTGCGCAGGGTAAACATCCCATCATTGCGGCGCAGCATGCTGTTCCGCTTGCCGCGCAGATGATCGCGCATGTTGGTCCCACAGCGTTATTATTCAACGAACCCTCGCCTGAAATTTCAAACAGCCCCAAAGCGCAGACCAACCCGACCCAGATTCAAAAAATTTCAAAAATGGTTGCCGCGCTCGATGAAGCCGCGCCCTTCAATTTCATCAGCCCCGAACTTCCGCCCGCGCAGCACCCCAAAACGCTCGATTACTTTTTCGCGGTCACACTTCAGCAGTTCAGTTTTTGGAACGAGAAAAATAACCGCTACCACACGCCGCTTGTTGCGCCGCTTGGCGGAGTCAGCCAAAAGGGCGCATTCTATCTCTTCGACGCATACAGGCGTCGGCTTGAGTCCGATGCGGATTTTTGTTCCCCTGAGCGGCAGGCAAATTTGAGTCGCGCCGAGTTGCTTGAAATCTTTAAAGCGGATGATGGAACCGATCCCATGCCCGCGCTGGACTTGCACTTGGAAATGGCAAATGCCTACGGGGGGGATATGCTTGCGCTTCGCCTCACGCCCGAGGTTGTTTTGCAACAAGCGGGAGCCTCCCCCACCCCCTTGCGGACTCTCATCTCCATCCTCGACAAAATTGGCGGGTACAAGGAAGACCCGCTCCGCAAAAAAAGCGGACTGCTCGCGCTCATCCTCAACCAACGCCCCGAAGCGTTTTTGACCTTTGCCGATGGCGAGCAAGTGGAACCCGTCATCGACTATCACCTGATGCGTTCATGCTTGCGTGTGGGCTTGGTGGATATTCTCGACGCGGACTTGAAAACGAAGATCACCAACCGCGAACTGATCTCCCCCGCAGACGAATGGGCGATCCGCCTCACCGCCTTTCGCGCCATTGAAGAAGTTGTGGCGTTGTCTGGCAAATCCACGGGCGCTGTGGACTGGTTCTTCTTCGGCGCGCGCAAACGCTGCCCCGAAATGACCGAACCCGAATGTCACCTGTGTCAGATCGATTCGGTTTGCGCTCATCGGCGGGAACTTTTTCAACCTGTTTTACGTACTAGTTTCTACTAAACGCACAACTTGTGTATGGTTAGAAATTAACAGGCAAAAAGGAATTTATCAATACATGAAAAACACGCTCAAAAATGTTCTTGCTTCACCCGCCGCATGGTTTTTTACGGCTGTCTGGCTCGCCTCCCTTGGATATTTGTTATGGACAGGGAATGGTGTCATCGGCTCAACCGCCTTTGCGTTGGGGATTTTGGTTTTCTCTGCCATTACGGTTTTCATGACCGAAGATCAAACGGAAGCCCCAGCGGTAGAAAAGAAAAAATCACCGTTCTTTTGGCTTCAACTTCTTGTCGTTGTATTCTTTATCCTTCTCACAGGCTACCGCGGATTTGTATTCAATGTGCAGCCTGCCCGTGCTATGAACATCCCTGTCTGGTCATGGTTTGGTGACTGGTTGTCAAACCTTGGCGGGCGCTATTTGTCCAACGTGGTTGACCACTCCCCCGGGCTTGCCGCCGCGAATTTTGCTGGATACTTTCTGATTCCCTTTGTGCTTTTGTTGCTGTTGGGCGCACGCCTTCCCGATTTGGGACTTGGCAAGGGGCATCGTGTTTGGCGGGTGACTGCCTTATGGGTGAGTATTCCACTGGTTTTCTTTGTTATCAACATTGTCAACGGCTCCACTTCACTAATCAGACTGGGAACAATGTTCTTTGGAAATCTGTTGCGGAACGGTTTTTCAGAAGAATTCCTCTTTCGAGGCGCGCTTCAAACCCGCTTAAGGCAATGGATTGGCTCCGACTGGGCGCTGGTCATTCAGTCTTTGGTGTTCGCCGTATGGCACCTCGGCGCAGATACACAATTCATGGGCGGTGACGTCCTGCAAGGACTTGCGCTCGGTATTGCCTCGCACAGCATCTCTGGGCTGGCAATGGGCGTCATCTTCCAGCGGACACGCAATTTAATTGCGCCGTCCATTGTTCATGTTGTCATCAATATGTTTGGAAGTTAATGATGAGATAATTTCCATTCCCCTAGAAGGGATGAATGAAAAAGCATAAACATCATGTACATTCAAAAAAGCCGGGCTGGTTTTAATTAACACCAGCCCGGCTCTTTTGAATTTTATTTTGTACTCAGGATCAACGCCCAAGTCAACAGCCAGCCGATGGTATTTCCGGCAACATGCGCGATCATCATCAAGTAGATATTCTTCTTTCGCTCAACCGCGAATCCCCATGGCAAAAGCCAGATGATGCGTGAGATCAATTGCCACGGCGTCCAGAAGTGATACAGCGAAAAGAGGGAAATGTTCAGGGTCACCGACCAGTTCCGTGGTCCGGGGAGACGCGGGAGTAAATAGCCGCGGAAGTAAAACTCCTCGACGATCGGCAGAAAAAAGCCGTTAACAAGCAAACCGATCCAGAAGGTGGTCAGCAAGGCTTCGCGAGAAAAGGCACTGAACTGCTCCACATCAAAGACAAAGAACCAATCTGGCAGCCAGCCAAAGAGTTGTCTGGCAATGACAACATCCAGCATGGACAAAGCGCCTGAAGCCAGAAACCCCCAAACCACCAAGCCAAGCGGAATCAGAACATATTGCCAGCGCGGAAGCGGCTCACGATATTGAATGATTTCGTTGAAACTGCTTTGCTTCGCTTGGACGAAAAGATATCCCAACTCCAGCGGAGCGATCACAACGCCTGCCGCAACCAATATTGCAAGAATGGCAGGATAACCGTTCTGCAAGAATAGGGGTGCCAGCAGCACGTAGGCAAGTGTGCCAACTGCGCCCGGCAAAAGATGAAGGACGATGGATTTTGAGATTGAGTGTTTGTTATTCATGGTTTCTCCTTTTATTTATACATACTAATTAGTATGTATAAATGATAAAAAAATTTATTCGCTTCGTTTGAGCCCTTCGAGCAGAACATCTGCAAAAGTCTCAGCACTGCCCTTTAATGAAAAGGACTTCGGCGAGACAAGCCATAAATGAATGATGCCATTTTGAAATGCGATGAACGAACGCGCCATTTCCAACGGTGAAATATCGTTCCGCAATTCGCCGCTGCCAACGCCGATCTGCATGGCTTGTGCAATACTCTCGACCATCATCTGACCGGATTGAATTTGCTTTTCACGCCCCGCTCCCAATTCAGGATGCATGCCTGTCTTGAACAACGCCAGTTCCATCACGGCACGCGCTTCTTTATTCTCCTCGATATAAACAAGTTGGCGGATGAAGACCCGCTTCAAAATCTCGGTGAAGGTTCCGCCTTCAGCCGCAGCCCGCTGCACAATGTTCGCGCCTGTCGCAGAAACTTCTTCCACAAGTGTATTGTACAGGTCAGCTTTGCTTTGGAAGTGATGATACAACGCGCCGCGAGTCATCTTTGCGGCTTTGGTGATGTCATCAATCGACGTTGCCGCATATCCCCTGGCGCTGAAAAGGGTCAAGGCAGTTTTCAAAAGGGTGGCGCGGGTGACCGCCGCCTCTTCCTTTGTGCGTCTCATATTTACATACTAATCGGTATGTATATGTTTGTCAAGGGGGATTTATCTTGCCAGTTCAACCACCAGCGTATCCAGAGCCAGATCCAGTGTGATCTGGCTCGTTTTTACCTGCTCATCGATCTTCAACAGACGGCGGTAAATTCCTTCGAGCGCTTCCATCGAAAAGCGCCCCGCCTGCCCGGTGGTTTTCTCCGCCACGAATGGATGCACGCCCAGCGCGCGCGCCACATCATCTTTGTTTCCCCGTCCATCCAGGATCTCACGCGCTTGGATGAGCAATCGAAATTGTCGCACGACCATTCCCCATAATGAAAATGCATCCTCGTTCTCCAAAAGCCGATGCAATAATCTCTGCGCGGTCTTGGCATTGCCCTGCGACAAGGCATCCACGAAATCGAACACGCTTTGCTGGGAGCTGACGATGCAGACCGCCTCCACATCGGACCCGCGCACAGGCCGCTCCCAGTTGACATATGCCAGCAGTTTGGAGAGTTCCATCCCCGCCTGACGGGTATCCACACCCACCATCTCGGCAAGTTTGCTTGCAGCCTGTGGTTCGATCTGTCCGCTTTGTTTTTTGGCTTCGTTGACGATCCAGCCGGGCATGTCTCTTTGCTTGGGAAGAAAAAATGCCTGCGTTCTGACGAGCGTCTTATTTTTCTCGGCCCATTTCACCAGCCAGTGTTTTTCCGCCCCCTTCGGTTCGATGATTTCATGGATGACAAGCTTGGCGCTATCGGGCGCTTTTTCCGAGAACTCTAAAAACTTTTTACGTATGGCGGGATTATTGAATTTGGAAGAAGGGTTGGAAAGCAGCACCAGCCGCTTCGGCGCAAGGAACGGCATGGCATTGACCGCGTTATTGAAGTCGTTCTCGGTCATGGTGCGCGCTTCGAGACGGGTCGTGTTCATGTCCGCGGTTGTCGGGTCGCTGAACTCCGACTCGAAGTCCTTGAGTTTGCGCGCAATGGCAAATTCGTCGTTGCCGTAGAGGAGGCAGATGTTGGGCATATATTTCATGGTAGGGACACAGCGCCGCTGTGTCCCTACTTTGTAATGATGCGATGAACGCCCTTGCGAACAGGAACAATATCCACGATCTGCAAATTACCAAGATTCGCTTCGGTGGTGACGTGTTGCTGAAGCCACGGTCCCAGCGGACGGCTGAGGCTGAAACCGACAAGGGCAAGGGTTAACGCGAAAGGGATGAGCAGGAATCGCCACAGGGTGGATTTTGTCGCTCGCAGCGGCGCCCAGGCAAAGGTCGCGGAAAGCAGCGCGCTGGTCGCGAGGTTGGTCCCGCAGCCGGGATGAATCGCGAGTTCGCTTTCGCCGCAGTTGAGTCGCGTATGCGCTTCTGTGGCGGCGACCCACACATCCTGTGTGTTGAGATTACCAAGCAGGAAAAAACCCGTCGGGTTGGAATGTCCCGCCATGCGTTGGCCGGGGAAGTGACGGCTGAGGATGTGAAGGGTGGCGTGTTCGAGCGCGTGATTGCGCCGTGTTTCGAGAATGAGGGGCAGATCGAGGATCATGGGGTGATTATACGTCAGGAAGTGACTGCATAAATTTGTTCGAGCATTTTTGCAAACTCACCTGATGGGCGCGGCTTGAGGATCTCCTTACGCTCGTCGCGGGTGAGGGTGTGCATGAGCAAATATTGCACGGCGTATTTGCGGAAGAGGCGCGAGCCGTCTTCGTCGCCGTAGAATTCGACGCAGCGAGCGAGATGGTCGCGGACGAGTTCATGCGTCATCTGCGGCGTGACCTGGTCGCGGTCGATGCGCGAGAAGATCCACGGGTTGGCGATGGCGCCGCGTCCGATCATGACGGCATCGACGTTGGTATGCTGTTTCATGCGCTCAATATCCGCCACCAGTTTTACATCGCCGCTGCCGATGACGGGAATCTTGACGAGGGATTTGACTTCGGCGATCGCATCCCAATCGGCGTCGCCGGCATAACGTTGTTCTTTTGTGCGTCCATGAATGGCGATCAGCGAGCCGCCTTCCTCTTCGACGATGTGCGCGATGAGTTTGTAGTTCTTGTTACGGTCCCAGCCGAGACGGATCTTGCCTGTGACAGGCACGCGCAGGTGCTTCACCAACTTCCGAAAGGTGCGAGCCGTTCTTAACGGCGAAGGCATCATGCCTACCCCCGCGCCGCGGTCCGCGATGGTCTTGGCGGGACAGCCCATGTTCAGGTCGATGATATCAGGATTGAGTTCCTGGATTTTCAACGCGGCGTTGAGGATAAGGTCGGGGTCGTCGCCGTAGATCTGGAAGGTCAGCGGGCGTTCAACTTCCTTGAAGAATAAACGCTTGGCGGGTTCCTTGGAGCGGCTGAGGATCTTTTCCACCTTGACGAATTCGGTATAACTCATGGCCGAGCCGAGCTCGCGGCACAGCGAGCGGAAGGGCCAGTCGGAATACCCGTCCATTGGGGCAAGGATCGCGTCGCCGTGGATGGGTAATTCACGGATATAAAAGTTGGGAGTCTTGCTTTCGTTCATAGGCTTGAAAGTATAACAAAAAAGACTTCGGAAATCTTTAAGACATCCGAAGTCTGGAGAGCGCTTAGGCTGCCTGGTTCTTCCACAGCTCCAAAAAGTGCTTGCGGAATTTCGTGACCTTCGGCGCCACGACCGCCATGCAGTACGGCTGGAATTGATTGTGCACGAAGTATTCCTGATGATAATCCTCGGCGATGTAGAAATCCTTGAGCGGTTCCACTTCGGTGACAATCGGGTTGTCCCAGATTTTCTGTGCGTCCAGCTCGCGGATGGTTTGCTCGGCAGCTTCTTTTTGCTCAGGCGTATGATAATAAATGCCGGAACGATACTGCGTGCCCGCGTCCCCGCCCTGGCGGTTCAACGTGGTGGGGTCATGGATGGCGAAGAAGACATTAAGAATATCGCGGAATGAAATCACAGATGGGTCGAATTTGATCTGCACCACTTCGGCATGACCCGTGTCTCCATTACAAACGGCGCGGTAATTGGGGTTGGGAACATGCCCGTTGGCGTAGCCTGAGTCTACGGAGAGGATGCCCTTCACTTCGTCATAAACAGCTTCCAGACACCAAAAGCATCCCCCAGCCAGGGTGACGGTTTCATAATTTGCGTTCATGGTACATACTCCTTGTTGTTGGTCTGCGGATCAGACGCGGCGTGACACGGAAATATTCTTAAGGAATGATTACAGTTTTAACGAAAAAGACCGCCCGTTCAAGGCGGTCCTGGAGGTTTCTATCTCATCCCCGAGACTGTGATCAGCCCCTTGGTGACACTGATATTCATCAATTCCAGCCCTGGAACCTGCGAATTGATCTGATCGGCTATGACCTGATTTAACCAGGATTGCACCTGGGAGACCAGTATCTTTGGGATGATTTGCCTCCCGATCTGCAGGGATTCGATTTCAAAATGAGGCTGGTTGCTGCTGTCAATTTTCAGGGTTCCAACAATCAGCGCGGAGGTTGAACTCTCGTTTCCACTGACGATGCCCCATACCTGAATCCTGCCATCCCGCAGATAGACCTGAACATCGCTGAGCGGCAGGTCCGGGCTGTCCTTCATTTCCATGGCAAACCAGGAAGTGATCTGCTGTTCAGTGATCGTTGCGGATGATAATGAACCGGGCTGGGGGATTGCGTTTTCCAGTATTTTTACCGTATCCAGCGCAATTTTGTCCGAGACGATGATCTCGGCGCCGGGACGTTCGGGTGCGCCTGCCATGCCGTCTTTTGCATTTTCAACCGCAAAGCCGATCAACGTGTCCACGAGCGGGGAATACTGGGGATATGTAACGCCAATCTGGGCGCGGGTCTGAGGCGCAATATCATCCCCAATGGATGGCTCATCGTACAGTACGGGTGTTGATAACGCCAGCATTTTTGCAAGATTTGATTTGGGGTTGTTCCTGGCCACCACAAGCGTGGTGGTGCCAAACAAAAATACCGCGATCACAACCGCCAATACCGCGCGCAGGGTGCTCTTATAGGACCTGGATGCCCGCCAGATGCTTGTGTTTATACCGTCCGGTTTGGGCAGTGTCGGGCTGGCGGATTTTAGGCGGAGAAGTGCCAGTCTGGCTTCATGGTTGTTTGGGTTGATCTGGATGGCTCGCTCACAACATTCGATCCTGCGCTCTTTGTCCTCCTCGATGCGCGCCATTAACATCCACCCGGCCTCATCCCTGGGATGGGCTGTCAGAAATTCGGTTAATAATTTTTTGGCCAGTCCCCGGTTACCGCGCTGGAAAGTGTAATCGGCCTGTTTGAAAAGTTCCTGTTTCTTCATATCAAAGAATCCCCGAGGGTCGAAAGACCCCCGGGGATTGAGTCTCTTTCTAGATGGCTGGTTCGGGCTGCGGCGCGGCTGATTTTTCAAGCACGATTTCGCCGTCGTCATTGACGTTCACTTCAATGGAGTTGCCCTCCACGAATTCACCGGAGAGCAGTTTATCGGAAAGGGGGTCTTCCACCTTCTGTTGAATGACGCGGCGCAGCGGCCGTGCTCCAAATTCGGTATCGAAGCCCTGCTCTGCAAGGGAGGCCAATGCCTCGGAGGTGGCATTCAGTACAAGGTTATGGTCCTTGATGCGTTCGGAGACCTTGTCCAGTTCCAGGGAAACGATCTTCAGGATGTCATCCCTGTTGAGCGAGCGGAAGATGACGACTGAATCCATGCGGTTGATGAATTCGGGGCGGAAGGCGCGCTTGAGCGACTCACTCAACTTCTTGCGCATTTCCTCATAGGAGAGTCTTTCCTCGGTCACCTCGTCACGCTTCAGGGCGAAGCCGAGAGAGGATTGCTTTTTAATGACATCCGCGCCGATGTTGGAGGTCATCACGATGATGGCGTTGCGGAAATCCACCTTGCGTCCCTTCGCATCGCTGAGGTGGCCTTCCTCCATGATCTGTAGCAGCATGTTGTGGACCTCGGGATGCGCCTTTTCGATCTCGTCGAAGACGACGATGGAGTACGGCCTGCGGCGCAGCGCTTCGGTGAGCTGACCTGCGTCCTCATAGCCGACGTATCCGGGAGGTGCGCCCACCAGACGGGCGGCGGTGTGACGTTCCATGAATTCGGACATGTCCAGTTGTATGGCAGCATCTTCACTGCCGAACATGAATTTGGCGAGGGTTTTGGTGAGTTCGGTTTTGCCCACGCCTGTGGGCCCGAGGAACATGAAGGAACCGATCGGGCGTTTGGGGTCTTTTAAGCCGGCGCGTGCGCGGCGGACCGCGCGGGAGATGGCGATGATCGCATCCTCCTGCCCGATAATACCCTTACGCAACTCATCCTCCATCTTGAGCAGGCGTTGTGATTCGGCTTCCGCCAGTTGCATCAGCGGAACACCCGTCCACATGGAGACGACCTCGGCAATATCCTCCGCGGAAACCACCGGGCTGTTGGCGCGGTCCCAGCCGGTGCGCAGGCGTTCGATCTGCTGGCCGAGATCCATTTCACGCTCCTCCCATTCCTTGATGTCTTCGTTGTTGCCCTCCTCCAATGCAAGGGTGCGGTTCTGGCGCGCGGCGCGTAATTGCCCGAACAGATCCTTGGCATGTTTTGCGGCGGGACTTTTGTACATACGTACACGCGAGGATGATTCATCGATCAAGTCGATGGCTTTGTCGGGTAAAAACCGTTCGGTGACGTAGCGTGAGGATAAATGCGCGGCGGCTTCCAGCGCTTCGTCGGAGATGACCAGATGGTGATGCTCTTCGTAGGCACTGCGGACGCCCTTGAGGATGGCAATCGTTTCCTCCTCGGAGGGTTCGTCCACCTGCACAGGCTGGAAGCGGCGTTCGAGCGCGGCATCGGATTCGATATGCTTGCGATATTCATCCAGGGTGGTCGCGCCGATGACCTGTAACTCGCCTCGGGATAAGGCCGGCTTGAGGATGTTCGCCGCATCGACGGATGACCCTGCGGCTCCCGCCCCGACCAGCATATGGACCTCGTCAATGAACAGGATTGCGCCTGATGTTTTCAACTCATCGATGATCCGTTTAAGTCTTTCCTCGAACTGACCGCGATACATGGTGCCGGCCACGAGCGAGCCGACGTCCAGTTGAAGGACGCGCTTGTTCATCAGCGGTGCAGGGACGTCGCCTTCGACGATGCGCTGGGCAAGTCCCTCGACGATGGCGGTCTTGCCGACGCCGGGTTCGCCGATGAGGGCGGGGTTGTTCTTGGTGCGGCGCGCTAAAATTTGAATGACGCGCTCGATCTCCATTTGACGCCCGATGACGGGGTCGAGCTTCTTCTCCTCGGCTTTGGAGGTCAGGTCCGAAGCGAGTTGATCGACGAGGGGGGTCTTGGGGTTGGCTGCCGAAGCGCCGCGGCTGCCTGATGGGGGGCCGGCAGGCGTCGGTGAGGAGGAAGCGGATTCGTTCAACACGCGGCGTGTCTGACGACGGATCTGGTCGGGCGTCACGCCGAGCTTGCGAAGCACTTCCATTGCGACGGATTCAACCCGTACCAGCCCGAGCAAAATGTGTTCGGTTCCGATGTAGTGATGTCCGAGGCGGCGCGCTTCATCCACGGCAAATTCGAGCACCTGCTGGGTTTCGGCTGCAAGTTCGATCAGGTTGGGGTCAAAGTTGACCGGGTTCCCCGAAACGCGCGCAACCACTTCACGGACGCGGTCGGAGGTCATGCCGAGGTCGCGCAGGACGCGCCCGGCAACGCCGCCTTCCTCGTCCATGAGTCCGAGAAGCAGGTGTTCGGTCCCAATGCTGTTTTGGCGGGCGCGCTCGGCTTCCTGATGCGCGAGGCTGAGAACACGCCTTGCCCGCTGTGTAAATCTTTCCATACCAGCCATAATGTTTCTCCTAAATTCCTGGTAGGATTCTACCAAAAAGCGGGGGGACTCCGTGTAGGAAAAAGGTTAGAGTTTCCTTACGATAGGCATATGCTTTCGTTTGTTCTCCCCTGAAAATCGTGAAAGCGGCGGTTTCTTTATTATCGGTTGTCTCCATCGCCTTGAATCGTACCGCGCGCCTGCCTGTCCAAAAGCTTGGTTAAATTGGATTCGGCGACTTCCTCGAGGGAAATTTCCAGTTCGGTGCAGGCCTGGGCGAGATACCAGAGCACGTCGCCCAGTTCGGCTTTGAGCGCCTCCCGCTCCGCCTCGCCGATGACTCCGTTTTTGTCCCTGAAAATTTTCTTGATCTTGCCCGCCACCTCTCCCGCCTCGTTGACAAGGCCGAGAGTCGGGTAGATGACCCCATGCCCGATGGCGGGGTATTTTGCGGTGACGCGGGATTTGGTTTGGTAGTCACTGAATTTCATAATAATTCCATTGAGATTTGGGTTTGCAGGTTGGAAAAATAAATTTGCGCCTTGCAAAATTTACTTTGCCAGTGGGAGATTTTGGTTTGCGCCTTGCAAAATCTATTTTGCCAGTGGGAAACTTTGGTTTGCGCCTTGCAAAATTTTATTTGCCCTGCGGAAAATCTGGTTTGACAGGCGGAAAACGGCGGGATTTGGTTTGGTAGTCGGTGAAGTTCATGAATTCTCCAAAGCTTCTAATATTGTAAGTTGAATTTAGGTGGTATCTCAGCAAGATCTATAACCTCTTGTCCGCTAATAAGATAAACACCCTCCGCGGCAATTTGATAATCGATAACTAACTCAGGCGGTTTTTCAAGTTTCGATATGTCTAACTCAACTTTTATTGCAGCAACCTCGAGTGTTACGCCAGGGTGAATAACATTAGTTTGAGATGAGCCGAATCGTTGATGTCGTTCAGTAATAATTCCTGGCAACCTTGGCAAACCAAAAGCACCATTACCATCAATGCCAGAGCTTGAAATTGCATATGGTTGCTGCACATTTATATCAAGGAATGGCGATTTAGCTGATCCTCGCCCTTTATTTTCAATGCCCAAGATTATTGTGAAATTCTGAAATTTCTCTTTACTGCTTGTATGGTTGATTGTCTTACTTAAGCTCAGATTCGGTTTTGGTCTTCGCCCAAACATATCCTCGAGCATTGTATGCGAAGCTATGTTGAAGGTGCTGCCACTTCTGAAAAAATAATGATTTTTTATTTCTTCAATATTAAGTATTACACGGTGAGGAGGGAATACACTTTCAGGAATAAATACTATTCCATAACCATCTTTTCTTTCATTGTCCAAATCTATCCAGCATCCGTCTATATTTCCAACTATTGGCTCAGTTATTTGAGGGGCGAGCTCAAGTAAGTTTTGCACAAATTGCTGTACGTTTGTTATTTGTTTTGGCTTTAATGTTTTATCTTCAATTCCCCAAATCAAAACACCACCACCAGAATTGGCAAAACCAGAAACAGCTTTTGCTAAGTTTTTTCGATCGTTCTCATGAAGGATCGCATCTCTTCTGTCATGTTTTTCTTTGAAATCAAAATGAACACGCTCAACGGATCCTATTCAGGTTTACTTAGATTGATTTACAATAGTCGGTATGACATGGAAACCATCATACCTAACCCGAGAACAAATGGAAGAAAGACGGCTTGAAGGTGGACGGCTGTTGAAAGCTGGAAAAATGTCAAAAGCCGAAATCTCAAGACACCTCGGAGTAAGCCGGGCCACGGTCGGCCAATGGGCCAGAATCATAGAAACAAAAGGTATGCGCGGACTCCAAAAAAGAAAAGCGGCTGGTAGCGAGCCGAAGTTGAGTAATCCACAAAAGCAAAGCTTAAAGAGGAAGCTGGAACGAGGGGCTTTGGCGAATGGATATCCAACTGATCGCTGGACATTGGACCGTGTCCAAAAATTGATCAAAAGAGAATTTGATGTCACTTATCATCCGAATTACCTCAATCGATTGTTGCGCAAACTAGGTTTCAGTCCACAAAAGCCAATGCCACAGGCTATTGAACAGGAAAAAGAGTTAGTGGAAGCTTGGTTGCTAGGAGATTGGCCAAGGATAAAAAAAGTCACATCGTCTCAAAGCAAAAATCGTATTTTGGGATGAATTTGGGTTCTCCTTTCAAGAAATATTGGCTACGACGTGGGCTCGGACTGGCAAGAGACCCGTTTTTCGACGGGTAACCAAAGATCGTCGAGCGCTATCGACAGCCGTAGCGCTGACACTTACAGGCAAGATCTACAAGAAATGTTTTGAAGGTTCGATAAAAAGCGATAACTTGATTGAGGCACTTGAACACCTCCGTAGGCAGGTACCTGGAAAAATCATCTTGATCTGGGATCGAGCCCGTATTCATCTTAGCAAGCTCACCAAAGCTTATCTCTGCCAGCATCCTGAGATCATGATTGAAGAGTTACCTGCTTACGCTCCACAGCTCAATCCGGAAGAGTATTGTCACGGAAATGTTAAACAACATCTCAGAAATGCTCGTCCAACTTCTAAAGAGGAGATTCGCTCAATGCTTGATCGTGGTTTTGCTCGCTTGCGTCGTCGACCAGACTTACTTCTTGGCTTCTTTCATGCCGCCGGTCTTTCTGTTAGGCAACTTCAGTTAACCTGAATAAAACCTTCGAGCAGAATTCTATAAACTCATTTGTGTTTTTGATCGTCTCAATTTTGTTAAACAACTCATTTGCTTGATTCATAGAAGTTATCCTTTTTTTGGAAGGCTCTTGTCAACCCCCGCCACCACGCATCCTTCTCGCCGGGGACGAACGGCGTGTACAGCGTCAGCCTATCGGCAATGCCTTCGTAGCGTTTCTTCAGATCGGATGCGAGATTTTCCTGCGTGGTCATCAGGCAAAACTCTGCCAGCATCTCATCGGTGATCAGCATGGGCATTTCGTGCCATTCGCCTTTGGCGGCGAAACCCGAAAGTTTTTCAGCAGTCTCGCCCCAGCCGTGCAGGTCCATGACGGGCTTGTATGAAGGCGTGGATGCGTAGAACGCGACCTGCATCCGCGCAAAGCCAACTTCTTCGGGCGTGGCCGCCACGAAGGGAGTCATCGAGACGGTGATGTCGCCGCGTTTGCGTCCGCTTTTTTGCAAGCCCTCCTGGATGGCGGGCAGGATCACTTCATTCATGTAGCGCGGACTGTTGAACGGGTGCGCGTGGAATCCCTCGCACAGTTCGCCAGCGAGTCTGGCGAGTCCCGTATTCACACCTGCAATATAGATCGGGATGTTTGGATTCTCAATTGCCCCCGCATTGAAAAACGGCGACATGAGCGTGATCTTATAATATTCGCCGCGGAAGTTCAACTTCGTGCCGTTCTGCCAGCTGTCCCACAAGGCGCGGATGACCTGGATCTGCTCGCGCAGTTTGCCTGTCACGGATTCGGGCCACGGCATCCCAAAGCGCCTCTCGATGTGCGCCTTGACCTGTGTGCCCAACCCCAACATGAATCGTCCGCCGGACTGTGCCGCCAGATCCCATGCGGTGTAGGCGAGGTTGGCAGGTGAGCGCGCAAACGACACGGCAATGGCAGTCCCGAATTCCATCTTTGACGTGTGCTCCGCGATCAGCGTGCAGGGCAAAAACGGATCGTGCTGGGTTTCCTGGGTCCACAACGCGGCGAAGCCGATCTCTTCGGCGGCTTTCGCAACGGCGTGGACATCCTTCAATTGAACAGGGGGGAGGGCAGCATCCAGTTTCATGGGGCAAGTATACAAGGGGGGAAGGGAATAGGGAATGGGGAATAAAAAATGCCCCGCGTACGCGGGGCTTCAACGGTCAAATTTTCTGCTCTTCGTTCAAACTGTCCACAAACCCGTACAACTCGCGGCTTTCCTGCAGCCAGACGTTCGGGATGGTGGTTCGTTTCAAATAGCGGACGATGCCATCCTTGTCCACCACCAGGGAGGCTGTCCGCTGGAAGAGCAGGAAGTATTTCTCCAACTCGTACAGGTTATACACGGCGCGGTCCGGGTCGCACAGGATCGGGAAGGGCAATTTGATCCCCTCGGCATATTTTTGCGCCTTTTCCACATCTTCACCCAAAATGACAATGACCTCCGTCCCTGATTCACGGAATTGGTCGTACATCCGCCCGAGGTGTGCCACATGCGTGCGGCATTGATAACAGGTCGTCTCACGGATGAAGAAGACGATCACATTTTGTTTGCCGCGGAAAGCCCTCAGCGAAATCTCCTGCCCGTTGGTGGCGGGCAGTTTGAAGTCCGGGGCGAGCGAGCCAATCTTGGCTTCGATTGAGTCGATGGTCATGTCATCCCTGATGGCGTGAAATGTAAAAGCCTTACTTTTCCAACAAGTACGCCATGATCCAGTTGGTCGTGGCGTTCAAGCCGTCCATGTGGGCACGCTCGTAGTTGTGCGAGGCATCGATGCCGGGGCCGATCAGCGACATGGCCACGTCGCCGCCTGCGCGCCAGAACGCTTCGCCATCCGAACCGTAAAACGGATACACATCCGTTTTGTATGGGATGCCATGCTTCACGGCGATGCCGCTCAGTTTTTTGTTCAAGCCTTCGTGATACGGACCCCCGCTGTCCTTGATGCACAGTGTGGCGTGGAATTCATCCGACGCCTGTCCCTCGCCGACGACCGCCATGTCCACCGTGACCAACTCCGCAACTTCATCGGGGATGCCCGCCGCCGCGCCATGCCCAACTTCTTCATAGTTACTGATGAGGAAATACGCGCTTCGCAGCGGACTCTGGCCTGATTCCCCCATGGACTTGACCGCCGCGACAAGATTCGCAACGCACGCCTTGTCATCGAGAAACCGCGAGCGGATGAAACCATTCGTCACTTCGGTGCGCGTGTCGAAGGCTGTACAATCGCCGATGTTGATTCCCAATGCACGGGTTTCTTTTTCCGAAGTCGTACGCGCATCGAGGCGGACTTCCAAATGCTTGTCATCGCGTGGAAGGTCAGCACCGCTGTGGATGTGACCGGACGCGACATCGATCAACACCGATCCGCGAATCTTTTCGCCGTTGGTGGTGAAGACCCACACGCCTTCGGTTTCCACCGTAGGCCATTGCACCCCGCCGATCTTGCTTAACTTCAAGCGTCCATTGGGTTTGATCTCCTTCACCACCGCCCCGAGCGTGTCCACATGTGCGGTCAATGCGACAGGCGGCAGGTCGGAGTCAACTTCCCATTTTGCAAGCAGTGCGCCC
Source organism: Anaerolineales bacterium (assembly GCA_030583885.1). Lineage (NCBI taxonomy): Bacteria > Bacillati > Chloroflexota > Anaerolineae > Anaerolineales > Anaerolineales bacterium. The sequence goes on along the minus strand of CP129480.1, from coordinate 237,869 downwards.
TTGCGCGTGCGTGAAAGTTTCAACTGCTTATACTTGGAAAGTTCCTTTTCCACAAAATCTATTGCCGCGCCGGCAAAGCCTGTCGGCGAAGGGACGTTGAGCAGGTCAACGAGGAAGTCGGTGAAATATCTTTCGTCAATTTTTGGGAGGGACATGGAATGCCTTTCGGTTTAAAAGTTGACAAGTTGGAAAGTTAAAAGGCTTGAACCTGCCAATTTTTAAACATTCAACCTTTCAAACTCTGTGATCTTCTTCCGCCACTCATCAGGGACGGGAATGGTCTTCAAGCCTTCGTAATCGAATGTGACCAGCGCCACCGTTCCGCTTGCCATGACCCTGCCGGTGTTCGCGTCCATCACGCACTGCTCCACCGTCATGGACTTGTTGCCGATCTTCGCGGTCCGCACGCCGACCTTGAGCGGATCGCCGTAATGGGTGGGGGCATGGTAGGTGATGTGGATGTCCGCGACGATGACGCCGATCTCCATGAAGGACTGGTCCTTGGTGAACAAACCCAGTTGCATGAAATAGTAGACACGCGCCTGCTCGAAGTACGTCAGGTATTTCGCGTTGTTGACATGTCCCTGCGGGTCCAGATCTCCGTAGCGGACTTCGGTGGGGTGGAAGAATTTGTAATCGGCCATAAAGGTGATTATAGCCAAAGAGTCCCTGGCCGAGTAGACGTGGATGCCCTTTACATGGGCGGCGGTATAATCCCATCATGCTTCCCGACCTGCAATTGAACGACCACCTGCGCCTGCGCAAACCGCATCCCTGCGGCTCGTATGAGTGGATGGTGGTGCGTCTCGGCGCGGATATTGGACTGGAATGCAGGGGCTGCCAGCACCGTGTCATGCTTACGCGCCGCGAACTTGCGAAACGCATGAAGATCAACCTTTCCCGGCAGGAACGTGAAAAACCAACAGACCCCAAAGGCGTATAACTCAGCTGGGGTCTGAACAGCTCTCGTAAAACGCTCTTATTGAACTTGTCCAAGGAGGATTCATGGAATCACAACACATGGAACAGGAAATACCCGTCGCTTCCCTGCGTATCGGGCTTTTTACGGATACCTACGCTCCGCAGGTGAATGGGGTGTCCGTTTCCCTGCAAATGATCTCGGAGGGCTTGAAAGACCGCGGACACCAGGTGACCATCTTTGCGCCGCGTTTCCCCGGTTATAAGGATGACCAGCCAAATGTCATGCGCCTGCCTTCCTTGAAGTATTTGAACAATCCCCCCATTTATGTGGCCGTACTGGGGACGCCGCGCTCCACATGGTCGCTGACCCGCAAGCATTTCGATGTTTTGCATGCGCACAGCCCGTTGAGCGTGGGTTTGCTGGCGTATCTCACGGCATCCACCAAGCGATTGCCGTTGATCTACACCTATCACACATCCATTACGGATTACACCCATTATGTCAAGTTCATAGGCGGGACGAGAGTCTTGAAATATGCGGCGGGCTGGTTCAGTTCGGCTTCCACCAATCTCGGCGACCAGATCGTTGTGCCGTCTCCAAAATTCCAACGCCTGTTGCTGGCGCAAAAGGTAAGCAGCCCGATCCATGTGATTCCAAACGGGATTGATCTGGGCATGTTCAAGGCGGCCAGGAATCCCGGAAGTCTGCGAAACAGGCTGGGGGTGGGTCCCGAAGCGCCGATCCTCCTGACGGTGGGACGCATGGACCCGGAGAAGCGTCTCGATTTCATCGTGGATGCGTTTGTCCGCATTTCGGAACGTCACCCGAATGCGCAGCTTGTCTTTGCAGGCGATGGAAGTGCGCGCAAGGGACTTGAGACGAAAGTGGCGGGGACGCGGGTCAAGGAGCGCATCCATTTTTTGGGGATGGTCAACCGTGCGGATTTGCCCGGTGTGCTTCAGGATGCAACGCTCTTTCTCTCCGCCTCCACGACGGAGGTGCATCCCATTTCAGTGATCGAGGCGATTGCTTCGGGTTTGCCGTTGGTGGCGGTGGAGGACGAGGCCTTCGAGGGCATGATCGAGAATGACCGGAATGGATATATGGTTCCGCTGGATGTAAACACCTTTGCGGATATCGCTGCCGACCTGCTGGCCGATCCTGAAAAAGTCTCGCAGTTCGGAAAACATTCCATGCTGTTGAGCGAAAAGTATTCCATCGAGGCACAGGTGATGGCTTTGGAGAAGTTGTATATCGAAGCCATCCTGCAAAACTGGCGGGGTAATTTCTTCCAACGAATGATCTCGAGAAATATGAATAATATCCCGGGGCGGATAAACCGCATCATCCGCACAGAGATCAAGAAAAGGATGCCTGGCAGGAAGGATGAATAAAGGATGGCAGTCCTCCACGCCGGTCATGGTGTGTGCGCGAAGGAACAGATTTCCGAAGTCTTATGAATGGGGCGGTGTATAATTCCGTCGTCATGCCCATTTTAGATGCACATATGCTGGAGTTTTTCAGCCGCAGTCCGGAACAGACGCGCCGTATCGGGGTGCGCCTTGGCGGAATGCTGCGGGCGGGGGATATGATCTGTCTGCAAGGCGACCTCGGCGCGGGCAAAACCACGTTCACGCAGGGGCTGGCACAGGGCTGGGGTTCGCTTGATCCGGTTTCAAGCCCGACGTTCATTCTTGTTAATCAATATCGCCGCACCGACGGCAGCCGCCTCTTTCACCTGGATGCATACCGCCTCGACTCCGTGCCGGAAGCGGAGGAACTCGACCTTGACTCCATGCTGGTTGAGGGGGCGCTCATTGTCGAATGGCCCGAGCGGCTGGGCGGCCTGATTCCCGCTGAAAATTTGTGGATCAGGCTTGACCATATTTCGGAAGAACATCGTCAGATGAGTTTCAAAGCGCATGGCAAACGCCATGATGAATTACTGGACGGCATTCGCCAGTCCATGCTTGGAGGGCTGTGATGCTGCTGGCTGTTGATACGTCCACTGCGCAGGTTGGATTGGCTTTATACGATGAGACTCGGGTGCTCGGCGAAATGATTTGGACGACCCGTCAGCATCACACGACTGAATTGGCCCCGGCTCTCTCCGGACTTTTGAGCCGCTGCGGCGTTTCGATGGACATGGTCGAGGCCCTGGGGGTGGCAATTGGTCCGGGCTCCTTCACCAGTCTGCGGGTTGGGCTGTCCCTGGTGAAGGGAATTGCGCTTGCGCGTCACCTGCCTGTGATCGGCATCCCGACGTTGGATATTATCGCGGCGGCACAGCCTGCGGCGAAACAGCCATTAATTGCCTTCCTGCAAGCCGGGCGGACGCGCATCGCTTTCGGCGTGTATCAAAGCCAGAGGAAAGTGTGGCAGGCTGAAGGTCCGCTGAGAAGCGGCACGCTGGATGAGTTGTTGAATGAGATCGAGAGCCCAGCCATTCTTGCAGGCGAGTTCACATCTGAAGAGCGGAGCAAATTATCGAAGAGGAAAAATATCCTGGCGGCCCCACCTGTGAATTGTGTGCGCCGTCCATCTGTGCTGGCAGAGCTGGCATGGGCGCGCTGGCAGGATAAGAAAGTGGACGATGCCGCTTCGCTTGCGCCGATCTATCTGCATGTGGCAGGGACGCCGATTGCATGAATTGTGTAATCCGCAAAATGAGGCTGGATGATTTTGAGCAGGTCGTTGCGATTGATCAGTTGTCGTTTTCACTGCCGTGGCCCGCGCGTTCCTTTCATTTTGAGTTGACGGATAACCCGGCTTCGCGCTGTTGGGTGGCGGACCTGGATGGACGTGTGGTGGCGATGCTGGTTGTGTGGTTCATTGTGGATGAGATCCATATTGCCACGCTCGCGACCCATCCAGAGTTTCGCGGGCAGGGCATTGGTAAAAACCTTCTTTTGCATGCCCTGCATTCTGCGAAGGGAGAGGGTGCCGTGAAGTCATTTTTGGAAGTGCGCCAAAGCAATCTTGCCGCGCAGAAGATGTACCGCAGTTTTGGTTTTGTGGAAGATGGCCGCCGCAAGGAATATTACAAGGACAATGGTGAAGATGCGATCCTGATGATACTGAATGATTTGGATCGTCTGCCCGGAGGATGAATGTCAACTGAAGATTTGCTTGCTAAAATCGCACAGGCTGTATCGGTTTGCACGCATTGCGCCCTGCATGAAGGTCGCAAGAAATCCGTGCCCGGCGAGGGACCCGCAACGGCGGAGATCATGTTCATTGGCGAAGGTCCCGGCTTTCATGAAAACGAACAGGGGCGTCCGTTCGTGGGCGCGGCGGGCAGGTTTTTGGATCAGCTGCTGGCACAGGCGGGTGTGACGCGTGAAGATGTGTTCATTGGCAATGTTGTCAAGTGCCGTCCGCCGGGCAACCGTGACCCGCTGCCCGATGAGCTGGCGGCGTGTGACATTCATCTTGAAGCACAGATTCAAGCCATTAATCCGAGTATCATTGTGACGCTGGGGCGCTTTTCGATGAACAAGTTCATTCCCGGCGTGAAGATCAGCACCGTGCATGGCCAGATGCGGAAAGTCGGAGACCGTTTTGTGATTCCCATGTTCCATCCCGCGGCGGCTCTGCATCAGGCGGCATTGAAACCGTCCATTCTGGCGGATTTTGCAAAACTGCCCGACCAGTTAAACGAAGCGCGCACCGCATTGGGCAGGAACGTTGTAATTCAAAAGAAGAAGGAAGCGGTTGTTCAACAGGATGAAAAGCCGAAGCAATTGAGTTTGTTTTAACGATCCTGTCATTGCGAGGCGTTCTTGTTCTTCACCGCCTGGTCTCCATACGCGGCTTTGCGGCTACTCGACCAACGGCTCCCTGCCATGACATAAAATAAAAGGAAAAAAATGTCCACAAAAGAAACTCTCGTAAGGAAACTGAAGGATAAAAATGCAAAGATCGCCATCCTCGGCCTGGGATATGTCGGGCTGCCGCTGGCGGTGGTCTTTGGCGAGGCGGGGTTCCATGTCACGGGTGTGGACCCGGACCAGCGTAAGATCGATGCGCTGGTGAAGGGCGAATCCTATATCCCTGATGTGAAGACGGAAGTGGTTGCGAAATTGGTCAGGGATGGAAAGTTCACCGCCACAACGGATTTCTCTGTCTTAAAGAATATGGATGCGGTCAGCATTTGTGTGCCGACGCCGCTGCGCCAGACGGGTGACCCGGATATGTCGTTCATCATTTCCGCGACGGAGGAACTGGCGAAATACATGCACACAGGCATGGTGATCGTCCTGGAATCAACCACGTATCCGGGCACGACCCGTGAACTGCTCCTGCCAAAACTGGGAGTTGAACACAACCTGACAGTTGGCGTGGACTGGTTCCTTGCCTTTTCCCCGGAACGTGTGGATCCGGGCCGTGAAGATTACACGACCATCAACACCCCCAAAGTAGTGGGTGGCATCACGGAAGCGTGCGGCGAAGTGGCAACGATCTGGTACGAAGGCGCGATCAAGACCGTTCATCATGTTTCCACAGCCGAAGCGGCGGAAATGTCGAAACTGCTCGAAAACACCTTCCGCATGATCAACATCGGGCTGGTCAATGAGCTGGCGATCATGTGCGAACGCCTTGGCGTGGACGTCTGGGAGGTGATCGAGGCTGCCGCCACCAAGCCGTTCGGTTTTATGAAGTTCACACCGGGACCGGGATTGGGCGGTCATTGTATTCCGATCGATCCGCTGTATCTTTCATGGAAGATGAAGTCGTTCAATTACAACGCGCGTTTCATCGAGCTGGCCTCCGAGATCAATACGAACATGCCGCGCTACGTGGTCAGCCGCATCCTGGAGGGGATGAATGACCGCGGGAAACCCTTGAAGGGCTCGCAGGTGCTTGTGTTGGGTGTGGCCTATAAGCCTGATATCAACGATGTGCGCGAGTCCCCTGCATTGGATGTGATCGGTCTTCTGCAAAAGAAGGGCGCAATTGTTGAATATCATGACCCGTATATTCCGCATATCCACCACGAATATGACGGCTGGCAGATGGATAGTGTGCAGGATATGATGAAGTCCGTGCAGGAGGCGGATGTGGTGGTGATCGTAACCAACCACGGTCAATATGACTATAAGGCCATCATCGAAGCGGCGAGTTTTGTCTTTGATTCGCGCAATGCCACCGGGAAACTGGGGAAAAACAGCGGGAAGGTTGAAAGATTATAGATATCCTTACGAGGGCCTCAGCCCGACGCGTGCCACAAAGTGGTAAGCAATCCCCTCATTTGCAGGGGGATTGCTTCGGGCGCCTGGTCTCGATATGCCGCTTCGCGGCTACCTCGACCATCGGCTCCTTGCAATGACATAAGAGGCTGACATGGCACATTATCTGGTAACAGGCGCGGCGGGCTTTATCGGCGCGCGGACGTCGGAAATGCTGATCGAGCAGGGACACACCGTCGTTGGCATTGACAACGTCAACGACGCGTACGATCCGCGCATGAAAGAATACCGCTTGAAGAAACTTCAGGCACTGCCGCGCTTCAAATTCCACAGGCGCGATATTGCGGAGAAATCGGTCATCGACCTGTTCAAGGATGAAAAAATCGACGGCGTGATCCACCTTGCGGCTCGGGCGGGCGTGCGCTTCAGTGTGGAAAACCCCTGGGCATTCGTGGAATCGAATGTGATGGGTACATTGAACATGCTGGAAGTCTGCCGCCAGTATGGATGCAGGAAATTTATTATGGCATCCACCTCCAGCATCTATGGCGAGAATCCGCCCTACCCGACGCCGGAATCCGCCTCCAGCAGTGAACCGTTGCAGCCGTATGCGGCCAGCAAAAAGGGGGCGGAGGCGCTGGCACATTCCTATCATCACCTCTATGATATTGACGTGAGCGTTGTCCGTTATTTCACGGTCTATGGACCTGCGGGACGCCCCGACCTTGCCATGTTCCGCTTCGTGCAGTGGATCATCGAAGGTCAGCCCGTGCGCATCAACGGGGACGGGAAGCAGTCGCGCGGTTTCACCTACGTGGACGACATCGCGCGCGGGACGATTGCCGCCTTGAAACCAGTCGGCCACGAGATCATCAACCTTGGCGGGCATGAAGTCATCACCATCAACGAACTGGTGGAAATGATCGAGGAGTTGACGGGCAAACAGGCGAACGTGCAGTACGGTCCGCCCAACCTGGCGGATATGTTCACCAATTGGGCGGATGTGAGCAAGGCGCGCGAGATGCTTGGTTGGAATCCGCAGGTCAATTTACGTGAGGGACTTGGCAATCTCATCAAATGGTACAACGAAGAACGCGGGTGGGCGAAGGACGTTCTGACACCGTAATACCTCAAATCAATCTCTACCGCAGGGACGCAAAGCGCGCGGAGTTTTTCTCAGCGTTCTCCGCGTCTCTGCGGTTTTTGTTTCTTGTGTACAATATCTCAATGTCCTTATTATCTAAATTTAAAAACGATCCCCTCTTCCTGAAAATCCTGCGCTCCAGCGGATCGTTGTTCAGCAACAACACCCTCGCGCTGGGATTGAGCGTCCTGCAAGGCGTGATGGCGACACGCCTGCTTGGACCCGCGGGATTCGGTCTGATCGGTGTGGTGATGGCGTTCGCCTCCACCGTCAACAGCCTGTTCTCGTTCCGCATGAGCGAGTTGGTCGTGCGCTACGGCGGGGAGTATCTCGAACGCGGCGAAAAGGACAAAGCCTCCGCGGTCATCAAAGCGGCAGGATTGACCGAAGCACTGGTTTCGCTCATCGCGTTTCTGGTGGTGGTGTTCAGCGCGCATCTGGCGGAAGTACATTTCGCAAAAACCGAAAACGTCGCATGGATGTTCACGGTCTTCGCGCTCGGCTTGCTGGCGAACTTCAATATGGAAACGTCCACGGGCATTTTGCAGATCACCGACCGCATCAAACTGCAGGGGACGATCAACCTCGCGCAGTCCATCCTGACCACGCTCATCATTGCCGGCGCGTTCTTTTTCAATGGAAATATCACCGTCGTTCTGATCGCCTATCTGGTCGGGAAATCCATCATCGGGCTGGGACTGTTCACCGCCGCGCAAATTCAATTACGGAAACAGCTCGGCCCCGGCTGGTGGCGCGCGCCGTTCTCTGTGTTAACGTCCACGCGCGAACTCATCCGTTTTGCGTTCAGTTCCAATATCAGCGCGACCATCATCAAACTCTTCCGCGAGAGTGAGTTGATCTGGGTCGGCTTCTTCCTCGATACCACCGCCGTCGGGTATTATCGGGTGGCGTACACCATTGTCCATTTTCTCGCCATCCCCGCCGACCCGCTGATTGCCACCACCTTCCCCGCGATCAATCGCTTTGCCGTCGAAAAGGCGTGGAAGAAACTCAAGAGTTTTCTCAAAAAGATTACCGCTTTTTCTTTCGCATACAATCTTGCGCTGGGCGCGGGCTTGATCCTGTTCGGTCAACTTGCGATTCGCATTTATTCGGGCGCAGAGTATCTCGCCGCTTATCCCGCGCTGGTCGCCCTCACCATCGGTCTCGTCTTCAATTACATCCTGTTCTGGAATCGTCCGCTTTTGCTTTCGCTCGGCTTGCCCGAATTCCCCATCTATGCCACGCTTGCGGCTGGTATCATCAAACTCGCGCTGTCGTTCTGGCTGGTTCCGCGATACGGCGTCGCCGCGGCGGGCGCATTGCTTTCGTTCTATTACATCGCATCCGTCGGCGCGATGGTCTGGCGCGGACTGCATAAGATAAACCAAAATGAAAATCGCGCTCATCACTAACTCCCGCATTCCATCCCTGACCGCCAATTCTATTCAGGCGATGAAGGTCGCCCAGGCCTTGATGCAACTGGATCACGACGTGAAGATGTTCGCCCCCGCAGAAGTGGATCCTGCCTCCAAAGAGACTCTGCTCTCACACTACGGTCTGCGCTTCGTCCCTGACTTGAAACTGCTCCCGTCCATCAGCGGACTCAAACGCTTCGACTTTATCGTCCATGCCCAACGCGCCGCGAAGAATTTTGGCGCGGACTTGATCTACACCTGGCTGCCGCAATCCGCGGTACTGGCACTATGGTCGGGCTATCCCGTCGTCCTTGAAATGCACGCGGATAATTCTGGGACGTTGGGCGCGTGGTGGATGAGGCAATTCTGGAAGGCGAACGGACGACGAAGTACGCGTCAGGTGATGATAGTCACCACGTCAGCGTTGAGAAAGGCTTTGGAGCGCTCGACCAGACTTCCCTTTAAGGATGAGGCGGTGCTGATCGCGCCGAACGGCGTCGAATTGGAAAAGTATGAAAATCTGCCAAATCCATCCGAAGCGCGGCGTCAATTGGACTTGCCCGAAGGCGTGACTGTTGGCTTCACGGGTCACATCTACCCCGGGCGCGGCGCGGACTTGTTGTTCGAACTTGCAAAACAAATGCCGAACGTAAATTTTCTGTGGGTGGGCGGCACGCCTGAGCTGGTGGCGCACTGGCGCGGAAAATTGCTCGAAGCGAAGATGACCAACGTGACGATGACGGGCTTTCTGCAACATGAGCGCATCCCGCTGTATCAGGCGGCTGCGGATGTGCTGTTGATGCCGTATTCGCGTTCGATTGAGGCCAGCAGCGGACAGGATATTGCCGGAGTCATCAACCCGATGAAGATGTTCGAGTACATGGCAGCGGGTCGTGCAATTGTTTCCGCGGATCTGCCTTCGATCCGCGAAGTGTTGAATGACGGCAATGCGCTGTTTGTGGAAACGGGCAATTTCGAGAAATGGAAAGCAGCAATTGGATCTCTGCTTAAAAACGAATCGCGCAGGCAGGCATTGGGGAAACAAGCGCAGGCTGATGTGTCGCAGTTGACGTGGGTGAAGCGCGAAGAGCGGATCATGGAGTTGCTAACCAAAAACCTTCGAAGCCTTTAAGCCTTCGAAGGTTTTTGTTCCATTGTCACGGCGCCAGGTTGACAGGCTCCACCAAATACCGGGCAACATGGCTTTCAAGTATTTCCGGCGGCATTGTAAACCCTTCATCGATCCGAAGGATATGCCCCTTTGCGACCTGCAGCGTAATGCCATATTCCGTCCCGCCGCTGTTAATGAACACGATGGCATATTCGCCCTTCGGGTAATTTTCATCGGAATATACGGCATCTGTTGTCTCATATACTGCATACAGTCTGGAGACGTGCAAACCTTTCCAGCTCCCGATGTCTTGCCTGCGTATAAAATAGCCCTCCGAGCCAAGAAAGGGCAGGACTTCCACCGGCATCCCTTCCGCCTCACCGTTCAGGCATTTCGGCGGCCCGCCGAGTCCCTCTGTGTGCGTACAATTCGTCTGTGTGAATTCAAGCAGGGAACGAAATTCATTCATGTCCCCTGTGAGTGTGGCTTCGATGATGTGATCGAGTTCTTTAATACCCGTTTGGTTTGGGGTGGCGCCTGCCTGTATTGGTGGGCCGTCGCGGTTGACAGACTCAATTTTTTTGGCGGAACATGCGGATAAAAGAGCAATGAGGATGGCGGCGGCAAGCAACGGTGATGATACATTTGATTTTCCGGAAAACATTTGAGTAACTCCTGTTTTGAGATGGGTTATGCACAGGTTTTGTTTCTCGAAGGATAACAATAAAAGTGAATGTTGCACACATTCTTCAGGGTTGATTTAAGACGAGGAAACCCGGCGGATTGTTCCCTGGGATGGTCTCCCGTAGTGGTAGAATTTTTTGCGTGAGTGGATCCAATTTTTTCAAACGAAAATCTGCGGTCTTTGTTCCGGCGGGGATCATCATCATTTCCCTGCTTGTGATCATATTCTGGCGGCTCCCTGCCTCCATTTCATCAACTACAACCGAAGCCACCACCGAGCCGCCGCTCCGCTTTGGCTACTGCGGCGCTGATCCTGAGGAACTTTGCATTTTGTCCTTTGGGCGTGACGCCGATGGAAATGCGACCATCAATTTCTTTGTGCCTGAGCGCGATTTCCCCGATTTTTATTTAAGAATCAACCGCTTTGATGGCGAAAGTGTGTATGTATGCCTGAAAACCGAAGACTCACCGGCCAGTGTGCTATGCAGGGGTGATGTGATCCACCTGAATGAGCGGATCGAGATCAGTCTCCTGTCTACAAAAGAGTACAGCCTGCTGGCACGCGGCAGGTTTACATTGACGGCGATCCTGATCGCCTCCCAGGCGGGGGATGCGGGTGCGCCATTATCGCCGACTCCATCCCGGACGAGCGAATCGCCATCCGTGGAAGCGGGCGGTATGGAGATTTCAACACCCACGCCTTCTGATGTGCCAGACCCTTAATGTATTCACAGGTTAAGAATTGTCTGGCGGCAGGTTTGAATTTCATGGTAAAAGTGGGGATATGAAGACCATGGATCAACGGGATTTTCTTTGGGTCGCACCGGCTGCTCTTGGGTTGGGAGCGATCCTATCATCACTTCAACCGGGCGGTTGGTTTGTCGGCTGGTTGGGGTTTTCTCTGCTCTTTCTCCTTTCGTTTTTATGTTTGACCATATCCTGGCGCTGGGCGGCTGGTGGCAAGATCCTGGCATGGATGATGGCCCTCGCTTTCGTATTGCGCCTTGCAGGCGGAATTGCAACGTACCTTGCATTGCCAGTCCATGGCTATGTGGATGATGAAGATCAGAGTGCTGGTTTTGTCTATACCGACGCGCATCGCCGCGATACCCAGGCCTGGGAGCTGGCAATCTCAGACCGCCCAATCCTGGACGCGCTTAACGGGAAGTTTGCCTACGACCAGTACGGCGGTTTGCTGGCATTCAGCGCGCTGGTCTATCGTTTGCTTTCCCCCGATGCGCACCGCATGTTGATGCTGGTTTTACTGTCCGCGTTCATGGGGGCCTTGGGGCTGCCATTTTTGTGGAAGGCGGTACATTTGCAATGGGGTTCGAAAGTGGCCGCCGCCTCGGGCTGGATCTTTGCGCTGTATCCTGAAAGTGTTTTACTGGGCGGGTCCGCCATGCGTGAACCGTACCTGCTGGCATTCAGTGCCTTCGCGTTGTGGGGATTTGTAAGCTGGCAGGCCCATCTTGATAAAAAGGAAGTGATCTGGCTTGGCCTTGGCATTGCGGGAATGTTATTGGTTTCACCCGCGGTGGCGTTGGTAACCCTGGTCATATTGGGTGGATGGATGTATTTCAGCCGTGAGCGGAGCCGCATTTCGTGGTGGATGATCGCAGCCGCCCTGCTGGTGTTCATGGCCGGGTTGTTCATCCTGTCGTCCGCCCTGGACCGGCAGGGGAGTTTGGGCGGCGGCACGCCCATCGGGGTGATCCATAATTTCATCCGCGAGTCGTTCAAGTGGAATGTGTACAAGATCGAAGCAGGTTCGGGCTGGGTGCAGAAACTTTTTGATGAAATGCCGCAATGGATGCGCCTGCCTTTTGTGATGGCGTACGGAGTTTTACAGCCCGTCCTGCCCGCGATATTCATCGCGCCGACGAAGTGGGTCTGGAAGGTCATCGGTATCCTGCGCGCTGTGGGCTGGTACACGTTGCTGCCGGCCTTGATGCTCTCTTTTGCCGCCGCGGCAGGCATGGGCGAGGCGAAGAAGCGAAAGTTGTTGATGTGGCTGGGTCTGGTGGTGTGGGGCTGGGTCCTGTTTACCGCCCTGCGGGGCGGCGGGGATCAATGGGATAACCCGCGCTATCGCACGATCCTGTTCCTGTGGCAGGCGATTCTTGCGGGACACGTCTGGGTCTGGTGGCGGGACACGAAGAATTCATGGGTTCCGCGTGTGCTGGCGATGCAGGTTGTCTTTGTGGTGATGTTTGGCCAGTGGTATGCCAATCGATATCTGCATATCGGAACGCAATTGCCTTTTGCCTCCATGGTGGCGGTTATCCTGGGAATATGGATACTGATCCTGGCATGGGGGATCTGGCGTGACCGCATGAGGCGTGTCTGACTTGGTGTATATAATACCCACGGTCACAACTTGCGCCACGCAAGTTGTGACCGTGTGCGGTATAATTCAGCCGCTGAATTTTGAATAAGGAGAATAAATGCCCACTGCCATCATTACAGGAATCACCGGACAGGACGGTTCCTATCTTGCAGAGTTGTTATTGAAAAAGGGATACCGTGTGATCGGGGTTGCGCGGCGCTCGAGCACGGTGAATTACGAGCGCATCGACCATATGTTGGATGATATTACGGTTGTGCAGGGAGATCTACAGGACCAGGGTTCCCTGCTTGCCCTGCTCGAGGAATATGACCCGACCGAGGTCTATAACCTTGCAGCGCAATCCTTTGTGCCGACTTCGTGGAACCAGCCCGCGTTGACCGGTGATGTGACAGCCATTGGGGTGACGCGAATTTTGGAGGCGATCCGTTTTGTGAATCCAAAGATCCGTTTTTATCAGGCTTCTTCAAGTGAGATGTTTGGCAAGGTGCTGGAAGTGCCGCAGAATGAGGATACGCCGTTCTATCCGCGCAGTCCCTATGGCGTGGCGAAGGTCTATGGTCATTGGATCACAGTCAATTACCGCGAGTCCTTTGATATATTCGCCACATCGGGGATTTTGTTCAACCATGAAAGTCCGCGCCGCGGGCTGGAATTTGTCACGCGTAAAATATCGAACGCGGCTGCCAGGATCAAACTGGGGAAGGCAAAGGAAGTACGGCTTGGCAACCTTGAAGCCCAGCGTGACTGGGGCTTTGCAGGCGATTATGTGGAAGCCATGTGGCTGATGCTTCAGCAGGATCAGCCCGATAACTATGTGATCGGCACGGGCGAGACCCATTCCGTTCGCGAGTTCTGTGAGATCGCCTTCTCTCATGTGGATCTGGATTATAAGGATTTTGTGGTCATGGACGAGAAGTTCTACCGTCCTGCGGAGGTGGATTTGCTGATCTCCGACCCATCCAAGGCACGCATGGCATTGAAGTGGGAGCCTGCGGTGGGGTTCAAGGAACTGGTTGCCATGATGGTGGATTCCGACCTGGCGCGGTTGAAAAAGGGATAATGCTTTGAGGATTTAATGGAATTTATCAAGGCTATGCTTAAAGGGAAAAAACTTGCCCGGAGCGCAGATTTTTTTGCCTTCCTCGGAATGTTTGTTTATGTGTGCTATGCCTTGTTGTATGCATATACGACGGTCTCTGACCTGGATGAAGGAGCATATTTACTTAAGGGTTATTTATTCGCCATAGGCGATTACCGACCATTTGATCCGGGCATTTCCACAAATAAAGGCCCGCTGGCATTTTTGATACCGGGCTATGTGCAATTATTATTTGGTCCGGGATTGCGGACCGGGCGTTTTCTGGCTGTTTTTTTTGGATTCATGGCCCTGTTGGGCGCATGGGTTCTTTCGAGACGGCTTGGTGGAAAGTGGCTGGCGGTTGGAGCAGTTTGGGCGATTGCATCCAATATATCCATCATTAAGATATATAGCATGGGCGTCACGCAAAGTACGATTGCCTGCATGTTGGCGTGGTCCTTGGCTCTTTGTGTGGGTGAAAAGCGTCCAGCCTGGCACTTGATGTTGAGCGGCCTTCTGGCCGGACTTATGATGCTGGTTCGTCAGAATATGCTGCCGGTACTTCCACTATTGGCGGTCTATGCCCTTTGGCAACATGGACGCCGGGCAGTATGGCTGTTATTGCCGGGCGCAATGGCGGTTGCCCTGGTGTTTTTTATTTATTGGCCAGATATACTTCAACTATGGTATTGGGTGCCGTATGTCAGGATACCGAGTGAGTTAAGTTATGGTGGAGGGGGCACACCCGTCTGGGACCCCGAAATGTCATTGGGATCCCGCCTGCTCTCGATTTTTCAGGCATTTCGTTTTCATTTTGTTTCCCTGGCCGGCTGTATTGTTTCCGTCTTTCTTTGGCCAAAATATAATGGGTGGAAATCACCGGTGGATTTTCGTGCCGGCCTCGTCATGCTTGTCTTGTTTTTGGGCTTAACTTATATGCACTCTGCGGCTGCGATTGGGCTGGATTACTGTGTTTTCTGTTTCAAAAATTACATGGCCTTTTTTAATGTTGCCGCCATTTTCCTGGTAATCGCAACGATAAGATCATGGAACTGGAAAATATCATTTTTTGCGCAAGTATTGCTGGCTGCCCTCTTTCTGGTTATATTTGCGGGAATTGGTTATTCCGCGTTTGAGGAAATTGGTTCTTTTTCAATGGGGCTCCCGGCGCCGCGTGTGCGGGATGGGAGAATACTGCCGGGCTTGATAACATGGCGCGACATTCTTATATATGGCTTCCAGCTTGATAACAATTCGGCGAGAAAATTTGCGTCGGCGTTATTTGGATTATGCGTTGGTGTTCTTTTTACCCTGTTAACAACCATTGGCTGGCAGTATGCCAGGCGCACCTATGGCAGAATAAGCTTTGGTGCGTTCCATGCCTCAGCGGTTTTGACGATGGGAATTTTGCTTTCCCCGATTTTAAGCGGGGCTTCAGGAAAAGCCGAATGCCGGACGGATGTTATTTTGGCAAATGAACAGATTGGAGATCATTTAAGGAGCATTATTCCTGCGGACAGCCTGGTTTATTGGGACGGCGGTTTGTCGACAGTGCCGCTATTGTATCTTTCCGGGGTCCGCATATTCCCCGCGCAAATTAACAGCGGCTATTCCTTTATCAGCGGCGGCGATTCGCAGGAATTATACAAGTTTGGATATTGGAATGAGGAAATGGATGCTGAATGGAAGGCAACGGCCGATTATTTTATCATTGAAGAAAGGCGTTATCCTGGATGGACACAGTTTTTTGCAGCGGCGGAATTTGATGAATATGCGCCAACTCCCGTGGGAACATCCTGCATCGAAAAAACACGGCTCCGTATTTTCAAGAGGAAATAATGGATATTTCACTTGTCGTTCCTGTTCACAATGAACAGGATAATCTGCCCCTGCTTTTTGAAGCCATTGAGAAGGCGATGGAATCCCTGAACCGCGGGAATTTCAGGAGCTTCCAAGACCCGTGGATTCTCCATCATGCCATGATGGCTCGGAACTGAGGATCTTCCACCGAAACCCATGAACCTTTCATTGATCACCCCTGTATTTAATGAGGCGGAGAACCTGCCGCTATTGTTTGACGCCGTGTACAAGACCATGAACGAGCTGCAGCAATCGTGGGAGGCGATCTTTGTGGATGACGGCAGTACGGACAACAGCCTGTCCATCCTCAAAGAGTATGCGGAAAAAGACCCGCAGCATATTCGGGTGATTTCCTTCCGCCGCAATTTCGGGCAGACCGCCGCCATCGCGGCGGGCATTGATTATGTGCAGGGGGATATCATCATTCTGTTCGATGCCGACCTGCAGAACGACCCCGCGGACATCCCGCTCATGCTTGCGAAGTTGGACGAGGGATACGACCTGGTCAGCGGCTGGAGAAAGCAAAGAAAAGACAATGCGGTCACGCGTAATTTCCCGTCCATGCTGGCGAACTGGCTGATCTCGCGCGTGACGGGCGTGCATTTACACGACTATGGCTGCACGCTTAAAGCCTACCGCCGCCCGGTGCTGGCAGGGTTTCGGTTGTACGGTGAAATGCACCGCTTCATCCCCGTCTTTGCTAGTTCGGTTGGCGCGCGCATTACCGAGATCCCCGTCCGCCACCACCCGCGTCAATATGGAAAGACCAAGTACGGGCTGGAGCGGACCGTCAAGGTCATCCTGGACCTGTTCACGGTGAAGTTCCTCGTCAGCTATGCCTCCAAGCCCATCTATCTGTTCGGCGGGGCCGGCGGCGGACTGATGATCATCAGCGCCTTTATCATGGGATACCTGCTCGTCCGGCGCCTGTTCTTTTTGGTCAGTGTCACCGGTTCCCCCCTGTTCCAAACGAGCGTCATGTTTTTCATCCTCGGCTTTCAATCCATTCTGATGGGGTTGATCGCGGAATTGCTCGTGCGCACCTACCATGAATCACAGAGGAAACCCACCTATGTGGTGCGTACCATGATCAATCTGGAGCATAAGGCTCGTGATTGATCTGCTGCGAAAAAACCGCCAGACCATTGTGCGTATCGTGGGGAGTCTGTTGGCGCTGGTGCTTTTGCTCATTTTACTGGAGGAAGAGGGGGATGGCGAGCTCTTCTCCGCATTGCGGCGTGTTTCCAGCGGATATTTTCTTGTGGCGCTCGCGGCATTGTTCATCTCCCGTTCATTTGCGGCGGCACGCTGGCATGTGCTGCTTCGGTCGGCCGGAGTGGGAATTAACTTTTTTCGCTCCCTTACGCTGATGTTCACCGGCAACTTTTCATCCAATTTTTTGCCGACGACCATCGGCGGGGATATGGTGCGGCTGGGCGGTGCAATGCAATTGGGCTATGACCGCGCCATCTGCCTCGCCTCGCTGGTGGTGGACCGTCTGGTTGGCATGGCGGGCATGGGGCTGATTCTGCCCCTGGGTTTGATGCCCGTATTTTCATTTGAAGGCGGCGCCTCCCAGTCCATGGCGGTGGCTGCGCTGTTTCAAAAAGGCGTGGACTTTGCCAGACGCACCTTCGGGTCGTTTTCCATCTGGTGGAGGAAACCACTGGCCCTGATCGGTTCCCTGCTCGCCACGCTGGGAAACCAGGCGTTTATTTATCTGGCGATCCATCTTTTGCTGCTCGGCATCGACCATCACGTTCCCTATTGGCTGGTTGCAGGCTTGTATACACTGACCTACTTTGTCACGCTCATCCCCATTTCCATTAATGGCCTGGGCGTGCAGGAACTATCCATGACCTTCCTGCTCATCCAATTCGGCGGATTAAGCTCCTCGGAAAGCGCCACCATTGCCCTGCTGACCCGCCTGTTGTTCATTCTGGCCAGCCTGCCGGGAGCGTTCTTCCTGCCGTCCATTCTGGCCGCGATGAATGAGAAGAAGGAGAATCTGCCTGAAAAAGGCGAGTGAACTCATGGAAGCCGTGTCATCGAGGAAATTCCTGCAAGTGTGGATGTGGGCGCTGGCGGCTGTCAGCCTGCTGGCGATCCCTCAAACCATCCAGCGCACAAGCGAATTGGAGATTACGCTCCTGCGTTCCAAGTGGATCGGGCTGGTGGGCATCTTTGCGCTGACGGCAGTGGCCGGCCTGTGGCTTTCCCGTTCATCCCTTTTGGGCCGCATGGCTGCATGGATGGACGGGTTTGAAACGCGACCGTCTAACGCCTTGCGCTCTTTGTACGGGGTTTTTCTGACGCTTTTCGGTTTTTTCCTGGTCTGGTTCACCCGTTTATATCTCTTTGGCAGCGTGCTTCCCCAATTGATGCCAATCCTTTGGGTGTTCCTGTGGGCGAGCCTGCTTCAGGTGTTCGGCTTGAAACTTCTAAAAAACACGCTCGAATGGCATGCCGCCTTTGCCATTGTTCTTCTTGGGCAGGGAGTGATCTATCAGGCATATGGATTTTCGACCATCGTTTCCAGTGATCCGTTTTCCATTGGATATTCCGAGGCGGGGCGCCATTATTATGCATCCATGTTCTTTGCCAAGTCTGTCTATGGGGTTTCGCTTCCCTATCCCTTCCTGCATCCATCGCGGTATTTGCTGCTGTCGCTTCCCTTTCTGGTTGACGGCCTGCCGCTCTGGTTTCACCGCCTGTGGCAGGTTCTTTTGTGGATCGGCCTGACATCCGCCTCCGCCATGCTGCTTGCCCGCCGGCTGAAGTTGGGCGGCGGGCTGACGGTTCTGGCGGCAGCCTGGCTGTTTTTGTTTTATTTGCAGGGCGCGGTCTATTATCATCTTCAAGTTTGTGTCATCCTGGTTTTTGCGGGAATATCCATTCAAAGACCCTGGCGTTCGCTCCTTTTTGTGATCATCGCCTCGGTTTGGGCGGGGATCAGCCGCGTGAACTGGTTCCCGGTACCTGCCATGCTGGCGATTGCAATATACATCCTTGAAACACCACTGACCGGGAAAAGCTGGCGGTATTGGGTCACGCCGGTTGTCTGGGGTGCGGGCGGGCTGGCTGCAGCGCTTGTTTCCCAATTTACCTACATTCGTATTTCGGGCAATGCGGATGTCAGCACATTTGGCTCAAGTTTCACATCCGATCTGTTATGGAAGCGCCTGCTCCCGACCGAGACATTCCCCATGGGGATTGTACCGGGCATATTGATCGTTTCTGCGCCGCTCATGGTGGCGGCATATCAGATCGCGCGCGGAAGGATGAGCTTTCTGCACCCTTTGCGCTGGCTTGCCTTGTTGGCCATGCTGCTGGTTTTGTTTGCCGGCGGGGTGGTGGTCAGCACGAAGATCGGCGGCGGCGGGGACCTGCATAATATGGATGCGTACCTGGTCCTGCTGTCCGTGTTGGTGATGTCGTTTTGGGCGGGACGGGTGTCGGCGGAGGGGGATGCGAAGCCGCTCTGGGGTCGGGTCGGGTGGATGCCCATCTCCGCGGCTTTGTTGATCCCGCTGGCATTTGCGATCCGGGGGATCGGCTTCTTCCATGCCTATGATCGATCCATTGCGACGCAGGACATTCAAAGACTTCAAGAGGTTGTCTCTGAAGCCATCGGAAACGGCGGTGAGGTTCTGTTCGTGACCGAACGCCACCTGTTAACCTTTGGCGATCTGAACGGCATCCCGCTTGTACCCGAATATGAGCAGGTCGAATTGATGGAAATGGCAATGTCGCGCAACCGCAATTATCTGGAGCAGTATTATGCAGATCTGGCAGACCGCCGTTTTGCCTTGATCGTTGCCGAAGACCAGAAGTTCACGCAGCGGAAAAAAGGCGCGTTCGTGGAAGAGAACGTGGCATGGGTGCGCTATGTGGGTGCGCCGCTTTTGTGTAATTACAAACCTGCCGAAGCGCTGCTCTCGAACAATATTCAGATTTTTGAGCCGCGCCCCGGGCAGGCACAATGCAAGGATCCGTTTTTGGACTGAGACCATTTCATGCGCATCCTGACAGTCATCTACGAATTTCCGCCGATTGGCGGGGGCGGGGGCAGGGCTGCCTACGACATCTGCAGGGAACTTGCAGCGCGCGGTCATGAAGTGACCGTCCTGACTGCGTACATGACTGGTTTGCCTCGCGAAGAGATCAAAGATGGGATTCGACTTGTGCGCATTCCTTCCCTGCGAAGGGAGGCGTTTTCCGCAAGCTTTTCCACGATGCTCGCCTACGTTCTGGCCGGACTGTGGGCTGGTCTGCCGTTGATCCGGCGTTTTCGTCCCGAGATCATTCATACCCATTTTGCCGTTCCATCCGGTGCGCTTGCCTGGACCTTGTCGGTTTTGACCGGCCTCTCCTACATCCTGACAGCCCATCTGGGGGACGTGCCCGGCGGCGTGCCGGAGAAAACAGGCAGGTGGTTCCGCTGGCTGGAGCCGTTCACGAAGCCGATCTGGAAACGCGCAAAAAAAGTGATCGCAGTCAGCGAGTTCACCCGTCAACTGGCTTTGCAGCACTATCCTGTGGATATTCAAGTGATCCCCAATGGCGTGGATGTATTGAATCTTGCCCCTGCCGAGATCAGGTTGAATGAATGTCCCCGCCTGGTCTTTGCAGGGCGTTTCGTGCCCCAAAAAAACCCGCTTGCGATTGTAAAAATCCTTTCCCAATTGAAGGACCTCGACTGGACCTGCTCCATGCTGGGGGATGGTCCCATGTTCGAGGAAGTGAAACGGGAAATTGAAAAGCATGACATGGCGGAGAGGTTTCATCTGCCGGGCTGGGTCACCCCGCAGGATGTGTTGGATCAATTTTCAAAAAGCGATATCCTCTTCATGCCGTCCCTTTCGGAAGGCCTGCCCGTGGTCGGGGTGCAGGCGCTTGCCAAGGGACTTGCCGTTGTGGCCAGCCGTATCGGCGGTTTCATGGACCTGGTGGACCATGAAAAGAATGGTTATTTGATCGAAGTGCAGGATCAGAGCGCATTTGCACAGGCTTTGCGCGAACTTATTTCCAAGCCTGAAATTCTATTACGATTCCGCAGGACCAGCCTTGAAAAGTCACGCGATTTTGATATAGAGAAGGTTGTTGATCAATATCAAACAATTTTCCAAAATATGGTGGATGGGAAATAAAAATAGGAATGTTGTCGGGAGGTACAAACCAGATTATTAACAGCAATTCTTAGTATGAAAAATGTCATTGCGAGACGGCGTTTTTCCGACAACACTTGCGCCGACGCCAGTGCGGTGAGCAATCCCCTGTTTCAACGAGGAGACTGCTTCGCGGCAGGGCCGCTCGCAGCGACATGACTACTTTGAGATTTGCTGACTTGACAAGGGGGGATTTCCATGTGAGAATTCAGAAATTGAATTCTCACATGACTGAAATAAAACAGCACGAATACGCCCTGCTCGATGAAATAGCCCAGGACTCACTGGTGACCCAGGCGAATCTCTCCGACCGCCTCGGCATTGCCGTTGGCAGTGTCAACTGGTATATCAAACGCCTGATCACCCGCGGCTGGGTCAAGGTTTCACATCTTGACCGCACCCGCCTGAAATACGACCTGACGCCCGAGGGCATGAAGATCTTCACCCAGCGAGCATTGTCCTATGCACAGAATTCGTTGAAGGTGTACGGACAATTTCGTGACAAGGCAAAAGCACTTGTTACAGAATTGCAGGATCAGGGCGTTCAGCAGGTGTACCTGAACGGAGACGACGAAATAATGGACATCCTGCGCCTGACCTGCATTGAAGCAGGGATTCAAGTTGGCAATATCCCGCAGGACGTTGTGCTTGAAGCTGCCGGCCAGGGCTATCAGGTGAAACGCCTGAAAGGAAGTTCATGACGAAGAATTTTGCTGTGATCGGCGTCGGCGGGTATATTGCCCCCCGTCATTTGCGAGCCATCCGGGATACGGGCAACCAATTGCTGGCCGCCGTGGACCCGAAGGATTCGGTTGGCGTGCTTGACCAGTACTCCTTTGATGTGAAGTTCTTCACCGAGATCGAGCGTTTTGACCGCCATTTGGAAAAACTGCGCCGTGGACCTGAAGAGGGGCGCATCCACTATGTTTCGATCTGTTCGCCAAATTATTTGCACGATGCCCACTGCCGCCTTGCCCTGCGGGCCGGCGCCGATGCGATCTGCGAAAAACCGCTGGTCATCAACCCCTGGAATTTGGACGCCCTCGAAGAGATCGAAGCGGAGACGAAGCGCCGCGTTCACACCATCCTGCAATTGCGCGTACACCCGGTGCTGATCGAATTGCGTGAAGCGCTGCAAAAAGACAATACCGTCCACGAGGTGGAATTGACCTACATCACCAGCCGCGGACCGTGGTACCAGGTTTCGTGGAAGGGACATGCGGATAAGTCGGGCGGGGTGGCAACGAATATCGGGGTGCATTTCTTTGACCTGCTCCTGTGGCTGTTCGGATCGGTCAATGGTATCAAGGTATATCACTCGGACGACCAGCGCATGTCCGGCTTCATCGAACTGGAACGCGCGCGCGTGCGCTGGTTCCTTTCGGTGGATAAGAACGACCTGCCATCCTCTGAAAAGACCGCCGGAAAGACAACCTATCGTTCCATTACGGTGGACGGCAGGGAGATCGAGTTTTCAGAAGGCTTCACCGACCTGCATACGCGCGTCTATGAAGAGACGCTGGCCGGCCGCGGTTTTGGCATCGCAGATGCGCGTCCTTCGATCGGTTTGACGTATGCCATCCGCACGGCTGGGATTTCACCGAAGGATGAGCTTGTTCACCCGCTTTTGAAAAAATAGGCAACCATGGTTGATTATTTTGTTCACGAATCCAGTTATATAGACGACGGCGCGCAGATCGGCCCCGGCACGAAGATCTGGCATTTCTGCCACGTGATGCCGAATGCAAGAATCGGCGGAGGCTGCAACATCGGTCAGAATGTGCTGGTCTCTTCCGGCGTGACCATCGGAGAGAATGTCAAGATCCAGAACAATGTTTCGCTGTACACCGGTGTGATCGTCGAGGACGATGCCTTTCTGGGACCCTCGATGGTCTTTACGAATGTGATCAACCCGCGCAGCCATGTCAGCCGCAAGGACGAATACCAGACCACGCTGGTGCGCAAAGGCGCATCGATCGGGGCGAATGCGACCATCGTGTGCGGCGTGACGCTGGGCACCTATTGTTTTGTCGGCGCGGGCGCGGTGGTGACGAAGGATGTGCCGGATTACGCGCTTGTCTACGGTTCGCCGGCCAGCGTACGCGGCTGGATGTGCCAGTGCGGCGAGCAGCTGGCGTTCGAGGGGGATCGGGCAGCCTGCCAAAGCTGCGGCGATGCCTATCGGAAACAGGATTCAGTCGTTATTCCGGAAAGAGGCGAAGAATGATCCCATTGGTCGACCTGACGGCGCAGTATCATTCCATCAAAGAGGAGATCGATGCGGCGGTGTCCTCGACATTGGAGTCGGGGCATTTTATTTTGGGTCCGCAGGTGACGAAGTTCGAGGAGAGCATTGCTTCGTATCTGGGTGTAAAGCATGCCATCGGGCTGGCGTCGGGGACGGATGCGCTGGTGATCGCATTGCGCGCGCTGAACGTCGGCGCGGGCGATGAAGTGATCATCCCTGCCTATACGTTTTTTGCGACGGCGGGCACGGTCATGTCGGTCGGCGCAAAGCCGGTCTTCGTGGATATCGACCCGCAGACCTATCAAATTGACGCGGGCAGGATTCAAGCCGCGATCACGCCGAAGACGAAGGCGATCATCCCCGTGCATTTGTATGGGCATCCCGCCGAGATGGATCCGATCCTTGCGATCGCTCGTGAACATGGCTTGATGGTGATCGAGGATAACGCGCAGGGATTCGGCGCGGAATATCGTGGCAGGAAGGCCGGCGCATTGAGCGACATCGGCTGTTTGAGTTTCTTCCCGACCAAGAACCTCGGCGCGTTCGGCGACGGGGGCATGGCCGTGACGAATGACGCCGCGCTTGCCGAGCGGATGCACATGCTGCGCACACACGGCTGGAAGAAGAAGTATTATTCGGAGGAGGTCGGTTACAACAGCCGCCTCGATGCCCTGCAGGCTGCGATCCTGCAGGCGAAGTTCCCGCACGTAGATGAATGGAACCGGAAACGCCGCGAACTGGCGCATCGTTATAGTGAACATCTGGCGCCGCTGGGAGTCGTCACGCCTGTGGAGCACGAATGGGGCCGGCATGTGTATCATTTGTATATCGTTCGCTCTGCGAAGCGCGCTGCGTTGCAGGCGTTCCTGAAGCAGAAGAGGATCGCCTCCGATGTGTATTATCCTTTGCCGCCGCATCTGGCTGTGCCTTGCCGCAAATTTGGATACAAGGAAGGCGACTTCCCGCACTCGGAACTGGCTTCCCGCGAGACGCTGGCGCTTCCGCTTTACCCGGAGTTGACCGAGGCACAGCAGGATGAGGTCATCGCGGCGGTGAAGGAGTTTACAGGTTGACAGAATCTGTTTCTTGTGCGAGAATTCAGAAACTGAATGCTCGCATGAATGAAAACCTCATTCAGTAATGAACATTAACCTTATTATTCAAGCACGGATGAGTTCCTCCCGCTTTCCGGGTAAAGTGCTGGCACCTGTCAATGGCAAACCGATGATATCTCATGTCGTTGAACGTTTGAATCGTGCATTCAATAAGTCGGCAATCATCATTGCCACAAGTGATGAAACATCAGATGCCCCACTGGCTTTGTACGGGCATTCCTTGGGTGTCACCGTATTTCGCGGTTCGTTAAATGATGTGTTTGAAAGATTCCGGGTTTGCCTGCAGGAAAACCCATGTGATTGGTTTTTTCGAGTCAGCGCAGACAGTCCCTACTTGAACAGCAAGATTTTGACAACAATGGCTTCGTATGTGGACGACTCTTTGGATTTGATCACAAATGTGCAGAAACGGACGTTTCCACACGGCCACAGTTTGGAATTGTTGAATGCGAAGACATTTTGCAGGATTGACCCCAGCCGATTATCTGCCGATGACCGCGAACACGTGACAAAATTTTATTATGCCCATACGGGCGAGTTTCGAATTTTGAACTTTGAAAATATGGACCCTGATTATGCCAGGTTGAATTTTGTCGTGGATACATTGGATGATTTACGCCGCGTGGAGGAATTGGAAAACACTGTTGGGTCTGATTTCATCCCGCAAGTGAAAGTAACCGCTGAATGAAGAGGCTGGGTGTGGCCGTTGTTGGGTTGGGTATCGGTGAAAAGCATTTACGGGCATATCAAAAAGATTCTCGTTGTGAAATCCGCTGGGTGTTGGATCATAATCATGTAAAGGCGAAGAATCTGGCTGAGGAAACAGGAGCAGGTGCCGCGTCAGACTATCAGGCGATTGTGAGTGATGAAACTGTAAAAATTGTTTCCATCGCCTCGTTTGATGATGATCATGCGAGTCAGGTTATCCAGGCATTAATTGCCGGCAAACATGTGTTCGTGGAAAAACCGATGTGTCAAACCGTCGAACAGTTGAAGAAAATTCAACAAATTTGGTCGGTGCAAAATGGAAGGTTGAAGCTTGCTTCAAATTTAATTTTGCGAGCGACGCCTGTGTATCAATGGTTGAAAGATAGAATACAAACGGGTGAGCTTGGAAAAATCTATTCATTTGACGGTGAGTATTTATACGGACGTTTACATAAAATAACAGACGGCTGGCGCAATGCGGTTGAAAATTATTCTGTGATGGAGGGCGGCGGCGTGCATTTGATTGATTTGATGTTGTGGTTAATTAACGAACGCCCGCAAACTGTTTTTTCGATGGGCAATCGTATTTCAACCGAGGGCACGAAGTTTCGGTATAACGATTTTGTAGAATCCATCATGCAGATGGAATCCGGTTTGGTGGCGCACATTACGGCCAACTTTGGAAGCGTGCATCGGCATCAGCATGTGGTGCGTGTGTTTGGTACCAAAGGCACGTTTATTTATGATGATATGGGCGCGCGTGTACATTGGAATCGTGATGAAGATCAAAAAGCAGAGATGTTAAGTATGCCAACCCTGCCTGCTGATAAAGGTGACCTGATCCCCGATTTTATTTCGGCGGTATTGGACGATAGGGATATTCGCGAACAGACACAGGTTGTATTTGACGGAATAAGCATAAGCGCTGCTTGTGACCGCGCTTTGATCACAAAAAGATTGGAGACAATTGATTATCTATGACAACTCGAAACCTTCCTTTCGGAAAACCCTGGATTGGCGATGAGGAAAAACAAGCGGTGCTCGAAGTGCTTTCCGGCGATGTGCTGACGCATGGTCCGCAGAGCAAGGCCTTTGAAGAGGAATTCGCAAAATACATGGGCGGCGGATATTGCGTATCGGTTAGTTCCGGCATGGCGGCGTTGCACTTGAGTTATCTTGAAATGGGGATCGGTGCAGGCGATGAAGTGATCGTACCTGCTGAGACACATGTGGCAACGGCTCATGCCGTGGAAATGGTTGGGGCGAAACCTGTATTTTTAGATTGTGAACCAGGAACGGGCAATATTGATGCGTCCAAATTGGAAAGTCTAATCACAAAAAAAACCAAAGCCATCAGCATGGTGCATTTTCTTGGCGTGCCGTGTGATATGGATGCAATCATGAAGGTTGCTGATAAACATGGTTTGAAAGTGATTGAAGATTGTGCCCTGGCCATTGGTTCGCGTTATAAAGGTACGCATGTCGGTTTGATCGGTGACACAGGCTGTTATTCGTTTTACCCCGTCAAACATATTACCACTGGTGATGGAGGCATGTTTGTCACCAAACATAAAGAGGTTGCGGCGCGAGTTTCAAAAATTCGCGGTTTTTATGTGGATAAAACGTTTTCCGAACGCTCCATCCCCGGCATGTACGATACGCTGGGGCTTGGTTTGAACTATCGCATGAGTGATATCAACGCTTCCATCGGTCGTCAACAATTAAAACGTATGGGTGTGATTCGCGAAAGGCGTGAAGCGAATTTCAACGCGTTGAAATCCGGGCTTTCCAAAATATCCGGTATTTCTATTTTAGACTCGCAAAGCAAGGATGCGCTTTCCAGTTTTTATTGTTTGAGCCTTGTGCTTGAAAAACCGTTGGATGCAAAACGCATCGAGATTGTGAAGAAATTAAATGCCGCAGGGGTCGGCACAAGCGTGTACTATCCACAACCTGTGCCGCGCATGTCGTATTATCAAAATAAATACGGTTACAATGCCGCAGACTTTGCACAAGCGGAAAGAATCAGCGACCAATCCATTGCTTTACCTGTGGGTGTGCATCTGACTACGGACGACATGAGATACATTGCCGAAACATTTTCTTCTGTTTTGAAGGAGCTACATTAAATGAAGACCGAATTGATTCCATTGGAAGACAGGCGCATTGCCATCATCGGCGGCGCGGGCTTTATCGGGCACAACCTTGCGCTGGCGTTAAAACAAAAAGGCGCACAGGTTGATATCATTGACGGCTTGCAGGTTAACAATCTTTTATCTTTTGCATCATCAGACGCTGCTGATAACCCCAACCGCGACCTGTATGTAAAAGTGATCAACCAGCGGCTTGAATTGCTGCGTGAAGCAGGCATTCCCCTGCATGTGCAGGACGCGCGTGATTATCATGGGCTTTCGCATACGCTGGATAAGATTAAACCGCAGGTCATCATTCACCTCGCGGCGATTTCCCATGCAGGCAAGTCCAACAAAGACCCTTATAGTACATTCGATCACAGCCTGCGTACCTTGGAAAACGCACTTGATAATGCCCGTGGGCAGGTGGAACATTTTATTTTCCTCTCCTCCAGCATGGTCTATGGGAACTTCCTTACCGAAGAAGTGGAAGAAACTCATCCGCTTGACCCGATCGGTATTTACGGCGCCTTGAAGGTGGCTGGCGAAAAAATGGTGATTGCCTATCAACAAGTTTTCGATTTACCATATACGATCATTCGCCCTTCTGCTTTGTATGGACC
Organism: Anaerolineales bacterium; assembly: GCA_030583885.1. Taxonomy (NCBI): domain Bacteria; kingdom Bacillati; phylum Chloroflexota; class Anaerolineae; order Anaerolineales; species Anaerolineales bacterium. Next base: position 210,119 of record CP129480.1, on the reverse strand, counting down.
TCGCTGCGTCAGCCGCCGTGTGGGACAGATCTTCATCGAAAGTGCCATGAAAGGCGGAGTTTTGAAGATCGACGGCGATGGCGGTGAAAAACTGGATTTCACTTATATTGAAGACCTCACCAATGGGATTGAAAAAGTGATTCAACACCCAAAGTCACGCAATCAGATTTTTAATATGACCTACGGAAAATCCCGCTCGATCAACGACTTGGTTGGCATCATCAAAGAACACTTCCCCGAAGCGCCTGTGGAATTTGTCCAACGTGATAATCTTATGCCTTTTCGCGGCACATTAAGCGTTAAGAAATTGGATGATTTGATTGGCTACAAACCAACTCATCCAATTGACATTGGCTTTCCAAAATATATTAAATGGTACAAAGAACTTGACCCCAGCGGCAAGTTCTGGATGGATATCAAGGTCAGTGGATGAGATTTGATTTAGACACGTGGCTTGGCGGCCTCTTTGGCTGTGAGGTCTTCAGAGGCAGTCTTGACAAAGACGAAACCCTTGAGCCAGGGAGCGTTTTTTCAGAGGGTTTGCTTCCGCGCCGTGCTTTCTATTATGCCAAGGTGCCGGTCACATCTGTTGCACAGGTTGGCGCGCTGACAACGGCCGGGTTTCGCGTGATTGATGTCAATGTGGCCTTTGAACGTCAGCCGCAAGATATTTCATCGAATGAAACTATCATTATTCGTGATGTGAAGCCAGAAGATGAAACAGATGTATTGAAAATTGCTGAAAGTTCATTTATCTATTCTCGTTTTCACCTTGACCCTCAAGTTTCAAAAGAACTGGCAGACAAGATCAAACGAGAGTGGATTGCGAACTACATCCGTAAGCAACGAGGCGAAAGACTTTTAGTGGCTGAAATAAACGGCAAGCCTGTAGGTTTTTTGGCAATACTCGTTACAAACGAAAAAATTGGCGTGATTGACTTGATTGGTGTTGATAAAAATATGCAAGCACAAGGCATTGGCAAAAGGCTGGTTCAATTTCATATCAACGATGCTGCGGGAAAATATTCCCGCTTATTGGTTGGCACGCAAATTGCAAACATTCCATCCATGCGTTTGTATCAAACTTGTGGTTACAAAATTTCAAATTCAACCTTTGTTTTGCACGCCCATGTAAATGAAGGCAAGGTAATTTAAATGAAGATAGGCAATCGCGATTTAACCCGCGAAAGAATCTTGATCGCTGAAATTGGAAACAACCACGAAGGAGATTCAAGGCTGGCAATTGAGTTGGCACATGCCGCTATTGAATCGGGCGCGGATGTTGTTAAAGTTCAAATCATTGATCCTGAACGTTTGGTAAACATCAGCCAAACCCAGCGCATTGAACAACTCACGCGCTTTCGTTTGCCTGTGCAAACATTTGAAGAGATGGCAAAGATTGCTCACGCAAAAGGCGCATTGTTCATGGCATCTGCATTTGATGTGGATTCACTCGAAGCGATTAATCCATTGCTTGATGGGATTAAAATCGCATCGGGTGATTTGGATTTTCATCCATTACTCGTCAAGGCCGCAGGGCTTGGCAAGCCGATCATTCTTTCAACGGGTATGAGTACATTGGCTGAGATAAGAACATCGGTGGATGTTATCGCTTCTTCTCTTAAGTCAGGCCCGCTCGTTGATCATTTGGCGCTGCTTCACTGTGTCAGTTTGTATCCTGCATCTTTAACGGACGCGAACTTAAAAGTCATCCAAACTTTACGGGAGACTTTTAATCTCACAGTCGGTTATTCCGACCATACACTGGGAATTGAAAGCGCAGTCGCTTCTTTGGGTCTGGGAGCGCGGATCATCGAAAAGCATTTTACGCTTGATAAAACCCGCACTTCCTTCCGTGATCATGCTCTTTCGGCAGACCCGGCTGACATGCGCCGCCTTGCGGACGTGATGCATCAATACGATGCCATGCTTGGCTCAGGCGAGAAGGATATTTCCACAGCAGAAGCAGGCATGGGCGAAGCAGCGAGGCGCAGTATCGTCGCGGCAAAAGATTTATCCGCAGGAGTCATCTTGGTTGAATCAGATCTTGATTGTATTCGTCCACGGAATGGATTGCCGCCTGCTGAAATTTCATCTTTGATCGGCAAAAAATTAAAAACATCATTGAAACGACACGATATTTTCTTGAAAGAGCATGTGGAGTAAACAAGAATGTGCGGCATTGCCGGTTATTTTGGCACGAAAACGATTCATTCTGGGAACATCCAGTCCTGCCTTGGCCTGATGGGGCAGCGCGGACCGGATCAAGCCGCCTATCGTCAATTCACCAATGGTGCGGGACGCAAGGCGACCATGTTGTTCACGCGCCTTGCCATCATCGACCTTGATGAGCGCGCCAGCCAGCCATTTCATGCGGAAGACAAATGGATCATCTTTAATGGCGAGATGTATAACTATCTCGAACGCCGTGAGGAATTAACTGCGAAGAATGTCTCCTTCCGCACCGAATCGGATACCGAGGTGGTTCTTAAGGCAATTCATCACCAGGGTTGGTCTATACTTGATAGATGTGAAGGCATGTGGGCTTTTGCACTGTACGATGAAAAAGACGGTTCTTTCACTTTATGCCGTGATCGCTTTGGCGAAAAACCGCTTTACATATACCGCGATTCCAGCGGACTGTATTTCGGCTCTGAAGTGAAGTTTATTGTTGCTTTGCTTGGCCGTAAACTGGAAGTCAACCATGACCATCTTTATCGTTATCTGGTAAACGGCTATAAGGCGCTCTACAAGGATGGACATGCCTTCTTTAAAGATATCACCGAACTTTCCGCAGGCACGTATCTTTCCATTAATGCGGAAGGCCGTGAGAATGCCAGGCGGTATTGGACTCCGCTCATTGAACAGGATGATTCCATGTCCTACGAAGAAGCGGTTGCAGGGACGCGCGAGCGTTTGATCCGCTCGGTGGAGCTGCGCCTGCGCGCCGATGTGCCCCTTGCGTTCTGCATGAGCGGCGGCGTGGATTCAAATTCGCTTATCAGCATTGCCAGACGCGTTTTCAAGTACGATGTGCACGGCTTTACCATCGTCAATACCGACGCGCGTTATGAAGAGCAGGATATGGTGGAGCACGCCGTAAAAGAGCTGGGAATTCGCCATACCCCCATCAACGTGGATACAAGCGACTTCCTGGCGAAACTGCGCGGACTTGTCCGCTACCATGATGCGCCCGTATATACCATTACCTATTATGCCCATTGGATGTTAGCCGAAAGCATTCACAATCACGGGTATCGTATTTCGGTCAGCGGCACGGCGGCGGATGAACTGTTCACAGGGTATTACGACCATCACCTTGCTTATCTTTATGAAATTCAAAATGATAAACCATTGCATTCAACATCATTGAAAGCATGGGAAGAGCATATCAAGCCGATTGTCCGAAATCCATTTTTGAGTGACCCTGATTTATTTATTAAAGATAAAGCATTCCGCGATCATATTTATCTGGATGCAGACCGCTTCGCCTCGTACTTGACCTCAACTTGGTCTGAGCCATTTGAGGAGCAGGCATACACTGACAGCTTGTTACGCAATCGCATGTTAAATGAGTTGTTCCATGAGTCGGTGCCTGTAATTTTGCATGAGGACGATTTAAATTCAATGTATTACTCAGTTGAAAACCGTTCGCCCTTCCTGGACCGCGACCTGTTTGAGTTTGCAAACAGCATTCCATCCCGCCATTTGATCCAGGACGGCAAAGCCAAATCTGTTTTGCGGGACGCCATGCGTGGAATTGCACCGGATGCCATTGTGGACAATCGCCGTAAAGTCGGCTTTAATGCGCCCATCTTCTCGTTTTTGGATGTGAAGAGTAAAGAAGTGCGCAGGGCATTGCTTGAAGACAGTCCTGTTTTTGAATATATCCAAAAGGATAAAGTTGAAGCATTGCTCTCAAAGGAGAACCTCCCTAATAGCGAAAGCAAATTCCTGTTTAATTTTTTGAATACCAAGATGTTTTTGGAGGAATTTCAAAAGTGAAATACTGCACCCGCTGCATACTGCCGGATACTCGACCCAACATCATTATCAATGGGGATGGGGTGTGTAATGCCTGCCGGGCACACGAGACAAAGCCGAATATTGATTGGTCGGCGCGTGAAGGCGCCTTTCGGGAGGTGGTTTGCAATGCCAAGTCCCACAGTCAGGGATATGACTGCATAATTCCTGTCAGCGGCGGCAAGGACAGCACCTGGCAGGTTGTCAAATGCCTTGAATATGGCATGAACCCGCTGGCAGTGACGTGGAAAACCCCCGCCCGCACCGTACTTGGATCGGCGAATCTTGCCAATCTCATCAATTTGGGGGTTGACCATATTGATTACCAGGTCAGCCCAAAAGTGGAGAAAAAGTTCATGTTAAAAGCTTTGGAGAAGTATGGTTCGACCGCCATTCCAATGCACATGGCTTTGTTCAGTATCCCGCTAAAAACCGCTGTACGATTTAATATTCCATTGGTGGTCTGGGGGGAGAATTCCGCATTTGAATATGGAACAACCGAAGATGAACTTACCGGTTTTCGGCTCGATGGTCGCTGGTTAAGAACCTATGGTGTTACGCATGGCACTACTGCTCAGGACTGGATTTCCGATGAACTTTCCCGAAAGGAATTAACTCCATATTTTGGTCCCACCGATGAGGAGATCGAACAGGCAAAAGTGAATGCCGTCTTTCTTGGTTATTACTTCAAGTGGGATCCGAAGCAAAGTGCTGAGGTTGCACATCAGCATGGATTTCGCTCGCGTGCCGACGGACCCAAAACCGGGTATTATGATTATGCTGACATTGATGATGATTTCATCTCCATCCACCACTTTATTAAGTGGTACAAGTTTGGCTTTACCAGGCTTTTTGACAACCTATCCCTGGAAATCCGAAACGGACGATTGACCCGCGATCAGGCCATTGACATTGTCCGAAACGCCGGCGATCAGACCCCACATGCTGATATCGAAAAGTTTTGCAGGTTCTCCGGAATTGCCGTGGAACATTTCTTTGAAATTATCGAAAATTTCCGTAATTTGGCGGTCTGGGAAAAACAAACAAGTAAATGGGTGATAAAGGATTTCCTTATACCTGATTGGGAGTGGACATGAAGCTCAAAATCATTGAACCACCGCGTGAGTTCAAGGCTGGTTCTTCGATCAACATGAAGGATTGTGCCCGTATTGAGCTGTTGGCGGATGAACAGGTCACCTTCCTGACCGAAAGCGGGGCTGAATATGATGTGGCACGTAAGAACTGGGGTTATTATGCCACCCCGTCATTGAATGGCCGCCTAATTAATAATGGATTTAAGGCTGCCCTGACAAAAAATACAGGGTCCGGCCGTTATTTTGTAATGCTGGTTGAGTACGATAAGCAGGAATTGTTTTTTAAGTATCTTGACGGGGAAAGCATGATCCTTGTGGAGTGGCTGGATGAGCGCAGGTAACGTCAGGTGTTATTTGTGCGGCTCCACGCAGCTGGAACTGATCGTGGATATCCGCCAAAAGCCCGCACGCGAAACGGATTTTGGCATTGCCCCTGATGCCTATGACAGGCAGGTCTACCAGTGCTCCCGCTGCACTGTGTATGTGAATGTTCAGGACATGCTGGGAACGGATATTTATGGCAGGGAATACAACCAGGCTACCTACAGCCTAAAGTTGTTGGATACCTTCAACAGGATTCGCAGCCTGCCGGAGGCACAGTCGGATAACAAACAGAGAGTACGGCGCGTGATGGAATTGAATGCCCGCAATGGACGTTCGCCCCAGGATACCCATGTTCTCGATATTGGAAGCGGATTGTGTGTTTTCCTCGCCGAATTGAAGGATCATGGTTTTTATTGTTATGCAATTGACCCGGATCCGCTATCAGCACAACATGCCCTCGCTCACGCCGGGGTGGATGGCGCGCATGCGGGGACACTTGACACCTTTTTGTCGGATCAGAAATTTGATTTAATTGCACTTAATAAAGTTCTTGAACATGTGCCGGACCCCGTGCGCATGCTGAAACAGGCAAAATCATTCCTTTCACCGGGCGGTTTTGTGTATATTGAACTTCCCGATGGAGACGGTGCACTTCGGAATGGGGATGCCGTCGGGCGTGAGGAATTTTACATCGAGCATTTCACGATTTTTACCCCCGATTCGATGAGTAAACTCGCTTCTTTATCGGGCTTTGTTGTCCGTGAGATGAAACAAATTCATGAGCCGAGTGACAAGTATTCCATTTATTCCTTTCTGTCATTGTAAAAGGAGATGTTATGTCAAATGAATTAAGACTGAGTGAATTTGAGCAACTTACTGCCATTGTCTATGGAGATACTTTTGCGCTCTATGACGAGAAATCGTTTGATGAATTTCTTTCCCCGTTTTATAGCCGTTTGAAGGCAAATAAAATAGATCTAAATATATTTAAAGATAAGCGCTGTTTAGACGCTGGTTGTGGCGGGGGGCGTGGTTCAATTCTGATGGCGCAATGTGGTGCACGTGAAGTGATTGGGGTCGATCTTAGCCCTGCCAACATTGAAAGTTCCCGCAAACGTGCTGCTCAAAAGGGGTTTACCAATCTAACCTTTCAGCAACATTCCTTGATAGAACTTCCATTTGAAGATGAATCGTTTGATGTTGTTTGGTGTAATGGAGTATTGCATCATAGTGAGAACCCAGACCAGGGACTTCGGGAAATCACGCGTGTTCTTAAAAAGGGTGGGTATTTGTGGTTATATCTCTATGGGTCAGGTGGAATTTATTGGCATGTCGTAGATTGGATCCGCGAGACCTTACAGGACGTGGATGTGCGTGACTGCATTTCTCAGTTACGCCTAATGGATACTCCTGTGCGCAGGATCGGCGAATGGATTGATGATTGGTTTGTGCCGCATCTACGCCGTTATACAGTTGAAGATGTTACACTCCGTCTTGATGAACTTGGCTACAAAAATACGCAAGCGCTTCAATTTGGGGTGCAATATGATACATCTCAGCGTCGTGTGCAGGCTACTGCCAATGAATTGGATTTAATGGGGGATGGGGATGTGCGTCATTTTTGTCGCAAAGTAAATGATGTCAGTGGGAATCGCCATGTATTGCCTGATCCACCGGACGGAAAAGGCTCACCGTATGTTGATGCCCCTATAGTTTTTCAATTTGACGGGCTTCTTTCAGAGGTTGCCAAGAATTTAAGAAAACTTGAGTCGCAACGCGGTTTCGATATTGCCCCGTATAAAATACTTGTTAGTCGTTCTGTACATACCAAGGTGCGCAGCTTGATAGAAAATGCAGCTGATTTTGATTCGAAAGCACTTCATAAGCATCTGACAGATCTTAATGTTCTTTTGGATAATTTTGTCAGTAATAGAAAATAACGAATGAATAGAATTGTTTTTTTGGAGAATTGCGCACAAGTTCATTGGGTCATTCGCAATTTCAAGATTGACGAACACACTAAACTGGTGGCGATCACTGCGCAGGCAATGCTGGCTTTTGAAGAGATGGGCCTGCCCTTTACGCCCATCTCTGAAGTTGTAGATATGAGTTTGCTTGCATCTGCTGAACGACAATATAGCCTTGATTGTTTTAACCTGTTGGTTGAAATTGAAAGATATATTTTAGAGCAATATCCGCTTGCACGGCAGGTTGACAGAGGCTTTCTAACCGGACAGGCATATTATGTGCAAATTTCCATTGGCGGTATTGCCGCGCGCGCTTTTCTTATGCGCGCAGCAATACGAGTGTTTTCTCCTTCATTGGTTGTTGCTTTTCAGGGGGAAGTAGACAATTGGTTTGCTAATAACGGATATGTGCATAACCCATGGCTCGAGGCGCTTTATGCGATCTGTGCAGAAACCGGTGTTGAGATTGAACTCGTTTCACTTCCAATACAAGGGAACCGGCTGCTTCCTGCCGAGCTTAAAGACGCTTATCTGCAGTTTCGCAGTCGAGCAAAACAAATAGTAAAAAATACAATCGGTTACTGGAGAAATTTGCGCAAAAAGGGTGCCATCAAAGAGGGGGCTTTTCGTCTGCTTTTCGTTGATGCGCAATTGTATGACTGGTCTCCTGTATTGGATGAATTGAAAAATAACCCTGGATTTTCACTTTATTACTTAAATAGTGAACCGACAGGTGACCAACACTGGGGGATGCGATATGCTCCCACGGTTTACAAAAATTATTTGTGGAATGGGCAGAGGTTGGATTGCATGTCGTTACGCTATGATAATAAGGAGCGCGTAGAACTGGTCTCATTATTGGATGATTGGATTGCCGCTCATTCAGAACAGGCAGGGATAAAGGTCCTGGACATGGACTTATTTCCATCAATTCTCCCGCATTTGCGTAACATACTTACCCTTTCCTTGCCCCTTATTCGGTATGCAACTGATGTGGCGGATAAGGCATTAGAGATGGTCCAGCCTCATGCGATTTGTTTCTTTGCAATGCCGTGGCTTTCAGCCAAGGTGCTGGCTGATCAGGCACAACAGAGAGGAATACCCGTCATTTCGTATCAACATGGAGGTTCGTATGGCGTGCAAGTTGTTCCAACCCACGATTTTGCAGAATTTGCTTATTCAGATTATTTTTTGACTTATGGTGAGGGTGTCTTGCCTCCAGAAAACCCAGTGATCCCCACACGGGCAGAATTTATGCCGGCCGGTTCAACACGCATGGAGGGTATGCGGGTTAATAATTCCAAGGTTTCAAATAAATCGGAACCTATCAATGTTTTATGGATTGCCGAGGTTTCATTAAGTAACACCATTTGTGCTTCATGGCTGGTGGAAGATACAACCCGTTATCATTTACAAAAGAAAAGTCTGGAAATACTTGGGCAGGCCGCAAATATCAACGTCGTTTACCGACCGTTTCCCGGAGATCTGAGTGCGCAAGCAACCCCGCGCTGGCTTGAGCAACGCTCTGGGCTCCTTTCCGTGCAACTGGATTCATCTACATCCCTTGCGAATTCCATTCTTGCCAGCGATCTTGTCATTTGTGATTCATCCAGCAGTACGACCTGGAACGAAGTCCTAGCCCTTGGCAAACCCCTGATCCTGTACTGCGACCCACAACAGACCATTTTGATGGATCACTTTGCAAAGGATCTTGAGAAGGCTTGTTATTGGTGTAAATCTGTTCCCGAACTTCTTGCGGCAATCAACAGGCTTGCAAAGGCCCCATGGTTGTTTATAGATGAACTTTCTCAACTGAGAACAGAAGAATATTTAAGAAACTATGTATTACACGACGGGCATAGCGTTGATAATGTTGTTACATTTTTATCCGAAGTCTGCGGCAAAGAGGGGAAGCATGGTTGAGCCTGCCGCTGTCGAAAGCGTCCGCCGCCGTTACCTGGCGACGATCGGAACGCAGTTCATCCAACTTGCCGCCGGGATTGCCACAGCCGGCGTAGTGCCGCGTGCCCTTGGACCTGCAAATTTTGGGAATTTCAATTATCTGATGATAACTGCCGCCACAATACGCGGTTTTCTGGAGCCGAGCGCCCAGCAAGCCTTTTTCACGTTCTCGTCGCAGGAGCGGCGCAGCGGCGGATTGACAAGGCTGTATGCCCTTGTTCTGTTTGTGCAGGTTCTGATCTCCTTCGGGTTCATTGGCGTCGTCGCGGTCATGGGAAAATTGGACTGGTTATGGTCCGGACAAGTTTTGAATCAGATTTTTCTGGTGACCGTGCTTGAGTGGATGATATTCATCACAGCCTCCCTGCGGCAGTTGGGAGATAGCAAGGGGCTCACCGTGCATGCGCAGGTATTTACCCTGGTCACATCCATGATCAATGTGGTGGGCTTGCTTGGCTTGAGCGCATTCGGCTTATTGAACCTATATAGTTATATTGCCATCAATATGTTCTCTGCCTCCTTGATTGCGGTTTTATTGATCCGCTGGCTGGTGGTGAATAATTCGGAACTTACCTGGGCTGGAAGTCTGGGTGTACGCGCGAGGGAATACATCCGGCGTTGGTGGCGTTTTGCCGCGCCGCTCATTCTCCTGGAATATTACACGCCCCTGATCGCATATGTAAGCGCTTACCTCCTGCAGCGCTGGTACGGTTCCGTGGAACAGGGATATTTTGCACTGGCGTTGAAATGGTCCGCCTTCATCCTGGTTTTTACCAGTTCCGCATTAAGTATCTTTTGGCGCGAGATCGCAAATGCCATGGCAAACGATGAACGCGAACGCGCCGCACGTACTTACTTGAAGTTCACCCATTTGTTGTTTTTCCTGGCTCTGGCGTTGTGCTCATGGCTCTCCTTTGGCAGCCGTTTCCTGGTTCACATTTTGGTTGGTGATGAATATAGTCTGGCTGTACCGGTTCTGGCAATCATGGCGTTTTATCCCCTCCAGCAAACCTATGGGCAGATCAACACCGCCGCGCTTAAGGGGTCTGAGAAAACGAAGACCATTCGAAACCTTGGAATTCTTGTGTCGATCCCTGATTTGATTCTGAGCTATTTCCTCCTGGCATCGCCCCATGCCCCCGTTCCCGGCCTCGGGCTGGGCGCAATTGGGGTGGCGCTGCGTATGGTCGTATTTGGGTTATTATTCGTCCAGGTATATGAATGGATGAGTCATCGCACCTTTGGGTTGAGTTATCTGAGCACCTTAACGCAAAAGCTGGCAGTGGCTGCTGTCATTTTATTTTGCGGCTACCTCGCCATGTCCCTACTCGGTACCCTGCTTGAAGGGCAGGGGGTGCCGATCCTGGCGGTATTCGGGATCACCTCCCTGATCTTCTTCGCCATGGTCGGAACGTGCGGCCTGTTCTGGCCCTCCCTCCTTGGCATATCACGTGCTGAATTGGCTGATAATTTGAAAAAAGGCCGCGTATTTGTATCTAATCTCATCCAGCGAGGTATGCATGAAAAATAGCTGGTTGTTGGGTTTCAGGGCAAATTCCGCCGGCCATATCACAAAATTCAAGAAAGAACTGGAGATTGCTTCTTGAAACCACCTGAACTTCATTTTGCTCTCATCGGATGCGGGCGCATTGCCAAGAATCATCTTGGACCCATCACAGAAATACAAGGTGCAAAACTTGTTGCCGTGTGTGATCTGATTCCAGAGCGTGCCGAAGGCTACGCACAAAAATATAATGTGCCTGCTTATATCAACTATCACACCATGTTACAAAAGGAAAATGTGGATGTGGTCTGTATCCTCACACCCAGCGGAATCCATCCGCAGCATACCATAGATGTGATTTCTCGTTATAAAAAACATGTAGTCGTCGAAAAACCAATGGCATTGGCGCGGGATGATTTGGCGCGTATGAAATCCGCAGCGGATACCAATGGCGTAAAAATATTCCCCGTCTATCAGAACCGTTATAACAAAGCCGTGCAAAAAGTGCGTGATGATTTACTTTCAGGTGCGTTAGGTAAACCTGTGTTGGGAACAGTGCGCTTGCGTTGGTGCCGCCCGCAAACATATTATGACCGTGACGCATGGCGCGGTACTTGGGCCATGGATGGCGGCGCATTGACCAATCAGGGAATTCATTATATTGATTTGCTTCTGTATATGCTTGGCGATATTGAATCAGTAACAGCGCGTGCTGCCACGCAACTTGTAGATGTGGAAGTGGAAGATACATTTGTTGCCACCTTAAAATTCAAAAATGGTGCATTAGGTGTGATTGAAGTCACCACTGCGGCACGTCCTGATGATTTTGAAGCGTCCATTTCAGTGTTGGCAGAAAAAGGCACTGCCATTCTGACAGGTATTGCATCCAATCAACTTGGCACCTATACGCTTAACCCTGAAAATGCAAATACCTATTCAGAAGATTTCCCAGACGCATATGGATTCGGTCACTGGAATTTTTTCCGCGATGTGATTGCCGATTTAAAGGATGAAAAACCGCATCCGCTCTCCTTCGAAGAGGGCACGCGCGCGATCCGCCTGCTCAACGCTTTGTACCGCTCGGCGGAAGACAGCCGTGAAGTGTTTTTGGATGAAGGCGTTGCTTCGCATAAACTTGGCAAACCTGATGAAAAACTAGCCGGATTATATATTACAGAGGCTGAATGAGAGTATTAATTACAGGCGGCGCGGGGTTTATTGGCTCTGCATTGGCACACCGTTTGATTGCCGAAGGGCATCAGGTATCGGTGGTGGATAATTTGTCCACGGGCAAACAGGCAAACATCCCCCAAGAAGCGGAATTTGTCGAATATGATCTTGCAAAGGCGGATTGCCTCAATCACCTTCCAGCAGGAAAATTTGATGCGGTCTGTCATCTGGCAGCGCAGTCATCGGGACCTGCTTCGATTGAAATGCCGTATTACGATTTGCAGGTCAATGCGGCGTCCACGTTGTTGTTATCGCGCTGGTGTTTGAAAAATAACACTTCACGCTTTTTATATGCCAGTTCGATGACCGTGTATGGAAATAAGCATGCCTCGCCTGTTTCAGAGGATGCAGTTTGTGAGCCGATTGCGTATTACGGTGTATCGAAACTGGCTTCCGAACATTTGTTACGCCTGGCTTCATTAGAAGGTCTGCAAGCCACTTCTTTTCGCATGTTTAGCGTGTACGGACCCGGGCAGAATTTAGGAAATATGAAGCAAGGCATGGCAAGCATTTTTATGGCGTATTTGCTGCGCGGTGAGGAAGTGCCGGTGACCGGCCCGCTTGAAAGATTCCGTGATTTTATTTATATTGATGATGTAATCGATGCCTGGATAAATGCTTTGAATATGAAACAAACCCCGTCACCAATTTACAACCTCGGCACAGGCAAAGCGACCACCGTGCGCGAATTGTTAAAAACTTTAATGGATGCAATGCGGCTTGATAAAAATCACCCGATTAAAGAATTACCAGGCTCTGCCTTTGACCAATTTGGATTAACGGCAAACATTTCACTTGCTGAAAAAGAATTAAATTGGAAACCAAAAATGGGCTTGTCTGATGGGCTAAGGAAAATGGCGGCGTGGGCAAAGAAGGAAGTTTTATGAATAACCCCGTTTGTCGTTTGTGCGGCTCAGCAGATGCTGAATTAATTGATGATAAAGTTTCTGATGCGCCCGAATCAGCAGAATATAAATGCCGTGGATGTGAAATTGTTTATCTTTTTCCGATTATGTCTGAAAAGGAAGAAGCCGATTTTTACCGCGCTGAGTTCGAGAAATACATGTCAGGCCGTTCAGGTGCAACTTGGAAAAGCCCTCAAATCCATTTTCGTTCCTATCAAGCGGAAGGGGAACGCCGCCTTCCGCTTGTGCGTCCTTTCCTAAAACCGGAGGACGATGTGTTGGAAATTGGCAGTTCCACAGGCTATTTCCTGGATGATTTACGAGGACATGTCAATTCTGTAACTGGACTTGAACCGAGCCAAGCCTATCGTGATTATGCAAACAGCATTGGCATAAAAACCTATAACTCTTTGGATGAGCTTTCAGTAAAACGTTTTGATGTTCTGTTTTTATATTATGTACTTGAGCATTTGCGCGACCCAATTGGTTATATGGCTTCATTATCTGCATGGTTAAAACCGAACGGGAGAATCCTGCTTGAAGTTCCGAATGTGGATGATATATTGTTAAGCCCATACAACATTCCAAACTTTGCGCCATTTTATTGGCAGAAGGCACATTACTATAACTTTTCACATAAAACCTTGAAAGATGTTCTCATCCGTGCAGGTTATGATGTGCAAATGATTCCCGCCCAGCGTTATGATCTATCCAATCACATGGTCTGGATGATGGAAGGCAAACCCGGCGGCGTTGGGCGCTTCAAAGATATATTTACACCCGGCCTTGAAAGTGCGTATGCGGAAGCATTAAGAAAACAATGGAAGTGTGATACGTTATTTGCAGTTGCAACACGGAAAGGAGAGAAATGATTCTGCCCAATGAACATTTATTGAATGTACGCCGCGTGAAAGAGAATATGGGTGAACGCACAGAGTATGTGCGTCTTGACCGAAATGAACGAGTTGAACCAGTGTCCCAAGCTGTTTTTCAGGATATGTTAACTACGCTTGAGCCCGAAATGTTTTGCGCATATCCAGATCCAACACCTCTTTATCAGAGGTTGAGTAAAACCCTGAACGTTCCTGAAGAATATCTTTACTTGACAAACGGCTCAGATGCCGCCATCCGCATGCTTTTTCAAACTTTTGTTCGCCCCGGCGACTCGATTATATTTCCGGACCCAACCTATGCGATGTACGCAATTTACTCTCAAATATTTCAAGCGCAAGCAAGAACTATCCCTTACGAAGAAACGATGAAATTTGATATTGACTTAATGCTTGAATATTTAATGGAAAAACCACGTATCTTAGCAATTGCTAATCCAGACCAGCCCACAGGTTCTACGCTTTCAGAATCAATCATTCGTAAGTTGGCTGCCGCCGCAAGAGATGTAAATACATTATTTGTTGTTGATGAGGCATATTTCCCATTCTATCCTCGTACAGTTGTAGATTTGGTGCATGAGTTTGATAATATTGTTATCACTCGAACATTTTCCAAAGTCGGCGGATTGGCTGGTTTGCGGCTTGGTTATTTTGCAGCGCATCCGGAAATTGTTCACAATGTTCATAGAATAAGAGGCGCACATGAAGTTAATGAGATGTCTATTGCCATTGGAAATTATGTCCTGGATCATCCTGAATTGACCGAACAATATCTTGCGGATGTGGAAGCCGGGCGGAATGTCTTGGAAGAAGCGGCGCTTGATCTTGGATTGGGATTCCCGGAATGCCCGGCAAACTTTCAATTGATACGATTTACAGGAATGAATAACACACAGGAAATTGTCGCTTCACTCAAACAACAGGGGTACCTTGTAAAGGGCGGATTTTCATCTCCGGCTGTTCAAGATTGTATTCGTATTACATTAGGCGGACCAGATGTCATGATAGGATTTGTAGATGCTCTGCGTTGCGTTACCAAGGATTTATGGAGGAAGCCATGACCAGTGATTTGAATAAACAGATTCTTACAGAACAAAAAGGCTGGTCAGCACCAGATAGCCTAGAATTTTACCGTTCACATCGAAATACAAAAGATGATTTGTATGAATCTGAGAAATTTTTCCTGCCTGCTGTATTACAAGAAGTAAACTCAGTATTAGATGTTGGTTGTGCGGCGGGAGGGTTTAGTCGCATTATGAAGTCATTTAATCCAAAACTGCGTTACGTAGGTGTTGATATCACTCCTGAATTAATTGAGACGGCTCGACAAGATTATCCTGATAGCGAATTTTATGTGAATGATGGTGTGAATTTTCCATTTTCTGCTGGCTCTTTTGACTTGGTACACTGCACAGGTGTTTTGCATGTAAATTCACATTATCAAGAAATGCTGAAAGCTATGTGGGAGCAAACCAATCGTTACTTGCTATGTGATTTCCGCCTTACTCATACAGCATCTGTACTGGGAGAAATTGAAATTCGCTTTGGCGAGAATACACAGGCTACCCGCCTTCCTTACTACATTATGAATGTTGATGAACTGATGGTGGTTGTCAAAACACTACTGCCTGCTCCTGCTTTAATTCGTGCGAAAGGATATATGCACGCTGTTTCACCAACTGCAAAAATTGCGCTGGATCAGGTCATCATGGCTTTTTTCTTGTTTGAAAAAGGATCTAGCCCTACGACGATAATTGAATTAGACCTGCCCGGCAATTAGGCGTATAAAAGAAATGTTTATTCCAATAACTGAAAAACGTAAGAAACAGTTTTGCGCGAAGTTGTTTTCCGGCATCCAATCGCCAATTGGTTTTATAGATGTTGGTTCGGGAGGCGCGCTAAAACCCCCCTGGACTTTGTTGCCAACAGCATATCTTAATAAAATAGATTTTGATCCTGAAGAAATTCGTTCTGATAAACAACTCCCCGTTTGTATTTCAAACAAAAGGGGAATGGGCACTTTTTTCATAGCACATGACCCCAGGGCATCGTCTTTGCATCCACCTTCTCAATCTTTTGCCAGGCGATTTGGTCAGGATGGCATCCTAACAAAAGAAGGGATTCAGGTGGAATTAACAACACTTGACTCCTTGTTCATGAGCCGACACCAAGAATTAGATTTGCTGGATATAAATGTAGAAGGGCATGATTATTTTGTTTTAGAGGGCGCTGCTCAACTTCTAAAAAAAGCATTTATCAAATGCATAAAAATTGAATTTGAATTAACTGAAGTTTGGCAGGGGCAAGGCTGGTTTAGCGAGATTGACAAATTCTTGCGAAGTAACGGCTATGATTTGGTTAACATTGATATCGAATATAGTCGCCCTGTAAATGCGCGTTCCATTTATCATCAAGGTGAGCCTCTTTGGGGGAAGGCGATCTATTTTCCTAGTGTATCCAATTGGGAACAGAAACGAGAAAATGCTAATATAAAAGACGATATCTTAAAGGCAGTTGGACTATATGTTATTCTTGACTTGCCCGGTCGTGCTATAGATATCTTAAACATCGCAGCTCAATATGGTTGCATAGATGCTCGTGTGGAAAGAGAAAAAACATCAGAAATTGTTTCAATCTTTCACTTTGCTAAATTTGATTACTGGATTAATCGGCTCCTGAGAAAAATCGGCTGATTAGTTAAAATAACGAACAAGAGGTAATTAATATGATCTGTGGTCTTCTTTTAGGACGTGAAGGCTCTTCCGGTTTTCCCGGAAAAAACCTATACCCTGTCTTGGGTCGCCCATTGGTATCTTACCCTTTATTAGCGGCCCTCAATGCTCCTTCTGTAGATCGTGTATATGCTTCAACAGATTCGCCGCGTATTAAAGAAATTGCATCCGAACTTGGGGTCCGCATCATTGATCGCCCACCGCATCTTGCCACCAAACAAGCCTTAGGCGAAGATGCTTATATTCACGGGTATCAAGTCATTCGCGATGAACTCGCAATGGAGGGCATGACAATTGAATTTATGATTTTGCTTTTTGCCAATGCCGCTACCATTAATTCCGATTTACTTGAACAGGGAATTGCCGCGCTTCGTGCTGACCCGAAAGCAGATTCGGCTGTGACAGTTTCTATTTACAACATGTGGAGTCCACTCCGCGCACGCAAATTGGGCGAGGATGGGTATCTGCACCCCTTTGTACCGTTTGAAGTCTTTGGCGACCCGGCCACATTGAATTGTGACCGCGACTCACAGGGCGATGTGTATTTTGCAGATATGGGTACATCTATTGTGCGTCCGCATTGTCTTGAGAATATTCACTCTGGGCTTCTTCCTCAAAAATGGATGGGGCAAAATATTTTGCCCATTCATCAATGGGGGGGCTTGGATGTAGATTATGAATGGCAAATTCCGCAAGTGGAATATTGGCTTCAGGCACACGGTTATAAGCCGGGTACTGTTTCAAATTAATTAACATTGGCAAATGAAGGATAAAAATTAATCACAGTCCCTTACTTAAGAAAGTTGGCGTGCTGAAATGATAAAACGGCCCGCTGTGAACCTTGCGAGCCAGTCCCGTTTCAACGTTTTTCGGCGTTTAAGTTTTTTAGGGAATTCAACTTTCCCCGACCCGAGACGAATACGTTGTGCAGAATGTAGCCGGACAACTGCGTTTGATATCAAGCAAAATTTGAATAAAAAAGTAGTACTGCGCGCTAAGGCATTGTCGGTGGCTGGCGTAATCACTTTAGTGAAAAACACGTCTAATAGTTCAAAGGAAAATTCGGTTAGCACCTTTTTGAGGTGAGTTGCAAAAAAGATTGAAATTGGAGTATTGAATAATAAAATGATCGTTTCCCTTATATGCGGGCGTGCGGAAAATCAGCCTTTCCCCGGCAGGAACACCTTTCCATTACTCGGCAGACCGTTAATGGTCTATCCGATTTTGGCTGCGCTAAATTCGTTCGAAGTTAATAAAGTTTATCTCAGCACTGACGATGCCAATATGTCCCGCATTGCCAGTCATATTGGCGTGGGTGTGATCGAACGTTCGCCCGAATTGGCGGCCGAATCTGTAACACTTGAAGATGTGATCGAGCATGGCTATCAGGAAATGCGCGGGCAGTTGAACCAGGAAATCGAAGCCCTGGTGGTGTTGATCGCCAACGCTCCCACGGTCACGGCTGGGTTGATCGATCAGGGAGTGGAGATGCTGCGGGCGCGGCCCAAATTGGATGCGGTTATGTCGGTGTCCCGGCACAATGAATATCATCCTCATCACTCATTGCAATTGACCCAGGATGGACTCCTGAGATCGTATACTGGAATTATGGATAAACAAACTCAGGATGCTTATTTTCCTGATTCGCTTTTATTTGTCCTTCGCCCGCAAAGTTTTTTTGGCGGTTCAAATAAGTCTGCCCGTCCGAATTTCATCGTCAATGTCGCTGTCCAGCAGGTTGCAGCTCTTGTCCACGAAGGGTATGGGGATGTGGATTATCCCTGGCAGATCCCCATGGTGGAGGAGTGGCTGCGGCGCCGTGGATTTAGTGAAACAGATACTCCTTATTCATTGCGCGTTGAAAAGGAAATTGTTGTTACCCAACCGCCGGTTGTCATTAAATCAACCCAGGATGTTAAGCGCAGGGTTTTGATCACAACCGTGCCATTCGGTCAGGCGGATCGTTACCCGCTTAACCTGTTGGAATCCAACCAAATCGAATATGTCATCAACCCTGTTGGCAGAAGGCTCAAAGAGGAAGAGTTGGTTGAGATGATCCCGGATTTTGGGGTCTTAATTGCAGGTACAGAACCAATTACAGAAAAAGTCATCGCCTCTGCTCCAAACCTCGGCTTGATTGCCCGCGTGGGTATTGGCCTAGATAATGTGCATTTACTCGCCGCGCGCGAGCGCGGTATTCAGGTTACTTATACTCCGGATGCGCCTTCCCCCGCCGTGGCGGAATTAACGATCGGTCAGATGCTTTCCTTGCTGCGCGGCCTTTCCATGGCAGATCGGAACATGCGCAACGGGGTCTGGCATCGTTTTATGGGGCGCAGGCTTTCAGGAATAACGGTGGGGCTGATCGGCGTGGGGCGGGTTGGAAAGCTTGTCGCAAGGCACTTGTCGGGCGGCTTCCCCGGGATTCGCATCCTTGGCAATGATCTTTCCATTGATGATGAATTTGGTAAAACGCACAATGTTCAATGGGTTGAAAAGGAACATATCTATCGCGAAGCGGATGTTATATCCCTGCACCTGCCATTAACGCCAATAACCCGCAGGCTCATTACCGTGCGCGAGATCGAAATGATGAAAAGGGATGCCTTGTTGGTTAATACTTCCCGTGGAAATATGATCGACGAACACGATCTTGCCGAGGCGCTTCGAGCGGGCCGTATCGCCGGAGCTTCAATTGATGTGTTCGAACGCGAACCTTATACAGGTGAGTTAAGCACTTTGGAAAATTGCCTGCTTACCTCTCACATGGGGTCCATGTCCCTAGACTGCCGCTCTCGCATGGAAATCGAAGCGACTGAGGAAGCCATCCGCTTTTTACGGAAGGAACCTCTGAAATGTCTTGTGCCGCAAAGCGAATATGAGATCGCGGCTTCAGGGAAGGCCCCATGAAGGTAATTGTTTTTGGCGGTTCAGGTTTTGTTGGCAGTCACCTGGCCGACGCGCTCACAGAAGCCGGCCATGAAGTGACCATCTTTGATATTAATCCATCCCCTTACCTGAAGGAATCCCAGAGGTTTATTCAGGGTGATATTCTTGATGCCGATGCTGTGAAGCGTGCGGTGGATGGGAACGACGTGATCTACAACTTTGCCGGGCTGGCTGATATTGATGATGCCCTTGCCCGTCCGATCGATACTGTCCGTCTGAATGTGTTGGGATGCGTCAATATGTTGGAAGCGGCTCGTCACACGGGCGTAAAACGGTTTGTTTTTGCATCCACCATTTACGTGTATTCTGAAGCGGGCGGCTTCTATCGTGTCAGCAAACAATCTTGTGAGGCTTATATTGAGGAATACCAGCGCCGCTTTGGGTTGAATTATACGATCCTGCGGTATGGAACCCTTTATGGCCGCCGTGCTGATTCGCGCAACAGTGTTTACCGTTATCTTAAACAAGCCTTGTATGAGAGGAAAATATCCATTCGCGCAACCGGCGACGAGATGCGGGAATACATCCATGTGGAGGATGCTTCACGCGCAAGCATGCAGATCCTCGATTCTGAATTCGAGAATCAAAATGTGATTCTGACAGGCCAGCACCCCACGCGTTTTCGTGATTTGATGTATATGATCCGTGAAATGGTCGGATCCGATGTGCAAATCGACCTGCAGCCTCCTGAGGATGGAAAAACAGGCGGGCATTACAACTTGACGCCTTACACCTTCCATCCCAAGATCGGTAAGAAGCTTGTCAGTCATTATTACCTGGATATGGGGCAGGGCTTGCTTGACTGTTTGGATGAGATTTATCATGCTGAACAAGGCGGGAATGACGAATGACGGTTAAAGCCATTTTGTTCGACTTTGACGGCGTACTCGTTGATTCTGTAAACGTCAAGACCGAAGCCTTTCGCGAATTATTTTCAGATGAAAGGGAACATTTGCAGGAAGTCATGGATTTTCACCTTGCAAATGGCGGCATGTCTCGCTTTGTAAAATTTGAGATGATTTATCATGGTATTTTGAAGAAACCACTGTCGGCAGAACAATCCAAAGAGTTGGGAGAAAAGTTTTCCCGTTTGGTGATGCAAAAAGTGATTGAAAGCACCTATATGCCGGGCGCATTGGAATTCATTCGAAAATACTCAAAACAGCTTCCTTTGTTTATTGCTTCCGGCACGCCGCAGGACGAATTGCATGAAATCACCTCGCAGCGCGGATTGAATTCCTACTTCAGAGAGATACATGGCACACCGCGCGGCAAACCTGAGATCATCCGTGATATTTTGATGCGATATGCTTTCGAAACAAATGAAATGCCCTTTATTGGCGATGCGATCAATGATTACAAAGCCTCTTTGGAAACGAACTCACCTTTTTATGGCCATGTCTTAAGCGGGGACGGCGGCTTTCCAGCGGATGTAGAAATTGTCCGTAGTTTTCACGAATTGGAAACCAGATTGTTTGACGAATGACAGAAAAAAATGAAACCGAGTTGATTGTCGAAATATTGGATCAGGCACAGGAATGGGGAAGAGGCGAATATATCCAAACCGCAAAATCACAGGGGCGTGAAGTCCGTGTGCTTTCGCTGGCTGATTCGATTCCTCCAAAGGATAATTCTGATGGAACATGGCTTGACATAAAAGAAATATCGGATGTTGTTGGCGAAAAAGTCCGAGAGCTGTACCCGCGCTTTTTATATGAAACAGCCAAAAAAACAGGTTTATTGGATATTACCGTATTGGATCATAAAGTCAGCTTGTATTGGCTCATGCCAATTTCTGAAATGAGCATACTGCGCACCCCTTTGATTGACAAGATTTATGCCCTGCTCGTTTTGAAGGAGGTTTTGCGGGATGCCAATTATCAGCGCCTGCTTTTGGTCACAGATGATGCCCTGCTCGAAAAACCCATTCATGAAATTTGCAGACGGGTCCACTTGAAAAAGTTTGAAATAAAAATTGTCAAACAAAATAAGCCGGCTTATTACCGCGGCAATGTTTCCCTGGTCGTTTCATGGTGGCTGCAATTTGTATCGTCATTGGTTTACTGGCTTGTATTTCGTGTGTTCAATATTGGCACCCTGGGAAAAGAAACTTCAGCCGATGTTCTTGGTTTAACGATTTTTCCTGCGTTGTGGTCCAATAATAACAATGGCGTTTTTGAAAACCTTGCTTTTGGCGATTTTCCTGCCGAATTAAAAAAACATGGACTTGTTTTGAAATATCTTGCCATTCCCACGATGAAACCGCGAAATCTCTTGAGAAATATAAGGTGCTGGAAAAAGATCGCTCTTGAAAACCAGATTTCGTTTACACAGTCATTGATATCATTTCAAGAATTGGTATCTGTTTATTTCAGGCACAATTGGGGCGGGAAACTATCATTTTGGTTTAAGAATTTATCGAATGCGGATTTACGACTTGATTCCATTGATGTGAAACTTCTTGTTGTGCGTGAGTTTCAAAATGAGTTATGGGATCAAGGTCTTTTGCAATCTTTAATCCTTGCGTATGCAAGTGCGAGAGCAGTGCAACAAGAAAAAAATATGTCCTCTGCAATTTTTGCTTTTGAATTTCAACCGATTGAAAAAGGATTTGCAGCAGGCGCAAAAAAAGAGAATCCCTACATCAAACTAATTGGTTTGCAAACCTCATTAATTGGAAAAAGCCATCTTGGCTATTATTTTTTGCCCGACCAAATTAATCAAACCAATGAACTCACTCCTCCTTATTCGCCTTTGCCGGATTATGTTGCGGCGTATGGTAATACTCCGTACACCATGCTGATGGAAAAATTTGGAAAAGACCGTGTGAATCTAACTGGACCGATTCGTTACCCGTATTTGAAGTTTGTTTCACAAACAGACCGCGACCATGCAGCACAAGAATGGAAAACCCGCCTCCACCTTGACGGAGAAACTGTTCTTGGGCTTTTGGCATTACCCAGCCTCAAAGCGGAAGCCCTCTCAATAATGGAATGGGCGTTTGCGGCCGCAGAAAAATATCCGCAGTTATATTTGCTGGTGCGTTTTCATTACTGGGCTGTGCTGATCGATGAATTAAAGAACATATCTCAGGCTCACTCTTGCAATCGTTATCAAATCGCAAATGGTGATTTGCATGAGATCCTGCTGGTTTCTAGATTTATTGTCACAGGGACATCCTCAATAGGTATTGAAGCGATGGCCTCCGGTTGTATGCCTGTCTCCTACAAACCCACGCGCCGTTATGATTTTGGTCGAATTCAAGATGTTGAAGCAGGTGCATTTTTTTACACAAACCAGGCAGAGCTTGAAATTGCAATAAATGAATGTGTTTTACAAACCGACGCTTTTTCCAAAAAGAAAATACGATGGGAAGAGAACCTTGAGAGGTTATGCACCCCGCTGGATGGAAAAGCCAGTGCGCGGTTTTATCATTGGTTAGATGTAAAAGGGGTTTTCGGTTTTAGGGAAACAGGAGAAAATTAAGTGTGAAAAAAGCATTAATAACTGGCGGCGCCGGGCTTGTTGGACCCAACTTAACCGTTGTCTGCTCAAGGCAGATCCCGACATGAAAAACATTAACCTCGATGCCTCAACGTATGCAGGCGGCCCTGCAAACGGCTTGATGAATGACAGCCCGCAAGAAGTTGCCTGGCGCAGGGGCTTTGTTGATAAAGCGCAGTTGCAGGTTTTAGGATACTATATTGGCAACAATATTTAATGGAGACCGTCCTCTCCGGTTGGCGGAGGAATAATCAATACATACTCATTGAAAGGACATAGTGACATGATACAAGATGTAGTTTTCAAGAAATTGCGGGTGATTGCGGATGAGCGTGGTTATTTGATGGAAATGCTCCGCGTGGATGAAGAATTGTTTGATAAATTTGGACAAGTGTATATGACAGCCGTATATCCACAAGTGGTAAAAGCCTGGCATTATCATAAATTACAAACCGATTTCATGGCGTGTGTTTTCGGTATGATCAAGCTGGTTCTGTTTGATCCGCGAAAAGATTCAACAACCTATCGCGAAGTGAACGAATACTTTATTGGTGAAAAAAACCCGGGTTTGGTAAAGATTCCCTGCGGCGTGTATCATGGCTTCAAAGGCATGGCAAATGAAACTGCTTTAATCGTAAATACGGTCAACGCACCATATAACTATGACCAACCTGATGAATTCCGCGTGGCATGGAATTCATCGGATGTGCCTTATGACTGGGATTTGAAAAACGGATAGTTGGGTTTTGGTGACGCTTTGAAGAACATCTTGATTACCGGCGGTACTGGCTTGCTTGGGGTTGCGCTGCAAAACTCTGCACCGGCAGGGGTGCAAGGCTATGCCACTTGCACACCTCAGCGTGCTCTGCCATGGCCTTTGCCTTTTTTTATTCTCCCAACAGACTTAAATGATTACGCGGCGATGAAATCTGTTTTTAAACGATCTCAACCGGATGCTGTAATTCATACTGCCGCAATTGGCAGCGTTGATTTTGCGGAAAAGAATCGTGGAATCACACATAAGGTAAACTTGGAAGGCACACAATTAATCATTGAACTTTGTAAGGAATTTAATGCCCGCCTGATTTACATTTCCAGCAATGCTGTCTTTGACGGCACGAATCCATTGTATGCAGAAGATGCACCTGTGAACCCGATTAATTATTACGGGCATGTTAAATCCGACGCTGAAAAACTCGTTCAACAAAGCGGCCTGCATTGGACAATTGTGCGCACGATTATGTTGTATGGCTGGCAATATCCCGGCGGGCGCGATAACCCCGTCACTTGGTGGCTTCGGTCTCTTGAGGAGAACAAGCCGATAA
Organism: Anaerolineales bacterium; assembly: GCA_030583885.1. Classification (NCBI taxonomy): domain Bacteria; kingdom Bacillati; phylum Chloroflexota; class Anaerolineae; order Anaerolineales; species Anaerolineales bacterium. The sequence goes on along the minus strand of CP129480.1, from coordinate 185,710 downwards.
AAGTAGTCAATAACGTCTTTAGCAAACCTTTACCTGCTTATTCGTGCGCGCAAGTCGTTTGGGCGGTGGCAGAGCAAAAGTGCACGGGCATATATCATGCTGCCGGGCGTGACCATGTCTCTTTATATGAATTTGCATTACAAGTGGCACACGTCTTTGAACTCGATTCAAACTTGATCGAATCGGTTCCAGATTCTTACTTTCCTGAAATTGCATTACGCCCCAAGGACACATCCTTCGATACAACTAAAATGGAAACAGAATTAGGCATACAGCCCGTCATGATTTATGATGGTTTAATGCATATGAAAGCAGAACGCCCTCAATGAAAATTTTGCTTGTTGGACCGCGCTGGATTGGCGGCTGGATGGAAGGCGTAGAATATGGGCTGATTGCACTTGGTCATCAAGTGCAGGCATTTGCATATAGTTCGCCTCATGCTCCATTTCGCATGAATAACGAATTGATTTTGAAAAGTTATGTTCCATCTGCTTTGCACTCCGTCTTAAGACCCCTTGCTCATCGTATCGGTGCGGGCTGGGAACGTGATATGAATCGCCGTTTGGTAAAAACTGTGTATCAATATCAACCCGACTTAATATTTTTACTTAAAGGCGATTTGATTCAACCAGAAACATTAGAAGCGATTAAGTCTGCAAACCGCCTGCTCATTTCATGGTGGGTGGATAATCCACTTTTTTATTATAAAGATTATCCGCAAGTGGCAGTGCAGCTGAAAATCATCAATGCTTTATTTATATTTGATTATGAAGACTTGGAAATGTTAAAACAAAAAGGCGTAGAAAATATTTTCTACCTGCCGTGTGCATACGACCCCGAAATATACCATCCTAAAAAAATCAGTGCGCCCCACAAAAAACGCTTTGAATGTGAAGTTGCATTTATTGCAAATTACTATCCCGAACGGGGAGAATTCTTAAAATATACGCAAGGGTTAGATGTGGCCGTGTGGGGGAGGGGCTGGAAGAGTTTCTTAAAGAAAAATAACTTCCCGCCCAAAGTTTTACGCGGCAAAGACTTAAACGGTGAATATGTATCGGCTGTTTACAATACGGCATACATTTGCCCGAATGTGCATCACGTTCAATCTCGCGGCGGCGGCTTGAACATGCGTACGTTCGAAATCCCCGGTGCGGGCGGTTTTCAACTTACGGATTATATTGCGGGCATGGAAGAACATTTTGAAATAGGCAGGGAACTCATTGTTTATGAATCCCCTGAACATTTTCGCGAACTGGCAGAATATTATCTGAAACATGAAAGCGAGCGCAAAGCCATTGCCCACCGCGGATATGAGCGTGTAGTGCGTGAGCATACCTATGAACAAAGACTCAAAAAAATATTTGAGGTTTTAAATTAATGACCCGTGCATTAATTACCGGCTCATCCGGGTTTGTCGGCTCATACCTAACGCGCAGCCTGATTGCTAAAAACTGGCAGGTTGCTGGCTTAGACATTCGCCCGGGTGGCAACCTCGAACATTTCTTTCAAGGTGAATTGGCTGATAAAAATATAGTCACCAATGCTTTGAAGGAATTTGAGCCGGATGTTATCTTTCATTTAGCAGGGCTGATTAAATCTAACGAGCCGCAGGAGTTGTATATTGCCAATGTACAAGCGACCGTCACGCTTTTGGAGGCGGCAGTGGAATCCAACTTAAAGCCTGCGATTACCCTTGCCAGCTCCAGCGCCGTGTATGGACTTGGGTCTGGAAAAAAGAAAATTAGTGAAAAAACAAAAATTCGCCCAGTGACACACTATGCTGTGAGTAAGGCTGCGCAAGAATTAGTATCTTTAAGATATTTTGGTGCAGGTCAATTGCCTGTAAAGATTGTTCGCATCTTCAATTTGCTGGGACCTGGTCAATCACCTGCATTGGCTTGCTCCAGTTTTGCACACCAGATTGCATTGGCAGAAAAACATGGCAAAGACGAAATTTTTACGGGCAACTTAGATGCCTTGCGTGATTTTGTAGATGTTCGTGACGCTGTGCGGGCCTTTGAAATGATTGCGGAGAATGGAAAAGCAGGCGAAATTTATAATGTCTGTTCGGGGGATGCAGTATCTTTGCAAGAGTGTCTCAGTGAGATGCTGTCTCAGGCGCATAGGCAACTCATTCCGAAGATTGAGGTGGGGCGAGTCCAACAAGATGATATTCCGATTCAGGTCGGCAGTTTTGAAAAAATCAAAAAAGCCTGCGGATGGAATCCTGAAATTTTCTTAAAAGAATCGTTAAACGATTTGTTGAATGGTTGGCGTGAACGAGTAGAATTGAATGCGGAGTCAAAATGAATTGGAACGGTGTAAAAGTTTTGGTCACAGGCGCGGGCGGATTCATCGCCAGCCATTTGATTGAACGGCTTGTAACCGAAGGCGCGGACGTGCGCGGATTTGTGCGCTACAACTCGCGCAACGACCTCGGTATGTTGAAGTGGCTTGCTCCTGAAATTTTTTCGCAGGTGGAAGTGATGCAGGGCGACCTGCGCGATAACGAAGCCGTGCGCAATGCCGTGCGTGGCGCGGATACGACTTTTCATCTTGGCGCGTTGATCGCGATTCCCTATTCGTATGTCAACCCGCGTGAAGTGATCGATGTGAATATCATGGGTACGCTCAATGTGCTGATGGCGGCGCGTGATTTTGGAACGCGGCGCGTGGTGCATACATCCACCAGCGAAGTGTATGGCACGGCGCAGTATGTGCCGATCGATGAGAAACATCCCTTGCAGGGACAGTCGCCGTACTCCGCCAGCAAGATCGGCGCGGACCGCATTGCCGAAAGTTTTTATCGTTCGTTTGAAACGCCCGTGGTCACACTGCGCCCGTTCAACACCTTTGGGCCGCGTCAGTCAATGCGCGCGGTCATCCCGACCATTATTGTGCAGGCGCTCACGCGTGATGAAGTCAAACTCGGTAGTCTTGAACCTTCGCGCGACTTTACTTTTGCAAAAGATACCGCCAACGGTTTTGTGAAAGTTGCTGAAGCCGAAGGTGTGCTGGGCGAAGAGATCAACCTCGGCAACGACAACACCATTCGCATTGGCGACCTCGCTGAAAAGATTTTCAGCATCATCGGCAAGACTCCGAAAATTGTCGCCGATCCGCAGCGTGTGCGCCCCGGCAAAAGCGAAGTGATGAAGTTATGGGCGTCCAATGAAAAAGCCAAACAGATGATCGGATGGGAACCCCGCATCCCTCTGGATGAGGGCTTGAAACTCACCATCGAGTGGATCTCCGCCCATCTCGACCTCTACCGACCCGACCGGTACACGGTGTAACATGCGCGCAGTGATTTTAGCTGGCGGCAAGGGAACGCGCCTTGCCCCATACACAACTGTTCTTCCCAAACCGCTCATGCCGATCGGTGAAATGCCGATTCTGGAAATCGTCATCCGCCAGTTGCATAAAAAAGGCTTCGACGACATCACGCTTGCAACGGGCTATCTTGCCGAGTTGCTGATGGCATACTGCGGTGACGGGAGCAAGTTCAATGTGAAGATTGATTACTCCCGCGAAGAACATCCTCTCGGCACGGCGGGACCGATTGCGCTTATCACGGATTTGACCGATACCTTCCTGGTCATGAACGGCGACCTGCTCACCACCATTGATTACAGCGCCATGCTCAAATACCACCGCGAACGCGGCGCACTTGCCACGGTGGCTTGCTATCAGCGCGATGTAAAAATTGACCTCGGCGTGATTCGGGTGGATGAAGATAACTGGGTCTCGGATTACATCGAAAAACCCACGTATCACTACTCGGTGAGCATGGGCATTTACCTGTTCGAGCCTGAAATCTTGAATTACGTCCCGAAAGGTCAGCGCCTTGACCTGCCCGAACTTGTGCTCAAGTTGATGAACGACGGCAAAAAGGTCAATGTCTTCAACTTCGACGGCTACTGGCTCGACATCGGCAGGCATGACGATTACGAACGCGCCATCGAAGAGTTTGCGAAACATCGCGAAGCGTTTTTGCCCGAATAGCCCCCTTATGATCCTTTTGATTTTTACGAACACCTATCCCTACGATACCGTCGGTGAGCAGACCTTTTTGACTGGCGAGATCAATATCCTGCAAAAATATTTCGAACGGATCGTGCTCGTTCCAAATGAAAAGCACGAAAAATTGCTGCCCCTGCCGCAAGGCGTGGAGGTCCGCCTCGATTTTGCGGGGAACTTTTCCCTCGAAAAACGCTTTCTGGCATTTTTACCCGCTCTTTTTTCCAAAGATGTCTGGCAGGAGATCAAAGACCGTCTGCCCGCCTCTCTTTCGTTTGGCTATCTTAAAAAGATATTTTTCTTCGTCTCCGGCGCGTCCTTAACGCAAAAATGGATGAGCAATTGGCTGAAACGGGAAGGGCTTTCCTCTTCCGAAGTAGTTTGCTACACCTACTGGTTCACCGAGATTGCCATGGGGCTGGGCCGGGCGAAGACCGAACATCCGTCTTTGCGGCTCATCTCCCGCGCACATGGATACGATTTGTACGAAGAAATGTACAAGCCGTGGCCACTGCGTTCGCAGTCCATTTCCCTGCTGGATGGCTTGTTCGCGGATTCGGACATCGGCACGAACTATCTGTTGGAAAAATATCCGCGCTTCAAGTATAAATATGCCACCGCCCTGCTGGGAGTGCCTGAACCGGGCGGGCTGTCGAAGCCATCCGATGATGGCGTGCTGCGGGTCGTCTCCTGTTCGATGGTCAACCCCATCAAACGGATCGACCTGCTGCTGGAGGGAATTCTCCATGCTGCAAAGTGCCGCCCCGACCAAAGAATCGAATGGACTCATTTTGGCGGCGGAGAAGAACGACAAAATTTCATCAATCGTGTAGCGGCTGGGTTCCCTCCCAATGCCAGCGGAAGTTTTCCCGGCTATCAAACGCAGGAGCATCTCATCAAAACCTATCTTGAGATGCCGATTGATGTATTTCTCAATGTCAGTTCCACCGAAGGGACGCCTGTTTCCATCATGGAAGCCATCAGTTGCGGAATCCCCGTCATCGCTACCGCGGTGGGAGGCAATGTGGAGATCGTTCAGGAAAAGAACGGCTTTTTACTTGGTGAGAATCCCACACCCGATGATATCGCCGACGCGTTGCTGGCGGTCTGCGATCAACGTGATGAGTGGTTGGAGAAGCGACAAGGCAGCCGCGAGGTCTGGCAGGAACGATATAATGAAACGACCAACTTTGAGGCGTTTGCCCAAAAACTGATCGAGATAAGGAAGCGTTAAGTTTTTATGTGTGGAATTACTGGATTTTGGAATCTGGACGGTAAACCGGTCAATCGTGACGAATTGATCCGCTTTACGAATCAACTCGCGCATCGCGGACCCGACGGCTGGGACATCCATGTGGACGAATCTGCCAATCTTGGTTTTGGTCACCGCCGCCTCGCCATCATCGACTTGAACACCGGCGACCAGCCCATGCCCTACGCCGACGGGCGTTACTGGATCGTCTTCAACGGCGAAATTTATAACTTCGTCGAATTGAAAAATGAACTCGAAAGCCTGGGCTGCCGTTTCAATACCGAATCGGATACGGAAGTCGTGCTCGCCGCTTACGATACATGGGGCGAGGATTTTCAATTCAAACTCAACGGCATGTGGGCGCTCGCCATTTGGGACAGCCGCGAACGTAAACTGTTTCTCTCGCGCGACCGCTTCGGCGTCAAGCCGATGATCTATCTTTTCGATGGCAAACGCTTTGCCTTCGCTTCCGAAATGAAAGCCTTTCTCGCGCTCGATGGCTTCCGCGCAGAATACAACCCCGTCGTGCTTGCCAACTCGCTCGAAGATGCGTCGCTGGTCGAAGGCGCGGAGGATTGTCTCTTTCAAGGTCTCAAACGTTTGTTGGGCGGGCATTGCCTCACACTCACTGCAAGTGGTGATATGAAAATTCGCCGCTGGTGGAATACGCTCGATCATCTTCCCCATGTACCCGAAAAATACGAAGACCAGGTCGCGCAGTACCGCGAACTATTCCTCGATGCCTGCCGCATCCGTATGCGCAGTGACGTGCCCATCGGCACAGCCCTCAGCGGCGGCTTGGATTCCAGTTCCGTGCTTTCTTCCATGAGCCACATCCGCAAATCCGGCGATGCCACCATGCGCATGGCGCACGAATGGCAGAAAGCCTTCATCGGCACGTGGCCCGGCAAAGTCATTGACGAACGCCGCTATGCCGATGAGGTCATAAAGAAGACCGGTGTCAATCCCATCTACTGCGAAATGAACGCGGACATGTACCTCGAACATTTCGACGAGATCCTCTATCAATTCGAAGAACTCTCCGACATTCATCTCGGTCCGTGGTTTGTTCACAAGATGCAGCGTCAGCATGGCGTGGTCGTCACCATTGACGGTCACGGCGGCGATGAAGCGCTGGGCGGCTACACCTGGCACGTCTTCGCCGCCATGCGCAATGCGAATCCGATTCGCTACGCCGAACTGGCCTTGATACGAAACAGCATGAGCCTGACTCATGGACTTGGGACATATGTAAACGCCATCAAGAAACGTTTGACTGGAAAAAAATCCGCATCACCTTCGACCTCATGGCTGGTTGCACAACCTGAGCCTTTTTTTACGCCTTCAATAGAGCAGGACAAGCCACGCCTTGCTGGGCACGATGAACTCTTCAAAACACTCTACACCGACTTCCACTTCACGCATCTGCCGATGGTCTTGCGAAATTTCGACCGTCTCTCCATGGCGCACGGGGTAGAAGTGCGCTCACCTCTCATGGATTGGCGGTTGGTGTGTTTTTCCTTCGCATTGCCATCTGACCGAAAGATCGGCAGAGGCTTTACAAAAAGGATTTTGCGCGACGCAATGAAAGGTGTCCTTCCGGATTTGATTCGCGTTCGATCCAAAAAACTTGGATTCCCCGACCTGGCTGAAGGCTGGGACTCGTCTCGCGGTCATCAATTCATCCACGATGTAGTCTCTTCGAATAATTTTCAAACATCCCCGTTCTGGAACGGTGCGCGTGTTCAAAATGACCTGGAAGTTGCTTTCAAACGCCATGACAAAAAAATCATGAAACGTGCCTGGAAATTTATTCAAGCACAGGCATTGCTCAACCTGTTTTTGGAACGGAAGTAAATGCGCATTGCCTACGTCACCGTCCATGTCGCCCCGGAGATCATGCAGGGCGGTGTGGGGAAAAAGATAAAAAGCCAGATGGGAATCTGGCGTGAGATTGGGCATGAAGTTACTCTGTTTAGCCTCAGCCCGGCGGAAATCCCGTTTCCCGAAGAACGGCAGTTCATCTTCGATGCGAACGTAAACCTCTTGAAACGCGAAGTAGCCCGCATGTTCGAGTTGAAGCGAATGCTTGAAGCGATACGGGAATTCCAACCCGATGTCATTTATATGCGTTTTGGGTTATATTCCCACCCCCTGCATCGTCTTTTTAAGATTGCGCCAGTCGTTTTGGAGACGAACTCTGATGACCGTCAGGAATATCAGGAACGCGGCGCGTTTTTTCATTGGATGAACCGCCTCACACGCGGACTGACGTTTGGTTCTGCGGCTGGAATCATCTTCCCCTCTCATGAATTGGTGGATGTGCTTTTGCCAAAACGGGACAAACCGTTTCGCGTCATCTCCAATGGGATTGATGTACGAAAAGTAAAAATCATGCCGCCGCCCAAAAATCCCCATCCTGTTATTACATTGGTGGGTTCACCGGGTATGGACTGGCATGGTGTGGATAAGCTGATTGATCTGGCGGGCTTGTTTCAGGATTTGGAGGTCAACATTATCGGGTATTCAAAGAGTGACATCGATATCCCATACACCGAAAATGTCCATTTTTTGGGATTTTTGTTTGGGGATGAGCTGCATGAAATTCTTTGCAAAACAGATGTAATGTGTGGCACATTGGCTTTGCATCGAAAGAAAATGAATGAAGCCTCCCCCTTAAAAGTCCGAGAAGCCATCTCATTTGGAATCCCCCTGATCATTGCCTACTACGACACGGATTTGAGTGAATTGGAAATCGAAACCATGCTTCGCCTTCCGAATACGGAGAATAACATACTAGAAAACTCCAGCCGCATTCGCAAATTTGCCTATGATATGATGGGAAAACGGGTGGATGTGAATGCTGTTTTTTCGTATCTCGACCAGCGCAAAAAAGAAGAAACGCGCCTGGCGTTTTTTGAAGAAATCCTTGCGGAACGTACATGAAGTCTTATTCCATCCTCCTGCTTGGAACCCAAATGGCGACGGGCGGTGCGCAAAAGGTATTGCTCGACCAGGCGGCTTGGTTTCATGAGCATGGACATGCTGTAACGGCTGTATTTTTCTATGATCGCGAGTCCATGCATGCTGCCTGGCGGAGGAAGTCGGCATTCGCGATTATCGATCTTAAAGCCTTTCGTAAAGGGGCGGGCGTCGTTTCGAACTTCCTCTCACTGTTGTCGGGATTGGGGCGGCTGTGGAGGTTGATACGCAGCCTTAAGCCGCATGTGATCGAAACCTTTACGCACGACGCCAATGCCCTCGCCATCCCGTTGGCATGGCTGCTGGGGATCCCTGTTCGGATCGCCACCCATCACGGCAAAATAGAAGGTTTCTCCCGTTGGAAGGAAATCCTGCATGCGTGGATTGTCAATCACATGGCGGACTATATTGTGGCGGTCTCCAGGCAGACGCGGCGGAAATCCCTGGAGGAGGGGATTCGTTCCGAAAAGGTCGTGATGATTCCAAACGGCATCGCCCCCGTTCCTGTTGATGATGCCGATCGGCAATCCGTCCGCCGCGCGGGTGGATTCGGGGATGAGGATGTTTTTTTTCTTTCCGTGGGTCGTTTGGTATACGCGAAGGCGCACGAGCACCTGGTTTCAGCCATGTCAAAGATAGTTCAGGATATGCCCAATGCGAAGGTTGGAATCTGCGGCGATGGCGGGCTGCGGCATGACCTGGAGATGCAGATACATTTGCTGCGGCTCGAAAATCATATTCGTTTGTTTGGAATGCGGGATGACGTAACGAAGTATCTCGCCGCCGCGGATGTGTTCGTGCTGCCCTCCCGCATGGAGGGGCTGCCCATTGCCCTGCTTGAAGCCATGCTGGCAGGATTGCCCGTCATTGCCACGCGGTTGGAAGGGGTGGATGAAGTGGTGGAGGAGGGCGTGCATGGCTTGCTCGTGCCAACAGAGTCGCCGGATGCGCTGGCAAAAGCTATATTACAATTGTGCCGCGATCCCGAATTGCGCCGCCGCATGGGCGCAGCCGCCAGAAGGCGGGTTCTGGAATCCTATACGACAGACCGCATGTGCGGGCAATATCTGGATGTGATGCGGCAGGGCTTGGGCGAGGCGAATGCTGAATAGGAGCAATCCATTAAAGGTGTAGGTATGAAGCGTTTGTATGTTCAAAAATCCATTTCGATCCTTGCCGCATCCATTGTTTTATTGGGCGCGTGTTTCGAGTTCTATCATATTGCATGGGGAACGGGTGCGGCGATCGGGCAATTCTCCGTCAGATGGCTGGCTCTTTTTGTGTTTTTCTGCCTGTTTTGCGCAGCGCTGTTTGCGGGTGTTCTGTTCGCAGTGTTTCGACAGGAGCGGTTTCTCCAATTTTTCGAGCCGGCAATTGCCTTTCGGAACAAGTTTGCGCTTGCGCGTTGGATGCTGGCGGTCCTTGTCCTGATCATCCCTGTCTGGTTTTTGCAGGGTACCATGTGGGGCATCGTATTCCATGGGATGTTTTTCCGAATTCTTTTGTGGGCATTGATTGCGGTTTTGCTCGCTGTGCTGTTGACCCAAACCGACGACCTGCTCGGATGGCAGCCATTGCTTGCCGCCCTGGTCTTGACATCCAGCGCGTTTACCGTGGCGATCTCCCTCCAGCGCGTTACGGAGTATCCGTTTTCACTGGCATGGTCGGAAGGCAATCGCATCTGGGACTATTCGATTTTGTTCGGACGCGCGCGGTACGATATCCCCGAGAACCAGGATATTTATGTCCTGCTCGATACGGGACGGCAATTGGTGGGCGGGCTTGTATTTCTCATACCCGGTGTCGGGATCGAAACGGTGCGTCTTTGGATTGGTCTTACCTTGATCGTCCCTTATTTTTTGGTCGGCTTTGCGGTTTATCGCACTGTCGATAAAAATGTGCGCATCTGGCTGTTGATGACCTTGTGGGTTTTCCTTTTTCTGCGTCAGGGTCCCATTCATCCGCCGCTTGTGCTTGCCGCCGCGCTGACGGCTTTTCTATGGCGCAAGCCTTTGTGGCTTGCCATCCCTTTGATGATCTACGCGGGACACTACGCCGCATCCAGCCGTTTCACATGGATGTTTGCCCCGGGCATCTGGATCGGGATGCTGGAACTGGCGGGCGCTTCATTATCTTCGGGGAAACTTGATCGGTCTGCCTGGAGCCGTTCGCTCGCTTTGGGTTTTTCCGGCGTCTTTGGCGGATACCTGCTCCCAAAAATTGCGCCGCTTTTCAGGCGTCCCGTTGAAAGCATAACCGACGTGAGCGAGCAGATTGCCGGTAGCGGCGTCAACTCGGAAGTGATCGCCAACGCCATCGCCGACCAGCCCTTGCTGTGGTATCGCCTGCTTCCCAACTCCACCTATGGCATGGGGATTCTGCTTGGATTGGCGGTTGCCGTTTTGCCCGTACTCATTGTTTTGGTCTGGCTCGCTGTTTCAAGGAAATGGCAGTTGAACATCTGGCAGAAACTCGCCATGCTTGGTCCATTGCTTGCTTTTCTTGTGGTCGGCCTGATCGTCAGCACAAAAATCGGCGGCGGCGGCGACCTGCACAATATGGACATGTTCCTGGTCGGAACGGCGTTCACGGTGTTCATCGCATGGGTCAACGGCGGCAGGGATGTTTTGCTGAAAGGCATGATGCCGCTCTGGGTGCGGTTTGCGCTTGCGGCATCGCTTGCAATCCCGGCGGTCATTCCCTTGAGCCATCTGCGCTCCTTCGAGTATGGCGACCAGATGAAAACACTGATGGTGCTCCGCGATATATCCGACAAAAAGCTGCTGGACATGCTCCCCGCCGATGATGTGGTGGATGAGTCCCTGGCTGAGATCCAATTCTTTGTGGATACCGCGCGCGGGCAGGGCGATATTCTATTCATTGACCAGCGCCAACTGCTCACGTTCGGATATATCGACGCGCCGCTGATCCCTGAATACGAAAAGAAGGTGTTGATGAACGAAGCCCTGAGTTCCAACGCGGGATATTTCGAGGGCTTATACCGCGACCTTGCGGCTGGGCGTTTCTCGCTGATCGTCACCGAGCCGCTGCGAACTCCCATAAAAGACAGCACCTACAGGTTCGGCGAGGAAAACAACGCCTGGGTCTCGTGGGTTTCCATCCCAGTGTTGTGCTATTATGAGGAGGCGCAAACGCTCAAGGAAGCGGGAGTGCAGTTGTTGATTCCCAAATCTGCGCCGGACGATTGTTCCCCCTATTTGCCTTAGAGGCGGCTGTGAATTTTCGGTATCTTTTTCTGCGTCTCATTCGCCATTTCATGCCAGAAGGGTTGGCGCGTTTCCTGCTCAAGCGGCGCTGGGTCATAAAACCCGGGCTGGAATCCACCGATCCATTTGTGGCAGTGGGGCGATACATGCAGGCGTTGGCTGGCAGGGGCGTGTCCATTGACGGAAAGCGTGTGCTTGTTTTCGGTTATGGCGGGCGTTTTGCGGTGGGCGTGGAACTGCTACAGCGCGGCGCGGCGCATGTTGTCTTATGCGATCATTTTGTCCTGCTGGATCACGAGCGGAACCGGGAGCTGCTGTCGGCGTATGGTCAGTTTCTGAAACTCGAGCAGGAACAGGTCCGGCCGCGAGGCGAATACATCACGCTTCTACATGGGGACGTGCGTGATGAACAAATCCAAAAGCAGATCCCCGCAGTGGATGTTGTCCTCAGTACCTCGGTCTACGAGCATTTGGATGATGTGGACGGGATTACGCGGGCGCTTGCGAAGCTGACCGCGTCTGAAGGTGTGCATTTGCATTTTGTCGATCTGCGCGATCATTATTTTGAATATCCGTTCGAGATGCTTAAGTTTTCAGAGCAGGTCTGGCGAAAATTCCTTAATCCCACCAGTAATTTGAACAGGTTCCGTTTGCAGGATTATCAACAGGTCTTTCGGCGCTATTTCCCCAAAACGGATTTTGTTGTTTTGGAACGCGACGTGGAGCGGTTTCGGGTCGCGCATTCAGCCGTGCGTCCCGAATATCTAACGGGCGATATCGCGGTCGACTCTGTGACGCTTATTTCGATCTTTTCCCATGGACGGCTTTAAGGAAGCACGAACTCGCGATGCGGCAAAAAAAAACATTGTTGAAACTATACATTCTGATGGGGTTGTTTGAAGGTGCTGTTGCCTTTGGATTCCTTTTATTGATCCCCGCTGATCCGAGGAATGCCGTGTTTCTTGGATATTCATCCCAGCGCCTTCTATTGCTTGGCGTGTTTCTCGCTTTTTTTGCCCTGGTTTTTTTGTTTTTTTTGCAGATTCAAAATTCAGCCGCAAGGCTGGAACAATCCATCCAACATATGGAAGGGGTTCTTAATAGCCGCCGGGGGAATTTCATCATGCATCTGGTTTCCTTGTTTCTGATCTCATTGGGAATTATCCTCTTGCTTCTTCCCTTCGAGAATCAGGCCGCTTATTTTGCGTTCGCTGAGCGCATTGGCCCGGTTATTTTCCTGGGGAGTGCCGTTGGCATTCAAACTCTGCTTGGACAGTTTCTGTGGCGAAATAAAAAACCGAATTGGCACATCCTTTTGGAATGGAAAAGCCTTTTTGGGATCACGAGCGCTGTGTTTACGTTACTCCTGGTTTTGTCTGCATGGGTTGCCAGGTCAGGTATCGGTTTGGTGCCGGAAAAATATGGATGGCATTACCCAGGGGCGCCAATTCTATTTTCTCAATTGTTTGTAGCATGGCTTTTTTCATTATCCTTTATTTTTTGGAACGACCCGCTTGAGAAGTGGGTGAAAGGTTTTCAAGTCAACCATGCATCTTTTATCCGCCTGGATGTGATCGTTTGCCTGGCCTTATGGCTTTCGGCTTCCTTTATTTGGTGGGGTGAGCCCATGCGGAAGGATAGTTACTTCACGCCAACCCCCACCCCGCCAAATTTTGAATATTATCCCCATTCCGACGCGGCCATTTACGATCTATCCGCTCAGAACATGCTCATAGGAGCCGATCAAAACAATAAAATCATACTGCGGCCATTGTATGTTTTTATGCTCACACTTTTCCGCATGGTGGGTGGACAACTCTATGAGAATGTGATTTTTCTTCAGGTTGGTTTCCTGGCGGTCATGCCGGCGATAGCCTATTTATTGGCGTCCATGCTTGGAGGCCGGCCGGCGGGCCTTCTGATTGCGATTTTGATCATCTTAAGGGAAAGGAATGGCATTGCGCTGACCAATGTCATTGAGATTTCCCATTCAAAGCTGTTGATGGCTGACGTGCCCACAATGGTTTTTATGCTCCTGTTGATTTTTGTTCTGGTGAAATGGCTTAAAAGACCAGTCGCTTCTGATTGGCTCGGGGTTTTTGCGGGCGCATCGTTTGGGATGTTAATGCTCGTGCGCAGTCACCAGTCGGTATTCATAGTTCCGGCCATCTTGATCGGCATGGCCTTTTCTGGAGGTTTTCGGTTAAAGCGGGCTCTTCGACGAATCTCGGTGTTTGCTTTGGGTTTTTTGGTGATGGCAGCGCCATGGATTTGGAGAAACCATGAAGTTAATGGGAAACTTGCAATAGAAAGTTCCGAGTTTTACATCAGCTGGTATGCCGGGGCGTATACTGAGCCGACGGATACGGTGGATATTCTTCCGGGGGAGACCCCTGATGAGCATTCGAGCCGTATAAAGCGCCAGGTGTTTCAGTATATTTTGGATCATCCGGTGGAATTGGCACGGGTTTATACAAGCTATTTTGTCCGCAATGAAATTGCATCAGTCCTTGCCATGCCCGTGTCGCTGAAATTATATGATCTGCGTTCCTATACTGTGCGCATGCAGTATTGGAATGAACCTTTGCTCAGTTTTACACCTGGTTCAGGATTGATCTTCTTTATTACACTTGGGTTGATTACCTTCGGCGTGGGCATCGCTGTTAAACGGTTGGGCGTGTTGGGGCTCGTGCCGCTTTTAATTCACTTTACCTTTAACTTTAGCATGTCCCTTGCCCGCATATCTGGATGGCGTTTTGTTCAGCCGGTGGACTGGATTCTACAACTTTACTATTGCATTGGACTGGTGACATTGACTGTTCTTGTGATTGCATTGATCTCAAGCAGGGTATCCGGGGTTGTCTATAACAGGGAGGACGGGGGCGGGTCTTTTGATAACCCGTCTGCCGCTTTAGGAAAATGCCGGTCAACTTTGTTGGTTTTTATATTTTTGGGGATATCTCTGCCGTTGACGGAAATACTTATTCCTCAGAGATATTCTGAAATGGATACAGATCAGAGGCTCGCTGAACAGGCGGCGGACGGGCTTATGTTGGAAAATGGCACCTGGATAACAGCAGCACATGTAGAATCCTTTCTGGAAACAGAACCAGCCGCCGTTGTTCTGTATGGACGCGCCCTTTATCCACTCTTTTATGAGCAGGGCAAGTATTGGGGAAGCGGCGAATCCTTTTCCTTGCTGGTAGGCGATTTGGATCGATTACAATTTACTTATATTGGGTCTGAAAATGCCCAGGTTTTCATTCAAAGGGAGACACCTCCGGATTATTTCCCAAATGCCGCCGATGTGTTCATTATTGGTTGCAGGGAAAGAGCCGGCATACGTGCACTGGCTGTTGAGGTCAATGATCGATCCCCCATTGTTGCGAAATTGCCGTGGCAGGGATTGACCTGTTCTATAGAATAGAAAAAGGGAACGCTGTTTATGCAACGGAAATCATCTCAATGGACAATACGGAACGAGACGCTTCTGCCCTTTTTCCTTTTCCTGCTCTTTCTTGGAGTTTCACTGCCGGGTGTGCAGTGGGGCGCGCCTGCGCTGTGGAACCCGGATGAACTGGTCTGGCGCGTGGATATGGCGCTCAACGGGAATATGATCTTTGACGAGACCGAGCCCGATTTCAATTACCCGTCCCTGCCAAAGTATGTTATGTATGCCATCGGCCTGGTGACCTATGATCTATTGGGGAAATCGAGTTTTGCATTCATTGTTGCCGCGCGCGCGTTTTCAGCGTTCCTGGGGGCGCTGAGCGGGGTGCTGATCTATTATCTGGCGCGCAGGATGGGCGCGAACAAAAGAACGTCCGCCTTGGCGGGACTGTTATATATTGCCGGCGGCGTGGCGGCGGCAAATGCACGTTTTGCCCACAACGACCTTTATTTGCAATTTTTCACCATTCTATGCGTGTTTTTTGTCGTCAAATATCAATACAGCAGGATGCCATGGTGGTGGTATGCCTCCTTCTTTGCAGTTGGATTGGCGGCTTCGAGCAAATATACGGGCGGGAGCATCATCCTTTTACCGGTTATTGTGTATCTTGTCATGCACTGGTCAGAGATACGTGCCAGTTGGCTGTCCATGGCTGGCAGGCTGGTTTTAGGCGGGGTAGTCTCGTTTTTGGGATATGGGCTTGGTACGCCAAAAGCACTGTTTGCACCGGTTTACTACTTTACGAGTGTAATTCCTTTCTTGAGAAATTATCCGCAGTATGGGTTCAATTCCGGTGCGCAGATCGGGTTGTTTGGCCAGTGGCAGGTGTTCGAGAACGCGGTTGGCGCGTTTGTCTATTGGGTTTTTATTATCGCTTTTCTTTGGTTCGTTGTTAAGCTGGTTTTATGGAGATTTGTAAAGGTAAAGTTCGACCGGGGACAGGCGCAGGCGGTCTTTGCCCTGCTTCTGACAGTTCTGATCTTCGACCTGCCGTTCATGGTCTCCATCAATTACATCCCGCGCTATTTCATTCCATTCGTTCCGTTTTTGGCCATCCTGGGCGCTTTGTTTATCAGGGAGATTCTTGATCTGGCAAATGATTGGAACTGGAAAGTTATGTCGTACGCCGTCGGCCTCCTGCTTTTTGTGGGGATTTCACATGCCCTCCTGCGGCTGGCCAGCACGGCATTGCTCTTCATGAATGATGCCCGCATCCCTGCCAGTGAATATATTGCCGCTGTCCGCGGGTACGGAAAGAGCATTGAATATACGCTGTATCCTCCGGTTATTGAGAAGCGGCGTTTTATGCGGGCGCATAATTATCCGATCTATTTTGTGAAATATCCGACGGATGTAGTGCCACGCGGTGGACGCTATGAGTACAACCAGGGTGAGCAGGGCCTGCTGGAGCGCGGCACTGACTACTTTGTGATTGACAGCTACACCTATGATCGTTTCTACACTGACACAGTCTGCGAGACCAATCCAGTGGAATGTGATTTCTTCAAGCGGCTGCTGGCTGGGGAGGTAACGAGCTACCGGCTTATCAGGGAATTTTCGTATGAACTGCCAGCCTTCCTGCCAGGGGTCTGGGTTTCAGCAGTAAATCCGGATATAAAAATCTACGAACGTATGCCATAGGCAGGGAAACGGCACAGGCTAACCGCCCTCATTTTATTTGATGAAGTTCCCAACGGTGTATACCGCCCCTGCAATGGGCGGCGTGCTCTTCATTTCGATAACTTGACCTTTTGAGAACATTTTATATGCGGCAGCCGCAATCTCTTTTTCCGTGGAGAAATGCTCATCACGGATGTCATGTCCCAGCATGCGGAACATAAAGACCATGAACGGCTTTTCAACCGGAGTTCCATACACCATCTGGCCGCCTGGTTTAAGTACACGCCTCACCTCTGTGAAGGCCTGCTCCAACTCCAGTGGTTTAAGATGCTCCAGAATGCTGATCAACAACACCGTGTCGAATTTGTTGTCCGGGTACGGCATGTTGATTACGTCGCCTTTTTCGAGAAAAAGCGGGATGTGCATCGGCTCGAAAACAGACTGAACCGCTTCAATATCCGCGGTCAGGTCAATGCCATGGATTTCTTTGTACAACTCGTGCAGGTTGGGGAATGCAAGCCCGGTTCCGAATCCGACCTCCAGCACGCGCTCACCGCCCGTACATTCGCCCAGTGCCAGTTCCACCCGGCGGCGATACATCCGCCCGAAGACGGGCCAGTAGTAAAATTTGATGGGGTCGTATTGATTTACACCTTTATATGTTTCAGCGGGAAGGAGTTTAAGAGTGGGATGCATGAAATATCCTTGATTGAGATGTTTATGCTATTTTACCTGATGCGATTAAAAAAAGCCCAATGCGCCGAACGTCCGTATCATCAAGAGCCTTGGGTGTTCTGGCTTTATGTAAAATTCCGAATGTATTGGTTGGACCTGCATGGTTGTGCCATCCTGTGTTTTCGTGGGTTGATAATATTCTCCCGGCATCGGATGATATGCATGGCATGATTTGCAGTTAAAATAGCAGTGCGTGGAGAGAAAAACTTGGTGCGAATGGTGTGTTTTCATGCTTGATTTTAAAAGGGTATCCGGAACGCATAAATGGATTGCCCTGTTTGCCTTGTGGGCGGTGCATGGCGTTGTCGAACTCAGACAGTATTTGTCTTTGTCGGGGGGGGCTGCAGCCTTTTTTCAGCTTTCGGCTTTGCGTGTGTCGATTGGCTTGTTGTTGGCCTTTTGGGTGTTTGTAAACATCGCTCTGATTGTCGCGGCATCTGGGAATTTCCCGCCATGGCCGGCATGGAATAATGTGTTCACCAGATCGAAGACGAGAAATTATGTTTTTATATCAGCCTTGGTTACTTTTTTTGCGGGGATTTGCATCCGGGTTTTATACGGTTTGTTTGCCGCGTTTCCGCCCTCCATGTACGATAATTATTTACGGATTATTTTGCCCCTGTTGAACTTAATGACGTATGTCTCGTTCGAACTCGTTGTACTGGTTTTCCTTGCCGAATTTCTCAAAAAAGAAGAACGCCCCAAAATGCCACGGGAATTTTTGGCAAAAATCGGCATCATCCTTGTTGTTTTGGCCGTGTCTGCCGCCTTTATCGCCTCCACCGGTTTGGGGATCGTTCCGTCCTATAAGGGGGACTGGTCTCGTGGATTGCCTGCTGTTCCATTACTTGAATGGCAGATCGCCATTGCTTGTATGGCTTTGGCGGGAACAGCCTTTCTTGAGACGAGGAAGAAACGTATTGGACTGCCATACCTGGAGTTATCGATATGCGCTGTGATCTGGATTTTTTCTTCAGCACTCTGGCTCAGCCAGCCAATAATTCCAAATGCATCCGCACTTAAACCACATGGACCGAATTTTGAAATATATCCATTCCTTGATGCTCAGACGTATGACCAGTTTGCACAGTCTATTTTGATAGGGAATGGTTTCGGCGAAAACCGGATCCCGCAACGCCCGCTTTATATTGTTTTTCTTGTTTTTGCACATTTGCTGATGGGCCAGGATTACGAAGGGGTTATTTTTTTACAAACCCTGTTTTTTGCGTTTTTCCCCGTGTTGTTATATTTATTCGGCAGGGAATTCTTCGGTCGGCCGATCGGGATTGCGATAGCCTTGCTTGCCATCCTCCGTGATTACACCTCGAACCTGGTATCTCCGTTTACCGGAAATCTAAGTTATTCAAAGGTGTATCTTGCGGAGATTCCCACGGCAATGTTGCTGGCCTTGTTTTTGTTCATGGGGATGCGCTGGATTCGATCAGGGTTTTCAACCTGGTTGGGATTTGTCTTGGGGGGAATCCTCGGTTGTGCCATGTTGATCCGCACCCAGGTTGTTGTGGCACTGCCTGTGCTTATGCTGTTTGCCTTGCTGACAAAGCCGAAAACCGTCAGGCCGCTGGTAAAAAGCGCCGTCTTGATGATCGTCGCTGTTTCCATCGTTGTCAGTCCCTGGCTATGGCGCAACTGGCGTTTAACCGGCAGTTTGATCTTCGACAGCCCCGAGTCGCAAATGATCAACCTGGCGCTGCGGTATAGCCGGATAAATGGATTTGAACCGGATGTAATGCCCCTGCCGGGAGAATCCAATACTGCATACAACCAGCGCTTGAACCAAATCTCATCGGATGCGATTTCGTCCAATCCTTATGGCGCATTGTGGGGAGTTGCAAATTCCTTTCTTAATCATGGGGTCAATAATATTCTTTTATTTCCGCTGAGAACTGAACTGCAAGGTTTGGGGGATCTCTGGGTTCCATCTTATGCCTTTTGGGAAAGATGGGAAGGCAACCCTGGTTCCTCCCAGATTAGTCTTCTTGTTTTTTATACTTTTCTCTTTGGTTTGGGAGTCGCAACCGCCTGGCATCGCAATGGCTGGATGGGTCTTCTACCCTTGGGGGTGAACCTTGCCTATAATTTATGGACTTCATTAGCCCTGCTTTCGGGGCAGAGGTTCATGCTGACGATGGATTGGTCTGTTTATCTTTATTATCTGATTGGGCTTTATTCCGTTTTTGTCGGATTTCTCTCGACCCTGGAAGGCGGTTGTTCACTGACCACGGATTGGTTGAAAAATAAATCGCTTGTGCATCCGGTTTCACCCGCAAAAAATAATTTCAGGCAATATTTTTTTGCCGGCCTGCTATTTTGGGGGATCGGGGTTTTACCGCCCGCCAGTGAGAGGATTTTTCCCGTTAAATACCCGCCTCTGCCTCAAAATGAGTTGTTGACCGGACTATTGACGTCGCCAGGCTTGGAACAATCAGGCTTCCATTCAACATGTTTGCAGGATCTTGCTGTCGACGGTGCGATACGGTTTGTGCAGGGGAGAACCCTTTACCCCCGCTATTATATGGCCGGCGATGGAGAGAGGATTACGGATGCGATCGGCTACAAGGTTGCCGCTGAAGACAGGCTTGTATTCGAAATCATCGGACAGAAGAACGACAGGGTGATTTTTCAAGCACGCGACCACCCCGATTTTTTCCCACATGCATCCGATGCCATATTGATTTACGGCGAAGGCGGGGAATTATTGTTTATCTTTGTGCAGCAAGGAAATGACCGGGGGTTTTACATTTCAAGATATTTTGACGCCGCCATGTGCCGATAGCTGAGGATGAAGGCCGCCCCGAACTAAATATCCACAATTTTAAACGAACTTTATCCGCCTTGCCGCGAAGGCAACCATCCTAAGAAGCAGGATGCCGTGCTTCCAGCGGGAGATGTTGGTGGTGCCATAGGTGCGCTCGCGGTAGCGGATGGGAAGGTCCACGATCTTGCGGTTGAGTTTGGCCGCGCCGAAGATGAGGTCGAAATCGCCAAAGGGGTCAAAGTCGCCAAAGTAGGAGCGGCTGGCGGCTATCTCTTCGTAGTCTGTTTTCCACATTACTTTTGTGCCGCAGAGGGTGTCTTTGATGGGCTGGCCGAGCATCCATGAGAATGCCATGCTGAACAATTTGTTGCCGATGAAATTCAACGTGCGCATGGCCTCCTTTTCCATCGGGTAGACGAGGCGCACGCCGTTGATGAATTCACCTTTGCCGGTTGCAATGGCTTCGTAGAAACGGGGCAGGTCCTCGGGCGGGACGGTGAGATCGGCATCCAGGATCATGAGAATATCTCCGGAGGCTTTCTCGAAACCGAGACGTACTGCGTCAGCTTTGCCGATGCCGGGCTGGCGGAAGAGCAGGCTTGGGGTCGCGGGATGAAGCGTGATTTCCTTTTCGATGGCTCCGTACGTGTTATCGCGTGAATGCCCTTCCACGAAAACCAACTCGGTTCTTGAGCCCATCCTTGGCAGGCGTTCGAAAATGGATTTGATGTTTCCCGCTTCGTTGCGCGCGGCAACGACGACAGAGACGCTGGCTTCTTTTACAGGCTGTGGCATGGGACGGGCGATCACAAAATTGGATAATGCGAAATTGCGGAAGGGCCAGAGCCGCACCAGATAGCGGTCTGCAAATCCACCGAGCGGCAGGGGCCATAGAATTTCGCGCGTGGTGCGGATGCTTTCGAACCCCGCGAGCCGCAGCAGGTTATCCACATCCTCGGGGGTGAGCCAGTTTTGACTGAGCATGGGCGCGGCGAGGTTGAGGCCTTGCGCGAGGGTGAGCGGCAGCTGCCAGAGGTGGCTGTAAAAGTTGAGGATCAGCCGCGTGTGCGGCGCGCAGAATTTTTGCACCTGTTCCAGCGCGCACTGGACATCCCACAAATCGTTGACGGTGTCGGAAAAAATAATTACATCGAAAGTGCCTTCGAGGCCGGTCAGGTCGTGCGCGTCGAGTTGGTGATACTCGATTTCGGGGTGGCGTTGTCTGGCGCGAGTGATCATCTCGGCGGAGAAATCCACTCCGACGCCATGGGATGGGTTTAATTGCGAGATTAAACCTCCCGTGCCGCAGCCGATTTCGAGCACGCGCTGGTTTGGGCTGACAAGAAATTTGTAAATTTCCGTCAGGCGCCGATGATACCAATATCCCATGCCACGCCAGCCATCCCGCTTTTTAGCGACCTGATCCCAGTGGACGATGCGGGTTTGCTGGTATGCCCTGCCTGTTTCATCGAATGATGGGTTTGTTTTCATGGCGGGGCTATTTTACCTGAAAATATCACAAAACATCCTTGCGATTTTCATGGGAAGGTTATAATTCCCAAGGAATTAAGTCCGGAATTTGAGGTGGTTCATGTTCAAACAACTTATTTCATCCATCAATTCCCGTTATTCGAATATGGTGCTCAAGATTTTATGGATCGGCCTGCTGGTATCTGGAATATTATTGAATCCGCTGTTTTCCTACCCGGGGAGGGACGCAGGGATTTTCATGTATATCGGTTCATTGATCCTGAAAGGTAAAATTCCCTACCTGGATGTATGGGAGAATAAAGGCCCGCTCGTCTTTTATATTAATGCACTGGGTCTTTTGCTGGGGGATGGTTCCCGCTGGGGGATATGGCTTATGGAATTCCTATTCCTTTTTGGCGCTGCGTGGCTTTGTTACTTATTGATCCGTGCTGGTATGGGGAACATTCCAGCCCTGATTGGGGTTTTCGTACTGGTTTCAGCCGCCGGTAACGTTTTGCAGGGCGGGAATTATTCGGAGGAATATTCCATCCTGTTCAGTTGTCTGGCATTGTGGGCATTTGGTAAAGGCGCGCAACAACCGAAAATAAAAACGTTCGATCTTTTGATTGGCCTTTCCCTTGGGCTAAACATCCTTCTGCGCCCGAATAATATAAGCATGCAGGCTGCCGTGGCGGGCGGATTCATTGCGCTGGCATTTTTATCAAGGGATTGGAGACTGCTGGCCAGGCGGCTGGTGCTGATCGCGCTCGGCGCCGCAGCAGTGCTTGTTCCTGTTGTGGTTTATTTTGCGTTTAAAGGCGCATTGCAGGAAATGATCAATGTCGTGATTGTGTTCAACCTGCAATACAGTTCCGATACGGGTATTGCACAGATTCTGGATGGGATAAAAGATGCGTCTGTAGCCATGGGCGTTATTTTTTCGGCCGTCACGTTGATGGGGTACGTGCTGTCCTTGTTCATTGTGATCAAGGGTCTTGTGCGGGGAACTGACTTTTCAGCATTGCTGTTGGTTTTACTGTTGGGCTTGCCGATCGAGTTGATCTTAAGCACCCTTTCGGGGCGGAATTACCTGCATTATTTCATTGGATGGGCCCCTTATTTTGGGGTGTTATGCGCTTATGTAATTTTTTTGTTGCCGGGCAGGTTTCTGCCTCGCCTGGAAAAGAACAGCTCCCTTGTGTTGATTGTTTTTATTCTACTCAGCATATTCGGCAAACTGGAAACCTGGAAAGGCTATGGGGCTGTGTTGGCATCTGCCCCGGCTGGGCAGACCGAGTATGTGGATCCCGTGGCATCCTATCTTCGCGAGAATACGACCGGGCAGGATCAGGTCTTCATGTGGGGATTTAGACCCATCGTTAATTTTGTATCCGGGCGGGAATCCCCGGCATACTTTTTGCCGTATCCGTTGGTGCATGTAGATACCCCATTAACGAATGCCTGGGCGGGGCAGTTTTATTCCCAACTCAGTTCGGAACCGCCAACATTGATCGTAAATTTGATTGAGCCCGCAGATCGGGAGCGCATTCCCGACCTTGATCCAAACGTCCGCAAGGAACAGAAGATAAAATGGAAGGATGTCGTTCTTGCCGCCAACTTAAATGCGACCCTGGATTTTATCGACGAGAATTATGTTAGGGTGGGAAATGTAAACGGAGCGGATATTTATCAGTTGAGGACAAGTCTGCCCTGAGTTTTGGCGGCAGGCGGCTTTTCACAGAAAACAGCTGATTGACATCCCACTATTCCTAGTTATAATTCAGTCACTGAATTTTGGATTGAATTTTGACCATGGAATCAACAAACGACGAACTCCGCGAACTTTCCCTGCTCGAACAGATCGAGAGCGATCCTGATGTGAACCAGTCCACGCTTGCCACGCAATTGGGGGTGGCGGTTGGAACGGTCAATTGGCATTTAAAACGGCTGATCGCCAAGGGTGCAGTCAAGGTCTCGCGTGCCGAGCGCAAGAAACTGCGCTACATCATCACGCCGGAAGGCATTGCCCTGCGCGCCCGCCTTGCCGTGGATTATGTCGAGCGTTCATTCTCAGTCTATCGCCGCACCCGTCAGCGCGTGAAGGAGCATGTCGTAAAAATCCGCCACGCTGGTTTTGACCGGGTGCGCATCCTCGGTTCCGGCGATGTGGCGGATATTTGCAAGCTCACCTGCATGGAACAGGGCATCGCGGTGGTGAACGATAAATCTGCCCCCGCCCTTGTCTTGGACGGATACAAGATCAGATTGGAAGGCCTGGAATGACCGAACGACATGTTTTGATCACAGGCGGCGCAGGCTATATCGGCTCGATTCTGACCTCGGAACTGCTCCGCGCCAATTACAGGGTCACCATCCTGGACAGTTTGCTCTTCGGCGGCGAGAGCATTGTCCCGTTCCTGAATCATCCAAACTTCCATTTCATCAAGACCGATGTGACCGAACCTCGCGCCGTGCGGGACGCGGTCAAACGCGACTGGCAGAAACCGGATGGAATTGTCCATTTGGCGGCGATCGTCGGTTTCCCAGCCTGCCAGGCGGTCGGGAGGCAGGTGGCGTGGAAGTACAATGTCGAGGCGACCAAACTGGTCTTCGAGCAGGCGGCAGATTTGGGCGTGGAGCGGTTCGTGTTTGCGTCCACATACAGCAACTATGGCTTATCTGAAGACGGAAAGCCCGTCACGGAAGAGTCCCCCTTGAATCCGCAATCGTTATATGCCGAAACAAAGATCGCCAGTGAAGAATACCTGCTCTCGCAAGGGCATGCCGTATGCGCTCCTTTGCTGTTCCGCTTTGCAACCTTATACGGAATTTCCCCGCGCACACGTTTTGACCTGATCGTCAATCAGTTTGTGTTGGAGGCCTTCACCAAACGCGAGTTGATCATCTATCAGCGTGGTTATTCACGTTCCTTCGTCCACATCCGTGATGTGGTGCGCGGTGTGATCATGGGCCTGGAAGCCGGGCGGGAAAAAATTCGCGGGCAGGTCTTCAACTTGGGAACCGAGAATGGTAATTATTCAAAGGATGATATTGTGGGTTTGGTGCTCAAACGCATGCCGGAGACCACGGTTGAATACAAGGACCTGACCTTTGGGGGCGATATGCGCGATATTACCGTTTCATTCGAAAAGATCAAACAGGTGCTGGGCTTTGACACCACTCTGGATGTGGATGACGGTGTGCGCGAAGTGTTGTTTGCGTTGAAGTCCGGGTTGATCCGCAACCCGACGGATGATCGATATAGAAACGCGCAATTTATCGTGCAGTAATACAAGGAGATAAACATGGCAGATAATTTTTGGAAGAACAAACGTGTGATCGTCACAGGCGGTGCAGGCTTTCTTGGCTCATTTGTCATCGAGAAATTAAAGTTGCGCGGCGCGACGGATATCTTTATTCCGCGCATCGAGAATTACAACCTCGTCGACCCAAACGACATCAAGCGTCTGTATGCGGATGCGCTCGACGGTGTCGACCCGAAGGATGTGGTCGTCATCCATCTCGCTGCCAACGTGGGCGGCATCGGCGCCAACCGCGAACATCCCGCCGATTTCTTTTATGACAATTTGATGATGGGTGTTGAGATGATCCATCAGGGGTATCAGAACGGCATCGGGAAATTCGTGGCCATTGGCACCGTATGCGCCTATCCCAAATTCACCCCCGTCCCTTTCAAGGAAGATGATCTGTGGATCGGATACCCCGAAGAGACCAATGCTCCCTATGGTCTTGCCAAGAAAATGATGCTTGTGCAGGCGCAGGCCTACCGCGCGCAATATGGCTTCAATGCCATCTTCCTTTTGCCTGTGAATTTGTACGGCCCGCGTGACAACTTCAATTTGGAGACGTCGCATGTTATCCCTGCTCTCATTCGCAAGGCTGTGGAAGCCGGTGAACGCGGCGACAAGGAATTGCAGGTCTGGGGGGATGGATCCCCGACACGCGAATTCCTGTATGTGGAAGATGCTGCCGATGGCATCCTGACTGCCGCCGAAAAATACAACGGCGACCTGCCTGTCAACCTGGGCTCCGGCTATGAGATCTCCATCAAGGATTTGAGTGAGATGATCGTGAAGATGACAGGCTTCCAGGGTACATTAGCCTGGCAGACGGACAAGCCCAATGGTCAACCCCGCCGCGGACTGGACGTCTCCCGCGCAAGGGAACTCTTTGGCTGGAGTGCGCAGGTCTCGTTCGAGGAAGGCATGAAACGCACAATTGAATGGTTCAAAGCCAATCGAGACAAGATTAGATAATGACCGAACTCACCAAACACGAACCGGCCACCATTTACATCAAACCAACCAAAGGGCTCGCCGCTCTTAACCTATATGACCTTTGGATCTACCGTGAACTGATCTTCTTCATGGTCTGGCGTGATGTGAAGGTGAAATACAAACAGACATTGCTCGGCATGGCATGGGCGGTCATCCAGCCCGTGATGACCATGCTGGTCTTTACCTTCCTTTTTGACCGCGTCGCAAAACTCCCCACCGAAGGCATTCCCTATCCCGTCTTTTCATTCACCGCATTGCTTCCCTGGGGCTTGTTCGTGGTTGCGCTCAACCAGGGCAGCCGCTCGCTCGTGGCGCACAACAACATGGTGACCAAGATCTATTTCCCGCGCCTGATCCTGCCCATGTCATCGGTCTTCGCGGGTATGGTGGATTTTGCGATCGCCTTCGTCATCCTCATCGGCTTGATGTTCTATTATCAAGTCACGCCCGCCTGGAATTTGATCTGGACGCTTCCGCTCTTCCTCCTGCTTGCCATCGTGACTGCGCTCGGTGTGGCGCTCTGGCTTTCGGCGATCAACGTCCAATATCGTGACGTGAACCAGGCGCTTCCGTTTCTGACTCAGTTTTGGCTGTTTGCCACACCCGTGGCATATTCCGCCTCTGTGATTTCCGAGCAGTGGCAGATCCTGTACTCGCTCAACCCGATGGCGGGCGTGGTCAACGGATTCCGCTGGGCGCTGCTGGGTGCAGGCAATGGACCCGACATCACGCTTTGGGTTTCAACGGGCATCTCAATTTTGATCTTCGTCTCAGGCCTCTTCTATTTTAGAAGCATGGAAAAGACCTTTGCGGACACGATTTAATGACAATTGCTATCAGCGTAAAAAACATCGGCAAGCAATACAAGATCGGCGCGGCGGAGACGAAGTTCCGCTATAACATGCTGCGCGACGTGATCGTGGACACGGTCTCCGCGCCGATTCGTCTGGCGAAGGCGGTGATCGGAAAATCCGACCGGCGCATGAACCAGAATTACGTCTGGGCGTTGAAGGATGTCTCCTTTGATTTGGAAGAAGGCAAAGTGCTCGGCATCGTCGGGCGCAACGGTGCGGGCAAAAGTACCCTGCTCAAGATTCTCTCCCGCGTCACCGAACCGACCACGGGCACTGTCAGTGTGCGCGGACGTGTAGGCTCCCTGCTCGAAGTGGGCACCGGCTTTCACCCCGAACTGACAGGACGCGAAAATATCTACATGAACGGTGCCATCCTTGGCATGAAACGGGCCGAAATTGATTCCAAATTCGACGAGATCGTGGATTTCTCCGAAGTGACTCAATTCATTGACACACCTGTCAAGCGCTATTCATCGGGTATGTACCTGCGCCTCGCGTTTGCCGTCGCTGCGCATCTCGAGCCTGAAATCCTCGTTGTAGATGAGGTGCTTGCCGTGGGCGATGCCGAATTTCAGAGGAAATGCCTGGGCAAGATGGGGGACGTGGCGCAGCAGGGACGCACGATCTTATTCGTCAGTCACAACATGTCTGCGATCCTTCGTCTTACCGAGGAAGCCATTGTATTGAATAAAGGCCAGCTCATCAAGCGGGCTCCTTCGCAGGAGGCGGTTGACTTCTATCTTTCGTCGGGACAATCGCAGGCGGGCGAGCGGGCATGGACTGTGGACGAAGTCCCGGCGGCGAGTGCGCCTTTTACACCGATCAGTTTGAAGGTCAGGGAAGGAGGCGGGAAGGTCGTGGATACCGTCCGCTCGACGGAACCCGTCAAGCTGGAATTCGAATACCAACTCGATTCATCCATCACGGGCTTGCGCGTCGGGCTGTATGTCAGCACGATGCGCGGCGAATATATTTTTGCCTCGTTTGATACCGATACTCCTGCTCTTTACGAAAAATTCGATACGCGCACCGCGGGTCATTACATCAGCCGCGCGGAAATCCCGGCAGATATTTTCAATGAAGGTCGTTATATGGTTGGCGTGAATGCGAGTTCGTTCGGCGTTCGCCGCTACTTCATGGACGAGAACGCGCTGGCATTCAACGTGGATATTTCGGGCGCGCCCGGCACGCAGTGGGGCGAGCCGCGCGTCGGTCCCATCCGCCCGCGTTTGAATTGGAAGATTGAGAAGTTGGAGTAGTGCGATGAATTCAACTTTAAAAAACATCTTTGGCGCCCTGCCTTTTACTGCCGAAATCGACTGGATGCTTCGACAGAAGCATCGCGCGCGCAGGGATCACTATAATCTTTCGCGTTTGCAAACGTCACTGCCTGCGGCGGTGGAAGCGGTCAAGCCGTTTGCGGGGAACGCACCGCACGGCAGGAAGGTCCTGTTCTTCGCCACGCTTCATTACTGGATCGAACAATCCGCATACCTTGGATTGGCGCTTGCCGGACTGGGACATGATGTCACGTTGTTGACTCTGCCCTACTCTGAATGGCACACGGTCAAGGATAAGTTCACCCAGCGGCAGCGGATTCTTCACACGAAGGATGCGCTGGCTTCGTTATCACCATTGGTCAAACACGCTTCCATGCTCGACCTTCGACCTTCAACCTTCGACCTCCCCGCCTCTCTCCACGCTGACATCGAAGAGGTCTCTGTGTGGGACTCGCAATACACGCTGATGCGCGAAGAAGTGGACATGAACGCCCCATCCGACCGCGCGTTATACGATCTGCGGATTCAACGCAATACCTTCGCCGCCAAAACCATGCTCGAATGGATGCGGACGAATAAACCCGATGTGGTTTTGATTCCCAACGGCTTGATCCTTGAAATGGGAATTGTCTTCCGCGTGGCTCGTCATCTCGGCATCGACGCAGTCACCTATGAGTTCAACGACCAGCGCGAACAGATCTGGATCGCGCAGAACTCGTCCATTATGCGGCAGGAGACGGATTATCTTGTCGAAGCGCGCTGTTCATTGCCGATGACCGATGAAATGTTCGAGCGTGTTGCAGACTTGGAAAACGCCCGCCGCGGCGCGCGCGTATGGGGCAAGTCCAGGCGGTTGTGGCAGTATGTTTCATCACAGGGCGCCGATACAACCCGCACCATGCTTGGTTTGGACAACCGTCCTGTGGTCATGCTCGCCGCGAATGTGCTCGGCGACAGTCTTACGCTTGGACGCGATATCTTTGCTTCATCCATGACCGAATGGATCACGAAGACCGTGCAGTATTTCGCCAAACGAACCGACATGCAGTTGGTCATCCGCGTGCATCCTGGCGAGAAACTTGTGCCACAGGCAAAGTCCATGGGGACGGTTGTCCGCGCGGCACTGCCTGAGGTCCCCAGCCATATCCATATCATCGGCGCGCTGGACAAGGTCAACACCTATGATTTGATCGAGATCGCCGATGTCGGGCTGGCCTACACCACCACCGTCGGCCTCGAAACCGCGATGAACGGACGCCCCGTCATTTCCTGTGGACAAACCCACTATCGCAGGCGCGGCATAACGCTCGATCCGAACACATGGGACGAATACTATGCGGCACTAGAAAACGTCCTGGACGATATTCACGCTCATCAACTGAACGAAAGCCAGATCGAGTTTGCCTGGAATTATGCCTATCGTTTCTTCTTTGAATATCCGCGTCCCTTCCCCTGGCGTTTGATGAACTTCTGGGATGACCTTGAAATTTGGACACTGGATAAAGTCTTGAGCGACGAAGGCATGGAGCAGTTCAAGGATACGTTCGGGTTTCTGGTCGGCGAACCGTTTACGTGGAAATAATATTTAGGTAGGGGCGCAGCGACGCTGCGCCCCTATGGAATAAAAGAAATGACCAACGACACCAAACAAAAAGTCCGCGAGTTTTATGACGAGGTTGGCTGGATGCAGGAGAATGACGGGCATTATCAAAATGCCCGCTTTGAAGACCTGCGCCCCGTCTCGCGCGAATACATCCACAGGACACGATTGCGCGTGCTGAACGGACTCATTCCCACAGGTCGATATATGTTAGACGCGGGTTCGGGTCCTGTGCAGTACGAAGAGTACAAAACCTATTCGCAAGGCTATGAGAAGCGTGTTTGTCTTGACATTTCCATCCAGGCGCTGCGCGAGGCCCGAACGCGAATTGGTGGCCACGGCATGTACGTTGTCGGTGACCTCGCCAACCTGCCGTTTAAGAAAGACACGTTCGATGGCGCGGTTTCGATGCACGCCATCCATCACCTTGCCCTACCCGAACATTTGCGCGCATATGCGGAGATACACCGCGTGCTGGCCCCCGGGCGGACGGCTGCCATTGTCAACGGATGGAATGACCCATTTCTCAGTCGCATGGCAGAGCCATTGATCGGGATCATGCGCAAGTTGTCGGGACGTGCTGAAAAGAGGAAAAAGGAATGGTCGAATGAGGAAATTCCCGCCGGAACATTTGTCGAGAAGATGACACCTGAATGGCTCAGGCATGAAATCGGGTCGCAGATCACAATTGAAATCAAACCCTGGCGCAGTTTAAGCACACGCTTTTTACGCTGGTTCGTGCGTCCCCTTGGTGGACGAATGTTCTTGAAGTTTGTTTTCTGGCTCGAAGACGCTTTCCCAGGGTTCTTTGCGGAGAATGGGCAGTATCCGTTGATTGTGGTTAGGAAATAAAATGTTTTGGAAGAGAAAACCATTCCCTGAAGTTTTATTCCTTCTTCTTGTTTCCGCCGTGGTGTACCTGCCGCGCATCGGGGATTTGACCTATTACCGGGATGATTGGTATTACATTTACGACGGGATGATCGGAGGGGCGAAGGTCTTTCATGAGATGTTCCGCATTGACCGCCCTGCACGCGGTTATTTCTTCGAACTGTATTTCCTGCTGTTCGGACCAAACCCGCTGGCCTATCACATTGGCGCCTTTCTTTGGCGCGGGTTAAGCGCCGTCGGCGCGTTGTGGATATTCAACATGCTCTGGCCCAAAGACGGGAAATTTTCTTTTTTTGCCGCCCTGCTGTTTGCCATTTATCCCGGTTATTTCTGGTGGTTTAGTGCCATCGAGTACCAGCCCATGATTGCCAGTTTGGCGTTGCAGGTATTTTCGATCGCTTTCACATTGAAGGCAATCGAATCCAAAAATAGACCCGCAAAAATTGCCTATCTTCCTGGTGCCATCCTCACCGGCTGGGCTTATATCGCCCTGGTGGATTATGCCATCGGCATGGAAGCCTTCCGCTTCCTGTGTGTGTATCTGTTTGTCAATCGGGGCGCGCAAATTGATTATGGAAAAAGATTTGTCACCACGCTTAAAGCCTGGTCCTGGACATTG
Source organism: Anaerolineales bacterium (assembly GCA_030583885.1). Taxonomy (NCBI): domain Bacteria; kingdom Bacillati; phylum Chloroflexota; class Anaerolineae; order Anaerolineales; species Anaerolineales bacterium. The sequence continues at coordinate 154,632 of CP129480.1, read as the reverse complement.
ATTATTCCGCTTGGTTTCATAATCTGGCGCATGTTCTTTTTTACGAATGAGCGCAAGGCGACGGACGTCGGCGGACAATTGAGTGTCTTCATCGGCAACCCGGTTGCAACGTCGATGGACTGGTTTTTCCAACTTTATAACAGCCTGTTGAACCTCGGTGTTCTGGCCTGGATAAACCAATTTCCCGCCTTTATGCAGGGACTACGCCTCCGCGATACAGCGGTTGGATTGTTGATTGCAGGGGTGGTCATTCTTCTCGTTGTCTTTGCGGAGATGAGAATGAAGCCGTCAGTGCAGGGGAGTGATCGGGACGCTACTCAAGACAAGGTCAGGCGGGAGGCGCTTTTGCTTGGCGGGGTGGGGATGGTCTTCGGCGTCCTGCCGGTCATCCTGGCGAATCGATACGTCAACATCACGGGCTTTTCCCATTACGGTCTGCCGGCCTCACTTGCGGCTGCGGTTTTCATGATCGCGTTTCTTGATTCCTTGTCGCTTCAGCGCGTGCGGAATGCGGCGATTTATGTCGTGGTTGGGTTGGCGGCATTGGCACATTATGGGATTGGCATGCATGCCGTGGCGGAGGAAACCGCGCTCCAGAAATTCTGGTGGCAGGTAAGCTGGCGTGCGCCTGCACTTCGTGCGGGCACGACCCTGGTTGTTCATTATCCATTGCCGGGCATGGGGGGCGGCTACGGGTTGATGGAAGCGGCGAACGTCATCTATTTTCCTGAGCCCACGGGACAAACACCCGTTCCTTATCCGATTGCAGGATTAACCTTAAGTGGCGAGCATTTGCAGGATATTTTGGAGGGCACACGTTACGATCAGACGCGGTACCGCAGTCATACCGTTGACTTCGACTATGGGAATTTACTTGTGATCAGCCAGCCGACCTTAACGTCGTGCGTGCATGTCATTGATGGAAGCCAGCCTTTAATATCTGCACATGACCCGGTGAACGTAGCCCTTGTTGCTTCCTCGTCGAAGATCGAAAATGTGATCACAGATGCGGAGTTTGCCCTTCCGCCTGAATACGTCTATGGGGAGGAGCCGGAGCATGGCTGGTGTTATTACTTCCAGAAGGCGGAGCTGGCTTCCCAGTTGGCAAATTGGGAGCAGGCGGCAGCTCTCGGTCAGGAAGCCATTCGCCTGGAGCTCAGTCCCGAGGACCGTGTGGAGTGGCTGCCGTTCCTGAAAGCGTACGCGATCACCGGCCATGCGGAGCGGCTGGAACAACTCGCCAAACGCGTGATCGGAGACAGGTCGCTGCGACGGCAGGCGTGTGATATGTTCCACGCCATTCAGGAACCGTTGAATGACAAAGTTCGGGAAGTGATCTTTGTGAATTATTGCCGCAATTCGAATTGACATGCCAAAATATACCGGCCCTCAATACATCCCAGCAAGCCATTATAAGGATTCATCCAATCTCGATGCGCGGATCGCAATCCATAAACACTTCAGCACGAACCCGTATGGCTGGTTCAACTGGATGTTCGATGCATTTGCCTCGCTGCCTGAAGATGCAAAGGTATTGGAACTGGGCTGCGGTTCTGCTGAACTTTGGAAATCGTGTGCGGGTCGAACCCCTGACGGTTGGAACATCACATTGACCGATCAGTCCGACGGCATGCTGGATTCGGCGTGGCGTAATCTACTGCCAACAGGACGCAGTTTCAAATTCGAAAAGGTGGACGCACAATCCATTCCCCATGCGGACAAGATCTTCGATGCCGTGCTTGCCAATCACATGCTGTATCATGTGCCGGATCGAAAGCAGGCATTAATCGAGATCAAACGTATTTTGAAGGATGACGGTGTTTTATTTGCAACCACCGTTGGTGCAGGCCATATGCGGGAAATGTGGAATTGGATCGAACGGGCGGGCGGCAGCAGGCAGGGAATGGTCGCCTTGTCATTTACACTTGAAAACGGAAAGGAACAATTACAGGAGCACTTTCTGCGTGTAGAATTGAACCGCTATCCTGACAGCCTGCGAGTCCTGGACGTTTCCATGATGATGGCGTATATCCGCTCGATGGCGTCCGCTTCCGATTTGCAGGAAGATCAATTTCAACTCATTGAACGGGAGTTGAAGGAATCCATCGAAAAGTACGGCGAAATATTCATTGAAAAAGATTCAGGTTTGTTCAAAGCCTTGAAATAGGAGAAAATATGGATTGGAAAAAACAGGTTGTGCTTATCACGGGCGGGACCGGCTCGTTTGGCAAGAAATTCACGAAAATTCTGCTGGAGGAGCATCAGCCGAAGAAGGTCATTATCTTCAGCCGCGACGAGTTGAAACAGCATGAAATGCGGGTGGGCGGCTATAACCATCCCTCGCTTCGTTATTTTATCGGTGACGTGCGTGACCGTGAGCGTCTCGTCCGCGCGATGCACGGGGTGGATATTGTTGTCCATGCGGCGGCGTTGAAGCAGGTTCCCGCCTGCGAATACAACCCGATGGAAGCCATCAAGACCAACATCATGGGTACGGCGAACGTCGTCGAAGCCGCGCTGGATGCAGGTGTAAAGAAGGTGCTCACCGTCAGTACGGATAAAGCTGTCAGCCCGGCGAATTTATATGGGGCCACAAAACTGGCGGCGGAGAAGTTGACGATCCAGAGTAATGCCTATGCCGGGGGCTCGGCCACCCGCTTCTCGTGCGTCCGATACGGGAATGTCGTCGGGAGTCGCGGTTCGGTGGTGCCTCTCTTCCTCAATCAACGCGGCAATGGAAAAATCACCATTACCGATGACCGCATGACGCGCTTCTGGCTTTCGCTGGAACAGGGCGTGCGTTTCGTCATCCATTGCATCGAACAGATGGAGGGCGGCGAGGTCTTCATCCCCAAGATCCCCAGCACAAAGGTGACCGATCTCGCGAAGGCCATTGCCCCCGATGCGGAGCTGGACATCATCGGGATTCGCCCGGGCGAAAAACTGCATGAGATGCTCATCTCTGAAGATGAAGCGCGTCATACCATCGAACTCGATACGATGTTCGTGGTACAGCCCGCGGAAGCCACATGGTTCGGTTATTCATGGAAGGACAGGGGCAAACCCCTTGCCGAGGGCTTTTATTATTCGAGCGATAACAACACCGAATGGCTGGATGTGAAAGGCATCAAAAAGTACGTCGCACCATTTGAAGATTTGTTCGCACAGGGTAAACTTGAGGGATAAGGAAAGTGTCAGGTATCGAGTGTCACGTGCCAGGTGAAAACCTGTTGCCTGACGCCTGGAACCTGACACCTGGAACCTGACACATGAAACTATTGATCACAGGCATTAGCGGTTTGCTCGGCCTCAACTTCGCACAGGAGACGATGGGCGCGCATGATATCATTGGCGTGGACCGCGGCAAACTGCTCCGCGCGCCATTTAAGCTCGTAAAAAAGGACCTGCTCGACGCGGATGCTGTGGACTTTGTCCTTGACTCTGCCAAACCTGACTGGGTGATCAACTGCGCGGCTCTTGCGGACCTCGAAACCTGCGATGACAACCCCGACCTTGCCAAACGCCTCAACACGGACCTGCCCCGCCGGCTTGCACGCGCATGCCGCACGCGTGATATTCCCTTCGTCCACTTCTCCACCGATGCCGTCTTCGACGGCGAGAAGGATGGTTTTTACACCGAAGAGGACAATCCCAATCCGCTGAGCGTGTACGCCAAAACCAAATTGGAAGGGGAGTGGGCGGCGCTGACGGAAAACCCGAGTGCCATTGTGGCACGCGTTAATTTTTATGGATGGAGTTTGAGCGGCAAACGAAGCCTCGCGGAATTTTTCCTGAACAATCTGGCCAACAATAAAAGCATGAGCGGTTTTACCGATGTTGTCTTTTGCCCGATGCTGGTGAACGATACAGCCCGCGCCCTTGTAAAAATGCTGCAGCGCGGCTTGAACGGGCTCTATCATGTTGTCGGTACGCAGGCCATGAGCAAATATCAGTTTGGCGTGGAGATCGCCCGAAAGTTCAGCCTGCGCGAGAGCGACATTACGCCCAAGTCCGTTAGTTTTTCAGGCTTGCTGGCGCGCCGTTCCAACAATTTATGGCTTTCCGCCCACAAGTTATCCACAGATTTGGGTGAATCTTTCCCGGAATTTTCCACAGGTTTGAACGAGTTTTACACACAACACCAGCAGGGTTATCCACAGAAAATCCGCAGTTATCAATAACGATAGCGCAGTTGCCAGTTCGGTGAGCTGATTTATCCACACCCAACCCGCTGGAAATCGGCTTTTTTCCACTGAAAACCCACCAGTTCCTCGCAAAAATTGCCATATTACCCATAGTTATCCACAGTTTTTATAAAGTTGTCCACATAGGAACCATGAAAAATTTACTCAAACTCGAGGAATTCCTGCTCTTCTGCCTTTCCCTGCTCCTTTTTTCAGGATTGGATTACTCTTGGGGATTGTTCGCCTTGCTCTTCTTTGCCCCAGACCTGAGCATGCTCGGCTATCTGGCAAATCCCCGCCTCGGCGCCTGGACCTATAACCTGATCCACCACAAAGGGCTTGCGGTTACGCTGTATGTCTTGGGCTACCTGCATTTCCCTCCCTGGCTCATGTTTGCAGGGACGCTCCTGCTCGCCCACTCCAGCTTTGACCGTGTCCTCGGCTACGGCTTGAAACATGAAGACTCCTTCCAGAACACGCATTTGGGGAGGATTGGGAGATCATTTTGATTTGTCACCCTGAGCGATAGCGAAGGGTCCCTGACATGGCACAACTACCCGGAGGACAAAATGGAAATCAAATTTGGCAAGCGTACGATCGGTTTGAACCGCCCGACCTATTTCATTGCGGATATCGCTGCCAATCACGATGGCGACATGGAACGCGCGAAGAAGTTGATCCGCCTTGCCAGGGAAGCGGGCGCGGATGCGGCAAAATTCCAAAACTTCGATGCACCGAAGATCGTCTCGGATTATGGCTTCAAAGCCATGAGCGGCGGGCAGGTCTCGCATCAGGCAGCCTGGAAAAAATCCGTGTTTGAGGTGTATCAAGGCGCGTCCATTCCGTTTGAATGGTCCATGACGCTGGTGGAGGAATGCAATGAAGTCGGCATTGACTATTTTTCCTCCCCTTATGATTTTGAAGCGATTGATTTCCTTGACCAATATGTGGAAGTGTACAAGGCGGGTTCCGGCGAGATTGACTGGATCGAAGCCTTGGAACGCATGGCATCCAAGGGCAAGCCGTTCTTTGTTGCCACAGGCGCTTCGGATATTGGCGATGTGCAGCGCGCTGTCCATGCGATATTGAAGATCAACAAGCAATTGGTCTTGATGCAGTGCAACACCAATTACACTGCCAGCCCCGACAACTACGACCATTTGCATATTAATGTTCTAAAAACTTATGCAGCCATGTTCCCCGATGTGATCCTCGGCTTGTCCGACCACACCCATTCCGTTGCCCCGGTCCTCGGCGCAGTGACGCTGGGCGCACGTGTGATCGAGCGTCACTTTACGGACAGCAATAACCGCGAAGGTCCCGACCACAAATTTGCAATGAACCCTGAAAATTGGGCGAAGATGGTGGAAGAGACCCGTCTGCTCGAACGCTCGCTTGGCTCCCCAGATAAGTTCATTGCCGAAAATGAGCAGGAGACGAAAGTTGTCCAACGCCGCTGTCTGCGAGCAGCGCGCGACATTAAGGCTGGTGAAGTATTTACGCGAGACATGATCGATGTGCTGCGTCCCGCCACGATCGGTGCGATCAAGCCGCATGAGATCGAGAATGTCATTGGCACGAAGGCGTTTCATGATATGCCGCTCGGTAAAGAGTTGCGCTGGACGGATTTGGGTGGGTAAAAAGTTCCATGTGTCAGGTTCCATGTTCCAGGTCAGGAGGTCGAGATGGCTGCGATTACAAAGTTTGAAGACCTGATTGCGTGGCAGGAAGCGCGGACATTGGTGAAGTGGATATACAAGGTCACCTCCAATGGAACCTTCGCGAAGGATTATGGGATGCGCGACCAAATTCAGCGCGCGGCGGTTTCCGTGATGACCAACATTGCCGAGGGATTCGACTGTGAGTCCACGGCGGAGTTTGCGCGCTTTCTTGGCATTGCCCGCCGTTCAGCTGTGGAGGTTCAGTCTTTGTTGTATGCTGCTTTAGATGTCGAATACATTGATCAGGAAGTTTTCAAATCTCATTATGAGCAGGCAAAAAAATGCAAAGCCTTGATTGGTGGTTTGAAACAAAGCATTCTTAAGAATCCACGCCGCAACAATGCGCCATCTCGCGCCTAAAACTTGGAACTTGGCACTTGGAACATGAAACTCATTTATTTCTCCCTCGGCTACTCCACGCACGATCACCGCTTTCTCAAGGCCATCACCGATGGAGGACATCAGGCGTTCTTCGTCCAGCTCGAAGGCAATCTGCGTCAAGTCGAAGACCGCCCCGTCCCTGAACATGTACGTCTTGTGACCTGGAAAGGGGGGCGCGAACCGTTCCGCTGGAGCAAACTCCCTGCGCTGGTGCTGGATTTCAAACGCCTCCTTCGCGACCTCAAGCCTGATCTTGTCCATGCAGGTCCGATCCAAACCTGTGCCTTCATCGCCGTCCTCGCTGGCGCGCATCCGCTTCTGACGATGTCGTGGGGATTCGATCTTATGGATGACGTGCATAGAAATAAATGGTGGGAATGGGTCACACGTTACGTATTGCGCCGCACGGACTTTTTCACGAGCGACGCCAACGTCACAAAAGACAAGGCTGTTGCCTGCGGCATGAACTCCGAAAAGACCATCGTCTTCCCTTGGGGCGTGGATTTGGAACATTTCAGTGTTTCAACGTTGAAATGTTCGAACGTTTCAACGTTTACACTTTTTTGCAATCGCTCCTGGGAAACCCGCTACGGCGTGGACGTGCTTGCGCGGGCGTTTGTCAAGGTGGCACAGCAAAAAGATAATGTCGATTTGATTCTGCTCGGCGGCGGCTCGCAGGGCGCACATATCCGCAAGATCCTGCAAAGCGGCGGCGTGCTGGAGCGGGTCACCTTTGGCGGACAGGTCTCACAGACCGACCTCCCGCACTGGTATCATATGGCGGATGTGTACATCTCGCCCTCGCACGTGGACGGTTCGTCCGTTTCGCTGATGGAGGCGCTGGCATGCGGGCTTCCGTGCCTTGTATCGGATATCCCAGCCAATAAGGAGTGGGTTGTGGAAGGGGAGAACGGCTGGCTGTTTCGTGACGGGGATGCGGATCATCTGACGGAGAAGATTCTCGCGGCGATGAGTCGGCGGGAGAATCTGCCCGGGATAGGCAGGGCAAGCCGAAGCGAGGCAGAGATGCGCGCGGATTGGAAAAAGAACGCCGGGGCGTTGATGCAGGTCTATCGAAGCCTCGTCGAAAACAGGAGTTGACATGTTGATGTTTGAAAAACTGGTGGAAGGATTTCGCGCATTGGGCGTGGAGCAAGGGGACACGCTGCTGGTGCATAGTTCGTATAAATCGCTCGGCGACGTGGACGGCGGAGCGCAGACGGTGGTGCGGGCGTTGGAGTCGGCCTTGGGCACGGACGGGGATGGGACGCTGATCATGCCGACGTTCAATTTCGATTTCAACAAGGGCGTGCCGTGGGATGTGCGCACGACGCCGTCGAAGATGGGCGTGCTGACCGAACTGGTGCGCACCGACCCGCGCGCCAAGCGGGTGTTTCATCCGTTCTATTCGTTTGCGATTTTGGGAAAGCACGCCGAGATGCTGGGAAGTCTGCGCTACAAGAGCGCGTATGAACGGAATTCGGTGTTCGGGAAATTACGCGACCTGGATGGCAAGATCATGGTGATCGGGTTGTCGTATAACAACAGCATGACGTTCTTTCATCACATCGAGCAAATGGAGGGCGTGGATTATCGCTTCCTGAAGCAGTTCACGGGCGAAGTGACGGACGAGAACGGGGTCACGTATACCGATACGTTCGAGATGCTTGTCCGCGACGTGGACAAGGGCGTGCTGACGATGGTAGACCCGATGGGCGCGTTGATGGAAGAGCACGGTGTTATTAAATCATCGAAAATCGGCGATGCGGATGTGAAGTTGATGAAGGCGTATGAAGTCTATGAGTTCACGGCGCGCGAGATGAAGCGCGATCCGTTTTTGTTGTATTACATCAAGAAGGATGAATAATCCGCAGATTTCACAGATTTTGAAGACCAATCTGCGCAATCTGTGAAATCTGTGGATAAATTTTTTATGAAACCCTATCCATCCCTCAAATCCATCCTCGCGGAATTCTTTCCTCTGCACCGCACCCTCGCCTCTGATGACCATGATAAGACCTTGGAGATCGTCGGGTCGTATATGCCCGATTCATCGAATTGCACCATCGAGACCTACGCGCCGCTGACTCCCGTCTGGACGTGGAACGTGCCTGAGCGATATGTTGTTCATGAAGCGTATCTCGAAACCGAAGATGGGGAACGGATTGTTGACTTCAAAGACAATCCGCTTCATATCGTTTCGTATTCGTTGCCCGTTGATAAAGTCCTGACCTTTGAAGAACTCCAGCCGCATTTGTGTTTCAACGAGAAACGTCCGCATGCCGTGCCGTGGGTCTTCAAATACTACGAACGTGACTGGGGCTTCTGCCTGCCCAAGAACGCTTTCGATAAACTTCCGCGCGATAAAAAGTATCACGTGGTCATTAAATCGGAGTTCATTACCGACCGCGCACAGGGTTTCAAAGTTGCCACTGCGGTCGTCCACCCCGAAGGCGGACCGAACCCCGAAGCGGGCGTGTTCCTTGTGCAGGCACACACCTGTCATCCCATGCAAGCCAATGACGACGGCGCGGGCGTGGTCAGCGCGATCGAATTGGCGCGGCGACTCGCCGAGAATCCGCTTCCCGCGGGCTCGATGAGTGTCCGCTTTTGGTTTGGACCCGAGACCATCGGCACCATCGCCTGGCTTGCGCACAACGAGTCGCTCATCCCAAATCTGCGCGGCGGAATCTTCATGGAGATGACAGGCAATCAAAACCGCATGGCGTGGCATCACACACGCCAGCATAACCATCTGCTCGACCGTATCACGCATCACGTTTTACGCGACACGGGTCATGATGAACGTGATTTTGCCGCCCACCCCGCCAACGATGAACGCATCATCAACGGACCGGGCGTCAACGTGCCGTGCATCTCGCTCAACCGTTTCCCCTACGACGAGTATCACACCACCGATGACAATCTCGACATCATCCACGAAGATATGCTCGTCGGGGCGGCGGAGGTTGCCGAACAGATTATCCGCATCTATGCCAGCAACTACATCCCGAAGCGCACATTCCGCGGCCCCGTGTTCCTCAGCGGTCACGGTCTCTGGGTCGATTGGCGCGAGAATTGGGCGCTCAACCGCGCCATCGAAAAGATCATGATGCGCTTCGAAGGCGAAGACACGATCTTCGATATCGCCGAGCAGGTTGGACTGGAATATAAAACGGTGCGCGAGTACGTCGAAAAATTCCGCGCGAAGGGATTTGTGACTGCCCTGCCGATTCCCTCTGAAGGGCAGGCTTCATGAAACCACGTGTTATTGCCATCATTCAGGGACGCATGTCCTCCTCACGCCTGCCCGGCAAGATACTCGCAGATATTGCGGGTCAACCCATGTTGCAGCGCGTCTTTGCGCGGACCTCGCGGGCTGCCACGGTTACCGAAACCGTTTTCGCCACAACAACGGATTCATCCGACGACCCCGTAGCCGAATATTGTGACTTCAGTGGAATCCCCTTCACGCGCGGCAGTCAATTCGATGTGTTGGACCGTTATTATCAATCTGCAAGACAAATGAAAGCGGATGTGGTCGTCCGCATCACCGCGGACTGCCCCATCATTGATCCTGATCTGATCGACGATGCGGTCAACGCCATCTGGGGACGGTTTGAGGGAATGCCGAATCCGCTGGAAGATTTGGGGCGTCCGCTTCTCCCCGATGAACTTGTCTTTGCCGCGGACTTCGTCTGCAACCGCCTGCCGCCGCCCTGGCATCGTACTTATCCCATCGGCTTGGATGTGGAAGTCTGTACCGTTGAAGCCTTGAAGAAAGCCTGGAAGGAAGCCAGGGAACCCCAGCATCGCGAACACGCCATGCCGTACTTTTACGAAGGAGTGGAATTGAATAAAATTAACCGCGGACTGGAATACGGCGTCTCCCCGCGCGGATATCGCATCGCCCTGCTCCATCACACGGCAGACTTCGGCGATTACCGCTGGACGGTGGATACCCCCGAAGATTTGGAATTTATGCGGGAAGCCTACGCTTGTTTCAATGGACGCGATGATTTCACCTGGAAGGAAGTGCTGGGTTTAGTCCACGATAACCCTGAGTTGATGAAGATAAACTCAGGTGTGCAGCATAAAACTTTGAAAGATGTTGATAAGCGCGCACTAAAATAATGTCGTTGTGAGGAGCCGCAAAGCGGCGACGAGGCAATCTCAAGCAACCTGTACCTGTGAGATTGCTTCGGGCTTGGCCCTCGCAATGACATGAGCTCTAATGAAATTATGCCTCTACTAACCTTATTCTCCGCCCCAAAGCCCTTCACCGATCCGCACATCGCGATGATCCAGTTCAACGCCATCAAATCGTGGACCTTGCTGCCTGATGTCGAAGTCATTCTGCTCGGCGAAGAGACAGGTCTCGCTGAAGTTGCGCGCAAATTCGGCGTGAAACACATCCCCAACGTGGCGTGTAATGAATCTGGCACGCCGCTGATCTCGTCCATGTTTCAGCTGGCGCGTGAAAATAGCCAAAGCGAATTACTCTGCATCGTCAACGCGGACATGGTCCTCGTGCCCGATTTTGTCGAAGCGGCGAAACAGACTGTGAAGTTGAAGGATAAATTTGTACTGCTTAGCCAGCGTTGGGATTATGACATCACAACTGCAATGGATTTCACCATGGGGTGGGAGTCGATGCTGAGGGAATCTGTCAGAAAACAGAATCAGCTTCACCGTCCCGCAGGAAGCGATTTCTTCCTTTTCCCGAAATCCTGTTATATGGATATTCCTGATTTTACGATTGGAAGAGCAGGCTGGGATAATTGGATGATCTACAAGGCGCGTAAGGAAGGCTGGGCGGTCATTGACTGTACGCCATCCATTATGGTCGTGCATCAAAACCATGACTATTCCCATTTGCCCAATGGTAAGCCGCATTACGAACACCCTGAAACCAACGAGAACATCCGCCTCGCAGGCGGGCAGGCGAACATCCGTTACACGATTTTGGACGCGACGCATCAATTGGTTGGTGATAAACTTATCCGCCCGAAGATGTCATCCGCGCGTTTTACACGTAAGGTTGAGTTGTTTCTTCGTGCGCTATTTTTCTTTTTGCCTGAGAATGTGATCGAGAATATTGCCAGACCAAAGCGCTGGCAGAAAAGAATTAAAAGGATTTTAAAATAATCCCGCTGGTTGAGTAGAGACGCGTGTTCGTCGCGTCACATATCGAAACCAGCAATTTCAATCAAACATAAAGTTTTCAAATAAGTGGTGGTTTCGACTGCTTGCGTCTCAACCACCGGAGTATGGTTAAAATGCGAAAAGGTCAAAACCCCGCCAAGACTGCGAAATCTGTAGCCAAGCCTGAGCGCGTCACGGTTGCTTTGTTGAACTACATCCCCTTCCTAAGCGGATTCTACGCCGAGACACTGGATGTGTTGAAAGTATCGCTTGAGTCCATGCGTAAGGATGCGGGGCTGCCATTCGACTTGATGGTCTTCGATAACGGTTCGTGCACCGAAGTGCGCGAGTATCTTGTGAATGAAAAAGAAGAGGGACGCATTCAGTATTTGATCCTCTCCGAAAAGAACATGGGCAAGGGCGGCGCGTGGAATGTGATGCTGGCGGGCGCGCCCGGCAACATCATCGCCTATACTGATGCGGATGTTCTGTTTTCCCCGAATTGGCTTTCGCGTTCCGTGGAAATACTCGAAACCTTCCCAAACGCCGGCATGGTGACAGCGCGTCCCTTCCGCACACCGCCTGAGTTTTATGAATCGACTGTCAAATGGGCGAAGGAAAACGCCACACTTGAAGAAGGTCAATTCATCCCGTGGGAAACCTTCCTTGAATTCAATCTCTCGCTCGGGCAGACCGATGAAGAGAATATAAAAGTATATGCAGAGACGAGAGACTGGAGAATAGTCTATAAAGGCGTAATTGCGATGGCCGGCGCATCGCATTGGCAGTTCACAGCGTACAAATCCACGCTCCAGCAGTTCCTGCCCTTTGACATGGAGAAGCCGATGGGACAAGTCCGCCAGTTGGATAAGCGCATGAACGACGCAGGCTTGCTGCGCCTGATGGTTTCCGATCCGCTGGCGATGAATATGTCCAATACGCTGGGGTATTTGCGCGGGGAGTTGGGGAAAAGAGATAGGGGGAAGAAGAAAACAGGTTTGGGTAAACGAGTGTTGGAGTTGCCACCCATTAAGAAGATGTTGTTGGCGGTGTATAACAAGATCTTCAGTTGGTATTATTCATAAGAGTAGCCTGTTGGCTCTATTCCTGCGCGATTCTTTCCTTTGACTATCCGACCATTTGACTATACGTCCACCTGACTAAATGACCAAACGCATCTTCATCTCCGCCGACCACGGCATGGCAATCATTTACTTTCTGCAAAGCGACGTTGTCCCGGCGCTTCTCGATGCGGGCGTTGAAATCGTCGTGCTTACCGATGATGACACCAAAGAAAAAATCGCCCAGCGTTTCGCGCGCCCAGGTCTCACTTTCGAAGCTCTGCGCCTCAAACAAGCGAACGAATATGCAAAAAAAGTTCAACCAAGAATCCAGTGGCTGCTCGGCTACCTGCGCCGCGTCGGCGGTTCGCGCCGCATCAACACCGAAGCCATGGACAGCCACATCTGGGAAGTCTGGGCGGAGAACGGCTGGAAATTCCGTGTGGGCATTTGGATTCCCTCCGCGCTGATGATTCTCCTCCTGCGGAATTTTTCCTTCGCCCGCAAGTTTTTGATTCGGCTGCAGAACCGCTTCACGCCTACCCCGGGCTTGTACACTGACCTCTTTGAAAAATACCAACCCGACATGGTCATCGCCTCGACCCCCGGCTGGCGCATGGACCGTTATCTCCTGCGCGAATCCGCCCGACGCGGAATCCCAAACATGACCGTCATCGTGGGCTGGGACAATTCATCGTCGTACAACGTCAGTGGCGCGGATGTGCAGTGGGCGACGTGTTGGTCTGAGTTGCAAAAAGAAGAACTTGTCAAAGGTTCGGATTGGAACCCCGAACATGTGCATGTGGGCGGCATCCCCTCATATGACGGATACTTCCGGGAGCAGTGGCTCATGCCGCGTGATGAATATTTCAAACTGCACAATCTTGACCCCAAACGCAAGTTGATCTCGTACGCCAGCAGTTTTGTCCACTTTGCGCCGAACTTCCCGAACATCGAAGCGCTGGCGAAATTGGTGTCATCTGATTCACTGGCAGAGCCTTCGCAATTGTTGATCCGCTTGCACCCGAGTCATTTTCAAGACAAACCGAAGATCTTTGCAGATGAGCGCGCGAAAGTTTTTGAGTTGGAGAAAATATATCCCAATGTGCATGTTGTCCAGCCTGTCGCGTTGGGCGGATCGCTCGGCTACTACGGCGGCGAAGACATGGACGAGAAATCGTCCATGATGGCGTATTCGGATGTGGTGGTGACCGTCTATTCGACGATGCTGGTCGAGACCGCCGTCCACGATACCCCAATGATCGCCGCGACAATCGATGTCCCTGGCGGGTGGAATACCGTTCGCGCCGCGAGTAGCGACAAGTCACTACGAGACGGCGAGCCGAATAAATTCTCACTCTCCCTCAAAGAGATCGGTGACTGGCCAACGCACAAACGTTTCCGCCAAGCAAAAGCGGGTCGTGTAGCCAAAAATGAAAAAGAATTGTTCGAAGCGCTGAACATGTATCTGCAAGACCGATGTGTCGATTCTGCTGAGAGGCGCAAATTCATCGAAAACGAAATCACCTTCACAGATGCAACCTCTGGCAGGCGGACGGCGGAATTTATTTTGAAGGTGTTGGGAACATAGATCAAGCGCGATAGAAACCTTTGTGTGCCTTCGTGAAACTTCGTGATAAAAATACCGCCTTGGAGAAAAAATGCATAAGAATTATGTAACCTTCCTTTCCATCCTCGTCATCACGGTCCTGTCCGCCTGTGGATCTGCTGAGCCGGCCATAAGCGCCGAAGATATCGCAAATACGGCCATGGCGGCTGCGTGGATTTCCATTACTCAAACACAGGCGGCGCTTCCTACAGCGACGTCCATTCCGCCCAGCTTTACGGCCGAACCGACCTTCACCCCGCCACCGACCCTGCAGCCGATCCCGACCCTCGCGCCTGCCACGCTGGCAGCCGGACCGACAATCGATCCATGCAATCAAGTCCCTCCTGTTGAGCCGCAAGGGACGCTGGTCACTGTCGAGTTCGAGAATCAATCGGGAGGCAGCCTCAATCTTGCGTTTGGAATGAATACCCCAAACGATAGAAATGAATGTGTGACCTATTCATACACGCTTGGCAATTCGACAGTCTCATCCACAAAGGTGCTGGCAGGATGCTATTGGGGTTACGGCTGGGTGACGGCAAAAGAGCCGTCCGTTGCAAAATCCGGTTCCTCCCTTCTGTGTCTCACAGATCCCAGCCTGATCTATCATGTCGTGATCACGAAGGAAAGGATAGAGTTCAAATAGCCCTGAAGAGGCTCTCTGATTCCGATTACCAGCCATGTCATGAATGAAAACCGCCCCATGTTCCTCTTCTACTTCTCCATCAGCCTCGCGATTGCCTCCAGTGCGTTTTACCATTTTGTCGCCAAGAGCACGCCGCACAACATCAACTTCACCGTCTCGTTATTGGTGACATACGCCGTCGCGTTTGCGGTCACCCTGTTCGGTTTCTTTTTCTACCCAACCACAAACATCGTCTCCGACCTCAAACAACTCAACTGGGCAAGCATCGGACTCGCCATCGCCATCGTCGGCATCGAATTCGGCTTTCTGCTGGTTTATCGCTCAGGCTGGAATTTGGGAATTGCTGCGGTACTGGTCAATGTGGTTGCATCCCTGATCCTCGTCCCTGTGGCAATTCTGGTTTTCAAGGATAAACTTACCTGGATCAATATTGCGGGGATTTTTGTCTGCCTCTTCGGGCTTCTCATGTTAAACTGGAAGAAATAATCTGGAGACCCAACCCCTCATGCTTTCCCGCTTAAAGTCTGCCGCCCGTATTTTGCTTAAAGGCGAAATAAAAAAGAAAAACCGCAATCCCATCCCTGCCATCGCGCCCGAAGAAGTGGCGGAGATCAAGCAGTTCTTCCCGCGCGACAAGTTCTTCATCCTCGGGCATGCCCGCTCGGGGACGACCCTGCTCATGCGCCTCGCGCGCCTGCATCCCGAAGTCCACTGCAATTATCAGGCGCACTTCTTCACGCGCAAACCGCTGTTGAAAGCTCTTGTGGATTCCGCCGAGATCGAAGAGTGGCTGACGCGCAAATCCAACCGTTGGAATCACGGGCGCGACCTCTCGCCGCTCGTCCTGCGTGCCGCCGCCGACTTCATCATGGAGCGAGACGCCGCCCGCGAGGGCAAGCACATCGTCGGCGACAAGAGTCCCTCCAGCGTGATCCATGGCCAGGTCGTGCGGGACATGCAGGCGTTATATCCCGATGCGAGGATCATCAACATCGTCCGTGATGGGCGGGATGTGTTGATCTCGGAACGCTTCCGCAACTTTGTCGAAGAATCCAAATTTCTGACCGCCGAAGACAAACGCATCATTTCGGACCTGAAAACAGATCCTGTTCCCTTCGGCGACGGCCGCCGCTCGATCTTCACCGAAACCTTCATCCGCAACATCGCCTCGCGTTGGGTCAACGACCTGACTGAGACCGATGCCGAAGCGAATCAACTATATGGTGAGTATTATCATTCCCTTCGCTACGAAGACCTTCTCAAAACTCCGTTTGAAGAAATGACAAAACTGTGGAAGTTTTTAGGTGTGAAGAAAATAAATACATCGCTTGAGAAGCAGATTCAAACCGAAATGTCATCCAACCCCGATGAGCAGTGGCAGGCGCAGCGTAACGAAGGTATCGCATCCTTCCTCCCAAAAGGACAGGCTGGCAACTGGCAGCGTTTGTTCACGGATAAAGACAAGCACATCTTTAAAGAAATTGCGGGTGAAATGTTGATCAAATGGAATTATGAAAAAGATTTGTACTGGTGAAAAATGAAATACCTAATTACTGGACTCGGATCCGTGGGACGTCGTCACATGCGGAATTTGGTCGCCCTCGGCGAAACGGACATCATCCTCTACCGCACGCACAAGGCGACCCTGCCCGATGACGAACTTGCGGGCTACCCTGTCGCAACCGATCTGACAGAGGCGTTGAAAAAACACAAGCCCGATGCCGTCATCATCTCAAACCCGACCTCCTTGCATTTGGATGTCGCCATCCCCGCTGCCAAGGCGGGCTGCGCCATTTTGCTGGAGAAGCCCATCTCCCACTCGATGGAGCGATTGGATATCCTGCAATCTGCTGTTGAAAAGAGCGGGTCGAGGGTGCTGGTTGCATTCCAATTCCGCTTTCACCCCGGGATGGTGAAGACAAAACAATTGGTTGAAAACGGGGAGATCGGGCGTGTGGTGTCGGCACATGTCCATTTCGGCGAATATCTGCCGGCATGGCATCCGTGGGAGGATTACCGCAAGGGGTACGCCGCACGCGCGGACATGGGCGGCGGTGTGGTGGCAACGCAATGTCACTCGCTGGATTACCTGCCGTGGCTCGTTGGTAAAAGGGTTGAAGCCGTGTGGGGGTTTACTGACAAACTCAGCGACCTCGAAGTCACTGCGGACGACACCGCGAAGATCGGTCTGCGTTTTGAGGATGGCGCGTTGGGCAGCCTGCATCTTGATTACAACCAACAGCCGCCCGAGCATGAATTCCGCATCATCGGTACGAATGGCACGATCAAGTGGAATGTAGCCGACGGCGCAGCGCGAATCTACCGACCGGAGAAAAAAGATTGGGATGTGTATCCGCTTCCGGCGACGTGGGAGCGTAACGTCATGTTCCAGGAACAGACGAAGCATTTTGTGGGTGTTGTCAACGGCAAAGCAGAACCCTCCTGCACGCTGGAAGATGGAATTCAAGTGATGAAGGTCATCATGGCGGTGCATGAATCTCAAAAGGCGGGGCATTTGGTGCAACTGGATTAAGCAAAATACGGCGGGCAGACCGCCGTATTTTATTGGTTTATTTTATCCCACAGGATGTTCGATGAGTCGCTGCGCAGATAAACTTTTATTGCGGGGGCGATCGCTGCGTACACATATTCTTCAAGGTAGGGGGCGGCTTCCCCGCCTGTCCCCGCCCAGATGGATACGATCACATCCGGTTTGAGTTCCCCAAAGGTGTGGGCGTAATCCCACTTCATGTGTCCGGGGCGCATGTTCGGAATGTCAGGGATGCCCATTGGCGTGCGGACGTTCTGATGCGCGATGTAAGGATCTGCCTTGCCGAGGATGTCAATGGCGTAATGGTCTGGCAGAAGATATGGGATGGTGCCTGCGCCAATGACTGCGACAGATGCGCCGGGCCTGGTTACTTGTTCGAGCGAGATTGCGATTTGCAGGTTGCGGTCATTACCGGCCACATAATCGGGGCGGCGGGACAGGTTCCAACGTTCGATGGATTTCCATTCGCCGATCAGGGCATTGAAATTCAGGAGGGAAAAAGCGAATACGATGACGAAGACTGCCCTCCGGCCAGCCTCAAACACAAAGCCTTCGTGACCCTTCGTGTCCTTTGTGTTTAAAAATACCACCGCCCTTTTGAGCAGTTCCACCACCGACCAACTGAACGCGGCGAAGAACAATGGCATGGCAATGACGATATAGCGGTTTGCACCGCCGTGATGTTCCCATGCATCTCCACCGACGTATACCGAGTAGGCGATCTGCACCAGCAGGATAAGTGCGAGCAACGTCACTTTCCAATCACGGCGGAAGAGAAAGAGGGTGAGCGGCAGGAACATCAGCACCCAATTCGAGAAATAAACGAACTGGACCAGGGCGTATAATCCGCGCAGGATTTTGAGCGTATTGTTCCAGCCTTCCACTTTCAGATAATAGGTATTCGGAAGCCATTCGCCGTAATAGGAATAGCGGGCAAGTGTCTGTGCGCCGAGGAACAGGATGAGCAAGCCGAGTCCCCAGACAAGGTGTCGTTTGCGGTTTTCATTTTGTGTGAAGAACAAAACGGAAAGGATGACAAGATACGGCAGTGCCATGTCAAGGCGGACGAGGGTGGAGATTGCAAGCAGGCTGTAGATCCAAATATTGAAACGGTGTTCGCTTTTCAATGCCATCCACACCGTCGTGCTGACGATGGCTGTGAGCAGACTCACCTCCATGCCGAGCAAGCCGAACGAGTTGAGCGGAGCGTAGAATGCGGTCAATGCAACAGCAGAAAGCATCGCGAGCGGGTCATCGGTAAAATGTTCGATGATCTTCCGTACGAAAAACAGGTTCAAGATCAGGAGCGAAGCGCCGAGGATCTGGATGTAGAGTCCCGTCTCGTTTAATCCAATCGGGAAGAAATGCACGATTGACATGATCCCCACCCAAAGCGGATTGGTGAATCCCTCTACGCGTTCGCCTGCATTCCACACGGCACCCAGCCCGTGTGCAAGGTTGTAGGCATAGCGCATGGAGATCATGGCGTCGTCGAAAAGGACGTAATAGGTTTGGCCATCGATCACAAAACTTGTTGCACCGATGTAGCGATAACAGTAATAAATGTACCCAAAAACGAGCAGGGTAAAGAGTGCATTTTTCAAAAACTTCGTGTTCATAGCTTTGGGATTATACTTGCCCTTTCAAAATTCAGCGGATGAATTTTGGAGTATAATGGCGTCTGTTGAAAATCAAAGACTTCCGAAGTCTCTTAAATACAATGGAGTAATAATGGCAAAAGCAAAATTGATCCCCCCCTACGGTGGAAAACTGGTGAACTTGCTCCTGGAAGGCAGGGAACGTGAGGAATTGCTTGCCCGTGCCGGGCAGCTTCCCTCGATAAAGATCACCATGCGCAACCTGTGTGACCTTGAGTTGATCGCCAGCGGCGGTTTTTCCCCGCTGGCGACCTTCATGGGAAAAGCCGACTATGACCGCGTATTGAAGGAAATGCGGCTTGCAGATGGAACGCTCTTTCCGCTTCCCATCACACTCACGGCTGATCCCGCTGAACTGCCGACCGTTGGCGAGGAACTGGCTCTGCGCAGCGCAAACTTTGACCTGATCGCAGTGATGACCCTCCAGGAGATTTATCATTGGGATGCCGGCACGGAGGCTGCGCTTGCCTACGGCTCAACCGACTCCAAGCACCCGATGGTTTCCGAAATCGAACGCTGGGGCAAGGTCTGCATTTCCGGACCCATGCAGGTGGTCAATCTTCCCAAGTATTATGACTTTGTGAATTTGCGCCACACTCCCGCACAGGTTCGCGCGATGCTTGAGAAGATGGGGCATGATAATGTCGTCGCCTTCCAGACGCGCAATCCCCTGCACCGTATTCACGAAGAGCTGACTAAGCGCGCCGCCGCACAGGTACATGGCTCGCTCATCATTCATCCTGTGGTCGGCATGACCAAGCCCGGTGATGTGGACCATTACACCCGCGTCCGCACGTATAAGGCATTGGTGGATAATTATTACGACAAGAAAAACACCATGCTCAGCCTGCTCCCGCTCGCCATGCGCATGGCAGGACCCAAGGAGGCCCTGCTGCACGCCATCATCCGCCGCAACCACGGTGCAAACCACTTCGTGGTCGGACGCGATCATGCCGGGCCGGGAAATGATTCCACGGGCAAGCCGTTCTACGGTCCGTATGAGGCGCAGGAGATCATGAAACAGTACGAGGCCGAACTCGGCGTCAAGATGATTCCGTTTGAAACGCTGGTCTATCTTCCCGACGAAGATCGGTATGTCGAAGAAAAGGATGTGCCCAAGGGCGCCAACGTTGCGAATATCTCCGGCACCCAGGTCCGCGATGAATATCTTACGAAAGGCAAACTGCTTCCGGAATGGTTCACCCGCCCTGAGACTGCGGAAATTTTGCGTGAGATGTATCCCCCGCGCCACAAGCAGGGATTTGGAATCTGGTTCACCGGTTTGAGCGGTTCCGGCAAGTCAGCCACCACGCAGGTGCTTACCACGCTGCTCCTCGAGCGCGGACGCGAAACCGCTGTCCTCGATGGGGATGTTGTCCGCACGCATCTTTCAAAGGGACTCGGCTTTAGCAAGGAAGACCGCGATACAAACATCCTGCGCATCGGTTTTGTCGCCGGCGAGATCACCCATGCAGGCGGTGCCGTTGTTTGTGCGGCAATCAGCCCCTATCGCGCCACACGTGCCGAAGCCCGCAAGATGGTCGGCGAAAACTTCATCGAAGTGTATATGGACACCCCCGTCGAGGTCTGTGAGGAACGCGACGTGAAGGGTCTCTATGCAAAAGCACGTCAGGCCATGCAGGATGGCAAACCCATGGGCTTCACTGGTGTGGACGATCCCTACGAGCCGCCGATCGATCCTGAGATCACCCTTAAAGGTTTCGGCTCCACTCCCGAAGACAATGCCCGCATCATCATCAACTACCTTGAGGAACAGGGTTTCCTGTTGCCGCAAAAATAATTCGCGGATACATGGCAGGCAATGCGGATCATGCAATCCGCATTGCCTGCCGTCAATCTTATGACTTCGCGCCAATCTTTTCTTGCCTCCCTCCTGATCCTGGGCTTGCTTGCTGGACTGGGAACATTTCTCGTCCTTTATGCAACTCCACAGGGACTCGCGCTTTCTGATGACTCGATTGCATATATCGCAGGCGCGCGCAGCATCCTGGGCGGGGACGGATATCGCGCCGCCTGGCTGGCCTCCAACAAACCCGTCACGCATTTCCCCCCCGGCTTTTCATCGGTTCTTGCGCTCGTCGGCCTCAGCGGACTTGACCCCCTGCGCGGCACGCGCTTTGTAAATTCCCTTTTATTTGGCACGAATATATTCCTGCTTGGTCTTATCGGCTGGCGCATGACCAGATCGCAAATTGCAGGGATCGTGCTGGCTTTCTTATTTCTGGTGAATGCATCCTTGTTCCGTGTTCACACCGCTGCAATGAGCGAACCGCTGTACATTTTCTTCACTCTTGCATCATTTTTATCCTTTTCTCGATATTTTGGAACGCAACAGCTTGTTGATGCAAACGCAGGAGCAGGCTCCCGCACCCCAACCAGCTGGCTCTTTCTCACTGCTGTTCTCACCGCCTTCGCCTACCTGACCCGTTACGCAGGTCTTGCCCTGCTCGCCACGTTTGGCGTTGCCCTCATCCTTCTCCATGACACGTGGCACAAACGGCTGGTCAGTGCGGGCACCTTCCTTGCGGGCTTCATTCCCTTTGCCCTCGCCTGGAGCATCCGCAACCGTCTGCTCGCGGACAGCGCCACCAACCGCACGGTCGTCTATCATCCCATCACCCTTGAAAACATCCAGATGGGAATCTATAACTTCTCCGTCTTCCTCATGCCCTTTGAAGAGTGGCGCCGCGCGTTGATGCGGATTCCCAACTTCTTTGCTGCCCTGCTCATATTCATCGTCTCGGTTTTACTTATATGGATGGTGCTCAAGGGATTGAAAAAATTCTTCAAGCCGGCCACCGAGATGACGGAAGTACTCTCCTTTATCAACACCCTGTATGTCTTCGGCTATCTTTCATCCCTCATCGTAACCATGACATGGTTCGACGCTGCCACAAAATTCCAACTCCGCATCGTCGCGCCGGTCTTCGTCAGCCTGTTGATCATGCTGGCCTTCTTCGGCGTCTGGCTGTGGCAAAAACAAAAGACCCTTTGGCGCGCAGCGGTAATCGTTCTTGCGCTTTGTATCTTCACGCTTTCTGTACAGGCTATGTCCGGTACAATGGCCCAACTCCGCAAAGGCGGCCAGGGATATGCATCCTTCCGCTGGTTTGATTCAGAAGCCATGCAATTCCTGCGCGGGCTCCCCGAAGGAGCGCGCATTTACAGCAATCAAGTCGGTCCCGTTTATTTGTACACGGGTCGTGCCGGCTACGTTCTTCCCGATCGCGTGGATGCCGTCACTGGGCTTCCGCGCGGGCGTTATGAGGAGGGCATTGCCGAACTCCAACAGGACGTGCTTTCCGGTGAAGCGGTCCTGGCGCTCTTCAGGTTCGGCGCGGCGGACGAAGATGTCCAATCCGTTTACATGGATATTTCCAATGGTTTATATCTCGCACATGACACGCGCGGCGATAAGATTTATACTGCATTTCCATAGAGGAAGCATAAGAAGATGACCATATTCGATAAATTCAACTTGAAGGACCATGTTGCCATTGTGACGGGCGGCGGCGGCCAGTTGGGATTTGAATTCTGCAAAACCCTCGCTGAAGCAGGCGCATCTGTTGTTGCGGCAGATCTAAATATGGAACTCGCCGCCCAAACTGCAATGCGCCTCACTGAGTCTGGTTATGCTGCGATGGCATTTCCTCTTGACGTGACCCGCCTCGAATCGACCCGTGAATTGGTCGCTGAAACCGTCAGGCAGTTCAGCCGCATCGACATTCTCGTCAATAGCGCCGCGCTCGATCCAAAATTTGACCCGGCTGCCGCTTCAAAGGGAATCGCGCCCGGCGCCTTTGAGGATTATCCGCTCGAAGACTGGAATGCCGCACTCAACGTCAACCTGACAGGCATGTTCCTGACCACGCAGGCTTGCGTTAACCAAATGATCGCGCAGGGCAAAAAAGGCAGTATCATCAACATCTGTTCCACGTACGGACTTAACGGTCCCGACCAGCGCATTTACATCAAAGATGGCAAACGTGTTGCGTATAAGCCCGTGTATTACACAACCACCAAGGCAGGCGTAATGGGATTCACCCAATATCTTGCGGCTTATTATGCCGGGACCAGGATTCGCGTCAATGCGCTCACGCCCGGTGGCGTGTACAATAATCACGAAGAATACTTCGTCAGGAATTACTCCGCCAAGACCATTTTGGGCAGGATGGCGGAGAAGGACGAAATGAACGGCGCACTCCTTTTCCTCGCCTCCGACGCATCCTCCTATATGACGGGCAACAACGTCATCGTGGACGGCGGTTGGACGGCTTGGTAAATCATGCAGGGACACAGCGCCGCTGTGTCCCTGCGGAGATGATATGACCGAAATTCTCGCCCTAATTCCCGCCCGCGGCGGCTCGAAAGGCATTCCGCGCAAGAACATCCGCAGTTTTGCGGGTTATCCGCTGATTGCCTGGAGCATTGCCGCGGCAAAACAGTCTGAATTGGTGACGCGGATCATTGTTTCAACGGATGATGAGGCGATCGCTGAAGTTGCCCGGGAATGGGGTGCGGAGGCGCCCTTCCTGCGCCCCGTTGAACTGGCACAGGACAAGACAACAGATTTACCGGTCTTTGAACACGCCCTCAAATGGCTGGAGGACGTGGAGGGATATCGCCCGGAAGTTGTCGTCCAACTACGCCCGACCTCTCCCATACGTCCTACGTCCATGGTGGACGATGCGATACGCATTTTGCTGAACCACAAGGATGCAGATTGCATGCGCGGCGTTGTCCCTGCGGGTCAAAATCCTTTCAAAATGTGGCGTTTCCATGGCGAAGACAAACCGTTGAATCCCTTACTTGAAGTGGAAGGCATCCCCGAACCGTACAATGCCCCGCGTCAGGTTTTGCCGCCTGTCTATTGGCAGACGGGACATATTGACGTCATCCGCACCTCGACGATTGCGGACAAGAAATCGTTGACAGGTGATGTCATCTATCCGCTGGTGATCGACCCGAAGTATACGGTGGATATTGATACCCTCTCCGATTGGGCCAAGTACGAAGCGGTTATCTACGGCGGATTGGAGGTGGTCTCGCCGGGCAACCCCCATCGCTTGATGCCTGAGACCATCGATATGATCATCTGCGACTTTGATGGCGTCGTGACGGACAACCTCGTGCTGACCGACGAGAACGGCAAGGAGGCCGTGTCAGCGTCGCGAAGCGACAGTATGCACATCAAGACCCTGCGCGAGAAGGGCGTGGAGGTGATGATCCTTTCCTCGGAGCCGAATCCCGTTGTCAAGGCGCGTGCGGAAAAGATGGGGGTGGATGCGATTCATGGGATCGGGATGCAGGACAAAGGCCGTGTGATGCGTGAGGTCCTTGATCAGAAAAAGGTCAACGCGGAGAACGTCATCTATGTTGGCAACGACCTCAACGACCTTCCATGCTTCGAGATTGCGGGCTGGTCTGTGGCGGTTGCGGATGCATATCCCGAAGTCATCCGTGCGGCGGATTTTGTGTTGACAAAAAAAGGCGGACACGGAGCGGTGCGTGAACTGTGCGAACTCGTGTTGAAGCAATTATCTCAAAAGGAGAATTAGGAATGGCTCGTGAAATCAAATTTGGAAAGCGAATGATGGGAGACGGCCACCCTGCATACATCATTGCGGAGATCGGTATCAACCATAACGGTGATCTTGATATTGCGAAGAAAATCATTGACGCGGCAGTGCATGCCGGCGCGGATGCGGTCAAATTCCAGAAGCGTACGCCGGAGATCGCCACACCGCCTGATCAGCAAAAACAAATGCGCGAAACACCCTGGGGTTATATTACCTATTTGGATTATCGATATAAAGTGGAATTCAATGAAGAGCAATACCGCGAGATCGACCGTTATTGCATGGAAAAGAAGATCGACTGGATGGTTTCCGTGTGGGATGAGCCGTCGGTTGATTTCATGGAGAAGTTCGACACACCTGCATATAAAGTTCCATCTGCCTCTCTTACCGACCATGACCTGTTGAAATATGTCCGCCAGACGGGCAAGCCTGTCATCATCTCAACGGGCATGTCTACGATGGAGCAGATTCACAAAGGCGTCAATGCGGTCGGCGGAGAGAATCTTGTCATCATGCACTGCACCAGCACATATCCATGCGAACCTGAAGAATTAAATCTCAGGATGATCGAAACGCTGCGCAGGGAATTTCCGAACAACCCGATTGGGTATTCTGGTCACGAAGTGGGGCTTGTCCCCTCTGCAATTGCGATCGCACTTGGTGCAACTTCCATCGAACGTCACATTACGCTTGACCGTGCCATGTGGGGCAGTGACCAGGCCGCATCGGTGGAACCCGGCGGGTTTGAGCGTTTGGTCAAATACATCCGCGTGACCGAGGAGTCGCTTGGGGACGGCGTGAAGAAGGTGTACGAATCCGAAAAAGGTTCGATGAAGAAACTCCGCCGAGTTGTGAACGAGTAGTTTTCAACCACAAAGGATCACACGCGTGCCTGCTGCACGGTGCAGGCAAAGGCGCACGACACAAAAACCTTTGTGACCCTTTGTGTGCCTTTGTGGTAAATTTTCCTTATGTCTTTCGCTCAAAAACTACGCCGCGTACTCCGCCCGCATGGGAAGACCGTCCAAGCCATTCTGCGCTGGAAGCGGTTTTCTTTTGATGAGGCGCCGCCCATCTTTGGCAACTCGAAGCCGAAGAGCGGGTCGCACCTGTTGCTGCAGATCCTCAACGGCTTCACGCGCATCATGCCCTATCGGTATGTGAACGCGGATCCAATCCGCACGATTCGGAAGGATGGCGGAAAGCGGAATGCAGATGAAATTCTTGCAGATTTAAGATCTGTGCCAGGTGGCGTGATCAGCTGGGGATACGTGGATGCCACACCCGAAAACGCCTCTTTCTTAACCGCGGCTGGACGCGTCAACTATTTTATTTACCGCGACCCAAGAGATATGCTCATCTCGCAGGTCTTTTTTGCAACAGACATGCACGAAGAGCACGGGATGCACGCCTATTACAAGTCCCTGCCTGATTTCGGTGCAAGATTGAAGGTGGCGATCACCGGCATTGGCCGGGACGGTTTGAAGATGGTCAGCGTGAAGCAGCGTTACGAAGGCGTCTTCGCATGGCTGGAGCAAAAGAACGTGATGTGCATCCGCTTCGAGGATTTGATCAACAACCGCGACGCAATCCTGCTCGCTATGCTTGATGAAGTGGAAAAGACGGGCTGCCAGATCCCCACTCCGCGCGACAAGGCGTTATCGATTTTAGTGGATGCCATCCAACCAAGGAAGAGTCACACCTTTCGTTCAGGCAAAACGGGCGGGTGGAAAGAGCACTTCAATGAAGAGCACAAGAAACTTTTCAAAGACGTGGCGGGAGATTTGCTGGTCAGACTCGGTTATGAAGAAAATAACGATTGGTAGGGCGGGATGAAGGACTTCTTCAACCAGCGCATCAAACGCGGACTCGTCCGCAGGTTCAATCACATCAGAATCGCCTCTGTCGCGCGCGAAGTGGCTCGTAAAGAACCAAAACCAAACGCTGCGCCAGTCGTCTTCTTCAAGGCATCCACGGGCATTGACGAGCTCTCCTGGAACAGCGGATTTCACCTGCTGGCATCGTGGGCGTTCCGCTTGCAGGGAGTCCCTGTGGCATATTTTGCTTGTAATGCAGGTATGAGCAGGTGCGTGCTGGGCACGAATCGGGATAATCCTCATAAAGACATGCCGTGCAAGTCGTGTGTTTATCAATCGAAAACGCTTTACACGGGCGTTCCTGAAATGACCATGGACGGTGGACCGCAGACCGCTGTGGATTGGTTCGATTTTCAGCGTGATGCGGAACTTGCATCTCGTATCTCGTCCCTTTCCGTCTCCGAACTTTCCACTTTCCACTATCAAGACATCCCTGTCGGCGCGTTATGTTTGCCCGGCTTGCGTTGGATTCTCCGCATCCACCATTTGGAAGATGACGAGAACACATGCTATCTTTTACGTGAATATATTTTGTCCGCGTGGAATGTGGCGCGGAAGTTTTCGAATTTTCTCGATCAGACCCAGCCGAGGGCGGTGGTGGTGTTCAATGGGCAGTTCTTCCCTGAAGCGACAGCGCGCTACGTTGCCCAAAAACGCGGACTGCGTGTCATCACGCACGAAGTCGGTTTGCAGCCTGCCACCGCCTATTTCACCGACGGCGAAGCGACGGCATACCCGATTTACATCCCCGATGAGTTTGAATTGAACGACGAGCAAAACGCCAAACTGGATGCCTATCTTGCAAAGCGTTTTCAGGGCGATTTCACGATGGCGGGCATCAAATTCTGGGCGGACATGAAGGGGCTGGACGACGCCTTCCTGCAAAAAGCGGCTGAATTTAAGCAAACCGTGCCCATCTTTACGAATGTCATTTTCGATACCAGCCAGCCGCACGCCAACACGGTCTTTGAGGATATGTTCGATTGGCTGGATCTGGTCTTGGAGGAAATCCGCTCGCATCCCGAGACTTTGTTCGTTATCCGCGCACACCCTGATGAGTTGCGCGTCCGTAAATCCAGCCGGGAGACGGTTGAAGGTTGGGTGGCAAGCCGCGGCGCGGACAAGGAGTCGAATGTCATCTTTGTCGGTCCGCGTGAGACGCTGAGTTCGTATGAGTTGATTCAAAGATCCAAATTCGTGATGGTGTATAACTCGACCATTGGTCTGGAGGCGTCCATCATGGGTGCGGCGGTATTGTGTGCAGGCAAGGCGCGCTTCACACAATACCCAACTGTGTTCTTTCCGCAGACGGTGGAAGAAGCAAGGAAAATGATGAAAGAATTCTTGGCGGCGGATGCGATTGATACCCCGCTTGAGTTCAAACGCAATGCGCGCCGGTTTTTGTATTATCAGTTGTTCAGAACGTCGCTTCCGTTTGCCGATTTCCTTGAGCCGTCCGTGAGGACCACGCAAACGCGCTTAAAATCTTTTGTGTTGGATGTGTTACTAAAATCCGAATCAGTGAAGGCGATTTTGGACGGGGTGCTGGAAGACGGAGATTTTTTACTGAAGGAACCTACTCCTCCAGCGTGATGTATTTCTTCTTCCGTTTTCTTCTCGGATTGATCCCCTCCAGCCCTGCAAACGCCTCCTGAATGGTTTGCATATCCGCCTCTGTATTCTCAGTGAGATGGAAGACCTCCCCTACATGGGCGGTTTTATTCCTCCCATCCACTTTCGCCATCACAATGGGAATGCCCGCTTTTTGGGCGATGTGATAAAAGCCGCGCTTCCACTCCGTCACATGGTGGCGCGTCCCTTCGGGGGCAATGACGAGGATAAACTTCCCGGCGCGGTTGCAGGCGTCCACCATTTGTTCCACCAATCCAGTCGATTTTTTTCGGTCCACAGGGATGCCGCCGCACCAATAGAAAAACGGTCCATGCGGCGGGCGGAACAACTCCGCCTTGCCCATATAGCGCACGTCCGCTTTCAGGTGGAAGATAATGCCGAGGAACAGGACAAAGTCCCAGTTCGAGGTGTGAGGCGCGCCGATGATGATGAATTTTGGAATGTCGGGCAGGGTCCCTTCCACGCGCCATCCGCGCAGGCGCATGATCGTTTTACTGATCAGTCGAAAGATCGGGCTGATGATGGGAGTGGTGAAAATGGTATTTTTCAATGGAAATCCTCTATTGAACAATTAACCCTGAATTTTGCATATCGTCACTCGCTACAAACCCTTCTTTTCCCTCCATTTTTCGATCATGCGGGAGTGTTGGTTCATATGCCGCCAGTGATACATGATGAGCGTTTCGACCGACTCGACCTGCCTGTGGAGAACCTTTGTCATTTCCTTCGGCGGGGAATATGCCCAGTCATTGACCCCAAATATTCTGAACTCATGAGGCCGCAGGCTTGTGATCAATTCGACCGCTTCCGGGTAATCCCGGTTCAGGTCGTTACGGATGCGCTCGAAAGTCCAGTTTCTTTTCTCGGCAATCTTCATCTCATTCCATTCGTTCCAATCAACCTCTCGTTCCGTCACATTGTCCCTTCGCAGAGTCGCCCGAATCGCTTTCCTGAACTCATCATTCCATGTGACCACATGACCGAGCATATCCTTTATCGTCCAGCCTCCCGCGATAGGTTCGGTGCAAATTAATGCTTCATCAAGGTTCGCGAACGACCTCGCTGCCCGCTCATGCGCCATGGACAGTCGCTGTAAAAAAGCGAACTGTCTGGCGGTATTAACCTGAAGGGTTTTGGAGTTTTTTGACATGTAGATGGATGCTTTATAATTCAAACCAACCCGAGTATAGAAGATAATTCCTTCAATATCAATAGCCGATGTCCATCAAATCATCCCTTCGTTCCATTCTGTACCAAACCGAAAAACTGACACAACGCCTGCGTTACGCCTCCCAACCCGCCGACCTGCCCATTCTGCTCGGCATTTCCTTCCCCAAGAGCGGCACGCATTTGCTTGACCAAATCCTGCTTGGCTTCTCAAACGTCGCGCCGTATGCCAAACGCGTGCATTCGTTCTATGCCGAGTACGAAGGCGAAAGCGGTAAAAAACGCGACCCGCAGCAGGCGTTGGACTGGCTCGATTCACTTCATCCGCGTGACGTTGCCTCCGCGCATCTCTTTGCCCGCCCCGAGGCGATTGCGCGTGTTTGCACCGCTGCATTCGCGCCGTACTTCATCTACCGCGACCCGCGCGATGTGGTCGTCTCGCACGTCTACTACGTCACCGACATGGAGTTGCGCCATGTGCATCATGAGCATTATCAATCACTCCCCGACTTCGACGCGCGGCTTAAGGCTAGTATTTTGGGTAGACCCGATGCCGGTGTAGAATTCCCGAATATTGCCGAACGTTTCGAACCATATCTCGGTTGGCTTGACCATCCCGAAGTGTTGACAATTCACTTCGAAGACTTGATTAAAGACCGGGTGTCGACTCTGACCCGCATCATGGACCATCTCCTCAGCCGCCTTCCGCTTCGGGCTTCCCGACAGCTGATCCTCGACTCCCTCGAAGCCTCCATCAACCCGACCAAGTCCCCGACATTCCGTTCAGGGAAAACAGGCGAATGGAAGAAACACTTCACAGACGGACATAAGAAAATTTTCAAAGAGGCAGCGGGGGATTTGTTAATCCGCCTCGGGTATGAAAAGGACGATGGGTGGTAAAAGCTCCCAGTTAAGAAAGAGCCGAAAACAAACAGGCTGGATGAAGATCACGCTTCATCCAGCCTGTTATCTTTGTGGAAGGATCTAAATCCAGCGGCGGACTTTTGATTTGTAGTTCAGATATTCCGTCCCGAATTTTTCTTCCAGATATTTTTCTTCGGGGATGATGACCCAAATGGTGAGCAGCCAGATGACGAGCGGGAGAAAGATCAAGCCCCACGGCAGTTGAAGGATGGTGACCACCCCGCAGTATACAAATGTGAGACCAAGGTACATGGGGTTGCGTGAGATGCGGAAGGTACCTGATAGAACCAGCGCGGTTGTGGGGCGGTTGGGGTTGGGGGAGGTGCGTACAGAAATCATGCCGATCAAGGCAGGCAGCCCTGCGATCAGATTGGACATGATCAGGAGTGCGCCGATGCCTTGCGCTGCGGTCTTTTCCAAAAAGGGGAGCGGGATGATTTTTTGAAGTGCGAGCGCGATTAAAGCGGACGCGATGTAGATTAAGAATGGGTTGACGGTGACTTGGGCGTGATCTGATTTCTGTTCCATGAGTGCCTCCTTGGTTGACTCGACAATCTGATTCTGCTACACTATTTTCCAGTACAGCCTTGCAATATTGGATAAAGTTTCACTTTATTAAATTTATCAAACAAGATAAGGATTGTCAAGTATTTTGAACAAGCAGAAACCGACCAAACGTGCCTACAATTCCAGCCGCCGCAAGGCACAGGCGCGCCAAACCCGCCTGCAAATCATCGAAGCCGCCCGCAGTTTGTTTATGGAACGCGGCTACGAAGGCGCGACTCTCGATGCGATTGCCGCCGAGGCTGGCGTTGCTGTCGATACGGTGTACGCCGCATTTGGAAGCAAGCGCGGGATTCTCTCGAGCCTGATCGATGTTTCGCTGGTTGGGGATGATGAAGAAACACCATTATTGGAGCGCGAGGGACCGCAGTCCGTTCGGCAGGAGAGAGACCCTCAGCGTCAGGTGGAGTTATTTGCAAGCGATATTACGGCGATCATGGGGCGCATGGCGCCGATTTTCAGCATCATGCGTGCCGCCGCAAAGACGGAACCTGATGTCGGCAAAATGCTTCGTCGGATGCTCGATTCGCGTTTGCAGGGGATGATGGTATTCGTAGAGGCGCTGACTTCCAACAGTTCCCTGCGGAACGGAGTAACTCGACAAGAAGCAGCCGAAACGGTGTGGATGTTGACCAGCGCTGAAATGTATAATCTGGCAATTATGGATCGCGGCTGGTCTAAGGAAAAATATCAACGATGGCTGGCAGATGCGCTGGCGAATTTGCTCCTGCCACGCGGGAAATAGCCCATGAATTGCTCAATTATTATCCGCGCTTATAACGAGGAGAAGTACATCGAGCGTTTGCTGGAAGGGATTCGTCAGCAGACGATCAAAGATGTGGAGATTATCCTTGTCGACTCAGGCTCCACCGACTCGACCGTCGCCATCGCCGAATCCTTTGGTGCGAAGGTCGTCCACATCCCGTCAGCGGAGTTTACGTTTGGGCGTTCGCTCAACTTCGGGGTTAAGTCCGCGACGCGTGAATTCATCGTCATTGCCAGCGCGCATGTCTATCCTGTTTATCCCGATTGGCTGGAGACGTTACTGCGTCCATTTCAGGATGAGCAAGTCGCCCTCGCCTACGGCAAACAGCGCGGATACGAAGGCTCGAAATATTCCGAGCACCAGATCTTCCACCAGTGGTATCCCGATGCGAGCAGCCTTGACCAAGTCACTGCATTTTGCAACAATGCAAATTCAGCGATACGCAAAAGCCTGTGGGACATGCATCCCTACGACGAAACACTGACGGGTCTCGAAGACCTTGAGTGGGGCAAATGGGCGAAGGGGCAGGGACATAAAATTGCTTATGTCGCCGAATCTGAGATCGTCCACATCCACAACGAAACACCGCGCGGAGTCTACAACCGCTATCGCCGCGAAGCGATGGCCTTCAAAAGGATTTACCCCGAATCGCACTTCAGTATTTATGATTTCCTGCGTTTGGCCTTAACCAATATTCTGAGTGACCTCTGGCACGCCATGCGCGAGGGGGGGCTGCTGAAAAGCATTGCATCCATCCTTTGGTTCCGTTTCGCCCAGTTCCACGGCACGCGCATGGGACACCGCGAGACCAGTCTGGTCACACCTCAGTTGCGGGAAACGTTCTATTATGCGCGGGAGCGCAAGAAGAAAGACGAAAGAAAGCGGGATGTAGAGCCGATTCGGTATAATAAAAAACCATGAACCTCTCCCTCACCCCCGCCTCCGACCTCCCCATCGCCACCCTCGCGGAATTGATGACCTGCAGTTTCGAAGGCTATCTTGTCCCCATCACCATCACGGAGGCGGTGATGCACACCATGCTCCGCCGTGACGGTATTGACCTGACGGCAAGCCGCGTACTCATGAAAGACGATGAACCGATCGGCATTGCTTTCATTGCCCGCCGTGGCTGGACGAGTCGACTCGCGGCGATGGGCATCATGTCCAATGCCCGCATCGGCGGTGTAGGGACATGGGCCATGGAACAACTCATTGAAGAAGCAAGGGTGCGCGGCGAAAAGGAAATGGTTCTCGAAGTCATCGAGCAGAATACGGCGGGAGTGAAGTTGTATGAGAAGGTTGGTTTTACAAGAATCCGCAGGCTGGTGGGGTACAAACTGGAAAATCCGCAGGTTGATAAAGCCCATTCATTGGAAGAAATAGATATCCGCGATCTGGCGCGGCAGGTCACTTATCACGGCATGAAAGACCTGCCCTGGCAGTTATCCGGCACGACCATCATCCAGCACACACCGCCATCGCGCGCGTTCCGCCTCAACGATGCCTACTGCCTCATCAGCAGCCCAGACGCCACCGACGTGGCGATCTCGTCGCTGCTGGTCAAGGCTCGCTCACGCGGGGCAGGCTTGAGCGCAGTCCTGCTGCGCGCGCTCTTCGCGAAATTCCCGAATAAGGTCTGGCACGTCTCGCCCATCTACCCCGAAGAAATGGGTTTCATCTTCGAGCAGGCTGGCATGGAGCGCGAGTCGCTTTCGCAGTGGCAGATGACGCGCGGATTGTAAGATAAAATAAGGGCATGAAACTTGCCGCCCTTGTCCCCATGCGACATCATAGCCAGCGTGTGCCTGGCAAAAATTACCGCCCGCTCGCGGGCAAGCCCCTCTTTCAACATATTTTGGAAACGCTGACTGCCGTGCTGGAAATTGACACGGTTATCGTGGACACTGACTCCGAACCTGTGATGGATGGCGTACGCCGCCTCTTTCCTGGTGTGACACTGATTCCACGTCCCGAGCATCTCCGTGCCGACGACGTCCCCATGAACGACATCCTGCTCTATGATACCGCGCAGGTGCAGGCAGATTTTTACCTGCAAACCCATTCAACGAATCCATTATTGAAAGCCGGGACGGTTTCGAGCGCCATTAAAAAATTTAGGATGGATTACCCGAAATACGATTCTTTGTTTTCGGTGACCCGCCTGCAAACCCGCCTATATTTTGAGGATGGATGTGCCATCAACCACAATCCATTGGAATTGATTCAAACTCAAGACCTGCCGCCTGTGTACGAGGAAAATTCCTGCATGTATCTCTTCACCCGCGAAAACCTTGCGAGAAAACATCATCGTATCGGCGATAGGCCATTCATGTTTGAGATTGACAGGGGGGAAGCCTGGGATATTGACGAAGAGCTCGACTTCGAGATCACCGATTTTTTGATGAGAAGAAGGCGATAAGAAATGAACCATATAAAGAAAAAGTTTGGATTCTTTTGGTGGGGTGTTCTCCTAATTGTTGTTGTATCAGCGATTACCTATTTACCATTAGTGAGTCGCTTGGGTTATCTCAATGATGACTGGTATTTAATGTATGACGGCTATGTAGGCGGTGCAGGCTTCTTCCATGAGGTGTTCAAGGAAGATCGTCCCCTGCGGGGATATTTGATGGAATCGGTGTTTTCCCTGTTTGGGATGAACGTGCTATATTATCACTTGAGCGCATTTTTGTTCCGTGTATTGAGTGCGGTTGGATTGCTATGGTTGTGTAATCAACTCTGGCAAAAGCGGGAAATTTACAACCAGTTGGTTGCGCTCCTGTTTGTGATCTATCCTGGCTTTCTTTCCCAAGTCAACCCGATTGATTATCAATCCCAGATAGTGAGCCTTGCCGTCGGCATGTTTTCCGTGGCGCTGACCATCAAGGCTATTCGTTCGGAAAAGCCCATGGAGCGGGTGGGGTTTACAGTTCTGTCTATCCTGTTTGCATGGGTGTATCTTGGGTTGGTGGAGTATTTTATCGGATTCGAAGCCCTTCGACTTGTTGCCGTATTTACACTGGTTTGGCGGGATTACAATAAAACGGCTTCCGCAAGATTGATATCCGTGTTCTGGAAAATTTCTCCGTTTCTGTTGGGTGCGGGTGGATTTTTGCTTTGGCGTTTGTTCTTTTTTGAGGCTGAGAGAAAGGCAACAGATGTGAGTATACAACTCTCTGCCTTATTCGCATCCCCATTGACAAGTCTCAGGTGGTTCAACTATTTGATTCAGGATGTGGTCAATGTTGTAATCGTGGCATGGGCTGTTCCGCTTAATGCATATGCCTTTTCATTGCGCCTGCGGGATGCGTATATTGGGTTTGCCCTTGCTATTTCTGTTGTGCTGGTTGTGCAAGCTTCGTTCCGTTGGCGTCGAGGTATGGAAGATGAAATAAAAGAAGGTGAAGATTCCATTGGCATGCATGAGCAGTTGTGGGTGGCGATGGTTGCCATTGTTGCGGGGTTGATTCCAGTCATACTTGTGAATCGGCATGTCATCTTCCCCGATTATTCGCGGTATGCATTGGCGTCTTCGGTTGGGGTAGCCATCTTATTGTCGGTTGTCTTTGAGAAAATATCCATACCCTCCTTGAGAATGACCGTTGTAAGTTTTTTTATGGCAATTGCGGTTTTGACTCATTATGGCAATGCTGCCCGAGCCGTGGACGAGACCCAGGCTACCCGTAATTTTTGGTGGCAGGTTGCATGGCGTGCGCCGCACATCAACGAAGGTGTGACCTTGATTGCATCGTATCCAAGCTCATTAAGCGAGGACTATTTCATTTGGGGGCCCGCGAACTTGATTTATTACCCTGGGAAACAGAGCACCAACCCTGTGGTTGTAAGATTACCCGCCACTGTATTGACGGGTGAGGTGGCTGCTCAAATCGCCGCAAATGGCGGCTTGGAAACTCGCCTGCGACGGGGGAATTACCTTGAGCGTGATTTCGGAAATGTGCTGGTGATGGTGCAGTCTACTTCGAATAGTTGTGTGCGCTTTATTAACGGCAATGCACCCGAGTTATCGCCATCCGATGCAGATCGTCTTGTGTTGATTGCGCCATATTCACGCTTGGATGCCGTAAGCACAGAGGGCGAGTCGCCCTCTCCACCCGCGCATGTCTTTGGGACTGAACCCGAACGCGGCTGGTGCTATTACTATCAAAAGGCAGATCTTGCCCGCCAGCGCGGCGAGTGGGAAAAGATCCCCACTTTACTCAAAGAGGCCTTGGACAAGGGATATTATCCTGAAGACGGCTTGGAATGGATGCCTTTCCTGCAAGCCTATGTCGTGCAGGGAGATCTGGAAAAGGTGCGTTCTACAACGAGGCTGATCGTTGCGAATAAATTCCTGCGTTTACAGGTCTGTGGGATCATGACAGAGTTTGCTGAAGGAGAACCCTTGTCTTCGGAAGTGAAAATGTTTATTGAAAAGAATATTTGTGAGTGAGCCTTGAAGATGCCGACTGTTCTGATGACCGCCCCGTATATGATTCCGTTTCTGGATCGTTTTCGCCCTGTACTGGCGCAGTACGGAATTAAATTGATTGTTCCTGATGTACAGGAGCGCATGGAAGAAGATGACTTGCTGAAATACGCCGGTCAGTTCGACGGAACCATCTGCGGCGATGACCGTTATACCGTGCGGGTGATCGAAGCCTGCGCGCCGCGCTTGAAGGTGATTTCAAAGTGGGGGACAGGGGTCGATTCAATCGACGCCGAGGCTTGTTCCCGTTTTGGGGTGAGGCTTGGTCGAACGCTGAATGCGTTTACCACCCCCGTTGCGGATACCATCCTCGGTTCCATGCTCGCCTTTGCCCGCCAGGGTCCGTGGATGGACAGGGAGATGAAAAACGGCAAATGGCAGAAAATTCCCAGCAGGGCGTTGAGCGAATGCACGCTCGGCGTGATCGGCGTGGGGAATATCGGCAAGGCGGTCACGCGCCGTGCGCGGGCGTTTGGCATGAAAGTGCTTGGTACGGATATTATTGATGTCGATCACGTCTTCGTTAGCGAAACGGGCATCCATCTTACCGATCTTGATTCTCTGTTGGCTGATTCTGATTTTATTTCAGTGAACTGCGACCTCAACCCAACCTCGTATCATCTCATCAATGCAAGGACGCTGGCAAGGATGAAACCCAGCGCGGTACTCATCAACACTGCACGCGGACCCATCGTGGAGGAAAAGGCTCTTGTCGCAGCACTCAGCTCAGGTCAGATTGGAGGCGCGGCGCTGGATGTCTTCGAGCATGAACCGCTTCCGTTGGATAGTCCGCTTTTGAAAATGGATAACGTCATGCTCGCGCCGCATAATTCCAACTCCAGCCCTGCTGCGTGGGAGCGGGTGCATTGGAATACGATCAAGAATCTGCTGGACGGGCTGGGAATTGATTCGAGTGGATTGAAACATGGATAATAAAACCCTCCTCATCACCGGCGCGGCAGGCGGTATTGGACGCGCCACAGTCGCGCTCTTCGCTGAAAAAGGCTGGCGTGTCATTGGTGTGGATCGGAGCGAATTTGGTGACGGCTTCCCGCAAAATGGGCTCTTCCTCCAATCCGATATCTCCCGTCCCGAAGACATGGAAGCCATCTTCGAGCAGGCAAAATCGTTCACCGACTCGCTTGATGCGCTGGTCAACAACGCGGCGTTGCAGGTGGCAAAACCGCTCGTGGAAACAACCGTCGAGGAGTGGGATGCGGTCATGGCAGCGAATCTGCGCTCCGTATTTCTCGGGGTCAAACTGGCATATCCGCTTCTCAAAGCGGGGAACGGCGGCGCAATTGTGAACGTCTCCTCCGTCCATGCGGTGCAGACCTCCGCAAATATCGCCGCGTACGCCGCATCCAAGGGCGGGCTGCTCGCCCTCACCCGTGCCATGGCAATCGAGTTTGCGTCCGATACTATTCGTGCCAATGCCATCCTGCCCGGCGCAGTGGATACACCCATGCTTCGCGCCGGACTCGGGCGTGGGCACGCCGGGCAGGGCGATGTACAGGAGCGGCTGGATAATCTCGCCCGAAAGACGGTTAGCGGCAAGGTCGGGAAACCGGAAGAGATTGCCCAGGCCATCTACTTCCTTGCCGATAGCGAACAATCCTCCTTCATGACCGGTCAAGCCATGATCGTGGATGGCGGCGCGACTGCCAGATTGAGCACCGAATGACAAGGAAAATAAAAAAATCAAAAGCGATCCATGCATCGAACTGGAATATTGCCCGAACATTTTTTTATGTCAATGCCGGCCTCTGGCTGGTCATCACATTCTTTATCCTTGTGGATATGCTCCTTGATAATAACGGTCTTTCCATGGTGTTGATTGGATTCTTTTTGCTGATAAATGTGACTGCCCTGTTCCTTAGCGGAAGGATGCTGGCACGAAATGGAAAATGGACATATGTTGTTGCGCTTGTCGTTGTGATCTTGAATACTGCACTGACATTTACCGGCTTGCCTGACCCTCTTTACGTCACGGCCTTGATCATCGATATCATCATCCTTTTGGTTTTGATTCCCATGCGGAAACATTATTTCAAATAACATGAAACAAACCATCAAATCCATCATGCCTGCATCTCTTTGGGGTTTGACCCGCAATGCCTACGACTCGTTCAAACGCATCCCTGAACTGCCCGCTGCATATCTCCATCCCTGGCGTCGCGAGAGCATCAGGCGCCTTGCCGAATTGAAGGATGTTCATCAGGGGAAACGTGCCTTTGTCATTGGCAATGGTCCCAGTCTCAGGCAAACTGATCTCAGCAAACTAAAAAACGAATTCACGTTTGGCATGAACCGGATTTATCTGCTCTTTCCCGAACTGGGCTTCACCACCACCTATTTCTGTTCGATCAACGATCTGGTCATCGAACAGTTTGCCGAAGACATCCTTGCGCTGCCCATGCCGAAATTCCTCGCGTGGCGTTCGCATCGCCATTTCGATTCCGGTCTGCCAATCCCCAGAATCCCCGCCTTTGTTTACACATCCTACACCGGACCTCGTTTCTCGCGTGACGTGCGCGGCCGTGTTTGGGAGGGTGCCACGGTTACGACCTTTGCCCTTCAACTTGCGTTCCACATGGGTTTTGAAAAAATCATCCTCATCGGGGTGGACCATAATTTCACGTCCAAAGGCGGGGCGAATAAAATTGTTGTTTCTGATGGCGACGATCCCAATCACGTTTCCCCTGATTATTTTGGAAAGGGCGTCAAATGGCAGTTGCCCGACCTTGATACGTCTGAGGTTGGTTATCTTATGGCGCGCGAAGCTTATCGCAGCGCGGGACGCGAAGTGATTGACGCAACTGTCGGTGGAAAATTAGCCATCTTCCCCAAGGCGGATTACAACTCCCTTTTCTGATCCATGATGAAAAATAGCCGCTTTCTGCTTAATCCGCATCCTGATTCTTCCGCCTCATCCATTAACTCATCCCGAACCGCTCTGCGCATTTCCATCATCACTCCCTCCTACAACCAGGCTGCCTACCTGGAACAAACCATCCAGTCTGTCTTGGATCAGGATTATCCAAATATTGAGTACATCGTCATTGACGGCGCATCCACCGATGGAAGTGTTGAGATCATCCGGAAATACCAGGACAAACTCGCTTACTGGGTCTCGGAAGAGGACAGTGGACAGGCCGAAGCCATCAATAAGGGATTTGCCCGCGCAACAGGTGAGATCATCGCCTGGCTTAACTCGGATGACTACTATCTGCCCAATGCTGTAAGTGCGGCAGTAAGAATCTTGGAAGAAAATTCCGATGTCGTTTTCGTCTATGGGAACATGCTCGCCGTGGATGCGCACGGCAAGACCTTCAATATTATGAAGTACAAACAGTTAACCATCGAAGATTTTTTATGTTTTCAGATTATCGGGCAGCCTGCCGTCTTTATGCGTCGCTCCACCCTGCAACAGACTGGCCGACTTCATCCCACCTTCCATTTTCTGCTCGATCACTTACTTTGGATTCAACTCGCCCAGCGGGGACGAATCCTTCATATCCCTCAAATCTGGTCTGCCGCACGGTATCATGCCGATGCAAAGAATCGCGCCAAAGCCGCCGAGTTTGGGCGTGAAGCCTTTCGCATTTTGGAGACCGTCGCGAAGGATGAAAGCCTCGCACCCATCCTGTCAAAAGTAACTCGTCGCGCCCGTGCCTCCGCCCACCGCGTGGACGCGCGCTACCTGCTTGATGGCGGCCAATCTGTCGCCGCCCTCTCTGCATGGATGCGTGCGTTGTTCATCCACCCGCCCACGGCGCTGGCAAGGATGAATATATTCATGTCGGCTGTCTTAAATCTGCTTGGTTTGGGGGGAATAAGAGAAGGCATCCTGCACGTGCGGGATGCAAGTTACAGGAAATAACCAAATCAACGGTTGCAGCCGCTTTCCGAATACTCATAGATGGTCCAGGAGTCTATCTTTTGCACCCGGCAATAATGGGCTTCGAGATAAGCCGTCTTTTCGCTGATGGAAACCGTGCTTGTT
Organism: Anaerolineales bacterium; assembly: GCA_030583885.1. Taxonomy (NCBI): domain Bacteria; kingdom Bacillati; phylum Chloroflexota; class Anaerolineae; order Anaerolineales; species Anaerolineales bacterium. The sequence goes on along the minus strand of CP129480.1, from coordinate 114,657 downwards.
GGAAAACCATAGAGCGGATCTTGCGTTCCTGTATCAATGATGAGTTTGGGGCGATTCCTGATGATATCGTCCAAAAATTCGTTTGTCATTTCCTCATCTGCATAGCCTTCCTGATGAAGCGGGTATTGATACACAAAGCGGGTTGGGTTTTTCCGCTCTGCGAAGTAATTGACCGACACCTCCGCACCCCATAGCAGGACCGAATCATTGGGAGATGTAGTTTCCTGGATATGGTCGATGATGCTTTCGTTCTTTGTCAGCTTCCTGTAGGTGTATAGTTGATCCATAAAACCATAAAAAGACCCCCATATCAGATAGCCTGCCGCGCCGAGGAGGATGACCATTGTCACCAAATTTGGAATGCGCCAGTTCGTCATCAATCTGATGAATCCCCAAAGAGTGAGCCCCGTGAATAGAGCGAGAATGGGGAGCAGGGTCATGTAATAATGAGGGAAGGTCCGACCAGGCATCCCAATTAGGGCAAATTCGACGGGCAGGTTAATCAGACCAATGGTCAGGAGAGGAAGCGCACCTTTCACGGATTGTTTTCGAAACAGAATCAAGACAATTGTCGCTACATATCCCACAACGGCGAATTGAAGCAATCCGGTTCTGGTTAATGGCTTAATTCCTTTTGCAATCACATCCAGTGTGGATGTCAAGTCGCTGTTGATGCGCGCTGAATAGACAAAGTTGTATTCGAACGCTGCGCTCCAAAATTGGGGAAGCGCACCCTGGATGCCGAAGAAAATGACCACACTGGTGCTAAATAACAATCCGCCGGAAAAGAGGAAGAGCATCCCGCGCGCCCACTCTCTGCCCTGTTTTATCGCAAATCTTTGAATTGTGAGATAAAGAACAATGGCAATCCAAACTCCAATGGCAGTCTGCTTTGTGAAGAATGCGATGGCTCCTGTTAACCCAATAAGAAAAAAAATCCAATCGGGGCGGCGTGACTTATCCGTATGATAAACAAGCCATAGCGCGGCGAATTGCAACACCAGTGTGTATTCTGTTGTGAAGTTTCCTCCTTGGAGCAGAGCAACAAGCGACAATAGCCAGAGCAATAGACTAAATACGGCTGGGAAGGGACCGAATAACTTTTTGATGAGCTGGTAGCCAAGAAATGCCGCGAAACATAACAGAATCAGTTCGATCAGCCACACCCCCCAGCGTGAATTGTTCGCAATGGCAAGCCCGGCCGCATTGATATAAAAAACGACGGGCGGCTTGTGGTCCCACATGTCACGGTAGGGCAATTCGCCGTTAAGGATGCGCCAACCGAAATATAAAAACACCCCCGAGTCTCTGAATGTCAACGGCATGTTCAGTGGACTTGTCGGGAGCAGGACACAAAGTGCGCCAACTATAACCAGCAGTTTCTCCCAGATTTTTGTGACTATTTTTAATACTATTTTCATAATTTGTTCTGAAAGCCTCGGGCAAAGTCCTTTGGCCATTTGGGTGATACTACTCTTTATGTATGGTTGACCAAAGATCTTCTTGAATTATAAGCCTTCTCTCAAATCCGCCTGGTAAATCTACGTTACAATTGTTTTACCCTATGCAGCGACATACATCCTTTTTCCCTTCCCGCGCAGCGCGGATAATCGCCCTGCTTGTCATCTTCGCTTTCGGCATTGCCGTTCGCGCATTCGACCTGACTGACCTGCCGCTCGAATTCCATTCCACACGGCAGATGCTTTCGGCGCTCAAGGCCCGCGGCATGTACTACGAAGCCCGCACCGACACCCCGTCATGGGAACGCTCCTTTGCTATTCAGCAATGGAAATTCCGTGCTTCTGTAGAACCTGAATTCTTCGAGCGTGTGGTTGCGTTTACCTATCAGTTCACGGGCGAACAACTCTGGGTCGCGCGCCTGTTCTCATCCCTGTTCTGGATCATTGGCGGTACTTTTCTTTTCCTACTTGCCCGCAGATTCACCTCGACCGATGGCGCGCTTGCTGCGACTGCTGTATATCTCCTTCTTCCGTATGCCATCATTGCCAGCCGCAGTTTCCAACCGGATCCGTTAATGACGATGCTCATTGTCATCTTTTTGTGGGCAGTGTATGAGTGGTCCATTCTCTCTACCCCTTGGAGAAGGGCCGGGGTGAGGGAATGGACATTTGCCATCCTGGCCGGCATCTTTGGCGGACTTGCCATCTTCATCAAGTTCCCTGCCGCATTCTTCGTGGCAGGTGGGGGCTTGGGCGCTGTGCTCAGTCGTGGGTCCGTGAAAGAGGCGTTCAAGAATCCGCAGGTATATGTAATGGCGCTGCTTGGGGTCCTGCCGGGGGCGGGGTATCTCATCTATGGCATCGTCATCGCGGGTTATCTTGGCCAGCAGTTTAGCGGACGTTTCATCCCGGCGCTCTATCTCAGCCCGTCGTATTATCTTGGCTGGCTGAACATGCTCAACCTTGTGCCGGGCGGAATCGTCTTGATGTTTGCCCTGTTCGGATTGTTCTTCCTCGAAGATAAAAAACGCCTCTTCCTTCTCGGACTTTGGGCTGGCTACGCCGTCTTCGGCCTGTACTTTAACTATCACATTTCCACCCACGACTATTACTCCCTGCCCCTAATTCCCATTGTGGCGCTCTCCCTTGCGCCTCTCGCCGATTTTCTCTTCGGCAAACTCGCTCAATTAACGAACACTTATTCCCTGCGCGCCGCCGCCTTCTGCCTTCTGTTTTTCGGTCTTTTCGCTTCCGTATGGAACACCCGCAACCAACTCAATGCTGTGGACTATCGCCCTGAAGCCGAGATGTGGGCGGAGATTGGTGAAAAGGTTGCAGGGTATAATCTTGCCGGGCTGACCCAGGATTACGGTTCCCGCCTTGCCTATTGGGGCTGGCGCAACATCACCTCCTGGCCCACCTCTGGAGATTTGCTTTATCGCGGCAGCCTGCGCGGCGGTCAATTTGATTTCGATGAGCAATTCGAGAGCACTATCCAAAAGAAGGATTTGTTTGTGGTGACAGATTTGCATGAGCTGGATCGTCAGCCGCTTCTCAAGGAGAGGTTGGATGAATATCCCGTTTTTGCAGAAGGCGGCGGTTACATCATCTATGGGTTAATAAAATAGTGGTTTGGGTTATAGCTATAATATTGGTATTCGGAACCCCGCCATGCCTCCAATAAAACTTGTTATATAGTTTGTAGGTCAGGGAAAACCTTGAAAGGAAAAAGATATAAATGACCTCCCCAATTGTCAAAACGGTTTTTGCCATTATAGTTGCAAGCCTGCTTTCTGTGAGTTGCAATAATAAAGGCAATGGAACAGATATTGTTGTTTTACCCATGGAGCAACGCCCCAACATCATATTTATTCTTGCAGATGATTTGGATTCAAAGCTTGGAACAATAACCTACATGAACCATTTGCATGAATTGTTGGTGGCTCGTGGGACAACTGTAAATGATTTTCTTGTCACGACTCCAATGTGTTGTCCTTCCCGTGTAAATATATTGCGAGGACAATACACACACAGCCATCAAGTCTATAACAATAGCGCCCCATTTGGAGGGTTTTCAAAATTACACGAAACTGGAAATGAGGCATCTACACTGGCTGTTTGGTTACAGGCAGCAGGATATCGGACTGCTCTTATTGGAAAGTATGTTAATGAATATCCCCTCCGTGATGATCGCACTTATATTCCTCCCGGCTGGTCTGAATGGGCTAGCCCGGGACGGCGGAATGCCTACGGCGGATATGATTATGAATTAAACGAGAACGGAACATTGGTGCCGTACCCCCCTAAGGAAATCTATTATTTCACGGATGTAATGAGTGGCAAGGCGGTGGATTTTATCGAGCGCGCTGTTCAGGGCGACGTTCCCTTTTTTCTTTATCTTCCTACTTTTGCACCGCACGAACCTGCCACTTCCGCCCTTCGGCATCGGGATCTATTCCAATCCATTACCGCCCCCCGCACCCCAGCGTTTAATGAAACGGATGTTAGTGACAAACCGGGTAATATGGCTCGCAACCCCCTGCTGGCAGAAGCGGACTTCTTAAAGATTGATGGTATGTATCGTGATAGAGTCCGTTCGATGCAGGCTGTTGACGAAATGCTCGTGGACCTCATCAGTGTTCTCGAACGGACGGGGCAACTTGAAAACACGTACATTGTATTCGCATCAGATCAGGGTTATCACCTGGGACAACATCGACTGTTGTATGGAAAAAGCACTTTTTATGAAGAAGATATTGTAGTCCCATTTATTGTGAGAGGCCCCGGTATCCCGGAGAATGAAAAAATATCACGCGTATTGGCGGGTAGTGTGGATATTGCGCCCACATTTGCAGAATGGGCAGGGGTGGTTCCCCCTGAATTTGTGGAGGGGAGGTCACTTGCCAGTATTCTGGCAGGCGAGCCCGTCTCTGAAGATGACTGGCGGCAGGCATTCCTCCTTGAACTTTACCCCTTTTCAGTCAGTGCAGATCCAAATAAGATAACATGGCTAGGCAAGGTCATTAATTCAATTTTCGATTTGCCATCTCTCGGATCACCGAAAATTTACCCAAGTTCAACCGGACTTCGCACTCTACAGTACACTTACATAGAACATTCTGATGACTTTGTGGAACTTTACGACAATTCAAAAGACCCCGATCAATTGGAAAATATTTCATTAACGGCCGATGCAGTTCTCCTTGAGCGCTTTTCGATTTGGTTGCGTGAGTTTACAACATGCAGTGGAAAAGAATGTTTGAGCGTGGATGAAGGCATATATGATCCAACGCCATGATTTGCGACGGACGGATTTCCACAAGTTGAGCCGTCAGCCGCTTTTCCAAGAGAGGTTGAATGAGTATCCCGTTTTTGCAGAAGGCGACGGCTATATTATTTATCTGATCGGGCAGTAACTACCCTGCTAAGGAATTATCTCAAATTGAAGAAGTTCGAATCTGTTGTTTTTCGCTATATTATGTGGACATGTGTTCTTGCACTGCTGTCTGCGGCTTTGGTCTACACCTATCTGGGCGCATTTTCGTATTATCTCGCAGATGATTATTGTGAGGCTGTGCGTGTTACTGAATCATCACCCATCAAAGCGGTGATAGAGCGGTATTCCATAGGTGCCTGGAGGGCCGCCAACCGCTATTCCAACCTTCTCTTAGTTGGAATAGGCGAATCTTTTGGAAAGAACAACATGCCGATTTCCATCATTTCCATGATTGTTCTCTGGTTCTGTGGGCTAACCTGGATAGTTCACGAACTAAGGAATTTTTTTAAGCTAGATTGGGCTTTTCAAACCGATCTTTTTGGCGGATTGATGTTCGGCTTTTTTAGTTTTTTACAAGCCCCAAGCCTGTTTCAAACGATATACTGGCGTTCCGCCATGATGACCCATTTTGCGCCACTCGTGTTTGGCTCGTTCCTGTTTGCCTTTCTGATAAAACAGGCCCGGCCCTCAGGGGATAAACCGCTTCCCCTATCGGTTTATTTGTTTATCCTGATTGCGACATTTTTCATCGCAGGGTTTTCCGAGCCGCCCATCACAACAGCGTTGACTGCCCAGTTTCTATTGATGCCCGCAATTTGGATCTGGGACAAAACATCTACAAAACAAAAACGCCTTGCCCTGCTGGCATGGACATTGGCCGGCACCTTCTTGGGTCTGCTCGCAATGCTTCTTTCGCCGGCCAGTGCAGGCGTAGCCCGGGAAAAGACTTTGAACATTATTGAATTACTGATGAACTCGTTTCTCTTCAGCTTTCAATTTATTGTCGATTCTCTGAAAGCCCAGCCTCTTCCGACCTTTCTTTCTGTTCTCATACCTCTTATGCTGATTTGGCTATACCGACAGGTAAAAACCTCAGAATTAACTCAGGAACAAAAACGTGCAGTTTGGACCGCGATTATTGTCATTCCCTTTTTTGCGTGGATTTTGATCGCCGCCGGCTTTTCCCCCAGCGTGTATGGACAAAACTTCCCAGTGGAACGGGCGCGTTTCCTTGCCAGAACGGTCTCGATTGCTGCTTTCATGTTGGAAGGTTCATTATTTGGTTTATTATTGGGGCATGTTCAACTCAAGCCCAACCGCGCATTGGGGCAATGGGTTGTTGCGGCTGTGATTGCTGTCATTGCCATTGTCTATCCCCTGCGCACGGCATTCAATATTTATAGATTTGATATCCCTGAATATCGTGAGCGTGCGGAGTGGTGGCATCTTCGTGAAGACTATATAATCCGTCACGCGGGCATGGGCGAAGAGGAGATTGTCATTCCCGGCTATTCGGGCATATATCAAGTCAAGGAATTGGACGATGATCCAAATCATTGGGTCAACAGATGTGCGGCACGGTATTATGGCGTGAATTCCATTCGGACGGTATCCATGACGGACGAAACATTTCTGCGGGAATATTTGAATGAATAATAATCGCCCCGTCCTCGTCAGCGGCGCACATCGCAGCGGCACAACCTGGGTCGGAAAAATGCTCGCCGCCGACGCGGACACCGCCTATCTTAGTGAACCGCTGAATGTTCTGCATCGCCCCGGCGTGTTCCGTGCGCCTGTAAAACACTGGTATACCTATATCAACAACGAGAACGAATCGGAATATCTGCCTGCATTTCGTGAGCTGCTCAACTTTCAATATCATACCTGGCTTGAAATAAAATCCGTCCGCTCGCGCAGGGATTTTCTGCGCATGGGACGCGACTTTCACACCTTCTTCACCGGCAGTATGCGCGGTCAGCGTGCCCTGCTTAAGGATCCGTTTGCAGTTTTTTCAACCCCCTGGTTTTTACGAAAATTGAATTGCCAGGTCGTTATCACGGTCCGCCACCCCGCAGGGTTTGCGAGCAGCCTAAAACGCCTTGGCTGGAATTTTGATTTCCATAACCTGCTTGACCAGCCCCTGCTGATGCGCGATCACTTGGAAAAAGACCGCGCCGATATGCAATCCGCCCGCCCTGATGACATTGTCAGCCAGGCTGCGTTGCTCTGGAAGTTCATCTACCGCTTCGTTCATCAGACCTCCAGCCTGTTCCCAGAGTTCAATATTGTACGTCACGAAGACCTTTCCCTCGATCCCATTGCGGGCTATAAAAAAATGTATGCATCCCTTGGTTTAACCTTCAGCGAAAAGGTCAGACAAATCATCGTGAATTCCAGCAGTTCTGAAAACCCAGCCAAACTCGCAAGGAACAAAACCTATTCTGTAAAGCTTGACAGCCGTGCCAGCCTGGATAACTGGAAAAAGATCCTGACAGCAGATGAGATCACGCGCACCCGCAAATTGACCGAGGGTGTTTCGCAATACTTTTATTCAGATGACGAGTGGAAATAGATTATGAAACTTGTTGCCCTGCCTCTCGTCTCCATTGTGACACCATCCTTTAATCAGTCCGATTTCCTTGAAGAGACCATCAAATCTGTTTTGGAACAGGATTACCCGCGTATCGAATACATCGTCGTGGACGGCGGCTCCACCGACGGCAGCCTGGATCTCATCAAAAAGTACGAGGGGAAACTCGCCTGGTGGGTCAGTGAACAGGATAAGGGCCAGACGGATGCGATCAATAGGGGGTTCAACCGGGCAAAAGGCGACATCCTGGCGTGGATCAATTCGGACGATACCTATAATCCAGGTGCCGTTGGCGAGGCTGTAAAATACCTCATCGGAAATCCGCAAGCTGCCATGGTATATGCAGACTGCAACTTTATTGATGAAGATGGCAAGGTGATCGGCAAATTCAAATCAGCGCAGACGGATTACCGCCGACTGCGTCAGGGATATGTGCACATCCCGCAGCAGACGATGTTCTTCCGCGCGAAATACTGGAAGGAAGCAGGTCCCCTTGACCCGTCTTTTTATTTTGCAATGGATTACGATCTCTGGACGCGCATCGCTGCGAAAGCCCCCATTAAATATTTACCAGGCAAAGTGTGGGCAAATTTTCGCATCCACGCTTCCAGTAAAACGAACGTGAACGACGAGCGCGGCTGGAGGGAAATACTGCGCGTGCATTACCGCGATGGCGGTAGTTTTTTCTCCTTGATTGTGGCAAAATACTACCTAAGAAAAATAATCGGTCCGCTTTGGAAATGGCGAATCAAACGAATATGAAATATATGCTTGCATCCCCCTCTCTCGATGACCTCATTCGCCTGCTCCGTGCATGGCGTTTTTGGGTGTTGGGCGCATTGATCGGCATGTCCATCGGCGCGGCTGTCTATACCATCGTCCCGCCGCCGTATCGTGCCCGCGCCACTGTCAACGTTGACTTTAACCTCGAACAGGCGCTGCCGCAGGAAAACGACCGCCAGCATTTTTACTATCTCGAACGCGAGGCCCGTAAAATGGTGGAAATCGCCTGGTCCGACGAAGTTCTTGCACAACTGGATTCCCCCGCGGCTGAATTGCGCGGCGGAAAACTGCAACTCTCCCAACCCGCCGAAGCGGGCTGGCACTTCTATGCCGATGACCGCAATCCGCAGGCCGCTGCGTCGCTGGCTTCCGCATGGGCGGGGGTGTTTGTTGCAAAAGTCCAAGCCGGGGTCGAGGCGGGGAACATCAATGAATTTACGCGGATCGAAATGACGCAATCCGCCGATCTGCCAACAAAGCGAAGCATTCCCCTTGGTGCGTTTTTGTTGGCTGGCGCCAGCAGCTTTCTTTTACTGGCAGTGTTCACCGTGCTGTTCATCAAACCCAAAACAAAATGAAAACCTCTGTGCGCTCGGCGTTCTCTGTGGTGAGCGATTTGGACAAATTCATCTACCTCCTCTGGGGTCTGGCACTGCTCACTCTGCCCGTCACCAGTTTTCGCTGGTTCCCGTTTTTGGACAACAGCGCCTTGGTGCGTCCGCTGGCGTTGTATCCGCTCGCACTCCTACTCCCGCTTTTGCTTGTCCAAGCATGGCACAAGCGGACTTCCCTACATTGGGCAAACGCACTCATTCCGCTTGGCGCGTTCCTGCTCTTCGTCTTTGTCGCAACCATCCTCGGCATACTCAACGACCCCATCCCATTGCGCGGGCAGGACTACATCGGACGCTCCATCCGCGCCCTCGCCACCCTGATGATCGGTGTCGCCTTCTTTGTGGGCGCGGCCTGGATGAATAAAACCGAAGCCGATTTCCGTTTCACCGTCAAATGGATTTTTGCCGGGCTGTGCCTCAACCTCGCCTGGAGCGGCTTGCAAGCCGCCACCTTTTACACGGGCTTGATCGAAAAAGAAACGGTCACACACTGGCAGCTTGCCTTCTCCATGCGCGAACTTGTCCGTACCAACCGCATCTCTGGGCTGGCATACGAACCTGCCTGGCTGGCAGGTCAACTCGCCACGATCTTTATTCCCTTCCTCTTCGCCGCCATCTTGACGGAATTCCGCCTAACCCAACGGGGATGGCTGGAACCTGTGCTGCTCGTTTTAACTACCCTGGTGCTTCTCGCCACTTACTCCCGCGGCGGATTATTAACCACAGTCGCTGCCGCCGGCTTGACGTTCCTATTCCTTGGGCGGGATGTTCTCCGCCCCGCCTGGACATGGTTTACCCGCGGCGTTCGCGGGCATATCACAGGGATTCTCCTGCGTGTCGCTCTGCTCGTCGTCGTTGTCGGTGGGATCGCAGGCGCATTGCTCTTCCTTGGTCAAAGGGATTATTTCCGCAGTTTGGTGAATTTTGAAGCCGATAGCCTTAGCGAATATATGGTCAACATCCGCGCGGGCGCACGCGGCGCATATTCATCCGCCGCATTTGCCGTGTTTGAAGAACATCCCTTCAGCGGAGTCGGCCTGGGCGCCAGCGGATTCACCATGTACCAAAACCTGCCGAACTGGTCCCTGACCACCGTGCCCGAAATTGCGCGGCAGTTAAGCACCGACAACCGTCTATACCCCAACCCCAAAAACATGTACGCCCGCCTGCTCGCAGAGACGGGCTTGATTGGATTTTTCCTGTTCCTCGCCTTCCAATTCCATGTGCTTGGAGATGCCCTCTCCCTTCTAAAAAGGAGCGAACTCTGGGCGCGCTTTGCCGCTACTGCCGGGGTATTTGCGTGGCTGGCAATCACCTTTTATAATTTCACCCAGGATTCGCTCACAACGCCCAATGTCTGGCTGGTCTCCGGGATACTGGTTGGGCTGTCTGCCACTTCACTGCATAAGGAAATCACATGATCGTTCTTTCCGTCGGGATGCCACGCGCTGGTTCAGGCTGGCATTACAACCTCATCCATGACCTCATGAAAACCACGGGCTGTGCCGATGCGCACGCCATTCGTGAGCGTTACCGCCTGCAAAAAATCCTTACTGAGGTTAATTGCAATATCGGGGTGCTTTCCACGAGGCGCCTTGCGATGGTGACCCTGCCCGCCTTGATGGGAAATACCTTTGTCATCAAGGCCCACGCAGGACCGACGAACGCCTCGCGCCTCCTCGCAAGCCTTGGCCTGCTTCGCATCACATATATTTACCGCGATCCCCGTGATGCCATGCTCTCTGCCTACGATTTTGGGCGGCGCGCGCTTGCAAAGGGACGTCCCAACGCCTTTTCCCATCTATCTGATTTTGAAAAGAGTGTCGACTTTATGATGGAGTATATCCACATCTGGGAGAGGTGGGTGAACGAGAAGAATGTGCTGGTTGCCCGCTATGAAGAACTTCTGACGAACTATGATGAGGAATCAGCCAGACTGACGGATTATCTCAAATTAAATGGGAGCCGGCCCGAGGTCCGCGCGGTGATCGAGCAGTATCGCCCGGGTGTCTCGGATGCCCGGCAGGGTCTTCATTTTTACAAGGGCAGGATCGGAAGGTTCCGTGAAGTCTATAGTGACGAGCAGAAAGGGGAATTACGGAGGAAGTTGGAGCCGTATTTCAAACGTATGGGATATGAAGCCTAGCAAGGTATAATTTGGCTGTAAGGTCGAAAATGTTGTCAACCCTTGTGTTTTTCGTTATGATTGGAAAGTTATGATGCGCAGATTCGACACCCCCTACATGGCAGACTGGTTTGCCATTTCATTGCGATGGATCATGTTGGTAGGCTTGATCGTATCACTTGGGCTGGCGCAAAAGATCGACGTTGTTTCCATGTGGCCCCTGGGTTTAATGATCATATGGAACCTCGCCATGACCGCGCTGGCGAGTTTGAATTTGCGCATGACCTTTCATCGCCGCATCAGCATCCTGATGGACCTGGTTTTGGCGGGTGCTTTTTTCTGGGTGCAGGGTGGTCTGCGCGGCCCTGCATTTTGGACCGGCTTGTTGCCGATCCTGACAGGTTCGATCTATTTTGAATTTTTTGGCGCGTTGGTCACTGCGCTTTTATTCTCGGGTATTGTCGTCTATGCAGGATTGAAAATAGAGGGGGATCTCTCGCTCGCATCGGTCGTTGCGGTGATATTACTTGGATTGAGCCTAATATTTGGCTTTCTTGGCCGCCGCATGATGGCGCACATGCGGGAGAACCGCGCCTTGTGGATGGACGCAGAGGAGAAGAAGCGCGCCATTCAAAACGAACGCATGCGTGCCATTTATGAATTGACCTCCACCCTTTCCTCCACGCTCAGTTATAAGCGGGTGCTTGATTCTTCCCTGGACATGAGCGCGACCGCTTTAAGTCCCGACCCCGAGCAATCGGGCAGTGATCCGCTTGTGGGCGCTGTGATGTTGTTCAATGGCGGCAAATTGCGGATTGGTTCCGCCAGACGCTTGACAAGCGCAGACATGCGTGTCACCTTTGACGGCGCAGAGGGGGTGCTTAAGAAAGCGCTTGATGAAGGCGACCCGATGACCTTCAAGGATATTGGCTATGATCCCGAACTTGGTCGTGTGATTGCACTGCGGAATTGCATCAGCGGATATTGCTTCCCTTTGCGGAGCGGATTCAATGTCTATGGCGTCCTCCTGTTTGCCCACCCGCAGCCTGATTACTTCAATCCAGAACGTCTCAAAATGCTGGAGATTATCGGCAGGCAGGCGGTCATTGCAATTCAGAATGCGCGTTTGTATCAGGACCTTGTGGAAGAGAAGGAACGCATGGTGGAGGTGCATGAGGAGGCACGCAAGAAACTGGCGCGTGACCTGCACGATGGACCCACCCAGTCTGTAGCGGCGATAGCAATGCGGTTGAACATTACACGCCGTATGATGGCGAAGGATGTCAATTCTGCCAATGATGAGATCGTCAAGCTCGAAGAACTGGCACACCGTACCACAAAGGAAATCCGCCACATGCTTTTTACCCTGCGTCCGCTCATCCTCGAATCCCAGGGACTTAATGCAGCGGTGCAGTCGATGGCCGATAAAATGATGGAGACCTTCTCGCAAAAAGTGGTGGTGAACATCGACGAACGCGTCACCAACCAGCTGGAGATGGGCAAGCAGGGCGTGATCTTTTATATCATTGAAGAAGCGGTAAACAATGCCCGTAAACACGCGTCCGCCGAATCCATTACTGTGCGCCTGCGTCAAATGGAACCCGGCATTATCCTCCTGGAGATCGTGGATAACGGCGTGGGGTTTGATGTGAAGGCCATGTCACAGTCGTATGATAAACGTGCAAATAGCAGCCTTGGAATGGTGAACCTGCGCGAACGCGCCGAACTAGTGAATGGCATCTTTCAGATCGACTCTGCCGTGGGCCGCGGCACAAAAGTGCAGGTATATATTCCATTCACGGAAGATGCTGCAGACCGCCTGCATCACCCGCGCACCAAGAAATAATGCCCAAATCTGCAGGATTACATTATTTTGTCCGTGAGGCAAAAGACTGCAACCCCCAGCGCCCGCCCATCATCCTGATCCATGGTGCGGGCGGTACTTATTTATCCTGGCCTCCGCAAATTCGCAGACTGGCTGGCGAAAAAATTTATGCGCCTGACCTGCCCGGGCATGGACAGTCGGAAGGCACGGGCAGGCGATCCATTGAAGAATATGCCGGTGCTGTGATCAACTTTATGGATGCGGAAAATATTCAAGATGCTGCGTTGGCAGGGATTTCGATGGGCAGTGCCATCGCGCTCATGCTTGCATTGAAGCACCCAAAAAGGATGGCAGGGCTGGTTTTGATCGGTGGCGGCGCAAAAATGCCTGTGGCAAAAAACACCCTTGAAACAATCGGCAATCCGGATACATTTGATGCCGCGGTGGAGTTCGTGAATTCCAGTTTTTTCAGTCCAACTGCTTCGCCTGATTTGATACGGCTTTCAAGGCAGGGTTTGTTGAAAACAGACCCCTCCGTCCTGCTCGGCGATTTCCTTGCCTGCAATCAATTCGATGCCACAAGCCGGCTCTCTGAGATAAGAATTCCAACGCTCGTCCTTTGCGGCGAAAAGGATAAAATGATGCCCCCGAAGTTTTCTGGATTTTTGCGGGACAGCGTATCCAATGCGCGCCTTCATCTTGTACCTAGTGCGGGACACATGCTCCAACTTGAAAAGCCCGATATTGTCGCCGACCTGTTGAAAAAATTTATGGACGAATTTGCGCTTCCTTCCGCGCCTTAACCTGCCCTTACAGCCCGAACATTTTCTTTAAGATCGGCAATGCACTCATGACCGCCCGTGCACGGTGACTGATTCGATTCTTTTCGTCCATCTCCAATTCCGCCATTGTTTTGCCAAGGTCAGTCAACAGAAAGATCGGATCGTACCCAAAGCCGCCCGTGCCGCGTTCTTCGGGGATGATCTCTCCAAAGCAATCCCCCTCGGCAATTTCAACTTCGCCGGATGGCTTTGCAATGGCAATCGTCGCGTGGAAGTGTGCCTTCCATGGGCGGGGCTTACCTTTTAAGTTTTGCAATAAAAAGGCGCGACGGTCTGCATCCTTTGCGCCGGGTTTTGGGGAGTACCTTGCTGAATATAATCCGGGTGCGCCATCCAACCCATCCACCTCGAGACCGGAATCATCTCCGAGGGCGATCAGTCCGCTGGCCTGGGCGAAGGCAAAGGCCTTTTTGGATGAATTTTCCGCATAGGTTGTGCCGTCTTCATCCACTTCAAGTTTTAGATTGATGTCCAGCGGTGTGATGAGTTGGATGCCTGTATCTTTCAACAGGTCTTGTATTTCTTCGACTTTCCCCTTGTTATTGGTTGCTATGAGTAATCGTTTCATTTTTGATTTTTTTCAAGGCCCATTCGGCATGTTTCTGAATCAAAGGTTCTTCACGCGCAGCGTGCATGACTTTTTCGAGGGGGGGAATATCTTTTTTGTTTCCATTGTTCCCAACGGCAACAGCCATGTTGCGCAGATAACCGCGTCGTTTGGCGCGTTTGACGGGGGATTTCTTGAAGCGTTGGTTAAACTCAACGGATGACAGAAGCAGGTCATTGGGCAGGACTGGAAGCGGGATTTTCGTCTCAAAGGCTGGGTCAGCCGGTTGGGAGAAGCGATTCCAGGGGCATACTTGCTGACAGATATCGCATCCGAAAATCCAATCCCCCATTTTGGGGCGCAGTTCTTCGGGGATCCCCCCTTTATTTTCGATGGTCAGGTAGGAGATACACCGGGTTGCGTCAATGGTGCGGTTTGGCAGGATACATTTCGTGGGGCAGGCGGTGATACAGCGTGTGCATGTGCCGCAGTGATCAGTGGGGAAGGGGTCGTCGAATTCGAGTTCAATGCCGAGCAGGATCTCTGCCAGGAAAAAGGTGGAGCCCGCCCGCGGGTTGATGAGCATGGAATTTTTGCCCACCCAGCCCAGGCCTGCACGTTGGGCTAGTTCGCGTTCGAGGATGGGACCGCTATCCGTGTAATAGCGGTTGGGGATGGGCAGCCCGATTTGGTCTTCGATAAATTCGACGATCTTTTGCAAACGCGGCGGGAGGATGTCGTGATAGTCGTCACCGAGCGCGTAGGATGCAATTTTTGCCCCACCCTGTTCGTCGGCGGGGAGTGGATGATACGCCATTGCCAGCACAAGAATGGATTTGCATTCCGGCAGGATTTTTTTCGGGTCTGCGCGGCGGATGCGGTTTCTTTCTTCGGCAAGATAATGCATTGAGCCGTGCATGTTTTTGTTGAGCCATTCTTCAAAGACATGATGGTGCGCGGGCGGCTGGGGAGAAGTAACGCCAGCCAGGATAAATCCCAGCTGTTTTGCTTTTATCTTTATTCGTTCTTTCAAGTCTTCGGGGATGTCTGCCATTTTTGTCGGGGTCATCGTCTGGGAGCGGGTCATGGAATAAGTATTGCAAATTAATCCTAAGCTCCACATTCAATTCGCGGTTACGATCAATTGTAACCCGCTTTACAAAAGAGTTTACAGCCTGCTGTTTGAACTTAAATATTTCTTGCCACTCTTCCTCATTTTTCGGTGTGACATTTAATGAATCTAGCCCTGCTCGTAAATCTGCTAAATACTCCATAACTCTGGATTCCCAATCGCCCAAAGCATAGACATTTGCCGCTTGTCCAAGTGTCTCACAGGTTCGGATACGAAACAGCCTATGACCTTAGACACGGCCTTCCCATGACCTTAGACACGGCCTTCCCATGACTTTAGACACTTACTATTTTCTTTCCAGAATTCTAATATTGTATGACAGCATACAATTTGAGGTCATATGTCCACAAAGCATTCGTTGTACTGCAAGGCAGCTTCAAACATCAGGAAGAACATCTTGGAAACCGTGAATAATGCTGGGTCCGGTCACATTGGGGGATCGTTTTCGATTGTGGAAATTCTGGTCGCACTATATTTTTCTGAAATGAAAATCAATATCAGCAATCCGTCTTGGGAAGACCGGGACCGGCTGGTCCTATCTAAGGGTCACGCCAGCCCTGCGTTGTACAGCGTGCTTGCCGAGAAGGGATTCTTCGCGCCGGAGCTGTTGAAACAGTTCCGCAGTATCGACAGCCCGTTTTCCGGTCATGCGGATATGCACGTACCGGGTGTGGACATGTCCACGGGATCACTGGGGCAGGGTTTATCTGTGGCGGTGGGCATGGCCCTAGCAGGGAAAGCCACAAGGAAGGAGTACCGGGTCTTCTGCATTCTCGGCGATGGAGAACTGGAGGAAGGCCAGATCTGGGAAGCGGCGATGAGCGCTGGTCACTTTCAACTTGGTAACCTGGTCGCCATCGTGGACAACAATGGCCTGCAGATCGACGGAGCCATCCAGGATATCATGTCCAGCTATCCGATCGATCAGAAATTCGAGGCTTTCAACTGGAACGTGATCTGCATTGACGGGCACGATTACGACCAGATCATACAATCCATCCGCAATGCCGGGCATAAAAAAGGTGTTCCCACGGTGATCGTGGCCAAAACGATAAAAGGCAGGGGTGTGTCCTTCATGGAGAACAACTTCGCCTGGCACGGGAAGCCTCCCAGCCAGGACGAGTATACAAAAGCCATGGGCGAGCTCCGCGCCTCAGATGGCGGAGGTGCGCATGAGTGAGATGATCGCCACCCGGGTGGCATTCGGACAGGCGTTAGCAGAATTCGGCGACAACCCGGACATTTTCGTGCTGGACGCGGATCTGGCCTGCTGCACGATGTCGATGTATTTTCGGGATAAGTACCCCCAGCGCTTCTTCAACATTGGCATCGCCGAGGGCAACATGGTCGGGGTGGCCGCTGGCATCGCCACTACCGGAAAGAACGTATTTGCCTGTTCTTTCGCCATGTTTTCCGCGGGGCGAGCCTGGGAGCGGGTACGCAACTCCGTAGCCTATCCGCGCCTGAACGTGAAGATCGTCGGCACCCACGGAGGTATTTCAGTCGGCGAGGACGGACCCACCCACCAGGCCATCGAGGATATCGCCATCATGCGGGCGATCCCTAACATGATCGTGGTCTGCCCATCCGATGCGGTTGAGACCCGGGAAGCCGTCCGGGCTCTAATCGATTACAAAGGACCGGCTTACCTGCGTCTCGGACGCGGTCCGGCGGAGATCATCAACAATGTTCCCGGCTACCGCTTCGATCTCTTCAAGGGATTTGTCTGCCGACCTGGTAGCGACATCGCGATCATCAGCACCGGCCTCATGGTCCAGGAGAGCATCAAGGCCAGCAAACTACTGGAAAAAAACGGCATTTCCGCTGAGGTGGTCAACTTGCACACGATCAAGCCCCTTGACCGGGAGCTGATTCTGCAGGCTGCCCAGGACAAACTGCTGATTGTGACGGTAGAGGAGCACAACATAATCGGTGGTCTGGGTGGCGCAGTCGCAGAACTCCTGAGCGGTGAACGCCCGACCCGTATCATGCGGTTGGGTATGCAGGACGAGTTTGCCAGCTCGGGGAAAGCTGCCGATCTCCTGAAGCGCTTCTCCTTGGACGCGGAAGGTATTGCTGCGAGCATCCTGAAAGTCCTGACGGAACCGGCAATCCGGAAAATGCATCTAACCCGAGATGGAAAGGAAGCCTTTTAATGGACTGGTTCGACATCTCTGGCCGCAAGGCTATCGTTACTGGCGGTGCCTCGGGTCTGGCAGAGGGGATGGCCGAAGGTCTTCTGCAGGCTGGGGCGGAAGTGGTCATCATGGACATTGCCGCCGGGTTGCCGAAGTTGGTCCAGGGATTCCAGGCTCAGGGTTTCAAGGCCAGCGGGATTACCGTCAACATTGCGGACCGCGACCAGCTGCCCCAGGCCTTCGAACAGGCGTTGGACATGTTGGGGGGGCAGCTGGATATCCTTATCCCGGCGGCGGGCATACAGAGAAGGAACCGGTGCGAGGACTTTACGCTGACCGACTGGGACGACGTGATGAACATCAACCTCACCGCGGTCTTCACCATCTGCCAACTGGCCGGAAGGACGATGCTCAAGCAGCAGTTCGGTAAGATCATTAACATCGCCTCCGCGCTCAGCTTCTTCGGCGGGTTCACCGTCCCTGCCTACGCAGCCAGCAAGGGCGGCGTGGCTCAACTGACCAAGGCGCTGTCCAACGAATGGGCATCGCAGGGAATCAACGTCAACGCGATCGCACCGGGCTACATGAAGACAAAGATGAACGACGGCATTCTGTCTGATGCGCAGCGCTATGAGAGCATCACCAGTCGTATCCCAGCGAAGCGATGGGGCGAGCCAGATGACCTGAAAGGGGTGGTGGTCTTCTTGGCGTCCCACGCTTCCGACTACATCAACGGGGCGATTATCCCCGTGGACGGCGGATATTTAGGATTCTAATCCAACGGAGGAAGAAAATGAGAATCGCTTTAATCAACGAAAACAGCCAGGCTCCCAAAAATGCTTTGATCTATAAAACGCTCAACGATGTCGCTGGGCGGTTCGGTCACAATGTGGACAACTACGGCATGTACTCACAGGAAGACAAAGCCTGGCTGACGTACGTGCAGAACGGCATCCTGGCATCCGTCCTAATCAACAGTGGCGCAGCTGATTTCATTGTCACGGGCTGCGGGACCGGTGTCGGGGCGATGCTGGCGTGCAACAGCTTCCCTGGGGTCATCTGTGGGTTGGCTGTTGAGCCTAGCGACGCGTTCTTGTTCCTGCAGATCAATAACGGTAACGCCATCTCTCTTCCCTACGCCAAGGGGTTCGGCTGGGGTGCTGAGTTGAACATGGCCTACATCTTTGAGAAGCTGTTTGAAGGGGAGCCAGGTGGAGGGTATCCGCCGGAAAAACAGAAGGTGGAGCGTGAGAACAAGGGCATCTTGGACCAGGTTAAGAAGAACAACTTTAAAGACATAATTGAATGCCTGGAGGGTTTGGATACAGCGCTGGTCGAAGGCGCTATGAGCGGTGGGAACTTCAAAAGCCTCTTTTATCAACACGCTACGGATGAAAAATTGATCCGCTATGTGAAGAGCATCGTGGGAGAGTAAGTTGTACAAACGAAAGCAGGAGAAAACGACTAGAAATGATGATACACAAGAGGAGTTCGCACCGGACGTAGTATGAAGCTGATCATGAAACCGATTAACCGAGTGCCACTGGTCAATCAGGTGGTGGAAAGTCTGATCGACCATATCAAAAGGGAGGACGTCACCGAAGGTTCCAAGCTGCCTACGGAAGCCGCGCTGTGTGATTCTTTGGCGGTTGGTCGGGGTACCATCCGGGAAGCCTTCCGCGTATTGAACACTCGTGGTTATGTCACACTGATCTCTGGTCGGGGCGCTTTTGTGGCTTCCAAGGTGCCGACACTACATCAATGGTTCCAAGTCAATGAGTTGGAATTGCGTAGCGTTTTCGAGGTCCGTTACGCTATTGAACCCCTGGCCATTTCCCTGGCCATCGAAAACGCCACCCACAAGGACATTAAGAAGCTTCATCAAAGTCTCGCCGAAGCCAAGGAATTGCTCATCAGCAGGGATTCGGAAAAGTTGACCATCAATGATGAAAAATTCCACTCCCTGATCGCATCGATGAGCGGGAATTCCCTCCTCGTAAGCATTAACATGGATATTCAACGCTACCTGCATGAATTCCGATTGCGCACATTTTTGCTGGAGAACAACCGCAATAACTACTACCCAGCCCACAAGGCCATTGTCGACGCATTCGACGCCCATGATGCTAAGCTGGGTGAAGAATACATGGCCAGACACCTGCAGGCTGTCAGCAGAGACCTTGAGAAAAGCAAGGCTGGATAAGTATGACGACAACAAACCGCACGCGTACCGGAATGAACAAATCTGCAGCAGAATACGCCTTCCAACAACTTCTCGCCAGGATCCAGGACGAGGCGGTGAAAGTGGGGGACAAGTTGCCTTCGGAGCCCATCTTGTGTAAGGAGCTGGAAGTGGGCAGGGGAACCCTGCGGGAAGCTTCCAGGATACTACGAGCACGCGGTTATCTCGAGATCCGGCCTGGAAAAGGCGCCTTTGTGGTCAGCAAGACCGGAATGAACGGCAATGAACTGGCCAAATGGTTCACTATGAACGAATCCAAGATCAAGGACATCCTGCAGGTGCGCATGGCGCTCGAACCGATGACCGTGCGTCTGGCGATCTCCCGCTGTAATGAGGAGGATGTCGCAGCGTTGCACTCGATTCATGACTGCGCCATAAAAGCAGCAGCGGAAAAGAACAGCGCACAGTTGGCCATGTGCGATGAGAATTTTCATATTTACATCACTCAATGTAGTAGAAACAAGATGATGATCGAGATCGTGAAGAATGTGAACAACATCCTGAAGGATTTCCGCGGCAAAACCTTCCTCGTAGACGAGAACATCGAAAACTTTATTCCCGCCCACGAGAAAATCCTGGAAGCCTTCAAGAAAAAGGATCCGGAAGCAGGTTCTGAATGCATGCGGCAACATTTGACCATGGTCATGCAGGACCTGGATAGTAATAAGGAGGGCTTATAAATTATAAAAAAAATATAAATTGTATGATGTCCGACGTTCTGTATAAAATAATTTTCCAAGAGGAGAAAATGATGAAAAAGGTACTATACAATTTACTCGTTGTGTTGATGGTTGCAGCTATCGTTGGCTGCACCGCACAACCTGCTGAGACAATCGAACCCGAGGTCGTAGAAACAGTTTCCGAAGAACCTGCGGCCACAGAAGCACCGGTCGTCTTGGATCCCTATAAGATCGGTGTTTTCCTGAGATTCACGGACGAAGCCGGTACCAAGATGCAGAAGACCATCACCAAAGCCTTCGCAGACATCAATGCCGCTGGCGGTATCAACGGGCATCCTGTCGAGGTGATCTTCTACGACACTGAAGGTGATGCTGCCAAAGGCATCGACGCTTTCACTCGTCTGGTTAATGCCGACAATGTTCTGCTGGCCATCGGCCCCACCACGTCCGGTGTGGCTCTGGCTGTGATCGATCTGGCCAAGCAATATGAGACCGTAATGATCACTCCCCAGTCCACCAACACCAAGATTACCGCGGAGTTCGGTAACGAATGGTTCTTCCGCAATTCCGTTGCGGATATATACCATTCCTACACCCTGTGCGACTACATCGTCAAGGATTTGGGCCTCGAGAGGATCGCCATCATGCACGGGACCGCGACCTTGGGCCTCGGCCAGTATCAGAACTTCTCGGCACGACTGAAGGACGAATACAACCTCGAACCGGTCATTGTCCAGGAATGGAACGATGGCGACATCGACTTCAAAACCCAGCTGCTGGCTGTAAAGGCAACCGATCCGGAGATCATCGTCTTCGCAGGGCACGAGGCTGAACTGTCCATCGCTGTCAGCCAGCGCCTTGAAGTCGGCATTTCCGAGGAAATACCATTCGCTGGTTTCTCCTCGATGTCATCCGCCGATTTCTATGGTGTTGCACAGCAGGCTGCCGTTGGCGCCATCTTCAGCACCACCTTCAGCCCCACCGATCCGCGACCGGAAATCCAAGCGTTCGTCACTGAGTATAGCCCGGTCATCGGCGGCAGCCCTGATCACAACTCCGCGCAGGCGTACGATACCGTCCTGCTTGTGGCGCAGGTGCTCGCAGATCTCGAGCTCGGCAATACCATGGAGACCCTGGCAGCTGATCGCCTCGCCATACGTGACGCGCTCGCACAGGTCGAAGGATACGTTGGCCTTTCCGGCGTGACCACTTTTGGTGCTGGCGGTGGTCCCATGGATCGCGACGGAAAGAAAAGCAGCACGATTTATCAGCTCCAAGCTGATTACACATGGATTCCATTGAAAGCGGCTGAGTAGCTTGTAACGTTTGATTGAGAAGGTGGCTTTGCAGCATAAGCCACCTTCAATACAATTACTTTGATCGGTTCATCCTGGTTTATGAAAGGTTTACAGAATGGTTTTTGACCTCATCATTATCGGGCTGGCGGTAGGAGCACTGTACGGGCTACTAGCTCTGTCCGTGTCGCTTATTTATGCTTCCCTGGACATCGTGCACTTCGCGCAGGGAGAACTCTTCACCATGGGAGCTTTCTTCGGATGGGTTTTCTTCACCAATGGCATACCTTTCATACCTTCCTTCGTCTTAGCGATTCTGTGCACCAGTATCATCGCGGTCATCATGCAGCGGGTTATCTATAAACCGATCTTGAAGATGACGGCTGGTTTTTCTGTTCGCGGGCTAACCTTCATCGTGGCAGGTTTTGGCATGTCGATCATCCTGCAGAACATCTACTGGCTGATTTTTGGGGCAGTCTCGAAGAACTATGGGGCGGATTTCGGTGACATGATCAACCTCGGAAACATGTCCATGAAGCCCATCTACTTCATTGTGTTGGGCGTGGCCACCGTCCTCATGCTGGGCATCCACTTGATGTTCAAAAGGTCCAAGATCGGTCTCAGTATGAAGGCGATTTCGTTCAATAAGCAGATTGCATCCCTGATGGGGATTGATGTGGACAAGGTCACCTCCTTCGCGTTTGGCCTGGCGGCTGCGATGAGTGCCATCGCCGGCATCCTCAGTGCCCAGATCATCTTCGTGCGCTACAACATGGCGGCAGTCATGCTCCTTAAGGCCTTCAGCGCGGCGGTCATAGGCGGTCTCGGCAACGTCTATGGCGCCATGCTGGGCGGCTTGCTGATCGGTGTCATCGAAACCGTGGGCGGGAGTGTTCTGGGTACACAGTACAAGGACATCATCAGTTTTGCGATGATGATCATGGTGCTGATGTTCAAACCCAACGGCATCTTTTCTTTCCGGACCAGACAGAAAGCGTAGACCATCATGCAGAAACCCCGATTCTTCTCTCAACACAAAGACACCTGGTTTACACTACTGTTTGCGCTCCTCGCATGTTCCGTGCCATTCATCACGAAAAATGATTATTACATCCATATTGCTTGCATGGTCGGCATCAACATCCTGATCGCCCTTGGCATGCACGCGGTCACGGGGCTGGCTGGACAGATCAATATGGGACAGTATGGGTTTTATTGCATCGGCGCGTACACGTGCGCGATCATCATGACAAAAACCGGATTGGGTTTCATCCCCACGCTGTTGATCGTCATCGCGATCTCAGCCGTTTTCGGCATCCTGGTCGGACTCCCCTCCCTGCGCATCGATGGCCCTTACCTTGCACTGGCCACGATCGGTTTTGCCGAATCAGTCCGCCTGATCATCAACAGCGCCGCCTGGGCAGGTAAGGCGGATGGCATCATCCGCATCCCCAAACTTGATTTCTTTGGGCTGGAAGCGACCACAAAAACACAGAGCTATTTCTTCATCTTAGCGATCGTGCTTGTCTGCATTATCGTGGTCAACAATCTAATGCGCTCCAACTTCGGCAACCGCTTTAAGGCCATTAAGGACGACCCGTTGATTGCTTCCGTGATGGGGATCAACGTCACGAGCGTTAAGCTGCTGGCCTTCATGATCTCGGCGATCTTCGGCGGCATTGCCGGCGCACTGTATGCCAGCTTCGCCAGCTACATCAACCCCACTACGTTCATCCAGGCTTTGCAGACAAACTTCATGCTGATGGTCGTGCTCGGCGGCCTGGGAATTTCCTGGGGCGCGACACTGGGCGCTGTTCTTGTGACAGTCATCTTTGAGTACACCCGCGTGTACGTACTGTACCAGAAGATCGCCTTCGGGGTTATGATGATCCTGATCGTGCTTTTCCTCAACCGCGGGATCATCGGGACGATCACACACTACTTCCAGCAGCGCGCGATACTGAGGCAGCACACCCAGGAAAGCAATCTGGATACATTGAGGTAGGGATGTTAAAAGTTCAATCCTTAACCATGAAGTTCGGCGGTCTGACCGCACTGCACGATGTCAACTTTGAAGTTGAAAAAGGCTCCATTCACGGCATCATTGGCCCGAATGGTTCCGGTAAGACGACGCTTTTTAACGTCATCAACGGCATCTATAAACCCACCAGCGGCAAGGTCTATTTCAACGACAAAGACATCACGGGACTGGATCCCAGCAAGATAGCCAAGGCCGGGTTATCTCGCACGTTCCAGCTCCTGCGCATATTCCCGAGCATGTCCGTACTGGACAACCTCATCGTTGCCCAGGGCTTGCATGAAAAGAGCAACGTCGTCGACGCGGTGGTCAGCTCATCGCGTATGCGCAAGGAATACCAAGATATGACGGAAAAGGCCTTCAACATGCTCAAGGTGATTGGGTTGGAGAAGAAGGCCTTCAATATGGCGGACAGCATTTCTATTGGGCAGCGGCGCATGTTGCAGCTGGGGATCGGCGTGATCAGTTCCCCGCAGCTGCTGCTGCTGGACGAATGCGCAGCGGGACTGGATCCCGCCAACATTGACAAGTTGATCAGCCTGCTGCGGAAGTTCAAAGAAGAGTACGGGATCACCATCCTCATGATTGAGCACATCATGAATGTGGTGATGAACATCTGCGAAAGGCTGACCGTTCTGGATTACGGGGAGAAGATATTCGAAGGTGTTCCGCTCGAGGTACAGAGGAACGAAAAAGTGATAGAAGCCTATCTAGGTACCAATGTGTGAGGTGCAATGCTGGAAGTAAAAGACATCAAAGCAGGTTACGGAAAGCTTCAAATATTAAATGGCGTGACGCTGTCCGTGAAAACCAATTCCCTGACCGCCATTCTGGGCGGAAACGGCTGCGGGAAGAGCACCACCCTAAAGGTGATTACCGGTTTGCTACCGTGTACACAGGGGGATGTTCTTTTCGAGGGCCGAAGCCTCATGGGCATGAAACCGCAACAGATCGTGCGCGAGGGCATCGCCTACGTCACGCAGGGCAAGGAGGTCTTTCCCTCCATGACTGTGGAGGAAAACCTCCTCTTGGGTGCCTACATCATTTCGGATCGCAGCAAGATCAAATCCAACATGGATGATGTGCTGGGCTTTATGCCGCGGCTGAAGCCCAGGTTGAAAAGCCCTTCCGGCGTGCTTTCCGGTGGAGAGCAGCAGATGCTGAGCATCGGGCGAGGCCTGATGTCGAACCCGAAACTCCTGATCCTGGACGAGCCCTCGGCTGCCCTGTCTCCCAAAGTCAGCGACGAGATCTATGAATATATCCAGTCTCTGCACACGCAAGGCACAACGATTCTCCTCGTGGAGCAGAACGTGCGCAAGGCACTTGAGGTCGCGGATTATGCCTACATCCTTTCTGAAGGAAGGATCGTGTTCCAGGATACCTCTGCCACCCTCCGCGCACTACCTGACATCAAGTCCTTCTACCTGGGTAACATCACCGAGGTCGCGAAAATCAAAAATTGTTAATGAAGGGAAATACACGAAAGGAATGTCCATGTACATCAACACTTTGAAGGAAACCATGAAGAACCGGCCTGTGTTTGGGATGACGATCTACACGGGATCACCTGCGATCGTCGAAGCGCTGGGCATCATTGGATATGATTTTGCGTTCATTGACGCGGAACACTGCCCTTGGGAGGTAACCGAGCTGCGGGAGGTTGTGATTGCTGCCAGGCAGGCTCGTATAAGCCCATTGATGCGCATCACCCGGCCGGACGAGATCGAGATTCGCAAGGCGTTTGAAATGGGCGCCGAAGGCGTGATCATCCCGCACGTGCACAACGTGGAGGAAATGAAGTTGTGTGTCAAAAGTGCCAAGTTCCCGCCCCTAGGCAGACGAGGCTACGACAGCACCGTGCGCAGCGCCGGCTACGGGTATGCTCACTATGATGCCTCCAAGTACATCGAGAACAGTAACGCCACCGAGCTGGTGATTCCGATGGCGGAGGACTACGAGTTCGTTGATGACCTTGATGCGATCATGGCTGTGCCGGGGATCGATGCCATCAATTTCGGACCAGCCGATTACGCGCTTTCCAAGAACATCCGCGTTTTCTACGACGTGAACCAACCTGACGTGCAGGATGCGATGGCCAAGATATCGACGCACACCCGTAGGCTGGGCATCGGATTGATGGCTCCCGCAGTCCCACCGACGGTCAAGAACGTGGAAACTTTGATCTCCAGAGGTGTCAACATGCTGATCATGGGAAGCGATATGTACAATCTCCAATCCACTGTATCGAACATTCACAAGGATGTGATTACACGGTATTTATAAAAAACGGGAAACTGAAGAGGAACCTATGAACAGGAAACTAGTTGCAATCACAGACCTTGACCACGCAGACATCAAACGCCAGCAGGAGGTGCTCTGGAAGCACAACATCGACCCGGTCTGGCTGAACTGCAGAACCGAAGACGACCTGATCGATCAGTGTAAGGGTTTCAAGGCACTCATTAACCAGTACGCCCCCTTCACGGAGAAGGTGTTTGCCGCGCTGCCGGACCTGAGGATGATCGTGCGTTTCGGTGTTGGCGTAGACAACATCGACCTGAAGAGCGCTACCAGGCACAACGTCAAGATCTGCAATGTACCGGATTACGGAACGCAGGAGGTAGCCGACCATGCCATAGGCCTGCTGCTGTGTTTGTCCAGAAAGATCATCCACAACTTCGAGGACATCAAATCCGGCATCTGGGAGTACCACCGGGTCAGCCCCATCTATCGCCACTCCGAGCAGACGGTGGGAATCATTGGGGTTGGCCGCATTGGAACGGCATTTGCCTTCCGGGCCAAGGCGTTCGGCTTCAACATCATCGTAAACGACGAGGCAAAGCGTAAAGCAAACAAATTACAGGACTTCATGATCCATGTAGAACTGGATGAACTGTTAAAGCAAGCGGACATTGTCTCGATCCATATCCCGCTAGATGGCAACCACAATCTGATCGATTACGAGAAGCTACATTTGATGAAAAAGAACGCCTTCCTGGTTAACGTGTCCAGAGGTGGAATCGTAAACGAGGACGATCTCTACCGCGCACTTAGCGAGGGGCTCATCGCTGGGGGGGCCTGCGATGTCTTCAAGAACGAGCCGCTAGATAAGCACAATCCTCTGCTCCAGTCTAAGAACTTCATCGCCACCTCGCATATCGCCTGGTATTCAGAGCAGTCGTGCGTGGACTTGGAGGTGAAGGTGGCCGAAGAGGCGGTCCGGGGCGCGCTGGATCAGGAGCTGCTGAACGTTGTGAACCGGGATACAAAGGGACCAGGATAGTGGAAATAGGAAGGAGAGTAAGATGATTCATGAAATGCAAAGAATCTTCAACTGTGGCATCCTCCCAGTGGTCGTGATCGAGGATGCCAAGGATGCTGTTCCGACGGCTAAAGCGCTGCAAGCCGGAGGAATCGATGTCATCGAGATCACCATGCGCACCGAGGCGGGCCTTCAGGCGATTGAGAGCATCAGCCGTGAATGCCCGGACATGCTCGTGGTTGCCGGAACGGTACTCTCTGTGGAGAAATGCAAGGCCTGCAGCGCGGCTGGTGCCCGCGGCATCGTATCACCAGGGTTCGATGAGGCGATCGTCGAACATTGCATCGAGAACAACATTACGGCCATTCCTGGTTGTGTCACGCCTACAGAAATTCAACAGGCCTTGTCCTACGACCTGGAGGTGCTAAAATTTTTCCCGGCCAACGTCTACGGGGGTGTCGATGGTCTGAAGGCGCTGGCGGGTCCTTTCGAACGCGTCTCTTTCATCCCGACCGGAGGGGTCAACGAACAGAACGTCGGAGCGTTCACCGCCTTGGCAAACGTCTTTGCCATCGGCGGCAGCTGGGTTTGTGCCAAGAGCGATATTACCTCTGGCGCTTACGAAAAGATCACAGAGCTGTCGACCAAGGCACGCCATGTGATGATGGGCTTCGAATTCGCTCATATCGGTATTAATACGGAAGACGAGGACGCCTCAAAAAACATCGTGCATGCTATGCAGGCGCTGTTCGGATTTCCAGTCAAGCTGGGTTCAAGTTCAAACTTTGCCGGTGACAGCATTGAAGTCATGAAGGAAAAATACCTGGGCGTGCACGGACATTTGGCGATCCGAACCAACAACATCCAACGTGCGGTGGCCTACTTGGAAGCAAAAGGATACACAACGGATTCTTCGACGGCCAAGTTCAAGAACGGGCGCATGATCGCTATCTACCTAAAGGGCGAGATCAGTGAATTCGCGGTGCATCTACTCCAAAAGTAAGAATGGACTGAGATATGAAGATAATAACCTTTGGTGAGATCATGATCCGCTTGAAGACACCCGGCACGGAGCGTGTCTTTCAATCCCCACTCTTCGAAGCGACATTTGGTGGCGGTGAAGCAAACGTAGCAGTCAGCCTAGCCAACTTCGGGATGGATGCGGCATTTTTGACTATCCTCCCCAAAAACGAACTGGGGGACGCCTGCATCGGTGAGCTTCGGCGCTTTGGTGTGGATACATCCCATATCATTAGGCGACCGGGCCGTATGGGCATCTATTTCCTTGCTTCCGGCGCGAACCAGTTTCCGAGCAAGGTGATGTACGACCGCGAACACTCAGCCATTGCCACAGCCGATCCCAGTGAGATTGATCATGAGGCTGTGCTTTCCAGATGCGACTGGTTTCATATCAGCGGGATAACACCTGCGATATCCGAGAACGCGATGCACATGGCACTCGACAGCATCAAGGCGGCCAAGGAATTAGGGGCCAAGGTTTCCGTTGACCTGAATTACAGAAAGAACCTTTGGAAATATGGGAAACGAGCAGATGAGGTTATGCCTGAGATACTCCGCTATGCGGATGTCGCCATTGCCAACGAGGAGGACGTTCAAAAATCCCTGGGGCTGGAGGCGAACGTGAACGTGCAATCCGGAATCATCAAGCGCGAAGAATACAAGATCCTGGGAGACAATGTCCTAGCTGCATACAAGAACCTGCAGATGATCGCTATCACGTTGAGAGAAAGCCTAAGTGCGGATACAAATGGGTGGTCTGCCTGCCTGAACGATCGCGAGCAGTTCCTGGTATCCAGAAAATATGTAATCAGTGACATCATTGACAGAGTGGGCGGCGGCGATGCTTTTGCGGCCGGGTTGATCTATAGCCTGAACACCTATCCTACACGCCAGGATGCATTGGAGTTTGCGACCGCGGCAAGCTGTCTGAAACACTCCATCAGCGGCGATTTCAATCGTGTCTCTGTAGCCGATGTTCAGAGCCTTTTGAAGGGAGACGGTTCCGGCCGCGTGCAAAGGTGATCAAACTGCATCCCAGCAAATCCGGGATTTGCCGGCAGAACAACTAGAGTGCATATTCCGGTCAAGTTGTATACGGCATCTGATCCATGCCGCAGAATAGGATATCGTGGATAAGGGGGTTTAGACACGAAACGGGCATAATTAAGGTGCACTTTTTTTGAGAAAACAATGCCCAAAGGAAAACGAATATCCGCCAGTCTGAAGGCACAGATCATGCTGGAAGCGCTGTGCGAAGATAGGAGCGTAGCGCAGATCGCCTTGGAGAACCATATTCATGCGAACCTGATCTGCGAATGGAAAAAACAAGCGCTGGAGAATTTTGTCCGGTACTATGGGTGCAGTACAAAGTTATTCTTAATACCCACGACTGTATCGCGGCTGCTCAACATCAAATTTGAAGTTGCTAACTGCACGGCTTAAAGAGTGCATCTCCACTCGGACGCCTAGGAAGATAAAGGAAAAACAAGTCAAGCGGCTTGAAAAGGCATTGGATAAAGGCGCGGAAGCGTTTGGGTATGCTGGCGCGCTTTTTCCTTTATGGCTTTTTTGAGTGCGTCTGCCACTTTATCTGACGACGATTTTTACAAAGATGGCTTTTCCAAATGTAACGCCTCTGGCATTTGCCATTTGCCATGCGCTTGTATATTCGCCAACAGCAGTCGGTGCTTTAAAGTTAACTGAAACTTCCACCTCCTGCCCAACTTCAACCAGTGTGCCAAGCGGGGCGGCTTGTCCATTCATTCTTTCGCCGTAGGCGAAGATGAGCCCGTAGCCTTCGCCCCATGCACAGGAACCGCTGTTCTTTATCTTCCAGGTCTTGATGAATTCCTGCCCGGGTGTCATGGTGGTGCCGTCGATAATGGTCACGTCAATCGTGGCCAGGTCAAAGGTCATGTCATCACAGAGTACGCCCGGCGTGCCAAGTGCAATCTGGGTTGGGTCTGTTGCAAGGGTAATGGTTGGTGTTTCTGTGGGGATCTCGGCCTCCGGCGTTTCTGTAGGCTGGGAGGTGGGAGTAAAAGCGGCCGCTGTCAACGTGAATTCTGCCACCACCGTATTGGCTGCCGAGGTGCGAATGGCCATGACATCAGGGGTTGGTTCAAGAGGTGCGGCGGGAGCGCAGGCGGCAATAATTAATGCGCTTGCCAGTAGAACGGCGGACAGTCTGGTTTTCATAAGTACCTCTCTTGAGCGTCGGGCCTTACTTGACGACAATCTCGAGCCAGACAAGGGGACCGAAGAAATTGCCGACATCGTCTCTCAACTTCCAGTAGGCTTTGTATGTCCCTACCGTTTTCGGCGCAGTCAGTTTTAGGACAAAAGTTTGTCCGGCTCCCGGTTTGGTGTAATCTTCAGGTTTGTTTTTAGGTAACACAATGTTAATGCCCTGAAAACCCGGGGTGGTAAATTCTGGAACAAACATGAACCCATACCCTTCATCCCAACTGCATTCTCCCGTGTTCAGGAGCATAAAGGATTTGCTGAAATTTTTTCCAGCATCAATCTCGTCCCCATCCTTGACGCCGCCTTCACCCAAATAGGCTGCATCATTGCATCCATTCTTTGTAGTAACAGTGGAAACAACACCCCCCACTGTTGGGAGCAGGGATGCCAGCGGTGTTACCCCGGGTTGTTGTGTATTGAAGGCAAAAGGCGTGTTTGTCCCCAGGGGCGAGAACGTGGGGAGTTCAACAGTCGGGGGCTGTGTGTTCGTTGGCAATGGCGTTGGCGGGATTGCCAGCGCGGTCTGTGTTTGTTGCAAGACGGCCTGGGTTAATACAATGCTGAATGACTGTGTCTGGATCGCGCCCGGGTCCTCTGCAGGCGCGGGGGTGGCGCCTATATTGCAGGAACTCAGGGTGACCGCCAGTATTGTCGCGCCAACCAGCCAAATTAACTTGCGAGATTTCATGGTCGTGACCTCCAATATCGTTAACATTATTATAACTCACCTACGGGGAAGGGGTATCGGTGGGTGTCGGTGTTTCGGTGGGTGTTTCGGTAGGCGTCATGCTCGGTGTGAGGGTCATGGTTGGGGTTAAAGACGGGGTCAACGTCGGAGGCGGGTTGCCCTGACGTATAATATGAGGATGTAGCCAGATGGCATAGTCTTCATTATTTCCGCCGTTTGCGCTTACCACGAGAATGAACTTCACCGTTTTACCTGCAAGACCGCTTAAATCCATGTCAATGGGATAATACTGCCCTTCGTATACTTCATGCCAGCTGCCCAGTGTTTTTACCACTCCGCTGCTGCGATACTCGAGGCGGAAGATGACATTGCATTTCTTTGCATTGTACTGGCAGTTGACTAATGCACGGAACCGATCTCCTGCCTGCACCTGGAAAGCCGGATATTGTCCGCTGATCATCCCATTGTTTTTATCCTGGGGCACGGTCAACAAGGCGGGCTCGTTTTTTGTCACACCATTTTCCATTTTTGGATCGTTCAGTTTTATAACAAAACCTTTCGATGCGCCTTCCGTCCCGGGACATGGAAGCCCGTCATTGCCGTTGCTCCAATCTGCTTGACAGTGATTGCTCGTAAAATCATAGGCAACAAAGGACGGACCGGCAACCTTAATATCCACCCAGAAAGCGGTATCTGCCTGGGCGCCTATCCCAAACAGCACGCCCGACGCATTTCGTAATTTCCAATAGCCGCGATAGCCTCCGTCTTTGTTCGGCGCGGTAAATGTCACAGGCACCTCAATGTACTGCCCGGGGTTTACCGTACCGGCGAGTGCGACGGCTGCAGGTCCGTTCATGGAATCCCCGCTGGTAAATACCAGTGCATAGGATGTGGTCCATGAGCAGGTCCCCACATTTCTAATGCGCCAGATCTTGACGAAAGTGTTATTGCGCGCAACGAGACTCCCATCAGGGTAGGTGACATCGCCGAGGAATTGCGCCGCATCACATCTGGACGCCGGGCCTGGCAGCTGTGAAATGGGTGTGCCCGTCGCTGAAACAGGTGATCCCTCTGCAGCGGTTGGCAGCGGCAGGCCCGGGGTGGCGGTAAAACCAGTTTGTGTGCCGGCAGCTTCCAGTGTCAGGGCTGAGGCGGTGTACAGTCCATCCAGGGTGGCGAATGTATCCGGTGTCGCAGAATTTCCTGGCACATTGCAAGCCAGTTGCGCGATCACCAGGATGACAATCGAAAGGGTAATGGGCAATCTTTTTGTAGACATGGTTCCTCCGGATCATCTTTTCCAAAGGTTAAAGACGAATGGACAACAAAAATGGTTCCCGATCAAAAAAAGGGAAGCCTGCCTGAGCAGACTTCCCTTTTTTACCATGCTTTATAATTATAGGCGAGTTTATTTACATTCGAAGGGCCAGGTGGCTTTGCCGTATTCCCTGTATACGGGGTCCGTAACAATGATCTGCATCCAGCGGTCGTTCTGGCTGTCGATGATGCTGACCTTCCATTCGCGGGAAATGGTCATGGAACCGGCCTTGTCCATGAATACGGTTTTTATGCCGCTGTCATTGCCGTCCTTTTGCGCCCAGTAATAGCTGAATTCATACGGTCCGCTGACGGTGATGGTGGCGTACACCGTATACCAGATATTAAATGGACAGCCTGTGGTCGGCCTGCGGGTGATGTTATAGTCCACGGAGAGGATACCGTATGGCGGTTTTTTTGCGTCCGATACAACGATCTCGGTGTAGAAGGAATTGTCATACAACCCCACGCCGAAGTTGATCTTATCCGGGGTCTGCAATTTCCATTCAGAGCGGAAGGTCCCATTGGAGACTGGCGCAGTCAGGACCAGGGAGATGGGTATCGTCTGTCCGGGGCCCGTGACCTGAGGCAGGTTGTACACATAGCCTCCGCCCATGATATCGCCGTCCCAGAATACGATCTTATAATTTGTATCCCAGACGCAGTTGCTTGTGTTGGTGATCTGCCAGGTCTTTGTGAACTGTTCACCGGGTTTGAAGACCGTGCCGTCTGCGATGGTTTCGCTTGTCAGGCTTGCCTTGGCACATTCGGCTTTTGAAAGGTTAAGCGTTGCAGTCGGGGATGCCAGCGACCCAAGCGGTGTAAGTGTTGCATCGAACGATAAAGGTGTTTGTGTTGCAAGCACAGATGGGGTTTCAGTGACCATTGCCTGTTCTGTATTTTGTGCGGCGACGGTCTGTGCAACCGCGGTCTGGATGACTTCATCCGTTGTTGAATCTGCGCCGCAGGATGTGATCAGCAGGGACGTGATCATGGTGACGGAAAACAATATATATTTTATTGGTTTGAACATTTTTTTCCTTTCATGTGCGGAAATTATTATACTGTTAAAAGAGAACGCCCGCAGGAACAGGCGTTCTCTTTTATTCATGCACTAATCCTGTTTTAAGGATTGTAGACAATGGTCAACAACACCAGATTTGCGGCACATGTGATGTAATCGGCCTGCCCATCTGCATCGCTGGGTCCTGCAGGGTGAAGCCGTATCTGGAAGCGATTCTTTCCCTCTGTTACGCGTGTCTGTACCAGGGCTTTCACATCTATGGGGCCGGGAATGGAATTAAGCAGTTGTATGCCCGTTCCTGCAATACTGTAATCCGCTTGTTTCAGCGGCAGGCTGTATTGCACTTCTCCAACCCATATGCCCGCCAGTCCGCCAAAAGGATCCTGGACCTGGCTGCAACTGCCAAGAGCCAGGGAAGCGCTTTGAATGGTCTTGCCGCTCAAATTCGCAATATTGAAACTCATGTATCCCCGGGCAAGGTGGTTGGAGGATGTGTCCCCCGCCAGGATGGTTTGCGGGATGTTTTGCCCGGCAGCGGGTTCATAGACCGTTCCGCTTTCACTTTCAATGGGATTAAGGATCACTTGCGTAACGGCGGGGGGTATGGTGGCTGGATTCTGTACTTTAATGTCCACATAAAAGGCTCTGCCCTGGTAGCCGTTTACAATCGGGACGAGCACATTTCCGCTGGTTACGATGCGCCAATACCCGCGGTAGTTTCCGGCAGTTGCCGGGGCGGTCAGGGCTACTTCAAGGTCAACCTCCTGCCCGGGGTTGAGGGTGGCGATTGGCTTGGAGGCGGGACCTCCCATGGCATCGCCACTGTCAAAGACCAGCGAGAATCCGTTCCAGGCACAGGCACCGATGTTCTTGAGACGCCATTTTTTCGTAAATGCCTGGCTGGCCGTCATGACGGTTCCATCTGGAATGGTTACATCTGCGATGAACTGTGCAAGATTGCAGGTGGCTGTGGCTGTTGGTACCGGCGTGTTTGTTTCCGTCAGATGGATGGGAGTCAGCGTGACCGGAGTCGGGGACAGGGTGTCCGTTACAACCGGTGTCGCGCTTAACAGGGCTTCCACAGTCTGTGCGGCGGCGGTGGCGCTGGCATCCTCCGGGTTATTGGCCGGCAGGTTGCATGCGCCCAGGATCAATGCAAAAACAAGGTAAAGGTTGAACAGGCGTGTTTTCTTATCCATGATTTCTTCTCCTTCATGCGGCAATATTTTACCGCAAGATAGGTTTGACGCATTTTTTACTTGAATCAAAACAGGAGTTGAGGAACTCCTGTTTTGATGTGGCAATTTTTGGGCGTGGAAAGTGGTCAATCTGACTTCTATGCGGGTTCCCCATGTGCGCCAGCCATCCATAAGCCGAGTTGTTCGCGGGTGGCTTGCTTTGTTCCCACAGTGATGACGATCTGTCCGCGGAATAGGACGGCGATGCGGTCAGAGAGCGCCATAATCTCATCCAGTTCGGCGGAGATCAGCAGGACGGCGACGCCTCTATCCCGCATTTTGATGATCTCGCCGTGGATGTATTCGATGGAACCGACATCCAGACCGCGCGTGGGTTGGTTGGCAATGACGAGCTTGACATTTTCGCGGCTTAGTTCACGCGCCACAATGACTTTTTGCTGGTTGCCACCGGAGAGTTTGCCGGCGGTGACAAATGGGGAGGGTGTGCGGACGTCAAATGCGCTGATGAGGTTCCGCGCGTTTCCATCCATGGCTTTGGGTTGTATGACGCCGCGTCGGCTGAACGGCGGACGGTAGTAATCACAAAGCGCCATGTTGTCCGCTACACTATAGCTGAGTACAAGTCCGTGACGCTGGCGGTCTTCGGGGATGTGGGCAAGTCCGGCCGCTGTCATGAAGCGCGGCGATTTGTCAGTGAGGTCATGTTCATCAATCAACACTTTTCCGCTTTGGACTGCCCGCAGGCCGGTAATGGCTTCCGAGAGTTCAGTCTGCCCGTTGCCTTGTACGCCTGCAATACCGAGGATCTCGCCGCCACGAACGGTGAAGGAGACGTTGTGGATTGCCTCCAAGCCGCGCTGGTCCCGCACGAAGAGGTTTTCCACTTTGAGGATATCCTCATTTGCTTTGATGTCATCCTTTTCAACGGTGAGGATGACCTGACGCCCAACCATCATGTTGGCCAATTGGGCTTCGCTTGTTTCTGCGGGGGTGACGGTGTTGATCACGCGTCCCGCCCGCATGACGGTAATGCGGTCCGCCACGGCGAGAACTTCCTTGAGCTTGTGGGTGATGAAGATGATGGATACGCCGCGTGCAGTCAGGTCATGCATGATGCGGAAGAGGTCTTCCGCTTCCTGCGGGGTGAGGACGGCGGTCGGTTCATCCAGAATGACGATCTCCGCATTGCGGTAGAGTGTTTTTACGATCTCAACACGTTGCTGCAAACCTACCGGCAGGTCGCCAACCAATGTGTTTGGATTTACTTCGAGTCCATATTGGGATGAGATTTTAATTATTTTTGAGGCAACAGAATTGCGGTCCAGTGAGCCGCGTTTGATTTCCTCATCCCCGAGCATGACGTTTTCCGCAACGGTAAAGACGGGGATAAGCATGAAGTGCTGATGCACCATGCCGATGCCGAGCGCAATCGCATCATTGGGGGAATTGATTTTGGCGGGTTTTCCGTTGACGAATACCTCGCCTTTATCCGGGTGATACAAACCATAGAGAAGGTTCATCAACGTGCTTTTGCCTGCGCCATTCTCTCCCAGCAGGGCGTGGATTTCGCCCTTGCGCAGTTCGAAGTTTACATCGTCGTTGGCGAGTACGCCGGGAAACTGTTTGGTTAAGCCTTTGCCTTCAAGGACAATATTTGTTTCAGTCATATCCGCCTCTTATTTCTCGTATGGAACGCCATCCGCGGCGGGCGGTGTGGTTTTACCAATAATGCCCGTCAGGATGAACATGGTGAGGATGTACGGCGTTAGGCCGACAATATAGGACTGTTGCAGGAATGCCCATTGCGGAGGGATGACGTCGCGGAAGATCTGCAGATTAATATTTAATGCCTGGGCCGCCCCAAAAACGAGCGACGCTGCCCATGCTCCGATGGGGGTCCAGTTCCCGAAGATCATCGCCGCCAGGGATATGAAACCGCGTCCGTTCGTCAGCAGGGGTTCAAAGGAGGGCACGGATTCAATGGTGAAGTATGCGCCTGCCAGCCCGGCGAACATGCCGCCGATGATGACGTTGGCATAGCGCATTTTAGCAACATTGATTCCAACCGTATCCGCGGCTTTGGGGTGTTCGCCTACCGCGCGGGTACGCAGGCCCCAGCGCGTATTGAACAGTACATAATGGGAAATGAACACCAGCAGGATGGCGCTGATGGCAATGGGCTTCTGGTCAAACACGCGGTTGATGGCTGTTACGGCCTGCAGGCAGGATTCGGATACGCCACAAAGGGGGGAGAATATTTCCGTGATGGGTACATGGAGGGTGGGTAAAACGCCGGGAGAATTTGGGATATTCCCTCCAAAGGTGCTGGTTTTCCCAAAGAATAACTGGCGGTTTAGAAAGCCGGTCAACCCGATTGCCAGGATGTTGATAACCGTGCCGCCAATAATCTGGTCCACTTTATAGGTGATGGAAAGCACTGCATGAAGCAGTCCCATCAACCCGCCGGCAATGACTGCAAAGACGACACCCAGGTAGATGCTGGTACTGATACCAAAACCAAAGAGATGGAACATGTAGATGGCGCCGATCCAGCCAAAGAAGGCGGATGAGAGCATCATGCCTTCAATGCCGATGTTGACCACGCCTGAGCGTTCGCAAAACACTCCGGAGAGCGCGCCTAATGTGAGCGGTGTTGCAACTGCGATGGTCGTCGCCAGCATGCTGGTTATGATCAGGATGGGCGGCTGTTTGGCCTGACCGATCAGGACAACGATCCCAAAAAGAACAATGATAATGAGAGCGATGAAACCAAAACGTTTCCAATCCATGTTGTTCTCCTAGCCTCCCCAGCCGCGGGTGAGCACAACGCGCTCGCCTTTGGATTTAATTCGATAGATATAGCGTACGATGGCATCTGCCGCAACCAGGAGCAGGATCAACGCCTGGATCATGGAGATCAGATCCACCGGCAATTGCGTGAGGAATTGCATCCGCGTGGCCCCGTTGCGCATTGCCGCAAAAAGGAAGGATGCCAGCACAACGCCAAGCGGATGGGATTTTCCAAGCAATGCAATTGCGATGGCGTCAAACCCATATCCAATTGAAAAGCCAAGTTCATGGCGGTAGTTCAAGCCGGTCACCTCAATGGAACCTGCCAGCCCTGCAAGCATCCCTGAAAGTGCCATCGTAAGAATGATAATGCGTTTGACATTCATCCCTGCATATTTCGCGGCATCCGGATTTAAACCGACCGTGCGGATCTGAAATCCCAGGGTTGTTTTTGCTAATAGCCACCAGATCAGGATTGCAACCAGCAGGGCAAGGATAAAACCCCAGTGCATCCGCAGACCCTCAAAAATGGGGGGGATGCGCGCGCTTTCTGCGATCAAAGGAGTACGCGCGATCACATTGGTGGGACTTCTGTCTTTCATGATCCCATTCAAAAGGAAGGATGTTGTATTCAAGGCAATGTAGTTCATCATAATGGTGTTGATGACTTCGTGTCCGCCCGTGTATGCTTTTAGCCAGCCGACAATGCCCGCCCATACGCCGCCCATGAGCATGCCAAAAAGAACAGCCAGTGGAACGTGGATAATGGCAGGCAGGTCAAAGCCGAGCCACTCCGGCAGGGCATACCCGATCAGGGCTGAAAAAACCGCACCGACAGCAAGCTGTCCCTCTGCACCGATATTGAACAGGCCGCCTTTGAATGCCAGTGCCACAGCCAGGCCGGCGAAGATATACGGGGTCGCCCAAACAGTGGTTTCGCTCAATGCTTTCTTTGAACCAAGTGACCCTTCAATGAGACCTTTGTATGCCATCACGGGATCCCCCCCGGCCAGCTTGATGATAATCCCGCCAAAAACAACTGCAGTCAGAATGGCAAGAAATGGGACCAAACTTGCATCTGAGATTGATTGCAGGATTTTCTTGATTGGAGAATTCGATTGCTTTTCAGATTGCATCCTTCGCTCCGGTGGAACCTGTTGATTGTCAGGCAATTATATCAAACAAGATGTGCGCAATCCAAGGTTTTGGAAAGGGCAGAGTGCCATCAAAATAAAAAGGAGAGAGACTTGCGCCTCTCTCCTTTTTGTTATATGTGAAAATGGAGCTACGGTTTTACAGGGGGAACGTTGGTCAGGATGGTGCCATCCAGCAGGCCAGCGTTAATCTCTTCCATCTTGGCTTTGACTTCGGCGGGAACTTCACCGTCAAGATCGTGGTACGGAGCGTAGCCAGCGTCGCCGATCACGTTGCCAGCCTTGCTGGTTCCATCCTTCACCGCGGCGATCAACTCGGCAACACCGGGGGTGATGAGCTTCATCGCGCTGGAGAGCATGCGGGGAGCGGCTTCCGGCAGGGTGAAGTACTGGTCGGTGTCCACGCCGATGGCGTAGGCGCCAGCCTGGGCAGCGGCAGTGATGGCGCCGTTACCGGTGATGCCGCCGCAGCCAAAGATCGAATCCGCGCCCTGGTCCATCATGGACTTGGCGGTCTGTGCGCCCCATTCGGGATCCGTGAAGGTCTTGTCGAATCCGACATCGCTGTGATACACAACCAACACATTGGTGGTGGTGCCCATGGCGGCATCCGCATACGCAGCACCAGCCTTGTAGCCTTCACCAAAGCGCCAAACGGGAGGCACCACATCCGTACCGCAGACGGCGCCGATCACATTGCTTTCAGACATCATCGCCGCAAGTGCACCGACGAGGAAGCCGGCATTGTCCTCAGGGAAGTTGAGGCCGGAAACGTTGGGGATGTCCGTGCTGGGGTCGCCATCGTATTCCCAAGCCTGGAACTGATCCACGCCAATGAACCAGACATCCGGGTATTCAAGGGCGGCGAGGTCCGTGGCTTCGCCAAGACCAAAACCAACCGTCACGATGACATCGAAGCCATTGTCGGCAAATTGGGCAATATTCTTGGCATAGTCTTTCGCATCGGCGGTCTCGATGAACTGGATGAGGTCGGCCACACCATCTTCCTGGGACTTCAAAACGCCTTCCCAGGCTGACTGGTTGAAGGACTTGTCATTGACCTTGCCCACGTCGGTCACGAGACCCACGCAGAGCACTTCAGCCTTTGCACAATCATCAACGGTGACTTCCATGACAGGCGGTTCCACAACCGCAGGGGCTTCGGTTGCGGCGGGCTGTTCCACCTCTGGGGCCTCGGTGGCAGGCGTTCCTCCACCGCAAGCCGCAAGGATCATCGAAGCGACGATCAATAGGGCCATAACATAGTAAAGCTTTTTCATTTTTTCTTCTCCTCTAGAAGAGTAAAGATTTTTAGGCTCGCCCAATGGGCGCAGCCTTACGACTTTGCAAGTATAAATCTTCTCCATCCTTTGTGCAAGACCGTAGTTTGTTAAGGTTTTTTAAGAGTGACATTCGTCTTAATTTCCCCAATCCACAGCTCAAAAAGCATGGAATCCATCTCGTTTTTTAAGCTTTCCGGGAATTTTTGGCTCAATGACACATACCAAAATTGGCCCCTCCTCGGCTCAGGGACGTTTCCATCCTTCATCAAGCGCATCACTTCCTGGACCTCAAAACTGGTCCGTCCCAGGATGGAGGTAACCACGCCTGAACCTGATTCTCCCAGCGCCGCCGCCTGATCCCGTTCCGTCCCTATCGCAGGGATGGCCGCCTCCGTTGCCGCGCGCAACGCGCCCTGCCCGGTCGCGCCGCCTGCTGCAAAGATCACATCTGCACCGCGAAAGATGAGCTTGTTCGCATTTTCATATCCCCAAGCCTCGTCGATGAATAACTTTTCGCGGTCTCCGTCATCGCGATAGGCGATCAGGACTTTGATATCTCCGTTAATGTGCTCTGCACCGGCCCGAAACCCCTCGCAATACCGCCACAGCGAGTCAATACCGGATGTCTCGCACACCCCGGCGACCACGCCCGTTTTTGTCAGCCGCGCCGCCAGCGCCCCGGCAAGAAATCCCATCTGGTCTTCCGCGAATGAGATGGGAATGAGATTTGGGCGTGCTTCTCTCTGGTCCTGGTTGATGCTGATGAAAACAGAATCAGGATAACGGTCCGCGGCTTGAAGCGTTTCGTCGCGCATCCCAACGCCTGCCGTGATGATGAGGTCATAGCCTTTGTCCGCAAAGTAGGCAATGTTCTTTTCGTAATCGCGGGCTCCAACAGATTCGATGTTCGCGATATGATCTGTCGATCCATGCGTGCTGGCTTGCTGCAGCCCGGCCCATGCATCCTGATTGATACCGTGATCTTTGATGCCGAGTGTGTCTGTCACCAGTGCGGCACAAAAGACATCCTGCCGAAAACAATCCGGCGATTGCATGCAGGCTGAGAGGGCCAGACAGGCAATCGCCGGAGGAATGAAATACGGAATGCGTGCCACGGTACCTGGTATTCGTTACTCCGAACCCGTCACTGCTTCACCACGCTTCACACCGACCATCAGCCAGAATGCGATCATCATGAAGACCGGCGCGATGATCATGATGGTATTGTAATCGCCGCCTGTCAATTGAACTGCCCAGCCGTTCACGTTTGGACCGACAATGGCGGAGAAAGTGGAAAAGAGGTAGTACAAACCGGTGAACGTACCGATACGTGCTGCGCTGGTCAGGTCCACGATCATGGGCAGGGAGTTGATGTTGATGAACGCCCAGCCGATGCCGCCGAGGATCAGGAACACCCCTGCGAGAGTGAGCATGCGCGCGCCGCCTTCCACGAGCGGGATGCCGACCAGAGGCAGGGGGGCAATGCCCGTCAGCAGGGCGCCGGCCGGCGTGACATAAAGCAGGATGAGCATGATGGTAATCGCGATCAGGCCGATCAATATGGTGGTGCGCCGCCCGATCTTGCCGGCTACGTATCCTGATGGAATCGCAGCCAGCACAAAGAATAAGGGCAGTACTGAAAGCAGGGTTGCGCCGTCGCCTTCGTTCAAGCCGAGATGGTTCTTGGCGTAGAGTGTGAAGAAGGTTTCGACCGCCGAGAAGCCGATGAACCAGAAGAAGATGGCAAGCAGGATGCGCAGTCCGCTTTTATCGGGGTCGTTGACCACTTCCTTCAGGCTGGCGATCATACTCGGCTGTTCGGTGGGTTCGGTATCTTCGTATTCCCTTGGTTCCTTGATGAAGATGAAAACGATCAGCGCGGCAATGACGGCCAGCGCGGAGCCAAGCCAGAACGGGAAATTTGGACTCAATTTGTAGAGAATGCCGCCGGTCTGCAGGGCGACGATGGCGCCGATCCCGCCCATGAAGTTGATGATGCCATTCGCCTGCGAGCGGAATTTCGACGGGGTGATATCCGGCATGAGCGCGACGACGGGGGTGCGCCACAATGCGGCGCTGAGCAGCATGGTGCTGGTGCAGGCGACGAAGAGCGGAAGCGCTGCCGCGAGTGGAATCAGCCCGAATGCAATCGCCGTGACCGGTGCGCCGAAGATGATGAACGGGATGCGCCGACCCCACGGCGTGCGCAGGCGGTCTGACCAGGCCCCGACGGGCGGCTGGATGAGCAATGCCGCGATGTTATCCAGCGTCATGAAAAAGCCGATGATGGCGGGCGCCAGCCCAAATTTATCGGCCAGGAAAATGGGGACGAAGGCGTTGTATACGCCCCAGATAACGCTGACGCCAAAAAAGCCAAAGCCGAGCAGGAAGGTCTTGCCATAGTTCAAGCGTGCTGACATAAGTTCCTCCGTGTGGGTTTACAAATTCAAGGTTTGCAGGTTTTGTTGCCAACCTTTTTGCCTTCCAACGTTCTACCCTTCATTCTTCAACGTTTCAATAAATTTCAAATCTTCCTTTGTCAATTCCGCCTTTTCCAGCATATCCGGTCTTTTTCGAAAGGTTCTTTCCAGGGCCTGTTCGCGGCGCCATTTTTCGATTTTGCCGTGGTTGCCGGAGAGCAGGATGTCCGGCGCATTCCAGTCTCGAAATTCCGGTGGACGGGTATAGTGCGGATATTCGAGCAGGCCCATGGCGTGCGAGTCATCTTCCGCGCCGCTGGGGTCGCCGAGCACGTCGGGCAGCAGACGGGCAATCGCATCGATGAGGATGAGTGCAGGCAATTCGCCGCCGGTCAGCACGTAATCACCGATGGAGATTTCGTCCGTGACGAGATGTTCACGGATGCGCTCATCCACGCCTTCGTAACGTCCGCACAGCAGGGCAATGCGCGGATGCGCCGAAAGCTCCTGGGCGATGGACTGGTTGAAGACACGTCCCTGCGGGGTGAGTAAAATGATCGGGGTGTTTGATGTGGCTGCAGGCGGAGTCTGAGGCGCAACCAATCCCAAAACGGATTCAACGGCTTCAAAAACAGGCTCGGGTTTCATCACCATTCCACCGCCGCCGCCGTAGGGCATGTCATCGGTGGTGTGGTGTCTGTCGTGCGTGTACTCGCGGATGTTATGGATGCGCACGTCGATCAGACCCCGTTCGCGGGCGCGTTTGATGATGCTGGTTTCAAGATAGGAGGGGAATGCTTCGGGCAGGAGGGTGAATACCTCGAATTGCATAAAAGCGATTTTAGCATATATCATGCCCGAAAGCGGGCATAAGAAGCAAATTAGAGATACCTACCCCTGCTTGACTATGCTTTCCTGCGGATGGTAATATAAATTCATGTATCTAAAAGGAAGTAAATGGAGTATGAACCGAAAACGGCGGAACAAGCCGAATTGGTTCCGCATTATTCTGCTGTGCCTGCTTGTGCTGGGAGGCGCATATATAAACCGCTACGTTATTGCGGATGTTCAGCCGCTGGGTGTGCCCACCCCCACCGCCACCATTGCGCCCGAGGCGTTTGTGGCACAGGCGGATGAATTGTTCAAGGAGGGGAAACTGCTCCCATCCATCGATGCATACAGGCAGGCCATCATCTCGCGTCCGGATGACGCGGTTGTCCACGTGATGCTGGCACGCACGCTTGTGTTTGCAGGCCAGTACAAGGAGGCGCAAAGCAGCGCGGAGGACGCGCTGCTACTCAGCCCCGGCAATTCCATGGCGCATGCCGTGCGTGCCTGGGCGCTCAGTTTTCAAGGAGAACATCTCGAGGCGGAATCCAACATCAAACGCGCACTGGAGCTGGACCCCAACAACGCGCTTGCCCATGCCTATTATGTCGAAATTCTCGTCAACTCCTTTAACGCCGGGGTGGGTTCCTTCGAAGGCATTGAAAAAGCCATTGAGGAATCAAAGGTTGCCATTGCCCTTGCACCGAACACCCTGGAAACCCACCGCGCGCGCGGTATTATCCTTGAATCCACAGCGAACTACGAGGAAGCCCTGCGCGAGTTTGAAGCCGCCATCGCCATCAATGCCAATATCGCGGATCTGCACCTTTCCATGGGAAGCAACTATCGCATCCTGGGGATTTATGACAAGGCGGTGGAATCTTTCACGCGCGCCAACGCGCTTAACCCGGAGAACCCCCTGCCGGACCTGTATATGTCCCGCACGTATGCCACCATTGGCGAGTACGGCAAGGCCATGCAATACGCTGAATCTGCCGTGGCAGATTCCCCCGCAGATACAAACCTGCGCGGCAACCTGGGCGTGATGTATTACCGAAACAATTACTGGCCCGAAGCGGTTGAGCAGTTTCAATATGTGATTAATGGCGGGTTCACGGAAGATGGCATTCGGCTTGAGCCCATCACTCTGGTGCCAAGCATCCGCATTGCCGAATATTATTTTACCTACGGGCTTGCGCTGGCGCGCCTGAACCAGTGCGGCGAGGCATTGCAGATCGCGCAGTTGATCATTTCCCGCGTCCCATCGGATCAACTTGCCGTGGATAATGCCAATGCAATTGTCAGCCGTTGCCAGCAGAATCTCGAGCAGACGCCCATCGCGCCTCCCGCTTCACCGACACCTGATTCTGTATCGACAGAAACCCCCACGCCATGAACATTTACCACGGGCGCGCCCTCTTCCGCCGCCGCGACGAATCCAGCGTCTATCGCATGTTCTTCTGGGTCATCCTGATCCTGGCAGGGATATGGCTGATCCGCTCGGTGCAGCAGGGCGATGTCAAGCCGCTCTTCCTGCCCACGCCCACGCCCACGCGTTTTGTCCAATCGTATGTGTTCGAAGGCGAGGCGCTGTTTACAGCCGGCAAATTGAATGATACGGTAAACACCGATGGCACGGTAAGTCCCGGGGCAATTACGGTCTACGAAGAAGCCGTGAGGGTGGATCCAACCAATGCCCAAGTGTGGGCGGAGCTATCACGCATTCAGACCTATTCCACGGCTTTGCTCGTCCGGCGGGATGACATCCTTGACCGTCTGGATGAGGCAATCGAGTCTGCAGAAAAGGCTGTGGAGGTTAACCCCGATAATAGTTTTGCCCATGCCGTGTATTCCTTTGCCTTGAATTGGAAGGCGTCCTATATTACAGATAATCGTGAGGCGCAGGATCTCTTGATCAAGTCTGAGCGGGAGGCAGTCCGCGCCTTACAATTGGACAACTCCAGCGCCCTCGCTCTGGCTTTCTATGCCGAGGTGCTGGTGGACCAGCAAAAGTGGACGCAAGCCCTGCAAACCATCCAACAGGCTTTGGAGCGCGACTCTTCGTTAATGGATGTGCATCGTGTACATGCCTATGTGCTTGAGTCTCT
Source organism: Anaerolineales bacterium (assembly GCA_030583885.1). Classification (NCBI taxonomy): domain Bacteria; kingdom Bacillati; phylum Chloroflexota; class Anaerolineae; order Anaerolineales; species Anaerolineales bacterium. The sequence goes on along the minus strand of CP129480.1, from coordinate 69,726 downwards.
GGGGGAATATGCGCTTGCCATTCAGGCATATGACCGCGCCATTGCCATCACGCCGAATTTGACATTTCTTCACCTGCGGGCAGGCGCGGGGTACCGCCGTCTCGCGTTTGACAGCCCGAACGAGCAGGTCCAGCGTGAGTTATATGAAAAATCGCTGGAATATTTCGCGCAGACCGCCCGTATCAATGAACAATTGGGTGTTCAGGACCCGACGCCGTATCTCTCCATCGCGAGGACGTATTCGCAGATGGGTGAGTTCTTCATCGCCATTCGAAATGTGCAGAGGACAATCGAGTTCCAGCCGGATAACGCGGTATTTTATGGAGAATTGGGCGTGTTGTATCACAAGAACCGTAATTATGAGACCGGCATCCTGGCATTCAAATGTGCGATCAAGGGTTGCACTGCGGAAGAATCCTGTGATGGGCGCGGTGGCTGCGGACCCAATGATGAGCCCTCCGAGGTGATTGGTTTGCCGCTTTCACAAAGCACCGTGTATTACTTTGACATTTACGCCTCGGAGCTGGCTGCGTTAAGCACGTCAAAGGTCAATTATTGTGATCAGGCGATGGAAATTGTGCAGATCATTGAATCATCCCAATACATCAGCGACCCAAATATCGCCGCTGACATGGCGGTTGTGCGGAATATTTGCAGAAGTCTGGAAACGGGTATTAGCGTTCAGGATCTGCTGGGATCGCCAACGGCGACCGCTGAACCCGCCATGACCGAACCTACGCCAACGCCGTAAAGGCTGAGGCGTGGAATCGGCTTGGGCGGGGAGACAGGACTCAGGTCTAGAGAGAGGCGGGGCTGAGCGGCTAGACTATCGAAAGACTGTGTCCGTCAGAGTTTTGTAAGAATTTTTTCAATCCCCTTGACTTGACCCATGAAACTAGGTAATATTGAATTAGCACTCGGGAGCATTGAGTGCTAATTGTGTGCTTATTCAAAAAAATCCAAAACTCTTATGGAGGCAAGAAATGGCAAAAGTATCATTCAAACCTTTGGGTGGTCGTGTGCTCGTGGAACCCATCGAGCAGGAAGAAGTGACCTCGGGCGGTATTGTCCTGCCTGAAACTGCAAAGGAAAAACCCCAGCAGGGGAAAGTATTAGCCGCCGGTCCTGGTGACCGTAATGACAAGGGCGAGCGCATCGCCATGGATTTGAAGACTGGCGACACCGTGCTCTTCGCCAAGTATTCCGGCACCGAAGTCAAGATGGATGGCAAGAAATTGCTCATTCTGCGCGAGAGCGATGTTCTCGGCATTGTTGGATAATCCCAAAGAAATCAAAAATAGGAAGTGAATTATGGCTGCTAAACAACTTGTATTTTCAGAAGAAGCCCGCCGCAAGCTTAAGAACGGCATGACTGTTGTTGCGAACGCTGTTTCCGCAACCCTCGGTCCAAAGGGACGCAATGTGGCAATTGACCGAAAATTCGGCTCGCCCACCATCACGCATGACGGCGTTTCCGTTGCGAAGGAAATCGAGCTCGAAGACCCGTTTGAGAACATGGGCGCGCAGCTCTTGAAGGAAGCCGCCCAGAAGACCAATGACATTGCCGGTGACGGCACCACCACATCCACTGTTCTGGCGTATGCCATCGTTACCGAAGGCCTGAAGGCTCTTGAAGCCGGTTACAACCCAATGCTGCTCAAGCGCGGTATTGAACTCGCTACCGAGACCATTGTGACCGAGCTCAAGAAGAATTCCGTAAAAATTGATACCAAGGAAGAAATTGCCTCGGTTGCGACCAACTCAGCGGCAGATGCTGAAATTGGCGATTTGATTGCGCGCGTCATGGACAAGGTCGGCAAGGACGGCGTCATCACCGTTGAAGAGTCCAAAACCATGCAGTTCGAGGAAGACTACGTCGAAGGCATGCAATTCGACCGCGGGTATCTCTCCCCCTACTTCATCACCAGTGCCGAGCAGATGGAAGCCCAGATCAGCGACGCGTATGTGCTGATCTATGACAAGAAGATCTCCGCCGCGCAGGACATCGTTCCCTTGCTCGAGAAGCTCGTCCAGCTCGGCAAGCGCGAACTTGTCATCATCGCCGAGGATGTGGACGGCGAAGCCCTCGCCACGCTCATTTTGAACAAGATCCGCGGCATGTTGAACGTGCTGGCCATCAAAGCCCCCGGCTTTGGCGACCGCCGCAAAGCCATGTTGCAGGATATTGCTGTACTCACTGGTGGAGAGGTCATCTCCGAAGAGACCGGTCGCAAGCTTGAATCCGCCACGGTGCAGGATCTGGGCCGCGCCGAAAAGGTCGTCTCTGACAAGGAGAACACCACCATTATCGGCGGCAAAGGCAAGAAGGGTAATATCGAGGGCCGCATCAAGGAGATCCGCATCGAGATCGACAAGAGCACCAGCGATTACGACAAGGAAAAACTTCAGGAACGTCTCGCGAAGCTCAGCGGCGGGGTTGCCATCATCCGCGTAGGCGCTGCGACCGAAACCGAAATGAAGGAAAAGAAACACCGCGTGGAAGACGCCCTTTCCGCCGCGCGCGCCGCAGTGGAGGAAGGTATCGTCCCGGGTGGCGAGATCTCCCTCATCAATGCCGCCGCCAAACTCGACAAACTTGCCAAAGCTCACGCGGATGACGAGAACGAAGAGATCAAGGTCGGCATCAATATCGTCAAGAAGGCACTCGAGGCCCCGATCCGCAAGCTTGCTTCAAATGCCGGCGAAGATGGCTCGGTCATCATTGACACCGTCCGCCGCACGGCCGCCGAGAAGAAAAACGCGAACATCGGCTTCAACGTCCTGACCGGCGAATATACCGACATGATCAAGGCCGGCGTGATTGACCCCGTCAAGGTTGTGCGCGGCGCGCTCGAAAACGCCGCATCCATTGCCGCGATGATCCTCACCACCGACGTGCTGATCACCGACATGCCTGAGAAGGAAAAGGCCCCTGCGATGCCTCCTGGCGGCATGGGCGGCATGGATTACTAAATCGCCCTCCCCCCTCTGCCCCTCTCCCATTTTGGGAGAGGGGTTTTTGTTATGTTTTAATTTATAATTCAAGCGATGCTTTCAAAACCCCGTTTTTCGACTCAATTGATTCTGGTCCTCATTTTGGGATTAAGTGCCTGCGCCTCCTTAATGGACCCCGGCACGCCCACCCCCGATTGGCCGACTTCCACGCCCGAACCTCCCACCGCCACGCCGCCGCCTTCGGCTGCGACGGTTAATGGAGAGTACATCACCATCACGGAGTTTCAGGCGGAGCTCGAACGTTACAAAACCGCGCAAGCCGCACTTGGCAATACCGTCTCTGAAGAAGATGCGGACAAGACTGTGCTGGAGGATATGATCGCGCAGATCCTGCTGTCGCAAGCCGCAAGGGAGGCGAATTTCAATCTGACAGAATCGACTCTCCAGTCCAGGATCGAGGCGCTCGCATCTGAACTCGGTGGTGTGGATGCGCTTTTCCAGTGGCAGGCCGCTCATGGCTATGACGAGGCGTCCTTCCGCGCCGCGCTGAAGCGTTCCATTGAATCCGCATGGATGCGTGACAAAATCATTGCGGATGTGCCGGGCGCTGTTGAGCAAATCCATGTACGCCAGATTTTGACCTATAATGAGGCAAACGCGCAGGCGGCCCTCGAGCAGTTGAACGCCGGCGCGGACTTCGACGAACTGGCGGTGTTATACGATCCGGTTACACGCGGCGAGTTGGGATGGGTCCCACGCGGTTATTTACTGGATGTCCGTGCAAACGAGTCAGTCTTTGGCCTGCAAGTCGGCGAATATAGCGGCGTCATCGCAACGGAGGCAGGCTTTCATATTTTCAAGGCGCTGGAACGCGGCGAGCATCCGCTCTCTCCCGATGCCCTGTTGACCATGCAGGAACTGGCTTTAAAAAACTGGCTTGCGGAAAGACGTGCAAAGAGCAATATTGTTTTCGCCCCATGAAAAATACGGCAGCCCCGTCGCATGGACTGGTATTGCCACCCATGCGAAACGAATTATTTTTGGAGTACCATAATGAGTAATTACGACTATGAAGATTCTTCCGTGGGCAGTGCGCAGGGTTCGCGGCTTGACCTGTGGGATATCTTAAGCATCCTCACATTGATCGTTACGCTTTGTATCGGTTTGTATTTTGTCGCGATCTACCTGATGCCAAACTCGATGATTAATCCCCTTCCACCTGTTCAGCAAGCCAGCCTTAACTTGCAGCCCACGCCGACGATCACCCCCATTCAATTGCAGCCAACCTGGACGATTACCCCATTGGATGTAACCGAGACGCCAACCCTTTTGCCGACGTTTACACTGGAGCCTTCGCCCACGATTGTCTCATTGGTGACTCCATCCATCACTCCCACTCCAACCAGGACACCGAAAGCGCCGTTCTCTGCAACGATTACCTATATCGACAGCACGATCATCCATCCGGAACTGGGTTGTAACTGGCAGGGTGTGGGCGGGACCATTGTGGACGCAAATAATGCGGATATGCTTGGGATCACCGTCCGCCTGACAGGTTTCTATAACAGCAAGACGAAAAGCGAATTGACCGTCAGTAGTATTGCCCCGGCCTATGGGAGATCCGGTTTTGAGTTTTTACTGGGAACGGTCCCCATTTCATCGGATGGATTGTTGTCCATTCAGATTCTCGACCAGGCAGGGTTGCCGTTATCGGATCCCATCTCCCTCAACACATACAACGATTGCTCGAAAAATCTGGCGCTGGTGAGGTTTAAGAAGAATCCATAGGATACAACGAAAAATCCGCCGCTAAATAAGCGGCGGATTTTTTTATTTCACTTCCAGGTTCCAGTGCAGATAATCCGGGTGTTTTGCACGCACAATGGTATCGAACATTGTCCGTAATTTTGTTGTGATCGGTCCCATCGTTCCGATTCCAACAGGGCGGTGGTCGATCCTTGTCACCGCCACAAGCTGCGCGGCAGTTCCCGTCATGAACATCTCCTCCGCGATGAAAACCTCCGTGCGGTCAATCGAGCGTTCTACAACTTCGAGTCCAAGTTCCCTGCGGGCGATCTCGATGATCGAACGGCGCGTGATGCCTTCGAGAATATTATCCGTCACCGGCGGGGTGATCAGCACGCCGCCGCGTACCATGAAAATATTCATCGCCGAGCCTTCAGAAACATGTCCGTTCTGATCCAGCACAAGCGCTTCATCAAAACCAGCGCGGTTTGCATCGGTCTTGATCAGCGCGGAATTTGCATATGCGCCCGCCACCTTGCCTCGCGCAGGAATGACGTTGTCATCGATGCGCCGCCACGATGAGACGGTCAGGTGTGCATCGGTATCGTTCTTGACGTACGGCTCGTATGCCATCACGAACATGCAGAACTCATCCTTCAGGTCATGCAGGCGTACGCCGATGCCCAGGTCCGATTTGTAAATGGTGGGACGCAGGTATACATCCTGCCGCCAGTTGTCTGCGCGCAGAACATCCAGCGTGAGCTGGGTCAAACTCTCCTCGTCGTATCGAATGTTCATCGCCATCATGCGCCCGGAATTAAGCAGGCGGCGGAAATGGTCGTAGGGACGAAAAACGAAGAGATGTTTCTTCTCTTCGTTCCAGTATGCCCGCATCCCGCCGAAAACGGCGGTTCCATATAAAAAACCATGCGTGGCGATGTTGATCTTTGCCTCACCCAGGGGGACGATTTTCCCCTCAAAGAAAGCGTGTTTCGTGAGATCCACTGACACCTCCAAAGTTGAATTGCGTTCTCGAAGTGAAATTATAACTCATACAACCCCGCCGATATTTGGAGGCTTCGCCTCATTCCCTGCCCGCCCCTGTCTCTGGCCTCAAAGATTCCCTTGACAAAGTGTGGATTCGCTTCTAAAATCTAATTCGATAGTTATCTAAATAAATCTATGGAAGTGAATTATGAACGAGATGCTTGATTATGTGAAAGCCGTGACCGACCCGCAGCGCCTGCGGATCATCGGCCTGCTCTCCCAGGCATCCGCCAGCCGCAAGGAGATCGCTGAGCGTTTGCAACTCTCGGTAAAAGACTCCCTGACCCATTTGGGTCTCCTTGAGTTTGTAGGAGCCATCACCCAAACGGACGGTGTGTACACCCTTAACAAAGACAAACTTGCCGTCCTTGCAAAGGAGAAACTGGCGGAAGTACGTCCTTCTTATGTTCCCCCTGCCCATTTGGATCAAAAATCCAAAAAAGTATTGAAGGCCCACCTCAACGCCGACGGAAGCATCAAACAAGTGCCGCTTCAACCCGCCAAACTGCGCGTGATTCTGGACTACCTGATTCCATTCTTTGAGTTCGGTAAAAGCTATACGGAAAAGGAAGTCAACACCCTTTTGCGGCGCTTCAATGAGGACACAGCCGGTCTGCGCTGTGACCTGGTGGATGCAGGCCTCCTGGCCCGGGAAAGTGATGGTTCGCGTTACCGGCGGGTAAACGAAGGTGAAACATGAACGATGAGCTTGTGACCTTCTTCAAAGCCCTCTCTGATGCGAACCGTCTTAAGATCATTGGCTTGCTTGCCCAGCAGCCGTACAGCGTGGAGGAACTCGCCGAATTGCTGAACCTGAAAGCCTCCACGGTGTCACATCATTTATCAAAACTTGCCAAAGTCGGTCTGGTCAGCGCCAAAGCGGACAGCTACTACAACATCTATCAACTGGATGAAAAGGCGTTGGAGGCAAAATCACGCGGTATTTTTTCACAGGAGAGTCTTGCCGCCTCTGTCGCAGACGTGGATGCCGGTGCCTACGACAACAAAATCATTAAAGATTACGCCCGCAAGGACGGCGGCCTGAAAACCATCCCTGCCCAGCGCAAAAAACTGGAAGCCATCCTGAGATACGTGGTGAAAGCCTTTGAAATCAACAAACGATATAGCGAGAAGAAGGTTAACGAGATATTAAGTCGTTACCATGAAGATACCGCATCCCTGCGGCGCGAACTGGTCGGTTTCGGCTTGATGATGCGCGAAGGCGGCGGTGGGGAATACTGGAGGGAAGAATGATCACAGAATACCCCTTAACAAAAACGAATCGTATTCGGCTGGCACAAGCCTTCCGAAATGTCCATCGTGTGGACGTTTCCATCGAGTGCATACTCGAAGATCAAATGGGCCTGGCATATGTGGATGATGTTGAACATCCATCCGCTTATATGATCAAGATCGGTCCCTTTCATTATTTTGCCGGAGATACGAGCATAGCTGGCGCGAAGGAGATGATGAAGAATTTCCAGCCTTATAACCTGTTCATGTCCGCATCGGCAGGCTGGGCGGAGGCGTTCAAGGAGTTGTACACAGAACGCTTTGTAGCGATCGAACGGTACGGTTTTTCATCGGAAGGGTTATCTGTCGAATATTTGCAAAAATTAGGTGAGGTTTCCAGGTTTGCACAGAACGTTAAACGGATGGATGCTGCCCTGCTGATGCAAATAAGGGGACAAGACCATTTTATCGACATCTCCGATTTTGAATCCCCCGATGATTTTTCTGAACGCGGCATTGGCTTTTACGCTGATGTAAATGGAGAAATTATCGGTGCAGCGTATTCTTCACTGGTTTGCAGCACAGGGATCGAGATCAGTCTGTTTGTCGAAGACAAGTATCGGCGTCAGGGGGTTGCAACGGTGCTTTCTGCCAATCTCGTCCGCTGGTGCCTGGAGAACAATATGGATGCCCATTGGGATGCGGCAAATCCAGAATCTTGTAAGTTGGCAGAGAAACTGGGATATGTTCCGCTGGGAACGTATCAGGCATATTATCTGAAACCTTGAGCAGTGATTGGGTGTACAAAACTGCCCGGATCTATGGTCTGGGCAGTTTTGTATTTAATGCGATAGTCTGATCCCCACCCAGGGGGTAACTCAACGGACTTGAATCCAACTTCATCACCCTGCTGTTCGCGAAGAATGCGAAATCGAATTCAGTGGAATCTCCTGCCCGTTTACTGGGTACAGGCATCAGCCGCGCGGTGAGCGGTTTGTCCAAACGCAAGGCAAGAGCGCACAGGTCGAGCAGAAGCGGAGCGAGCTCGTCCGCACTCGTATCGCCGGGCAATGGGACAGTATCCAGGCCAGTCCCGCACACCGCTGAATACAAGAGCGCATCCTTCACCGTGAGCGTTCCCTCTGCGGCGCGTTTTGCCAAAATCGAATCTTCGAGAATAGGCTGCATAAAACCGTTGAAACCGATGTGCGGAAAATCCGCGCGTTCGATGGCTTCGGTGAGGATCGCCGCCGCCGCAAGCGAGCCATGCAAACCGACCTTCGGCACGCCCATCTTTTCGACCGCGTTGCCGAGCGAATGCACATCGTCGGGGAAGGGCGCGAGTGAAAAATCAATGCCAAGGAAATGCGTGCTCGATAATTCGCTGTTCGATATGCGAGCGATGGCTTGACCGTGTTTCGTGATCTCTGCGATGAGTGCGCTTCGACCTTCGTCCAAACTTGCCCTCCCCGCAAAAGCATCCACCGCCACGTCAGCGGACTCCACCGCAATCGCGAACGCAGGTTCGTCGTCATCGTGATACGCCGCAGGAAAGAACGGCGCGCCCGCGCGGACGTTCGCCAGCGCGGCAAAGCGCAAGTTTGCAAAGCCATTCGGATCGAGCGGCGCGCATTTGACGATGGCATCCGCGCACGCCTTCACCGCCGCCATGTGGATTTTGTTCCCGTTCGTCATCGCCCCGCCGAAGAAAATATCCTCGCTCCCCGCAATCGCTTCGGGAATCGCTTCAAAACTTTTTGGGAATTCAGGCAATGCAGGTCCAAGCGAAGCATAGGAAATACCAACTTCTTTTATCGCTTTTGCAAATTGATTCGCAAACTTTGGCAACCCATCCATTCCTTTTTCGCCGAGTAACCTCGGAAATGGAACTGTCGCCAACCGCACCGTCTGCACTTCATAGCCCGCCGCCTCATACGCGGATTTCGCCTTGGATAAAAACACCCCTGCCTGATTCAAGACCTTCTCATCCAGCGGAGATTTGGGATTGCAAAAGTAGGTAATGGAACGAATTTTCATCTTTTCCTTCGCTAACCGCTAACCGCTAACCGCTAACCGCTGCCTCACCACCTCAAACATCAACACCGACCCCGCCACACCCGCATTCAGTGACTCCACCTCGCCAGACATCGGAATGCTGATTTTTCCATCCGCCAACTCCCGCGCGAACTTACTCGCCCCGTCGGCTTCACTTCCGATAATCAATGCCACGGGCTGACGTAAGTCCGTTTCCCAGCACGAAACGCCATCCATATCCGCGATCAAAACCTTCAAACCTTCAGACCTTAAAACGTTGCTTATTTCTTCCCAACTCATCGCATGGACCGGCAGCTTGAAATGCGCACCCATCCCGGAGCGGATGGCTTTCGGTGCGAACGTATCCGTGGTCCCAGGCGGGGTCAGGACGGCCTGTACGCCCGTCGCCGCTGCAGAACGCAGCAAAGTACCTAAATTGCCCGGATCGCGGAACTGGTCGGGGACGAGGATGAAAGTGGGAGATCCAGGAACGGGCAAATCCGTAAATTCGACCACCGCCAGCGCGCCTTGCGGAGCATCTGTCTCGCTGATGGATTTCATCACGCTCGGTGAAACCTCTTCAACCTCCACGCCTTTTGACCTGAGACCTTCGACCTGTGACTTGCCTCGCTCATTTAGCGAATCATCAAACAAAGCAAAGCGGATTTTCCAACTGCTCTTCACTGCCTCTTCAAACAGGCGCACGCCTTCCACGACGAACGCGCCCGCCTCGCGGCGTTCTTTTGACCGTCCAAGCAGGGCCCGGACGAGTTTCACTTTTGGGTTTTGGTTGGATGTGATCATGGAATAGGGTTAATGGAGGATGGTTAATGGGGCTTTACGATCGATGAACCATCCTCCATGTTTCAAGAAATATATCAAGGGTGGCTTGGTCATACAACACGATACGAACAAGCTTTATTCCCGAATTTTTGCCTTCTGAAAAACAACTTTCAATTGCGTCAAAAATAATCCCCGCTGCGCGGTCTTTGGGAAAGCCGAAGATGCCCGTCGAGATCGCGGGCATGGAAATGGACTTGCATTTCAATTCATCCGCCACGCACAGGGAGCCGGTTACAGCAGCTGATAAATTTTTATCCTCATTGCCGCCTGTGCCTGCAGCGTGGGTCTCGCCCCAGACCGGCCCCACAGCGTGGATAATGTATTTCGCAGGCAGGAGCCCGCCCGAAGTCCAGGCCGGATGCGAGTGGGAGACAGGCCCATGTTTGCGAATCCACTCGTCGCTTTCCTGTTGAACCGTCGCTCCACCCTTTTGGGAAATTGCCCATGCCACGCCGCCGCCATGCTGCAGGTGGTCATTTGCGGCATTGACGATGGCATCCACTTCATCAAGGGTGATATCGCCCTGCACGATCTGCAGGGTTTGACCCGACGCGAATTTCTTTTCAGCTAGAACGGTGTTCATGCGGGTATTTTACCCCCGTTAAAGTTGTAGGTCACGCTTCAAGCGTGACCTACTGATTTTACCTGGTTTTTGCCACAACCGCGGCGAATGCCTGCGGATTGCGGACTGCAATGTCTGCGAGCATCTTTCGATTGAGTTCGATGTTCGCCTTCTTGAGCGCAGACACCAGCTTGCTGTATGTCGTGCCGTTCAAGCGGGCCGCGGCGTTGATGCGGGCGATCCACAACTTGCGCAGATCGCGCTTTCGCACGCGGCGGTCACGGGTGGCGTACCACAGGCTCTTGAGCATGGCTTCGTTCGCTCGTCTGAACAAAAGATGCTTCGAGCCGCGCTGGCCCTTCGTGATCTTCAAAATTTTCTTGTGACGTAGATGTCCTTGCGGACCACCTTTTACGCGCATGTTTCTTTACCTCCTGCAAACCCGCGGGCGTCGGCATGTTCATGCCAGTTGCGTACACCCGAAAGCCGCAAATAAGAATAACAGTGAACTGGAAGACTATCCTTCCATGTTGGGAGCAAGGCGCTTGATGCGTTTGATGTACTTGCGGCCCTTTACAGGAACCATCTCGCTCAATAACGCCTTCGTGCGGTCGGACGTGCGGCGGCGCAAATGGCTTTTGCCGCCTTTCGTGCGCACAAGTGTGCCGGAGCCGGTCAGGCGAAATCGTTTGGATGTCGCTTTATGGGTCTTCAGCTTGATTTTTCCAGACTTCTTTGCTTTGCGAGGCATTGCTGGTTTTCTCCTTTCAGTTAAAAATAACCGCGGGATATTTCAGCCCGCGGACGATCAACATCTTTGGGGACTTGTACCCATACGGGCATCACACAACTCTCAGGCTTCCGCTTCGTTCTTCGCCTCAGCCTGTTCGGTTTTCTCTTTCTTTTTTGCCCCGCCCTTGGCAGGGACAAGCACCACGAGCATGGTGCGGCCTTCCATTTGCGGCGGGACTTCAATGGTCGCAATATCGGAAAGGTCCTGGGCGATCTCTTTCAGGTCTTCCAGTGCGATTTCTGGATAATCCATCTCGCGTCCGCGGAACTTGACAGTCACTCGCACCTTATGACCCTGTCCCAGCCAGCGGCGGGCATCATCCACTTTGAAACCGCGATGCGCTTCATTCGTCTTCGGGCGCAGGCGGATCTCCTTGATCTCGATCTTGGTCTGGGCTTTCTTCGCCTCACGTTCCTTCTTTGCCTTTTCGTAGATGAACTTGCCAAAGTCCATCACACGGCAAACAGGCGGAGTTGCTCCGGGCGAGACCTCAACCAGGTCCATCTCGGCATCGCGGGCGATTTGCAGCGCCTGACGGATCGGCACAACACCGGCGTTTTCGCCATCCGCACCAATCAGTCGAACCTCCGCGACGCGGATGCCCTCATTTACTCGAAATTCGTTAGCGCTTATGTGTTTCTCCTCTTGTTATAGACAAAACAAACCCAGCTTTTGGCTGGTTTTTAGCGGGCGAATAATACCATGAAGGCGGGTGAGTCGTCAATCAATTGGCCCTTATTTTGCAGAATCCACCATGGGAAGGAAGACGGTGCGGTATAGGGCATCATGTTCATCCGGGTGGCTGAACATGATGATGACCAGGGAGGTGCTACCGACCTCCACCGCCGCCACGTCCACTGGGCGCCCGTTGGATGCGGCGTAATACAACTTCCAAGTTAACCCGTTCGCCTGCCGTATGCCTGCCTCGACCGGCGCACCGTCCAGACCGCGATAGCCGTATGCGCTGGAGGAAAAATAATCCTTCAATTCCTGTACCGTAATGAACATGCGGAAAGCGCCCACCTGTGTAATATCGAAGGGGGAGGTATACCGCACGAAAAACCCGTTGTCGTAAATCCATTCATCCGGCACATTTAATGTCACACCAAACGTTTGGCGCCTTTTCAATTCAATGGCAGGCTCGCCCGTATAAGGGACATGAAATTTTACGCCTGATTTTCTATTCAAACAGGTTCGATCCGGCTCACGGATCGGGTTTTTCAAGAAATCCAGAGCCACCTGCATGACGCACCCGCTTGAATCGGCGCTGGTCGGCACATGTCCCAAATCGGGGAATTCGAAATAAAAGCTGTTCGATAGTTTCCCGGCCACCTGTTTTCCAAAGGATGGCGGCGTGGCCGGATCATAGGCACCTTCGATCACCAGGCTGGGGATATCGCTACTGACCGCGTCCTGCTCGCCCAGGTCCGGCCCAACAGCCCCCCAGGATTTACAGGCTTTGACCATCTCGCCAAAGTTTCCATAAAACGGACGCCAAATGGGATGGTTGACGTCAATTTGTTCCGAGGCCAGCCGAAGATCATCCTCCGAAGTGCCGAGGACGTGCTCGCGGCACATCATGGAGATATACAAACCATGGTTGATGCCGTCAAATGCATAGGGTAGGGAGTACTGTGCGGCGATCAACGTCGAATAGTCCTGTGCTTTCACGCGGTAGATAGTCTGGGGGGCTGTATCGATCAGATAGGATACTTTTGTCAGACCGAGCACGACGGACATCAGATAGTAGCCGTCCATCGTCTCGGTGACCGTACCAATTGGGTACGCCGAGGTTGTCAGGGTAACAGGGTTCGCGTCCAGTTCCCTTACCAGGTCCCAGAAGACATTTTCAAGATCCGGATAGGCGCGGCTGCAATTTGGATCTGCGGCACAGGATTGAAACAGCCTGGACAGGGTGTAGTCAATTGAGTTTGGATATTCCCTGATCAAACTGGTTTCAACCGGTACGACCGAATCAAGAATGGCTGAACGCACGATCTCAGGATGGTTCCGCATGGTCACGAGGGCAAGACGCGTTCCATACGAGGCCCCATACAGATTAACTTTTTGATACCCGAGCAGATTGACAATATCTCTCAGGTCTGCCGCGCTTTCCACCGTGGAGTAGGCGTTGAGGTTTGTGCCCTTTGACCGCAACAGCCCGCTGCAGGAAAGGAAGGCATTTTGGTAGACCATCTCTCTTGTGCCCAGCTCGATTTTCCCGTAAATATCCTGGCGGAAAACATTCTCCAATTCATCACACTTGAGTGCGGGTTCTGACAATCCTGTGCCGCGCTGGTCGAAGGTAATAAAATCGCGCTCGGAAAGAAAAGGCGTCACCATATAGGGATACACCTGCGCGCTGAATTCAATTGCGGCTGCACCCGGTCCACCCTGTAAAAATACAACGGGATCGGGGGCGGGGGTTTTGCTCGTGCTATGGAATATCACGACCGCCAGCCGAATCGTGCGGGATGGGTCGCCTGAACGGGTTTCTGGTACAGTGACATACCCGCAGGTCACTCTTGCCCGGCTGGGAGTCTCAAATTGACACGGGCTTTCCTCGTAGAGGGGCGTGTAAACAACTGTGGGCAGCGGGCTGGGAAGTTGGGTTGGTGGTAATACGGTGTTGGTTGCAGTGATTGCAGGCGGAAATGTGGGGGGATTTTGATTTTGCGGCGCTGGTGGTGGTGAAAGCGGTTGTCCGAATGAACCGTGGAGCATGATGAAGGCGATGGCGGATGCAGCGATGAGAACTACCGTGCTTGTAATGATGGAGGCAACAAGTACCCTGTTACTCCTTTTCTTTTTTACCGGGGACAATTGTTTGTTTGCGTTTTCTTGCGGCAATGGCGCGGGTACAGGCAGGGAGTCTGTTGCGGGACTTTCCTTCACACCCTGTTCCATATGGCCCGAAACAAATGGCGGGACAGATTGCGATGATTGATCAGAACCGGTGGAGGATTGAGTCGCCGGCTCAACCTGTGTTGGTTGCGGAGTTCGCGGCGGGGGAGGAACAGGCTCGGATTTGGAAATGGAAAGAAGTGAAATTTGTTTTTTTGCGTCAAGGTTGCCCGGGTTGATGGCTACCACCTGTTTAAAGCAATATTCACGCTGGTCAACCGACGCCAGGCACATGCCCAACAGATACCAGCCCCTCTCTGAGCGGGGATGTTTCCTGACAAGTTGCGCGAGAATGGAGGAGGCATGCTTTCGATTGCCGGCTTTGATGGCTGAAATGCCCGCCTGAAGAAGCTCTTGTTCTGACACAGAGTTGTCCTTAAAGATAATGGAGCCGAAATTTATTTCGGCTCCATTATACAACGGGGGTATTACACGTGCGGGGTGACTTTGGCTTCCAGTTTGTCCTTCGGCTGAAACCCCGTCATGCGTTCCTTGATCTCACCACCTTTGAAGAGCATCAGGGTAGGGATGCCCATCACGCCGTACTGCATCATGATGTTTGGGTTCTGGTCTGCGTCCAGTTTGACAACCTTGACCCTGCCCTCCCATTCACCGGCGAGTTGCTGGACAATCGGCGAGATCATTTTGCACGGCTGGCACCAGTCCGCGGTGAAATCGACAAGGACGGGCAATTCAGAGCCGATCACCTCGTCCTGAAAATCTGTTTCGGTTACATATTTAACATCTGTCATTTTTGCCTCCAGCCAGATAGATGTGGTGTTGACGTTCTTTATTACGTTGACGCCGGAATTTTGACGTGATAGAATGCAATCCGCTTCACCGCTTGTTGCGTAAATCGCCGGGGTTTTGGACAGAAAAATAAGTAGATAACGTGATTCTGTTTTGGTTATTTATGCGGCACCGGGCAGGAATGGGCGCGTAGCTCAATGGCAGAGCAGCGGCCTTTTAAGCCGTTTGTTGAGGGTTCGATCCCCTCCGCGCTCACTGAAAATCCTCTGTTGTAGGAGGATTTTTTGTTGTGCGTATCCACAAGGGGATGATATTCGCTCCCCTTCGCGAAGCACCCTGCGGGCTGCGCTCACTGATTTAGTCGTCTTCCTCATCATCCAATTCATCAAGTTCATTCAGGTCTTCCAGGTCGTCCTCATTCAATGACAGAAGGTCGAATTTATCCAGTTCCTCATTGAAGTCCAGGTTTTCGAGGGCATCTTCAAGAAAGGCCAGCAGATCCTCATCTTCGGTATTTTCGATCAAACTGACCAGATAGATGCGTGCATCATCACCGCCGATCTGCGAGAGCGACCAGACCGCCGCAGAGATGACATCATCGTCCTCCTCCTCGTCTTCAAGCATTTTTAGCATGATGGGACCTGCCGCTTCAATGCCGAGTTCGCCTGCGGCTTCGGCGGCGGCAAAACGGATGCGCGGATCATCGTCCAGCAGCTTGCTGACCACATCATCATCCCAGCGGTTGTCGTGGGAGCGTCCCATGGCGCGCAGGGCGCTGGCGATCCAGGTTGGGTCGGCGCGCTCGAAAGCGGATACGATAATGTTGTTCATTTCGTCCCGCGAGGAGTAGCCGAGGGATTCAAGCGCGCGTTTCCGCAGGGAGGGGTTTTCCTCCTTGCGGATGACGGACATCAGGGTGTCTTCCACCTTGCGCTGATGTTCCTCGTCCAATTCCTCCAATTCACCGAGCAGGACAAATTCGCCCAGCAGGCGCGCGGCCTCCATTCGCGGGGCGAAGTCTGCATCGTTGATGAAGATATTGATCAATATGTCAATAAGTTTCAGGTCGTTC
Organism: Anaerolineales bacterium; assembly: GCA_030583885.1. NCBI lineage: Bacteria > Bacillati > Chloroflexota > Anaerolineae > Anaerolineales > Anaerolineales bacterium. The sequence continues at coordinate 53,787 of CP129480.1, read as the reverse complement.
GATTCGGCGAGCAGTCCAATGGCGCGGGCGCGGACCTCTCCATCTGCATCATCCAACAATGCCCTGCCGATCTCTTCGTAGGAGACGAGGGTGTCTGAGTCGAGGTGGTTCAAAAGAGCGTTGAGCAGGAGCAGTTTTCGGTTCGGCTTGACACTGGGCCATACATCCATAAAAAGCTGCAGCGATTTCGGATCCAGGTCGGAGTAGTATTGCAGATGGTTGTACGGGATGTCCTTTTTGGAATCCAGCAGGTGATCGAGAACGGATTGAAGGGAAAGGGTTTCAGCCATGGTTAAGGAAGGGGGATTTGAGCGGGGTTGATAAAATCCATTACGTTGACAAAGAGCATGAGGCTGATCAGCAGGAGCATGGCAACGCCATTGACCATATTCTCCCATTCATGCGGGATGCGTTTGCGAAAGAGAATTTCAGGAAGGGTGAAGAGGATGCGTCCGCCGTCGAGCGCAGGGATGGGGAAGAGATTGAGCACGCCAAGGGAGATGCTCAGTATACCAACCAGGTTGAGCGTCCAGTTTGTGGGTCTGGTGGATGCACTGGCGGCACCCGCTGTTCCGGCAGCGGGAACTTCCTGGCGGCTGGAAACATCCTCCTCCACAGCCATGTCGAACAGGTCAAAGATGCCTTTGAAGCCGATGAAACGCGCGTCCTCGGGCGCAATGGCGCCGCGAATGAGTGCGATGGGAATGTACACGATGGTGGCGGCTTGAATACCGGTGACCATGAATCCGCCGGAGATGCTTTCCGCGAAGGTGGCCGGGCGGGTCGGGTAGGTCAATCCGACGCCAAGTGCGCCCTCGCTTCTGTTTCTGCTGGAAAGCGGCGTGGCCGTGAGAGTGATCTGTTCGCCGTTCCGTTCGATCAATAGCTCGACGGGCTTGTCAAGGTTTTGCTGAATGAGCGCGACGGCTGGAGCGGTTTCGGTGACTCGTTCGCCATTAATGGCAAGCAGGATGTCGCCGGATTGAATGTTTGCCTCTTGTGCGGGGGAATTCGGGGCAATCGAATCGATCTTGATCGAGCCGGGGAGGGGCACACCTTCGGAAGCGATCAGAAATGAAAATACAACCACAGCCGTGGCAAGGTTCATTAAAGGACCCGCGAACAAAACAACGAGGCGTTTCCACGGGTTAGCGGATGCGAGTCCGCCGGGCACATTGGGGTCGTTCTCGCCTTTGGGGCGAATGAAGCCACCGAGCGGCAATGCGTGAATCGTGAATTCCGTCCCCTGCCATTTGAAAAGCGTGGCCAATTTATAGGATGGCAGACCAAACCCAAACTCCTCCACTTCGATCTTTGCCCAGCGCGCGGCAATGAAATGTCCCAACTCATGCACAAATATCATCCCGCCCAGCGCGAGCAAAAAGATGATCAACGTTACAAAACCAGATACCATTTTTTTTCCTTAATCTAATTTGATTGACGCTGCGGATTATATCTTCAAATGGATTTGGCAGAGTTAAAGATTTATTAGATAAATTCCCCCGCTTCATTCCCCGCCGATAGCATCCCCTTTGGGGACGGTTGTTTCTGTTTCGAGGAGCATTTTCCACCCATGAAAGGGACTACACCACCTTCGCCGCTCCACCGACTCCCGCAACCAGCACATCGCTTACGCCGGACAGTTCCCGCAAACGTTTCTCAACTTCCTTGGCGTATTCTCCCAAACACAATACGTGGACATTCGCGCCTGCATCCACCGTATAGCCGGCGGGGAGTCCGCTCGCGCGCCACTCGCGTACGTGATGGAAGATCTCCACTGTGGCAGCCTGCCAGTACATCAGCGGAGGATTGGATGTCATCATCACGGCATGCATCACGTCCGAGTCGTGTTCGATGATGTTCGCAAACGCTTCGAAATCCTTTTTGAGAATCGCGTTGCGGCATAAGTCAAGCCGGCGCGGCGCATCTGCCACGCGCGCATTTTGCAATGGACTCGTCCCTGCAATGGCGTGTCCCTCGGTGGAGCCGGTCTTTTTGTGCGCGGAACTGACGATGGCAACACAATCCACCAGATTCCAATGGTCAGCCGGCGCGATGGAGAAGGCGTAAGAATCTTCTCCGTCTGTTCCCATCTGCCATTCGACGAATCCCGCAGGAATGGAACGAGATGCAGAACCCGATCCGCGCCGCGCAAGGACGGAGAGTTCGGGTTCGCTCAGGTTCAGTCCTGCTGCCTTGCTCGCGGACAATGCCAGCGCCGCAAATGCCGCCGCCGAAGAGGCGATCCCCGCCCCTGAGGGGAAATTGTTCTCGCTCATCACCTCGGCATTCATTTTGATTCCTGCTTTCTCCCGTACCAGATCGAGAATGTACGAGACCCGCTCCAGACCCTTCCCGATCACCGAATGCCCGTTGATTATCAATTCATCAAAGGGGAGCGACGGCTGGAAGCTGACCGTGGTGCGGGTGAAGAGTCCATCCAGGTTCATTGAAATAGAACCATTTACGGGGAGACGCAGGGCGTTGTCACGATTCCCCCAATATTTGATGAAGGCGATGTTGGCAAAAGCGACAGCCGTTGCTGTGGGGTTACTAGACATTTGACGTAAATGACCCTTTCATTATCTTCAATCGCTAGTGTACCACGAACATCTAGCATCTCCAGCACCTGCCGTTTTTGTTCGAACGTTGCAGTATCCAACACATCTTTGATCGTCTCACAAAACAATCTTATGTCTTCCACTTGGGCATCAGACAAAACCAATTGTTCAAGAAACGAGGCAATTTCCGCCTGTTCCTTTCGGAGATTCCCTATATTTTCTTCAAGTCTCGCACGTCTTTCTGAAAGCATATCACGTTCAAAATCTCCTGACAGGTACAGGTCCAGCAACTTATTTAATTGCTTTTCATTCTCAGCTATATGACCTTCTATCAACTCCAACCGGGCTGTCAAAGCCTGATTGCTCCTGCCTTGTTCCTCCTGTCGATCCTGTAAACCGGCAACAATGTATTCCGGATGCTGAATGATGTTGACAAGCCATGCCCATACCGCATCATCAACATCCCTTCCACGAAACATGGGCATATCACATCTCTTGATAGGCCGTCTTTCTGTTGCTTTGCAGTAGTAATAGGTATTCTTCTTTCTTGCACGACCCTGATAAGTAAAGCCGCACTTGGCACACCTTAATCTTCTCGCTAAAAGATATTCATGCTTTAAGTGTCGATCTGCCTGTGCAAGATTGAATTTCATTCGCGCCTGCGCCAAATTGAAAGTCTCCTTATCAATGATTACAGGTACAGGGACGCCCACCCATTCATCCCGTGAACGAGGTACCTGTTTGCCAAATCCACATTTTGGCCTGGCAGGTCTTACCCGTCCATCATCGATTACCTTCGTCTTGCCATAATGCCAGGTGCCAGTATACGTCTCGTTTTTCAAGATGTGCCTTATCATTTCAGGCGCCCACGACCCAGGCTCATATTTCTTGTAGATGTGTCCATGTTTATCGCCCCGGGTGATGACCCTCATTTCGGTCAATTTTTTGGCAATGGCATTCATGGACATCGGACCACTATCGCCATCTCCTCTCAAATACCAATTGAAAACATTGACAACAATCTGCGCCTCCTCTTCATCCACTTCAAGCCAGGACTTGTGCGGCTCAGTAATTGTTTTATATCCGTAAGGTGGACGTGACCCGACAATCACAAACCCACTTTGCGCCTTGCCACGTTTTCCCCGCTTGCTTCGTTCCAGAATCTTTGCCTTTTCATATTCAGCAATACTGGCACGAATCTGTTTTTGGAGCCGGCCTTCATCGCTATTGTCATATTGACCAATCACATATTCAACCGTGACTCCCAGTCGCAGGAACTCCTCCTCGATCAGCGCCTGATAAACGCTTTTTCGGGCAAGGCGATCAATGTCGTACACGATAATGACATCAATGGGTTCCTGGGCAGCAAAATCCCGCAAGGCATTAAGTTGAGGGCGATCAATGGTTGCACCGCTGTAATCCTCGGAGAATGTCATTAAAAGGACATAACCGCAATCGGCGGCATATTGCTTGCAGGCATCGACCTGGGTGTTTAAACTGTAGCCCTTGGTCTGTTCATCCGTACTGACTCTGGCGTAAATAACCGAACGCTTATTCATGAATGGTTTCCTTGTTGGCATTTGTCAAAATGCCAGCCGGGCCGGTCCGGCTGGCAGCAGTCAATCAATTCTGGACAGGGGATTTGAGGAAATCCTTCATCTCGTGAAACAGTTCGGGACCCAGCACTTGGATCTGCTCATCAATTCCAAGACCTACGCCATTGATCAGGTCGGCAAGCAACATTCCCATGTTGCCTTCAACCTCGATCAGACTGGAAATTCCGGCAGCATCCTGCCATTCCTGACGGATGCGCGTGAGCGTGCCTACCAGTTGAAATCGTTGTGTGGAAGGGGGTTGAAACATGTGATTCTCCTTTTGGGGTTGGGCGACCTGTATTCCCCGGCTGGAATACAAATCGCCCTGATGGAATCCCACCAGGGCGAATCAAAGGGGCTGTATAATAAAACCAGCCCTCCCTCCGCTCTAGCCGGTGGGTTGGGTGAGGGTCGTATTGGTGCTACGAACACCAGTACGACCCGTTATTCTGGCTGTGAATTTCATTGCCAGCAATGAAATTATAGCACAGGTTTTACGGTTGACAAGTCCCCGTCATCAATCACGTTATGGCTATGTTGTTATGCCTTATTTCGTTTGGGTTTACGACCGCGCTTCTCTCCGTGCTGATCCCTGCTCTTCAGGAATTCCTGCAGGGATTTGCGGCTGACCTGCCAGGATTGCCCCCACTTGCGACCTGTGATCTTTTTGGCGCGCACCAATTTGCGGATGTAATCCAATTCATATCCACTGATCTGCACGGCCTCATATGTTGTCAGCCAATCTTCCATAGATGTTCGCGTCTCCAAACGATATTATAACGTTGTGAACGGGGAATTTGGAACTGGTGTCCCGGATGTAAATGTTCTGAAGCGGGGTATAGCATCCAGGACTACGGTTACTCTACGGAATAAAGTCCGAGAATTGTATGACTTCACAATATGAACGAATAAGAGGAGAGCATAACGGAAAGAAGGTTCCGGTTTTTTTACAACCTGATTCAAGGTCATCCACCCACACCATCAACTCCTGGATAATCCCGTAGGGAGTTTCGTATTCCAAACCGTAGAGTTTCCGTACTGGGGAATGCTACTTAAGGGTTGCCGCAAGGCAACTCTTATTTTTCATTGCAGTGAAAGGAAACTATGCACAAGAAAATATTCCATGCCCATTACAGGGCGATGCCGTTACAACGTCAAAGAAAATTGCAGTTCATCCAGGCAGGAGAATCTGCATGACCGTGGCAACTCCCTCTGAGGAAACAAAGCCAGACCTGACCCCGGAACAGAGAAAGGCACTGGGTCGGGTCTACAGCTACCTGATGGACATTGCACGAAAACGATTGGTCCAAAAGAATGCAGCTGCCAATCCACAACTGCCATCAGGAAATGTTGATGGTGATCAGGGAAGATCCGAGCGCGCAGCCGATGCTCCACAGAGTCCAGCGCCGGCATAATCATGCAATCGAGAACATACACAGGTTGTGCGATCAGAAGGAAGGAACAACCACACAACCTGTCCATCGAAATTCCGCCAAATGATTCCAATTTGCAAAGACCTTTCAATTTGCATTTTTAAGGGGAGTCATGCCCAAACAAATGACTAAATCGTACAAATAGGGTAACAAATGTCATTTGAGATTCGCAGAACCGGTACTAAAATATCCCGCTTTTGACGTTTAGTTTTGAGGTCAACCATAATGAACCACTTCAAAAGGATGTGGGGTCATTATCTGGCGCTGGTGATCGTGATTACCATCCTGATTTTCCCCATCTCCTGGATCTACAGGCTAATTCATCGATACTACGGACCCGAGGATGCCCTCGTGTCCCTGGTCGTCATATCCATTGGGATCATCATTCTTGGAATCCGGGGCGGCAAATACGCTTATACACTTCATCGCTTTGTCCGGGACGAATCAGAAAGAAGAACGCAAGGGGATGGAAAACAGGTTGTCTTTGAAATGTTCGGGATCGAATTCTATCAATCCGGTTCTTCCCAATCAAACCCCGTGGCACCCCAAAATGAAACCATCCAACAAGATACCCGGGACGACCATGACGATCTACAGGACCTGATCTCATCCGGAAACCGCAAGCGCCGTGGAAAACAAACCCGCTACCCGGAAGACAGAATCCGCAGGGTGGTACTGCGCTGGGAACGGCGCGATCCATCCTTCTCCGCCAGAACCCTGGAGGAGTTTCTCGAAGAGGAATTTGGCTGTGGACCGGATGGTGTGCTGCTGGTACCCACCTCCACGTTTTATGACTGGCGGCGCAACGTATTAAAGGAAATAGAGGAAAAACAAAGGAAAACCCTGACAGAAACACCCTCGTAACCAGCCCGTCGGAGCCAGATCAAGAGGAAAATAATTTCCGTAGATATCCCGTAATCCAAACCGTACAATTCCCGTACTCCCAGATGCTACTAATGAGCCGCCGACAAAGCGGCTCATTTTTTTTCAGCATCTGAAGGGAACACTATGGCAAAGATAATCGTGTATCTGGGCGAACAGGAACGCGAGGCGCTGCAACAACTTGCACAGCGTGAAATGCGCGTGCCGCGTGCCCAGGCAGCCCTGATCATTCGCCGGGAATTGACCCGGCTGGGCATGCTGCCTGAACAGGAAAAAATACAGGAGATAGAGCGACCGGAAGGACAACCGGCGGAGGTGCAACCATGAGATGTTCAACCTCTTCCGCAACCATCAAGCACAGTTACCCTGTTGTTGGAGGGGCATGGACTGCCTCTCCGGTCATGACAACAGAGTGCAATGGGATTCGACTCCAGCCCGGAACGCACAAGGGGGACGATCATGTTTGACGCCATCAGCGCCGTGTTATCAGGGGTTCTGCTTGTTTTCCTTTCCATGCTGGGGGGCGGGATCATTTATTTCCTCCTGCGGGATTGTTTGAAACGCCATATCCGGCACAAGGACCAGGAGGAGTCCTCATGAGCACCAGGATCATTTGTATCGCGAACCAGAAGGGCGGGGTCGGCAAGACCACCACTGCCGTGTCGCTGGCGCATGGCTTGACCCAAAAAGGAAAACAGGTTCTGCTGATCGACCTGGATCCGCAGGGACAATGTGCCACCGCTCTGGGGCGCAGTCCCGAGCCAGGCGTGTTCTACCTGCTCACGATGGGACATACGCTGCAGGAGACCGCCTTCCTGAAATCCTGGGTGCGGTTGTCCGGACGCGAAGGTCTGTATTTGTTTCCGGGGGACCAGCAGACAATGGCAGCCCAGACCGTGCTCAACGCACAGGACCAGCCCATCTCCGCCATCCGACAATCGGTCAGTCGTTTTTTCAGGGAGGGACTGCACTACATCATCTTCGATACAGCGCCCAGCGTGGGCGGCATCCAGGAACGGGCGGTCTGGGCCTCCGACCTGGTGATCGTGCCGAGTGCCACCGAATTCCTCTCCGCCGACGGCGTCTCAAAGGTGCTACGCATGATGAGCATCCTGCAGGAAAGGAAGAACTGGCGCGGAAATCTATTGGGCATCCTGCCAACCTTCTTCGATGAACAAACCCGCGAGAGCAAAGCCACGATGGAGAATCTGCAGGAAAAGTTCGACGCCAGCATGTTGCAGCCCATCCATCGTTCGACCCTGCTGCGGGAATGTGCCGCCGAAGGGAAAACCATTTTTGAGTTCGATCCGTTGTGCCGGGCTGCCAAGGAGTACCAGGCACTGGCCCAACATGTCATGAAGTTCTAGGAGGCGGAGATGAATCAACGACGCGATCCCTTTGAGACTGCCGAGCCTGCTCCAACCGTCCCGGCAGTTCCCAGTCTCTACGACTCCCTGCGCGTGGCAGCGCCGCGCAAGCGCAACCGTCAGTGGGAAAAACAGCAACAGAGCCGCAAGGTGGTCTATCGCGGCATTGATCCCAAGCTGGCCTTGAAGGTCAAGGCAATAGCCGACGACCTGCTGGTTCCCTCAGGTGAGGTGGCATGTGTGGTGCTCGACTACGCCCTGCGTTCCTACGAACGCGGGGATTTCGATCTCCATCCGCGACCCAATCCGGAACGCATGCGCATGACGCTCTTCCCGCAAAGTGGCTCCGCACATTCGATCAACAGATCTCAACGTACTGTGAAACAAAAACAACCGGAAGCCTTGTGGAAGGTCATCACCACCTGGCGTGGCTTCTCTCCTGAACTCAAACAGGAACTGGCAGCGCTGGCATCCGACGATGGCTTGCATGTACCCATCGGGGAATTGATCACAGCCTTGTTGCGCTTTGGTCTGAAAGCGTATGAAACCGGATTGCTGGTGCTTGAACCCAAACCGAAATCCACCACATTCACTTTAGCGCACAAAGGCAAATGATGAAGTTCCACCAAAAAAACCTTTTTCAATGGAAGAAAATGAAGGACGTAGACGGCATGGACAACGTGCCGCCTGCGTCCTGTCCACGTTCCGCCCACGCATCCGCCTACGTTGCCGCCTACGTTGGACGCACAGGAAGGGCTGAGGCGAAAGAAATCCAGCATGAACGATCCAGGAGACCCAGGCTTGTTTTACGAGGAGATTCGGTATGAGCGATCTTCAACAAGCATGGAGTTCGGTGCTGGCTCAATTACAGCTGGACATGCCGCGCGCCTCGTATGAAACCTGGGTGTTGGGCACGGAAGCGTTGGAATTGAAAAACGATGTGCTGCTTGTTTCCACACGCAATGCCTATGCCCGTGACTGGCTGGAGTCGCGCCTGACCAGCACAGTGCAGCGATTGCTGGTTGGGATTTTGAATCGTTCTGTCTCTGTGAAGTTCGTTGTCGGGGAAGAGTCACAGGAAGGGATGGAGATGGAAACCGAAGCGGAGGAAACGGACGAACCGAAAATAAACATCGAGCCTGTGCAGTGGCTGGATTATGACCGCATCGTCCAGCCGCACAAGCAGGTCGTGGTGAAGGGTTATCTGCGCAGACTGGGGATGGAGATCGGACCGAAGGCTGTCTGGTTGTATGTTGGATTTCATCAGGCGGCGTGGCGGGTGCAGGATCAGAATGGTCCATCTGGAAAGCCGCTATACAGTCGCGAGGTGATGCGTTTCAGCGCCATGAGCAACGGCGCCTTCTGGCGACTCTTGAAACACGCCGGCATTCAGGCACACCTAAGCGGGCTTGTGCAACGGGTCGATTCCCAGGATGCGCGCCGCTTCCGGCGTGGACGGGACGGACGCCCGCATCGCGCACCGATCCGCTACCAGGTCTGCATGACCCCGCGCCTGACCCGCGCCGACGCCACTGCGGTGCATCTGCATTTGAAGGCATTGATCGAAAAACATAACTCCATCACCAGCGCCTTACAGGAAATGCTGGCGGTCGAGGATGTCATGGATCTGCTCGATCCGCTGGCTATGAAACTGCCTCATTCCCCGTTGAATACGGTGATGGATATGGCGAAGCTGGAAACAGGTGAAACCTTTTCACCTGAAATCGAGCGTCTGGCCCAGGAACTGCACCGCAGGATCATCAACTGCCTGGGCGACATCCACATCCCGCATTACTTCATCACGGAAACCATCCAGCGCTATAACCTGACCCCTGCACAAGCCTGGCTGATCACAGTCGCACGCGATATGGCCTTCATCAATGCCCGCACCGGGGAACGCCGGGATACGGTGACGTTCAAGCGCGGATATCAGGAGATGGCGGAGTTGATCGGCTCCAACCGTTACAAGACCGTACAAGCCTGGCTTCAGCCGCATTGGGCTTCGCAACAACGTGGGGGCAACCTCTCCCGCTTTCTCCAAGAAATCGAACTGCCTGATTCAAAGACCTACGCCGACCTGCGCGTGGAGTCCATGCCGCGTGCTTTTCGGGTTCTGTTGGACGAACCGCTGGACGCAGATGGGAGTAATAAGGTGGACGCAAATGGGAGTCATATGGCAGACGCAGATGGGAGTATTAGCTGGACGCAAATGGGAGCATTAGCAGACGCAAATGGGAGTCATATGGTGGACGCAAATGGGAGTGATTTAAACTCTTTTAAACACCCCTTAAACACCGACAAGAAAAACACTTCCACCACCCAGCACGCGCAAAGCGCGAAAGCGGCGGAGGCGGTCGCTCCTGATTTTTGGAAACTTGAACTCCTTCTTCAGCAGAATGATGTGCATCCCAAAGTCCAAAAAGAACTGCTCGAAGTTCAAGCCTCCGTGCATGCCTTTGTCTCGTGGGTGCTGTATGTCGCCAGCCTGCAGAGTGGGAATCTTTCCGATCCCCTGGGCTATGCCATCAGCCGCCTGCGAGAACATCCCCTGCGTGAAGCGCGCGGCGTATTCCGGCAATTCGCCGACCTGACGCCGAAGGAGTTGCTGGCATTAATCGACTCCACCCCCACCCGGGCATATGAACTGCCCACAAAAATTGAACATCCCCTCGCGCACGACTGGAAGAAGGCAATGGGTTCCAATAACCCAAGGCTGCCGGTTGTGCGTGAAATCCTCTTTGGTGAAGGAGCCAGTGAATAACATGCAATTACAGTTTCTGATCACCTCGCAGCAGCGTGCCAGCGGCGCGATGTTCATGGAGTCTTTGAACGATACCGTGCTGGCGTTTATCTATCCCACGGATGGAACACGGACCTTCCACACCTTCTTCTGCCCGCCCATGCGGATCATTGCACTCAGTGCGCAAGGACAGGTGGTATTCGATGAAGTCATCACAAAATGGCGCTGGGTGAAATTGCCCGTTTGTCGATACGTGATCGAGACCGGACCGAAGGTGGACTATCACCCATATCTCCAGACGGTTTTATCCGTGGCGCTGGACCTGCCTCAGCAAGGTTCAATCGACCCGAGCCTGCGCATGGACAGTTTGTTGTTCGCACTGCTGGCAGAAGCGGTCGCCGACATCCGCCGCATTCGGGATGCTCATCGCGGCGAGGTGCGGCCTGAAATCCAACGGCGCAGATTCGAAGCCTGGGAACGCGGGCAAATCGTGAGTTCTGCCGGGTTCATCCTGGATCTTTCGCATGCCTGGAATCTGCCGGATGGCGCGGTGAAGTTATCGTATTCTGTCTTGAAAGCCGAGGAACCCTATCTGGATGAGATCGTGGCGGCGTCCGTGGCTGGGATCCCCTGGCGGCACGAATTTCCCAATCACTGCATTCGCTGCGGCAAGTCCGCTTCCTGGCGACCGATCCTCAACCCAACTCCAAATGCACCGGTGGAAATTCTGTGGCGGTATCAGCGACCGGAGAATGCCATCCCGATCTGCCATCACTGCACTGAAACCTTGAACCTGCTGCGGGATGAGTCGTTGCAACTTGATCTGGTTTGGGGACTTTGGGGTCCGCGCTTCGAAGCCTTTTGGGGATGGCATCGCGCCATGAAGAACAACCGTTTACCGAGGGATTGGGACATGTACGCCCATCCGCTCTGGCCGGCAGACTTTGGCGGAGAAGGGTGGGAGACGGGCAGCGGCGCTTTGAAGTTCGCCGAACCGCGACCACCGCATCAGGTTATCCGGGATGAACAACACATGCAAGCCTTGCGCCGTGGGTTGTTCACTAAAAAGTTTCGCGGGCGACAGCCGGGCGAGACCCCCTTGCAGAAGTTATTAGACTTCCGGCTCGATATTTCACAAGGAGAACCTCGATGACTTTTTTTGCCTTTCTCGGCGCGCTTAGTTTGAGCGTGCTCGCATTTGAACTGCTGAACGTTTTTCAGAATGCCTTCAGCACCTTTGGCGGCAATCGCCTGATGAATTTCCAGTCTCAAACCCCCATCAAGAGACGCTCGACCTGGGAGGCGTTATTGATCGCCATCCTGCCGGGACGCTTTGATCCCGATCAGGCGAAGAACATGAGTGATGTGATCAGCCTGCTTCGTCGTGCCGGCTATCCCTACGATACCCCCGGTGAATTCTATGCGGTGGCGATCCGCGACTTCTCGACCTTCCTGCTGGTGGGCGGGATGCTGGCAGGGGCATTGGCGGCCATGAACATTATCGCTGCCGCGCCGGTGATCGCCATGATCTTCATTCTGCTTGGATTACGCCGACCCTATGTGCGCTTGAAGACGCTCGCAAAGAAACGCGCTGAGTCGTTGCGCAATAACATGTTGATCGGTCTATCGGTATTGAGTTCCCTGCTTTCCTCCGGTGTGGGCGTACAGGAAGCACTGCGCCGCGCTTCGACCGTGGGTGGACCATTCTGTAATCTGCTTGGGTTACTCGTTGCGCGCATGGAGGTGGAGGATTTCACCAAAGCCGTTGACGTGACCCGCGCCCACCTGCCTGATCCGAAGGATGTTGAAGCGAATCTATTCCTGCGTGACATCTATGACTTCTTCGCCAACAATCGTCCAGTCTTGTCCAGTGTGCAGGGCTTGCAGGAGTCAGTGCATCGTTCCGTGGTGGAATCGACTGAAGAACGCGCGGCCCTGGTGCGTCAACGCGCCGGCTTGTTCGGGGTGATGGCGGTACTGGGTCTGGTGTTGGCGATCATCGCGCCGTTCATGGGGTCGGGGTTGATGTAATGCCAGGTTCACGAACTCCGAATATTTATCATCCCTTCTGGCGTTCGCTTGCCTATTGGATCTTCGTGACAGCGGCTATGCTTGCTGCGTTTTTCATCGTCCGCAAACTGACTCTCTGCTGGACCCTGACTGCCCTACCAGGTGTACCACCCGCAGAGTGCGCTCTACAAAACCAACCATCTTCCGATCTGCCGGCCTCCCCCAATCCAGCAACAACAAACGATCTTCCAATCGAATTATCCGCGCCGGAAATGGAATTGCCTCAATGGGATGGCGCCAGCAGAATCAACATCGCCTTCTTTGGCTTGCGCGGCGACGATGGACAAGGGGAAGGCTGTCCGACCTGCACTGATACGATCATGGTTCTGACCGTGGACCCGGCCACAAAAACCGCTGGCATGTTGTCCATCCCACGTGATATGTGGGTCAACATCCCAGGGGCAGGGTATGGGCGCATCAACACCGCCTGGGCAATTGGCGAGAATGCCAAACTTCCAGGCGGTGGACCACAACTTGCAATGCAGACCGTCTCGCAATTCATCGGCATGCCAATTCATTACTATGTGCAGGTGGATTTTGGGACGTTTGTTTCGTTCATCAATCTGATCGGCGGCATCGATGTGTATGTCGAGGAACGCATGGTGCTCGATCCGCTCGGCGCGGGACAGGATCATTTTGTGTTGAAGCCGGGAGATTACCGCCACCTGACCGGACCGCGCGCCCTGGCGTATGCACGCTGCCGGCATGAATCACAAGGCTGTTCGGGCGGAGACGTGGGACGCGCCAAACGCCAGCAACAGGTCATCCTCGCGATCCGCGACAAGGTACTGGAAGGGGAAACCTTTGCCACCTTGATTACCCAGGCACCGCAGTTGTATGCAGAATTTTCTTCTGGGATTCACACCAACATGTCGTTGGAAGATGCAATCCAACTGGCAGTGTTGGCGAAAGACATTCGGGTGGATGACATCAAGAGAGGCGTGATTGATAACACGATGGCGATCCCAGCCGATACAACCATCAACGGTGTGCCGGCAAATGTTTTGCGTCCTGTTCCGGATCTTATTCGCATCCTGAGGGATGAAATCTTTGTCCCAGGTGGTCCGCTTAGTCCATTGGCGCAAGGTGATCCAGTGGCGCTGATGCAATCTGATCAGGCGAAGATCAGGATTATCAATAACACCTATACTGCCGGTTTGGAGCAACGCACAGCCACCCTCCTGACCGCGCAAGGTATGCAGGTGGTGGAATATGGCGTGCCAACCGGCGCATCAAACACCACGAAAATAATTCTTTACTCTTCAAAGTTATATGCCCTGCGGTATTTGACGGAACTCCTTGGGGTGGGAAGTCAGCAGATCACCATCCAGCCTGATCCAGCGTCCACAGTGGATATGGAGATCCGACTTGGAGAGGATTGGGTAGGCAGAGTCCCGAGCGGGTATTAGCCCATCCACTGGTTCTAAAAACAAAAACGCCCCGTATCCGTCGGAGCGTTCGAAGGGAGAAATTCAAAGCCCATTTTTATTTGAGAAAATGCTTGACTTTTAATTATTCCTGTTCTAAAATACAATTTAGATTAGACTAAATTTATCGGCTTTATCTGTATTGGAGGCATGTATGAAAAACCAACTAAGTCGGCGGGATTTCCTGAAACTGGGGGCTTTTGGTGTGATCGGGGCTGGAGGCGCAACTGCCATCATGCAGTCCAAAGGTAAATCCCACTCACGCCATAACCTCCCTCCCATGCAAGACATGGATCATGGGGGCGGTGTCATTCCTGGTACGGGGGATGTGGACCATGAAAAAAACGGCTTTAATCCGGGAGACATACTCACTGACTTCGACTATGGAAAAGTATCCATTCTTCCCGATGGCAGAACCCTGCGTGAATATGAAATCACGGTCATCAACAAGAACATAGAAGTTGTGCCTGGCATCGAATACCCCGCCTGGACGTATAACGGGCGCATTCCGGGACCGACCATTCGTTGCACGGAAGGCGACTTGATCCGCATCACGATGACCAACGGAAGCAACCATCCTCATAGCATGCACTTTCACGGTTTCCACCCGGGCAACATGGATGGCGTGCCCGGTTCGGGACCAGGCGGATATGTCGAACCCGGCGACAGTTTTACCTACGAGTTTGATGCGGAGCCATTCGGTCTGCATCTCTATCATTGTCATGTCTTTCCGCTGGCGCGCCATATTGCCAAGGGTTTATATGGCACGTTTATTGTGGATCCCAAGGAAGGTCGCCCACCCGTGGATCGTGAAATGGTCATGGTCATGAGCGGCTTCGATGTGGATTTCGATGATGTCAACGATTTCTATGCCGTCAATGCCATTCCCTTTTACTATCAGAATCATCCGATCCAGATCAAAGTCGGCGAGAAGATCCGCATCTATCTTGTGAACATCCTGGAATTTGATCTGCTCAATTCCTTCCACCTGCATGCCAATTTCTTCCATTACTACCCAACAGGTACCAGCCTGACCCCCTCCGAATTCACGGACACGATCATTCAAGGTCAGGCCCAACGCGGGATACTGGAGTTCTCATACAAATATCCCGGCATGTACATGTTTCATGCTCACGTAACCGAATTTGCCGAATTGGGCTGGAACGGTATGTTCGAAGTAACCGAATAGTTTAGAGGTATGTCATGACTCAAAGTCCATCCAATCGCTTCACCTTCCGGACCTTTATCCTGCTGCTCATCCCGATCATTCTTCTCGCCGGCGTGATCGTCCTCTTCCTTTCCACAGGGGGAGGATTGAATCTCGACTCTGCCGCGCCGGTTGAGAATCTGGATATCGAGCGGTATGTTCTCAAACAAGGCAGCATCGAATTGCAGGTGCGCAACACGAGTCCGGAAGAAATTACCATCGCCCAGGTCATTGTGAATGATGCGGTCATGCCATTCGAGGTGTATCCAGATGCAGTCGTCCCTCGATTGGAGCGTGCCACCATTACCATCGCTTATCCGTGGTCGTATGGTGAGGCATATGGCTTGATCATCTTTACCGGAAATGCCATTCCCTTCACAGTGGACATCCCGGTTGCGTTCGAAACGCCTCAACCGGACACCGCCACCTTCTGGGGATTCACACTCATCGGTTTGTATGTCGGCGTAATCCCGGTCTTTCTGGGAATCTTCTGGTTTCCGGCGTTGCGACAAATGGGACGCCGGACCATGACCTTCCTGATGGCGGCAACGGCGGGTCTGCTGGTCTTTCTTGGGCTGGACACGGTCGCAGAAGCGCTGGAGTTTGCCGGGAAGATCCCTTCCTCCTTTCAGGGGATCGGCTTGATCGGAATCGGTGGAGTGGCAACCTTCCTGTTGTTGGAGGCGATCTCGAAACGCCAGTCTGAAATCACCGGCAACGAAGCGGATAAGCGGCTGGCTATCGCCTTTGTGATCGCGGTCGGCATCGGCATTCACAACCTTGGAGAAGGGCTGGCAATAGGCGCTGCTTATAACGTCGGCGAAATTGCTCTGGGCACTTTCCTGGTGGTGGGTTTCATCATCCAGAACATTACTGAAGGATTGGGCATCATTGCGCCAGTCCTGCGTGATAGACCCGGGGTCGGCAGGCTCGCGATCATGGGGTTGGTCGGTGGAGCGCCTGCCATTCTGGGAGCCTGGATCGGAGGATACACCCCCTCGCCCTTCCTGACGGTGCTGTTCCTGGCCATCGGCGCAGGCGCGATTTTCCAGGTGATCTACGAAATCGCCAAACTGATTCAAAAGGATACACAGCGTGAAGCCATGCCCATGATTGTCTTTAGCGGAGTCCTGACCGGTATGATGATGTTGTGGGTCACCGGGTTGTTGATCAAATAGGAGCCTTCCAATGGAATCGTCTCTGACCATATCCATTCAGGATTACCTGAAACATATTTACGAGTTGACGGAAGGCGGTCAGAATGCCAGCACGAATGCCCTTTCCGAACGGCTCAACGTCAAGCCGGCATCCGTGACGAACATGGTTCAAAAACTTGCCGCCGCGCAGCCCGCCCTGGTCGAATACCAAAAGCATCAGGGCGTCACGCTGACCAAAGAGGGCAGGAAAGCCGCCTTGGAGGTTATCCGGCATCATCGTCTCCTGGAAGCCTGGCTGGTAAAGACGTTGGGCTATTCGTGGGATGAAGTCCATGAGGAGGCAGAACGCCTTGAGCACGTCATTTCGGAGGATTTTGAACGGCGGATGGCAGCGGCAATGGGACATCCCCTGCGCGACCCGCACGGGGAGTTAATTCCCACTGCCGATCTGGTCATGCCATTGGAGGATTCGACCCCTCTCTCCGCACTGCGCCCGAAACAAAAGGCGAAGATCCAATGTGTAAAGAATGCAGATGCGGAATTGCTCCGCCATCTTGAAGATCTTGGACTCCTTCCCGGCGCACAGATCGTGATCGTTGACTATTCATCGTTCGATCACAATCTGACCGTGAAGTCCGGTGCAAAGGTCAGCGTTCTTGGACTAAATATTACCGGTAAGATATTTGTTGACTATCCTGGTTAAGAGAGTTGTATGTTGAAGAAAAGTATTTTCCTTTTAATATTGGTTTTCCTGTCAGCCTGTCAGTCCGGCGGACCGTCCACCAAACTCACAGTGGAATTGAGCGATTTTGCAATTACCCCCAATCAGCTGTCCGTGCCAGCCGGTGCAGAAATCCAGATCAAGGTTGTCAACAACGGCACCGTGGAGCATAACTTTTATATCATGCAATATGGCGTGGATGTCGGTGATATGTTTGATGAAGAGGATATTGCCAATGCGTACTGGGAGGTGGATGCCCAACCAGACGAGAGCGTGGAACTAAGTTTCACAGCGCCCGACCAACCGGGTACCTACCAGATTGTCTGTGGGATGCCAGGGCATTTGCAGGCAGGCATGGTTGGAACGCTCGAAGTTGTCAAATAGAGATATCTGAAAGTTCAACAAAGACGGGAGAGTTTTACTCTCCCGTCTTTGTTTTATGTTCCTTGATGCCTATGGCTGGCTCTCCAACATGAGACCAGCCTCTTGCCAGGCGGTTGTGCCTCCCTCCAGCATCCAGACATTTGTGTATCCCTGGACTAATAGTGTAGCAACCGCTTTTTTTGCCATGCCGGATGTCAAGCAGTAGACAAGGATCTTAGCATCCTTCTCGGCTGGTAATTTAACCGTGTTTTGTTCGATCTGATCATACGCCAGACGAACATCCGTATCCGGGATGTCTCCCTCCCAAGGGGTATGAACATTGATCATGGTGAAATCCTTGTCTTCCAGCATGGTCTGTAATTCCTGCACAGATACCACTCGATAAGGAATGCCATTCATTTCAGCCTGGATACCGATCTGTTCCTGTGGCTGGCAAGCCACAAGCGAAAACAAACCGATGCCAATCAGTACCAGGCATACATTTAATCGTGCAAACATTGCGTCTCCTAATGTGTTTCTTTCTTTCATGGCTCGACGGGATAACCGGCAGTCATCCAGGCTTCAAAACCGCCGAGCATTGGGGTAACCTTACTGAAGTCATTTTCAAGCAGTATGGACGCCGCACGGGCGCTCGATTCTTCGCTTGGTCAGGTACAGTAGGTAATGATCCATTGTGCTTTATCCAACTCCGCCAGACGCGTTTCAAGTTCGGCAAGTGGAATGTTGATCGCACCGGCAACATGGGCGGCTTGATACGCTTCCACGGAACGTACATCCACTACGATAGCGGCGCCTTCCTCCAACGCAGCCTTGGCGTCGGGCAGGCTTACACGTGGAATATCCGGGTACGTCTCCTCTTCATGGGATGTAACAGACGTCGGGGTGGCGGGAACGTTTTGATTTGCCCACAGGATCGCGGCGGCAATCAATAGGAGTCCGCCGCCAAGTGCGAGAAAGAGCGGAACAGGGGACTTTTGATTCTTTCTTTTCTTCATCTAAACTCCATAAGTAACTCGGGCTAAAGTTAAACCATCGATGTGACCTTTACGGACATCGAAGGGGACGCTGTAATCAAGCGAAATATACGGTTGAAAGCTTAAGCGATGGGGGGACGTAAAATGGGAAAGGCGCGTTCCAATGAATGCAAATTGATCCGTATATTCACTTGCTGTATGATTTCATGGTTCGGATCTGTTGGGCACGGCGCAGAATGAATTCCTGTTTGCAACTGACATATCAGGCAAAGATCCAGGTTGGTTGCCCTGGCATCTTCCTGTGACTGTGACAAGCATTCGCACAGGGATGCGGCTGGAAACAAATGTGCAGACAACCCCACCAGAAGAAAAGCCAGTGTCACAATCAGGAGAACACGATGAGATCCATTCATACTTTACAATGAAATTGCCTTCCGAAGGAACATTATACTTTGGACGGCAATCTCAAAGATGAAAGTTTGTTTAGGGTTCGCGTATCGGAACTTCGATTGTCCAGTCTCCTGCTTTTTCAAAGTTAAGTGTCATGGTAATCGTATCGCCAACCTTCAAATCCTGCGTCAAACCAACGAGCATGACGTGCAAGCCGCCAGGCTTGAAAATGATCTCCTGTTGCGCAGGGATAGGCAAAGCCTCCTGCATTTGCATGGACATCACGCCATTGTCATCCATCATACTCATGTGTACCTCGGCAGCAGATGCGACGTCCGTGCTGGCGCTGAGCAATGTATCATCCGCGTCGGTCGCATTACTGATAATGAAATATACCGCGCCGTTATTGCCCGAAGCGGCAGGGCGAGCCCAGGCATCCATTACCTTGAATTCACCCGACCTTGCACATCCACTGACCAACAATGTTGCCAGCAGGATTGTAGAAATCAAAAGTTTGTTTTTCATATGTGTCCTTCTTGAAAATAGAATTTGACTTTCATCGTCTGCTTTGAACCTTTGGTTCGCAGCAAGATGCCTGGATAAACCAGTATTGTTCAGTCGTTTTTTTGTCAATGACAACCTCATCAAGGCGACATCCCCTCATGATTCGTTTCTTTCGGTTCGTCCATTACAGGCGGAAACCCTTTACGAGCCAGAAGGTCCTGCATGGCGGCAATTTCGCTTGTTTGTGCATTGACGATGGATTGTGCTAATGCCAACACTTCGGGGCTTTTGGCGCTCTCCAGCGCCGCCTCCCCCATGAGCACTCCACCACGGTGGTGGACAATCATCAATTGCAGGAATAATCCATCGGCTTTCACACCCTGCAATTCGCGTAATTCATTCAACTGCACCTGGGTGGCCATCCCAGGCATTCCACCATTGACCGGCATGTCCATCCACATCATAGCCGGGTCGGTGCTGGCAATTGGATATTGCCATACGGCCAGCCACCCCTGCATCTGACCAATCTGCGCTTGTTGTGTCAGCATAATGTCCAGGGCAAGCTGTCGCATTTCCGGGTCTTCTGTCCGGTCACGAAGCAGTGTAGCCATATCCACAGCTTGTGCGTGGTGCATCATCATGTCCCTGGCAAAGCCTGCCTCAGGAGAGTTTTCGCCAGGCGCAGAGGACTGCCGTGTGCCCAGCCAGAAGGCAAGCACTGCCACACTCACCAACAATACAGCGAATGATAAGAGCATGAGAACATCTAACTTGTGCACCGCGCGGGGCAAGGACGTCTCAGGCGGTAATTCTTCGGTCATCATCATGTCTCCTAGCCTGGTTGCCCCACTCCACCCGTGCAAGGTGCTCCAGGCTCAGGTCCTTGTGGGCTCAGTTCGTATTGTTCAATAAAGTCCTTTATCCTGGGATCATCAGCCTGCTCCACCTGAAGTTGGTATCCCCAGGCGGAAATTACAATCGGGCTGGGCAGATCAGGGTATGGACTCAGCAAGCGAAAACCGCTTTGACGGGTGAGTGCCTGTAATGTCCGAACTTCCAAGTCAGGCAGGTCAGGTCGATAGGTGATCCAGACCGCGCCATGTTCAAGGGAGTGAACTCCATTTTCATTCGCGATGGTCTCGGTATACACACCACAATTTTGCCAGACAGGATTGTGGGCTCCCCCAACAGGCGGAGTCTGGTCGTAACTTACGGTTTCACTGACATGATCCCGGCTAAGAGCGGTGTATTCCGTAACTCCCTCGATCTGTTGTTTTCCCTGCTCCCTGGCGTTGAACATGAGAAAAATCGCGATAATCGCCGCGAAGGCCAAACTGCCGGAGATGATGCCATTACGCAACTTCAGGCGGCGTTCCGCTTGGCGTGCTACCTTTTTTGTGGAAATGGATTTCTTGTTTTTGGGTTGCATCGGGGTCCTCTTAATCATTTAACTTTAAGATTGTATTACCAGACCGAAGATTGCTATTTTGAATCTTTCAAGATCTGTCGAATATCATCTGCAATCTCTGTGGCAGTCGTACCATACGGGAAGGTCATGAACAGACTGCCACTCTGATTCAGAACATACACACTTGCCGTGTGGCTTACCAGATAACCAGCTGCGCTATCTGATTCCTGCTTCTCAACAAAAACTCCCAACTCCTTCCAGATTGAAGCAAGCGCTGTCATATCGCCACTCAGTCCTATGAATTCAGGATTGAATCGCGCGGCATATTCAGCAACTTTATCAGGCGTATCACGGTCCGGGTCGGCGGTAATCATCACGAAACGAACCTTTTGCGCATCCTCCCCCAGGTTATCATTGACCTGTTTGAAGGTTGCCAGGGTGACAGGACAAACATCGGGACAACTGGTGTATCCAAAAAATAGCAATACGATTTTGCCTTTTTGTTCGCTCAGACGAAACACTTCTTCGTTGGCAGTCTGGAGGGAAAAGTCTGTCACAGGCAAAGGAGGGTTGATCACCGTGCCGTGAAAGGAATAAGGTTTTCTGAAGACAAATTCCACAAGCATCGTCAGCCCAATGACTGCTGTCGCGATCAACAGCACAAAATACGGATTCTTCTTAATCATGTTTCTCTCTTTTATCCATTAATTTTCTCGCGCCAAACATCCCAAGCCCAAGGGCTGGCGCGGCAAGCAGGAACAAGATATATCCATGACCCTGCCACGCCAGTACGATGCCTACGATAAGCATGAGCAGGCTAAGGGTGACCACTGAGATTGCCAGACCTCCCTCCACATGAACTGTATCAAACCCAAATATGGCGACGGAAAGCAGGCTGATCCCCGACAATATCATCACCACAACATCCACGGAGTGCGGCAAAATTCCTGGGATCGGAACGAGCACATACAGCCCAAACCCGACAAGCAAGACAATCCAATGCCACTTAATCAATGTTGGTACCCATTCGTGTTATCAATGTTTTTCTCCTTCACTTTTAATTTCAAATGTGGCAGGAACCTTGGTACCCGTGCCGCGTAGACTTGCCACTCCGCGCCGAATCTCTCTTCCAGCGAACTCTCTTCGCGCCGTGCTCGACGAGAGAACGAAGGCACGGTCATTATCAACAACACCAACGGCGTCCATGTGAGATATGTCAACAGGATTCCGAACATCACCAGCCAGTAGCCGAGATACATGGGATGGCGGATGAAACCGTATGGTCCGCGCTGGACGAGGCGATGCCTCTCCTGCAACGGTGCGGACGAACCTGTGCTCACACCATACATCGCGCCCAATGCCCGGCGAGCCCGCAGGGTGAGACACAGCCCGACGAGAAAGATGATCAGCCCAAGGGGACGCGCGAGCGATATTACAGGTTCGGGCAATCGCAATGGAAGAGGAATCCACAGCAGAAATCCAAACCAGATAAAAAAGGCAATCGCCGCAAATCCGAAGACGACCTGCGCCCAGGCAGGCAAGGCAAACCACCCGCTCGAAATCAAACGTGGCGCATCCAGGTGATGGATACTGCCCAGCCAACTCATAACGACGGCAAGCCCCAGGGCAATTGCGCCCATGACAATAATCAAGTTCGTAACGGCTTCGAGGTCCATTGGATGGTCGAATCAACTCAACAATTCAAGCAGGAAGACTGCCAGAAAGCCAACAAAAAAAGCGGAGGTCAACAGCGGATTTTCCGCCACCTCATGGGCTTCGGTGAGTAATTCCTCCGTTACTAGAAAGAGCAACGCCGCCGCTCCGAAAGCAATCACGCCCGCAAGCAAAGCTCCGCTTATCAGTGAAAGCGCCGCGCTGCCTGCCACAGCGCCAAAGATAAACAATCCCGATAAATGTTTGAGGGATCGACGCGCACGTCTCCTGCGTCAACGATGAGATTGTTCGAGTCATACACCGTGATTGAACTTAATTCCGGTTCAAGCGGTTCACTGAAGATGAGTTCCACTTGGGCAGGGGATTTCTCCAAAACGGCATTCGCCTCGGGTGTGGAACGCAATAATAGGGTGTGAGCAGACACTGGAGTGACTACCCATGCGCTATATGCGAGGATAAGAAAGATCAACCAGATCGAACGATTTTTTATTTTCACGTGAACTCGGCTAGAAGCAAGTGCTATTACTTGTACCTATCAACGAGGCTTGCGCCGCGCCATCACTCCCAGACTTAGGGCGATCAGTCCAATCAACAGACTGAGATAAACGAGCCAATTGGTCATGCCGGAGCCAGAACCTTGTTGTGCAGACTCAATACTGGGAAATTGGAGTATATCTGCGCCTTCCACTTCCTCGGGTTCAACCTCCGCGTTTACATCTGCATCGCCTAACCTGCCGCCGAAGATGAGTGTATATGTGCCCGCTACCGTGGGCAGAATGGGCGCAACAAACTGACTATGGGTATCCTCCCCCAGGGGCTGGAGTGTAAGCGTTTTGCTTTGCCCGCCGTACGAAACGGTGACAGACAGGGAGGAAACATCTTCCACAGGCTGTGCTTCTCCACTGCTGGTGTTGGAGACGTTGACGATAATGGCGTTCTGCTGTCCGACAATCGCTGGCTCTTCAAGCCAGCCATACTCGATTTCATAATCGCCAATAGTTACATGCTCATGCGCCAGCGTCAATTGGAAATTCAGCATGAGGGCAGTGATGGAAATCAAACCTGCCATCCATAACTTTTTCTTGTTCATGAAATTCTCCTTTTAATAAATTCAGTACATCACAGCTTTTCCGTAATTGCGAGGAGGGTCTTTCCGGACGAAGCAATCTTGTGCCTCAGACGTAAAATCACTCAAGAATGTAAGATCGCTTCGCACAGAACGCTCGCAATGACGGGTTATGCTGAGGTTAGAATCAAACTCGTGATTTACTGAAATTGGATTTAACTTGAAGACTGTTCCCTGGTTGGTGGCAGCTCATCACCGTTGTCTTGAGAATGAAGCAACGGAATGATTTATTGAAGTAGCTGCATTGGCTGTCACACCAAGCGATTTGGAACTTGATAAAACCGGTGATTATAGTTTACATGTCGTCCAATTCTTGAAAGTCGCGATAAAAACATCTGTTCAGGGTATAACACTGGCAGCCTGCAAATGGGTGGTAATCTTCCTGGCCAAATCTTCGGCATCTGCGCCAACACCCAGTATCAAAGCCGATCCGCGATTTGTCTGCCAGGGGCGACCGATGAAATACAGTCCCGCCACAGAGGATATCCCGCTCTGTTGGAGAAATTGTCCCTGGGCATCCTTGACTTCAGGGATATCCACCCAATCACTCCGATCTCGATATCCTGTTGTCCAAATCACGATATCCACCTCGGCGGATTCTCCATCCGAGAAGGTAACCCTTCTGCCCATCACATTTACAAGCCGAGACATCACTCTCACTCCTTTGAGAGCCAACTGCTTAAGCCCTTTACCGCGGCCAGGAAAGGGATCGGATCGTCGGAGATACCGTCCCAGCGGAGTGCCAGGAGAAACGCGCAAAAAACCAAATTTATCAAACCACCACCAAGCGCTCCGACCCAGGATGTAATCTGGCACCAATCGTCGTGAGCGACCAGCGGCAAGCAGAACACGGTGAGAGTCTGCCAGTTCTGCTGCAATATCCCTTCCAGTTGCTCCGTCACCTACTACCAATACAACCCCGGCTGGAATTTCCCCGGGGTTGCGATAGGTAGCCGGTGAAAACTGCAATGTACCCGCGGAAAAGGATTTCGAGAAGGCAGGGATGATCGGTTGTTGAAATGCACCCGTTGCCAGCACGACTGACCGAGTGGTAATAATTTGCCCGGATTCGGTGGAGGCACGAAAACAATCATTCGCGCGATCGAGCTTTTGAATAGTTGTGTTCATAACAACGGGCAGCGCAAAGTGCCTGGCATACACCTCCAGATAGTCGGCGAACTCGATCCTCCCGGCATACCCCGCCGGATCACCAGACAGTTCCATACCAGGGAGGGAACTGTATGACCTCGGGGTAAACAAACGCAACGAAGCATACCGATTTCGCCAACTATCACCGATTCGGCCATGACCGTCCACTAGCTGAAAGTGCCAGGACGTCTGCCGTAGATGATAGCCCAAAGCCAGACCCGCCTGTCCGGCTCCGATAATGAGAATGTCCAGGTTAGAACTGGTCATAATTGAAATTCCTTCGAACAAGACGACGCCACCGGCTTTGCCTGTAACGATAAAAGATGTTTGCGAAAAGCCATACGCCAAACGTCAGCCAACGTGCGTCTATGTTGACTGTATCGGTGTAAAGTGTGAAACCTCCCGGTGTAGGACGCAAAGAGATGAGATGTTGCCAGCGGGTGATGAGGTTGCCATGACCGTCGTCGAGGAGGTCATAACCTTCCGATGATGCGATGTGCCGAATCACGATCCACTGAGTGCCGAGGGGAAGTACGCCAAACAGCCACATACGCACTTGATAGTTGCCGTTTCCCCAGGTTTCGGGAAAGGCAGAAGGTGAGACGGGCGTGAACACAAGTAGGGGTTGTGAGATGTATTGCAACAACCTCGAGGTCTGCACCTCCTGCCAGATTCGATCAGGCGCGCTTTTAAGGATGGTCGAGATCTGAACTTGCATTGCCTACACCTTTGAGGAGGAATAACCCAACAATCTCAACGCATTTGCCACAACGACCAACGTACTGCCTTCGTGGAAGATGATGGCAATTCCGATGCTAACGATGCCTGTTAGGGAGGTGATGATGAGCAGGGCGATCACACCTAGCGAGATGAAGAGGTTCTGAACGATAATCGCACGCGTGGCGCGACCCAATCCTACTGCAAAAGGCAACTTGCTCAGATCATCACCCATCAGGGCAACATCGGCGGTTTCAAGCGCAACGTCCGTGCCCGCGCCGCCCATCGCAATGCCGACCGTGGCATTTGCCAGCGCTGGCGCGTCGTTCACGCCATCACCGATCATGGCAACCTGACCATACTCCTTCACCAAATCTCGAATGACCGTCAGTTTATCTTCCGGCATGAGGTCAGCGCGATATTCGGTCAAGCCGATTTCATGGGCAATGGCGGAGGCGGAACGCGTGTTATCGCCTGTAAGCATGATGGTATGCGCCACGCCTGCGCCCTTGAGGGCTTTCATCGTTGGGGCAGCTTCGCGGCGCAACGTATCGGCGAGAGCAATCAAACCAATGACGGTTTTATCCTCGGCGATCCACATCAGGGTCTTGCCTGATTGTTGCAAGGCGTCGGCTTTTTGCAGGGCATCGGAGGGAATCGTCACCATCGCCTCATCCATCAATTTGCGATTGCCGATCCAGATCGTTTTGCCGTTCGTGACGGCGCGCAAACCGCGTCCCGTCAGCGACTCGACTTCGTCCATGACGGAAACGGGCAGACCCTGAGCCGAACGGACGACTGCCTGTGCAAGCGGATGGGCGGAACGAGACTCCGCTCCCGCAACAAGCGACACCACATCATCTTCTTTCCACCCCGAGTCTGGGAACACGACCAAATCCGTCACCTCAGGCCGACCATGAGTCACCGTGCCTGTTTTATCGAAGGCGATGGCTTTGAGGCGACCAAGATTTTCGAGATGCGCTCCGCCCTTGACCAGCACGCCGTTACGCGCAGCTTGCGCCACACCTGCAAGGATTGTAGCAGGCGTGCCAAGCGCGAGGGCGCAGGGGGAAGCCGCGACGAGGAGGGTCATCGCGCGAAGAAATGATTCGTGGAAAGGGAAGCCAAACATTGGAGGCACGATAATGACCAACGCCGTAACGATCAACACAGCGGGAACAAAGACGCGCTCGAATTTTTCAACCGTTTGCTGGGTGGGTGATTTTTGCGCCTGCGCCTCTTCCACCATTTTCATGACACGCGCAAGCGTGGAGTCTTTGGCAAGCCGTGTCACTTTTACTTCCAACGCGCCTTCACCGTTGACCGTGCCCGCAAAAACCTGATCGCCCGGAACTTTATCCACCGGGAGAGATTCGCCTGTGACCGAGGCTTGATCCACGCCAGAGTTTCCTATCAGGATGACACCATCCACAGGAATACGCACGCCAGGGCGGACAATCACAACATCTTCCAATTGCAAGGATTCGACGGGAAGTTCCTGCTCTTTTCCATCACGGCGGACAAGAGCGGTCTTCGGTGCGAGGTCTGCCAACGCACGCACAGCGGCGCGGGCGCGATCCAATGCCCGTTCCTCCAGTGCATGACCGAGGCTGAAGAGGAACAGAAGCAACGCGCCTTCGGCAAACTCGCCGAGAAACGCCGCGCCGAGCGCCGCCATGACCATCAGCAGGTCGGTGTCGAAATGTTTCTCTTTGATCGCGTGCCAGGCGTGTTGCGAAATATCCCAACCGCCGAAGACATATCCGCCAATGTAGAGCGTGGTTGCGATCCATGCGGGCAGACCGAAAAAGGTTTCCCCGAGCCAGCCGATTATTAGGAGCAATCCTGCTGTGAGACTGAATACAATTTCACGATTTTCTTTATACCAACTGCGGAATCCTTCTGCGGGAATTTCATAGCCCAGGGATTGAACGCGTTTTTCAATGGCAGGACGATCTACCTTATGCTTGTCATATTCCACGCGTAAACTTGCGGCGGCATAGTTGACATTTACTGCCAGTACGCCGTCCATGCGCCCAAGACTATGTTCGATGACCGTCACGCAGTCCGAACAATCCATGCCCTCGATGGGCGTGAAAAGGTGATGGTAACGGTTGGCAATTCCCGCGCCTGCACGCTGTGCCAATCGCTTCACCTGTTCGAGGGTCAGCAGGTTGGGATCGTAATGCAGGCACAGATCCACGGGCGTTTTCTCGCGCTCGAGATGGGCGCGCAGGATGCCCCTTTGATTCTGCAGAGAGACTTCGAGACGGTTGAGGCATTCATCCTGCTCATCCTTCACATTGGGCAAAAGCAGGGGTATTTCCAATTCGATTGTTTTTTCCATAAGGTATGTCCTTTTCAACTAGCAGGTACGGGAAATGGTTAATAGCCCTCGCCTTGAAAAGGCAGGGCAACAGACTGAAAGGTCAAAATTAAACTGTTGGTGGGTGGGAAATATTTTCGTGCAAACACCAGGGAATAATCTGATCCGGCGTTGGCATTACGGAAACATCAGGTTTGGTTTGTGATGACTTGGGCTGTTCTGGCAGGAGAATGCCGGCATGGATGACACAGACCGACTCACTGGAAGCGTGAGCCGTGATTTTGGCAGTGTTCACCCAATGCCCTGCCATCCCGATCAGGATCAGGAGGAGCAGGAGGGTTAGCACAACTCGTTGAATGGTGTTCTTCATAATTAACCATGCAGGACGTGATCAAGTCCGCGCTTGAACAGTTCGATCACATGATCGTCATCGAGACAAACGAATACATTACGTCCCTGTTTGCGGGTGCGAATAAGCCGCTTGTCACGCAGTCCACGCAACTGATGCGAGACCGCGGACTTGGTCAGCCCCAGGCGCTCCACAAGTTCACTGACGCCAACTTCTCCATTCAGCAAAGCGCTGATAATGAGAATGCGCGTCGGGTCGCTCAACGCATCGAACAGGTTGGCGAGATCGGAGGCGACTGCAGGGGTGACCTTATCCTTTGCCACGATTAGATCCAGCGGCGAACACTCATCTGGTACTTGCGGTAGTCCTCGCCATATTTCTCTGTGAGGAATGCTTCCTCCAGCCGCACTTGAACATGGATCAGGACAAAACCAAGTACGGTAACGGTCAGGGTGGCTGCAGTGGGCAATAACAATAGCAGCCCCACCAGCATAATCAGCATCCCCAGGAAGATGGGATTGCGCGAAACGCCGAACAAGCCATGCTGAACCAGAGTGGATTTGCTTTCTTCGTCAATGCCGATCCGCCACGAGTCGCCCATTTGGATTTGGGCGACCAACACCCAGATCAAAGCCAATATGAGCAATATGATCCCGATGATCATCAGCACGGAGGAATTCATCCATGTGATTGGGGACAGCCAGTGATAGTACCCTTCCAGGAAGGAAAACACGAACACGATCAGCGCGGTAGCGATCAGGGTCAGGCGGAATAGTTTGCCAACGAAGTCATGAACGGTATCGCCATTGCCAAGTTTGTAGGGGTTGATGCCTGTTCGTTTCCAGGCAATATACGAGCGCCAGAACATGGCGAGTCCAAAGAACAGCAGGAAGTAAACGGGGAGAAAGATTTTCAAGAAGGTATCCATAGACATCTCTAAATAGTTGAATAGTTGCTCAACTATTTGCAATCATACCCCCTGCTTGAAGATTCGTCAAGATGGCAGGGTGAACCCAAACGTTGTTCCCTGCCCTGACTGACTTTCCGCCCGTACTTTCCCGCCGTGCGCCTCTACTAATTGTTTTACAATCGCCAGCCCAATCCCCGATCCGCCGCTGGCGCGTGAACGGGATTTGTCAGCGCGATAGAAGCGGTCAAAGACAAAGGGCAGATCATCAGGTGGAATGCCCTCACCTGTATCAGATACCGTGATGAGGAGGCTCTGGGTTTTATCGTTTCTGCATGTCACTGTAACCCGTCCCCCTGCAGGTGTGTGACGCAAAGCATTACTGAGCAGATTGCGAATTACCTGGGCGATACGATCCGCGTCCACACTAATAGATGGCAAGTTGGGCGCAAGTTCCAATGCGAGTTCAATCTGGCTGGATTGTGCCTGCAAACGGAACGGCTCGACTGCCCGCATAATGAGTTCAGCGGGATCGATCTTCACGCGTTCCAGCTTCAATTGACCCGCTTCCGCCAGCGAAAGCAATCTTAAATCCGAAACGAGACGAGTCAATAATGCTGCTTCATCCCGCAGTGTAGCAATTTCTTGTGGACTGGCGGGCAGGACTCCATCCAACATGGCTTCCAGATTCCCCTGAATCACCGTAAGCGGAGTGCGCAGTTCATGGGCGACATCCGCGATCAGATTGCGGCGCAATTCTTCATGTTGTGCAAGCGAGTCCGCCATTTGATTGAATGCAGTTGCCAACGTACCGATTTCATCCTGCGAGTGTGTTGGAATGCGTTGACGCAAATGTCCTGCTGCGATTTTCTGGGCGGCGGAAGTCAGCCGTTGTATAGGCGCAACAATTTGAAAGAACAGCAACGAACCAAGCAACAGCGCTACAACGGCGGCAACGATTCCTGCCAGCCAGGTTGAACGATTGACCGATGTGACAAATTCCCCAGCGGGGCTGGTTGCATTTGGACTCGCATAAACAGGCAGAAGCGTTCCCACCTGCTGATTTCCTGCAATGACAGGCACACCTGCTACTAAATCCGCTGATGAAAGACTCTTTCCAACATCCTGCGCGGCGCTATCGGCGATAATCGTCCCCTGCGCGTCGGCAAGCAGGAGACGCACTCCCATCATGTTCCAGGGATTGGAGGTAGAACCCATCATATCGCCGCCCATTTCCATTCCATTTCCTTCCTGCCACATGCCCCAGTTGTCCTCTCCCATCATCCCCATGCCATCATTCATCATGGATGTTCCCCAGGGATTATTGAGCAAGTTCTCCACACCCTGCCAATTCCCCTGACGACTGTAATACTGGGCAAGGATGGGAGCAAGTTGTTGTGCAAACACCCGTCCATTTTGATCGATGTATTGGCTGAATTGTGTCTGCGTCGAACGGCTGACCAGGTAGGTGTCAATGCCGCCGCCGACCACAACCACCAATAAAAATGCACCCATTAGCTTGAGCCACAAACTACGCATCATGGCGAAACTCCGCAGAAAACCGATAACCCACACCGAACACTGTTTCAATGAAGCGCGGCGCGCGGGCGTCGTCACCCAGTTTGGCGCGCAAGTTTTTGATGTGCTGATCCATCACACGCTCATACCCTTCATAAGCCACGCCCTGTGCGGCTTCGACCAACTGTAATCGGGTGAATGCCTGCCCTGGATGACGCATGAACGCGGCAAGAATCTCGAATTCGGTTGGAGTCAGATCAAGGAGCTGGTCATCCTTGGTCGCGGTATGCGCTTCGAGGTCCAGAACGAGTGTATCGGCGCGCAGGATGGGCGGCGGCTGCACCTGTCCACGACTTCGCCGCAGCACAACGCGTACACGCGCCGTTACCTCACGTGGACTAAACGGCTTGGTAACGTAATCATCCGCTCCGAGTTCCAAACCAATGAGTTTATCGCTCTCCTCACTGCGGGCAGTAAGCATGATGATAGGTGTATCCGTTTCGCGGCGGATCTGGCGGCAGACCTCCCAGCCATCCACGTGCGGAAGGTGCAAATCCAGGATGACAAGATCGGGCTTTTCATGCCGAAAGGCTGGCATTGCCTGTGCGCCATCAGAGATGATGACAACCTGGTAGCCAGCCTGTTCGAGATACAACCGCAAGGTGCGGGTGATTTGCGCTTCGTCTTCAACGACCAAGATTTTGTCTGCCAAAACCAATCTCCTGCTATTCGAGCATGCCTAGGAAGGGGAAGACTGCTTTTGCGTTAGTGTGCGTACCAGCCAGAAAATGCCTCCGACGATGAGCGCAAGCACGCCAAGTGGAACGAGCCACATGAACGCCATGCCGAGAAATCCAAAAGGCATTCCCCAACCGCCCATCATCATCGGCATGTACCCGCGATAACCCATCATGTTTCCGTAGCCGTTCCAGCCGTCACAGCCATAACCATAGGCGGAATTGTTCCATCCAAAGGGCATGAACATGCCGCCAACCAAGCCAAGAGCAAACAGGGCGACTACGCCGATCACGATCCAGAGTGTAATGTTTTTCATTGTATCATCTCCTTATTGTTGTTTATTTTTGAAATGGTTAGTTGTTTTGAGCGCCCGCTGCGATCCAATCCAAAATGGTTTGGATTTCTGCTGGAGTGAGGGGCGCGCTGCGGAAAGGCATGTAGCCACTGTACACGTAGTAAGCAAGGCGGCTGTTGTATACATCGCCAGGGATAATGACTGCGCCACTGGCGCCGCCTTTCAGTGCGTTCTCATATGTATCGAGATACAAGCCGTTCGTCCCGCCGTGACAGGCGACACATCGCGCTACAAAGATGGGCTGAACGTTATCTCTGAATGAAATGGATATTGAGGGAGTGGGAGAAGTCGGTGAACTGTTTCGCACAGTCGGCGTAAGGTTCCAGTTAGGGTTAGCCTGCCAGCCACTGCCATTTCCGTTCATCATGCCGCCATGCATACCACTCCAGTTATTGTCGTTCCAATCGTGCATCATGCCCCAGCCTTGTTGTCCCTGTTGTGAGTAGTTCGGATTCGTCATCCAACCATGCTCCCATTCTCCCTCTGGACTCATCATCCACCAGCCTGGTCTCCACTGTCCCTGCGGAGGAATGGCGGGCGGTGTCGTTTGTGGAATGGATGTTGCTTGGAATTGTTGCGGAATTACTGTGGGTTGAATTTGTTGTTGCGGAACTATCGTCGGTTGAATCTGTTGTGGAACGAATGTCGGTTGGGCAAATTGTTGCACTGGGGCGCTGATGGCGCGCATCTGTGTGATGAAAGTTCCTGCCATGAACCCGCCCACCAGTACGGTTCCAGCCGCGACCAGTCCGAGAAGGATTTTTACGAATTTCATGGGGCATCTCCTGTTTGTGAAGTTACGCACAGGATAATCCCCAGATATATAGAAGTTGTGTAGAACAAGTGAAAAAGCCGTATAAATCCTTGACAGTTTCTCCTCTCGGGGTAAAATATCATTAAGTACTGATATAATGATATGAGGAACTATGATTATGATCTCTGCACCTTCCAAAACCGACCTCCAAGCCAAACTATTCCGCGGCTTCGGCGATCCGTCTCGTCTGGGAATTCTCGATGCGCTACGCAATGGCCCACTCACGGTGAGCGAAATCGTCGAGGCGACCGGCCTCTCGCAGCCTAATGTCTCGAACCATCTGGGCTGTTTGCGCGACTGCGGCCTTGTGGTCGCTGAGCAGGAGGGCCGCTATGTCACCTATCATTTGAGCGATGATCGAGTGGGTGAACTGTTGGCTCTGGCTGAATCGCTTCTGGCGGATGTCGCGCGCGGGGTCTATGAATGTACTCGTTACAACATCCCGCGGACAGAAAGTCGCAAGTAGATATGAAACTGCAACTTCGTTTTCTCATTGCACTACTTATTGCTCTTGCAGTTGATGGGCTGACCAAAACCTGGGCCGAAAGGACTCTGTCGCTTTATACCCCCATCCCTCTCATCGGACAATTCTTTCGTTTGACGTTGGGCTACAACACAGGTGTGGCATTTGGATTGTTCGCGAATGGCGGGATTGGACCACTGATACTCACGGGACTCATCATTATCGTCCTGGCAGTTTGGATGGTGCGCGCGCTGCGTGCGGGTGAGATTCCGCCTGTTGCAGCCTTTCCCATTGGGATGATTCTCGGTGGCGCAGTAGCCAACTTTGTAGATCGCCTACCCGATGGCCGCGTCACAGACTTTCTGGATATGGGCTGGAGCGCGGCTCGCTGGCCGACTTTCAACCTGGCAGATGGTTTTATCGTGCTCGGCGTCTCTCTCTTGATGCTGACAATTTCCAAACAAAGCCGCGATGATGCTCTTGTGGGTGAAGAATCTTTCACATGACGGGGTCGAGAATGAAAGTGGGCCAAGTCCCGCCGATTGTTTGTTGGTTATCAAAACAATTTTACGATTTTATCTGATAAGGAGAATAGAACATGAACGATGATCGCACCAACTATATTCCTGCCCTGCGATATGAATGGCTGACTGGTCTCTATGACACTGTGATGGACAAGTTAATGCATGAAACTGAGTTCAAGCAAGCTCTTGTTCGTCAGGCTCGGCTTGCTAAAAATCATCGCGTTCTGGATTTGGGTTGCGGAACAGCAACACTTACGCTCATCATCAAGCAATCTTTCCCCAATACGGAAGTGACTGGCTTGGATGGTGATCCCAAGGCCCTTGGAATCGCGAAAGAGAAGATTTCCAGATCTGGTCTAAACATTACTCTCGACGAAGGTATGGCATTTGATCTGCCATATCCCGACAACTCGTTTGATCGTGTGTTTTCTGGTTTGCTCTTCCATCACCTGACGCGTGAGGATAAGGAGCGCACTTTAAAAGAAGTATATCGAGTCCTGCGACCTGGCGGTGAATTACATGTAGCAGACTGGGGAAAGGCAAATAGTGTGAAAATGCGGCTGGCTTTCTTTCTGGTGCAATTTTTGGACGGTTTCAGTACAACTTCTGACAACGTGAATGGGCTGCTGCCGGTGTTTTTTAACAAAGCTGATTTTCAGGATGTCACGGAGACGGCTCGATATGCAACGATTTTCGGCACTATGTCGCTGTACAAATCCAGAAAGCCCGCTCATTCGTTCATGACTGCTACATGAAACGGACAGGACGTTTCTTGCCACGGAGATCAGCCCAATGACATTCTACATTGTCATCAGTCTACTTCTAGTGGTTTTAGTGTTGGCGAACCTGTGGTGGCGGTGGGTAAGCCGTCGCCACTCCATGCCCTGTCCGACTTTCTTTGCCGGGGCATTGGAAAGCCCATTAATGAACTGGCTGATAAGCACACAGACAACCCTGGATCGCATTGGGCTGCGACCGGGACAGCGCGTATTGGAAGTGGGCCCTGGCCCGGGCCGGCTGCTCATCCCTGCCGCCCGGCGAGTGCTGCCCGGCGGCGAAGTTATCGGCTTGGACATCCAGCCTGGAATGATTGAACGGCTCAAAGCGCGTGCAGCACAGGCTGGCGTGTCGAACCTGACGCCAATCCTGGGCGATGCAACGCAATCGCATTTTCCGCCAGATTATTTTGACGTGATTTATTTCTGCACCGTGTTGGGCGAAATCCCAGACCGGGCAGCAGCGCTGCATCAATGCCAAGCGGCGCTAAAACCCGGTGGTCTGCTTTCGATCACGGAAATCTTCCCCGACCCGCACTATCAATCGCGAACGACGGTGCAGCGGTTGGCAGAGTCGGTGGGCTTTCAACTGCAAGCCATACATGGATCATGGTACTTTTTCACGGCGAACTTTGTGAAAGCATATGTGTGATCGTTCTCCTCCGCATCCAGCGTGAAGAGCGCGCGATGATCGAAAAATTCGGCGACGCGTATCGCGAGTATATGAAGAGGACGGGGCGCTTCTTGCCGCGAGTGATACGTTGAAAGGCGGCCATGTTCAACGGCCAATGATGTCGAAAGTTAAAACTCAAATTGGAAACAAGTCAGGAGACATGACTTTGAGCGAGAATACTCTACAGTTGTTGCTCGACGTGCGCAAAGCCAGACAGCAAGGGCCGGCTACGATAAAGCAGCGGCAGCGCAAACGCCTTGCCGAGATGGTGGCCTATGCACGTGCCAACTCACCCTACTATCGCGAGCTTTACAAAGGCTTGCCTGAGCGGGTCGAGGATCCAACCTTGCTGCCGATCACCGACAAGAAGAAGCTGATGGCGCGTTTTGACGACTGGGTCACCGACCATGAGGTGACGCTTGAGAAGGCTCGTCACTTCGTTGAAAACCCCAATCTGTTCGGAAAGCAATTTTTGGGCAAGTACCTTGTAGTAACAACGTCTGGAACTACCGGGACTCACGGTATCTTTCTTGCAGACAGGCGATCCCTTTCCGTGGTCGGGCCACTCTTCTTAAACATGTTGCACGCCTGGCTCGGTGTCCGCAACATCCTCCGGATCATCACCGCCGGCGGACGCATCGGATTAGTTCTTGCAATGGGCACTCCAACCGCCACCGGCGTCGGCATTAGTTACTTCGGTGCGCGGCTCGGCAGAATGTTATGTCCCCTGTCGGTACGCGCTCCCCTATCTGATCTTGTGGCTGAACTCAACACATTTCAGCCCCTCATTCTCGTAAGTTATGGGACTGTAATGAAATTGCTTGCCAACGAACAAGAATCCGGCCGTCTGCACATCAAGCCGGTACTGATTATCGTGACAGCTGAAGGACTGGCTCTGAACGAATATGACCGCATTGCCAGTGTGTTCAACGCCAAAGTTGGTAATATGTATGCTTCCTCTGAGTGCCCTTTCATGAGTTATAGCTGCGAACACGGATGGCTGCACGTCAATAGCGACTGGGTGGTGCTCGAGCCGGTTGATGCTGACTACCAGCCTGTGCCGCCCGGTATACAATCGTACACGGTTCTCGTCAGCAACCTCGCCAACCGGGTGCAACCGATCCTGCGCTACGACCTCGGCGACAGCGTCCTGGAGCGCCCCGATCCTTGCCCGTGCGGGAACCCGCTGCCTGCGATCCGCGTGCAAGGTCGCGCCGCTGATATGCTTGTCTTTCCTACGGATCATGGTGAACGGATTACGGTTCCGCCGCTGCTGTTCGGCACCTCGATTTATCACATCCCAGGCATCGAGCAGTTCCAGGTCTTGCAGACCGCGCCGTTGAGCCTGCGCGTGCGCCTGCGCCTGGCACATGACTCCGAGCCGAATCGCGTGTGGGATGCGGTGCATACCGAGATCACATGCCTGCTCGCCAACCATAAGCTCAATCACGTTACACTCGAGCACGCCGATGAACCGCCGGAGCAAACGCCAGGCGGCAAGTACCGCGAGGTAATTTCGTTACGTTAAGTAGAGCACTTGTTGCTCCGTTAGATTTACACATTTACCTGCATAGGAGTAAACCAATGAACACCAAACAACTCGAACTTCGTGTCGCCAACCTTGATTGCGAACATGACGCCGCCGCCATTGAGCGCGGCCTGCAAGGCTTTCCCGGCATTGCCGAACTGAAAATCTATCCTAAGTCCGCCAAGGTAGCGATCACATATGATCCTGCCTCCACCAAGCCCGAAGCGGTGAAAGAAAAACTGGAATCACTCGGCTTCCCTCCGCAGAAGGGGATGGAGATGGCAGAACAACCAAAGCCCTGGCGTAACCCCAAGGTATTAACATCAGTTGCGTCAGGTGTGTTTCTGTTAATTGGCTGGTTACTTGGGCTGGCAGGTGTACCCGCAATTTTCTCAACCGTCGTCTACATCGCGGCGATTCTGATTGGCGGATACTATTTCGGACGTGAAGCGATTGAAGAACTGATCTTCGAGCGTGAAATTGGCATTGAGTTGCTAATGAGCACAGCGGCTGTCGTTGCTACGATCATGGGTCTGGCAGGCGAAGGCGCGATGCTGGTATTCCTCTATTCGATCAGCGAAGCTGCCGAAGGTTATACCGAAGAGAAAACGCGCGCTGCCATCAAGGCGTTGATGGATCTCGCACCAAAAGTTGCGCTTGTGCGCCGCGGTGGAGTCGAGCGCGAAATCCCTGTGCAAGAACTGGAAGTTGGTGATGTGTTCATCGTCAAGCCAGGAGAGGCGATGGCAACGGATGGCGAGATTCTTGTTGGTGCTTCCAGTGTTAATCAGGCGCCAGTCACCGGTGAAAGCGTGCCTGTGGAAAAACAGCCCGGCGATCCTGTGTTCGCCGGTAGCATCAACGGCGAGGGTGCGCTGGAAGTACGCGCCACCAAGACCTTTGCCGATAACACGATCAGCCGCATCATCCATATGGTTGAGGAAGCCCAGGAAAAGAAGGGCAAGAGCCAAAGGTTCATTGAAAGATTCGGCGCGCGCTACAGCCCCGCTGTGCTTGCGATTGGAATTCTAATTGCGATTGTGCCGCCGCTATTTTTCAGCGCGGATTGGGTCACTTGGATTACGCGCGCAACTGTATTCATAGTGGCAGCCGCTCCATGCGCGCTCGTCATTTCCATCCCCATCACTTTGGTGGCTTCCTTGGGTACTGGCGCGCGGCAGGGAGTGCTCATCAAAGGCGGCGTGTATGTCGAGGAACTGGCGAAAGTCAAGGTGGTCGCAATGGACAAGACCGGCACGCTGACGCGTGGCGAGCCGGAAGTGACCGATGTGCTCCTGCTGCGTCAAGACCCGGATCGCTTAGCCGCTTCGCAGCAGCAACTGCTGGCGTTGGCAGCGGGCATCGAGCGTCGCAGTGGACACCCGCTGGCGCAAGCTATCGTCCGGCATGCGGAGGCGCAGGGTATTCAGCCGTCTGAATTGGCCGAGTTCCGCTCCCTGACCGGTGCTGGAGCTTCGGCCAGGCTTGACGGACGCACGATCTATGTCGGCAGCCCAGACATGTTCCACTCAAAGTTGGGCGTTTCACTGGATGGGGTGTGGGGAGACATCAACCAGCTACAGGGCGAGGGAAAAACGGTGGTGGTGCTTGGGGATGAAGAGGCTCCCTGGGGTATGATCGCCATACGCGATAACATCCGCCTCAACGCAGCAAAGGCGATTGACGCTATCCACGCGGCAGGTGTGGAAAAAGTGGTGATGCTCACGGGTGACAACGAACGTACTGCGCAAGCCATTGCCCGTGAACTCGGCATTGATGAAATCTACGCGGACTTGAAACCGGAAGATAAAGTGACAAAGGTCCGCGAACTCGCGCAGCGCTACGGGCACGTGGCGATGGTTGGCGATGGTGTAAACGACGCGCCCGCGCTGGCGGAGGCAACCGTGGGTGTGGCG
This sequence comes from Anaerolineales bacterium, assembly GCA_030583885.1. NCBI lineage: Bacteria > Bacillati > Chloroflexota > Anaerolineae > Anaerolineales > Anaerolineales bacterium. The sequence continues at coordinate 15,414 of CP129480.1, read as the reverse complement.
ATGGGCGCAGCCGGAACGGATGTGGCGCTCGAAACCGCAGACGTCGCGCTCATGGCGGACGATCTCGAAAAATTGGCGTATGCGCTCAAGCTGGCAAAGCGCAACCAATCGGTGGTGAACCAGAACCTGGCGCTATCCGCCATCGTGATCGGCGCGCTGGTCATCGGCGCGGTTGCAGGCGCCTTTTCACTGCCGATTGCAGTGCTAGGACACGAGATCAGCGAATTTATCGTCATTGGAAGTGGGTTGCGGATGTTACGCGCTTGAGGAGTTAGAGCAATGGAGACAAGTACTTTAGAGGTCGTGAAACGTAAGAAATCTGGCGCAGTGATCGCCAATCGCATAGTTCATTGGTTGAGCCGCAACTGGTTATTGGCTTTTGCGGTAGCTTGGGGTTTTTTTATAGGTCTGCCCTGGCTCGCGCCAGTATTTATGAAATTTGGCTGGACAGGTGCAGCAAAGGTAATTTACCTGATTTATGCGCTTGAATGTCATCAACTTCCGGAGCGATCTTACTTTCTATTCGGGTCAAAGATGACCTATTCACTGTCTGAAATTCAAACGGCCTGGCAGCCGACCAACAATCCACTTGTCCTGCGCCAGTTTTTGGGTAACCAGCAGATGGGCTGGAAAGTGGCTTGGTGCGAACGGACTACGTGGTGGTACGGGAGTTTATGGATCTCCGCGCTGGCGTATGGCTTTGTCCGCAAAAAGCTATTTGCACTTTCCTTTCGAGCCTTGATGCTCTCGGCATTACCGATGGCAGTTGATGGCGGCACACATCTCATCAGTGACATTATTGACTTTGGCAACAGTTTCCGCGACAACAATGCCTGGCTTGCCACACTGACAAATCACATTTTCCCAGCGACATTCTATGCGGGCGATGCGGCTGGTTCTTTCAACCTCTGGATGCGATTGATCACTGGCGTGATATTCGGAATCGGCATCGTTTGGTTTGCGTTCCCCCAAGTGGAGGCAACCATGAATGATATGGCCCAAAGGATTGAACTCAAATTTCAGAAAGCAGGTCTGTCACTGTAATTGGCAGTTGGTTGCAAATGTTGAAATGATAATTGATGATAACGATAGAGGAGATTAAATGGCTAATCCACAAACCCTCGAAATTCCCATCTCAGGCATGGACTGTGCCGAATGCGCCCAACACGTCCAACACGCCATCGAAAAACTGCCTGGCGTACAATCCGTCAATGTGTTTCTTGGCACCGAAAAAGCGATTGTGCGACTCGATCCATCCAAAGTGGATTTGCCTGCCATTCGCACAGCGGTTCAGGGCGCTGGCTATGATGTCCCCGCCTCGGACTCACCCAAAGCTGATCCTGTTTCAATGGGCGATTTCAACCGCCGACTGACGATCCTGCTGGTCAGTGTGTTCGCCATTATCCTCAGTGTAGTGATCTTCGGCGAAGGCTTGGGCTTGTTCGATTTTCTCAACGACCTGGTCCCCTTTCCGTTGGGTGTCGTGTTGGTCATCGCAGGCGGTTACCGTGTCTTTCTGAACGTCATCCGCGCCACATTGAAACGTCAGATCATTTCGCACACCCTGATGACCATCGGTGTCATTGCCGCACTCGCGGTTGGACAATGGGTCACGGCGGCGCTTGTCGTTGTCTTCATGCGAGTCGGTGATTATGTCGAGAACTTCACCACAGAATCTGCCCGCCGCGCGGTAAAGGAACTAACCTCACTCGCCCCATTAACTGCTCGTGTGGAACGCGATGGAGCGGAAGTCGAAGTCCCAGTCACCGAGGTGAAAGTCGGTGAAACGATCATCGTCCGTCCAGGCGAAAAGATCGCTGTGGACGGCGAAGTCATCAGCGGTCAAGCCACGATTGATCAATCTGCCATTACAGGCGAATCCATGCCTGTTGAAGCCGCAAACGGAACCCATGTGTATGCGGCAACGATTGCCAAACTGGGTAGTCTGCGCATCCGCGCGGACCGAATTGGAACGGACACCACCTTCGGACGCGTGGTCAAAATGGTGGAAGAGGCTGAGGCGCATCGCGCTGACGTTCAACAGATCGCCGATAAATTCAGCGCCTGGTATCTGCCCGTGGTCGCTGTCATTGCGGGGTTGACCTTCTTATTTACCCGTAATCCATTATCCACTGCCGCTGTCCTGTTGGTCGCCTGCTCCTGTTCCTTCGCGCTGGCAACTCCGGTTGCCATGCTTGCCTCGGTGGGCGCAAGCGCAAAACGCGGATTGCTCATCAAAGGCGGCAAGTATCTCGAACTACTGGCGCGCGCCGATGTTCTGTTGGTGGATAAGACTGGCACGCTCACCCTCGGACAGCCGCAGATTACGGATGTAGTTTCGTTAAATGGGTTAGCACGTTCCGATTTACTGGGTCTTGCTGCCTCTGCCGAACGCTACTCCGAACATCCACTGGCGGAAGCCGTGCGTATGATGGCTCGTGAGGAAAAAGCCGTTTTGGTCGAACCTGAAAAATTTGAAGCCATCCCTGGACATGGAGTTCAGGCAATCATCAATGCCCAGGCTATTCGGATTGGCAATCGACGCATGATCCCTTCTGCTGCATCATTGCCCATTGCCAAAGACCTGGAAGCACAAGGCAAGACCCTCTTGTTCATGGAACGTGATCAGGAGTTGGTGGGCGTGTTCGCGGCAGCGGACACTTTACGTTCCGAAGTTCCTAATGCACTGGCTGAAGTTCGTTCGCTCGGGATTCGGCATATTGAACTACTCACGGGAGATAACGAAAGAACAGCTTCCGCGCTGGCAGAAAAATTGGGTGTCTCCTACCGTGCAAATCTGTTACCAGAACACAAGATCGATGTGGTCAAGGAATATCAGGCAAAGGGACACGTTGTCGTAATGATCGGCGACGGTGTGAACGATGCGCCCGCGCTTGCCCAGGCAAATGTCGGCATGGCAATGGGCGCGGCGGGCACGGATGTTGCCATCGAAGCGGCGCATATCGCCCTCATGCGCGAAGACTGGAATTTGGTGCCAGATGTATTAAAGATCGCCCACCGCACCATGCGGATCGTCAAGACGAATCTGGCGTTCACAACCATCTATAACCTTGTGGGATTATCTCTCGCCGCGCTGGGTATCCTCCCGCCTGTTCTCGCTGCCGCAGCGCAATCCCTGCCTGATATTGGCATTATGGGGAACTCGGCAAGGTTGCTGAAGTCAAAATAATGACATTGGGATTTTTCACTGGCATATAAAACAAACAACAAGCGACACGGACCAACCTCCCCACAACCTGAATCACTATGATGTCGGCTGGCAGTTGAACTGCCAGCCGATTTTCATTTCAAAAAGGAGATTCCATGTTCACTTTGTTCAAACGTTTCATCCGCGAAGAGGATGGTCAGGACTTTGCCGAATACGCCCTGATCCTGGGCGCCATCGGTGTGGTCGCGATTGCCGTGATCGCCCGTTATCGCAACGAACTGATCGCCGCCTTCGAAGCCGGCATCGAAGCCCTGCGCATGGCGCGAGGCGGATAGAGATGTTCCGCTGGAAGGAAAAGGGGCAGACGATGGCAGAGTTCGCGCTGATCATGCCGGTCCTGATCCTGTTGTTGTTCGGCATGACCTTCGCCGCGTTCTATGCCTTCCGATCCGCTGCCACGGACTGGGGCGTGTTCATCACGGGTGTCGCTTCCGGTTCATACAACACACCGGCGACCGAACATGCCCGTGACAATGTCTTATGGCCCGATCTCGCGGACCGGATCAATGCTGGTCAGACCGGTCCACGTCAGGTACGTTCACTGATCAGCGTGGAGGACTCGCGCAATTGGATCTTTGGCATCCAGCTGATTGAAGCGCAACGCGCCGAGACCAACTTTCGCCTTTGGCGCTTCTATCCTGGTCCACCCCCCGCCGGAGGCTTTGAATGAAAGCCTTGTACCGAAAAGGCGAACGCGGACAAGCCCTGGCAGAGACCGCCTTATTCGCAATGCTGGCAGTCATCATGGCGTTCGGTTTGTTGGCATGGATTCCGACGCATCGGGCCCGCACGGCGGCAACCGCCGCTGCCTATGCCTGTTCGCAATTCCTTTCACAGTCGCCCGATCCTGCCCGCGCCCGGCGCAATGCGGTTAACGTCGCATGGCAGACCCTGAATGCAGATTGGTCTGCCACAGCAGGCGTGCAATATCGGGTGCAGGTCTCGCCGCCCAGTGGACCGGGCGAGCCGGGTCAGTGTTTGATTTCGTTTCAAGCGCCGACCTTATTCGATGGTTTGCTTGGTTTGAGTCAAAGCGGGTGGAACAGCGAGTGGTTCATCTCACGCTCGGAGACCTGGAAGGCAAAGTGGCGATGAAGATCAAATTCAAAGAACGCGGACAATCCGTTGCCTTGTTCGCCATCCTGATGCCCATCATGTCGCTCTTTCTGTTGGGCATCCTCGATTACATGGTGACCAATGCGCGCGTGATGGAGACCGTGGCAGCCGCCGACCTTGCCGCCCATGCCGGCGCACAGGAGATCACGGTCCTGCCGGATGGAACCATCACGGCAACTACTGCTGGAAGCGGGATTGCCGCCAATTACTTCAATTCACAGCGACCGGGATCCGCGCACCTCAACTCCGTTTCCTGTGGACGACATCAAGGGCGTCCTGCCTGTTATGTCACTGCTCAAGTTCAATCGGCGGGGTACTTGTTCCCCGCCCGCTGGGTAACCGTGCGCGCCATTGGATATCTGGCGCATGGCGTGACCCGCGAAGATCAATAATTTTTTTGGAGAAGAATGAAATCCCTTTGGAAAACGATCCTGGATGGATTGACCTATAAAGACCTTGCCGGGAAACGGCACCCCCGCATTTACACCGTTGTCACCGGGCTGATCCTGTTATTGCTGTTCGTGGCTGGAGGGATGGCAGGCTTGAATCGCTACTTGTTGATGAGTCGTGTGCAAGCCACACCGGAAGCAGTCACCCTCCCGACACAGACAATGGAACCAGTGGCAACGGAAACCATTGTGACCAGCCCATCGGGTGGCGTTGATTCGTTTGGCTGTCCAACCGATTCGTCGGAGTGGTCCTTTACACCGACCATGATCAGCGAGAATTATCAGATTATCCAGCCTGCCTGTGTCTATCAAGGTTTGGAGAAAAGCATTGCCTGGGCGTTGGCAGTCCGTGAAGGCTACAGCCGTGCCGAAGCCACTGAACTGCTTGGGTTCACAGATATGCCCATGAGACAGATGGAAACCGTGACGATCCCGAAAAATGCGAAAGAACTCGTGGATGTACCGGTCAGTTTCATTCCTCCGAATCCTGAATTCAAGGAATGGCGACTTAACGCGAATGGCAAAGCAGCCGTAACCTATGCCCTGCGCGGTTGTTTCGAGACATCCTCGGTCAAGGGCAATCGTGTCGAGATATGGGGCGGTGAGTATCCGGTGATCTGTCTGGTTGTGGAGGATGCCGAGAACACTCACATCCTCTATGCGTTGAATGATCACATGTACATATCGCCTGCCACGCCCATGCGTTCCTTTCTGCTCTTTGGGTACCTGGGCGATGGGCAATGGGTCTGGCTTGGAACACAGACGGAACCCAAATTGGAGATCACCAATGCAAAGGAAAATGCCAGCGACCGTCTAACCGTGGCGACCTTATACGACTCCCAGCCCTGGGATGCCAAGTGGCTGAGCACAACCTATCATCTTGACATGCAAACGCTGCCGGAAAACTGGCAGTCTCTCACGGATGAAAACGAGAAGCAGTATATCCTCTCCGTGTTATCGGGAGCCGCGCCATGAAACGCGCCAGTCTATTTCTTCTGCTGATCGTCCTGATCTCCGTTCAACCTTTATCCGTCCTGGCACAGTCTGCCCCATCCTGTTCCTTTCAACCGGATGGAAGCATCATCTGCACCACAAGTGGCGGAAATGAAGGAGGCGGCGAGGAAGGCGGTGGAAATAACAATAACAACAATGGCGGTGGCGCTTGCACACCCGGCAATCATCTAGCATTTCAGGTGGTTGAATATTACGCGGAAAGCAGTTCCTGCAAGGTGTTTCCCATCCGGGTGGATAACTGCACCGGGCAGGTCCTGCATATCATCGAGCAGCCGGCAGTCATGCCTTGTGAACTGCCCAATACCACACCGCCTCAACATCCCTGTACATCGTTCTCTGTAACGGCTGGCGGTATCACCTGTACCAACAACGGCTGGAACGTAAGTGCGCGTGTCACGTTTCCCGAGATCTATCTGGACGTGCGCCCTTATCCTGCGACTCTTGTTCGCTGGCCTACCGTTGTCCGCAATGGCGGTATGCCTGAATCCTCCGGATCAGGTGGCGTGAACTATATTCCCAATGGCGGCGGATCGCCCAGTCATCCACAGGTGGGCGACTGGCAAAATCTACGCCTGATCCTGACCTTGCGACCGGCGGGCCCCATGTTTGTGACTCTGCCTCTGATTGGAGATCTGATGTTATCCAATGGCGCAAGCCAAACAATTCAATGGGAAGTGCCTTCCCATCCGGCAGTGGGAGCTTCCACGCTCGCAGGCAGTGTCAGTGGACTGGATGAACTCCCCGGGGACATGCCTTTATTCGTTGGCAATGGACGCGCCCCCTACAAGTTGTTCTGGGAGTTGCGTTATCAGGAGTATGAAGCCATCGAAGGCTGCCTTGCCGGTCCGAATGGCAACGGTAATTACAACTGCGGTGGCGGAACCGGGCATCGCGGCATCACAGGCTATGAATGGAAGAATCATTCTAGCGGTGGAGAGATTCCCCCATCTGCTGTGGCAAATCTACCTGCCGTGAGAATGGCGGATATCAACAATGATGGTACGCCGGACGCCTACTGGGATACCAACCTGACCCTGCGACGCATGGATGGTGCCGGCAGTATCAGCAATCCTCAATATCAGCGTTCCTGGAATTGGGGTGGAGTCATCTATTGGGCAGTGCGTGAAGGGCAGGGGCAGATCGGCTGGCCGGGGCAGTGATATGATCGTTGTCTGCCTTGTGTAGAGTCTTTTGTATCTTGGGACTGGACTCGGATTCTCGCATAACTTGGGATTCCTTACCAATGCGGTGAGTTTCAGTCTCTCGTAACTTGGGACTAAAAGAGCGAAGATCACATAAAGTCTTCGCTCTTTATGGAGCAACGCTTGTAGATATCTGGATTTCAAACCCAAAATATCGAGTCTCAAGTTATGTGAGAATTTCGCCATGAGTCCAAAGTTATGCGAGAAAAATTCTTGACTGATTGGGCGAACTTGCGAAACTTGCCCCTGAATCCACTCTCAAGTTACAAGAGACCGAACATTTTAATGGAACAGAACATCCATCAGGATAATTACACAGCCCGGTGGAAAATGATAAGATAATCTGCGAAAATATAAAGGTTATTTGAAATTATAGATTCAGATCGTCTTGAATTTTGGTACGCCATCAATTTGATGGCCAAGATCCAATGAACAATACCGCTCCTCTCCGTTTGAGGGGTGGTATTTTGATTAATAGTTCATTGCATTAGGTTGGAAAAATCATGACTAACATTTTCTTACCCCAATCTTGCATCCCTTGCACGAATGATGGTCTGTGCGCGATCTGCCACTTGTAATTTGTTGAAGATATTCGAGACGTGATTGCGCACGGTTTTTTGACTGATGACGAGAGCACCCGCGATCTCTACATTATCTGGGACAGATCTTCGCGATTGTGATAGTTTCGCAAGGAAAATACCACAGTCAGAACCCTTTGAAATTTTTTCAGATACCCCCACCTGGACCTTGACAAAGAGATGCCAATCTTGAAAAGGAAAAGCGCAATTTGTTTCTGCTTTTGTACGAAAATCAAGCGCGGCTAAACTGCAAATTTACTTCTGCCAGCGGCATTATCTTTTCAATGTACTCGCCCAGAGAGTCGTGGTCTTTCTGTTCATTCCAGTACTGTGCCAACCCGTAGATCGCCCAACTGGCGGCAGTGGCCGCGATCACTGGAGAGGGATTCGACCCGATTTGTTCAAGCCATGTCATCAACAGACCCTTGGTCTGTTCTTTGATCTGCGTCTCCATGAGCTGACCAAACTGGCCGCGCGGCGATTTGCAATGGCTGTTGGCTTCTCCGATGAATTCACACACGGTCAGGATCAGCGCGCGTAAATTATCTTCACTGAAATGGCAGGCGTTCAACGTGCGCTTTTCGATTTCCGCCCGAAACTCCTGGCGGATTTGATGCTCAAGCAGGGCATATTTATCGGGAAAATGCGCGTAGAACGTGGCGCGGTTGATTCCGGCGCGGACGGCAATATCTTGAATCGAGACGGATTGAAAATCCTTCTCGCGGATAAGTTCCGAAAATGCCTCTTCCAGCAGACGGCGGGTGCGTTTGACGCGCGGATCGAGTTTTTCTTCAGGCGGAGCGTTGATCAACATTTTTTCTCCTTTGTCGCTTATCCAACAAAAATCATCTTTTGGTGATTGACTAAACTATGCAATACATGTTTAATAAGCGACAATTGTTACTTAAGCGACACAAGTATCTTACCACGCTGGATGAGGAGAGTCAAGATGAACATTGCATACGGGCGTTGGGAGTTGTTCCAATGAACCCCGAAGTTGAAGGCGTCAAACTCGTTCCAAATGAGGAATTCGCGCGGCTGGCAAGCGATGAACAAATCAATCGCTCTGCCCTGGCGCTGGAGGCGCATGGCATTCGCACAATCCTCGCGGCAAACGGGGAAGAGGCCCGCAAAACGCTGTTCGAATTGCTGCCCGAAGGCGCCGAGGTATTTCTTGCCCTTTCCACCACACTGAAAGAATTGGGCGTCACTGAAATGATTGACAATTCGGATCGCTACAATTCCGTGCGGGCCCGACTCGCCAAGATGGATCGCGCCACACAGAACCGTGAGATGGTCAAGATGGGCGCGGTTCCCGAGTACATCGTCGGCAGCGTTCATGCTGTGACGGAGGACGGAAGCGTCATCATTGCCTCCAACTCAGGCAGTCAATTGGCGCCTTACGCCGCTTCCGCCGCGCGCGTCATCTGGGTGGTTGGCGCTCAAAAAATTGTGCGCACGCTGGAAGATGGTTTTCGACGCGTGTACGAATATGCCCTCCCGCTGGAGGATGCGCGCCTGATGCAGACACTCGGGATGCACAGCAGCGTCAATAAACTGTTGGTCGTCCACCGCGAGGTTCTGCCAGATCGAACGACCATGATCCTCGTGAAGGAAAGGCTTGGTTACTAGCATGGCATCGCCCAATCCTGATCACGCTGTAAACCAACCGTCCATAAAACCCGTCACGCTGATTGGACTCGGCGGCAACGCCGCCGCCGGCGGTTACTGCGACCCTCTGACGGGCGAATGTTATCCCGCGTCCGAAATGGACGATCTTGTTTTTCAAAAGGAGAAACCCATGACTACTGCCATTGATCCCGTTTGCAAGATGGAAGTCGAAATCGAAACTGCGCAATACAAGAGCGAACACGCCGGCGAGACCTATTATTTCTGTTCGGCTGGCTGTCAGAAATCCTTCGAGAAGGATCCGCATCAGTACCTGCCCGAAGATCACCACGGACATTCCCACAGCCACGAAGGTCACAGTCACTAACCCGCCTCTTTCTCGACCATGCCTTTTACTCAACCCCCTGTTTTTGGCGTCAATATTGACCCCTCCACCGCCAACCTTGAGGCCGCCCTGCAGCGCGCCCGCCTGGCGGATGAAAGCGATGTGGAACTGGTCACGATTCAGGATCACCCCTACAACGCGGACTTCCTGGACACGTGGACCCTTCTCACTGCTCTTGCGGCCCGCACCGAACGCGTGCATATCGCCACCAACGTCATGAACACTCCCTTGCGCCCGCCGGCGATGATGGCAAAAATGGCCGCTACGCTGGACTTAATCACCAAGGGGCGCCTCGAACTTGGGCTGGGCGCGGGCGGCTATATTGAAGGGATGCAAACCTGGGGAGGCACGGTCGGACAAACGCCCGGTCAGCGCTATCAGGCTTTCAAAGAGTACGCCGAAATCGTGCGCGGCATGTGGGATCACGCCGGCGGGCGCTTCTCGTATTCTGGCGGGTTTTACAAGGTGGGCGAACTCGTTCCCGGCCCAGCTCCCGCACATCCCATTCCGTTATGGTTTGGGGCCGGTGGCCCGCGTATGTTGCGCCTCACGGGACGCATGGCTGACGGCTGGCTGGTTGGCACGATTTATGTGCCGCCCCAGCAACTGCCCGAAGTCAACACCCTGCTGGACGAAGGCGCCGCGCAGGCCGGTCGCAATCCGTCCGAAGTGCGGCGCGGCTACAATTTGTTTGGCGCAATCAAACTGCGCGCGGGCGAGAGTTATCAATTCAATCGTCCAGGCTTGGTGTTGGGAACGCCTGCCGAGTGGGTCGAAACCCTCGTCCGCTACCATCTCGAATACCGGCACGACGCCTTCATCTTCTGGCCTGTGGCGGGAGATGAAGAGGCGCAGATCAAGGTCTTTTTGAACGAGATCATGCCCGAGGTCCGCAAACAGATTCGAGAAATCCAGGAAAAGGAAGCGCAAGTCGAATAATATGTCACGCAAGCGCATCATCATCGTCACGCTGGGTGTTATGCTCAGCCTGTTCATGGCTTCGATGGAATCGACCGTCATCGCAACCGCCATGCCTACCATCATTGGGCAGTTGGGCGGGCTGGAACATTACTCGTGGGTCTTCGCGGCGTTCATGCTGGCTTCGACCGCCACCGTCCCGCTCTACGGCAAGTTGTCCGACCTGTTCGGGCGCCGCCGCCTGTACCTCTTCGCCATGGGACTGTTTCTGCTTGGTTCGGCATTGAGCGGGCTGGCAAACAACATGACCCAGCTCATCATCTTCCGCGCCATTCAGGGATTGGGCGCGGGCGGCATCCAGCCGCTGGCGTTCATCATGATCGGCGAGATGTTCTCGCTGCAGCAGCGCGCCCGCATGCAGGGATTATTCTCCGGCGTGTGGGGCGTGTCGTCCATTATCGGTCCGCTGTTGGGCGGTTTCCTGGTGGACCAACTGTCCTGGCGCTGGGTTTTTTACGTCAACGTCATCCCCGGTTTACTTGCCGCAACGCTGGTGGCGCTCGCCTGGCGAGACCAGGTTCAACATCACGAAACCCCTGTGGTGGATTACGCCGGCGCGGGTCTTTTGACGGCCGGCGTGGTTGCGCTTCTCTTCGGACTCATGGAGTTGGGAACGCCGGGCAGTTGGGCACTGATCAGTCTGGCGGTGGTTCTCTTCGCGGTTCTGCTATGGGTGGAACGCCGCGCCGTGGATCCGCTTCTGCCGCTGAATCTCTTCCGCGACCGCCTGTTCTCGGTTGCGGTGGTACACGGCCTGCTGGCAGGCTGGGCGATGTTCGGCAGCACATCCTTTATCCCATTGTTTGTGCAATCTGTATTGGGAACCAGCGCTACGCAGGCCGGCGTTACGATCACCCCCATGCTCCTCGGCTGGGTGACGGCAAGCATCATTGGCGCGCGCCTGATGTTGAAAGTCGGTTATTGGAGGCTGGGATTGATTGGCATGACGTCGCTTAGTCTGGGGACCTTCCTCATGTCGCAAGCGAGCGTCACCGTCAGCCAAACCCTGTTGATGGTCTTCGTCGCCCTGATGGGCATCGGTATGGGATTTTCGATCCCGTCCCTCCTGATTGCCGTCCAGTCCAGTGTGGAACGCCGTCACCTCGGCGCGGCCACCGCCACGGTTCAGTTCAGCCGCACGATCGGCGGGACGCTCGGCGTAAGCGTGATGGGCGCGGCGCTCGCTCTTCGCCTGACCTCTGACCTGCGCGCGGCAGGGCAGGACGTGAGCATCATTCAACAACTGCTCAATCCCGCTCCCGGCTCGCAACTGGCGATCGCGGAAAGCGCGCGCCTGGCAATGGCAAATTCCATCAATCTGGTCTTCACCATTGCCTTCATTGCCGCCCTGTTGGGACTGGTCGCCATCTTCTTCGCCCCGCGGCGCAAATTGACCGACTTCGCGCGCCGCGGCGCCGCCTCTGAAGGAGGCGAGCCGGACGCCGCGCAGTCGAATTCGGCGGTTGATCTTGCCAGCGCGGATTGACTGCTTATGACAGACCAACCTGCCTCTTCTCCTCGAACTGCGCTGCCCATGAATGCCTCACGCTGGAAGCAGGGTCTTACCCTGCCTGATTTCGTTGCGCAGATGAGTGTAGATCAAGACATAATGATGCGCCGCCTTGAGACCGTCCAACTCAGCGAAGAGGAACGCGCGGCCGCGGCCGCGCTTCAGCGCCCCCTCCGCGTTCTGGTGATGACCGAGGATTGGTGCACCGATTGCCTGATGAATCTGCCGATCCTGGCGCGCCTGACGGAGGCAGCTCCCGCCATGGAAACGCGCGTCTTCATTCGCTCACGCTGGCCCGAGCTGCAAGCCTGGTTCGCCGCAGGCGGCATCGCCGCCATCCCCGTCTTCGCCGTTCTGGATGAAGCCTTTCAACTGATCGGGACGTGGGTCGAGCGCCCCAAAGCCGCCAATGAGCGCATCAAACGCTGGAAAGAAGAACATCCAGAGACACAAGCCATTCAACAGGATGCCAGCCTGAGCAAAGAAAAACGCAAGACCCGCCTCGCTCACATCTACACTGGTCTGAAGATCGAGATGGAAACCTGGTATGCCGAAAGTCTGCAAGCCGCCACTGTGCAGGAGATCGTGGACATATTGAAATGAACATTGACCCGCTCACTGAAACCCTGACGGTTCCCCGCCCGCAAGGCGGAACCCTGGACGCCTACCTGGCGAAGCCCGCAGGCGCAGGTCCTTTCCCCGGCGTGGTTGTCATCCACGAAATCTTTGGGCTGAACGAAAATATCCGCGATATTGCCCGGCGTTTCGCCAATGAAGGCTACGCCGCGCTGGCAGTGGATTTATTCAGCGCCGGCAGCCGCGTCGCCTGCATGACGCGCATCTTCCACGGCATCCTCGTCCGCCCGCTGAGCAACGGCGTGGTCGGCGAGTTGCGCGCCGCACTGGATGTTTTACGAAACCGGCCCGAGGTCCAAGCGAAGCGCGTGGGCGCGATCGGTTTCTGCATGGGCGGAAGTTACGCCCTGCAACTGGCTTGCGTGGATAAAGATCTGCGCGCCGCCTCGGTCTTTTATGGACAAACCCGCGTCCGCTCGACGCCCTGGCTGGATCCTGTCCGATTGTCGGTAGTTACCCTGAAAAGGATTTCACCGCCAGCGCTGCCCGCCAGTTGGAAGAGCGGCTCGAAGCGCATCAGGTGGCCCGCGACATCAAAATCTATCCGAATGTACGCCACTCCTTTTTCAATGAAACGGGTCCCGCCTACAACGCCGAAGCCGCCGCTGATGCCTGGAAGCGCACCCTGGCGTTTTTTGACGCGCATCTACAAAGCGCCTGACTTGAAAGAATAGAGGAATTGCATGTTTGGCAAATGGCTGATGAGATTGGTTATGACGATCTACGTTTTTCTGTACCGTCGAACCGGCGGAAAAGTGGGCGGTCGTCTTGGAGCAATGCCGGTGCTTCTGCTTACCACCACTGGACGTAAGACTGGGAAGAAACATACTGTGCCGGTAATGTACCTCAGTGAGAGTCCCAACTACATTATTACTGCCTCCAACAACGGAGGGGAAATGCCCCCGGCTTGGTGGCTCAATCTGAAAAACAGCCCGCAAGCAACAATCGAAATTGGCGGCGTTATGAGTTTGGTGACAACAAAACAGGCGGATTCGGAGGAGAAAGAACGGTTGTGGGCGCAACTGGTTGAGAAAGCCCCCGCCTTTGAAGGCTACCAGAAGCGCACTCAGCGCGAAATTCCGATGGTGATTTTGCGCCCCAAATCGTAAAAAGTAAAGGAAAGAAAAATGGATCAAATCAAACTCACAATTTTTTCCGACTACGTCTGACCGTGGTGTTATGTCGGCCAGGGTGTGGTCGCAACGCTAATTGAAAAGCACAACGCGCAGGTCGAGTGGCGCCCGTTTTATTTGCGCCCCGATACGCCGCCGGAGGGCATGGAACTGCCTGAATATGTGAAAGCCCGCGCCGCCCAATCCAACGCGCGTTTGAAGCAAATGGCAAACGCCGCCGGGCTGGAGATGGTCTTCCCAACCCATATCCCGAACACGCGGCTGGCGCACGAAGCCACGGAATACGCCCTCCAGCGCGGAAATGGGCTTGAGTTCCACCGCATCGTTTTCGACAAGTTCTACGGCCGGGGACAGGACATCGGCAAATGGGAAGTCCTGCGCGCCGCCGCCGAAGAAGCCGGGCTGGACGCGGAAGAGATGCAAAGGCTGGTGGGAGCGGGAACATACACCGCCGCCGTCCAGTCGGAAGTGAACCAGGCGTCTCAGATCGGCGTGACCGGCGTGCCGACTTATGTTTTGAACGACCGTTACGCCATCGTCGGCGCCCAGCCGTATGAGGCCTTCCTGCAAGCGTTACAGCAAATCGAGAACGAACTCAAAAAATAATCATGGCAAATTGGAGGCAGCGACATAAGGAATAATTTACCCATCTCATGACCACTGCGCTTACTGTAAAACTTTAAAAACACAGACTCAAAGGAGAGAACGAAAATGGAAATCGTATTTCTGATTGGACGGATCATCACAGGCGTTTACTGGATCTTTGGCGGTTACGCCCATTTTGCCCAGGCGCAAGCCATGATTCCCTGGACACAATCCAAAGGCGTGCCGTTTCCCGGGCTTGCCGTGCGCGGCAGCGGCGCAATGATCATCCTGGGCGGCTTGAGCCTGCTGCTGGGTCTTTACCCGCTGGTCGGTATTGCCCTGATCGTGCTGTTTATCATCCCGGTTGCATCCATCATGCACAACTTCTGGACGATTCAAGACCCCATGCAGCGCCAAATGGACATGACCTTCTTCATGAAAGATTTCTGCATGTTGGGCTGCACGCTGATGTTCGTTGCCATTCCCCAACCCTGGGCCTTGAGCTTGGCATTCTAAAGCCAACTTTAAGTTCTACGGCAAGAGACAGGATATCAGCAAATGAGATGCCCTGCCTCTTGCCGCCCTGCAAGTCGGGCTAAACGCGGACGAGATGCAGAGCGAGGTTGAAAGCGGCAAGTACATAACGTCTGTTAATCACTGGAATCCGAAATACTACAAAAACCTTAGTCGCTTAGAAAGGATCAAAAATCATGGAACACAACCCTCTTCCCCAACGCAGGCGGACGCGTCCACCGACAAACAAGAATATGCCGCATTCCCAGATTGGTATACAACCTGTGCCAGAAGTAAATGCGGAACTGTTTCGGCTGGCATATTCCCTCCCGAATGTGACCAACCGCCCGACGGTCATCTCCGTGCCTGGGGCGCGGGCAATCTGGCTTGACGAAGACCTGCCTCTATCTCACCCTGAATCCATCGCTCGCGGACGCGAGTTCGCGCACATCCATCC